>CBDDKT010000002.1:0-3841307 GCA_965230315.1 Arenicella sp.
AGATATACGGGCCCGATTGGAAAAAAATATTGTCAACCTTGAGTTGAGAACAAAAGAGTTAACAAATATTAACAATCAAACGCTTGGCGAAATAGATGATATTCTTCTTACCAGTCGTTGGCGGGTTGGCAACGCTATTATTAACGCTCTAAATACGGTGCGGGGTAACATCAAAACCGAGCCGGCTTTTATAAATAGAGTGCTTGATATACGCAAACGTTTAGAGGTAAACTCTCAACAGTTCGCAAATAAAGATTAGGATGTCGAGCACCATGCTTCATGATGTCATAATTTAAATGGGTAGACCCAGTTTCGACTAATCGGAACTAACTTTTTAATTTAATGATAATTGAGACCACATATAATGAATAACTTTAAAAAACTATTAATCAGCGCAGCGCTTTTGTCTGGAGCATCAGTAGCGAATGCTCAGGTTACATGTAATGGGGCTACCCAATGTACTGGCCCTGCATCGGAATTAATTCAAGGGTTGTTTCCGCTAGCGGCGGGGGGAATTGCAATAAATTCTCCAGCCACTGTTAACGGGCTACCATGCGCAGGAAATACTGGACCTTTTAACGTACTTCTACCTGATACTCATGCAAATTATCGCGAGACTTATGCTGCTTTATTAACCGCATCAGTTTCAGGAAATGACGTTCAGCTTAGAATTGATACCAATGAGGCAAATTGTGTACTTCAGTTTGCAAGATTCTTAAATTAGGGGTTTTGCTGAATCATTGAGCAAGCTATTTAGCATCATCTTATTTTGACTGATGAGTATGCTCGTTGATTAATATAATACTTTATCTATTAGATAGAAATTTAATGAACTAAATTTGTTTGTTGGATTTCGAAACTAAAGTTATCGGAAAAAAGGTCGCTTTTAAGTGGCCTTTTTTTGTTGCACGCAGGTACTGAAGCAAGTTGTGTAAGAGATAGGGGGTATTTGCCTAACATGAAGGAATTAATTTTACATATTGGATATGGGAAAACGGGATCTTCTGCTCTGCAGTCCTGGTTAGCTAACAATCACAAAAAATTAAATCAGCAAGGTGTAATGTATGCGGGGGTTAATGAAGACGCGAAAAGCTTTCGCATAAGCTCTGGTAATGGGGCAATGCTCCATGAATATCTATTTAATGATGGAGTGTCAGATCAGCGTTTGCTTGACTATTATTTTGGTGGTTTTGAAAGAGCTATAGTGTCTAGTGAGCAGTTTCAAGCTTTGCGTAACGGCACCCCAGAGGCTTTGAAGCTTAAAGAATTTTTAGATAAATATAATATACGTTTGCATCTCATAGCTTTTATTCGAAATATTTATAACCACTTTTACTCGAATTACGTTCAAGCGATCAAGCGACAGGGTTGTCTCCTAACATTTGATAATTGGATTTCTGATAGACTCGAAATTAAGCCATTTGAGTGTTACCAGAGCTTGTCACGAGTTTGGCCAATGACCTTAATTAGTTATGACAATAATATTGCCAACCTTGCTTTAGCTTTTTGTGAAAATTCTGGAATAGAATATTTTGAGTTGGCTCCGATGAGTGCTTTAAAAGTCAATAGAACACTGTCTTATTCTGAAATAGTGTTGATCCAAAAACTTGCGACTAGAGCCGTGGAACATGGGTATCAGTCTTCGATAGTAGCTAAAGTATTGAGTGATGATCTTGTTAATTTGTATCCCGACAGAAATACAAAAGTATTATTGGATAAGTCTATTTACATGAAAATTCTTGGTAAATACGACACGATGATTAGAAACTTTAATATTGAATGTGAGGAAAGATTTGGCTTTACCATCAAAATATTGAACGATGACGGCTATTTCGAATTTAAAGATAAAGAGGTTATAGATTTCTCAGTAGTATCGAAAGATTTATCAAAAATAATTGTGGCAAACAAATCACTTTTTAATCAACAGCTTGTTCGAGCTTTTTGTCTAGAGCTCTCGAAGTTTAGCTTTTTGGCCGCACTTAGAGTATTAATTTTCAACCAGAAAAACTCATGAAGCTTACCTGATTAACAGTTACCGTTTTAGTCATGAATTTTAGTTGGCCAGCGATACATCATAAATTTACAGCAAGCCGTTACTGAGCATTACAAGCTTTTTCAAAATACAATAATTTCTCTTGAACTAGTTTATGTATGTCTAGCAGCACCTTATTAATCTCCTATAAATTCTATTTATACTAAGACTTACGGAGTAAGAGCCGTGAATTTCGGTCCTTATTCCAAGCGCAGCGTGTTGCATGAATCTGGGTTTTAAAAAATTATGTGATGATTAACTTATTAGTGGAAAGTTTCTTCTTTAATCCACGGAAAGAGCAAAGTCGACGTATTAATATGAAATTTGTTGCAGTTCGAGTGTGTTTAAGCATACTAATCTGAAAAATGGCTTACTGATACACAGCTTAGCTGTCATTTTCAAAATACAGTATTCGCGATAAATGACTTAATTGATTGTTTGTATTTACCTTTTTTCGCGATAATGTGTACTGCGCATTCAACACCATTATTTGTGTTAGTTTATCTAGCTTAAAAAGTGTTTAGACTAATGACGATTTACTGAGTGCGCTTACGAAAAAAAGGAACTTTGCAAAGTTAAGTTTGTTAGTATTTGATAACTAATGCACGATCAATAAATAAGAGATACAGATAGCTAAATTGCAATGTTTAATAGACCAAAGAATTTTGTATTTAATATTAGAGAGCTTGAAGAACTCGGTGTAAGTTTGAGCGAGGAGTACTCTGATGCATCTCCATTTAGGCACGTTCAAATCGAAAATTTTTTACCAAAAGGTGTTGCTTTAGAGGCGTTAAAGCAGTTTCCAGGAGTTGATTCTAATATCTGGCTAGATTGGCGGAAAAGAAATACCATAAATCAGCCGAGAAAGTTAGGCATCGGAGATGCGTCTCGATTGCAAGAAGTTTCTCCTTTTATTATTAACTTACTAAATGCATTTAATTCCTATGCTTTCTTAAATTTTCTCGAAAAACTAACGGGTATTGAAAAATTACTCCCAGATCCCTATTTCCATGGTGGGGGACTTCATCAAATTTTAGATGGCGGAAAGCTCGATATACACACAGACTTTAACTTTTTGAAAAAAATAGATTTGTATAGAAGAATTAATGTTTTGCTTTATTTAAATAAGGATTGGAAGTCAAAATATAATGGTGACTTAGAGCTGTGGGATGAAAACTTGAAAGAGTGCAGATCTATTTCACCTTCCTTTAATAAGTTAGTGGTCTTCAATACAGACAAAAAATCATACCATGGCCATCCTATTCCCCTTGATGTACCGAGTGGTGTCACTCGCAAGTCGATTGCTTTGTATTATTATACGGCATTACCTTGTCAACATTCTAAATACGACACAAAAACTGACTGGTATAGTACAAGTTCCTAAGCATCGGAAATATAAATTTAACGCTGTTTACTCTCCGATTGCAGCTGAGACATTTATCCAACCAAGAAGAGATAAAACATATATGTGCAGAGAAGTATAATAAATTCTCGTTGCTGTAATTTTGTTAGGTAACACACATAAAAATCAAGTTTTTTATATGATTAGAGAACTAATCGAATGGAGTACAAGCTAATAAAAAATTCAGACTCGGGATGTAATTAAGAATCGCCCAAGCCAGAATTATAGGGACTATTGCGCACATGTTTACTATATCAAATTCATCGAAGCTTTTATTGAACGTGCAGGAAGTCGACCTATTAGATTAGACTATACAGCTTTACTATCTATCCAGGTTAAATGTACTAGTAGGAGCAGATTACAAATTCCTAACTAGACGATTCAACTCAGTTTCGGGCTTCATCACAGCAAAGGTTGGTGTTCGAAATAACTATTTTTGCGATAGTAGTATCTCTTTAAGAAGATCCAGACCCAGCCCTCTAAATTAACGATAAACACAACGAACACTTTAAGCTAAAAATAGTCTTTGATTTTGTTAAGCAGGTGAATGTGTTTCGAAAGAAAATTAATCAAAAGATTTTTACCACATCACTTAAAATTAACTATAAAGCAAATATTAGTATATTTAGAATAGTACTATAAGTTAATGTCAACTTATGGAAGTCGAACTGGCTACTAGGTCTTACTACACAACAAATTAGTGCATTGCAATGGCGATTTAGCATCACGTATTAATCGGCTTAAACATGAAAACAATTATCCATATAGGTCAGCATAAAACGGGAACTACTTCTATTCAGAAGTTTTTGCAAGACAATAAAGCTGCTCTTAAGAAGAGTGGTTTATATGTTCCATCTAGTATCGCGGGTTATGATCATCCCTCACATTTTATTCTTAATGTTTATACATTAGCTAAAGATAGTTTTTCTCAAAAAAAGAGAGAGATTATCGCGAAAATGGGGGAAGGATATATAAATGACCTCGGTGCTATTCTTGATAAAGATATAGAGAGAATATATGCCGAGGCTTTAGATTCTGAGTGCGATAGAGTTTTGTGGTCAAATGAGGGGTTGTATCTATTGAACTCTATAAGCGAGTATGAAAAGTTAAAATCTCTGTTCTCGAGGTACTCATCTGAAATCGAAGTCGTATGTTGTTTTAGAGATATTGCTTATAGAGAGTCTTACTATAGAGTCAAGAAAAAAGAATATATCGAACCAAATGGGGAAAAAAAAATCAAATACGAAGGGCGATATTCTTGGCTATTTGACGATGATAGAAAGAAAGAGTTGCTGTCCGGAGTGTTCGATAAGTGTACATATTTTTCCTATAACAGTGACAACAATATAGAAACTTTCATGCATGCAGTTGGGTTAGCGGGTCATATAGATATGGATGATTCAGTATATCGATTGAATGTAACTGCCGACAAAAACAGATAGAAATTCCAATATCGGATCTAGCTGGCACTTTGTATAGAGTTCGAAATCGTTATTATCCCTTTCCCCAGCTAGTACGACAGTTATGTAGTAGGGTATTATCGGTTTCGCTGAAATATTTACCGATATTAGTTCCCCCCTCCATTCAATTGTCTTTTAAACATACGTTATCGTAGTCATCTTATTAAACCTATGTTAAGTCTCTGAATTGTGTGAAGTTTTTGAACATGTCCACGACAGAAAACTCTCTTCGAAGCGAACTATTAAAGCAGTCCACCGATCCATTTTGCAGTAGCTTACTCAGTTTGATATCGGCGAGATTGGACTGCTAACCCAGTACCGATTAACAATTCCTAACGTTAATAGTTGAGGAATTAGATCTAAGAGTATTTGCCATAACAACGATCGCTCGACTTTCTTCGATCACATTCATAGCCCTATACGTGCAACGACAGTATCGTAAATTAAGCTTTAAGTATAATGCCCAATGATTGTTCGGTTTTTGCCACAATCTTTGGCAGCATTGGTGTGCGTTCTAGATAATACTGCTAAGTACAACTTTTCTACGATGCTAAATTGTTATATTGGGAGGGTTATTCATGTTTAAGAAATATTGCATCTGATTATTTCAAAGTTTACGCGTTTATAAGACAAACTATTAGGGGTTACTGCCTAATGCATCGATAAAAAGTTCTTCATGTATACATGTTTGAAAAATTCCTACTCGATTCACCACGTTATACAGTGCAATATCGTCCTTAAGGTGTTCGGCTAACTTCCTTCGTAATATCGGATCCAAGGGCGTATCTGCTGAAGGAGACATATTTTTAACTGGAATTATTATTTGCTTTCCGCTTTTTTTTGCAATGAATTCAGCGACTAAATCAAGTCTATCAACTGGGAAAAGGTAGTCGATACCTATTTTTTTCTCTGAGGTTGAAATAAAATCGAATTGGCTCGGCAGATCTGCATAAGGAGGTCTTTGTCCTGGAGCAATAAATGCTTCAATAAATTCATTGTAAGATACCTTTCCGGTGTAGTTTTTATGATAGGGATTTGTGGGATCTTTGATTTTGTCTCTTGTTCGGAATTTATACCAACTCTCAATCCAATCAAACGGTTCACGAATAGTGCAAAAAGAACTAATTTTATTTTCCGGGATTATTGCATCAAAGAGCGGCACTAAATGCTTATTATACATTTCAGCATTAATATGCTTGACCTCTCCTCTCTGAGACATATTTATGTGACATAAAGGTTTTATTGCACTTTCAATAGATGTCGAAGCGCATTTCGGAGAGCATAAAAATGCGAAATTGTGGACCGTAGAAATTTGCATAGTAAAGTTTGGTGAATTTGTAGGTTAAATGTTGGCCCAACTAAGTATATTCCTAGTCAGGATTATTATTGTGGGTCGATGCCCCCAAGGAAGACGCAGTCTAGAATTATCGAAGGTTTTGTATTCTCTTTAAATGCATGTTAGTGAAAGTAGATATTCATGGTATGACGTTTTAACAGTATTAAACACCTCCTGCTTGTTGAAAATGGGCGTTATTGACCTCTTGCACGATTGTCTTATAGTTCTAGATTCCGCTTTATACTGTGTCTTCCAATTTTAGTTCAGATAAAGCAGATTATTAGTCCGTCGATACAAGCGAAGAAGCTTTAATAAATTAAGATCGGCTTTTACATCTGGCTTCCACCATCAGGTATCTTGCGTTGTCCGGTCAGTGTAAACAAAGTTAGGGTATTAGGTTTTTAGTTATTATCAAATTCACCTGAAAGTTTAAATATGGATAAGGGTGAAAAGCATTTAGTATGCTTTTAATATCGAGAGATGCACCGGTATATTCGCGACGCTTGCCCAAACCCTTGCATTTTCGATTGGTGAACTGGGTCTCTTTTAAGCTAATCAAAGTATAGGTCTGAGTTCTCGTTAGGAATTTTTTGGTACGGACCGCAGAATAAACTGTTCAGCTAAAGTACGCCAAAACAACCATGCATTTGCGTACTCATTTTTTAATCGTATAGTGATCTTGCTTGTCGATATTCGTTAAATACAAACGGATAATTTACAATCAGAATCTTGGAGTTGCATATTGATCATTAGCACAAATAATTTACTCGCAAAAATAGTCAGGAGTCAGACTAATTACAAAGTAAGTATTAAATCTCACCTTCCGGCTATTGTTCGTTTTAAGTATATTTTTGAGAGGCTTCTCGTATTAACTCATCACATCTATTCCTCATTCTCTCGAGAGTTTTTTTATATCTCTCATCAAGTGCTAGGTTTAAAGTTTGATCTATGTCGCTATTTAGGTCATGTAAGAATTCATATACAGGAGTTTGGTCTAAGTATCTTGCATATGAGAACATATTAGAACGTAAGCCCTCCCATCTTGGATTGTCACTATTCTTCATTAAGTGCTCAATAAGAAATTCATCTCTTGGTAAATTGTGCATAGGCTTGCTTAATAATGGACGTAGGCTTTGTCCATAAGACTTATCCCAATCTTTTATTTCTGCAAAGTCTAGGATGGTAGGGCAAATATCTACGTTCAAAGCGAATTCGTGAGGGCTAGAATTCTTCTCATTCGATTTATTTCTGGGATCATAAATAATGAGTGGTACTCTAATAGATTGTTCGTAGTGAGACCACTTTCCAGCAAACCCTTTTTCCGCTAAGAAGAAACCATTGTCAGACGAGAATATGACTATTGTATTATCTGAGATATTCAAACTCTTGATATGTCTTATTACATCTCCGACCGCGCTGTCGATTCCGGAGATCATTCGGAAATAATTTCTCATGTTTTTTTGGTATGAAGCATCGTCACTCCATCGCCAGAAAAACCTTTTTCTATTTAAAGAGCTTTTCATAAAAGCTGGGAGTTTAGGTAAAAAATCGTCGCCCTTAACTCTGGGGCTCGGAATATCTATGCTTTCGTACATCTTGGAACTTATTGGTGGAGGCGGGAAAGGATTATCGACTTTCGATGATTTAGCCGCGTGAGGTGCATTAAACGAAACGCTCAACATAAACGGTTTATTATCAGTATTTGAGGCGCTAATAAACTCTTTTGCCATTTTAGACACTAAATCTGTTTCATGAACTGATTTTCCCTCGGAGTCTATCTTGTAGTAAGGTGACCGACTAACTGGTGCGAAAAAGTCGAATGCTTTCCTTAGTGAATCGTTCTGAGAACGAACACCAAGTTTTCCAACGAGTGCAGTGGTATAGCCATTCTTTTTCAAGATATATGGATATGACTGTTCTACAAAGCGAGCTTCAAGAGGCTTTGTTTTGAATGTGTACTTATGTGTGCGTTCCAGTTGGCCGGTGAATATAGATGCTCTGCTGGCTGCACAAATAGGCGTCGTTACAAAAGCATTTTGAAAGTTACAACCCTTTTCTGCAAGCTGGTCAATGTTAGGTGATTTAACTATTGGATGCCCTGTACATCCAAGAGTGTCATATCTCTGATCATCTGTCAGAAACAATATAATATTGGGTCTACTATCGGATTCTTCATTTGATAGTTTTGTGCATGAAGTACTAGACGTCGCGGCCGCGGTAACTATAGTCGACTTTAGGAAATTTCTGCGGTTTTTCAACATTTAGTATCTGGCTTCAAGGATAGAGCGGATCAAGTATACATCACAATTTGACTACACTATACTTCTGTGTTCACACAATAATTGATTGAATTTAGTGCTAATTATGATGTTCGATTTAAGGAAGCTATTTGGGGGCGGCAAGGGGTCAAGTGAGGTCGCTGATGCAATAGAGTATGAAGGCTACTATTTTCCTAACAAACGTTCAAATGAGGCCCTTAATAATGATCAAAGTTATGCTGAGTCGGCAATAGAGCTCGTTGAAACACTCACTACTTATGTTAGTGTTACCCCTAAAACCAGAATTTTGGACTTTGGTTCTGGGCAGGGGAGGTTAGCAAATGGTTTGCTGATGGCGAAAAGTCCTTTTTTGACGTATTTAGGCATCGATACTCAAGAAGAGTCTGTTGCGTGGTGTAAAAAATGGATTAGTTCAAAACACAAAAATATAGAGTTTCTTCATCTACCAGCGAAAAACGAAAGGTACAACCCAAATGCCCACAGTTTGCAGAAATTGCCCGATAGTATTGGTAAATTTGAGTTGGCTTTCTTGAATTCTGTTTTCTCACATATGTTGACCAATGACGTCTGTTTCTATCTCAAGGAAATTAAGCGTAAATTGCATAATGGAGGGACAATCTATATGACTGCACATATAGATGAAAATGTACCTAATGTTGAGGAGAACCCCTCTGACTATCTTGGTCGAAGGTCTGTTGGTGCATTGCATCGAGTTCGTTATGAGAAGGAATTTTTTCTAGCAATGGTGGCAGAAGCAGGGTATAAAAATATAGTCTTTCTCCATAGAGCATTTGATAGAACTGGACAAAGTATTGTCGTTGCAAATACATAGCTGTATCAAGTAATTTCACGGGTTTCGAAGAGCAAAGCAAAATATGAAGTATGAGACATTTATTTCAAGCGGCCACAGTTTGATTTGATTGGTTGCTTAACTTGATCGATTTCATCTTGGAAAATAATGATTTGAATAACAAAGAAGGCATTGAAACAAGACTTAGCAGGCATTGAGATTAGCATCGGTTTATTAGGTATTGTTCAAGCCATACTTAACTTTAGATTGAACCGACTTTGGAGAATTGTACGATACGTCGCGTTTTTTATTTACTCAGTTACACTGTTGCCAAGCCTCGTATTCTTAGACCCACCTAATGTTAAATTTCCCGATCAAACTGATTCGTTATTATAGAGACTGATTCTTAAACCAATATTTATCCATATTTTGCGTTCGGACAAAAAGATATTGCGAATCACCGCCGTATGATCTGGAGGAGAACAGAAACCTAGTAAAGATCTAGCAAACAAGTTGGCTTACTCTTGATCGTAGATTGAATTGATTGATGAGTACCATTGTGAATCAAATCATAGAGAGGATCTGAAAACTGGGCTAGATTATCAATGGAAATAATTTTATTCTTGATCGCGGCGTATGTCTGTAGCCGTTTAGGTTGCCTTAAACTCAAATCAAATCCATACACCGTTTTTAGCAAACTACTCTGTACACCACTTACAGTTATAGCTCTCTAGAGTAACGATAATGTCCTAAACTCGCTATTAGTGAAATTCTTGCTTTTACATAGCCATCATTACTTACGCACAGCCGCTTATCAAATAAATGAATTTCAAGCTATTAATTTATAAATGCCTTTCCTTCTTCTTGGGAAATGCTCTATTCGGAAAGTTTAAGCGATTCTATGTAGACTTTAAGAAAACCAGTTTTGGTAAATGGGAAAATAGCAAATTATTAATACGAGATTTTCTACGTGCGATTGGTTTGATCGGCGCAAGGCTCGTATCGAGCTCATTCTACAATAGTCGGAGTGTTGATGGACGCGAGACAGGCTTAGCTACCAATAACTTGGAAAAGCTGCCTGATTTAGCAGGACTGACGATTATTACTCTCAATTTAAATAGTCAGAAATTCATAAAGGAATACTTAAATGGATTTGCCACTTTACCAGGTTTGCCGATACAGCTTATTTTTGTTGATCACAATTCTATAGATTGCTCGGTTAGTCTATTAAATGACTTTGATTTCCCTTCAAACGTTGGTGTTACATTTATAAAGAAGGACTTCAATGATACCTTCAGTAAGTCAAACAACGAGGCATTGGCTCAGGCAAAACACGATTTTGTGTTGTTCTTAAACAATGATGTAATTCTGCGCCAAGAATCTCAGCTTTTGACCGCGATGAAGATTTTGCATAGTTATGAGGAAGTAGGTGTTGTCGGGTGGGAACTCTACCATGACGAAGAATTGAGCAAACCACAGCATTTGGGTATTTCGTTTCTGTGGGATCGCGACCGATCATTTTTTAGGCCAACAAATATCGCACGTGAATTACAAGACCAGACCGATGAAATTACGGCTTGGTCTTTTCCTGCGGTTACCGCTGCAATGGCGCTATGCCGCAAACAGGATTTACTAAGCATAAATAGGTATGACGAAGTCTATAATTATGGCTATGAAGATGTTGACCTATGTTTGAGAATGATGATTTTGTTAGGGAAAAGGTCTGTTTTGTTAAAAGGAGCTAAAGCGACGCATTCTGAAAACAAATCTCAAAAAAGAGATAGTCGTTTGGAAGTTAGACAAAGACGATTGGCTAACCAGAAACATTTTATTCACCGGCATAACTTTCAATTAAGATTGATAAACAGGCGCGCCTTATTTGATGACTTTAATTCGTACAACCTAAAGAGAACGACGATTGGGTTTGTTGTCACTGAGGCATTTGATGGTGCTTCTGCAGGGGACTACTTTACCGCGTTAGAACTTTCGATAGCTCTTCAGTCTGAAATTGAGTGTGATGTTAAGTTTTTTCCGCAACGAGGAAAGGGCGCAGTTTCCAATGTGGATTGCGATGATATAGAAGTATTGATAGTCATGATAGATCGGTTTGATATTTCCAAGCTAAAGAACCGAACATCAAATACGGTGGTCATCGCCTGGATGCGTAACTGGTTTGACCGATGGCTCAGCTGGCCATATTTTGACCACTATGACATTTATTTATCGTCGTCAGTCGTGGCTCAAGATCACATCGAAACTCAGAAAAATATTCGAAGTGAGTTTTTAGGGATCGCGACCAATAGTGATCGTTTCTTAGCTCCTTATGATAGCCCCAGATCGACAGATATTGCGTTTGTAGGTAGTCGTTGGAATGTGCCTAGAGAGATAGAACAAGTATTTCCATTGCTTCGAAAATACCTTACAAAAATTTATGGGTATGGCTGGAATGATGTCGTTGGCTTCGAAGAATATTACCAGGGACCTATCAATTATGAGGACGTACCAACCGTTTATTCAAACACCAAAATTGTTCTGGATGACGCTGCTTCTTCGACTAAGCAATGGCAATCTACGAATAGCCGGGTATACGATGCGTTAGCCGCTGGTTGTTTAGTAATCACTAATTCTAACTCTAACGCAGACCTTGATCTACCACGTTATTCTACCAACGAAGAATTAGCCGAGTTGCTGGAACGATATTTATCGGACGAGACCCAACGTTTAGCGTTATGTAACAAACTGCAAAAACAAGTCGTTGAAAACCACACATATGCTATTCGCGCTGCTCAGTTTAGAACCACTGTCGCTAAACGGCTTAAAAATACATATAGAATAGCAATCAAAGTTCCAGCGCCAAACGACCAGGAGAAACATAAATGGGGCGACTATCATTTTGCAGATAGCCTCATGTCCTCCTTGAAGTCGCTCGGGCAATTTGTGAGATTAGATCTGTTAGACAGCTGGGAGTGCGCTGAGTCAGCAAGTGATGACATTGTTATCGTATTGAGAGGTTTGTCAGAATATAAGCCGAGAAAGGATCAGATTAATATCATGTGGAATATAAGCCATCCCGATAAAATCTCTGATCATGAATATCTAAATTACGATTTGGTTTTTGTGGCTTCGAAGCTTTACGCCGACTCGTTACAAGATCGTATTCCAGATGCAAATATTAAGCCGCTGTTACAGTGCACTGATTCGAGACGGTTTTTCTTAGAAACCAACGGCGAGCACCCTGAACATGAGGTGTTGTTTGTGGGCAATTCTCGACGTATTTATCGTGATGTAGTAAAACATTCGGTTAACACAGATTTACCGCTTAGTATTTATGGTGGTTTGTGGGGTGAATTGGTTCCAGATGCCTATATCAAAGGCGAAAATGTGCCGAATAAAGAACTTCGAAAGTATTATCGAGGTGCTCGAGTTGTTTTGAACGACCATTGGGATAGTATGCGAGAATCTGGTTTTATTTCTAACCGACTCTTTGATGTCGTTGCTAGCGGCGGTATTGCTGTGAGTGACCATATCGACGGAATGCAGGAGGTGTTTGGTGATAGTGTCGTGACGTATCGAGGAAGCCAGGAAGATTTTTCTAAAGCGGTAGAGACTGCTATGACATTGCCCCGTGTAGAAAGTGATAGTCGCTATATCTTAAAGCACCATACATTCGATGCAAGGGCGAAAGAGATCATGCTCGAGATTGATCAGCTAGTAAACGCAAGACTAGCGGGTTGGATAACGTGAATCCACACTCAAATAAAAAGAATTCTTTGGCTACCGACAGTAAAGATGCCGAGATAGCGCTTCTTAATGCTCAAAAAAAACAATTAACAGCTCAACTTCGCGAACTAAAAAGGCTTGGGCGAATCGTGTTTCGGCTGATCGGCATTTTACGAAACGTCGACGATTCGCTGACCTGGAAAATTGGACGCACGGTCGTCTCCGCACTCTCATGTATTAAGTTGAAAAGAGCTAAGCCCGGATTCATTAACGAGGTTGAACAAATCGAATCGGAGTTTATAGATTTCACGAGAGCGATAGGAATTGATTCTCACGCAATGAAATCTGATATCGATGAGGATAAGAAAAGCTCTAAGTTAAAGGTGCGTCGCCGTTACGAAAAATTTGATCGGCAAGCTGAGTCTGCAATTAAAACTGAACTGACAACCTACGCTTCCAAAAATGTGAGCATTTCTGAAACGTTGGTTAGCATCGTAATGCCGACTCACAACAGGGCTCACACAATAATACCAGCCATTGAATCGGTGCTTGCACAGACACATAAACGTTGGGAGCTAATCGTTGTAGATGACGGTTCTACAGATTCTACTGATTCGTTAATAGGACCATTCTTAGATGACTCAAGAATCCAATTCATTCAAATTGAAAAAAGTGGCGTTGGTACAGCGCGAAATACGGCTCTAGAAGCATCTAATGGCGATATCATTTCTTTTCTGGATTCCGATAATGATTGGTACCCAGATTATTTGTCATTAATAGTTGCGGCCTATAGTAAGTATGACGTTTCAGTTCTCTACACAGGGATGGAACTGCATACTCAAGGTAAAACTGTTGGTTTTCGTGGAGACGATTTCAATTTTGATGCATGTCTCGAAGGAAACTATGTAGACTTAAATTGCTTTAGCCATAAAAGAGGAGACGGTGATCCAAAACTGTTTAACCCAAGTATTAAACGTTATAACGATTGGGATTATATTCTAGGCGTTACTAAAGCGGCCTCTGTTAAGTACCTTCCGTTTGTCGGTGTACGATACTTCATCAATTCGTCAGAAGATCAGATTAGTGCCAAGGAGCCGATGATATATAGGCAAATTGTACGGGAAATTCATCAAACAAAAGATGTAGGCGTGGACAAACCTACCGTAGTTGAACGGCTTAACAATATAGCGCTTAACATTGTTATCTTTGTATCTGGAGAAAATAAGCATAAGCCAAGCAACGATTTTTACGCGGGAATGAGTTTAAAGCATGCGTTTGAACGATTGGGGCAGAACGTATCATTGTGCTTTTTCGGACAGGCTCTTGAGGTAGATCGCGTTGATGTGGCGATATCTATTCGTGGGAGTGACTATCACTTGCCGGTTAACGGTGCGGTGAACTTACTGTGGAGTATCGACTCCGCATGCGATGCTGATATATCAGAGATTTCAGAATTTGACCTGATTTATATTGCATCGGACTCTTATCGAAAAATGCTTGAGCTGGCATTAAAACGCCGAGTTTACTACCTCCCTAATGCGACCGATCGAGCCTATTTCTATACCACAAACGAAACTGAGAGGTCGGGACAAGGTAACAAAAATGCCGAGATACTATTTGTGGGACGTCAGAAAGATATCAGTTGTGTAGAATCTCTAACTACCGCCACACTTAACGTTTCGTTCTTTGGGTTGGACTATTTCACCGACGCAAGCATTGTGGGCAGGTTTGACGAACTAACTCCTGTGCAGCAGAGACTGATGTATGCACAAAGCTCAGCAGTCATATTTGGCGAACTTGATGATTATGGCTATATACCGGCCTATGTATTCGACGCTATTGCCAGTGGCGCGCGGGTGTATCTAACAGAGTCAACCGAAGCATCAAGATTGTTTGGGACTGATGTAAAGAGGTATTCAAATAGTAATAATCTTGTCGAATTACTCAATATTCCCCAACTTGATCACCGGGCAGATAATATAGCTCGAGAACATGGGTTTGACGCTCGCGCAAGCGCAATGTTAAGCAGTGTCCGAAATCACATCGCAAATCTTCCAATTGATTCGACATTCGAGGCCAAGCCGAAAGACACGGTGATTAATGTCGCATTATTTCCGCAAATTACGAAGAAGGGAAAATGGTCGTCTTCTGCCTATATTCGCTTGGTTCAGCCACTGACCTCAGCTAACGCGTCTAAAAAATTAGTGATGACCCCTTTTTCGAGTGTTGAAGAGTTTCACGCTTCGTGTACAAGCGATTTCGATATTGTCATCGTTTCACGAATTGCGGTAGCCACTTTAGCGCAAGCGACCTCACTTACTGATGAATTAGCGAAGAACAATATTCCGTTAGTTGTCGATATTGATGATGGGTTTCATTTGATTGATGAAAACCATCCTGAATACGATAAATACAGTGTTGCAAATGTGGCGCTGAGTCATCTGCAAAACGCTGCCGCCCAAATATGGTGTGCTACCAATGCCTTACGTATGTCGATGCTCAATCACGGCTTCAGTAATGCGGTTACAATCGAAAATTCAGTTGATAAGCGCTTATGGCGGGACGACGTGTGCCTAAGCAGTGAATCGCAGAGGTCTTCGAGCCTAAAAATCCTCTATATGGGGTCTAGAACTCACGAGCAAGATCTGCATTTCCTAGTAAAATTACTAGACGAATTTCAAACCATTAAACCCAATAGTTTTGATTTAACAGTAATTGGCATTTCACCAGAATTGCCTCTACGACCATGGTTAAAAATAAGGAACCCAGATGAGCTAGATACTGAGTACCCAAGGTTTGCCAGGTGGATGTCTCGGCAATCGGGTCAGTATGATGTAGGGGTAGCACCATTAGTCAAGTCACAATTTAATGACTTAAAATCTGATTTAAAAGTTCTAGAATACACAGCTTTGGGACTGCCTGTTCTGGCTTCCAGTTCGGTTAGTTATTCTAACTCTCCGCTGGCGACACTATGCGGAGAAAAAAGTGAATGGTTTGCTGCGCTGGAGAGTTTGATCGAAATAAAGCGTAATGGTGGTTCTGACTTGGTAGCAAGTAAAAACCAGCATCACTTGTGGAACAATCGCAGTTGTGATCAAGTTGCCAGCATTCAAATTGCCTGTCTAGAAAAAATTATTTTAAGATAGAGTTAGTTTTAAACTGCATCATCATGGCTCAATAAATGATGTATTGAGCTTTGCCAAGATGTAAAATACCTGTTGTATATAAGCGAATTGGTCGCTTCTTAAGCAAACTCGCCTAATCTTAATGGGCTATAGGACTCCAAATTGATTCTTTCCACTATTTCAAAGTCTGCGAAACTTTGGCGATACACAGTTTACAGCGCGATGCTGAAAATTTCGTTGCGAAATTCAGGCTCAAAACTTGGCCTCTTGTGGGAACCATTGAGTACCCTGATAGTTGCTATAGTCTTAGCCGCCGTGTGGATAAAGGTGTTGGGTATTCAAGGTACTTTCATAGAATACTTTGTTTATTTATATTGTGGTTTAGTTGTTTGGGGTGCGATCTCGAGCGCCGTTTCAAATCTCTGCGCAACATTGGTGAAAAACGCGAAAAGCATTACTAATCGAAAACTTCCTATTTTTGTCTACATATTTGAAGAGATAATAATCTCTTTTACGCCATTTTTACTGTCTTTGCCGTTACTGTTCTTATTCGTATTTATTTCAGGCCATGTTCCTTCATTCGGAGATTTAACCCTAGTACTTTTGGGAATCATTTTGATGTTTATAACATCTTTTGCGTTCTCGATTAGTATCGGTCTTAGCGCATTTTTCTTAGGCGATATTAGGCAAATCGTAGCGGCAGCGATGAGGCTTGGATTTTTGGTAACTCCGATCATTTGGAAAGCCGAACGCTTAGAGGGCTATGAATATTTGTTGGTACTGAATCCATTTTATGGATACTTACATATAATGCGCGCTGGTATATCTGGAGATGTGCTGGAGCTGCAATATGTTATTCAAGCGGCTGGAGTCACTGTTGGTTTATTAATGCTGGGTTTTGTGATGTACAACAACATGGAAGTTAGAATTCAGCAGAGAGCGTTGACCTTATGAGTGATGTTAGAATTGTCGCGCAAGATATTTGTCTCGATTTTCATTTGGGCAAACCGAGCTTTTTTGATTTTGTTGGCAAACAAAACAATACAAACAATCAACGCACATTTCGAGCGGTCGATCAGATGAATTTTCGAATTGACTCTGGAGATAGAGTTGGTTTGATCGGTAAAAATGGGGCTGGCAAGTCGACCTTATTAAAGATGCTTTCGGGTGTTTTGAGACCGAGCTCAGGTAGCCTGGCCACTTCTGGTCAAACCTTTCCGTTATTAGATCTATCGGCTGATATTGTTAGTCAGGCTACATGTATGCAAAATATACGATTAGCAGGTCTATTGAAAGGTTTAAAAGGTCAAGAGCTTGAGAGTTATGTTCAAGTTGTTAGAGAATTTGCAGACATCGAGCGCTTTTTATTTTCACCGGTATCCACTCTTTCTACTGGAATGAAAACTCGCTTTTTAATATCACTTATTGGAGAAGTTACCCCTGAGATTCTAATTATGGACGAATGGATTGGTACTACTGATAGTCGTTTCACTGATCAGAAAGATAGTATGTTTAATCGTTTGATTTCCTCAGCTGAGATTTTCATATTAGCCAGTCATAATAGAAGAATGATTAGAAAATTGTGTAATAAAGTGATGATTATTGACGACGGTAAGTTGTTGTTTTTTGGCGATGTAGAAGAAGGTTATCTTCGCTTTAACGAAACATTAGGTATTGGTTTTAGTGGAGAATAGCAATATACCTCACGTCTCAATAGTAATGCCAATTTTGAACGAAGTGGGGTTTCTTGATCGCGCGATAGAGTCTTTGGTGATGAGCGGTTACCCGCTTCAAAAATTAGAATTTATCTTGGTTGACGGAGGAAGCGAGGACGGGACTTTAGAGCTAATAGATCGGCTAATTCAGAAAGGTTTAAACATTCGTTTGATGCACAATCAAATGAAAACAACACCATTCGCATTGAATATAGGAATTCAAACTGCAACATACGACATTATTCTTCGTGCAGATGCTCATGCTGTCTATGAGAAAAATTATATTTCTAGATCTGTGGAACTCTTGCAATCAGGTGCCGGAGATAATGTTGGCGGAACCGTGACCTCGATAAGTGGTGATACCCAATTTAGTCAGTTGCTTGCCTTTATTCTTAATTCAAGATTAGGTAATGGTGGAGTTGGTTACCGGAAATCAAATCGGGGGAGATTGGTTGACACGGTTTGGTGTGGATGTTGGTATAAATCAACTCTGGAAGAGGTCGGTATGTTTGATGTGAATTGGGTTCATAATCAAGACGCCGAGCTGAATGCCAGAATGATCGCCAATGGATTTAAGGTATTTTCGGATCCAAGCATTAAGGCTAGCCTAGTTGTGCGGCCCACTTTGATGTCATTTATTCAACAATACTTTAGATATGGAAGGGGGCGTTTTAGAACACTTCGTCGACACCCCCATATACTTCGGCTTAGGCAAATACTTCCCATACTAGCGGTCGCTGTATTTTGTGTAGGCTTATTTCTATCCCCGCTATTAGTGTTGGTTATAATTGCGATTTTTTCTATTGGAATAACATTAGCATTTCGGCAAAAAAAGAGATTTCGTAATTTGCCAATAGTTATGCAGCTATTCGTATGTCCAGTAGCGATATTAATGAATGTTTCTTGGGTGGCAGGGTTACTTTACCAAGGTATTTATGGAGAAGTTTTTTCAAATCGTCAGGCTGAGCGAAATATAAAGTAAGGTATAAAAATATTGCCTCTTTTTCTTTGAAAACATTCGGTATTATCTTAGTATGCTTAGATACAAGATAAATTCAGAGTTGTGTTTTTTCATCGCGCTGAATTTTCGTAAGCTTGCCTCATTTAGAATAGCTGAACCCTAATTAGCGGTTATTTTTTATGTATATTACGAATGGTAAAGCGCGCTCATGCCTATTCACCTCAAGAGATCAATAACCTTAACGCATAAAAGCAAGGCTAATCCTAGGTCGTTGCGCAAATAATTTAATGAGCTCATCTTTTAATTTCTCTGGCTTTAAAGATCTAAATTTCGATATAAGTACGTCTACTTTTTTTCGGAAAATTTTGTTGCTGAGTATTTTCTTTTTTCCACTGTTTCAAGTCACCACGCTGTGGTTTTATTCTGGACCAAATGTAGACGAAGCTGAACTCGTATTGTTTGGGGTGGGTTTTCTTGGAGGCGATCTTGACCCTATATGGAATCATTATGGGCATCTAGGCATGTACTTTTTGGGTTTACTATATTACCTAATCGGCAGTGCAGCGATGGTTTTAGGCGAATACGAATCTTTAACAGACTATGCGGTAGATTTTACGTTTTCAGGTCATTTTTTTGTTATTGCAAGATTTTTCATGGCCTTATGCATGATGATTGCTATCGCATTGTGTGCACTAATGCTAGACAACCTCAGATGTAATCGTTGGGTAATTTTGATTCTAGTTCTTTGCGTATCGGTATCTCCGATCGTTATTAAGTATGCCAACTACATTCGTACCGATACATTAGTAACGCTGTTCACTGTTTGCATTCTCTTTATTGCTGTTCGGGCACAGGGTTTCTTAGATTGTCTCTACCTTGCTATTTTTACGGCTGCGGCAGTGGCTTGCAAGATTTCTGCAGTGACATTGGGAGGTGTGCTGGCGATAGTTTTGTGTTGCTTGGTCTATAGAAAAAAAATTGGATGGTTAAGCGCGCTGTCAATCCCAATTGTCTGCCTAATGCTGATACAAGGGTTTGCGCCGTATATGGACTATGTAGAGCTAATTCGTAATCTTCTTTTTAGTGAAGGTGGTGGGGTGAAAGATGTTTCGCGAACCTATCATACAGGTCTATTAGTGAAAGCCGATCGAATTCTTGATTTTCATGTTCAATCCTTAGGCAGTTGGATTTGTATTCTTTCATTATTTTCAATTTTCACAGTATTTAGTAAGTACAGAAAAGTAGTGTCATTCAGCTGGCTGCTTGTCTTTTTAAGCGTATTGCCCTATTTATTTGGTTCTACCCTTCGAGACTATTGGTTTATACCTACCTACGCATTAATTACCTTCTTAGCGATTATATCGGTGCTATATTTTTTTGAACTGGCTAGAAAATATTTTGGAGATCCTGCTTATGCTATTTGCTGTGCTTTTGTATCGTTAATATTCGTATCGGGCCCTATTTATGCAGCAGTTGGATCTTATATCTCTCTGGTAGATCATCAAGCTGAAAACCGCTTAACGAATCGAGACGCAGCCCGCGAGTGGCTTGAAGAAAAACACCTTGGTGTCAATCCGATCTTGATCGATAAAAATTATTCTTGGGTATATCCCAAAGTATATGATCCAGCGCATCTCAATGTCGCTAGGTATATGTCGCTGCTTTTTATCTATGATCGAGCAGGAAATCAATTTTTGTCGACCGTTTTTGAAAATTACCTTTACACAGAATATGTTAAGAAAAATGACAATATTCAAAACATGTTGACTCATATAGTCGGGCTAAGACTCGACTTTGAAGCGGAAGTGAGTAGAGTGGTGTTTCCGAAAGTATGCTCGAAATACACTGACCGCTGTTATTCCTCAAAAATTCACGCATTAAACGATATTGTGGTCGTATCTGGAGACGATCAACAGAAATTGATAGAGGTAACTGGAAGCGACCCCTATATTGTATACAGTGTGACCGGTATCGTTCCGGTTGATGGGTCTTACACGGTTGATATCGATACTGATTCCAAGAAATGGGAGTTAAGGTACGATTTTGGTAGCGGATATACTGAGAAACCCGAAACAAAAATGTTATCTGGTAATCAGTTGGTACCCATAATACTATGGGCTCATAAGCCTTCAGCACACAAATGGGGACCTGGTGAGAAGTGGAACGACAAAGTTCGAAATAGCGATACTGTTTTATTTGTTACTTCTAAGGTGCCTTATAAACGTTTCGAACATTTGCGCTCAAAAGTGATAGACCCCAATGACAAATATCAAAATGCACGTTTAGCTATTTTGAAATGGCATGATAGAGTCATTCAATCAAAAAAAGTTAAGGTTTTTAATAGTTACCCTGGTCCGGTAATAGAGATATATAATATTTCGGACTTTAAGGACTGAAAAGATAAAAAATAGTGGTAAATTGCAACCGCTTCAGACTGTTTATATCTTGCATCATCATGTTATTAAAATCGATAGATTCGCTCATTCTCTCTGTCTAATTATTTATTTAGTTTATGTCCTCAGCTTTAGTATCCATTTGTATTCCAACGTATGCCGGTGAGCAGTATCTTGCTGACGCAATTCAGTCAGTATTAGATCAAAACTACCGGTCCCTAGAGGTAATTATCGTTGACGATTGTTCTCCTGATTCTACTGCCGAGGTTGTTGCGAAGTTCAAAGACGATAGAATCCATTATTTCAGAAACGAAGTGAATTTAGGCCCCGAAGGGAATTGGAATAGATGCTTAGAACTGGCCAACGGTGACTACTATAAGTTGTTACCACACGACGACATTCTAATGCCTGATTGTATTGAGACCCAAGTCAGTGTGTTCGAGGCTGATATAGAAAAGAAAATAGCACTGGTGTTTGGAGGCAAGGCTGTTATTAATGCTGATGGAAAGAGTATTGTCACCAGAATTCCTCTAGGTAAACGAGCTTTGACGCTTAAGGCAGATGAGTTGATTCAAAAATGTATTCGTTCCGGAGCCAACATTATAGGCGAGCCTGGCTGTGGCTTAATAAGGTCAGAGCTCATTGATAAAGTTGGTCCTTACAACGCAGACTACCCTTATGTGATTGATCTGGATTACTGGTTTAGAGTGTTGTTACATGGAGATGCTCATTCCACAGGTAAGATCACATCCAAGTTTCGTATTAGCGAGAATGCATGGAGCACAAAAATTGGAAAGAAACAGCATTCAGATTACTTTGGAATGGTGGAAAAATATTCTGCAGACCCGCGTTACAAAATCAATGCTGTTAGTAAATTACTTGGGAAGATAAATTCTTATATAGTTAGTCTCATGCGCAGAACTCTGTATCTATGGTTACGTGCCTCAAAAAGCTTCACCGGGATAGCCAAAGGGTAGTTAAATGACCGATAAAATAATAACGCTTAGCACCGTAACACCAGTCTATAGCGGAGAAAAGTACCTAGAAGATTTGGTAGCACGACTGAAGTCGATACGGGAGCATTGGCTGGATCAAGGTGCCCCTATACATCTTGTAGAATCAATATTTGTCGATGATGGATCAATAGATGATTCATCACGTATTTTAGAGGAAATTGCTGAGCGAGAGGATTGGGTAAGAGTTGTGACACTTTCCCGTAATTTTGGCCAACACTCTGCAACGGTTGCGGGTATTTGTCACTCCATGTCCGATTGGATAGTAAGTCTCGATGAAGATTTGCAGCATCGGCCCGAAGTGATTCAAGAACTGTTATCGAAAGCCGTCAATCAAAAACTTGATGTTGTTTATGCAAAACCCTTGAACGCGGTTCATGGAAATACTTGGAGAGACAGCGCGTCAAGATTTGTAAAGCGATTATTGGCAAAACTTACCCGGGTCGAACAAATAAAGATGTTTAATAGCTTTAGACTTATTCGTGGGTCTATTGCGCGAGCAGCCGCCAGCTCATCCAGTAGCCAAACCTATTTAGATATCGCTCTATCATGGTATACGCAATCAGTAGATTCGTTGGATGTTGAAATGCGTGATGAGCGGTTTGTTAGTCATAAAAAAAGCGGTTATGGCTTGCTTAGTCTAATTCGTCACTCGCGTAGATTAATGGTGAGTTCAGAGTTAAATATCGCGACAATAGGTCTTTGTGTCGGTTTTGCTGCAATCATGATGGCTATATTGCTTGGGGGTAACGTACTTTTTGTGAAGCTTTTTTATCCAGAACTAATTAATCAGGCTGGATGGGCGTCATTGGCCGCGATTATTTGTGCATTCGGAGGTGTTGTGGTCGCCTTGGTATGTGTGGTTATGGAATATACGAATGTCATATTGATGAACCAATTGGGTCGTCCAACTTTCTTTACCGTTGATCGTTCTAATGATCTGCAATTGGAAAGTTGGCTTCTTAAAACTGATAAAGGCTAACGCATTGTCATTATGAGCATCGCGGCTTATAGACCAAGTCATTTAGACAATACTGTTTGTATAGTTGTTGGACTGGGTTTAGTTGGTCAGGCGGTAGCGGCTTCTCTTAGCTTGTCCGCGCAAGAGGTATGTCTTCCAGACGATGTTAGTCTGAACTGGAATCAATCGCACTCGATCCTAAACGTTATAAAGGCAATCGCTGAACCTGATGAGTGTCAATTGGAGTTAGTTTGGTGTGCTGGTAAAAGTGGGTTTTCCGCCAGAGACCATGAACTCGAAATTGAATATACTGTTTTTGAAGAGGTCATTGAGTCACTATCGAAGACCTACAGAAAACTGGCCGTGAGCTTGGTTAGCAGTGCGGGAGGGCTATACGAAGGTTCTGGGGGGGCGAATTGTTTGAGTGATGAGCTCACACCAATACGTCCCTATGGCCATTGGAAACTTAAACAAGAACAGATGCTTGAACGACATGTTACTGTGTCTCGTATCTACCGAGTGTCTTCCGTTTATGGGGTTTCGAGCTCGAGATCGCGCTATGGAATCATGAACGCATTGATTGAAAGTACTTATACTGAAAGACCTGCCTTAATTTACGCTAGTGCTAGTACTTTACGAGATTACGTAAGCAATCAGGATATTGGAGGGCACATCGTGGCTCAACTAGGGACAAATCAACACCGTGTCGAAATTTTGGCAAGCGGTCGCTCGACAAGTATTGATATCCTGGCTAATCTTATTAAGCGGATCAGCCGAAGGAATTTGAAAATCTCGTACCGAGGAAGTGCTGAAAATGATCAGGATATCGTGTTCCAGAGAAAATCGTTGAGCGGCGAATTTAGGAGTTGTTCTTTAGAAGAAGGAGTATTGAGGCTATGCGCCACTTATAGAACAATTAAATTTGGTGGAATGAGGAGTTAGCACTTAACGAAACACGAAATATTTTTGTATGAAATAGGAAGTAATTGCGCTGGCTGGAAGTGCTAATGCTCCCGCTGTATAAGGGTCTATTTTGTAGAGTCCCAAGAAACCAATAATCGATATGGTTACACAATACACTATGATCCATGCCACAAAAAAGCGGCCAAGTAAACTTCGTTCAGTGTTGTAAAAAACGAAACGGCCTTGCGTGCGAAAGCTAAATAGAATTCCAAGAATTACAGCGCCTAAATTAGCCAGCATAAAATTCAGGCCAGCGAACAATAGAACAGCATAAATTAGATAGCTGAAACCTGTATTGACTAATCCAACAATAACGAATCTTATCGCTTGCGCCACATCCAAATTTTGAATAAATCCTTTCATGAGGTAGATTAAGTTACGCTGAATCAAACACTATTTTCAATTCATGAAAGGTGAAGTAATCACCGATTCGGGCAAAATTAAATGGGAAGTATGAAAACGTGCTTGCTGAGAAGCCATTATACTCAGTAAGATTAGATTGCTTGATATAGGTTTTATCTACAAAGGTTTGGTGGGTGTCATCAAAAGAATAGCCCTTCCTGCCTGGTACTACGATGATAACTCTCTTGATTTGTAGGCGTTTGCACGAATCGAGAATTTTTTTTAGACCCTGGTCAGCATTTTCAAAGTGTTCAAGAACATGTGACATAACCAAGGTTTCGAAGTGGCCTACAGGTATATCATTAAACGTTAGTTGATCAACTTCGGGCTCATACAAGCGAACGTCCAGCCCTCGTGTTTTTAAAGCAGAGACCAAATGACTATTGGCTTCTAAACCTATAGAGCCCCTCGGAAGGCGCTCAAGTATTTGACCGGCACCGCAACCAAAGTCGATGGTGGGGCCGATAACATCTTTCAATAGATTCCTTAAATAAAAACCCTTAATTAGCCTTCTAATTGGATGTTGGCTACGCAATAATTGTAGCTCAGCATACTCGCTACCATAATCGGAGCTGGGTACATCTTCAGCAACATTTGGGGGGGGAGGAGCTTGGGTCATTTCTCTATGTGTCCTAGGTCTCAAAGTCGAACTTGAAAGTAACGCAATTGATGATTTAATCAGAATCTTGATGCCTCATCTATGGTGCGTGATTAACAAAAATTTTTGACGCTTGTCATTATAAAACATCTAGTGCAGCTTAAACATAGTTGCTAGCATGCTTATTCGTCGATTTCTTGGGACGGGGCGCTATTTAGCGTATTGGAATTAGGTGTTCAATTAATCTACTATTGCGTTATCTAGATACCCAGATAAAGAAGTATTTGCCTACGCCTTCAAGGAAGTAGTGCGGCGAAGGCTGCAATTAAGATAAAAAGTAAATCGCGCTTTTAAATTATTAGCTTCTATTTGGTAATGGATATAGTGTGAATTACTTTGAATATTCCAAACAGTCATGAACTCAAAAGTAAGTAATAATGATTAAGAGTCGACACGTTTTAGCTGTCATCGCAGCATTTTCTATTTTGGGGCTATACGGTTCACTCGTTTTCCCTTTAGTGGATATTGAAAACATTCACTGGCCTATATTCAGTACCCACTCGGAAGGTTTATCTTTTGTAACGTATGGAAAATGGAGAGAATACTCACTCGAATATTTTCTTACTGATGCTTTGTCTGGCGAATTTCCAGTTGCCTACAATTTTACGTCGGACTATTTACTAAACATTCTTTCTGAATTTGTTGGCTTGCCCTCGGCAGTAGTGCACAGCGTCATTTTCGCTGGACTTATTGTTTTTCTCTTTTTGCTTCTAAACTACTACTATATTTATAAAATATTTGAGCAATCGTCAGTCGCGCTGGTTTCTGCTCTGCTTATATCGTATACAGCTGATTCGAACTTACTTGAGCTATTTTTTAAAAACAGTGAACAAATAAAAAACCTTGTCCATGTGCCGATTTCGTCTCTTCATCTTGCAACCGGTCAAAGTGCGGGTTGGGTTCTGTTTATGCCAACACTCGGCTCGCTCTATTTAGCGTTCCATGATGAAAAAGTTTCCTCTAAGGTCATTGCAGGCCTATTCATTGGCTTATTGTTTCAAACTCATTCTTTAACGTTCATCAATGCTTTAGCGGTGATCGCACTTTTTCTGAATTCCCAGTCTTTACGTTACTGTCTCTCTCGAGGCGGTACATATCGCTCTGTATTGTTAATCGGTTCGCTATTCATCGTAGCCATTATTTTTGCGGATGAAAATGTTACTGCCTTTGATGTGGTTGGGTTTTGCGCTATCTCGATTATGATTTCCTTTATGTTTAATCTCAGAAAGTGGCGCTTTTACGCTTTGGTTGGCACAGTAGCGACGATTGTTGTGACCCCATATAGTTTGATTATTTTGAGTAATATAGGCTCGTTTAGTGGCTATGATTCAACTATCGGACGGACGGTTAGCTGGGGCGTTGTGTTGGTTTTTTTTCTGCCACATATCTTGCTTGCTATTTATGGAGTAATGTTATTGATAAGAAGGAGAGTATTTGAATTAGATAACAAATCTATTTGGTTGGCCTGCTTATTAGTCGCAACGCTTATTCTTTCTCAAAATCATCTATTTAATTGGAACAACCATCCGTATCGATTTACTATCAATCTGATTTTCCCTCTATCAATAATAAGTGCAGTAGTTTTAACCGGTGCCTGGAATAATCGTCACTACTTTGTGGTTTGCCTAGGTTTTCTTGTCTTCGGTTTCATGATTACTAACCAAGTTGATGAAATTGTCACGGACGGTCGTTTTAGATATGGTAAGGTAGTAAAGGCGGAACGTCCTCTAGGTGAATACCTTAATCATATCCAAGAAAAAACAAATCCTGAAAATTACATATTGCTCCCAGCCGAGTATCGTTATCCAAAAGGTGCTCGTTTTAACTCCTTAGTGATGAGTTACTCTAGGTCAAGAGCGTTTCTTCCTGATTATAGATATATTTTTTGGCAAAATAGATATCGAAATCGCTTGAGAACGTTTTGTGTGATCTTCCCAGAATACCCGTTGCACGATACATATCACAAAGGCTGTGACACGTTACTGGCAGACATAGGACTCGCCGGCACTGAGAACTTAGCGCCAATTAATATGTCAGACCAAATACTTAAAAACACCTTCATAAGAGCTACAGGAATAGATATGGTTACTGGAAGGGGGCATATGGCAGAAGCAATCAGACAGCAAGCTAAAGAACTCAATTGGGAAATAAGTTTTGACAACGGAAACGAAGTGGTGGCGACAGTTGGGGAAGCTTTAGATCGAGGTGTTGGTCGCATTTCAGAAATGAATTACGGTAAGCAAGGTTTTAAAGCCGAGGTCTACGTTGAAAACTCTGGAAATTACACACTAAATCTTATTGGCTCCAAAGCTGCTGAGTTTGTGGGAGATATTTTCATTAATAGCGAGAAGAATCATATTTCTTTTGAGAAAGACTACTTTGGTGAAGCAAATTTCTTTCTTCATAAGGGTGATAATCAAATATTTCTTCCTTGGGCAGATTCATTTAAGAAGCAGTATCATGACCATAGTGACTATATTAATTTCATGTCGGTTGTTGGTGATCAATATTTAGTCAAGACTTCACAACTTGCTGTAAAATAGACTCAATTTAGTATTGATACAGAGTAGCCGCGAAGTTAAAAGTCAGTTGGAAGTCGCAGAAATGACTCCATCGTCTCGAGACTGTTTTATAGACACGTACATCAGAAAATGAATTCGCCACGATATATCTCACTACTCAGCTTAAAGTTTATCGCGACTTGGCGTTATTATTTGCTCTCGTTACTGGTAATAACGATTGTGCTAGTGCAAACGGTGAGCGTCTGGTTTTATCAAGGCCCAAAAGTTGATGAAGCAGAACTGGTATTTTTTGGTGTTGGGTTCCTTGGTGGTGATCTAGATCCGGTTTGGAATCACTATGGGCATTTGGGAATGTACATGCTCGCTGTTGTGTATTTTTTACTCGGGTGTCTATTGTTATTGCTCGGTGTGTTTGGCGATTTCACCGAGTACGGAGCATACTTTTTAGGCAAAGGTTATTTCTTTATGTTGGCTCGTTTGCTTATTGCTATGGCCATCGTGGTTTCTGTCTTAATTTTTTCTAAAATATTATCGAAGCTTAGAGTATCGCCTTTGCTAATAGCAGTATTCGTCTTGTTGGTATGTTTTTCGCCAGGGGCGGTGAAATATGCGAACTATGTAAGAACAGACGCGTTAGTAGCACTGTTTACAATTTGTCTTCTGTATTTCTTAGTATTCGCAAGCTCCTTCCAAAGCTTGCTATGGGCGGCGATTTTTACCGCAGCAGCGGTAGCCTGCAAAATCTCGGCGTTGCCTATCAGTGGAGCGCTTGGTCTGTTAATAATTTTAATGGCGCTTAAGAAGCAAGTTACGATTACGCAGGCTTTCGTTACGGGATTGGTTTTTCTATTGTTTGTTCAATTATTTTCGCCGTACATGGATTACTTTTCTCTTTTTAAGCAGATATTGCTTTCCGAAACTGGGGAAGCCTCAAATTCATATCGAATATATTACGTTGGAATAGAGCCTAAACTTACTCGAATTTTGGAGTTTCACTTCAATGTCGTTGGACAGTCAGTTTGTATTATGGCTGTTATAGGTGTGTTTTTAGGATATTTTACGCGATTTCGCCGCCTAGTTATGTTCGCAGCTCTATTAGTTGTTTTTACGCTAATTCCGTATCTTGTCGGAGCAACTTTACGGGAATATTGGTTTCTTTCAACGTACCTTTTAATGTCATTGCTGGCGTTTATTAGTGTGCTGGCGGCATTGGATTTCATAGAGCGATTGTTTCCGACGCTGGCTTATAGATCAGCGGTGGCTGTTACGCTTATCTCTCTCATTGTTTTTCCTCTTCAAACCTACGCACGCACGCATGTGGCGTATATTGAACACCATAGAAATTCCCCGCTAACCAATAAACTAATCGCGCAGCAATGGTTAGAAAAAAATCATTTGGGTGTTAGCTCCATATTGATAGATAAAAACTTCCCCAATGTGTATCCAAGTGTATTTGATCCGGCTTACTTGGGACTCTCCAGATCTGCGTCGGGGATGTACAACTATCATAAAGGGGGTAACCGATATTTATCTGCGATATTCGAAAAATATTTGTATGAGTTATACCTAAATGACGGGAGCTCATCTTTACCCCGTTCTAAGTTTTTAACGCTTAAGAAACTCAGGTTAGATTTTGCAAAAGAGGTGAGTTTTGCCAAAATACCAAAGGTCTGCTCGAAGTATTCAAAAATTTGCCATCAAACAATTTTATCTGGAGTGCATAACCTAACGGTCTTGGATAATTCTAATGATGTTATAGAAATCGAAATTACCGGCGAAGACCCCTATTTAGTTTTTGATATTGATATGCCAATTTCAATAGATCGGTCTTTTTATGCCGAGATAGAGAGTGATGCTGATGCATGGCAATTGTTCTATGATTTTGGCGAAGGAGTCAGTGCTGAACAATCGAGTCGTTATTTCTACAAGAGTCAACGAGCATTAATTATGGTGCCGTCTATTAAACCGATATTTAATGGATTGGGGCGAGGGGACAAACCTAGAAAGAAAATTGACGTCGATAAGACCGTTCTGTTTGTGACTTCACCTTCAGGCTATGGAAGGTTCAACCGTTTGAGAGGCGCGTCAATAGATAGTTTGAACCCGGGAGAGAAGAGGGGCTTGAAGATACTAAATTGGCATGAAGAAATAACCAGCAATAAATTAGTTAAGAGATTTGCTGGTCCGTCAGGTTCCCCCATAGAAATTTATGACATCTCTGAGTACGCCCGCGCCGAATAGAGTTAGTGTTATGGTATGGCAGTCGATAGATTGTTGATTTGCACTCCTTTTTTTTCGTTAAGCAATGCTTATGTTGTAATATCCAACAATGATAAATAATAATGATGTAAAGATCGTTGTCTTTGGTTTGGGTTACGTTGGCTTACCGTTGGCTGTAGAATTTAGCCGGCATTTTCCGGTAATTGGTTACGATCTCGATAAAGATAAAATTACTGAATTATCGAGAGGTTATGATTCTACTCTTGAATTATCCAGCGATGATCTATACAACGCTGGTGATCTTCAGTTCACCCATGACTTGAATAACTTGGTTGAAGCATCTGTTTACATAGTTACTGTTCCCACGCCAGTTGACTCTAATAAGCGTCCTGATTTAACGAGTATCGAAGAAGCGACTAAATCGATTGCGAGCTTGTTGGCATCTGGTGATCTGGTTATCTACGAATCAACAGTCTACCCTGGTGTGACAGAAGAAGTATGTGTCCCAATACTTGAACGAGAATCCGGTTTAACATTCAATCAAGATTTTTATCTTGGCTACAGTCCTGAACGAGTCAATCCTGGCGATAAAAAGCGCACGCTTACAAAGGTAATAAAGGTGACATCGGGTTCTACACCCGAAACCGCCGAATTTGTGGATCAGCTGTATTCAACAATCATTGAGGCGGGCACTCATCGAGCAAGCTCGATTAAGGTCGCCGAAGCCGCGAAAGTGATTGAGAATACTCAACGGGACTTGAACATTGCGTTGGTCAACGAGCTCTCGATCATCTTTAATAAAATGGAAATCGACACCCAGGAAGTCTTGGATGCTGCTTGCACCAAATGGAACTTCTTGAACTTTCGTCCTGGCTTGGTTGGGGGCCATTGTATTGGCGTTGATCCTTACTATTTGACCTATAAGGCTCAGGAGATTGGTTATGAGCCGCAAGTAATTCTGGCCGGTCGTCGTATTAATGATTCCATGGGCTTTTCAGTTGCTGATGAATTAATAAAAATGATGATGCAACGTAAAATAAATCTGGTAGATGCCAAAGTGTTGGTGCTGGGTCTAACCTTTAAAGAAAATTGTTCGGATGTTCGCAACACTAAGGTGATTGATATAATTTCGGGATTAAAGGACTACTCCATCGAGGTTGATATTTATGATCCATGGGTGAATCGTGCTGGCACCCCTGTTGATGACTCCTTGAACATGCTTTCAACGCTAGGCAGGCATCAATATCAAGGTGTTGTACTCGCGGTTAAGCACGATGAATTTGTCGCAATGGGCGCTGCAGAAGTGCGTAAATTATGTGTGCAAAATGCACCAATCTATGATCTCAAATCGGTTTTTCCTAAATCTGAAACAGACAGACGTTTGTGATTTTCTATCAGTCTCAATTCAACGTTCCTATGGGTACAAAGAGACTGTGTGTTTAGCCCTAAATGCGCTATAATTTGCTGATATAAAAAACATCGAATAGTGCACAAATGACCGATCAATTTGCCAAGGAAACTATCCCCGCTAACTTAGAGCAGGAGATGCGCCAGTCTTATCTGGATTACGCAATGAGCGTGATCGTAGGACGGGCTCTCCCCGATGTGCGAGATGGCTTGAAACCGGTGCATCGTAGAGCTTTATACGCGATGTCACAGCTTAATAATGATTACAATAAGCCGTATAAGAAGTCTGCGCGTATTGTCGGTGATGTCATAGGTAAATATCACCCTCATGGTGACACGGCGGTTTACGATACGATTGTTCGATTAGCGCAAGATTTTTCGATGCGTTATCCGTTGATCGATGGCCAGGGTAACTTTGGTTCGGTAGACGGAGATTCTCCTGCAGCGATGCGATATACCGAAATTCGCTTAGAAAAAATTGCACATTCGATTCTTGCTGATTTGGATAAAGAGACGGTCGACTTTTACCCTAACTACGATGAAAGCGAGGTGCAGCCTTCAGTAATGCCTACTCGCATCCCGGCGTTACTTGTGAACGGCTCATCTGGCATCGCGGTGGGCATGGCTACCAACATTCCTCCACATAACCTAACTGAGGTGATAAACGGCTGTGTGGCCATGGTTGATAATGAGGACATCTCAGTAGATGAATTGATGGAACATATTCCTGGTCCAGACTTCCCAACAGCCGGTTTTATCAATGGTAGCAAGGGGATCCGAGATGCCTATCGCACTGGTCGTGGCAAAATATACATGCGAGCTCGCACCAATATTGAGACCAATGAATCAAATGGGCGACAAGCTATCGTCGTTACTGAGCTTCCCTACATGGTTAATAAGGCTCGTTTATTGGAAAAAATTGCTGAGCTCGTTAAAACCAAGAAAATTGACGGTATTACCGAACTTCGTGACGAATCAGACAAAAGCGGGATGCGTATGTTTATCGCCGTACGTCGCGGCGAAGTTGCTGAAGTTATTTTGAATAAATTGTTCCAGCAGACCCAGTTACAAACGGTGTTTGGCATTAACACGGTTGCATTGATTGATAATCAACCGCGCTTATTTAATTTGCGCGAACTGATTCAGGAGTTCATTAAGCACCGCCGTGAAGTGGTAACGCGAAGAACTATCTTCAATCTTCGTAAGGCTCGTGCACGTGCGCATATCTTAGAAGGTTTGGCGATCGCGCTAAGCAATATTGACGAAATGATCGAGTTGATCAAACAGTCGGCAAGCCCCGGTATTGCGCGTGAAAAATTACTTGAAAAATTATGGGAGCCGGGTGTCGTTGCGGAAATGATTGCTCGTGCCGGTGATGTTTCGTGTAAGCCAATGGGGTTGGCGCCAGAGCTCGGCCTGCACGGTGACAGCTACAAGCTCTCGGAGAAACAAGCGAAAGCAATCCTCGATTTACAATTGCATCGTTTAACGGGCCTAGAACAAGATAAAATTCGAGAAGAATACGCTGAGGTTCTGGAGAGAATTGCTGAGTTCATCAATATTCTTGAGAATACTGATCGCTTAATGGAGGTGATTCGCGAGGAATTGATTGCTATTCGTGAAGAATATGGCGATGAGCGTCGTACTGAGATTTTAGATCAGAAGCTCGATCTTACCCTAGAAGATATGATCGCCGAAGAAGACTTGGTTGTGACGCTGTCTCACGAAGGTTATGCCAAATCTCAGCCATTGAGTGATTACCGTGCGCAACGACGTGGAGGCAAAGGTAAGAGCGCTACGAAAACCAAAGACGAAGATTTCGTTGAACGAATGTTCGTTGCTAACTCACACGATACGATTTTGTGCTTCTCTGATAAAGGGAAAGTGTATTGGTTGAAGGTTTACGACCTCCCTCAAGCAGGCCGAAATGCCAAAGGTAAACCGATCGTTAATTTATTGCCGCTTGATAATGGTGAGCATATTACTGCGATTTTGGCGGTTAAAGAATTTACCGAGGGCAGTCATGTTTTCATGGCTACCAGTGATGGCACAGTTAAGAAGACCTCATTAATGGATTTTTCCCGCCCAAGAGCAAACGGAATCATCGCCCTCGATTTGGTCGAGGGTAACGAGCTTGTTGGTGTCGGTCTCACTGACGGTAGTCAAGAAGTTATGCTCTTTTCTACATCAGGTAAAGCGATTCGTTTCGCGGAAGGTGATGTCAGGAAAATGGGACGCACTGCTCGAGGAGTTAGAGGCATAAAAATGGTGGATGGCCATCAAGTGAATTCGATGATTATTTGTGATGCTGGCGATGAAGAGTCTGCGGTTTTGACCTTGACCGAGAATGGTTTTGGTAAACGAACATTATTGTCCGAATACAATGTGCAAGGTCGAGGTGGGCAGGGCGTTATATCGATACAAACCAGCGAACGCAATGGTAATGCCGTTGGTGCAATTCTGGTGGAAGATCACGATGAAGCAATGCTGATTACCAATGGCGGCACCTTAGTGAGAACTCGCGTTGCAGAGGTATCGGTGATCGGGCGTAACACCCAAGGTGTAAAAGTTATTGGTGTCTCCAAAGATGAACAACTAATCAGTATCGAAAAAGTTGCTGAGTCGGATGAAGAAGAGGCGCTGGATATTGAGGTTGCAACAGCTGCCGACTCGGACGAAATCAAACAAGAAGATACGCCAACCGAGTCTGACCAAGAGTGATAGGGTATTGCCCGGAAATATTATCGTATCTTTTACGGTCTATAGTTGTTAATGCTCTATGAAATTTGGCAAACAACGAGGGTCTCATGAAAAGATTGTTACTAGGTTCTGTTTTTGTGCATGCGCTGTGGTTTAGCGCGTTCGCCCAAATAGGTCCCGAATCAGCTCAGGAGTTAATCGACCGTGAGTCGTCAATCTCTACGGGTAATGGTATCTCTGCTCAAATGGCGACCATTGACCCTGAGACAGGTCAATTAATCTCTAAACCGGTTGACGTGGAGCTGTCGCCATCGCAAGGTACAGGCTTTGGCGAGTCTCAATCTCAATCCTTTGAGTTATCCGGTAGTGCGCCAAAGCGGCAATTAATGTCCGATGGCAGTACCAAGATCGATTTCAATGGGCAATTTATGATACCTCTAACGGCTGAAGTCGACTCGGAGGGAACTGTTAAAACGGGTCATCACATTGATCATGAGGATGCGAAACATAAGCTAGATCAGCGAGATTAAACAATGAATAGTATGATTGTTAAGGTAGCATTTCTGCTTTGTGTTTCTTTTGTATTTCAAGCGCACGCCACCAATATTGAAATTGTCAATTTAGATTCGCCAGGTGAGGGGTTTAGATCTAATCAATCGGTTACACCAGTGCCCGGTAATCCCGCAAGAACGCTCGGGGAACAATACTTAAATGTTTTCAATGCTGCCGCCAGAGTTTGGGAGCGACGAGTTGATAGTCGGGTAACGATTAAAGTAGATGCTCGCTTAGATCCGCTAAACTGCTCGCCACAGTCCGGTGTGTTGGGCGCGGCTGGTCCAATCAATGGTTTTACCGATTTTGCCAACGCACCAGTTGCAAATACAATTTATGTGGTCGCTCAAGCTAATAGCCTTGCTGGTGTAGACCTTGACCCAGCAAATAGCGATATTGGCGCTACGTTTAATAGCAACCTTGGTACACCTGGCTGCCTAACTCGGATTAGCTGGTGGTTGGGCATTAACTCTCCTGCACCCGCTGGAACCATTTCCTTATTTGACACCGTATTACATGAAATTGGACATGGCTTAGGGTTTCTCTCATTGGTGAATCAAAATGGCGTCAGATTATTCAACACAAATGACGCCTATATGCTTAATTTGTTTGATGTAAATCGAGGCTTGCCTTGGTCGTCGTTGTCTAATGCTGGCCGTCGTGCGTCCTCAGTGAATAACGGTGGTTTGGTATGGGGTGGCGGAAATGTTGCGGCCGGTGCAGGTGTGTTCCGCGGCGGCCGGACCGGCGGCAGGTTACGGATGTATGCGCCAACAACATTTGCTCCAGGTTCGTCAGTTTCTCACTGGGACATCACCGTTTCTCCAGATGAACTCATGGAACCGTTTGCTACTCCAACCAGCAATGGCTGTGCCACGGTGCTCGCATTAAAAGACATGGGGTGGCGCACCAGAAATGAATGCGTGCCACTAGTACCAGTAAATGATGCAAGTGTTGTGCCTGCTATTAATTTGATACTCGATGACTAAATCAACTATCTGAAACCTGCTTCTTAATCAGATAACTTACCTTAAACGCAGTACGAGAACTCTCAGGTGAGAAGGTTGATCAAACAAATCACTGGTTCAACTTTAAAATTTTGTGTCGATTGTGTTTATGCTCTGACATTTCAATTCTCGGTGAAGGATAATGGATCGAATACGTCGGTGATGAAAATAAGTGGATAAGAGTCACTGTTAATATCAATTTTATAGGGTGGGTATGATAAGCAGAAAATTGCGCATGATGTTTGTCCAGTATGCGGCAATGTTGTTTGCCCTATTGTTATTCTCGAATTCATCGGCGCACAGCGAACTGCCCGATGGCGTCGTTGTGTCTATCTCTGTTTCTAAAAATTCATTTAGCTTGAGTGATAAATTGCTGGTTAAGGTTAGTTACCACAATTTAGGCGATAATCCGGTGCGTTTACTCAAATGGAACACCGCATTGGAAGGCGGCATAACTGAAGATTTATTTCTGATCGAATACCTAGGCGAAGAGTTAGAATACATTGGTGTTCATGCTAAACGTTTAGCACCTCGAGAGTCTGATTATATTGAATTGGCCGCGGGTGAAATCGTTTCTGGGACAATAGATCTTTTGCTATCGTACCCAATCAATTACAAAGGGGATTATCGAGTTAGTGTGCGCAACTCGGGGCAATTAAGTCGTAAGACATTGGAAGGTTTGACCCTCAATCTTAGCGCTGATCGCCCAATAGTCCCTTTTAGAAGGACACCGAATTTCCAGAACTGCAGTGCATCCCAAGCATCTTCTGCCAATTCTGCCCTCACCGTTGCTGAGCGCATTGCTGTCCGTGCTGCGCGAGACCTGAGAAATACACCAGTAGACCAGCGAGTGAATGCTCGTCGTTATCTGGAATGGTTTGGTGCACCAAACAGCGCACGATATGCAATAGTTCAACGGAGCATGGATCGAATTGCCAGTGCGTTATCTAATCAGACTATTGGTTTTAATTGTAACTGTACCGGGGTGCCCGGTATCAATCCTGCAAATACATTTGCCTTCGTATTCAAGAATGACCCGTTTAACATGACCTTGTGTGATGTATTTTTTAGAGTGCCGCGTGACGGCACGGATTCTAAGTCGGGCACGATCGTTCATGAGGTAAGTCATTTTACTGTTGTGGGTAATACTGATGATTTTAACTCTGCATTAAACCAATCTGGCTCTCGCAATCTCGCGCGCAGTTCGCCCCCTAGTGCTATCCGTAATGCCAATGCATATGAATACTTTGCCGAAAATACCCCATTCTTGTCCATGCCTCAGCCAAGGTCGCCCGATTTGGTCATATCATCCAGTCGTGTGTTAGGCAGAGAATCCATAATCAATCAAACTGTACGGCTTTCTGGCTCTATTCGTAATCGAGGTGACGGCGTGTCTTCTTCCACCTCACTTAGCCTTAATTTATCGGAAGTATCGAGCCAATTAATTGCTCAAACTTCCATTCCTTCGATAAACCCGGGTGCAAATATTGGTTTTCAAATTGATTTTCAGGCACCGAGTGTGGCGGGTGAATATACGGTTCGGCTATGTTTAGCGCCCATTGCTGGAGAATCCAATACAGCTAATAATTGCTCTTTGTTAACGTTGATTTTATCGGAACAAGCGCGCCCAGTGGTCGCGCCGATTATTCCGTTACTATTAGATGACTAGTCAAACTAACTGAAATCGTGAACTTTCATTCAAAAAGCGACCTATTTTTACTCTTACTTATATGGAAATGATCTTGGCTTTGCTAAAATAGTCTTAACCTCGACGAGTATCAGTGTCCGCGCTGTTGCCATAACATTGCCAGAAACTCTACTGCTAAGATCTATTTCCATTATTTGACGCTTGTCGAATAAGCCTGCGTCAAATATCGAGTCGAATGAAGCCTGGTGCAGTGTATACGTAGTCGCTTGCCAAAGTCTGATCGACTGACCAAATTTTAAACTTTTCCGAGGACTTTTTATGAGTCGTATTTACAATTTCAGCGCCGGACCTGCGGCGTTGCCTGAAGCCGTGCTTCAACAGGTACAACACGAATTGCTTGAATGGAATGATGCGGGTGCATCGGTGATGGAAGTGTCTCATCGCGGCAAACCATTTATGGCAACGGCCGCACAAGCGGAGCAAGATTTGCGTGATTTAATGGGAATTCCCGAGAATTACAAGGTGTTATTTTTGCAAGGAGGCGCAACCTCTCAGTTTTCAGCAATACCATTGAACTTGAAGTTCTTGGGTAATAAAGCCGATTACGCTCATACCGGGCACTGGAGTAAAAAAGCAATTGCCGATGCGAGGCGTTTTATTGATGTAAATGTGGTTTGCGACACCTCTGAAGAAGGGTATAAGCATGTACCTCCGGTAAACGAATGGGCATTGAGTGACGATGCCGCCTATGTGCATATTACTCCAAATGAAACGATCGCGGGCGTTGAGTTCGATTGGTTGCCTGACACTGATAAACCCATTTGTGCCGATCTGTCTTCGACCATCCTCTCTCGCCCGATAGACGTATCTAAATACGGAATAATTTACGCTGGGGCACAAAAAAATATTGGCCCGGCTGGCTTAACTATTGTTATTGTGCGTGACGATCTGGTCGGTAACTTTCCTAACGATATGCCTCGTTTGATGGACTATCAGGTGATGTCAGATAGCGACAGTATGAACAATACGCCGCCGACCTTTGCCTGGTATTTAGCAGGTAGAGTGTTTGCGTGGTTAAAGGAAAATGGTGGCGTTGACGCGGTTGCAAAAGTGAATGCCGCAAAGGCGGAAAAATTATACAACTACATAGACAATAGCGAGGGGTTTTACACAAATCCCGTTGCGATCGACAACCGCTCATGGATGAACGTGCCGTTCATTTTAGCGAATAGCGACCTGGATACCGCCTTTTTAGAACAATCTCACGCAGAAGGTTTACACGCTTTAAAAGGTCATCGTTCCGTTGGTGGCATGCGCGCGAGTATCTACAATGCCATGGGAATGGACGGTGTTGATGCTCTCATCGACTTCATGCAGTCATTCAAATTAGCGAACAGCTAGCGATTACCATTAATTCTAATTAAATCAGCATTAGACCCCAAATTAGCACTAGACATAGTGACGAGTAAAAAGATGTATAACATTCTTACCTTAAACAATATTTCACAGCTTGGCCTGGACAAGCTTCCTACTCAGGATTACGCGATTAGCGACAATCATTCATCACCCGATGCAATTATCCTTCGTTCTTACAAAATGCACGATATGGAAATTCCAGCGAGTCTAAAAGCCGTTGGGCGAGCGGGGGCTGGCGTTAATAATATTCCGTTGGATAAAATGAGCGAGGCCGGCATTCCAGTATTTAATGCACCGGGTGCTAACGCCAATGCGGTAAAGGAATTGGTCGTTGCTTCTTTGTTCATGGCGGCGCGAAATATTAGTCAAGCGATCCAGTATACTGAAGGGCTCCAAGGCGACGATGCTGAGCTATCTAAATTAGTCGAGGCGGGCAAGAAAAAATACGCCGGTTACGAGCTCCCAGGCAAGACTATTGGTGTTATTGGTTTAGGGGCCATTGGGCGCATGGTTGCCAATACCTGTATCGACTTGGGGATGAAGGTAATAGGCTTCGATCCGGGCCTTACGGTTGATGGAGCATGGCACCTATCGTCTAGGATTACACGTGCGAACAGCGTAGAAGAGACATTGAGTCAGGTTGATTTTTTGACTGTTCATGTTCCGCTGATTGATGCAACTAGAGATCTTATTAATGCTGATAATGTGAACAAAATGAAACCGTCAGCGGTAGTCATTAATTTGGCTCGCGGTGGCATTATTAATGATGAAGCCGTGTGTGATGCCGTTGATGCAGGCAAGCTTGCGACCTATGTAACTGATTTTCCGAACAATCGCACTAAGCAAACACCTGGAGTTATTGGATTACCGCACCTGGGAGCCTCAACCGGTGAGGCCGAAGATAATTGCGCGATTATGGTTGCCGAACAAGTTAAAGACTACCTTGAAACCGGCAATATTGTTAACTCTGTTAATTTTCCAAACGTCTCTATGCCACGTGGTACCGACCACAGGCTGGTGGTTTGTAATGCCAATGTGCCCAACATGGTAGGGCAAATATCGACGATAATGGCGGATGCGAATCTAAACATTAACGATATGATCAACCAATCGCGTGGTGAGATTGCCTACACGATTGTCGATGTTGACAGTGAAATACCAGCGTCGGTTGTCGAGACAATTAAATCGCTAGATGGCATTATGATTGCCCGTGCAATTCAAGCTTAGTTAATCATTAGGCCGTCCAAATAGAAACAACCGCATGAGCGAAAAATCTCAAGTAGATTCACCTGAATTGATCGATTTACGAAAGCGAATCGACGCATGTGATCGAAAAATTCTCAGGCTGATTCAAGAGCGAGTATTGGTTGCCGCCGATATTGCTAAAGCCAAATTAGCTGTTGATGTCAATGCTTCGTTTTATAGACCTGAACGAGAAGCTCAAGTGTTGCGAAGGGTCCGCGAGCGTAATTCTGTTCTGCGCGAAGAATTGAACGGCTTGGTCAGCGATGACGAAATGGTGCGCTTAATGCGCGAAATCATGTCGGTATCATTAGCGGCTGAAATGCCCATGTCGGTAGCCTATCTTGGACCAGAAGGCACGTATACTCAGGCCGCGGTAATTAAGCATTTCGGTCAAGCTGTTAATAGCTTGGACGTTAAAACCATTGCCGATGTATTTCGCATTGTTGAACAGGGCAAAGCTCATTTTGGGGTTGTGCCCGTGGAAAATTCTACCGAAGGTGTAATTACACACACTTTAGACTGTTTCTCTACTTCAAATTTGAAGGTGTGTGGCGAAGTTCAGTTGCCAATCAATCATCAACTTCTCAGTCATGCTGATGGGTTAACTGCGGTTGAAAAAGTATATGCCCATCCGCAAGCACTGGCACAATGCCGAAGTTGGATCGAGCGCTACTTGCCTGATGCAGAAATCTTCAGTGCAAGCAGTAATGCAGAAGCCGCTATCATTGCGAGTAAAGACAGCACCGCGGCGGCCATAGCCAGTGATATGGCCGCTAAACTGTATGATATTGCTATTCTCGCCAGTGGTATTGAAGACGAGCGCAACAACACCACCCGATTCTTGATTATTGGCAACGACAGTTATGCTGCCAGTGGTGAAGACAAAACCACCATAATGGTATCCGCACCAAATAAGGTCGGTAGTTTATTTGAATTGCTAAAGCCTTTATACGATGTTGGTGTTGATATGAGTCGAATCGAATCTCGACCAAGCCGACAGACAAATTGGGAATATGTATTTTTTATTGATTTGATCGGTCACGTCGATGACCCCAAAGTGGCTTCCGCCTTGACAGAGTTGGAAAACAGATCTGCTTATTTCAAATTGATTGGCTCTTATCCGGTAGGCGTATTGTAAATACCATGTTTGAAAATGTTACGATTATCGGCATAGGCTTGCTGGGTGGCTCGCTTGCGCGCGACCTGAAGAGATTTGATTTAGCTAAACGCATAGTAGGTGTTTGTCGCAGTGATGCCACCGCTAAGGCGGCCTTAGCTGACCGAGTCGTTGACGCGATTTTGCCAGCCAATGACGCCGTTAAAAATGCGGATCTGATCGTATTGGCAACTCCGATGCAAAGCATGGTTCCCTTATTACAGTCGCTGGTAGACGATATCAATCCAGACGCCATTGTTACGGATGTTGGCAGCGTAAAAACCGATCTATATGCACAACTGAAGGCCAATCTACCGACGATTTTGCCTCAGTTTGTATTAGCCCACCCGATTGCGGGTGGCGAAAATTCAGGCGTTGCAGCCTCAAAGCTTAACCTATTTAAAAACAAACACGTTATTATTACTGACACTGAAGAGGTGTCGGGTCAGGCGACAAGAAAAGTTGCCGAATTATGGTCCGCCTTAGGGGCAAAAGTGATGCACATGAGTCTTAAGGAACACGATGCTACGTTCGCTAAAACCAGTCATTTGCCACATGTTATTGCTTTTAGTTTGGTTAATTTTCTGACGCATCAGGAAGATCGCGAACGCCTATTTGATTTGGCTGCAGCAGGGTTTTACGACTTTACGCGCATTGCCTCAAGCGATGCTGAAATGTGGCGCGATATTTGCATTACCAATAGAGACGAGATCCTGACTGCATTAGACGGTTTTCGCGATCAAATAGATACGATTCGAAGCGAGGTCGAAAAAGCCGACCAAGCCACCATATTGAATTACTTCGGTGAAGCAAAAGCAGCCAGGGATGCTGGTTTGCTGAATAAAGCTGAATCGATGAAAAAAGCGTAGATTTAGCCAGACAGTACTTAACCATAGAACACAGCAATGAATGCAAAATTGATTTTAACTACCGCCAAAGCGCCTGAAGGTTTATCGGGAGCTATTCGCGTGCCTGGAGACAAGTCAATGTCTCATAGAGCCGTTATGTTTTCTTCGTTAGCCAACGGCACCAGCAAAATAACCGGTCTGCTTGAGGGCGAAGATGTTATGGCCACGTTGGCGGCGTTTAGAGCTATGGGCGTTAATGCTCATGGGCCTGAAAATGGAAATCTGACTGTTGAAGGTGTGGGGATGCGTGGCTTGCAAGCGCCTCAACAAGACCTCGATATGGGTAACTCTGGCACCGCTATGCGTTTAATGTCGGGAATTTTGGCCGCTCAAAATTTTGCATCTAAATTGGTTGGTGATGAATCGCTATCCGGTCGCCCAATGCGCCGAGTAACCGTGCCACTGTCTGCGATGGGTGCTCGGTGTGCCACCGATGAAAACGGTTGTCCTCCGATACACATTCGGGGCGTTGATAAACTTGAACCCATCGACTACACATTGCCAATGGCGAGTGCCCAGATTAAGTCTGCAGTTTTGTTGGCCGGACTGTATGCAGACGGTGAGACTAGCGTTACCGAGCCAGCACCAACACGAGATCACACTGAGCGTATGCTGAAAGCCTACGGTTATGCGTGTGATACTGAACGAGTGAATGACGAGGTTAGTACTATTCGCTTACAGGGTGGAGGCGAGTTAAGTGCGACCAATATTGATATTCCGTCGGATATTTCCTCTGCGGCGTTTTTTATGGTGGCAGCTTCAATTGTGCCGGGCTCCCGAATCGTTCTTGAACATGTGTGTGTGAACCCAACGCGAACTGGAATCATAGATGTATTGAAGGCGATGGGGGCGGATATAAAATTACTTAACCCACGTGCGGTTGGCGGCGAGCCAGTTGCCGATATCGAGGTGAGTTACGTTGGCCTAAAGGGCACTGAGATTGATCCGAAGCTGGTGCCATTAGCAATTGATGAATTCCCCGTCATCTGTGTCGCTGCAGCATGTGCCGAAGGACAAACCGTGGTGTCGGGTGCCGAAGAACTGCGTCACAAAGAAAGCGATCGTATTTCAGCCATGGTGACGGGCCTGCGCGCGATTGGTGTTAACGTTGAAGAACGTAAAGATGGTATGGTCGTTACTGGAGGGCCAATCATAGGTGGTGAAGTTGAGAGTTATCATGATCATCGTATCGCAATGTCGTTTGCGGTGGCTGGCGGCGTCTCGCAACAGCAAATCATTATCAATGAAGCGGACAATGTTGCGACATCATTCCCTAATTTTGTTGAGTTGGCCAGCAAGGCCGGTTTAAAGATTGATTCCTAGCTCGATGAGTAATTTGCCTCCGGTTTTAGCCCTCGATGGACCCAGTGGAGCAGGTAAAGGCACCATTGGCCAGCTATGTGCGATAAAGTTTGGGTGGCACTATTTGGATAGCGGCGCTATTTATCGTGGATTAGGGTGGTTAGCCGAATCTGAACGTGTCGAGCTCAACGATGTTCCCGCTCTGGTGCAACTCGCCGACAATATGGAGTTGATTTGCCATGTTTGTGAAACAGATTCGGCGAATATAGAGATCAACGGTCAAATAGTGACTGATGAACTGAGAACCGACGATGCAGGACAGCGTGCAAGCCAAATCGCACCGATTCCTGAGGTTCGAGCGGCTTTATTGAAGATGCAGCGTCGCTGTCGGAAAGCGCCTGGTTTGGTCGCAGATGGCCGTGATATGGGGACAACTGTGTTCCCTGATGCTCAATTTAAGGTGTTTTTGACGGCCAGTGCTGAAATAAGGGCACAAAGACGCTTTGATCAGTTGAATGCTAAGGGTTTCGATGTTAATCTCGCGCGCCTGTTAGAGTCGATTCAAGCACGTGATGTCCGAGACTCGAGCCGAGACGCTTCGCCGCTCAAACCAGCCGAAGACGCTTTGGTTCTAGATACTTCTGACCTTTCTATTGAAGAAGTCGTTACGCGCATATTGGCTCTTGTAAATTAACGCTGACCTTCAGTCGGACTGAAGCAAGGTTTAGAGAAGTGCAACGCGCGCAATGCGTGGATCACTATAAAAGGTAGAGTTATGAGCGAATCATTCGCCCAAATGTTCGAAGAGAGCCTAAAAGACACCGTCATGACCGTCGGTGAGGTTATCAAGGCTGAAGTTGTATCGGTTGATGGTGATTATGTCATGGTCACCGCAGGCTTAAAATCAGAAGCCGAAATTCCACTATCTCAGTTTGCTAAAGTTGAAGGCGAGTACAATGTACTGGTCGGCGATTTGGTAGAAGTCGCTATCGAAAGCGTTGAAGACGGTTACGGCCGTACTAAATTGTCTCACGATAAAGCACGACGCGTTCGCGTTTGGGCTGAGTTAGAAAAAGCACACGAAAACGAAGACATCGTTGTGGGTCAAATCACTGGCAAAGTAAAAGGCGGTTTCACCGTTTCTTTACAAAACGTCCGTGCTTTCTTACCCGGTTCTTTGGTAGATGTGCGCCCTGTAAAAGATTCTGCGTATCTTGAAAACCGCGACCTGGAGTTGAAAGTTATCAAGATCGACAAAGCACGTAATAACGTTGTTGTATCTCGCCGCGCTGTGGTTGAGAACGAGTTGGGTGCTGAGCGTGAAGAGTTGCTTAAGACCATTGAAGAAGGCCAAATCGTTAAAGGTATCGTTAAGAACCTTACTGATTATGGTGCATTCATCAACTTGGGCGGCATCGACGGCTTGCTGCACATCACTGACATGGCTTGGAAGCGCGTTAAGCATCCTTCTGAGATTTTGGAAGTGGGTCAAGATATCGAAGCTCGCGTTTTGAAGTTTGATAAAGAAAAAGCCCGTGTATCTCTAGGCATCAAGCAAATGGGTGATGACCCATGGAAAGATCTAGCGCGTCGCTTCATGGTTGACACTCGCCACTACGGTAAAGTGACCAACATCACCGATTACGGTGCGTTCGTTGAGTTGGAAGACGGTGTAGAAGGTCTAGTTCACGTTTCAGAAATGGATTGGACTAACAAAAACATCCATCCGAGCAAAGTATGTCAAGTAAACGATGAAGTTGAAGTGGTTGTGCTTGAGATCGACCCAGAACGTCGTCGTATCTCTTTAGGTATGAAACAATGTCGCGCTAATCCATGGGATAGCTTCGCGGCAACTCACAAGAAAGGCGACAAAGTTGTTGGTAAGATCAAATCAATTACCGACTTCGGCGTATTCATTGGATTGGACGGCAATATTGACGGTCTAATTCACTTAAGTGATCTTTCCTGGAACGAAGAAGGCGAAGATGTAATTCGTAACTTCTCTAAAGGTGATGAGCTTGAAGCGGTTGTTCTAGCGGTCGATTCAGACCGTGAGCGTATTTCTTTAGGTGTGAAGCAGGTTTCTGGCGATCCATTCAGTGATTTTGTAGCAGCAAACTCGAAAGGTGCTGTTGTAAAAGGAACAGTGAAGGAAGCAGATGCACGTGGCGTCACGATTGAAATTGAAGAAGGCGTTGAAGGTTACCTTCGTGCGGCTGAGATTTCACGTGATCACGTAGAGGACGCTTCAGCATTGTTCCCAGTGGGCGCTGAAGTTGAATCGAAGGTTACCGCGATCGATCGTAAGACTCGACGTATTTCACTCTCAATAAAAGCTTTGGAGGCGCAACATGAAAGTGAGGCGATCCAAGAGTACGGCAGTGGTACGGGCGATTCAGGCAGCAGCTTGCTCGCTGAGAAGCTAAAACAGCAATTGAATAAGTAAACCTTATTTAACATCTTGAGCGTCTTATGCTTAGGCATAGGGCAGCTCAGTAAAGAGACCCTGATTAGTACACGCTGATCAGGGTTTTTTTATATTTAGTATTATATTTGTAAGATAAATGAAACAATATCAGTGACTTAGATGTATTTTTGCGTCTAGAGTTATTGCGCGCAATCCATTCACTATCTATACTTGATCGCCCAAAAAAATTAATCTAGGGTATTAGGGTAATGATTAAAACACCAACAATTACGCGATCAGAATTGATCGACTCTTTGGTAGACAAGCAGCCGCATTTAGCTCATCGCGATGTTGAATTAGCGGTTAAAACCGTTTTAGAGCGTATGGGCGGAGCATTCGAACAGGGAGATCGAATAGAGATCCGAGGATTTGGTAGCTTTTCGTTACACTATCGTCCAGCAAGAATAGGGCGTAATCCAAAAACTGGTGAATCAGTTTCCGTAGAGGATAAATTTTCTCCACATTTTAAGCCTGGAAAGGAGCTCAAAGAGCGTGTTGACGCGGTAAACTCGTAAAGGACCTCATAACGGTTATATGTCATTGTTTTATGAGTAAACTAAGCCAGTAACGTTGTTTTGCTTTGTTTAGCTATGATTGGCTACTGTGAAAAATAGGAATTGGACCTAACTGTCTATGAAAAAGATATTATCGATTATTTTGTTTTTGGTTTTCGCCTTATTCGCGTTAACGCTAAATCTTAAGAACCCCGACCCAGTAACTCTGCGTTATTATTTTGGGCTTGAACGTGAGGTCGATTTATTTATAGTTTTATTAGTTCCGTTTGCCATCGGTATGGCTTTAGGCGTTTTATTGATGAGTTTTTCAGTGGTTAAAAACAAAATGCAAGTTGGGAAGACTAAGCGGGAGTTAGCAAAGGTTGAAAAAGAGGTGCAAAACCTTAGAGCGGCCCCGATTACCGAGCCAATGAAGGACGAAACATAGCGATTTTCTAGCGAGCTCAGGGTGTTGATATAGTGAGTTTTCTGAGCCAATGGAATTGGGCTTGGCCGGCGATAGCGCTGGCCTTTTTATTGGGTGCGATAGGCAGTCGATGGCTATTTCTAAAGCTAGGCCTTGGTCAAAAGCAAACGGTCAATAAAGAATACTTTAAGGGTTTAAATTTTCTATTAAATGAAGAACCCGATAAGGCTATTGAAGTTTTTATTAAGGCATTGGAAGTCGACAGTGAGACAGTTGAACTGCATCTGGCACTCGGTGGCTTGTTTCGACGCAAAGGTCAAGTCGATCGTGCAACACGAATACATCAAAATTTAATTGCACGACCGAGTTTAACGGATGATCAGCGCATGCAAGCCATCCACGAACTCGCCAACGACTACTATAAAGCTGGTTGGCTGGATAGAGCTGAGAACCTTTTCTGTGAGCTTAAAGATTCTTCGGCTTATCGAGTATTGGCGATAGAAGGATTGGTGCGTATATACGAACAGGAAAAAGAATGGCAAAAGGCAATCGATGTACTGCGTATGCTCAAGCGAGGCGAACGCAGCAATGTAAACAAACAGGTTGCACATTATTATTGTGAATTAGCCGAGCTCTCAATTAAAATTGGTGACTATCAGATTGCCCGTCAATATCTTCGAAATGCACGTAGTGAGCATCCATCGATAGCGCGCAGTTTGTTGCTTAGAGGAGATTTGCGTTCAGCAGAAGGCGATCATTTGGGCGCGCGCAAAATGTGGTTGAATATGGCCAAAATATATCCTAATTTTGCTGAGCTCATTGTTGGGAAAATGATCACCAGCTTTGGCGCGAGCCAAGACATGGATGGATTGAGGGACTATTTGCTAAACGTTTCAGCTGTACCCAAAAATGCTGAAGTTTTTATACTATGGAGAAATTCTCTGGAGCAAATTCTGGGTGAAACTGAGGCGATAGACCATATTTTCGAGAAGTCTCAAAGCGAAGGCATGAGCGCAACATTAGCAGAGTACTTATGTGACGCTTTAGGTGAGGATAAACTGAATGACGAGCGGCGCGGTGATTTACTAAAAAAGATGTTGAATCGCGCAAAAACCAAAAAGATTGAGTATACTTGTGTTGGGTGCGGTTTCGATACAAAAGCAATGTATTGGTTTTGTCCGAACTGTGGGCAGTGGGAAAGCTTTCGTTAAGCGATAATAATCAATTGGCTAAACAAGTATTAGACTATATATTTGTTAGTCTTATGCCTGATGTAATTTTATTCATATTGCAAGAGAAGTTTATTGAATAACGTGACTGGCGTTTTTATTGATTGTCATAATAAGATTTGAAATAAATACATACATAAATTGTAGATAACGAGTATTCCTGTGACCACCGAAACCAAACATCTAGCATTCAAGGGAATTGAAAAGAAAGAACAAATTCTGTTCAAGTCATTCTTAAATCTAGCCAAAAATGAACTTGAGTATCAGGTTGTCATTTTAAAAGAAAATAGCGATTCTCAAGAGTCTCCGGACATTGTCATTGCCGACTCGGCGTATGAGTATTCGTCCGAAGAGGCTTCGCTTAAAGCCTTGCCCACGATCAAAGTTGGTAATGAGTTAGATGACTCGGCAGGTTATATCGTCAGGCCTGTTCAGTGGAGTGATTTTAAAATAGAACTGACCCGCCTTGATTTAGAGGCCACCGAAGAGCCTCAGGCTCCGGTAGATAAGGTTTTGCCCAAGGAAATGGAATTTGCGATTGTGGAAATGGACGAAAAATCAGAACCAGAGACCGATGAGTCGGGTGATTTTTCAGATGCTGAAGAATACGATTATGAACTCGATAACCTAAGCATTGATTACCATAGTTTTACCAACAGCGAGTACATGAAAGTAGTCGACGATGTAAAGGGCTTCAAGGACGGTGAGGAAGAAATAGAGGTCCCACAAAATGTGGTGTTAGTTACCGATGACGAAAGCGCTTCAAATAATAGTGTACTTGTTATCGAAACCAACAGCCTTGATGCATGGGATATGAGTGAGACGGAAATCGACGAAGATGGAGTCGACCCTGACTTAGATTCGATTGATAGCGATTCCAGCTACATAGACGCAGAAGCTGAAGCAGAGTTAACTCGCCGATTAAAATCCGGCTCTGTTGTAGAGCCCGGTAGTGATTTTTGGAGTAGTGATGCTGAAATATTCTCTGGCCGGGAATCGGTTTTGTTTATCAAGCCGGAACGCGATTTAGTTTACTCTACAACCGAGCCAGGTAAGTGGACCGCTGCATTACGCAGAAACACTGTAACCAAAGTAAAGTTAAAATCGAACTGGCGCCCCACAGATGAATTAAAGGCCTTCCCAATAAGTAGCCTGGTTTGGGCCAATACCATCGCCACAAAAAGCGGGGGACTGGCAGCCGGTTTGGATTCGCAGACAGAGTATATTCTTGAGCGTTGGCCTCATTTCGATCTAATTGAATTGGATAATATGTTGCTAAAATTGTGTACCATGTTGTTTGTGCAGCCAGAGAGCCCGTATAGCTTAATGCAAAAGTCTGGATACAGCCGAACCGTGGTTTACGGTTTGGTAAATGCGTGCCATGAACTGGATATTCTGCGGGTTTCCAGTGAGTTTGATCTTGAGAAGTTTTCCGAAATGAATGCCGATGAAGGCATGTTCGGTAAAATCAAAGACGTATTTCGCACTTAACATGTAACCCCGATCATAGGGTGTTCGTTTAATAACATATTGGCTAGCAATATTTTCATTCATCGTAGGTAAAGATTAAGTGCTTAAGATTGCAGTAGCAGGCGTTGCAGGCAGAATGGGCCGTGCTTTAGTTCAGGCAGTTGTTGAGTCCGATAGCTCATTAATTGAGCTCAGTGCGGCAATCCAAAGACCAGATAGCTCTTTGTTAGGCGCCGATGCTGGGGAATTATCCGGTATAGGCAAAATTGGTGTGCCGCTTGTAGCTTCGTTGGCCGAGGCTGATTTCGACTTACTGATTGACTTTACCACGGTGGAATCGACTCTTAATAACATCGATTTTTGTCAGAAAAATGGTAAGTCAATGGTTATTGGCACTACCGGATTTGACGAAGTGCAAAAGCAACGGCTTATTTCCGCAACCGATACAATCCCCATTGTTTTTGCCGCCAATATGAGTGTTGGCATGAACCTGTGTTTTCACCTTTTAAAACAAATGTCACAGGTGCTAGCACAAGATTCCGATATTGAAATAATTGAAACCCATCATCGACATAAAATAGATTCTCCTTCGGGGACGGCACTACGCCTGGGCGAAGTAATCGCCGACACACTGGGTAGAGATCTGAATCAATGCGCAGTCTTTGGCCGAGAAGGCATCGGTGAGGAGCGCAGTCGAGAGACAATTGGCTTTGCCACTGTGCGCGGCGGTGATGTCGTAGGTGATCACACTGTATTATTTGCCAGCGAAGGCGAGAGAGTCGAGTTGACACATAAAGCATCATCAAGAATGACTTTTGCCAAAGGGGCAGTAAGGGCGGCGCAATGGTTAGCGAATAAGCCAGCAAGATGCTACAACATGGAAGATGTATTAGGCCTTTCATCTTTATAGATTTGATACCCATAAGGTGTTAATCAAAGACTCGAAGCTGAATAGTTTTCTCAATCGACAACTTACACCTTTCATGCATCAAGGTGCCGGAATTAGAACTTAGAAGGGGCTTTATCAATTAACTCTGAGCGCATTTTGTTTTCTCTCGTCTATCGCACGCCCTCAGCTTGGTTTTATTATGGTTTTAAGTTGCTTTCACATTGCATAATTGAGCGTGCTTCGGATAGAATACGCCCCGATGAAAAAGCCACATAAAATGCTCTACAAGCCCTGTTGGGCAAGCAGTGAAGCCAGTGGCTTTTGTTGATAAAATTCTTAAAAGGGAGAAGCCTTGATAAAGGCTTCTCCCTTTTTTTAAGTAAATTTTGTCTTCGTTAAACTAACCTCAAACTACTTTGTGCGTTCATCAACACAGAGATTGATAAAAGACAGGCTCGAATTGTGAAATATACGGCACTACTAGCACTCGCAGATGGCACTCTATTTTGGGGGCAATCAATCGGTGCGCAAGGGCGATCCGTTGGCGAAGTAGTTTTTAATACTTCAATGACTGGCTACCAAGAAATATTGACGGATCCATCGTATTCACAGCAAATGGTAACCTTAACCTATCCCCATATTGGTAACACGGGAACTAATCAGGAAGATACCGAATCTGATCAGGTGTATGCAAACGGCCTGATTATTCGAGATTTACCGCGCATGGCGAATAACTGGCGCAACACGCAAAATCTTGATGACTATTTAAAGGAAAATAATACGGTTGCAATTGCTGACATAGATACTCGCCAATTGACCAGGTTATTACGTGAAAAAGGCGCACAAAACGGCTGCATAGTGACCGGTGAGAAAATAGATGCCGATGAAGCCATTGAGGCCGCTAATGCTTTTCCTGGTCTGAAAGGAATGGATCTTGCGAAAGAAGTAACTACACAAGAGCCATATTCCTGGTCGCAGGCGGAATGGTCACTCACTGATGGTTATCCGAATAAACATGATGGAGAATTTAAAGTTGTCGCTTATGATTTCGGAGTCAAGCACAACATATTAAGAATCTTAGTTGAGCTGGGGTGCACGGTAACCGTGGTCCCAGCCACAACATCTGCGTCCGACGTATTGTCGATGAACCCGGATGGGGTTTTTCTATCTAATGGCCCCGGTGACCCCGAGCCCTGCGATTACGCCATAAAGGCTACCCAGGAAATAATTGACTCTGGTATACCGCTGTTTGGAATTTGTCTCGGACATCAAATTCTGGCATTAGCCTCGGGTGCGAAGACCGAGAAAATGAAATTTGGTCATCATGGGGCGAACCATCCGGTACAAGATTTAGCGACAAAACAGGTGATGATCACCAGCCAGAATCATGGCTTTGCGGTTCAAGAGTCTGAGTTACCGGGCAACTTGGAAGTGACTCACCGGTCGCTGTTCGATAACACAATTCAAGGTATCTCGCGCAGTGATGCAGCGGCTTTTTCATTTCAAGGTCACCCAGAAGCGAGCCCTGGTCCAAGAGACGTTGCACCACTATTTGAACGATTTATTGACATGATGAAACAACATAACGCGCAAGCTTAAGAGGATTTAGAAATGCCAAAACGCAATGACATTCAAACCGTCTTAATCATCGGTGCCGGGCCAATAATTATTGGCCAAGCGTGTGAATTTGACTACTCTGGTGTACAAGCTTGTAAAGCCTTGAAAGAAGAGGGGTATCGAGTCATCTTAGTAAATTCGAACCCTGCTACCATCATGACAGACCCCGGTTTTGCCGATGCGACGTACATCGAACCGATTAGTTGGCAAGCGGTTGAGAAAATCATTGAAATAGAGCGTCCAGACGTATTGCTGCCCACCATGGGCGGGCAAACGGCGCTGAACTGTGCTCTAGATTTAGAACGTGAGGGCGTTCTAAAAAAATACGATGTTGAAATGATTGGTGCCAAAAAGGAAGCAATCGATAAAGCAGAAGACCGAGAGCAATTTAAAACCGCAATGACGAAGATCGGTCTAGAGATTGCGCGCGGTGACATTGCTCACAGCATGGACCAAGCGTTCGAGATTCTCGATGGCCTGGGTCTGCCTGTTATTATTCGCCCGTCATTTACCATGGGAGGTACTGGCGGTGGTATTGCGTATAACAAAGAAGAATTCGTTGAAATATGTGAGCGTGGCTTGGACGCATCGCCAACTAATGAGCTTCTGATCGAAGAGTGCATTTTCGGTTGGAAGGAATACGAAATGGAAGTCGTTCGCGATCGAGAGGACAATTGCATTATCGTCTGCGCGATTGAAAACTTCGATGCTATGGGGGTCCATACAGGTGATTCGATTACGGTTGCACCTGCGCAAACCCTGACGGACAAGGAATACCAGATCATGCGCGATGCATCACTAGCGGTGCTTCGCGAAATTGGTGTTGATACCGGTGGTTCTAATGTGCAATTTGCGGTTGATCCTAAAACAGGCCGCATGATCATCATTGAAATGAACCCTCGAGTCTCGCGTTCATCTGCATTAGCGTCAAAAGCAACAGGATTTCCAATAGCCAAAGTTGCTGCCAAACTTGCGGTAGGGTATACCTTGGACGAGCTCCGAAATGAGATCACGGGTGGTTTAACGCCGGCATCATTTGAGCCGAGTATCGACTATGTTGTGACCAAGATACCGCGATTTGATTTTGTAAAGTTTCCTCAAGCCGACGACACTCTGACAACACAAATGAAGTCGGTTGGGGAGGCGATGGCGATCGGGCGTACCTTTCAAGAATCACTGCAAAAAGCAATGCGCAGTCTTGAAATTGGCAGTCACGGTTTTGAACCACAACTTGGTACACTTAGTGGAAGCGAACGTACCGATCGGTTAAGTGCGGCGCTACGTGTACCGAAGGCGGATCGTTTATGGTATATCGGTGATGCTTTTAGAGAAGGATTGTCGGTTGAGAATGTGCATCAAGCGACTGGCATTGAGCCGTGGTTCCTGGCCGAGATCGAAGATCTAATTTCAACTGAACATCAGATAAAAGGAGAGCAACTAGATGCATTGAGTGCCGAGCAGGTATTTGCCTGGAAACGCAAAGGTTTTTCAGATGTACGCTTATCACAGATTTTGAACGTTAGTGAAGACCAGTTTCGCCAAAAGCGGCATGCGCTTGATGTTCGTCCGGTCTACAAACGAGTTGACTCCTGTGCGGCTGAGTTTGCCACGGCGACGGCTTATATGTATTCAAGTTATGAACACGAGTGTGAAGCACAACCGGATCAAACCGATAAAATTATCGTATTAGGCGGCGGACCAAATCGTATTGGCCAAGGTATTGAGTTTGATTATTGCTGTGTGCACGCCTCGATGGCATTGCGTGAAGACGGCTATCAAACCATCATGGTGAATTGCAATCCTGAGACGGTTTCCACCGACTATGACACATCCGATCGTTTGTACTTTGAACCGCTTACGCTCGAAGATGTGCTAGAGATTGTTCATAAGGAAAATCCGACCGGCGTTATTGTTCAATACGGTGGACAGACACCACTTAAATTAGCCCGCCCGTTGAAGGCTGAGGGTACCAAGATTATTGGCACTTCTCCAAAAGCGATTCATGACGCCGAAGACAGAGAAGAATTTCAAGCACTGCTTAACAAGTTAAACTTGAAACAGCCGCCTAACCGCATCGCGTCCAGTGAGGATACGGCGTTGGCATTGGCCGAAGAAGTAGGTTACCCGCTCGTGGTGCGACCATCGTATGTGCTGGGCGGACGCGCAATGGAAATCGTGCATGACGCGCAAGCATTATCGAACTATATGCATTCAGCAATACAAGTGTCTAATGAATCACCAGTGTTGCTCGATCGTTTTTTAAATGATGCGATCGAAGTGGATGTCGACGCTATTTGTGATGGCACCGATGTGGTGATCGGCGGCATTATGGAACACATCGAAGAGGCGGGTGTTCATTCTGGTGATTCGGCATGTTCCTTGCCACCGTTTAGTCTTTCTGAAGAGATTAAGGCAGACTTGCGTGAACAGACTAAGCAAATGGCACTTGCGCTAAATGTTGTTGGTTTAATGAACGTTCAATTCGCCATCAAAGGTTCTGACATATATGTGCTCGAAGTGAATCCCAGGGCGTCTCGCACCGTGCCATTTGTTTCAAAAGCAACTTCACGTCCGCTGGCGAAGGTCGCCGCACTGTGTATGGCGGGTAAATCGTTGGCAGAGCAGGGCATATCCAGCGAAATCATTCCTCAGTACTTTTCCGTTAAAGAAGCCGTATTCCCATTTGTAAAGTTTCCTGGGGTAGACACATTACTTAGCCCCGAAATGAAATCAACCGGCGAAGTAATGGGCGTAGGTCAAACATTTGGGGCCGCCTATAATAAGGCTCAGCAAGGCACAGGCGCTAATATCCCTAAAGATGGTACAGTGCTGTTTAGCGTGCGCGACTCTGATAAAGCGGTTGCCACACAATTGGCTGAATATCTTTCTGGTGTTGGTTTTAATATCGTAGCAACGCGCGGCACCGCCAAGGCGTTCGAGGCCGCTGGTGTGGTGTGCCAAACGGTTAACAAAGTATTAGAAGGCCGACCACATATTGTTGATATGATTATTGACGGTCGCGCTGACTTGGTAATCAATACAACGGGTACCAATAACACCGTTAAAGATTCGTATACCATTCGCCGCGAAGCATTGATGCATAAGGTTACTTACTTTACCAACATTACCTCGGCTCGTGCTATGGTTGAAGCACATAAAGCTCACGATGTGATGCGTGTTAGTAAACTGCAAGATTTGCACCAAACAATCTAACATTAGAAAACCTGATAAAAGTCTCAACAGGCCCATATAAGGCGAGATAAGAAACTATTCGAACCGCTTGGTCTTTGACCGAGCGGTTCCCGTTCAATGAGACTAGACAAAACATACAGACATTATTTAGAAAGAAAATGGATCGAGTATTACTTACTAAAAAAGGCGCTGAAGAACTTCAAGCCGAATTGAAAAAACTTAAAAGTGAAGATCGCCCAAAAGTTATTCAGGAAATCGCTGAAGCGCGAGCTCACGGTGATTTGTCTGAGAATGCGGAATACCATGCCGCCCGAGAGCAACAGAGCTTTATTGAAGGACGGATAAAAGAACTGGAGGGTAATCTAGGAATTGCTGAGGTCATCGATACTTCAAAGCTGAGCGTGGGCGGCAAAGTTGTATTTGGAGCCCTAGTTAAACTTTATGACGAGTCGGCCGACTCAGAGGTAAGTTACCAAATAGTTGGCGATCTGGAAGCTGACATAGAGCGCGGAAAAATTTCATTGAGCTCACCCATTGGGCGGGCGTTGATCGGTAAATTTGAAGGAGACGAGTTTACTTTCGAAGCACCTGCTGGTGAAAAGGCTTACGAGATACTGGAAGTGCGGTACGACACCTAAATCGCTCGGAAACGTATCGAGAATGGTTAACGCGTGGTGCAGACAGTCCACCACGCGTGAGCCGAACTTGGTCCTTTATTTGATCTTATTTAAGAGCGCATCCAATAGCTCATCAGCAGATTGGTCTGATCGCCCACCGCGTTTAAGTTGCCAATCGGGAAGTACGGGTCCCGGTACTGTATCTCCAGAAGGTCGAATAATGTGCGACTTTGGAAACCCAACGACAATACCGCTATTTTTAAGTTGAAATGTTTCCATAGAACCGTAAGTAGTTGCAAAGTCTGTTGTTGCTTCCCCCGCGATGGTTCCGAAGCCGTAGTCTTGAGTTATCGCTGCGACCGAAGCAGCATTTGAATAGCTATGACGGTCTATCAATACGTACACTTCGCCAGAGAAATGTCGGTCAGCATGTGGTTGGCTTAAGCCAATTTCGAACTCAAATAGCTCGCCATAAGGGGTGGTATTGAATCTTTTTGCCAGTTGATTAGACGCGCTGTCAACATCATTATCGAGCTCGAGTCTCTTTGCGTTTGAGTTTGTGGCTTCAGCACTTGAGCGGATTAAAAATTTAGATGCGAATTTAAATGGTTTGTCGGCATACCAAGCAATTAGATGATCGCTAAACGAATTATCACCGCCGGGGTTTTTACGCACATCGATGATTAATTTTTCAGACTCGTTGCTCAGAAAATAATCAAAAGATTGGTCTATGTAGTCTTTGAACGCAGCGTTATCCCACACGTTTCCTGGATCTTCAGCATTATAAAATGGCCCTGGTTTTAGATAGGCAATCTTGTTGGCAAGCATTTTGAAGTCTCTCAATTTGCCTTCTGATTGCCGGTTAGCCTTAGTATTGACACTGGAACGCTTGCTAAGTTCATCAGCTGTAATAAATTGCACATCGATGGATTTTGTTTCGTTTTTGCGTATTACTTTTAATTTGAGGCTATTTTGCTTTTGCCCGATGTCTAAATTTCTCAGCCAAATATATTGAGGCAATTGAAACTCTAATAACGATTCTGCGATTGCGTTGGTGTCGGCTGAAATATAGACCCTTAATTCTTCCATGAAGGTACCTACCGACTTGCCATCAATACTTATAACCTCGTGCTCGTTTGAAAGTGAGTGACCTGAGTAATCTTCATTGATATACCATCTTCCCTGGTCGATCGACACATAAACCGGAAACGCCGTACCTCCGCCGTCTCGATAGTCCGCGTACTGTTGAGTGGGAAAGTCAATACGCGCGTGTGCCACATCACCTAAACTTACGAACTTTTGAAATTCGATGTGAGCATCCAGCTGACTCAGTGGCGTGTCGAATGAAGACAAAATCCGCTGATATGCTTTTTGGTACTCTTTTTGGCTAATGTTTGCGAACAAATTAATATGTGCATTTCGCAACCCATTATACAGCTGAGTTAAATCTTCTTTTAACTGAGGTACGGATAATTTTTGTTTCTCAGAATTCGTCGCCGCAAAGCAATCGTTGAAGAGAACTAAGCACAGGAGAATAATTGTCAGTATTTGTTGTTTCATAGCAATGTTATAAACCAAGATAGAAAAAGTAGTGGTTAATCATTCTGTGTGAATCGTGTTTTTCGCACCATGGCGAAAACTGACTATTTTCCTGACCAAAAGCTGACAAGTCACTTGGTATCCCTATTTTGTTATAACTTACGCTAAAATAGGTACGTGACAACCATGAACAATCAAAATAGTGTAAACAAGTCCATTTTACTCGGCGATTGGCTCGTTGATATGGGACGCAATCAGTGCGAACACAAATCGACTGGAGAAGTGCGAGCAATCGAACCGAAAGTCATGCAATTACTCTGTGTTCTGGTTGAAGCAAAGGGTCAAGTGGTATCGCGTGATGATTTAATATTAGCTCTTTGGCCTGATTCGATTGTCGGAGAGGATACCTTAGCCAGAACTGTATCTCGACTGCGTTCAGCGCTGGGCGATTCTGCAAGCAATTCAGAATACATTCAAACCGTGCCCAAGAAAGGTTATGCATTGAACCTGGCTCCCAAACCCTTAGATGCAAAACCATGGAATAGCGCGCGGGTCTCGCGTGGTCAAACTGTGATTGCATCTACTGCATTGATTTTGCTCCTGGGCGGCTTTTTCGCTTACTCTTTATGGTCAGATGAGGCGGCGAAGCTCGAGCTTATTGAGCGTGCTGATGACTATTATATGAACTTCACTCATAGGGACAATGAGGCTGCGATCGAACTTTATCAGCGTGTATTAGCTGATCAATCCGATAATGCAGCGGCACAAGCAGGGCTTGCCAATGCGATGGTGCAACGGGTAATAAGGTGGCCTGATGGCACGAGCCAGAGTAGAGTTTCTAATCCTTCGGTTCGACAAGCGCTTGAATCCGGTCAACTCGATAATGCCGAAGCCACCCTAGTATTGGCAAGAGCACAATCTTTTGCTGAACGAGCCGTGAGACTGACCCCGCGAAATGCAGAATCCTTGAAATCACTGGGATTTGTGTATTCTGCTCAAGGAAAACTTGAACAAGCAGTCAAAGTATATCAACAAGCGATTGACCTTGACGCAGATGGATGGCGGTCGATGATTAACTTGGGAGAAATTCATCTAATTTGGGGTAAGCCAGAGATTGCTATCGGTGACTTCCAACGTGCATTCATGGCGATGCAAAGAAAATATCATGATGAGCCCCAAAATATTGGACCTTGGCAACCCGCGGTGGGCGTTTTGGTTGCTCAATTACATCAACAATCTGGGGACTCAGCAGCAGCAGAAAATTGGTATAAAACGGTTATTGACCTGGCTCCATTTGAACGAGAAGCCACAGAAGGGCTCGTCAAAATACTGGTAGATTCAAAGCGTTTCGATCAGGCTTCGAGCCTTTGTGATCACTATCAAAAAAAATTTTCAGAGCTAAAGGCATGCCAGTTTAACTGAGTGCCCGGCCTTTGAAGTACGTCTTTTAGACGAACTACTACTATATGCTCGGAAGCGTTATTTTTGCTTCATCGCCTGGGCGAAATATCACGCCAACGCGCCCAATTAGCTGAACCGGTTCACTATTTGATTTGCTGGTGATCTGGGCTAATAGGGCAACTTTTTCGGCTTTTTCATTGCCAGGCAGCTTGATCTTGATTAGCTCGTGCTGATCCAGTGCCAGTTCGATTTCGTTCATTACGGCGTCGGTTAGCCCCTTACCACCGATCATCACCACCGGGTTGAGATTATGGGCAATTCCACGCAGGTAATTCTTTTGTTTTCCAGTCAGAGTCATTTAATGAGATAATTGTTAGCCGCATCGCTATTTAAGAACGCGGAATTCTACCTAAACTCAGAAAAAAAACACCCAAAATGGCACGAAAAGGCAATAAAACTGGCGAATGGGCTCGTCGTCATATTAATGATCCCTATGTAAAGAGAGCAACGAGTCAGGGTTATCGCTCACGAGCGGTCTATAAGTTTAAAGAAATAGACGATCAAGACAAGTTAGTAAAACCAGGAATGGTGGTGGTTGATTTAGGTTCAGCGCCCGGAGGGTGGTCGCAGTATATTGCGCGAAAATTTGGTAATAAAGTCACGGTAATCGCGATTGATTTGCTTGATATGGACCCGATTGACAATGTTCATTTTATAAAAGGCGATTTTCAAGATGAACAAGTGTTAGCGCGGGTAGACGAGCTTCTTGATGGGCGCAAAATTGACCTTGTAATCTCGGATATGGCCCCCAATATTACAGGGGTGCGTAGTTCTGATGAGGCCTTGTACGAGGGCTTATTGGATTCGGTACTTTATTTTTGTGAAAAGCGTTTAAAAGCAAATAGCCATCTACTGGTCAAATTGTTCGAGGGCAGTGCTTCGCATTATTATCGTAGAGAAGTTAAGAGTCGCTATAAAAGCGGCGTAGTACGCAAACCAGCGGCCTCCAGGCCCAAAAGTCGTGAATATTATTTTTTAGCGAAGCATCGGCTCGCTTAAGGTTCGTTAATATGTGTAGTCAATCTCACATGAATTCATGTAAGACTGATACACTAGTAAAGATTTATAACAAACTAATTTTGTCTCCTGTTGGGAGACGTATATAGGTGTTACGCAGTGAATAGACTCACCAACATTATAATTATTGGCCTGTTGTTCTTAATCATCGGTGGTTTTTTAAGTAATCAAAACTCATCGGCTGGTGCCTCGGCTAAAGAGTTAAAGTACTCAGATTTTATGACGCAGGTCACTAACGACAATGTTAAATCGTTGATGTTGGACGAAGGCGAGCTGCGGATCGTTGGTGAGTACAAATCAGGAGGCGAGTTTTGGACTGTTATGTCTCGCTATGATCCCAAACTGATTGATACATTGATTGATCGTGGCATTCAATTTGAAGTTGTGCCGCTTAAGAAAACGTCTTTGTTTATGCAAGTTTTGCTAAACGCCATTCCGTTCATTTTAATTATCGGTATCTGGATTTACCTAATGCGCCAGATGCAGGGCGGCGGCGGAAAAGGTGCAATGAGCTTCGGTAAAAGTAAGGCCCGCCTATTAAATCAGGATACTAATCGAGTTACCTTCGACGATGTTGCTGGGGTTGAAGAGTCAAAAGAAGAAGTGCAAGAAATTGTCGAGTTTTTGCGTGATCCATCACGGTTTCAAAAGCTTGGCGGCCGTATGCCGAGTGGTGTATTGATGACCGGTAGCCCAGGCACGGGTAAGACTCTGCTTGCAAAAGCGATTGCCGGTGAAGCCCGCGTGCCATTCTTTTCAATATCGGGTTCAGATTTTGTTGAGATGTTTGTTGGCGTTGGTGCATCTCGCGTACGCGATATGTTTGAGCAAGCTAAGAAAAATGCGCCATGCATTATCTTTATCGATGAAATTGATGCGGTAGGTCGTCATCGTGGCGCCGGAATCGGTGGCGGTAACGATGAGCGAGAACAAACATTAAACCAACTATTGGTTGAGATGGATGGTTTCGAAGGCGGTGAAGGTATCATTGTTATTGCTGCGACTAACCGTCCTGATGTGCTTGATCCTGCGTTGCTGCGCCCGGGTCGTTTTGATCGTCAGGTCGTGGTTCCATTGCCTGATATTCGTGGTCGAGAGCAGATACTAAAAGTTCATATGCGGAAGGTTCCGATTGGTAAAACGGTCGACGCAGCCGTTATCGCACGCGGTACTCCCGGGTTTTCAGGTGCTGATTTGGCGAATTTAATTAATGAAGCGGCCTTATTTGCGGCTCGTGGTGCCAAGAAATTAGTCGAAATGGAAGACTTCGAGTTCGCGAAAGACAAGGTCATGATGGGTGCCGAGAGACGTTCGATCGTTATGCCCGAACATGAACGCCAAAATACGGCGTATCACGAGTCTGGTCATGCTGTTGTTGCCGCGGTGTTAAAAAAGAATACCGATCCTGTTCATAAGGTGACTATTATTCCACGCGGTAGAGCACTTGGTGTCACCATGCAATTACCGGAAGAAGATCGTTACAGTCACGATCGAGACTATTTACTCGCTCGTATCGCGGTACTTATGGGTGGTCGTATAGCAGAAGAAATTTTTATGGATCAAATGACCACGGGTGCTTCAAATGATTTTGAAGTGGCGACGAATATGGCCTATAACATGGCGGCCCGATGGGGTATGAGCGATGCATTAGGCACTCGCGTTTACGCTGAGAGTGAGCAGGAGATGATGTCAGGGCAGAAAAAGCGAATGAGCGGAGAAACCGCTAAGTTGCTCGATTCTGAAGTGTCTCGCATCATTGATGAAGAGTATAATCGCGCTAAAACTATTCTTGAGGAAAATCGGGATAAAGTTGAAGTGATGACCAAAGCATTGATGGAATGGGAAACGATAGACGCTGATCAAATCGCCGAGATTATGGATGGTAAGGATCCAACACCACCGAGTGATTTACCAGAACCCAAGACTAAGAAATCAGATGATGATTCTGGAAGTCGCCCAAGCATTAAGCCACAAATGGACTCTCCGGCGAGCGATACCTAAACTCATAGTCGGTGAACTCATGCTATGGCTATGAGCGGAAGTTCTAATCTTATACGCCCATTATTAAGTCTGGATAAGGCTCTAATAATGGGCGTTGTTAATGTCACACCTGACTCGTTCTCAGATGGCGGCCGTTTCAGCAATGCCGATACAGCGGTCAGTCATGCATTGGACTTGCTGGATCAAGGCGCTGATATCCTTGATATTGGAGGAGAGTCTACTCGACCAGGCGCCGAAAAAGTTGCGTTGGATCAAGAACTTGAACGCGTAATTCCTGTTATTGAAGCGTTAGTTAAGTGTACAGACACACCAATATCCATTGACACGTTTAAGCCTGATGTAATGCGCGCTGCGATTAGTGCGGGCGCGAGCATGATCAACGACGTTAACGGTTTGCGCGCTGCAGGAGCAGTAGAGCTGGTGTCTGAAATAAAGGTGCCGGTTTGTATCATGCACATGCAAGGGCAGCCCGAATCAATGCAGGTTAGTCCAAGTTACAAAAGCGTAGTTAATGACGTTGAAGAATTTTTTAAGGAACGGCTTAAAACGGTTAGCAATGCTGGAATTCCCCGCACCGATGTGATTTTAGACCCTGGAATTGGGTTTGGTAAAACGCTCCAGCACAATCTACAGTTGCTCAATAATGTTCCCAGGCTCAAAGAGGCGACTGGTTGCGAGGTGCTGATCGGTGTTTCGCGCAAGTCACTGATTGATAAACTACTCGGCCGAGCGGTAGATCAACGTCTTTCTGCGAGCTTGGGATTAGCTGTGCAGTCTGTTTTAAATGGCGCTAAAATAGTGCGCGTACATGATGTGCGAGAGACGTATGACGCTGTTAGGGCAGTCGAAGCGGTGTGTAGCAGTTAGGCTCTAAACAACAATTATTTGCCTTTGGCAGCAATTTATTAAGAAGACACACGATGACTAAATCCTTTTTTGGTACTGATGGAATACGTGGCGCGGTGGGTGTTGAGCCGATCACGCCAAAAACCATTGTTCACTTGGGTTGGGCCCTGGGTACGGTGGTTAAGCAACACTATGGCAAAGGCAGTGTGCTTGTCGGAAAAGATACCCGCGTGTCAGGATATTTATTAGAGTCTGCAATGGAGGCTGGTTTGTCTTCGGCTGGCATGGACGTCACTATGTTGGGTCCGTTACCAACGCCTGCGATCGCTTATCTCACTCAGACTGCGCGTGCTAACGCTGGAGTAGTAATCAGTGCATCGCACAACCATTATTCAGATAACGGTATTAAATTTTTCTCACCAAACGGTTCAAAAATTTCGGATGAAATGCAGACCGAAATTGAAGCATTAATGTCACAGACCATGAGTGTGGTAAAGTCAAAAGAATTGGGCAAAGCACACCGCATGGACGATGCAGTCGGTCGTTATGTCGAATTTTGTAAAGGAACTATTCCTCGTCGAATGGACTTTAAGGGTCTTAAAGTAGCGATCGATTGTGCCAATGGTGCCGCATATCAATCTGCGCCGGCAGTTTTTCATGAGCTTGGCGCTGATATCCACGTTATTAACAATCAGCCTAACGGCTTTAATATCAATAATAATTGTGGGTCCACCCATATCGAGGGTTTGCAACAATTGGTGTTGGAGCAAGCTTGTGATGTCGGAATAGCCTTTGATGGGGACGCTGATAGGGTATTAATGGTGGATATGCATGGTGATGTGGTAGATGGAGATCAATTGTTGTTTATCATAGCCGATAGCTTGCGCAAGCAAGGACGTTTGAAGGGGGGGGTGGTCGGCACTTTGATGAGTAATTTTGGTATGGAAAAAGCGCTAAAGGAGCGCGATATTCCGTTCGTTAGGGCCAAAGTGGGCGATCGATACGTCATGCAGGAGCTGAAGGCTCGTGACTGGGTAATTGGTGGTGAGTCCTCGGGGCATCTGATTTGTTTGGATAAAACCACCACTGGAGACGGTTTAGTGTCTGCATTACAGGTGTTGACACAAATGAAATTCATGGAACGGCCATTGCACGAGCTTGCTGCTGAGATGCAAATGTACCCGCAAACCATGATAAACGTTAGCTTGCCTGCAGGAACTAACGCAGTGTCTGTTTGTGAGTTAGATGCCGTTACTAAGGCGGTTGAGGCCGCTGAATTGGGTTTGGATGGTGCCGGAAGAGTGCTGTTAAGACCTTCTGGTACGGAACCTGTGATTCGAGTCATGGTCGAAGGACAAAATGAGGCACTGGTTAAGTCAACGTGTGAAGATATTTCAAAAGTCGTTGAAAGCCAGCTTTAAACTGTAAAGCGAAGCATAAATTGTTTATAAGATTCCTAGTGCAAAGCTAGGGGCTATGCTAATATCCGCCGCTCACTTGATTCTGAATAAAGAGGTCTTATGCGTCGTTTATTGGTAGCAGGTAACTGGAAAATGAATGGTAGCTCAGAAATGACTGCCGATTTAATAGCTGGTGTAGCGCGGCGAGCATTAGATGCTGCCAGATTAAGTGAACAAAAAGAACTTGGTTACGACATCCTAGTATGTCCGCCAGCTCCATATTTGAGTCAAGCGGCGGCTAATTCAGAAAGTCAGCCAATCGCAGTTGGTGCGCAAAATACCAGTCAATTTGAATCTGGCGCGTACACCGGAGAAGTGTCACTTTCGATGCTGACGGAGCTTGGTTGTGAATATGTGTTAATTGGCCACTCTGAACGGCGAGAATTGTTTAGGGAAGCAGATTTAGAGATTGCCGAAAAATTTTCGGCGTGTCTTGATCATGGCTCAAAAATCGTTCCGGTGCTATGCATCGGCGAGACACTGGCTGAGCGACAAGCTGATAAAACCGAGGCCGTCGTTGCTGCTCAGTTAGATGCGGTGATTGAAAAAGTTGGCATTGCAGGCTTTGAAAATGCGGTCATTGCCTATGAACCAGTATGGGCAATAGGCACTGGCGAAACAGCGAGCCCCGAACAGGCTCAAAATGTACATGCATTTATCCGTGCCAAGCTTAGCGAGCTAGATGCCGGTATCGCCGAATCAATTAGAATTGTCTATGGTGGTAGTGTTAAACCAGACAATGCGTACGAATTGTTTACGCAAAACGATATAGATGGTGGGCTGATTGGTGGCGCGTCATTAGATGTTAATAGTTTCGCAGGAATCTGCGAAGTGGCACAAAAAATTATTGAAAAGACTTGAACACGCAGTTTTTAGACCGATATTAGAGTCTCTAAGCCGTGTTCGCGAAAAAATAGAGTTATAAAATGAACATCACAACTATTTTAATCATCGTCAATGTGTTTGCGTCTATCGCAATTATCGCATTAGTGCTAATGCAACAAAGCAAAGGCGATATGGGCTCTGCATTTGGTGGTGGCGGATCTGCCAGTATGTTTGGCAGTAAGGGCTCAGCAAACTTTTTGAGCCGTTGTACTTCAACCATGGTGACTTTATTTTTTATAAGCAGCCTAACACTGGCTTACATTTACGCAAAACGTAATTCTGCCGAGCAGGAAATTGCACCTATTTCGGTTGAGCAAAGTGGAGAGATTCCAAGCATCGATTCGAGCACGGAAGACGCTGCGAGTGAGATACCAAGTATTGTTGCGCCCATAGATGATGCGTCAAGCGAGTTACCCAGTGTAGACGATGCGAGTAGCGATAGCGACGTTGAACTAGAAATCCCGGAAGTTCCAGAGTCAAATTAATAGCAAAGAGACCATCGATTGAGATGTGGACGTTGGCTGAAGGTCTTGGTGCTGCGAGACGAAGCCGAGACCGGTGCACACGATGCAGGTCGTTGTCGATTCAAGAACATAGGTACATGAATTAAAGTAGATAAAGAACAAGACCTCCAGGTGGAGGAATTGGTAGACGACGGAGCTTGATCCTAGTGCCGCGAGGCGAAGCCGAGACCGGTGCACGCGATGCGGGTCGTAGTCTATTTAAGAATATAGATGTATGAATTAAAGTAGATAAAGAATAAGTCCAGGTGGTGGAATTGGTAGACACGCTATCTTGAGGGGGTAGTGACGCAAGTCGTGAGGGTTCAAGTCCCTCTCTGGACACCAAAACTCATAAGCCAGGCTTCTCATGCGAAGCCTGGCTTTCTTTGATTCGAACCCTGAGGTTCACGTGTTCCGCGCGTCCTGGACTTTATTTTTGACGCAAAATCTTGCGCAAAATCAGTATGCTCCAGGTAGAGTCATTCTTCTCTTGAGGAGATTTCGAACCCTCTCGAGTCTTATCGGCTTGGGCTTTTCCTGTTTGAGTTGATTTAGTTTCGTATCTCGCGATCATCACATGTATTTTGGAGCGCAGTGCAGACATTGTATTTCTTTGAATTCTCACTCTCAGCTTACGTACGCCTACTAAAATAAGAACAGACGAAAGCAGGCTCTATTTCAATATCAATACCAAGCTGGTTATGAGTCAACTGTTCTTTTCTTAGGAGTAAGTTCAGAACACGTTTCTCGGTATAGGAGGGAATGAACTTTCTTTTTATTCTGTTGACGGTCGTATTTTGAGTTAAGCATCAATTGAGGTATGAGGCTGAATGTCCGACGCGATAGTATTTGTCCTTAACCATCCGTTGATAGCCAAATAATGATTTATTATTTGATTTTTGCTCTATTTATTCGGCCTGAGTCCGCATCGATATGATAGAGCTTGCACCGAGAAATAACTCACCGTAAACTCACCCGGAAATTTATTTTAATGCGTGTGCTACACGTTTTGGTGGAGACAAGAATGCCTAAGATTACGTTTATTGATTTTGAAGGAACCGAACGCACGGTTGACGGTAATGTTGGCGATAGTGTCATGGAAGCGGCAACAACGAATGACGTTCCAGGTATAGACGCCGACTGCGGTGGCGCTTGTGCCTGCGCTACTTGCCATGTCTATATTTCAGAAGATTGGTTAAGCGTGACGGGTAAGCCAGAAGATTTAGAAGCAGAAATGCTCGACGTAGCGGAAGAGGTTAAAGACAATTCTCGTTTAGCATGCCAAATTACCATAACTGACGATATGAACGGGCTCACCGTAACGACTCCTGAAAGCCAGTTCTAAACCGTTCCAATTAATTTTTTATTCGCCTGTCCAGCGCTCCAAAAAATCATCGACGTTGAGCGTTGGAAGCGGTTTGGCTACTTTGGGCGTACCTAGGTAGATAAAGCCAACGATCTGGTCTGTCTCGGCTAAGTTTAAACCTTTACGCATTTCAGAGGTAAACATCATACTGCCTGAGCGCCAAATGGCCCCTACACCTTGTGCATATGCCGCGGTCATCATCATTTGTGCGGCAGCGCCGGCCGAGAGCACTTGCTCGATCTCAGGAACTTTATCGTGTTCCACAATCGACGCGACTACGACTAGAATAGTCGGAGCACGAAACGGTTTGTTTGCGAGTTTGGCTGCAAGCTCTGCGCTTACAGCTCCGTTATCACTCGCTTCTTTGCACTTAACCATCAATTTCCCAAATCGTTCGCGTGCCTGACCTTCAATAAGCAAAAATTTCCAGGGAGTGAGCGAGCGGTGATCGCAGGCGCGTAATCCCGCTTTTACTATATTCTTTAACTGTTCAGGGTTGGGTCCTGGCTCACTAAGCAGGTTGATTGAATTTCTTGTGTGTAAGGCTTCAAGTGCATCCATTTGGTGGTTTGGCAGAATAAAAATAATTTGGATCTAGATAGTAACAGAGCTTTTATATCATCAATAACATGACAACGTTGTCTATTGTCAAACAACTCAGTATTTACCTAAAATTTGAGGTGAGAATTTGTCATAAACAGTCTAACGCTATGAATGAATATGATATCTTTGGCCTACGCGAATTACCCCGCGTTACCTCCGTGTAACACTGGTGGAGCCTCTTAGGTGTCTCCAACTTTTGCCATCAGTCTTATCGGAACTCAATCAGACACGATGTCAAATATTGGGATTTATAGATTTTATAACCTGGAAGGCTATTTTTCTATTTTAAAAAAGGCTCTTGAGTTAGTGGCTCAAGAGCCTTTCGTAATATTTATATTAGGCGCGAAAGAATCGCAACTGTCTATTTTCTGTAACCACTGTTTTTTAGTGTAAATATACTGTATTTTCTGGTTGGAATAAGTAATGCGATGAGAACCTGATTGGCTCCAATTATTTATCATCTAATCCAACTCGTTTCGTTTAATGAACATTTACGCATACCCAGCACTAGTAGCATTCTTGATCAACTTTGCAGTTATTTGGGCAGCATTGAAAGGGCAGAAGCAAACCAAGGTATTTGTGCCTCTGGTTATGGGGTTCAGCTTTCTAAACCTCTGCGAAGTGCTGATTTTCTTGACGATGGGCAGCGCGTTAATAGACTACTTAATTCGGGCATATTATGTCGGCGCATTACTATCTTTAGGGCTGGTAAGTTTGTATGCCGCAGAGGTATCAGAGTCTCAAAACAAGACTCTCACTTATAGTGTTATTTTTGTGATCGCCACCTTTGCTATCTTATCGGCCTGTACTGACCTAGTGGTCGTTGGTTCTCGCTCTATTGAATATTCAGTTACCGCCGTTAAAGGATCGGGTTATATAATTTTTCAGGCGTTTTCGGTTGGCTTAATTACCTCCGCTGTCTTTATGTTGATTCGAGGTTATCGAAGTGCAAACTCGCATCAGCAGCAAATCAAATGTGCCTCTACGATCGTGGCGATACTGCCAACCGTGTTAGCCTGTCTGATATTGCTTGTACTAATGAGCTTAGGCTATCGATTAAACGCAACGGGAATAATTCCGATAACAATGATGGCATTTATTTTGATTACTCTCGCCTCAGAGGGGAGTCACAAACTGACCGATATTCGACGATTTATACCGGGCTCAGTAGAGAGGCGCAGCAGTCGTGACGTTATGGATATTTGCACAAGCTATTCGAGAGATGAGATATCTTATCGTGATGCCGTAAGTCAAATAGAGCGCGTGCTGGTGGTACACAAGTATCAAAAGAATGATAAAAATGCATCTGCTACTGCCGAGTTGATGGGTATGCCTCGTTCGTCTTTATACTCAATATTCAATAGACTGAAAATCGAATCTAAAAATCGCTGAATATCATTAGCACGGCTTTTAAGTTCTACTTTTGACCTTTAGCAGTTACTCAGCTTGAGTGAATTTTAGCTATCGGTATTTCTCAAATACTTCCCAATTCATTTGTTGATCCAGGTCAAAATAAAACTCCGACTAAATTATATCTTAAGTGTGAGTTGAGTGTATTTAACTAAGAAAAATGTTTGTTCAGCGATTCAGCCTTATGCATTTAAATCTTGCCCTGAGAGAATTATCTACTCTTCGGAAAAATTGGATAATTAAGTTCCTCTATAGTCGAAATTTCGGCCCAGAAATAAAAAAACCGCAAGGCAATCAAACGATCACATTGCGGTTTTCAGACTTAATCTTAATCAAATCAATTTGTTGAAATGGCTCCCCGAGCTGGACTCGAACCAGCGACCCAATGATTAACAGTCATTTGCTCTACCAACTGAGCTATCGGGGAACGTTTTTCAACGAAGGCGAATCATATTTATTAAGGTACTTTTGGTCAAGCGCTTTCATCAGTTTTTTGCATAAATTAGGCTTTTTTTTTAGATGCTCATTTTTGTGCTTTGGATAAGCAGGCGCGCAGATGATGCTGGGCCATTTTATCGCTTGATCTGGTGCGTCCGGTATGCAGAATTCGTATATGCCGTTGTCGATCGCCGAATGCGCTGCACAGTAAAAAGCCGGCACTTCTAGCGCTTCCGTCTGGAAAAAAACGTAGGCGACCATTTTGATTGAACATCGCAACAACGCTCTCATGTGGTCTGAATGTAGAAAGAATCCGGTCCTGGTCGCTTAGAGAGTTATCTCCATCGAGGTCGGCATAACTTATGACGCCTTGCGACCAGGGTGTATTTCTCTTACGAGAGCCTGAACACGTTGATAGAGACGCGTCTTTCGCATGGCAAACAATCACGGTTACACCGCTATTTATCGCATGATTTCTGGACAGCATTAACGTCGATGTTAGCTGGTTTGAGGTCGATGAAACGTGCCGATTACTAATAACATTTGCAAAGCTCGGAGCCGCGGCGCCAGCAAGAATTGCAATAAACGACACTGTTAGGAGCAGCTCCAATAAAGTGTAGCCTTGATTTGAGTGACAAGTTTGACGGTCGATACGTGATTTTCCCATTGTTTCCTCCTTGAAAATTGGGGTGTGTGTAAATGTTCATTCCTTGAACTGAGGATACTTTAAGACAATCTCATTAAATTCTCAATCTTTTCTTCGATATAAGTGAATAGCGAGTGAGTGTTTGATATTGATTGAACTATAATGACGGGTCGAATTGTTGTTGAGTCAGAGAGTTGATCAAAAAATGAAGCGTGATTTTCAACTGGTCAGTGATTATAAGCCCGCCGGTGACCAACCCAGTGCAATTGATGCATTGGTAGATGGCCTGGGCAACGGTGAAGCCTATCAAACCTTATTGGGTGTGACTGGTTCGGGTAAAACATTCACGATGGCGAATGTGATTCAAACAGTACAGCGACCAACCATATTGATGGCGCCCAACAAAACGCTGGCGGCACAATTGTATTCCGAAATGCGAGATTTCTTCCCGCACAACGCGGTGGAGTACTTTGTTTCATATTATGACTATTACCAACCTGAAGCTTACGTACCCAGCTCAGACACGTTTATAGAAAAAGATGCCGCGGTTAACGAGCACATTGATCAAATGCGTTTGTCGGCGACCAAAGCCATGCTCGAGCGTGAAGACGTCATCATTGTGGCGACAGTGTCGGCTATCTATGGCTTAGGCGATCCAGAGGCGTATCATGAGATGATTTTACATCTTAGTGTTGGTGACATAATGGATCAACGCGCGATACTTAAACGTTTAGCTGAACTGCAATATACCCGCAACGATACCGAGCTAAAACGCGCAACTTTTAGAGTTCGAGGCGATGTGATTGACATTTTTCCAGCGGAATCTGAGAGGTATGCTATACGCGTTGAATTATTTGGTGACGATGTCGATAAGCTATCTCGTTTTGATCCCTTAACGGGTGCGGTAGAAGAAGATTTAAAGCGTGTTACTGTTTTCCCCAAATCGCATTATGTAACGCCAAGAGTTCGAGTTCTCGAAGCCTGTGAACAGATCAGAGAGGAACTTCGTGATCGATTAGCGTATTTACGCGAGCATGAAAAATTGGTTGAAGCGCAGCGTTTAGAGCAACGTACTTTGTTTGATCTTGAGATGATGCAAGAATTGGGTTATTGCAATGGCATCGAGAATTACTCGCGCTTCCTGTCTGGAGCTAAACCAGGCGAAGCACCTCCAACCTTAATTAATTATCTCCCACCCGATGCGTTGATGATTTTAGACGAGAGTCACGTGATGGTGCCGCAATTGGGAGCGATGTATAAAGGTGACCGCTCGCGTAAAGAAACCTTAGTGGAATATGGTTTCCGCTTGCCGTCGGCAATGGACAATAGGCCTTTAAAGTTTGAGGAATTCAAAAGCCTTATGCCACAAACGGTGTTTGTTTCCGCCACACCGGGCGATTACGAATTGGAACAAAATCCCGATACTATTGATCAGGTTGTGCGTCCAACAGGCCTGGTAGACCCGGAAATTGAAGTTCGCCCAGTAGCCACCCAAGTGGATGATGTGTTGTCGGAAATTAATATCCGTGTTGCGAAGGATGAGCGAGTGTTAATCACCACCTTAACCAAACGCATGTCAGAAGATTTAACCGACTACTTATCGGATGCGGGCGTTAAAGTACGTTACTTGCATTCCGATATTGATACGGTTGAACGTGTCGAGATTATTCGAGATTTGCGAGCAGGGGAGTTTGATGTATTAGTAGGCATTAATCTATTGCGTGAAGGGCTAGACATGCCTGAGGTTTCTTTGGTGGCCATTCTCGATGCTGATAAACAGGGATTTTTAAGATCGACACGTTCTCTGATTCAGACCATTGGTCGTGCCGCAAGAAACCTGAATGGTCGAGCCATTCTGTATGGCGATAAAATCACCAATGCGATGAAGGTTGCGATCGACGAAACCAATCGTCGCCGAGACAAGCAACAGGCACATAACACAAAGCACGGAATTGTACCTAAAGGCGTTCAGAAGGCAGTGCGCGATATCATTGATGGCGCTACCAGCGAGGCCGCTCAAGTATTGGCCAAAATCAAGCCTGAACATGAGAGTCTCCCTAAAATAGATGACCCTAAAGAGTTTGCTAAGGTGATGAAAAGCTTAGAGAAAGAGATGTATGAGTTCGCTGAAAACTTGGAATTTGAAAAAGCTGCGAGAACGCGAGATCGCATAGAGGAGCTTCGTGCCAACTACTTTAAAAGTTAGGAGCATTGTGAGTTGAGAAGGCACTTTCAACTCACATGGGAATCTTAAGATGGATTATTTTTTTAACAATTTAGGCCACTCTTGATTTGCGTCTTTAATGTAAACATTTTTATCTTTCATCCACTTTTTATAGACCGATTTGCTGAAATTTAGATAAAGCTTATCATTGTGAATGGTGAAAAATTCAGGCTTGATCGACGCGGTAGAACCCCTGGACACTGCGTAAGCACAATAGCCTCCATACTGAGGTGTGTACTTATCCGGGTTGGCTTTGAAAGCTTCTAAATTCTCTTGGCTAGAGAATAACCATTTGGCGCCGTTATGTTCCAACAAGAAATCACGGCTGCCTTTAACCGGCTTGTTTTCAGTGAAGTAGGCAACGGGATCATAACCTCGAATCGCTGCACGCTCTCTGCCGCCAGAGTAGACAGGCTTCGCTGCGAAAGCATTGCTAATCATAATCAGATTAAGGGCAATAATAACGCCGATTAGAGATTTTACGTTGTCTCGTCCGAAATAACTGGTTTTAGTCTGCATTTGTCAATAAACCTTTCTCATAGGGTATTAGCTAGGTGCACTGATGAGCTTGTTGAAAAAGCCTTGCAAGCTCGCGGCAATTTTCTCTCGAGGTGATTCAACTTTGAAACGCTTATTTGCTTCTTTATTATTTTTCAGAAAGCGGTGACGTAAAAACGCGTTTTCAATAGTATTCTGAAAGCCATTGATGTCTAACGGCTTAGCAAGATATTTAAACACCTGACCTTGGTTGATTAAGTCAACAGCCGTATGCGCATCGTACTCTTCTGTCAGCGCAATAGTAATCAGTTCTGGCCTTGCGCGCTTCAAAAGATTAATTGTTTGCAGTGCACTCTTGGTGTCCTCCGAGAGTTCGATTACGGCAACACCAATACTTTCCCGAGAAGTGGCTGCGGCAACCGCTTGTTCAATGTTTTGCGTTCCGTAGATCATGATTTCTTGATCGCTACAGAACTTTCGAATTTGATGGCGAATGTCTTTTTGTTGCTCCATCATCAATAAAGCCTGGTCGCCAGCCGCTTTAGGTCGGGCCGTTGATTTAACAGCCTGGGCAATCTCCGATGCGGCATTTTGTTCTGACTCAGTAATCGAGTCATTCATCGGAATAACCGGAATTTCAGATGCGAGAGCGGCTTCAGCCACCACTTCTCGCATTTCCTCATTGCGCCAAGGTTTATTGATAAAACGGTAGACTTCGCCTTCGTTAATCGAATCAACAATGGCTTTCTTGTCCATAAAACCGGTCAACAATATACGCATTGTTTGAGGGTATAGCTTACTGACCTCGGCTAATAATTCATTGCCGAGCATCTTGGGCATGCGCTGATCGCTGACCAGTACATCAACCTTATTTTGCTTCAGTAATTCAAGTGCATCAGCACCACTATTGGCAATAAAAACGTCGTATTCGCGGCGAAATATCGCTTTGAGTGCGCTAGTCACCCGCGGTTCATCATCTACAAATAGAACTTTATATTTTCGATTTAAATCAGTCATTACCCATTTACCACTGGTTTTCTAGCTTACTAAGTTTTTGGCTTGCTCTTGGTAAGCCTAAGTTGTCGGCAACGTTACTGATAACGTTGTGCCTTCGCCAATGCGTGAATCAACGTCAATAGTACCATTATGTGCTTCGATAATTTTGTAAGCTATCGACATACCTAGACCTGTTCCAACGCCAATATCTTTCGACGTGAAGAACGGATCGAACATTTTTTGTTGAGTTTCTTCATCCATACCAATACCTTGATCGGTAAAATCGATACGAATGCTGTTATCAAGATTGACTGTTTTAACAGTCAAATCGCCGCCATTTTCGCTCATCGCCTGACACGCGTTGGTAATTATATTCAAGAACAATTGATTCAACTTCGATGGAAAGCACGCGATGCGAGGCAATTCAGAGAAGTCTCTAACAATAGTGACATTATTCTCTCTAATATGGTTACTGGCAATCGTGAGTGAGCTTTCGATGCAATTATGGAGATCAATTTGCTCCGCGTTTTGACGATCCAAACGCGCGAAGTCTTTCAAACTGACAACCAATTTTGAAATTTCAGAAAGTCCGTACGAACCATCACCCAATAGCTGTGTACTCTCTTCCATCAATTCAGGTGCTTCAAGAGATTTATAGCTCTTCAACGTTTGCATCAGGTTGGCGGTAATTTCTCGGTTATCCCGATTCGGTTTTTGAACGGATATCATTAAGCGGCTGATTTCCTTCATTACCAAATTGATATCATCTAAATTAAGTTTAAGTGTATCAATATTGCTTGTAACGTAACCAAGAGGCGTATTGATTTCATGGGCAACACCCGCAACCATTTGCCCCAGAGACGCCATTTTCTCAGATTGAATAAGTTGCTCCTGAGACTCTTGTAAATCATCATAAGCCGTTTTAATTTCTTCCGTTCGATCGGCAACTTGTTGCTCTAGGGATAAGAAATTTTTGCGTAATTGCAGGCCGAAAAACAGCAAGGCGGTTAATAACATAACACCGTAAGCGCTTAACGCATACGTAATTGTTGTTGAACCTCCAATGGCCTGATTGTGATAGCTCACATACTGTTCTTCAATTGTATCAAGCAGCGCACCGGTGCCTAGATTATTGAGCGTGTCGTAGGCCTCAATAGTCGGAGCATAATTGTCAATAATAGTGTTAATCGCTTCATGATATTCGGCAAGCTGTGCCTGGATCGGGGCAGCCAGATCAACGTTTGACTCGATCACCGAAAGATCAACATCAAATTGCCTTCCAAGCGCTAGTCCGAATAACTTATTTTCATTCACAACGAATGAATTGGCTAATTCCACTTGCGACACTATCTCTTGCTTAGTCCTTAATTCACCCCCCAGTCGCGCAATATTGACCAAATTCTGAGCAATGGCAACATTGCCTTCTTCGTAACCATCGAGTAGTTCTTCGCGCGAGTCGAATTGAGTTTTAAAGGTCTCAACAGCAGCGCTTAAATCGGGGCTTTTTTCGATTTCTTCAAATAAAGCTTCATAGCGTAAATTGTCAAATTCTTCGCTTATTTGATAGTCAACTTCATAAATTTGTAAATGATCAAATTCGGAGTCGAAGCGCGACTGATTTAATAACAATAATAGGTTTTTATCCAGTGATTGAAGGTTCCGGATAGATTCAGTGGTTTCAAGAAAAACGGTTTGATCCAGTTTCTCATCTTGCGTGAAGAATAGAACCCCTAACCCCACACCGACCATAATTAGAATGACGAGTATTAATGCGTATTTTTTCATTTTTTTATTAGCTGTTTGCAGTTGGCCATGTTAGAGCCGGAACATCCCCGTGTATACAATTTAAGTGTTGCTTTTATTACAAAAAGTTCAAACTGCGGTTGATTTCACTCCTATAGACCATAAACCCAAGCAAAATCATTCAGAAATGATTTTATTTATTGGTTTGAGCAATGTTTGCTTAATCAGACCGGCGTTGCTACGCTCAGCAAATATCATGCGGATACTTGTCGATAAACCGTTACTTGCACTACCTGATAGTGCCGATTTTAGCCAGATCTTGAATAATCACAAAATCATTTTATGTGACACTAAATTCTTATTAAATTAGAGGTGTGGAAAAAGTCGGCTGCGAACTCTTATTGATAGATAGCACATAAACTAACTTAACCGAATGGATAATTTTGATCTCAATTTAGCAGTGCTGGTAATGCTCGTTCTGTCTGCGTTTGTGGCCGGTTATATCGATACACTGGTGGGAGGCGGAGGATTGATCACCATTCCCGCGCTAATGGCCGCTGGCTTACCTCCGATTCTGGCACTGGGGACGAATAAATTACAAGCGGTTGCTGGTTCAGGTACGGCGTCGTTAGCAATGTTACGGAGCAAGAAAATCAGTTTTTTCGATGTGAAGTGGTTCATGCTTGCTGCATTTATCGGCTCTTTAGTGGGCGCACTAATCGTGCAACTGATTGATACAAGTGTATTGAACATTATTATTCCTCTGGTCTTACTGTTTATTGGAATTTACTTTGTGCTCAGTCCCAATCATTCACTTGTCGAACGGCCACCAAAAATGAGCAAACGGTCATATGGTCTGAGCGCGGTTCCGGGAATTGGGCTTTACGATGGCATGTTTGGTCCAGGTACTGGCTCATTTTTTGTGTGGGCGGGCGTGTCTTTGCGAGGCCAGGCAATTGTTCATTCTACGATGCTAGCGAAAACAATGAATTTTGCGACCAATATTGCTGCAGTGATTGTTTTTGCAGGTTTAGGCAAAGTTGTTTGGCTTATTGGTTTGATGATGATGCTCGGACAAGTGGCTGGGGCCAGCTTAGGTGCGCGCTCTTTAATGACTATTAACCCGGCGTTGCTAAGATATTTGGTTATTGTAATTTGTTTTACAATTCTTGTGTGGTGGGGAGTGAGATGAGCGAGAAAATAACCGGTGAATTCTTAAAATATCGTCGAGTAATTTCGTCGTTATTGGCAAAAATTAGGCCGTCGGCAAGTCAGCAAGACATTGAAGATATCTTGCAAGAAACTTACATCAATACCTATCAATCAGCGCTCAAGCAAGAGATTCGTTTTCCTAAAGCTTTTATGGTTAAAACGGCCATTCGATTGGCGAACCGTTATATCAAATTGTCGCAGCGAGCCGATTGCGAGGCCGATATTGAAAACCGATCGGATGAGAGTCTCTCGTTTTATAACGCCTCAGAGTTTTCCAGCCAGACAGAACAAGAAGTATTAAATAGAGAGGGCTTCGGTTTTCTTTGTGCTGCGGTTAACGAACTTCCTGAGCAATGTCGAAAAGTGTTCGTATTGAAGAAAGTCTATGGTTTATCGCAACGTGAAATTTCACAAAAACTAGGTATTAGTGAAAGTACGGTGGAAAAGCATGTTGCTAAAGGTTTATTGAGAACAATGCGAGAGTATGACCAACGGCAAAACGTTGATCGCGAAATTAGTGTTAAACAGTCGAGTGTCCGTGACATTCATGAAGTGACGAAGTAGGAAGATGTTATGACAACTGTACCGTTCCCTAACATAGAACAAGCTGAAGAACAGGCGGCCGCTTGGATAGCAAAAATAGATCGTGGCCTGTTACCCAATGAAGAAGTCGAATTAGGGACTTGGCTTGAAACGTCGCCCGTGAACGGCGAAATGCTGGTTAAGTGTGCATCTATGTGGGATTTGCTGGATGTACTCCGCCCAATTTCGAAATTGCTGCCAATCGATTCCCAAGTATTTGATGACGCGAGTCCGGCACAGCGTTCGGCTATTGCATCAGGTGCGGTTAACGACCCATTTTGGCGTAAACCAATTACGATTGCCGCCAGTGCAGTGATAGCAAGTGTGGCATTACTGGCGCTGCTTATGACGAATGTTGATGATCAGGAAATAATCGCTAACGATGCGTCATCTCTCGATATAAGCACACAATCAGTTGCTCAACCTTACGCAACCGAAGTGGGGGAGATATCCACGGTTTCGTTATCGGATGGTAGCACCTTATTGCTAAATACAGATTCTCGAGTCTTAGTTGACTTCAATGATTCGACGCGTTCAATAGATTTAGTCCAGGGAGAAGTGTTTTTTGATGTCGCTAAGGATAGCAACCGACCCTTTGTGGTGAACGTTGGTGAGGATAGTGTTACAGCGGTGGGTACTGCCTTTAGCGTGGATGCCAGTGGTCTGATCAATGGCATGCGTAAGATAGATGAGGTAATTGTGACCGAAGGACGGGTAAAACTAAGCAGCCAAACAGCGAACTTGCCTATCTATCTGGAACTCGGTCAAAAGGCACTCGCGAGGGGTGAATCCTTCGAGGTTGAGAGTGGTTCCGACGCGGACTCGTTACTCGCTTGGCGTGAGGGGTTTATTGTGTTCCAAGGAGAAAGCTTGACAACAGTCATTGCGGAGATTGATCGTTATACGCCACTTAAGTTTCATTTACTTGATGAAGAATTGGCTTCGATTCAGGTAGGCGGTTTTTTTAAAACTGGTGACCTGGATCAATTGCTTTTGGTGTTAGAAAACAATTTTGGCGTCGAATCTGAAAAACGTGGGACAGAGGTGTTTTTATCCAAAGCCACCCCTTAAACATACCAAATACGTCAGCTAAGCACGGTATTCACCGTGCTTTTTTTGTTTCTGAAACAAAAAAATAAAATCTATTATATTTTTTATAGTGGATTTTTACAGTTGTTGTCTCAGTGTAGATGAGAGGCGTGAATATGCGTAGAATTCTTATCATGACACGTGAATTTAAATGGTCTTGTTATGCATTCTTAATGCTGTTCCTTTTGCCGCTAAGCACAAGTTTAGCTCAGAGTAGAAGCGGCGATGAAGAATACTATTTCAATGTTCCACGCCTCTTTGCTGACAAAGCGCTGACTCGATTTGCCCAACAAACCGATTTGACGTTGTTGTTTCCGTACAAAGAGGTTAAGAAAGTAAAAACGCAACCTCTGTTTGGGCGATATACCATTCATGACGGCTTACGACAAATGCTAAGGGGAACGGGAATCGTGATCAGTGCTGGTGTTGGTGATCAAAAAGAATCTAAGGGTCAAACTAACGACTCTCAGAATCAACACAACATTGATGAGGAGACAGACGTGGAAACATTACCAAAAAAATTTGTACCAAGTGTAATAAGCTTGGCCATTGCAAGCGCCAGCGTCGGCGCAGTTCAGGTTCATGCCCAAGAGCAAGAGGCAGCGGCATTAGAAGAGGTTGTTGTCTTAGGCAGCCGTAGCGCCAAAGCACGTTCAGCGGCTGATTCGCCGGTGCCAGTTGACGTAATCAGCGGCGAAGACTTTTCTGCACTTGGAAACGGAGCTGATATTACCGATAACTTAGCCGCGTTAGTTCCATCCTATACGGCTACCCCAGCAACGGGTGATGGTAGTGCCTTTATTCGACCAACTTCTTTACGTGGAATGTCGCCAGATCAGACTTTGATCTTGGTTAATGGAAAGCGACGCCACCGATCGTCGTTGGTGCAGTTCTTCGCGCCGGCAGCGGGGAATGGTTCCCACGGTGTTGATGTGGGAATGATCCCAAGTATTGCACTAAAAAATGTACAAGTATTACGTGACGGTGCTGCCGCTCAATATGGTTCCGATGCGATAGCAGGCGTGATGAACTTTGAACTCAATGATGCTGATGAAGGTGGTCATGTGGAAGTCTCCTATGGGGAATTCTACGAAGGTGAAAGCAGCATGAAGATCGGGGCAAACTTAGGTTTCAAACTCACCGAGAATGGCTTCTTGAATGCCAGTATTGAATTCAGTGATAACGATGCATTGTCTCGCGGTGTTATTCGACCTGATGCGCAGGCGTTAATTGATGCGGGTGTGCAAGGCGTCGGTGCCGACACGCCGTTTGGTGACGAGCCATTTACCCAGACATGGGGTCGCCCAGAGACCGAAGCATTGAGACTTGCCTGGAACTCGGGGATTGAGCTGGCGAATGGCGCAGAGTTATATTCATTTGGTAATTACGCAGATACCGAAGGACGTTACCGTTTTTTCTATCGAAATCTATCAAATTCAGCGGTAACCAGTACTTGCGCGTTAAATCCCAATTTACAACTTTGCAATGTTGGTTTCACTCCCTTTCTCGACGGTGATCAAACAGACATGAGTTTTGTTACGGGACTTCGAGGTGAGTTCTCAGGGGGAACTACCTACGATTTTAGCGTCGGATACGGTAAGAATGAATTAGATTATTTCTTGAACAATACGATTAACCCTAGCTTGCCCTTAGGTTCGGACGGAACACCGATACAAGACTTTGATGTGGGTGGTTATGAGCAAGAAGAAATAAACTTGAACGCCGATTTTTCGACCCAATTGAGCGACTCTTTTTCTCTATCCTACGGAGCTGAGTGGCGCGAAGAGACATGGACATCTCTGATCGGCGATGCAAACGCTGGAGTAGGTTCAGGCCCCAGTGGTTTTACGCCTCCAACACCGCAGGATGCGGGTGAGTTCGATCGTGATAACTATGCTGTTTACTTGGATTTAGAACACGACATTAATGATCGCTGGCTGATGCAGTACGCGGTTCGATTCGAGGACTTTTCAGATTTCGGAACCACAACCAATGGCAAGATCGCCACGCGTTTCAACGTTGCTGAGAACTTCACCTTGCGGGGTGCAGTATCCACCGGTTTTCATGCTCCCACACCGGGTCAAGCCAATATTTCTTCCGTTATTACAACCTTTGATGGTCGAACGGGCGATCTGGTCTTAGAAGGCTTGGTACCGGCAACCAGTCAGGCTGCAATTTCGGCAGGCGGACGGGAATTAGTAGAGGAGGAGTCGACCAACATCAGCGTAGGCTTTACCACAAGCCTAGGCAGTGCCTGGGACCTCACCGTGGATTATTACAACGTCGAAGTCGACGATCGTATTTATCGCACTGGTGATATTCCGATTCCAGGAACTATAGACAATACACTCTCCTTTTACACCAACGCTCTGGATCTTGAACACGAGGGTTTCGATATCGTCTTAAACGGTTCCATTGATTGGGGAGAGACCAGTACCGTGGTTACTCTCGCTTACGCACACAATGAAATAGATATTACCGGTCAGTCGCAGGTTCAAGGCATCAATCCAGTCAGTGATGCGACCATCGAGGACATTGAAAATAACTACCCAGAAGATCGATTTACTCTGACTACTAATACGTTTCTGAATGAATCGCTCAGTCTATTGGTTAGAGCTAAATTCTTTGGTGATCACTTTGATGAGCGCGGTACGATCAACGGGCCTCTTGGCAACCGCAGTGCCGAAATCGATTCTGTTTTTTACCTCGATGCAGAAATCGGTTGGCAGGTTAACGATGGCTTGAAACTTGTTTTGGGTGCGTCGAATATCTTCGACGAGTTTGTTGATGAAATCCAAAATGACGGCGTTTTTGCCAATCGGCAAAGCGTTGGTTTGCAATTCCCTAGGCGCACTGTAGCCAACTACGAAGGTGGCTCTTGGTATCTCAAAGGCGTTTATAACTTTTAACGTTTCGTATTTTCCTTAACTTTCGTTTTATTTGGCCCGTGAACAAGTGTTGGATCACGGGCCTTTTTTTATTTATATGTCAAACCCATCATGAAAAACAATCTTTGCTTTAATCGAGCCTTCGACGGTCTTGCGCCATCTTCCACACTATACGTAAATGAAACCGTTAACAGACTTTGGGAACAAGGTAAGCAGGTCTATCACCTGGGTTTTGGAGAATCGCGATTTAATGTTCACCCTAAACTACAGGCAGCCTTAGCCAAACATTCGAACAAGAAAAGTTATCTGCCTGCGAGGGGACTGCCTGAACTTATCGATCAGGTTGCTCGCTATTATTCTAAAAAGCTCAATGCGCCGTTCGGTGCTTCTCAGGTAATAATAGGCCCCGGAAGTAAATCGCTCATCTATGGCCTGCAAATGGTATTAGATGCCGACGTTTTTTTACCGTCGCCGTCCTGGGTAAGCTACGGCCCTCAGGCAAAACTATTGGGTAACAATTATTGTTATATCCCATCGTGCCCGGATGATAATTATGCCTTGAATATTAATGCCCTGGACGAGAAGGTAAAAGCCTCGAGTAATCCGTGCAAGTTATTAATCATAAACAGCCCGAATAATCCAACGGGCGAAGTCATGAGCGAAGGTTTTCTCAAACAGCTCGCCAGCTATTGTCGAGAAAACAAAATATGGGTGTTGAGCGATGAAATCTACTTTGAGCTTTGTCATGGCGAGACCGACCACGTTTCCATCTCTCGGTTTTACCCTGAAGGGACGTTTGTAATGGGAGGTTTAAGCAAGCATTTTTCAATTGGTGGCTGGCGCGTTGGTGTTGCATTGATGCCAGATACAGAGCAGGGTCGAGAGATCATGCAGAAAATGGTGCTTTTTGCGAGTGAAACCTGGTCCGGCGTATCAGCGCCAATACAGTATGCGGCAATCGACGCCTATTCTTTGGACCCCGACGTTGAGCAGTACGTCATCGATTGTCGTTCAATACATGGTCTGCGAACACGATTTATGCATTCGGCCTTAGTTGATATGGGTATTAAGTGCAGCAGCGCTCAGGGTGGTTTTTATATTGCCGCTAACTTCGATGATTTCCGCCCTGGTCTGTCCAAGTTGGGTTTACAAACGTCCGCAGATTTGGCAAAGCATCTGTTAAGCAATTATCAAATTGCAACGCTTCCAGGCAGCGATTTTGGGCTGCCCGAGAAAACGCAGACTCTGCGGTTATCTACCTCATATTTAGATATGGAGGCGGAATTTGCTCCGGAAGTTATTTTCGACTTGTATCAATCTGGCGTTAGCGTTAAAACTCTAATGTCGATTGACAATCATCCAACAACCCACGCGGCGATGGATACCTTTGCTCAATTTATATCGACGATTAAAGATAATTAGAATTAACAATCTTATCTGGGGAGGAAAGATGAGCAAGCAAACTGAGACCTTTTTGTCATCGGTAGAGAAAATGTTCGATCAAGCTGCGGACTTGGTGGGTGTATCCGATGACTTGCAACATAAAATCAAGGTTGCAAACTCGACCTACACGGTACGATTTGGCGTGCGACTTCGTAACAAGCTTTACACGTTTACTGGGTATCGGTCAGTGCATTCAGAACATCGTGAACCAGTCAAAGGTGGCATTCGTTATTCGCCTCACGCCGATCAAGATGAAGTCGAAGCTTTAGCGGCATTGATGACGTATAAGTGTGCTCTGGTGGAAGCGCCCTTTGGAGGCTCCAAAGGTGCATTGGTAATCGATCCCAGTGAATGGGAGGCACACGAGTTGGAGCGCATTACTCGTCGCTTCACGCAGGAACTCGCTAAACGGTCTTTAATCAGTCCTGCTCAGAACGTACCTGCGCCAGACATGGGCACAGGCGAGCGCGAGATGGCATGGATGGCGGACGAGTACAATCGGCTTTTCCCGTCAGACCTTAATAGCTGGGCATGTGTTACTGGCAAACCGGTAAGTAAAGGCGGAATTCGTGGGCGTGTCGAAGCCACAGGGCGAGGTATTCAATATGCGCTTAAAGAAGCGTTCCGACACCCAAAAGATATAGAATGGGCTGGGCTCTCTGGGACGCTTGAAGGCAAGAGAGTGATCGTTCAAGGCTTGGGTAATGTGGGATATCATGCGGCGCAATTTTTGTCTCAGGAGGACGGAGCGGTAATCATCGGCGTTATGGAACGCGACGGTGCGGTGATTAATGAGAAAGGCATCGATATTGATGGTCTACATAAACATATTCATGAGAATGGTGGTGTTAAAGGTTATAAAGGTTATACGCCTGACTCAGAGAGTGTGCTCACTGCGGATTGCGACATTTTCATACCCGCGGCGATGGAGGGCATTATCACTAAAGATAACGCACATGATATTAATGCCAAAATTATCATTGAAGCGGCGAATGGACCGATCACGTTTACCGCGAACGAGATATTACGTGACAAAAATTGTTTAATCATTCCTGATTTATACGCAAATGCTGGAGGTGTCACCGTTTCGTATTTCGAGTGGGTAAAAAACTTGAGTCATATTCGCTTTGGGCGCATGCAACGGCGAGAACATGAGCGGCAAACACTGAATATGGTCGATGCAATTGAGGAAATGGTGGGTAAAAAATTCCCTAAGGAAAGTCTCGAAAAAATCATTGAAGGCCCCACCGAATTAGATCTGGTTCGTTCGGGCTTGGATGATGTGATGCGCGAAGGTTATCAAGTGATTAGTCAGAAATGGCGTAGTGATAGTCGTATACCGGACCTGCGAACCGCTGCGATGATGATTGCCTTGGAACGGATTCAACATTCATACGATTCGATTGGAATCTAGTACCTCGCTGACTAATTAAAATAAACTAAAAACAAAAAGCCCAGAACTAACACTCTGGGCTTTTTTAGTGGAATTCAATCTTATTCTTTATGTGGCACGTGGACTTCTTCAAAGTGTCCTGCATCAGGGTCGTTAAACACCTCTAAATCGAATCGACCTTCGCTTTTAGCAACGATGGTCGTTACCACGGTATCACCGGTTACATTAACCGCCGTACGAGTCATATCGATAATACGATCTATACCAAGAATATAGCCGATTGCTTCGATCGGTAAGCCAACCTGGGAAAAAACCAGCGTCAGCATAACTAAGCCAACTGACGGTACAGCGGCCGTGCCTATTGATGCCAGTACCGCGGTTACGACTATGGTAACGTACTCGGTGATGCCGAAATCAACGCCGTATAAATTTGCGATAAATACCGTTGCAACGCCTTGCATCATGGCCGTGCCATCCATATTGATTGTGGCACCGAACGGCACGCTGAAGGCGGAAACCGACTTGTCTACGCCGAGACGTTGTTGCACCGTCCTCAAAGTCACCGGAATCGTTGCACCCGAGCTCGAGGTACTGAATGCGAACATTTGAGCGTTGCGAATTTTTTTCAGAAACATGCCGATGTTGAGACCGGTAAAGGCCTTGAGCACGATCATCTGAGTGACAAAGGCGTGAAATAATAATGCGAAGAGTATGACCACAAAGTAGCCTGATACTTGGAATACGATATCCATGCCAAGTTCAGCGACGGCCTTACCAACCAAACAAAATACAGCGTAGGGCGCGAACACCATAACCATATCGATCATCCGCATAACGAGCACGTTCATTTGATCAATAAACTTGATGACATCCGGCGAGTTTTTAGCTTCAACTAATAGTGCGATTCCAAAGAAAATAGAGAAGAATATGATGGCTAACATATCGGCGTTTGCCATTGCTTGCACAATATTTGACGGCACAATGCCGATCAATATCTGAGTGAAAGACTTGCTGGCTTCCTTGCCTTCAAAAGCACTTTCTAGCGGAATATCCAGACCCGTGCCGATACCCGAGAGCGCCGCTAAGGTAATTGCGGTTGTAATTGCGATGGCCGTAGTCGCTAAGTATAAGGCAAACGACTTTGTGCCAATTTTGCCAAGCAATCGAATATCCCCTATACCCAGAATTCCTGGAATCAGAGAGAACAATACCAGCGGCACAATCAGCATTTTCAGTGCATTTACAAATAACCCTCCACCGACCTTGAACAAGCCGTTAATTATGTAATCATTAATCCAAGGCACATTGCTCAGTCCTAATAGATTCAAAATTAGGCCGGCAACCAAACCTAAGCCGAGAGCGATCAGTACTTTATTTGCTAAATTCATATTTTATGAGGGAGTATCGTTTTATGAGTATTCTTAGTTTTTACGAACTATATATTACTATGAGGTACGAGCGCTAATTATCCTCTATATGTTTGGAACCATGGTCTGAGTGTAATCAGGGTTGTTAGAAGCACAGGCAATAAAAAAGCCGCTCAGCAGGGCCGGGCGGCTTTCTACGTATCTTTTTAACTTAGCGCGTCTTACTTAAGAAGTTTCCCCGCTAAGTTTGCTAAACCACCGATGCCGCCGACAGAATCAAGCAAACTGCCGCCACTAGACGATTTATCAACGACCTGCGGTATCATATTTTGTAGGCCACGAAGCAAATCATTCTGATCAGCCCCAAGTTGCTGAGCCGCATTTTGAATTTTATCTGAACCCAACATGTTTTCAATTTGTGAGCGTGAGATGTGAGCATTGTCGCCGTCGCCTAGCCAAGACTCAGCAATGTCACTTAAACCGCTACTTTTGAGATTACCGACGAGTGAACCTAGGTCGATGCCTGAGCCACCAGAGCCTCCAAGTAAGCTGCCAATTACGTTCTGAACCATATCGTTGTTTCCGCCAGCATTACCGCCCAGTTTTGACGCGAGTAATTGCGTTGCCATTTCCATCATATCCATGCTATCTACCTCGATTTCGGGTTGGTTAGTACGGCCCCCAAAGGCCACATAAGGTGGACCAGTATGAAGCGCAGAAATGAAATTGCAATCAAATCTTCTTTTTGCGACATTTTTTTACATTTACGTGACTCTATAACTTATTAAAAACAATCGCGAAAAACCGTTGAAACCATTGAAACTGTTTGATATTGTCGCGCTCCTAGATTTTTAGACGCGTAGCTCAGTTGGTTAGAGCACCACCTTGACATGGTGGGGGTCGGTGGTTCGAATCCACTCGCGTCTACCAGTTTTATATGAAAAGCGCGAAATACGAGTTGTTTGGCGCTTTTTATCGTTGTTTCTATTGAGATTTATCAAGTTTTTAAGTGATTTAGTCGCTTTTAATAGAGGCAGCTATTGAGGCGAGAATCAAAGCATTTTAAAATTCGAGTCCGATTTAAATTAAGTTAGAGGTATTACCATAGCCATTAAGAAAAAACAGCGTCTGAATGAAAGTATTACGGCGCCGAGCATTAGATTGATTGATCAAAACGGCGAACAAGCCGGTATTGTAGATCGAGCAACAGCATTAAGCATGGCCGAGCAGGCAGGATTAGATTTGGTGGAGATTTCACCGAATGCCGATCCACCAGTTTGCCGAGTAATGGATCATGGTAAGTTTTTGTATGAAGACAGTAAGCGCAAGGCCGCTGCTCGTAAGAATCAAAAGCAAACTCAAGTAAAAGAAATTAAGTTTCGGCCCGGAACCGATGTTGGCGATTACAATATCAAACTCGGTAAGTTACAGAAATTTCTAAGTAATGGGGACAAAACAAAGGTCACCATTCGCTTTCGTGGTCGTGAAATGGCACACAAAGAACTTGGTATGGACCTGCTAAAGCGAGTTGAAACTGACTTGGAAGAATACGGTGCAGTAGAACAGTTTCCTAAGCTAGAGGGCCGTCAAATGGTGATGGTGCTGGGTCCACTTAAAAAGTAGCTAAGTAGAGAACCGAATCAACTTAGCCTCGTAAAGAATTTGCAAGGTCAAGACAATCTTAGATCTTGCCGTTGAAGCCTCATGCTTTGTGTTTGAGAGTTTCACAAATCGGGCCGACCGGTTTGGTGGTTTGCTGAAGGTGAGAGCCCTCAGAACAAGTGCGCAACAGCGCACAACCACCAAACAGGTTGAGAGCTCACCGGTCTGGTCGAAGTAAACTTTTAAACTTCGTTCAGTTTTTAAAGTAACGGCAACGGTACGACACTGTACTCGGAGATATTATGCCTAAAATTAAAAGTAACAGTGGCGCAGCTAAGCGCTTCAAAAAAACGGGTAGCGGTAAATTTAAGCGCTCTCAATCTCACTTGCGTCATATTTTGACCAAGAAATCGACTAAGCGTAAACGTCATTTGCGCCATCAGACGACCGCTACAGCCGCTGATGCTAAGTTGATTCAACGTATGTTGCCATACTCATAACCGGAGAATTGAGAAATGCCTAGAGTAAAACGCGGCGTAACCGCCCGAGCAAAACACAAAAAAGTCATCGCCCAAGCTAAGGGTTACCGTGGACGCAATAAAAACGTTTTTCGTGTTGCTAAACAAGCTGTAACGCGTGCCGGTCAATACGAATATCGTGATCGTCGTCAACGTAAGCGTCAGTTCCGTCGTCTATGGATTACACGTATCTCGGCAGCGGCTAAGTTAAACGGCATCAACTACAGTCGTTTCATCAATGGTTTGATGAAAGCCGACATAGAGTTGGATCGTAAAGTACTTGCCGATATTGCTGTGCACGATGCGGCTGCATTTGCACAATTAGCTGAAAAAGCAAAAGCTGCTTTGGCTGCCTAAGTGATTGCTTAGACTCTGATTACCTCGGAGCCTGATCTATCTTTAAAAAGGAAGGCCGTTGGTCTTCCTTTTTTAATATCTGCTCAGTACTGTTTTAATATCTGTTCAGGGCTACTTTATCATCCATTGAAGGCATTTTCGCTAACCGCTTTCCCTAATACCAGGCTTTGCCGTAGAGAGTGTTTAGCAAAAGAGTAAGATCGAACCTCTCCATTTTGAGAACAAACACATGACTGATTCACTCGATTCAAATTTGCAGACTATTTTGCAGCAAGCAAAAGACGCCATTGTTGCATCGGAAAAACCGGCGCAGTTAGAAGAGCTGCGAGTTAACTACCTTGGAAAAAAAGGCGAGTTAACCAATCAACTTAAACAAATTGGTAGTTTGCCACACGAAGAGCGACCTAAGTTTGGCGATAAAGTAAATGCAGTTAAGCAAGAAGTTGCTCAGCTATTAAATAACAAAAAGGCCGAATTGGATGCGCTAGCCCTGGCGGAGGCGTTGGCGGCTGAAAAAATTGACATCACATTGCCTGGTAGGGGAATCGGTACGGGTGGCATTCATCCTGTAACCCGCACTATGCAACGTATCGAAGACATTTTCGTCGCGATGGGCTTTGGCGTAGCAACCGGGCCTGAAATCGAGGACGATTTTCATAATTTCGAAGCTTTAAATATTCCGCCTGAACATCCGGCAAGAGCGATGCATGATACCTTTTACATCGAGGCAGAGGAGGGCGAAGGCGCTCACTTGTTACGTACTCACACCTCGCCAGTGCAAGCTCGCTATATGTTGAGTGAGAAACCCCCGATTAATATTATCGCGCCGGGGCGCGTGTATCGCTGTGATTCGGATATTACGCACACTCCAATGTTCCACCAAGTGGAAGGTTTAATGGTCGATGAAGGGATTTCATTTGCTGATTTAAAAGGTGTGCTAACGCATTTTCTACAGCAATTTTTCGAAACAGAATTGAAGATTCGCTTGCGCCCATCGTACTTTCCATTTACTGAGCCGTCGGCTGAAGTCGATATCAGCTGTGTATTTTGTGCCGATGAACATGGTGAGCCGCAAGGTTGTCGAATCTGCAAGAAAACCGGATGGATAGAAGTGCTCGGCAGTGGCATGGTTCATCCTGAAGTGTTTAAACATGTGGGTATCGATTCTGAAAAGTATACTGGCTTTGCATTCGGACTGGGTGTTGAGCGTTTGACCATGTTGCGTTATGGCGTTACCGATTTACGCCTATTTTTTGATAACGATTTAACTTTCTTGGAGCAGTTCAAATGATAATTAGTGAACAGTGGTTGCGCGACTGGGTACGTGTAGACTTAAGCGCCCAAGAGATTGCCGATTGCTTAACCAATGCGGGCCTGGAAGTAGACGGTGTTGAACCTGTGGCTGGCAAAATAGAGAACCTTGTAATAGGTAAGGTTCTCACTGTTGAAAAGCACCCAGACGCCGATCGTTTAAATTGCACAACGGTTGATATCGGGGCGGAAGTATTGAATATCGTATGTGGCGCGGCAAACGTTCGTGAAGACTTGTTAGTGGCTGTTGCCACCGTTGGAGCGAAGCTTCCAAATGGCTTGAAAATAAAGAAAGCCAAGGTGCGAGGTGTAGAGTCAAACGGTATGCTGTGTTCGGCTTCTGAGCTCGGCTTGGAAGAAAATTCAGATGGCATTATGGAACTCGATGCAGATGCCGAAATTGGTCGGCGAGTCGATGATTACCTGCAATTAGACGACAACTTAATCGACATTGATTTGACCCCAAATCGCGGCGATTGTTTAAGCGTACAGGGTATCGCGCGTGAGATGAAGGTGCTTGCCGATGGCAGTTACCACCCGTTAGACATTGAGGCAATTGAGTCGACTGTAGGCGATACGATCGACATCGAGCTTGATGATTCGGTAAATTGCCCGCGTTATATTGGCCGTGTAATAAAAGGCATAAGCCAAAACGTGAACACGCCGTTGTGGATGCAAGAGCGTTTGCGACGTAGTGGTGTGCGTCCGATCAGTCCGGTGGTTGATATTACCAACTACGTTATGATTGAGCTGGGCCAGCCGATGCATGCATTCGATCTGGCGAAACTGAATGACAAGATTGTCGTACGCCAATCGCAACCAGGCGAGAAAATTACCTTACTTGATGAGTCGCAAGCAACACTGGATGGGGAAACGTTGCTTATTGCTGATGCAAAAGGCCCGATTGCTATTGCCGGTGTGATGGGCGGGCTCGACAGTTCGATTGATGACAGTACATCTGATATTGTTTTGGAAGCCGCACATTTCACACGCAAATCAGCCTCAGGAAAGGCTCGTCGATATGGATTGCATACCGAGAGTTCATTCCGTTTTGAGAGAGGTGTCGACCCACAATTACCTCCGCAAGCAATTGAGCGCGCAACTGAATTAGTATTAGAAATTTGTGGTGGTGACGCTGGACCAATCGCCGAGCGGAAAAATGATGCTCATATTCAGGCAAAATCCGGTGTTGAAATTCGTCTGGATCGCTTGATTAGCCTGCTCGGCATGGAACTGGACGAGAGTGAGGTCGCCGACATATTAAGCCGCATCGCGGGCTCGGTGTCTGGTGAGAACGGCGTTTGGTCTGTTACACCTCCAAGCTATCGTTTTGACATTGAGCGAGAAGCTGACCTGGTAGAAGAAGTTGCGCGCGTAAAAGGCTATGACAATATACCGACGGCGATGCCCCGAATAGCGCCGCGTTCAATTGCCGCATCAGAAGATAAAATTGGAGTACGCCTGGTTCGTCAGGCGTTTGTTGCGCGCGACTATCGCGAAGCCATTACGTATAGTTTTATTGACCCAGCGGTGCATCAGATCTTTAGCACTGAACAAGCAGTGAAATTGGCCAACCCGTTGGCCGACAACATGGCTGTTATGCGAACAAGCTTAATTCCTGGCTTGATGGGGGCTGTGCAATTCAATGCAAACCGTCAACATGATCGTATTCGGTTTTACGAGGTCGGAGCTACGTATCATAAAAATGGGCAGGCGTTTAGTGAGCAACAAAAGTTAGCGGGTGTTGTTATGGGGCCATCGGTTCCCACACAATGGGGCGTCAACAAAGAGCAGAAGGTCGATTTCTTTGATGTAAAGGCGGATTTGGAGGCTGTGCTTGCCTTGACCGGTCATAAAAACCCCATTATATTTAATGAGTTCGAGCACATTGCTCTGCATCCAGGTCAGAGTTCGTCATTAATTCGTCATGAATCGAGTGGTGAATACACTGAGTTGGGATGGCTGGGCAGGCTGCATCCAACGGTTGAGAAGCATTACGGGGTAGACAATGTATTTGCTTTTGAGATCAATTTAGATGTGGCGCTTAACGCGCAATTACCAAGCTTTGAAACGGTTTCTCGTTTTCCGAGTATTAAACGAGATTTATCGGTATTGGTTGATCAAGACTTGCCCGTCGCAAGTGTGATCCGGTCACTACGAGATGAACTCGGTTCGGTGCTTAGTAAAGTGGAGCTGTTCGACTTGTATCGTGGGCAGGGTGTCGCTGATGATGCAAAGAGTATTTCTCTAAGTTTGGTTTTGCAGCATCAAGATAAAACCATGACTGATGAGGAAGCCGAAACGTTGATGGGGTGCGCGCTTACATTATTGGAAACTAAATGGGGCGCAACATTACGTAGTTAATGACTATGCAGTTGGCGTTATAGCATGGCTGTATAAGAAAAGGGTTCTCTCATATACGAGTGAACTACGAGGGCAATTATGGCAATAACAAAAGCAGAGCTTGCGGTTTCACTGCATGAAGAACTGGGGCTCAATAAGCGCGAATCAAAGGAGTTTGTTGAACAATTCTTTGAAACGATTAAAGGAGCTCTGGAGGATGGGAGCTCAGTAAAACTTTCGGGGTTTGGAAACTTTGGTTTACGAGATAAACCAGCACGGCCTGGGCGTAACCCTAAAACCGGCGAAGAGATTCCTATCTCAGCTCGTCGAGTGGTTACCTTCAAAGCAAGTCAAAAGCTTAAGGAATCAATCGAGAACAATGCTGAGGCACTTAAGCGTCTTTTTAGCTAGTTGCTGTAAATTGGCGTATTTAAACAAAATTTAAAAGAAAATTTAGTTCAAACGTCACTTTTTTATATACGTAGGTATTCGCGAGCTGGTAAACTCCCAGTAATAAAAATAAACACTGCCATACGGGATTGAACATAAATGCTCGACCAAGGGGATAACGCAACCTTACCGCCCATACCCAGCAAACGGTATTTTACTATCGGCGAAGTAAGTGAGCTGTGCATGGTAAAACCACATGTCTTACGCTATTGGGAACAAGAATTCTCACAGCTAAATCCCGTCAAGCGCCGTGGCAATCGCCGCTATTATCAGCGTCATGAAGTACAACTTATTCGTCGAATTCGAAGTCTCTTGTATATTGAAGGCTTTACGATCAGTGGTGCCAAAAATCAGATAGAGATGGAAGCGGGCAACCAGGCTGCGCCAACTACTCAAGTAAAGCGTCAAGTGGTTGCTGAACTGATTTCAGAGATCGATGAAGTGGTGGCTATTTTGTCAGACTAGTGAACCGACACAACGATTTGAATTAATAAATTCTCTTTTTCAAGAATAAAAAAGGCCGCAAGATTGCGGCCTTTTTTGTTGCTTACCCTAGCAATGAACTGAAAACAGGAACATTAGAATTCCTTAGAAATGGTAAATACCACACGGTCATCTGCTGCTTCTTCGCCAAAAATAATGTCGGCTTCACTGCTATTGCCGTAGTAGCTTACATCCCAACCAATGTCTGATTTACCACCGAAGCTGCCCGAGACGCCTGCTGAATAATAGTCGTAATCATCGTCGTCGCCACTAACATCATAGTTACCATAAGCCAACGCTAGAGAAACAAGCTCAAAGTCGTAACCATAACTAAGCTCGTATTGGTCGCCCAGCTCATCACCAAACGAATAATTAAAGCCCAGACCTTTGTAGCTTATACCTGCATACGCCTCGGTAAAATCAAGGTCGCTTGCGATATCACTGCCTTGATAGGCATAGCGGATAACGCCAAAGTCGAGTGCAACACCACCGTCAAGCTCAGTGCCCCAGCCAGCATAAAAATCCAGCTCAGTACTGGCACCGCCGAAATTCACATTAGAGCCCCAAACTCCAGCATAGAAACCAGACTCATGTGCATAGTCAAAACCACCTTGCAACGCAGGATCCTCTTGATTTTGTGAGGTGCCACGCCATACATAGTCGGTAGTTAGAGCAACGTTGGCGGTAATTTCGGCATGGGCTGCTGGTGCCAGGACGGCCGCTGCTAAAAGAGATGCTGATGCTAATTTAATTGAGTTTTTCATAGTGACCCTCTCGTGATCGTCGAGAAAATGTTTTTGTTAATTTTTAATGTCATCGGACATTTAACGTCTGATACAAACTCTTTAAGCAAACAGCATGCCAACTTTTTGGTTAGCGTTACTGGCATTAATTGCACCAATTTAAACCGCAACAAAGCGAGTCTCATTCTATGAATGCACCAACATGGAGCATTTTGAGTGAGATTTGCAATTTAATGGGGCGTTGAAGAAACGCGAGCGTGTCGAATTTTAGCCGAAGTATGTCGGAAACCTCAGAAGTTCGAAATTTTTTAAGTTGGCACGCTGTTTGCTATGTCTCTTGCATCAGCATTTTTATTTGTGCTGGGGGTGCTTAAGTCTACCGTGCAGTTTTGCGACGAAGGCCACCTGGTTTGAAACTCATATAACACTAATTAACTATATTAAGGTGACGTGCTATGAAATTGATCACAGCAATAATAAAACCGTTCAAAATTGACGATGTGCGAGACGCATTAGCAGGCATTGGTATTCAAGGGATGACCGTAACGGAAGTAAAGGGGTTTGGTCGCCAAAAAGGGCATACAGAACTGTATCGTGGCGCAGAGTACAACGTTGATTTCATGCCAAAAATCAAGATCGAGGTGGCGGTAGCAAACGATATGTTGGACCAGACGATTGAAGTAATCGCGGAATCGGCCAATAACGGCAAAGTGGGAGACGGCAAGATATTTGTTGTTGAGTTATCACAAGTTATTCGAATTCGCACCGGAGAGACCGGTGAAGAAGCGATCTAGTTCGCTGTTAATAAACATTCCTACATCTATTTAATAGAGAGACATTCATCATGGAAAACACAATTTTCGAACACGGGTATGCGATAGATACCTTTTACTTTTTAATCTGCGGTGCCTTGGTAATGTGGATGGCGGCGGGCTTCGCAATGTTGGAAGCCGGCTTGGTTCGTTCCAAGAACACCACTGAGATTCTGACTAAAAATGTTGCTTTGTATGCAATCGCCTGCACAATGTTTATGCTTTGCGGTTACTCAATCATGTATCCGGAATTAGGTAATGCTTTGCTAAGCGGCATCACTGGCGATGGCGTAGCCGGTGCTGAAGAGCCTGCTACTTATGCACCTTCGGCAGACTTTTTCTTTCAAGTAGTATTTGTTGCAACGGCCATGTCGATTGTTTCAGGCGCGGTTGCCGAGCGAATGAAGCTTTGGGCATTCTTAGCGTTCGCGGTTGTTATGACCGGTTTAATTTATCCAATGGAAGGTCGTTGGACATGGGGCGGTGAGTCTGTATTTGGTCTTTATACACTAGCTGATTATGGTTGGTCTGACTTTGCGGGTTCTGGCATTGTGCATATGGCTGGTGCGGCTGCTGCGCTTTCAGGTGTGTTGTTGCTAGGCTCTCGAGAAGGTAAATACTCAGCGGACGGAAAGCCAAAAGCGATTCCAGGTGCGAATCTACCCTTGGCAACTTTAGGTACCTTCATTCTTTGGATGGGCTGGTTCGGCTTTAATGGTGGTTCAGTCTTAGCCACGTCTTCGGTTGAAAACGCTAACTCAGTGGCGGTGGTATTTATGAACACTAATGCCGCTGCAGCGGGTGGTTTAATCGCCGCACTATTGGTTGCTCGAGTTCTATTTGGAAAAGCCGATCTTACGATGGCGCTTAACGGAGCCTTGGCTGGTCTGGTGGCGATTACTGCAGAGCCATCAACCCCAACGCCTCTACTAGCAACATTGTTTGGCGCAGCGGGTGGCGTCTTGGTAGTGTTCTCTATATTGACGCTTGATAAACTTAAAATCGATGACCCGGTTGGTGCAATTTCTGTACACGGTGTTGTTGGATTGCTAGGTCTATTATTGGTGCCGGTAACTAACGATGGGTCGAGCTTTTCAGGCCAAATCATTGGCGCGCTCACCATTTTTGTTTGGGTGTTCGTAACAAGTGGCGTTGTTTGGTACGTCCTTAAATTGATAATGGGTCTCCGTGTTTCACAAGAAGAGGAATTCGAAGGCGTTGACATGTCTGAATGCGGTATGGAAGCGTACCCTGAGTTTACTAAGTAATTCCCCCCAAGACTTAGTACTCGGTATAAAAGGGCTGTCGTTTGACAGCCCTTTTTTTGTTCTCAGAATGATCGATTTCAGTTATGATTCGGGAAACTCCATTCATAATATGAATAACGAATGAATTTATCCAATATTGATCTAAACCTATTAGTGTACTTTAGCGTGCTACTACGCGAAGGCAATGTTACAAAGGCGGCTGAGCATCTAGGCTTAAGTCAGCCTGCGATGAGTAACGGTTTGCGGCGCCTGAGAAAGGTATTTAACGACCCACTATTGGTAAGAACCAGCAGTGGCATGATGCCAACAGATAAAGCCAAGGAGTTACAACCGTTAGTGCAAAACGTGTTGTCGCAAATAGAATTGTTTGTGCAACCGACCATCGAATTCGACCCAACGAACAGCAAGCGTTTGTTTCGGGTGATGGCAAGTGATTACGCCGAAACCACGTTGTTGCCAAGAGTTAGAATGAGGATGGCTGAAGAAGCACCTGACACCGCTCTCGACATTCTTACTCCGAGTGACGTGACATTCCAGGACATCGAGCTGGGTAACGTCGACTTGGTAATGAACCGATTTGATCAGTTGCCTCAATCGTTACACCTCTCGGTTTTATGGCAAGACGACTTCTCATGTGTTATGCGTCAGGACAACCCATTGCGCGAGAATTTTGACTTTGATAAATATATGAAGGCCAGCCATGTATGGGTAAATAAAACCGGCATGGGGGTGGCAACAGGGGTTAACCCGGATGATATTCAAAAACTTGGCTGGGTTGACATTGCCCTCGACGATCTGGGTAAGCGTCGGAAAATCGCGGTCTATACCAGGCATTACATTTCCGCTATTCAACTTACTCAGCAACAAGATTTAATTGCAACCGTCGCAACCCGCTCAACACATCTGGTGAATCATTTTGATAATTTGGCGATTTTGCCTGCGCCATTTACAATTCCGAAAATTGAGTTACACATGGTTTGGAGCCCACTGTTGCATCACAATATTGCACACAAATGGTTTCGCAACGTGATTCGCGAAGTTGCTCAGGAAATTCAAGCTGAAGAAGCCGCAATGAAGTGATATAGTGCGAAGAGGTTGGCAGGAGGCTAACCTCATGTAGAACAATAATCATAGCTCGCCAGGCATTGGCCAGTTATTTTAATAGTCAAGACAAGGAGACAGTCAATGAGCTCAGTAGCCACCGAGTATCAAAAGCCAGAATCAATCAAATCCCTCGCAATGGTACGAACGCGCACGGTAATCGGCGTGACAGCTGTGCCAGTTATGGTTGAAGTACATTTAGCGAATGGCTTGCCCGCATTTTCGACAGTTGGCTTACCGGAAACGGCGGTGAAAGAAAGTAAAGATCGAGTGCGCGGGGCGATTATCAACTCGGGCTTCGAGTTTCCAGCAAAGCGTATAACGGTAAATTTGGCTCCGGCAGATCTGCCTAAAACGGGTGGGCGTTTTGATTTACCTATTGCGATTGGAATTTTGGTCGCGTCGGGTCAACTGCCGAATGTGTGTCTTGATGATTTCGAAATGATAGGTGAGCTCGCCCTGGATGGACACCTCCGAAGGGTTTCGGGGGTTTTACCTACGGCTTTGGCCTGCGGCCATGCTGATCGCCAACTAGTGGTGCCCGTAGATAACGCCTCAGAAGCTGGGTTTGCGGAACAAGCCTGTGCATGGCAAGCCGACCATCTACTCAATGTGTGTCAACACTTGGCCGGAAGAGGGGATATGAATCGTTGCTCGATTAGCAATGCGGAAGCGGATAAGCCGCTCAGCTATTTGGACTTATCGGATGTAAAGGGTCAAGAGCGTGCTAAACGAGCGTTAGAGATAGCCGCTGCTGGCGGACACAGTATGTTGTTAATTGGACCACCTGGAACTGGTAAAAGTATGCTTGCCTCGAGAATGCCGGGTATCTTACCCGGTTTAGACTTAAATGAAGCCCTGGAAACCGCCGCAATTCAATCGGTTGCCGAGGGAGAATTTAAGCCCAATCAATGGCGGCAGCGGCCCTACCGAAGCCCACACCATTCCGCTTCACCCGTGGCTTTAGTAGGAGGAGGGTCTTTTCCCAGGCCCGGGGAGATCTCACTTGCGCACAACGGAATATTGTTCTTGGATGAACTCACCGAGTTCTCTCGAGCGGCGCTTGAACAACTCCGTGAACCCTTGGAAACGGGAAAAATACACATCGCCCGTGCTAGCCAGGCTGTTCAATACCCAGCCAATTTTCAATTAGTGACTGCCTGTAACCCCTGTAAATGCGGATTTTTGGGTGATGGCACTGATCGTTGCCAATGCAGTGCAACGAGTATAGAGAGTTATCGCTCAAAAATATCGGGCCCAATGTTGGATCGAATCGACATGCATCTGCATTTGCCGCGCGTGGATTTGAAGACATTGCAACGAAAAGAACCAAATAGCGAAACTTCTGAAATGATTAAGGGCAGGGTGGTGCAAGCCAGAAATTGGCAAGCTCAGAGGCAAGGTAAATTGAACAGTCAGCTATCAAGCGCTGAGCTCGAAATCTATTGCGAGCTTGACAATGTATTACTCAGTTTTCTTGAGTTAGTGTGTGAAAAGTTAAATATGTCTGCCAGGGCTTATCATCGAATTTTAAAACTAGCTCGTACCATCGCCGATATGTCAGGCGAAACAGCAATTAGAAAAGAACACGTATCTGAAGCAATAGGCTTTCGAAGTTTAGATAGAAAATGACTAGGGCGTTCACAACAATTAGCGTCGCTGAATGAAAGTAATAAATCAGATGTATGATGGCTTATTTAAGGTTGTGCTTTTCGATCTTTCTATACAGCGTTGAGCGGCCTAAACCCATATCTTTGGCTGTTTTCAACATATTGCCGTGATTTTTTTTGTACATATGCGTTAACAAAAGACGGTCAAATTTCTCGCTAGCCTCATTGAATAAATATTTACCTTCAGTATATTTGGCGAATATATCAATAAGTTGATCGTTTTCTGACATCTCGAGCTGTTCTTCAGTTTCTTTGGGGTCTAACTTGGGCACGGTATCCCAAGCGTACCTGTATTCAGCGTAAAGAATTAAGAATAAAAATACAGTTGTAGAAAATGGAAGGGTTATCGCGAGGGTGATCTCTGAGCCGGATCGCATCATTGTAAAAACTATCATCGTAGTGATAATTTGTCCAAGGTAGGCAATTAACGTAATCGAACAACGTCTTTTTTGACCTCCAGATGGCGAACCTAAGCATTCCTTAATTAACATAGCCGCCGCCGTGAATTGGGCTAATACGCCGTGAACCACTAATATCCAATAATTATCTCCTTGAATTGCCGTGATGGTAAAGTCAAATGGCTTAAAGCCTTGAACAATTTCGTCAGTAAGAATAGACAATATTGAGCCACATAGCGCGACCATCCAAATACCGTTTTCAATTTTTTTGGTGAAATCGTCAACCCCTTTAGTCATGCAAATTTTAATCGCATAGCTTAGGAAGTACGACGATAAAAAAAATAACGAGATATAAAATAAGCGAATCATCAGTTCAAAGATGACTGAACTACCGCTTGGTGTTATTACGATTATCAATAGAATGATATTTATTCCGATGGATAAAATGATATTTGATCTCAAGTACTGAGTTCTAATGCCTTCTTTCTTAATAAAAACAAGAAAAGAAAGTTGAAACAGAATGGCTAATGAAAAAAAGATGATAGATTGTGGAGGAGGCATAATCGATAGAAGCAAATTAGCGACGCAAATCACCAATAAACAAGGAAAAGAAATAACTCTTTGATAGTTTAGTGATTTTCCCAAAAACTGACAGTGCATTCCTCGAAAAGGACACTAGTTTTATCGAAAAAGTATGGATATGTTTGCGAGGCAATTCAAAGATCCGCCCTTTTATAAAAGATAAACAACCGCCTTCGTCACATGAGCGCGCTCGCTATGAAAAAACTAAAAATAAAAAAGAAAAAACCAACGCTGCACAAACTATTTCCAGCTCTTTTGGAGTCAAAATTTTTCGTTAATACCTTTAGTCTAGCAATGAAAAAGTCCTTAGGCTCGGCTGCTGGTTTTGCTTTCACCATTGTATTGATGTCAGTTTCGTCAAACTCTATGGCGGCCAACCCAGCTTGCGGCACGCCAACCAATCATTGGTTACCGTGGGAGGGCTTAGTTTATAAGGGTGAAGTGTTTATTCAGAGAAATGAATGTGGCGTAACCCGAGGGCGCACAGGAACCAAAGATCACATATGGTGGAACATGTTTGACTATGTGCCGGCACCGAGCACGGTATGCAAGAATAGGCGCTATACACAGACACTGTACGGGCCCGGAGGATACAGCACTCAGAGGCACAATTGGGGAACGAGCTTAGGAACAAGCTGGACGCCAGCTCGAAACCAAGTATGTGCAGGCCAGGGGTTTGTCCAAACTTCAAATTGTGGCGTTTTTAGAAGTAATACCGGTACAAAGCAACCAGGCGCCTTTACTCCAGCAACGAGCACAAAGGCTTGCGGTACGTCTTTCACTCAATTTCGCACATGTGGCAGCTCTCGAACGGCGATAGGTACCGCACCGTCGAACGATTGGACTCCTGCAACAGGGTCAATCTGCGTAGGGCAGTCTTTTACTCAAACCAGGTCTTGCGGTAGTTCCAGAACCGTTCTTGGCACCAAGCCTGCTGGGGCGTTCTTTCCCGCAACAGACACAGTGGCATGTGGCGTTTCATTCACTCAAACTCGCGAGTGTGGTGCTGAACGTCAAGCACTCGGAACAATGGATTCAAGTGATTGGACACCCGCAGCAAACAGCATTTGCGTTGGTCAGGTTTTTACTCAAACTCGAAGTTGTGGCGATTCGCGTCAAATGAATGGCAGTAAGACCAGCGGCGAGTGTGCTGATCCAGATGGTGACTGGGATGGAGATGGTATTTCTAATTCTGAAGATATTTATCCCTTCCAACATGCGACTCAGTGCGTAGGGGTATCAGCATGATAAATAAAAGTACAAGAACACATTCATTTAAAAACCTGAAAACTATGATGTACGGACGCTTTCTCACTATGAAGTCTAGAACAATGTTACGCAATGTGGCGCTATTAGCCTTAGGTTTGTTGCCTGCATTGGCCTCGCAAGCCAAAGATTTACCCGGTGCTACCCAAACCTCATACGCGGTATCGCCATCGGGTGCCTTCAGCTTTCAGGTTCCCATCATCGTTCCGCAAGGTGTGAACGGTGTGCAGCCTAACTTGTCGCTTAACTTCTCAAGCGCACGGGGTAACGGTCGTGTCGGGGTTGGCTGGGATATTTCAGGCCTGTCGGGGATAAATCGCTGCGGTCAAACACTCTCAACGCATGGCCGACGTATTGGCGTTCGTTATGAGCAAACCGATCGCTATTGCCTTGATGGTAAGCCGCTGATCTTGGTGAGCGGAACCTACGGCGCCGATGGTTCGGAGTATCGCACTGAGTTCGATGAATTCTCAAAAATCACGGTGATTGACACTACGCTTAATCTTGATGGCACTGTTGCGCCGAAAACATTTGAGGTGCGTCGCAAGGGCGGCTCTATCTGGACTTACGGCGAAGGTTCTTCCGGTATTAAGTTACCAGGGACAAACGTCATTCATTGCTGGAAGGTTTCCTCAGTGAAAGATCGTAACAACAATAGTTACCATGTTTCTTATCGCGCCGCTGATGGCCAGCCGAATGCCATCACCTATGGCGGGGTTGCCACCATAAACTTCATATATGAAGTCCGAAACGATAAGCGCACGCGTTACTTTGGTGGCAAGGCGATGAGCTATAACCATCGAATCTCACGCTTAGATGTAAAACGCGGCACCACAGTAACTCGCCAATATAAGCTTGGCTACGATTATTCAACGGGTGGTCAATCACAGCTTCAATCAATCACTGAGTGCGGCCTTAATGACGACTGTATGCCGGCGATTGATATCGCATGGCAGGCCGACGCTAAAGGTTACGTGAATGCCCCTGCGTCATTTAATCCTAAAGAAGCGCTGATCGAATACGATTCGCAATCGCAAGTAACCAGTCGTGGTGTGTTCGCAGACGTTAATGGCGACGGCTTTGTCGACCAAGTGATTTCATATCGAAATACCGCCGGCACGCACGTTCGCAAAACGTATCTAGGCAGCAAAGATGGCTTTGGTGCGGCGAGTCCAGCATGGAACATGCCGATCGAATTAATCGAATACACCACCGGTATTGTCGCCCACTCGCAAATTGCCGGCGATTCGGTGGTTAAGGCACAGTTGGTGGATGTAAACGCCGACGGCTTGCCGGACGTCGTGTATGGCTTTGAACATCCCTTGTACATTGCCAGTACTGGCGAACGCACATTCAAAAAAGAAAAAGGGGTTTATATAAACAACGGGAACGGTTGGAGTGGTAGTCCTTCTACAAGCTTTATACCACCTGACTACATGAACTCTTATGTTGACAATCACGAGGTCAGAACCAGCAGCGCCGGCCATCAGTATGCGTCTTATATACTGACTCCAAGAGGTCGTTTTATGGACATCAATGGCGATGGTCTGGTTGATTGGGTGAGGGCGTATGGCGTTTGGAGTGGTGGCTCAAATAATACGAATTATAAATCTGTTCATCTAAATACCGGCAGCGGATGGGGGAATGCTGATTCACAGTACACCAGCACCTTACCCGATGTGTTCGCTCGCTATGTTAGAGAATATGCGTTACCTACCGGCCAAATGGTTGATGTGAATGGCGATGGTTTGGTGGATTGGGTTCGCTCGCATGCGCACTTTCATGATAGCGGTGTTCCTAAGCGAGGTGTATGGCTGAATACCGGTACTAAGTTCGAGCTAGCCGGAAGCCGGCATCAGAACTTACCGATAGTGGCCTTTGAGAATACGGGTAGCATAGCGGGCCCACGTACGGTCGGCAGCTTTATTGATCTAAATGGTGATGGTTTAACCGACTACTTGGCAGACTCCGTCTATGGTTCAACGCTTTCGGGCTACCCTCAGGGGCGAGTCGCGTATTTAAACACAGGTCGCAGTTGGGTGCGCGCAGCGGGGTATGACTCAGCGGGGCGTTTTCAGCATAAGTACAATGCCGCTAACTCATTTACCTACCTATACGGTTACTACGTTGATCTGAACAAAGATGGCTTAGTCGATTTTTCTGAATCGTATAAAGATGGAAACGGGGTAAACCGCCAAAAATCATGGATCAACACCGGCTCAGGATGGAAGCGAGACGATAGTTTTAACATCGCTTCAATCTATTTTGATCACCGCGGTAACAATTCGAATACCTCGGCCAGTGATGACGTTAAGTTAGTGACGGGCACCTTCGCCGATATTAATGCCGATGGCAGCCCTGACTGGGTTAAAACACGCGCTGGTTGGTCGCTAAGTACACGTTTGAGCCAAGTCGGTCGAGCGAGCTTGCTCGACAAAATCACCACCACCATGGGCTTGGACATCAAACCGCAGTTTGCCACCTTGACCAGCAGCACAGATCTGTACACAAGACTGCCACGTCAAAGCAATGGCAACATCGTTCCGAATGAGCCCGGCGCGTTTTATCTCTCGGGCGCCAGCTATGTAACCGCATCGCTGACCACGCCGACGCCAAAAGCTAACGTTAACAGTGTTACTACTTATCAATACGAAGGCGCACAGGCCAGTCGCGTGCGCGGTTTCTTAGGATTTAAGCGTTTTCGCGCCACCAGCTCACTGACCGGTTTAAGCAGTTTCACTCAGTTTAATCAGAGTTTTCCGTACGTTGGCTTAAGTGCGGTCACGGCAACGTATGAAGGCAGCAAAGTACTGGATGTAACCCGCAGTCAATACACGCACACCCAAGACGTACAAGCGGATGGCACCAAAACGTATTTTCGCTACCCAACAGAGAGTGAGTCGGAGCAGTTTGAGCTGACCGAAAACGGTGGCGGTAAGTTTCGCAAGACGGTAACGGACGGTTTTCAATACGACGCCTACGGAAACCTTAAGTTTCAGCGCACCTCCGTAATGGATGCCGACAATACGCTCAAACACATCACCGATGTCACTAATGTTTATGAAGCGGCAGACACCACTAATTGGCTGGTTGGCCTAGTCAAGCAAACTACTCAACGAAACACCACCACTGGTCGTATTTCAATTGATAATACCACTGAGTATAAATACTACTCGAATGGCAAAGGTCAGCTGCATCAAGTGATTAGAGAGCCTAATTCGGGCGGCAATCTGGAGTTAACAACGACGTATACCTACGATGATACAACGGGCAATGTCACGTCTGAAAAGACTGAGGCGAAAGACGACCTCCAAGCTCCGGTCGACAGTATTGGCTATGATGCAGACGATCGCCTGGCGACCACATTAACCAACGCACTGGGTAAATCATCGACCATTGTTTATCACCCGCAATGTGACTTGCCTCAAACCGTCACCGATCCGAATGAGTTAGTTGTAAGCTACACTTACGACAGCTTTTGTCGTCAAGAGACCGTTACTTCGCCAGATGGCGTGGTGAGTGAAACGATCTATCAAGCGGTTAACGAAGCATGCCCTGGTGGCGATTGCCAAAGCAATGTGCGCTTTAAAGTAACCAGCCGCAGTCTCGACACAACGGCTAGTCTCATTGAGCCAGGCGTGACCGAACACTTCAGCGCGTTTAATCAAACCTTGATAACAACCACCCAGGGCATGGACGGTAGGGAAATTCGTCAACAAGTGTATTACGACGAACAAGGTCGAACGGTTCGTTCGTCGCAGCCGTACTTTGCCGGCGACGCGCGGCACTTTACCGACATAGAATACGATGTATTAGGTCGACAAAAGAAAACCTTACTGCCGTATAACAAGGAAGACGGCGCGCGTGCGGAAACAAGCTATGACTTCTCTGTTATCGGCACTCAAATAGAGCGCCGAGTGAAAGACGTTAAGGGGCGGTTTACCACCACGCGAGTTAACGCCATTGGTCAAGTCGAGCAAGTGATTGATGCCGATAACCAAGCCATGAGTTACCAGTACGACTCGCAAGGCAATCTGATTAAAACCACCGATGCGCTGGGCAATGAGATCACTCTGGAATACGACATTCTTGGTCGACGTGAGAAACTCATAGACCCTGACCTGGGTGAGTCGAATTATGTGTATAACGGTTTCAGTGAACTGATCTCGCAAACCGATGCCAAAAATCAAACCATCAGCATGGAGTACGACGAGCTGGGACGCCTGGTTCAGCGTACCGTGCCGGGTGACGTGAGCCTGGGCGGTGGAATAAGCACCTGGGAGTATGATGAGGCGCTTAAAGCCGATGGCAGCAAATGGTTTGGTGCCATAAGTAAGGTAAAAGGTCTGCGCAATACGCTAGGTGATGCCGCCAATTACATTCGTACCTTCGAGTACGATGCTATTGGTCGAACCAAAAGTGAAGAGACCAAAATTAACAGCCTCACATTTAACGAGAGCTATGAATATGACCCATCTAACGGGCGTATGATCGAGCGTTATTACCCAAGCAGCGGTCAAGATGCTAACGGCAATGACATTGAATTCGGCGTTAAGTACGAATACACCAATGGCTATTTAAGCTCGATCTTAAGCACTGAAAACGCCGAAGGCATGTGCGTTGAGCATTGGCGCGCCCAGGAGTATGACGCCCAAGGTCGCTTAGCCTTAGAAACCGTGGGTAAACTAGCGGTTACCCGTCGAGACTATAAGCCGGGTCAAAATGTGCTTGAGCGCATTGTCTCGATGACCGCGCGAGCAGGCAGCCCACTCGTGCAAGATCTTAACTACGTCTACGATGAGGCCAACAATCTTAAGTCACGCAATGACGCCATAAACAACCTGACTGAAAGTTTTACTTATGACAATCTCGATCGTCTAACCGCGCATTCAAAGAATGGCGTTGAAATCACCAGTGTCAATTACGATGCGATTGGCAACATCACCTATAAGTCAGACGTAGGTACCTACAACTACAACCCATCAGGCTCAGGTAGTGTGCGTCCGCATGCAGTCAAAAGTATTAGCGGCGCGCTGGGCAACACAGCTGATCTAACTCAGTTCAATGTCAACTGGGAGTACAACGGCCAGGAGTTTATTCGTTCCCTGCCCGATACGCGCCAAAGCTTGCTTGAGCAAAACGGTCAAGACACGATTCAATACGATGCCAATGGTAACGCTACCCAAAGTGGTAATCGTTCAATCGCGTGGACCGCCTTTGATAAGCCGCAGCGCATGTCGGCGGTGCTCGATGCCAATGGCACCTCAAGTACGTCGGTCTATCAATACGGCCCAGAGCAACAGCGCCTGATTAAAAAGGAGGTGACCGTTAATGCGCTCAGTATGCCGATCGAACATAAGAATACCACGGTTTATATAGGTAAGTACTACGAGCGCATTACCGATGGCGCAGGCAATATCACGCACCGCTATATGATTGAAACCGGTGGTGCCACGATTCAGATTGATCGTCAAGACAACAGCACCGAAGACACGCCCAAGTATTTGCTCACTGATAACTTAGGCTCAACCCATGTGATTTTAAATGTGTCGGCTGACGTGGAGCAAACGCTGAATTTTGATCCATGGGGCATGCGCCTAAATGTAGGCGATAGCACCAGTGTGAACAGTGTCACTAACCGCGGTTACACCGGCCATGAAATGGACGATGAAGTTGGTCTGATTAACATGAACGCCCGGGTTTATGATCCGTATTTGGCGCGCTTTATGAGTGCCGATCCGGTGTTGCCAGATGCGGGCGATATGCAGGCGTTTAATCGGTATTCTTATGTGTTGGGGAATCCGTTGAAGTATGTGGATCCGTCGGGGAATAGCGCTGTAGGTTTACGGGTATATACCTGTTATGGAAATTGTAATGGCGCAGGCCCATTTACAGGCATAAATGGTGGTCCGGGTTTGATTAGCGCTTTCTTCGACCCTGACGTGATTATCGGTAGGGCGATCGAAAATGGCCGTACTGGCGTTGATTTGCTTAATTTTATAATCAGTGTTTTATCTCCCGGTGGAGGGACAAGCGATGAGAGTCCGACTGAAACACCAGCAGTTGATGTTGCACTTGGTTTTGGTTCTCCAGTTCAGATCGAAGGCATCAATGGACCCGTGTTGACTCCTCAGCAACACCAAGAGGCCGAGAACGCTGAGTTCGAACGGCGAATACGTCGTGATAATGTGCTGGCTGTTTTTAGAGACCTCGGAAAAGGATTGCTAAGAGAGGTTACTGATCCTCTGAAGGATTTCGCCGAAGGAAGGATATTATCAGGCGCCTGTGGGGTTGCTAAAGTCTGTCGCGGCTTTGGGAAAATTGGAGAGCTTGGCAACAAAGCGTTTAAGAGTTTGCGAAATAAGTTCAAACGAGCTAAATGTCGAAAGTGCTTTGTCGCGGGAACGTTGGTTCATACCGAAGACGGCATGACTGCGATCGAAGAAATCGAAGTTGGTGACCTAGTTGCAGCGCGAGACCAGCATAATGAGGACGGTGAAATAGAGTGGAAAGAAGTCGTTGATTTCTTTGTTAATGATAAGAAACCTATAGTCGAAGTCACGTTCACTGATGATGCAACTCGCGAGTTTAAATTTGGGTCAACACATGATCATCCATTTTGGGTAGAGCAGCGTGGCTGGGTTGAGGTTCAGGATTTAGCAGTTGGGGACAGCGTAGTAGATCGTGAAGGAGAGAATTTTCGGGTTTCCGATATTGTTGAAACAGGTCGATATGAGGTAACCTATAATTTCACAGTTGATGGTTATCATACTTATTTTGTGGGCTCAGAGGGTGTTTGGGTTCATAATATGGGGGATTGCGAGCTTCCGGATACTGCAAATGGAGCACCGATTAATGGTAATCCACAGGTAACGAGAAAGGGTGGTGCTGAAACTACTCATGGTTCTACAAGTCAACGTATAGCTAACGAAGAAGCTTTGCGAAAGGACGCGCAGAGCGTACATTTAAATCAGCAATTAAGGACAATAACAAATGGAAAAGTGAATTCCCGTGTGCGACCTGATGTTGCAACGGTTCGAAATGACGGGAAGATTGATACGTTTGAGGTATTATCTCCAGGTCAAACTGTTCAACAGCAAACAAATAAACTAAGGAATGCTCTAGGCGACCGTGCCGGGAATATCACATGTGTAGCTTGCGATTGATTTCTGTAGAGCAGCAGAGTATTGATGTTTTGCCAAAAGTAGGCAACGCATCACCAGACTCTTGTTGCTTTATGTTCTATGATTTCAAAGGACTATTCTCCACTGAATGGTTAGGTATGGTTGAGTCTATATTTTCTAAATTTGAAGTTGAGCCTAGCTTAGCTGCTGGGAGCATTGATCAAAAACATAGTAGTGGCAATTATCGACGGATCAAAAAAAAGCTCAGTTCATTTTTAGAATTAAGCAGCAAGAACTCAGTATTAGAAATAAAAATAGATGCTGGAGTTGGATTAGAAAACAATGATTTTTTCGCTTGCGATTCTCGAGTTGCTTTTAGTGTTGCTAGTTATGGTTTATCAATGGGAGTAGTAGCGGTAGATCGTAATTTAGTTGAGAATGTAACCGAGTTGGTTGACTCTATTAGCGAGCTGGTATTCGATTATACAGGTTGCTGCTATGCACACGCTTTTGATTTTCCTTCTGCTTACGGTCCGGATTATTATTTGGCTTCTGTTGGTGCCGTTCCTAAAGGATATTCAACTTTGGATAATAAAGCCTATGTCGATAGAATAACTCGATGGAGAGATAATGTTTGGCATGAAGGTATGCGACCAAGCGACGGGTATTTACGTGAAGTTTACCCTATAAACTTTGTTCTACAAGCTCACCTAGAACAAAAAATCAATGGCCGAAATCTTTCGGAGTACATGAAAAGTGTTGGGAATTTAATAGAAGTTAATCGTAGGCCTGGCTTGTATCGATGGGATGTTGACGAAGCTAGCATCCACATTGTTCGTGATGAATTAGAACAAAGCGGTCTTATTCTATCTGCGTAAAAATATAAAAAGAAATAAAAAATAGATAAAATGGACAAAAATAAAAGGGACAGGCACTCTAAGAGAAGATGAATTTTGACGTATTGAGGTTCGTCTTCATTCTATTTGATAGCCATGGCATCTAAATATAAGTTCATGGATCGTATTTATCGCGATATCGCCTAAAACCTGAAATTCTAATCGAGCGACCCTCCCGCTTATGCGCTTAAATGCAGAAATTACAGATGAGAGCTTTGTTAATCTAGAAGAGACGTTCGTCTGGGGATTCGTTAATAATGTTTATCTGAGCAGATTTCCCTCTCAAGATGTTCACTACCCACCCAATGTGTGAATTTGTGTTCAAACTCAGTTGCAAGAATAGGAGTGCGCAATGCAAAGGTGGGTGTCCAGACACCGTGTATGACGTCAAATTCAATACCCAGTCATTTTTCTATTAGTTACCGTCTGTAATCCCTGAAATGTCGATTATTAGGTGATGTGACTGATTGTTGCCAATGCAGTGCTACCAGCACCTAGAGTTATCGCGTAAAAATATAAGTTCCAATGTTGGATCGCATCAATATAGATATTCCCTTGCCGTATTTGGATCTAGGCTTGGTTTTTTGAGCCTTGTGAGAAAGTTCCGACTTTAATTAGGACAAACGTTCCTGAATTGTCCCGCAAATTTCGTTGTTTTCACCAATCGATTTTATTGCTCACGCTTTAGTGTTGGTAGTGAACTTTATCTCAGCATTTACATCGCTTTACTGTTCACTTTGATCGATCTGTGAAGCGAGTAACATGTGTGAGGACATACCATTTTCTAGAAAACTAGAGGAGCCACTATGCCCTATCTAAGCGATGTACAACGAAATTTATTGTCACCCGTTTCTCCCCCGGCCGCACCACCCACTCGAAACGGTCTGACGGTGCCGACCACAAATATTGGCGAATTTTTAAACGCCTCATGTTGGGCTTGGGCACTTGTCGGTGAGTATGAAGCCACCGATAACCCATTTACGGCTGCCACAATTTATAACTCAGATGCTGGCGCATTCGTACTTGATGCAAATAGGGTACCAACTGGATTGAACGCTGAGTTTTTTCTATTAACCAATGAGCTGTTCCCAAAATCGACCCCCTACTATCACGAGTTAAACAATAATTTTGAAGACGCATTAGGCGGTGATCTCGCAGCGCAAAACCGTTGTCGAGCAGCGTTGATGAAGCTGACGGCGACGGTAAACGGGCATACGGTACTCGCTGATGATGCATCTGATGTGTACACAATGGTTATGAACACCAGCGTTTGGTATAGCTGGGATCATTGGGGTATTGGCGTTAAGGGTGCCGACAATGGTGTAATTAGTTATCAACAAACCGTGCCAGATGTTCCGCTTGCATATGATTGCAGCGTAATGTGGGATGAACACCAACCACTGGTAACTGAAATCAAACTTGATGGTCTTTTACAAACCCAGGTCACGCTGCTAAATCGAGTTGTCTAAACACTTCGTTGTTAGTAATCACTCGATTTTACCTATCAACGAATGGGCGAAAAGCGTTTTCTGAACGTGATTTCATCAACTCGAAAATCATGGTTTAGCACAGTATTTCAAGAGAATTGTCCGAGTGACAACTGAGCGACAACGCTAACATGATTTTGCTTACGCAAGATCGCGTTGTGATAAACAAACCTGGAGCATCTTATGTTGTACTTGAGCAAAATTAATGTTCGAAACCCTAAACTATTCATCTATGAGTTAAAGCTGCTTTGGTGGTTAGCACTATGCTTACTGGTCATGCCGATTAAGCTATTGGCGAATGAGTCGATTCCGATTAAATACGCTTGGGTTCAATTGGGATCAGGCGACTCTGCATCAGTGCGGGCTATTATTTCTTCAGGCTCGGCTTGCCCTGCGCTAATAGTGGGTAATACGACTAAAAATATGCATAAGCGGGTAAGGTCTCCGAGATCATTCTCCAATATTTCTGTGTGTGAATACGCCATTAAGTTTAAGAGTCGGTTGACGTCTTCTCAGCTTAAAATCGGCACCTTGACGCTCCCCTTACCAACACCTAGTTCGGACGAAATATTAGTGGTTGGTGATACAGGGTGCAGAGGCGGACATCGAGAGAACTGCGCTACTGATTGGGGTTGGCCAGCGGTAAGTAAAATGGCGGCGAAACGATCAAATCCAGATGTCATCTTACATGTAGGAGACTATCATTATCGCGAACGCTGTGGTGCCTTCGATTGTGGGTATACCTGGGCAGCGTGGGAGGCTGACTTTTTTAAGCCCGCGGAGAAAGGAGGGCTATTACGTGAAGCGCCTTGGATGTTCGTACGCGGAAATCATGAAAGTTGTGGCAGAGCTTGGGCAGGGTTTCTTTTGTTTTTTGCAGAAGGTCCGTTACACGCGACGTCATCAAGGTCTGGCTTTCCAACTAAGTGTGACAACAGCATGCCTCCTTATAAGATTAGTTTGGATCAGCTAGACATCTATATGGTGGACACATCCGACGAAGACAGTCATACCGCCTACGACCGCTTTAAACAGGTAAATACCGCTCTATCGGGAAGAAAAAAGAACGCCTGGCTCGCGACGCACGTGCCTATTTGGCACAATCGAGGGCGCCCTAAACTGGGCAGTGCATTTGCGAACAGTGGTCTTGAAAATCGTAGTTGGCTAAGATGGGTCCATGTTGGACACACTCACTTGTTTGAACATCACGCAGCGAGCAATGGCCACCAAGCGATGACGCTTAGTGGTGGCAGTGGTACGAAATTGGACAGCTGCTATGCGCAAAACTGTTACTCATCGAATTACAGCTATATGGTGGTCAGTTCCAAAGCTAAGGCGTGGGAAGCGCGAGTTTTTAATCAGTATGGAAAGCGTGTGCTCGGACCAAAACCGTTCACTGTCTCAAAATATTAGATTGTGGTTTACAGCTAAATTTGGCTTTATTTAATTGATGCTCTTATTTAACGCCACAACCTTCTACTTCATAGATTGTGACGACTAATTCGTAAAAAACTACGAGTAAGGTTCGTTATACAACGTTAGTCTATTCGAAGAATAGCCTAATCAATTTACATTCAATTCTAATGGAGAAGTTTTATGCCACGTACGAAAATGATCTACCCAAATACTGAGTTAAAGATTAAAAACGGGCCACCTGAGTTCGCGATATTTTATAAAGGCGATAGAAGTGACGGTAAAGCTGTTTACCTCATTAAGGAGAAAGGCAGCAAGGTCAAAAAGCAAGTGCTCAGTGGTATGGGGTCTATGCAAATTTATGAAAACGTTAGATATCCTGTCAAGATTCTTAATGAGGGATTTCATTCAATCATGACGAGCGCTGCCGATTAAATAGCCATCCTGTATTGGCAGGCGTTTAACACAGGCGCTGGCGTTTGGGTTGTAATACACCCATAGCGCTGGCGCTTTTTTGATTCGGCTGCGCATTGTTTGTGCCTAATATTTTAGCGATAGACCGCCGGTGTTTGGGTACGTGGTTTGTTACTTAACATAGAGGCAGTTTAGCTCGCTTTATTTACAGTGTATTTACCAGCGATTGTCTAGCAAGACGTTCTATGGGTAAGTTTTAGTTTATGGCTTACTCACACAGTAATCACTGCCTGGGTCGATTAAGCCTTAATCAGAATGCTGGACGATACTTGTATTGAAAAAAGCAGCCAAATAGACAACGCTCCTATTGTGATCGGCCGCATAACATGTCACTTCGAAATGACTCTAGGGTGCCCCTGTATATGCTTGTATCAACGCGTTTAGATATGCCGTTAACGGTAAGCGAATTTGCGTATTGCCACAATGTCCAATCCTCACCCCAAGTTGCGGTTGGTTTTGGCGATTTTACCGTTGACGGTGGCTCGAAATATTCAGCAATCCATAATTTGTAATCGGCAAACCTAGGATCCGTTGAGTCATTGGCATCGACTAGCCATTCATTCGCGAATGATTGCCCAGTGTAAATAATCGGTCTACAGCCGGTTTCTTGATAAACCTTGAATAACCAGGTTTGTAAATTGTTCTTCAGCAATTCTCGCTCCGACGATGGGTCAGGATCGTTGCCGGATCCAAAGCTGGAATTTTCAATATCCAGCATAGGCCGTAGATCTCCAGGCGAGTATTTATACGTCGCCAAAAAGTGGCTTGCTTGCGTAACAGGGTCTTCGTAAGCGTGATAGAAATGATAGGCACCTCGTAATAGTTGAGATTTGCTTAGTTGATTCCAGTAGGTAATGAACAACTTATCTTTTTCGGAGGACCCCATAGTTGCACGAGCGTAAACAAATTGTTGGTGGTTACGTTCAACCTTCGACCAGTTAATGGTTCCTTTACCGTCAAACACATCAATACCATAGACCAACTTCGGATCTAAGGGGGGCTGTTGATTTGGTAAACCCTGAGTTGCAGAGCGACCTTCAGAGCCCGGCTCGCTGGTTCCAAGTAGAGGCTGTTGAAGAATGTTGCTGCAGCCTAACAAGGACAAACACAGTAAGGCGGGCGTTGAGTTCGTTATTTTTTTTCGACTACATTGCATGGGCAAACCTCAGTGTTGGATTGATTGATAGAAGAGGCCAGTGTGCCGACCAAAAAATAAAGCAGCTATGACTTTCTTATGATTTGATCTTCCGATTTTTGCCCAACTTGTCCGTAGATTACGCCTATCGGTAAATGATTCGTGCTTCTAATATGACGTTGAAGTTATTCGGTAACTGTCGTTTATTCGGCAGAGAACATAACTTTAGATACGACGTTTAAATCAATATGTGCCTCTATCAATGCATTGAGCAACTAACTAGAAGCATGTGAAATTTTCAATTTTATTAGGAGAATAACAATGGCCTTTCCAACTTCAGTTAATGATCAGATCACCGATTCAGTAACCCAGGCGAATGTAAAAGTTCTGGGTGACGCACCCGCAATTGCAATGGGTAATTTGTTTCAGGCAACCTCGCAAGCACTGGGTAATGCAGCTCATAACGCAACCAGTGCTCAACAGCAGACGGCAGTAGCCGCACAGGCTGCGACTACTATGGGTGTCGCGACGCTCTATTCGCTCGATACGGCCGCCACAGGCAAAGCCACTTCGGCAATATTAAGTTCGCCTACAGGCTTATAGAAACTAACTCACTTAAACAGCAACCATAAGAGGATTACAGAATGGCCTTTCCAACAGCAGTTAATAGCCAAATCACCGATTCCGTGACTCAGGCTAACGTTAAGGTACTGGGTGATGCGCCAGCCATCGCAATGGGCAATTTGTTTCAAGCGACCGCTCAGGCACTTGGTAACTCAGCGCATAACGCAACGAGTGCCCAACAGCAAACCGCGGTGGCAGCGCAAGCTGCCACAACGATGGGTGTTGCTACGCTCTACGCACTAGACACCGCGTCTACGGGCAAAGCGACATCAGCGATCTTGAGCTCTTAGTTTGAGTTTGAGGTTTTCCCATCAATTTGCCTAGCGAGATAGGCGGACAATCATGAGGGTTTAACTATGGCTTTTCCAACTGCCGTCAATAATCAAATAACGGATTCGGTTACGCAAGCTAATGTACAAGTATTAGGCGATGCCCCCGCTATTGCGATGGGCAATCTTTACCAGGCAACCGCTCAAGCGCTGTCAAACGCGGCGCACAACGCAACCACTGCCCAGCAGCAAGCAAATGTTGCTGCTCAAGCTGCAACAACAATGGGGGTAGCACTTCTTTACTCTCTAGACACGGCATCAACCGGCAAAGCGACTATGGCTATTCTGAAGTAACGAGTTTGGCCGGATGAAGCAAACCGACAAGCTGTATTGACCTAAATACAGTATTTATTAACTTTTAATTTGAGGATTTAATTATGTCTTTTCCAACCGCAGTCAATAGCCAGATCACTGACTCGATTACCCAAGTCAACACTAAAGTGTTGGGTGATGCGCCAGCAACGGCTATGGGCAACTTTATGATTGCAACAAGCCAGGCCTTATCAAACGCTGCGCATAATGCAACGAGTACTCAGCAAAACAGCACTGTGACAGCTCAAGCTGCCACAACGCAAGGAGTTTCAACCTTGTATTCCGTAGACACTGCATCTACAGGTGTTGCTTCTTCTGAGATTGCTTATCTATAAGGAGTCCTAATCGCCTGGCTTCATATCTGGTGTTTTTGCTAAGTATGAAGCTGGGTTTACATTAAAGAGAAGATTATGGCAAAGCCAAACAGCAGTTCAGCTACACAAACCCTAGCACTAAATGTGGGAGCCGCCGCACCAGTATCAATGGGCTTGACGTACATGGCGATGGCGAACAGCGTTTCCAACTTGATGAGTAACGCAGTGAGCGCGGAAAAATTTTCGCAGATTATTCAAAACACCAGTGTCACACAATGTTGTGCACTTATTATTGCAGTCGGCACTGCTAAGGCTGCTGGCTAAATGGAATATTTTAAATTGAGGTAAATTGAAATGGCAGGTACAGCGAATTCAAATCAAACCGATACCCCAATCGAGGGAGTGACGGTTAACGACCAAATTACTGATTCGGTTTCCCAGGCAAATGCGATGGTTGTTGGTTCCGCATCCTCGGAGGCAATGAGTTTACTGGATTTGGTGTCTGCTGAGACTTTAGGTATGTCTATGCACAATGCCGTAACGGCTCAACAGAATGCGCAAATGTCGGCCAATGCTTCCATTACTGCAAGTTGTGCAAGGATGTTAAGTTCCCAATCACTACCGGATGTGCCCCCTCCAGCAACCACGGTGCCGCCGGTAGTACCACCCCCGTTTATGCCCTTGGACCCCGAACCAGAATTAAAGACAGTTGCCGAAAACCTGTTGAGCGAAGCTCAGCAGATGATAAAGACAGCAACAGCGATGCTGGAGGAAAGCAAGAACAATACTAATCACACGAACGATGACACGAACGATGACACGAACGATGACACGAACGATGACACGAACGATGATGCCAATGATCAATAAATCAAATTTTGATTGCGACAGAATTTAAGGTGAATTGGTTAAACCAAATTAAGAGGATAAGACAATGAACGATGTGGTTAATGTAAACCCCAAAATAATGAACACATTACAGGCGGTACAACAGGCGTCATTAACCGGTACGGTAATTTCTCATAGCGGAGCGGGGAAGGCTTATCAATCTGTTGCACAGTCGAGCGCGATCGCGATTCAAGATGCGACAGATCAATTGCGAAACTTCGGCACAATTGGGACCACGGCGGCTGGGGTTGCGGTGGCACAGATGCTGGCGACTGGAGACACAGAAACGTTCGGCAAGGTGATAAAGCAAATAAATACCATGCTTTCTGACAGCGCTGAGAATTTTAATACGGTAAGCTATTATGCCAGCGCTGTTGTCTCCGAGTTCCCAACGGGTATGAGTAATCCTCACGGAGGCAGTACCATGACCGCAGGGGAGCCTTCTTCAGGTTCAAAGAAGAAAACTAAAAAAGACGCCGAGGCTGATTAAATTAGTTCGGAGTAATTCACTCGAAACAGCATCAACACGTAAAGGGCTATCACGATGACAATCACAATCCGACAAGATATTCATGACTATGATTCCCTGTCCAAAGAGGCAAAGATCGTTTTAGGGTTTATTCCTGGCGGTGTTCAATGGGTAGCCGAAGTTAGCCGTGCCCAAACCACGAATTATGTTTTCGTTTCTGAAGCCGAGTTTCTGTCTGCTGTGTTAGATGGCTTACATAACACATCTTTGTTGTACGTATACGGCGTTGAGTTATTGGTAGACCCTGAAAAATTGTTATCAATCGGCTATAAGCAGCTGCATAAATTGTCTGCTTGTATCGAGAAAGGTAAATACGGCCAGGCCAATGAAGTGTTGCTGGAGAGTCTATTGTTTAGCAATCCGGTCTTGTTTCACGACATACATAAGTTTTTAAAATACTGCGGTGTTAGTTCGAATGGACTGTTTCAAATCATCGGTCTGGGAGATGCGATCGCACTGTTCCGATTATCTAATGCCGATCTGGTAAAAACGTTTAAGCCTAAAGCTGTATTGAAAGATGCGGCTTCGTTCGCGCTTTTATCCGCTCAAACTGTAAAAGAGTTTTGTCAAATTTTCAGTTTTTACCTAACCGTAGTTAACAAGTTAGGGCTCAATTCAAGTGATGAAAATATCCGCTTGGATAAAGCGTCCCAAGTTCAATTATCATTAACTTCTTTTGCCAATGAAATGCTTAACTGCCCACAAATTTCAGGGTCAACATCGGATCAAGATATAAATCAGGCCATCTCCACCTGGCTTGATTTTGGTAATGAATTTGGTTTTGCGTCATTGCCAGCAGCAATCGAACAGATCGCATTAAATATACCGTTAAATGATCTGTACGAAACAACGTTAGCTCGGGAGATTTCAAACTATCTAACCAGTATCAGTCGCTACATGCGTAATCGATCAGTCGGTCGACCTACCTTATCGCAAGATGGTAAAGAGTTACATTATCGAGTGAAAGTCGATGAACCCCTCGCTCCGGCGAAAAAGCCGGCACCATTGGTTCAATTTTCATTAAACACCCATGGCTGTTTAGTGTTGGACGAATTTGTAGGCAATGTGAACTAGTTCGGAGGAGTTATATGCGTAGAAGGCCCATCATTATTCGGAGAAAACCAACTCGGCGAAAACGCAAGAACATCAAGCCTTTGTCGCCATCTAAAGAGGCATCTAAACAAATGCGTACTATCATCGATTTTATTGATGAAAATATGAAAAATATCGATGCCAACATAAGCCGTGATTTGAACAAAACCTATCAGTATTTGGATAATAGTTTTGAAGAAAACGAGTCCGAGAATGATTCAACAGATCCGGAAAATGATGACAATCCTAATTCATTCCCGGAACCTCAGCTTGGATGGGACGAATCGATGTTAGCGCAAATGCCGCAAAATGTTAAAGACAGTATTCAACAAGTGCAGCGCTCGATAGAGCAAACCACGGCGTCAATCTACAAGACAATAGAAAGCAATAATTTAACGCTACAGAATGTCCAGGCGGCGGAAAACAACATGGTTCAAGAGTTTGAAGATCGCCAGCCAGGCACCCAATCGAGTGCAAACGGATGAACTTGGTTAGTGAGGCTTTGGCGTCCATGGGGCCTTTAAACGACGTAAGCTATGAGGATTAGATATTATGATGCCAATAAAATTTGTCGAGGCTGAGCTGTCGGCTGATGAATCCGTCAAACAACGTGAAGCAACGAGACAAATGCAGGAGCTTCTGCACTTAGTGAGCAACGGCGTCAAATATGCCACCCTGTCCGTTGCCGACAGAAAGATGCTACTTCAAAAAGGATTTGCCAAAGATTTGGTTGATAATTTAGTTTTCTTTACCGAACGCCCTTGCGAGGATATCCGCAATAAAGAACAGGATCACCTGGTTGTCGGTTTTACCCATGCTGCCTTCGATCCATCCATTTATGCATGCGATTCAATTGCCAGTGCGTTAATGCAATCGCATGATGGTCGATGCGCGTATTGCGAGAGTCAAATAGATCATATTAGCCCAAAACACATAAGTCATTTTAGACCGGTTTGGGGTGCGATAGAAGGCAGTAACTTAAACAGGCAAGCCTACTATTCTCTCGCCTATGAACAAACCAACCTGGTTTACGCATGTGAGACCTGCAATGAGGTTTATAAAGGTAGCCAATTCCCGGTTGAAGGCCTGCGCGCTCCGAAGATTAGCTTGATGCAAGAACAAGCTCTTTTGATTAACCCTTACCAGGAAGACCCTCGGCAGTATGTGCGTTTTAACCCCATCACCGCAGAAGCGTACGCTTATGATGATCTTGCTAAAGTTTGTGTTGAGAAGCTGAATATTGCAGAGAGCGAGGTTGAATCGCTACTCTGGGAAAATCCGAATTTAATTCCTTCTACCATGGCTTCGCCTATAACTTCAACTATTGCTTCAAAGAGGGATGATGATTCAAGCCAGATGCAGGACTACCGTCGTTGCTTGCAACAACACCAACGTTCATCCAGTGCAACTAAAGGTGAAATTACAATCAACGTTTTAGGCCTAAATCGCCCTGAGTTGCTTCGTGCTCGTTTAAAACATTTGCGCGAAATATACGGTGTTTTTTTAGCACAGGAAAAAACGGGTGAAAGTGATTTAACCGCGATCCAGCATTTTCTAAACTCGTTAAAGAACGGAGGCTCCGAGAGTCATTCTTATCGCTCCCTTACGATAGATGCGATCAATAGCTGGCAAAAAAATAGCGATGCGAATATATCCTGGTTTAGCAATTACACCGACCTGTTGGAATCATACTCATCGTCTTCGATAGTATGCGTTACTCCACAATTTGCAAGTAGTTTGCAATACATGGTTTTGGAAACTGAGTTAAAACTCGAAGGCAAGCGGCGAATCGTTTGTCTTCACAGTAGCGATTATTTATACGGAAGTGATCGAAAAGCCAAAACCGTTTTTCTACCGATTAACTGGAAACAGGATTTTAGCAATGTGATCAAAGTGTCGAGCGAGAAGCTGCTATGGGAGGCGTCGTTTGCCGAATTGTGTGAAACCCGTCCAGTCGCACTGCAAAGCTTGTTTGCAAATAACGAGGTCTGGGCAGAGGGTAATTATCCTGCTTTAGCCTAATTACGTACCACAGCATTATTAAGTCATGTCGTGAGAGATCTAACGACTGAATGCCGTTGCTTATGCAACCATACCCTATCACTAACATGCTTCCAGTTAATTCATTTGTGTCAACATCTGGGTTAGAGGCGTAAGCGATACTCAGATATTTGTGTTTTTCTCTTAAAAAAGCTCCGATGAATTAATAAGCAAAACAGCGGTGTAATTCGTAAGTTAGTCCAATTATTCACGTGCATCCTAATATAAATTGCGATTAACGCGACCGACTTGAGAACATAATGAAGACACTAATTCCTCGTTTACCTGACATGCCCTCTGCTCGTACCGACGATGTAGCAAAACTCCTCAACAAGATTGCAAAGAAAGCAGGTAAAAATGCTAAGTTAGATATTTTTCTACCCAATCAGCATGACGCGGCGTATATGTGGGGGGATGCGGCTATCCATCCTATGCAAGCGCTTGAAACTGGCTATCGAACAGTCGTAAAGGACGCTGAACGAGAAGCGGTTGGAGAGGATGCTAAGCGAGAGGCACAACTTAAGCAATTGTCCTTATTTTTTCAGTTTGATGTCGACCGGCCAAAAATCATGGCTGAATCGATACTGGGTACTAGCTACACAAGCCTTGAAGACATGCTAAATACCGCTGAACGCGATGTTGCTATGGCGATAAATGAGCAAAAGCTTCTTTCTCCCAGCTCGGATCGAAATCACTTTATTAAACTACGGCGGCTTATCGCTTATCTTCGTGATGCCTTCGTAATACTCAGTGAAGGTTTATCTCTATTTCGGAACGAGAATGGCGATCTGCCAGATCTATTGGCCAACTTAGCTCCCATCGTGCATATTCCGTATGAAATTCAGCGCATGAAAACCAAGGAAGAGTTCGAGGACTATGTGAAAATTGCTCGCAACGCAATAAAGAGATTACGAACAGCACTTAACGGTGCTGCGTCAATACAGAATTTTCATGTGATAGACACATTTTATCTTTATCGCTTATTGGTAGGGTATAAAATTCAAACCAAGGGAGAGGCGACAACGGATCAACGTAAAGAAGCAAGTAAATATTTAACGGCGCTGATGAACAACGACTTAGATCCGGTTATTAACTTTTTAAAAAAATGCCTAAACCTTATCAATATCCGCTTGCAGTACATTGATGAAGAGAACATTCTATTTTTCTTGAAAGGTGGGCGGGCGATGAAATACCTGTTAGGTGAGCCCGATAAGGGTGAAAACGACTGGGATACTTCGATTGTCATTAATCCATATTTACCCAGCGAACAGTGGTACACGTTGTACGCCAAAGTACATAATCAAATGGTGTATCTATTGACCAATTTCAAGGTTGATTTCTACAATATGTTATACGCTAATCGGAAAGAAATTAACACGGCGCTCGATTCACCGATAGACCCGACTGCTCTAAGTGGTGACGCGATTGACATTGATGAAGGGCCGGAACGTTGGCCAAACGTAGAAGGCACAATTGGAATGTTTGATACGGCGTCGTGTAAGGCAGAATTGATTGATATTGGCATTCCACGGCGAGATTCAATACAAGCAAGAGAGCAGTGGACGCACTTGAAAGGTGAAATTTTGCTGTCACTTAGCGACGGCATTCCCTATCCCAACTATCCGTATTACCTGGATGAGTATCTAATGATGATTCGTTCCGAATTTGCTGGAGACAGTCATTCTTCCAAAACACCAAAACGAGTTCGTCGCTTAATTGAATTACTAAACTCTGATGGTATCGAATCAACAATTAAGGCAACGGTTAGTAGCTTGCCAGATTCGCTCGCAAAGGCTAATACTACGATAAAAGGAGAGTTCTCTGGAGCCGAGTACAGCGTACTGGTGTACATACTATCTCAATTTAGTATTGCCTATGATTTTGCCAATGATCCTCGGGGAGGTGATGCTCATTCTCTAGCGAGTGCATTTAGTAACTGGTTTATTGATAACTGCAAACCTTTGCTGCAACCGACTCTTCCACCTAGTTTTATCAAAGCCACTCGCAAAGATAAGAATTGGGAAGAGAGTGATATGTTAGTCGCCAATGCCGTTGGTTTTGCTCAGCAGGTGTCTGCAGTATTAAGCAAGCAAATTAAGGCTCAGGCGTCTATGCTCGTTAGTACAGGAAAAGGCAAACATAAGACGTCAAGTATAGAATCAATAATAAAAAAATGCGTTGCTAATGTTTTGCTTCCGGCGCTTGCTCCCTATGACCCTAATAAAACTGGCGTACTGATGGCCACAGGACCTTACGCCGCAATCAAGCAAGCACAGCGCGCGGGGACTTCTAAAATTACTGATCTTGTTCCAGCTGCTGCGACTCAATATAGCTTAGTTGGCTACGATCGTCTCGAGCTCAGAGAATCCTTGAAATCTTTGTCTGGCTTGATCATGAGTTACCCGGATATTTCAGAAAATTTTGAAGTGATTAGTACTCAAGACAAAATTCAGCTGTTTACCAAGACTGATATCCAAATAGGGAGCTTTCGATACGCACCAATTGTAATGAATATTGTGTTGTTTGTATTGACTGATGAAAACGTGCCACGTACTGACTACATTGATGGGATAGCCGTTTTAGGCTTACCAGATTTGATTCGTCAGCTGCAGCAGCAGGCGGCGGAAAAAGTTGAATATGGTATGCAGTCGGCGTTGTATAAAACCTGCGATGTGCTGTCAAACATTCTAACCAGGTACGAAGACCCAGTGCCAGAAGAGGCGCCGAGTTATATAAATTAACTTGCCCCCTTAATATTTACTAATTGTACGTACTACTTGCGATAGATTCCCGGACTCATCCCAACGATTCGCTTAAAGGTTTTTTCAAAGTGGCTTAAATCATGAAAGCCGACATCGTAGGCAACTTCAGTAATCTTGCAATGTTTTTGGGTGCGCAGGATACACTTCGCCTTTTCAATTCGCGTTTGAATTAACAGTTGTTTAAAGCTTGAGTTGATGTGATGCTTAAAGAGATACGATAAGTGAGAAGGACTGACAAAAGCGGCGTTTGATATTTCCTTTAAACTGATGTCTTGAGTGTAATTTTTTGCCAAAAAGGCGATGGCTTTAGATAACGCTGGATGAAGTTCAGTATTGTTTTGATAGTTATTATTGGCAATCGATGATGCGATTTGATCAACTCCAATTTCCGACGGCTTGTGTTGCTTTTTCTGCGGCAAGTTGATTGTCGCACCGCCGGCGTCCTGCAATTGCGGAATGATCGCCAGTAGGGCATTAGGTTCTAGGTAGTTTGAGTCGGACATCACCACAAGTTTTGATACGACTCGTTCCAGCTCCTGCATGTTTCCTGACCAATCAAATTGTTCGAATATATCCCAGCATTCAGCCGACAATTGAACGTTCTTGATGTGAGAAAGCTTATCCAGATAGTGCAGCGTGAGCTCGCGTATATCATCGCGACGATCTCGCAGATTTGGTAGGCGAATCGATAAGTAATCGAGTTCTTGCCAAGCCGTTTGGGTAATCGGTAAATCGGTATTCGATATCGACGTGATCAGTCGAGGAAGATCAGGCTGATCTATATTTATAACGTGCCGCCAGTAATGCCGTATTTGAGCTATTTGTTGCGGTTTTAGGGAATCTATATCTTTGAGATATAAGGTTCCTCCAGAGGCCTTCGACCAAAGGCTTTTCATGGTAGAAGCTGTTTCGCTATCTTTCCAATTAAGGCAATGGCTCTCAATAAAGGATTCTTTTTTTCGTTTGCTGTGACAATGAATAGAGTAGGCGGTAAGCAGTTTTCCTGAACCGGTTTCGCCTTGGATTAATACTGGAAAATCAACCAATGATGCGCGTTCTACAAATTGATCGACCTGTCTTGAGTGATCACTGTTACCAATCCATTCGATATTTAAATTACGAGTCTGTTCTATATTTTTTTGAACTTGTTGACGCTTAACAAAGAACGCCATTTCGGTCGCTACTTGTTCAAAGGCTGACCGAATTTGCTCAAGATCAACACCGTTCTCACTGACAATGATTTCGATTTCACCGATGGGTTGGTTCTGATAGACCATGGCGACCGATAGGCTTTCGGGCCCATCTTTTGAGTTGGGCGTCACAATCGAAGATGGCGGGTGGCGATTCTTACCAAAACCCGCGCTCACCTTCAGGTGAACATTCTTATCTGATCGATCTAAGTCAAGGTTATAGTCTTCTACATTGACCGCTAAAGGCTCTAGTGGTGCGTCTGAATTTTTAAGTGCTCTTATAAATGTATCTTGTACTTTCTTCCTAAAGTTTTTGTTGTCCATATCCAGGTTAAGTTGGTTTTAAGGCGATTTGTCCAAGCTCATGCGAGAACGAGAGATATGTTGCATCAACACTCCACTTGGGTGACAAATGCCCATGATGATTAGGGAGGATAATAGTAGGGGGTATAGAGATCTGCCGCCATTACAGACTATTACATACAAGAAGCGTAAGTGTATCGAGCAGAGAGGTAATACCCGTTGGCCTTTTGGGTCGAACTTCGTGAGGCTAGGGTAAGAAGTTGGTCAGTCAGAGTCGTGAAGGGTCCGAAACGGAATTTCCCATGAGAAGGCAGGATTGATTCCTGCTTTAATACAAAAAAACCTTACTGGTTTTCCAGTAAGGTTTTGTGAGTTGTAACCTAAATCCTTCAGGTTACAGCAATACGATATTCTCAGCTTGTGGGCCTTTATCGCCTTGCTTAACTTCGAACTCAACCTTTTGGCCTTCAGCCAAAGTTTTGAAGCCGCTGCCAGTGATCGCGCTGTAGTGTGCGAATACATCTGGGCCGCCTTCTTGCTCGATGAAGCCAAAGCCTTTAGTTTCGTTGAACCATTTAACAGTTCCGGTAGATGTTGCCATAGTTATAAATCCTAGTGTTTTATCGGTGGTGTATATATCGTTTTATTCCTTCGCAGTCGTGCCTAACCTTGGTTGGCAAATCGATCCAGTAGTTGAATCGAAGCTTGGGAAAACTTACGTGAAATGGAGCGGGTAGATGCTAGCCAATAATTATTGGCCGTAAATGACAAAACCGAATTACTAATGAAACACTAAGCTGTAAAAACAAAAACAGTGGAAACTAGAACAATCTGGTGTGCATAAATATCAGTCGCACTTTCATGTGGCTGGGATTATAGAGTGTTTTTAATCTATTTGTGAAGAACTAATTCAGATATTTTTCAAATATTTAGCCGCTATTCTGATCTTTTAAATGCCATGTCAGAAAAGCCAGGTAGGTGCATTCGTGCGGGCAAGCCCGGAACTTCGCCAACTTGAGAATGCTATGCCCATTATTGGAATAAAAGAACACTGCTGGGCGAGTTTCATGATCACGATCGATGTTAGTGCGTGGTGTCGTCCATCTGATCTTATTATTGAGTCAACCGTCGTTTTGCCTTTACGGTTGAAGGCTTTAACTAGTAAGCAGTAATAATTTCACAATACCTAATTGATGGGTTGACTGGATTTGTGCCGCCGCGTTTGGTCACATCATGGCGGCACATTTGATTGTAAAACAGTGATCCCAACGCAGAGTTGTTGATTAAGTGGGCTCGGCAATATCGCCTACCTGGAACTGCCCAAATCAATTAAGTTAGTCTTCAACAACTTGACCACGATAAATGCGTTTGGATTTTGAAGGCCGAGCTTGATCAGGAATTGATACATCAGGCTTTGGCTCTTGGCTTACGTTACGGGTTGTAAGTTTCTGAATCATGGAGCCCACCGATGAGTTGCTTTTTTCGGCGTTCTTTAACCAATCATCGCCCGCTCTTTCCAGAAAAGTCTGTGCGAGCAGTTTTATATTTTCATCGCTGGTTGTTTGATAAAGCTCGGTCATGACATGTCCGATATTCGGGTTAGATATCTTCATGCCAGTTTGTTGGTTTAAGGGAATGTTACGTTTTATCTCGAAAAAAAGGTTTACCATGTATCGGTCAATATTCATTGCTGCTGAGTCTCGCAGTTTTTGTCGATGCGCGGGGCAACGCAATCGAACGTTTAGGGGGTCATCCCCTCCTCATTTATCCCACTTAGGTAATAAAGCAAACCTCGTGCCAAGTTTTTCATGCATCAGGATGCGTGTAAGAGTCATGTCCCCAGGGAGACATGACTCTATGGTTAATGAGAACTCATTATTACTGGAGCCCTAAGTTGGTGCGATGCCCTTACTTGGTGCGTGAAGTGTGGCGGGTAACGCTGGGTGTTGAGAGTTGCTCAGGCTACATTTATTCGAGTAATAATAGCTTCGCGCGCAAACAACAGTTTGTTCCTCTTGGGCGGACTGAGTCTGCTTGCCCAGCCGTCGCCAGCACGCTGCATAAAATCTTCAATCAGTTGCTTTAACGAGGTGTCATTCGATTGTTGGTATATCGATATCAATTGCTGCCCAATGGTTGGCGACGAAATTTTCATGTCGTTGCGCTGCTCAAATGGCATGTTACGTTTGATTTCGAAAAACAAGCTGACCATGGCGCGGTCAATGTTGGGGCGGTCGGTATTCATGTTAGGTATCCAGCTAAAGCTAGTCGCCGCGGCTAATCATGATGGCTCTACTACACTAAGGAGTGTTGCCATTTAGCCTTATTTGCGGTGCTAAACGTTTTTATCGGGGTGAAAGTGAGAAATCAATTCTGCTGAGAACCTCATAAAGACATAACTCATGTTCTGAGCAGCGTAGGGAGTGATTCGCACGCTTTCGGCTTATATATAGAATAGAACTTCTATGTGTCACTTATATTTCACAATTATTGCAAAACACGATAAGGAGTCTGACGCATAACAAATTTTACGATCTATAACTTACCCAACCCATTGAGTTACATAGCCTTTTTATCAAAGCCAGGTGCGTTGAGCAAGTGTTTCACGTTTTTATTAGCAATCCTTAATAAAGGTCTCGTTATTGCTGGGCAATTTGACCAGTGATATTCGTAACAATTTTAGATTTTTAACTTAGACGTAACCGCTAAGTTGTTGTATTATCGCGCCCCAAACGGTGCTAGGCCGCTAATAAACTGACTTTTTTTCAAGAAAATATTGGAATGGAGACGGTAGCCGCCCTATAGCGCCGTCGTTTTTTTGATGCATCAAAACTTACGACGCTTGTAAGCTTCTATATCGAACCTATATAGAGGGGCTTGTAGCAAACTGAATTAATAGATAACCGGAAAGCACGTGGCTTTCCACCTTGAGAGATCAACATGGCTGACCTATCGACATATAGAAATATTGGTATCTTCGCGCACGTAGACGCGGGGAAGACAACGACCACCGAGCGTATCTTGAGCCTAACTGGCAAGATCCACAAAATCGGTGAAGTACACGATGGTGAAGCCACAACTGACTTCATGGAACAAGAGCAAGAGCGTGGCATCACCATTCAATCGGCGGCTACCAGCTGTGAATGGGCGGGTCATCGAATGAATATCATCGATACTCCAGGACACGTTGACTTCACTGTAGAAGTTTATCGTTCTCTGAAAGTTCTCGATGGTGGTGTTGGCGTATTCTGTGGTTCGGGTGGTGTTGAACCTCAATCAGAAACTAACTGGCGCTACGCTAACGAATCAAAAGTTGCTCGTGTAATCTTCGTCAACAAACTTGATCGCATGGGTGCCGACTTCTACCGTGTTGTCGACCAGGTTGAAAACGTGTTGGCCGCTAACCCACTGGTAATGGTTCTACCAATTGGTATCGAAGATGATTTCGTGGGTGTTGTTGACCTTCTTGAGCGCAAATCTTACGTATGGGATAACTCTGGCGACCCAACTAAGTATGAAGTAGGCGATGTGCCTGCGGACATGGCTGACAAAGTTGAAGAGTATCGCGAAAAATTGATCGAAACTGCGGTAGAGGCTGACGACGATGTGATGGAAGCCTATCTGGAAGGCGAAGAGCCAACCATGGAGCAAATCAAAGCGTGTATCCGTAAAGGTACGAATGAATTGATGTTCTTCCCAACCTATTGTGGTTCAGCGTTCAAAAACAAAGGTGTTCAATTAGTATTGAACGCGGTAGTGGATTATTTACCAAGCCCGACTGAAGTACCAGCTCAGCCTATCGTAAATGAGGAAGGCGAAGAGACAGGTCGTTTTGCAAACGTTGACCCGGAAGAGACATTCAAAGCTCTGGCATTCAAAATTATGGATGACCGCTTTGGTGCATTGACCTTCGTTCGTATTTACTCAGGTGTGTTAAATAAAGGCGATACGATCCTTAACTCGTTTACCGGTAAGACTGAACGTGTTGGCCGCATGGTTGAAATGCACGCAGACGATCGAATTGAATTGGATCGAGCACAAGCGGGTGACATCATTGCGATCGTAGGCATGAAAAACGTGCAAACGGGTCACACATTATGTGATGTGAAAGACGTTGTTACGCTTGAGCCAATGGTATTTCCAGACCCAGTAATTTCGATGGCGATTTTTCCGAAAGACAAAGCCGCTACTGAGAAAATGGGTATTGCGCTTGGTAAGATGGTGGCCGAAGACCCATCATTTGTTGTTGAAACCGACCAGGAGTCAGGCGAAACAATCCTAAAAGGCATGGGTGAGCTTCACTTAGATATTAAGGTTGATATCCTGAAGCGTACTCACGGTGTTGAGTGTACCGTAGGCGCGCCACAAGTAGCCTATCGCGAGTCTATTACTGGCCGCATTGAAGACAGCTATACACATAAAAAGCAATCGGGTGGTTCTGGTCAGTTCGGTAAGATCGATTACGTTATTGAGCCAAATGAGCCAGGCGAAGGTTTCTCATTTGAGTCTAAGGTTACTGGTGGTAACGTACCTCGTGAATTCTGGCCTGCGATTGAAAAAGGGTTTGCTCTTTCAATGGAAAAGGGCGTATTGGCGGGTTTCCCTACCGAAGATGTTAAAGTTACCTTAATGGATGGTGCGTTCCACGCTGTGGATTCATCAGCGGTCGCGTTTGAAATCGCAGCCAAAGGCGCTTATCGCCAATCGTTGCCAAAAGCTGGTGCGCAAATCATTGAGCCAATTATGGGCGTTGATGTATTTTCGCCTGAAGATAACGTTGGTGACGTAATCGGTGATTTGAACCGCCGTCGTGGCATGATGAAATCGCAAGATCTGACACCAACCGGTGTTCGTATCAAAGCCGACGTGCCACTTTCTGAAATGTTTGGTTACATCGGTGATCTGCGTACAATGACGTCGGGCCGTGGTCAGTTCTCTATGGAGTTCTCGCACTACATGCCATGTCCGAAAAATGTCGCGGACGAAGTAATCGCAGCACAAAAAGAAAAAGAAGCCGCTAAGTAACGTACAGGATGTACTAACATCGCGAAGGGCAGGAGCCCGAGAGCGATGAACGGTGGATCAGGATGTACTAACATCGTGAAGAGCAGGAGCCCGAGAGCGATGAACGGTAGATCAGGATGTACTAACATCGTGAAGGGCAGGAGCCTGAGAGCGATGCCTATCAAGGCCTCACGTATCTACGTGAGGCCTTTTTATTTGGCGGTAATTTAGTCATGTTGTTTCAAACAATCGATGTTATCGAACAAGTTTGAATGGGTTTGCCTTGCGTTTCTTGCTTTGCATAGAATTCAAATCAAAGGAAAAGTTGCTTGCTGGATAGCATTTAAAACCGACTATTTACAGGTTAGAATAGTTGTTATTGTCTATGACAAGCACACAAAAACGGTCGGTACCGGTTAAGTACTGAGCATCTACGGTAAAGATTAATAACACTTTGTCGTATGTATTTTTTGTTTTATGGTTAATTAATGCGTTTAAGGTCTATCAAATTAAATCTGCTACTTGTCTGCGGCTTCTTAATCACGGCTTGCAGTGAGTCACCCAAGGAACCTGAGCCAGTTGATGTGGAAGCAACTGAACAAATTAACGATAAGCTGATAAGTTCCATGCGGGATATTAATAATCAGCAGCTGGATAAAGCTGAGGATGTTAGTAAAAATGCACTCGAAGAATTGTCTGAAGCGGATCGTCAAGCGCTCATTGATCTTACTATTGACGAATCGGCGGAAGCGATTACAGAAGATGCAGAAAAAATGGTCGATTTATTGGAAGACATAAATGGTATATCCGACGAATAGGCATTTTCGAATACTAGACGATTAATACTGGCGAGCAACTCGAATCGATTGCGCTCTCAATCATTTTTTTTAAATCAGGGCTTGCAAGTTAGGTGTTTGGGGATTATTTTGATTAGAAATATCTGGGGGGATATTGTGATTAAATCGAAGGAATTTTTTTTGTCGCGCTGTTCGTCAACCATTGTTGGCGTTTTTCTGTGTTGTTTTGCCTTGCCATCGCAAGCGGTTATTTGCTCCGAAGATTCTAACCAGAATATTCCACAGGGCATCGGCTCTGCTACTCCTGGTGCGCCAGCATCAATTACGATAGAGATGCCGGCGTCAACTGCAACCATTCTTGATTTGGACTTCCAGTTGGCGATCGATCATACATACGTAGGAGATCTAATCGTAACATTAACGAGCCCACCTCCACTGAGTAAGACGGTCACCTTGATTGATCGACCTGGGCGTCCGACACCCTTTGGCACCTTTGGTTGTTTTAGAAATAACATTGACGTAACGCTTGATGACGACGCGGCGGGTTTAGTTGAAGATCAGTGCGCGGTTGCTGATCCCACGATTAGCGGTACACACCAACCCACTGGCTCGCTGACTGATTTCAACGGTGACCCAGTATCCGGAACCTGGACCTTAACCGTAACCGACAATGCCGGTGATGATTTGGGAACCATCATCTCAGGAAATAACTGCATCGATGTTTCGACTACCCCAGTCACGATCAGTTCGTTCGAAAGTAAAAGGACTGGTAGATCTCTGAAAACAACGTGGCAAACTTCAAGCGAGTCATTTAATTTAGGTTTTCACTTATGGGGCAATGTCGATGGGGAGTGGCAGCAACTCAATAGGCGAATGATTGCCAGCAACACCATTGATTCAGTGGTCCCTCAAGACTATAAACATCGCGTAAATTTACTCAAGATTGACGGAGAGTTGATCGAAGTCGGAGTCTCTTCGGTTTCCACGTCGGGGCAAGAGGAATTCTACGGCCCCTTCGAAATAGGTGAGCGATACGGTGAAGACGCCGTTCCTAGATATGTAGATTGGTCGCACCAAAGAACCTTGCATGACGAGGCAATGAACCAAGCCGGTTATACAAAGGTTCGGCAACGTTGGGTAAAAAACACTCCTCGTCGCGAGGCACGTTTTCAACGCCAGGCAGAGCGTTTTGATGACCTTATCTTTGAGATCGGTTCGAGTGGCATGTACCGTATTTCGTATGAAGATTTGCTTCAGTACGGAATTGACTTGAAAGGCATGCCGATTCATAAGCTGTCATTAACGCGTGGCGGAGTTGCCGTACCGCGAGCGATATCTACGGGCAAAAAATGGCGTAGGCATCGCTTTGGGCCTGGCTCAGAGATCACTTTTTACGCGTATGGGCCCTCGGCCTCGGATGCTCGATATGTTGCTACGGAACCCTATCGTTTATCATTTGATCCATCCAAAGTTATTCATTTACGCAAATCAAAACCATCGAGCAAAACGTTAAAAGACGATCATGTAACACTTGAACAAAGTCATATTTTTACTACTAACTTTGGCGACAAAAATATTTATTCCTTTGGGCTTGAAGGTGATGGTTGGTACGATTCGTCGATTCGTGCTATTCGAGCGGTTGGTGTTAAGTCTATCGATATCAATGTGGCTGAGGATGCAATCCTAGAGCAAGCCGCCGTTATTGAGCTTTCATTGTTTGGTGTCACCAATTTTCCTCAGGTGGATGCCGACGGTGATGGTGATTTGGAACCCGGGCATCATTATAAGGTTTATTTAAATCGTACCGACTTCCCTGATGCGGTGGCCGAAGGGTTTGGCAATGGCAAAGAATTCATACATGTTAATCAACAGGTTTTGAGCCAACTTAAACATGGCCCCAATGAACTCCAAATTGAATTGATTCCTGATAACGGACACGGTCTTGATCTGGTCTATCTCATTGATGGTTCGCTAAGCTATGCACGCCCGAACACAATGCGCGAGAATTCGTTGAATTTTGTTGAGTCTGCAAGTGACGTCAGCACATTGGTGCAGTCTAATGGTTTTAATGTTGAGGCCGTGTTTGCCGTTGATCGCGACCAGAATGTGGTGGCTAGGTCATTTGCAAAAAGCGACGGACTGATAACGCTGGCTAAGCAAACTAATGCCTCTGAGCGAGGGCCGTTGAAGCTATATATTATTGCTGAAGAGGGCTATTCTAAACCTGCACAAATTTATAAAGCGAACTCTGTTAGCGCAGATGAGCTGAGTTTGACTGACGTTGATTACGTTATCATCGCTGACGCCAGCTTACGTGGTGGTGTGTTGCAACGATTCGTCGCACGGCAAGAGGAACTTGGTCGTCGAACTAAGGTGGTCAGCAGTCAGGCAATCTTTGATACATACAGCAGTGGCAATGCATTGCCGCAAGCAATCGCGGATTACCTGCGTGAGCAATCGCTGGTCTCGCCCTTTCAGTACGTGCTTCTGGTGGGTGGCCATACCTATAATTACCGCGGCTACAATACCGAGGAATCCAATCGGCCAATCAATTTGATTCCAAGTTTTTATCGCGGCAGTGATTTTATTACCAAACAAATACCAACGGCGGTTCCATTCGTTGATTTTGATCAAGATGGTACCCCTGACAGAGCTATTGGTCGCTGGCCAGTACGGGACCAAACTCAGTTAGAGTTAGTGGTTAATAAAACCTTGGCCTGGCACGCGGACGGCAGTCATAAAGACTCTAAAACTGCATTATTTATTGCCGATGCTAAAGATGAGCAAAATAACTTTACGCAATCGAGCGCTAGATTGATTTCATCCTTGGGACTGGATCTAAATCCTTGGCCTGCTCCTGGCAATGTATTTTTAGATTCGATCAATATTGATTCGTCGGTGCCTCAGAGTGATAAATTGATTACTGCGCGAGATTCAATTGTAAACGGTATCAATCAAGGGCCCGCCTTGACAGTGTATTCGGGGCATGGCGCTCCGGGAGTGTGGGGAAGGCAGGCGTTGGTGTCTGGCAGTGTTTCGGACCGGTTCAATAACGAATCCTCTCCAACATTCATCATGCCCCTTGCTTGCTATACGACGTATTATGAGACGCCCGAGGTCAAGTCATTGCCTGAATTGTTACTCACAGACAACACTGGTGGCGCTGTGGCTATTAGCGGTGCATCACTATTGAGTCGGTCAGGTGACAATGAACGCTTTGGTCGAGACTTGCTTAAAAAAATGACCTTATCGGCGATGGATTTAGGAACCGCGGTAATGGAAGTAAAGCGAGAGATTCACGCGATTAGCCCTCGGCATCAAGCGGTCATTTATAATTGGGTAACATTAGGTGATCCAACCCTCAGCTTTGAACTGCCGGAAGTTATTCCCTTACCGATCGTCGATCAAGCTAAGGAGGGTGAGGCTACCGATCAATAATGGCTGGGTGCTTACGGCGCTATTTCTGTAGATGGCGCCGTTTTACCAGGATGATAAGTTTCTAAAGGCGTCACTTCGTCCTCGTCTTAGTAGGGCGCAACTATGAGCCTAGTCTTTTTGCTTTTCTTTGTGCAAATACCAAACGCCCATCACCGTCATAAAAATACCAACCGCATGGTATATCGTAAACACTTCATTCAATATTAATATTGCGAATGTACTGGTGAACGCTGGGCCGACCATTGCCACGATGCCGGTTTTATTTGCACCAATCCTGGCTACGGCCGAGGTTGTGAAAAAGGTTGGTATGACGGTGCAAAATATCGCGATAATCAATATCCAAAATAACCCGGTTGCATTCACCTCAGGCGACATGACACTGCGAGTGAGAGCATAGTGGATAAATATGCCGATACTCGCCGCGATTAATGCAATGCAGGTGAAAACTCGGCTGCCTAATTCGGTGATCAAGGATTTGCTAAAAATAAGGTAAATCGCAAATGAGAGTGCACTGCCGAGAATAAATATCGCGCCAGTCAGCACATCATTGCCGAATGATCTTAAATCATGTCCGAGTATGATAATCACACCTGCGTATGTAATTACCAAGGAGATAACCGTTCTCAGATTAATCGTGTCCCTAAAAAATAGTATACCGAGTACCACAACCAGGGTTGGATAAACATACAGTATCATTCTGCCGAGTTGGGCGGTTACGTATTGCAAGCCTACTAAATCCAAAAAACTGGCAGCGTAGTAGCCAAATAAACCGACGATGCAGGTCAATAAAACGGCTTTTCGGTTTAGGCGGGCCTTCTTATCAGGGTCGCGCAGCAAAAGAATCAACATAAGGGCGTATATCGGTATCGAAAATAGCATCCTGAACGCAATCAGGGTGGTGGGATCAATGCCCTCGGCATAAACCAGCTTTACAAAAATCGGTCTAATAGCGAATAAGGCCGCGCTCGCAATACCGAATAGGAATCCAGCGGTAATCGCCGAAGTTTCGTTATTTTGACTCATTTTTGTTCGGTGGCGATCAGCCCATGATAATTTTTGAGAACAATAGTGATCATGCAGTAAAGCATCTTGCAAACCAAGTAATCTTTTGCGCAGATTGAAGCTTTTAAACTACCGAAATACGGTAAAAAAGAGTATTATTTCGGCGCTCTTTAAGTCAGGCCGCACACGTTCTTACAAATATGCGGTTGGCGTTGAATAAGAGATATTGAGACGACGATCTTATTAATCCTAACAAGGTAAAGACATAATGAATGTTCATGAGTATCAGGGCAAAGAAATCCTGAGGAAATACGGGGTGACCACGCCTCGTGGCGTTCCTTGCTTTTCAGTCGATGAAGCAATGGCGGCGGCCGAAAAATTAGGTGGCAATGTATGGGTTGTTAAAGCTCAAATTCACGCTGGTGGTCGCGGTAAAGGCGGCGGTGTGAAAGTGGCAACCAGTAAGGAGCAATTGCGCGAATACGCTGATGCAATTTTAGGCATGCAGCTGGTAACGCCGCAAACGGGCCCTGAGGGCAAGCAGGTTAACCGTTTGTACATTGAAGAAGGTGCGGATATTGCAGATGAACTTTATGTTGGTGCCTTGGTAGACCGGGAAACTCAAAAAGTTGTATTGATGTGCAGTTCGGAAGGCGGCATGGACATCGAAGAAGTTGCCGAAGCAACGCCTGAAAAAATTCTAAAGATCTTTGTTGATCCAACCGAAGGTCTTGATCGCGCGGAAGCAAAAGATGTTTGTGCCAAGATAGGCATACCTGATGTTGCGGTGGAAGAGGGTGCTGACTTTTTGAAAGGCTTGTATCAGGCATTCGTTGCATCTGATGCATCGCTTGCCGAAATCAATCCATTAATTGTCACAGGTGACAATCGAGTCATCGCGTTAGATGCAAAGTTTAACATCGACTCTAATGCCTTATACCGTCAGCCTGAAATCATGGAATATCGTGATTTGACTGAAGAAGATGCAAATGAGATAGAAGCGTCTAAATGGGGGCTTTCTTATATTTCTCTTGATGGCAATATCGGTTGTTTGGTGAATGGCGCTGGCTTGGCAATGGCAACCATGGACATCATTCAACTATACGGTGGTGAACCGGCAAACTTTTTAGACGTAGGCGGTGGTGCTAACAAAGAACAAGTAACCGAAGCGTTTAAAATCATGTTAGCCAATCCGAAAGTGGAAGGCATCTTAGTAAATATCTTCGGCGGCATTATGCAGTGTGACGTAATTGCGGCAGGTATTGTTGCCGCGGCGCAGGAAGTTGGCTTAAGCGTTCCTTTGGTGGTGCGCCTGGAAGGTACTAACGTTGAACAAGGCCGGGCCATACTGGACGAGTCTGACGTCAAATTACAAACGGCTACAACCATGGCCGACGCTGCAGAGAAAATTGCTGCCGCGGTTAAAGCATAAGGGGTCTTACTATGTCGATTCTAATTAATAAAGATACGCGTATTGTGACTCAAGGCATCACGGGCAATACCGGTGAATTCCACACCACTCAATGCCTGGAATATGCCTATGGTCGTGATTGTTTTGTCGCCGGTGTTACACCGGGCAAAGCAGGCCAGAGCGTGCAAGGGGTTCCTGTGCTTAATACGGTTGCTGAAGCAAAAGAGCAGCACGGTGTAAATGCATCGGTGATTTACGTGCCGCCACGTTTTGCGGCAGCGGCGATCGATGAAGCCGTTGATGCCGAATTGGATTTGGTGATTTGTATTACCGAAGGTATTCCCGTCGCTGACATGATTAAAACGCGTGATCGTATGCGTAAAATGGGCAGTAAAACTGTGTTAGTTGGTCCTAACTGCCCAGGTGTCATTACACCTGAAGAAGTTAAGATCGGTATCATGCCTGGTTACATTCATAAGAAAGGTAATATTGGTGTGGTTTCACGTTCAGGTACATTAACCTATGAAGCGGTGCATCAACTTACTCAATTGGGTATGGGCCAATCGACTTGCGTCGGTATCGGTGGTGACCCAGTCAATGGTATGAAACATGTAGACGTGTTGAAGATGTTTAATGATGACCCTGAAACAGAAGCCGTGGTTATGTGTGGTGAAATCGGCGGCACTGACGAAGAAGAGTGCGCAGCATGGATCAAAGAAAATATGACCAAACCAGTTGCCGGCTTTATCGCCGGGGTTACAGCGCCCCCAGGGAAGCGTATGGGTCACGCCGGTGCAATCATCTCAGGTGGCCAAGGCACGGCTCAATCTAAGATCGATGCCTTGCGTGATGCTGGCGTTCATGTCACCGTTAATCCGTCGGAAATGGGCAGTACTCTTAAAGAAGCGATGTCTTAGAATCGCTGGGCCGAGGGTTCTTAAAGACGCGATGTCTTAGCATCGCTTGGGCTGAGGGCTCTTTGTGTTGGCAGTACTAAGTCAACGTTAATAAAAAGCCGAACTTATTCTGAGTTCGGCTTTTTTTATGGCAATTGGTTTTATATTTTGCTGAGAGTCATGCTCATGGTTTTTCCATTAGTGGAGCGCTAAATATATTGGTGAATCAAGATCACTCTTAGTCACTCATGAGTCCTGAAACCAATCTTTATAACACCTAAACTCGGTAACTGCGCTCTATGTGTTCGCGAGTGATTACACCGTAAATGCGTTGTCTCGATTCACCATGCGCGCCACGAATAAAGAGTACATCGCATTGCTCAGCTTGCATCCGTTCGTGCGCTTCCTGCAAGGTTGCAACGATCGTGGTCGCGGCGGTATCAAGGCGCTTTGCCGGGATTCTCAAGAGGTTGAGGCTTTGTTCTTTTTGTTCAGACTGTTCATTTAGCTCGCTTAGATGACGGGCCAAATCTGTTGCAGGTAATAAACAGGTTTTACGGTGATCATCATCATGCGTTAGTAATATCCAGCGAGGTTCTTGCAGTAATATTTTTTCAGCCTCAGATCTCGAAATAATACTCGGTTGTTGAATAATATTTCGTTCCATTACACTGGCAACGCCAATTCTCCTTAGCGCTTTCGACAAAGGACTGTTTCGATAATCGAGTCCACGGGCGATCATTAAGTGTTGGTATATCGATGACTTTCTGAAAACCACACGAGTAACCAGCGATGCGGTAATTACCGCGGTCATACCTGGGAGTATAATCGCATGATCAGCGGTTAGCTCCAGAAGATAAATAAGGGCTGCGAGCGGGGCTTGAAGCACGGCGGCCATCATCGCCGCCATGCCTAAGGTTGCGTAAAATGCCATGCTCACGCCTTCTGGGTAAATTAAGCCTATGGCGGCCGCGATAGAGCCACCCGCTGCTGCTCCCATAAATAGTGTCGGGCCAATTAATCCCGCGGGAATGCCCAGGCCGATGGCTAATGCGGTGGTAATGGTTTTCGCAAAGGTAAGGAGTATCGCAGTAGCGACGCTAATCTGCATTAACAATAAACCATCAACGGTGTCGTATCCGGTGCCCATTATCTCGGGTACTGCAAAGGCGATCAAACCGGTAATGATTCCAGCTAAGGTAGTGCGTGCCCAAATTGCTTGTTTGGCAAACAGGCTGCTGGTCAGCAAAGTGAGTTGAATGAATCCCGCTGCTAAACAACCAATTAAGGCGCCCATAAAAGCCACCAATGGCAATTCCTGAACTGAGTTGATATCAAGGTCCGGCACGCTGAACGCCGTGTCATCACCAAAGGTTATGCGCGTGAGGGTAGTGGCGCTTACCGCCGCGATGATTACCGGTGTAAAGCCAACGACGGTGTAATCCATAATCACCACTTCCATCGCAAAAATCACTCCCGCAAGCGGGGTGTTAAATGCGGCAGCGATGGCAGCGGCGACTCCGCAACCGACCAAGATTCGCACACTATTATTGGGCACACGTAAACTTCGGCCCAGGGCGCTACCCGCTGCCGCGCCCAAATGAATACTTGGCCCCTCTCGACCAACTGAGTGACCACTTAATAAGCTGATCGCCGCTGTGACAAATTGCACGGCGGCATTTTTCAATGGTAAATAACCCTGGTGGTAGTCCAAGCGCTCGATCACATGAACCACGCCAACCCCACGATTCTTGGGTTTTAAAAAATGTAAGATCAAACCAACAGCAACGCCACCAGCCACACATAATAAAAAGCGATCTAAACCACTTAAGGCTTCAAAACTCTCTATGTCGCCATTGGGCAGCCATTGATGAGCAGCACCTTCCATTACTAAACGAAACAAGACAATAAGGCCACCTGAAATGACGCCGCATACCAGCCCGAGAGCGGCGAGCAATGGCAAGCCTTCAAAATTGCTCGACATACGAACTTGTTGAGCTTCCAAGAAGCGACCGTAGCCTCTTCTTATAAAATTGATCAGTTTGTTATCGAATAGGTTCAAGCGATCTGTCGTGTTTATCTATGATTGGTTACCATTGTTGTTGCGCTACTTAAAAGGAGTTGCAATAGACGGATCTACGTCAGCGATAGCCGCTTTGAAGTCCGCCTGAATTCGAGCGATGGCGTCTTGATTATCGGCTTCAAATCTTAATACCAGAATTGGAGTGGTATTGGACGGTCGAATTAAGCCAAAACCATCCTCATAGTCAACCCTTAAGCCATCGATCTTACTCACCTGAGCATCGCCAAATTCAGCAATTTCTTTAAGCTTATCCATAAAAACATAGTGTTCGCCTTCATCAAAATCCATACGTAGTTCAGGCGTATTTACGCTGTCGGGTAAAGCGTCAAACACCTGCTGAGGGCTTTGTTCGAGATTAGATAATAACTCAAGTAGCCGCGCTCCGGCATAGACCCCGTCGTCAAACCCGTACCAACGATCTTTGATAAAAATATGCCCACTCATTTCTCCGGCCAGCGCAGCACCGGTTTCTTTCAATTTGGCTTTGATAAACGAGTGACCCGTACGCCACATCGTGGCTTTGCCACCAGCAGCTTCGATTTCAACTGGTAAGTTTCGAGAACATTTGACGTCATAAATAATTTCGGCGCCAGGATTCCGGCTTAAAACGTCCTGTGCGAATAGGATCATTTGTCGATCGGCCCATACGATTTCGCCCTTGCTACTGACCACACCCAATCGATCACCATCGCCGTCGAATGCGAGGCCAAGTTCCGCGTCGTGTTCTTTTACTGAAGAAATCAGGTCTTGTAAATTCTCGATCTGGCTTGGATCCGGGTGATGATTCGGGAAGGTGCCATCGACTTCGCTGAACAAGTCGATCACTTCGCAGCCAATTTCTCTAAACACTTGGGGTGCTGTGGCGCCAGCGACACCGTTACCACTGTCAATGACTATCTTCATCTTGCGGCCTAACTGGATATCGCCAACGATGCGGGCAATATAGTCATCGATCACTTCCTCTTGACTATAAGTGCCTTCGCCTTGTTCAAATTCGTTTTCGATGATGCGCTGTTTAAGCGCCTGAATTCGTTCAGCCGATAGTGTAACGCCGTCGACGACCATCTTAAACCCGTTATAATCGGGTGGGTTGTGGCTGCCGGTTATGGCGATGCAAGACGGAATATTTTTGGAGTAACTCGAATAGTAAACCACCGGGGAGGGCGCAACCCCAATATCAATAACATTGACACCCGCTGCGCGTAGACCATCGGACAATACTTTGGCCAGACTCGGGCCTGACAGGCGCCCATCGCGACCGATGACAATGCTGTCCCCGCCATTGGCAATTACCTCGCTGCCAACAGCTTGTCCAATTTTATAGGTGATGTCGGTAGTCAGTGTTTTATCGACAATGCCGCGAATGTCGTAAGCTTTGAATATGGCGTGTGGAAATGTCATTTTTAGGTTGATCGGGAATTGATTTCGATACCCTTAGTTTACTCTAAATAAATGACATTTCGGCACTTAATCGCGTGCTTAATTTTGCAAATTTTCAGAGAGAATCGATGAATTTTTTAACTTCTCCCCACGCTTCTTTTCCTGAACCTGTATGCATATTGAAAAAGTGCCAATCGTGTATCTGGTCCTTCCAAACTTGCAATGTCACGGGTGAATCGTTGGCAATTGCCTTATTGGTGTATCGCATGCTTTCACCTAATAACATTTCGGAACTGCTTGCGTGAATTAGAGTCGGTGGAAGATTACTCAAATCTGCAAACACAGGTGACACTAGCTTATCCGCAGGGTTGGCTCGCATGGTAAGCGCACCAAACCACATTCTCAGCGCTTTTGGTACTCTGATTAGTGACCCCAAGCCTTGGCCTAACATTTTGTCGGAGTGTCGATTTCGTTTAATTGTTGGAGATGTCATGGTCATGTCGGTGGACGGAGAAAAACCGATCACTCCATTAGGTTGTACGCTTGCATTGGTTTTGCTCCAACTGGAAAGCATTAGTGCCAAGTTGCCTCCCGCAGAATCACCAGCCAGCAATAGGAAGTTTGATTTCTCTTGTCTGTTCGGACCGTTCTCCAACACCCAATGATACGTTTGCTGCGCGTCGATCACGCTCTTCATACGGCCATGCTCTGGCATCATTCGGTAATCGACTGACAAGACGGCAGCATTGGCTACTTTCGATAATTGGTCGGCGAATTTTCGATGACCTTTGGGGCTTCCCATCAAAAAAGCACCGCCGTGAAAAAACAATACGCGACGAGTGGTGTCTGCGCCTTGAGCAATGGCCCATTCGCACTTCACGCCATTGGCGTCGACGGCGATGAAATCAGTATCCGTTTGCAAATCATCAGAGAGCTCATCGGCAAATTTTCGAACAGTCGAGAAGGCCCCTTTTAACGATTTGGACTTTTTTGCATCGCGACGCACATTCTTGAGAACTTGCAAAAATTGATCGGTTGCCGCTTTATCCTCAGGGTGATCATCGAAAAATTGGCCCACATGTGAGTCGTAACGACTTAGATCGGGGCCTGAAAAAATATACGTGGCAATAAGCCACCACAGTAGTGCTAGCGTAATAAATATAGTCCAAGTCATAGCCGCATGTTTCTGGAAAGATTTCGTCTAAGTATAACCATCAAGCGCACATTCTAAAGCGGCTTTTCCATTCAGCAGTTTAATGTTTACCATGTCGATAGGCCAGTGGTGTTGAACCAGTCCAGCTCTTAAACGCGCGTATAAATGCGCTTGGTTCGGAAAAGCCTACCAGCGTGGCAATTTCCTCAATTTTATATTTATTGTTGAACAATAGATTCACGGCAATGTCGCGTCTTGTCTGCATCTTGATTTCTTTGAACGACAAATCTTCTGCCTGTAATCGGCGGTGTAGAACTTGTTGGCTCATTTCAAAATGAAGTGCCGCTTCCTTGAGCGTGGCTTTGTAATTCCCTTGTTTAATATTGCGTTCTAACCACTGCCTCACTTGGTCGCTGATAACTCGATAATTCTTCGGCTGATATAATAAAGACAGGTTAGTACCCGCAAGGTATTGGTCAAGAGTCTCTGGTGTTTGAACAATCTCTAGTTTCGAGTGGCGTTTAGCAAATACGAATCGAGATTCGGTTTCATCATAGCTAATGGGGGCGCCATAGAATAAAGCGCTATATTGGCTCGCGTATTCCGGTTCAGAATGACTTAAGGCGACAAGATTTAACGGGATGAACTGCCCGCCTAGCCAACAATGATATCGATGTACTGAGGATAAAATTGCTTCAACCAGATAGTTGTTCAATGTTCTTGCCCCGGAGATAGGAGTGAGTATGTAGGACACTGAATCCTCACTTTCTTCTACCCGATGAGCAAATGTATTATTGAAGAGATTCCAATAGTTAGCGCTGCGTCGCATCGAACGTCCGACCTCGCGTGCACTGATACAGCTACGACACATCATGTTAAAGCTGCCTAACGGTTGTGGGCGCGAACCTAAGCCTAGAAATTCGTCATCGAGCGTCCGCATCACTTCGATAGCGAAAGCGGCGAAAGATTCCAGGCGTATACGCGTACCGGGTTTTTCCAATGTGAGACGAGAGATTCCATTACTCAACAAAATTGGGTCACACTCCAGACCTTGTGATTGTGCACCCTCGAGCAACATGCGGGCAAAAGCTGAGTCTATGGTGATTTCTTTCATGCCGAGAATTAAAGCACATTTAATGTTTGTTTTTGATAAAAACTGTCTATTTAAACGATAGCTTTTGTCATTGCCGATTCACCCCCTCAGCGTAAACTAGAGTTCGTTGACAATCATTCTCATTAGAGGTTCCCCATGAGTAATACCGCATATATCTACGATGCTGTGCGAACACCACGAAGTAAAGGCAAGAAAGACGGCACTTTGCATGAAGTTAAACCAATTGATTTGGGCGCCGGCCTTTTTAAGGCACTGCAGCAACGCAATGATTTGGACACTTCTTATGTCGATGATGTGATTATGGGTTGCGTATCGCCAGTGGGTGAACAAGGCAGTGATATTGCAAAGATGATTGTACAAAATGCTGATTGGGACGAGTCTGTCGCTGGCGTGCAGCTTAATCGTTTTTGTGCCTCTGGTCTCGAAGCCGTTAATTCAGCCGCTGCCAAGGTCGCATCAGGATGGGATAATCTGGTTGTTGCTGGTGGAATCGAGTGTATGTCCCGAGTGCCGATGGGGTCAGACGGTGGCGCAATGGCGGGCGATGCCGCGTTCGCGGTTAAATCAGGCTTTGTGCCCCAGGGGATTGGTGCCGACACGATTGCGACGATAGACGGTTATTCACGAGAAGACGTAGATGCCTACGCACTCGAATCTCAAGTTAGAGCGGCCAAGGCTCGCGACAATGGTTGGTTTGATAGTGCGGTTGTTCCGGTGCGTGACAAAAACGGCGTGCTTATTCTTGAACGCGATGATTTCATCAAAGGTGACTCGACAATGGAGGGCTTGGGCGGTTTACGTGCTTCTTTTCAGGAAATGGGGAAATACGGTTTTGACGATATTATTCTTAAAAAGTACAACAACTTAGAGCGAATTAATCATGTGCATACTCCGGGCAATTCATCCGGGATTGTCGACGGTGCCAGCGCCGTTCTAATAGGTTCAGAGCAAGCCGGGAAAGACTTGAGTATGACGCCTCGTGCAAAGGTAAGAGCTACGGCAATTCTGTCTAGCGACCCGATTATTATGTTAGCTGGTCCAGGGCCGTCAGCCAAGAAAGCACTGAAAACAGCGGGCATGAGTAAAGACGACATAGACTTATGGGAGATCAACGAGGCGTTTGCCTCAGTGGCCATGCGTTATATGAAAGATCTGGATATCAGTCACGACATTACTAACGTGGTCGGCGGATCGATTGCAATGGGTCACCCTCTGGGAGCGACCGGAGGATGCATTATTGGATCAATGTTAAACGAATTAGAACGTCGCGATTTGAGCACTGGCATGTTGTCCTTGTGTGTCGGCGGCGGCATGGGTATCTCATGCATTATCGAACGAGTCTAGGAGTAGTAAAATGAGTGTATTTAGATACGAAAAAGATAACGACGGCATTGTAACCGTCACCATGGATATGACTGGCCCGGTTAATGCGATGAACGCTGAGTACCACGAGGCTATGAGCGAAACAATCGCAAAATTGGAAGCTGAAAAGGGCATGTCAGGTGTGGTCTTCGCATCCGCTAAAAAAGTGTTTTTTGCGGGTGGCGATTTGAATGACTTGGTCAAAGCTGACCCCGAGCAAGCAGAAGAATTTTTCAACGCGACCGAAGCAATGAAAGCCGACTTGCGCAGACTAGAGAAATTGCCAGTTCCAGTTGTTGCTGCAATAAATGGTGCCGCATTGGGTGGCGGCTATGAGCTTTGTTTGGCGTGTAATCATAGGATTGCCTTCGATCATAAATCGGTGCAAATTGGTTTGCCAGAATGTTCATTAGGGCTATATCCAGGTGGCGGTGGTGTGGTGCGTCTGACCAAATTGATTGGGGTAGAGAAAGCGCTACCATATATTTTGGAAAGTAAGCGATTGGTACCCGCTAAAGCCTTGTCAGTGGGCATGATTGATCAACTTGTAAGCTCTCTCGATGAGTTAATTCCCGCTGCAAAAGCGCATATTTTGTCGAGCAAAGATGATGAATTAGCCGCGGTTCAACCATGGGATCGCAAAGGTTATCGTGTTCCTGGCGGTGCGATTAATACGCCACGTAATGCGCAGCTCGCGACCATGGCACCGGCCATGTTAAGCCAGAAAACTCGCGGGTTGATGCCGCAAATGACTGCTGCAATGGATGTTGCGTTCCAAGCATCGATGCTCGATATCGATACCGCATTGCGAATCGAAGGTAGAGAGTTTGCTAAGGTCGCGACTGGCCCAGTTGCGAAAAATATGATCTCAACTTTCTTTTTTCAGCTCAATAAAATTAATGGCGGTGCGAGTCGTCCACAAAACGTTGAGAAAAATTTAACGCGCAAGGTTGGTATTTTAGGTGCTGGCATGATGGGGCAGGGTATCGCTTATGTCTCTGCAATGGCCGGGATTGAAGTAGTACTAAAAGATATTTCTCAAGAGGCCGCTGATAAGGGTAAAGCCTATTCTGAAAAACTGTTACAAAAGCGCATTGCTCGTGGTCGAATGGATGAAGGCAAAGCTAAAGGCATCCTCGATTTAATTCTTGCGACGGATAAAAACGAAGATTTGCAAGGATGTGATTTAATTATCGAAGCCGTATTCGAGAACATCGGTTTAAAGCACGGTATTACTAAGGAATTGGAGCCATTTTTATCTGAAGATGGATTTTGGGGGTCAAATACGTCGACGCTGCCCATTACTCAATTAGCTGAAGCGAGTGCTAAGCCCGAGAATTTTATCGGCATACACTTCTTCTCGCCAGTCGATAAAATGCCACTAGTTGAAATAATTTGTGGTGAGAAAACCAGCGATGAGGCTCTGGCGAAAGCGTTTGATTACACGATGCAAATTCGCAAGACTCCGATCGTTGTTAATGATTCATTAGGCTTCTTCACATCGCGGACGTTTGGTACCTATCTCGATGAAGCTGCACACTTGTTAACTGAAGGCACCAACCCAGTTCGTATCGACAGCCTTGGTAAAGCCATCGGCATGCCCGTTGGGCCCTTGCAGATTCAAGATGAAACCAGTTTGGAATTGTCTCGCAAAGCGCAGGAAACCTGGGCTGAAATGGGCGTTACTGATAAATGGGGTAATGGCGATGTTATCCGCCGAGTAATCAAGGACATGATTACCGATAATGGTCGCGGTGGTCGGTATCACGGCGGCGGCTATTATGAGTACCACGAAGATGGTACCAAGAATATTTGGCCGACACTTTACGATCTTTACTATAATGAAGATTATCAAATCAGTGATCAGGATATTAAGGATCGCTTGATGTTCCGTCAGGTCATCGAAACGCTAAAATGTTTAGAGAGCGGAGTTCTTCGCTCAGTAGCCGACGCTAATATTGGTTCCATTTTTGGCATTGGCGCACCCGCTCATACCGGTGGTTTTATTCAATTTGTTAACACCTACGGTTTTGATAATTTTATTAAGCGTTGTGGCGAACTGTCTGCTAAATATGGCGAACGATTTGACTGCCCGAATATTGTTAAAGAACACGCTAAGAGTGGCGAACTATTTGCTTAAGGCTTAAGCATTTAACGAAAAGGCGCTGTGTGGATGTTTTGTTTTAGAATCATCTCACAGCGCCTTTTTTATATTACCTTCAACGAGTAAATTCCATGCCTGACTATCAAACAATTAGTTACCATGTTACCAATCGGGTGGCGACCATCGCGCTCAATTCGCCTAAAACCTTGAATGCCCTTCATCAGAAAATGCGCCTCGAAATTATTGATGCGGTTGAACGAGTAGAAACTGACGACGAAGTGCGCATTGTAATTCTAACCGGACAAGGTCGTGGTTTTTGCGCTGGTGCGGATCTGAGTGAAGGCATGCCAGGGTACGATAATTTTGTAGAGCAATGCGCCGCCGAATATGAACCTTGGCTGATGGGGATTCATAATTCTAAGAAATTGTATATTGCGGCTGTTAACGGCGTCGCTGCCGGAATCGGCGCGGCTATGGTGATGAATAGTGATTTGGTGGTAATGGCAGAGGACGCTTACCTGTATCAAGCGTTTTCAGCCATTGGCTTGATGCCAGATGGAGGTGCTACGTGGTTGCTTTTGAAAAAACTCGGCTATCAACGGGCGATAGAAATGGCGGTGAATGCAGGTCGACTCAATGCAAAAGACTGCCTTGAGTTGGGCCTGGCGAACAAGGTGGTGGCGAACGAAAGCGTGCTTGAACACACCCAGCAGTGGGCTGAAGAAATTGCACTTGGTGCCCCACTGGCGCAAGGAGCGGTCAAAACTCTGATGCGAGATGCTTGCACTATGTCGTATGCGGATGTGGTTAAACGAGAAGCCATAGAACAAAGTGTCTTGCTCGAAAGCGATGACTCCAAAAACGCCATAGCGGCATTTTTCGCAAAAGAAAAAGCCGTCTTTAAAGGTCGATAGCACCTTCATATAAGAAGTGTTACTGTTCAACAATGATAATTCGTCTATTTAAATCTACATTTTCAATGATCGGCTCATCAGCACGAATGCCTGGTCGAAGCTGGTTAGCGGAGCTGGTTGTAAGAGCGACCAGAGATGTGATCGTCAAGGGGCAGAATTTGGGGTTGCCGTGGCTAAGATCCACCATGGACAAGTCCGCAGGTTATCATCCAGCGCTGGCTAAGGTGAGTATGCATCGTCGTACTTTAGCTGGCGTACCTTGCACCATGGTCAGCGCGAAACAGGGAGCCAGCTCGGATAACTTAGTCGTTTATTATCATGGTGGTGGCTATGTTGCTGGCTCTCCGGCTTCACATAAAACAATTTTGGCTCAGTTAGCGTTGGATACCAAAGGCTTGGTGGTGGCGGTTGATTATCGCTTAGCACCGGAACATCCGTTTCCTGCACCTCAAGACGATTGCCTGGCAGTCGCATTATTGGTATTGAAGACGTATGACGACAAACAGATAATTTTAGCGGGCGATTCGGCGGGCGGCGCATTAGCGATTACAACGGCGTTAACCCTTGCTAATTCCAGCGAGGCTGAGCGTCAGGTGGATAAACTGGTTTTGATTTCTCCGTGGGTCGATCCGACAGCATCGAATGGAAGCATTATCACTAATGAAAAAAACGACTTCTTGGTAAGCGATTTTCTAAGACCTAGTTTTGAAAATTTAATGCAGGAGCAAGACCACAATAATAACCAAGTTGTGTTTTTAAACACACCGTTGAAGGGGCTACCCAAAACGTTGGTACAATGTGGTAAAGGAGAAATGTTTTATGACCAAATCGTTGAATTTTGCGATCGAGCCAAAGAGCAGGGTGTTGATCTGGAGCTGCAAAGTTATCGTGCCCAATTTCATGTATTCCAGTTATTCTCGGCCATTTTAAAGGACGCTGAGGATGCGCTGGCTAAGATAGCCTTGTTTATCAATCGCTAGTCACTTACTGCGCTCACTTTACAGCACGGTTCGAAGTGATCGCGTTGTACTGGCAAGTCGTTCGGTCACAATTCTTAGCATGTAACGATTTATGGCTGAGGCCAATTTTGGAGCTTCGGATTCCATTTTTTTCAGTGAAGAAAAACTCAGTGAATACAGTTCGCCATCGCTGTCTGCCTTCACAATCGCGGTACGAGGGATATTTAAAAAGAATCCTATCTCGCCATATATTGCTCCGCGCCCGGCCCCATCAATTCTGCGTTCAATATTATTGGAATCAAGAATGTAGGCGCTCGCCGTACAACTTTCCAACATGTACACCTCGTTTGATTGTTCACCCAAATCGGTCAGCAATTCTCCTTTGGTAACTCGGCGTTTTGTCAAATAGCGTTTTAACAGTTCGATCTCGTCTGTGCTTAGATCGCCTGCGATTAATTCGAGCACGCTTTGTGGTGAACCAGACTCGAGTCTTAAGTCGTCTAGAATGCGATTTTCACACCATTCCAGGCCTTGATCGATGTCTAAAAATTGATGGATCAGCTCTCCGTTTTTCGGGTCGAAACCACCATGAATTAGTTTAGCAAGAAGATCATGCTTTAACCCAGTGAGCACCAGGTTGGTGTTGTGTTCCTTTAGACGCTGGGCTAATCGTTCAAAATTGAGTGTGGCCGAAGAATCGATTCCCGACACTTGGGAAAAATCGAGCAACACATATTCCACCGATTGTTCCTTCGAGTTTGCTAAGGATGCCGTAACTTCTTTATAGAGTGTGCCCGCGGTCCCGAAAAACAAAAAACCTTGTAGTTTGAATATTCGTGCCTTTTCACCGTGGCGCTTTAAATACTGATTTTGTTCAGAACGACGTACGACATTACTTCGAAGTTCGGCACCTGAGGCTTGGTATTTAATTACTCTGATACGGCTGTAATTGATTGCGAATAATATTATCGCTGCGACTATGCCAAAGACAATACTTTCTAAAAATCCATAAAATACCGAGACAATCAGGATTATTGGAATGACGCTGTATTCGATTGGGCCAAACTTTTTATAGCCTTTAATAAGCCATTCGTGCAGAAAACCAAAGGCGATAAAAATCAACAATACTCCAAGCACCATTCGTGGAATATAGGCAATTAGATCCAGGCCCAGGTAAAATATCAGTACGGCAACTGCCACGCCGCTCAAACCAAGCAGCTTGCTGGGTATGGGGTGTAGATCATGAGAGAGCTTTGAGCTACTAACCGAAGGCAATGCGAATAATCCACCAAGTAATGAATTTGCTATGTTAGCCATGCCACTTACTTGCAGCTCTTTATTGGCGTCGAGTTCTTTTCGTGTATTCAGTGCTACCGCACTGACACAGAGCGTAAATGAAAGTAGAGCAATCAGGCTGATAGTTGCGATGCTCGCTATATTGTTGATAAACGCGTTGGCTTGCACCTCAGACCAATTCAAATGAGTAATGGGTGAGAATAAGTTTGATTGAGTATTTGCGAAAGGGCCGATTAAATATCCTTCAGACTGCAGAACACCGAGGTCGGCGCCCAGCGAAAAAGCGGCGGTATAGAATAATAGGGTTACCACAATGGCGGCGAAAGCAAGTAGATGTCCTGTGCTTATCTTATCCGACATCCATCGTAAGCACACACCAATTATCAATGCAGGAAGCCATTTTAAAATTGTTTGAGTATCACTAAAAAGCGTGAAAATGCTCTCAATGCTATTTACCTCGAATGGCACTAGTGAGTTAAGTGCCCCGACCAACAATAACCAGCCCACAGCAGCGAAATAACCTCCTATGGCGCTGTAGGGCAGGAACTGCAAGAGGTTCCCAAGCTTGAAGTACCCGAATATCGTCAAAGTAAGGCCAGCGATAAAGGTCGAAATTACCACTGCTGCCAATACATTGCTCAAAATCTGCTCTGGACTTAAACCATGGGGTAGCGAAGCGATTAGAAAGCCAATAAATAAGGCCATCACTGGTGCTGTGTCATCGTCTACTTGAACAACCAAATGCGCAGAATCGCTCCACATCGTCTGAACAAATCCCACCACCACGACGCTGGTAATTGCTAATGCAATTCCATGAGCGAGAAATGGGGCGAGTTCGCCGGAAAAGATAAGGGACGCGTAGCTTAGGCTGAGAACGATCGTGATCAAGCTAGTGAATAGCCCGGCACTAAGGGTATTAAGAACTGAAGGGTTGCCTAGTTTCATTTAGAAATTTATGAGCCAAATTCGCGCATCTGAGTGGACATCGCGCTAACAATAGTTGGATCTTATCAAACTAGCGTCACAGCAGGGATAAAATATGAAGTGGCTTATTTTAGACATCCTCAAACGATGTCTGATCATGGTTTGCCTTGGTATTGAATTAACCTTGGTATTGGTTTAACTGTGTCGCCTGACTCAATGTGTGAACCAGGCGACCGTGCTGGCAAGGTAACTAGCTATGGAATTCAACGCTCTTGCTTAGTTCTTCTCGCCCCACATCGAACCCATTAATTTGAGCTTCCTGGTCTGCGTACCCGAACGATAGACCAAACATAATTGCGTGGTTATCAGGAATGTTGGCCATCTCGTGGACGGCATCGGTGTACATGGCCAATGCACCTTGTGGGCAGCTCGCTAAACCGTTTTCGGTGAGCAATAACATGATTGATTGCAGGTATATTCCCATGTCTACCGCATTGATTTCGCTCATGGATTTGGGCATTGAGAAAAATGCCGCGTGTGGCGCACCAAAGAATTGCCAATTTTTTACCATCAGCTCTTGGCGTTTTTGTTTATCTTCTTTTTTGATGTCCATCGCGCCGTACAATGAGACTGCACAAGCGATCTGACGTGTACGATATTCATCCTTTAAACCTTGATCACCCGGTACAAAATGAGGTGTAGGCGCCTTGCCACTCATGATATCTGTCATCATGGCTTTTTCGATTTTGTCTCGCGCTTCTCCAGAAACCACAACGACATGCCAAGGCTGGGTATTGCAATTTGACGGAGAATCTTGTGCTTGAAGAAATATTTTCTCGATTAGCTCCGGCGCTACTGGTCTATCTTGATAAGCTCGAACCGAGCGGCGTTGCTTGATTGCATCACTGACATTCATTAAAAAGGCTCCTAAGAATGATTATTCTATTTATAGTAGCGACCATTTTAACCATGTTTGGTGTGCAAGCAATGACAAAATAGACGCTCAAAACAGACATTTCTGAGGGCCTACTTTGCCAGTGTTAATAAACGTCTATGGCATGGGTGAATTGTCAGATACGTTCACAACAATAGTAGTACTTGTTTGTTCATTGGTATCAAAGATCTCGACATTATGTGTGGTCTTTTCGCTGGCACGACGTAATGCTCGTAAATGCGCTTGCCAGAGCTCTAAGGTGCTAAGTTGATCATCATCTTTGATGCCCAAACCGGTTTTTAAACGATGGGTATGTTTTTTGCCAAATTTTTTCATAATCAGGCCTCTTGCTAGAAAGCTTTATGGTTAGTTAAGCGTTATTGCTATGATGAAAGCAATTATCGCTCAGTTAACAAAATTTCACTCTTGGCAATAGGTTTAGCAAGGTATAACTTTAGTTCAATTCGACCGCCTTCAATACTCTCCTTCCTATTAGTGAGTGTATATCACTGGTTTGTAGGGATAGTGCCGCACGAGATAAACGCCGGGAATTTACTGGCCTCCAGGGCGGGTGTGGAATTCGTTTGTTGAATTCGGGTAAACTAGGCGGCTAATCGACTAATTTTCATACATTTTATGGCTAAGGTAGCGTTGTGTTCAGAACGGATTCTCGGTGTGGAAATGCTGGGCGATCTGGCCGCCTGTGCATCGGAGTTAAGCGCTCAAGGCCATTCGGTTAGCTTGATTTGCAGCAACCTTAGTGCCGCACATGCCCATGATGAGTTTAAAGGCATAGCCTTGTTTCAGTCGCCTAATTTTGTTTACGAGAATGATAGTTCGGCAAAATTAAAAGCTCGCCCTCGGTGTCTCAGTGAGCTGTTGATAACGCAAGGTTATCAATCAAAAATGAGATTGGCTCCTGTTCTACGAGGCTGGTTACATTTGTTGGCCACGTTGGATGTCGATCATGTAATAAGCGATCACGCGCCTACTGCACTCCTGGCTTCACGACTATTGTCGGTATCGAGCGTAATGATCGGGGATGGATTCAGAGTGCCACCAAAAATAAATCCGCTTCCTGGGTTTAGGCCGTGGCGCAGTGACAAAGAGAAGTTGCTCAAAGATCAGGCTCAGGCATTTGTCGATGACCAGTTATTGCTTAAGTCGATCAACGAATCCGTCATAGAGTTGGGCTTTAACGGAATGGAAATCAGTTCTCCTGATGAACTCTATCAACATGCTGATCAATGGATAATGTCGGTACCCGAAATGGATCACTATGGCAGCCGTGATATACCCTACGTTGTCCGATGGCCGAATACAAATTCTCACGACGATGCAGCCTGGCCTAAGGGTGATGGCGACAAAGTATTTGTTGTGTTAAACGCCAGTTCATCTCATTGCGAAGCCTTGTTTGAACAGCTTTCAACCCTTGATCTGCCGGTATTAGCTGTGGTCGAAGATGCGAGCGCGCATTTCATTAATCGCTTCAGTTCAGACAAACTGATCATACAGAATGAAATGGTGAGTATTGCGTCGGTCGTACAGCACTGCAAAATAGTGTTCAGTCATGGGGAACATGATTTAATTTACCAGCTCTTATTGAAAGGAGTTCCGTCAGTGTTACTACCACAGGGTATTCAAAATACCTTATTGACCTATCGCTTGGCTAAGAAGCGATTAGGTTTTGCCGGGCCATCAAAAGCATCAAAATTAGATGTTAATCGCTTAATCGAATCGACAAAAAAAGTAGACCAGGTTTGGCATAATGCGTCTCGCTTTAGCCTCAAGTATGAAAATCATTCGTCGCTGACACGCTTACATGATTTAATCAAAGCGCTATGTGCATAAATGTTCTGGTCTTCTAATTTGGGCTAAGACAGCCAAATGAAGTTTATATAAAATCAGATTATGTCGCTTATTTACAATCAATCGTCACACCCTTCAGAACTCATACAGACAGCCCTAAGTTGGTTAGATGCGGGTCATCAAATTGCCTTAGCCACATTAGTGAATATTGAAGGTAACGCGCCATACCCCGTTGGTTCACAAATGCTGGTAAATGATCAAGGAACCTACGTAGGTCAGATTACCGGAGGTTGTGCAGAGACCGCGATTGCCGATCAGGCTGTTTCAGCAATGCGCAATGATGACAACCCGACACTGCGTTATGGGCTGGACTCACCATTTTTCGATATTCAATTACCTTGTGGTTCGGGCATCGACGTCTACTTTGACTGCAATCTCACCAACGAAAATTTGTCTCAGATAGCTAGCCGACTTAATCAACGCAAAGCCTATGTCCAAGTTCTGGAAACGGGAATCGGTAGATTCGAACGACACTATTTGCCCAGTAAGCGTTTGATCGTGTTCGGCCAGGGCCCGATACTAGTGTTGCTCGCGGAGCTGGCAATTAAGTCGGGATTTGATGTTGCCTGTGTTGCACAAAATGAGCACACAGAAGCTCTACTCTCAGCAGCCGATTTAGACTCAGTCAGTTTGCTAGAGGCGCGCTCAACGTTTGCCTCGAATCTGGATGAATTTAGTGCCATGGTGAGCCTCTTTCATGAACACGACCTCGAAGTGGATTTATTGGCTGAAGCGTTGAACACCAAGGCGTTTTATATCGGAGCGCTTGGTAGCAAGCGGACTCACAACGCACGTCTACAGAGCCTTCGAGATCTTGGAATAGATCAACTTCTCCTGAGTAAAATCCATGGCCCGGTTGGCTTAGATATTGGTGCAAATACGCCAGCTCAAATCGCGGTTTCGATATTGGCTGAGGTTATAGAACAATTAAACCGGGTAGAGAGAGAACGAACAATCGAATGATTGAATCACGCGACATAACTTGTTTGGTTTTGGCATCAGGTTCGGGTTCTCGATTTGGCAGCCACAAATTGCTCCATGAGTTACCCGATGGCATTAGTGTAATTGCGAAGACCATCCGTCTCTATAAACAGGTATTCAATCAGGTTTATGTGGTTATCAGGAACGACGATCATGAGCTGATGAAACTAGTAGAACAAGAATCGGCTAACTGCATCTTAAATTCCCGGGCTGAGCAAGGATTGAGTCAAAGTGTCATAGCAGGCGTTCGAGCTACGGCACCGAAAACCGCTTGGTTATGTGGTTTGGCTGATATGCCTTACCTATCTTCAAATACCGTTAAGTCGATTGCTGAAAGTGTGAAATCAAGCAGTATAGTGGTACCAAAAACTTTGAACGGAATTGGTAATCCGGTTGCATTGGGCGTGCACTTTAAGGACGAACTTTTAGGGCTCGATGGAGACATAGGCGCCAAACCCATTGTTAATCGACATTCGGATTTAGTGAGATTTCACCACACCAATGACGAAGGAGTTCATCAAGATATTGATACTATGGACGATATTCTACCTGTTACTCGCTAGCGGCGAAGTCGTTCAAGGCTTGATCGCTCAAGCGATAAACTGTCCATCCATCCTTTGGCTTTGCGCCCATGGCTTGATAGAACTTTATTGATGGTTCATTCCAGTCCAATACACTCCATTCAACACGCCCCAGGTTCCTTTCAACCGCGATTTTCGCCAGTTGCTTAAGCAGAGCTTTGCCTGCGCCAATGCCTCTTGATTCCGGAGACACGTATAAGTCTTCCAGATAGATACCATGCTGACCAAGCCAGGTAGAAAAACTAAAAAAGTACACTGCAAAGCCTACCGATTTACCGTTAACGTCGGCAATCAAACAGTGTGCCTGCGGGTTTTCGCAAAATAGGGCATTTTTAAGATGATCGCTTGTGGCGACCACCGAGTCTTCTTCTTTCTCATAAATTGCGAGATCGATCACAAATTGCAATATTTGATCGACGTCATTGATTGTTGCGGGTCTAATCTTAAGTGTGGTCATAGTGCTAATTTTATCGCGATTGAGGTTTGGTATCTATACGCATGCGTTTGCCGATCGCGACTAAAAGCACCACTATTATTGCGAAAAAATAGGTTTGCGACTCGATTGCTTCCGACAAGGCAATAGCGGACGCGAGCAATGTGATGAATGGCTGTAACAGCTGCACTTGACTCACTCGAGCTACGCCGCCAATCGCCATTGCCTTATACCAAATGAAAAAGCCAAACAACTGACTTGCCAGGGTTAAATAAAGAAACCCAACTAAACTCATAGAATCAAGTTTACTTATGTCGCCGGGTGCATAATAAATAGTTGGCAAAATGGTGATCGGAAAGACGATAACCAGTGCCCAACAAATTACCTGCCAACCGCTGATTTCTTTGGATAATTTACCACCCACCGCGTAGCCAAATGCGGCCGCAATGACCGCTGCAAACAAGGCTAGGTCTCCAAATAAAAATACACCTCCACCTTCAAGCAGCGAATAAGCAACGACAAACGCGCTTCCGAGGCAACCAACCAGCCAAAAACCGAATGATGGGCGCTCATCGCTGACGACGCGGCTTGCGGCGGCCGTGGCCAGAGGTAAAATGCCGAGCACAACGCCCCCATGAGACGCAGGTAGACTTTGCATGGCCCAGGCCGATAATACGGGGAAGCCTATAACCACACCCAGCGCGACAACCAGTAAGCGCTTGAACTGAATAAATGTTGGTAGCGGGGCCCTATAGAAAAATAGAATACCCGCTGCAAATAGGCTTGCCAACGCCGCCCGACCAAGGCCAATAAACACTGGATCGAAGGTTGGTGAAATATAGCGAGTCACCGGCAATGTGAGGCCGAACATAAAAACCGCGACAAAGCCAAGCAGCAAGCCTTTCAATTCTGCGTTCATACTTTGCCTATTGCTGCGAACTGAGCACGAGTAAGTTTTGCCAGATCATGGGCAGTTAATTCTATATCTAAACCACGTTTTCCAGCACTCACAAAAACCGTGTCAAATTGCTTTGCGCTATCGTCGATAATGGTGGTGAGTGCTTTGCGTTGCCCAAGTGGGCTGACACCCCCCAAGACATACCCCGTTGTTGTTTGAACTTTTTGTTTATCGGCCATAACCGCTTTCTTAGCATTGGCCGCCGATGCGATGGCTTTAAGATTAAGAGAACCACTTACCGGTACAATGCCAACGACAAGTTCACTATTATTAAGTTCGACCACCAGCGTTTTGAAAAGCCTTGCCGGATTTAAACCGAGGGCATCCGCGGCCTCTTGACCATATGAATCGGCGTTTGTGTCGTGCTGATATTGATGTACGTTGAAGGGTATCTTATGTTTGCGCGCTAGTTTGATTGCAGGAGTCACGGTTTCTCAACGATACTGATTAATGATGGCCGATGTCGTGTACCGAGTTGCTAATCGATCAGCTCAATACTTTCGATCAATATTGAGTGTTCGAATGCGGTGGCCTGATTGGATTTGAGGTTGCCAGCAGACAATAAAACGATCAAGCTCATCATCGCCATTTGCACCAACATCAAGATCAATATTCCGCCTGCGGTGGAAAACCATCCGGGAATTGCCTGGCCGGTTAATTTCATCGCGACCATCATAATCATTGCGAAAATGATGACTGCTGCGCACAGAACGCAGAATAGCGTGATGCGCACCAATACGGTTTCTGAGAAAACCATAATTGAGCGTAAACCATGAAGGGTTAGGGAAACGATATTCATGCTGCTTTTGCCCGCGTATCGTGCGCCTCGATGAATCGAGACAGGCTCAATACGAAGACGAGAATTTATAAGCGAGGCAGCCAAATGCATCGGTGTTTCAGGGTAGCGCGCCAAACGCCGTGCGGCCAAGGGTGACAATGCCATGAAATTTCCAAACTGAATTTTTCGACCGACCAATAAAAAGAAGAACGACTGATATATTCGGTAAAAAATCTTAAAAGTTTTCGATTCAATTCTCGACTTTCGCGTCGCGACAGCCGCGTCGACGTTTGAGTCGACCTCTTCCAGTTTGGATACCAGCTCGGCAATGTCTTTCGGTTGATCTTCGCCATCAGAATCGAGAACGATTAAAGACTTGAAATTAACGCTCTCAAGTGCAACGTTTATACCGCAGGTAATCGCCGTCTGGTGACCCACATTGCGCGCCAGCCTAACGATTTGACCTTTGATGCCATTGTCCTTTAGAAACTGCGCATCGAATGGAATGTTTATTGATCCATCATCAACGATAATTACCCGATCGTCGTCTGATAAATGTTGAGACAGTTCTTTACAAAATTGCGCTGCGGCAAGGTCTTCGAAATAGGGCGTAACTATGACCTTGTTAACGTCTTGCATGTTTTTATTTTGGGACATCTATTAGTTTATTCGAAGTAATTTGTGAGTAACTGTGTCGTTAAGCATTTTGCTGGCGAGGTAATACCAGATTTCTAAATGAATCACGCAGTGAGAATAACATGATCAAAATGGCTATTTTCCAAATCCAGTGTCGATGGCCTTTAAGTGACTGCGCGTAAAAACTCAAGCGCCCAACTGAACGCGGAGATCCGAAAGCGAGCCACGAGTCTTCGCTGTTATCCTGAGCCACTATTTTATAATAACCTCTTGGTATCTTAAGGTAGGTGTTGGTCCAGACATTGCTGTTGTATTTTCGCGAGTAGCGCGATTGATAGTTGTTTGGTTTGACAAGGAATTGCTCGCCACTGCCAACGTCCTCTAACAACAAGCTCATGCCTGGACCATCAATATCACCCATATAGCTTATGTCAGCGTATGATCTGGTTATTCTAACCGTCGCACTTTCGAAGGTACCAGTCGCCGCTTCACCGCCTTGGTCTGGGTTAAAGGAGCCATAGGCTGGTTCACCTAAATGATCAGACCCGATCACCTCATCGATCTCGATATTAGTTCCGTTTCGAATAAACGCGCTTTTTGCTCTATCAACTTCGTTGATCTCAGGGTTCCACTGAAGGTCGGGTTGAGGTTGGAGTGAGGAAGGCAAGGTATCGGCAGCGCTCATCTCGTCCAAGATTCCTTGAAAGGTTTCGATATGTGGGAAAGGCGCATGCCGATGAGGGTGGCCATAGAGTTCGTCTGGGTCACCGGTGTTTAAGTATCTGGACGTGACATGAGTTTGGATTGGTTTCAACGCATTCCGTTCTTTAAGAGTGTAGTCGATGGCTTTCATTTGCATTGGCATACCGGCAATAAAGGCGGTTATGAAGAGCGCGAACAAGGTGGCGACAAGGTTAGTATTAACCCGGTAAACACCATAGGATATGGCGCTAAGTGCCATTAAGCTCGCGAGAGGAACGAGCGCCAAATACTCGAAGTATCTTCGCGCAGGTCCAATCCCGCCACTGCCTCTGGCGTAAGCCACCGCCAGCGCAATGACAGCGATAAACGCGAACAGTGATAGTGCAAAGCGAGTAAAGCGACTCGGCGTGATGCCTTGTTTAAAAATTTGCACTATCAAAATTATCACGGGCGCAGCATAGATAAACGCATGATAAATTTCGTTTACTTCAGGCCACGACATTGTTTTTAAAAATGTGACGAGTGAGTCCGCTATTTCAATCTCCTGAGGTGCACGCTCAGGCAGAGAGGCAATCAGTGCCAGGCCGAGGGCTGCGGGCAGGGTCGCCGCCACAGCGGTAATAAGGTAACTTTTTCTCTCTGTACTTTTATGGGCAGCGACAAATACTAATAAACTAACACCGACTACCCCGACTGAAGCAAACGTACCTCCAGCTAAGGTCAAAGTGGCAGCAGCTAAGCACAATAGCCCGAGTACCCATTTGACTGAAAACACTCTGTCCGTTACCCACCAGCAACCCAGAATCGAAAACAGAATCATGGTGTAAGTATGAGTTTGGATTCCCCAAAGCACATTCACCAATGAAAACGGCACGCTCCAAAGAATCGCAATAAAGATGGTCAACATAAGCTTATGGCTGGGTGCATGCTTTTGCACAATCGCCACTAAAATTGCACCTGATACCGCCCATATCATGGCGTTTGAGAGCATCCAGACAATCGGGTCCCATTGCTCATTATTCATGTTAAATAAGGCAATTGACCATAGCCGATTAAACGTGAGGCGGTGTTCATTTGCGTGGCGAAAAAAGTCAGCAAGTTCTACGCCATGAAGGTGAACTCGAGTAACAAAGCCGCCAATACCCCAATCATCCCAATAAGGGGTTTGTACGGCAAATAGCTCGACCAATTCTAAGCGAACGCCGAATGCCAGGATGATTACGCTAAAAATTAATAAGTTAAAGTTGGTCTTGGTCATTGGGTGAGATAGGGTGTTAAGCTTCAAAGTTATTGAGCGATTACGTTAATCGCTTTTAAGGTTGCGTGCATAGCGGCGATCACCTGATTAGAGTCAACTCCACGCGTTGTCATTCGACGGCTGTTTTCAAGTTCCCAGGTAATGCTGGCCTCAGTAAGTGCGTTGGTTTTGCCGCCCTTAGGGATGTGAACCTGATAATCCAAAAGCTTGGGTCGCTTCAAATCTTGATACAAAACCAAAATCTTATCCAGAGCGTCGGCAAAGGCATCATAGGCGCCGTTACCGTGCCCGCTTTCAGTGTGAGTCTTGCCATCGATGCTTATGCTCAGCACCGTTTCAGAGTCGCCATTGAGTTGGCTAGAGGTTTTGCAATCGACCAGTATCACTCGTTGAGAATCTTTACTCTCCAGCACATCGGCAATAATGAATGGTAAATCTTCCGAGGTCACCGTCTGTTTTGAATCACCCAGCTCGATTACTTTCTCTAACACCTTTCTTTGATCTTCGCTACTGAGCTTTATACCCAGTTCGTCGAGGTTGTTCTCTAGTGATGCCTTGCCAGCCAGTTTGCCTAAGGCGTAGGTACGCTTACGCGCAAAACGCTCAGGTGAGAGTTTGGTCACATACAGATTTCCTTTTTTATCGCCATCAGCATGAATTCCCGCTGTTTGAGTGAAGACATCTTTACCGAGAATAGGGGCATTACCCGATACAAACTTACCAGAAAAACTCTCAACCATTTGACTGACGTCAACAATGTGCTGCTCGTCAATACTCAACTCTAATCCCATTTTATCGCGCAGCACTACTGACACTTCAGCCAGAGAAGCATTGCCAGCGCGCTCACCCAAACAATTAACAGTGCAGTGAATCGCGCTAATACCGGAATCGACCGCCGCCATAACGTTTGCGGTGGCGAGGCCATAATCATTGTGAGGGTGAAAATCAAAAGCCAGGTCCGGAAATCGCGTAACCATATCGCCGATTGCGAGCCCGACTTCACTCGGGGACATGACGCCGAGCGTGTCAGGCAACATAAAATGGCCAATATTGCAGTCTTTTAACGACTCAACAAAATTGTAAACATAGTCGGGTGAATCGGCGTAGCCATTGGACCAGTCTTCCAGGTATATATTGACGGCCACACCCTGAGAGTGTGCGTATTCTATTGTTTGTTTGACCCGTTCGATGTGTTGCTCGGGCTGTTGTCGCAGCTGCGTGAGGCAATGTTTTTCACTGCCTTTAGCCAAAAGATTAATGACCTTGCCACCCGCGCCCGTGATCCAGTCAACACTTCTGTCTAAATCAACAAAGCCGAGCACCTCAACTTTATCGAGATGGCCATTATTGGCAGCCCAACTGTTGATCTGTCTGACGGCTTCCTGCTCACCTTGAGAGACACCCGCGGAAGCAACTTCGATTCGATCCACATTTAAACGCCCGAGCAATGCTTGTGCCAGGCTCAGTTTTTCAGCGGGTGCGAACGACACGCCTTGAGTTTGTTCACCGTCACGTAACGTGGTGTCCATGAGAGTGATTTTGCTCTTGCGTTTAGGAGCGTATTGCTGGTTTTGCGACATTGAAAAATCTCTTTTTGTTAACCTGTAACTATATCGAGTTTTCTCTAATAAATAAAAGAGTTTACAAGCCTTAATAACGGTTTAATCGGGCATAAAAAAGGGCTGCCGAAGCCGCCCTTTTTAGCTATTGCTGAGAATGCTGCTTACGATGCCCACAACCAAGGAAACATTTCCTTGTGTTTAACCTCATAAGCATCAATTTTGTCGGTTTGAGCGAGGGTTAAACCGATGTCATCCAGCCCCTCAAGCAGGTTGTGTTTTCGAAAGCCGTCTATGTCAAAATTAATGTTAATACCCCCCGGTGTAGAAACCGATTGATCTTCTAAGTCAATGCTAAATTCAACGCCTTCATTGGCGGAAATTTCAGCCATCAAGGCTTTCAGTGTGTCGGCATCTACAACGATCGGTAAAATTCCATTCTTGAAACAGTTGTTGTAGAAAATGTCGGCGAAGCTCGTAGAAATAATGGTATTGAAGCCATAGTCGTCAATTGCCCAAGGTGCATGCTCACGCGATGAGCCGCAACCGAAGTTATCGCCAGCCACTAAAATTTTAGCGCCTGCAAACTTCGGGTTGTTCAGTTCGAAGTCTGGATTCGGCGTGCCGTCTTCGTTAAATCGCCAATCATGGAACAAGTGCTGGCCAAAGCCAGTTCGTTCCACTTTCTTTAAAAACTGCTTGGCAATGATTTGGTCGGTATCAACATTGCTGCGATTCATCAGCGCCGCAACGCTGGTGTGGTTTTTGTATTTTTCCATGATGATTACCTATGAATTCTCAAGTGTTCGAATATCAACGAAACGTCCGGCGCCCGCGGTTGCCGCGGCCATGGCCGGTGATACCAGATGTGTACGCCCACCTTTACCTTGTCGACCCTCGAAGTTGCGATTTGAGGTCGATGCACAACGTTCACCCGGTTTGAGTTGGTCGCCGTTCATCGCTAAGCACATTGAGCAACCTGGCTCGCGCCATTCCCACCCGGCGTCGGTAAAAATCTTATCCAAGCCTTCTTCTTCGGCTTGTTCCTTAACCAAATACGAACCGGGCACTGCAATCGCAGTAACGTTATCGGGTACGGTGGTGCCTTTTGCTACTTCAGCTGCGGCACGAAAATCTTCAATTCGAGAGTTGGTGCAAGAGCCTAAGAACACAAAATCAACCGCGATATCGGTCATCTTGGTGCCTGCTTCTAATCCCATATAATCGAGCGCGCTTTCGCACGCAATCGATTTTCCGTCGTCGTCAAAATCACTCGGCGCAGGCACCGTTTTATCAACTGGCACAACTTGCTCGGGTGAGGTTCCCCAAGTGACCTGAGGTGCGATGTCTTCAGCGCGCAATTCGATTACCGAATCGAATTTGGCGCCGTCGTCACTGGGTAGTGATTTCCAGTACTCTACCGCTTGATCCCATTGTTCTCCCTTAGGGGCAAACTCTTTGCCTTCCAGGAAGTCGATGGTCTTTTGATCCGGAGCGACCAAACCTGCGCGTGCGCCAGATTCGATTGCCATGTTACAGAGGGTCATTCGGCCTTGCATAGATAGGGCTTCAATCGCATCGCCTGCATACTCGATGACATAACCATTGCCACCTGCAGTGCCAATTTCGCCAATGATGGCGAGGGCGATGTCCTTGGCGGTACTGTACTTAGATAAAGTACCGTTAACCTTAACCAACATGGTTTTTGACTTGGATTGCGGCAAGCATTGAGTCGCCATTACGTGCTCGACCTCGGATGTGCCGATGCCAAACGCGAGTGCGCCAAACGCGCCATGAGTTGCCGTGTGAGAATCGCCGCATACCGTCGTCATGCCAGGGTGCACGAAACCGTGCTCCGGAACAACCACGTGAATAATGCCATTGTTCTTGCTCTTCATGTCGTACAAGATCAAACCATGTTCTTCGCAGTTGTTCATCATTGTTTGCACTTGCTTGGCACCAATGGGGTCGGGCAAATTCAAACGATCAGCCAACTTAGTCGGCACACAGTGGTCTAAGGTGGCTAATATGCTGTGGCTATTACGAATTGAACGGCCTGCTATCTTTAGGCCTTCGAATGCCTGTGGCGACGTGACCTCGTGCATAAGATGGCGGTCAACGTACATCAGTGGTGCTTGACCTTCTTCCTGGTGCACAAAGTGTGCATCCCAAATTTTTTCATACATGGTTTTAGCCATGACATACCTCAACAAATAAGCGGGTTTAGAGTGAATTCTATGCTGCGCAGTAATGGGGCAGCGAACACGCAGAATAATAGCAAACCCTATTGATAATACAAATTCATTGTTTTTATAATATCGATTCCAATTTGGAATAATATGAGAGAGATTGTTGGATATTTCTGCACTACAAGCATTTATTACCGTCGCCCGATACGAGTCGTTTTCCAAGGCATCAGAACAATTGTTTGTCACACAGCCTGCCATCAGTAAACGTGTCGCGTCTCTGGAAGAAGAATTAGGCACACAATTATTTAATCGAATTGCTCGACAAATAAGCTTGACCGAAGCCGGTAAACAGCTCTTGCCAAAAGCACAAGATTTGGTACATCAAGCTGAAGATATGCAGCGCTACGCATCGAATCTAAGCGACGATATTAGTGGCAATTTGTCAGTCGCGATTGCGCACCATATCGGCTTGCACCGCATGCCACCGATTCTAAAGGAATTTAATCTTCGTCACCCAAAGGTCACGCTGGATATTCGCTTCGAAGATTCGGATCAGGCCTATACTGCGGTGGAGCAAGGGGACATAGAGTTTGCTGTGATTACCTTACCGCAAAATTTGCCTGATAAGCTGATTAAAGAAGTCGTTTGGCATGACGCACTGGACATCATGGTCAGCCAAGACCACGCGCTGGCAAATGAAGCGACACTTAGTCTCTCAATGTTGTCGAATTACCCCTGCGTATTAACCAGCCCTGATACTGAAACGCATCAGGTTATTCGAAGAGAATTTAGACAACGCAAACTGGATTTCAATGTTCAAATGCAAACAAATAACCTGGAGACTCTAAAGATGCTCACCGGAGCTGGGCTAGGTTGGTCATTGTTGCCCAAGACAATGAGCGATAAATCGTTGAAGGCATTGGATGTTGGTTTGCAGTTATCTCGAGATCTCGGTTTGGTGGTTCATGGCCGCCGTAGTTTGTCGAATGCGGCATTGGCACTTAAAGGCCTTATAAAAAGCGAGCCAGGCTAAAGCCGGCCACTATTTTTTAATGAAAATCTCTCGATTTAGATTTTAAGCTTGGTAAGGCATTGTCATGCTGTTCAATATAAGCCGCTACGACATTTGCCACGCCGTCCTGATGTTCCAAAGTGCCTTTAATATACAGAATTCTTCCGGTTAAGATTTCTTGTCTAAATCGCTCTTGAATGCCTTTCCAGAGAATCACATTGATATTTCCGGTTTCGTCTTCGAGGGTCATAAAAATCACACCGCTGGCCGTGCCCGGCCGTTGCCGCCCCGTTACAACCCCTGAAATCTCAATTAAGCTTTTATTGCGGCGGTTGAGCAATTGGCGGGCAAGTATGCATCGTGCAAAAGGCCGTTGGCCTCGCAATAGACGCATTGGATGGTGATCTAATGACACACCTCTGGCGCTGCGATAATCGGCGACCATGCTTTCTACCGCAGACATCTCTGCGATGAATTCCGGGTTGCTTGTCGGTTGAGTGTTAAGACCGTCATCTATTTGTAAGGCCTGCCAATAGGCTTTGCGTCGATTTGGGTTAAATGAATGAAACGCATTAGCGTTCACCAGCTTTACCAGCTCTTTTGAGTTGAACACGTTTCTTGCTTTAACGTCTTCAAGGCTTGTGAACGGTTTTTGTGATCTAGTTTGCATCAAGTGATTAGACGAACTTTCAGACACCCCCTTCACCAAACATAGGCCTAAACGCAAGCCTGGCGGTTCACTATTGAAATCGAGTGTATGCTCCCAGTCGCTTTGGTTAATGCAAACCGGGAGAACAGGAACATGATGTCGACGGGCATCTTGAACTAATTGCGAAGGCGAGTAAAAACCCATGGGCTGGCTATTTAATATACCGGCATAAAACGCAGCCGGATGATAACGCTTAATCCAGGATGAGATATAAACAAGCAAGGCAAAACTGGCCGAATGTGACTCTGGAAAACCATAGCTACCAAAACCTTGAATTTGCCGAAAAATACGTTCAGCGAACTCCTCGTTATGACCACGATTTAGCATGCCATTGATGAGCTTATCTTTGAATTGATCAAGATTGCCATGCTTGCCCCAGCTTGCCATTGCTCTGCGCAGCTCATCGGCCTGACCTCCACTAAAACCAGCCGCGACCATGGTGAGTTGTATTACTTGCTCCTGAAAAATAGGGATGCCTAAGGTGCGCTCTAAGACGGCTTTTATTTCATCATTGGGGTAGGTGACGGGCTCCTCTCCGTTGCGACGTTTTAAATAGGGGTGAACCATGTCGCCTTGAATTGGGCCAGGGCGAACAATGGCAACTTCAACAACCAAGTCGTAAAATGTTCTGGGTTTCAGCCTTGGTAACATCGACATCTGCGCGCGCGACTCTACCTGAAATACGCCTAAGCTGTCGCCGCTGCAAAGCATGTCATACACCAAAGAGTCTTCTTTTGGAATATCTTGAATTGTTAACGGCTTACGCTGGTAGGCGCTTATCATTGTTAACGACCGACGAATAGCGCTGAGCATGCCCAAGCCTAAGACATCAACCTTGAGCAGACCCATAATCTCGATGTCGTACTTGTCCCATTGAATAATCGTGCGATCAGGCATGGCGGCATTTTCGATTGGCACCAGCGTGCTGGTAGGGCTATGGGTAATCAAGAACCCGCCAACATGTTGAGACAAGTGCCGTGGTGTGCCGATGATCTGTTTGACTAATTTAAAAAAATGAATGCTTAGCGAACTATCCGTGCTTAACCTGTGGTTCTTCATTTGCGTTGTGAGCGTATCCACTTTGTCCCACCAAGCCATTGATCGGTTTAGCTCCTCAACAAAATTCAAAGGCAAGCCCAGTGCCTTGCCGACATCACGAATGGCGCTTTTTCGTCGATAAGTAATAACCGTCGCGGTAATGGCTGTACGCTTACGAGAATATTTTCGATAGATATATTGAATGACTTCTTCACGACGTTGGCTTTCAAAGTCAACGTCGATATCAGGTGGCTCATTACGTTCTTTGGAAATGAAACGTTCGAACAATAGTTGATGCAGATTAGGGTCTATTTCAGTGATGAATAAACAGTAGCAAACCGCAGAATTCGCCGCTGAACCTCGCCCCTGACACAAAATATCTTGTGAACGAGCGAAGCGAACAATGTCGTGTACGGTTAGAAAGTAATATTCGTACTTAAGCTCTTCAATAACGCCTAACTCATGCTCTATTTGTTTACGCATTTTGGCGGATATGCCATCAGGCCACCGCACTTTGATGCCTTCTTCAGTCAGTGTGCGTAAGTACGAGCTTGGTGTAAGCCCCTGTGGAACCGTTTCTCTAGGGTATTCATAGCGTAATTCATCCATTGAAAAGGTACACAAATCAGCAATGTAAACGGCCTCTTTTAATAATTCGACAGGGTATAGACGGCGTAGTATTGCCTCTGGTTTTAGGTAACGTTCAGCGTTAATTTGCCTGGATTCGGCCAACTGCTGAACGGTGGTATTATGACGAATGGCCGTCATTGTATCTTGCAAAGGTTTGCGACTTTTATGATGCATGTGTACATCGTTACAAGCCACCATTGGTAACTCCAGCTGACGACTTAATGAATCGCAATACAGGTATCGTTGCTGATCATTGCTCAAAAAAAACAGCTCGACCCCTAGCCATAAACGTTGTTGGAAAAAGCGGCTCAGCTGCTCACCATGAGCTAAATCATTTTCAGTGGAGCCAGGTAGCCATATAGCTAGACAATGCTGTAGGCCAAATTGAAGGTCACTAACCCATAAAGAGTAATTGCCCTTGGTGCTACGGCAACGAGCCTTAGTAATGAGTTTAGATATCTCTGTATAGGCGATTTGATTCGGCGCGAGAAGTATCAGTTTGAGCGGTGTGGTCCTTGTATCGACATTGAATTCGCTACCAACAATAAGCTTTATATTGCATTCTTTGCTGGCCCGAAACGCCTTTACAATACCCGCGTAAGAACACTCATCGGTGATGGCCACCGCTGAATAACCAAGCGCAGACGCTTGATGCACCAACTCCTCGGGACTGGAAGCACCGGTCAGAAACGAATAGTGAGATTTAGTGTGTAATTCAGCAAACACATTTCTAAGCGCATGCCAAAAAATCAAGGAACTGAATAATCTCATCTTTACCCATATCCTTGGAGTGTTTACGTTGATGAAAGCGGATATAAAATTTAATCCAATACAGGTAACTTTTCTCAGTACGAATACTGTAGCCGCGTAAACGCATTGTTCGACGAACTGACTCAATAAAAGGGCTTTTTCTAGACATTTTCTTACTCCATCAATAACTGTATAAAAATACAGTATATATTGTGAGTAAAGCTCAATCAATCACTTTGCGCCACTGTATGCTGCTCATTTTCAAGCAATAAATAAATGAGATAGTCAATTAAAACAAACACTTAAAATTATTCTTGAGAATGTTAATAGGCACTGATATTGTGCAAAACGAGCAGACACACTTTCACACCTCGAAAAAGGAATTTAACGCTGAAAAGAATAGAAAAAATAGCAAGTTACAAAAGACTCGAAGAATCTAGTCTGATAGGAAAGTGCGCATGCACGCTAATAAGCTGTTATGTTTATAGAAATTCGGAAAACGACATTAAACTATTTATCAAGTAATATTTTATAAATGAAGTTATCAAAGACTTATAAACAATCAAGAGTTAGTAAAATCGCACGTTTAATAAGTATAGGTTTAGTTTTTTTCTGTCTATTCAGCCTATTGGTATTTGCTTTAGCATTCTTGGGTAGTTGTAAAGAGCATTGTTTATCTATGCTTTTTGCAGTGTTGATAAATACGGCTTCAATAATGTTAATTATATTGTGTCTTGTCGTATTACTAATTAGTTTCATTGGTTGGATAATTTATTTGTTTACGAAAAGTGAAAAAGAAACATAACAAGTTCAAAAACGTAAAGCGCCAGCAAGCTGGCTCGGACGCCGCAAAAGGCGCGGCGCCCGTTTTAAAGGCGTTATATGTATCTGTAGGTTATAGATGAGTACTACTGCTAAAGAACTTTTGGATATCATGTCATCGAGGCAATCGATGCAAATATATGGAACAACTAATCCTAGCGAAGAAGCGAAAAGGTTCACTAACGAACTAGTACAAAAGCTTAAAGCCTTAAGTCCGTTGGAAAGCATCGAAATAGAAATCGATGAAAATAAAGGAACAAAATATATTCAGAAAAGCTCAGGTGAAGTATTGGCTGAACACTATGAATACTAAAACATATAACAAGTTTCCGAAGTTCGCTCCGCCCACAAATGGGCTCTGCGGGACGCGTCTGTCAACGCGCCCCTTGGCAAGACGTTAGGCACATGAAGGAAGAATTTTTATATTTTTACGGAGTTTTTGGGTTCGGTGGGCTTATAGGTGCTCTAGTTCTATATGCGTTTATAAAAATTTTTATCCCATCCTATTTATCTCAAAAAGGTAAAAACCTGGCGACAAAGGAGGATATTGAAGAAATAACTCGAAAGGTTGAATCCGTAAAGTCTAGCTATGCTAAAGTTCTCGAAGAAATCAGGCACGAAAACAAACTAGTGGCAGCAACTATTGAACGAGAGAAACTTTTAAGAAAAGAAGTCTATTTAGATGCCGTTGGGGCAATTGTTAGAACGCAAAATATGATTGCGAATTTTGCAAATCTCAATCTGACAAATGAACATATAACATCCGCTCTCGCAAAAGACTCAGGAACAATCTCAAAGGTTCAAATCGTTGGAACCAGTAAAACTGTAAAAGCGGTAACACATTTCATGGCTGAAGTCGGAACCGTAACTATGGATCTCATGCTACAGAGAGCTGCTCTGATTGCAGAGCAAGAAGACCCAAATTACAAAGAATCTAATCGATCAGAGACCTATGAAGTCTTGGACAAATTATGGCTTGAACATGAAAAAAAGAAAATTGAGTTTGTACGCAAATGTATGAATAGGTTTTTTGAAATTTCGGCCTTTTTGCCTCCAGCCATATTGTCGGTTCGTGAGGAACTTGAAATGGATATATCTGAAGAAGACTATCTGGATATTTTCAATGAAAATATCCAGAAGGGAAGAAAGGTGTTTGATGAATTTTTTAGAAAAATTCAGGGTCATGCCTAACAAGAACTTAAACTATCCCTCCCGTTGGTCGGGCGGGACGCCGCTAGAACGCGGCGCCCCGTTAAGTGGGCGTTATGAGCACTGAGTTTGAAATGAAACAACCAGTCATTTCTATCCCAGATCAAGAAGATTGGGTGGCTGATCTAAGGAGTGCAGAGTATCTTACAAATCAGTTAAAGGATTCCAAGGAATTACAGTTTGTTAAAATGCGCATCGAATTAAATGAGTTGGGCTTTAATCTAACTAACTTTTGCTTGGTTTGGTGTGTTCCTCTTAGTGAATATTCAGAGTGTTATTTAATGTATACAAAGAGCGCAGAACTCTATGGCTTTGATGCGAATATTAAAACTGGTGCTATTAGCAATCTTGAGCAATGTAAAAGAGAGCAATCTAATGAAGAATATTTTAGTGTTGGCAGAGAGTACTACGCCAAGTATGGCTCATAACAAGTTACCCAAGCTTACTCCGCCAACAAGTTGGCTCCGCGGGACGCGCTTGTCAGCGCGCCCCTTGGCAAGGCGTTAGGTGAACTAAGTATGACCGTGCGAAAGAGTTTGGTTATAGAAGAGATTCAGCTTTTACTTGATCTATTCATAGATGTCGTTCCAGACCAAGAGTCTAATCGACTAGTCTGGAAATTCTGCGAAGAGAAACACCGTTGGATAAAAGCACATGGTCTATTTACTACTATTCGTGATAGAAATCTAAAAGCTGTAAGGGAAGAAAATAAACTAAGAGAAGCGCAGTATTGTTTTGAAGAAGTAATAGCAAAGACACTTTTTAACCTAACTAGGCCAGATGCGCCGTTTGATCCTGATTCCCCATATTGGGTAATCAAATATGCATTAAGGCTAGCTAAACTTTTAAATCTACCAGCAGAAAAAGTAAATGAAATTGTCACCTAACAAGTTCAAAAACGTAAGCGCGCACTGTGTGCGCTCGGACGGCGGGAAGACCCGCCGCCCGTTTTAAAGGCGTTATATGCAATGCTAAAGACCGAGTCTTTCATAGAAGACAGAATTATCTGGAATGCGGGCCGTCATAAGTTGCCGGACGGCAACTGCTTTAATTGTGGCTCTGACCATCCTTATCACAAATTCATAGCTGGCATTAGCCACTTAGGTAAACCTATTCTTCTATTTGCTCTTGATGAAAAAAATTGGAGTGTGCTCGGTACGAAAGGTATTTCTGGTGTGATAGACGATGATTTTAGATCTATTGAGTATTCTGAAATTGTAAAAGTTGACGGCTTTGAAGCAGCGCGTGAAAAGAAAACAGAGAAGAGCAAATTGAGTGAACTTAAAGTTATAGCAAAACATCAAGAAATATTATTCAAAACCGCACCAGGCGGCGAGTTCTTTGCTTTTTGGAACATCGTCTTAATGCTACAAAGAATGCTTTCAAAATAATGCATATAACAAGATCAAAAACAAATATGCCAGCGAAGCTGGCACGGACGCCGCATAAGACGCGGCGCCCGTTTTAAAGGCGTTAGGTTTATTGAATGCTTACTACACATGCAATGCAAATACTACTTCATTATCAGGATAGCGATGATGGTCTCGGAAAGTCTAGGTTTGATCTATTTATCGATGATGTTCGTAAACTCGCTGAGAAGCATCAAATCACATTTGAGCAATATGAATCTTTCTCTTTAAATGGAGTAGAGTTTCGAATTGCTCCTTGTGACAGGTGCAAGGATCTCACAGTTAACAAAAATGATGTGTCAGAAGAAATAAAAGAGATGGTCTCTTTTTTTTGGGAAAAAATCAGAATAGGTGAGGTTACAGAATCAAAATCATTGTGCCAAATATGCAAAATTGCTACTTCGTAAAGAAACCTAACAAGAAAGGGTATTTCGCCCTATGGGCTGGACGCGAACTCCATGCGCGCCCATACCTTGAGCGTTAGTTTTACTCTGTTCATGCTCAAGAATATAGATAGGTTTGTAGAACTTAGTTTAAAAGTTCAAAGGCACTTGGGCAGAAATGCATCTGAAATTGAACTAATAATTAAAGGACACCTGCTAATAGAAGATTTGCTTTTTAAAATACTTGTCGTATCTACTGAAAATGAGCAACTTAATTAGGAAAGCTAATCTAAGCTTTCACAAGTCCGCATTGATGGTTCAAGCTCTTCATGAGCCGAAATGTAAAGAATGGCTTTGGGAATCGATACTAGAGTTAAACCCTATTAGAAATAAAATCGCACACAATTTGGAGTATCCTCAAATTGATGAAATGCTAGAGACATTTATAGAGCATGTTCGTGTAAACACGAACATGAGTGATGATCTAGATGAATTCTACGGCGGTAATGCGTTGTACTTAAGGGTGTCGTCAATTTACTGTCATCTAAATATATTGCTCGATGAAATTGAAAACTAACAAGTCCCAAAACGAACGCCTTCGGCTCGGACGCGTTTTCAACGCGCCCGTTTGAGAGGCGTTATATGTATCAAGAATGAACTCAGTCTCTCTAATAAAATCCTGGATGACTACTGCTGCGCACTTAGAACATGCCCAAAATTTTCTTTTGAAAGAGATTGAGCCTATTGTTCAAAGAAAGAATCTAACCGAATACAAATCGGATATTGATAACAGCGAGTATGAATTGATAATGTATGAACTCGAGTCTCTCGCTTTAGAGCATGGTGCAAAGCCTTCATTTTGGAACTGCCTCGAAAAAGCCGCTATCCTAATGGAACTACCGGTTAAAGCTAAAGAATATAGGGTTAAATTTGAAACAGCACATATCAAAAAGAACATATAACAAGGTCAAAAACTACCGCAAACTACGTGTGCTCGGACGCGCAGACAACGCGCGCCCATTTTAAAGGCGTTATGAGTATTGTTAGGTCGTTGTAGAAATATGGTTAAAAGTAAAGACGCTGTTATTCCATCTGCGAAGAGATTTATTAATGGGTTAAAACTTGCGATTCCAAGTTGTGCAGTAGCGTTAGTAGTAATGATTTTCATATTTGTAGATAGCGCGACGCATTCCCTCTCTACGCAATGTTTAGCAAATTGCTTAGATCTATTTGAACTACTTAGTGATTCTTGGTTGCATGTTTTGCTTCTTATTGTTTTTGTATTTGCTTGGTGTATTGGTTATTCATATAAATACGAAAAAAACTGGAAAGCTAAGAACGGTAATAATAATGAATAGGTTTAGAACTCATAACAAGTTCAAAAACGAATTAGCCTGCTACGCAGGCACGGACGCCGCTAAGACGCGGCGCCCGTTTTAAAGGCGTTATGTGTATTCGGTATGATCTATACACCTAGTGATTACAATATTCTTAGTTATTTACTGAAGAAAAACAGTATTAGCTATAATCAAGCCATTGAATGGGCCTATTCAAAATATACAGATGAAGGTATTGATCCTTTTATTGAAAAGGTAGGTCTTGCTATAGATAAAGAGGATATATTGGAACTTATCGGAAACGAATATCAGGTTTACGGAGATCCCCAACCCGAATTTTTAATAGGTGAAATTGCGAAGCAATATTCAAAATCTGAATTATCTCTTGAACAGGCCATTAGAAGAATCCTTTACAGATTAGATGTAGTTTTGCCAAAAGAGGACGAGCAAGAATTTTATATTGCTGATGATTACTACGACTGGCATGAAAACCCAGACATAGAAGCTGAAAAACATGTTCTATCGATAATGCAAAAGCATCAATCAACTTATGAAAAAGAAGTTGCGAAATTCATCATATAACAAGTTTCCGACGTTCACTCCGCCGGCAAGCCGGCTCCGCAGAACGCGCTTATCAGCGCGCTCCTTGGCACGGCGTTATGTGCACTAAAAGAATTCTTTTTTTCGGTGTATTTACTGTATTAGCTTTTTGTTCAATAGTGAATGCGGCGGAATCTATCTCTTCACCAACCAAGCTAGAAGCGGCTATGATGCAGACTAATTCAGTTGTGACGTCTGAAATTGAATTAGGAGCGATATCCACTTCAGAAGCAAATTTCAAGGTTAGTGAAATTTCGATAAAAACAGAGAAAGGTAACGTACTAAACGGTATTAAAATTTATCTTTCTAATAGTGATGGTTCGGAAGATGTTTTTCTGGAATCTGAAAGCGTTCCGTTATTGCTTAAAGAGTTGGAGGAAATTGGAAATTGTAGACGTTACTCTGCATGTGATGGCTATTTCGGTATTGCTAGGTGCAGACCTTCTCAATCGGAGCCACAGGCATATTGCCTAGAAAATTATAATATTAGTAATTCCGATTTTGGAACGCTGATCAGGACGACCAGCGGATGGTATAAGCTAAATCAGGTGTTACCGGCGTTCCTTATCGAAGTGGTTAGTCGTTTTGGGAATTCAAATAATGACGGAACATAACAAGATTAGAAACGAATCGCGCTTTTCAAGCGCACGGGCGTTATGTGTGCGGAGAATAAGTTGAAGTCCATTCAATCGTTTGTTTTTATAATATTTTCATTTTTATCAATACCTGCCTTCTCGTGTTCAGAAGAAGCTCCAGATATGTATTGGACTTACGATATGATGGTCTGGAAAACTAACTCAATAGTGCTTGCTAAAGTGAGTAGCCTTGAGCCCGTTATCCTTGGAAAGGAGACTCTGTACAACCGTGTCAATTTAGATGTAGTAGAGGTCCTAAAAGGTTCTAACGAGCAAAAGAAAATTACCTTAAAGGGCTTACCATCTAGCAATAATCAAACTGATTATAACAAGCACAATGATCTTTCTTTTTGGGGAACTACAACAGAAGGGAATGCTCGTTATTGGCCAGACTGTAAAACTTATGGCTATTATGAATTGGGCAATACCTACCTAATTTTTACAGAGATAACTCATGCCAAAGGCTATGAGAGAATAATTGATCTTGAAAACGACAAATGGCTTGAGTTAATAAAATATATTATTAATTCTAAATGACACATAACAAATTCAAAGACGAATATGTCAGCAAGCTGGCACGGATGCTGAATAAGACGTGGCGTCCGTTTTAAAGGCGTTATCTTCGCTTAGATACATCATCATGATTTCATACTTAAAGTTTCTGAAATACGGCTCATTAGTGATAGTGATCTTGGCCATCCTTGGTTTGGTTTCGCTCTTAGCTATATCTGGCTCGCTTACAATCGGTGGGGAAATCCTGTTAATTTTATTGGTTGCCCCGATTATTTATTATCTAGCTTTATTTGGTGTGACAAATTTCCTTCTAAATAATAAGGTTCAAAAAGTAATACCAATCGTTCTGTTGTCGGTTCTATTTTTCGGTCCGCTCGTTGCCTTGTTAGATATTGAAACGGCGGCTAATTTCGTCCTTCCATCAATTGACATGAAGTGATGCAGTTAGAAATGAAAGATTACAAGTTCAAAAACGAATATGCCAGCGAGCTGGCTCGGACGCCGCTAAAATACGCCGCGCGGTTGCAAGGCGTCACGCATAATTGAAGTGAAAAAGAGATACAAAATTTTAGTAGGTTTGTTAATTTTTCTTCTACTTGGATTTTTAGTCCCAGAGAGAAAAGAGATACCTGTTTTAGGCGCCAATAGCTCAGATTGGAACGCAAACACGTATTGGTTTGAGCCTTGGGGCAGCTCTGGAGTACATAAAGGAGTAGACATATTCGGTAAGTCGGGTACACCGGTCATCGCTTCTACAGATATGCTTCTACTCTACAAAGGCAATATAGAAAAAGGTGGAAATATTGTTTTGGGTATAGGGCCAAAATGGCGTTTGCATTACTTTGCGCATTTGGCAAGCATTCATGAAAATACCGGTATTTTTGTAGCGAAAGGAGTTACAGTTGGCACTCTAGGTGATACAGGTAATGCCAAAGGAAAGCCTCCTCACCTGCATTTTTCAATAGTAAGTTTGCTGCCTTACCCTTGGCAAATGGATACAAGTACCCAAGGCTATGAGAAGGCATTTTTTATTAATCCAATAGAGTATTTTACAGAGTAAAGTGCATAACAAAGCAAACCAGCAGGCAGCTATCGTGGTAGGGCTCACTAACCTTCGCCGCTGTTTACGGCGCTAATCTATACCAATTAACTATGTTACACGGCGATCTCTATTCTATTGTCCAAGAAGTATCTGTTTCCATAATATTTATATTGTTGGGTATTGGTATTGGAATATTAGGTTCAGAATCTGATCTCAGCTCGGCAACCGGCGTTGTGACGATCTTGCTATATCTCTTACTTTTGTGGACATCATTTAAAGACCTTAGTGATATAAATACTAAGAAGTATATGGGCAGAGAAGAAACTCCACTGACTGGACAGCGGCTCAGTTTTTGGTCAAAAACTGCGCAAAGAAATATAATTTTGCTGGCGATATTATCCATTCCAGCCGGTTGGTTGTTTAACGGTCTTTAGTCACAAAACAAGTAAGCATTTTAATTCTGCGAGAGGTGCATGGTTGCGCCACTCGGGCAGAGCCTTAGGTGTACAGGAGTAACAATGAATACCAAACTAATTATCTTATTTCTAATATTAATTGCGAAAGCCAATGCTTGTTTTGCACAAAACGAATATGAGGTTCAATCAGAGTGGGCCAAGATTTTTGACAAGCACAGTGCAAAAGGAACAATTCTCATTGCTGATGATCGGCAATCCTTAAATAAAGTAAAAGTATTTAATCCTGACAGAGCACAAAAACGCTTTTCCCCCGCCTCCACATACAAGATCCCTCATACCTTGTTTGCGCTAGATGCTGGCATAGTGAAAGATGAGTTTCAGGTATTTCAATGGGATGGGGTAAAAAGGAGTTTTGAGCCACATAACCAGGATCAAAATTTACGCTCTGCCATGAGGTATTCAGCGCTTTGGGTTTACGCGATTTTTGCCAAAAAGCTTGGGGAAGATAATGCAAGAAAATATCTCAAACAAATCGACTATGGGAATATGGACCCTAGTTCAAAAGGCGATGCTTATTGGGTTGACGGAAAGCTTGCTATATCGGCGTTTGAGCAAATTGAAATTCTAAAGGAGCTTTATCGAAATGAGTTGCCATTTGAAAAAGAACATCAGCTTCTTTTAAAAGATATTATGATTGGGGAGGCAGGTGATGATTGGATTTTGAGAGCAAAGACAGGATGGGATGGTCGCAACGGTTGGTGGGTCGGCTGGGTTGAATGGCCTACTGGTCCTGTGTACTTTGCTTTAAACATTGATACACCAAATAAGCTTGAAGATTTGTATAAACGAAAGGCTATCGTCAAAGACGTGCTTGTTTCTATTAAGGCATTTCCATCTACCAAATAAAGTCATAAGGGCGCCGCACGTGGCTTCGTATCTTTGCGCGTTGCGCGCGCAAGATTTGATATACAAGATTTAATATACATAGGAGTACCCAGAAACTAGTGAACGATACGACGTGGAATAGGTTCGGGTTCAGCTATTTGTTATGATCCAAATTATGAGCCACCGGTTTGAATCATAGATCGATTAAGCGAAGGGTCATCGGGCATTCCTTTGTTGGACTAGACATTGTTTGAACTCGCTCAGGCTTGATTAGTGCGGATCGACATTGATCCAATTAAAACCCTTTTACATTACAATAGCCGCAACTGTAATTGACCAAAAAGAATCTGGCAGTTCAGCGGGCGTTTTTTACTCATGATTAGTATTCAATCAGATGGTGCCGCATAAAAAGCCACAGCAAATGTTAATACCGACTCTAGAAACAAAGCGATTAAGATTGGTTCCTCCTAGCAGGCACTGTTTTGATGTTTATGAGCGATTCTATACAGATTCCGACGCATCAAAGATGTACGGTGGTCCTATCGGTCGAGAACAAGTTTGGGCCAGGTTGAAGGCGGACCTTGGTTCGTGGCAATTATTGGGCTTTGGTGTTTGGGTTGTTCAACTGAAATCGAATGATCGCTTTATTGGCACATGCGGCTTTTGGCAAGGAAAGGATTGGCCTATCGAACTTACCTGGTGGGTAATACCTGAGGGTCGTGGGCAGGGGATTGCGACAGAAGCATCGAAGGCCGCCTTATTGCATGCATATAATGAATTCGCATGGAATAAGGTTGAGACCTATATGAATGATGACAATATTGCGGCGCGTCATTTGGTAAAAAAACTGGGTGGTGTTAAAACCGGCAGGCATAAATTTAGTGATGGTGTAAGTAGAGATATATATGAATTACCAAAACCAGCCTAACGGCCTGGACAATGCCGACGTCTGACCCACGCGAGGGACACTCATGAATAAATCAGCTAAGATCTCAACCAATACACGATTATTTTAACGAGTCATGACCGGGCTTATACATGCTTTTGGCGTTACCAGTCTTTCATCGGAAATCGTTGAACAGGATGTGAACCCAATGGTGAAAGGCGTATCTCTAGTTTTAGTTATTCATTTATCAATTCAACAATTTGGGTTGACTTGTTTACGCACTTTCTCCTTAAAATTGGCGAGCGCTTATAGTCATGCCTTGTATTGAAAACGTACCATCTAGCATCTAGCAGAAATAGAACTATGTATCAGGAAATTTTAAATTTTTGGTTTGAGGAAATTGACCCATCTAAGTGGTGGAAAAAGGATTCTGATTTTGATCAAGATATCATCAATCGGTTCTCAGACATTCATGCACAAGCCTGTGCTTGTGAACTGTATCATTGGAGAGAAACCGCTAAAGGGCGATTGGCCGAGATTATTGTATTGGACCAATTCTCGAGAAATATGTTCCGAGACTCTGCGTTGGCGTTTGCATCTGACCCACTGGCTTTGGCATTGTCTCAAGAGGCCGTATCGTTGGGTCTTGATGCGGAACTTTCTTCCGTTGAGCGAAGTTTTTTATATATGCCCTATATGCACAGCGAGTCTTTAGCAATTCATGAAGTGGCTGCGCATTTGTTTAAGGAAAATGGCGTGGAGTCGAACTACGAATTTGAGCTAAAACACAAAGTGATTATTGAGCGGTTTGGACGATACCCACATAGAAATGACTTATTAGGTCGAGCTTCAACGCCCGATGAGCAAACGTTTTTAAACGAGCCTGGGTCACGTTTTTAGTGATTCTATACAGAACTCAGCTTACATGGCCCGGCTAAGATTTTGAACACGACATTAATTTATTCTAGAGTACTCATATGGCACGCTGTTTTGGTGCTGGTGGCAGGCTGTGCAACCAATCAGTCAACGCCTGTTTGCGATGTCCCGGCTGAATCAATTAAGGCATTGCAACAACAAAGCGTTGACTTTCTGGAATCTCAGGGGGTTGACACACACTGCGAAGAGATTTCTGACCAACCAGAGTTCGTGCCAGAATATGGATGCGGTCTGTTTGGGAACGCAACCAATGATGGTATAAACCCCAGAACCGGAAAGCAATGTCCAGCCTATTTAGATGGTGGGTATTGGGTGATATTTGACCCGAATACACTCAAGCCAAGTGACGTAGTGCTGGTAGCCTGGTAGAAATAGTGCTGGTTGCCTGGTAGAGGGCGCAAGCAGATTGAACCTTTGAGGTGCGTATGGTGAGTTGTGCTGACAAATTAAGGGTACTATGAGCGTTATCGATAACTAAGAGGTTGACTTGAATCAATTGATTAACGACAAAATCAGCGTTTACCCGAGGCAGGCGAGGGATAAGTTTATTCAAATCAGAGACCTTATCTATGCGGTTGCTCAAGACAACGATATTGTTGATATTGAAGAGACACTTAAGTGGGGGCAGCCGTCGTATCTTTGTAAGTCAGGCAGCACGATTCGGGTTGATTGGCAGCCTGAACGGCCTGATAGCATCGATGTGTTTTTCAATTGCAAAACGAAGTTGGTTGAAACCTTCAAAGAGGTATTCTCCGATCGGTTTACTTATCGAGCCAATCGGGTGATTGAGATATCGCTGGATACGCCAATTCCTTCTGAGCTAGAAGTGTGTATTCTTATGGCACTGGATTACCACCGGCTTAAAAAGCTTCCATTGTTGGGAGCCTGAGCAATACGTTTTCAGTAAGCTCTTGAAAGTAAGTGATGGCTAAGAACGCTGTGATTAAAAAACAACAGCTAAAATCGGCAAAATCAATATGAAAGACAAACTATTAATGGTGTTGGTAATAGTGCTGGCAATAATGATGCACTCTATCGACGCTCGAGCACAGGAGTTCACAATGTCTACCTCAGGATATTTCGAAGTTGAATTAGACCCACAAAATGATGAAGCGACGCCAGCTGGGAGAATGACGATCAGCAAACAATACTCGGGCGGTATGGTTGGAACAGGCCTTGGGCAAATGATTAGCAAACGAATTCCGGACGGTGTTGCTATTTATTTTGCCGTAGAAGAATTTGACGGATCCGTTGATGGTAAGCATGGGGCATTTACCCTGGTTCACAGCGGAAAGATGTCGGCTGATACGCAGTCGTTAGAGGTGACAATTGTTGAAGGTTCGGGTACCGGTGAATTGAGTGGTATAACTGGGTCGCTGGAAATAATTATCGAGCAAGAAGTGCACAGATATAAGCTCGACTACACACTGTAAATAACAGCATTGTTTTAAAGGAAGTGAGCTCGAAGTTCTCATGGCCGTTTCAGCTACGGCAATTGGCTGTGATGATTGACGCGGGTATTCCCTTGGATTCGTCGCTAAGCTCACTGGAGTCGCGATCGAAAAATAAGAACGCGAAACTGCAGAGAGCCATTGGCCTGGTGAAGCGCGGATCCGGTGTGCCAGATGCATTTATACGTTCTAAACTGGTTGGCGAATACGATCATGCAATGTTACTTGCGGCTGATAAAGCAGGGCGTCTGTCCGATGGTTTGACCCATATATCCGAGAGAAGAGTCAAGCAATTACAGCGCGTAGATTCGCTTAGGGCTTCCTTGGTGTTTCCTAAGGCAATCATGGTGATTGGCGCATTGGCTGGACTTTTTGTCAGAATGGCCTCTGGCGGTCAGTCGGTCGTTGAGGCTGCTTGGGCGGTCGGATTGATTGCGGCACAATTTTACTTGCTTTGTTTTGTATGTCTGTTTGTTATTAGTGCCGATACGCGAATTTGGATGTCATGGTTTTGGCCGATTAAGCTGGTACACAAGATTAGCCAAGGGTATCGACTGGCACTGGAATACTATTTCTATAATAGTTTCATATGGCAGATATCGGCAGGGGTGTCTGCGAGTGATGCGGTTAAAAATTGTCGCTTGCTACTCAGTTCAACGCAGTTTCGTAACAGCGCAACATCCGCCGCTGAAGCGATGTCACGCGGTCGGAGCATTACTCAGGCAATGATGGATCAGGGTTTGGTATTGACCGAGCGTATGCGGCAAGTATTACTCATCGCTGATCAATCGGGAAAACACGAAGCGGCTATTAAGAACGAATTAACACTTCAAGGCGAGGTATTAAAGCTAAAGATTGAGAATTTCTTTAAATGGACGCCGCGCGTTTTCTACGTGATCGCATTGGTCTTTGTCTCAAAAATGATGCTTGTTTAACGATTGATGAGAGAGCTTACGCGGTGACGTACTTTAAAATTTCCACGATCTGCTCGGGAGTTTGAGCCCAAGCCATAGCTGCGCCGTCTACCTCTTTAAGCGGGTGAATAATATCGGGTTCATGCAGCGTGATATACGGCTTGCCCAATGCTGCACAGATGCCGGCGTCAAATGCGGCATTCCATTGTTTATATTTATCGCCAAATCGAATGATCGCGATGTCGCATTTCTCGATCAGGGTTTTCGTTCGAATCGCATTTACCTTTGATGACTTATGATCACGCCAAAACGAATTGCTTTCGTCTCCTAGAACGTCACCTGCGGCGTCACTGGCTTCGTGATTGGTCACTGCTGAGGTGAATGCGATATCTAAGCCGTGCTGCTCAGCACCAGAAATAATTTTCTGTCGCCAGTCGGTGTGAATTTCTCCAGATAAGTATACAGTCCAAATCATTGTTGAGGCTCCAGTCAATGAGTGTTTTTTAATTGTGAGTTACGTTGTTGGTGTGATGGATTTTAAAAGGGCGTGAAGATTATAAACAGAAGGTCACAGTTTTGTCTGTAGAGCTGTTGATTGCATAGCAAACGACCGGTACTGGAATGGTCAATACTCCATCTCCGCTGACTATCCAGTCAACTTGCTTGTCTGCGCTTGGGTGGCCGATACGACCGTAAGTGCCAGGCGAGAGCAGGCTTGATTCGCCAGTTGAAACATTGTGAATTTCAAATCGATTAGCGATCATATTACCGTCGAGCCTGACCGGGTTAATATTATTATTGGTGACTTGGTCTGTGTAATCAAAATACAATACCGAATCGACCTCGAGAGTGGCACCAAGACCAACACGCAGCGTTTGCCATACATGTTCGAGCTTGAATACTTGAGTATCGGCGTTAACCTCAAAGAACCCATTTGTATTGCCGCCGTCAGCTCCTCGGTTTTCATCGAGCTCTATCAGTGTGATTCTCTTAGTAGGGCTTACGTTGATTTCCCAACGGTCTTGATGACGACTGTTTGCGATTATGTTGTTAACTGAAATTGGTGCATGAAAACGAGCCCCGTGTCGATTCGAGCTAATTGAATCGGCTGTTATTGGTACGTAAACATCCACTGGCGAACCACCTTCGCCATTAAATGCGATACGATCCGCAATAAGTGAATCATCCACCAGGCTAAGGTTATAGCTTCCGTTTGCCACATCACTTAAGTTGCCAGCGCTGAGGTCAAATAGATTAGTTTTTGCAGAGAATTCGATACTGGAGCTTGGTAAATTCACGCCATTACCAGAATTATCGATGCTGATAAATGGCTCCGGGTTACAACAAGATCTACTGTGATTAACAGACTGGCCATCGATTGGCGCCATCGCAGAGGTGGTGTTATCACTTTCAAACCATTTACTGTTATCGAACCAATTAAGCGGAGTAGTTGCTGTCCCATAATGAGTGTCAATCAAGGTTCCATCGCCGGGTCCGGTGATCCAGTGGCGATCAGCCGCCACTGTATAGCGGAATGGGTCAAGTAATAAATACGCAAGAGCACATCGAATTATTATTGTTTTCATTGTTTAGTCCAGTGCTTAACAGAAAGATAATTATAGTCTAGATATTCTGAATCGCTAATATCGACGAACGCCGATTCGCTAAAAAATGGCATAAAAAAGCCCTACCTTCGTTTGAAGAGTAGGGCATTTTTTACAGTGGTACCGAGGGTCGGAATCGAACCGACACTCCCGAAGGAACCGGATTTTGAATCCGGCGCGTCTACCAGTTCCGCCACCCCGGCGACTCACTGTGGAGCGGGATTATATATGCGTGTTGGCTCAAGTTTCAACGCTTTTGTTTGATTATTTTAGACAAAAAAAACGCCGCTTAAGTAAGCGGCGTAGAATTTAACAAAAAGAAGAGAGAGTTATGAAAAAAATGCTCATTTATTTTTCATGGGTTAACTATAGGTGGCCAAAGTGTCAATTTATGCAGGATTAACACACAGTTAACTAAAAAGGTGGATATCCGCTAAGGATGTGGGGTATTTGCAACACTCGTGGTGATAAATACACATCAGAAAAGCATAATTTCAATAAAAATAATGACTTATCAGATCTTTTGGATGCATTTTCAAGTATGGCTTGACCATCTATAAGTCTGACGTTAATAAAATTAACGCTATAATTCGAATATGCATTTATCAATCATTATCCCTACCTACAATCGGCAGCCGGTATTAGAGCGAGCTTTGGAGTCTGTGTTATCGCAGAGTTACCTACGTAATCGTTTAGATTGGGAGCTTATTATTGTGGACGATGGCTCTACCGACTCGACCAAGTCCTGGGTTCTTAATAGATACCCAAATATGGTTTACATCGAACAGACAAACCTGGGCGTCAGCGCGGCGCGCAATTCCGGCATTCGACGCGCACGCGGCGAATGGATTGCTCTATTGGATTCTGACGATGAGTGGTTGCCGCATAAGCTCGAAGAGCAGTTTGATCTATTGAACAAAACAGATTTAAAGGTTTGCCATACCGAGGAGATTTGGATTCGCGATGGAGTTCGAGTTAATCAGATGAAGAAGCACCAAAAAGCAGGAGGGTGGATCTTTGAACGTTGCTTACCGCTGTGCGCAATGTCACCATCATCGATCGTTATTCATAAAGAGGTCTTCGAGCGCGTTGGATTATTTGATACAACGCTGCCGGCCTGCGAAGACTACGATCTTTGGCTAAAAATCACCAGTCAATTTGAAGTGGCCTATGTCGAACGCGCGTGCATCAACAAATATGGGGGGCATGATGACCAACTATCTCGCTTACATTGGGGAATGGATCGGTTTCGCGTGATAGCATTAGAAAATATATTAAGTGATACTCAAACGCTAAGCTCGGTTAATCGTGATGCAGCGAAAACAGTATTAATAAAGAAATTAGGTATCTTATTAAATGGTGCCATAAAGCATAATAATGCAGAATTAATAGAACGTTGCCAGTCGTCACTGTCGCGTTTTAGCTAACGCCTGGATGTATTAACTGACGTGGCCGTCAAAGTGAGCTTAAGCAAATGTTGGCAGCGAATACTGGTTTAAAAAATAATAATAATGAAGCCCGAACTCCCTAGATTGACGCTTATGGTCGCACTTAATTGTGAGGCTAAACCGTTGATCGATTTTTATCGGCTTAAGAAAGTAAAGGACAAACCATTTCCGCTTTTTGCCAGGCAAGGCATGAATATTGAGGTGGTGATTACCGGCATTGGTGCGCTAGCTATGTCAACTGCGGTCGGGTGGATCGCTGGATATCAGGGTTCCGTAGCGCCTAATTCGGTGACCCGTATCTGGCTAAATATAGGTATTGCGGGCCACGCGGATCGAGCGGTGGGCGAAATTGTGCGAGTTCACTCATATATTAATGCGGGCGATTTAAGACGTGAATATTCGCCTCAAACCGCTAAGTGGGTCGGGGACAGTGATGCGTTGATGAGCGTAAATGCGCCAACTTCCGATTACCCAGATCAGGCGATGGTCGATATGGAAGGTGGGGCATTTTATGGTGCCGCCAAAATATTCTCGTCGGCTGAATTAATCGAATCAGTCAAAGTGATTTCTGATAATCAAAACAATAATGTGGAGAGTTTAAATGCCGCGAAAATCAGTCAATTAATCGCGCCACATGTGCAAATAATCGATCAACTTATGATTAATTTACGTTCGCTAGTAAGTGGTGATGTAGTTTCATCTGTAGTTTCACCGTTAACTTTACCAACGAGCGGCCTAAGAATAACGCATAGCCAACAGCAACAATTGCAACGTTTACTGCATGCGGCCAGTGTGTTGCAGTTACAAGAGGAGGTGTCTCACATCGAGGTATCGAACGACTCCAAGATTAGCGATATTCTAAAGCAACTCCGATCGTTGATTGACAATACGGCACCGGCAATCGCTATTGATGCTCTAACCGACTCGAGAACGAACAATGGTTGATGTTATCTATATTGAAGAAGAGATAGCGGAGCACCCTCGAACACGCTCGATTGCTAGTCGATATCCTAAGGCGAAGCGAATTGAAATCGATCGCTATGGCGAAGTTTTTAACTCGCATTCTCAAAATTTTCGAATTCAAAAAAATAATCCATCACTCATCCTTGCGGCGAAGCAAAATAAAAAAGTGATGCCGACACCGGCTCAGTATGAGACAGGAGGTGGTGCGCATTATTATTTTTCGCATATGTTGAATTGTGTGTATGACTGTCGCTATTGTTTTTTACAAGGGATGTTGCGCTCGGCGAATTATTTGGTATTCGTTAACTATGAAGACTTTATTGAAGAGATTCGAGGGCTGGCTCAGCAGCACCGCAATGACGATAAACCCGTGTGGTTTTTCAGTGGCTACGATTGCGATAGCCTGGCATACGAACCCGTCACTAATTTCGCAGACTACTTTGTTCCACAGTTCGCGGATATTCCCAATGCGATTTTAGAATTGAGAACCAAAAGCACTCAAATTCGGTCGCTATTGAAATACCCTGCTCAAACTAATGTTGTTATCGCCTATAGCTTGAGCCCGGAACGGGTTGCGCAAGAGGTTGAATTTGGCGCTCCTAGCATGGTTAAACGGGTTGAGGCGCTTACTAAGTTACAGAAAAAGGGCTGGCGTATTGGTTTGCGCTTTGATCCGATTATCTGGCACCAAGATTATTTGGATGATTACCGAACTATGATTGAGCTGGTTTTTAGCGAGCTAGATGCGAGCTTGATAGACAGTGTGACCTTGGGGGGCTTTCGTTTACCTAAGGGGTACTATAAGACTATGCATAAGTTATACCCAGAGCATTGGCTTTTTAGTGCCGGCCTTGATGATAAGAGTGGCTTGATTAGCTACCGACAATCCATCGAGACTGAGGTACTGGAAGCGGTGGGCCAGTTGGCGGAGCAGCACATCGACAGCAGTAAATTATTTGCCTATTCCTCGTTCGAGGAAAGCCAGCGATGAGTAAGCCCTATGCATTGGTAACCGGAGCGAGTTCTGGTATTGGTTTTGCGACGGCACAAGCGCTTACACATGCGAATTATTCGGTTTGTGGTATTGCTCGCGATTTTTCGCAGACCGAATTTGATGCCTTACAAAAGGTGGAACTCGACTTATCGAAAATCGACAGTCTTGCGACGGCTTTGGCACAATTCAAGGAGTCCCCTGATGTACTGGTTCTCAACGCCGGATATGGTCAGTTTGGAGGCTTAGAACAGTTTTCACATGAACAAATTCGTCGTTTAGTGGATACTAATTTAGTCAGCAATTTATTTTTAATTAAGCATTTTCTACCGAAAATGAAGCAACGAGGTAGTGGCGATATTGTGTTGATTGGAAGTGAGTCGGCGCTGCAAGGAGCCAAGGCCGGGGCGGTTTATTGCGCAACCAAGTTTGCTGTCAGAGGTTTGGCCCAGAGTTTAAGAGCCGATTGTTCGACCTCTAATATTCGTGTGATATTGCTTAACCCTGGACCGGTGGCGTCGAGTTTTTTCGATCAGCTGAATTTTGAGCCACAGAACGGGGACGATTTTGAAATTCCAGCCGATTCAGTGGCTCAGGCTATTATTTCAGCCTTGAGCCAACCTCGATCTGTGGTTGTGGACGAGATCAATTTGCAACCGATAAAACGATCGTTCAAGAAAAAGTAGGCGGCTCTCTAGCGTTCTTGAGGATAGCTCAGCCCAATCTGTCGTCGAGCCTCGTCCATAATGTTCATGACCGTTAGACTTTCCGACCATGGAAAAACATCGCTTTGAATTTTGCCTGCGTTCAAACATCGGTTAACTTCTTCTATTTCGCCTTCATAGCCATTGATGCAGTGCGGTAAGGAGATGATTTGTTGCTCACCATCAAGATTCAGTTCCATCTCTTCGCATTTCCAAAATGAGGACATTTTGATACTGCCACGACTGCCGAAAATCCACGCCTCATGATTTGTCTTGCAGCTGATGGCGGAGTTAAGCGTTATTACCTGGCCTTGTGGGTAACGCAAAATCAGACCTGTACGTTCATCGACCCCGGTTTTCCCGAGTTCACTGACGGCGGCTATCTGAGAAGGTGGCGTTTGCATTAACCACTGCGCGAAGGTAATGGTATAGATACCGACGTCGAGTAAAGCGCCACCGGCGAGCGCAGGGTCGTAGAGTCGGTGATCGGGAGAGAATGGTACGTCGATACCGAAACTTGCTTGTGCGGTTTGTATTTCTCCAATGACATCGTTGTTGATCAATTCTCGAACTTTATGCAACATCGGCATAAACCGAGTCCAAACCGCCTCCATATAAAAAGTATTACTTGCGCGCGCAGCCTCAAATACACGTTCTGCTTCTCCGGCGTTGATACACATGGGTTTCTCGCAAAGCACCGCTTTGCCGGCGTTTAAACACGCGATGGATTGTTCTGCATGCAAACTATGAGGCGAGGCAATATAGATAACGTCGACCTTTGGATCATTCATTAGTGCGTCATAGTTATTTGCAACGGTGTCAAAACCATAGTCATTTGCGAACTGTTGAGCCCGATCAACGTTTCGGCTTGCCACGCTATAAAGATTCGCGCTTTCAACGCCTTGCAGAGCCGTCGCAAATTTTTTGGCGATACCTCCAGGCGCAAGTATCGCCCAATTTATTTTTTTCATTTTTAAGAGGCCTGTTTTGATGGTTTATTGCTGACGTAAAACGTGATGTCTGCCGTAAATACGGTGTCGCCCGACGCATTAGAAACCACGATTGGAATCACGACATCGCCTGGCTCAACGATTGACGGATTGAATTCGCTGACGGCGGTAATAGTGCCAGTCGCCTTCGCCACATAATTAACCGTCATTGTTTTGGGAATCCAGCGCATAGAATTAGGGACCACTGAGTCGAGCGCAAGCCCGCCAGTCATCTCTGCCATGGAACAGAGCGCGCCAGCGTTAATTGTGCCCAAGTGATTTCGGACACCACGACGATCCTTGATCTGAGTTTCGCAATACGCGGGCCGTAAATCGATAAATATTGGGTGGATCTTGCTAAAAAACGGCGCCGAAATGCCGACCAGTTTGGCAAAAACAAATTTACCACCTGGAATTTTACTTAGTTGTTGGTAGCGTTCTAATATAGATGGCATGGTGATTTAACGCGTATAATGGAGTTTTCAAATTAGGCTCGAAATTATTGAGTAACTGGCGGTTAAGCTCAAGCATATTCTAAATATTGTTTGAGTCGGCTAGAAAATTGATGCGCGAAACGATGAGTGTAATACAGTGATTAGGGTTACAGGGCGGGGCATAGCGGCTGATGATCAGGCGACGCATTATAGCTTGGCAGGCCAGGCCATGGTTTGCCAAAACTCAATGCAAGATTTGGATGCGTTTGCGACTGGCTTGGCGACGCGCAGTTTTACTAATTTATTGTCAAAATTTATTGAGCCCTCACTGATGACGGCTGCGAATGCCAGGTTACGGTACTTTGGTAAGGCGTATTTTGATAAAGAGTTTCGGGAAGTACGTTATTGGCGCTCGGGTAAACGTGGGCAGATAGATATTCAAGGCGTGCCCGAGTGTTTGATTGATTTTGATGAAGCACATATACACCTTTTAAATTGTGAGCCATTAGGTAAAGGCCTGAACTTAGAATTAATTACTGGGCCTGCATTGGTTTTATTGCTTGCACAACAACATACCTATTGCATGCATGCTGGCTCTATCGATACTGAAGCTGGGAGAATTGGGATTATTGCCGAGTCAGGTGCGGGTAAGTCAACCTTATCGGCTCATGTTGATGATAAATGGAGTCAGGTGACTGACGATATTATGCCTTTGATGATCAATGAGGCAAATAATCGCGTCGATTTGTTGCCAGATTTTCCACAATTAAAGCTCGCGAATAATGTGGTCGTTGATTCACCTAAAGCTAGCGGTCAGTTGGATTTCCTTTTGCGGGTTAACCCGGAACCCAGTAAGAAAATTCGCTTTAAAGTCCTGCCACGAACGCATGCAATGCTCCAGATAGTTCGCCATACTGTCGCAGCTAAGTTATTTGACACGAACACCTTACGTGAACACGCAGGCTTCGCTAAAAAGGTGTCTACGTTGGTGCCGGTTGTGGAAATCAGTTACCCGCGAGAATTTCGCCAGTTAAGTGAACTTCAAAATAAGATTGTTGATTATTTAAAGAAATTCGACAGATAAAACAAGAGACGATGTTGAACACCTAATACTGAGACTCAACCAATTCGTCGTATGCCTCTAATAAAGCGTTTAACATAGGCGATGCTGGCATAAGGGGTATTCATTTGACGACGTACGTACGCCGGTGGCGGTATGACACTTTCACGTAGAAAACTCAGTTTTGAACCAAAATCTGGCATGGATTTAATATCAGCCCAGAAATAATGGCGCTCGGATAATTTTCGATTTAGGAAGATCGCGCTTGGCTCATGTGATTTTGTGCGGGACGCTAATTGCGCAAGTACGCCCTCGTTCACGTGGGTGTTGAAATAGCGCTGAGCAGTTTCAAGTGCATTGAGGGTAATGGCCGCGATTTTCTTTGCAATTGCTCTATTGCATAAATCCTGCCATTGCTCGTTGTTCAGACTGCTTGCCAATAAATGTATATCGTAGATCCATGCCAGCCTCTCTTCTTTATTATGATGGCCCGCACGATGCAGGCTAGCGATCAACAAGCTATCGATATTACCTGGTATGTTGATTGGCGCATTTAGAGTAGCCTGTTCGAATTGTTCTAGCGTGTTACCACGATTAATCAGTTCTTCGACCGAAAATGTTTGTCTGAACATTTGGCGATTATTAATGCGCCAATGCAGATCGATATTTAGAGAACTCTCTCCTGCTAAAGCTTTAGAGTAGGTATCTTGATACGAAACGTAGTTGCCTTGAATGGCAAAGTGTTTTTGATATCCGTGTTGCGCTAAAACAAGTTCAAATTTCTTGCGGTCTGAGGGCTGAATAAAGACGTCACTATCGCTGCGTGGTCGCAACCAGGGTTTTGGGTAAATACTGTATGCCAGAGCGCTGCCTTTGAATAAAACCGATTTCAGGTCAGAATTATCGAGCGCATTAAACAGTGTTGATAATTCTCGTTGCTTTAGCGCTTCATTGGCGGCCATGCTTGCTTTAAGCTGCGTGATGTAAGGATCTAATGAAGCGGGTAATGATTCGCTCTCGGCGGCCAGAAGCGTGACGCCGTGATAGCTCAGTTTTTGCTTCAGCTCACTGTCTGAAATATCGCTAGGTACGGACTTATCAATCAGCAGACTCGCGAGGTATGTTAGATCAGTCTCTGGAGAATGCGGTGTTGACATGGTTATTTTGAATCAGCTTAGTGGTCTGTTTTCAGGTGATAAACAACAATTAAAACGTGACTATTCAAATCTCGATAATGAGTTTTAGTTCCAGCAATTGCTCGATTAGCACTTTAATGTCCTGGCTCACTGTAGCATGCGGGGTTTGATAGTGTTCCGCGATTGCCGCATTGGCGAATTCAAGGCTTTTTTGCTCTTGCAGATGCGACATTAACAGAGCCCCAACATGATTGAGTCCGTAATAAGCGCCCGAATTCAAGTCTAGCAACACGGCTTCATCATCAACTTCGGTAAGTGAGACATGGCTGGCGAGTTTGTATTTCATCTTGAGCAGGTCTGAACGGCTTATCTATGGGGTTGTATTAAGGCTATTTTACGATGTTTTTACTGGTCTTACCCTTTAGTTTTCAATGGCTTTGCTATAGAATCGCGCTTCGCCGTAATTTCCAGTATTGGTATTTCGGCGTAAACCAAGGCTGCATAAGGGTTTTAGCGTGTTTTAACGTTACTTTCCGGTAGCCGAACTCCTTGTTTCACTTCCTTTGAAATATACGTCGAAAACAACATTCGACTTAAAGGCACAAGGCTGATTTCTCAAAAAATCAGTATTTGTCATTCAATTGGTTGGAAACTTTTTAACCGTGAGGAGCTCTCAATGAGACATTACGAAATTGTTTATCTGGTACATCCAGATCAAAGCGAGCAGGTCACCGCAATGGCCGATCGTTATAAAGGCGTTATCGAGCAGGGCGGTGGAACCGTTCATCGTTACGAAGACTGGGGTCGCCGCCAGTTAGCTTATCCAATCAATAAAATCCACAAAGCTCACTACATCATGATGAATGTTGAAGTTAGCCAGGAAACGTTGGACGAAATTGAGAATCTATTCCGTTTTAACGACGCGATCATCCGTAATCTAGTATTGAAAATGAAAGGTCCTGAGACCGAACCTTCAATCATGATGAAAGAAGTTGAAGCTGAACGTCAACGTGACGAAGAGCGAGACGCAGCTCGAGCGGCTGAAGCGGAAGCCGAAGCAAAGGCCGCTGAGGAAAAAGCCGCCAAGGCCGCTGCCGAAGCAAACGCGGCTGCGGAAGAAGTTGCCGAAGAAGAAACAACTACTGAGGAGGCTGAGTAATGAAACGCAATGCACCTAAAAAAAGACGCGGCGGTTTTCGTCAGATGCGTCGTCGCTTTTGTCGTTTTACGGCAGAAGGCGCAACTCATATCGATTATAAGGATCTAGCGACTTTGAAATCGTTTGTATCTGAGTCGGGCAAGATCATTCCAAGTCGTAACACTGGCACTGCTGCACGTTTTCAACGTCAACTTGCGTCTGCGATTAAGAATGCACGTTACCTTGCTTTGCTTCCATACACTGACGGTCATAAATAGGAGAACATCATGCAAGTAATCCTATTAGAAAAAATCGTTAACCTAGGTAATCTGGGTGATTTGGTAAATGTTAAACCTGGCTATGCGCGTAACTATCTTGTTCCTCAAGGTTTAGCGACGGTTGCGACTGAAGCTAATATCGCGATATTTGAAGAGCGTCGTCAAGAGCTTGAAAAAGCCTCGGCTGATAAGCTTCAAGCGGCTCAAGCTCGTTCTAAAGAGTTGGCAGATCAGTCTGTTGAAATTGCTAGCCGTGCTAGTGATGAAGGCAAGCTTTTCGGTTCTGTTGGCGTGATCGAGATCTCTGAAGCATTCGCAGCAAAAGGTTTGGAAATCAATAAATCTGAAATTCAGCTTCCTGAAGGCCCAATCAAAACGGTTGGTGACTATGAAGTCGCTGTGTCAGTCCACGCGGAAGTAAGCTTCAGCGTTAATGTTAAAGTGATAGCAGAATAACTAAGCTATTTCTTTGATGTATTAAAAAGCGGGGCAGAAGCCTCGCTTTTTTATGCCCAGGGTTGGGCGGTATTCTGGAATTGCAGGAGTAAATTTCAGGGTGGACAGGGATGGACGGTGTCCTAGAATTACGAGCGCAAATTTTAGGACAGAGATCTCCTTGTTTGCATCTGCATGGCCTGTCATAACGAACCACAAAAAACTCATTAAATCCTCACTTAAGTTGTCTTACGCGCTCTCCAAATGGTCGCGGAATATGCTACAGTTATCGACCGCTAAAACACCACATTTTTTCGATCATGGCCGAGCATTCAACACCTGAAGAAGACTTACTGCGATTGCCGCCACAGGCGATTGAGGCAGAGCAGTCTATTCTTGGCTCTATGATGCTGGACAATCGTTTTATCGACGACATAAGTTCTGAGCTCGAAGCGCGTGATTTTTATCGCAATGATCACCAAGTTATTTATAACGAAATCATTCGCTTAGATGAAAAAGGCGATGCGGCTGATGTCGTCACTGTGTCTGAATCACTCACGCATCAGGGCGAACTGGACAAAATCGGGGGATTAGCCTATCTCGGTTCGCTGGCTAAGAACACGCCGAACGCAGGTAATGTGAAGTCGTATGCGAAGATTGTACGTGACCGCGCTATTCTTCGCCGCTTGATTGAAAGTGCGAATGACATTATTCAAAAGTCATATCAGCCTGAAGGACGGACCCCCGAAGAGGTATTGGACTTCGCTGAGTCGATCATTTTTGAAATCGCTAAGAATAATAATCAAGCCAAAGCGGGTTTTCGTAAGATCGATGGATTGCTGGCCGAAGCGGTCGACAAAATCGAAGAAATGTTTAATAACAAAGCCGACGTCACGGGCACTTCGACCGGCTTTACTGATCTCGATAAACAGACCAGTGGCTTACAAGCGGGTGACTTGATTATTGTTGCTGGGCGTCCTTCAATGGGAAAAACATCGTTTTCGATGAATCTCGTGGAGAACGCAGCGATTAAAGAAAACAAACCGGTTGCCGTGTTCAGTATGGAAATGCCTGGCACCGCGTTGGCCGCGAGAATGCTGGCCTCGTTAAGTCGAGTGAACGCTGGCAAGCTGCGCACCGGTCAGCTTGACAGCGACGATTGGCCAAAGCTCACCTCGGCCGTTGGTATTTTGCAAGACAAGAGTATTTACATTGATGATACACCGGCCTTGTCACCCTTAGAGGTGCGTACTCGTGCTCGGCGTTTGGCCGCGGAACACCCTGAAGGCATGGGCTTGATCATGCTCGATTATCTGCAATTGATGCGTGGCAACGATGGCCAATCGGGTAACGATAATCGGACCACTGAAATTTCTAATATTACGCGCGCGTTGAAGGGCTTGGCCAAAGAGCTGGAATGCCCGGTTATCGTACTATCTCAGCTAAATCGCAGTTTGGAGCAGCGACCGAATAAACGACCCGTCATGTCCGACCTGCGTGAATCCGGCGCAATTGAACAAGATGCCGACATCATTATGTTTATTTATCGTCATGAAGTTTACGAACCTGATACAGACCAGAAAGGTATTGCGGAAATTATTATCGGCAAGCAACGAAACGGCCCGATTGGTACTGTGCGATTAGCCTGGTTAGGGGAATTTACCCGATTTGAGAATTACGCTGGCCCGCGCTTTGATCAAGAGTAGCCTGGCCAATTGTATATCTACCTGTGACTTATCAGCGAGAGAATAATCGTGCCACGCACGTGGTTATTGACCGTTCGGCCATGAAGCATAATTTGCAGCGAGTAAGAGAACTTGCGCCCAACGCCAAGGTCATGGCAGTCATTAAGGCAAACGGCTATGGACATTCGATGGACATAGCGGCACAGGTGTTCGAAGACGCGGACGAATTTGCAGTCACAAGTTTGGACGATGTCGAGCGTTTGCGAGATAACGGGATTCAAAAGACAGTTACACTGCTGTCGTCGACCTTTACCGCCAATCACTTGAACCAAATGTCGACACGACGCATTCGCCCCGTAATCTATGATCTGGATCAGCTGTCCGAGCTCGCTAAAATACATCCCGATGCATGTTTAGATCTATGGCTAAAGGTGGATACGGGTATGGGGCGGCTCGGTTTAAGTATCGAAGACGCGCACCTTTTTGCACCCCGTTTGATTTGCCAGCCAGGTATTAATTCAGTGAGCGCTATGACACATTTAGCGAATGCCGATAAACCAGATCACCCGAGCAATCAGCGTCAGATCAAGGAGTTTTCGCGGTTTACAAAGGACTATGATTTCCACCAGGTAAGCATCATGAATTCAGCTGGCACGGTTGCATTCTCTGATCACGCACAAGACATCGTTCGACCTGGAATCATTTTATATGGGATTTCTCCCCAGATAGGCACCTCCGCGCACAGCTTAAACTTACGTCCTGCGATGTCGTTTAAAAGTGAGTTGATATCGGTAAAGCGCTTACCAGTCGGCAGCACAATAGGGTATGGCGCAAGTTATACATTGGATTCAGATTCACGCATCGGCGTCATTTCATGTGGCTATGCTGATGGTTATCCGAGGCATGCACCCAGCGGCACACCGGTGCTTATTAATGGCGTGTTTGTACCATTGATTGGCAGAGTGTCGATGGATTTAATCACGGTAGATCTCGGTGAGCTTCAAGCCAATGTCGGCGACGAAGCGATTCTATGGGGTGAGGATAATCCGATAGAGGAGATCGCTGAGAGGTCGAGCACAATAGCGTATGAATTGGTTAGCGGAATTACCCCACGAGTGGAACGAGTGGTTATTTAAATGGATTTAGCATTAGGAAATTAAATTATGGCAAAAGCGAAAACAGTGTATTCTTGCTCCGAATGCGGTGCCCAGTTTCCCAAATGGACCGGTCAATGCCAAGACTGCGGTGATTGGAACACCTTACAAGAAGAATTAGCACCAACGCGGCCTGTGGCAACTTCGGCAAACCCGAAAGCCGCTCGTTTCGAAGGCTTTGCTCCGAAAGCCGATGTGCAGAAACTACAGCACGTAAGCGTAAAAGGAACCCCTCGATTTGGTACAGGTTTAACAGAGTTAGATCGGGTCCTCGGCGGCGGATTAGTACCGGGCTCAGTGATATTATTAGGTGGCGACCCTGGTATTGGTAAATCTACCCTAATTCTTCAAAGTCTGGCTTTGTTGAGCCAAAGTAAGAACACCTTGTATGTGACTGGCGAAGAGTCCGCAGAACAAGTTGCGTTACGCGCACAGCGACTAGGCGTGCAAGATGCGGACCTGAGTTTACTTGCGGATAACCAATTAGAGAGTATTCTCGATATAGCGATCAGCCATAAACCTGATGTGTTGGTTATGGACTCAATACAAACACTCTATACCGACACGCTTCAGTCCGCTCCCGGAAGTGTCGCCCAGGTGCGTGAGACTGCCAGTCGTCTGGTTCGATTTGGAAAGCAAACCAAAACGATCATTATTTTAGTAGGGCACGTAACGAAAGAAGGCGCGCTTGCTGGCCCTCGTGTGTTGGAGCATATGGTCGACTCTGTATTGTATTTTGAAGGCGAACAAAATAGCACCTTTCGATTGATTCGAGCGATTAAGAATCGTTTTGGCGCGGTCAATGAAATTGGCGTTTTCGCGATGACCGATACCGGTTTAAAAGAGGTTGCCAACCCGTCGGCAATGTTCATTAAACGCACTCAAGAGGACGCCACGGGTAGCGTAGTATTAGTATCGCAGGAAGGCACGCGACCGTTATTGGTTGAAGTTCAATCGTTAGTGGACCAAAGCTCGCTCGCCAACCCTCGTCGAGTGACGGTTGGTTTGGATAATCAACGTTTGGCAATGCTGCTGGCGGTGGTTAATCGCCATGCAGGGTTTTCTTTATATGACCAAGATGTGTTCGTCAATGTGATCGGGGGTGTTAAAGTACACGAGCCGGCGGCAGATTTGGCCATTGTTTTATCGGTGTTGTCGAGCTTTAAAAACCATCGTCTCGACAGCGGTTTGGCCGTATTCGGTGAGGTCGGGCTTACCGGTGAAATACGACCTGTGCAGCGGGGGCTGGACAGGATAAAAGAGGTAGAAAAACTTGGGTTTAGCCGGCTAATAATGCCGAAAGGCAATCAATCGGGAGTAAAATCGAGTAAGCTCGAAATTATTGCGGTAAATACTCTTGAACAAGCCATCAGAGCAGCGTTTGAGTGATGCATATTGCGTGCTAAATACATCAAATAGGAGTAGGGTTTTGCGAATATTTATTATTGCGTTGTTTGCTAGCGTGATTACGGTGTCTCACGTCGAAGCCAAAACCGTTTCGGCGATCGCGTTGTTCAAAGATCGTGCAATGCTGTCGGTGGACGGAAAGAAGGCCAAGATTGTGCGAGCCGGATCGAGCTATTTGGGCGTTAAGGTAATCAGTTCAAACACCAGTGAAGCCGTTGTTGAAATCGATGGTGTGCGCAAAACGTTAACGCTTAATAGTACCGCCGTACTGGGTACCGCACTTGGTACCGCACCAACCAGAAAAGCCACCTCAGTGGTTCTCTACGAAAACGATGTTGGTTTCTTTGAATCTACAGGGCAGGTCAACGGTCGTTCGATTCGATTTCTGGTTGATACCGGTGCTAATTTGGTTGTGTTCAACAGTCGTCATGCTTCGAGACTGGGCTTAGATTACCTGAGCGGAGAAAAAGGCTTTGCATCAACCGCTTCAGGAACAGCGCCTATGTATATTATCAATGTTGATACAATTAGTTTGGGCGGTGTGGAGTTGAGTGATATCCGAGCTGGGGTTATTGAGGGCGCGTTTCCAGAAATACCGTTGCTGGGGATGACGTTTTTGAGTCGTTTGAATATGAACAGAACTGGCCAAACTATGGTGTTAGAAAAGCGCTAAGGATGCCTGTGGTGAATGATAAATGAGTGTCTTTTCAAATCAATCTTAATGAGGCTGCCGCCCGATAAAAGCTGGCTGAACCACCTGTGTCAGATTCATTCCAAGTTCACCCGCCTGGTTGACGCAATGATTAGTGTGATGCGTAAAATGTAAAATGGAATCCGGGTATTCTGATCTTCTAACGCTACTGATATTAATTAACGCGTATCTAATTATACGTAGACCGATTGTGGTTGATCGCCTCGTGCTAGAAGTCAATCATAGATTGGATTGTGCTTCGCTCGATGACGCATATTAGTTACTATAGAATCAATGACCAAGTATTTGAAAATAAATCCGGCCTCAGCTCAACGCCCAAGTGAATCCGAGCTGATTCATATGCTCTATGATGCCGTGATTGATAACTCCCTCTGGCCGGAGATGATTTCGGAACTCATGGAGCACATTGAATATTTGGGGCAAAATAGCTTCTCAGACGTGCCAAAAAATTACGCTGATTTGGTGCTGCACTTTGAACGCGCCATGCGGTTGAGCGAAAATGTCGTCGATTTACAGGAAAAAAACTCCACTCTAACCGGTGTACTAGACAGTCTTGCGGTTGGGATCTGTGTTTACGATCACTCGGGTAAGAAAATTTACTCGAATCGGTCAGCCAATGATTCTGGCTTAGGCCGCCAGCAACTTAGCGATCTAAACTCGTACGTGCAACTGTCGCTTGACTCATCGAGAAAGAAACTGCCCGAGCTGGCTAAAATTGAGAGTTTGAACGTAGCCTTGATTGATGCTTCAGCCATTAGCGACGCCACCTTACCACCGAATGCCGCGACCCTCGCTGTGTCATTGCCATCGTTGTCATCAAAAAGTTTCCAGGATTTTTGTAAGGTTCATTATTTGTCTGCGTCTGAGGCTGATCTGTTATGGGCACTTTACCAGAGCCGTAATCTGCGCGATGCAGGGTCTCAATGCGGTATCACCTATGAAAGCGCGCGCACTTACTTAAAGAGAATTTACTTAAAAACCGGTTGTTCAGATCAGCCATCGCTGATGTTGATGATAGAGCGTAATCCGCTTTCCTTAATCAACCGAAGTAAGACTGGTGGCGGTGATAAAAACCCAGTTAGAAAGAACCTTCGCCTTAGAAATGGGCATAATTTAGAATACTTCGATTTGGGGCCAAAGGACGGCAAACTGGTCATGCATTTTGATGCGTTAACCGGCGTTGCATTGGATTTACTCGGCACTCCACACCTTTATCTGCCTTATCTCGATGACCTCGGATTACGAATCGTTGTACCTTGTAGACCGGGGACGTTTAATAGCAGCTACCGTAAACTGTCCGGAGTATCTGAGTTTGGGGATGACTTGAAACAACTGCTGGATCATTTAGAGAAACCAACAGCTACCTTACTTGCTCAAGGGTTTGGTACGTGCTTTGCATTAGGATTTGCGGCCACTCATCCACACAGTGTCGACAATATATTGCTCTGCGCCCCTAGCTACCCACGGCATGAGCCGCCGAACTGGCGTGAGATGGATGTTTTTTACATTATCGGTGGCGTTATAGGACGCAGGGCACCCTCGTTGCTGAAGGCCATTGTGCCTTATTTGATGCGCTCTGTGATGCAGAACACCAAAAAGTACTTAGAGCGGCATATTGTGCGCTCTAACTGCGAAGCTGATATCTCTGTGCTGTCCAGCCCTACCATACAAAAACGGATTCCCGAGGTGTTGGCGTTGCGCTCTGCGCTCGGCACGGATGGCATAGTGCAAGAGAATTTCCTGAGTACGCACGGTTGGGATTTTGATATCAAAAAAATCACTGCGTCTGTTCATATACTTCAAGGAGAGCTCGACACCGTATCGGCGCCCGAAGGGGGGCGCAAGCTGAGCGCCGCTATCGCAGATGGCCATTATCATTCTTTTACCGAACTTGGACACTATCTGCTGTTTACAGAATGGCCATGGATTTTTGAAGCTTGTGCGGCGAGCGAACCATCCGGCATTATTAATGCAAACAATCCACAAAACGCGAAAAGGGTGATGGTCGCCACTTCATAGAATTTGCAGTGGTTTTTGAACACGGTGTCCCCAATTGGGGATATCATCACTCTAAGTTCATCTCTAAGATTACCCAAAACAACATTGGGTTATTCTTACATATGAAACTTCTTCGCTCTGCTGCCCTCGCAGCCTCTCTAGCTATGGCGAGTGTGCCTGCTTCCGCAACGCCTTCAGATATCCTTTTTGTACTGGATGGGTCCGGTTCCATGTGGGGCCAAATTGACGGCGTCAGCAAAATACAAACTGCCAAAGAAACCATGCAAAGCCTGATGGACGACGTACCCTCAGAAGCACGATTAGGCTTGATGACCTATGGAACGCAGTCGAAATCAAGTTGCAGTGATGTCACCGTTCTGAATACGATTGGCGCTCCGCGAGAACAGATCAAAGCAAGCATCGACACGATTACCCCCCTTGGTAAAACGCCTATTGGCACCTCTTTGGCACAAGCGCTGTCGGCGCTGGAGAAATCTGAACCTAGCGACATACGTAAATCCTTGGTGTTGATCTCTGACGGTATCGAAACTTGCGAAAGTGACCCCTGCGCCATTGCTAAGCGAGCTCAGGAGAGTGGCATCGATATGAAAGTTCATGTGGTTGGCTTTGACGTAGATGATGCTGCACGTGCGCAACTACAATGCATCGCCAAAAATGGCAATGGTCAATATTTCAATGCATCTGACACCAAAGGGTTTAAGGACGCCATGGCACAAGTGGTTAAGGTCTCTCAGGCGGAGGAAAAACCAACCGGACCAATAGAAGTATTTCGCGATGACTTTGACGGAGATCGCTTAGCCGAACACTGGACGGTCTACAATGAAGATCTCAATTCTTATATTGTTGAGAACGGTCAACTCACCATTATTTCTGCCGAGGTGCTCCCCTTTGGCGATGAAACAGCGAGTAATCGATTTGACCTAAATCAACCACTGCCCAGTGGCGACTGGGATGTGGAAATCGCCTTTAATATCGACCATCAGGATGCGCCACAAGAAGCATTGTATTTGGGTGATATCATTAGTCCTAATTCGATATACGGTTTCTTTGCCACTGGCGTAGGTCGAGGCGATGTGCGCCCAGCCGTATTCTCTATTCGTCAAAGCCCGAATAAGGCACCTGTTTCTCAGGGTATCCAAGTCATGACTGGCCTTGAGAGTCTGACTTTCTCTGGGTTGGACAAAGCCAAGAAACACGTTCTCAATGATCAGGTATTAACAATGACCTGGAGTAAGCGAGGTCGCGACTACACCACGAGTTTAAATTTTGTTAGCGGCAAAGGCGATCCGGTAGTGCGTATCACGGACCCAGTGACACAATTACGTGGTCCCAAAAACCTATCCATGTTGTTTAGCCTTTACCGAGGTTTAAACAAAACCGAAAAAGCTGGAGGGGATAGCACCGTGACTATAGATCATATTTCGATTAGAAGCATTAAAAAGTAATGTCACCTTAGCACTGACCGTATCTGATATTACGGTCAGTGCTATTTTTTGTTTAGGGCAAGAATATCTCTGAAGCGCTTTAAATGCGCAAACACGCGTAAGTTAACACTGGGATGGTTTGATGAGATTTATAAGGTTTTTTCTTTTTTTAATGCCGGTTACTGTGTTTTGCACTTCAGTGGCATCAGCATCGACCGCCTCCGCGCACTTGGTTTCCTGGGCGGCGCAGCTTTATGATATGGCGCGGTCGACTGAACACATAGAACGATTAAGCGAGTCAGAACGTGCTATTTATCAGCACGCCATGGAAGCGCTCAGATTGGCAGATATTGAAGTCTGGACACGCTCGCCGGTTATGCTACAAACGCTCGAAGCGTCACAAACCATGGAAATCACTCATTCGATGGAGATCGACGCTACCACCTTTGTGCGTATTGACTGGGTAGAGGATCATATTGGTATCAAAGTCGAACACGAAGGAGCATCGCCTTACCTATTTTTGCTCGATGGGCGAGTGGACATTGTTAATCAAGAAGAGGGGAGTGTGTTATTGCCGGTGTTACCTGAAGACCCACTAGTTGTTATCGATACCCTTAGTCAGGAATAAGCCATGTTGGCGTATAACTACAGCCAAAAACGTTCTTAGCAAAAAACACATATCAATTTACCATGCCACACAGCCTTCGAATTCTTATATATCTTAGCTTAGCCTGTTCACTTATCGGCGGTGATGCCGCTGCTCAGTTTGTAAAACCCACATGGTTGTATCGTGTTCAGCAGGATAAAACACACTACGAAATTGACGACATCATTAAGTTGGAATATCAGGTGGTTCAAGGCTTAGGCAATGAAATTGATGTGGACCAACTCAGCAATACTCAGGGTCTCGTCGGGGTAGTAGGAGATTCTTGGTCCTTTGATCGCAAACCATATATTAATGAGGTACTGAGAGAGTTCGCAAAGCCAGTCTCGGCACCCGGGAATGGTGAGTTCAGCTTACCGGTATCAAAGATTCCGTTTAGTCGAGATTTTTATCGCCACCTAGGTTTTACCAACGACAAGCATTTCTTTATTAAACGTGAATTGGTTCCGCCAGCAGATCTGATACGCAGCGATAAGTCGGTGTATCAAATTGGCGAATCCATTACCTTTACCGTCAGTGATGACCTTAGCTTTTTAAAAGACGAGCACTGGCTTTTTCCAGATAACAACGGCCGCTTCAGAGAGAGCCCGTCTATCGAGGTCTGGTTCGCACCACGGGAAGTACCGGGTGGTGCCACTCAACTACCTCAATTAGCTTACAGCACTTCCAATACGGTTCTTTCCCCTGAATTGGAAGGCTTTCAGTACGTTGTTAAACACGAGAATTACCGTAACCAAGCGAATGTCATCAAAAGTAACCATGGTTTTCTACCAATGGGGCATTACCATGTGTTGTTAAAGATTCGCGATACCATTATTGGTGAAGTCAAAGGCGGCTTTCAGATTATTGGGCCAGAGCGCGAATCCATCACCGCGATGAAACTTGAACCGCAATTAGACGAAGACGAGCATGATGATCAAGGCGTGCCGGTATACGACGAACTTCCATCACTGTTAATTCAAGACTCCTTAAGTGATTTTTACCTTAATCAAGGCTCGGTGGAAATTTATCGTGTCGGCGAGCATGGTGAGCTGCGTGAAGTCCTTTCCGCGTCCCGTGCTGCTCAATGGCGTGGACGATCTTTACTGCGGTCCACCAAAACGGGCGGCTACCCGCTTAAACCCGGTTTGTACGAAGCGCGATTTTATTTCGGCGGTAGAGATAACCCACAGAATGGCCAGCTACTCTTACAAAGCCTGCGCTTTTACCTAAGCAAAAAGTCGATCGACGATAGTCACAAGCACGGCGAAGCCCAACCCTTAGCCTCGGGCCTATTATCTATTACAGCAGATAAAGCAGGGCCTTATCATATTGGCGAGCTAGTCAAACTGATGCTCACCCATAATAAAGGTCATAAAGCCTACAGCGACGATGTGGCAACTGAGTTGGCTCACAGCGATTTGTATCTAAAGTTAAGTCGACTGGGGCAATATCACGCCAATTGTGCCTTCATAGAAGAAGAAAGTATCACCATACAAAAGATACAAACTGGTAAAGAACGCCCCAGGGGCCAAACAGGCAATACGTTCGCCAACGCATTGAATCAGCTTCAGGATTCGTTTGTCAGTTATGACGACAACAAGCTATCCGCAGGAACAATTAACAACTCAGTACACGCCCGCTATGACCGAAGCACGCCGCGAATTGACTACCAAAGCAATGGGCAACTTACGTTAAACCCGCCCGATGTGCCAGGCCGCTATGCCATTGATGTGTATCGGCGTTCGGTAGACGAGGCTCCAATGAGTCCGGCGAATAAATTTATTGACGCGGAGCGTCTACATCGTTTCGTATTTGAGGTCGAAGCACGGCGCTTCCCAGGTTTGGCTCGTGCATCAGCAAACCAGATTCAGGTCCCGGAAGTACTTAGTCGTAGCGATACGGTAATCGGTTCTTTCAGTGCACGCTTGCAGTTACCAGGGTCAGTTAAAACCTATTTGCAAGGCAGGCGAGGATATACTTCTGGGGTATCGATTGTCGACCGATATTCAAACTCGAACTTTTACGTGGGCGACGTAGAACCCTATCATGTAGCTAACTCCGACTATAGAGTGTATCGAGCGGTGTTAGGTCAAGACTACGTTCTAGACGAATCAGAACCGTTTTTAAATTACCCTGAAAAGAACTTAGAAGTCTGGATTGGCCTACGCGCGAACACAGGCATAGCTCTCCCAGCTGAGCCGCCCTCCCGATGGCCGGAAGACTATTTACCTACGCCAATTTCCTGGCAAGACCTAGTTACGCCGCTGCAAGCCTGGCTATTGCCCGATGAAGCCTGCTATACAGAGCCATTGCCCGATTATGAAATTCGTTTAGTGCGTCTGGATGGCGAGCATGAAGTTGACGATGAGCAAGAGTGGTTAAAAGAGCGTTATGGCTCACTGGATTTTGACCCCTTGGAATACGAAGAACTGGACGATCATTACATAGGCTACCCATTTTTTATCGAAGCAAAATTCGATGAGGTGCCTCCCGTTGAACGCATCTCTGCGAATATTAACGTGTCAGGTGAACAAGCCGAAAAAGTTTGGCTAATACGCACTGAAGACGACCCCACCTTGTATCGAAGTGAACGCGCTCACTATATCGGTGCCTCCGCTGAGCAAGAATAAGACAGGAGTAAGCATGCCATCATTTTTACCGTCTACCCTGAAAAACAAAGCTGTAGCTGCTATCAGCGCACTGTTGGTTGTTGCTGGAACCGTCACCTGGATGAATCGTGATGGTGATGATGATTCGTCATCAAAAGAGAAAGAAAACTCAACAGTTGCCAACACCGAAACCTTAAAAGGCCGTTGGAATATCCGCTATTTTGACCGCGCCTTAGGCGTGGTTCATGGCCACGCGTTTATCGATGAAAACGAAACACAAGGCCGTGTTATTTTGCAGCTGCCTAAGCGCGAACACGAACGTTACCAGCTCAGTCGTGGCGAGCGATTTGCCAGAGAATACAGTTTGTTCTTCGACGGTATTAAGCGCAGTGGCAATCGTGTGTCGTTTGATCTGACCGGTGATTGGCCCGGGGCTCGCTGGGGTAAGGCTTTGCCGATCGGTCGAGGGCTGTCGGGCAACTCTTCAGGCCATAAAGAAGGTAAGCAAGCGGAGCGAGAATTTAACGAGGCCAAGGTACAGATTGAGATTGATGGTAAGCAAAAAGACTTCACGTTCGAGCGCGGTGATGAGGAAGGCGAGCAAGATGTCGTGCATGTTGAACTGCGCCAACAAACTGGGTTTTTAAGTGGGCGCTGGCATTTTCGCGCCAACAATTGGGATGGACGCGAGAAAGATGGCAATGGCCGTGTTTACTATGTTGACTTTAAAAAAGGCGGTAAATTTGAAGCCTTCGGTTTCGAAACATGGCAGCGCCCTGACCCCGTGGTGGAATTGGTGGTGCCCCTGAATCATATCGTTAACGACAAAACTCACCCTAGCAATGGCGGAGCAAAGGTGCGTAGCATTTTGGTTATAGGCCGTGATTTGCCTGACCCTCGGTACGAGAAAATTGACATGCAACCCATTGTGCATGCACCCAGCGACAACAGTTTTCGTTATGAGGCTGAAAAGCCCGATGCACAACAGCTCAAGCAGGCGATGCCGGCTTTACAAACGCAATTGTCTGAAGGTGATTTTGAACGAATCAAACGCGGCATCGACCGAGGCGAGCTCGACACCATTCTTGTGACCGCCAGAATGGAAAACGATTCGCTTCCTGGTTTGACTCACTTCACGCTAAAAGACGCAGTGAACACGCTGGAAATTGCGTGGATGCTCACCTTTGACGACTATTTTGCCGACATGCAGTTTGCACGCAAGTTGGTCGATGCGTCGTCATTGGATCCGCTCGACGAGCCCGTACCGCAACGCAAGCCTGAGCAAAGCGACGAAGATCATCAAAAAGCCTTTGCAGCGTGGGTAAAACGACAAGACGAAGCACAACGGGATGTTTTCGAACCGACCTCCACAATTTTTGCGCAAGATGAGCTTTATATCGTTCTCAACAGCAAAGTGGAATTGCCTTACCCCAGTATTCCACTGATCATCGGCGTTGGTGATCAGATGCTGACCTTTAACGGAGGACGAGAGCTTAAAGCGGTTAAAGACGAGGCGGAGCCCACGCGCTATGTGGCTGGCCCGTTCGTGTTGCCCGTGAAAAATCACGGCAAACAAACTGATCAGCCATCCGATCTAAAGGTCGACATTGACTTTGCCGATGCAATGCTCAACGAGCAAGATCGCATCAGTGTTGGGATACACCATACTCATGACTCGCTATCAAAACGCCACTGGCTGTTAAAAACCACCAGCCCGATTATCAGTGCCGAAGTCACCAGCGCTCCGCTTGATGATTTCTTCGAGGTTCAAGGTCAAAGCCGCAAGTTGTTTACCACATGGAACAGTGCTTATGAAGTAGTGCGCAATTGTTATCCGGAGATGGATTCCAATCAGCCGCGCAACAGCACCATTGACGATCCCTACGCGGGTTCATCATTGCAAGTTGATGAATATACTCATTACATCATCAATAATATTTTTCAGGGCGAAAATATATCCCGGTCTACCGCACTGTTGATGGGCGACCATGCTGCGATGCTGTTGTTACGCGATACTTATTTGGCCATGATGGATCGCCAACGCGCAGAAATGAAGCGTGCTTTAAAAAACCCAGCCGGATTTTACGACCTAATGGAACCTTATTCGCGCTTGGGTAATTATGAACCTGGAGACCAGGCAATACCTTCGCTAATGCGTCAGCGGGTTACTTTGCTCGGCGGAGAGGAAGTGGATTTCTTCAACGCCTATTACAATGATTACCCCGATTGGGCCGAAGACTTGAGTATAGTGGGGTTAGGCTTAAAAAGAGAGCTTGGCGGTTTGGCTGGTCAGGCCCTACGCCAACAAATTGAGGACATAGACGCCAACATTGCCCTAGTGATGCAAGCACAGCGCTGCGATAAAAATGCGCTAATTGAGCTCACTCAAAAGTATTACCGCGCGGTGGCACCTCAAACCTTTAAAAAATTGTTTCACCAAAAGCAGCCAGGAGAACGCTATCAAGCTGACAGCATCGCACGCGCCTGGGTGCGTGGCCTTTACTGGTTATCCGAAAATCAAGCCACTGAGCGTGAGCTAAACACCGCCGATAACTATATGCTGGCTAGCGAAATAGCCGCCATCGGCTTAATTCCAGCCGCCATCGGTACCGCCAGCTCATGGGGCGCAGCGGGGGTCGCATATTTGGCCGGTACGGGTGGCGCCGCGGCCTCAGGTGCCACAGCAACCTTGGCTGCCGAAACAGCTTTTAGCATGGGTGGGCTTTGGTCGGCCATTATCGCAACCGTGGAAACCGTTGACGTTGGTTACGCCGCTTATCTGAGTTACAGCGACCTCAGTAAATATCACCAAGACCTGGAGTTCGCGCGCACCTCACAAGCCTTATTAGGCTATCAACAATACAAACTACTGGAAGACCAACGCTATACTAAATATGGCTGGACAGCGTTTGATACCGCCTTGAATGCCTTAGGTGTGGCTAGCAGCATTAGCGCCATCAAACATGCCGGCAACTCCTTAGAATCGCTCAGCCATACCTCAACACTATTGAATAAGGCATTTGTCGGCGACCCGGTGGCCCTGTACGCCAGACGCGGCACCCTAATACAAGACACCGCACAATGGGCCACTCACAGTGTCGAACAAGCGCGCCATACCGGTGGCCTGATCTACCAAAACTTACGTAAAAAAGCAGTTGAATTTGTGCGCCCACCCTTGGTCGGAGCGCAACAAGTAGTACCCAGCGCGGCGGTCCAGCAATCATTAATCAAAGACATTCGTAAGCTGATGGCGCACAATAACATTGACGCGTCAGAATTTACTGATGATGTACTTGCCGAGATAGCCCAGCGTTTTGGTACCCAGGAGTTTACGCGCGCCGCTCTCAATGACTTACCCAATCGTATGGCTTATCGTCGTGCAGCCTACGCGGCAATGGATGAAATCACCCAGCGCGGTAGTGAAGCCGCTTATCGCTTTTTGTCAGCCCCCGAACTGGCTCGTTCCACCACACAAGAGCGACGTGTGTTAGCACAAATGGTGACGGAGTTACAGGAATTATCCAATGGCGACCGGTTATTGTTCGCCGAATGGCTTAGGCAGTTTGCTGATCACTTCCCGGAGGCGGCGGCACGTAGCTCAGTGTTGTTAAGCCGACCCGGGCAAGAGGCTGTATTGGTATACCAACGTCTGCGTAATATCCTGGACGAACGATTCGCGCACGCCTTTGCCGATAAGCTCCCTACTAAGGCTTATGCCAAAGTGTTGGATATGTATCATCCGCAACTGCGTAAGCCATTAGAGAATCTGATTCAAGAAAACCCGCAACGTTTTGCTCAATTAATACTCGACGATGTCGGGGAACGCGTACTACGGGGTAACGGGTTTGAAAATCTGGACCAACTCTCAGAGGCCATAGAGCTGGAGAAAAAACGCATTCGCAGCGCCAACCCGGCTGGTTTTAAAGAGATCAGCGGTAAACCACCCACCGGTTTGTACCTGGATGAAGCGGTAGAAGTATTGGAGAATGGTGGATTAGAAGCAACCATCGATGTGTCCACCAACTGGTTGTGGGGGCGCAAAGACAAACGTTTTGCGAACTTCACTCGCCGAGTGAATAATATTGAGAACTTAGAGTCAGATGTATTAACGCAAATGTCTCACTTAGGTTTGCCAAAGCGCGGCAAGATATTTACCTTCGCATCAGCACTGATCGGTGATTTGGAGATTCCATCATCGGTGATTCGCGCACGTGACGAGGCATTTGAGGTTTTTCAAGAGGCCTACGCGAAACAAAAGCCGACCCTAAACAAAGCGCATGATGCTTACCGGCAAGCTTTGGCGAGCTACGACAAAGCGCTTGACCGCGTTGCTACGGTCAACAGTAAAACCATGATCAGCAATTTAAAGAACCCGATGATTACTGGCAAAGGAACGCCGTTAGCGGCCTATTTGAATCAGCGTTCTATGCATAAATTAGGCATCGAATACGCCGACTCAGCACTTAAAGTAGTAAGACTGGAAAACGTAGTTAACAAGAAAACCGCTTTACAACTGGATTGGTTGAAAAAAGTGTATAAGGGCAAAAATATGCCCATCGACGAAATGTTGTCCTACACCGATTCGTATCGTTACGCCGAATCGGCTTTGAATCAGGCTGGCTTTAAAATAACCGGCGCCAAGCTGGCCCAGGGCGCAAAACCAGAGCGCCTGCTCGGCGGTGTGGTGAGTGACTTCGCAGGCGACAACAATACACACTCCTTTGGAAAAGAAGGCATAAGCGGCTTTCTAAAACGCTTTCAGGGCATTAACCCATTGGATAAGGTAGATGTCGGCTTTGATATCTATCTGACTGTTGCGCCACTGTGAAGGTTAATCTAAATTAGAATTCAAATGAGGAATTCAAACGCATGAAATCTGTACTAAAAATCGGCATTTACAGTTTGCTATTAAGCTCCAGCGCTGGTTTTGCTGAAGAGAAACGCAATTTATTGACCTTCGATAATGGCACGGTATTGCTCGACTATAGCAGTGAGTACGGTGGCCGAGGCTCCTCCAGTTGGCTGGCCCTTGGGTTAATTGATGGTACAGCATCGCTAGGTTGGTCGAGCAGCAAAAACCCGTCGTTTCCGCAGAATTTTCTGTTTGAGTTACAAAGCCAATCGCTGATCGAGTCATTCGCTTTTGACACCACGAAAGTCGATAATTACGATGGTATCGCCGCGAAAAAAGTTTTGATTGAGTTTTCAACCGAGTCCCGGGAAGGCCCGTTTACAGAGGTTTTCAAGACCGATATCGCTCTGAACACTCGTTCCGAACTCGCGCTTGACACACCACAGCAAGCCCGTTGGATACGCTTATCCATCTTGGAAAATTACGGCTATCTTAACTACATTGAATTAATGGAATTCGAAGCCTATGGCACAGCGGGTGAATCTTCGATTCGGGCTGACATACGAGAAGGTGTCTACCAAACCAACTGGGACACTTTCTTTTTACAAATAAACGAAGACGGTATCCGCGGCTGTTACGACCACGACAATGGTGCCTTCACCGGTCATTACAGCGACGGCTTTTTGAATATAACCTGGCATGAAGACGGTGGCCAACAAGGTAAAGCCTCATTAGCGCTCACCCAAGACGGTGAGGTATTTAATGGTTTTTGGTATCAAAGAGGTAGCTTAAACGGAACCTGGCGCGGTAAACGAAGTACTACATTGGCCGAACCAAAATGCGCACAAGCGCTTAAGCAAGACGCCAAACCTCAGCTAGAGACGGCGCTTGATACCACCGGAGAAATTGCGCTTTATGGCATCCAGTTTGATCATGACTCCGCCGTTTTAAGAGCGTCATCAACCAAAACATTGTCTCAATTACTAAGCTGGATGCAGAAAAAACCCAGCCGTGCTATAGAAATTAGCGGGCATACCGACACCAGCGGCAGCGATCGCTATAATGCTGAGTTATCGTTAAAGCGTAGTGATTCTGTTAAAACTTGGTTAATCAACAATAAAGTCAGCCCTGATAGGTTAACAACCCAAGGTTACGGCGAGAGCAAACCAGTCGCTGATAATCTCAGCCCCCAGGGGCGCGCACTCAATCGTCGAGTTGAGATTAAGGTAATAAATTAACATAAAAAGAAGAGTGTCAGAAATTCTGCATCAGTTATCTGAATTAAAGAATAATGATATGCAGAAAATTGCTTATGATAAGCAAATTCAATTTTGATGACGCTTTCAAGCCATTATCTCATCACCAGCGTTATTATCAATGCAGTGCCAGCATGAATTTTCATCGCCTACCAAAATTCAGCAAACTTTATAGTGTCTTATCATGTTCGATCACTGCAAAGGCTGAGTGATTATGAATGGATTCAAAGTTCTCTGCGTGAACGTAGTAGCGTGAAATCTTGTCATTATTATCGAATTCATTAGCGACATCGCGGACCACATCTTCAACGAATTTGGGGTTGTTGTACGCGCGTTCGGTAATGAATTTCTCATCGGGTCGCTTCAAGATCGCGAATAGTTCCGCGCTGGCTTGTGCTTCAACGTCTTTTATTAACTCGTTTAACCAGAGTTTACTTGAGCAATTAACGCCGACCGTTAAATGTGAACGTTGGTTATGAGCGCCGTATTCCGATATCTTTTTTGAGCATGGGCACAGGCTTTTAACCGGGATGGTGACTTCAAGTGTCGATGCCAGATGGCCGTTCTCGATTTGACCGATCAAATTCACTTGATAATCCATTAAACTTTTTACGCCAGATACCGGTGCCGTCTTTTCGATAAAATAAGGGAATTGCAATTCGATATAACCCGCTTCGGCTTCAAGGCGTTCAACCATATCACTTAACATTTTGTGAAACTGCTTAGCTGAAATTTCAGTTTCGGTTTCGTTAAGCATTTGCAAAAAGCGCGACATATGCGTGCCTTTTTGATCATGCGGCAAGCTGACCGACATTGAGAATGTAGCTATGCTGGCCGAACGAGACCCATCGCGGTTGATGACCGTGATAGGGTGTTGAATATCTTTAATGCCGACACGGTTGATCGGGATCTGGCGTGTGTCGTGGCTTGCTTGGACGTCTTCCATAGGAATAGATAAATCTGTATGTGTTCTTGTAGGGCAGGTCGAAAAGGGCGCTGCGATACAAAAAGTTGTTATAGGTTTTGCGCGTTGGCTGCAGGTTGGTAAAACGGAGATGCAACTATTGAGCGTTCAATTCCGGCGGCGTCTAGTCCACACTCAGCTAATAATGCAGCTTGGCTACCATGATCGATATATCGGTCTGGTAATCCTAAATTCAAGGTCGGAGTTGCAATTCCCGCTTCAGCTAAATATTCATTAACTCCTGAGCCAGCGCCACCGGCAACGACATTTTCTTCCACAGTCACTAGCAAATTATGATCTTTTGCTAAATCACTAATCAGTTGTTGATCCAGCGGTTTAACAAAACGCATATTTACCACGGTCGCCCCCAGATTAGTTGCGGCTTCAACTGCGGCTGGAAGCAAGGTGCCGAATGATAATATTGCGACATTGCCACCTTTTTTAATCGTTTTGCCTTTACCGTACTCGATTTCGGTCATCTGGCTTTGCTCAATAGCGCCAATGCCAGCGCCGCGAGGATAGCGCACGGCCGTGAGGCCCACGTGTTTGTATGCACTATAGAGCATGTCTCGGCACTCGGCTTCGTCGCTCGGTGCATAGATGCTACAACCAGGTACGCAACGCAAATAGCTATAGTCGAAAACACCTGCGTGGGTTGCACCATCTGCGCCGACTAAGCCAGCGCGGTCGATTGCAAGCATTACGTCAAGGTCTTGGACACTCACATCGTGAATCAGCTGATCGTAGGCTCGTTGTAAAAACGTGGAATAAATGGCGACAACTGGTTTTTGCCCATCGCACGCCATTCCAGCTGCGAAGGTGAGAGCATGCTGCTCTGCAATTGCCACATCAAAATATCGTTCAGGATACTCTTCTGAAAAGCGAACTAAACCAGAGCCTTCACGCATAGCAGGCGTGATGCCGATAAGCCTCTGGTCTTCAGCGGCCATATCACACAGCCAATCGCTAAATACGTCAGTATAAGTTCGAATCTTGGTTTTCTTGCCGAATTCACCCGTTGTTGGGTTGAACGGCGAGACGCCATGGTACTTTATTGGTGCATGTTCGGCTGGTTCAAATCCCTTGCCTTTTTTTGTAACAATGTGAAGAAAGCGTGGGCCATCAATTTCTTTTAGGTTACTGAGTGTGGTAACCAGTGTTTCGATGTCGTGGCCGTCTATTGGTCCGGCATAGTAAAAACCCATTTCTTCGAAAAAAGTACTGGGTAATATCATGCCCTTTATATGTTCTTCCCAGCGTCGTGCATAATCTCGAACTGGAGGAATACCATCGAGTGCTTTCTTAGTGGCGCTGCGTACAGAACTGATCGTTGGCCCGGTCATTAATCTGGTCAAATAATTTTTGAAGGCTCCGACATTCGGCGATATCGACATGTCGTTATCGTTTAAGATCACCAGCACGTTGGCATCCATATCACCGGCATTATTTAAGGCTTCAAATGCCATGCCTGCAGTAATTGCGCCATCGCCGATAATAGCGACCACGTCACGATCAAGTTTTTGTTGAGCAGCGGCAACCGCCATGCCCAAAGCCGCACTAATAGATGTGCTGGAATGACCTGCGCCAAACGTATCGTATTCACTTTCAGTACGTTTAAGAAAGCCTGACAAGCCGCCAGGCTGTCGAATAGTATGCAATTGATCACGTCGCCCGGTCAGTATCTTGTGGGGATAGGCTTGGTGGCCAATGTCCCAAACTATGCGGTCATTCGGTGTATTAAATACATAGTGTAGCGCAGTGGTTAGCTCTACCGTACCAAGGCCTGCCGCTAGGTGACCACCCACTTTAGAGACTGTATCAATGAGAAACTGTCGAGTTTCATCGCACACTTGTTGCAACTGATCTTCTGAGCACCGTCTAAGGTCACTGGGTTGATCCAGCGTCATTAACAGCGGGTATTTAGTCTGTTGGTCGGTCACTTCTTTATCACTCTGCGTTTGCAGCCCTCGTATCGAGAGCCGCACTATCTAACTCGGGTCTTGATAACGTGTTTACGTCACAAGACCTTTGCTGTCTAATTCGTGCGCTTGACCACCAGTTTGGCCAAGTCTTCAAGTAGCTGGGTATTATCGCCTATAGTGGCTATGCTGACTATGGATTCTTTATAAAGATTTGTTGCAAGTTTTTTAGACTCTTGTAAGCCAATTAATGCTGGGTAGGTTGATTTTCCTTTCTCAATATCACTGCCACTGGGTTTGCCGAGTTCCTCAGTGGAAGATTCAATGTCGAGAATATCGTCGACTACCTGAAATGCCAGGCCTAAATTATTGGCGTAGTTATTGAGTTCGTGCAATTGGGCTTGGCTTGCTGACTCGCTGCACAGAGCGCCACAAATCACCGATGCATTAATTAGGGCGCCTGTTTTACGGCGATGGATGTTTTCCAAGGCTTCTCGACCGAGTTGTTTATCGGTTGCCTGAATGTCGAGCATTTGCCCGCCGACCATGCCGATTTGGCCGGAACTTTGTGCTAACTTAAAACAAATGCTACGGGCTTGAGCATCCGTTAACTCTGAGGAAGCGCTGGTAACTAATTCAAAGGCAATCGTTTGAAGCGCATCGCCTGCCAGAATTGCGGTGGGTTCATCAAATTCAATATGATTGGTTGCAAGTCCACGACGTAAATCATCGTCGTCCATCGCAGGCAAATCGTCATGGATGAGCGAATAAGCATGAATGCATTCGACGGCTGCGGCCACGGCATCAAGCCGAGCTAAGGGAGCATCAACTGACAAACCTGCGGCATAAACCAGCAAAGCTCGAAATCGCTTTCCTCCTGACAAGGTTGAATAACGCATTGCTTGATTCAGCCTTTGAGGTACATCGGCCGATTCTAGAGCCGTTTCCAGTACTGTTTGAATACGCTGTTGGTACTCGCGCATTGCATCACTCATTTGGCTAACCCTGAGTATTGTCTTCGAAAGGCTCGGTATTAAACAAACCGGTATTATCTTTTACTAATATTTCCACTTTTTGTTCGGCTTCTTTTAGCACGCCATGACAGTGTTTCATGAGTGCTACGCCACGTTCAAAGTCACTCAAAGAATTTTCCAGGTCTTGTTCGCCACGTTCCATGCGTTCAACGATGCTTTCAAGTTCTTTGTAGGCGTGTTCGAAGTCAAGTTCGATCGATTGGGTGTCAGACATTATTTGTTCTATTGTGGGCTAAATTTTCCAGGTCGAGGTATTCTACCACTCCTGTCACAAAGTTAGGCGATAAGGGTAACTTTTACTCGTTATTGATGAGTAAATCGCGTTAAACTTGAGCCAGTTTATTATAATTATTATCACGCCTTAAATTAATGTCTACAGATTACGATTCTTCCGCTATCGAGGTCCTAACGGGCCTTGAACCCGTTCGCAAACGCCCCGGAATGTATACCAGTACAGAGCGCCCCAATCATTTGGTGCAAGAGGTGGTGGACAACAGCGTGGATGAAGCCATTGCAGGACATTGCAAACGCATAGACGTCACTCTTTATAAGGATGGTTCGATCGAGATCAAAGACGATGGGCGCGGAATGCCTATTGATATTCACCCAGAAGAAGGCGTTCCGGGCGTGGAAGTGATCATGACTCGTCTTCACGCAGGCGGAAAATTCTCCAATAAAAATTACGAATTTTCGGGTGGTTTACACGGTGTCGGGATCTCAGTAGTGAATGCATTATCGAAGAACGTTGAGGTTTGGGTAAAGCGAGGCGGTATCGAGTACAACATGTCGTTCTCAAATGGCTTAAAGACCAATAACCTTGAAGAGATCGGTAAAGTGGGCCAGCGTAATACAGGCACTACGATACGCTTTTGGCCAGATGAGTCCTTTTTCGATTCGCCTAAAGTGCACGCTGGAAAACTATGCCGTCTACTTCGTGCCAAGGCGGTACTTTGCCCCGGTTTAACCATCAATTTTGAAGATGAAGCCAAACCTGATATGAATACCAGCTGGTATTATGAAGACGGTTTAAAGGCTTATTTATTAGGCGCCCTGGGTGACAATGAGCGACTGCCTGAAGAGGGGTTTCAAGGTAAAGAAAGTGGTGATGGTGAACAAGTTGAGTGGATTGTCGCTTGGTCTGCTGAGAGCAGTGAACTGATTACTGAAAGCTATGTAAATTTGATACCAACCGCTCAAGGAGGTACGCATGTAAATGGTTTGCGTATAGGATTAACCGAAGCGATTAGAGAGTTTTGTGATTTTAGAAATTTACTGCCTAAGGGTGTGAAGCTTTCGCCTGACGATGTATGGGTGCAATGCCAGTACGTGTTATCTGTCAGAATGCAAGACCCGCAATTTTCTGGCCAGACTAAGGAGAGGCTGTCGTCGCGCGAGGTATCTCAGTTTATTTCGGCAAAAGTGAAGGATGCCTTCGCGCTTTGGTTAAACCAAAACCTTGAAATAGGCGAGCGAATCGCAATGGTCGCGATCGAAAATGCGCAAAGTCGATTAAAGTCGGCAAAGAAAATTACGCGCAAAAAAATTACTTCTGGCCCAGCATTGCCTGGCAAGCTCGCCGATTGTTCAAGTGAAGATATCGATGTCACTGAGCTGTTTTTGGTGGAAGGGGATTCGGCTGGTGGTTCAGCAAAACAAGCGCGTAATCGCGAGACCCAAGCCATTATGCCGCTACGAGGTAAGATTCTAAATACCTGGGAAGTGGAATCAGCACAGGTGCTTGCCTCGCAAGAAGTGCATGATATTTCAGTAGCATTGGGTGTGGACCCTGGTTCCGATAATTTAGATGGATTACGCTACGGCAAAATTTGTATCCTTGCAGACGCTGATTCGGATGGTTTGCATATTGCCACCTTATTGTGTGCCTTATTCGTTAAACACTTTCGAACACTGGTAGAGGCGGGGCATTTATACGTTGCTATGCCGCCTTTGTATCGGATCGATCAGGCTAAACAGGTTTTTTATGCGCTTGATGATGAAGAGCACGATAAGATTATTGCGCAAATAAAATCGGAAAAAGCGAACGCTAAAATAAACGTTCAGCGCTTCAAAGGCTTGGGCGAAATGAATCCCAGCCAACTGCGTGAAACGACCATGCAAGAAGAGACTCGACGTCTGGTGCAAATGACGATTGGCATGGGTGATTCAACCGCTAAAATTATGGATATGTTATTGGCTAAGAAACAAGTCCCAGCACGCAAGGCTTGGTTAAGCAAAAAAGGCGACCAGGCTGAGGTCTCATAGTGTGAGTATACCCATTGGTTTATATCAACATTATAAAGGCCCATATTATCGAGTAATGGAGGTCGCTAAGCATTCGGAAACCGATGAAGATTTGGTTATTTATCGAGCGCTTTATGGTGACAAGGGAGTTTGGGCGAGACCGCTTTCGATGTTTACCGAGACCGTAGAGAAGGATGGCACGACGATTCCCAGATTTGCCTATCTCGAGGCTCAGACCGAGGTGTTAGAGTTGGCGGTATTAAATGTAAGAGCAGGTCAAGAATGTGAGTTCGAAGATGCATTCGCCGAGGCTCAAGCGATAATAAGTCGCATGCCTGGTTACATATCTCATGAGTTACAAAAGAGTGTTGAAAATACTAACCGCTATGTATTGCGCGTAAGTTGGCAATCTTTGGAAGACCATATCGTCGGGTTTCAACAATCAGAGGAATATCAGCAATGGAAAGAGTTATTGCACCACTTCTATCAACCATCACCATTGGTTGAGCACTACCGCTCACTGTAAGGTTTGGACGTTCAATACAGTCGGCTTAAGCTGCAGCAAAGCAATTAAAAAGGCCACTATGACAGTGGCCTTTTTAGATGCATTAGATTTACTATTCACCAATCAGTGACTCTTCATACGACGCAGCTCGTTCAACATAATCTTGATAAGCCGGTATAGACACGGCTGCAATAATCCCAATCATTAGAATCGGCATGACTAAGGCCAAAATCACGATCCCCACCGGGTTTTTAACAGGCTGTGCTCCATAACTATTATGTTGTTTGGTTCCTGGCGCAAAAATTAACCAGAGTCCAATAAAGATGTTTACCAACGGTATGAGCAGCAAAAGACTTAGCCAGCCTGACTGATTTAAATCATTTAATCGGCGTTTAGCTAATATGAACATAAATACAACCATTGCTAAATAGCCAAGGCCGAGAAACAACAATGCGATACCACCCATTGCGCCTGATTCACTTGAGCCAAAACCCCCTAATAAGCCAGCCAGCAGCCCAAATGGAATTAAACACAAATATGAAATCACGCCATAAGCAAGGTAGCGTAAGCGGCCTATGCGACCGCTGGCTGTAAATATCTTTGGTTGATAGGGTTGGTTATCGCTTGCTGAGGTAACGTCTGAAGCGGGTGCCTGATAGGGATTGCTGGTTGTCATAAAAACTCCGTTTGATGCTTTTTTATTATTTATTGAATCAGCCTGATTTTGAACCTTCCAAAATGGCTTCAAGTAGTTTAGCATCGAACTGAGCTTAGCTAAACAGCGCGATACCAAACATGAGATACTAGCGCATTTGCTGGGTAAAGCTCAACGTAGTCGGAAGACTCCCCTTTACTTCGAAGGGCCGACTAACGAACAACACACACAAACATTAACTACATGGAGAAAGTGATGACTGATGTATATAAAGCCCCCGAAGCCGAACTGACTAACCCCTCGGCACCTGGAGAATATGGTTCCGTAGAAAAAGGCTTAGCGGGCGACTATGAGCTCAAACCTATAGAACTATTACAAAACGCATGGGCTAACCTTAAAGGCCTAAAAACAACCTACTGGCTAGCGGTTATTGTTTATGCCGTTATCTATATGATTGTTACCTTTTTATTAGCGGCCGTGGTGGGCCGTTCGGTGGACCCTGTTACCGGCGAGTTTAGCCTTGTCGCGTTCATCGCTGAAATGTCACTCGGGATTATTATGGCTCCGCTCGGTGCGGGTTTATTTATGATTGGCTTGAAATTTTCAGTTGGAGCCAAGATAGAAGTCGGCGAATTGTTTAAACATTTTGACAAGATCATTCCGTTGTTTATAACTTATTTGCTTTACTACATTTTGATGGCTATCGGTTTTGTATTGCTGATCATTCCAGGAATATATTTAATGATTGCTCTGATGATGGCGGTACCACTCGTTGTAGAGAAAAATATGAGCCCCTGGGAGGCATTAATGACGTCTCGCAAGGCGGTAACTCATAAGTGGTTCGCGATGCTTGGGCTGGGCTTGTTATCAATGCTGGTTGTTATTGTTGGTGCCATTCCATTGGGTATTGGTTTGATTTGGGCAGTACCGCTCGTCATGCTGGCGTTTGCCATGGTGTACCGAGATATGTTCGGTGTAGAAGAGACTACTCTCAATAGTTAGATATCGATAACTCGATTAACTAACGTAGAGTGATTGTAATAATTAGAGCGCTGCTATCTGATAAAGAGAAGTACTGAAAATGAAATTAGACACAGTCGCTCTAGTGGAGACACCTGAGGGAACAGACCTGCATGCCGAGCTGGCAGGTCTTGTTCCCCGAGCGCTCGCGTATTTAGTCGATCTGCTGATTCGATTTGGCATAATGACTGTTCTTGGCATTGTGCTGGCCATTCTTGGGCAGGCAGGTCTTGGCATATTTCTAATCGCATTTTTCGTTCTGGAATGGTGGTACCCGGTTTTATTTGAGGTATACCGAGGTGGGCAAACTTGGGGTAAGAAGTCTTTCAATATCAAAGTGGTTAATGATGACCTTACACCCGTCGCATTAGGGCCGTCGCTAATTCGAAACCTGTTACGTGGTGCTGATATTTTCCCGATATTCTACGCTACTGGATGCATTTCAACATTGTTAACCGAGCGCTTTCAGCGCCTTGGTGATCTCGCGGCTGGCACCATTGTTATTTACACTGAAAGCGAGCCGTATGATTCGTCAGTTTTGGATAAGGTCGAAGCGGTTACGCCGGTTCATTCTATGAATGAAGATCAGCAAGTGGCGTTTATTAACTTTGCCTTGAACAAGGGGCGAATGTCTCAAGATCGTCAAGAAGAAATCGCAGAGATAATCCGACCACGAATGCCTCTTAATGCAATCAAAGCTTCCGATTATGTGCGTGGAGTTGGTAAATGGTTATTGGGTGCGCGCTAACAATACGCTCGATTACGTGCCAGTTAAATAGTACACGGTTAATTAGTATTGGCGTAGCATATGTATAGGTAGATAGACTCGTTTTGAAACAACTTGAATTTGAAAATCGATATCGAGATTTTTGGGACTCGATAGAGCTGACTCTAAAAGGCGGCGATTCAGTCAGCCCTGAATCACTCGCGAGATTCCCAAAAGATTATCGACGCTTGTGTCAGCATCTTGCAATGGCCAAAAGTCGTCGTTACGCGCCAGGCTTAATTCGACGACTGAATGACTTGGTGCAGCAGGGTTATGAAGCGCTTTATGGCCAGTCATTTGATGATAAGGCCTCCATACTAGAGTTTATTATCTACGGATTTCCCGCTGCATTACGGGCGAACACACGATTCCTCTGGGTAGCCGCTGTGGTGTTCGTATTACCCTATATTGCAATAATGATAGGCACCATGATGAATGATCAACTGATTTACTCAGTGATGGATTCAGGTAATGTGCGCATGATGGAATCGATGTATGACCCCAGTCTGGGTAAGCTCGGACGGGAACGTCAGTCGGATTCTGACATACAAATGTTTGGGTTTTATATCTATAACAATATTGGCATTGCGTTCAAGTGTTTCGCAACGGGTGTTTTTCTTGGCGTAGGCAGCCTATTTGTGCTGGGGTTCAATGGTTTGCATATTGGTGCGGTAAGTGGTCACCTAACCGCATTGGGTTATACCGAAACTTTTTACCCGTTCGTTATCGGTCACGGTTCGTTTGAATTGACGGCGATCGTTTTTAGCGGTGCGGCCGGGCTAATGCTCGGCTTCTCAATACTAGCGCCGGGAGAACACACTCGACGAAGAGCACTGCAACACGCAGCCAAAGACGCTATCAAAATCATGTACGGTGTTTTCCTAATGCTGCTAGTGGCTGCGTTTATTGAGGCATTTTGGTCATCTTCGTCAAGTTTGCCTAACGTTGTGAAATACGGTGTGGGAGCTTGTCTTTGGGTCTTCGTTTACTACTACTGTTTTTTCTTTGCACGCAATCGCGTTGCAACTTATCGAAGCTTACATGCAACTTAATCGACTTATCATAGAAACTCGCTTACGTACCGCCTGGTCGTCGATCGATTTGGGTATTGTGTTAGGGCGAATGTTTTGGTTGAGAGCTGTGAGTCTCTACCTGTTAATGGCGCTACCAGTGTATGGTCTGACACGAATGCTGGACAGTTCTCATGCTGTTTTACCCTATCTAATATTGTGGTGGTGTAAGCCACTTTTTGAGCGACCGATTTTGTTTTTTATGAGTCGGGAATTGTTCAGCCAACAAACCAGTTTTAGCGAAACACTGTCGCATTTTCGAGAATGGTTATTTACTGGGATTGGCTGGATATTAACCATCAGACGTTTGAGCGTATCAAGGGCCATGTTTGCGCCAATTACCTTATTAGAGAGGCCGGATTCAACGGCATATTCGCAGCGCGCAACCGTACTTGGAAATAAATTCGCAAGCGAATCCATGTGGCTAACGGTGGTGCTATTTCACGTTGAGCAGTTCTTGTCGTTGTCGCTATTAATGTTGTTTTTTATCTTCTTCCCTGAGCAAGTTGATATATCTCTCGCCTGGTTGAACGATCTGCGTGAAAATAATGCGTACGTAGATTTAGCGTTTCTGGTGGTGATGGCAGCGGTTGCTCCTTTTTACGTGGCTGGTGGTTTTATGTTGTATATCTCGCGACGCGTAGAACTCGAAGGTTGGGACATCGAAATTTGTTTTCGGGATTGGATGAATGGCTTTAAAGATCATCAGCTTAGCGATCGTGAAGGCAGTAATGCGTAGTAAAATCGTTTTTCTATTTGCACTGCTCATTTGTCTGTCTGGAGCAAACGTAGGTTTTGCTCAGTCGAGTTTGAATGAAAGCGGTGATCAAGCTTACTCAGAGACCGATCCAAGTTCCGACTATCTAAACGACGATTCTCATTCTGTTGACTCACTTGAGGAAGAGGCGAGTTACCAAGATTTTGATTCGGATGACTATGCTTACGATGAAGAAGATTATCAGGCTAAGCAAAACTTTACCCTGGAGTCTGGTGAATCGCTACCTCGATCTGAAATTTCAAAGCGCTATTATTCTGAAATTGAAAAGATATTAGCGGGCCCAGATTTCGCACAAAAAGAAAAGGTAACTCGTCGTCGTGTGAAAGATGTCACGGATGAGGAGACCCGAGAAGAAAAGTTTCCACAGTGGGTAATTGATTTAGTTAAAGCTCTGGAAGGCATGGAAGGCGGCCGTGCTACCTTTTCTTCGCTTTTAGAAATTCTTGTCTGGACCGTGATAATTGGAGCCATTCTAATAGTCTTAATAAAGTATCGAAGCAGGCTAAGCGATTGGGCATCGGGCCTTGGTGCAAGAGAAATAGAACCTGAGTTACCAACCAGCTTATTCGGCTTAGACATTCAAAAAGAAAGCGCACCGAAGGACGTGGTGAATACCGCAAAAGCCCACTGGGATAAATTTGAAAAGCGAAACGCCATAGCGACACTATTACGCGCAGGTCTGATAAAGCTTTTACACGAATACGGCTGCCGTTTTTTTAGTAGTGATACAGAGGCCGAGTGTTGTGACCGCATAGATCAGCAAGTGACTAAAAGCATGAGCGTATATATGCGCAGACTAGTAGGGGTTTGGCAGCATGTTGCCTACGCTCATCTAGACCCGTCTGAGCACGAGTTTGAACAGCTGTGTATCCAGTGGCGCGAGGTGTTTGAATGAAATCGAAGCTACTTTGGTTGATTTTAATTATCAGCATTGCTGCGTCAATTGGGGCTTGGTTTTACCTTACTGAGGAATACGAAGTTCAAATTTGGACAGGAGAAGGAAAAAAGGCCCGCCTGAATCCGTATCTAGCGGCTGAGCGTTTTCTAGTGAGTCGCGATGTTAATATCATCAGTGGTAATGAACAAATTGATTTTTCGGTTATTCCAACCGGTGATTTAGTATTTCTATCGAGAGTGGATAGCATGCTGGTCTCGCAAACTCAGGTAGATGCCGCGCTCGACTGGGTTTCTCGTGGTGGTTACCTGGTGGTTGGCGTCGCCGAAGAAATTGAGGGTCATGCTTCCATTTTAAAAGAGTTCGACATCGAACCCGAATATCAAGATGTTGATATTGCTGAGGCGTTTTTGGATAGCGATGGCAACCCCATGACTGCCAGTGAACGAATGCAGGAGATCAACGAAAAGATTGAGCAACGCCGATTAGAAGAAGAGCGTCGAAAAGCTGAAGGCGAAGAGTTAGAGATTGAGGCCGAAGAACCCGTCGATTTGAATGATGATGACAGTTTTAATGCTCAGATATTTGATTTATTAAATGATGATTTCGCTCATGAGTTTTACCGCATGCCGTTAGGCGACTCTGAAGACGAACTCTATTTAGCAGTGCTGGACAGGATTGTATTAAACCATACCACGCGTTATGACGGTTCTGATCAAGGGTACGACAGTGGTTATAAGGTGATCGCTTCGGTGGACGATGAACACGGAAATCGCTTGCTGCAATTTGATTATGGTGAAGGCACGTTTACCGCGATCTCCAGTGCAGATTTATGGACCAATAAGTACATAGGCTTAGGTGACCATGCTTATTTTTTAGCCTATTTGTTTCCAGACAACTCTGTGCTGCATTTGTTTTACAATATATCGGCACCATCAATTGGCCAGCTTCTGAATAAGTATTTTTATGAGGCGATTCTGGCGAGCTTGATTTTGCTTGGCCTATGGCTCTGGAGTCGAGGGTTTCGGGTTCAAAGAGTGATCGACGTCGTCGAAGGGCAACGACGCAGTTTTGCTCAACATCTAAGCTCGAGCGCGCAATTTTTAACAGCAAATAAACAATTTCATGTGCTAGTTGAGCCGATAAAAGAAGATATAGAACAACAAATGAGACCTTTTTACCCTAGGTTCTCGCAACTCAATGAACATTCTCAAATTGGCATGTTAGCCGAGAGAACACAAATCCCCGAATCAACCCTCCGTGATTGGGTTCGCTATTGTCAAAAGGTTGAAAATCAACAAGAACTGATAGCGGCTCTAAAAATAGGTAATGCCATTAGGAAGAAACTATGAACGACACTTTAAACCCAGATCAGAACCATACTTTGAACGATGATCAATCGCTTGAAAATGTGGAAGACCGGTCAAGTGAAACCGAGGTTAATAATTCCGCCAACGCTGGCGAAGCGATGGTAGATCATAGCTCGAAGCCAGAAGTTTCAGCGGAGCAAGCGGAGTCAGTCGATAAACTACGCTTACTGCTCGCGCAAGTTAACACGGCATTGGTGGGCCAACAAAAAATTGTCAAACAGGTCTTATTAGCGCTTTTATCAAATGGCCATGTGCTACTCGAAGGCGTACCTGGATTAGGTAAAACCTTATTGGTGCGTGCCTTATCCAAAACCTTTTCAGGTGACTTTAAACGGATTCAGTTTACCCCCGATCTAATGCCGTCGGATATCACCGGTCATGTGGTATTTGATATGCAAAATAAGTCGTTTCAGATAAATCATGGCCCGGTGTTCACCAATCTATTATTAGCAGATGAAATTAATCGCGCCCCGGCTAAATCACAAGCGGCCTTGCTTGAAGTGATGCAGGAAAAGCAGGTCACGACTGAAGGCGAGTCAAGGCGAGTACCGCTACCGTTCATGGTGCTGGCAACACAAAATCCGTTAGAACAGGAAGGAACCTATCCTCTACCCGAGGCTGAATTAGATCGATTCCTTATCAAAGTGGTTATTGATTTCCCAAGTGCCGACGATGAAGTGAAGTTAACCAAGCTGATAACCCAAGGGCAAGTCGGTGATAATAGTTCGATTGATTCGATAAAACCTTCGCTAACGGCGGATGACTTATTGAATATTCAACAGCAAGTCGCCAATGTGTCGATCGATGATCAGGTTATTGACTATGCAGTTCGAATTGTCAGAGCGACACGACTACACCCATCGATTTATCGCGGTGCCGGATCGCGCGCAAGTATTGGTTTAGTGAGGATTGCGAAGGCAAACGCTTATCTTGAAGGGCGCAACTTCGTATTACCAGATGACGTAAAAGCGATGGCGGTTTCGGTACTGCAACATCGTATTGCATTGACCCCGGATGTGGAAATTGAAGGCTTGTCGGCAATTGATGTGCTGAATCAAATGTTGATGGATATCGAGGCGCCACGTAAGTGAAGCTGCCGCTATTTCTTTCATTAAGGCCTACCACGAAGCTTTTGCTAGCGGTTACGCTTGTCGTAGGTTTTGGAGTACTGCTTGGTTTTGTGCGCATATTCAACCCCGAGTCTGGCGCGTTGGCGCCCATGGCCAGTCTGCTCTTGTTTGTATGTGCAGCCTTAGCAATATTGGTCGTTTACGATGGTTTACAGCGTGTATCTGCCAGTGACCTGACCCTTACTCGGGTGTTGCCCAATTCCTTTGCGTTGAACAAGGTCCAATCGATACGTCTCGAAGTTTCCAACTTCAGTGGTCGAGCGCTCAGTGTTGGGATCAGCGACGCTGTGCCGTCCAATTTTCACGGTGCCGTGTTTCCTCTGGTTCAAACCATTGACGATGAGCGTCAAGGCCATTATGAGTACAGTGTGGTCCCCAAGAGTCGAGGTTTAGCGGTGTTTGAGCCGGCCTATGTTTTGGTCAGTTCGCGCTATGGTTTTTGGGAATTTATACATCGTCTCGGTGGTTACGATGAATCTAAGGTGTATCCGGATTTCAGTGCGATTTCGAACTCGTTTATCTTTGGTGTTGAGCAAGCGATGCGTAATATGGGGGCACATATTGCGAAGCGTAAAGGTTCCGGAATTGAGTTCAATCAATTAAGGGAGTTTCGTGAAGGAGATACACTCAAACAAATTGATTGGAAGGCTACCGCAAAACTGGGTGTGCCGATCTCAAAAGAGTTTCAGGAAGAAAAGGACCAAAATGTTGTATTCCTGCTCGATTGCAGTCGCCGCATGCGGGCTATGGAGAGAAATCTTAGTTATTTCGATTATGCGCTCAATGCGTTATTAATGAGCAGCTACATTGCACTTGATAAGGGGGACGCGGTTGGGGTAATGACCTTCTCGGGTGAACCAAGTTGGCTACCTCCGATTAAGGGAAAAACCAGTATCAATACCTTGCTAAATCACCTTTACGCTTTGAAGACCTCGACCCAAAGCAGTGATTATGTGACCGCCGCCGAAAATTTATTGGTGAAGCATAGAAAGCGCTCTTTAATAATTATTTTGACGAATGTTCGGGACGAGGACAATGACGATTTGGAAAAGGCGGTCGATATTCTCTCTAAGCAACATCTGGTGATGGTGGTTGCTCTGCAAGAACGTTTATTGGAACGTGTTGATGAGTTGGCTGTGGAGGAGGTTGCGGATGCAATGCTCTATGCGGGCACCAAACATTTTGAGTTAAACCGAAAGAAAATGTTGGCTCTACTCAAAGCCAGAGGCGTATCAGTGGTTGACGCGACACATAAAAATATTCACATTCAACTCGTAACAGAGTATTTGAGATTAAAACAATTTGGTCGAATTTAGCTGGTGAACGCGGCGATAAATTTCCTCCTCGCTTGTCATCTGGTATTGCTTACTTGCAGCGTTAGCATTCATGCGTAATTGGCATTTTTCAAATTTCTATTTTTTCTATTTCACCAGCGTCGGCGTTATCGTTCCGTACTGGAGTCTCTATTTAAAGCATAAAGGTTTTTCGGTAACTGAAATCGGTCAGCTGATGGCCATTTTACTGATGACCAAAATTATTGCCCCGAATATTTGGGCCGCCGTTGCCGATAATGTAGCGATGCGTAAAGGCAGCTCTTTAGCCCTGTTAAAGTATGCTGCGATTGCTACATTGCTGGTGTATAGCACCACTTTTTGGCTGAACAATTTCTGGTTGGTGGCTATAGTAATGTTCGGTTTTTGCGTCTTTTGGAACGCCTGTTTACCGCAATTGGAGGCCGCAACGCTGAATCACCTGGAGGATAATCGTGATCAATACGGTCTTATTCGGCTTTGGGGTTCCTTGGGTTTTATAATAACTGTGCTCGGAGTTGGCTGGTTAATGGATTACGCAGGGCCTGCCGCGATCATGCCAGCGGGCGCGGTTGCGTTATTGATGATGTTTGTTGCCAGCCTCTATATGAAAGATGGCTCGAAAATTACCACTGAGCAAGTACCGGTAGTGGTGCCAATCTCGAGCTTGTTGAATTCCAAAGTGCTTATTCTTTTACTGCTTTGCGTTCTGATGCAAATCAGCCATGCCCCGTTCTATACGTTTTTTAGCATTTACCTGGAAAGTTACGGCTATAGTAAATTGCATATAGGTTGGCTTTGGTCGGTAGGCGTACTATTCGAAATAGTCGTGTTTATTTTTGGCTATCGCTTATTGCGCCGCTTTAAATTGTCCAGCTTGTTGAGCTTTACGTTTGCGATAGCTGCATTGCGTTGGTTTATGGTCGCTGCATTGCCCGAAAATGAATGGTTGATCTTAAGCAGCCAGGTGATGCATGCCATTACCTATGGTCTATATCATAGTGTTATGATTCAACTGATTGATCGCTTATTTCAAGGGCGTTATCAGATTCGGGGTCAAGCACTTTACAGCAGCGTTACCTTTGGACTAGGTGGTGCGATAGGCAGCTTCATTAGTGGTTCGATATGGACGATTTATGGTCACAACCAATTGTTTTACGCGGCCAGTATTCTAATGATATTCGTGTTTTTCTTTTCGTTGGTAATAAGTCCACGGCTGACAGACGGAGTTACCTCTCGAACAAATTCAATTACTTAATGTGTTTTGTCAAATTTCATAGTCAGGTAAAAACTAACAGAGATGAATACCCTTGTTTGGTTACGCGAAGACCTTCGATTATTCGATAACCCAGCGTTACATTATGCCGCCTCGAAGGGCGAAGTAACCCCAGTGTTTATTTTTCCGGAGGATATTGGAAGTGCCCGCTATTGGTGGCTGCATCACAGTCTTGAGCGGCTCGCTGAGAATTTTGCAGAGCATGGTGTTAGGTTAATATTGCGCACGGGTGAACCGATAACTGTGCTGCGTGAGTTGGTGCGCCAACTCACACCTCGATCCATTTGCTGGAATAGAGTGTATTCACCAGAGGGTATTCGTCTTGGTTCAGAACTTAAGGAGAGTATGAATAAAGAGGGCGTTGAGGTGACGTCATTCAATGCTCAGCTATTAATAGAGCCGACACAGGTTTTGAATAAGCAAGGCGGGCCATTTAAAGTGTTCACTCCTTTTTGGAAACGATGCCTTGCCAACTTGGATCCATCACCGGTGCTTGATACTCCTCGCTTTGTTAAAACGTCTCATTCGATAGCGTCCGAAGATTTGAGTGCCTGGGGATTGTTACCGAAATCACCAGATTGGTCTACCGGATTTACCAAACGTTGGGAGCCCGGTGAGCGAGGTGCACAGATCAAGTGGAAACGCTTTATCGATCAGACTATTCACCAATACAAGAATGGCCGGGATATACCCAGCCTCGAGACTACGTCGATGCTGTCTCCCCACCTGGCGTTTGGTGAGATTAGCCCGAAGCAACTTTGGTTTGACACACATAACGCGGTTGCGGCACGTCAGGTTGATGCCGACAACGCCAATAAGTTTCTCTCGGAAATTGGATGGCGTGAGTACAGTCGATATTTACTGGTCCATTTTCCGCATATACTTGAACGTTCATTTAATGCCAAATTTGACCCGTTTCCATGGCAGACGAATAAAGATCTCTTGGTTGCTTGGCAGCGAGGGCAAACTGGTTATCCTATTGTTGACGCCGGGATGCGTGAATTATGGTCGACGGGATATATGCATAATCGCGTGAGAATGATTGTTGCTTCGTTTCTAACCAAGCACTGCATGGTGCATTGGGAAAAGGGAATGGCCTGGTTTTGGGACACGCTGCTTGACGCTGATATTGCAAATAATACTGCGAGTTGGCAATGGGTTGCGGGCTGTGGCGCGGATGCCTCGCCTTATTTTCGAATTTTCAATCCGATACTACAAGGAGAGAAATTTGATAAAGCCGGTCGATACATAAGGCGCTGGGTGCCTGAACTAGCAGAACTTGATTCCAGGTTTATTAATAAACCATGGGAGGCCGATCCGATGAGTCTGGAGTTGGCAGGCGTGCATTTAGGGAAGAATTACCCGCTACCGATTGTTGATCACAAACAAGCCCGTGAAAATGCGTTAGCCGCCTATCGATCCATAAGATAGTCGATAAAGCACTATTGATAGATAAAACCTATCAATATCATTCAAATAAACGATTTAATTTCTTAGTTTCGCTTAGATACACTTATTTGCATCAACCAACATAATTCTTTTGGAGAAACCAAATGACTAATTCTACTTCTGTTCAATCGACCTCTATGGTGGGTAAAACTGTTCCTCAAGTTACTTTCCGAGTTCGCGAAAATGACGAATGGGTAGACGTGAGTACCGACGACATATTTGCCAATAAGACCGTGGTGTTGTTCTCGTTACCAGGCGCATTTACACCGACGTGTTCGTCTACTCATCTGCCACGTTATAATGAGCTCGCCTCGACGTTTGCTGACAACGGCGTCGACAGTATCGTGTGCATGAGTGTCAACGACACGTTTGTAATGAACGCCTGGAAGCAAGATCAGGAAGCCGATAACATTGTTGTGATTCCTGATGGCAATGGCGAATTCACCCAAGGTATGGGTATGCTGGTGGGGAAAGAAGATCTTGGGTTTGGTCAGCGTTCGTGGCGCTATTCCATGCTGGTAAAAAATGGCGTGGTAGAAAAAATGTTTATCGAGCCAGACTTGCCAGGAGATCCGTTTGAAGTGTCCGATGCCGATACCATGCTTGAATTCATTAACCCAGATGCAAAAAAGCCATTGTCGGTGGCGGTAATCTCAAAACCCGGCTGCCCATTTTGTACAAAGGCGAAGGCGATGTTGAACGAAAAAGGCATTGGTTTTGAAGAAATTGTGCTCGGTAAAGATGCGACGTCGGTGAGCGTAAAAGCGATTTCGGGTAATGCAACGGTGCCGCAAATATTCTTTGACGGTAAAAATATTGGCGGATCTGATGATTTAGAGGTTTTCTTGCAAGATTTTTAGAACTCATCCTATCTAGATTAATGAGATTAATAGAGTAGGGCGATATTGAGCCCTATTCGATAATTTTGAATGAACGATTACGACAACATCGACGTTTATGCGCACCTCGGGTTTTCATCTGAAGATCTGGTAAAACTCGCTAAATGGCAGATGCCTTTTGGGAAATACGCTGGTAGAGCACTGGTGGACTTACCCGAAGAATATCTGTTCTGGTTTCAGAAGCATGAGTTTCCTAAGGGTGAGTTGGGTGACTTGATGAGGTTGTGTCTAGAATTAAAAATCGAAGGTCTGGATAGCTTGATACATCCGCTTAAAAATAGCGGATAATGTCGACAGGGCCTTCCTACGTCAGACTTTGGAGCCCAAATGAATATCCGCGACCTACAATACTTGGTAGCTGTTCATGACATGAACAATTTTAGTAAAGCTGCCGAGCGTTGCTATGTAAGTCAACCAACTCTGAGTGGTCAGCTCAAAAAACTGGAAGACGAACTAAACGCTCCTCTGATAGAGCGTTCTACACGCCAGGTTTTGTTTACCGCCTTGGGCGAGCAAGTTGTTGATATGGCGCGCGATGTATTACTTACCGTTGATAATATTCGCGAAACTGCCAGGGCGACAGAACAGCCAATGTCTGGCGATTTCCATATTGGATTAATACCTACGGTTGGACCTTTCTTACTTCCGCTATTGATGCCGGTTCTCAGCCAGGAATTTCCTCAAGCAAAGTTATATCTTTATGAACTGCAAACCGATGCTCTGCTGAAGAAGCTGGTAAAAGGTGAGATTGATGCAGCCATTCTTGCTAAGGTCGACTCGAATCACTCAGTTACCGAAGTGCCGCTTTATAAAGAAAATATGAAGCTCGCGGTCAGTACTGATGATGAGTTATCCAGAGTCACCACGCCTGTTAATTTAAACGTGCTGAACGATCAATCGGTACTCATGCTTGAAGACGGACATTGTCTTCGTGATCAGGCACTTGGTGTGTGCTTTTCTGCGGGGGCACGTGAAGATGTGCGTTTTCAAGCCACGAGTATGGATACCTTATTACATATGGTTGCGACTGGCACGGGCATGACGCTGATCCCCGAACTCGCGAGTAAAAAGCCGGTGCATGGTGTTAGCTATGTATCGTTTGAAGACCCTCAGCCAAGCCGCGATATCGTGATGTTGATGCGAAATCATACGGCACGCAAAGAAGCATTAAATACCATTGCGGATTGTGTCCGCAACATCATTGTCCAGTAATAAATTTCTAGAATGGGAATCTGCGTTATGAGCTTCTTTCGAGTATCTAAGAATTTTTTAGTCGTCTTCTGTTCGCTGTGCTTTACGTATGGCGCTAATGCGCAACAGTTCAGTAGCGGTGAGCAACGAGTTCCGCTGATTGAATTGTACACCTCTGAAGGTTGTAGTAGCTGTCCGCCTGCCGATAAATGGATGTCGACTCTCAAGGCACATGAGGCGCTGTGGAGCGGATTTGTGCCAGTGGCTCTACACGTAGATTATTGGGATTACATAGGCTGGAAAGATCCTTTTGCAAGCCGTGAATACAGTCAGAGACAACGCCAAATTGCCGCCGAAAATAACGAACGCACTGTCTATACACCCGGAGTGAGAAAGGCCGGTGAAGAATGGCGTACATGGCGTTTATGGGGTGCTCCCACTGACGACAGCGCGCCTATTGTGGGAAAATTAAATTTATCGGTTAACACTGACGGTAATTTTAGTGCAAATTTTGACTCAGCCTTGGCACGAGAAGATTTGCAGTTGAATGTCGCTGTATTGGGGTTAGGGCTTTCAACGGATGTTAAACGAGGAGAAAATCGTGGTAAGACGCTCAATCATGATTTTGTTGTGCTTGGTTTATCGCGCTTTTCGAGTGCGAAAGCAAATCAGTGGTCAGGATCGATCGAACAGCCAACCATTAGCGCAGGGCGCTATGCAATTGCGGCCTGGATAAGTGAAAAAGGTCGTACCAAGCCGGTTCAGGCGACGGGTGGTTATTTGAAGAGCGGTATTTGGAAGTCGACGCTTTAGGTATTTGAGAACAGCAGTCCAAACGAAACACTAGGTTAGGGCCGCTGTCTGAATAGACTAGGGCGATACTAGAATAATATCGCCCTAGACCAAATTGAAGCTTGATCAGTTCTTAATTAACCGTACACGTAGGCGCTATAAATTCTCCTGTGTACGTCCCTTGAAAACCGAAACTAGCGGATTCATTAACATTGACGTTTCCGTTATACGGCGCATTACTGGCGTTAACGGTGCCTGTGGTGCCGGTATAAACCGCATTCCAACCATTACTTATCGAGGCATTTGGCGGAAAGTTAAGCGTAACAGACCAGCTGCTCAAGGCACTCGTGCTGTTGTTAGACACCAACACATTATTAATCGTAAAACCGCCCGGCCAAACATTCGGCGTGCTTAAGGTGCACGTTACATCTCCACCCGTTTGAAGTTCATTTACCACAACATTGATTGAAGCGTTTGCATCGGTGGCTTGTTGAGACGCGTTGACCGCGGTGACGTTTAGAGGGTAGGTAGCGCTAATGGTGGGGGCCGTTAGACTGATCGACGTCGTGTTTAGAACTGTGTTGGATTGGCCGGCGAAGTCTACCCTGAAACCCTCAGCATTTTCGTAAGCTACCGTGACCGTAAATGACTGTCCGCTGGTGACTTCCGTGCCATTTGCCGGAGAGGTAATCGCGATACTGGGAACCAGTACGACTTCAGCGACTGCCTGAAACGAACGAATCGCCTGAATACCAACTTCGGTGCCATTGGTGTCGACTGCTTCAAGCCTTACGCTAAATGACCCTTCCGCGCTAGGTACATCGACTACCACCGACCCGGTGTTGTTGTTTGAGTCGACTAGTGCATTGCCAACATAGACATTTACCGCATTTACTTGATTGAGGCCAAAGTTGAGTGTGAAGCTTGTGCCAAGTGTAAATTCGCTGCCTGCACTAGGCGAGCTTATGCTAACTGACGGCTGTTGGTTTCCATAGAATTCTGAGAGCGAGACGCTGGTTGCGCTGCTGCCCAGTGGAACCTGGTGATCCAGACTTATGAACTTACCGTTACTGTCCTGCCACAGTGCTGGTTTTAAGATGGCGTACTTTTCTTCATCGATGGTGGTCCAGTCGTTTAGTAATAATCCTCCAGTATCACCTGAGTTAGGGTTCACTGCCCAAAACGTATGGTGTAATCGGTCTTCTACGATTTGATCACGCAAGGCTTCCATCCATTTTTGATTATCGCCATTATCGATAAAACCACCCCATTCGCCGATCAGTAGAGGGGCAATACCTTCATCATGAATAAAGAGCCAATTATCGTTCCAGGCATCTCGTTGCAGAGTCTCTCTATTAAAGCCTTCAAAAAACCAGCTTTGCCGGTATACCAAAGGACCGTAGTCGTGCGGCGAGTAAACGAGTTGATCTTGATTGACACCCAAATCAATCGGGTGATCGCGAACTCCTCTTAGATTGCCACCCCACCATGTGTTAAAAAATTGGGTTCCGGCAGTGCCAGTCCATGTGACGCCGTCTCTGGGGTATGACTCAATGCCTTCGCACAATACCAACATATTAGGGTTGATGGCCAAAATTCGATTTGATGCAGTCTCACAGGCGTGTTTGAAGTTGTTAATGTCTGTTGTACCGTCCCATTTAGCAAACTCCTGATCTGCCCATGGCTTGCCATGAGGCTCATTTTCGATGTCCATGGCGATAATTGTATCGTTATTTTTATAACGCTCGGTTATCCATTCCCAAGATTGGTAAAAGATTTCAGGAGTGATCGCATTTTTGTACCATAGTGGCGCAAAATGGCCTGCATTATCAGCCTCTGCACTGTGTACATCAATCATGACTTTCATGCCGATTTCGCGTGCAACTTCCAAAAAGCGATCGAACACCTGAAGGTTGGTTTTACCAACCAGTGCTGAATTGGTCGACCCATTAATGCCGGGTACGCTAAACACGCCATTGCGCCACTCCCACAATAGCTCCGTTGAAATAGGGACTCGCAAAATATTAATGCCGCGGTCCGCCAGGGTTTGCAGCGTGCTCTCTAAATTAACAGACCATAGACCGTGAAATGTTCTCTCGGTTGCATTAAATCCAAACCAATTGGCGCCCGTTAGCCAAACCGCATTTCCATCTTTATCGACAATCTGGTTGCCTTGCGTGTGTAACCAATCGTCGCCATCGACTGGCGCGGCATTTCCGACGTGGCTTGCAAGTGTTGTGGATACAGCAATGGTAGCGCTTATTATCGCTTTCTTTATTGTTATCAATTGAAACTCCAGATAGGTTAATTAACATATTTAATCGGAATCGACTGATTTGAGTTCCTACCCCATCTCTCGAACCAATTACTCCAAAGCTTGATTACTGCGTTTATCGATAATTCGGTAAACGTTTACATCCTATGTAATTGAAATACAATTTGTCTATTAAAAAGGAGTTAAATTACATATGTTTAATTATTATTGTCAAATGTCCAATATTTTAATCCAAATTCCGTCGGCGTCTTCTGAGATCGGCTCATTCCACGTCACTGCGTATCAAGCGACCAAAGTACTCGATATATTTGGGTTAGGACTTAATCGAACACCGTCGGCGGGCTAAATTTTATAAAACCTTGAGATGATCACGGGCAGCAGATAGACTCCTTTGCATAACAAACTACAAGAAACCCCAAAGGAATAGAACATGGCAGAACAACGCGAACAATTTCGTTCTCGGCTCGGATTTATTTTAGCCGCCGCTGGGTCGGCTGTTGGAATTGGCAATCTAGTTGGTTTTCCTGTTAATGCAGCAAAAAGTGGCGGGGCCGCATTTTTGATAATTTACGCGGCGTTCGTCGTATTTATTTGTCTACCGGTGATGATTGCCGAGATGTCCCTTGGCAGAAAAACCCAGCGAAATCCGCTTGGTGCGTATAAGTCGGTCGCTGGAGAAAAGTCTGTCTGGCGGTTCGGTGGGTGGCTTGCGTTGATAACACCGTTCATGATTGCTGTGTTCTATCAAGTACTCACCGTTTGGCTACTTGGGTACTTTATTGGTGCCGTGAGCGGCAATTTAGACGCGATGGCCAGTGAAGGATATTTTGGCGACTTTATCAACGCTAACGGGGTATTTATCTATCTTGCGGTGTTAACGGTATTAATTGGCGTTATTCTCAATTCTGGAGTTCAAAACGGTATTGAGAGATTGGCTAAAGTATTGATGCCGAGCCTGTTCATTATGTTGATCGCATTGACCATATTCGTACTAACGCTGCCAAATGCTTTTAGCGGAGTTGAGTTTTATTTGGTTCCTGAGTTTTCTAAGATCAATATATCGACGGTTAATATCGCACTCAGTCAAGCTTTTTTCTCGCTATCACTTGGTATGGGTATTTTGATCACTTACGGATCGTACGTGAGTAAAAAAGAAAGTGTCGCTGGTGGTGCAAAAATGGTTGCGTTGGTGGACACATCAGTGGCTTTCTTTGCAGGCTTATTAATCTTACCAGCCATTTTCGTATTTAACCCTGAAATAGATACAGATAGCTTGTCGTCTTCGTCCGTATCGCTGGTATTTACTTTCTTACCAAAGATCTTTTTATCGTTGCAAAGTCTAATTGGCTTTGTAGGCGCGTCGATTTTTGCGAGTGCGTTCTTTTTGTTGGTCTTCTTTGCGGCAATAACTTCCCAGGTTTCGATTCTTCAAGTGCCGATATCGGCTTTTCAAGATGAACTCAAATATAATCGATTTAAAAGTGTATTGATGCTGGGAGCCTGCGCCGCATTACTGGTCATTGCCAGCATGATTTCCTTTGGTCGGGTAGAATTTTTCTCGGAATTTCTCTCTTATGGTGGCAAAACTAATTCCTTCTTCGACCTGGTTTATGATGTTTTCTATGAAACTATTCTTCCATTGAATGGATTCATCGTTTGCATGTTTGTCGTTTATCGATGGCGAAGAAGCAATTTAGATACAGAGTTAATGGTTGGCGATGATGCCTATAATGGATCGTTTACCCATCGCTACGTAAACTTTGCGCTCGGAACCTTCGTGCCGGCGATATTGCTATTTGTATTTATCAGTACGGTATTACTCAAGTTTTTCGGAATAAGCATTGTATAGCCGAGTCAACCGCCTTTCATGATGCGTTGTTGATCGCGTTTCCAGTCTCGTTCTTTGATACTTGCGCGTTTGTCGTGTTGTTTTTTGCCCTTGGCCAGTCCTATTTTTAATTTGGCTCGGCCTCGGGACCAATACAAGCTCAGTGGAGCGATTGTATAGCCTGCACGCTCAACCTGACCTATTAAGCGACTGATTTCATAACGCTTCATTAGCAATTTACGTACGCGAACCGGATTTGGTGTGACATGAGTTGAGGCAGAGATTAATGGCGAAATGTGGGCTCCGTGAAGAAAAAGTTCTCCATTGTGTATATTTACGTAGCTCTCTTTTAGTTGCACAAGCCCTGCACGCATGCTTTTTACTTCCCAGCCCTCGAGCGAAATACCTGCTTCAAACTCTTCTTCGATGAAGTAATCGAAACGAGCTTTTTTGTTGCTTGCGATGGTGTTCGAAGGCGCCTTCTTAGTTTTTGCCATTAGGTCTTTATCACTAGGTGTGCTTATATATACTGAATAGGCAGGGAATCATAACGCCCAAGCATGAAAAACAGAAATAATTAGTATTAAAAACAGCAGAAATAAACGTCTATAAACCGAATTGACTACTTCCTCAACACCTCCAAGTTTAAGCTCATCGCCAACAAGGTCCAGACCTGCTTGGGGGTCGTACACGGGATTTATATTAGCGGCAATCGGGTCGTCGATTGGTTTAGGTAATGTGTGGAAGTTTCCCTATGAATTAGGTTTGCATGGTGGCACGTTTTTGTACGTATACATTGCCTGTGTATTACTTGTTGCATTCCCATTGATTATCGCCGAACTCCTTATCGGTCGGCTGGGGCAGGGTAATCCAGTCAATAGTGTACGTGCCATCGCAGCCCAAGAAAATAATTCGGGGCTATGGGAAGTTATTGGCTGGTTGGGTATTCTTACAAGCTTTTTAATTTTTTCATTCTACAGCGTCGTCGCAAGCTGGACTCTATTCTATATCATGAAGTCCCTTTCTGGCGCGTTCGTCGATGTGCCAGCCGAAATCGTGCAAAATTCTTTTGGGGCCTTATTACGAAATGCAGATCAACAAATCATTTGGCACAGTGTGTATGTCTTAACCGTCGTAATGGTCTTATCACAAGGCGTTCGCAGCGGCTTAGAACGGGCTGTTCGAGTATTAATGCCAGTTTTTATTGGGTTTGTAATCTGGTTGGCATTGTACGCCAGTGAAGTGGGTAATTTTCAACGGGCATATGAATTTATGACCAGTTTCGATTTGAATGAAATAAGCCCAGAATTGCTTGTTAGCGCGCTCACTCAAGCGCTGTTTTCATTGAGTATTGGGATCGGTATTCTAATTATGTATGGTTCGTACCTCAGTGAGTCTAGGCCACTGTTTTTGGGAGCCGGTACGATTATGGTGTTTGATACCGCTATTGCATTGCTAATGGGCTTTATTATTCTTGCGATCGTATTTGCGTTTGGTTTACAGCACGACACCGGCCCAGGGCTTATATTTGAGACTCTACCGGTAGTTTTTGCGCAAATCACTGAAAATGGTATTTGGTGGAGCTCGGCATTCTTCTTTCTCTTATTTGTGGCTGCTCTGACATCCGGTTTTGCCTTATTGGAGCCGTCAATCGCCTTATTGTCATCACGTTGGTCAATATCGCGACGCACAGCCGCTTGGCTGGTAGGTGTGTTAGCGTGGGCATTGGGATGGGTTTCAATTTATTCATTTAGCGGCTCGAGTTTCAGTTTTTACTATTATGGTGAAGAACGAATAAGAGGGTATTTCGATTTCTTCAATATTCTTGCTACTCATGTTTTACTACCATTGACCGCGTTATTGATTGCTTTATTCGCTGGCTGGAGAATCTCAAAAAATATTGCCAGAGAAGTATTGGCGATCAGGTTCAGTCTCGCATATCGTTTGTGGCGGCTTTGCATCCGCTTTATCGCTCCGTTTATAATCGGCCTCGTTTTACTACTTGTGCTGTTTCTACCAGCCTAATCCTCGTCTTGATATGAATGTGTCTAGGTCAGCCCTGCTGCCATACAATGTGCAGCAAATGTACAATGTGATAGCCGACGTTAAATCGTATCCTGCTTTCTTAAATTGGTGTCACGGGGTCGATATTGTTTCAGAAAAAAGTGAAGAAGTAGTCGCTAAGCTTCTGATTTCATACGGAAAGTTAAAGCTAGATTTCACCACTCGTAATGTAATGGTCCCGTGTCAAAGCATCACTATGAATTTGGTAGACGGGCCTTTTTCAAGCTTGGCTGGACAATGGCAACTACAGAAATTGAGTGATTACGCATGTAAAGTGTCATTGGAGATGGATTTTAATTTTGAAAATGCAATAACCCAAAAGTTGTTCGGCAAGGTGTTTCAGAGCGTTATTGCGGCACAATTAGATGCATTTCAAAAACGTGCTGAACTATTATATGGACAGCCTACCTTAAGCGATTGATTAAGTGGTCTCTACTATGCATCAAATAAACGTGTCGCTTGTGTTTGCAACCGCTGAACAGCAATGGATTCACGAATGTGTGGTTGCTCGCGGAACCAGTGCACAAGAATTGATAGAAAGCTCGGGTTTTATGTCAGATATTGAGTTGCTATCAAATCAGGAAATTGACAAGCTGGAAATTGGTGTTTTTTCCGAGAAAGTGTCGGCCGATTATTTATTACAAGAGGGTGATCGCGTCGAGATCTATCGATCGCTGACAGCTGATCCGAAAGAGGTGCGGCGACAACTTGCCTTGATGGGCAAAACAATGGGTAAAAAATGACCCAGGCGATACCCAGGTTGATGTTCTAATCAGGCTGCTTTTCGTTTCCGGTTACGTATTAATGTTGCTGTTTGTGGGAAGACCTGTGGATGTCATGAATGGGTATGGTTAATGGCTGAGTGATTATTAGAATTACATTAAGCGCAACATCGCCAATTCGATTATTGTACTGGCAAAACGAGAAACGCGCTTTAATTAACCTAGTCACCAACAAGGCTTAATGGCTTCGAATAGTTGGACTGCAATGATCGGTGAAAACTGACGCCCAGAATCTAGTTTTGCGATGATGAGTTTGGGTTAACTCAGTGGGTGAATAAGATATTAGAGAATGGTGAATGAAGGAGTTCTCTAGAAGCGACGCGACAAGTGCATAATCAAGGATGTCGCATCGCTCGAGAAAGCGCTCGCTGCCGAATGGAAAGGTGGCAGATTTATAGATAATTCATACAATATTGGATGCACTTATCGAGAACACTATTACGCCTTTTACTCCGTGTCATTATTGGGCTGACTTAGGGTAAACTAGCCTATTTGTTGGAGTGATTGTTTCCGAGCGTCAATACACTTCAATCATTTGGCTTATTCACGCCGGAAATGGGCAGTATGTCTATGATTTTGGCCGTACAAATGGTAAAACTAGAGTCTAGCGATTGCGTCTTTAAACTTAGGCATTTAATTAGACGCGCTGTAAGCTAATTGTTCTCAAAACGGTCATACATAGAGATTAATAATAAACTTAAGGTATTGATGCTAGTTCCGCGAGTTTTGACTAAGACCAATACAAAAATATTTATAAATCCGTAATCATCATAAAGAAGGAGTTCATTCAGTGAATTTATCAGTTAAAAAGATAGCCGCGGCAATTGCGTTAGCAACCGTGGTCACTCCAGGTATCAGCGTCGCGCAAGATACGTTTATCGAAGAGGTCGTCGTTACGGCAACTAAACGCTCTCAAACACTACAAGAAATCCCAATTGCCGTAACCGTTACAACATCTGACACTATCGAAAAGGCGCAAATCCAGGACTTGTTAGATTTGCAGTCTGTTGTACCATCACTTCGAGTATCCCAACTTCAAACATCACGTAATTCAAACTTTGTTATTCGTGGATTTGGTAATGGTGCCAATAATCCAGGCATTGAGCCATCAGTTGGTGTGTTTATCGACGGTGTGTACCGTTCACGCTCGGCTTCCGCTATTTCTGACCTTCCGCGTTTAGAGCGTGTCGAAGTATTGAGTGGTCCGCAAAGTACCTTGTTTGGTAAGAACGCATCTGCAGGTGTGGTAAGTGTTGTTACTCCGGCCCCATCTGGCGAAACAGGTGGCTATATTTCCGGCAGCTTTGGTGAGTTTGATGCGGTTGTTGTCAAAGGTCTTTATGAAGGTGCATTTAACGATAACTTGGCATTTGATATCGCAGGTAGCTATAACACTCGAGACGGTTATTTCCAGAACCTGGCAACCGGTGATGAACTGAATGAGCGCGACCGTTTTGCGATTCGTGGTCAGTTAAACTGGACACCAAGTGACACCGCGGCAATTCGTGTAATTGTCGATTATGACGAATTAGATGAGTCTTGCTGTGGCGTGCTTAACGTATTCAGTGGCCCAAGCACACTGGCGATTAATGCATTAGGAGGCCAATTGGTTGAGAATGACCCAACGGCACTCGAAGGCTTTTTTGATGATCCCGCGATTAATGAGATTAGTAACGCTGGAATTTCGCTTCAAGGTGATTTTGAATTTAGTAACTTCACTCTTACCACGATTACGTCGTTCCGTAATAACGATGTACTCGATAATCAAGATATTGATTTTTCAAGTGCTGACTTAACCAACAGCAACTTGAATGACATCAATACCGATACGTTTACTCAAGAAATACGTCTTTCTTCTAATGGAGACGGCGCATTCGATTGGTTGATCGGCGGCTTTTACTTTGATGAGTCTATCGAGCAGGAAACAAATGTATTTTTCGGCCCGGCTTTTCGGCCCTTTAACGATATTGGCTTAGCTGCAGCGGGCTTCCCATTAACCTTGTCACAAGTCGAAGGCATCGTTGGAGCGCCACAAGGATCGTTTTTTGCAAACAATTCAGGTTCTTCAGACATCTCAACCCTGGATAACGAATCATATTCAATTTTTGGTCAAGGTGATTGGCGCGTAAATGACTCAGTAACATTAACGCTTGGTTTTAACTACACCCAAGATGACAAAGAGTTTTCTATTGATTCAACACGCACCGAATTACGTGGATTGTTAGACTTGCCATTCCCGCTAAGTTTAATTCCAGTTCTTCCAAATGTGACTGTTGACACCGATAACCCTGTTGAAGACAACACGACTGATGATGACGAGCTTACTTATACTGCACGTATCGCTTGGGATATTAACGACAGTGTTAATGCCTACGCATCGTATGCAACTGGTTTTAAGGCGTCGTCAATTAATTTGAGTCGTGACTCTACTCCAAGCATTGCTGATGCTAGTGCGTTAGCCGCGTTAGGTCTTCTTCCGCCGAATGCACTTACACCGCTTAACCCTGCTGTATTGGGTGCCGGTGGCCGCTTCGCAGCGCCAGAAGAAGCAGAGGTGTTTGAAATTGGTGTGAAAGCTCGATTTGATAAAGGCTCATTGAATGTCGCTATCTTTGATCAAAGCTTAGAGAACTTTCAGTCAAATATTTTTAATGGCCTAGGTTTTGATTTAGTGAATGCTGAAGAACAGTCTGTTCAAGGTGCTGAAGTCGATTTTAAATATCAACTTACTGACGCGTTTGGCTTTGGTGCGAATGTCACCATTCTTGACCCATTGTTTGATTCATTTACAAATGGTCCTGGTGGCGACTTAAGTGGTCAACAACCAGCGGGAATCAGCGAGTTCAGTGCATCACTTTCAGCGCAATACGATTTCCAATTGGGCGGCAACGAAGCTTACATCCGTGGTGATTATCAGTATGAGGATGAAGTGCAAATTGTTGACAGCGATCCTACTTCTATTATCGGAAGTCAAACTCGCGAAGTTAACCTGTTGAATATATCTGCGGGTATCACAACCGAGAATGGCTTTTCGGCAACTATCTGGGCTCGTAACTTGACTGATGATGACTATCTAATCAGTGTGTTCCCATCGGTAGCACAAGCCGGTAGCGTTAGTGGTTATCGTAATGAGCCTCGTACTTTTGGTGTGACGCTTCGTAAAGATTTCTAATTCAAGAGATCTTGGAATATCGCCTTAATATTGGGTTGATATTTTATTAGCTGAATAGCTCGCTAATAAGCCCCCATCGCGTAACTGCGATGGGGGCTTTTTTTTGTGTTGGATGTGACTCTTTCTCTGATAAAAATACGTTTTAATCGGTATTTATATGATTTATTCGCACAAATCGTCTATTTAAATATGAGAAAATGTCATATATTAAATGCGTAATACGGATATAGATGTGTTTTACCTCGTTTCGAATCCAGCTCTTTCGCTGGATTCTTAATGATAAGAAGCTAAGAAATAATAAAAAAAATCCCATCAGTGGAGGAGTCATCAAGTGAATTTATCGTTTAGAAAGATCACGTTAGCTGTCGCAGTAGGCACCATCGCCTCACCAAGTATTAGTGTTGCTCAAGATACCTTGCTGGAGGAAATTGTCGTTACCGCAACCAAACGTACCTCAACTCTTCAGGATATCCCGATAGCGGTGACTGTGACTTCAGCAGAAACAATTGAAAAGGCACAGATTCGAGATGTGATTGACTTACAAAGCGTTGTTCCTTCGTTACGGGTGGGGCAACTTCAGAGTTCTGCACAAACCAACTTTATTATTCGTGGTTTTGGTAACGGTGATAACAATCCAGGTATTGAACCTTCTGTTGGCGTATTTATTGACGGAGTGTTTCGCTCTCGCTCTGCGGGTGCAATTTCTGATTTACCCTCGCTAGAGCGAATAGAGGTTCTTCGTGGTCCGCAAAGTACTTTGTTTGGTAAAAATGCATCGGCCGGTGTAATCAATGTTGTTACTCAAAAACCTACTGGCGAAGCGAGTGGTAAGATTTCAGGTACTGTTGGAAACTTTGGCGCAACCATTCTCAAAGGCGAAATCCAAGGGTCATTGTCGGAAAATTTGGCATTTGGCCTATCGGCAGGAACAAATACCCGTGACGGTTATGTTACAGAAGCAATTTCTGGAGCCGATATCAGTAATCGTGATCGTCAAAATGTTCGTGGGCAATTGGTGTATAACCCAGGTGAGCGAACAGAGCTGCGATTTATCGCTGATTACGATACCCTGGACGAGGAGTGTTGTGCAACGGTAAACATTATTGCGGGTCCTACATTTGGAATTATTCAGTCACTGGGTGGCAATTTAGTTGCGAACGATGATGAGTCACGGTCAACCTTTCTAAACCGTGAACCCACAAACGAAATAGATAATTCTGGCATTTCGTTGCAAATAGATCACGAACTCGACAATTTCTCTATTACCTCGATCACGTCATTTCGAAATGTCGATGCGGTTTCTAATGGTGACGTCGACTACTCGAGTGCGGCCATTATCACTAACGAGTTAAGCACTGATATAGACACGTTTACACAGGAGATTCGTTTCACTTCGAATGGCGGCGGGTCTCTCGACTGGAATGTCGGTGCATTTTTCTTCGATGAGTCGGTAGACTTCACTGACGATCTTCCATTTGGTGAAGATTTTCGTGGATATTTGGATGGGCTTGTCGGAGGTCCTCAAGCACTTGCTACGTTGGAGACCGTACTTGGTTTACCAGTAGGGCAAGCATTCGGTCAAGCTGGTCAACGGGATACCGTTGTAACATCGTTAGACAATCAAGCCATTTCATTATTCGGTCAGTTTGATTGGCGGGTAAATGATCGCTTAACGGCAACACTGGGCTTGAACTACACTAAAGATGAGAAAGAGGGGACTGTTAATGCGACCAATAGTGACCCACTATCAGCGCTACCGGTTTCAGCATTCGTGTCGACTGGATTCGTCGCGATATTCAATCAGCTGACGGGTGGTGCTGCCCCCACTCCGGCTAATTTTGCTGCGTTCCCGCAGCAATTTGCACAAGCTCAAGCATTATCGACAACACCGGCTAACCCGTTTTTGGGCTTAATAGGCCCAACTGGCGTTCAGTTCCTACCTACGTTGGTTGGTCTTCCAAATGGTATTGAATCGAATGAGACGGATGATGATGATGTCAGCTATACGCTTCGCTTAGCCTACGAAATTAATGACAATATTAATATTTATGGTGGTGTTTCGACTGGATTCAAAGCGTCTTCTTTTAACCTAAGCCGAGATTCGCGTCCGGCTTCCAGCGACTTGGCCGCATTACAAGCAGCAGGGATTGCGTCTGATGGGCAGTTCACTGCGGCAACCCTCTCGGGCACTCGTGTTGCCGCACCCGAAGAGGCTACTGTTTACGAAATTGGCGTAAAAGGTAAATTTGAGCGAGGTGCGTTTAACCTTGCGATATTTGATCAAACCATTGAGGATTTCCAGCGTAATACGTTTACTGGCAACGGATTCGAGTTAATTAATGCTGGCGAACAATCAGTAAAAGGCATCGAGTTTGATGTGACGTATTTTCCAACGGATAATCTTAAATTAACGCTCGCCACAACCTTGTTAGACCCAAATTACGATGTATTTGTAAACGCGGCGGGTGTTGATTTGTCCGGCACCCAGCCAGGGGGCATTGCCGAGGTAAATTACTCTCTAGGCGCCGACTACAGTTTTAGCCTGGGTGGGAATAGAGCGTATCTACGTGCTGATTATTTCTTTGAAGACACAACGCCAATCAATGATGTTGACTCGGCGCAAGATTTTACCCGAGATAGTCGAAACTTGAATGCGTCGTTTGGTGTTTCAACCGAGAGTGGTTATTCCTTTTCAATTTGGGGGCGTAATTTAACCGATCATGTGTCGTTAATCAGTGCGTTTCCCGGTGTTGCACAAGCAGGAACATTCTCCGGTTATCGTACGTTGCCACGTACCTATGGTTTTTCAATATCTAAAGAGTGGTAAATCGATCCCTGAATCGTAGAAAAATATAACGGGCGCAGTAATACAACCCTAAGACAGGATAGCTCTTTCATAAAGCAATATTGGTAAACCGTCGCAAGATCTTGGATCTTGAGGCGGTTTTTTATTGTTTGAGGCAATTCACCTAGTTATAGGTCACCTTGTCAACTAACTGTGAAATCCGCTGCCGACCTCCCTTTTTCTCTCTCAAATACAGACAGAACGATTGATATTTCCTTTGAAGATGTGCTGAAAGGTGCTAAAAAGAATGAATATCAACGAGATGTATGGGTATATCGAAGCTATTTCTTAATAGCTGACAAGATATTGGGGGCTCAAATATACAAGATAAGCACAATGTTGGGCTCTTAATTGAACGAAGTTTTGTTGTAACAAATCAATTATAAAAATAAACAAACCGTTAATTAGGAGGAGTACTTAAGATGAGTTTTTCATTTAAGAGAGTCGCGTCCGCGGTGGCGTTAGCAACCCTGGTTGTACCGACTATGAGTGTCGCTCAAGACACACTACTGGAAGAAATTGTTGTAACAGCCGCTAAACGAGCGACCACATTGCAAGAAATCCCAATCGCCGTATCAGTCACATCAGCCGAGACGATAGAGCGCGCACAGATTTTAGATATTAATGACTTGCAAAGCGTAGTGCCTTCATTGCGAGTGAGTCAGTTACAGAATTCGGCTAACACCAACTTCGTAATACGCGGATTTGGAAATGGTGCCAATAATCCGGGCATAGAACCCTCGGTGGGTGTGTTTATTGATGGCGTATACCGTTCCCGCTCTGCTGGCGCAATCTCCGATTTACCTAAACTCGAAAGGGTTGAAGTGTTACGCGGACCACAAAGCACTCTATTTGGTAAGAACGCATCCGCTGGGGTGATTAACGTGGTTACTCGAAAGCCATCGGGCGAACCTTTGGGCCAGATTTCGGCAACCGCTGGTAATTTCGGACAACTCGTAGTTAAAGGCTATTATGAAGGTGGTATATCGGATGCGGCCGCATTCAGCGTCGCGGCCGCACATAACTCACGTGATGGCTATAATACGAACATTACTACCGGTAATGACGTAAATAACCGTGACCGACAGTCTTTCCGGGGGCAGTTATTGTTAAACCCCAACGATTCTACTGAAATTCGAATTATCGCTGATTACGATACGATCGATGAAGAATGCTGTACGGCGTTGAATATTGTTGCAGGTCCCACGGTTCCAGCGATTAACTTTGCTGGGGGGCAATTGGTGCCTAATGATAGAGAATCATTAACCGCATTCGGTAATGTTGATCCAACTAACGAGGTGGATAATTCAGGTGTCTCGATCCAGATTGATAAAGAATTTAATTCCTTTACATTGACCTCGCTAACAGCGTTCCGAAACGTCGATTCGTTTTATGAAATTGATGCTGACTTCACCAGTGCTGCGCTTATTACTAACGAAATTAATACCGAGATCGACACGTTTACTCAAGAGTTTCGCTTAACATCAAATTCTGGCGATAAACTGGATTGGATGGTCGGTGGTTTCTATTTTGATGAATCTGTTGATCATCGAGATGATTTACCCTATGGCGTCGGTAATCGACCATTTTTGGATGCGTTAACGGCTGGATTAGGCGTACCAGGAATTCTTGGAACTGTCGAGGCCCTTAATGGCCTCGCTCCGGGCACCATCGGTGCGGCGGGTCAAGGCGATGAAGTAATCGGAACCTTGGAAAACGATGCATTTTCGGTTTTCACTCAATTGGACTTTCATATTAACGATTCGTTGACGGCGACCGTGGGTTTAAACTATACCAACGATGAAAAGGAAGCTTCTTTGCGTCAGGGAAATCGATCTGACGTCTTTGCGGCCATTGAAAATACGTTGATCGGTACTCAGTTTGCATTTTTACAAATCGCTGGGCAGCCGCTAACTCCGGCCTCAGCGGCCGCTAATCCTCAAGCGTTGGCTATTGCTCAAGCGGTTGCAAACAACCCAGCGACAAATCCTGCCGCTGGATTGGCACCGATTCAATTTTTGCCACCGAATTTGGATTTTCCTAACGTGGTTGAAGATGGTCGTTCTGACGATGATGAGCTCACCTATACATTACGTTTGAGCTATGATGTGAGCGACAGTCTGAGTATTTATGGTGGTGTATCCACCGGTTTTAAGGCCTCCTCGTGGAACTTAAGTCGAGATACAGGGCCATTGGCGGGTGATATTCCTGCCTTAACGGCAGCCGGTTTACGCACGGCTAATTTAATCCCAGGAACTCGATTCGCATCGCCAGAAGAAGCGACGGTTTATGAATTAGGTTTGAAAGCTAAATTCGAACGCGGCGCCATTAATCTGGCGATATTTGATCAATCAATTGAAGGTTTTCAATCAAATGCGTTTATCGGCACCGGATTTAATTTGGCGAATGCGGGTGAGCAGTCAACTCAAGGAATTGAATTTGATTTAACGTATTTCCCGGTCGACTCATTAAAACTTACGCTCGCAGGTACCTTGCTTGACCCAATCTATGATGACTTTCAAGGAGCTGGTCGAGACCCACTCACTGGCGCTGTTGTCGATTTGAGTGGCGAGGTTCCGGGGGGCATAACCGAAACGAATATATCAGCTTCAGCGACGTATAATTTTAATATTGGTAGTAATAATGCCTTTCTGAGAGCGGACTATTATTTCGAAGATGAAACACCTATTGGAGATCTAGCCACAAGCGTATTTCCCAGAGAGACCAAAAACCTCAATCTGTCAGCTGGTATTGCGACGGAGAATGGCTTGAGTTTTTCAGCCTGGGTACGTAACGCGACGGATCACGTTAGCTTGATCAGTGCGTTTCCTTCTGTAGCTCAAGGCGGCAGCTTTAGTGGTTATCGAACACCTCCAAGAACCTACGGAGTCACCTTGACCAAAGATTTCTAAGCGGATATTGGTTGCCTTAGATAGCTTGATAGGGCCGGAGAGAAGCGTAACAACTTCTCTCCGGCTTTTTTGTGTGTTTCAGAAAAAGCCAATTCGACATCTAATTTGACGCTATGCAAATTGAATTTGTCTACAATGATCGGATAAAAATAACTAGGAGGTGAATTGATGACCAGTTTTGCAGAACGTATGGCCGCTGAATTAAACCCTGATGGTGTGTTAAATTTGGTCGACGCATTTGAACGTACGTGTGCTGAGCATAGTGAGAGACCCGCATTTGCCTGCCTAGGGCACACCTTAAGCTTCGCAGAATTTAGTGATTTGACGGTGCGATTTTCACGTTACTTAGTCGATCATTTGCACTTAAAGCCTGGTGACCGAATTGCCGTTCAATTGCCCAACATAACGCAGTACCCAATTGCCGTATGGGGCGCTTGGCGCGCGGGTTTGATTGTGGTCAACACCAACCCTATGTATACCGCCAGAGAAGTACGTCATCAGTTAAAAGATTCTGGTGCAGTGGCTTTAGTGGTGCTTGAAGGATTGCTGCCGTTGATAGAAACGATAATCGACGATACCGATGTCCAGCATATTGTCGCAACCAGTGTGATTGACTTAGCACAGCCGCAAAATGCATACGTCGGCACCGATTCAGTGATTGCGTTTAGTCATACCTTGCAGCCAGTGCAGCAATCCGGATCTGAGATTAGCGTTACAATGGATGATATAGCCGTATTACAATACACCGGCGGAACCACTGGGCCCTCCAAGGGAGCAATGCTAACTCACAGCAATTTATTTAGTGCCCGCTCTTTGTCTCGCAAAAGCGTGGTGCTCAACAAAGAGGGCGCAGACGAAATATTGATCGCCGTATTGCCGCTCTACCATGTGTTTGGTTTTACTCAAAACGTGGTTGGGTCGGCCATGTTCGGCAGTTTAAGTGTCATGATTCCAGACCCTCGAAATATCGACTCGATAATAGCGGCGATGAAAGCGTACCCGTTCACAAATATGGCGGGAGTAAACACCTTATTAAGCGGATTAATGAAGCACCCCGAATTCGATAGTATTGACTTCTCTAATATCACTGGAGTCGTTGTTGGCGGTACGGCCTTAGTAAAGGAAATTGGGGAAGAATGGCAGCAGAGAACGGGCACTATGTTATACGAAGGCTATGGTCTGTCGGAAACATCCTCTAATGGCGCATGCAATCGACCTGAAAGTAATGAACTTGGTACTGTTGGACCGAGTATGCTTTATCAGGAAATCAAAACCATTGATCAAAATGGCGAGACGGTCGCAACGGGTGAACGTGGCGAGATATGCATTCGTGGCCCTCACGTCATGAAAGGCTATTGGGGTCGACCTGATGCGACCGCTGACTCCATCGATGAGGACGGATGGTTTAAGACTGGAGACATCGGTATCATCCAAGAAAACGGTCATATAAAAATTGTAGACCGTATTAAGGATATGGTGATTGTGTCAGGTTTTAATGTCTACCCAAACGAAGTCGAAGCGGTAATTTATGGTCACCCTAATGTTGTTGAATGCGCGGTAATCGGCGTCCCTAGTGAGATCACTGGTGAAGCGATAAAGCTGTTTGTGGTCAGTGATGATGAGAATTTGACTGAACAAGAGATTACCGCTTTCTGCCGAAATGAGTTAACTGGTTATAAGGTCCCTAAGCAGATTGTGTTTATGGATGACTTACCAAAATCACCCGCCGGTAAGGTATTGCGGCGAGAGTTGAGAGAGATGCAATAAGATGGAGAATGTTCGATGAACTTCAATTTCAACGCGGTACCTAGTACGCAATTTGCGCCTGGATGCAGTGCTAACTTAGCGGATGTTGTGAATAGCTTAGGGTTTGCTAAACCGTTTATAGTTACTGACAAGGGTATCCTCGAGCATGATCTACTCAATTCAGCTTTGTTATCGTTAAGTAAGGCTGATATTTCATATTATATCTATAGCGATGTTGAAGCTGATCCTCCGGTGGAAAATGTATTGACCTCGGTAGAGTTAGCTCGAGAAAAAAAGTGTGATGGTGTTATTGGCTTCGGAGGCGGAAGTTCGATGGACGTTGCTAAATTAGTAGCGGCGTTGATCAGCGGAGAACAACCGCTGCAGCAAATGTATGGCGTAGATCAGGTAACAGCTTCCCGCGTGCCTCTGATTCAAGTTCCAACTACCGCAGGCACCGGATCTGAGGCAACCAGTGTCGCGATTGTTACGACTGGTGAATCGACAAAAGCCGGGGTTGTTAGTCCTATATTATTCGCCGACGCAATAATGCTTGACCCGGAGTTAACGCTTGGCCTGCCACCTCATGTTACCGCGGCAACTGGTATCGATGCTATGGTGCACGCCATAGAAGCATTTACCAGTAAACGACTTAAAAACCCAGTGTCAGATATGCTCGCTGTGAGAGCCTTGTCACTAATGTCTGCGAGCATCGTAACCGCCGTAACAGAGGGAGAAAACTTGCGCGCCCGCGGGGATATGTTATTGGGAGCAATGCTCGCCGGCCAAGCATTTGCTAATTCACCAGTTGGAGCAGTACATGCATTAGCCTACCCCTTAGGGGGCATTTATCACATCCCACATGGGCTGAGCAATTCTTTGGTTTTACCACATGTGCTGCGTTTCAATGCACCCGATGCAGAATATCTATATGCCCAATTACTACCGGCGATTTTACCGGGGATAGATGCCGATAATGCGTCTGAACAGCTTGCTGAATATTTTTTGAATTTGGCTCAAACGTTAGGGCTTCAGACTCGACTCAGAGAATTGGATATTCCCGAGACTGCTCTGGTTAATTTAGCTGAACAATCCATGCTGCAAGAGCGCTTATTGATAAATAATCCACGCGCTGTCTCGTATGATCAGGCTTTATCAATCTATCAACAGGCATTCTGATAAATGTCTCAAACTACACGCCGCGACGGCTATTACTATTTCAAAACGATAAACACCCGTTGGATGGACAACGATATTTATGGTCATGTAAACAATGTTACCTACTACAGCTATTTTGATACCGTTGCCAATTGTTACCTAATCGAGGAAGCTGGCTTGGACATTCAAAATGCGGAGACAGTGGGCTTCGTCGTCGCTTCGAGTTGCGAGTATCACGCGCCAATTGCTTTTCCTCAGACAATCGAGGCTGGCTTTAGAGTTAATAAGCTGGGTTCAAAATCAGTAGAGTATGGAATCGCGATTTTTAGCGATGCACAAGAAGCTGCGTGTGCTAGTGGCCTTTTCACTCACGTGTTTGTTGACTTAAAAAGTGGTAAATCGGTCGGCATTCCAAATCAAATTCGTCAAGCATTAGAGTTGGCAGTCGTTAAATAAAAGTACATTCAAGTTAAATAAAATCACTCAAAAGGGAGAAAAAATAATGGGCAAATTACTTACGCCTGAAACCTTGGAAAGCGCCATTGGCGAAGAAATTGGCGTTTCAGAATGGTATGAAGTCACGCAAGAGAATGTGAATAAATTTGCAGATGTGACATCCGATCATCAATTCATACATATCGACCCCGAAAAAGCCGCAGAGACGCCATTTGGCGGCACCATAGCACATGGTTTCTACACTCTGTCTATGTTGTCTCATTTTGCTGAAACCGGATGTGGCGTTGCTGTAGAGGGCACTAAAATGGGGGTTAATTATGGTTGTGATAAATTGAGATTTATTCAACCTGTAAGAGTCGGTTCGCGTATTCGAGGGCGCTCAGTACTGACGGCGGCAACTGAGAAAAGCCCGGGTCAGTATTTGTTTACCTCTCAGATGACCGTCGAGATAGAAGGCTTGGATAAGCCGGCTCTGATTGCAGACTGGTTAACCATGGTATTCGTGTAAACTATTTTTACAAAATTGATTTTAATAATAGATAGGTTTTAAAGATGAGTATTAATTTTAATGATCAAGTAGCGATTGTTACCGGAGCAGGTAATGGGCTTGGACGAAGCCATGCTATCGAATTGGCCAAACGTGGAGCTAAGGTTGTTGTGAATGATCTTGGTGGTGCACGAGATGGTACTGGTGGTGGCAGTGAAGCTGCGCAAGAGGTTGTGTCACTTATAAAAAGTAATGGAGGGCAAGCAATAGCGAATGGCGCAAATGTTGCCGATTTCGAGCAAACGCAACAAATGGTTGAACAAACAATGAACGAATGGGGTAGGGTCGATGTACTGGTTAATAACGCCGGCATCCTTAGAGACAAGTCGTTCGCAAAAATGGATATAGCCGATTTTCAAATGGTGGTTGATGTCCATTTAATGGGAAGCGTCAATTGCTCAAAAGCAGTTTGGAATATTATGCGTGAGCAAAACTACGGACGTTTAGTGATGACAACATCCTCCAGTGGTATGTACGGTAACTTTGGTCAATCAAACTACGGCGCCGCCAAAATGGCGCTGGTTGGATTTATGAACACACTTGTCTTGGAAGGTAAGAAGTATGGAATCCATGTCAATACCTTATCGCCAACAGCGGGTACGCGTATGCTAGAAGACATTATTGAAGACAAGCAAGTCATGGAGCTAATGAGTGTTGAATCAGTGACCGCTGGCCTGATTACTCTTTGCGATAAAGACGCGCCTAATCGTACTATTTTGTGCGCTGGGGCGGGTGGTTATGCGACCACGCATATTTATGAAACCGAAGGAATTTTCTTACCCGCCGCAGAACAGACACCAGAAAATGTTAGAGCAAACATGGATGCTATTCATGATACGAACGGTGAAAAAATACTGACTGCAGGTTTTGAACAAACCAATAAATTTGTTGAAAAGGCCATTGCATACGTTAAGTCACTATAGCGATGTGAATAAGCTGTAGATGCTGGATGAGAGATTAGAATGTAAAAAGGCAACCTTCTAAATGGAGCCAATTTTAGAAGGTTGCCTAAATGGTTTTACCGATTGCAATATCGCAAACCGTAAAATAATAAATTAATTTAGTTCTAATTCTAAACGAAAAATTGAGGTTGGCCTTTCGGCCAACCTCTAATCCACGTGTGATTAATTACTAGAGTAATTTATTATTGGTATCTACTATTCAGTTAAAGTTTATTTCGATAGGAAAATTCATCGCACAAGCTGTTCCATTGCATGTTGCAGGCTCAAATTTTGTGTGTCTCAGGCTGCGCTCTATATATTGAACTAGTTGTGAATTGTTGTTGTCGTGGACGGTAACACCGTTCACATAACCCAAACTATTGATCTTGGCGGTAACCTTCAGCGTGCTGTTATCGCCATATGTTTTATTGGCTTTTACCAACGGTTTGTATACTGCTCGAAGGCCAGCAACAGGGAATGGTGGAGTATCGTTAACACCTAGGTTGTTGAATTTCGCTTTAACCAAATTTTGTTGCTCGGTTGTTAAAGCATCAAAACGTTTATTGAACGGTACCGATGACTTGGCATCGATTGATGGAAGAAAGCTTCCAACCCGAGCATCTCCTTTTAGAGTGTATATTTTTGAACTGGGAGTGGCTTTGGCGTGGGCGGTACTAATACCGCAAACAAGTGAAACTGAGATTATTAAAATATTTAACATTTTCATGATGGGCTCCATGACTAATTTTGAAGTTAGTATTAGGACACCATTGTTGGTGTCTCTGAAATCTTAGATGCGGGGATTCAGAGAATGGATTCAAAAAATGCTAAATAATTTTTCTAAGTTACGATTTTTATCTCGCGTAATACGCGTTTTAATAGGATTAACGCAAGGCAAAAAGCAAGGCAATTTCCTATCGCGATTCCGATGAAAAGTCCTTTTATTCCAAATACTTGGGAACCGAAGAAGGCTAATGGAAAGTAGAAAAGTGCGAGGCGAATTATGTTGATATAAAGGGCTGTTTTCGGTTTGCCGAGCACATTCATAGAAACGTTGACCAGAATAACGACTCCTGATAGTCCATAGCTGATAGGAACAATTAGCAGAAAATTTATGATGGTTTCTTGCACCACCTGATCATCTGAAAACAAGCCTGATATCGGTTGCGAGAGGACAGCTAGAATTGCGTAAGTTGCGAGTTGAAAAATGACCACAAACTTAAAACTTAGTTTGATCGCGGCGACAATTCTTTGGGGTTTTTCAGCACCGAGATTTTGACCAATAAACATTGGCAATGTCGAAGACATCGCGTAGACGATCAATAGACTCACTGCTTCAATTCTGATTCCGACTCCGAAACCGGCTACCGCATCCGTGCCGAATTGGGCTACCAAGGTTGTTAGCATTGCGGCTGTGATTGGGACGATAGCATTGGCTAATACAGCCGGGATAGCGATATCGGCTAGCTGTCTGAAATTATCTTTAAAGGCGTCAAGAGTGGGCAATGATGGCAAAAGCAATTTTTCTTTCACCCCAAGCTGATAAAGGCCGATCGACGCAGCAATGATCACGGATATGATTGTTGCCAGTGCAGCGCCGTGCATGCCCAGTTCGGGGAAAGGGCCAAGTCCAAAAATTAGAAGCGGGTCTAAAATTAGATTGCTCAGTGTCATGACTATCGCAATCATGGCCGATGCCTTTGTGTCTCCAATTGCTCGAAATGTGCTTGAACAAACTTGGGTTATCATCATGATTACAGTGCCAAATAGCCAAACATGCATGTAGTCGAAGATGTGTGGCAAGGTATTCTGATCAGCTCCAATTAGAAGGAAGACTTCCTCTAGAAAGAGTGTAAAAAGAAGCGTAACGAATAGCGCAACGACGGTTGTTAAATAGAAGCCGTCAGTAATTAGGCGTGCCGCTAAACCCATGCGCTCTGCGCCGATAAGTTTTGACGTTAGTGACGAAATGGCCATGCCTAAACCTAGCGCAATACTCGTAATGATAAACGTAATCGGCATTATGAAGCCGATCGCAGCGAGTTCGTTGGTGCCCAAGAACGAGATAAAATAACTATCAACCAATCCAAGGCCCATGATCGCGAGAAGTGCGAGCAACATCGGCGTTGTAAGACGCACGAGGGTAGGGCCGATTGGCTGCGAGATGATTTCCTCGCGGCGTTTGGAGGTTTTAATAGTAGTTACTCCTTTCTGATGCAGAAGCTAGCCGAAACATCTTAGCCAGTCTAGGTACTAGAGTAGCCGAGTTCTATTTGATTGTTATGCTTGAACACTTTCCAACACTGCGCGAGCATTGCCTAGTGGAATGCCAGCGGCTTGGGCTTTTGCTATCGCTTCGTCAACACTGATGGTGCCATCTGGAATCTGCCCTAACGCCCAGATAAACGACGACCTCATTCCGCTTCGACAATGCGCCAAGATAGCACCATCGGTGGATTCAACTATTCTCTTGAAGTCCTCCACCAGAGTCGGAGGCAGAGGCTGACCGTTTACCATCGGTAGATAGTGATAAGCGATGCCATTTTCAGCTGCCAGCTTGGCCGCCTCAGAGGCGCTTAGCTGCCCGGCCTCTTCATTATCAGGGCGGTTGTTAATAATGGTTTCTATTCCTGCTGTTTTTAGCGATTTGAAATCGTGAGCAGTGATTTGCCCAGCAACGTAGAGATGATTATGTAGTAGTTTCATTTAGTTCGCCTATGCATAGAACTATCTGACTCGCGGTTTAATTGGAGGCGGATGGTGTTGTATGTTTGAGGGTAAATCGCTTGATCTGAGACTTAAAGTCCATTAAAGCAATAGCGGTTTTTTCCGTAGTCTTACTATATCGTAGTTGATGGTAGGTTTGGGTAATCTCGTTGATATCTTTCGCCTTCTCCGGGAAGAGTTGGCTGGCTTTTTTAGCGAATTCCATAGGCGTTTCACTCACCGCTTTATCAATCTGGTATGGCTTAAACTTTTTCACAAAGCGAAGATAATTGACCTGAACATCGCTGCGTTTTATACGCCGAGGTACTAACTGCCAAAAATACAACAATAATAAAACCATCGCTCCCGCGAACATGATACCGACCAGGGCAACAACGCTGTTACGATGTTCGATGCCTAATCTTTCTAGCAATTGGCGCTGAGTGTTGAAATCATAATTCACAACCCATTTGTTCCATTGATATCCGGCACTTTTCCATGTGTCTTGTAGGTTTTTCAGGAATTTTGTCAAGCCCTGTGGGTTGAGCAAGTTTTCCAGTGCACGCCCAGTATTGTTGCTACCCAAAAGTCCTGAATCCCACAATTCAATAAGTGCTTCCATGCCAAAATTGATTCGCTCCGGAGCAATGGTAGCGGTGGGGTCAATACGTTGCCATAAACCGTCTACCCATACTTCGCTCCACGCATGGGCATCTGAGTATCGCACCTCGATGAATTGCCCGCCGTTCACATTCGTTCCACCCTGATAACCAACAACAACGCGTGACGGTACGCCAAGCATACGCATGATAATCGTGAATGCACTGGCATAATGTTCGCAATATCCTTCGCGAGTATTTAGCATGAAGTCCCCAAGAGGGTCATCTTCATCCAATGACTGTGGAATTAGTGAATAATAGAAAGGCGTGTCTTCGAAATATTTATAGACTCTCTGGACTATTTCCGCATCATTTGTTGCACCCTCACGCCACTGATCAAGCAATTGCTGGAGCTTTGCATTTGGCGCGCTTTGCAATTCAAGCAGACTATCGCGATCCAGCGGAGCTGCGAATGCGGCGGTAGATTCCGCAGATGACGAGCCCTCATAGCTGAACGCATCGGCTTCTGGGCGCACTAGGTAAACAGAATAGTCCGGTAGGGTACGCCCTTTAGTTGATCCCGACACATAATCCAAATATGGCAGATACTTATCCTGACTTTTTTCATGTAAGATTTCGTAACGCCATATGCCTGTACTAAGGTCATTGGTTTTTTTTGTTTCAGCGGCGATTGAAAAATCTTGAGGAGAGGGCTCGGCGACTTCCCACTGAAACTTCCGTTCATTCGGCATTGTTTTAGCTCGCCAATACATTTGCGACTGTTCAGGAATATTATCTCCTTTAAACTCCACACGAAACGCCAATTCGTTGTTAAATGCAGATGAAGCCATCTCGCCGGCAACCAAACTGTCGCTTAATGCCGAGGAGTTATTACTGGTATCGAAAGAGGGTAAGAACCCAAAGTCACCTTGTATTCTTGGGAAAAAGAAAAACAAAATAATCGCGAGTGGCAGGGCCTTAGCAACCATCGATGCGCTCATTCCCAGCGTGGTTTTCAGTGCAACCCTAGTCGGGTTTGAAATCTGAAACAAAATACTGGTCGTGGCAAGCGTGTAAGCAATGACAATTAAAATATTGGGTATCGATGAATCAAATAGGAACGATGAGGCCGCTAAAAAATACAGCAATAAGCAGACAATGTAATAATCCCGAAGAGATTGTGACTCAAGAAATTTGAGCGTAACGAGGAGAATTAAAAAACTAATTCCTGCTCGTTGTCCATTCCAACCTCCGTATACGTATATAACCATGCCAAGACTGGCGATGGTTAGAATCATTACGATTAATTTCGGTGGTACCGATAATTTTCGAAACACGATTACCGTCTTAAGTATAAATATCCCTAACGCGAACAGGGCAATCGATAGATTGGCAATTCGGAAATGAAATAATACGGCAATACAAATAAGTACCGCGAGTTGCAACAGGGTTTCGCGTCTCGCCTCGTGCGTTGGCGGCTGCGATGGCATCGGCGGCAACTTGGTAAGCAATAATTTAATAGGATTGAACAGCTTAAGCATGGCTTGCCTCAGGCGACGATGTCTGACCCCATAGGGCAAGAACCCTTAAGCACTCGTGATAGTGATTCATACCTTTATCGAACTCTACCGTGTGGTTTGGCATCTCAAGTTGATAACGTTGCCCGGCTTTTTCTGCTTCCACAACCCAATAACAAAGCTGGCTTAATCGGTCTTCAACACCTAGCGTCGCTGGCAAGTTGAACCAACTCAAATTCACCGAGCTGTTACTGTGGTTTTCGTATTGAATCGACACGAGCTTGTTGGTTTTCGCCAACGATGGCCAATGAATATCGCGCAGGCGATCTCCATTTTGGTAACTTTTCATGCCTGCATAATCCTCGGCTCCAATACGGACATGAGATTGTGCTTGTTCTTTACCTTGATTTGACCCATCTTCAGGAAACGGAATAAGGTCCAGTGGTTGAGGGTAGACCAGACATCTTTCGGTGGAGACAAATCTCTTAGTCCAACAAAAGAACACGCCTATCGGGTAAAGCGAACTTAGGTTGACCGGATCGCATGGAAGATACCCTCGATGCACGGTGGGCAGCTTTAAATCGATTGTTTGCTCGCCGCCTGCATTCAGTTTAGTCAATTGGTGAAAGCCACCAGCGATTAGCCAAACGGCATGACGCGGTTTACTACTCGGGTTTGTAAGCGTGACCGGAAACGAAGCAGGTGTTCCCAAAAACACCGGCTTGCTCGGGTGACTTTGCATTCTTAACCCGATGACGTTGTTATGTGTGTACACCATCGCAACCAGCCCAACCGCAACTAAAATGAACAGCATCATGAACGCTGATTGGTTATCGAACTTAACCGCTATGCCAAAAAGTGCAGAAAGGATCAGCGCGTAATACCATCCGACTCGGGTTGGTAATATGTAAAGTTCTCTACGACCGATTGCAAAGTCATGCATTAGCTTTCTGCCCAGCTTGAGATCGTAAAAATTTAAACATGCTTATAACACTTCCACACCAGAGATAATATTTTCAAGCGTATCAAAAGAATCTGAGCCGTCGTTACACTGCAATCGATGTGCAGCCGTGTAGTTTGCCAGTAGTTTGATATCGTCTGGAAGCACCGCGTCTCTGCCCTCAACATAGGCTAACGCTTTGGCTGCTTGCAACCACTGTAAACCAGCTCTTGGAGATAGTCCTGATATGAATTCTCCACAGTTTCTTGTATGGGTAATTAATGTCTGGAGGTAGTCAACAACGGCTTCGCTTGCATGTATTTGGTTCACTTCGGAGATCATCTTCGCCACCTCGTCACCGCTAAAAATAGGGTCGATATTGGTGCGGTGGTTTTTACCTAGAAGTAATTGTTTTTCAAAGTTTTCGCTGGGGTAACCTAATGATAGACGCATTAAAAATCGATCTAATTGCGATTCAGGTAGTGGAAATGTGCCACTTTGCTCCAGCGGGTTTTGCGTTGCAATTACGAAAAATGGATTATTGAGCTCTAGTTGTCTGCCTTCAACTGAGACTTGTTGCTCTTCCATCGCTTGCAGCAGTGCGCTCTGAGTTTTTGGTGTTGCTCGATTGATTTCATCCGCCAACAATATCGAGGTAAAAAGGGGGCCTTTCTTAAAATGAAACTTTTTGGTTTCCATATCGAATATAGTCATACCGATGATATCGGTTGGCAAAAGGTCACTGGTAAATTGAACTCGTTTGTATGGCACGCCGAATAGCTTGGCCAGTGCTTGAGACAAAGTGGTTTTACCAACGCCTGGAATATCTTCTATGAGTAAATGGCCACGGGCCAGAAGGCAAACAACCGCCAACTTTGTTGCAAGCGGTTTGCCAAGAATAATCGTGTTTAGCTGCTCAAACAGAGCGTCCAATTTTTGCATGATGTCAGTTTAAAAGTGAGGAGTGTTGGAGATTTTATTATTGTATTGAGTAGCGTCTACAGTTCTTGCGAAATCAACGAGCAAGAATAGTGTCTCTTAATTGTGTTTTCGCCGTTTTATCCATCTAAGTAAGGGAATGTGGTGTTGGTTTTCATTTACCAGGCTATCTACTAGTTCTATGTTGTCGCGTAATTTTTGCGCTAATAATGTTTGGTGACGTCGGCCGCAAAATAACAATTCATCATCAAGCTTCAAAGGCATTGATGAATCTGGCAGCAAATGGCTCATTCCCCCGCGGAGCAGCAATAGTGGAATACCTTTGGTATTGGGTATTTTTTTGTTTGAGCTGATATCGCCAATAGTTAAAGACCGTTCGCTGTCTATAAATCGCACAAGCGCAGGGGCATTTTCCTGATTTATGATCAGGCGCCAGGTTATTGGGTCATTATTATTCGTGAGACGACAAATTTCTGTGATCAACTCCTCCGTTGCGGCGGGCGTTAATGAGTTAGAGTACTGCAAAAATTTAGTAACCAATGGCCTGGAAATAATGGTTAATGCTTCATTTGCCACTACTTGACTGCGACGCATTATGTAATCGCACTTTGCTTGAATAAATAGTTGATGATTCGCTTCTTTACTGACTCTGCCTATGGTGACCACTTTGCTGTTTATTTGTTTGGCAGTGATCAGTATTGAAAGATTGTTAGCATCGTCATCGCTGGCAGCAACAACAACGTTGGCTGACTCAATACCAGCTTCGAGTAAGGTTTTTGCTTCTGTGCCCCTGCCTTGAATACTGCCTTTTGGAGCGCCACTCGTTTCAGGATCGACGTCAACCACGGTAATGTTGATTTGTTCACTATCCGAATAGTGTTGTATCGCCTTGCCAAATCGGCCATAACCGCAAACAATCCAATCGCCGCTTGGAAGCCCCTGATGGGTAATCCGCTTATGAATGTGTTCAGCACTGTGCTGGTTAATAAACCAATTGTGAATTCGGTGAAGTGCCGGATTCGTGGTCAAAAGACTCAGTCTTCGACCAAAGGTTAGGTACGGATTAATTATTGCATCAGTACCAAATGAAGCCATATTATCCGCTTCATCCTGGATTTCTGAGCGGCAAATTACCGGCATGTTCGCATTGACCAGTTTGCTGGCTACGGCTATCTGAAGATTGGTATGATCATCTTGAGTAACGGCAATCACACCTTGGCAACACCGGTGGTTAATACCGGCAGCAACCAAGTTGTTTGGCTCCGTAATGTCTCCTGTCAGTACTATCGGTTGAATAATAAGGTCTTCAAGTTCTATCGTGTACAGACGATCTGAATTTAAGTCTATGATCACGGTTTGTATTCCCAGCTCTGATAGACCCCTGGTAATCATCTGCCCCGTCTCGCCATACCCGCATATAATGTAAAAGGGTAGATCAATACGTTTAATGCTCAGCTCAAAACCCCGTTGAGCCACCGCGCTTCGAAAGGTTTCATCTTGTAAAAGTCGGAGCATGTTACCGATTCCATATAACCAGGCTATCACCGAAGTGTATATGCACACTAATACCCATGCTCTTTGAGCATCGGTAAATGCATGAGGAATCTCGCCAAACCCGATCGTTGTGCCCATGAAGCTAACAAAGTAGAAGGCATGGAAAAAGCTCATATGCCAGGGATCACCATTCGGGTCTACGCCTGGTATGAGTGTCATACCAAGAGTTGCGATCGCGTAGACACTAATTAGTAATATTAGTGGCGTGCGTAAGCGACGCAGTACTAAGAAAAATATGTCGGACACAGTGTCTTTTAACTAGTCGGTATTATAGTTATTTACGTATCTGACCAGTTTCAATAATAAGCAATACAACGGATAAGAGGTTTGCCACCAGCGCACCGCCAGCCAAGGATGTTATGGTTGCCATTGTAGAAGGGCTCGGTAAATCCTGATTCAGGGTTGACATGCCCCAAGTAACCGCGGCCGCAATTAGTAACAGATCGACGACTAAACTTGATGCTAATACCGTTGAGCCAAAGTGAGTGCGGTCGCCAAATTTCATCACCGTGCATATCAGGCTCACAATCAATGCGGCAAACAGCTCGTAGACATGATGGTGAGCTGGTTCAGATATCTCGCCAATGAAGAAGCTGAAGTTTAACGACAAGGCCAATATTATGAAGAACGCGAAGATTACTTTTTCAAGATTCATGCAAATTTCCGTTGTGATCTGTGCGGGTATTTAACGATTGCCGCTTATTCCTGAGGCCGGACGAGTAAGTACACAAGTCGCCTCTGTCGATTCGATTTAGCTTAGCACAAAATGAAGTGACCTATAAGTTGTGGCTAAATCATGTATACAAGGCTTTTTTAGTCAAATTCCTAGTATTTGTCGTGATCTCTAGGCCTAACTAGCTGTTGCTCGAATATCCAAAGTTGTATACTATTCGCGCGCTGATAGACCGTCTCAGTTATCGCCCTCAAATTATGGTTTTTTTGGCCAGAATTTTGGTAAGAGCTAAGGCCGTGTAAGCGACTTTTAGCCAAATTTAAACGGCTGATCTGAATGTGTAGGCGAGGCTGAGTAAAATCGGTTCGTGGTAATAAGGTTTTTATGGCTGTTGTTGGCTTGTGAGTCACCGGCCAGAGAAGCATTTGTTGCGTTTATAATGCCGATTTTGATGATCGTTTTAACTGGCACATGCTTTTCGGTACTTCTTATAGTTGGCTACACAGGTATTTCGTGCCGTAGTTATCTATAAAGACTGGGGCTATAGAAACTATTTTAGAGCTTACTTATATACGAAACGTGGTGAGGTAATCATTGTTTTTTAAGATAAAAAAAGGGTTAGATATACCTTTGAAAGGGCGCCCAGACGAACGTATCGACGTCGCAAACCCGGTTAAAAAAGCAGCTGTTCTTGGTAGCGATTATGTTGGCCTGAAGCCAACTATGTTGATTAAAGAAGGCGATTCGGTAAAAGTTGGTACTCCTCTCTTCGAAGACAAGAAAAACCCTGGCGTAATCGTTACCGCTCCGATTGCTGGCACCGTTTCGTCAGTAAATCGTGGCGCAAAGCGCGCGCTTATTTCAGTGGTTATTGATGCCGAAGGTGACGAGGCAGAGTCTTTTGAATCAGAAGACCTGGCAACTATCTCAGCTGACCAAGTTCGGGAACTGTTGATTAAATCCGGCTTATGGGTGGCAATGCGCACTCGCCCGTATGGCAAAGTGCCAACCATTGATGCTGTTCCAAATTCGATTTTTGTCAACGCAATGGACACAAATCCATTGGCCGTCGATCCTACCATCGTTGTTACCGAACGTGCCGCTGATTTTGCGATGGGTGTCAGTGTATTAGCAAAATTTGGTGTGCCTGTTTATGTTTGCCAAGCTGATGGCGCTCAATTGCCTGAACTTAATGGTAACAACGTCACGATTGCGAAGTTTGCGGGTAAACATCCTGCAGGCTTAAGTAGTACCCATGTACATAGTATTGACCCGGTTGATGGTTCTAAATCTGTCTGGACCATTGGATATCAAGACGTTATCGCAATTGGTGCGCTGGCGAATACAGGCAAATTAGATACAACGCGCTATGTTGCGGTTGCGGGTCCGTTAGTAAACTCTCCGCGTGTATTGGTGAGTAATTTGGGTGCCAACATAAGTGATCTGATCGAAGGCCGCACGGCTGAAGGGAAAAAGCGTGTTATTAGTGGCTCGGTATTAAACGGACATACCGCCACTGATACTAGCGACTATTTAGGGCGCTACGACAATCAGGTTTCCGTGATTGAAGAGCATGATGATCGAGAATTCATGGGGTGGATCGCTCCAGGGTTGACCAAATTCTCGGCAATTAATGTGTTTCTATCGAGTATTATTAAGCCCAAGGCATTCAATATCACCACTTCTCAGTATGGTAGCCCACGTGCCATTGTACCGATTGGTGTATTTGAGAAGGTGATGCCTTTAGATATCTTACCAACTCCACTGATAAGATCGCTTCTGGTAAAAGATACTGATGCGGCGCAACAACTCGGTTGTTTAGAGCTGGTTGAAGAAGACTTGGCCTTATGCTCATTTGTTGATCCCGGCAAGCATGATTTTGGTCCAGTGTTGCGCTCAACACTTACTCAAATAGAGGTGGAAGGTTAATATGTCTTTTCTACGACGTACGCTAGATAATATTCATCCGCACGTGATCGAAGGCGGGAAATATCAAAAATTTTACGCTCTCTACGAAGCCGTAGACACTATTTTTTACACGCCCGCTGATGTCAATCAGGGGCGTAACCATGTTCGTGACGCCATTGATTTAAAACGCGTCATGATCTATGTGTGGATCGCGGCAATGCCAGCCGTGATCATGGGTTGTTATAACACCGGTTTACAAGCTAATACCGTGATGGCCAGCATGGGTATCACTGAAGTTGCTGGCTGGCGGGGTGATATCCTCACCATGTTCGGAATAGGTATTGACCCAAATAGTGTATTTGATAACTTTTGGCACGGCTTCTGGTATTGGTTTCCAATATACGCCACTGTGTTCATTGTTGGCGGTTTCTGGGAAGTTTTGTTTGCCTCTGTCAGAGGCCATGAAATTAACGAAGGCTTCTTTGTAACGTCAATCTTATTCAGCTTAATCGTGCCCGCCACTTTGCCTCTATGGCAGGCGGCGATTGGCATAAGCTTTGGCATTGTGATTGGTAAAGAGGTGTTCGGCGGTACAGGCAAGAACTTTCTAAACCCTGCATTGACTGGCCGAGCTTTCCTATATTTTGCTTATCCTGCACAAATATCAGGCGACGCTGTTTGGGTTGCTGTTGATGGCTTTTCCAGCCCAACTGCGCTTAGTGTTGCTTTTCAGGGGGGGGTCGAGGGGCTTACCCAAGCTGGGTTTAGTATTCAGCAGTCATTTATGGGCAATATCGCAGGCTCGATTGGTGAAACGTCATTAATCGCTATTGGCTTAGGTGCACTCTTCTTATTAGCAACCAAAGTGGCTTCCTGGCGCATTATGCTCGGGGTGGTCGCGGGGGTTGTTGTAACCACCTTACTATTTAATGTTGTTGGTAGTGATACCAATCCGATGTTCAGTATTACACCACAATGGCATTTCGTAATTGGTGGCTTAGCGTTTGGAATGGTGTTTATGGCAACAGATCCGGTAAGTGCATCGATGACGGACGCTGGGCGTTTTTGGTATGGCGTGTTAATTGGGCTTATGACAGTGTTGATTCGTGTGGTTAACCCCGCGTTTCCAGAAGGCATAATGTTGGCGATTTTATTTGCTAACTTGTTTGCGCCGCTTATCGATTGGTTTGTGGTCCAAGCCAATGTAAAGCGTCGTGCGGCGCGCTACGCAGCGTAGATCGGGAGGGCCCAATATGAAACTTAAATCATTCGAAGAGCAAAAAGGCTTTTTTCATTTGCCAAACGACAATATGGTAAAAACAATCGGAGTAGCAACGCTGCTGTGTTTGCTATGTTCTGTGATTGTGTCTGGCGCGGCTACGATTCTAAAGCCTCAACAGGTGGCTAATAAACTGCTCGATAAAAAAAGTAATATCCTCCGTGTTGCCGGTATCAATGACGACAGCAAATCGGTTGATGAGTTGTTTACGCAAATCGAAGCAAGAGTTATCGAAATGAAAACCGGTGAGTTCACCGATGCCGTTGACGCCGTGACCTTCGATCAACGCAAGGCAGCCAATGATGCCGAATATCGTGTTGCACTTAGTAGTGAGCAAGACTTGGCATCGGTTGGCGCCATTTCCAAATACGGCAATGTCTATTTAGTGCGTGATGGTGAAGACTTAAGTAAGATTATTTTACCTGTAAGCGGCTATGGGCTTTGGTCAACTATGTATGGCTTTATTGCGCTTGAAAATGATGCGCGAACTGTCAGTGGAATTACCTTTTATGAGCACGGTGAAACGCCAGGCTTAGGCGCAGAGATTGAAAATAAGAAATGGCAGGCGTCTTGGGACGGAAAACGCATTAGTAATGAACAAGGCGAGATCATTCTCAAATTAATAAAGGGCGGCGTTGATGTGAGTTCGCCCGGCTCGGAATATCAAATCGACGGCCTGGCTGGTGCAACCTTAACCAGTAATGGTGTTTCAAATTTGATTCAATTTTGGATGGGAAAAGATGGCTTTGGGCCGTTCCTACAACGACTGCGTGCCGCACAACCGCAAGCATCATTATCCACGTCAACAAATAACCAGAAGGGCTAAGTTATGTCTAGCGAAGCAAAAAAAGCATTATTTGAGCCATTATTCGCAAACAATCCAATTGCCCTGCAGATTTTGGGTATTTGTTCTGCGCTTGCAGTAACGACTCAGCTCTCGGTTGCATTGATTATGTGTTTGGCACTAACCAGTGTGACGGCATTTTCGAATCTGTCGATTAGTTTAATTCGTAACCATGTTCCATCAAGCATTCGAATCATTGTGCAGATGACCATTATTGCATCTCTGGTTATCGTAGTAGATCAAATTTTGAAGGCTTATGCTTACGAAGTCAGTAAGCAACTGGCGGTATTTGTTGGATTGATTATTACCAATTGTATTGTAATGGGGCGAGCTGAGGCTTACGCCATGAAAAATGGCCCCTGGAACTCATTCCTCGATGGCATTGGCAATGGATTGGGGTACTCAGTGATTTTAATCGTTGTTGGGACCGTGCGTGAACTCTTTGGTTCTGGTTCATTATTGGGTTATCAAATTCTCTCTCCGGTTTCTGAGGGCGGCTGGTACACACCAAACGGTCTAATGTTATTGGCGCCCAGTGCATTTATTATTATCGGCCTCACAATTTGGGCGATTAGAGCTTTTTACCCGGAACAAGTTGAAAAGCCTGATTTTGAGATGCAAAACGCTCATAACACCTCTGCACACGGAGGAGCGCACTAATGGATTTACTCAGTCTTGCTGTTAAGTCTATATTTATCGAGAACTTAGCACTGTCTTTTTTCTTTGGGATGTGTACCTTTTTAGCGGTTTCAAAGAAAATTGAAACCGCATTTGGGCTCGGTTGCGCGGTGTTCGTAGTGCTTGCGATCACAGTGCCAATCAACAACCTCATCTATCAGAATATCCTGCAAGAAGGTGCCTTGGCGTGGGCTGGTTTACCCAACGTCGACCTGAGTTTCTTAGGACTGATCAGTTACATCGGCGTTATTGCCGCTTTAGTTCAAATTTTAGAAATGTTTTTAGATCGTTTCGTTCCTGCTCTTTATAGTGCACTGGGTATTTTCCTGCCCTTAATCACCGTTAACTGCGCGATATTAGGCGCATCGCTGTTTATGGTTGAACGTGACTACACGTTTACTGAGAGCTTGGTTTACGGCGCTGGCAGTGGAATTGGGTGGGCGATGGCGATTTGTGCGCTAGCCGGTATACGTGAAAAACTTAAATACAGTGATGTCCCTGACGGTTTAGAAGGCTTAGGAATTACGTTTATCACTGTTGGATTGATGGCGCTAGGTTTCTTGGCGTTTTCAGGCATTCAATTGTAGTAAGAGAGGCAAATACTGATGTTAGAAATTGGATTGGGAGTAAGCTTCTTCACTGTCATTGTATTGACCTTGGTGGCGATTATTTTGTTCGCTAAGAGCAAGCTTGTTTCAACGGGTAACGTTAAGATTACCATCAATGGTGAGAAGGAAATTGATGTGCCTGCCGGCGGCAAATTGCTTGGTGTATTGGCTGACAATTCTTTGTTTGTGCCATCTGCATGCGGTGGTGGCGGGACCTGTGCTCAGTGTCGTGTCAAGATTCATAGTGGCGGTGGATCTATATTGCCGACCGAAGAGACCCACATTACAAAACGAGAAGCTGCGTGCGGTGACCGTTTATCGTGTCAAGTAGCGGTTAAGCAAGACATGAACATTGAAGTGCCCGAGGAAGTATTTGGGGTTAAACAATGGCGTTGTAAAGTACGATCAAACGAAAACGTCGCGACTTTTATTAAAGAGCTGGTTTTGGAACTTCCTGAAGGCGAGAATGTGGATTTTCGTGCTGGTGGTTATATTCAAATTGAATGCCCTCCGCATAAGGTTAGTTACAAAGAGTTCTCGGTTCAGGACGAATATAAACCAGATTGGGATCATTTTAATATTTGGCAGTATGAATCGGTTGTTAACGAAACCGTCGTGCGTGCTTACTCAATGGCGAACTATCCCGAGGAAAAGGGCATTATTATGCTGAATGTTCGCATTGCTTCTCCTCCTCCACGCACAGAGGGTTTACCACCGGGTCAAATGTCGTCCTATATCTTTAACCTGAAGCCAGGTGATGAGGTGACAATTTCAGGTCCTTTTGGCGAGTTTTTCGCTAAAGAGACTGACGCTGAGATGGTGTTTGTTGGCGGTGGAGCAGGAATGGCACCGATGCGGTCACACATATTCGATCAATTAGAGCGAATTGGCACCAAACGTAAAATGACGTTTTGGTATGGAGCCAGAAGCAAGCGAGAAATGTTCTATGTCGAAGATTTTGATCGCTTAGCGGCGCAGCATGATAATTTTGAATGGCATGTTGCTCTTTCTGACCCACAACCGGAAGATGATTGGGATGGCGATACCGGTTTTATTCACAATGTACTGCATGAAAACTATCTTGGTGCTCATGACGCTCCAGAAGATTGTGAGTTTTATATGTGTGGTCCTCCGATGATGAATCAAGCCGTAATCAATATGCTGCACGACCTCGGAGTTGAAGACGAAAACATATTATTAGATGATTTTGGTGGCTAGAGATTCTGGCGCTTAGTTAGCACAATGTTATCAAGCCTGACTAGAATTCGACAAAACAGCGAGCGTTGCTCGCTGTTTTTAATTGTGCTGATCTGTATAGTCGGGGTTACGGCTTGCTCCGAGCAAACTCCAACTCGTCAGCAGTTACTCTTTACCGGCCCGATAATGGGAACCGACTATCGCATCACAATAATCGCCGATAAGTCGGTTGATCGTGAGCAATTAGAGTTGGCGGTTGTCGATGCAATGAATTCGGTTAACGAGAGTATGTCGAACTACATTAGCGACTCTGAGATCAGTGCGTTTAACCGACTGCCTGAGAATCAAGTTCTTAGACTTTCGACCGATTTTGCAGAAGTTGTTAAAGAGTCTCTGTATATATCCGCATTGAGCGATGGTGCGTTCGATATTACCTTAGCAAAGGCCATAGACGCCTGGGGGTTCGGCCCACAGGGGCAAATCACGCATCGTCCTAGCACCGAGGAATTAGAGGACTTAAAAACATCAAGCGGTTTCAAAAAGCTGGTGTTTGAGAATGGCTCGTTAATGAAAACCACGCGTGGGGTAGAAATCAGTTTATCGGCGATAGCCAAAGGATATGCGGTGGATAAAGTTGCACGTGCGATCGAATCGAAGGGATTCTCTGACTATCTTATCAATATTGGCGGTGAACTGCGGGCATCGGGGTTATCGACTGACAAGCAGCAATGGCGTGTTGGAATCGAAAAACCACACATATTAGGTGGAATACAACAAATTGTGGAACTTGATAATGCTTCGATCGCGACTTCTGGCGATTATCGAAATTATCTTGTCGTTGACGGTCAGCAATTTTCCCACATGATTGACCCTAAAACGCTCACACCGGTGTATCACAAACTCGCGTTGGTAAGTGTGATTAGTGAAAGAGCAAGTACCGCGGATGCCTTGGCAACTGCAATGATGGCGATGGATGAACAAAAAGCATGGGCTTTCGCAAATGAACATAAAATCGCGGCCTATCTTATTGTGCGGGGAGAGCGCGAAGGTGAGCTATCGGTGAAAATAACTGAAAAATTTAGACCCTATTTGCAATAAGAGCTTGCAACCTTGCATCGCTATTACTACATTACTGGGATTAAATGAGTGGATTAACGGTCTCTTATTTATATCGAATATTAGTACTGAATTCACTGATCGAGTCTGCTGTATGAGCTTATTTCTTATTACTTTTGCCGTTTTTGTATTAGTCATGATTGCGATGGCTGTCGGGGTTATTATTAATAACCGTGCAATTAAAGGAAGCTGCGGTGGTCTTAATGATATTGAAGGTCTGAAAGGCGCTTGTGATATTTGTGAAGGAAAAAAGGTCTGTAATCGCCGTCGCCAAATGGAACGAAAGGCGCTTGCGAAATAAAATCAATGGAAATGACGTGCACCGCCACTAGTAATACCTAACAACGAGCAGACAAGTGTCGTCATCTACACAAAAGCAAGACTTAGCGTCGAACCCTGATATCCCAGAATCAATGGAAAATGGCGCCATACGCGAATGCAATGGCAAGATATGTATATTCATTGATGGTTACTGGATTCGCTATTATGCGCCCCCAGCCAACACCATGGCTGAAAAGAAGGCGCTTATCTTTTCGTTGAGACGTCGTGTGTTTCATCACACAGAACAGGGTATTAATTCGCCAGGTTGGCGACTCGAAATTGCCCGTAAGTACTATGAACAAGAGCAAGACCCGGCTAAAAAACGGGTGAAAGCCGCCATGCTTGCTGGGTCTTTGTTTAATCGGGCCACTGATATCTTCTCTGGAGTTGTTGAGCTTGAAGAAAAAGGTATTCATGTCGACGAGGACAATGCGCTAATGAAACAATGTGAAGCGTGCTTTGTCGAGGCCTTAGAGCTCGGAAAACAAGTAAAGCATTTCAGTGGCGAGGAGGGCGTAGATGAACTTTGGGGAGAACCATTCAAAGCGTTCTCTTACCCAATGGATCGTTTTTTTGAAAGCCGCTACATAAAATTAGCGCAAACATTTAAAGCGATCGATAAGGTCATAGATAGAATGCTTGAGGTGTTTTCCAGGGTCGATGGATTTGACGGTGTGTTACCAATGCTTGAAGAGCTTCGAGAAGCGGCTAAAACCGAAGTAGAGACAATGCGTCGTGACGAAGTGATTTATGAGGTGTGGCCGCGTTACGTTGCGGCAAAGGAGGCCATTACTGAATTCAAGCCATGCGGGTTGAGCAGTCATGAAAATCGCCTGCGTTACTGGGAAGACGGAATGCGGCTGCTACATATGGGCAAGGATGTTATTAGTTATTTAAGTGGAGTTCGAGTTCCGATGCCGGTGACTACGGCAAACTATATGGCTAACTGTGATCGCTATGATCAAAATGGTTCGCTCGACAGCGAATTCTCTATTCCTGAGCGTTGTTTTAAAAATTAGCACTTAATTAGTCTTTGGTTGCGATTTATGTGACACTCTTGATCTAGCAACTTTCACCTTAGCTAATCGCCTACGCTGTTATGAAACTTAGACAACTCCAATACGTCACCGAGGTCGTGAAAAATGGCATGAATGTGACCGCGGCTGCGGAAAAATTATTTACCTCTCAACCCGGTGTGAGTAGCCAGATAAAGCGATTGGAAGAAGAGCTGGGCGTCACTATTTTTGAGCGCAGTGGTAAGCACATAAATGGACTGACTCCTGAAGGAGAGCTATTAGTTCAGCGATTTGAGCTTATACTGAATGAAGCGGATAATGTTAAACGGATAGCCGAAGATTTTAGTCACCCTGACTCCGGCATGTTGTCGATCGCGACAACACATACGCAAGCACGTTATGTTCTGCCTCCCGTGATCAGTGAGTTCCGAAAACGTTACCCTAAGGTGCAATTACAGATTAATCAGGGAACGCCGGAACAAATTGCCAGCCTTACCGATTCCGGCCAGGCTGATATTGGCATCGCTACCGAAGCCTTAGAATTATTCGATAATCTAATTTTGTTACCATGCTATCGCTGGAACAGATGTTTGATCGTCCCCAAAGGCCATGAATTGCTTGGTGAACATGAACTGACTCTTGAAGCAATCGCTAAACACCCAATCATCACTTACACGTTTGGAGTCGCTGATCGCTCAGTAATCAACCGCGCGTTTATTAAGCAAAGGTTGGACCTGAATGTGGTACTCATGGCGGCTGATGCAGAGGTGATTAAAACTTATGTACGTAATGGTTTGGGGATCGGTATATGTGCGCGTATGGCCTATGATAAGGCTCAAGATCAGGACCTAGCGGTGCTCGATGCCGGCAATCTATTCGATTCAAGTGTTACCAGCTTGGCCATACGTAAAAACGCGGTATTAAGAGAATATGTATACGAATTTATTCAGCTCTTTGCATCTCACCTGAATAAAGGCGTCGTTGATCAAGCTTTAAGGGCCCACAACGATACCAGCCTGCAAGATAAACTGTATCAGGAATTTGTTAAGGAAGCCGAAACTCGCTGATGTGTTCGTCTTGATTAGCGTAGTTTAGTTCAGAGGGCTTTGAAAAAACGTTCTTTTCGGAGAAGATAGTAATCGTTGTAGTCAACTGACATAGCAACGCTTCGACTGCGACCGATTATTTCATCGCGTGGAATAAAGCCAATATAGCGAGAATCCAAACTATTATCTCGATTGTCGCCCAGTGCTAAATACATATCGTCAGGTACTCGAATGGGCGAAAAATTCGAAGCTTTGGTCGCACGCTTGCTTATCCTGATTGAATGTTCAACGCCATTTAACTCTTCAATTAAATCGAGAGATATTGGGTGACCATTGTTCGAAGTTTTCAACGTATAAATCGGTTCGACCCCATTAACGCTGAGCACATTATTCGTCATCGATATTACATCGCCAGGCACACCAACAACCCGTTTTACCAAGCGTTTTTGCGAGACCTTTGAGTCAAATATGATTATGTCACCGCGTTCGGGGTCTCCTAACTTGAGCAATGACACTTTGGAAAAAGGGAAGTGCAAATCGTAGGCGAGTTTATTAACCACAATTCGATCACCTTCCACAATAGTTGGTTTCATTGATCCCGTAGGGACTGAATTCCAATCAGCCAAGCTGCTCCTGAATACGCTCATCAGTACTATGAAGATGATAAAGCCTCGGTTTTGAGATACAACTTGATTCAACCATTGCTTCATTTGTCGATCCTGTTATTTGAAATACTAAAGCACTACTGTGTCATCGAAATCGTGGCATTCAACATTTATTAATAAGGTTTAAGTTTGTCAGTTCTTGAGCAGCGAAACCTTTAGATACAATGAAGGCTGTTTATTTCGCACATTGTTAATGATGATTAGTCTGTTTTGATGCTGCGTAGTGAATTTTTTAGATACGTTAAAACTGTAATGAAAGACATGATTTTGTAGTAAAAACTTCGTAAGCTATCCAAAGTGGTAAACAGCTAGTGAAAACAAAATAAATCAAATTGATACAAAACCAAGGTAGTTAGGAGAGATAACGTGCATTACGACTTTAGTCAGCAGGTATTACGCACCGATGCAGCCGGTATGCCAATCGATTGGGTGAGTTACAAAGAGGCTGTTCGTTGTTATCATTCTGGCCAAGTTCTTTATAGCTGTGGCAACGTACTATACAAAGTTAGGGGAGGGATTAGCTCCCAATCAGGTTTGAGAAGTGTCGTTGAGGTGAGTTCCATTATCGCAACACCATCGGCGACTCAGAGTCGATACCATCACTTGCCGAGCTATACGCCACCACTTACCAATAAGACTTTATTCGCTCGAGATGGACTGCTTTGTTTATACTGCGGCAAATCGTTTAATCGCAGTGAACTGTCCAGAGATCATGTTACCCCCGTTTCTCAAAGTGGAAAAAATGTTTGGACAAATGTGGTTACCGCGTGCAAACGGTGCAATAACTTCAAGGCGGGTCGCACTCCTGAGCAAGCGGCGATGGAATTGATCGCCGTTCCTTTTCAGCCCACCCATGCCGAATACGTGTATTTGCGAGGTCGCCGTGTTCTCGCTGATCAAATGGAGTTTCTTAAAGCACATTTCCCGCGCACCAGCCCTCTTCGTGAGAGGGCTCTAATGTGTGATAGATCTTCATCGACTGCATAATTACTTAAAAGAGAAGGCCTTTAATGGTCAACGTGTTATTACGTCATGGATAAGACCTACGACCGCCAATCTAACACCGCTCTGATTCGTCAAGCAGTCATCGATATTATACCGCTTAGTTTAGCGGTGATTCCTTGGGGTGTTTTAACTGGCGCGCTTGCCGTAGAAGCGGGCTTTTCGGTGGTGCAAGCACAATTAATGTCTCTGATCGTGTTCGCTGGTGCTGCGCAGTTGTCTGCGATTGTGTTGTTCGCATCTGGTGCGTCGTTTGTTTCGATTAACGTATCAGCTTTTGTTATCAGTGGTCGGCACTTGCTGTACTCCCTGACCTTTCGTCAACATGTGGCCAGACTCCCATTGGCGTGGAGGTTATTGATCGGTTTTTTACTCACCGATGAAATGTTCGCAGTATCAGAAGCACATACTAAGCGTCACGGAAAATTTTCGCCCTTATTTGCAGTTATGTCAGGGGCGGTTTTTTATCTATTTTGGAATGCGGCAACCTTTGCCGGAATTATCGCAGGTGACTACTTTAGCGATCTTGATTCTTTGGGTTTCGATTTCGCGATTGTTGCGACCTTTATCGCCATGACGTTTGGCGAACTACGTAAATACCCAGTGCTTATTGCCGTTTTGGTTAGCGGCTTCACGTCGATCGTTTTGAAGCCGGCTTTTATCGACAGCTATATTATTTTGGCTGCGCTATTGGGAATGCTTGGAGCTTACTTATGCTCGACGCACTTAACATCAGCTGAAAGAGGCTCTCGCGCATGACCTGGTTGCTAATTTGCTGCATGGCGTTGATTACATTTTCAAATCGCTATCTGTTTTTTGCCCGTTCAATTCGATATTCTCCCGGCCCTAAATTGCAGCTCTTTTTAAGTTATTCGGCGGTTTCGGTGTTAACAGCGATATGGGCACCTATTGTTGTTCAATATAATGGGCAATTTAGCTTTGAAACTGCCGGCGTTGACTATCTGGTAGGCACCAGTCTCGCGGCTATTTTAGCCTTCTTTCGTATTCCTAGCATGATTGTGGTAATGGTGAGTGTTGCCGTATTTTTTCTGATTCGATTCTTCTAGTTCATCTTGGGCCACTCGCGTGAGTTAGTCGCTGTTCACGTTAGGCAAAAAAATACCTCGTGAGTGACGAGGTATTTTTTAGTACTGGCTTATCTTGAAAACACTAATTGTCGCGTTGAGTGATTTCAACAAGATGGTATCCAAATTGGGTTTGAACCGGGCCATGAACTTTGCCAACTTCTTCGTTAAATACAACTCGATCGAACTCAGGCACCATCATGCCTGGTCCAAAGCTTCCAAGGTCACCGCCTTGCTTGCCAGAAGGGCACTGTGAGTGTTCTGCAGCTGCAGATTCAAAGCTTTTTTCGCCGGAGTTGATTTGCGTTTGAAGATCCAAACACGCTTGTTCAGTTGACACCAAGATGTGTCGTGCGGATGCCGTAGTCATTTCGTTGTAAAACCTGTCAATTTTCAAAGACGCGCATAATACTTACTTTGCAACACGAATCCCAGTTACAATCTATAAAAAGTAAGCAAACTTGCTAAATTTATTGCTTAAATTCATCAAATTCGGCTGTGAACAAACAACTTTTTAAATATCTTCGTTTTATCATCACATTATGCCTCCTTGGGCTGGTGTTTTATCTGGCAGATTTGTTCTCTCCTGAAGGCCGAAAGCTGCTTATTGACACGGTTAGAAATGCCGATTTGAGGATATTGGTTGCCGCCGTTTTGATAGGCATAGTGATTAACATGGTGAGTACGCTAAAGTGGTATATGTTAACTCAAGCGCAAAATCTCGAAGCAGGTTATTGGCGTATGTTTGCATATTATCTAATTGGCCAATTTTATAATATGTTCTTGCCCACCAGTGTCGGTGGAGACCTTGTTCGTTCGTATGAGCTTGGCAAGTATTCCGGCCGTCAAGCTGACGCCTTAGCCTCTGTATTTGTGGAGCGGTACACGGGTGTGGTGACATTGTTACTTGTAGCAGCAGTCGCTGTTATGACGCAATTAGCGAGGTTTAATCAGAGTTTTATTATTGTGACTTTGGTAACATTTGCTCTTGGGCTAAGCTTGATCGCGTGGCTCGTCATTGATGATAAACCCTATCTTTGGGGTAAGAATTTTATTCAATCAAAGATAGCCGCATCTGAAGCGATATTTAGCAAGCTTGACAAACTGCAAAGCTCAATAGCGGTATATAAGGAACAGCCAAGCACACTCATAATTGCTTTTGGTAACTCTCTAGTATTTTATTTTTTTGCCGTGGTTAACGTGTATATAACGGCATTGGTGTTCACCTCCGAGATCAGCTTTCTCGACGTGCTCATCGCGACCCCCATTATTATGCTTATCATGAATTTGCCAATTTCTATCGGCAATATTGGTTTAATGGAGGTGGCTTACGTTAGCATTTTGGAACTGATGGGCTATGGTGCTGAGCTGGGTTTGGCGATTATGCTGTTAATGCGATTCAAGTCCGTTTTTGATGCTGCATTAGGCGGTATTGTTCATTCAAATTTTGTGACGAAAAAGCACGAATAGTCTATTATTGCATCCCTAAGAATGAGGCCTAACAAGAATCGTTTATTACCCTGTCAGGCGAAATTAAAGAAACTAAATCAAAGTAAGAAATGAATATATCAATCGTTGGCACTGGCTATGTTGGGCTGGTCACGGGCACCTGTTTTGCTGATGTCGGAAATCAAGTTTTGTGTGTTGATAAGGATCAAAGCAAAATTGATATGTTGTTGGATGGAAAAATTCCAATTTTTGAGCCAGGCCTTGAAGCCTTGGTACAAAACAACGTAGAACAGGGCCGACTAAAATTTACTAGCGAAATATCCAGTGCGGTTGAACACGCGCAAGTTATTTTTATTGCCGTCGGGACTCCACCTGATGAAGATGGCTCTGCCGATTTATCCCATGTGTTAGCGGTTGCCAAATCTATAGGCCAATGTCTGACTGATTATCGCACTGTGGTCACTAAATCTACTGTTCCGGTAGGTACCGCGGAGAAGGTACGGGCGGCGATACAGGCTGAATTAGATGAGCGCAATGTCAAGATCGAGTTTAGCGTGGCGTCTAATCCTGAATTTTTAAAAGAGGGCGCAGCGATTGAAGATTTTATGAAGCCTGACCGAGTGGTTGTTGGTGCCGACGATGATCGAGCTGTTGCCCTGATGCGCGAGCTTTATTCACCATTTAATCGAAACCATGAACGATTGATCGTGATGGATATACCGTCGGCAGAGCTAACAAAATATGCTGCTAATGCGATGTTGGCCACCAAAATTTCGTTTATGAACGAATTATCGAACTTGGCTGAATTGTTAGACGCGGATATTGAATTAGTCAGACAGGGAATAGGTTCAGATCCACGTATTGGTTATCACTTTATTTATCCGGGTTGTGGCTACGGTGGGTCGTGTTTTCCAAAAGATGTTCAGGCTTTGCATCGTACAGCCCGCCAAAATGGCTACGAAGCCAGAATTCTTGATGCTGTGGAAGCCGTAAATCAGGACCAGAAGTCAGTTTTACTGCACAAAATTGATGCGCACATGGGGGCTGACTTACACGGTAAAACATTTGCTATCTGGGGTTTAGCGTTTAAGCCAAATACTGACGATATGCGTGAAGCACCGAGCAAGGTAATTATTGACGGACTATTAGCGAGAGGGGCCAAAGTACGCGCTTATGACCCGGTTGCGTCAGATGAAGCTTCCGAGTTATATGTTGGAAACGATTCCGTTGAATTTTGTGCTGATTTATACGAAGCAACTGAGGGCGCTGATTCATTGGTATTGGTTACCGAATGGAAAACTTTTAGAAGCCCTGATTTCGAACGTTTGAAGGCACAGCTACGCGACAGAGTGATCTTCGATGGCCGCAATATATATGATCCAACTGGCCTTGCTAAAATGGGTTTTAAGTATTACGGCATTGGTCGGTCAAACTGACAATGAAGATAGCACCAGATCAATTTAGAGATATACGTACCCTGGTGGTGGGTGATGTGATGCTCGATCGCTATTGGTTTGGTAGCGTCGATCGTATTTCGCCTGAAGCCCCCGTACCAGTACTGGCGGTCAAGCGCGAGGAATGTCGAGCAGGCGGGGCTGCAAATGTGGCACATAATCTTCTCGCGCTCGGGGCAAAGAGCAACTTGCTCTCGGTTGTGGGTGATGATGAGGCTGGACGAGAAATTAAGGATATTATTGCCGACTACGGTGCGAAGACCACGCTAAAAATCGACAAGTCGATTAAGACGATTGTTAAGCTACGAATGGTGGCTCAAAATCAGCAGCTATTGCGTGCAGACTTTGAAGAGAAGCCGAGCGAAGAAGTGCTAAGCCAATGCTTAGATGATTATCGAGAAGCGATTAAAGAAACCGATGTTGTTGTGTTATCCGATTATGGTAAAGGCGGTTTGACTCATGTTGCGCAAATGATCTCTTCGGCCAAAAAGCTGTGTAAACCCGTGATTATTGACCCCAAAGGCAGCGATTACTCTCGTTATAAGGGCGCTACTCTAATTACTCCGAATATGAAGGAGTTTGAAACGGTTGCTGGCGAATGTAACTCAGAAGCTGAATTCTCCAGTAAGGCCCATGCCCTCCGTTCTGAACTTGACCTAGAGTACTTATTGGTGACGCGCAGCGAAAAAGGCATGAGCCTATTTAGTAGTGATGGCTCACAAATAGATTCTCCCGCCACCGCACTCGAGGTATATGACGTGAGTGGTGCTGGCGACACGGTGATTTCATTGATGGCATTAGCAACCGTTGCGGGCTTTTCTAATGAAGAGAAACTCACGCTCGCAAATACAGTTGCTGGTATTGTCGTAGGTAAATTGGGTACTGCGGTGGCAACCATTGACGAGGTCGTCAACAAATTGGCAGTGAATTCATAAATTTGTATGGAAATTGAGTGTTCTACAGACAAGAAGAAGGTAATAGAAGATGATTATTGTAACCGGCGGTGCGGGTTTTATCGGTTCAAATATAGTCCGAGGCTTGAACAAGCGTGGCTTGAACAATATTTTGGTGGTTGATGATTTAAGCGATGGCAATAAGGTTCGCAATATAGAAGATTGTGATATTGAAGACTATATGGACAAGGATGAGTTCCTCAGTCGCATCGAGCAGGGAATAGAATTCGGTGGACCCACAGCGATCTATCATCAAGGTGCTTGTTCAGATACGATGGAAACCGATGGTCGTTATATTATGCAGACCAACTATGAATATTCGAAGTCGCTCTACCATTATTGTGGTGAGCACAGCATTCCTTATATTTATGCTTCTTCAGCGTCGGTGTATGGCGGTGGCGAGATGTTCAAAGAGGATCCTCAATATGAACAAGCTTTAAACGCGTATGCCTATTCAAAGCTGTTGTTTGATCGTTACGTGCGTAAAAACAGAGGCGTTTCAGATTCGCAGGTAGTGGGCTTGAGATATTTTAATGTGTATGGCAAAGGAGAGGAGCACAAGGGGCGAATGGCATCAGTGGCTTATCATTTTTTCAATCAATATCACGAGCAGGGTTTTGTGAAGTTATTTGCTGGTAGTGGTGGGTACGCTGATGGTGAACAACGGCGAGATTTTATCTGGGTTGATGATGTTGTCGATGTGAATTTACACTTTTTAGAGCACCCTGAAGCAAACGGCACGTTTAATGTTGGCAGTGGACGAGCACAAAGCTTTAATGACGTTGCGACAGCGGTACTGAATGCTGTAGAGGGAGTCAACAAAACGACCGCCGATTGGGTTGCCGAAAATAAGATCCAATATATCGAATTTCCTGAGGCATTGGTTGGTAAATATCAAAGTTATACTAAAGCCGATTTGACCAATTTGACCATGTCTGGTGAGTACAATAAGAACTTCTCAACCGTTGAAGAAGGGGTCAATAATTATGTTGCTCAATTAGCTGCGCACCGATAATCATAAAATTCGATGGCCCTAATTGCTATTTACGACTCGGGTGTGGGTGGACTCAGTATATTCAATAGTGCCGTTGTTAAATGCCCTGAACACGATTATCTGTTCATTAGTGACACTCAGGCATTTCCATATGGAACTAAGCCAGAGCAAGAGTTAATAACTCGAGTTAGAGCCGTTGTAGCTCGTCTCGACGAGCACTATCTCATAGATATACTGATAGTCGCCTGCAACACTGCCAGTACCGTTGTATTACCTGTATTGAGAGATGAATTTGACTTTGAGATTATTGGCGTTGTTCCGGCTATTAAACCCGCGGCGGAGACTTCCTTAAGTAAACGAATTTTTGTGCTCGCCACTCCAGCGACGGTAGAACGGCCCTACACAAAACAATTAGTTGAAGAGTTCGCCAGTGATTGCACGGTTTCTATGATTGGCTCATCCGAAATGGTATCGCTCGCGGAAGATAAGCTTTATGGCCGAACACTTGATTTAGTAAAATTAGCCGCCATTTTACAACCAGTGGTTAGCGATACAGAGGTTGATACAGTGGTATTGGCTTGTACTCACTTCCCATTGCTCAAGCGTGAAATTGAATCATTATTTTATGCGTCTAACCGGAATATCAAATTAATTGATTCTGGTGAAGCGATCGCTAGTCGTCTGTTATCGCTGGTTGAAACGCTTAATTTACCTTACTCCAGTGAGATGAGCCGTGTGGCGATCGTAACCAGCCAAGTTATTAACCACGATTTCGTTGAGCAATTGGGAAAGCTAGGTTTTGATCAACTCGAACACCTTGAAATTTAAGCCCACATTATCGGCGAAACCGAACACTGTTTGTTATCAATTATGACTCAGGAATCATACTCTTTACTTTTAAAACAAGCTGACGCTTTGATAAGCTCAGAGCCTGATTTTATTGCCAATGCGGCAAATCTGTCATCGTTACTTTTTCATTCGATTGAGAACGTAAATTGGCTTGGATTTTATCTGTACAAGGATAATGAACTGGTTCTGGGTCCGTTTCAGGGGCAACCTGCTTGCACCCGTATTCCTATTGGCAAGGGCGTCTGTGGAACCGCTTTTTCACAACAAAAAACACTCTGTGTCGAAGATGTTCATGCGTTTGAGGGGCACATAGCCTGCGACGCAGCCAGTGAATCGGAGATAGTGATTCCTTTTAATACAGGACGTTATCGAGGAGTATTTGATGTTGATAGCCCAATATTGAATCGTTTTGGTGAATCGGAACGAGAATTATTCGAATCAATTGTAAAACTATTAGAGCGGCATTAGGCCAGCGTTTTTAAGGCATGATAAGCCTTTAATAAGGATTCTAGTACAGTGTCAAAATGCTCCGACACAGTTTTTAACCCTGAGTTAACGCCATTTAGAGTATCATTGTGATAGAAGCAAGCAGATTCATCATGGACGAGTCTGTTCGGGGTTTTATTGGTGTTGATATGAATAAGCTAACTATACAGCTTAAAGATGTTCAGCTTAGTCAGTTGAATAATGAGTGCCTGAAATTGGTGCTTAAGTTCGTGCGAACTCTAAAAGCGCACAACGGAAAAGCGTTGCGTATGCAGGACGCTGACATCTTATTGCAAATATCTGATCAATCCCACCGTACCAAAAACAAGGAGTTAAAAGCGTTGTATGCCGAACTTAAGAGAGAAATACTTAAGTCGGTACATCAATCAATGGAAAAATAGTTCCGGCATTTAAGAGTTAGATCGATACGCTCTAAAAAAGAAGTAGGCAGTAACAATTATTAATAAGAGATAACTTAGAAAAAAACTTAGATCTGAAAAAAGGTTGTTCAATACCTTATTTATTAGTCCGTAGCCCGTCGCTCTTTGTTGTTTAGTGTGAAAAATTTGTTTTGGAACTAAGGGTTTGAATTCGTCGTATTGATCTTGATGTAATAGTTTTACCTCTAATAGGGACCATGCGCCTGAGATTTCGGGTAAGTCCAGGCGAAGGCGCTCTACAATCAAGCTCGGAGGAAACTCGGTGCTTAAATAATCTAAAGGAACCACAAACTCTACTATTTCTTCAGTGTTGTCTGCCATCTGGAATGCCGATCTCGCTTGAGCTATAAACGGGTGACGTTCAGTCTGATAGTACAATTGATAGTGGTTCCAACTACTTCCTGAATTAGGGGCTTTAAGCTTGAAATATACGGCAGCTAGATTCTCAGTGCTGGTGCTCAAGCGGGGCGACACCAAGTATGGGTCTCCTCCTGATACTGTGAAATTGCTCACCTTGCCATTAAGATCGTTCATTCGCCAACCTTCGAGCAAAATTTCAGGCTCGGAATCAATCAGGCGCTTAATGCCATTTTGAGTATGTGTTGCCTCGACGATTTCCATGTCGTTTGATTCACTCTCTAGTACTGGCCTGCTAATAAACTCGATGAGGCAGCCGTCGCATTCAGTTATGTCTAAACGGAGCCGTGTGGTGTTATCTAGGTTTACCTCCTTAGGAATTCGCAGTGCCGACGGGAACTCAGGTGCAGTAAAGCTAAGTTTATAGTATGGGTCGAAAATATCGTTTTCGCTGTTAAAGAACAGCTCAAGAGGCACCCCTTTCAGGTCTTTGCCTAAATTTAAAATCAGGTAATCAGGCTCAGTCTTTGTTTGTTGTGCATCGAAAATGATATAGGGGTCATTACCAACGATTTCATATTGATTTGCGCTTGCAGGCTTTAGATCATTTATCTTTATTTGATCTTGGCCGTGACTGATACTACAAATACTTATAGTCAGTCCTAGTATGCAGAACGAAAGCCATCGATTATGGATTGGTCTATGAATCATGAGCAATTTACTGAGTATTCACAGGCTTAAGAACGCGATAGGCAAAGAACCCCATAACAACTAAAAATAGCGATCGCACTATTTGAATAGCTTGATGTAAACTGAGCGCCTCGTTGGCGATATGCTGTTCAAAAATACTGGGAAAATGGCCCATGCCAATCAGGTCCGTGCTTAATGGAGCCGCTAAAAAGAGCGTGAAAACGCCATGATCGGTTTTTAGTAACCATAGCAACACCCAAATTGTTGAAAGCGCAATAAAGGGAAGAACCACTTTCTTGCTGTACTGAATTGATAAAATAGGGAATAGTACTATCCACGCAGCATAATGCACGCTGTGAACATTGAATGCGAAGTAAATAAACAGCACCACTGAAGCGCTCAAGACAAATCGCTCGGCTTTTGACCTGTTGCCAATTTCCCATTCATAAATAGCCAGTGCGGCAAAACCGATGACGATCGGATAAAACCAATAATACCCAAGCGACAATAACTTATTGATGGTGTCGCTTTGAGACGTTGCATTAGGATCTACAAACAGCTGTGTATTGCCGCCGACTAAAGAGACTAACCAAGACGGTAATAAGTACACAATAACAATGCATGCAACACTGGCGCTAAGTACCAGTAAATTTCGAGCCCAGTGATCTTTAAAATCAATGAGAGCAATTAGTAGAAACGGCGTATACAGCAAATTGATTTCTCGGCAGTGCAATGCGATAGCGAATAGAATACTGGCAACAAATACGCGATCGAATTTTAGTTGATAAGCCGTAGCAGCGAGAAAGAACAAGCTGATCACCTCAAATCGGCCAAAGATATAGGTTGAAAAGAGGGTCAGTGGATTAAACAACCATAGAAGCAAGGCTATTTTCTTATGCTCAGGTTTATCGATGTATTTCCATATCAGTATCGCGGTGGCGATATCAAAAAGTAGATATGGAAGTTTGAAGAAAAATAGGTGTTTGTAGACGTTTGCGTCGTTTAAGAAGAAGCCGTAGTCAACCAGACTTGCCACGCTCTGGGTCGGATCTTCAATATGAAACAATCCACTGGTAACGTCGATAAAGAATGTCGAGAAGGCCGCGAATACGACTTCTATATAAAATACGACAAAGCGGTGAGTATTATCGAACAGGTGGTCATTCTCTAATACATAGAACACTCGGCGCGCCTCAGAAAACAAGTCAACGTGCGCAAAAAATGGCATAAGTGCTAGTCTAAGTAAAACCCCTATGCCGAGCGCAGCAATTAGAAACTGCTTGTTGTTCATCACTCTAATCACTCGGTCTCCAAGTACTGAATTCTCTGCCTATTAAAAATATTAGTCTTTAAAGTTCAATGAGAAGCGTTCATTTTTAAGGCTTAGGTTGGGATTATAATATGGATCGCCAGCGTCCAAAAACTCGGCCCAAGTGCTTAAGAAATGCCGTTGCTCCTTTAATAAACGTTGTAACTTTTCATCGGTATCTTCATAACCACGACTAACCGATTCATGATGAGTCGCTTTAGAGTGAGGTGTGAAGATATTTCGGTAACCTTTGCTGAGTAATTTTAAGCACAAATCTACATCGTTATACGCGACTGCAAGGTTTTCTTCATCAAGACCACCGACTTCTCTAAATTTGTCGGTTTTCATCATCATCATTGCGCCTGTGACCGCACTGACATTATTCACCATATGCAGTCGACCGTGATACCCAATGTGATTATCAGGAAAGAACTTATGAGGATGGCCAGCTGCACCAACCATACCCGCAACTATGCCTGCATGCTGAATCGTTCCATCCGGAAACAATAGCTTTCCACCGACGGCGCCAATTTCATCACGTTGAGCGTGTTCCAACAAACGTTCGATCCAGTCGGGCGAGATTATTTCAATGTCGTTATTTAGTAGAATTAGGTAATCGCCTTTGGCTTGCTCCACACCATAGTTACAGACTGCTGAAAAATTAAATGGTATGTCTTTTTTAACAAAGCGAATTCGATCATCAAGCTCCGCGTAGCGAGCCATTGTTTCGAAGGTGAGTGCGTGTTCACTATTATTGCTTATACCGATGACTTCAAAGTTTTTATAGCTGGAACGATTTAGAATTGAATCTAAGCAGGACTCAAGAAGGCCGGGCTTATCTTTAAACGGAATTACAATGCTGACCAAGGGCTCACCTTTTATTTCACGAAATACACGGTAGGTGCCCTTTAACGTTCCGAATTCAACCCGAACTCCGCTCTCATCCTTCTGCAGTTGATCTTCTACTGCTTTACGACCGGCTTCCCAAGCGTAAGACTTAGAGTCGTAGGTTACCGCTGTGGAGCCTGGTATTTTTCGCCAGTGATACAGAATTTTGGGGATGTGCACCACGCGTTCAGCCGCTGCAGCGGATCGAATAATGACGTCATGATCTTGAGATCCGTCTAAGCCTTCTCTAAAGCCACCAAGCTCTTGCACAATCGACTTTTTGATTACGGTAAAGTGACATATGTAATTATTTGTGTGCAATAGATCGGGTGAATAATCGGGTTTAAAATAGGGCTCTACTCGAACCCCTTTCATATTCAATTTGTCTTCATCACTGAAAATTAAACCTGCATCGGGTGTTGCATTGATCACCTTGGCATTTTCATAGAGGGCATCAATGGTTATCTCATCATCGTGGTCGAGGAGGGCGATATAATCTCCTTTTGCCATGGCTAGAGCGTCATTGGTTGTGACTGAAATTCCCTGATTTACGTCATTTAATTGAATGCTAATGCGTTCATCTTGCAGAGCTTCATGTTCGAGAATTCGTTTTAGGTACGACTTAGGCGAACAATCATCAACCAGGCAGAGCTGCCAATAAGGATATATTTGGTTTTGCACCGACTCTATCATTGGCAGTAAATATTGCGGATCGGTATTATAAATTGGGACAAGTATTGAGAAGACCGGTTTAACGGCCATTGCATCTATTTCCTTTTTTGCTGCCTCAATACCTGATTCGTCTAGGGTGTTTTCAGAAATCCATAATTGATAGTCTTCTGTATTCTGGCCTATTAATTCTCCGGTCGGCAACGGTGATTCCTCAACCTGTTGAATAACCTCAGGTTCGGCTTGCACTTCAACACTTGGCATTGGCTTACCGGTTATACGGCTTAGCGTTCTTCGTGCTACTCGTTTGGCACGAGTGCCGGGACGCATTAGCAAATATCCATGCAGCTCATCATTGCGTTGATGTTGTTCGTGTAGTCGCTCATGCAAATGATCGATTTCATCACGCAGTTTAAACTCAAGATCTTCCGCTTCTTCTTCTTGTTCCTTTAATAGTTCAATAGCCTCGGCGCGGTGATTTAGTAAATCAGCAATGCGTTGAGTTTGATGCTCGTTATCTAACCGTAATTGTTTTAACCGATGAGACTGACCAACCAGCGATTGGTTTAATGACCTAACGGTCTCTTCTAGCGCCTTTTTGGGTTCAGTTTTTGGTTGTTCGTCTCCCGCACCCTTTTTATCTAATAAGGAAGCTCCGAGCGACATATTTATGGAATCTAGCTTAGAACTACTATAGACCTCATTATGTATCTGCTGCTCGCGATCTGCGAATGATTCAAGTTCTTCTACTTGGAAAATGTTTGGCATATGCTCAACAATGAATAATGCAATTGAGTAAATGTCATTTGCTCTCGCATAGCTCCTGAGTAGTGGCGTATTGTCTTGCGCAAACCAGAACAATGCTCTAAACAACAAAAAATCGGCGCTTATTTCGACTTTGAACTTATCGCCCAGACTTAAATCTCTTCCAATCTGTTGATATTCTCGCTGGCCCCCGCGTTCATGTATCACAATATTAGTCGGGCTAATATTGAAGCATTTATTATCTATTTGTTGTTTTATGGCGTCGCTATTTAACCAATCATCATATTCCTGGACCAAGTTTTCAAAACGACGATGATCCTTTTTAAGCAGGGCGTTTAACCAGTCTCCGATTAAAAGGTGGCCTTTATAAAAACGTCTCGCTGTGGCGGTATCAGTTATTTGCGTTGATTGATTTGCGCTAATTGGGTAAGCGGCATCCCGGTCGACAAAATGTGCTGCTCGGGAACGACGAGTCGTGATTTGCAATTCAGGTTTAACATCCGGGTTGGGGTAATGACAGAAGTCATTGTCGTAAACATTACGTACTATACTCGTATTTGCGCCCGCCAAGACCACGAAACGGTTTGCGACATCGACTAGGTTTTGCTTCTCATCAACCAGCCGTTGATAGAGTAAGAATTCATTCACATTCGGATTCTCGATTGTGCCTAATTGATGAAAGTGATTAAGTCCATTCACCGCAGTCGTGAGGTAGTCTTCGGAAAAAAGTACTTTGAATTGATCTGCTTGGGCGAAACCAGCGTGCATATCTATGGCGGCAAAATTGCACGCCAACAACATGTCCCGAAGCTGTTTACGTTCAAGTTCATCAACCAGAGCAGAAACCCCTTTTGCTTTGTAGAGGTCGGCAAAATCAAGAGTATCGTGACAATTATTGCTCTCGCTATTGAACCATTTGTTTAGCCTGTTGCTATTATTTGCGCTAATAAGCAGCACGCCATTGTCACTTAACGAAGCTCGGAGTGTTCTAAGCAATGCGATTAGAGCCTGAGATTCAAGTTCGAGCGCTTCGAGCTGGCCTATTACGATTAGGTCATAGAAGTCAGTAGGGTAATCGAGTTTTTCTAAATCTGCGCTAATGTGACAAACATTGTGTTTATTGGCGCAACGATTTGCGGACAATTGAGCTAATGCAGGGTCAACTTTTATCGACTCTATTTGAGCAACCTGGTCTGCTATGAAGTGTGATATCCCACCTAAATCCTGAGAAAGATCGAGAACGGTGTTTATCGAGCTAAAATCACAAGCTTGCAAGAAGCGAAATTGACTGGATGAAAACAATGATTTCAATTCTTTGCTAGTGGAGAGAGCTTCGATATCCAATGAAAATAGTGACTTATCATTCGCTTGGTCAAAAACTTTCAACACCGATTCTTTCGAATGATCGGATAGCGCAGCGTCGCGAAAGGGCTCAGTTACATCCTGATGTATACCGTCCTTAAAGCCCATTTCGGGATTTGACTCTAGGAGTCTAAATTGATGAGACATAAAATTGTTTTATTATCGTGTGCTGCAAGCGTCGTTAATCGCTTGCCGATCTGTTTATTCTGTGGAATCTTGCGCGAGTTCGAATGCGGTTTCGCGATGTGCTTTTCTACCACTTATTCATAATCAGAATATAACATGAGAGCACTGCGAATAGGGGAGGTAGATAACTATTTAGACTCATCGCATCAGCGCTTCAAATAGTCGACTTTTTGCGAGTTTTGGGTCACAGTAAGTGTATGAAACTTATAAAAATAAGCTTGGGTGTGATTTTTCTGTCGCTGGTTATTCTAGCTATCGCGTTTTGGACTCCCGATACGTCATTTGAACAAATGAGGCAAAAATATGCAGCGGCACCGTCTAAGTTTGTTGAGCTGGGTAACGGGGATCGCTTGCACTATCGAGATCAAGGTTCAGTTAATAAACCAGTATTGGTGCTAATACATGGAACCAGCGCGTCACTGCATACCTGGCAACCATTGGTGAGGAGTATTGGTGATCGTTTTCGGATGATTTCTTTGGACTTGCCTGGCCATGGACTCACCGGCGCGAATGCAGAGCGCGATTATTCGCGCAAAGCCATGATCTCATCGGTCTGGCGTTTATTAGACCATCTCAATATTCAATCTGCGACTTTAGTAGGTAATTCCTTAGGTGGCGCTGTCGCATGGGAATCTGCATTGGATAACCCAGAGCGAGTCAATTCACTCATTCTATTGGCCCCGTCTGGAGCACCTAGGAAAACCAAGTCAAAATCAAATATTGGTTTCAAGATTTTGCGCACATCACTGGGTCAGGCGTTAATGAAAAAAATATCGCCTAGATCGATAATTGCCGCCTCGTTACAACAAACAGTCGCGGTGCCGGAAATTGTCACCGAAGAAATGATTGATCGTTACTGGGAATTATTACGTTTACCAGGCAATCGTCAAGCAATGATTGACTTAGCAAATACACCGAGAGACCAACACGCTTGGAAAAAACTTTCCACAATTAGTGCTCCAACGTTGGTTATTTGGGGAGAACAAGATCAAGTGTTGCCTGTGACAATGATTGTCACCTTTGACAGTGAAATGCAGGATGTTAGAGTAGAACGACTCAAGAATATTGGTCATTTGCCGATGGAGGAAGCCGTAAAAGATGTTTCAGATCGAATTATTGGCTTCTGTGAATCTAAAGATTGTTGATTTTCACATGTAAATAACTGTGAACTGACTCAAATCAGCAGTATTTGATTCGGTCCTGTCTTGAGTAAACCGCAGATTTTATCTTATATCTTATATAAGTGTTGAATTGCCAATTCTTTACAGTGTTAGTTGGCCATTCAGTCCATTATTTACATATAGGTGTTAGCCAAGTTGTTGAGTAACTGACTCTATTTGGCTATTGAAATGTTTGGAATTTGGAATAAGTTGATGAAAATTACGCCCCGCATAACTGAATTACTTTTCGATCTAAGTGAAATTGAGACTAACGAGAATAACGAGTATCTAACTGGCGATGCCAGTGATCTTCGAAACAACTTGCTTCAGTTGTATCGAGCGACCGATAGTCACACTAGCAGAGAAACAATTATCGCAATCATGACTGAAGCCGGTTACCCCTGGTTTGGTCGTTTAGCTAAGGCCACAAATCGCGCTGTGAGAGATATCCCATTAAAAGCCGTGGCCAACGAAGGGCAGTTCATGTCCGACGAAGATTTTCTGGATTTGTTGCCTGCAAATGGCCATTTTCATTAGGTTCTGAGAACTAGATTGACAAACTATTAAGTATTACTGGTTACTATTGTCTTGTTTGAGGCCTAATCGAAGTCGTATTCGCTCATCCTTGCTGTTTTAGAGTATACAGTGCCGTCGTTCTAGTAAAGCCTTACGAATGTAGGCTTGATATTGTTTATTCTAAGTTGAATGCAGGTGTCATACTAACACCTGCACCCGGCATTAAGTTCCGCTAGAAATTAATTGAAAGAGAACTTTCAATCTCTAGATTGTTTGAATTTAGGCTGCCATTGTTGCGAGATACCAGCACTTCGCCGTTTTTTCCGCGAAGTAAACCGTTTGCGTCGCCGAACTCTCTCTGCTGATTCGTTTGCATTGTTCCCGCACGCAGATGCTCGTTAACTTCTATTAGGAGTTCACGGTGCAATTTTCGGATTTGGAGATGATCTGTCAGTTTATTCGTGTTGTGGACATGCTTGAACACGTTTAACGAACTAATCTTTATAACCAACCCGGTATGCTTGCGCATCGCTTGCGCATATTTTGACAGCAATACTAGCACTTTAGCCGGTAGTACCGATGCGTTCACCTCATCGAGGCTTACTAACTTACCCATTTTGTTGCTCCTTAATCTTGGCAGTAGGGCGCCGTTGCTTGTAAAACCCCATGCTTTACAATGCCGATTAACTTCATGATGTCATCCAAGACCTCGTATAAGTACAATCGTTTTTGCTCTTGTAATCCGTTCCTACTGTTTTAACCAGAGCTAATTATACTTCACCATCCCGCTGTAACATGAGCGACATCATGGGTAGTAAATCTACCAGACTAAGGTCTAATCGTTAAGCCTTTTTGTAATAAAATGTTAACTTTTAACGCATTAATTCCTATTAATTGGGCTTTTTGGGGATATATAGGTCAGTAATAGTTCCTTCGTAGACCTCAGCAGCCATAGCAACCGTCTCAGATAGGGTTGGGTGAGGGTGAATGGTTAAGCCTATGTCACTTGCATCGGCCCCCATTTCAATAGCCAAGGAGACTTCGGCAATCAGATCGCCTGCGCCCGGGCCTACTATTCCACCACCTAAGACACGATGTGTTTTCGGATCAAACAGAAGTTTGGTCTTTCCTTCCGTTCTATCATTGCCAATGGCGCGACCCGACGCCGCCCATGGGAATATGCCGGTTTCGTAACTAATACCATTTGCCTTAGCATCGGTTTCGGTTAATCCAACCCATGCGATTTCGGGATCAGTATAGGCTACTGAAGGAATAACGCTCGCTTCAAAACCACTTTTTTCACCCGCGCATACTTCAGCGGCAACCTTTGCCTCGTGAGTTGCTTTGTGTGCGAGCATTGGTTGACCCACGATGTCGCCAATCGCATGAATGTGATCAACATTTGTGCGCATTTGCGTATCCGTTGCGATAAAGCCACGTTCATCAACTTGCACACCGGCCTTATCTGCATCGATTAGATCACCATTTGGTCGACGACCAGTCGCGACTAACACATAGTCAAATATTTGAGCTTCAGGCGCATTGCCACTATTCGCAGATCCAAAGTTAACCTTGATCCCTTGATCAAGAGGCTCGATGCTCTCAACCTTGGTGCTAGTCATGATGTTTTTAACCAATCCACGCATGCGCTTTTGCAATGGCGCAACGAGATCTTTATCAGCACCAGGGATAATTTGTGGCATAAATTCGACGATTGTAACTTCCGTACCAAGTTCGCTGTAGACGGTTGCCATCTCGAGGCCGATAATGCCTCCGCCAACGATCAACATTGACTGAGGGATTTCTTTGAGCTCGAGTGCACCAGTTGAGTCGATAACACGAGGGTCATCTGTTTCAAACATTGGTAATAGGGTAACCCTGGATCCGGCCGCAATAATAGCCTTTTCGAAGGATAAGCTTGTTGTTTTACCGTCTTTTTCGATCGCAAGTGTGTTGGCTGAAGTGAATCTTGCGTAACCATTTATGACGCTTACTTTTCGTGCTTTTGCCATGCCAGCTAAGCCACCGGTAAGCTTGCTGATTACCGATTCTTTGAAACCACGTAATTTATCTAGATCGATTTTTGGTTTGCCAAAGCGGATGCCGTGTTTTTCCATTTCGCGAGCTTCTGAAATGACGGCGGCGGAATGGAGTAGTGCTTTAGAGGGAATACAGCCCACATTAAGGCAAACGCCTCCTAATGCGTCGTATTTCTCGATCAGAGTAACCTCCAATCCCAAATCTGCCGCTCTAAATGCAGCAGTATAGCCGCCAGGACCAGAACCAATAACCACCAGAGGCGCATGACTGTCGCTTTCACCAACCGGCTTCGCTGCTGCGCTTACTGGTTTGCGATCGCTTGACTCAGAGATGGGTGCTCTTTCGGTCGATGTTTCTGACATTGGCGTTGTAGACTCATTACTCTGAACCAACACGATAGTGTCGCCCTCGTTAATGGCATCACCGATAGCAACATTAATTTCCGTAATGATGCCGCTGGTTGAGGCTGGGACATCCATCGATGCCTTATCGCTTTCTACAGTGATTAATGAGTCTTCGACATTGATCGTGTCACCGACTTTGACCAGAACTTCAATGACTTCAACATCGGTTGCGCCGCCTAGATCGGGTACCTTTATTTCCATAGTATTACTCATCGTTGCCCCCTCTATACAGTCAGGCGCCGGACGTCTTCCAGAACCGCCGCGACATGGCGAGTAAATCGAGCTGCTTCAGCGCCATCGATCACTCTATGATCGTAGGACAAGCTCAATGGCAGAATCATGCCAGGTTCAAAATCACTGCCGTTCCATACTGGCTGTATTTTACTTCGAGAAACTCCAAGAATGGCTACTTCTGGGGCGTTAACAATAGGTGTAAATCCAGTTCCACCTATCCCTCCAAGGCTCGAAATCGTAATACAGGCACCGCTCATATCATTCATCGTGAGTTTTTTATCGCGCGCCTTTTTTGCCAACTCGCCCATTTCTTTGGCTATTTCGGCTACTGACTTTTTATCAGCATCTTTCACTACTGGAACGACTAAGCCGTTCGGAGTATCCACTGCAATGCCAACATTAAAGTACTTCTTGTAAATGAGGTTTTCGCCACCAGGTTCCAGCGAGCTATTGAATTGAGGGTATTGCTGCAAACCATTTACCACGGCTTTTACTATGAATGCTAAGGGCGAGAGTTTGATGTCGCGATTTTGCTTAGCATATTCTGAATTTAACTGCTTTCTAAATGATTCCAGGTCACTAATATTTGATTCATCATTATGGGTCACATGGGGTACGTTGAGCCAAGAACGATGTAAATTTTCGGCTGTTAATCGTTTGATTTTATTTAATGGCTGAATATCTATTTCACCATATCGACTAAAATCCTGGGCTGGTATTTGAGGAATACCCCCACCACCACCCTCTGGATGGGCGGACTGAACCGGTTTACCCAATGCTTCTTTAATAAAGCCTTTCACGTCGTCGTGGGTCACGCGACCCTTGCGACCTGAGCCAGATACAAGGCTCAAATCCACACCGAGCTCTCTCGCAAAGCGTCTGATCGATGGCGAGGCGTGAGACTTTCCTTGTGAGGCAATCGGCGCCGAAGCGGGTTTAACCTCGCTTGTGTTAGGCGAGCTTTGCTGCTTGACCACCGTCGCTTGCGCATTTGCTGCGTCGGCAGGTTTGTCCTTCGTTTCGTCCTTTGCGGCCACGCTTTTATTATTAGACGCTACACCCTCAACGGTGGCAACCAGCGTACCTTCTTCAACATCTTGATCAGTACTTACCTCGATACTTTGTATTACCCCAGCGACAGAGCTGGGCACATCCATTGATGCTTTATCGCTTTCGAGCGTCACCAAAGGATCTTCAATTTCTACTTTGTCTCCTACCTCGACTAAGATCTCTATTACTTTCGCTGAGTCACCACCAATATCGGGAATGTGTACATTAACGATTTGCGCACTTACCGTGTCTGGACTACTTGGTGTGTCTGAACTCACTTGGCTTGGCGTCGCTGACTCGGCTGGAGCGTCTTCGGTTGAAGAGTCTGTCACGCTTTCAGTTGCCTGTGTGTCGAGCTTTAGAATTAGCGTACCCTCACTAATATCCTGATCTATTAACACTGAAATTTCATTGATAACACCATCATGGGGCGACGGCACATCCATGCTCGCTTTATCGCTTTCTAAGGTGATCAGTGGATCTTCGGTAGACACCGTGTCTCCCACATTAACGAGTATTTCAATAACTTTGGCGCTGTCTGCACCAATGTCAGGAACGGAAACTTCAATAATAGAACTTGATGGCATGGTTAGGCTCGGTTGACTGGGGTGATTAACCTTTGCAGTTGGAGGTTCTACCGTCTGGGTTAATACCACTTCGTTATCATCTGGATTCTTTTTTTCTGTCGGATTATTCGGTTCAAATAAATCGCCAGCCGCGAGGTTTAGCGATTGCTGTTCATGTTTCTTCTTGACCACTTTCTTGCTTTTTGCTTTTTTTGTTGGCTTTGCCGATTTCGGTTGAGCGAGCTGTTGCGTATTCTTTAGTGGTTCGCTTTCTCGCTGAGTGTCGATCTCATTATCAGGGTTTATCGGTCTGCTGGCCGTGCTCCCAGACACTTCTGTTTCTAATAATAAAAGCGCTGTAGATAGCGTGATGTTCTCTTGTACAGTGGCTATGAGCTCAACGATGCGGCCTGACTTAGTGGCAGGAAGATTAACTTCATGGGCGCCACTTTGTACTTTAAAAAGCGTTTCGCCTTCTTTAATGAAGTCACCTTCTTGGCACTCAATCGACAGTATTTTTGCCTGTCGAAAGGCGCTCGCCTCAGGTGCAGTGAGTTCAACATATTTGATCATTTTTGGCTTCCCCTGGTACTACTTGAGGCCTTTTCAAGGGCCCCATTTTTCCTATGCCCAATTGAATTTGATCGTATTGCATGCGCGCTTTGATCTATCTCATATTAGAGCGTGTCTGGTGATGGTTTCTCCGGGTTAATATTAAACTGTTTAATGGCTTTATTCACTACATCTGAATCGATGCTGCCATCTTCATATAATGCGGAGAGGGCGGCGATAATAATGTACTGATGGTTTACTTCAAAATGATTTCTGAGCTGTTGGCGGTCATCGCTTCGGCCAAACCCATCTGTACCCAATACAACATAACGAGAGGGTACAAATTCACGAATTGAGTCTGCGTATACCTTCATATAATCTGTTGCGGCAACAACGGGCCCGTTTTGCTCTTGAAAGCATTGCTCTACATAACTGATCCGAGGTTTTTCAGCGGGGTGGAGCATATTCCAACGCTGAGTTTCCAGACCTTCGCGTCTTAGTTCGTTGACACTGGTGGCACTCCAAACATTCGCAGCCACGCCAAATTGCGACTCTAATATTTCAGCTGCTGAGACGCATTCATTTAATATAGTGCCGCTACCCATCAACTGAACGGTTGGTGTTTGACCATCGTCCTTGTTACTTTTTGATAATTGATACAAGCCCTTAAGGATGCCTTGTTCGGAGCCCTCTGGCATTGCCGGGTGATGATAATTCTCGTTCATCACTGTTAAGTAATAGAATATATTTTCTTCTTCAACATACATGCGTCGCATGCCGTCTTGAATGATGACGGCCAGCTCGTAACTGTACGTTGGGTCATAGGAAACGCAATTCGGAATGGTCGAGGCTTGAAGATGAGAGTGACCATCTTGATGTTGCAGGCCTTCGCCGGCAAGCGTTGTTCTACCCGCGGTACCACCAACCAAGAAACCACGAGCTTGCATATCGCCAGCAGCCCAGGCTAAGTCTCCAATTCGCTGAAATCCGAACATTGAATAGTAGATATAAAAGGGAATCATCGGCAGTTCATTCGTCGAATACGATGTTGCTGCTGCAATCCAGGAAGACATGGCTCCAGCTTCGTTAATCCCTTCTTCAAGGACTTGGCCCTTTTTATCTTCGCGGTAATACATTAGCTGATCCGAATCCTCCGGTTCATACTTTTGACCTTCGCTAGCATAGATACCAAGCTGGCGAAACAGGCCTTCCATGCCAAAGGTACGAGCTTCATCAGGAACAATTGGAACTACGCGGTCCTTAATATTCTTGTCTCGTATCAATGAAGATAAAATGCGTACAAATGCCATGGTTGAAGAAATCTCTCGTTCACCCGATGATTCCAGCATTTTTGTAAACGCGTCGAGTGACGGCACTTCAAGTTTATTCGATGGGTTGGGGCGGGCTGGTAAATAGCCACCCAATGCCTTACGACGTGCATGTAAGTATTTGATTTCAGGAGAATCCGGGTCGGGACGAATGTATTCGACCTTTTCCACCTGCTCGTCCGATACCGGAATCTTAAATCGGTTTCTAAACCCTTTGAGTGACTCTAAGTCCATCTTCTTTTGTTGATGGGACGTGTTCTGACCCTGACCAGATTCCCCCATTCCAAGCCCTTTGACGGTCTTGGCTAATATAACGGTGGGTTGTCCAGAGTGTTTAACCGCCGCGCGATATGCGGCATAAACTTTGTCGGTATCGTGACCACCACGAGCCATGAGGTCAAGATCTTCATCACTCATATGAGCGACCATGGCTTTCAATTCCGGGGTGTTCCAGAAGTGCTCGCGAGTATATGCGCCGCCTTTGGCCTTAAAAGCCTGATATTCACCATCAACACACTCTTGCATACGTTTCTGCAAGATGCCGTCGTTATCTTTTTCCAACAAAATATCCCATTGCGAGCCCCATATGACTTTAATCACATTCCATCCAGCACCACGAAACTCAGATTCAAGCTCCTGAATGATTTTGCCATTGCCTCGTACCGGTCCATCCAGGCGTTGCAGGTTGCAGTTAATAACAAACACCAGATTGTCGAGCTTCTCTCGTCCAGCTAGGCCTAACGCGCCGCGAGACTCGGGCTCGTCCATTTCGCCATCACCCAGAAAAGCCCAAACTTTTCGGTTTTCGACATTAATGAGTTCGCGGTTCTCCAAATACTTCTGAAAGCGAGCCTGGTATATCGCCATGATTGGTCCTAATCCCATAGACACTGTGGGAAATTGCCAGAAATTGGGCATTAACCAGGGATGTGGGTAGCTTGAGAGGCCGTTCCCACCAACTTCCTGCCGAAAGTTATCGAGTTGCTCCTCGGTCAAGCGACCTTCGAGGAAAGCACGTGCATACATACCCGGAGCTGAATGGCCTTGATAATAAATCATGTCACCACCATGATCCGCTGAGCGGGCACGCCAAAAATGGTTGAAACCAATCTCATATAGAACCGCTGCTGATGAAAAGCTTGCTATGTGGCCTCCATATTCGGTGCTGATTTTGTTCGCACGAAGAACCATTGCCGCCGCGTTCCAGCGAATAATGGATCTAATCTTGAATTCCAGCTGGCGGTCGGCGGGCAGGGCAGGCTGTTTTTCGACAGGAATGGTATTTATATAGGGTGTGTTTAATCCATACGGCAGTCTTGCTCCCGCCTCTCTCGCGACATCAGCAAGTTCGCGAAGTAAAAATCGTGCTCGATCAGATCCATCTGCCTCGATCACACTTTGTAATGCATCGATCCATTCTTTAGTTTCTATGGCGTCTATATCTTGGTGTTGCGTGCTAAGTTCTGTGCTCATAAATAGATTTATCGAGTGAGGCGTTTTTAGTGAATGTGGATTACTGATTTACAAAACAAAGGCCTACGCAAAAGCACCTTTATTTGTTGCGTGAATGATATCCATAAGTTTTGGTGATGTAAACATGAGATGCCGTATTTCTGTAACAATATGACATAATTCTTCGCTTTTTGTTGTGTAGAACTCAGGAAAAGAACAATAAAAAGGGCGCTAATAGAAGCGCCCTTTCTAAAAACCTGTTTTTAAATTTCAATCTAACTATCAACGCTGGCGGTCACCAGGCTGGTCAGATTGACAATTCCTCGGGGTGAGGTGGTTTTAGTGATGGCGTGAATTGGCTTAGCCGAGCCCAAAATGATCGGACCTACAGAGACGCCATTTGCCAAAGATTTGAGCGTAGTATAAGTAATATTAGCCGCGTCCAGATTTGGCATAACCAACAGGTTTGCATCCCCGGTAAGGGAGCTTTTGCCTGATTTTTTGCGTATCTCCGCGTTCAGCGCCATGCCCGCTTTCATTTCGCCATCGACTTCAAGATCTGGCGCTATCTTAGTCAATATTTCTTTGGTCTTGGCCATCTTAATCGCAGATTTGCTTTTGTGGCTTCCGAAATTGGAGTGCGACAATAAAGCTGCGCGTGGAACCATACCGAAACGTTGTATTTCTTCAGCCGCCATAACGGTAATATGGGCGAGTTCTTCGGGAGATGGGTCTTCATGAATGCTGGTGTCGGCGATAAAATAAGAGCCATTCTCTAGTAACAATAAGTGCATAACCGCCATATGCTCATCTGGATGAGTTGTGCCTGCGCATCGTTCAATTGATTCTACTTGTTCATGTAATTTAACACTGGGGCCGGTTAATGCTGCGTGAGCAATATTTTGATCGATCAGGCGACAGGCCTGCGAAATGCGATCATGTTCTGTTTTGCCCTCGGGTTTAATGATTTCATAGTCCTTCATTTCAACTAAGCGCAAACCCAGCTCGATCACTTTGGCGCGGATAAGATCTGCGTCGCCAATCAATAATGGGCGCGCATAACTTTGGTCTACAACATCTTGAATCGCACGCAATACTCGTTCATTTTCACCATCTGTATAGACAACTTTATGCGTTGTATTCTGAGCTTTTTCGAAGATGGGTCGCATCACGTTACCGGTTCGGTAAACTAGGGGTTCTAAACTCTTCTGATACGCTTCGGCACTTTCGAATGGTCGCGTTGCAACGCCACTATTGATGGCGGCTTGGGCAACGGCCGGGGCGATGGTGGTAATCAGTCTTGGGTCAAAGGGCTTGGGTAAAATATAGCCTGCGCCGAATTGCATGGTTTCATTTTGATAATAGCTTGCTACTACCTCGTTACTCTCAGAGAGCGCTAAATCAGCAAGTGCGTTGACACAGGCGATCTCCATTTGCCGAGTGATAGTCGTAGCGCCTACGTCGAGCGCTCCTCTAAAGAGGAACGGAAAACACAATACATTGTTAACCTGGTTCGGATAATCTGAGCGACCAGTGGCCATCACTGCATCAGGGCGATGCTCATACACCAACTCAGGTTTAACCTCAGGATTTGGGTTCGACATCGCTAATATTAGTGGTTTGTCGGCCATGCTTTTCAGCATCGCCACACTGACTAAGTTTGGCTGAGATACGCCTAGAAATACATCACAGTCGACCATGGCGTCTTCGAGGGTGCGAGCGTCTGTTTCTTTCGCGAATCGCTGTTTAGTTGCATCAAGATTTTCGCGCTCTGAATGAATAACTCCTCGACTATCGAGCATAAGTACATTATTAATATCTATGCCAATATCAATAAGCAAATTAGTACAGGCCATGGCGGCGGCTCCGGCGCCGGATACCACCAGCTTAACCTTGGTGATGTCTTTGTCGACCACTCGAAGGCCGTTTTTCACCGCTGCTGCGGATACGATCGCCGTGCCGTGTTGATCATCGTGAAACACCGGAATATTCATACGTTCGCGTAACTTTGCTTCAATTTCAAAGCATTGCGGCGCTTTTATATCTTCCAGGTTGATGCCACCGAATGTTGGTTCCAAGGCGGCGACTACATCGCAAAATGCGTCAACGTCGAGTTCGTCGACTTCAATATCATACGCATCGACATCAGCGAAGTTTTTAAAAAGAATCGCTTTACCCTCCATTACTGGCTTTGACGCCAGTGCGCCGATGTTTCCCAGACCAAGTACTGCAGTTCCGTTTGTGACGACACCCACTAAATTACTGCGTGAAGTGTACATTGCCGCGGTTAGTGGGTTTTTTTCAATCTCCAAACATGGTTCCGCTACGCCAGGCGAGTAGGCAAGTGCTAAATCTCGTTGATTGGTTAAGGGCTTCGTGGCTTGAATCCTTATTTTGCCGCTACGTGGGTTACGGTGATAGTGCAGGGCTGCATCGCGAAGTGAATTGCTCATGGTGTGTGTTTTTCGTGTGTGTTTAGAATTCGGTGAATCTGGGCTGAGTAAGTGGTTCGATTGTCGAATTTTGTTGTTATCTATCTGATTGTCTGAAGGTTGATCTTACGCAGTTTTCTCAGCCTCTTTTTCTGCTTCATGGGCTTGAACATCCGCATGGTACGATGAACGGACCATGGGCCCGGAGGCGACATGTTTGAACCCAAGTTGCTCGCCAAATTCTCGCAACTCGTCAAACTCATCCGGATGAACATAACGTTCGACTGGTAAGTGGTTCAGACTTGGTTGTAAGTATTGTCCTAGAGTGATCATGTCGCAGTCATGTGCTTTTAGATCGCGCAACACATCTTTCACTTGATCAATGGTTTCGCCAATGCCCAACATTAGTCCAGACTTAGTGTTTACATTGGGTTGGGCAGCCTTAAACCTCTGAATCAAATCCAGAGACCATTGGTAATCTGAACCGGGTCTGACTTTGCGATACAGATCGGGAATGGTTTCCAGATTATGATTGAATACATCGGGTGGGTTACTCGACATCAGTTCAATCGCGACATCCATGCGACCGCGAAAATCAGGAACGAGTACTTCAATTTGAGTATTCGGAGTTAATGCTCTGATCTCTTTAATACAATCAACAAAATGACCTGCGCCTCCATCCCTTAAATCATCGCGATCTACTGAGGTAATCACCACGTACTTTAATTTCATAGCTGCGATGGTATCGGCTAAATGACGAGGTTCGTCCTGGTCAAGTGCGAGGGGGCGACCGTGAGCGACATCACAAAACGGACAGCGTCGGGTGCAGATGTCTCCCATGATCATGAAGGTGGCGGTACCGCGGGTAAAGCATTCGGATAGATTTGGACAAGAGGCTTCCTCGCAAACGGTGTGCAGTTTATTTTCACGCAGTGTTTCTTTAAGTTCCTGTACTTTATTGCCGTGCGGTAAGCGAATCCGTATCCAATCAGGTTTACGCAGGGGCGTTACTGTTTTTTCAATTTTAACCGGTATGCGTGCCATTTTTTCGGCGCCGCGTAGTTTTTCTCCGGCAACAATGGGTTTGATTTTTGGGCGATTACTTTTTACGGGAGTATCAGACATATCCGAGCTGAGTTAAACTAGTGAGGTTTTCGAACGGGTAAGAAGTATAACAACTAATGTCCAAAAAAGACGTACTACATAGGTCGGATATCGATGATATCGTGGCACGCTTCTATGAAGTGATGCTAAAAGATCCGATCGTTGGCTATATATTCACCGATGTCGCGAAGATCGACCTTGGTCATCATTTACCACTTATAGTCGATTTTTGGGCCGATAGCCTGTTTAAACAACAGAGTTACCATGGCAATACTCTGCAAAAACATTTAGATATACATAAAAAAATCCCTTTGCGGCCGGGTCATTTCACTCGATGGTTATTTCTCTTTAATAGGGCGGTCGACGAAAAGCACCAAGGCGAAAATGCGGATTTAATGAAATCTCGCGCCGAATTAGTTGCTAAAAGTATATCGGCGGCGTTGGCAAAGGGAAAACGGGGAGATATGAATTTAGTGCTCAAACCCTAGCAATCGATGTTGCCTGCTACTGTTTGCGCAGGAAAACGGGATTTAATTCGTCAGAGTCTTTAGCGCTATATTTATAGCCATTTTTCTTGAAGGTCAGAAGTGTATCAAGGTCTTCTACTTGGTTCTGAATTACCCAGGCTGACATAACCCCGCGTGCTTTTTTTGCAAAGAAGCTAATCATTTTATATTGGCCATTTTTCCAGTCTTTGAAAATTGGTGTCACAATGTCAGCCGAGACGTTCTTCTTTTTTACTGATTTAAAATATTCATTCGAAGCCAAATTAAGAAGTATTTCAGAATCAAGGGTTTTTAATTGTTTATTAATGTTGTCAGTAATGCGGTTTGCCCAAAATTCATACAGATTTTTGCCCTCAGTATTCTCGAGCTTTATGCCCATTTCTAAGCGATAAGCTTGCATTAAGTCGAGTGGCCGCAACACTCCGTAAAGACCCGACAAAATACGCAGATGGTTTTGTGCATATTCAAAGTCAGACTCGCTAAAATTGTCGGCCTCCAGTCCAGTATAGACATCTCCCTTAAACGCCAAGATGGCTTGCTTTGCGTTTTTCTTATTAAATGGTCGGCTCCATTGATGGTAGCGCTCAACATTTAACTCAGCCAGTTTTGGGCTGATTTTCATCAATTTTTCGATATCTAATGGTGACTTGGTGGTGAGAATATCAATCAGTTGCTCACTTTGCTTTAGCATACTCGGTTGTGAGTGTTTGAGCGATGCAGGTGCGGGATCAAGGTCTAAGGTTTTAGCAGGAGAAATGACAATGAGCATGAGATGAATGGTGTTGTTTGTTATTAGATCTAAGGTCAGAATATAGCGCTATTAATGTGAGATTCTAATCAGTTCAAAAATCAATTTATCGCTATTCTGTGTTCAATTTAGAAATGGCGATAGATAATGCCCCGTATACGAGCCCTTGGTCTGAGATACTTTTTCGGGTGTGCCTTGAGCGACAATTTCTCCGCCGCCACTGCCGCCTTCTGGGCCTAAATCGATAATCCAGTCAGCGGTTTTGATGACATCAAGGTTGTGTTCGATTACGACCACCGTGTTGCCATGATCTCGCAATGTATGTAAAACCTGAAGTAACTGCCGAATATCATAAAAATGTAAGCCGGTCGTAGGTTCGTCTAGAATATAAAGCGTGTTCCCTGTGTCTCGTTTGGAGAGTTCTCGCGCGAGTTTAATACGCTGGGCTTCGCCGCCTGATAGTGTGATAGCGCTTTGTCCTAATTTTATATAACCCAGCCCCACCGACATTAAGGTTTCGAGTTTTCGATGAATATTGGGCACCGCACTGAAGAAATCAGTTGCGTCTTCAATGGTCATGTTTAACACATCATGAATATTCTGACCTTTGTAGCGTATGTCCAGGGTTTCGCGATTATAACGTTCGCCTTTGCAGACATCACAAGCTACATAAATATCAGGGAGAAAGTGCATTTCAACCTTAATTAATCCATCGCCTTGACATGCCTCACAACGCCCACCTTTTACATTGAACGAGAACCGCCCCGGTTTGTAGCCGCGCGCTCTCGCTTCGGGGGTGCCAGCAAATAGTTCACGAATCGGCGTAAACAACTGAGTATAAGTGGCTGGGTTTGAGCGTGGAGTTCTGCCGATTGGACTTTGATTGATATCTACGATTTTATCGACCTGTTCCAAGCCGCTAATTTCTTTATGCGGTGCACATTCAACACGACTGCGGTTGATTTTCTGCGCGGCAGCTGGGTAGAGAGTATTATTAATCAGTGTGGATTTACCCGAGCCAGACACCCCTGTGACGCAGGTTAGCAAGCCAATCGGAATATCGACGGACACATTTTTCAGGTTATTGCCACTTGCCCCCTTTATTTTAATTTGACTCTTTTTATCGTTTTTGTGTCGACTCTTGGGTATTTCAATAACTTCTTTGCCAGCAAGGAACTTGCCGGTAAGTGAGTTCGGGTTTTTCTTGATCTGGTCGATTGTGCCTTCAGCAACAATATTACCGCCGTGCACGCCTGCGCCGGGTCCAATATCAACGATGTAGTCCGCGTGGTGCATTGCGTCTTCGTCGTGTTCGACTACGATCACGGTATTGCCCAAATCTCGCAGATGGGTCAACGTGCCTATTAAGCGATCATTATCTCGTTGGTGTAGACCGATTGACGGTTCATCAAGTACATACATGACACCCACTAAACCCGATCCGATTTGTGAAGCTAAACGAATACGCTGGGCTTCGCCTCCTGACAAGGTCTCAGCCGAGCGATCCATACTTAAATAATTTAGTCCTACGTTTACTAAAAAGCCTAATCGGTCGTGGATTTCTTTGACGATTTTTTCTGCGATTTCCGCTTTGTTTCCAGTAAGAGCGAGTCCTTCGAAGAAAGCCAATGCGTCTCCGATTGATCGATGTACAATTTGATCGATACTGGTCTCGTTAATAAACACGTTACGAGCCTCGAGTCTTAGGCGAGTGCCGGTACAATCGGGACAGGTTTGAGAGTTTATGTATTTCGCCAGTTCTTCGCGCATGCTGCTCGATTCGGTCTCTCGATATCGGCGCTCCATATTAGGGATAATGCCCTCCCATGAGTGATGACGAACAACCCCTTGACCTTTGTGGCGCAGATAACTAAATTCAATGGCTTCCTCGCCACTCCCGTAAAGCAGCTTCTCCAGCTGCTCTTTGCTAAGCGTGTTCAAAGGTTCGTCCACCGAGAAACCATAATGCGTTGCGACGTTTTGCAGCATTCTGAAATAGAACAAGCTTCGACGATCCCAACCTTTGATTGCGCCTTGCGATAAACTGACATCGTTATCGAAAATGATTTGCTCAGGGTCAAAGTACTGTTTGTTACCTAAGCCGTCGCACGATGTACACGCACCAACCGGGTTATTGAACGAAAATAATCGTGGTTCGAGTTCACTTAAACTGTAGCCACAATGATTACACGCGTAGCGGGCTGAGAATACTAAAGTTTTCTCTTGCTGTGAGTCGCTTGGCATGACAAATATCTCTGCTACGCCTTCGGCCAGTTCTAATGCGGTCTCGAATGACTCAGCCATGCGTTGCTCATTGCCTTCTTTGATAACCAACCGATCGACGATGATGTCGATGTTATGCTTGAAGTTCTTCTTAAGGGCAGGTGGTTCAGAGAGGTCGATAACTTGTCCATCAACTCGGGCACGAACAAAGCCTTGAGCATGCATGCTTTCGAGTAGATTAAGATGTTCGCCTTTACGATCACGCACAACCGGTGCCATCAGCATCACCTTGGTGCCGTCTGGCAATGCCATTGTTTGATCAACCATTTGACTGATTGTCTGAGCCTCAAGGGTTACATTATGGTCAGGGCAACGAGGGTCTCCAACACGAGCAAATAGCAGCCGAAGGTAATCGTAAATTTCAGTAATTGTGCCCACGGTCGAGCGTGGATTATGAGAAGTTGCTTTTTGTTCGATTGAAATCGCGGGTGATAAGCCCTCAATAACATCAACATCTGGTTTTTCCATCAATGAAAGAAATTGTCGCGCGTAGGCGGACAACGATTCAACGTAGCGTCGCTGGCCTTCCGCATAAATAGTGTCAAAGGCAAGAGACGATTTACCTGATCCTGACAAACCTGTGATTACAATGAGTTTATCTCTGGGGAGCTCGAGATCAATGCTTTTGAGGTTATGCGTTCTTGCGCCGCGAATGATGATTTTTTCTAACACGTTTGAAACTTCTTCTTATTGATGTGTGCAATTGATTGGGGCGGTCATTAGCCGCGTTTTAAAGCGGTATCTGCCGATTGAACAACCTGTTAATATACGTGGCCTGCTGTCAAAGCGATATCTTTTTTTTGCTTAACTTGGCTTAAGATTGGCCCCTTTACAAAAATAGTTTTGGTTATTAATTAACGTGAAAGCATCAACGCTGAATAAAACTGGTTTGAACAGACTGGAACGACGATCTATTTCTGCCTTGGCTTCGGTTTACGGTCTACGCATGTTCGGCTTGTTCCTGATTTTGCCTGTTCTTTCGATCTATGCTGAACAGTTGCAGGCATCCCCGATGATGATGGGTGTCGCACTCGGGATATACGGCATAACCCAAGCGCTATTTCAAATTCCATTCGGCATTCTATCGGACAAATTTGGACGTAAACCAATTATTTTAGCCGGGCTCGCTATCTTTGCGTTGGGCAGCTTAGTGGCTGCATTTTCAAGCTCAATTGAAGGCGTGATTATCGGGCGAGCCATGCAGGGCGCTGGTGCCATTGCCGCTGTTGTGCTGGCATTGACCAGTGATCTGACTCGCGAAAACCAGAGAACCAAAGCGATGGCCATTATTGGTATGACAATCGGTTTTGCATTTCTGTTAGCCTTAATAGCATCACCTTGGTTGGAGTTCTTTATCGGCATTAAGGGTCTGTTTTTAATGACCGCGATCCTCGCTGTAGCCTCAATGGTGCTCATCGTAAAAGTTGTGCCAACGCCGGTGCAGACGTATAACCTCGAGGTTAGGGCGGTTCCTGGCAAGATGCTTGAGCTGCTTAGAAATCCTCATTTAGTGCGCTTGGATTTCGGTATATTCATTTTGCACTTTGTGCTTACTGCGATGTTTGTCGTAGTACCGATTATCATGTTGGAGCGTCTAGGTTTAGAGACACGTGATCATTGGCAAGTGTATATACCTGCATTATTAGGTTCTATAATATTTATGGTGCCAATGATCATAATGTCGGCACGCAAACACTTGTTGGTGCGAATTTTTTTATCGGCCATATGTATTCTGTTATTTGCGCAGGTTTTACTTATGCGTGCCCCAGAAAATGTTATGGCACTAACGCTCTGCATGTTCTTCTTCTTTTGGGGATTTAATCTTCTAGAGGCTATGTTGCCATCGATGGTGTCGCGAGTTGCCCCCGCTGCATGTAAAGGCTCGGCGATGGGTGTGTATAACACCTTCCAATTTATGGGTGTGTTTTTTGGTGGTTTTATTGGTGGTGTGATCTATGGCAATATTGGCATAGGCGCGGTTTTCATCGCATGTGCTCTCATGCTATTAACATGGGTTTGGATAGTGTATACCGCGCCCAAATTAAAACTGCTCGACAGCTTGGTGGTGAATGTGAACCATGCTGCTGGGACAGATTGCAAGTCATTACTTGAAGCGGTGACTGGTGTGGAAGAAGTGATCATTATGGAAGGTGAATCTACCGCTTACCTTAAGATCGATAAAGAGCGTCTGGATTCTCAAGCGCTAAATAAAATTATCATGCCGTAACTGCAACACAAATACCGCTGGCTATGTTGAGCTTGCGTGATACATTTAGGGTATGCATATGATACTTAGATTCCCAGCTCCTTATTGCCGATGGTCGGGTAGGGGCAAGATTTTGTTTTTGGTGTTGTCGTTATTCTTGCTTACGTCTTCATTCCAAGCTGCGGCGCAAAGCAAACCTCGGGTTACCGTAGCATTATTGGACGATGCTAGGCCTGTCGATGAAGATCAAGTGCGACAACGTCATATCAAAGAATTGAAAACATTGGCCGACGCTGATTTTGACCTGCGCTTTATTGATTATAAAATCGACTGGTCGTTAGATAATTATAGTCAGCAACTCGATGAGATATACCTGAACCCCAAGGTAGATATGTTGTTGGTCCTTGGCGTCGCTGCAAATCAGATCGTGGTAAAGCGCCCGAAATTTCCCAAACCTACTTTTTTACCTTTTGTAGTAGAGCGAGAATTGGCTCAGGCGCCGTTTAAAGCCACACAGGGTGACAATGGCGTTTCTAATAAAAAAAATCTCAGTTATTTGAGTTACAGTTCGGAATTTGTAGAAACCGTTGAACAGTTGCGAGACGTGGTCCGTTTCAACAATATTGCTGTTATTGGTGATGAGGTGTTATTTCGTGTGTTGCCACCCGAGTTATTACAAAGGATCGAAGCGAATGACGAGTTACGTCTGCAACTGGTCCCTCATGATGGCGAAAATCACGAGATTTTGCAGCGTATTCCAGGCGATGTGGATGCGGTTATGATTGGCTATATTCCACGCTATCCGCGCGACAGATTACCAAGCTTGATTGCTGAATTGACCGAACGAGGATTGCCAACGTTCAGTTATTTAGAGGAAAACCTAATTCAATATGGCTTGTTAGCGACCCCGTTAAACGAATCATTATATCAATTTTCGGCGCGACGCAACGCTCTGAACATGCAGGCGGTTATGCTCGGAGAACCGGCAAGCCAGCAACCGATTCTTGTTGAAACCAAAGAGAAGCTAACGATTAATGGAAGCACAGCTCAGAAACTGGGCATAGCGATTGATTTTAAGGTGTTAGTCGATGCTGAAGTGATCAATTTTGGAGTCGGCGAAGTTGAAGACCGTCTTGATTTGTTAAAAATAACAGAGCTGGCGTTGAGCGAAAACCTGGTTCTTAGAGATGCTCGGTTTAGTCTCGATCTGCAAAATAATGAACGCGCAGTGGCTAGAGGGGGCTTATTGCCGCAGCTGTCAGCCAACGCAAGCTTTTTAACACGTAAAGATGATTCATCATTGGTGCAGTCGGGGTTTGCAAGCGATGAATCTACCGATGCCAATATTCAGTTAAGTCAAACCGTTTTTTCTGATGCTCAGTTTGGTAACTATAAAATACAATCTCTGTTAGCTGAGGCCAGTTCGCATGAATATCGTCAAGCTCAATTAGACACTATACGTGAAGCCAGCTTGGCGATGGCTGATGTGCTTCAAACTCAGTCGGTTGCGGCTATTCAACAGGAGAACTTAGATTTTTCAGAGAAAAACCTTGAACTGGCTGTCGATCGAGTCGCCATTGGTGCGTCATCGTCAGCCGATCAATATCGATGGGAGACTCAAGTTTCCAATGGTAAGTCGGCCGTGTTCGAAAGCTTTTCCAATGTATTAATTGCCAAACAAAATCTTAATCGTATTCTTAATCGAGAGATTGCGGCAGAACTGGAAATAGTGCCTCTGGACCTTAATAGCTCGATGATCTATAGCACTGATGAGATATTTAAACTAATGGATAATACCGATACGTTTGAACGAATGTACAATTTCGGATTACAGAAATCGTTTGAAAGTACACCCGAAATAGCTCGGTTGGAGTCAATCATCGCAGCCAAGCAACGTGAGCTAAAAATACTTAAACGACGTAATTGGCTGCCGGAAGTCAGTTTGACTGGCCAAGTGTCGGATAATTTAGATAACGGTTCATCACCTACCACCAACGCCGATGGTAGAGATTGGCAACTCATGTTGAATGCACGAATACCATTTTATCAAGGCGGGCAAACACGCTCTTTGAGAAAACGCGCTGAATTAGAATTGGCGCAGCTTGAAAATCAATTGGCAAGCTTAAAGCAGAGTATTTCGCAGTCATTGAGAGCGAGCATGAATAATGTCATCACCTCACTATTCAATCTAGACTTCAGTAGCAATGCGGCGCTGGCGGCGTCAAAAAGTTTATCTCTGGTTACCGATGCGTATAGTAAAGGCGCTGTTCCGGTGGTTGACTTATTAGACGCGCAAAACGCCAGTATCAGTGCCAACCTGGCCGAAATTCAAGCTTCGATCGGATTTTTTAGGGCGAGCATTGAAATGCAGCGTGCAATCGGAATATTCGAATTTTTGATGACGGATGAACAAAAACAAATTATACGAGAACAAATTAACAACGATGTGGTGTTGCAATGAAATCAATTGAACTCAAAAAGCTCATTGATAAACGTCTATCGCTAACAATGATAGTGTTTACGCTGGGATTAACCGCGTGCGGCGACGCTGATCTTGATGAAGAGATCGTGGTTCGGCCAGTGAGAACCATTGTGGTTAATGAAGACGCGACAGCGAATTTGAAAACGTTTTCAGGCGTGAGTCGGTCAGCTCAGGAATCTCGGCTAAGTTTTAAAGTCGGTGGCACGGTGGCTGAGGTGCCTGCTAATGTCGGTGATCGAATTGAAGCGGGTACGGTTATCGCCAGTTTGGATGATTCGACCTATGAGTTGCAATTGCAACAGGCGCAGGCAACGGTTGAGCAAAGTCGGGCCGCTTCCCGGAATGCGCGTGCGGCCTACCAGCGCACTCGGGCCTTGTATGCCAACAATAATGCCTCGCTTGGAGACTTGGACGCATCACGTGCCAATTCCGACTCGGTGGCGGCACAATTACGCGCGGCTCGTAAATCGTTGCAATTAGCAGAGCTCAATTTATCGTACACCCAACTTACGGTCGACGTTGATTGTGTTGTCGACTCAATATCAGTAGCGGTTAATGAAAATGTGTCTACCAATACTGAAGTCGCGCGCGTTAACTGCAGTGATGAATTAGAGATAGAAGTTGCTGTTCCTGAGAGTGTTATCGGTGATTTTAGTAATGGCAAAGTCGCGACGATAAAGTTTGATGCGATTTCCGATGCCAGTTTTTCGGGCAAGGTAATTGAGGTCGGAGTGGGAGCAAGTGGTCTCGGATCCACGTTTCCTGTCACCGTTTTGGTTGATGGGAATAATAGTACCGAAATCAGACCAGGCTTAGCGGCGTCTGTTTCGTTTGCAAATACAACCGATTCCAGGCGAGATTATCTATTGCCGCTGTCAGCCGTGGTACAGGGCAACGAAGGTTCCTTTGTCTATATTGTCAATCCTCTGTCCGCCAATGAGCTTGAGACTGAAGGCACCATCAGCAAGAAAACAGTGAGCCTTGGTGAGTTACAAACTGGGGGTATAGAGGTGTCGGCTGGTTTATCAACCGGAGACAGGGTCGTCGTCGCGGGCGTATCGTTTGTTCGTGAAGGCTTGCTGGTCTCGTTCTAATTTCGGAATTGGCGTTCACCATGAATTTGACTCAAATTGCCGTCACTAATAACCGAACACTATTGGTGTTGGTACTGGCCCTATTTTTAACGGGCATCTCTTCGTTTTTTAGCTTACCTAAGCAACAAGACCCAGGTTTTACTATTCGAACGGCGGTCATCAGTACCCGATTCGACGGCGCAAGCCCGGAGCGAGTTGAGTTATTGGTAACAAAGAAAATTGAAGAAAAAGTTCAGGAAATGCCTGAAGTCGATTTTATAACGAGCGAGTCACTACCGGGTATCTCGATAATTCAGGTTAATTTTCAAGAGCGTTACACGGATATGCGCCCGATTTTTGATAGCTTGAGACGCAAGGTGGAAAGTGTTCAATCGGAGCTGCCTGAGGGTGTACCGGACTCCCAGGTAAATGATGAATACGGCGATATATTTGGTAGTGTTTATAGCTTGACAGGCGAGGGTTTTAGTTATGCCGAGCTATTATTGGTTGCCGATGAAATTAGAGATGAATTGCTTAAGGAGCCAGATGTTGCAGAGGTAAATATTCATGGGGCACAGCAAGAGCGAGTCTTCATAGACTACAAGAGCGCCACGCTTACAGAACTTGGATTGTCACCGCAACAATTGGCAGGCATCCTTAGTAAGGCGAATATCGTCTCAGCTGGGGGCAATATTGTCAGCGGTACTGAACGAATTACGCTTGAGCCAACGGGTAACTTTGAAAGTGTTGAAGATATTCGTCGCACCGTTGTATCCATCCCCAATGTAGGGTTGGTCTACTTATCCGATATCGCTAATGTGTATTTGGCCTACGAGGATCCGCCGAGTAAGCTGACTCGAGTTAATGGCAGTAACGCGATGGCAATAGGTGTCTCCATGCGCGAAGGCGGAGATATCCTTAAACTTGGTGCGCGCTTAGATGTATTGATGCCTGAATTGGAGCGCAAATACCCTTGGGGTATAAGTCTCGAAAAAATTTGGTTTCAGGCTGATTTAGTCGAAGTTAATATCGATAACTTCGTTTCGAGTTTAAGCCAAGCGGTGATGATTGTTATGATTGTCATGTTGCTCTTTCTGGGACTGCGAACCGGCTTGGTCGTTGCCACTTTGATACCGTTCACCATGATGATTTCGTTTTACTTCATGCAGGTATTTTCTATTACAATTAATCAAATATCACTCGCCGCATTAATTATTGCCTTGGGCTTGCTGGTTGATAATGCAATCGTAATTGTCGAATCCATTCTGGTAAAACGCACCGCGGGGATGAATGCCATACAGGCGTCTGTTGAATCGGGTAAAGAGTTAGTTACGCCATTGTTGGTCTCTTCACTGACTACAGCGGCCGCCTTTATGCCAATTGGTTTGGCAGAGTCGGCTGTTGGAGAGTATACGGCCGACATATTTTACGTTGTCGCGATAGCGCTGCTCGTTTCATGGTTTTTGGCAATGACATTTTTGCCGTTATTATCACTTAAAGCGATCAAATCAAGTGTGCAAAACTCGGTAGAGGACAATCTAGATGGGCCAATGTACACAACTTATGCGCGCTGCTTAAACTGGACTTTAAAGAATCGCTTTGTTTCGGTGGTGGCGATTGTAGGACTATTTGTGGTCTCAGTTATGTTGCTTCGCTTCGTGCCGCAAATTTTCATCGAACCCTCAGAAGACCCGGTATTTACCGCCAAGCTTGAGATGCCATTAGGTACTTCCATCGAAACAACGACGGCGATGGTTGAGGACCTGGACCGATTCATTCAAAACGAATATGCGCAGTCTGATGATGATAACCCTCCGGTTATGAGTAGCTGGATGACGTTCATTGGCGAAGGCGGACCAAGATTAGCGCTTACCATTAACCCACCGAATCAAAACCCGGCCAATGCATTTTTAGTGGCAAATACCAATGACGGAAGAGACGTTGAAAGGGTTATTAATGGGATTGAAGCCTATCTAACTGAAGCACAACCAGATTTATCAAAGCAAATTGCTCGATTAGAGAACGGCCCACCGGTTGGTTACCCGATCGTTGTACGCATTCAGGGCGATGACATTGATGAGCTTTATCGAATTGCTGAAAATGCGACTGATATGTTGTATTCCAACCCCAAGGTTCTATCCGTAAAAAATTCTTGGGGATTACCGACGAAAAAATTACGTGTAGAGGTCAACCAGGAACGCGCACAGCGCTCTGGCGTCACCAGTGATGATGTGGCGTATTCACTCCGCGCCAATTTGCAAGGCCAACAGTTATCCCAATTTAGAGATGAAGACGATTTGGTACCGATTGTCATGCGTGCCGACGTTAGTGACCGAGAAGATATCAGTAAGTTAGACGGTTTAAGTGTCTATTCTCAATCAACCGGGAGTATTGTACCGCTTAGGCAGGTCGCCGATGTCCGTTTGGTATTTGAAGCTGGCGTTATCGAGCATCGAGACAGAGTCAGAACCTTGTCACTAAAGGTTCAATTGAAACCCGATGTTAATGCTGCGGAAGTGACCGCTGAAGTGACGCCATTGTTGGAGAACCAATCTTCTCAATGGCCTGACGGCTATGAATACGAACTTGGTGGTGAGTCATCTGAATCGGGTGATGCGGGTGCATCAATCGCCGCTAAACTACCCATCGCATTCTTAGTGATTCTGATGTTGTTGGTGTCTCAATTTAATTCAATTCGTAGCCCAACAATAATATTGCTCACGATCCCACTTGGGCTAATCGGAGTAATCAATGGTTTGCTTATTGCCGGTTCATCCTTTGGCTTCTTCACTATTCTAGGCATTATCGCCTTGTCAGGAATCATTATTAATAATGCTATTGTGCTGATTGATAGAATTAATATCGAGCGTTTTGACCTTGGAAAAGAGCCGCGAGAAGCCATTGTTCACGCATGTAAACAAAGGCTGAGACCGATATTTTTAGCCACCGCAACTACGGTGTTAGGGATGTTGCCGCTGGTCTGGGGAGGAACCGCTATGTTTAAGCCCATGGCGATTAGCATTATTTTTGGTTTGAGTTTCGCAACCTTGTTGACCTTGTTGGTGGTGCCGGTTTTGTACTCGCTTTTTTATCGGGTGAGCTTTGCACAAGAGTGAATGCGCGTTAGAATTCATCGGCTGAACAAATACAAAATTTAAATGCCCATTAGGGCAAAAAATACGCAAATCGGAGCATAAAATGGCAGGTGTAAACAAAGTAATTATCGTTGGCAATTTGGGTAATGACCCAGAAGTTCGTTATTCGAATAACGGCGCCGCGATAGCAAACATCAGCGTAGCAACATCGGATAGTTGGAAAGATAAAAACACAGGTGAGCGACAAGAGCGCACTGAGTGGCATCGTATCGTCATGTTTAATCGTCTCGGTGAAATCGCTGGAGAATATCTCAAGAAAGGTTCTAAGGTGTACATCGAAGGCAAACTGCAAACTCGTAAATGGCAAGATCAACAGGGCCAGGATCGTTATTCAACTGAGATCGTTGCTGATCAAATGCAGATGTTGGATTCTCGTGGTGGTGGTATGAGCGGAGGTCAAGGTGGTGGCTATCAACAGCAAGGCGGTGGTCAGCAATTTGGTGGACAACAACCGCAACAGCAAGGCGGGCAGCAATTTGGTGGTGGACAACCTCAACAATCCCCGTCACAACCAGCACCAGCAAGCGATTTCGACGATGATATTCCGTTTTAAGTAAATCGAAATTTAGAGCTCAGAGTATTGAAGAGCCCGCGTTTTACGCGGGCTTTTTTGTATTTAAACAAGATCGTTTCTCTATAATTCATGTGAAGTGCGAAGTAACGAGTATTGGGCTACTATATTGAACAATAAGGTTTTCCAACTGTCTGTCCTAAATATAAAAAGTTGCTTAAATCCCCATATTAATTCTGCCGAGCGAAAAGCGAATCATGCCAAGTGTTATTACTAAAAATTTTGTATTAGTTTGTTTTTTATCTTCCGTACTTAGCAGTGGTTTGCTTGAGGCAGAAGAATCGCAAAAAACAAGAAAGTTTACCTCCGAACGCATTTTTGACCTGGAGTACGCAGCGGCTCCGCAGATCTCTCCCGATGGTAAAACCGTAGTATATACGCGCCGTTCAATGGATAAATTCACCGATACGGTAAGCAGCGATCTTTGGTCAATAGATACTCGTTCAGGAGCACATAGACCTCTGATTTCAGGTGAGGGGGCAACGTCGTCAGTACGTTGGTCGCCGAGCGGAGATCGACTAATTTACTTAACGTCTTTAGATGGAAAGCCCAGTCTTAGGGTTCGTTATCAAGATACAGGCCGAAGCTTTTCATTGGCACAATTGGAACATAGCCCTAGCGCTCCAGTATGGTCGCCAGACGGAAAGTTTATTGCATTTTCAATGCTGGTGCCTAAGGAGGCTCCATCTTTCGCTAAGCCTGTGCCTGCCCCTGAGGGAGCTGAGTGGTCAAAGCCTGTTCGTGCATTTGACGATCTCACAATTCGGTTTGATGGGGCAGGCTATCTCAAACCCGGAACCGAGCACGTTTTTGTTGTGAGCTCGCAAGGCGGAACACCGCGCCAAGTTACCTTTGGAGACAACCCCTTTAGCGACCCTGAGTGGTTGAATATCGCCACGTTAATTGTAGAAGGTAATGATGGTGAGAATCCTGAACTCGATCCCATTGAGCGTGAGCTCTATACAGTGTCACTCGATGATCTCGCAATCGCACCGTTGACTGATCGTGATGGACCCGATCATAGCGCGTCAGTGTCTCCAGATGGAGAGCTTATTGCTTATCGGGGCTACACCGATGAACTGAAGGCTTACCAGCAAACAGATTTGTACCTCATGAAGGCGGATGGTTCGGAGGTTAGAAATTTAACATCGGATTATGATTATCCCATTGAAGCTGCTCAATGGTTGCCAAGCAGTCGAGGTTTGGTGGCGCAAGCCTTAGTTGAAGGCCTGGTGAACTTGGTTGTAATTGATTTGGCCGGCAAGGTCAGAGTGTTAGCGACCGATGTTGGTGGTACCTCATTTGGTCGACCCTATGCATCCGGAAGCTTTTCAATGGCAAGTCAAGTGGGTGGAAATACACCAACCATAGCCTATACCAAGGCGTCTGCTGACAGACCCGCCGAGGTTGCCTATCAACAAGGTTTTGGAGATAGTCGAGTGCTCACCGATTTAAACTCGGATGTTTTACCTTACTTAGATATGGCTGTGATTGAAGAGATTAAGGTTAAATCTCGACATGATGGCAGGGAAATTGAAGCTTGGGTAGCCCTGCCACATGGTTTTAAGGCGGATGGTTCTTTTCCCTTGTTACTGGAAATTCACGGCGGCCCGTTTGCCATGTATGGTCCTTATTTCGCTGCGGAAATACAACGCTATGCAGCTGAAGGCTATGTCACGGTTTACGTAAATCCGCGTGGTTCGACAGGATATGGCGAAGAGTTTGCTCAGCTGATAGACAAGGCCTATCCTGGCAATGATCATGAAGACCTGATGACGGTGGTCGATGAATTGGTTAAAAATGAATACGTCGATGAGAATCGATTATTTATTACCGGAGGTTCTGGCGGCGGTGTATTAACCGCCTGGGCGGTGGGCAAGACAGATCGGTTTGTCGCGGCGGCCACGATTAAACCGGTTATTAATTGGACTAGTATGGCCTTAGCAGCGGATATCTCTCGTTTTGTAAGTCGCCATTGGCTGGGTGCGCAACCATGGGAAGACCCTGATTTGTATTGGCGTTTATCACCGATTTCATTGGTGGGTAATGTAAAGACACCAACCCTTGTCATGGTCGGAGAAGAAGATTGGCGAACCCCCGCATGGGAAGCGGAACAATTTTATACCGCATTGAAGGTTCAAAAAGTTGATTCGGCACTGATTCGAATCCCTGGTGCCTCGCATTCGATCGCCTCGAGACCAAGTCGCTTAATCGCTAAGGTTGATAATATTCTTGGGTGGTTTGAAAAATATGATCCCGCGAATGATGATATTGAACTAGAGTCTGAGTAGCTAACTTAAAAAGGTTGTATTGCCGGATGTGTCAGCTTAGAGTCAGGTGAATTACGTGCTTTGTCATGTGATTGTCAGGGTGATGTCGTGGTTTAAATCGTTGATTTTATTAAAGTTAAGTTCTACACAGTAAGAGAGTTTTAAAATGATTGTTAGAAAACTAAGATTGCAGCGAGGTTGGTCTCAAGAGCAATTAGCTGAAATGTCAGGCTTAAGTGTGCGCACTATTCAACGAATAGAGCATGGTAAAAAGGCTGGCTTAGAATCGTTGAAATCCCTCGCAGCTGTGTTTGATGTAGAACTTTCAAACTTACATGAGGACACCGATATGAAATCTGAAGAAAATATGACTTGGGAAGAACAACGAGCACTCGAATACGTACGTGATGTGAAAGGTTTTTATTCAAGCTTAGCGACCTTTTCGATTATTGTTCCTGCGCTTTTTGTCTTAAATTATTTAGTCTCGCCAGGGTATTTTTGGGCATGGTGGGTATTATTTGGATGGGGCATTGGGATTATTACGCATGCACTATCAGTTTTTGAAATATTTAAATTCTTTGGCGCTGATTGGGAAAAGAAACAAGTTGAGAAGCGTTTGGGCCGTAAACTCTAATAGGCGACTACTAAACGATACTCTCCCTACGCAGCTTATAGATTCCCTGCCTAAAACCGGTTAACGAATTATGCGTGCACAGTATCAATTCAATCCCCTCAAACTGGTGCATTTACGTAATTTCGATTGTTATTCAGAATAGTCGGGTTTTAGGCATCTATGAGTAATAATCGCTGCTACGACCATCTCAAACCAAGCTAGTGGCAGAGCTATAAGAAGGATTTCAGCGGTTGCCAAGTTCATATTAAAGAGCCCTAACCACAGAATGACAAAAACGCTAAGCCAAAATAGCGTTCCGGCGATTATTGCATTGCGTAATTCATATCCAAAACGCTCCAGAAACAACCAGCTGAATCCGGTGACTGACAATACTAAGATGGTATCCCAAATACCCCAGATAGCGAAAATCCCGAGATTCATTGGAGCAACATCTGATATTTGGGGGAAGGTATTACGCATTAAATCCATGATGAATACGAAATATCTAAATACTTCAGATATGTTTACCCAAATCATATTCAAAAGGATTGCTCGTACATATGCGTTGTGAATCATCATTTTACTAGAACTCTTGTATTGATTCGGGCTCTCACTAACCCAATCAGGGTTTTTGCCTTTGAGCGTAGCTCGTTGGCATTATTAGCTACTCGAGAGTAAGACCAAATTCCTTGTGCTATGCAACTGATTAACGTTGCGATCTCGGATAAGTCCTCACTGCTGATTTTTTCTGATGATCCGCTGATTTCTCCATTTAAGGCATTAAGAAATCCAGATTCCAATCTTTTATTGTGGGCTAATACTAATTGTTGGATGGTCGAGTTATGTGGTGCAATCTCCGTCATCGTATTGCCAAAAAGACATCCTATTCCGGGAAAGCCAAATTCTTCAGCAAGATTAATTTGGTCTCTAAAATAGTGCTCTATATTTGTTAGGTCAGCGCCGTAAGCTTCTACTTGTTGAAATGCCGGGGTCACGATGTTGTCTTTGTACCATTTCAAACAGGCAATGAATAAATCATCCTTACCGTTAAACGAGGCATAAATTGCTTTGCGGTTTACACCGACTTCGGTAACAAGGCTGCTCATCGATGTGCCAGAGTAACCGTGCCTCCAGAAATAGGACACGGCGTTAGCAATGATGTGTTCCGTGTTTGCATGTTGGAGATCAGTCATAACAAGAAGACTAAGAGAACGATCGTTCTCTGTCAAGTGTAATGACTCCGCAATCAGTGAACAGGTAAGAGAAATCACGTCTACTGTTAATTCGGTATATCGTTCAAGTTATTTAGAGCTATGTTTGCTTGGACAATATGTCCGCGTCGATGTGACTGGTTAAAAGGAATTAGTGGTGGGTATCGTGTGGTAAATGAAGGAATAGAATATTTCTCTAGGTCTTTTGCGATACATTGCTATCAAGAAGTCAAAGTATTATTGCTAGTTGCTGTGCCATTAGACTCGCATTATTTGTTTGCGTGGAGAGGGTTGGGTTGTATGCGTTTGCTTTAAAAACATTAGGCATACAAACCATGCAAAAACCAGTTTTGATTTACTCGATCAAAAAATACCCATAATAGGCGACCACTTCGCTGTCTTGCAATAAAGTAGTCTCTGCTTTGCAGTGTTTCCCACCAATGGCTGGATATACGGTTAGGTCCATGAATAATCGTTAAATGACCTTCGAATATTGGTAAGCGGTTACGCTGCATTAGGCGTGTTGGTTTTTCAAGTAACCATAACGGTTGGTCTTTTACAGTTTCGTTACTTGGTGACTGTTTCGTTTGATAATTAGCCAACGCTTCTTCTATGTGAGGGCTGTTTATAGGCAGGCGGCTATTGGCCAATTCCGGTAGATGTTCATTCTCTTTTTTAACATGAAAGACAGCCGAATCACCAAGCCGGCTCACCAACTTATCCGAGAGTTGCTGGAATTGTCTCTGCTGTGGCTTTGGGCTAAATAAATCACTATTGAATAATTGAATGGGTAGCAAGTGATCACTGCTTAAGGTAATACTTGAGAACTCCCAGTCAAACTTTATGTTTTCAAGTTTTAACGTAGTCAGTTCTCTAAATGTTGAGTTTAAGTTTTGATTTGCGCTAACAGCAATGTGAACTGTTTCAAGTAAGCGATTATTTTCGTGATAGAAGTGCCATGTGAAGCTACGACAGAGCAACTGTCTGGTGGTAATGAAATGGGCCAAGTCGTCTATTAAACGATCAAGCTGCTGTTGTATCCATGTGATATTGCTAATAGGTTCAGCGAAATCAGCACAGGCATGAAATGTTTCCGGTGGCGTAGTGCAAATTTGAGGGTCAGCAAGGTTGCCCCATAATTGCCTTAAGTAGATTAAAAAGTCTTGGCCGAAGCGAGAACCTAATTCGGCATCTGAAATGGTTTCAATATCAGCGAGCGTTTTGAAGCCGCAATGAAGTAGCTTCTCAATGGTTTTATCGTCTTGTTCTAAGTGTATAAGCTTTGTCTGTGCTAATACAGAATCACTATTACTTAAGGTATGATGATTTACATGGCTTAACACTATTGAGGCTTTTGGAGTCCGAGCCAGGCCAAGGTTGGCCTTTATTTTAAATTCAAAAATTTCGCGCTTAATTAAATTAAGAAGATGTGGTAAGCCATTGAATAATAGTTTACTTTTTCCAACCTCTAAGAGTAATAAGTCATTGTTATGCTGGCTGACTGATGACGTGTAGCGGTAAGCCCAGTAACTAAGCTCTTGCAGCTTTTTAGCCTCTAATTGAATATTTCTCTGCTGCAGTTTCAGATTGGGGTTCAGCATTAGGGCATGGTTCACACTCATGCCTTTGCTAATGCCCGACTCCAATGCTAAAGCATTACATTGCCAAATTTGTTGTTGATAAGTAATAGCGACAGGCGAATTCGAATTAAATTCAAAACCGAGACTATTAAGACTTAAATGCGTGAAGCGTAGACATAACCAGGACTGTTTTGTCGGAGTGTGCTTGCGCTGCATTATTGCACCGTTTTCAACGTAGATAGTGGCGCTATTACTGCCACAGATGCATACCAAGCTCTGGGACGTGTGATACTTTGGTTTGCATCCAGCGGCTGAGTGCCAGTCGAGCGCGTCTTAGGCAGATAATCTGCTCGAGTGGGTGTGTACACAGGTAATAAATTTGTTGGTAAGCGTTGCCAGTTTTCGTAATGTGGTGCTAAAGAAAGTGTGCATGTTTGCCCACCCCAACCTTGAGGTTGTTTTATTATATTGAGCTCAAGTTTGCTATAAGAATGGCACCGTAATTGTATTCTGAGGCCTGAGGTCGATGATTCTTCCAGGCTGCGACTATGGCGAAATAATACACTCCATGTTTGTGCTTTTTCTGACACTAACTGTAGACGTCGCAAATCATGGCCGTTGATTTTGTGCCTGCCTGTCCAGCAAATAACGGCTGCACAGCAGTTGGCTGCTAAGCTTTGTTCGGTTGCCCACAAACTATCTTTAAGTGTTTTTGTTTGCACAATTGTCAGAAAGTTTAAATCGATACCTTGTTCCGCTAATGCCGGTGAAAATGGTAAGTAAGGTGGAGCAATTAAAACAATGTGGCGTAATCCTTGTGATGATGTTTGTATGCTTTTTAATGCAGGCATCAATAAACGCAATTCGCCAATGCCATGCTCTTCGATACCAAACTCGTTTACTGTTCCTAGCGGCCAACCATTGTCATGCAGTTGTTTATTAAGCGATTTGTAGCCTGTATTAATGCTTGCCCGATTGCTCTTAGTCTGTTGCTTTGAATGCGAACCACGCCAAATTTTACCCTCAATGGAGTTGCCATAGAGGGTGATTAGTTTTTCTAATTCATGGTCGTTATTTTGCACGCCACAAGTATATATTGAAATATGTACATAATTCAAAAAACAATTTTAAACGAAAGAATACATACCATGAACAGAGAGCGAGTTTCTGGGTGTGAGTGGAGGTGGCTTAGAGACTCCTGAGCGTGAAATACTGTCATCTCAAGCGCGGTCGAGGGAGCTGCAGAACAAAAAAAGCCTGCTACAAGGTCTGAGCAGGCTTTTTATTTTATATGTCAGAGTTAGATACTGACATGTTTGATCTTTATAGCTTAGCCAAACGTTCCCAGGTGTCGACAACTGAGTCTGGGTTAAGTGAGACAGAATCAATGCCTTGCTCAAACAACCATTCAGCTAACTCTGGGTGATCGCTTGGACCTTGACCGCAAATACCAATGTATTTATTGGCCTTATTACACGCGGCAATTGCCATAGATAGCATTTTCTTAACAGCAGGGTTGCGCTCGTCGAACAGATGAGAAACGATGCCTGAGTCACGATCTAAGCCAAGCGTCAACTGGGTCATGTCATTTGAACCGATTGAGAAGCCGTCAAAGTATTCTAAGAATTCCTCTGCGAGTAGGGCGTTTGCGGGCAGCTCGCACATCATTATGACCTTGAGTCCATTCTCTCCACGTTTCAAGCCATTTTTTGCCAGTAACTCAATAACCTGAGCAGCTTCATCAGTGGTCCTTACAAATGGAATCATGATTTCAACATTGGTTAATCCCATTTCATCTCGCACATATTTGACCGCCTTACATTCCATTTCAAAACAGTCTTGCATACTTGGCGCAATGTAACGAGAGGCACCGCGAAATCCTAGCATTGGATTTTCTTCATCAGGTTCATAATCATGGCCACCAACCATGTGAGCGTACTCGTTTGATTTAAAATCAGACAATCGTACGATCACGCGTTTTGGACTGAACGCACAGCCGAGAGTTGCGATGCCTTCTGATAATTTTTTAACGAAGAAGTCGGTTGGAGAATCATAGCCCGCTTTATATTCGTCAATAATCGCTTTTACATCTGGCGATTGTTGCTCATATTCAATTAATGCCTTCGGGTGCACGCCAATCATGCGGTTGATAATAAACTCCAAACGCGCCAAGCCAATACCTTCGTGCGGTAATTGAGCGAAGCCAAAGGCTCTATCCGGGTTACCAACATTCTGCATGATCTTGAATGGGATGTCGGGCATGTTATCAAGCTGCGTGACCTGTTTTTCGAAGTCGAGTTCGCCTGCGTAGATAAAACCTGTATCGCCCTCAGCGCAGGATACGGTAACTGGGGCGCCATCATCCAGTTTTTCTGTTGCATCGCCACAACCAACGATCGCGGCTACGCCAAGTTCACGGGCGATAATTGCCGCATGACACGTTCGGCCACCGCGATTGGTGACAATAGCCGCAGCACGCTTCATTACTGGTTCCCAATCGGGGTCCGTCATGTCGGTAACTAAGATATCGCCTTCTTGCACTATGTCCATCTCGTCAATGCTCATAACTTTACGAACTTTGCCAGAAGCTATGCGTTGACCGATTGAACGACCTTCGACTAATACTGAGCTGCGTTCGTTAAGTATATAGCTAATCTTAACGTTTGCGTCTGATTGACTCGCGACTGTTTCAGGTCGAGCCTGGACGATGTAAAGCTGCTGATCGTCACCGTCTTTAGCCCATTCGATGTCCATCGGACGACCGTAGTGCTTTTCAATAATGAGAGCTTGTTTGGCTAAAGACTCGACATCGGTGTCTGTGATTGAGAATTGCTGGCGATCAGAAATATCAACATCAACGGTATCTACTGAACGGCCGGCAGTGGTTTCACTCGAGTAAACCATTTTGATTAATTTGCTGCCTAAATTACGTCGCACAACGGCCGGGCGGCCAGTCTTTAAAGTCGGTTTGTGTACATAAAATTCGTCTGGATTAACAGAACCTTGTACTACCGTTTCTCCTAGACCATACGAAGAGGTAATGAATACTACATCATCAAAACCTGACTCGGTGTCCAGAGTGAACATCACGCCTGCAGAGCCCGTCTCACTGCGAACCATTCGCTGAATACCCGCCGATAAAGCGACATTTTCATGGGCATACCCCTGATGCACACGATACGAAATCGCTCGATCATTGAACAGCGAAGCAAACACCTCATGGACAGCATGTTTAACCGCGGCTAAGCCTTCAATATTTAAAAAGGTTTCTTGTTGACCGGCGAATGAGGCGTCGGGTAAATCTTCAGCAGTTGCTGATGAGCGAACCGCTACTTTCAGCTTGTCATTGCCATTTTGCATAGCGGTAAACGCGGCTTCTAAGCTTGCGTCAAATTTGGCTGGAAATGGGGTTTCGATAATCCACTTTCGAATATCGGCACCCGCCGAGGTAAGGTCGGCGATATTGTCCACATCAAGTGCATCAAGGCGGGCATTGATACGCTTATCTAAACCATCAGTGGCAAGAAATTCGCGATAGGCATCGGCGGTAGTCGCAAAACCGTTCGGTACTGATACGCCAAGGGCCGTTAGGTTACCAATCATTTCGCCGAGTGAAGCGTTTTTACCACCGACTTTTTCGACGTCGTTTATGGTAAGCTGATCGAATTCTAGAATGTACTGCATGTCAACCGTAGTCAAAACTTAATCCTCTCTCGTGGATTACTAATTCGTGGCCCCGTAGTTTACCATGTGCTCACGCTGACAGAAGCCATAGCCAGCATTTCGTAGAACTATTTTCACTTAAATTTGCACTTAAATTCATCGATGAAACGTAAAGTATTCTTCTTGTCCGACAGTACCGGAATGACGGCTGAAAATCTCGGTCGTAGCTTACTGGCGCAATTTCCAGATATTCAGTTTGAGAGTGTCACCAAGCCATTTGTTGATACTATCGAAAAGGCGCAAAGAATTGCCACCGAAATAAACCAGGAAGTGCAGACATCAGCACAGAGACCAATTGTTATCGACACAATTTTGAATGATGACGCTAGCCATCTTATTCGCAGTGCCGATTGCTTTTATATCGATATTTTCTCTTCTTTTTTGTCACCGTTAGAAGAGGAGCTCGGAGTTAGGTCATCTCATACAGTTGGTCACCCCGCGATTTTTAAAGAAGATAGTCGCACCGTTGATCAAAATTATATGCAACGAATTGATGCCGTCCACTTCGCGCTGGCAAATGACGATGGTATGCATCTGCATCGTTATAACGACGCTGATATTATTTTGATTGGCGTATCGCGAACCGGTAAAACGCCTTCAAGCGTTTATTTGGGAATGCAATATGGTATTAAAGCGGCTAATTATCCGCTGATACCAGATGATTTGGAGCTGAACAAAATACCCGGTGCATTGAGCGACCACACAAAAAAGTTATTTGGTTTGACTATTCGTCCCGGCCGATTGGCCGAAATAAGGAACGAGAGAAAACCAAACAGCCAGTATTCCGCGTTACGCACATGTGTTGATGAGGTGCGTCAGGCTGAGGCATTGTATCGACAATATCGAATTCCGTATATTGATACAACTCAGCTATCGGTAGAAGAAATATCCGCGCGCATGCTTCAGCGAGCTGGTATCGAACGGCGTGTTGCGAGTCTCTAGGTAAATGGATGATCGACGATGGATGGGGCGAGCGCTACAGCTAGCGCAATCAGCGGCTCAGGCTGGTGAAGTACCGGTTGGTGCAGTTTTAGTTCGTAATCATGAGGTGATAGGTGAAGCCCACAACGCGCCTATTACCAACCATGACGCTTGCGCGCACGCTGAAATTCTAGCAATAAGAGCGGCTTGTGAGGCTGCAGAAAATTACCGTCTTCCTGGCACCACCTTGTTTGTCACGTTAGAACCCTGCGCAATGTGCGCAGGAGCCTTGGTTCATGCCCGAGTCGGCCGCGTTGTTATAGCTGCTAAGGAGCCAAGAGCGGGCGCCGCGGGGTCAGTATTGAACGTGCTGCAACATCAACAATTGAATCATCGTTGCGATGTCGAATTTGGTTTGATGGAGGCCGAGAGCGCTGCCATGTTGAAGGCTTTTTTTCGTGAACGACGCTGATCAGGCAGATTATCTCTTCGATAGGCGGCTATCTATGCCGTTAAATTAATGAAACAGACATTTGCGTAGCGAAGTTTTTTCTCGCCAGACCACTCCAATTGCTGATCATATATACCGAATACATCGAAACCATAGTCGGCTAGATAGCCATGAACAATGTCAAATGGGACATGGTAGCTACTCTTTGGATCAAAGCCCAGCTCTACTAACACCAGTTTAATTGCTTGGTTCTCAAGCAGTGTCGTAGCGCCTTTTAAAACCTGAAGATCATAGCCTTCAGCATCTATTTTCAATAAATCAATAGTCGCAATATTATGCTCATCGCAGTATGCGTCGAGGGTTTGCACTCTTACTTGTTCGGATTCAACATAGTCAGAAGGCTTGACCAGGCTTGCCATTGTATCGTGCTGTGGAACGTAAATGTCCATTTCAGCATTGCGATCACCCAGAGCCAGCTGGTTTAGGGTCAAATTATTGTAGGAGGCGAAACGACTTCGAATAAGATCGTAGGTCTTTTTTACTGGTTCAAAGGCGTGAACCTCGGCATCGGGAAACGCACTGACGAGTTTTGTAATGGTTTGTCCGGCGTTCGCCCCAACGTCAAAGCACATGCCTATTTTGAGCCCGGTGTTAACAATATCAACCATGTCTTCTCGGCCATGCGCTTTAATGCTGTATAACTTTAATCCAAAGGCTTTACTGAGAGCTCGATTTAAGGTTGATTTGACAATGCTTTTCATATACTCGCTTTTATCAGACACGCGGGAGTAATTATAGTGCGGGTTTAGAATGCGGCTCTTATTTTACGAGCCACGGCTTCAAGTTCATGGCTTTCAGAACTAACACTGGCATGTGCTTTGGCGGTTAAGTAACTTCCAGGTAAAATATGAAAATGAATATGTGGCACTGTTTGACCTGCCTGCTCTCCATTTAACTGAAACAAGGTAATACCGTCTGCCCCTAAGCCTTTCTTAACCGCATTCGCGACTAGTTTCACCTTTTTAATTAGATTGGCCGCACCATCATCTGATAAGTCATGAATCGTAATTGCTGGTTCTTTGGGTATCACTAGTGTATGACCTACTGCTTGCGGCATGATATCCATAAAGGCGAGTGTTTGATCATCTTCATACACTTTAATACAGGGAATTTCCTCGTTTAGAATTTTGGCAAAGATATTATTCTTGTCGTATGTCATTTATTTGATTGAAAGTGTGGAAAAAGAGTAGAAATGCACCATAGCTAATCGCGCGTCTGGTTTCAATCACAGCAGAAAAAGTTGATAATGGGAGCTGGTAGAAAATAATACGAAACTAACCATGACTGAAGTCAAACAACATCGTTCATTGCGTGATGCATTTGGGCAATTTGCCACGGGAATTACGGTGGTGACAACGCGAGATGAAAAGGGTAATCCAATTGGGTTAACAGCGAATAGTTTTGCTTCAGTATCGCTTGAGCCGCCATTGGTCTCTTGGTGTGTGGATAGATCGTCAACCCGATTTTCAGAGTTTGTAGATGCCCGCTATTTTACCATCAGTGTGCTGACCGCCAGGCAACAAGAAATATCGAACCTCTTCGCTATGAGAAGTTGGGACGACACTGTGTTTGACGATACTCAATGGTATGAAGGATTCAATAATGTACCTCAAATACCGAATGTAAGTGCAAGATTTCATTGTGAAACAGCACATCTCTATGAGGGTGGCGATCATATTATTATTGTTGGTTCGGTGCTCGAGTATGAGTTAGATGCCGATGAAGCATTGGTGTTTTTTCATGGTGACTATCGAAAACTATCATAGGCATAACGGTAACAACATAGAACGAAATTAGTTCGAGGTAAGTGGATACAATGCGTCAATTAGAACATTTAGTTCCACCGCCAATCGTATTGTTGTTGACGCTGATCACAATGTTCGTGATTTCACGCTTTGATAAAATTCGGATGTTGAGAGCCGATAATTTTTTAATTAATAACATGGTTGCGACTGGATTAGTTATTGTTGGTGTAGCGATAGCTATTATGGGAATCAGGGAGTTTAGACGGACTAAGACGACAATCAACCCTTTGCGGCCAGAGACGGCATCTAATCTGGTGACCTCAGGCGTTTTTAGAGTTACTCGTAACCCAATGTATTTAGGTATGCTGCTTATCGCATTTAGCTCTGTGGCCTATTATGGGAGTGCTTGGTGCTTAATCGCCATTATAGCGTTCATAGGGTATATCAATCGATTTCAGATCAAGCCCGAAGAACGCGCCATGGAAAAACTATTTGGACAGGAGTTCTCTACTTACAAAAGTAAAACTCGTCGTTGGCTTTAAGGCTTCAGGCACCTATAGAATCAGAGGGCACTCTAATCGTATCGACATCACTCAACGACGTTCGATATCGTCAGTAGTATTGTATCCCTTGTGGTGTTCTTGGTCTGAACAGACTCTGACTGCAGGTCTCCAGTTTGGGCAATTGGTTGACCGGACTTCGACACCCGTGCACTGACTACCACATCTTCGAACTTAGACAGCGTCATCGGAGCAACCATTGAATCCGCGTCACTTAGAGTTATGGTGGTAGGCAGGTCGGAAACTCTCAGTCGTTTTACGGCTAACGGAGCAGGCGGGCCCTGCATTGCTCGAGCAAAAACGAATACAAAATCTTGAGGGTCGGCTAACGTCGATATTTCACTGCCAAGTTGTATGTTCACGCTTAAGCCTGATTGAGATTGTTGGCCAGCCACCGTTGCTGTGTTGGGGGTAGGGCTTACCACAACAGATTCATCGCCAAAATTGTCGCGAATTATGCTTCTGAGTTCCTCTTGCTGTTGTGGCGCATCATCGAGCAGCGGAACCAGGCGACCCCAATACAACTTGGCGTTTGCCTGATCGCCACTCTGCGCGGCACCTAAACCAGCTAACCACAAGGCCTGACGATTGTTCGCGTTGATTGTTAAGGCTCGTTGAACATATTCAGCAGCTTCCGGAGTAATTTGGCCGCCTGCTGCCAAGGCTGTAGCATCGGCTAACGAGGCGTATGCATGAGCCGTTTCGCCTCCCAGTCTTAGGACCTGTTGAAAACCTCTTTGTGCGTCTGCATAACGACCAAGCGCCAGATACGTTTGTGACAGGGTTTGCCAGCCCTCTAAATCATTCGGATTTTCTTCTAACCGTTTTTCTACGTCACCGATAAGGTTTTCGACTTGTTGTGCGGTAGGGCGATTGGGTGATTCAGCACTTAGATCAATTGCTTCTGGTGTGCCAACGATCAGATAAAAACCTAGAGCTGAAAGCGGTAAAAACACACTAAGCAGACCTATTGTCATTTTGTTTGAGCGCTTTGGCTCATCGACCTGTTTTTGCTCGGAACTATTCGCGATATCGATATCATGTGCCAGGGTACTCTCGATCTCGAGCTTAAGTGCTTCATAGTCGGTTGCTGAAATGCTGGCATTTTTTAATTGGGCTTCGAGTTCCTCCAGCCGCTCCTTGGCATAGTGTATGTTTTGAGCCTGGCGTTCAAAGGACACTGTATTGCGAGTACGTAACAGAGGTAGGATTAGGATACTCAGCGCCACCAGGGTTATTATCGCAGCGATTAAAATAAATGAGGTCATATATGGTTATTTTTTTGCGGCGCCAGAAGAGGCATTGTCGTCGTCAGAATTTAGAGAGGGCGTATCGCGTAGTAAGTTTCGAACTTTCACTCGCTGCGCATCGTTACTTGTATGGGCTGGTGTGAATAGCTCGTCTTGTTGACGACGTCGGATATTTAATACTAAGCCAATGATAACCAGTATTAGTAGTATGAAAGGCCCTAACCATAAAAAAGCAGTGGAAAAGTTAAATGGTGGCTCATAGAGTACGAAGTCACCATAGCGTTCTCGCATGAACGCCTTAATTTGCGCATCGCTAGAGCCCTGCTTAATCATGTTCGCGGTAATTTCTCTGAGATCCTTCGCGAGCGGTGCGTCTGATCCAGCCAAATTTTGGTTTTGGCATACAAGGCATCGAAGCTGGTCTATCAATTTTTTGTAACGTTGTTCTTGTTTAGGTGTTTCGAATTCAACCGCCTCAATAACGGCAACACTGTTGCCTTGAAATACAACGACGGTGAGAAATAAACCAAGAATTAGCAGTACACGTTTCATGCTTCGGGTAATCAAATTAATTTTTCGCAGTTAATAGCGGTAGCATTTCGTTGTTAACCAGTTCACGTGTGATCGGGCCTGTATGTTTGTAAATTACGCGACCAGCTTCATCGATGATAAACGTTTCCGGAACCGCAATTACTCCCCAATCAATACCAACTCGTCCGCTGTTATCAACCGCAGTCTTGTAGTAGGGATCACCTCGCTCAGCTAACCATTGAATCGCCTTCGAATTTTCGTCTTTATAGTTCAAGCCAACAATCGGTGCGATACCTGAACGTGCCATGTCGTTAAGAATTGGATGTTCATAACGGCAAGATACGCACCATGACGCCCATACATTGAGAACCCAGCGCTGACCATTCAGGTCTTCAGGACTAAAGCTCTCATTAGGGCTAGATAAGACAGGAAGAGAAAAGCTTGGGGCTGGCTTATCAATTCTTGTGGACGGGACCAGTTTTGGGTTAAGAGTGAGCCCTTTGCCCAACAATACGGCCGTCCCCAAAAAGGCCAGCAATGGTATTAGGTATTTCAATTTCATATGTTGGCTAATCTCAATGGTCGATTTAGCTAGGCTGCACTTCGGCGAGCTGTTGTTTGCTCATTTTTTTGACTGGACGGCGATAGCGTCTATCGGCCGTAGCAATTAGACCACCAAGCGCCATCAAAAAACCTCCAAGCCAAATACAAGCAACGAAAGATTTAAGGTATAGCCTAACACTCCATGTACCATCTTTTAAATCATCGCCAAGCGATACATAGATATCTCGACTTAAGGTTGTATTGATCGCGGCCTCAGTCATGGGATTGCCGGATGAGTAAAAACGCTTTTGCGGCTCGAGCTTGAACATCGAGCCGGATTTCGCTGAAATAATAAACTTTCCTTGGCTTGCAAGATAATTGTGTTCGCGAACTTGGGTTACGCCATCAAAACTAAACTCATATCCGGCCATTTCATAGGTCTCACCAGGGCTGAGCCTGATATCCTTTTCCTGGCTGTAGGTGTTTACATGAGCAACTCCAATCACAAATACACCAATACCAAAATGCGCCACACTCATTCCCCAGATAGAGGCCGGAATTTTCTTGAGCCCAGTGAATTTATCGTCCTGATTTTTCAGTCTGTCTAGAATGCTATGGATGCTCCATAGAATTACCCATATTCCAAGAGCAAGGCCGGCAAAACCGCCAATTTCAAAGCCATCATTAGAAAGAATCCATGTAAATAGAGCACTTGATACGAGGCTTAATAGTAAGATATTGATTGTCTGTCGATTGAATCGCTTAAACTCATCACGCTTCCATCGACTGGTAGAACCTATGCCAACAACAACGGCAAGCGGAATCGTTAATAGAGCGAACATAAAATCGAAATAGGGGGCCCCAACGGATATTTTTTTACCGATTGCGTCCATGAAAATAGGAGCCAACGTTCCAAGCAACACCATGAATGCGGCTATCACCAGCAGAATATTATTCAGCAATAAGCTGGTCTCCTTTGAGAACAGGCGATAGTGGACATTACTGGTAAGTTTATGAGCTCTGAACGCGTAGAGCAGCAATGATCCGCCAATGACAATGATCAGAAAACGCAAGATAAACAAGCCTCTTTCTGGGTCACTCGCAAAGGAATGAACCGACGTCAGCACACCCGATCTGACCAAAAACGTGCCCAGTAAACTCAAAGAGAACGCTAGAATCGCCAGCAACACCGTCCAGGCTTTGAACGCGCCCCTCTTTTCAGTCACCGCCAGAGAGTGAATCAATGCGGTACCCACCAGCCAGGGCATAAACGAAGCGTTTTCGACCGGGTCCCAAAACCACCATCCGCCCCAGCCTAATTCATAGTAGGCCCACCAACTTCCGAGTACAATACCAATCGTTAAGAATAGCCATGCGACGGTTGTCCAAGGGCGAGACCAACGCGCCCAGGCCGTATCTAGTTTGCCACTTAACATAGCTGCAATCGCAAAAGCGAATACCACGCTAAAGCCAACATATCCCATGTACAGCATCGGTGGATGGATCAAGAAACCAGGGTCCTGAAGCAGTGGGTTTAATTCCTGGCCATCGAGCGGCACCTGAAGAAGTCGCTCAAACGGGTTCGATGTGAAGAGTGTGAACGAAATAAAACCGATACTCACCATGCCCAGCACCGACAGCACCCTCGCGACCATATCACGCGGAATACCGCGGCTAAAGCGTGCCACCAAAGCAGTCCAACTGCTGAGCATCAAAATCCATAACAGTAATGATCCTTCATGACCGCCCCATACTCCCGATAGACGATAGACGAGAGGTTGTGCCAGATTTGATGTGCGTGCAACGTACTCGATTGAAAAATCATTGAGATAAAAGGCATAGGTCAATATCGCGTATGATGCGGTGACTAAAAACCACTGAGTGTAGGCTGCAGATCGACCAAACATCATCCAGCTTTGCCTATTTTTGAGTGTGCCCGCGAGCGGAATAATGCTTTGCACAATGGTCACACAAAGAGCCAAGATTAAGCAAAAGTTACCGAGTTCTCCTAACATTATTCAGTACCCCTTAGTACTTAACCGGGCCATCAGCGTCATCACACTTATTGGCTTGTTGCAACATGATTGCATCCGCTGCTTCATTCGGTACGTAGTTTTCGTCGTGTTTCGCGAGCACCTGAGCGGCAATGAGCAGTGCTTTTGAATCAACATCATCAGGGCTAAATTTGCCAATTGAAACGATGGCTTGGCCTTCTCTAAACAGATCGGGCAGTATGCCCGTATATTGAATGGTGACGTCGTTCTCACAGTCAGTGATATCAAATCGCTGAGTCACACCATCTTCTAAACGCAGAACACTGCCTTTGCGAACAATTCCAGCTAACTTATAGGTTTGCTGTGGGTCAAAGCCTTCGGCGTCTATCTGTGTCGGCGTTTTAAAGTATTCGAAACTGCTTTGCATTGCCATGATTGCAAAGAACGTAGCAACGCCGACACCAGTAATTATGAGTGACACAATCGCGAAACGTTTTTTCTGACTAGGGCTCATCGTTGATTATATATGATATTAGTAACTTAGTAGTAAGCGAGGCTTAGCTAGTACTTATTGCTTATGGTTGATCTTCCCGCTGTTCGCGGCTAATTTGTCGTTCAATTTCCTTTCTTATTTTAGCATTGCGGCGTTTAGGAAATATCACGAATGATATAAGTACTAGTAGCGTTAAACCCCATGAGGTCCAAACCTCAAAGGCGTAACCGCCCATATTAAAGAACTCTATCCAATTCATGTTGGTTCACTCGTCACTGTCAGCGTGATCAGGCTGAGACTGAACACTGTCTTTGTCACCATCGTTTTCGGATGTCGCTTTTTCAAGGTTTTCCTCCAGTCACTATCTCTCTCACCCAACGGCTTTTGCGCTCGTTGTCCAGCACCCGGTTTTGCATGCTTAGGAACAGTGCGTAGCCATAAAAAAACATAAATCCTAATGCCATAAATGCCAGAGGTAGTAACATTTCAGGGGGCATTCTTGGTCCACCTTCTACAAACACGGTTGCGCCTTGATGGAGGCTGCTCCACCACTCAACTGAGTAATGAATGATCGGCACAATAACCACCCCCACCACTGAGAGTAATGCCGTGGCTTTCTCGGCAGTTTTGCGTTCTTCAAATGCGTAATAAACGGCCATAATGCCAAAGTAAAGGAAGAGCAGAATCAATTCAGAGGTTAATCGTGCATCCCAAACCCAATAGGTGCCCCAAATCGGTTTGCCCCATATTGAACCAGTCAATAGAGCGAGTGCGGTAAATGCAGCGCCGATGGGCGCTGAGCAAATCGTAACGACGAAGGCCATCTTCATGCGCCATATGAGACCAATTGCACCCGCCGTCGCCATTACTACATAAACAAATAACGACATCCAGGCCACCGGAACGTGGACAAAGAGAATTCTAAAGCTATCTCCTTGTTGGTAATCAGCGGGCGCGACGAATAGACCAAAGTAGGTTCCAAAAAGGCTCAGTATCAAGAATAAAAATCCAAACACCGGGGTCGTATAGCGACTAATCGTATAAAATTCTCGAGGAGAACCGAGCCGATGATAGGTGGTGGATAAAAATCCCCAGATGGCGGTGATTGGATTCACAATATCAGTTGAGTGTCAGTTTAGTTAATGGTGACGCGTAAAGCACCCGAAATAGCAAATGGTGCCAGCGTAACCGATAGGGCTAAAATAGCAGCAAGAGCATACAATTGACTTGTTACTTCCAGGCCCTGGGCTGTCTGGGTCAACATGCCCGCACCAAATATTAAAATAGGGATATAAAGCGGTAGAATAATAATCGCGATTAGTACCCCGCCGCGGCGTAAAGTGACGGTTAGTGCTGCACCTATTGCCCCGATTAAGGTCAAACTCGGAGTGCCTAATAAAAGCCCTGCAAATAATACCCAAATTTGTTCGTTTGGTATATTAAAAGTGATGCACAAAAGAGGCGAAAATAGCGTTAATATCAAGCCTGTTGCGGTCCAATGGGCCATTGCCTTGCCGAGCATCGCTAAAGAGAGCGAACGTGGATGAATCAGCATTTGTTCGAGCATTCCATCCTGAAAGTCTGAGTGAAACATGCTCTCAAGACTTAACATGGTGGCGAGCACCGCAGATACCCAGATAACACCGCCTCCAATACGCTGAAGCAAGGCACTTTCAGCGGGCAAACTGAACGGGAACAACAGCGAAATTATGATAAAAAACACGACCGGCTGGATCAGTGAGCTGGTGTTGCGAAACATCAATTGCCATTCTCGCTTAAAATACAGAATAAAAGTATTCATGACGAATGCTTTGGGCTGAAGTGTGCTCATGACTGACCTAGTTTTAGTTCGAGGCGATATTGGTTGAGCGGACTCTCTGAAAGACTCTGGTGATGAGTCATGATGATTAGGCCTTTGTCTCGCAAGTGCTGCACACAAAGAGATTCAATTAATTCTCGCCCGTCAGTATCGATACCAGTAAAAGGTTCGTCTAATATCCATAAGGGTGTGGTCGTTATGAGCAAGCGTGCAAACGACAGGCGTCGCCGCTGACCAAATGATAGCTGTTGTGCAAGAAGGTCGGCACATTTGAGAATACCCATTTTCGCGAGTACATCATCTAAGGCACACTCGTCTCGAATTGTATCGAGTTGTTGATAGTGGCGCAGGTTTTCGATTGCGGTGAGTTCGTTCTTTAATCCTTCTTTGTGGGCGATGTATGCGCTCTGAGCATAATAATTAACGTTGCTCACAATATCTTCGCCACACCAAGTGATTGTGCCAGTTTCAGCGCTATTTATACCCGATATGAGTCGTAGCAAGCTCGTTTTACCACAGCCATTTGGACCAGTAAGGTGTAGGCATTGTCCTTCGAATAATTCGAAGTTAATATCCTCGAAAAGTTGATTGTCACCGCGTGCGCAGGACACATTCTTAGCCACAATGACCTTAGAGCTTGGCATTTATTGTTGAATCAGATGATTTTGCAAAGAGCTGAGTTTAGCAATACCATGTGGTACTTGCATCAGTTAAATGAGTGTCTTTATTGGCTTTCGTTTGGTTGCCACGTTTTATAACAATATAGCTAAGCCGTAGAGGGTAATTATATGGATTTTGATCAGTTTAAGGTCACCGGTGGGAAAGTTAATCTGGCTAAATTTAAAACCGAGTATGACGATGGCATGTCGGAGTCAGACTTAAAAAAGCAGCGTGAAAAACTTTGGGAAGACATCGCTGACCTTCAAGAAGAACTCTACGCTGAAAATAAACAATCCTTGTTAATTGTGTTGCAAGCCATGGATGCAGCCGGTAAAGACAGCACAATTGAGAAACTAACACGCAACCTAAATGCTCAGGGATGCAAGGTTCATAGTTTTAAAAAACCATCAAAACTCGAGATGTCACATGATTTTCTTTGGCGAGTTCATGCGGTTGCCCCTGCGGCCGGCGATATTACTATTTTCAACCGTTCTCACTATGAAGATGTATTGGTAGTGAAAGTGCATGGTTGGGCGAGTGATGAAAAAATTGAGCGTCGTTACGAGCATATCAATAACTTTGAGGCACTGCTGAGTGATCGAGGTACCAAGGTAGTCAAATTTATGCTTAATATCTCCCAAGATTATCAATTGAGCCGGTTTAAACGGAGACTTGATATTCCGGAGAAACATTGGAAATTTAACCCCGGAGATTTGGAAGAACGCAAACATTGGGATGACTACATGGCGGCATTTGAGCGCGCAATGAAGAAATGCAGCAGCAATACGGCGCCTTGGTATGTCGTGCCAGCTGAGAATAGATACTTTAGAGATATGATGATCGCGTCGGTTATCAAAGATACGCTTAAAGCGATGAACCCTAAGCACCCAGATCCCGACTTTGATCAAAGTGTTTACACCGCCGATTCCATTTCATGAGTTAGTAGCGAGGAAAAGGGAATGGGGTTTTAGTTCACACCCATGGTTTCCAGGTTGCGCTGGGCTACGCTGTCCCCTTGTTTGGCCGCCCGCTGAAACCATTCAATCGCTGAACGACGGCTATTCGCCACACCTCTGCCGCGCGCGTACATCATGCCTAAATTAGTTTGCGCGCCAGGGTAGCCTTGCTCCGCAGCTGAGCGATACCAATAGACTGCATCAGTGTAGTTTCTGGGCAGAACTAGCCCATCCTCATACAGACTGCCCAAATCCGACTGAGCCCACGCGCGGCCGTCTTCAGCAAATTTTTGAATAGCAGGCAGTGCAGCGCGAATAATGCTGTCGGCTATTGCACGATTGCGTTTGAAACCTCGACCAAGGTAATGCATATAGGCGAGCCTGAACTGGGCACGGGCGATCCCTTTATCGGCTAGCGGCTGCAGTAGCGCCGCGGCCGTTTCGTAGTCGGCTTTGTAATACGCTTCCAGCCCTTGTTTAAGATATTGCTTATCGAACGCTTCTTGTTCGGAAGTTTGCTCTCGAGGAGTACGGCCATCACTTTGCTCGATATCGTTACCCGGAGCATTTGTTACAGAGCGAGAATTATTCGTTTGATTGGATGATGTAACGGATTGTTGTTGCTCCAGCTGTCTTTGTTGAGCCGCTAGCGCTCTTTCAGCAAGTGGTTTGGCTCGAGCTATCATTGCTTCTATCAGCGGAATTGATGAATGGTTTGCGTCGATAATACTTACTGTTGCTAAGTGAGCGGAGGCGGTTTGATACTGGCCATTGAGCACGGCATCATTTGCTTGTTGTATGTAAGAATCAGCTATTCTCTGCACACCTGCCTTTGCCGTTTCATTGTCTTCATCGAGCAGTAAGGCTTGTTGATAGAAATACAATGCGTTTTCTTTAGCCGGTAGAATGAGTGCTCGTTTGCCGAATGCGGACCTGGCATTTGTCAAAAGAATCGACAATCTTCTCTGCGTTTTCCAGTTGTTGATGGCTGCGTCGAGCTCGCGATACTCTTCCGAATTGGCTTCTATAGCCGCCAGTTTACCCAAGGCGCTTTCGGCTACTTTTGGATTGTCCTGTTCAAGAGCGTTATACCCCGAGGTAAGAAAACGTGTGGCAATGCCATCTAAACCTTGCTTGGCTTCTACATTATTTGGGCTTATTTGGAGCACTAGTTGGTAAGTTTCCGTGGCATTCGAACCGGTTGGTTGGGTATATTTACCGTTTTCGATCTGTGATTTTGCCTGATCAAGAAGCGTTCGGATCTTTAGATCTTGAGCATCCTGTTGGCGGTAATCGCTCGCTCTGTCTAGGTCACTGTCACGGCTGAATGATAGAGAATCTGTGCCGGTTTCGCTTTCGAGAAAATCGCTTTGTTCGTCTTCAGATAAATCCGTCTCTCCGAGCTGAGGTGCTAGTGTCACACCTGGGCCAATAACTTCCTGGGTAGAATTATTTTCTTGTGGCCAGAAAAAAGCGGCTAATATGGATAGAACTATTGCACCCGCAACCCAGTTAACAATGCTGATGTCGCTGTAGCGGCTGAATACTCCATATTTTGGTCGATTGGCTACTCCCGTTAAATCTCCACCGATGACCTGTTGTCGACGCGGCGGAGCGTTTAAATCGAGTTCAGCGCTGGTAATAGGGCGTGCCTTTTTTTTACCGCGCGATTTTCGGCCTGATAAAGCATTTTCTATTTCAGAGCGCGAACGTGCAGTTTTTGTCACGCCGGACGATGATTTTCTAGAAGGCTTATGATTTGAATTCGGTTTGGTTGCCATTCGTGTTACATATCAGGGTTTGCGAATTATAAGCACTTCATATGCGTAGCAGGAGGGTAAACGCCCATCACAGCTATATTAACAGTAGCCGTCTTTGATTGACATTTTGTTGTCTAACAGAGCGGTATTTTAACATATTCGCATATTTTTACCGTTACGGTTTGGTACTGCTTAATCAGCTTTGATATAGCCTCGCTTGCGGTTTATTGATTCTACTTCAAAATAACCGTCTTGCTTAGAAATTACGTAGATTCCAGTACCAGTTGCCAATGTGAGCAACTCTGAAGAATACGGATTTGGTTTACTTAAGACTTTGTACTCGTGATCAACAATAATCAATTGTGGCCCTTCACTCAGCGGAGTCTTTTTATCTAGTTTTGCATTAATGCCTAAAATGGGTTTTTGAATCGGTAGTTTTCCAAAGTCCTCCCTCGAAATACCGCTGGCAACTTCAAGTTCGTGCAGATTTAGCTCACTTAGGTGGCCGTTTGCGCTAGACAGTTCGAGTTTTGCTTCGAACGCTCTAATTCCACTTGCGGATCTGGGCCCCCACAAACCATCAACTGGGCCAATTTTATAGCCTATTTTAGTCAGCGCTTGCTGAGCAAACCGAATGTCTTTAACGTTAGCTGGAACGATGGGTTCACTACTGTAGATCGGCACTAGCACCGGTTCAGGTTCTATGGGAGGTTCTACGACAATGGGTTCTTGTTCCACAGTGACACACGCACTCAAGAATAGTATGACAAACAGCGCGATAAGGTGGTTTAAGCAAAACCTTGATATCGCAAACCTAAATAATGTGTGACGTTGATCGTTAGGAGCGATTACGTCGTATCGCATATGGGACATACTGCTTTAATATACTGTTATGGTCTAATTTATAGGTAGTCTCGATTTAAGAAGTTTTCAGGCTAGTTCACACCAATAATTCGGGTGAAGGTGCTTGCCACTGTGTTAACCCCACCTATCTTATAACTCATTTTTTATTCCGGTAAAAGAATTACAATAATTGTCATAGATGTCTAATACTGATGAAGCCAGAACTGGCATCCGATTTAACTTCCAGAATCGAGCCGTAGTCTAATTGCAGACGAAAAATATGGTGTATTGAGCTTTTCATTATTGACGCGTAAATTAACCGTTGAACCCCCGCATGTGTTACTAACGCGACGGATTCCAGGTCCGATGTAAGTAAGTTATCCCAAAACTCATTGACTCGGGCCTGCATGCTTAGCATGCTGTCGCCATTTGGTGCCGGTTGCTCCACAAAGTTTTGCATCCAACTCTGAGCTTCATTCGACGTGAGCTCACTCCAGGGGGTAAGTTCCCAGTCACCGAAATTGTATTCAATTAAACGCTTATCAACCTGATGTTGGTCGGTATTTAATTTGGTTGAGAGTTGATAACAGCGTTTCAACGGGCTGGTGAATACGGCTTGATATCGAGTCAAGAGCTTTTCCAATACTTGCTGTGATTCGGCTTCAAAGCTGTCCTCAAGCGGCAAATCCGTATTGCCGTAACACACCCCGGCGTTTATTTTAGGTGTGGTATGTCTAATTATATGGATAATCATTCGCCAATTGTTCTAATAAGGTGTCATTAAACGGCGTGAGCAAGCTAAAGAGGGTGGTTTACAAACATGCGGCAAAGCATAGATAAAATACCACTTCAGAAAGCTGTTGTGTTGCACCTAGAACATCCCCTGTATACCCACCGATTTTATGCCTTGAGTAGATCATGAAAATCAAAGCAGTCAGACAAGCTATTAAAATTGACAATAGTGTTGCACCAGGTGATAAATAGGCAACAAACAGGGTGGCTAAGGCGGTGACTAAAATCCCCACCCATCTGTCGCTCGATGATAAACTTTGCTCGGTTATCGGCTTTACTTTGCTGACATCAGTATCTTGAACATACTCAAATAGATCGATTGCCGAAGATGATAACGTGCGGCTAAGTGTGTGCGCGGCGAAAAAGATCGCAAGCAAAGGTAAGGTGCCGCCAAGTTCGGATATTTCAAGCAAGCTTAAAAATTTCACACTAAGAAGCAAAATCAATCCAAGAGATCCATAGGTGCCAATTCGACTATCCTTCATGATGTTGAGCACTTGCTCGCGCTGCCAAGCTCCGCCGAATCCGTCGCAGGTGTCCGCAAAACCATCTTCGTGAAACGCTCCAGTGGCGATAATTGTTGCGACCATCGACAGTGCGATACTTAACGTTGGTTCGAACACCAAATTGGCAAGCAAGAATGTGGACGCTGCAATTGCCGCGATCATCACACCAATCATCGAAAAATACTTTCTCGACTTATTCAATATCTCTTGCGAATGCTGCGCACCGCTGGGTATAGGGATGCGCGTATAAAACATCACAGCCGCCCAGAAATAGTCTAGTTCGGTGACTTGCTTATTGGTCATTATTAATGCGCTTGTTACGAGCGTCATCCAGCTGACTGCATATTGCTTCAATACCGTGCATGATTCTGATTGTATGACGCTGGATATGATCGGGGTTTACAAAGAAAAGATTGTTGGATTTAACCGCGCTCAGAGAGGGCCATTCTTTCCAGTCATCGAGCCATTCCGGTCTGGATTCTGACATACCACTGGCAAGAATAACCTCTGGGTCACGTTTCAAGATTGATTCAATATTAATTATTGGAGCAATTGTTGATTCGCTGGCATAAATATTAATTCCGCCACACAGTTCAATTGCATCGCTGATGATATGTTTGCCATTGATCGTTCGCAGGGGGCTATTCCATACTTGATAAAAAGCGGTAACTGGGGTTTGATTTAGTTTTTTTGCGCGTATATATTCTACTTCCTCCAAAAACTGGGAAGCCGCGCTGTTTGCGACTGTTGCAGTTCCGGATAGCGTTCCGATATCTCTTATACTTTTAGCTACGTCTTCGAGCTTGTCTGGTTGGTCTACGTAAACAGGAAAACCGAGTTCTTTGATCCTCGCCACGCTGGCATCGGAATTGCCTGATTCCCACGCGATTACAAGATCGGGTTTTAGTTCCAGTATTTTTTCCAGATTTGTTTTCGCGTAACCGCCGACGATGGGGAGCTCTGTCGCTTCTTCTGGAAAGTCGCTGTAAGCGACAACCCCAACTAATCGATCACCGGCGCCGGCGGTATAGACATTTTCGACTATATGCGGTGCTAAGGCGACGATGCGCTCGGCAGGTTTCTTCAGGTTTAAAATCGAGCCGGTGAAGTCAGTCACCTGAATTGGCTCGTCTGATGACAATTGGCTTGACGCAGAACTGATCTGTTGACTCTGTGGAGAGTCGCAACCGATGATTATACCTGCAGCAAGTAGAATAATAAGGTTTTTCATAATTAGGACTCACTCACCCCAGCATTGTCGAAGGTGGCCATATTGTTGTGCAACTCTAAGGCACTCATAATCAGTGGCGCAGCTACTGCAGCTCCACTGCCTTCACCTAGCCTCATCCCAAGATCTAACAAAGGAGTGACGTTTAGAGATTCGAGTGCGAGTGCGTGCGCCGGCTCGGCTGATTTATGTGCGAATATCATCCAATCCTTAGTCGAAGGATTGATCTGTACAGCTACTAGAGCCGCAGCGGTTGTAATGAAACCGTCAACCAGTATTGGAATTCCCAACTGCGCGCAAGCGATATAAGCGCCAACTAAAGCTGCGATTTCAAGCCCACCGACTCGCTGCAGAACATCCATTGGGCGATCAAGATTTTCTCCATGGAGATCAATCGCAAGCTTGATCGCGCTACGTTTGATTGCCAAACCTGATTTATCAACACCAGTCCCAGGCCCGACGGTGTTTTCTGGCGGTTGTTTTAATAGAGCACAATAGATCGCCGACGCAGACGTCGTGTTACCAATGCCCATATCGCCGCCGATAAATAATTGAGACTGCCTATTAACAGAGTTTCGACCAATCTCAAGCGCTTTCATCATGGTGCTACAAGGCATCGCAGGTTCTAATGTGAAATCATTGGTGCCCGGCATTAAGGGTGTGTTTTTTAGCTTTGAGCAGTCTTTGATTCCGCTAGTAAGCCCCAGGTTAACCACATGAAAATCAGCCCTGAGTTGTTTCGCCAACACACTAATTGCCGCACCGCCGTGAGTGAAATTTTGGACCATCTGCGAGGTCACCTCCTGTGGAAAGGCCGATACACCTTGTTGGCAGACTCCATGATCTGCCGCGAACACCACAATTTGAATATCGTCGCACTTAGGCTTTTGTAAGGATTGCCACCCGCAAAACGAAACCGCAATATCCTCGAGCCTTCCTAAGGAACCCGGTGGTTTGGTGAGTCGCAATTGTCGCGAGCGGGCGGACTCAATATCAGACCGACTAAGTGACTTTGCCGGATTTAAAAACCATTCGGTGCTCATAGTGACTTGCTAAGATGATTATTGGTGGAAAATTGTTTGATCGCAGCCGCCAGTGTATCAAAGTGCTCTCCGGCAAGGGACAATCTGAGCCAATTTAATGAATCGCAAGATCGGTCTAAAAATGGGTCGCCAAGACGAGACCATATTTTTTGTTTGGCCAAATAATCGTGAAGAAGCGTTATTGCTTGTTCCTTGGCAAACAACGTGAAAAACAAACTCTGATCAAACAATTGATAGTGGGGCAGAAACGCTCTTATCGTCTCACGCTGTCGTGATGCACAACTGTGTATTCGCGCAGTTTGTGCTAATTGCCAGTCTCGATCCTGCAGCGCCATGGTCGCTAATTCGATTGATGGGCCAGAGATACTCCAGGGTGAGAACAAACAATTTAATTTTGCGATAACGGGGTGGCTTCCAACAACAAAACCAATACGTGCTCCCGCAAGACCAAAAAATTTACCAATTGATTTTAATACCACGGCATTATTAGGAATCGGGCTTTCAATTGCACATACACTGCTGTGTGCTTGGATGTCGGAAAACGCTTCATCAATGACTAATACTCCTTTTAAGTGATTAGACAACTGCACTAAGGATTCAGGCGCGATTAATTCACCCGTCGGGTTATTGGGATTAATAACAACCGCGCTCTCCACCTTGCTTTGCTTCACTAAAGAAGTCAGTTCTTGGTGGTTTCGATATCGCACAATTTGATGGTTGGCTATTTGCCACGAGTAGGCATGTTCTTGGTAACCGATCTGTGGAATGGCCACTTTTTGCTTTGTGGTGATCTGTTGTGGAATCAGTCTAATCGCAAGTTGTGAACCTGGCGTTGCAATCAACTGTGCGCTATCGCAAGAATAGTAGTTTGACGCGGCGGTCAGCAACGTATCTTGTGAGACAGGCAATTTTCGCCACAATACTGACTTTGGAGGCAAAGCAGGGTAGCTCCACGGGCTGATCCCAGTAGATAAATCCAGCCATTGTTCATCGTCACCACCATACTCGCGTATTGCATCATAAAGGTCACCACCATGGCGAATAGCTTGCCCATTCATACGATAGTTCCCAAGACGGCAGATTTCATTACCAATTTGGTGAGGACGGACAAAAGAATAAGCGCGATCCACCAAACGAGCAAAGCTCTCGTTAATAAGCGATTAGCACGAATGATATCTGAGTTCACAACAGATTCTGTGCCGCCAAAGAAAGGTTTATCAATTTCGTTGCCATGGTAATAGGCTGGGCCACCAAGCTTTATATTCAGGCTTCCTGCTCCGGCCGTCATAACCGGACCGCCATTGGGGCTTGCCAACTTGTTAGCATAAAGCCGCCAACACCTAATAGCAATTTGCCAATTCCCGCAAATTGCATATGACAAAGCTGTCAACCTTGCGGGTATATAGTTCAAGAAATCGTCTAACTTTGCAGCGCACTTTCCGAATAACTCAAAGCGGCGTGTTCGATAACCCCACATGGCGTCCAGTGTATTTACCAAACGATAAAAAATGACCATGGGCACACCGCCCACAACAAACCAAAATAAGACACCAAAGGTTGAATCGCAGCCGTTTTCTAAGGTTGATTCAATAACTGCACGTGTTATTTCGGGCTCATTCATATTTTGGGTATCGCGGCTGACCATCAGTGAAGTCGCATAGCGCGCTTGTTCTAAGTCATTAGTTTGAAACGCGTTTGCTACTCTATCTGAGTGCTGGATTAAGCTGTTAAAACCGATTGCCAAATAAAGCACTAATACAGCGATGACAGAACCAAATACTTCATGCCATTCACCAAGTAATTCAAATAGGTAATAACTGCTTATTGAGAGTGGTAGCACCAGAAAGAGCAGACTGACAGCACCCCAGGCGAACGCGGTTAATGATTCCGAGTTTCGATTAAGACGCTTTTCAACATGGTTGGCGACATGACCAAAACCTATTAAGGGGTGAAACCGTTTCGGTTCGCCTAATAGCTGATCAAGTAGCAGCGCAAGGCCAGTTACTATAAACCACATTATTGTTATTATTGAGATCGTTTGAGCGGCATTTCTAAACCAGCCACAATTAAGGATACGTTGCTGGCTATTGTGGCGATTTCCTGATGTAGCCAACCACTTTGGTCTACAAATTCACGTGACAACTCGCCTAAAGGAACAATGCCTGATCCAACTTCGTTGCTAACCATAATGATATTTGCAGGGGTTGATGAAAGTGCAGCGAAAAAATCTCGGCGCGCATCAGGCCACGTGTCTTGATGTAAACAATTGCTTAGCCACAGTGTTAGACAGTCTATTAAAATAGTGGTTCCGTATTGCGCGTTCATGATAATGGGGGCCAGTTCAATGGGCTCTTCAAACAGTCGCCATTCCGCCCCCCTGCGTTTTTGATGATCAGCGATTCTGCTTGTCATTTCCTTATCACCCGCTGTTGCCGTGGCCAGATACCATAATTCGTCGCTGTTGGATTTTGTATGATTCGCTAATGCAAGCTGTTCAGCAAAGCGACTTTTACCGCTACGTGCTCCGCCTAAAATTAGATGACAATAAGCCATTTATAAACCTATAACCACGGGAGATTCATGCTCTGGATGTTGAGCTATGTGTACGTCAACCTCGAACAAGGCCTTAATATTCTCCTCATTAATAACCTCCTTGACATGACCGAATGCAAGGCGTTCACTGCAGAGTAGAGCGAGTGCACTATCAGCATAGCGAGCTGCCAGATTGATATCATGAAGTACCATAACCACAGCCACGCCATGATCAGCCAATTCTCGAATGGCGTGCATTAGCAATCGTTGATGGCCTAAGTCTAGCGCGGCGGTTGGTTCGTCGAGTAGAAGTAATCTGCATGCGTTTGGCGCATCGCATTTTTGCCAAATTTGAGCGAAAACTCTTGCCAGTTGAACACGCTGTTTTTCGCCACCAGAAAGCTCAGTGTAGAGCCTATCTGATAAGAAGCTGATGTCCATTAATGCCAAGGCTTCCTGTACTATTTGATTATCTCTCTCTCGGCCGGTGTCGTGCGGTATGCGTGCAAGGCCCACGACTTCGGACACGCGGTAAGGAAAGTTTAGTAAACTCAATTGTGGCAGTATGGCGATTTGCCTTGCCCTTAATTTGGCCTCGTTTTCAATTCCGGCAATATTGATTCTACCTGTGTATTCGATATCACCCGCAATTGCCTTCAAAAGCGTAGATTTGCCCGCTCCGTTAGGTCCAATAATTGCCATTACTTGACCGACGTTCACGTGACAGGAAATATTGTTGACCAATACGTGAGGCACTTTAGAACGTCGACTCGTGTTCGCCGTTATGGTGACTTGATCTATTTCGAGAAAGTGATTATTCATGGCCACTAATTACTGCATTCCGAATTCATGACGGTGCCTAAGCAGAGAGATAAAGAACGGAGCGCCTAGAATCGCAGTTACCAAACCCACCGGTAATTCTATTGGTGATACTATGGTGCGCGCGATGGTGTCGGAAAGTAGCAAGAGAATCGCTCCTCCAACAGCCGAGATCGGTAATAGATAGCGGTGATCCGGACCAATTAGCAATCTGATCATGTGCGGTACGATCAATCCGATAAATGCGATGGTGCCCGCCAGCGCGACTGACACGCCAACTCCCGCCGCAACTAACAGCACCAGTTTAATCTTTATCGATTGTACCGATAAACCGAGGTGGCGCGCCTCCGACTCACCCAATAGGAGTGCATTCAATGCCGTGCTAAAACGCGGTAATACGAGCAGAATTATCGCACTAAAGGCAGCAATAATAGCGACTCTTTGATAGCTGGCGCCGTCTAAACCGCCCATTCTCCAAAGACTGATGCGACGCAACATTTCTTCGTCGCCAAAGAATTCTAGAATGTTGGTTAGGCCGCCTGCCAGTGCGGTAATGGCTATGCCGGCCAGTAACATTGTTGCAACTGATGTGCCGTAGGTGTTGGTCGCAATGTTATACACGACGATGACCGCAATGCTGCCGCCAATAAATGCGCCAGCTGACACTAAACTGAGTCCGGAGATGCCACTAAGATTGCTGAGGCTGCCGGCAAAAAATATGGTGAGTGCGGCTCCCGCAGAAGCACCTGCGGTGACTCCGATAAGTGATGGATCCGCGAGCGGATTTCGAAACAAGCCCTGAGTGGTCGCACCACATATTCCAAGTAATGCACCTACCATTGCTGCTAAAAGTGCACGAGGCATACGAATCTGTTGAATAATCAAGTCGGAACGGCTGTTTGATTGTACATCACCAATGCTATTGAAAATCGAATTCAAGGTATCTGCGAAAGATACGTTGACGGTACCAAATGCCAATGCCATCAAAAAGCAGATTGGTAGCATGGCACAGGCTATGACAATTACCGCACGGCGATTCGAGTAAGGCCTTATGTCACTTGTTGAATGCATTACATTATTTGGTCTTTAATGATTCCAGAAAAGACGAATCAAGATTCTCTTCCAAACAGTCAGCCAGCCGCTCCAGCTGTTGTTCTCTAATCGCCGATAAATCAGCGGCTTGATCTGATTCTAGCCCAGCCCATTGCAATAAAACATTCGCGGCAGTTGGCTGATCAAATAGCCCATGGATATAGGTGCCTAACACCTGATTATCACTGCTAATAAGGCCGTCATGAGTACTATTTTCAAGTTTTATGAGTGTGCTCGAGTGCGGTCCGGTATGACTGCTCACACCACAGTGAATTTCGTAACCAGAAACCTGAGCATTTTCCAGCTCTTGGCTAACAAACGCGCCTGAGACACGTTTCAATTGTTTTTCCGGCTGCAGTTGGGTCGAGATCGGCAACAAATCGAAGCCCTGAGCGCTTCCTAAGTCAGTTTCTATTGCATGAGGGTCTGATATCTGTCCGCCAAGCATCTGGTATCCTCCACAAATCCCGATGATTTTGCCACCATACCTCAAATGGCGATTTAGGGTTTTGCTCCAACCGGCCTGGTTCAGCCGTGCTAAATCGCCCAATACGTTCTTAGAGCCAGGAAGAATGATTAAGTCTGCGGTTACTCTATTATCCTCAATAGAGACAAACTGCAGATCAACATCAGGATGCATACGCAGCGCATCAAAGTCTGTATGGTTGCTTATTCGAGGCAATACTGGAACTACAACCTTGAATTTAATAGGGCCATCGCGTGTATCGCCGACTTGAGCGGTCGAGATCGCATCTTCAGCGTCAAGAAAAAAGTCAGTTAAGTACGGTATAACTCCAAGTACTGGCTTGCCAGTTCGCTGTTCTAACCAACGAAGTCCTGATTCAAGCAAACTAATGTCTCCTCGAAATCGGTTGATAATAAATCCAATAACGCGTTCTTGTTCAGATGCCTCGAGCAGTTCGAGAGTTCCAACCAAGTGGGCAAACACGCCTCCGCGATCAATATCGGCGATCAGCACGACTGGACAATCCACAATCTCAGCAAAGCCCATATTTGCAATATCATTACTACGCAGATTAATTTCAGCAGGACTACCGGCACCTTCTACAATAATTTTTTGGTAGGTATTTTCCAGACGAGAGTGAGAGTCAACTACTGCCCGCATGGCTATCTTTTTATAATCATGGTATTCAGCTGCTTGCATAGCCGTTATGGCGCGCCCGTGCACGATAACCTGGGCGCCGGTGTCACTCGAAGGTTTTAACAAAATCGGATTCATGTCGGTATGAGGCTCAAGATTACAGGCTTGAGCCTGCACTGCTTGTGCGCGACCAATCTCTCCACCATCAAGCGTCACCGCACTATTGAGTGCCATATTTTGCGGTTTAAACGGAGCCACGGATGTTCCGTGTCGTGAGGCGATTCGGCAAAGTCCTGCGACCATCACACTTTTTCCCGCATCCGAAGTGCAGCCCTGAATCATCAGTGTATTCGGTGACTTGAAGCCCTGTTTAGTGCCAGGTTTCAATTTAACAATCCACGCCTCTGCGCGCTTTGATACCCGCTTGGTATCCATGCTTAATGTTTTTAACATCAGAAACGGTGTCCATCACCTCGCGCAACTCTCTGCCACCACCTCGACCGGTGACCACCACGCTCTGCTCCTGTGGACGCTCGGCAATGGCTTTAATAATCATTTGTCGATCCAGATACTTATAGCCAATCATATAAGTTAATTCATCGAGCACAACCAGATCATATGAATCATCTTTGAGCATACGATCGGCAACTTTCCACGTTTTCTCAGAAGCAGCGATATCAGCCGCTTTGTCTTGAGTATTCCAGGTAAAGCCAGTACCCATTTGGAAAATATCGGCGTTGGGGCAGTGATCATTAATAAAGTTGACTTCACCAGACTCCTGCGCACCTTTTATAAACTGCACGATGCCAACTTTCTGACCGTAGCCTAATGCACGAAATACCATACCAAACGCTGAACTGGTTTTTCCCTTTCCGTTACCAGTCATCAAGATCGCGACTCCACGCTCGATTGAATTCTTGGCAATTTGAGCATCGACGCGCTTTTTTTGCCGCTGCATTTTCTCCTTATGCCGTTGTTCTTCAGTTTTGTGCTTATCAGTGGTCATAGGCTAAGTATAAGTAAAAAGGGCCCTTGTCCAAGCTCTAAAATGAGGATTGAAGCAGGGGCCCAATGAATCAATACATTTTGTATTGCAAGTTAGAGATTAGAAACTCACCCGTACACTGATTTTGGCCTGCCGCCCTTGAGTATTAAAACGTTCGGTGGCGCTGATAAGATTGACTGTGTAATCCCTGTCGAAAAGATTGTCGACATTCGCGAATACTTTGATTTTCTCGTTAATGCTGTAGCTGGCACTGACGTCAAATAACGCATAGCTTGATAACTCGGTACCAGAACGATCGAAGCGATCGCTTTCAGCCTTTAAATTGAACCCAAGATCCAGCTTTCCAAAGTTAGTTGAAGCCCAAAGTGCCAGGGTTTGCTCGGCTCGATCATCCAGTTCAATCCCAGTTTGCTTGTTTTCAGCGGATAATAGATCGGCGTTTATGCCCAAATTCCAACCCGCCCATTCGGTGCTAAGACTGGCTTCAATGCCTTCGATTTCAGCTTCGCCAACATTGGCAGCTAAAAACGTAATCGGGTCGAAACTGAACAAATTTTCAAAGTCAGTTTTATATGCGGCCACATACCAATTCAGATTACCTGTGTTGCCTTGAAGCTTAATCTCGAAGCTTTCAGACTCTTCGGGTAGCAAATCAGGGTTACCGAAAAATGGAAAATATAGAAAGTTAAAGGACGGAGCCGCGAATGCGGTACCGTAGCTAATGGTGGCGTCTACATTGTCGTTAATGTCATAACTTAACGCTAAGCTCCCATTCGTGTCGGTACCGTACGCTGAGTTGTCATCGTACCTCAGGCTCGCGGCAACACCGAAGGCGCCAGCGCGCGAAGTAAGTTGAGCAAAAGCGCCTTTATTATCACGTTCGGTTACAGGAAAGTTGGTTGTAGGAGATTCGATATCTTCTTCGTAATAATCAACACCTGTGGTTAGCGTGGTGGTGTCGCTTAACTCAAATATCAGTTCTGTACTGGCTGTGTCTCGGTTGGTGGTTAGATCTGAAGGAAAAGCACCGTTAGTGACAGACTCGTCTTCGTTGACACCCAGTGTAATATTCCAATCGATTGTATCGCTCAATTGCGTATTGAACGCTAACGCCGTGCTCAGGGTTTCATTCTCAGTTTGTAAGCCGGGATCACTGCCGAAGGTATTATCAAAATCGACGGTGCTATCGGTCGCCAACAAATTTAATCTAAGAGAAGAAAACTCACCAAAACTGATTTTACCACCCAACGCTATTGCAGTTTCTTCAAACGCGTCAATGTCGTCATTACCGTCGCTAAGAATACTGGTTCTATCGATGCCATCGGTGTCCTCGCTGTGCGCTGAGATGTGAAAACTATTGCGCTCATCGCCTGCATTGAAAGATACATCGAATTCCTCTAAGGAATCGCTTCCCAAAGATGCACGCACAGAGCCTAGACCTTCTCCTCCTTTCTTAGTAAATAATTGAATCACTCCTGCCGCGGCATCTGCACCATATACGCCTGAAAAAGGACCTTTTAATATTTCGATTCGCTCTATAGCCTCAATCGGGTAGCTGTTTAAAGCCGCAGCGCCTAAGGTAGCACTGCCGACCCTAACGCCATCGATCAACACTATCGTTTGTGAGCTTGATGCGCCTCGTAAGAATACTCCCGTCGCGGATCCGCGACCACCAGAGTCTCGAAAACTTATGCCGGCAATTTGGTCTATTAGGGCAGGTATGCTCTTAGCTTGCGCTGCTTCAATATCGGCCAGATCGTAAACGTGCACAGTTTGCAACACATCTTCAATCGTTTGATTGTTTTTAGCCGTTACGACGATTTCTTCTTGTGTTTGGGAGAAAGCGACACTCGATATGCCGAGGCAAGAGAGCGCAACGCTCGTTCTGATAAATTTGTTCATTTTTAACACCTTAGTTAGTGCTTTAATAATAAGCACTGGAATAAAATTTGAAATAAATAAGGTGATAAAGCGAGGAGTCAAGGAAGGGCAGGTGACGACTTGCGATAGCAAGCGTACGCTGCATTGCCTTGGATGGTAGCCCTCCGCTCCATCAACGGTCTAGAACTGAACATAAAGTTTGATCAGTAGACCAAACTTTAATGCTCCATTAGGCCGGTTCCGGACTTACGCAGCGCGATCAGCGCGACGATTACCGTTGCGGGGGCAGCGCTGGATTTTCACCAGCTTCCCAGTTTAACCACCATCTAAAATCAGGTGTGACCTAAGTTCTGCGTGGATTATAGGGAGCACAAGCCAGATGTCAATGCGCCAGTGTGGAATAGGTCGTAAACAAGAAAAAGCCGGTCGCTACCTATAGTAACGACCGGCTTTGCGTTAGATGGCAGTTAACTGCGATTGTTAAGCTGCTTTTTCCTTGTGCGCGATTACTTTGGTTTGGCCACCGTTGATAGCAATAGTTCGAGGTTTCATTGCTTCAGGTATTTCTTTTACCAGGTGAACTGTGAGCAAGCCGTCTGCCAAGTCGGCGTTGACCACTTCGATATGGTCAGCCAGGTTAAATTTGCGTTCAAATGAACGGCTGGCAATGCCTTGATGTAGATAATTTTTGTTGGATTCCGTTGTATCTTTTTTTCCGCGAACGGTTAGTACACCATTTTCAACTTGCAGTTCAATTTCAGATTCTTTGAAACCTGCTACCGCGACGGTAATAGCGTAATTATTTTCCTCTACAACTTCGATATTGTAGGGCGGGTAACCGGACGATGCTTTTTCAGTTTGAAAGGCGGCGTCCAGAAGTGAGCCAAAACGGTCATAGCCAACGCTGCTGCGATACAAAGGGGTTAAGTCAATTCTGTTCATAATATTTCTCCTGTTTATGCTCGTGCGTGAAGTCGCTATTGAGCCATAAAGTGTTAAGTTAAACTCACAATCTGCCTCTCTTGAGCGCATATTTTGAGCTGCCTTTGTCGGCTCCTTAAGACACCGACACTCACTATTTGGAGACAGTGAAGTCTAATTCAAGCTTTTTTCACAAAATAATCTATTCATGCTCAATTCCGTGGCTTAGCATATGCCAATCGACCCAGTGACTGACTGGTATGATATTCATCTAAGCCTGATACGGAAACCGTTTGCGCAGCAGCAACATCTATTTTTCCGTCCTCAAGAATGAACTCTGATTCAATTAACACTTCAATGATTTCGCCGATTATCATGACTGTGCCATTGAGTTCTATGTCTTTTTTCTCGCGAAATTCAACACCCATTTTAATTCGGCTTTGTTGCACATAAGGCGCTGGAAATTCGGTGTATTCCTCAGACAATGCCGTTTGATCGAATTCGGAAATTTCGGCTGGATAACGTGCTGAGGTGTGGTGTGCATCGGCGTAAATAGTCGAATTTACGTGGTTAATGGTGTAGGCGCCTGTTTGATAGATATTTTCAAGAGTGTTGCGCTGTACTGTGTGTGGTCTGTTGATAAACGCAATATAGGCTGGATCCGCTCCGAGATGTATAACCGAGCTAACGATGCATACATTACTAGCGCCGTCAGAATTCTTGGTGCCTATTAAGTTGGCGCTTTTAAAACCCGACAAGGAGTTGATAAAGTGCGCGCGGTATCGTTGATCCATGGCCGATAAATCGTCGCCGCTAACTATTTTTAGATTATTGTTTTGGGTCACAATCAACTCACCGGGTGTATGAAATTATTAGCGCTATGACGATACAATTAGACAGAGCACTGATCATCGGTGCAAACGGTACAATAGGTTCAGCGCTGGTTGAGCTATTGTCCTCGAAAACACAATTGTATACCTTGTCTCGAGACGAAACAGATTATTCTGAGGCAAGTTTGGAAGATCATGCTAACCGTTTGTCACAAGAGGGATCCTTTACGAACATAATTTGTTGCATTGGCGCGCTACACAACGCACGCATTGGACCTGAGAAACGATTGGGGCACCTTTCGAAGACCGTACTGCAAGAGTACTTTTTTATAAATAGTATATTGCCAGCCTTATGTATGAAGCACTTCACTGGCTTGCTTGACAGGCAGAGAAAGTCTCAATTCGTGGCATTAAGCGCCATGGTCGGCAGTATTTCTGACAATAAACTTGGAGGTTGGTATGGTTACCGAAGTTCTAAAGCCGCGTTGAATATGATGATAAAAACCGCAGCGATAGAACTGGCTCGAAGTAATAAAATGGCCTGCTTAGCGGCTGTTCATCCGGGCACGACACAGGGCGAACTATCGAAACCTTTTGCCCGAGGTGTGGCTAAGGACAAGTACTATTCACCTGCGATATCGGCTGAGAGAATTTGGTCATTAGCGCAAGGTTTGCGTGCTGAGCAAAGTGGTTCGTTTTTTAATTGGGATGGCGCTAAGTTGCCATGGTAAAGCAGCCTAAGTCGGTTGTTTAAGGGCAAAGCTGAGTTAATGACAGTGCGTAAAAGTGTTATAGTCGCGCGCTGAAATCATCACGGATATAATTAGTATGAGATACGCGGCTCAGCTACAAGCTACCATCGAATTGTTGGACGAGATAACAGAGACTAAGTATCCCGCCGATCGAATAATGTCGGGTTATTTTAAACAACGCCGCTATATTGGCTCGAAAGATAAAGCTGCAATATCAGAGAACCTATACACCATATTAAGGAACCGCCTGCGTTTTGAGTATATTCTTAATAGCAAGGATCTCGGGGTTCACAGTCGCATGCTCGTAGCACTGCTGCTAAAGATGAATGATGGCGACCTATACAATACTTTTGATGGCGAGAAATATAGCCCGAAGCGACTTCGCCCAGGACAACTTGAGCGTTTTGCTGAATTGGATGTGAACGTCATCGAAACAGCACCGCTCCATGTTAGATTGAATGTGCCAGAGTGGATAGCGCCTAAGTTAGAAAAAGCGCTTGGAAGCCGCTTTGAAGAAGAAATGATTGCAATTAATCGCAGTGCGACCACCGATATCCGAGTCAATACTCTAAAATCTTCCGTTCCTTCGGTTGATCAAGCTCTGGCTGATGTGGGTTATGTGGCCCGTGAAACCGATCTCTCTCCCTGGGGAATTCGCTTTGAAAAACGAGTATCGCTATTTGGTTTGCCATCGTTTAAACAAGGTTGGTTTGAGATTCAGGATGAAGGCTCACAGTTGTTGGCGTTGTTAACAGGTGTTAAAGCAGGGCAGAAAGTGGTCGACTTTTGTGCGGGAGCCGGAGGTAAAACCCTGGCGATGGCGGCCATGATGGAAAATAAGGGCACTGTCTATGCGTGTGATGTACACACCAAGAGACTGGAACAATTGGGTAAACGCACTAAGCGAGCAGGGGTGCATAACGTGCGGACTCACACATTGAGTTCTGAGCATGATAAGTGGGTGAAAAAGCACGCTGAGTGCGCTGACTTGGTTTTATTAGATGCTCCGTGTACTGGTACTGGTACTTGGCGACGCAGCCCCGACAGTCGGTGGAATTTAACTCAGAAAAACTTGGATGACCTGATTAAGTTACAACAATCTATTCTTCAAAGTGCCAAAAGACTAGTGAAGCCAGGCGGCCGCTTGCTGTATGCCACCTGTTCCTTATTAACAGAAGAGAACGAAGAGCAAGTCAATAAATTTCTTGAGGCTAATAAAGACTTTGAGGCGGATAATTTTGAAATATCTGAGCCGTTGTCCGACTATTCTGATCGATTCCACAATACCGGCTTTGAAGTTCGAACCTTTCCTGCTTTAACGGGAACCGATGGTTTTTATGTGGCAAGCCTAAAGCGCAAAACCTAGTATTGCGTGCATGTCCAAGGCTATTTACACAGCCAATTAGGGCACTACAAGTGAATAGTCAAAATTTTTGCGCTATGGTGAGAATACTTAAGCGGCCAAGGCTACCAGCACCTGACGTTTTCGTTCTCCCGAGTATGGACGACGGCCGTGCATTGTAATTTTATTATCCAGTAGCGCCACGTCACCGTCCTGCCATTGCAAGTCAAAAGTGAAGTCATTCGATAATTCAGCGATTCGCTCTAAGCCCTCTCTAGGAATAGCCGAGCCGTCACCAAATGCCAGTGCGCGAGAAGGATTGTCACGAACACCAGCCCAGCCCATGTAGGCCGCCACTAGTTGGTTGTAAAATACTTTTTTCCCATCCAGATCAAGCACCGCCGGGAGTATTGGGGTTATTGCTTTTAGGCTTCCATCGGCTTGCCATTCCCAGGTATACCCCAGTTCGGCCAGCTTTTCTTCGGCCTCATCTTGCGTCTCCACACTCAGAGTGCTGGCCCAACTACGCCCTTGGCCCGATTCGGCGTCATCTTCAGAAGGCATATGAGTAGTGTATCGCAAGCCTTTGTTTTCAAACATTTTTGCGAGTTCAGGAAGTTCCATCTGTATGGCTTTAAACAATTGATCAGAGCGGCAAATCGGTGTGGCGCCACCTTGGTCCGCAGCACTATTACAAAAGAAAAAGAGCTTTTCTGGGGAAATTGGAGTTTGGGCCATTTCATGATGCAGGTATATCTCTACATCTTTCGGTGCTTCATTGGCAGTAAATACGCGTTCGGTAAAGTTAATTCGAACCGCATTTGATAGTGACTCTTTATAGGTAAAACTTGGGTAGCCGAATGCTGCAGAAAAAGCGTCGAATGTCTCTGCACTGTCGATCGGAAATCCACGAAATAGCAGAGCCCCGGAACTACTTAACTCAGCTTCCAGTTCATTCAGGTTCTGCTGAATCCATGCGTTGGTGGCTTCAATGGTTTTGAATTGACCTTCGTTAAGTACAATGCTTGGAAAAACGCTTTCGTCAAAGTTGAATTGACCTTCGGTTTTTTGGAAATTAATCATGATGCTAACTACCACGAAATAGAATTAGTTATAGATTGGGTGGAATGTATTAAAGGCGGCTTCACAAAATACGCCGGGATCATTAAAACGTCTGTTGATGTTTAGACCACTAATCGAGGCCATTTCCTGTTCGTTAAGTTCGAAATCGAACAGAGCGGCATTTTCGCTCATACGATGCGCCTTCGTAGTCTTTGGAATTATCGCAGTTCCACGTTGGACTCCCCAACGCAATACGATTTGCGCGGGCGTTTTATTTAAACGTTTCGCGGCTTCTAACACCACGGCTTGCTCTAGTACCGATTCTTGTTGCTCGGCCATATCTAACTCCAGATAGGATAAGGCACCTAAGGGGGAAAATGCGGTTACTGGAATATCATTCATTTCGCATAAACGCAGCAAGGATTCTTGCGTTAAATAGGGATGAGATTCGATTTGCAGCATTGCTGGTTTAATTCTCGCATAGCTAAGTAAATCGTGTATTAACCCCGTGTTGTAGTTACAAACGCCTATGCGATGCACGTGGCCTTTATCAACCAGTGCTTCCATCGCTTTCCAAGTATCGATCAAGGGAACTTTTGCTAATTCCATCGCAGGGTTTTTAGCATCAGGGTCGGCAAACCATCCCGCAGGGTAGCGTTTTTCAATCGGCACATAGGCTTGTGCAATCGGGAAATGAATCAGATATAAATCAAGGTAATCCAATTGCAGGTCATCCAATGATTTTTGCAGTGCGGGTTGCACATGTTCTGGTGCATGATAAGTGTTCCAAAGCTTCGATGTAATCCACAATTCTTCGCGTTTACAGAGACCATCATCTAATGCGCGGCGAAAGCCTTCACCTACTTCCTGTTCGTTGCCGTAGTCGCTGGCACTGTCGAAATGTCGATACCCAAGTTCTATCGCTTGGTAAACGCGATCAGCACACTCGCTTGGGTCTATTTTCCATAAGCCGAAGCCAACAGGCGGAATTACGTTTGATTGGAACATTTAATCTGAAACCTATATTTTGTTCTATTGCGTTTAATTTGCTCGAAATGCTGGGATAAATGTATCCCTTGGTTTAAACTCTATCGAAACTATTATATCTTATATAAGACCTGAAAAAGCAATAGTTATCAGCAAGGTTTTTCGATCGCCTCTATAATGTGCGACTGATTCTAACAATAAGCGGCGCCTCATTCGTAACATCGACTCAAACGAGAGGCCGACAATAACTCGTTTTCAGGACCAATCATTATGAGTTTAAGTACCAATTTTCAACCACTTTATAAGCAAGTTTACGACACTCTTATTGCTCGTCTGTCTGATGGCTATTGGAAGCCAGGCGCGGCGTTGCCAAGTGAGTTCGCATTGGCTGATGAATTAGGGGTAAGTCAGGGCACGGTTCGTAAGGCACTGAATCAATTAGTTGCGGAGAATATTTTAATTCGTCGTCAAGGCAAAGGCACCTATGTTTCGGAGCACACCCAGGAAAGCTCGATGTTTCGATTTTTTCGTTATCGAGAAGCGGGTGGAGAGGATTTTATACCGGTAACCGAGATCGTTGATGTTGAAAAGCGTCAAGCCAGTGAGCGAGAAGCTGAGAAACTGCAATTGACTGATAATAGAGAGGTGTTCCAAGTAACTCGAATTCGTTCGATAAATGGCAAACCCGCTATTTATGAGCGAGTGCTGCAGCCATTAGCGATTTTCCCCGACATCGATAAAGAACGTGAACTTCCTAACTCGCTTTACACATTGTATCAAGAGAAATACAACATCAGTATTGTTGAGGTTCGCGATGAATTACAAGCGGTTAGTCTATCCGCAGATATAGCAAATCATTTGAATCTCGAAGTAGACAGCCCGGCTCTGATGACTGAGCGCGCAAGTATTAATATTGATGGGCGGGTAGCAGAGTGGAGTCAGGCTTATTGCAATACTGATAATTTCGTTTATTCAGTGTCCTTAAAATAGGCGATAACAAAAACTATAAATACAACATTAGGATAATAAGAAGTGTCTCAACCCTCCGACCCTGCCAATCCCTTCTATTTAGAATCTCCTGATTGGAACATTATTGACGCTACTGAGGTGATTTCAGAAGCAGTGCTTTTTAGCGAGACTGAAGTTCGTTTGCATACGACACATGGTGAATTGCGCATTGAGCTCACCTCGGCGGGAGCGCGTATACGCACGGTTTCCGAGCCACTGTATGACTATGGATTGATTTGTAACCAGCCAGAACTCAATAAACTGGATTTACATTTAGAAGAAGGTTGCTGCTTGATTAACGGTGGTGGCCTAAGTTTGTCAATTGACTATGCCCCATTCGCGTTTACACTTAAGAGTCATAACGAAAAGCAAATAAGTCAATCGCCAACCGACGGGCATTTCGTTCGCCGATACCGAGTACCTCCCCTCGCTAAGACTGAACACGGATGGGTGTTTAGTATCGACCTTAGTTCCGGGGAGCCGGTCTATGGATTGGGTGAAAAATGGGGCGCATTAAATAAACGTGGACAGCTTATTCGTTCTTATAATTCTGATGCGCTTGGTGTAAATGCTGAAATATCTTATAAAAACACACCGTTTGTCTGGAGCCCAAGCGGTTGGGGCGTGTTTAGCCATACACCGAGTATAGTCACTCACTCAGTAGGGCATCCTAGTTGGTCTCAGAGAAGCTATATCACTGTGATCGAGGATCAAAATTTGGATTTGTTTCTTTTAGTTGATAAAAGTGGTGCCCAGAATGCCGGATTGGGATTGATTCAATCGTATACCAGTCTGACAGGTACGGCGCCGATGCCACCTAATTGGAGTGGTGGAGTGATTTTGTCAAAGGCCTACTACCAGGATCCCGCGGAGTTGTTAGCGGTTGCGCATGAAGTACGCAAACGTAATATGCCTTGCGACGTCATTACTATTGACGGTCGAGCCTGGCAAGATACTGATACGCGCTTTGCCTTTGAGTGGGATAAGTCACGCTGGCCAGATCCAAAACCGGTATTGGATGAGCTTAAACAACTGGGATTTAAGATATGCATTTGGGAATATCCACTCATTTCGGTTAAACACGATTTGTACACGCTGTTTGATCGCAACGGCTGGTTCTTGAAAGACAAACGTACCGGTGAATCGTATCAATACGATTGGGACCAACAAGCTTTTGGTAACGTTCTCTCGCCGCTGCCGAAATCTGGCATCGTCGATTTTACTCACCCCGAAGCCTATCAATATTGGAAAGAGGCGCATAAAGCTTTATTCGATATTGGTATAGATATGATCAAGTCGGATTTTGGGGAACAAGTGGAAGACGACAATATGCTGGCTCATAACGGCGAAACCGGTAATAACTTGCATAACGCCTACGGCTTTCTCTATAACCGCTGTGTGTACGAGGCGGCTGAAACCTATTCTAAGCACGGCCCATTCTTATTTAGTCGGGTTGCCTGGACTGGTTGCCAACGCTTCAACAGCCAATGGGGAGGAGACCCTCAAGCAGATTGGGAAGGCATGATAAGCAATCTGCGAGGTGGTCTTTCGTGGGGCCTTTCAGGTGGGCCTTTTTACGCGACCGATGTTGGCGGTTTTTATAAAGACACGCGCGATGATGCGCTTTACGTTCGCTGGGCTCAAGCGGCGGTATTTTCAGCTCATTATCGCCTGCATGGTATTGGCCCGCGCGAACCATGGTCGTATTCCGCGGCCGCAAATAAGGCCGTTATGAAGGCACTCGATCTACGTTATCGCTTGCAAGCTTATTTGCAGCAGGCTATGGCACAATCTGTGCTTAGCAGTATTCCAGTGCAGCGGCCTATGGTATTGGCACTGCCTAACGAAAAGCAATCATGGGCATTTGAAAATCAGTTTATGTTTGGTGATAGCTTATTAGTTGTTCCATGTTTCGACCACTCTGGTCATGTCGAATTCTATTTGCCAGAGGGCAAATGGCTGAAGTTTGACATTGATAAGCCAACAACGGGCGAGATAATGGAAGGCTCTCAGGTGTATCAACAGACTCTGAAGCTCGATGATATGGCTGTTTTTGTGAGGCAAGGCGTGCAAATCCCGCTCAATGCAAAGGTGTTGAACACGGTTGATATTCCGTTAAATGACGAAGGCCTGTTTGAAATATCTGAGTATTGGCCGCCGCTTTGACCATCTTTTAAAAACAAAAATAAAAAATGGGTTTGAGAATCAACAAAGGCCCATCATCATTCAATGAACCGCAGGTAAAAATACCGGTAAAGAACATCAATAAGGAGAATCCATGCAATCATCACAATTACTGTTCACGCTGGGGTCATGCGTTTTCTTTATGGCGCTGGTAGGTGTTATCTCGTACCTAAAAACGAAAGACAGTGTTGATGATAAGGATGGATACTTTTTAGCTGGTCGAGGATTAACCGGTATTTTCATTGCCGGTTCTATGTTGTTAACCAATCTTTCAGCTGAGCAGTTAACCGGCCTTAATGGGTCGGCTTATCAACATAATATGAGTGCCATGGCTTGGGAAGTCACTGCCGGGTTCGCTACGATTATTATGGCAATGGTGTTCCTGCCGAAGTATCTTGCCGGCGCTTTTACCACTCTGCCCAGCTTTCTAAAAGATCGTTACGATGACGATGTCCGTCGCATCACTGTAATTCTATTCATGTTGGGATATGGCTTGGTCACCATTCCATCGGTACTTTATTCGGGGTCTTTGGCGGTAATAAAGCTGTTTGACGTGCCCACTATTACTGGCTTGAATTACGAGTCATCCGTTTTTTTAACGGTATTTGTAATTGGTGCGATAGGGTCTGTTTACGCCGTATTTGGCGGGCTGAAGGCGGTCGTGGTTTCCGATACAATCAACGGTATTGGTTTGCTCATCATAGGTATATTAGTTCCTACTCTAGGACTGATAATGCTGGGTGATGGCAGTTTTTTAAAAGGTCTAACAACCATCGCCACAACCAGTACCGACAAACTGAATGCAATTGGTTCTACTAGTGATCCAGTTCCATTTGGTACGATTTTCACCGGTATGATTCTGGCTAATTTGTTTTATTGGGGCACTAATCAATATGTGATTCAACGGACACTTGGTGCGGCTAGCCTCGCTGAGGGTCAGAAGGGCGTTTTACTGTCAGGTTATTTTAAATTATTAGTGCCATTTATGATGATGGTGCCTGGTTTAATCGCATTTCACCTCTATGGACCGGTAGGCGATGCCGTGCCTCGTATGGACTTGGCATACCCTCAATTAGTGAAAGATGTTTTACCGGTGTATTTGTCGGGCTTTTTTCTGGCAGTATTACTTGGTGCGGTGTTTAGCTCGTTTAATTCTCTATTAAATAGTGCAGCGACCTTATTTGTATTGGATGTGTATCAACCGTTAGTTAAGTCCAAGTTAAGTGATGCACAGCTTATTAAAATAGCTAAAATCGCCAGCGTCATTATCGCGTTGTTTTCCTTTATTGCGGCACCAATGTTGCAGTATGCCGAACAAGGATTGTGGCAGATTATTCGTGTGTTTACTGGTTTCTACAATATTCCTGTGATCGCAATTGTGCTGGTTGGATTGTTTACCAAGCATGTCCCTGCTAACGGTGCCAAAGTTGCCGTGATATTTCACGTGATCGCTTATGGACTAATTAAATTCGTACTAGATGACCATGTTGATATACATTTCATCCATTTGTACGCGGTTCTGTTTGTGATCGAAGTCGGGATTATGTTGCTGTTTGGCGTAATTCAACCAGATCGTAGTGGTGCGCACTTTAGCTATAATCCGCAAGTGGATCTTACGCCATGGCGCTATGGGTGGGCTGCAAGTTCAACCATGTTCACGGGTATTGTAGCGCTGTATCTATTATTTTCTCCAATTGGTCTGGTTGGCGGATTATCTTACCAATTCTGGATCTATCTTGGCGCCGTCGTGGTTTTGAACGCCGTGTTCTGTGTGTGGTCCGTTAAGAAAATGACACCAAATACCTGATTATTAGCCTAGACAAGCGTCGATACGTTTTCGATTTTAAATTCTTATATAAGATATCTCTTGTAAAAGACTTGTCATGTCAGCTAGACTATTGCTAGGCATATGTCGTAGTCTTTTTAGGCATATCAGAAGGCGGTTGTTGTCCGGCCAACACTGAAGCGGTATCGCGCAGCGGGGTATTCAGCCGGCAATGTCATTTAAAGCGAGGGTTTTTAACTGCCTTTTAAGACATCAGCATCAAATTAGCGAAATAAAAGTAGAGAGGAAATAATTAATGAAAAGTGATGTGCGTAGTAATCTAAAAACATTAGCACTGACCACCGTTGCGGCAGCAGTTATGGCACCAAGTGTGCACGCTCAAAGCGGTACGGTACTGGAAGAAATTATTGTGACTGCACAAAAACGGGAACAAAGTCTGCAAGAAGTTCCGCTGGCGGTAACCGTTCTTGGGCAGGACCAAATAGATGCGAGTTTTGGCGAAAACATAGAAGCATTGCAGGCATTAGTTCCGAGCGTTAGTTTCAGAACGGGAAACACAACCCGAAACTCGGCTTTGACAGTTCGAGGTATTGGGACTGTATCATTTAGTATCGGTGCTGAGCCAAGTGTTTCAACCGTTGTTGATGGTGTAGTGTTAGGACGGTCAGGACAAGCCTTTGGTGATCTCTATGATCTGGAACGAGTGGAAGTGCTGCGTGGTCCGCAGGGCACGCTATTTGGTAAAAATGCATCAGCGGGTGTGGTCAATTTAGTGACGCGCAAGCCGTCCGATGAGTTCGAGGGTTATGTTAAAGCCAGTGTATTTGAGGACAACGAATATATTGTTAAAGGACGTGTATCTGGCCCGGTTACTGAGCGTTTAAACGCTAGCATCACGGCGTTTAGCTCAGAGTTTGATGGCTTTATTCGCAATGTATTCAATAATCAGGACGTCAACGGCTACGATAAACAGGGCTTTAGAGCCATGTTGGATTATGAGATTTCCGACACCAGTAGTTTGCTCGTGACCTTCGAAGATTACGACGCTAATAACGATTGCTGCGCTGACCTAGAAGCACGTGCCAGTGGACGAAACCCGGCTTCCGAAGCGGTTCCTGGTAATGGCTCGGATTTGGACCTTGATCAACGTTTGGTTGATCACGATTTCGAAACCCGCACGCTGGATGCGACTACCGCGGCTTCTGTTGTGTTTGAATCTGAATTTGCGGGTCATAGCTTCACCTCGATCACCGCTATACGCAACTGGGATAATACCGAATTTAGAGAAGGTGACTTCACGTCGATCGCAGGCGACAGTAATTTACCAGTATTTGGTGTGCCATTTCAGTTGCACGATGTTGGCCCTCAAGAGTGGGAGCAATTCTCTCAAGAAGTACGCCTAACATCTCGAAGCGATGGCCCGTTGCAGTATCAAGTGGGTGCCTTCTATTGGGATATAGAATCGGCGCGTAATTTTACACGTGACGCCAGTTGCCAAAATAATAATGGGCAGTTGGCTGCGGCCATTGATAATCACTTACGACTCACATTGGGTGACACTACGACGAGCGTAGACGACTTTATCGCCGCGAATGGCATTACTTGTAATGCTAACGATATTGTTTCAGCGACCGCGTTCTTTGATACTAATTTTCAGAACTTTGCCGTATTTGGAGATGGCTCATACGCACTCAATGATCAGTTTAAACTATTGTTTGGATTGCGTTACACCGATGATGAACTCTCGTTCAATCATAACCGTCGAAATAACGATGAGTTTGGCCGACGAGGCGTAGGTGTTAGACCACGCTTTTCAGATGGCAATAACCAGTTTGATACCAATTTTTCCGGTGAAACGGATGAAACTGACCTATCTGGCAAAATTGGTTTAGAGTGGGCGGTTAACGATTCAAATCTATTGTATTACACGTTTGCGACAGGCTATAAAGGTCCGGCTTTTAATGTGTTTTTCAACCTTGATAGTGATGACATTGCACCGATCGCCCCTGAAGAATCTGACGCTCATGAAATCGGCTGGAAATATTCTGCTGACAATCTAATTTTTAATGTTGCGCTTTATAGCACCGAGTTTGAGAATTTTCAGGCCAACGATTTTGACAGCTCTGATGGAACGACGGTTACTGGCTTTACCAATGGTGGTGATGTCGAAACTGAAGGGATAGAACTCGACTTTATCTGGCAAGTTACCGATAACTTTTCACTAAATGGTGGGTTTGCCTTTTCTGAGGCTGAAACAACCTTAGGCGATGAGCTACCGTTTGCTCCGGACACAAAGTACACGTTAATGGGCAACTATGATTTACCTCTCAGCAGCGGTGCGAAGATTAACTTTAATAGTTTCTACACCTACACCGACGAGCAACTATCAGGCAATATTGGCCAGGACGCTGAATCAAACCCAGTTGTATTGTTGCCGGACTACGGTATTCTAAGTGGCAGCATCAGCTATATCACCGCTGATGAGCGCTTTAAGTTCAGCCTGATTGGTAAGAACTTAACCGACGAGACCTATGCAACAACGTTTAGTGGTGATGGCTTTCGCTATCAAATTCCACGTGGTGCTGATCGAGTTCTTGGTTTATCGGTTACTGCGAACTTTTAGAGAGGTACGGTAAATAGGTTAGTCAATAGCCGCTTTAGATAGGCGGCTATTGCTTTCTAAACCACTTTTTTGAATTTTATGCTGTTACAGCTAACGATTCTAATTTTTGTTGCTAAAAAGCTGACTCAGGAGACTGGTCAGCTTTTTTATTAATCGAAAGACCACCGTACTACAGAGATTGATAATGTATTGTTGGACGCGCTATAAGTTGATCACCGCTGGAGAACACTAGTCGGAATTTCCAAATGTTCCTTCTCACCGCAGCTTTCAATGCTTATCTCATTGGCTTTTCCTGTTTCAACATAGTCAACCCAGGCCTGTTCCAGCGCCGCTTGTTCGGCCTGGTAGCAATTTTCATACGGAGTCTCATAGGCCACTTTGTGTACAGCACCATGATCGTTAACTATAAACCCCAACACTATAACGATTGTTTTCATTTCCACCCCTAACTTTATTGAGCTAGCAGCCTAATCGATCCAGATCCAGCGTGTCAATTCTCAAATTTCATAAAAATACAAATAAAACAACGACTTAGAGTGGTTTATTTCGCTACATAGTTGTATTTCATATGTGTGAAAATAGACAATTAGCGAGAAGTTTGACTAATGTCAGCGTACCGAGGAGGTTGTGCTTAATTATTAAACAATTGGTACGATGGTGGTCACTTCGATAGAAATCTGGCGGAGAGAGGGGGATTCGAACCCCCGATACGCTATTAACGTATACACACTTTCCAGGCGTGCGCATTCGACCACTCTGCCACCTCTCCGAAAGCCTCTATTCCCTAAGGCGAGGCGCAGGATAAACCAGATCTTGATACGGTTCAATTGCTTATTGCTAAGCTTTTAACGAATCGTTATTCTGAGGCTATGGAATTGATAGAACGCCTGCTTTCGGTATTTCGAATGGCGAGAAAGCTTGTTCGATTTTGCCTGCGGCATACGGAGCTGATACTGGTATGTGGTCTGATCACTGTTGCTGCGCTTCAGTACACGCTAAGGCCGCAGTCTCAGTCGCTTGACGACATATTAAGAACAGGTGAACTGCGTGTATTGATCGCCGACGAACCTGACTCGCAATTCGTTTTTAATCGCCAACATTTTGGTTTTGAGTATGAGTTGCTGGAAGCGTTTGCTAACGATTTAGGTGTGGTGCTTAGTCTGGATGTTGTGCCCTATGGTGAGCTTTTTACCTTGTTAGACAGTGGCGCAGGAGATATCGCGGTTGGCGGAATTATTAATTCACCCTTTGTTCAGCGGGTTAGTACACCAAGTGTTGCCTGGTACCAAGCGCAAACCACAGTGGTGTACAAACGCGGTACTAAGCGCCCCAAGCGAATTGAAGATTTGGCTCAAGAAGACGTTCTTACCTCTGCACGTTACTATGACATCGAGGCACTCAAAACGTTGAACCTGGTCGATGATCATCGCTCTGAATACGCTCTATTAAGTGCCGTTGACGAGGGCTCTGAGCGATTCGTACTGAGTGTTAACTATCGAGCTAGAAATGCCAAGCATTATCTCCCAAATCTTAATCGTAGTTTTATTCTCCCTGATCTATTGGATGTGGTGTGGGCTCTGCCTAAACGAGTCGACGAACCTTTGTTAATTCGTCTCAATGAGTTTTTGGACACCGCCTTAGAACAAAAACTGCCGCAGAAATTGGCCGATAACTATTTTAATTCACCCACGCGACTAACCACCTATGACGCGTTAGGAATACATCATAAGATCAAAACAGTTTTCCCAGATTTTGAATACGCTTTTAAGCGAGCGGCACGCAAAGGCGATATCGATTGGCAGCTTTTAGCGGCAATCGCTTATCAAGAGTCGCGGTGGTCGAATGATGCCAAGTCTCCAACCGGGGTGAGAGGCGTGATGCAGCTGACTACCGATACGGCTCAAGCGTTAGGCGTGGATGATCGTATGGATATGAATCAGAGCATTGATGCTGCAGCTCGATATCTTAAGCAATTGAATCGACGCTTACCGGAAAAAATAAAGGAGCCTCAGCGAACCTGGTTTGCTGTGGGAGCCTATAATGTGGGGATGAAACACATATTGGCGGCTTATCGTAAAGCTCGAGAGCAAGGTTTGGACAGAACTCAATGGAAAACCATTAGCGATCTGCTCCCAACTCTCTATGGTGAGCGGTTTGAGCGAGGTATTCAGGCACAGAATTACGTAGAGCGCGTGCAAATATTTACTGACATAATGCGCTTCTACGATATTCATCAACGCAAAAACAAGGATCTTAAAGAAGGTGTGGTAACGCTCGCGTCGGCCGACTAAAACATCTGTTTTGAAGGCTTTATTGCCGCTATAATCGCGCCTGACTTAATCAGAATCCGCCTTATGTCTAAACCTGAAACATTCTTCCATGTTGGCTATGCTCGTGCCGCGTCAACCTTTCTACAAAAGACGGTATTTCCCGCGTTAACGGGGCTGCAATATATACCTCGTAACAATTTTAGAGTCAGAGAAAGCGAAAAGAAACGTTTTAAATCACACAAGATTTTGATGTCACGAGAAGCTGGAGAGTATATTTTTGATCGCTGCGATCGAGTGCAGGAAATATTTTCGAGCAAAATTATTATTTCAGTTCGTCGGCATGACACTCTAGCGGCCTCGACGTATCGTCTGTACGCTAAAAACGGCGAGACTTTTCGGCATGATAAGCTGCTGGACGTGGTCGATAATCAAGGCGTCCGAAAACTGGAAGACTTCACGTATATGCGTCTTGTAAGATACGTAGAGGAAACAACCGGACATAAGCCATTACTGCTCATTTTTGAAGATTACATTAATGACCCGCAGTTCTATATCGACAGTCTGTGTGCCTATCTTGGGTGTGAAATTGATAAATCAAAGCTAAGTCATCGAGCAGTGCATAAATCGTATTCTGATAAGCAGTTGCGACTAAGGCGCCAGTTTTCAGACAAGTATTTATCGCAACAGCAAAGCAAGGCAAAACTGGACCGATCCTCCATTGATGACTTCACAAAATTAAAGAGTATTAAAGACAAACTGTTGATTCGATTGTCTGGTATTTTTATGCGTCTGGCACGATTTGCGCCAGAATCTTGGTTAGATGATGAGCCGCTTTTGATCGATTCCCATTCAAAGGCCATTCGTGAGTATTTCGCCGATGATTGGGCTGAATGCTACGACTATGTTGAATTGCAGAGCGCAGAGTTAGGCGTCAAACGTAATATGCCAATCGTGAGCTAAAATAATGAGTGATGATTTTGATTTGACGAAATTGAGCCTTGGGAGAAAAACGGAGTACCGAAAAGACTATGATCCTGAGTTATTGCAAGCGGTTCCCAGAAGTTTGAATCGATCGTCGCTCGGTGCTGAAGATCAGTTGCATTTCTCTGGTGTTGATGTATGGCATGGCTACGAATTGTCATGGTTGAACGCTAAGGGCAAGCCGGTTGTGGCGTTAGCTCGTTTTACGTATTCGGCGTCTACTCCAAATATAATTGAATCAAAATCGTTCAAATTGTATTTAAACAGTTTTAATCAATTCAGGTGCGCATCGCACGATGAAGCAAAAGCGATTCTTCAGGCAGACTTATCCCGCGTTGTCGGTGGGGAAGTGGATATCGAGCTTATTGCTCCTGATGATGTCGACGCCATGTCAGCAAATGCATTGCCAGGAGAGTGCATTGACGACATCGACATTTCAATAGACAAGTTCGAGCTAACAGCCGAGGAACTCGCCCTGGTAGGCGGTTCAGAACCAGTTTCGGAAACATTACATAGTCACTTGTTAAAGTCGAACTGTCTTATCACTAATCAACCCGATTGGGCGAGTGTGGTGATCGAATACACTGGTCCGAAAATCAAACGTGAAGCACTGTTGAGGTATTTGATTTCGTTTCGTTTACACAATGAATTTCATGAGCACTGTGTTGAACGCATCTATAGTGATATTTGCAAAGCATGTAAACCGCAAAAACTGTCCGTGCAAGCGTTGTATACGAGAAGAGGGGGCTTAGACATAAATCCGTATAGAACATCCTTTAAGGATGATTCGACCGCACCGTTACTACGTACGAATCGACAATAATGTTCTATTTTGGGGAGGACTTCTAGGAATCGGCCGCTATTAACGTTCCATAGGGCCGACTCCAGAGAGTGGTTGACTATCGATAGGTCGACAATTCCTTGCGAGCAACCTGCATTCGATGAACGGCGTCAGGACCATCCGCAAAGCGTAAGGTTCTCATTTGAGCGTACATTTCTGCGAGTGGCGTATCTTGCGATATTCCTGTTCCGCCATACATTTGAATGGCTTCATCGATTACCTTTAACGCCATATTCGGCGCAACCACCTTGATTTGTGAAATCCATGGTGCTGCCGCGCTCGGATCGCCCTGATCCATCATCCAGGCAGCTTTCAGACACAGTAGACGGGCTTGTTCGATTCCAATACGACAGTCCGCGATGATGTCGTAGTTACCACCTAATTTTGCTAACGGTCGACCGAAAGCCACACGGCTCATAGAGCGTTTGCACATCAACTCGAGTGCTCGTTCGGCCTGGCCAATCGCGCGCATACAATGATGAATCCGCCCTGGTCCCAGACGACCTTGGCTGACCTCAAATCCGCGACCTTCACCAAGTAAAAGCGCTGATTTTGGTATGCGAACGTTGTCGAATTTGAGGTGCATGTGCCCGTGAGGTGCGTCATCGTGACCAAATACAGTCATTGCACGTAATACTTCTATGCCTGGCGTATCAGCTGCAAGCGCGAACATTGAATGTTGCGCATGTCTTGGTGCCTCGTCTCCAGCGGTTCGAGCCATTAGTATATAGACTTCGCAACGTTCGTCACCTGCACCTGACGACCAGTATTTTTCGCCATTTAGCACATACTCGTCGCCCTCTAACTTAGCATCGAATTTCAGGTTAGTTGCGTCGGAAGAGGCAACATTCGGTTCAGTCATTAAATATGCAGAACGGATTTTACTTTCAAGAAGTGGTTCAAGCCATTGTTTTTTATGCTCTTCACTGCCATATCTCTCGAGCACTTCCATATTACCGGTATCGGGTGCCGAACAATTAAATACTTGCGGCCCTAGCACGCACCAGCCCATTTGTTCTGCTAGGTGGGCATATTCTACGGTAGATAGGCCGTAACCGCGTTCTGAATCGGTAAGCCAAAAATTCCACAAACCCTGTTCTCTGGCTTTCGCTTGCAGAGTGTTAAGAATTTCATTTTGACGGTCATTCATTTCCCATCGGTTTCCAGTTTTACCAATTTCTTGGTGAAACTCGACATCTGCAGCGATTACTTCTTCCTGCATTAGTTTGGTGACTTTTTCTAAAATGGGTTTCAGTCTTTCGCTGACGCCTAAATCCATGCTCATTAAGATACCTCTTGATAGGGTTTGTTCTAATTGTCGTTATGTCGTGATTCTACGTTATTAAATGTCATTCTTGTATCGAAATTAACGGCACCCAGCGTTACAATCGCCAGCCGCTGACACTTTTCTAATCAAAATCTATGCGTATTTTACTCGCTCCGATGGAAGGGGTTGTAGATGCCCAGATGCGTGCTGCTCTAACGCAAATCGGTGGCTATCACCGTTGCGTAACTGAGTTTGTTAGAGTGACCGAGCAAAAAATCCCTAATCACGTATTTTATCGATTTTGCCCTGAATTAAAACGTGAGGGTATAACGCCGTCAGGGGTGCCTGTTTTTGTTCAACTATTGGGTGGTAATGCTCAATATATGGGCATAAACGCAGCTCGTTTGGCCAAGCTCAAGCCATCAGGAATTGATATTAACTTTGGCTGTCCATCGAAAACTGTGAATCGCAGTGATGGGGGCTCGGTACTATTAAGGGAACCTCAACGAGTTGGCGAGATCGTTAAAGCAGTGAGGGATGCCGTGGATCCTGAAATACCGGTAACTGCGAAAATTCGGCTCGGCTTCAGTAATGCTGATCTATTGCATGAGGTTGTCGAAAATGTTGTTAATGGAGGTGCCAATGAACTGGCTATCCATGCGCGAACCAAAGAAGATCGATATAAGCCCCCCGCCTATTGGTCATTAGTTAAGTCAGTGTCGGATAAAATTCATATCCCATTGATCATTAACGGAGAGATATGGAGCGCAGATGATGCTGTAAAAGCCTTGGATCAAAGTGGCTGCTCGGATTTGATGTTGGGCCGTGGAGCGATGGCATTCCCGGATCTAGCGGCAATGATAGAAAAGAAACTTAACGGAACATCACAACCCCCTATGGGTTGGGGCGATGTACTGGATTTGGTAGTGGACTATTTGAAGAATAGTAAAAACACGCACCCAATGTTTGTCAGCAACCGTGCCAAACAATGGTTGGTTTTTTTGCAGATGCGTTATCCTGAGGCTAAGCAAACATTCCAACTTATTAAACGCCTAAAACGCGCGTCGGATGTTTTTGATTCCTTAGAGCTTGCTCGTGGACAGTTAAAATAAACTGGATCAGGAAATCAATATTGTTATATTGTTAGAAGCTATTACAGATAGCAAAAATTGAAAGCAAAGTCTCAAAACTGTCGTGATCTTAGATACTGTGATCCTAGTAGAACTTCAAAAATAGAACAAACATAGACAGGTTCTCAATCCAGCAATGAGCACATCAAAACCAACACCATCTTTAGCCTATAAACTATGGATGTCTGTTTCGTTAACAGCCTATTTTTTTATGTCTGCGCTTCCTGCCCTTAGCTGAGTTCAATATTGATTGCTGCTTAAGTCACTTACTCATCATCAAAATAACATTCGCTTAATCGTTTTTTTAACTCTCGCTCCTCTCTTAAACGCTCTATTTTACGTCTAGCATCTACCGATTGTTTACTGGCTTTGCGGCTATGTTTTGTGTATTGCTCGAAAAACGCATCGTCATCAAATTCAAGTTCTTCCAGATCACTGTATTTGGGCTCTCGTTGATCGAGTGGTGTATCCTTAGCGACAGAGGGTTTTCCCATGATTAACTCCAATTTGGTAAAAAATGTTTGAGGAAAGTTTCCAGGCTATTTTTCGCGGAGACGGATTTATGAGCGTTGAAAATACCAATGCGCCGCTAGTGGCTAGGGATAGTGAGTAGGTCTAATCTCAATACTAAGTTAGTTTATGGGCTGCAAATTATTGCCTAATGCCTATCGAGTAACCACTAACGACTAATTTATTATTTGCCTATTGTGCGAGCTTGTAAAAAGAATTATTTTGGGCGTGATAATCGATTTTTCCGATCATGGGTCCGTAGCTATGAAATACTGTTAATCGATTGCTTGAAAAACTCATAGCTCTGCTCTTGGTTACTTATGGGGGTAAGTCTTAGCTATCTTATTGTTGTGGATATTGGTGCACTAAAAACGTTTTTGGAAGTAGCAAAAACGCGTCACTTTGGTCACGCGGCCGAAAATCTGTTTGTTTCACAGTCAACCATAAGCGCAAGAATTAAAGCGCTCGAAGAGAGTTTAGGGACAGAACTATTTGTTCGAGAGCGCAGCAATATACATTTGACTCAAAGTGGTGAGGCTTTGTTGTCTCACGCAAAAAGTATCCTTACATTGTGGAACCGAGCCAGACAAGAAGTCGGCATGCCTGACGATATTGTACATACACTTAACATTGGCGGTTTGTCAGGGCTTTGGGACATAAGCTTGCAAGACTGGTTGACCGACGTCAGTAAACTGGACTTGCCTCTCGCGATCAACGCTGATACCTATGGTGCCAGCACAATGCTTGAGAGAATTATGAACGGCACGATGGATTTAGCGTTTATCTACGATGCACCCCAGGGCTCAAACATTATTTCTCAGCCTTTAAAAACCATACGCTTGAGATTAGTGTCGTCAAAACGAGAGAGTTTAAAGTCAGCTCTTAAAAATGGCTATATAAACGTTAATTGGGGCGTAAACTTTGGCGTGCAATTTGCAGCCTGGTTTCCCGATGTCAGTATTAGCCGCCTAAGCACTGGTCTTGGACGTATTGCCTTTAATTATCTAAAGAATAACCCTGGTTGCGCTTATTTGGCGGAGCCAGCGGTAAATCAAGCTGTGGCGGATGGCGAGCTTCACTATGTTAAGGGCGCGCCTATTTTCGAGCGCAAAGCTTACGCTATTTATCATCAAGAGAACGAAAAAATCGATTTGATTCAAAATATCATACGTACATTATAAAAATTCAATAATCGAATAAGCGCTGTTGATTCAAATCGTTTACCATTCAGCTCTTACATAACGATTCAATTGACAATACGGAAGCACCATGGGTGAGATTTACATTGCGTATGAATACTGGTTTGCTGCATTTCAACTGGTATTCGCCATGTTAGGTATGGGCGCTACACTAACAATCGCTGATTTTACGGATGTTTTAAAATCGCCTAAATCAGTCACGATTGGTACGCTGATGCAGTTACTGTTTGTGCCGCTTATCGCGTTTTTATTTATCAGTTTTGCCGGTGTAGCAGGGGGCGTTGCGGTTGGAATTGCCTTGATCGCGGCAATTCCTGGAGGCACCACGTCAAATATTTTTACTTATATGGCAAAAGGTAATAGCCCACTATCCATTTCCATTACCGCCATAACAACTTTAGCCTGCTTGCTTAGTACGCCGTTCATATTGAAGATGTTGATAATCGAATATTTACCGCAAGATTTTGCCATGCCTACGGCTCAAATTGTGAATGATATTGCACTCACATTATTACTGCCGCTAGCGATAGGAATGCTCATACTCAAAGCCCTACCTAATCGCGCTGAAATCATTTCAAAATGGTGTATCCGTGCCTCGTTATTCGGTATTGCCTTGATCATTATTGGCTCGTCAGCTGCGGGACGGTTAGATACCGGCGCGTTTGGCAGTGACAACATGATTCTTGTTATAACGTTTGTCGTTGTGTTGACTCTTGCTGGATGGTTGATACCAAGAATGTTTGGCTTGGTTAGATCGGATATCACGGCAATTCAGATGGAAGTGGTGGTGCGTAATGTGAACCTCGGTGTATTGATAAAAGCATCGATGTTTCCTGTGGTCGTAGGTGCGTCGAACACAATTGGCGATATGGTGTTATTTACTGTATTGCTCTACGGCGCGGTTCAGATGTTAGTAGCTGCGGGAGTGATTTTTATGGCACGCCAAGCCGCAAAGCGGCATCAAATAAGCTAACCCAATGAAAGCTTGCAACGCTTGTGGCAAATGTTGCGTTAAATATAGTAATGGCCAATTGACAGCATCGGCGGATGATCTTCGAGTGTGGTCCAGTTTTCGCCAGGATATCAACGATTATGTTCATAATGGCAAAATTTGGTACCAGCCCGGTTCTAAGCAATTAATTGAACTTTGTCCGTGGCTTCGCAAAGATTCAAATTCAGATCGTTATCTATGTGATATTTACCTTGACCGACCTGAAGATTGCAGAATTTACCCAGCAACGCTTGCGGATATGATAAACGATGATTGTGAGATGTTAGAGCCAAGCGATTTGTTAGATCCTGGCCAAGCTCAAAAGCAACTCGATAGAATAAATAGTGAGAGTAGCTAAGAGGCACTCATCAGATGGTTAAACCGCTGTTCAAAAGTATCCTGTAGTTCTGGATCAGCACCCGGAGAACAAAGCCATGCGAGTTTTAGCTCAGCGAGTGCTTTAGTTCTCTCGACCTGCGTATGACCAATTCCTGCTTTTTTCATTCGATCCAGTTGAACTTTCATTCTTAACGATTTGTCTTCGTCTGGGCTTGGGACATCGAGTAAGATTTCCAAATCAATACACAAGAGCCTTCGGGCCTCATTAGCCTTTGACCGATCAGTGTTTGTCACTTCGTTCATGCGTTTGCCAAAGCGCTTATCCAAGGCTTTATCGACAATAATGATGCTGTTTATTTGTTGTTCTAGTGCGGAGGCTTTTTCGCTGTCACCTCGACTTACTGATAACTCGAGTTGCTGGCACAACTGGGCTTTATGGCTTAGGCGACTAATGACGTCATCTTTTGAGGCTTGAATAAGTTTCTCTCTCGTTTTTGAATAACGGTCAGATGCGCGTTTGAAATCGGCCGCTAGGCGTTCTATTAACTTGTCAGGAAGCCCTTTTGGAAGAATCGGTAGGGCTTTATATGATTCACATAGTCTCTCAAATTCAGGTTCGGCATCGCTCAAGTTGGTAGCCGTATTAGACAACGAAACGATCTGTCGAATAACACTTTTATAGGCGTTTATTTGTTGGTCTTCGACGGCACGCTTTTCATTGCGTATTTTTTTAACCGCATCGAAAACGCGGTCGCAAGCCGCACGAAACGCGGTCCATGCTTGTTGGTCTTGTTTGCGCCGAGTAATGCCAATTTGTTTCCAGCGATGTTGATATAGCTTTAGTTTTTCTAGCGAAGCTTCGCTTATTTCGAGCTCTAATATGGCCTCAGTTTGAGCAGTAATTTGATTTTTAAGTTCAATGTTTGAATCGAATACCGGATCCAGATAATGGTAAATTTTTTCTCTAATTGTACTTAGTTGGTCCCATTGCTTTTGCCCAGCTTTATGTTCAACATCTTTGATCTTCCGCCATTGACGGTTGATCTCTTGAAGGCGCGTTTCGATGTGTTTATAGTTTGGATTATTATTCCAGTCGGTCTCATCCAAAATCGACCTCATTTCCTCAATAAGCGGCTCTCGCTTAGCCAGGTTGTTGGCTTGAGTTTCCTGGCGTTGTTTAAAGAAATTTGCACACGGCTTGTACGCCAGGTCTGCCGCTGCTTTAAAGCGTTGCCAGTACTCGTTTGAAACATCAGTATTACCTAGAGTTTTCCAATCATTCTGGAGTTTAGAGATTTTCTGCGCGAGTTTGTCCGGGTGGATACTTGAATTGATCAGTGTTTCCATCGCGTTGCACAAATCGATTAATTTTGGCTCGGTAGCAAAATTTTGCCAATCAGTCATCTTTGAAACGATATCAGCGGCTCTTTCCAGTCGTTCATCCAAAGCTTTGCGTTCTTTGCCACTGTAGTTGCTCGCGGCTTTTGTTGTGGCCGAGAGCTCATGACGGGCTTTTTTAATGTTGCCTTTTTTCGATGTTCCCAACAGACGATTTATGCGCTTATGTAAGGCATCCAGGTTCTGCTTATATTGCTGATTTTGCTCACTTTGCTGCTGCTCGATTTGTGCTAAGAGTGTGCTGGCTTCTTGTTTACAGGTTAGCGTTGGGTAGCTCGAGGGCCACGCCATCGCCCGTAGTGCAGAACCTAAGTTGGCGGGCTGAACCGGATTTGCCGAAATACATTCGATAAGATCAGATAGCGTGCTAAGAGCTTGTTGCGCTGATGAAAAAGTGGTCACTAATGCTGACTCGGGGCTGATTACGTCGTTACTTTTTCGCCATATAGCAAGCGCTTCACCCAAAACCGTATTAATGCTAAGGCGCTCTTCCTCTAACTCGGATAAACTCAATGCTGAAAGTGTGTGGGCGTAGCGCTCGAGTTTTTCAACGATTTGAGACTGTTTCTGCTCTGCACTTTCATGGGCAATTTGTACTTCGACCTTTCTGGCTGCAACATCAGCGGCATTATCAAAGCGAGTCGTTAGCGAATCGACTGGCTTAAGTTTTAGGGACGCCCAGCGTCCGAAATATTGATGATATTTGTCTTTGAATTCTGATCGCCATTCGGGATGGTTTGCGATAAATTCCATTTGCTCGCAGAGCGATTGAGCGGCACGTTGCACGCTATCTTCAAGTTTATGTTGCAAACGGTAGTCTTCAAGCTTGCCTCTAATTATTTTTTCAGCCTTTTTGTCTTTGCCCTTAAGTTCTTTGCGTGCAAGCTCCAGCGAGTTCAATTGGCTTAATTGCTGTGCAATCTGATGTCGCGTTTCAGCGTAGGCGACATCGGCAATTATGCTGGCCAATTCCGATTGAGTTAAGGTTTGAATAAGTTCGGTGCGGAGTTTGGGGTGAGGGCAATGCTGAATGACCAAGTTCCTAGCATCACCATACTTGGAGATTAGAGCTTCAATTTCAGCTTCATCAAGAAGGCTGCCGGGACCAATCAGTTTACAAAAAGCGGCCTTAGCAGCGGATTTGCAGGTTTCATCGCCGGACTGTCGGAAAACCTCGAATACGATGCCTGCATCGCTTATTTGCTCTATGCAAACTAAACGAACACTCTGTGAGGGGTCGTTAATTGCTAATTCTTGAAAAATAGATTGGTTCGCATTATTGGCTGCCATTTTCCTGATCGCCAAACATCGCTTATCCGGCGACTCATTTTGCCAGCCAGCCTTAAATAATCCACCTAACATCTTATGAATTCCGTATTAAATTTGAATGTTAATAAAACTAATGGGTATTAGCACAATCAAATAGTGTATTAATTATTCACAGCTATTTTAGCAGTTAAGGTAAAATACGGCCCTAACTTTCAATGCTATTTGCGATTTATTAGCTCGGCTTATACTGACAATGAAATTTCTATCTGATTTTTATTCTATATCCCCTGAACAGCAGGTGTGCGTTAGTGCGGAACAGGGAAATAACTTCGCAAAATATGTTGCCGATGATTTTAATCCTATCCATGATACGGCTTCTAAACGATTTTGCGTGCCCGGTGATTTGCTGTTCGCCATCGCACTTGAACGATATGGGTTGCGCGAATCTATGAGCTTTAATTTTAAGGAATTAATTAAAGCTGACACACCACTGGACTACCCGGTTCAACAGCAGGCATCAGCCAATTTCGATGTTAAGTGTGATCGATCAAAGACGGTTCTTAGTGTCAGTTTCAGTGGTGCCGGTTCGCATAGAAATGATCAAATCGAGCAACTTATACGCAGTTATGTTGTGTTTTCTGGTCAAAATTTTCCCACTATTTTAGTACCTCTGATGCAGAAGCATCGGGTGATGATTAACCCAACTCGACCCTTGGTGATCTACGAGAGCATGTCATTAAATTTCACTGCTCTAGAATTTCAGAAACTTGAAATACGGCTGGGTGATACTGAATTAGAAGTGATAGGCAAGCGCGGTAATGCTCAGCTGCACTTTAATTTATATGATGGTAATAAAAGAATCGGTACTGGTTTAAAGCGTCTGGTATTAAGCGGTTTACGTGAATACGAGCAAACCTCTATAGACACGATGTGTGAGGAATATGAAAACAGTAAGGCCAAGCATCTACAGCTAAGGCAACAGAGTATCGAAACGTCTGGCTAACGATTTTGTTCGCAGTAACCCTCAACGGGTGTGGTATAACACGTGTTTGATCGCGCTCATACATTATGAGCAAACGGCTAATACCCTTATCGCAATTAATATACGGTTATGAATATGGTTCGCATTGTCCTTTCGTTACTTTCTCTTTTATCAATCATCGGCACCAACGTACTAGTTGACTCCGCACACGCTCAAGATAAACCCGTTGTCGCGGTTCGTAATCCAATTAAAGGAGCACAGGCCCAGGACTATCTTGAGAACATCAAGCTGCCCAAAGGGTTTTCGATTGAGATTTACGCTGACGGTGTTGTTGGCGCGCGTTCGATGGCGTTAGGTGATAACGGCACGGTATTTGTTGGAACTCGAGGATTACGATCCGACCCCGAAAGAAAAGGGCCGGTCTACGCGGTGATAGATTCTGACAATGATTATAAAGCCGATACAATACAGATCATTGCCCAGGGCCTATACATGCCGAACGGCGTTGCATTTCGCGACGGCAGTTTGTATGTTGCCGAGCCTAACAGGGTGACGCGTTACGATAATATCGAAGAAAATTTAACGTCGCCACCAACGCCCGTACTGATAAACGACTCGTTCCCTTCCGAAGCTCATCACGGTTGGAAATATATCGGTTTTGGCCCTGATGGTAAGCTCTATTTGCCAGTTGGAGCACCGTGTAATATTTGTGAGTCAAGCGATGAGTATGCGGTTATCAATCGTATCAATGCTGATGGAACGGATAAAGAAATCGTCGCTAAAGGTGTGCGTAACACGGTCGGCTTTGATTGGCACCCGGAGACTGGGCAACTATGGTTCACTGATAACGGTCGCGACCTATGGGAAGATGACTTACCACCCGATGAGCTGAATGTAATCGAAAAGGATGGTCAGCATTTTGGTTTCCCCTATGAATATGGTAAGGCGTTACGTGATGGCGAATTCGATATACCGAAAAACGTGGAATTCACCGATTCAGCCTTAGAATTAGCGGCCCATACCGCACCGCTGGGAATGATGTTTTATCGAGGTGACATGTTTCCAGAGAAATATAAAAATCAAATTCTTATACCACACCATGGATCCTGGAATCGTTCGAAGGCGGCTGGCCACTATATAAACCTAGTCAGTTTGGTTGATGGTAAACCTCAAACTCCGGAGTTGTTTGCCAGCGGTTGGTTGCTCGAAGAGGGAGATTGGGGGCGACCTGTTGATATTCTCGAATTACCGGATGGATCAATTTTAGTTTCGGATGATCAGGCTGGCGTTCTTTATCGAATTAGTTATGCTGAGGAAAATTAGCCATGAAGCGCGTTATCTTGCTTGTTGTTTCATGCATTTTTGCCACGCCTTCATACTCAGAACAACTTGATGATTTCGATTATTTTTCCACCAATCGGGGGATGATTCGAAATGGTGTTCAAGCGGTGCTTAGCTGCAATGGTTTATTCACCTCACACCGAAGTCTCGAACAAGTGTTTAGACAGGAACTTGCGTATCTTGAAAAACCTATCGGCACCGTTCAAGGCGGTAACTATAAGGTGGACCCAAGGCTCAAAATGGTCACTGTTGGTGGCGGAACCGATGGTCACGCAGTAAGCGCTGCGTTCCGAGAGGGAATAGGTTGTGTTGTACTTGGGCCGGAGCAAGCTGCGGAAAATATCGATCAACTTCCGTCGATAAAAATCCCCAAACCTAATGTTAACCCTGCAGACATACCTTGGCCTCAAGGCGATTTAGTGGAAAAGACAGCCGTGCCAGAGTACGTCAATCAAGCAGCGCTGGCAGCCGCGTCCGAATGGGCCTTTGAGCGTGAGACCAAGGAACAAGATACCTTGAGTTTAATGGTTGTTCACAAAGGTCAAATATTACACGAGCGCTACGCCGAGGGCATTGATATGACAACGCGCACTCGTACATGGTCGACTGCAAAGAGCATTGCCGCGAGTTTAATCGGGAATTTGGTAGAGCAGGGTAAACTCGCACTTGATGAGCCGGTGAAATTAGATTGGTTACCGCTTGTTGCTGAAAGTGAAGAAGATCCAAGAGATGAGATTACATTGCGACATTTGTTGAATATGTCAAGTGGGCTATACCCCGTGGATAGTTTCGGTATGGAGTATGCAACCGGGTCGGGCTTATCGTACTGGGCGGGTGCGAGTTCCGTATCAGGGGCACTTAAACGAGGTCTTATTCGTGAGCCCGGTACGTTTTGGGATTACGAGAATTACGACACACTATTGGCGGTTCTGGCAATGAAGGCCGCGCTGCAGGATGAGGATGCTTACCATCTGTATCCTTATACTGAACTGTTGAACAAAATTGGAATGCGCAATACGCTGATCAGTACCGATCGTTTTGGCGATTTTATTTTAAGCAGTCAGGTATACACCAATGCGCGAGATTTGGCGCGTTTTGGTTTGCTTTACCAGCAGGGTGGAGTCTGGAAGGGAGAGAGGCTTGTCTCTAAGAAGTGGATTGACTTTGTGCGTACTCCGGCACCTTCTACTGCAAAAACAGGTCGCTTTTACGGAGGTCAATGGTGGTTAGTGCCTGAGGCGCGTAAGGATATTCCAGCTGATGCCTACTCGACCGCAGGTAATCGAGGGCAGTACGTTATCGTAGTGCCCTCACACGAGTTGGTGATCGTTAGACGGGGCCTGGATTTTGGTAAACAGGGTTTCAATCGTTGGGACCTAACCAAAGAAGTATTAAAAGCATTCCCGAAAGACTGAACGCATTTATGCGCCTAGAATGCTTTGACCGCAGACGCGTATAACGTTGCCAGTTAAGCCGCTCGAGGCAGGGCTAGCAAGCCAGGAGATTGTTTCTGCGACATCGACGGGTAAGCCTCCTTGGCTCATAGAGTTTAGACGTCGGCCTGCCTCGCGAACTGCAAACGGAATTTGTGCCGTCATATTCGTTTCAATAAATCCTGGCGCGACTGCATTGATAGTGATGTTTTTTCTCCCCAGCTCGGGGGCTAAGCTTTCGACCATTCCAATGACACCGGCTTTTGAAAATGCATAGTTAGTTTGTCCGCGGTTTCCCGCGATTCCTGAAATAGAAGACACACAAACGATGCGACCATCGTGTTTGAGTCCGCCGGATGAGACTAATGCATTACTCATTTGTTCTTGGCAGGATAGATTAATATTGACCACAGATGACCACTGTTCAGAACTCATCTTGGCAATTGTTTTATCTCGCGTAATCCCTGCATTGTGGACGATCACATCCCATCCGCCATCTTGATTAGCTTCATTGACTAAGCGATCGGCCGCATTTTCGCCACTTAGGTCTAGCGAAATCGAGCGACCATTTACTCGTTTACAGATTTGATCCAGGGCATTTTCGGTACGGGGTATATCTAAACAGATAAGTTCTGCGCCGTCTCGGAACATGACTTCTGAGATCGCAGCACCGATGCCCTGAGACGCGCCTGTTACCAATACTTTCTTCCCAGTCAACGGTCGGGACCATTCAAAATTCGCGTATTGTTTAGAGTCAGTCTTGGTAATGTTAATAACCTGGCCTGACACGTAACAGGATTTTGCCGATAATAAAAAGCGAAGTGTTGATTCCACTTGATCTTCAGCACCGGGTTCCACGTATATAAGCTGAACGGTAATTGCGTTTCTAAGCTCCTTTGCGAGAGAGCGACTAAGGCCCTCTAACGCTCGCTGCGCGATTGCTTTAGCTGACGTATCACACGTAGATGGCGGCCGCCCGATTAGGACGATGCGCCCGTTAGCTTCGAGTGAACGAACAGTATTATTAAAAAAGTGATGCAACCTAGCTGATTGAGTACTATGACTAAGCTCTGTGGCGTCAAACAATAGCGCTTTTACTCTCTCTCCTTCAGGCCATATATCATATTGAGAAGAGTCGGAGATAGATTCATAGTCGTATACGTCAAGCTGCATACTATTTAACATCGATCTGAGTGGCTGCTGAAGGCTACTGTTGGCGTGAGCCCCTAATAATATGGAACCCTTTAATAGTTTTTGCCCGCTACTAAAGCGCTCTAGCACAAGTGGCTGTGGAAGTCCTAACATAGAGGTTAATTTTCGACCAAAACGGGTGTTTGCGAAATTTATATAGGAATCTGTCATGGGATAGTTTGCTATGGTGCTGGGTCTAATATCTTATTCGCGAGAATTATAAGTCAGGCGATGCGCCAAGAGTGCTAATTCTTAACGATTGAACCTTCGTCATACTTTTTTACACTAAATAAGGAGAGACATCCTATACTGAGCATCGTACCCGGAGCAATTGCAATGAAAATCAATACATCGTTCGTATCAATCTTATCCATATCTGGCCCTGGCATAATAGCGGTGGTCGTTTATGTGGTTTCCCTATTTGTGGTTTCTGCACCAGCAATGGCAGCCGGTGGCGGCGGTGGCGGCAGCTTTAATAGCCCGAGCCAAAGCGCACCAAGATTCGATCCTGTTGCAAAGTATCAAGAGGGCGTCGCTGCACTTCAAAGCGGTGAAAATCGCAAGGCTGAGAAGGCCTTTCGAAAAGTAGTGAGTGTCAACAAAAAGCACGCTAATTCGCAATATTTTCTCGGTCTTGCTTTATTCGCCCAGGAAAAGTTCAAGAAATCTAAGCGTCCTTTTGAGAGGGCTCTCAAATATAATGACCAATTAGTATCCGCCCACGGTTATCTTGGTGTTGTGTTTCAAAAAACAAACAAACCAGAGAAAGTCGAAAAACACCGAGCCGCGCTTTTGAAGCTCAAGGCGTCATGTCAGGATTGCAAGAATAAAGAAAAAATTGATAAGGCTCTACTGCAAATCGATGGTGCTGCTTTGCAATCTAGAATAGATGTAAATGTTACGCCAGCTCGCGGCGACCAATTGTATGTTGATGCGGTAGCTCAGATAAATCAAGGAAACTATCATGCTGCCTTAGAGTCATTGGCCGAGTCAGCCGCGGTGTTTGGCCCACACCCCGATATATTAACCTATCAGGGCTTTGCCAATCGGAAACTTGGTAACAAAGCACAGGCATTGGAGTTTTACCAAGTTGCCTTAAGTATTGATAGCGATCATCGTGGTGCGAATGAATATTTGGGGGAGTACTACGTTGAAATAGGGCGTTTGGATTTGGCAAAAGCTCAATTACAAAAACTTGAGTCGATTTGTTCTTTTGGGTGTGAAGAGGCGCAAGAGTTGCGACGTTGGATAGCATCCGCTTCTTAAATTAGATGGTGCTTGATAATTTGCGGGTGTTGATTAAACTCATCACCCGCTATTCAGTATTGTTAAGTTGCGGAGCTTTATACGCCGCTGAATCGTCGCGCCAGCCCTTAGAATTTGCGTGGTTTAAAGACGATTACTCGCGTGTTGTTGCCGTTACCGCACGTCCCGCCGAATGTGTTAATCAACTTGCTAATCCTAAGTTTAATTTAGGCCGTCTTGCGTTTAATAGCCCAAGATTGTTAGGAGGGCAGGCAGGCCGAATGGGTTTGAACTGCGCATCCTGTCACCCGGCAGGGCGCAGTGAAGATCAGTTCTTTGTTCGTCAGATTTCCGATCAGCCAGGGCGAGCGGATATAAGCCATCATTTTCTAAGTAGCCAAGGCGGGGATAAGAGTTTCAACCCGATGCCTATCCCAGATTTGGCAAATGTTAATACCTTACGTTTCAAGGATCGGACGAATACAGATTTCGACAATTTATTGACACGGCTTATCGAAATCGAGTTTGACGGTCAAGCCGTAAGCGACAGGGTTTTCGAGTCATTAAAGTTGTATCTTTCACAAAATGATATAGCGTATTGTCGAGCGCCATTTGAGAAAACGGCTCGGCGACTGGAAAGCGATTGGGGCTTGATTGAAGATGGCTTAATAGCGCTTGACGACTCAATTGAGCAAGGGGATCTCGAAACAACAAAATTTGTTAGCAGCAGTATTCGATCGGTACTTGAAACGTTCTATCGTTTTTATTCAATTCAGCCGAAAGTCTCCATCGATAAAAAATTACTCGAAATCAGTCGTTCTCTCCAGCGACTGCCCAACGCTGATGAAGAGCGACGGTGGGTAACTTTAAGAAAATTAACCGATGAGCTGGCTGGGTTAAAACACGAATTGTTAAGACATCAAGAGAATTCATTTTATAATCCTGATCTCGCACTGAAAAAATTGAAGGAACGAGACTAATCGACAGTAAGAATATCGCCATTGAGTCGTCACATTACTTTTCTATTTGTTAAGCTTAGACTGGGGTAATCAGAGTAGCGATAAAAAGAAGATATGGGCTAAGCTTGTTATGTTGGCTGTAATCATCTCGGTGACTACGGGGGGTATGCGCTGAAGCAAATCAGATCGGTTGCGCAAGCTTACCTGTATGGCTACCCATTGGTTTTGATCGATCAAACTCGTACAAACTTTCTCCAGGCAGACTCGAACACTCTCGATCACTAGGCCGAATCAGTTCAAGCACATTCAATGGTTTCCTGACCACAATTTTCGTAACGTTGTTCGACCGGATAACGATACTTTGTATAGCATTGCATGGTTGGATTTGAGCAATGAACCACAAATAATGTCCGTGCCTAAAAGCGGTAATGATAATTGGTTACCGTCTCCTAGCGGCAATTTTGTGTTAACAATGCCATTGTATAGCCCAAAGCAGAGCTTTATAAAGGGAGAATGGACGCTACCAAGGATAGAACGTTTAGCTGCCTCCTAAAACGATCGAAGTGAGCTTAGAAACAAACCGAGACCACCGACGGCAAGCACCAAAATAACGATTAGGTCAAAAGCGCTCATTGATTGGAAAGTAAATTGTATGGAAGAGATGACACCGAATATCAAACTTAGCAATGACCCACCTGCGAGCAACCAACCTATATAATTCTTAGCGTTGTAAAAAACCATTCCAATTCCAAACATGAACGGTATCATGATCATACCGCTGGTTACGCCATAGCCTCCAATATTGTAGAGTCGGGCGCTAAAACCATAGTGGCTATGAACGTTTATCGAGTTAAGCAGTAAATAGATGCCACCGCATAGCATAATCAGACCAATAAAAAATCGCCCTGATCCCCCAGTTGTTCCACCTGCGCCTCTCATAATATGCCTTTTATATTTCGGTTGTTATTGTCGGTAATTAACTCGATTTTGTGTCTATCAACGTGATTAATCAAGCGTTCATTTTAAGTAAGCCCTGGTTAAGCTGAAATAGAAAATCCATATCGAGAATAGGGCGATAATACTCGCCCAAAATAGGGGGCCGCCAATTAGGTGTTGAGCAATCATTGCCGTGTCGGAATGGCGAGTTTGTCCAGCTACGATCACAGATGATGAAAACAAATAACTCAGAGTACGAGTAAACGTATCAACCAACATATGAACCCCGATAAACTGAATGATGAAATGCTGCAGAGTTGTGCTGCCTTTTTGCGATAGAAGTAGAAATAGAATGCCAGTAGGTGCAAGTATCAGCAAGCCGAATGCAGATCTCACCCACAAAAGACAACAAAGCAAAATGAATACACTGAACGCGAAAAAAACTCTAGACGAGGCGTATTTGCTCTTGCCCGCGATAATAAACGCTCCGCCTACAAAAGATGGCGCTAATAATCCACCTGCGGCAATAGCCGCTTGGCGCCAACCAGCGATTGTTTGCGTGCGGGCTAAGCCTGAGGCGTTCTGATAAATCTCGATTTGAATTAGCTTTCCACCGGTTAATATGGCAGCCAGGCCATGACCCATTTCATGAACGAAGGTTGTAATGATTACAAAGGGCCACTGAATAAGTTGGCCATATGGAATCTGCTTCAGCAAAATGAATGCGATCGCAGCAAGAATTAGAATGAATAGGCCATTTGAACGTCCTGTTCCGGATTTAGTCATATTGCAAAGTAGTGAAGTCTTATTTATGCATGATTCTAAGTGGTAAACTGGTCTAATAGCAATTAGAGCCAGAAACGGCCACTTTTACTAAAACAGCTATTTTTAACCCCCATCAACTAACCAAACAATATTAGGATCTATCATAATGCGAAATACAATTCTCTTAGTGTGCGCGCTGGTCGCGTCAATGTCCGTATATGCTCAGGAATCTGAGTTATCGATCATGGTCAAAGAAGCGATGAAAGCAGAGATTCGTACCGAGGCTGAGGTTGAACGAGATCGAAATCGACGCCCAGTGCAAACGCTGGAATTCTTTGGAATTACTCCGGATATGAAAGTGCTGGAACTTATACCGGGTGGTGGCTGGTATACCAAACTATTGGCGCCGACTTTGCGGGAAAAAGGTGAGCTCCATGTCGCAATTGGTACCTCACGCGTTAAATCAAATCTTTTGGAAATGGAAGGCCTCGATAAAGTTAATGTGCTCGAGCCTAAGGTTGAAATCAGTGATGGCGAAGACAACTTGCGCACGATTAACGAATTTACGCTAAGTGAAAAGGGGTTTGATGCCGCCTTAACATTTCGAAACATGCACAATTTTGATGCGGCTGGCCGAAAGAATATTAATGATGCGGTTTTCAAATCGCTAAAAAAAGGCGGTATTTATGGAATAGTTGATCATACTCGTCGACATATGGAGCCAATTACACGAGAAAACCGTCGTCGTGCAGACCCGGTTACTATTATTAAAGAGTTACTGGATTCTGGCTTCGTATTTGAAGGCTACTCGACACTGCATCATAAGCCTGATGATGAATTGCGTTATGAGGTTGGTCGCAAATCGGTAACAGGGAATAGCGATCGGTTTACGCTACTGTTCAAGAAGCCATAGTCCGATACAGTCGATCGTATTTGGAAACCTTTATTTCAAATACTTAAGGTAGTTCAAAAAAAAGCCATGTCGTTATTAAAACGACATGGCTTTTTAACATAGTCACTGCTGTTGTAGGGATTGGGGGGAGCAGCGAATATTACCTAGGAAACTCTCTGATGTGGTAGGCAGTGATAAACCTTATATTCTCACTTCTTGGCTTAAGCCGTTTGTTGACATTCGCGAACTTAATTCACTCTTAAGTTTTTGTTCGATGACACGTTTGACTTCACAGGCACATCCGCCGCAAACAGTACTTACCGCTAAGTGAGATTGCATATCTTCAAACGAGCTAACACCGGTATCCACCGCGTCTTTAATTTGATGGTCAGTGACCGCTTTACATAAACAAACGAACATTTGCACAAAAATACATTATTTACCAATACAGGCAATTTAGCATTGATGATCAAAAATGTAAATGCTAATTATTCTCATTTGCATTGTAATTCTGAATTTTCTGCTTAAAGATGTTCTCGAACGAGTGTTCTACGCAAAACTTCGATTAAAAACGCCGTATTCAGACCAAAAAGCACCAATCCATTTGCTGCAATCATCCCGGAAAGTATCCGCCATTCTTGTGGGAGCGTGACGTCACCAAAACCAAGCGTGGTAAATGACACCATCGAAAAATACAGAGATTCTTCCAAAGAGTTGAAGCACCCCAGTATTTGAAAGAATCCTGCCCAAATCCAAATGGCAATACTTAATGCGGCCAGCAACCACAGTGTTGCCGCAGAGAGAACAAGAACGATGGGCAGTGTTTGACTTAACTTTGTTGCTAGTGACCCACCGCCATACATAGTTTTTAGGCGCTTTATCGCAACTCTAATAAACCAAATTTGCACCAATATAGTGACCGGGATAACCAGTGACCCAAGGAATATCTGCATGAAGATACTATTCATGCAATATCACCCAATAGTCTATTAAAGACGTTGCACCTCAGGCGCTTCATCTTCTTGCTGTTGATCGCCCGATTTAGAGGGACTGACAGAAGGTTCGTTTGCGTCACTTTTTGGACAATATTGTTCGAGACTGTCACACCAACTATTGGGTTCTACCGCATGCATGCCATTGCGGACCCGCCGATAAGCCGCCGTATGCAGATACACTTCTCGTCTTAACTCGTTAAAGTAGCTGATAGGCTCCATCCCCTCAACGCCATGCCATACGTTAAACGACATAGCTTCACACATATCGTTTTGCGCGGCGGTGTCGAAATCTTGCTTCGGTATGTGAACTCTCGCGATTGGCACAAACGGAGATTTCTTCTCAGACCACTCTACCGTTGGATCTTCGATTGGCATGCGCGCGTCTGGTTTGCGCAACTGAACCATAAATTGAAAGCAGGTGTCTTGATTGGTTAATACCTTCTTCATTGCTTCCCGTAGGAAATTGGGGTGAGAATAGTCCACACCTGGTGCTTGGTAGTTTTCACACGCTTTGGCGCTATATTTAATTTGATTGGGGCCGAGGTTGTAGGGAGTCATGCTGTAGTACTGAGCCGACAAAGGCGTGGCTGGCGCTACCTTGCGTGTACCGAGTGCGATATAAAGTTGTCTTAAACGCCATTGAAATGGATTTATATAGTGTTCGCCAAAAAAGTAATTAAACGGTTTGCCTTGAGCGACGAATTTTTCAAGTTCTCGATAGTCGGCAGTCGAGCGAATGAAAAAAGCAGGTGAATTGATCATTACAAAATCTTGGGTCTTTCCAGACAACAATGGAGGTAAGAGTTGTTGCCCTGGAACGTCCATTACCTTAATCGCCATGCCTCGTGCATCTTTTTTAGTATCGACAACCGCGGGGACACTGCCATTTGAAAATCGAATCCAGGCTTGATACTTACCTGGGTTTTTAAAAATTCCATAATTGTACGTGGATTGTGATTCGAATACTTCAAACGTCGCTCTAACACAACCGTGGGGTTTTGAATGTGCGTCGCGTTGATACTGAGGAGTGCGTTCAATGCTGACAATTTTGCGAACCGATTCAACAATAGCCGCTGTTTCTGTTCGGCGATTCGCCTTACCTAATGGGGTATTGTCGACCATCCCCGCATCGGGAGCTCTAAATTCGGCAATCAACATTTGCCCTGCGAAAACAGACACGAATAAAAGGGCGTACCCTAAAATGAAAACCATTAAAAATTTAAGTACTTTCTTAAACATCAGAGTTGGCCCTCATTAGTCTTTTCATCTTCATTTAACAAGGCTGGAGCTTTAGAACTGGCTTCCAATTGAGCGGGCCATTGTACGTCTCTGCAATGGGGTTCAGATTCAGGTTTGGGACGCTCGCCGTCTTTATGAATTTTCAGGTATTCAACAACCGCTTGTCTTTCTCGGTGTGTGAACTGTCGGCAGTAGCCGGGCCTGTCTGGTAATTCATAACCGATTACACCGTCGCCACACAGGCCGTCGTTAAACTCATGACCAAGATTCGAATTACCGGTAATGCTGGTATCGAATTTGAACGCGCCTTTGAACTTGTCAACTTTTAAGCCGAGAGTTTCAGGTATAAATTCTTTGCGACCGAGGTAAAAAGTTTCATCTCGTTCTTCAGCTGGTGACAGTAATTGAAAAATACTGGGTACAGAACCATTGTGTAGATACGGTGCGGTGGCCCATATGCCTTCTAGCGGGCGAGGGCGGTAGGCTCGCCAATCCTGAGGATTGTCACTCTCACCAAAGCCGTCCAAATCGGCGACCTGTTTCTCTTTCCCGGGCACAATATTGTAGCCATCCTTCTCCAGTAATCCCCATTCGCGGTATTGCTTGGCACGAACTTCGCCACCAATAAAAGCCAATCCTTGAGCAAAGCCGGTTTGTGTTGGGTCTGGTATTGTTTTCGGGTCAGGTAATCTCAGGAAGGAGCCATCTTCCCTGAGCTTTTTAATTCGGTCAACAACCGGGCTAATATCGAAGCGGTTGTTTAACATATTAACCGCCGAGGTCGGGTCGGTGCCGATGTGATCCAAAGGAATATGAATCATTTCCCAATACCAATCGCGTTTATACTGCAGTTGAAACTCTGATTCGGGTTTTCCCAGTCTCAATTTATCGCTGACTTTGACTGGCGGATGGTCTCTGTAATTTTTGAGCACAATTAACTGACCATCGCTATTGGTCATGGTTGGCCCATGACAGGTTGTGCATTCGTGTGTTTCGCCTGCATCCTCATAATTGATCTTGCCATCAACGGCTTGTCTGGCAAATGGGCCATGGCAGGAAGCGCAGACCTCACCAAATATTTTTTTGCCTTCATTGGCCAGTTCATGATCTACCTTACCAAACAAATCTTCCGGCCATTGTGGTGGCTCGAGAAATTGCAGAGTGGTTTCTATGCAATGCAGTTCCGGTATCAGTACTGAATTATCGTATAGCTTATCGCCATGTAATAGATCTATTTTTGCGCGAGTGCCTAACGCTTCATTGATATTTCTAGCCATTGCCTGGCTCACGGTTCCCATCCATTGCACCCAATCAAAAGCCCAAATATCCCAAAGATGAGGGTAGTTAACAGGCGCATCAGCTACACGATAATTTTTCGGTGATATGTAGTCACCAAACACTGTGTTAGAGATTCTTCCTAGTGCGTCGGTACGACCATAGCCTTCTTCGGTCGGATATAGAGAGCCATTATTTTTTGCATAAACTAGAGCTTGTTTAATCGAAGACCAAGTCGCTCTTCTGAGTTCTTTCTTCTTCTGAGCGTATTCTGACTCTGGTACGTCTTTTAGCACCTTTTTGGCAAAACGGTTGAACTTAAATGGATTGATATAGGTGGTAGTCAGTGAAACAACGCTATTGGCAATAAACTGTGTGGGCGCGAGCGAGGGTAATGCGTGTCCACCTGGTCCTCCGTCAATAACAATTGCCGTTCCCTGATACGTAATCTGCGCGGAGTGACAGGCTGCACAACTGACATCCAGCATTTTGGCCTTAGTTTCAGGATCGTAATGCCAGGTTAAGCCAACCGGTAAGTCAGAGGGGTTATTGGTATTTGCTTGCTTGGCCGGGTCATAGATATAGCCAAGTTGTTGCATGTATTCGCGGGTTACCAGAGGCTTTTTACCCACTGGTTTTTCCAAACTGCTAATCCAATCATATTGCAGACCAAAAAACTGCGTTCCTTGTGGCGTGCGGTAATAATGCTGCCGTTGCTCGTCACACCAACCTTGATAACTGACCGTTTTAAGATCGTTGTTGGGGTCATCAGGGTTATCGTTTTCGGGGCTGGGATTGGTACAAACTTTGTCGTTACTCGGAGTTAAAAAGCGATATTCATTTATTGCACTGTACTCGGGTATATTCGGATAGTTTGAAATATACCAAAGATAGCCAAATGCGCCGACAAACACCAAGACCAACAGTGAAGCGATGGCTTTCAAAGCGGTTTTCCAATGCAGTAATTTTTTGAAAGTGCGCCCGATATATCTGAGCGTGGAACTAACTATATTCATAACGGGTTCTCAACTGGATGTTTTCTGGGTGTTAAACGCACTTCCATTATGGTTTAGCTTTAAACCAGCGATGCTGGAAGGCATCTTAAGTAAATATCCAGAGCCGCCGCAGGTGACGTAAGCGGTTTTCATATCATCACCACCAAAACATATATTTGACGGCAGAGGCGCGATGGAACCGTCGGGGATCACGATCTCGACATATTCGACGGCACCCTCTGGCGAGATAATAGATATTCCACCATTAACAATAGGCGTATTGCCCTCAGGCAGCATAGTGGCGAGGTATAAATTGCCTTCGATATCAATTGCCATCGAGTCAAGAATCGCTTGCCCCTCAAGATCAGCGGTAAGCAGGTAAGAACCGTCCATTGTTGCCGGGTTGCGTTTAATCTCTCCAGGTCCACTGAGTTCAAAGTACATTACTTTGCGCTCGTAGGTAAGCGCGAAGTAGAGTCGCTTGCCATCGGGAGATAACGCAATCCCATTGGGTGAGTTCAATGGATACGCCATTTGGGTAATGGTTTTTAAATCCGGGCTCACGTAGTAGAGGCCTGTAATATCGCGGTCGCGTTCACGAGTTTTGCCAAAATCGGAAAACCAAATACCGCCCGCCTCATCAAATACTAAGTCGTCAGGTCCTTTTAATTCAAATGCCGGGTTCCATGCGGGTGAGGGGGCGCCTGTTGGATCAGGGTATCCCCGTTCAGTACAGTCGGTAAACAAGGTGGTAACCTGGCCCGTGGTTACATCGACTCTTTGCAATGCCCCACCAGTGTATGCGGCGCCATTAGGTTCATTGCCACCTACCCATATAATTTTGTCTTTATTGATGTTCGGAATAGGCATCCATTCAAATCCGCCATCGTTGCAAACATATATGCAGCCATCAGGCCCAGCCGCCGCGCCATTAGGGCCGCCCGGTAATTGGGCTAGCGTTGTTGCCTCACCACTCGGGGATACCTTTGTAAGCTTTTCACCTTTTATTTCGACTAAAATAATACTGCCGTCGCTGCAATAGACTGGCCCCTCTGGGTACTCTAGGGTTGAGCTAATTATCTCTATCTTGCTGGTGTCAAGCTTGGACATACTGGCGCCTCCATTGGCTAGATTATTGTTTTTTAGTCTTTATTTGTTTCGATAAATCCGTTTCTTAGAAGGCCGCCGGCGAATGCATCAACATTGTCTGCGCCCGAAGCCTCATTGATGAGTTGCCGATAATATAAATCAGCAGTTAAATATGGGTTGATTCGCTTGATGTTGTCGAGCGATTCTCGCGCGCCGTCAATATCGTCAAGTTGGCATTTTGCATTGGCTATTAACAGATGGTTATGTAACCAACCTGGCTGATCGGCAAGGCTTTGTTGTGCGTAGTCAATCGCCACTTCCTGATTTCCTAATCGTTGTTCCGCCAATGCGCGAAAATAATTCCAATAGGGTGCGGAAGGGTGTTTGGGTGCAGTATTAAAGTTCTGCTCTAAGATATCGATGGCTTCACGGGCGCCATCTTTGCCAGCGGTTGCTGCCAATACTAATGCTAAATAGCCTCTTGCGGTCAAGTTCAACGGCGCGATTTTGATAGCGCTTCTTAGGGCTAAAGTTGAACGTCGTCCTTCACCTAGGTGCAACCAAGCGATACCAGCATTTTCAAGCACTTCAATGTCCGAGGGAGCTAGCCGGTAGGCTTTTTCGATATGTCGACGCGCCTCAATTTTACATTGTTCATAGTCCTTACTTGTGCCAGCGATCAATTGTTGTGCTAACAACATTGCTAATGCTGCGTGCGCTCGTGCGTAATCAGGTGAAATTCTGATCGCTTGTTTGAGGTAATTACTGGCTTCTTCTACCCCTTTTTGGGAAAACGCCGTTAACCAAAAGTGATAGGCTTTTTGTACCAGCCCCCACGCGTCTAACTGATGATATGGAATTTCCTCGGCAAACGCAGTTTGGGCAAACTTCACTTCGCCAAGCACGGTTCCAACAATGCAACGCGCAATATCGTGTTGGACCTCAAATACGTCTTCAATATCACGTTTGTAGGTTCTTGCCCAAATTTCTGTTTCGGTGTCGATATCAGTTAGCTGTGCCGTAACTTGAATCCGGTCACCAATACGTTGCAGATTACCCGAAAGAACAAACTTAGCATTGAGCTGTTCAGCCATTTCTCGAAGACTGTCACCACTGGTACGAGCGCTATAGGATGATAATCGAGAGCTAACCCGAATGGTTGGCACCATGGTTACATGAACAATTATCTCTGATGTTATGCCAGCGGCGATGAACTCATCATCAGGGTTTCGAGACAAGGAATCGAAGAGCATTACGGCGATTGAAAACGGCCTGTCGTCGCTGGGTATTGGGGCACTCAATCTATTTGGTTTTGAGTTGGCTGTGTCTTTGATTGGCTCCAGAGCCGCTTGTATGTCCGCCTGCTCCTTTGGCTCATTTCGCCTCAACAATGGTGTAAGCACATAGCGCAGTGCGCCGTATAAAATACCGGCGATCACGGCAATTGCGGCTAATGCTGATAAGGCTGATTCATTGTCTGAAAGCCACTTAACCAGCAGGCTGAACGTTTCCAATTAGTAATCCCATTTATTTTATTAGATTCAAAGCAAACCCAGTCTCTCATTATTGGCCATTCAAACAACTTTGCTCGCGGCAAAGAGCGTGTTGCTAATGAGTTGGTCGCAGAGAATGTATAATTAACGAATGCATTATTCAATTACTATCGTATCCAGCTCTACAATTAGCCAGACAGCCAATCTTGGGTATAAGACCAGATCAGTAATTACACGTATTAAAGGCAGCACCACTACAACTGGTTGATACCTAATGTCCCCCGCAACGGTACTCATTTAGAGCCTTAACTACTGAAATGTGAATACCTTGCACAACAGAGGTTTTGCTATGATCCCCTCTGTCGAAAATAATACCACGTTGAACAGATGCTCGGAAGTGTTCGTTTAGCTGTCAATATCTAATAAAAAACCTGCCTTATCATAAGCGAGTACCAATGAATGTAGATCTCAACCAAGCTCTTGAATTGCCATGTGGAGTAAACATACCTAATCGAATAGCCAAAGCGGCGATGACCGAAGGATTGGCCAACACTCGTGGTGAACCCAGTGACGATTTGGTCAAACTCTATGGGGTGTGGTCAGATGGCGGAGCAGGACTACTACTGTCGGGCAACATTTTGATAGATGGCGACCATCTCGAGCGCCCTGGGAATGTCATTATTGATTGTGAGCCACGTCCCGAGATGCTTGCTGCATTACGTCAATGGTCGAGTGAGGCAACGCGTAATGGCAATCAATTTTGGGCGCAGATAAGTCATGCAGGCAGACAGACTCAAAAAGCGGTCAATCGAAACCCGAAAGCGCCGTCGGCGGTCAAGCTGGGATTGCCTGGAGGGCAATTTGGTCAGCCTGTAGAGATGAATCAAGCCGATATTGATGAGGTGATCAGCAGCTTTGTTCGCTGCGCGCGCGTGGTTCAATCAACGGGATTTACCGGGCTCCAGGTGCACGCTGCGCACGGTTATTTGATCTCTCAATTTCTAAGTCCGAGATCAAACAGAAGGGCAGATGAATATGGCGGCAGTCTGGAAAATAGAGCCAGGTTACTGCTTGAGATCGTTAAGCAAATAAGAACCGAAGTTGGTGTTGCGTTTCCAGTTGCCGTTAAGCTCAATAGCGCCGATTTTCAAAAGGGAGGTTTCGCCTTCGAGGACAGCGTGCAAGTAGCGAAATGGTTGCAAGAAGCGGGTGTCGATTTAATCGAGATTTCAGGAGGAACTTATGAGCAACCGAAGCTCTTGGGTTTAGATGGGATAGAAGAGGTAGAGCCGCAAAATGTTGCTGAGTCTACCTTATTACGTGAAGCTTATTTTGTTGATTTTGCTGTGGCAATGCAGGCCGAAGTGTCAATTCCGTTAATGGTTACCGGTGGGTTTAGACGGTTAAACGTGATGCAAGACGCGCTTAATGGAGGCGCGGCTGATATTATCGGAATAGGTCGGCCAATGTGTCTGGACACAGATGCGCCCAATCAGTTGCTTCAGGGTGTCCCTGAATTGCAACGATACGAGCAAACTGTTCAGTTATTGCCGAATTGGGCGGCTTTTCTGCAGAACGTGTCATTAATCAAAACCATTGCCGGATTTGCAGTTCAGTACTGGTATTATGCGCAACTACTTTCAATTGGCCGGATAGGGAAGGCCGATCGAAGTTTATCGGTTTTTTCTGCGGTCAAAATATTGCTTAGTCATGAAAGACGGTGGCTAAGAGAAAGGCGAAAGTTCCTAAAACGAGCTTAATCCGACGCGGTTAATACACACATCAATTAGCGATAAATTAAAATGTTAAAGAAAATAATCCTAAGCCTTATTGCCATCATTGTGATCGTTGCCGCATCAGGCTTCGCATACGTTTCAGTGAATCAATCGCCGCAATTGTTTGAAAAAAGTGTTGCAGGTTTGTACCAAACTGAAAACCGACAAATTGCCCCCGATAGTGAGCTACAGATAGACACCGGCAAGCTGGTTGGTTTTGCTGATTCTTATGACACCTATGCATGGATCGGTATCCCTTATGCCAAGCCTCCCGTGGGCGAACTCCGATGGAAGGCCCCACAAGCAGCGAGCGCTTGGACTAACACACTTGAAGCAACGGAGTATGGAAATCCCTGCGTTCAGTTCTGGGGGGTATTGGCAGGCGTTGACGGGGAAGATGGACAGGTAGTCGGCGATGAAGACTGTTTAAGCTTAAATATTTGGTCTCCTAAATCAGCACTATTACCCGGTGCGAAGAAGTTACCTGTCATGTATTGGATTCATGGCGGTGGTAACGATTCTGGCACTGGCAAGGTGTTCCAAGGACACCATCTGGCAGGTAAAAAAGATGTTATTGTGGTAACGATTAACTACCGTGTCGGGATGCTTGGCTGGTTTAGTCACGATGCAATACGTGCGACGGCAACAAACCTGCAAGACGCGTCGGGTAATTTTGGTACGCTCGATATCATTCATGGCCTTAAATGGGTACAAAAGAATATTGCTCAATTTGGTGGCGACCCGAATAATGTCACCATATTTGGCGAATCAGCAGGTGGTCGAAATGTGTACTCAATGTTGGCCTCGCCACTGGCTAAAGGGCTATTTCATCGGGCTATTTCTCAGAGTGGCACTGCTGATACCACGCTGTTGACCCTTGCCGAAGACTTTGATGATAATAAGCTAATTAATCCAGTTTCTGGTTTAAGAAACAGTTCTAATGGTTTGATTTCATTGATTATATCTGACAAGGAGCCTGGCTTATCTAAACAACAGATTCGCCAGAAAATTCACAATACCGAGCCAAGTGAATTACTGTCGATGCTTAGAGGCATCAGCCCTGAAAAGCTAATGACACTCGCGGCCAGCAACGGACCTACTGGCTATATCCAGGTTGCACGAGTATTGCGAGATGGTTATGTGCTGCCGAAAGAATCAACACTTGAACTTTTTAAATCGCCTCGCAACTACAATAGTGTGCCATTAATGTTGGGAACCAATCGTGACGAACAAAAACTTTTCATGGCTCGAAACCCAAGATACGTTGACAACTTTTTAGGCCTATTACCTCGACCAAAAAATAAGGCTTACTATGATCGTGTCTCTGAATACGTTTCAGATAACTGGAAGGCTGGCGCGGTCGATGAACCCGCTAAAATCATCACCAAGACAGGTGCTCCTAAGGTCTACGCATACCGTTTTGACTGGGATGAATCCCCGTCTAATATTTTGGTGGATTTGCCGACGCTAATTGGTGCAGCACATGGGGTAGAAATAAACTTCGTGTTTGGGGATTTTGAGGGTGGTGTGCCCTTAGGTCCTCTGTTGAATAAGAGCAACGCACCCGGTAGAAAGGAGCTATCGTCTGCCATGATGGATTATTGGGCTGCATTTGCACATAACGGCGACCCAGCCAAAGGTCTGAGCGGTCAACAAGCTGAATGGTTGTCGTGGAGTGATTCCGGTGCCAATGTAATGCTGCTTGATACCAATAGTGATGGCGGACGACGGATGCAAGAGGTGCGAACCAATGTTGCTGACATAAAAGCGAGATTACCTGTTGATACTGTTATAACCGAACAACGAGAACGTTGCGAAGCCTACGCGGCCTTATTCCTACACGGCTACCAAACCAGTGATTTTTGGAACCCAATTGAATATTCCAAACTCGGTTGTGACGAATTTCCCGCTGGCGAATTTCGGAACAGTTAGTAAATTTGTGTTGTCGCGACCGCGGGCAGGCATTACTCGGACGAGACATTGTCGATGGTCGTTATAAGCTGTGCACCACAATGAATAATGATTGAACGGTATTGATTAGCGATCGCGTCACCGGAATATTCTAGGGTCATTGGTGTCACCGCTTGTACATAAAACCCGTCTAAACGCTCGGTTAATATGCTGAAATGTTGGCTCGGTGGAAGACTTCGTGTGGTGGCTCCCGGTTTCAAAACAATGGAGTAGCCCGGATTAGGGAGTTCAATGTCACCCTGAACCGACAGTATTAGGCGGTCATTGTCATCACCTTGCTTAAGCTCGACTGACCAATTTTTACTGCTTACAACTGGGCAGTCTGCTGTTTGTTTCACGTTGATTTGTGCGGTTTCGTCCACAGTGTCTCGTTCTTTGTTGAATTCTCCACTGGCGTGGCAAGCACTGCTAAGCAGCAAAAGCCCTAAGGTCTGAAATTGAGATATTCTGAATCTGAAATATGTCATGGTTGATCGTTGCGCATTTAACCGGTGCGCTGTTCCACAGGTGAGGTCTAATCATACATGTCATTAACAATAGATTAAGTTTACCTTCTTCCGAGATAATTAACCCTATTGTCATTATTTATACCTGGTTAAGGCGGTCGCCGAGACTCCCGGTTGAGCTTCAGGTAGCATGAGTACTTTGTATCAATATTATGGCTGCCATTTGATATCGTTATGACCGAAGTTCATACTGGTTTCTTACTCACTCGTGCGAGTGTCAGTCGCTATGGACGAACTGATCTTGAGTTCTGGTTAAAGACGGATCTAGGGCCCGTGCTTTTGACAGTGCCTGATCAGCGACCCTTATTTTTTATCGAGCAAGTACACAATATAAAAAATGAATCGTCGTTTAATGGCCATAATCGGGGAGCCATTGACGTCAAACCAGTCAACCTTAAAACTTTTGATGGAGCCTATGTGTCTGCCGTGTATACGGCAACCTCCAGCGATGCGTATCGTGCTCGAGACTCCTTAACGCAAGCTGGGATACAGGTACTCGAAGCTGATATTCGGCCCCATAATCGATACTTAATGGAACGCTTTGTGATGGGAAGTGTCGCCTTTACAGGAGAGCGAATAGATCGCCAAGGGTATTTAGAATTTAAAAATGCCAAGATAAAGAGTGCTGACTATCAGCCTGAATTGACGGCCTTATCGCTGGATATTGAGTGCGCAATCGATGGCCAATTGTTTTCGATAGGCTTGGCGACGCATGATAAATCTGTTTCGCAGGTATTAATGATCGGCGAACCGCAGGCAAATACTGAGACCGATATACTATGGTTTCAGAATGAAAAAGCACTGCTGCTTGGGCTTTGTGAGCGCATTACATCGATTGATCCGGATTTAATCGTCGGTTGGAACGTGATCAATTTTGATATGCGAATTTTGATCGAGCGTTCTGTGTTTCATAATATTAAGTTGCGCTTGGGAAGGGCTAATAGTGAAGCGATTTGGCGAAACCAACTTCACGATCAAAATAAAGGTTATGTATTTATTCCAGGGCGGGTAACTATCGATGGCATTGATGCGCTAAAGTCGGCGACCTGGGTGTTTCCAAGTTTTTCACTTGAAAGTGTCGCACAATCATTGTTAGGAAAAGGGAAAAAAGTTGATCATAGCGTTGATGACAGGGTCGCCGAAATTGTACACAACTTTCACCATAACAAAGCCGCCCTAGCGGCCTATAACTTAGCAGATTGTCAATTGGTGCTCGATATCTTCGAACATACACAGATCATTAACTACCTGGTGTTACGCTGCAAAATCACCGGCTTAGACTTAGATATTGCAGGTGGTTCAGTCGCCGCCTTTACCAATTTATATTTACCCAAGCTACATCGGGGCGGTTATGTTGCCCCAAATCTGCCAGAAGCAGGGGGGCTAGCCAGCCCAGGAGGTTATGTAATGGACTCTGCCCCTGGGCTATATCGCAATGTTCTGGTGCTTGATTTTAAGAGTTTATATCCTTCGATAATCAGAACGTTTAAGATTGATCCAATGGGATTGATCGAAGGTTTAGCAAAACCGGAAAACAGTATTCCCGGGTTTAAGGGGGGCCTATTCGATAGAGAAAAACACTTTTTACCGCAGATAATCACCGATTTATGGGCGCAGCGAGATCAGGCGAAGCGCGAAGGCGATAAGGTTCGATCTCAGGCGATCAAAATCATAATGAATTCATTCTATGGCGTACTCGGCTCAGGAGGATGTCGTTTTTACGATACTCGCCTTGCCAGTTCGATCACCATGCGTGGTCATGAGATTATGCAAACAACCGGGAAATGGATTGAAGAACAGGGTTACGACGTTATCTATGGCGACACCGACTCTACCTTTGTATCGCTGGATGATGCGCTTGACGCATATCAATGTCAGCAAGTCGGTGACGCTTTGGTTAACTTAATTAACCAGCGCTGGAAGGATAAGCTTGCGGACGAGTTGCAGTTGGAATGCTTTCTTGAATTGGAGTTTGAAACTCATTTTAGCCGCTTTCTGATGCCAACCATTCGAGGGTCCGAAGCCGGTAGCAAGAAACGCTATGCCGGATTGGTTATCAACGCCGATACTGGTGATGAAAAGATTGTTTTCAAAGGCCTCGAGAACGTTAGAACCGATTGGACTGAACTTGCTAAGGAATTTCAAGCCGAATTATTTGATCACGTGTTCCATGACCGAGATCCGACGGAGTTAGTTAAAAAGGTGGTTCGGGATACCTTGGCAGGAAAATGCGACGAAAAATTAAGTTATCGAAAGCAACTGAGACGTAAACTTGAACTTTATGTGAAAAATATACCACCGCATGTGCGCGCTGCACGTTTGGCCGACCAAATAAATAAAGAGCGAGGTAAGTCACTGCTCTATCAGAATAAAGGTTGGATTACTTACGTGATGACAAGCAATGGCCCAGAGCCAATTGAGTATCATACCAGCCGACTGGATTATGAGCATTATATAGAAAAACAGATTAAACCAATTGCCGATGCCGTACTGCCGTTCATTGGCTACAGTTTTGATAGTATTAACAGCAATCAAATCGAATTGTTCTAGTGATGATAAGTAGATGAATCGCTGTTAATCGATCGCCATATAAATATTTGAGATACTTCACCGTTAATTAATTATAGAGGGACAAATGTAATGGGAATCGTAAAGACATCAACGTTAAAGAGCATCGGTGTATTGTTGATGCTGACTTTGTTGAATGCATGTTCTGATGAAAATAAGCCTGCGGGTGTCATTAGTGCTTATGACGACGATTATTCGGTCGGAAACAGTGCTGGCCTAAGTACAAAAAGTATCGCTCAAACTCCTGGAGAGCAAAAAAACAGATATCTGGCTTATCAGCATAATCTATCCATTGAAGTAGACAATGCTTTGATTGCGTCTATTCATGGTGAGATTGTTAGTCAATGCGAGGCCGATACCCAATTTGGCTGTGTTGTTCTGAATTCAAATTTAAATTCTGGCGATTATCAATCAAGTCAAATAAGTTTGAGACTTTTGCCAGAGGGCGTTGGCTATTTCTCTAACATTGCCAGCCAAAAAGGGAATGTTGCCAGTCAGTCTTCTATTGCTCAGGATCTGGGTGATAACATTCGGGATACCACTAAGCGGGCTGAAATGGCGATAAACTATCGTGATAAATTGCTCGCACTTGAAGCAAAAGAGACCGATGATATTGATGCGTTAGTAAAAATTGCTTCAGAGTTATCACGAGTTCAAAGTGAAATTGAGTTCGCTCAGGGTGAGCGGGCAAAATTGTTTCAAAGAGTTGAAACTCAGTTACTTAACATCAGCTTAACTAAGCCAAGAATCGCCGGGTTCTGGGGACCTATAAGCGATTCATTGACCTCTTTCAAAGGCGATTTAGCATACGGAATTTCGGACGTGATTTCATCATCAGCCACGATTATTCCCTGGTTTATATTCCTGATAATTCTGTTTTTAGTGACACGATTGATGTTTCGGCTTTTACGCTCACGAAAATAGTGCTGCTAAACTAACGCGAAATAGACTTGGCTGGGTTTACCATTCGATAAAAATAACGATAACCAATGGTGACTCAATGCAGGACTTTCCGTTCCCGAATAATTCACAAGACTTAACGGGCCAGGTGGCCTTTGTTACTGGCGCTACGTCGGGTTTAGGGTGGCATTTTTCGAGAGTATTAGCCTCCGCAGGGGCAAAGGTCGCAATCGCGGGGCGCCGTCAAGAGAGATTAAGCGAACTTGAGACTCTAATTAAGCAAGAAGGTGGCGAGTGCGCATCATTTGTGTTGGATATGACCAATGCAGACGCGATCGTTTCGGTAGTTCCCCAGATAGAGCAATCTTTGGGTGTAGTGACCATCTTAGTTAATAACGCTGGGGTACCCGATGCTCAACTCGCAACAAAAATGGATATTTCACTGATCGATCGAGTTTTGGATACAAACGTACGTGGCCCATTTATTCTTAGTCGAGAAGTTGCAAAACGCCTAATCAGTGAAAAAATGCCCGGTAGAATTGTAAACATCGCCAGTATGGCGGCGTATCAATATGATGGAAATGGTGCGGCTCTGTACTCAGTAAGCAAAGCCGCAATCGCGCGAATGACCGAGGCACTCTCGGTGGAGTGGGCCAAGTTCAATATTAATGTAAATGGTATCGCTCCAGGTGTGTTTGCCTCAGAAATGGTAGACGGCATGCTTGAGCGAATGGGCGATTTAGCGGGATATTTTCCACGCAAAAGAATAGGTTATCCACCTCAGCTCGACAGCACGTTGTTGTTCCTTTGCTCTCCCGCCTCAGAATGCGTAACTGGGTCCATCGTGAAAGTAGACGACGGGCAATCAAATAAATAGAACTAAACTCAATTCACTCTCGGCATCCCTTTGCCACAGGACTAAAAAATGAAAACACGTATAACCGAACTTCTTAATATTCAACACCCAATTATTCAGGGTGGAATGCACTATGTGGGATTTGCCGAACTCGCTGCGGCAGTCTCAAATGCAGGGGGGCTTGGCATCATTACCGGCCTTACACAGGGCACCCCTGAAAAGTTAAAAGCTGAGATAGATCGCTGTAAAGCGATGACGGATAAACCGTTTGGGGTCAATATGACCTTTCTTCCGACTCTCACGCCGCCTGACTACGGTAGTCTATTTGATGTGATTATCGAGAGTGGTGTCACGGTCGTTGAAACAGCGGGCAACAACCCCGCAAAGTGGCTGCCAATGCTAAAAGAGAATGGCGTGAAAGTGATTCATAAATGCACATCGGTGCGTCATTCTCTAAAAGCGCAGTCCATTGGTTGCGATGCGGTCTCTGTCGACGGCTTTGAGTGTGGCGGACATCCTGGGGAAGATGATATTCCTAACTTTATTTTGTTGCCACGCGCGGCCGACGAGCTTGAAATTCCATTTGTCGCCTCTGGCGGAATGGCCGATGCTCGTAGTCTGGTTGGTGCTCTGTCTATGGGCGCTGACGGCATCAACATGGGGACTCGATTCATCGCCACGAAAGAAGCACCAGTGCATCAAAATGTTAAAGAAGCGATTGTTGGCGCATCGGAACTGGATACACGGTTAGTAATGAGACCGTTACGCAATACAGAGCGCGTATTAAATAATCCGGCCGTGGAACGCCTGCTCGAAAAGGAAGCAAAATTGGGTGCCGATTTGAAATTTGAAGATATTATTGACGAGGTAGCCGGAGTCTACCCCAAAATTATGCAAACAGGGGATATGGACGCGGGCGCATGGTCGTGTGGCATGGTAGCCGGCTTAGTCAATGACATACCCACCGTCGAAGAACTGATTACCGGCATCATGAATGACGCTGATGAGATTATTCAACAACGCCTAGCCGGCCTGTACTAATTGGGAGTCAAGATATGATTTTTTATGATTGCTTAACCGCACCCAGCCCTAGGCGTGCGAGAATTTTTCTGCACGAGAAGCAAGCTCCTCATGAGGTTATCAATGTTGATTTGGTCAATGCGGAACAGCTTAGCGACGAGTTCAAGCTAATAAACCCATCGTGTACCGTGCCTGTGCTTAAGCTAGACGACGGTACTATTTTAACCGAGAACTCCGGCATCGCGGCTTACCTTGAAAGTGCGTTTCCAAATCCACCGTTACTTGGATCCAGCGACGCAGAAAAAGGGCTGGTTGCATCGTGGAACTCAAAGATAGAATTCGAAGGGCTTTACGCTGTCGCCGAAGCTCTACGTAATTCTTCACCTCATATGAAAGGCCGTGCGATTACCGGTGCAACCAATTACGATCAAATACCTGAGCTCGCGCAGCGGGGCCTTGCGAGGCTTAATTCTTTTTTCGATAAATTAAATGATCACCTCGACGGTCGCGAGTATGTCGCAATCGATCAATTTTCGGTTGCTGATATCTCGGCCGTGGTCGCGGTCGACTTTGCCCGTATTGTCAAAGTCGTACCGCAAGAACATCATAAACACTTAATTCGATGGCGAGCTAGTTTGTCTGATCGGCCTAGTCTGTCCGTCTAGAGGCGCATTATGATTGATCTGTATACTGCGCCAACCCCAAATGGACATAAAGCTTCATGTACTCTAGAAGCACTCGAACTTGATTATCATGCACACTTTGTGAATATAAGCGAAGGAGAGCAGCATAAGCCTGATTTTTTGTCTAAGAGCCCTAACGGAAGAATTCCGGCGATCGTCGATCGAGACGTTGATAATTTATCGATCTTTGAGTCGGGCGCAATCATGATCTACCTGGCCGAGAAAACAGGCCGTTTATTACCAACGGATGTAAAGGGTCGCGCGAATGTCATTCAATGGCTTATGTTTCAAATGGGAGGTATAGGCCCAATGATGGGGCAGGCGAATGTGTTTCATCGCTATTTTCCTGAGAAAATACAAGCAGCAATAGACCGTTACCAAAACGAGTGCAGGCGTCTCTTTACCGTTCTAGATACACATTTAGCGGATCACGAATGGTTGGCTAAGGACTACTCGATTGCGGACATTGCCAACTGGTGTTGGGTTCGCACCTATAAATGGTCGGGTGTCTCAATCGACGGCTTGGATAATCTGGAGCGCTGGATGTTAGCCATGCGTGATCAACCAGGAATGCAAGCAGGAATTGTCGTCCCGTTCGATTTGGCCAAGCAGTTGAAAGATAAAAATGAAGAAAAGAAGTTTACCGATCGTGCAGGTGACCTGCTTCAAAAGTAATCGGTAATTAACATTAAGGAACAACTATGTACAACTCAATTAAATATGAGATTGAAGAATCAATACTAACCATTACACTCAATCGCCCAGATAATATGAATGCCTTTACCGTGGAGATGGCAAACGAATTAATCGATGCTTTTAGTAAAGCGAGTGAGGACGACGAGGTTCGAGCCGTAATCGTTACCGGCGCTGGTAAAGCATTTTGTGCTGGAATGGACCTTCAGGAAGCCGATAATGGTTTTGACTCCGACAATGTGTTCGGTTTGAACGAGTCGTTGGACCCAAGTCTGAAAGAGCTAGAGCACAATCTTGATAAACCCGAATATCTCGACGGTGTACGCGATACCGGCGGCCGAGTCACTCTCGCTATTTACCAATGCAATAAACCGGTCATCGCCGCTATCAATGGTGCTGCGGTTGGTATTGGTGCCACCATGACCTGTGCTATGGATATACGTATCGCATCTAAAAAGGCAAGAATTGGTTTTGTATTCAATAAGATCGGGATTACTCCTGAAGCATGTTCTACCTGGTTCTTACCGAGAATAGTGGGTGTCTCACAAGCCTTAGAATGGTGTTATAGCGGTGATATTATCGACGCAAATGAAGCAAAAGAAGCTCGATTTGTAAAATCAGTACATGAGGCGGAAGACTTAGCCAGTGTGGCTTATGCAATGGCAAAGAAGATCACTCAACATAGCCCTGTCGCAATCGCACTGACCAGACAAATGATGTATCGAAACAGTGCATTAGACCATCCTATGGGAGCACATATCGTCGATTCACTGTCGATGCTCCATGTGAGTAGGAATGATGGCAAAGAAGGTGTAAAGTCCTTTCTCGAAAAAAGGCCGCCTGCATTTACCCAGCGTGTTTCAAGCGATATGCCGGCCTTTTATGCCGAATGGAAAGAAAGTTAGCACCGCTCGCTAAGAGCGCGAGCTAAGCACAACACGTAATTAGAGTTGACTATGACACTGCCTCAAAACGAAGAATTAGATATGTTTCGCGATATGGTTCAGCGATTCTTAAAAGAAGAAGTAGAACCAAATTTTGAGCAATGGGAGCACGATCACCTAATGCCGAAGGAGTTCTGGCGTACTATGGGCGATGCAGGAATATTGTTAGTCGATTTAGACGAGCAGTACGGTGCTGCGAATGCGAGCCTGGATGTTTCTATGATGATTCAAGAAGAGATGTGCGCGGCAGGTTATCACGCACTTGCAACTGGCTATAACATTCATGCCAATATCGTGGCGCCCTATATTGATAATATTGGCACTCAGGAGCAGCGAGATAAATGGTTGCCGGGAATGGTTACCGGAGAAATAGTAACCGCCTTGGGCATGACAGAGCCCAGCGCTGGCAGTGATCTCGCGGCGCTGCGCACTAAAGCGATTAAAGATGGCAATGAATACGTGCTTAACGGGTCAAAAGTGTTTATTACCAATGGTATTCATGCTGATATGGTGATCGTTGCGGCCAAGACGGATCCGAGTGCTGGTGCTAAGGGAGTATCTTTGTTTTTAGTTGATACAAGCTTACCTGGTTTTTCAACCGGTAAAAAAATCGAGAAAATGGGCCAGCATAGTAGTGATACCGCCGAATTGTTTTTTTCTGATGTTAGGTTACCCGCCAACGCCCTATTAGGCCAAGAAGGGCGAGGATTTATCTACATGATGGAAGAGTTGCCAAGAGAGCGCCTCGGTTGTGCCATGCAGGCAATTGGCCACGCAAGAGGTGCGTTGGAAATAACGGCCGAGTATGTGACTGAGCGTAAAGCATTTGGGCAAAAGATAAGTCAATTTCAAAACACGCGTTTTAAGCTCGCGGAAATAAAAATCGAATTAGAGCTTTGCCAGGCATTGGTTGAAAAATACATGCTTAAGTTCGACCAGGGATTGATGACTGTCGAAGATGCGGCGGTCGTTAAGTATGCCACAACAGAAATGCAACTGCGCACGGTAAATGAATGCCTGCAATTGTTTGGCGGCTATGGTTATACCGATGAGTACCCAATATCAAGGTTTTATCGAGATGCTCGCGTTCAGACCATTTATGCTGGCAGCTCGGAGATAATGAAAGAGATAGTTGCTCGCGGTGTGGTAGGGCGTTAGTTGTCCACTGCGGTGTTGGCGCCTTTAAAGTATCTGATTCCGAACATATCGTTACACCACTACACTTTATAAGAATCACACTCGATGGAATCTCTCGGTTTGGATTTTGGCACGGCCAATACGTCGATCGCGCTAAGCGATGACATCAGTACATTTGCGTTAACGCTGGATCAGGGGAGTCGTTCCATACCCAGTGCTGTTTTCTTTGATTTTGAAGACGACCTTAGTTACATCGGTGCGCAAGCTTACGAGCGTTTTTATTTAGGCGATAACGGCCGGTTTCTAAGGTCATTTAAGAGCACCCTGGGTACATCAACTCTGGATCATGAAGTTCAAATCAAGCGCAACCGTTACCAAATTAGGGATATTATTAGCCAATACATTGGCATCATACTTAATCGAGCTGAACAACATCTTGGAAGGACGATTGATAATCTCGTTGTTGGTCGGCCAGTACATTTTGTCGATCATGACCCATCATCAGACAATCGTGCGGAAGCATCGTTGAGAGAAATTGTTCTTAATCTTGGTGTTAGAAATGTCGAGTTTCAATTAGAGCCGATCGCTGCGGCGTTAAACTATGGATCAACAATCTCGGGGCAGGAGTTAGTGCTGGTCATTGATATCGGCGCGGGTACCTCAGACTTTTCTGTGGTCAGATTCAATTCTATGGAATCATCAACGGCTGAGGTTGTTTCGAATTGTGGTGTCCATATCGGCGGTAATGACTTCGATAAAGCGATTGCTCTTGAGCAAATAATGCCACTGTTTGGTTATAAAGAAAGATTTAAGCGCAGAACGCAATTGGAGGTTCCAAACCATTATTATTTGCAAGCGTCGTCATGGCATGAAATAGATTTGTTGTACGATCGTAAGGTCATCAATGCGATGAGCGAGATTTGCCCTCAGGTTTTTCAGCCAGAACTAATTGAGAGGTTTCTCACCCTTCTAACCACGAGGCAGGTGCATAAGGTGTTGGCTGAGGTAGAGAATGCTAAGAAGGAGTTTAGTGAGAAGTTGGGTGCGAAAATAGATTTAGAATTTGTCGAACATGAACTCCGCGTTAGTCTTGATAAAATAAGGTTTCATAATTTAATCGAAGGGTTGTGCGAAAAAATCATTGGCAGCGCGTATCAAGCCGTAGAACTGGCTGGTTTGGAAAAATCACAAATAAACACCGTCTATCTTACTGGTGGAAGCATGGGCATTAAATATCTGCACGACAACGTCGTGACTGGCTTCCAAGGTTCACGAATCGTTGATGGTGATAGAGCAACGGCCGTAGCGCGAGGCTTAGCCTTATACGCTAAGCAAATCGGTTTCTAATACAGAATCACTACTTAGCAAGTTCGCTAACGGCGCGCGATAACTCGTTCTTCATGCGAGTTAATAACCAGTATGGAGATAGGGTTTGAATTAATATGCCTCGTTATGATCGCTCGCCTTTGCGTCTATCTCAAAGCTCAAATACCTTAAGCTTTTAACAATCCTATTGATGAAATAAAAAACGGATTGTAAATTTTAGCGAATTACAACCGTGAGAAATAATTCCCGTAGATTACTTATTCCCAAGTATGGCTACAAACTTGGCTCATCAAATTTTTCAAGGCTGGTGATTTATACCCATTTCCTGATACCGCGAATTCGATGCTTCGAACAAAGCCATCATCTAATATCGGCCTATAATCCAGATCCGGATTCAAAAGGGAGTTCTTGGGCAGAACGGCAACACCAACTCCTTGTTGAATAAGCGCTTGTATCCAATCTTCGCGTTGACTTCTGAATGCAATGTCCAATTCAATATTGTTGTCTTCCACATAATTGATAAGTTGTGATCTAAACTCACAGTGGAGGCGATCAATATATCGATGTTTGGTTACTTCTCTTATCGATACGGACGTTGAGTCTGTAAAAACATGGCCCTTTGGAAACGCAACCACCATCGGTTCTCCGAATAATTTTTCATATTCTATTTTAGAATTTGGGGGGCCAGGGTGCGAACAAAAAGCGCCATCAATGGCTCCCGATAAGATTAGATCCGATATCTTACTAGGGGTAACGTCATGCAGCACCAGCGAGATCATCGGGAACTGCTGCTGAAAGCTATCCAGCATCGACGAAATAAGCTTCGGACCAATGGTACACATAAGACCTATGTTTAATTCCGCAATTTCACCATTGATTACGGCGGTGGCGGTGGTGCGGACAAGGTTTTTAGTTCGATCAATCTGTTGAAAGTGAGTTCTAAGCGATCGACCCAGCCCGGTTAATTCAATGTGGTTGGTCTTACGATGAACCAAATCACCACCCAGTTCAGTCTCTAAGCGTTTTATTGCCTGAGTTAACGCAGGTTGAGAAACAAAGCACTGTTCTGCCGCGCGTGTAAAGTTGAGTGTATCCGCCAACGCCAGAAAATATCGTACTTGATTGAAGTCCATAATAATCTTTTGGAATGTCAAAAATAAGATCGAGGTGTACCTCTAGCCTATCCCTCGATCTCGCAAAATATTACAACCTAATTAGATTTGTTCAGGGTGATACAAGTGTTGGATAGGCTTCAGTATATACCCAGTCGTTGTCTTTAGCCGGTATATGGCAAGCTAAACATTCTACTTTGTAATTACTTGCTACATTTTTACTCAAATCGTCTGTTTTGAAAAGCGCCCAACCCCATCCATCGCCCCAAATATCGTTTGTATCGGCAAAACGGTTTTTACTGTCTTTTACCATGACAAACCATTGCTTGATATTGTTATTTGCAAACGAGACATTCGATCCTGTGGTGTAGTCTCCGCTGGTGGCGCTTCGTAACTCTTTCACTAAAGTCGCGCCGTCTGGGAAGATGCCATTAGCACGATAGTGATTCACCGCGTTTTTATCGGCATAGACATCATGAAAGCCGCTTGCGGCCCCCTCAGGAACATACCACGACCCAATATGCACCATTGTGGCTCTGACGTCGGTTGGTAAACTGATTTGACCATTGCGATCTACGATAGGGGATAGATCATCGTTAGATGATCTATCCCCTTGTGCTAAGGTAGAAGAGCCAATTAAGAGGCTAAGTGCAAAAAATAAAACACCTAGAAATTCTCTTTTTGGCATATTGCTAGTAATTCTCATCACTTATTTGGCGGATGTAGTGAGGGAATCGACTTTTCCTCCGATCGCATTTTTACCCGTGCCTTTGCCGGCTCGAAGTACGGGATAATACTGAGTGAATACAAAATCATCAGCGGCTGAGTTTTCATGACAACCATTGCAGGAAGCGGGTGGAAAAGCCTTTGCGGTTTTAGTCAGCGATTTATGATCTTTTGTTGAAAAGCTGAAATATGCCCAGTTACCCGGTTGATCCTTAAAGTACTTTGCGCTTTTAATGGTTGCTTCGAGCCCTACGAAGTCACCCTGAAAGTAGCCTGCGCCACTCACCGCGGCTTTTGATCCGACACCGACGAGCTCCTTAACTAGGATCGTTCCATCACGAAATGTTCCATTTTTCTTCCAATATGACCAACTTTTAGGGTCGATATAAACATTGTGAAATTCTGGAAAAGCAGCCTTGCCGTCATTCATGTCATTAGGTGTCACTGGCGTACCAACATATACCCATTCCCGGTAACCAGTGGGCCTTTCGAGTGTACCATCGGAGATCGAGAAGTATTGTTCGGCCGATGCAACTGGCGCGATAAAAAACTGCGTTAGTATGGCGACGATGAACAAAAATAAAGATTTAGTTTTCATTAAAGGTTCTCCCTAGGTTAGTGAGCGGATTGAACTTGCAGAATAGGCAGCCTTTAAGAGGCAGTCTAATATTGATCTGATCGCTAGTAATAAGCATTGCTTATAGCTAAGACCAATATGTTGAAAGGAGCAAGGGAGGCTCTATGATTTCCATTTCACACTACGACTCAATTAACAGGACGAAATTGTCTTGCTGCTTCTCGCTAGCATTGCACTCCTTAATTTACAAGCCAGGATGGAATGTCCAGTAGTCATGAAGTTCAGTGAAGCAAGATCATCGACGAAGGCAAAGCGACTTCAATGGTGAGGAGCTTGGTTTTACATGCAAAAAAACTTGCTTTTGGGGCAAAAGCGGTTCGTCAGTGTCTATTATTATTGGTTAAGCGATCGACGGCGCGTGCGATTACGCGCTCTTCGTCGGTATTAATGACCAATATTGGAGTTGAGCCCGAATGGATATTTGTGTCGTTATTTAGATTTGCCTTAGGGTCAATTTTAAGCCCTAAAAACTCCAGGTTTTCGACAACTCTTGCACGAATCTGATATGCATTTTCTCCGATTCCGCCACAAAAAACCAATGCATCCAAACCACCCAAGATGGCAGCCATAGCACCAATTTCGCGCTGAATTCTAAACACATAATAATCGATCGCTTTCTTAGCGTCTTCGAGCTCGCTGTCCAGCAACTCTCGCATATCCGAGGTAATGCCCGATAGACCCTTTAGCCCGCTTTCTTTGTATAATATGCGACTAATTTCTGAGCTGCTATGACCTTGATCCATGAGGTACAGCAACACACCAGGATCAAGTTGACCGCAACGCGTTCCCATTGGTAATCCATCTAAGGCTGAGAATCCCATGGTCGAACCGACACTTTCGCCATTGTCTATGGCACACATCGAGGCGCCATTGCCAAGATGAGCAACTACTAATTTTGAGTCAGAGATTTCTGGGTGACTCACATCCAGTTCATTGCTAATAAAGTCGTAAGACAATCCATGGAAGCCGTATCGTCTGACTCCTTTATCGTAAAAGCGCTTTGGGATAGCAAAGGTATCATTGATCCATTGATGGCCTCGATGAAAGGCGGTATCGAAACACGCCACTTGAGCGGCATGAGGAAAGGTTGAAATGGCTGCGTGAATACAGGCCATATTATGTGGTTGATGCAATGGAGCGAGTGGGATGAGAGCGGTTAAACGTTCGATCACATCTTCGGTTAATAGCGCCGGTTGGTCGAATTCGACTCCACCATGAACCACTCTATGTCCCACGCCTATAACAGTCTCGCCATCCAGATGAGGTTCAAGCGATTTGAGAATCGCCTTAACTGCGAGCGAGTGGTCGGCAGCACCAATATCGTTGGTTTGCGTATCACCGTTTATTGTCATGGATAGTTTAGCCGCTGGGCCCAGATTCTCAACCTGGCCAACAATTAGCTCATTCGGCTCATCATTATCCTGGCGATAAACGGAATACTTAATCGAAGAACTGCCCGCATTCAAAGTTAAAATTAGACTCATTATTTAAAGCTGTATGTTGTATTGAAAACGATGATACATGAGTGTTGGGAAATTAGTCGAGATAGCATTCAAACAGATAATTTTTCTACTGCCAGCGATCTTGTCTCTTTACCTCGTTTTGAAAATTTGATGAGAACGCTTTCATCCTCGCGTTGAGTAACCTTGTTCTGCCTTCGGGTGTTCGCGTGTATATTAATTGGGAAAGTCCAACGTTTTTACGCCATGATCTGTAGAAGGCTTGGGCGTATTCCTTCTTCGTAGCCAGCTTCATCGGAACCGCGTGATAATCATCTCGACTTGAACCAAGAAATGTTCCTTCTCTAAGCACAATGTATCTTGGGTTTTCAATCGGTAGCAATATTTCGGCCATGCAATCGGCAAATAGTGATGACTCGTAGAATGTGCCGCCCTTAAGTGATACGAAGAATTGACCATCTACATTTTTCGTAACGTTAATACTAAGTCTTCTATGGGAGGTTTCTATGAAACCTGTGACGCAGAGCGCTTCTGCTAAGGCCAAACCTATTCGTTTGATGGAGCCGTCGACTGGTAAATGGCGGAATAGAATTTTTATGATCGATAAGGTCTTTGGAAGCTTATAAAGCAGAGCTCCTCCTACCACTAGGGAAAGTATGAGTAATGGGTTCTCTATAGCCGGTGCTCCTAAATGTAAGTAGCTAAGGATTGCGACCATCAATGCTAGCCCAAGCTGAGTCATCAGATAGGCAAACGAATGTTTAAGAATAAGCGAACGTAAGTTAGGTATTTTATCGGTTCTTACCGACGGAATAATTCTTGCGGCGTGATCTAGAATTAGAGCCTTATCCCAACGTTCTCTAATCTGGCTAAGTTTCTGGTGGCGTTTTGACATTGTCCGATTGACTTTATCGATCAAGGACGCTGTGCCATGTTTGCTATAGTGGTTTGGGTCAAGAAGACCGCTATTCAATCGTTCAAAACCGCTTTCGATTGTTAAGTCTTTCTCTGATAAACCAACAAAGGTATCGAAACGTCTTTTTAAATTGTAGACATCACTCCAGCCCGAATGAGATTCAGGGTTTATCGCCACAAGGTGCCAGATAGAGCTTATTTTAGCCGGTGAATTTGCGTCTATTCTTATCGCTCTGCCTCGCATCTGATTAGTAAGCATGAAGGAGCCAACAGAACTCGCTAACACAAGGGAGTTGATGACAGGCGCATCCCATCCTTCGCCCAATAGGGAGCGAGTACCAACCAATGTCTTAATGTCTCCGTTAACCAGCATTGACGTAAATGCATTGGTGAGTTCGGCGCTTGAGCCGATTACTTTCTTGTATTGATTGCTTCCGCTGATCGACTCCGTGCTTAGCTTATGTTTATCGACATGGTTAAGCAAAATATCTAGTTTGGTCGTATGTAATATACTCAGTCGTCCCGTTAGCAGAGCAACATCATGGTGTATGGGCGATTTTGATGTAATGCGCTTGAATAATGGCCAAGCGCCTAGATTCAATTTACCCGTATTCAGGCGAGAGTTTAATTCTTCATCTCTGATGTAGTCGGTTAAAAATACCTGCCTTAACTCAGTACCACGCTGTTCGTATTCTAAAACGTGAAGCTTGACACAGGCCTCGACTTTGGAAGAGCTGAGCGATAAATATCGCTCAGCACGACGAGATCTCACTAGCGACAATTCTCGCTTACTCAATAGCTCTGATGCTCTGAGTTGCTTTTTTAATCCGGTGATAAATTTGATTTGTTGCTCGCTATAATCCGCGGAGTTTGAAAATAAAATACCTTCGACTAATATCTGCCACCATCGACGGCCTAATTCGGGAATGTCCTCTTGGCTCAGGTTCATTAGCGACATTAATGGTTTATTTACGGGAAGAGATTTCGCGTGCATAAAACACAAAATTGAAATCGCTATTTCCGGTTTTTTTACCAGCTCAGATTCGATATCTGTAGACCGTAACCAAGGGTGAGACAATACAATGCTTTCGAATTCATCACTTTGAATAAGAGTGTGACATAGAGCCGAAACTCGCTGGTCATATTCCTCAATCTGCTTTTTTTCATCTGCAGACGCGTTGCAACACCAAATGAAATCCTGGTGAGCACATAGCGTTTTGGCCTTAACCAACTCAGGTACCGATATTTCCTCATCAATTGGTCCACACAGTTGTTCATATCTAGTCCACTCAGCGCCTTGTGAATCGTAGGGTGGGGTAGCGGTTAGTGAAACTAGCACCATCTCGGGGAAATGGGAGCAAACTTTATCAAGCGCTTTCCACCATTCGGACCTGAGGTGATGTGCTTCATCAAGAATTAGAACTTGAATTTGGTTTTGCTTTATCAACTTAATCAAACTGTTTAACTCGTCCTTATTGAGGCTTTTGTCGTTCTCAAGCGCCTCGATTTCCTCATTGTCATTCACTAACTGATCTGAGAACTGGGCGTGCAATGATTGATAGGTTATTGAGGTAAATAGCCTGGGCTCATGAATTGAGTTGCTGACCCATTCTAGTGTGGCAGGATTATCGGTATCGCAGAAGTCTTTCAAACGATCGATCCATTGATCTCTAATAATTCGAGTCGGCGATAGCACCAGTGCAGGCTTACCAAGAATTCGAAATACTTCTAGCCCTAACGTCGTTTTACCGGCCCCTGGTGCAGCGACGACATGTAAGCGCTTGTCGCCTAGATGATCTTTAATCGATTCTAATACCCGTTCTTGATAGGGACGCCATGGATGGCAAAAACGTAGAGATTTGGATGGCATTACTTAGATCGGTCCTTTAGGTCGCTTTCCATTTGGCGAGGGCGTTGCAGTGTAGTGTATTAAAAACTTACCGAGCGCGCCAGCTGGATCAAAATCACTTTACTATAGGGTGGGCACTAAGCCGTCATTCTATAATGCTTGTAAATACCAACTGAGAAAACTCTGTTGGAAGGTCTCCATCTCAGAAAGTCTGCCGGGTTGGTAGCGCCTCGAATCGACGCCTATTTGATTATTTTTAATGATTGTCTTATCGGCCTGTGTTGTGATATCCCATAACCATGTGAGTTGTTCTAATTGATAGTCTTTACCTTCGATAGCGGATTGGTTTACAAACCAAGAGACATCGCAGACGCACTCGTCAATAGAGGTCGGTAAAAAACGATAAGCCAACATATGGTCGTCGTAGATCAGAAAGAAACTTAGCGGGCCTATCATTAGTTCGGATGCGCCGCCGTCGTAATTCCTTATTGAGCCGAGCAGTGGCGCGACAGCGTCACCACTATCGCTGCCGCTTTGCGCTCCTTTTACCAGAGGGTTTCTATCATACTGATAGCCTTCTTGGCCGTTCTCAGCCAAATCAAAATAGCGGTTAAATTGTTTAAATTTGGGATTATCTCTATTAGCAGACCAATAGCGTTGTTTTTCGCTGGCAAATTGTTCCGGCGCTTTGCCCATTGCATGCACTTTGGCGAACTCTTGATGTGATGGTGCGCAGTGATAGCACTCTTGATAATTTTCAACGGCAAGCTTCCAGTTGGCCGGAATTCGATACGATTTTTGGTGAGCTAATTTCATGCTATTAAAACCGAATAACTCAAAGAGAGGATCTAAAGCGTGATGAAGAGAGCTGAGGCTGGGAGGTTTTTCGCTTAGGCATATAAATATCAGCCCCCCGATTAACGTGATATTGACCTTATGAAGACCGTTTTGCGAGAATTGGAAATCGTTTGGCATATTACGTGCTGAGATCAGCTCGCCTTCCAGGTTATAGCCCCATGCATGGTAGGGGCAGGTAAGCACTTTTTTTGAACCAGAATGTTCTGTGCATATTCGTGAGCCACGATGGCGACAGATATTCATATGTGCTTTTATTGTGCCGCTAGAGGTTCTAATGACAATGATTGATTCGGTGTCAAATTCAACTGTAATGTAGTCGCCAGGTTCCGGTATCTGAGAACAATGACCCGCGTATAACCAATGTTTGGAAAAAAGACTATCGATTTCAAGCTCATAGATATCGGCATTTTTATAGAACTCCCGATCAAGGGAGTACCCAAACGCTTGGCGCTCGATCAACTGACTTATGTAATCGGATCTAAATTGATTCACTGATGTATTTACCGAGCTTATTAATCATGTTGACAGTATTGAACGCGTGCTAAATACTCGTCAAGAATCAAGACCCTTAAATTCAAAGGAAGGTAGATGTTAGACGCAATCATCATTGGTGCAGGCCATAACGGCTTAGTCTGCGCGAACTATCTTGCCATGGCTGGTAAAACGGTCAGAGTGCTTGAGCGACGAAGTGTTGTTGGGGGTGCTGCGGTAACTGAGGAATTTTACCCTGGATTCAGGAATTCGGTTGCATCGTACACGGTTAGCTTGCTAAACCCGAAAGTGATCACGGAGTTAGATTTGCATTCGCATGGCTTGCAGATCGTGCATCGAGAGGTCAACAACTTTTGGCCCCATGATGATGGTAATTTTTTAGCCTTCCTGGTTGATTCCAAAAGCCTCAAGCGAGAAATCGCCCTGTTTTCTGAAAACGATGCAAATGCGCTCGACCGCTATTTCAGGGATATTGGTATGGTTGCCGACCTAATTCGAGACTTTTTGCTTGAGACGCCGCCCAATGTAGGTGGCGGTCTTAAAGATATTTTTAAGGCCGCCAAATTTGGCAATAGGTTACGTAAATTGCCGCTTGAAAATGAGCGTATTGTGCTCGATATTTTCACCAAGAGCGTGTCTGATTTTCTGGATTTATATTTTGAAAACGAGTACGTCAAGGGGGCATTCGCATTTGACGGCATTGTCGGCAATTACGCAGATACCAACACACCGGGATCAGCGTATGTGTTGATGCATCATGCTTTTGGAGAAATTAACGGAAAACATGGTGTTTGGGGTCATGCAATCGGTGGTATGGGCGCTATTACTCAGGCAATGGCTAGTTCGGCGCTTGACAAAGGTGTTGAGATAGAAACAGACGTGACTGTTAGTAAGGTCTTGGTTCGAGCTGGCCGCGCTTATGGCGTAGAGTTAGAAAGTGGCGAAACCGTCGAAGCGAAGAATGTTATTTCTAATCTTAACCCTGCGCTACTCTATAACCAATTAGTTGATTCGAATGAACTGCCTGAAGATTTTGCGCGCAGAATGAAGCACTATAAAAATTCGTCAGGCACGTTTCGTATGAATGTGGCCCTCAGCGAATTGCCAAAGTTCACCTGCTTAGAAAAACAACCTCGTGCCACTCCAGCTCACCTAACTGGCGGGATTATTATTGGTGCGACTTCCGAGTACATTGATCAGGCATTCCGTGACTCTAAAGAGTTTGGTTGGTCGAAAGCACCGATAGTCGAAATGTTAATTCCGTCCACCCTCGACGACAGCTTGGCGCCAGAGGGCAAACACGTAGCCAGTCTATTCTGTCAACAGTTTGACCCGAATATTGATTGGGATGAACATCGTGATGCAGCGGCTGATTTGATTATCGAGCAAGTAGAGAAATTTGCTCCAGGTTTTAAAAAATCTGTGCTTGGTAGACAAGTGCTGAGCCCGCTTGATCTTGAACGAGTGTTCGGGCTTACTAATGGTGACATTATGCATGGAAACATGAGCCTAGATCAGATGTTCAGCGCTCGACCATTATTGGGGCATGGCAATTATCGTTCGCCAATCAAAGGTTTGTATATGTGCGGCGCTGGTACTCATCCAGGTGGTGGTGTTACTGGTGCCCCAGGGCATAACGCTGCTCGAGAAATTATCAGAGACAACTAAACATTCGGATACGCATTAGAGGGTAGGTAAATCGAGTTAGACAGACAACACCAGATTGATCGGTCATTGAGTCATTTTGATGCCTTTTTGGTCGCGATTATCTTATTGGGTTTGATGGGTGGGGTGATCTGGATGTTTGGCAGTGATTCCTTGTCGGGCGCGACTCAAGTAGCCATGATGGCTATCGGTTTTTTCTGCGCCTTAATCGGCTTGAAAAATGGTATTAGCTGGGCTGAAATGGAGCAGAGCATTATCCATTCTTCCGCAAAAACAACCGGGCCGATATTAATTTTTCTATCAATTGGGGCTCTGATCGGCAGTTTTATGTTGTCTGGCGCAGCGCCGAGTCTGCTGTTCTATGGTTTGAAGATTCTGTCACCAACTTACTTCTACCCATTAACCTGTCTGATTTGTGCGCTGGTGTCGATTTGTATAGGAAGCTCATGGACCACAGCAGCGACTATTGGTGTTGCCTTAATTGGCGTCTCATATGGTTTTTCGCTATCGTCTGAAATCACGGCGGGCGCAATTATTTCAGGCGCATATTTTGGTGATAAGATGTCGCCTCTATCTGAAACGACAAACCTGGCACCTTCAATCGCGGGCAGTGATTTATTTGAGCATATTCGGCATATGGCATGGGTTTCTATCCCGAGTTTTACAGCCGCCGTTATGTTATTTTTGTTTATCGGTTTACGGGTTCCTATCACCGAAGGCAGCCAAGCGAGTATTGATGCTTTTACGCAAACCTTAGATCAGTATTTTTCTATCTCAGTTATCAACTTAGTTCCCGTTGTGTTGCTGCTTTGGCTAGCGGTAAGGAAAACACCGGCTTTTTTAGCCATTATGGGGGCCTCATTATTGGCGTGCGTGTTCGCACTCATATTTCAGTACCAAACATTACTGCGTTTTGCGGGTGATGACAGCGTTGTTGTCTTGATCAGAGCATTTTGGACTGTATTATTCGATGGGTTCTCAATAAAAACCGAGAATAACAGCGTTAATAACCTGTTATCTCGAGGGGGAATGGCGTCTATGGTTAATATGGTTTGGTTGGTTATTGCATCTATGATGATGGCAGGCGTTCTTGAACGAATTGGCTTTATCGATGTGTTAATGAAAGCTATGGTAAAGCTGGTGCGCTCAAGCACGTCGCTCATTTCGTCAACCATGGCAACCTGCCTTGGTGTCAATGTACTAACGGGCGATCAGTATATGTCCTTGGTGTTACCAGGCCAGATGTGGAGATCTGAGTTTGAAAAGCACCAGTTAGACAATGTTAATCTTTCGCGAGCGCTGGAAGACGCTGGTACGCTTACCTCGCCGTTAATTCCCTGGAACGGATGTGGTGTGTACATGGCGGGGACTCTGGCCGTCGCAACCATTGCTTATTTACCATACTGTTTCTTTAATATAATAAATCCAGTCGTTGCGCTTTTATTTGCGTTTTTGAATATCAAGATATTGAGAATAAGGACCGCGGTTTAAATCGTCTCAACTAAGCAGGATATCAGTGCTCGCTGGGGTCTTCGGGCGTAACAAATTCTTTCACACCTCTTAATAACTGACGGCAAGTAACTTGGCCAACTAAGCGTCCATTATCATCGATCACAGGGCGACGTCGGTGTTTTTGTTTAAGCATGTCATTAGCAACGTCGACTATGTTGTCATGTAACGCGACACTAATGACTTCCTTGGTCATAAACTCAGAGGCGACTCCTGCGGCGGGAGAATCGTTATACACCGCGCTTAATATCGCACGCAGACAGTCCATCTCAGATAATACACCGATCAATATGTCATTATCATCTACCACACAAAGCCCGGAGACCTTGTAGATCAAAATTTGATGAATGGCTTCAAAGACATCGGTGTCTGCTTTGATTTTAACGGGGTTGCTCAACATGTAGTCTTGCATATCAACTGATCGTAACATCATGAACTCCTAAGTATATGTTAGTAAAGATTGCCTATTTGATCTATTAGTGGCTGTGGTAATACACCCAAAGCTAACATCATAATAATGAGTAAGCATACCGTGATTTTTGCCATAACAGACATATTCGACACAGTCGTGGAATTGGAGTCGACCGGTTCTGTCATTTTAAAAATGATTCTCAAATAGTAGTAAATACCAATTCCACTGCCGATTACTAAGGTGGAGATTAAAATCCAAAGTGCTCCCTTGATACCGACGGTAAACAGATAAAATTTGCCGATAAAGCCGACGGTTAGCGGTATACCCGCGAGTGATAATAAGGATATGGTAAACACCAATGCGAGCAATGGATGACTCCAAAACAAACCGCGAACTGATTCTATGCCGTCAACATCAACCTCAATGTTTCCTCGATTAGTGTTGTGTGATGACAGAAGACTTAAAACAGCAAAGGCGGCTAGCGACGTTACAATATAGGCGGTCAAATAGAAACTAGCGGCTTCAACTGCAAGCTTGGTTTGTTGCAGTGAGCTGTAAACAACGACTGTGATCAACAAGTAACCGATGTGCGCAATGGAGGAATAGGCCAATAAGCGTTTTAAACTATTCTGTTTTAGGGCCAAGAGGTTTCCAACGATCATCGACGCCGCTGCCACCAGAGATATTGACAGCAAAAGGCTTGTAAACTGGTGTAGCTCAGCATCGATGAATAATCTCATCAGTGCGGCAAAGATCGCTCCTTTTGATACAGTCGCGAGAAAACCGGTTACCGGCGCTGGCGCTCCTTCATAGACATCAGGTGTCCACATATGAAATGGCACTAAAGATAGTTTGAAACAGATCCCGGCGAATACCATCGCACTGCCGATAAGAACCAATAATTGTCGATCGGCCATGATGTCTTGGCTAAGTTGCTCGCCAATTCCTCCAAATGAAAGGGTTCCTAAGGCGGCGTAAATAAGTGCAAAGCCAAAGAGCAGAATTGCCGACGCGGCACCTGAGAGAACCAAGTATTTAATTGCGGCTTCTAATGGCAGATGACCGCGCTCGGGGTAAGCGATTAAAGCGTAAAGCGCCACGCCAAGTAACTCTAGTCCAAGCAGGAATGACGCGAGGTGCGTAGACGAGACAAGAACCAAACCGCCGAGTGCCGACAGCATTAACAGCAAATAAAACTCTTCATTTTCACCTTGACGCTCTTCCAAGTAATCTTTTGCGAGCAGGGTGGTGATGAGTGTGGCGAATAGAATGAGTAAGCTGAAAAACACGCTATAGCTGTCTATTACCAAAATCGACGATACTGACTGTGGTACAAGCTGCGAGGAGAAATATAATGCCACGATGGATGCAATCAGGCTTACACAACAGATTAACCACGACGTAATGGCGTGTCGCCAAAACGCTATTTGTATCATCATTATTAGAGCCCCGACAGACAGGACGACCGGTGCTAGTGCGGCGACCAATCCAATCTCAAATGCAGCCATATCCATCATTTAGAAGTCGCCCCCAACGTGTCTATCAATAGCGCGTCAACCACCGGCTGAACCAAGTCGAACACGGGTTGTGGATATAATCCTAAGACGATTAGACCGATAATCATCACCGCCATTGCCGTCATATCGAGTAATCCGAAATCAGGGACCTGCAGCTCGGCTGAGGGTGCACCATAAAAGGCTTTTTGCATCATAATCAATGAATAAATCGCCGCAGTTATTAAGCCGAGCGCGGCGGCAGCCGTCATCCATGGGCTAACTTCGAATAAGCCAACAAGTACTAAAAATTCTGCCACAAAGTTGCCTAAACCCGGAAGGCCAAGCGAGGCTAAGGCGAAGAATAAAGCGACTGCTCCCATACGTGGCATGGTGTGCCAAAGGCCTCCCATTTTATTCATATCTCGTGTATGCAGACGTTGTTGCAGTGCACCCGCGATCATAAATAGGGCGGCAGTGCTGAAGCCGTGTGCAACCATTTGCATAACTGCTCCTTGCAGTGCCAGGGTATTCCACGCAAATACACCAAGTAATACAAAGCCCATGTGGCTCACACTACTGTATGCAACTAAGCGTTTAAAATCTATCTGAGCAAAGGCTAGTACCGCGCCATAGATAATTCCGGCCACGCCTAGTGCTATTGCGATCGGCGCAAATTCGAGAGATGCATTGGGGAATAACGGTACTGTGAAACGAATTAAACCATAGGCACCCGTTTTCAATAGTATGCCCGCGAGTAGTACGCTGCCCGCGGTAGGTGCCTGTGTATGTGCGTCTGGTAACCAGGTATGAAAAGGGAAGCCAGGTAGCTTTACCACAAAAGCGATAAAAAAGCCGAGCATCAGCCAATACGCTGTACCGCTGTTGATGGATAGGTCGAGAAGTTCGAAGTAGTTAAAACTGTAAACACCCGTCGCGCCCTGATGCAGTTTCGCCAATACTAAAATGGCGACTAACATGAGTAAGCCACTAAGCTGGGTGAAAATGAAGAACTTCATCGATGCGTAGGCCTTTCCTTCATGTCCCCAAATGGCTATGAGCAGATACATAGGTACCAGCATGACTTCCCAGAATAAGAAAAACAGAAACAAGTCCATGGCAAGAAACACGCCGATAACACCGGCAAGTGTCCAAAGAATGTTGGCCTGGAAAAAGCCCTGCCGGGTATTCGTCTCGTCCCAAGACGATACAATCGCGATTGCCCCTAAAATCAATGTCAATGCAACCAAAGTTAAGCTTAAGCCATCCATCGCTAAGTGCAGGCTAATTCCAAATCGTGGTATCCACTCAAGTTGATAGCTTATAAGCCAGTTTGAGGCAATTGCGCTGGCTGGGTTAAATGAAATTGATGCGCCTGATAAGCCTGAAACTGCGATGAGTAGGTAAGAAAGATCAACCAGAACAATCAGTAGCGCAATCAATCGGGGTGCTGTACTACCAACGCGTTCAGACCACCAGCACAAAGCGCCACCTAACAGAAGAATTATTATTAAAATAGGTAGTAGCATTACTTGGCCCACCCCATTATCGACACCAGGATAATTAAGCCAAACACCATGCTGCTAATATACCAACGCATCTTCCCGGTCTGCGACCAACTAAACAGTTGATGTAAGCTGACGCAAATAGCGACTACGCCATGATAGATTTTGTCCAACCATTCACTACGCAAAGCAGTTGAGACCATCATATAAGGCGATACGAATACGGTATTATAAAGCGTATCCATTCCCCAACCGCCTTTCCAAAAACTGAGAAGTTTTTCACCTCCAGAGGAATTACTAAAGACAGAAATACCGACGGATCGTTTGTAAAAAACTAGCCACGCAATCGCTAAGCCTACAAGCGGTATTGCGATCGATATACCTTCTACTAAGTGATTTATTGAGTGTTCAACAGAGGGTGGAAACACGCTTGCAAGTGGCAGAGCAAACCATCCGCCAATCATTGATAACACACAGAGTAGTGCGAGTGGCCCAGCCATGCGCCAGCCTGGTTGTTTATCGGGTTCAGTGTTTGATTCTCCAAAAAATACGATAAACACAAGACGAAAACTGTAGATTGCGGTTAGCAGTGCGCCCAGCAATCCTCCAAGCCATAGCCATGGTCCAATATTTGCAATGAATACTGAGGAGGTCGTGTGCAAGTCAAATGCGGTAAGAAGGATTTGGTCTTTACTAAAGAATCCTGATGTGAACGGGAGTGCGGCCAGCGCCGCCGAACCGATAAGAAAGCTCCAAAATACGACCGGTAATTTGCGCCTTAGGCCGCCCATCTTAAAGATATTATGCTCGTGGTGCAGGCAATGAATTACTGCACCAGCCGCCAAGAATAGAAGCGCTTTAAAGAAGGCGTGAGTCATCAAATGGAAGATACCGGCACTCCATGCGCCAACGCCCAGCGCAAGAAACATGTAACCAATTTGGCTGATGGTGGAGTAGGCGAGTATGCGCTTAATATCGGTTTGATTCAAAGCGGTAAACGCAGCAAGTAGCAGCGTGACCAATCCGACGATTGCGACCAAGATCATGACGTCTGGAGCGAGCAAAAACAGGCCATGTGTACGCGCGATTAAATACACGCCAGCTGTCACCATGGTTGCTGCGTGGATTAACGCACTAACCGGTGTTGGTCCTGCCATAGCGTCAGGCAACCATGTGTGTAAGGGTAGTTGAGCCGATTTGCCAACGGCACCGCCAAGTAACAATAGTGCAGCGATGGCTGGAATAGTGTCTCCAATGCTCCAGGTTTGATCAGCAGCCTCCAGCATTGGCTGTATTTCTAGCGTTCTCAACTCGGTAAACAATAAAAACAAGCCCAATGCCATTGCTGTATCACCGATTCGAGTCACCACAAACGCCTTACGTGATGCCGCACCGTTAGCAGGGTCTTTATACCAGAAACCGACCAATAGATAGCTACAAACACCAACGCCTTCCCACCCTAAATACAACAATAACAAATTGTCGGCTAACACGAGAATTAGCATCGCGGCGACAAACATATTCATATAGGCGAAATAGCGGCTGTAGTCGCTGTCGTCTTCCATGAACTCTGTTGAGTAGAGGTGAATTAGGAAACCGACACCCGTAATAATTGACATCATTACTAGTGTTAGTTGATCGATGTAAAATGAAAAGCCAGGCGAAAAATCACCAACGTTCATCCATGTCCATAGATGAATCGAATAAGGTGCCTGCGATTGCATGAATTGCAAACCTATGACCAGTACGACTATGGCTGCGAGCCCAACCGAACCGGCGCCCAATATTGCAATAAGTCTGCGTGGAAGTCGGCCAGCGGTTAATATGAGTAATACTGAACTCAGAAACGGAAGCAGGGGGACTAACCAGACGTTATTCAACATTAGCTGTGTAACCTCTTTGCCTGATCCATATCGAGCGTTCTAAAGCGACGCTGTATTTGTAACACCAAGCCTAAGCCGACGGACACTTCAGCCGCGGCAACGGCCAGAATCAACATAAAAATAACTTGACCATCGGCTTGTTGCCAAGCGGTACCTGCTGCGACAAACGCCAACGCCGCCGAATTCAGCATGACTTCGAGTGCCATCAAAATGAATATAATGTTGCGGCGAAACATTAGCCCAGCCAAACCCGTTATGAATAGCAAGGTGGCGACAATCAGAACGTGATTTAGAGGGATTGCTAAGCCTTCCATTAAGATTCTTCCTCCTTCGGTGCGCTTTCATCGGTGGGCTCACTTAATCGAAAACGTCTACCGACATGATAAGCGCCAACGAGCCCCGCTAATAGCAACATTGAGGCTATTTCGACTGCTAACACGTAGGGCCCAAAAAGAGTGAGGCCTACTTGTTTGGCACCAATCAACGCGCCCGTTTCCAGTCCGTCAACCTTAACGATCACCAGCAGCATTTCAGCTAATAAAATGGTCGAAAGAATGGAAGGCCCAATCCAAACGGCAGGATGCATTCGCTGGCGTTCACGTTCATCGCCTTCTTCGCCGAGATTGAGCATCATTATCACAAATACGAACAGCACCATAATGGCACCTGCGTAAATAACGATTTCAAGTGCGGCCGCGAATGGAGCCCCCAATAAAAAGAAAATGACAGCGACGGCGAGCAAGGAAACAATTAGGTAAATCAGAGCGTGCGCGGCATTACTGCGGGTTAACGCAAAAATCGTTGCTAATAGTGCGACGGCTGAGGCGATATAGAAGAGTATTAGTTCCATTATGGCAGTAAACTCCTTACGTCAATCGGCGGTGCTTCGTTTTCGGCTTCGCCTTTTTTCTTGCCCTCTATTTCCATGCCCGCAACCCGATAAAAATTGTAGTCGTGGTATTTGCCTGGCCCTTCGATTTGTAGATGTTCTTTTTCATAAACCATGCTTTCGCGTTGGTATTCACACATTTCAAAGTCAGGTATTAATTGAATTGCATTGGTAGGGCAGGCTTCTTCGCATAAGCCGCACATGATACAGCGCGAGAAATTAATACGAAAAAATTCGGGGTACCAACGACCATCTTCGCGGGTAGCTTGTTGAAGCGAAATGCAATCGGGCGGGCAGGCAGCGGCACATAGATTGCAAGCCACACAGCGCTCGTCTCCATCGGGATCTTGAGTCAGCACGATACGACCACGATATCGCGGTGCTAAATAGGGTTTTTCTTCCGGATACTGCACGGTTTCAGCCTTGGTGAAACTGTGCAGCAAAATGCGCCACATGGTTCGTAGCTGGCTGGTTAATGATTCAAATAAATCGCGCATAACTAAGCTCCCGCTATCCAGAGTGCTACCGCACCAGTAACGACTAAATTGATAAGCGTAATTGGCAACATAACTTTCCATCCGAGAGACATGAGTTGGTCATATCGAGGCCGAGGAATTGCGCAACGCAGTAAAATAAAGAAGCAAATCACAAGAAAGGTTTTCAATGAAAACCACACGATTGGTGGGATAATAGTCAGCGAAAACGGCGCCAGCCAACCGCCGAGAAACAAAGTGGTGATCATGCAGGAAATTAGGATCAAACCTAAGTATTCACCGAGCATAAACATGGCGAACTTCATCCCACTGTATTCGGTATGAAAGCCGGCAGTGAGCTCATGTTCCGCTTCTGGTAAATCGAATGGCAGACGATGGCTCTCAGCGATGGCAGCAATGATAAAGACGAATAAACCTAAAAATTGAGAAACCGCATACCAACCATCGCGCTGAGCTTCAACAATATCGACCATACTAAAGCTACCGGTCAGCATTACCACACCCATTAACGACAACCCCATAAAGACTTCATAGCTGACCATTTGAGCTGCCGATCTAAGCCCGCCCAGTAAGGCATATTTGTTATTTGATGCGAGACCGCCAAGTAATACGCTGTAGACCGCCAGGGAGGTCATGCCGAGGAAAAACAACAGGCCGATATTGACGTCAATGATTTGAAGTCCTGGCCCGAATGGAACCACAGCAAAACCGAGCAACATGGCAAGGACGATCGCGGTGGGAGCGAAAATAAACACCCATTTGTCTGCAAAGGGTGGCACCCAATCGTGTTTGGTTAGAAGTTTGATCATATCGGCGGCGACTTGACCAATGCCAAAAGGGCCGATGCGATTTGGTCCATAACGATCTTGCCACCAGCCAAGCAATCTCCTTTCGAACCAAGTTGCAACGGCAGCACCGCCAACCGCACCCAGCATCACAGATATCGAAAATATGACTATCCAAAAATCAGACATTCGAATCACCTTGTTGGGCAGCGTTGACGGCCTTCTCGAAGTTTGACCAATTTAGGTCTTTTTTCACGCTCGCCATAGTATTAGGTGCAACCCATTTTGCGCCTGGCAAGCCAGCACCATATCCGATGCAACCCGATGGTATGGAGTTGTTAATTATGACTTTGAGAGACTGTTCGCCATCTGGCAGTAATAGCCTTAGGCCATCACCATCTTCGACTTCAAGTCGCTGTGCATCTCGCTCGCAAATCTCTAAAAAGGGCTCAGACGTTAGTTCACATATCGCTGGAGATCGTGCACTTAATTCGTCACTACCGAACATGCGATAGAGCGGCAAAACTTGCCATTCATCTTGTGAAGCTTCAAACGCTGGAGGTATCGCATAGTGACTGGTGTCGAGTTCGCTAGAGCGAGTTTCGAAAAGCCGCTTGCCAGGTGTGCCACCTTTTAATGTCCCACCAGCTTCACTTTGAAATTTATGAATTGATTGGTTCGAGTTCCAACCAGGAGACCATACAAAGGGAATCAGAGCGCCGGGCTGTTTACCGTTGACTCCTTCCATTGAATACGAAAAGGGCGTATCTTCGTCGACCGGTTGTTTGGGTTCGTGCACAGAAATATCAGCGAGCATCGCGGTACGCCCGCTGTAACGGTGAGTCTGGCGAGCCACTTTTGCACCTCTATCACGAAAGCTACTCGACGGACTGGCGTCTATAATGCCCGCCAGAACTGTATGATCGGCAGCGCACGCTCTGGTGACGTCATCAAACGTCAGCAAGGATTCAAAACCACTCACGCCAATCGATTGTCCTAGCTGCCGCAACCATCTCCATGCTGATTGTCGTTGCTCAATTGGTTTAAAGACGGGATAAAATCGCTGAGCTCTTGCTTCGCTGCTCACCAATGTGCCTTGAGCTTCAGCGAATGATGAGGTAGGTAATGCCAAGTTTGATTGATTCAACGTGGGGGTATCAACACAATCCAGAACAACCAGATGCTCTACCGTCGTTAAGAGCTCGCTAACCTGCGCATTTGGAGCGCGTCGGAATACATCGTTTTCAGCAATGATTAGTGTTTTGAGTGTGCCATCACCGACACGTTTACAAAGTTTGTCTAGCGATATTTCTGCCCCGTCTTGCATTAACGAAACACCCAGGCTATTTACTTCGTTTAAGCAATAGCTAAGCATGCTGGCAGGATTATTCAACGCCATATTAATCGAGGCGGCGGCCTGTACAATAGCTTTATTCTGTGCCCCTGTGCCGGAAATAATCAAAGGCGTATCTGCCGCCTTAAGGTCGGCCGCGATCGTTGTTGCTAATTGCTTGTCATCCGTGTTCAAGCCTTCAACTGGCGTGAACGATGGATCGATTTCGGCCGCTATGGCGAAACCTAGCCGTGCAATATCATCAGGGTTTCTGACTGCGTTTTGTTTGGCGACATCGTTGAGGCGTGTATCGGCCATTGATATTATATGTAACGGGCTTAACCGATCTTGAGCGAGCACCCTTACGGCTTCATCTTGCCAATCCGCGATCTTCATGTCGCGAGCCATTTTTTTTGCGAGAGTACGAACCGATTGGCGCAAAGCCAAAGCCAATCGTGGCGCAGTATTGGTCACATCTTCACCCAGAATAAGCGTGGCGTCCGCCGTCTCAACTTGTCGCAGTGACGGTGTATTAACGGAATTGCTTTGCATGATTGATGCGATTTCGCCGACCAACTCGTTTTCATGGTCAGCCATGCCGGGATGAAAATTGTTGCTACCAACAATTTTCTTCAATAGGTAGTTCGTTTCAAGCGATGCTCTTGGTGAGCCAATGGCCGCAATGCTAGTTTTATCAATACACCAATCGGTGAGCAGTGAGATGGCGTGGTCATTGCTAACAGCATTATATCTACCGTCATCACCGCGCAAGCCAGCAAAGCGCGCACGTGTTTCGTCGTTCACGAAGTCACCCCCGTATCGTCCACGATCGCACAGAAAATAGCCATTGACCTGGTTATTAAAACGATTATGAATACGCTTTAGTTTGCCATAGCGTTCGCCCGGGATGGTATTGCAGCCGAGTGCACACCCATTGCAAATAGAGGGTGCTGATTGCATATCCCACTTGCGGGTATAGTCGTTAACAAGCGGTTTATCGGTGAACACACCCGTAGGGCAGACTTCCACAAGATTCCCAGCGAATTCACTTTCCAGAATACCGTCTTGTTGCCGGCCAAAATACACATGATCATGCGCACCTTGCGCGGACAAATCGGTGCCGCCAGCGTAGTCGTTATAGTAACGTGTGCATCGATAACAACTTATGCATCGATTCATTTCATGATTAATAAGCGGGCCGAGGTACTGGTTTTTATGCGTGTTTTTCTTTCCACGATAGCGGCGATTCCGGTGACCAACCATGACCGTCATATCTTGTAGATGACATTCGCCACCTTCTGCACACACCGGGCAATCATGCGGATGGTTTAGCATGAGTGATTCGACTACGTTTTTGCGAAATTGACTGGCTTTCATTCCATCCATTGAAAACCGAGCTCCGTCTGAAACAGGTGTCATACAACCCATAACAATTCGTCCATGCTCGTCGTCAGCATCGCGAAATTGGACTAAGGCGCATTGTCTGCAGGCCCCAATCGATCCCATTTCAGGGTGCCAACAAAAATAAGGTAAATCGATACCTGCACTCAGACACGCTTGTAATACATTGTCGCCTTCAGGCACTTCATAGGCTTTATCATCGATGTATATTGTTGGCATGTTAAAGAGCCTCCCTGCTAGCCGTGTGCTTGGGTTGGCAATTAGGGCCGGCTTTACCGTGTGCATAAGCTTCAAAGTCTTCGGCAAAGTACTTCATCGCGCTGGCCAGAGGTTCCATTGCTCCAGGTGCTAAGGCACAGTGCGTATTGCCAATCGCTCCGATAAAACTTACTTGATTTTTTAAAGTGGTTAAGTCTGCAGGTATGCCATTGCCATTAATTAAATCGTCCAGCACTTGCGCGGACCAAGGTAAGCCATCTCGACAAGGCGTGCAAAAACCACATGATTCTTGTGCAAAAAACTCGATAAGATTCTTGGTCATGCCAACTGGGCAAGTCTTATCGTCGAGAATTATCATGGTTCCGGTGCCCAGACGACTGCCAGCTTTGCCTATTACGTCGTAATCCATGGCTAAATCGAGGTGCTCTTCTACTAAAAAGTCTGTCGATGCTCCTCCAGGTAAAAAGCCTCTTAGTTTGTAGCCGTCTTCCATACCCCCGGCGTGCTCTTCAATCAATTCTCTTATTGGAGTGCCCATAGGTAGTTCCCAACACCCAGGCCTCTTAACACGGCCGCTTACACCAAACAATTTGGTTCCATGGTCTTGGCCAATGCCTAGTGTCTTGTACCATTCAGCACCGTGACGAATTATGTGCGTAATGTTACAGAGCGTTTCTACATTGTTGACGATTGTTGGCCGACCCCATAAGCCACTGATTTGAGGGAAGGGTGGTTTCGCTCTTGGGTTGGCCCGTTTACCTTCGAGTGATGAAATTAACGCGGTTTCTTCGCCGCAAATATAACGACCGGCGCTGCTGTGAACATACATGTCGAGCTTGAATCCGCTGCCAAGAATATCGTTGCCGAGGTAGCCTCTTTGATAACAAGCATCGATCGCTTCCTGCAATAGTCTTGATGCGAGGTGATATTCATGACGAATAAATATATAAGCAACATCGGCTTGAATGGTCCACGCTGACAAAATCATCCCTTCGATGAGTTGATGAGGATCACACTCCATTAAAAGCCGATCTTTAAAGGTGCCTGGCTCCATTTCGTCAGCGTTACAAATCAAGTATTTGTGGCCTTCTGACACGTTATCCATCGGCACAAAACTCCACTTCATGCCCGTAGGAAAACCCGCACCGCCGCGTCCACGTAACCCCGACTCCTTTACAACATCGAGGCATTCGGCAGGCGACATTTCCTGAACTGCTTTGCGAACCGCTTGGTAACCATGATTTGCCTCATAGGCCTCTAACGAAACGGCATCACGTGATTCATTGATATTCTGAGTAAGAGGCAAGTTAGAAGGCATTACTAGGCACCTCCCTTAGTGTCGGTATTCTGAGTATCGATATTATGAGTGACGAGTATCTGATCGATTTTGTCTTCTGTTAGGTCTAGATGGGTTTCATCACCGACCATCATGACTGGTGCTCGATCACATGCACCCAGGCACGGTGCAGGCAGAAAAGTGTAGCGATTGTCGCTGGTGGTTTCACCTAAGCCAACACCAAGCTGTTGACTGATGTGTTGTTCGAGCTGTTTATAACCTTTTATCCAACAGGTCACGCTATCGCAAAGTGAAATAACTTCATTACCAACGGGTTTACGGTAAATTAAACTGTAAAAGGTTGCTATGCCATCGAGCTCAGCATCCGACATATCCAAATAGTCTGCTAAAGCCGACAAGCTTTCATCAGATACCCAACCATGATGTTTTTGTACAATCTTCAGAGCGTCAATGGCCACAGCGGAGCGGTATGGAGCGTGAGATATTTCATGATCAATCTCGGTTATTTCAGGCTCTGTTAACACCGGGTCCACTACCCGAGATTCAGGTATATTAGATTTATTTTTTACGCTTTGACTCATAACTATTGCTTATCTGTCTACATCTGCCATGACAAAATCGATACTGGCGATAATCGCAATCAAGTTAGGGATCATTAAGCCTCGACTGATTAATGGTATTTGCTGTAAATGGGCGAAAGAGGGTGTTCTGATACGGGTTCGATATGACGTTGTTCCTCCGTCACTAATCAAGTGGTAGCTGTTTAAACCTTTTGTCGCCTCAATTGGCACGCAAGCTTCACTCGCAGGAATCGCTGGCCCCCAACTACTGTGAAGAAAATGATGAATCAAGGTTTCGATATCATGCATGGTGTTTTCTTTTGGTGGTGGTGAGGTAAGTCTGTGATCAGACTTGTACGGGCCCTCAGGCATATTGTCTAAACACTGCCGAACAATTTTGAGGCTTTGACGAATTTCTTCTACGCGCACCACGGCTCGGTCGTAACAGTCGCCGTTGTGCGCTACCGGTACATCGAATTCAAATTGCTCATAACCGGCGTAGGGTCGTTGTTTACGCAGATCCCAGTTAACCCCAGTGGCACGCAAATTAGGGCCAGTCACCCCCCATTCAATTGCTTCTGCTGAAGAATATTTGCCAATACCAATCGTGCGTTTTTTTAGAATGCTGTTTTGCATCGCCATTTTGTCGTAATGATCGAGACGAGCCGGCATTGAGTCGATAAAGTCTCTCACCAAAGTGTCCCAACCATTCGGTAAATCCGCGGCAACACCGCCGATACGAAACCAGGCAGGATGCATACGGCCACCGGTAATCGCTTCGATGATGCCAAACAGACGTTCGCGATCAGCAAACATATAAAAAACCGGTGACATTTGACCAATGTCTTGAACGAAGGTGCCATAGAAGACCAGATGACTTGAAATTCGGAATAGCTCAGCCAGCATAATGCGAATCACTTTTGCTCTTTCAGGCACCTCGATCCCCGCCAGTTTTTCAACAGACAGGCAATACGGCAAGTTGTTCATCACCCCGCCAAGATAATCGATGCGATCGGTGTATGGCATATACGACGGCCAAGACTGGCGTTCACCCATTTTCTCCGCACCGCGGTGATGGTAGCCAATATCCGGCACGGCATCGACGACGACCTCGCCATCGAGTTGCAAAGCAATGCGGAATACTCCGTGTACACTTGGATGATTCGGTCCCAAGTTTAAAAACATGTACTCGGTACCATCCTTGCTTTTTTGCATTCCCCATTCTTCTGGACGAAATCTCAACGCTTCTTGTTCTTCCGCTTGCTTGGTCTCATTTAGGCTAAATGGCTCCATCTCAGTGGCGCGAGCAGGATGATCTTTGCGAAGCGCGTGTCCTTCCCATGTCGGCGGCAATAAAATTCGATATAGATTGGGGTGTCCTGTGAAGCGGATGCCAAACATGTCCCAAGCTTCACGTTCGTACCAATTAGCATTGGCCCATAAGGGTGTGATGCTCGGCACGGCATTATCGAGATCAGCCGCTAACTTTATGCGAATGTCTGAATTTTGCGCTAAGGAAAGAAGATGATAAACAACCGTGAACTCTGAGTCGGGTTGACCTTGCCGATGGTCTCGGTGCCGTTCGTCAATGCCGAACAAATCATACAGCATTGGATAGTCTGGTTTTAAAAATGACAGAACCGAATGCAGATTGTCCGCTTGCAACCAAAGGGTTGGAATGTCATCGGCGGTTTGTTGAACATCAAAGGACTCCGCGCCAAACTTTTCAAAAAGCTTAGCTACAACGGTCAGACCTGTAGTTTGTTCAACTGCCAGCATAGAAATCCTAATTGTGTTGGTTGCTACTTAAATAGTGGGTACAGCTTTCCTCATACTTCGGTTGGCGGTCGATACTTGGTCGCCGCATTGCGTTCTTGTTGTAGACGGTCTCGTTGGCTAGGCATTTGAGGTTTAATTACCCCTTGATCACCAACAACCCAGCTCAATGGCCGTTGTTCTTGTTTTATCGACTCCTGTAACATCATTAAGCCTTGCATTAAGGCTTCTGGGCGAGGAGGGCAACCAGGCACATATACGTCAACAGGGATAAACTTGTCGACGCCTTGCACCACGCTGTATATATCGTACATTCCCCCTGAATTGGCGCACGAACCCATTGAAATAATCCATTTGGGTTCTAGCAATTGGTCGTAAAGTCGCTGTACCACAGGAGCCATTTTTCTAAAAACGGTGCCAGAGATAACCATTAAGTCGGCTTGCCGTGGTGTTGCTCGAATCACTTCTGAGCCGAAACGTGCGATGTCGTGACGCGAAGTAAACGACGTTGCCATCTCAACATAACAGCACGATAAGCCAAAGTTAAATGGCCAGAGAGAGTGCGCTCTGCCCCACGCTATTAAATCGTCAAGATTGGCGAACATCACGTTGCGTTTAACTTGCTCTTCAATCATTTCATCTGTCTGTGCAGACGTTGATTCTTCTGGGCGAGTTAGATTCCATTCCATCAATGATCGCCCTCGTTATCATTAACCACAGCGGGCGTTAGCTCGAGAGCAGGGCGGCCGATAGAATCGGATCTTGCCTTGATACCCCAATCCAGCGCCCCTGAGCGCCATTCATAGACTAACGCTACAACCAATACCGCAACAAATACAAGAATTGCAAAATAGCCTTGCCATCCCAGTTCAAAAAAAGCGATGGCCCAAGCAAAAATAAATACGGTCTCTAAGTCAAAGATCACGAAAAAGATCGCGATCAAATAGAAATCAACTGAGATACGTCCTTGTGCGTTACCGACGGACACCACACCTGATTCGAATGCATCATTGGTAGCGGCATTGGCACGATGCTCGCCTAACAGCCAAGAAAGGCCCAGCATAGTAAGGACTAGTACGATGACGGCCACGAAATAAACCACGAGAGGCCAAAGCTCCAGATTTGTTGCCTGATTTATCGTAGCTTGATTCAACCGAAGGATTCCCTCATTACGTTAACAATCGTTTGTTCAAACTTGAACAAATCTCGAAAGGTCAGCGCTGAATCTACTCACTTACATCAGCTAAATCTGACATGTGACTAATAAAAACTGTAACGATCTTTTTATTAAAACGCAACAATGTATTTTTACTGGACATATGACTTCTACGGGTTATGTCGACAAAATGGTTAAAAATCACGCTCATTGAACTCGATATTCTTTATTCGTTAATGGGTGTCGATCACCTAATCGCTATGCACTGAGGCACGAATATATCTTTCTCATGCACCGCGAATGACTCTAGGCTAAACTAGTTAGAACATAATTGAATATGGTGCTCTAAATGCTCGTCAAAAATCTGCGTTTGTTAAATTTGCTTCTACCTATTGTGGCCCTTTTTATTGGCGGTTGTGATAATTCTACTCAGCAGTCCATTGACTCTGAGGCGGTGAGTGTGGAAGGTTTAACCCAATCAGTTGAGAATAGCGAATCGCTAAATCCAGTAACCGCAGAAAAAATTATAAAAGCCGACTCAACTGGATGGCTGTCTCATGGCAGAACCTATTCTGAGCAACGCTACTCGCCTCTGGCACGCATTAATCAAGCCAATGTTTCGCGTTTAGGCTTACATTGGTCGTATGACTTAGGCACAAGTCGTGGGATCGAAGCAACACCGATCGTGCATGACGGACTAATGTATGTCACCTCTACCTGGAATATCGTGCATGCGCTCGATGCCAGGACTGGAGAAAAGGTGTGGAGCTTCGATCCAGAAGTTGATAAAGCGCAAGGTGCAAAAGCGTGCTGTGATGTGGTGAATCGCGGTGTGGCGATTTGGGATAATGCGGTGTTCACCGCGACCATTGATGGCCGCCTGATATCGTTGAACGCGAAGACTGGCAAGAAAAATTGGGACGTCAATACAATCGATAAATCAAAACCCTACACGATTACCGGAGCGCCTAGGATCATTAAGGGTAAAGTGCTAATTGGTAATGGTGGTGCGGAGCTTGGAGTGCGCGGATATATCTCTGCTTACGAGGCTGAAACGGGTGAGCAACTATGGCGCTTTTACACCGTACCGGGGAACCCAGCCGATGGATTTGAAAATCAAACTATGGAAATGGCCGCCAAAACATGGACGGGCGAATATTGGGCCGCAGGTGGTGGTGGAACTGCATGGGATTCAATGGCTTACGATCCAAAGCTAGATTTACTCTATATTGGAGTTGGCAATGGCTCGCCGTGGAATCAAAGTATTCGTAGCCCGGATGGTGGAGACAATCTTTTCTTATCATCGATTGTCGCTGTTCGACCAAATACGGGTGAATATGTTTGGCACTACCAGACTACCCCGGGTGAAACCTGGGACTATACAGCAACGCAGCATATGATACTTGCTGAACTCACCATCGACGGTGCGCAGCGTGAGGTAATTATGCAAGCTCCGAAGAATGGTTTTTTCTATGTATTAGATCGTAAAACCGGGGAGTTTATCTCAGCCAAGAATTTCGTTCCGGTTACTTGGGCCACCCACATAGATCCAGAATCTGGGAGGCCTGTCGAAACAGACACCGCGCGGTATTCCGATAACACTCCGAGTCTGCAATTACCGGGCCCATTAGGCGCCCATAATTGGCATCCAATGTCGTACAGTCCCGATACGGGTCTTGTCTACATACCAGCTCAAGAAGCTCCTTGGGTGTACAGTGATCAGACGGATTATCAATATACAAAAGGTCGATGGAATACTGGCACCGAATTTGGTACGGCGGTGCTGCCGACTGACAAAGCAACCTTTAAAGCGCTCAAGTCTATGTTGAAAGGACGTTTACTCGCTTGGGACCCTGTGAAACAGGAACCAGCTTGGGTATTCGAACACGGAGGTCCCTGGAATGGAGGTGTATTATCAACCGCCGGAGATCTGGTATTTCAAGGTGCGGCTGATGCTCATTTTGCTGCCTATAATGCAAGAACGGGTGAGCAAGTTTGGAAGTATTTTAGTCAAACGGGAATTGTTGCAGCGCCGATAACGTATGAGTTAGATGGTGAGCAGTATATAGCGGTTGCATCGGGCTGGGGTGGTTCCTATGTGTTGGGTTTTGGCGGCGTATTTCCAACAGGGAGCCGTGCTAACGTCGGTAGGCTGATGGTATTTAAGCTCGGCGGAGAATCCCAGTTGCCAGAGCTTCAAAAAGAAACTGAGTCACGAATTGTTCCCAAACCTCTTGCGGTTTCAGATGAAACCATCGCTAAAGGCGCAAAAGCCTATGCAAACACATGCACACTCTGCCATGGTGATCAGGCCTATTCGTCTGGGTTAATTCCCAATCTTCGATATTCGCCTTTCACTAACAATGCCGAGGCGTTTAAATCGGTAGTATTAGGTGGCACATTAGAAAGCAAGGGAATGCCAAATTACAAAGACGTATTTAGTGAAGAGGAGATAGAAGCAATACGCGCCTACGTAATAGTTGAGGCAAACAGTGATCGCGATGCCGATTTTTATAATGGTAATGAAAATGGAAGTGAGTAATTACGCCTATTTGATGAAAGAGTTCATTTCTGCGGTCATTCTTATGTTTGGTCTCTCCTCGATAATTTCGATTGCGGCCGAGCCCAAACAGGCACAAGGCCAAGAAAATGAAAAGGTAGTCGATGAAAACGCCATCATCTTCAGGACCAGCAAGACCATTAATAAAACAATTCACGTGCCCGCACCAGTCGAACCGGTGGCATGCGAAGTGGAATTTTCAACGGATTATTGGCAAGAGGACGATCAATTTAAGGTAGAAGTGGTCGTTGAAAACGCACAATGCGGCGCATCAAATGGCAAGTACCTTGTTAATGCGCGCACCCGAAACGAAGCAGGTGAAATCAATTCAATTAAATTTGAAGAAGTTTGGGGTCGCAACGATGATCGGCCGGTTAAGGTCGTGCATACCTACAGTATGAATGGCGATATTGAACTGGTCAGAGTGAGGCTTACGGCACCCTTCAATGGATCCTGCATTTGTCTAGAATAGAATTAATATACATCAAGCTCTAAATTGCGGAACGTACCGCCCGGTATGGGGTGGTTTGCACGCCTTTCGAAAATACTACTTGCCATAGATGATTCCTGTACAGCCGAAATGCGGCTGCGGCGCACATCAAGTAATAATTCCACATTCTTTGAAACTCTGTATCATATGTGGGTAGGTCAACCCAGGCTGCGTTTGCATTGTCTCGCCAGGCATGCAGCGTTTTTACGTAATCTAATCCAAAGTTATGCCAGTCTTCAATACTAAAAAGCTCTGAGCTATGCTTACTAATAAGTTCGGCAGACGGCAAAATTGAATTGGGAAAGATGTAACGCTCGATCCAAGGGTCAACGAGTTCGCTGGTAACTCTATGACCAATCGTATGTAGCAAAAATAATCCCTGCGGTTTCAGGCAACGATGTGCCATTTGAAAATAGTCGGCGTAGTTTTTGAAGCCAACGTGTTCAAACATGCCAAGCGAATATATGCGATCAAACTGTTCGTCAACATCGCGATAATCTTGGAATCTAAACGTCGCATTTTGTCGCAGATCGGAGGCCTTTTGATTCGCAAGGTTTACTTGTTCTTGAGAAACGCTAACACCGACGACCTCTACATCATAGTGTTCAGCCATATAAAGTGCTGCGCCGCCCCATCCGCATCCGATATCCAAAACTCGCATGCCTGGTTCGAGCTTTAATTTTCTGCAAACCAGTTCAAGTTTATGTTCCTGAGCCTGGTCAAGATCGTTGGCGTCCTGCCAATAGCCACACGTATAAATCATGCGCTTATCAAGCATACGTTGATATAAGTCATTACCGACATCGTAGTGGCTAGAACCCACTTCGAAGGCTCGCTTACCTTTTTGTCGGTTGATCAAGTGAGCGTAAACATAAAATAGTTTATCTCTTAAGGTGGTGACTTGGCTGGAGAGGTTGGCATCAAGTAGCTTGTAAAAGAATACATCGAGTTCATCACAGTCCCACCAGCCTTCCATATAGGATTCGCCTAGCCCAAGCGAACCCTGGCCTATAATTCGAGCAAATAAATCTGGGTTGTGTACGTGCAAATCCCAGGGTCTGTCGCTGTTAATTTTTATATCCGCTTTCCCTAGCAAAGCCTCGATTCGAGCCTGGTATTTGTTATGAACTGAGTGTGTCATGTTAGCCCCATTAGTTTGAAATGCTGCGATTATTTACATCGAACTACTTTTGCTACATCACAATAGTAGAACGAATCATCTTGGTAAATATTTCACATCGATGAAGATACAAATAAATTAATTCAGCCATTCAAATTTTGACTCCACGTTCTAGGGTTTAAACCTATAATGATGATGGTAGAAAAATACTTTTGGTTTTAACAAAATGACTCGGATAACACGTAGATGAAAGCACTAGTTTTTAACGGAAAAAGAGACATCAGTTATGAATCCTTTGAAGACCCAAAGCTCAATAGTCAAGCTAATATTATTGTCCAGATAAATGCGTGCAGTATTTGTGGGTCTGATTTACACATTTACCACGGCGGTCAGTTGGCAACATACGATTATTCACAGCCGATGCCGCGTTTTTGTGTTGGTCATGAAGGCATCGGTGAGATCGTCGAGGTTGGCAAGGATGTTCGTTCACACCAGGTTGGAGATAGAGTTCTGATGTCTGCTGGCATTGGTTGCGGTCAATGCGATACGTGTTTAGCAGGGGCAATCAACCTGTGCAAACGTGTTTCGAATGCGGGTTGTTATGGCGTCGACAGCGAGCTCAATGGTTGTCAAGCCGAGCTATTAGAGGCGCATAATGCCGACATTACCGTAAGCAAAATTCCGGAGGGTGTCTCAGACGAACAGGCGTTATTGCTGACCGACGCGCTTGCGACTGGGTATTATGGTGTAAAAATGACTCGGGTAAATTCAGGCGATACAGTGGCCGTTATTGGTCAAGGGCCGGTTGGCAGAATGGCCGCTGAAGCCGCCATAGCGATTGGGGCTTCACGTGTTTATTGTATCGACCCGGTTGACCATCGGCGTGATAGTGCGGCTTTATTCGACGGCGTGGGTTTACATCCGGATGAAGCAGTTAGTAAGATACGTGAGCATACTAAAGGTCTCGGCGTTGACTGTGTAATCGAAGCAGTTGGAAGGCCGGAAACGATAAACATGTCGATAAAACTTGCGCGACCGGGTGGCCGTGTATCCATTCTTGGAATGATGCAAGCTGGAAGTCGTGTTCCGATGGAGTATGCTCAAGCTAAAAGTCTTACCGTACATGCGGGTCTCTCCGGCATAGTAAATTTATGGCCAGAACTCATTCCCTTAGTTTCGAGTGGGAAAATTAAGGGCGAAGGTGTTTTTACCCATGAATTTTCGATGTCTGAAGGTGCCGCTGCATACGAGATGTTCAGTTCTCAGGCGGATAATGTTACCAAGATTTTGATTAAGCCTTAAGTAGGGTATCAAGCGATAATCGTGGGTCTTTTAATGCGTCAAGTGAGCTAATACCATGGACTATATCTTTGGATATGGCAGCTTGTTGAGTGCATACAGTCGACAAACCTATTCAAATATTCACTCTGAGGTAGTCTCAGCGACAATCACTGGTTGGTCGCGGGCGTGGTGCGCCGTCTACCCGGATGAGGGCGCAACCTACGCAGGCGCTTTACGTAAATCTTCATCCATTCTCGATGGGGTTCTGATTCAAACCCAGATCGATGACGCGCTTAGCGAGCGCGAACGCGGCTACCAGTTTTCACTCCTGAGTCCCAGCGAACTAATACGCGTTGCGGGTGATCATGAGCTTCGAGCCGATGATCGTATTTGGATATGTGAAAGCTTGCAACCAGGAACGGCAACCGAGTTATGCCCACTACCTCAATCGTATGTCGATACTTGTCTTAGCGGTTGTATTGACGCTCATGGAGTTGACAGCGCTGCTCGCTTTGTGGATCAGACAGATGGGTGGAATTGTATCTGGGTAAATGATCGGGATACGCAACAAACCCCTATTTATCCTCGCAACACTCGTGTTTCTGCCAAGCAATCAGAGTTGATCGATTCTATCCTGGAAGAACGCGATGTATTGAGGTTTAGACAAGCTTAGCGACATCAAGACATGTCACCTATGTGTCATCAAGATGCCGTAAGTTCACAAAAAATAACAGTTTTTCTCAAAAAAGCGACTTTAGTCGCATAAAATTTGGACAAAGGGTACTCAATGTGTTTGCTAGTATGAATGGCATATAAGTGGGGGTGTTTATAGGGGTTTGGGCTTGTAAACGCAAAATGTTTATCAAAACATTTATTGGAGCTGTCGATGAAAGTAAAACTTAGCGAAATCAAAGTTGTTGCCCTTAATACGCGCACAATTATTCTGCTGACACAGTTCGTTCGTTTAGCTAGAGTACGTGAAGGAGCCGATCTGCGAATGCAGCAACCGGATGTGGTGCGCAGAGTTTTTCGTTACGCCGCCAACACGGATAATCCAGATCTCATCGTGCTGTTTATGCATATTAAAAAGTCGATGTCGAAGCATATTCAAAAAAGCAATCTTGAGGGGCCATCGTTTAATGTCTATCAAGAAGCCGCTGCCTAGACTTTATTTAAAAACCACACAGTTTTACCGAAGCCTTGGCAGTGAAGATTGCCGAGGCTTTTTGTTGATTAAGCATAAGGTAGGTAATTAACACCCAGTATTTATTCAAACCATGAAACTGCTTATCGACGCATGGCGAACAGCCTTTATAGGGTATTTTGCAGTGACGCTAACGAACATGGATTTCGATTGAAATCTTAGCGTACTTGAAGCCAGTAAGCTGGCCATGTTGATCGCAGCAAACAACAATCCAATCGACTACATAACGGCATAACGATGAAAGTTCGATAGCGACGCTCGACATCGTTTATACGATGCCTGAATTATGTATCAAAAATACGCTGACGAAAAAATTAAACCTACGTACGCATTCCTGATTGCAGAATTAATAAAAAAGGCGGCCATCGGCCGCCTTTTTAACAGTAGTCCACGGGTGAGTTCCCTCACTTAGACCATTTGATCTTCTAGAAATTAGCCAAATTGATTCATCGTGTTATCTTCGCCCGACGCTTTTAATGCTGCATCGCCAGAGAAGTATTCTTTATGATCATCGCCCATGTTAGAACCGGCCATGTCTTGGTGTTTAACACAGGCTAAACCTTGTCGAATTTCCTTACGCTGAACGCCTTTCACATAAGCCAACATGCCTTCTTCACCAAAATAGCCTTTTGCAAGATTGTCGGTAGACAATGCGGCAGTGTGATAAGTTGGTAGCGTAATCAAATGATGGAAGATACCCGCTTCACGCGAACCATCACGTTGGAAGCTTTGGATCATATCATCGGCGCGGTCAGAAAGAGCCGAGCCATCATATTTAGCGTCCATTAATTCCTCACGATTGTACTCGCTTACATCTTCACCTGCTTCAACCATCGCATCGTATGCTTGCTGACGGAAAGACAGCGTCCAGTTGAAAGAAGGAGAGTTATTGTAAACCAGTTTAGCGTTTGGAACGACTTCACGAATTCGATTTACCATGCCACCGATTTGACCAACGTGTGGCTTCTCAGTTTCGATCCAAATTAGGTCAGCACCATTTTGTAGGCTGGTGATACAGTCAAGGACACATCGATCTTCACCAGTGCCTTGTTTAAATTGGAACAATCCGCTTGCTAAACGCTTAGGACGTACCAAGCTGCCGTCACGGTGAATAACTACGTCACCGTTTTGCATTTGAGCCGGAGTCATTTCCTCACAATCGAGAAATGCGTTGTATTGATCACCCAAATCACCAGCCTCGTTAGTTACGGCGATTTGCTTAGTAAGGCCAGCACCTAATGAGTCGGTACGAGCAACGATGATGCCATTGTCTACGCCAAGTTCTAAGAACGCGTAACGTACAGCGTTAATCTTGGCTAGGAAATCAGCGTGTGGAACCGTTACCTTGCCATCCTGGTGACCGCATTGCTTTTCATCAGATACCTGGTTTTCGATTTGAATTGCGCAAGCACCGGCTTCGATCATTTGCTTTGCAAGCAAGTAGGTTGCTTCTTCGTTACCAAAGCCTGCATCGATATCAGCAATGATTGGAACAACATGGGTTTCGTAGTTGTCGATTTTATTTTGCACTTCTTCAGCCGCCGCTGAGTTACCAGCCGCACGAGCTGCATCCAATTCTTGAAACAAATGGCCCAGTTCGCGCGCATCGGCTTGACGTAAAAATGTGTACAGCTCTTCGATTAGTGCTGGTACAGATGTTTTCTCATGCATTGATTGATCTGGAAGAGGGCCGAATTCAGAGCGAAGTGCGGCGATCATCCAACCGGATAAATATAAGTAACGTTTATTGGTCGTGCCGTGATGTTTTTTCACAGCAATCAATTTTTGTTGGCCGATAAATCCGTGCCAACAGCCTAGCGACTGAGTATAACTGCTGGAATCCGCATCATATTCGTCCATGTCCTTGCGCATGATATTAGCGGTGTATTTTGCGATTTCAAGTCCTGATTGAAAGCGATTTTGCATTTTCATGCGAGCGGCATATTCGGGGTTAATTGAGCTCCAATTAGTACCGTTATTGTTAATCAGCTTATCCGCTGCTTCTACGTTTTGCTTGTAAGTAGACATAATGAACTTCCTGCGTATTTACGTTGATATATGGTTCTATTAATAGAACCTTTAAAATTCGTGGTCGCTCAGCAATGAAGCAGTCCGTGAAATTTACGGTCATACTTTCATGGCGAGCGTTGTGCGTTAGCAATCTTTCAATTGATGTGGGGCACTTTACGCGTCAATATAGATCGAATAAAGGGCTGAAAAGCCATAATTGTCATTCGCAAACTGAATAATGGCGCCATCATTCATTATTTTTCTAGTAAATGCGTCAAATATTTTTTAAATGAATAATAGGGATTCAACCAAGTGAAATGATGAACGGTGTAAACTCGATTATGTAGGGTATTAATTGAACCTATTCACGGCGATTCGCAAGCGATTTCTGGTTGAAATTGCGTCACAATTTTCGACAATCCAGCGATACAGGCCGCAACCAATACTTGAAGTATGAGAAATGTATGAGTAATTACACTGATAGAGCAAATTTGAAGGTTAGCCCAATCCTGGCTGATTTTATTGAGTCTGAAGTCTTGCCGGGTCTGAAACAAGACGCTGAATCTTTTTGGGCCTCGTTGGCGAACGTAGTCGATGACCTTACGCCTGTCAATAAGCAGTTGCTTGCCGAACGCGATGAAATTCAAGCAAAGCTTGATGCGTGGAATTTAGCGAACAAAGATTCCTTCGACGCCGCTGCCTATAAAGACTTTCTTTATGAAATAGGTTATTTAGTCGAAGAAGGAGACGACTTCACGGTCACTACTCAGAATGTTGATAATGAGATCGCAAGGCAAGCGGGAGCTCAATTGGTGGTGCCCACCTCTAATGCACGGTTTGCTCTTAATGCGACCAACGCGCGTTGGGGCAGCTTGTACGATGCGGTGTATGGAACAGATGTGGTTTCTGAAGAAGGTGGTGCCCATAAGTCAGGTCCGTATAACAAGGTTCGCGGCGACAAGGTCATTAAATTTGGTCGCGACCTGCTTGATAAGTATTTTCCGTTGGCGCGTGGTTCGCACGCCGACGTAGTGTCCTATCAAGTGGTTATTGGCACTGTAATAGCAACGCTTGAGAGTGGTGTATTGACGGCGTTTTCAGATACGCATCAGTGCATTGGTTACGATGGCAATCCATCGTCACCAACATCCATTTTACTGCGGCATAATGGCTTACATGTGGTTATCGAAATTGACCCGAACTCGCCAGTAGGTAGCACCGATAAAGCCGGGGTGGCAGACATTACCATGGAAGCTGCCTTGACCACTATACAAGATTTCGAAGATTCTGTTGCGGCTGTCGATGCTGAAGATAAAGTTGGCGTTTATCGAAACTGGCTGGGCTTAATGAAAGGTGATTTAAGCGATACCTTCACCAAGGGTGGTGAAACATTAACTCGCTCTTTAAATGCTGATCGCGGTTACAAATCGTTTGATGGCTCGGAATTACGGTTTCATGGGCGCAGTTTATTGTTCTGCCGCAATGTGGGTCACTTGATGACAAACCCAGCGATTATCGATAAAGATGGCAATGAGATTCAAGAAGGCATCATGGATGCCATGATCAGTGTGTTGATCGCTAAGCACGACCTAATTGGTAATAGTATTTATCGCAACTCCCGTAATGGTAGCGTTTATATCGTGAAGCCTAAAATGCATGGCCCAAAAGAAGTGGCTTTTGCTAATACTTTATTTAACCGGGTTGAAGATGAGCTTGGACTTGAACGTCATACTGTAAAAATTGGTGTGATGGATGAAGAGCGTCGGACCACGGTCAATTTGAAAGAGTGTATTCGCCAGGTCAAGGACAGAGTCGTGTTTATTAATACGGGTTTCCTGGATAGAACCGGTGACGAAATTCATACCAGCATGTTACTCGGGGCGATGGCTCCAAAAGCAGAGATAAAGAAGCAACCCTGGATCGCGGCGTATGAAGATTGGAATGTGGATATTGGCTTGGAGTGCGGTTTATCGGGTAAAGCGCAAATTGGCAAAGGAATGTGGGCCATGCCCGACGAAATGGCGGAAATGCTAGCTCAAAAGGGCGCACATCCGAAATCAGGCGCTTCCACGGCGTGGGTTCCTTCGCCAAACGGAGCAACCTTACATGCAACTCATTATCATGCTTCGGATGTTTTTAAAATTCAATCCACATTGAAAGCCCGTGCTCGCGCATCGCTAGACGATATTTTATCGATCCCGTTAAGTTCAAATCCAAGTGCCTTGAGTGCTGACGATATACAGGCCGAGTTAGATAATAATGCGCAGGGAATCTTAGGTTATGTGGTTCGTTGGATTGACCAGGGCGTGGGTTGCTCGAAAGTACCGGACATCAATAATGTTGGTCTAATGGAAGACCGCGCTACTCTGCGTATATCCAGCCAACACATCGCTAACTGGCTTGAGCAAGGTTTAACCGATGAAGCACAAGTCACAGCGACTTTTGAGAGAATGGCCGCTGTGGTCGACGAACAAAATGCGAGTGATCCTGGTTATCAGGCTATGTTCGGCAACTTTGATTCAAGTTTGGCGTATCAAGCAGCTTTGGAACTGTGTTTAAAAGGTAAAGATCAACCAAACGGATATACGGAACCATTATTGCATCAATATCGTTTGAAATTGAAAGCCTCGAGCTAATCTGATTATGTGATTAAACCACGCGTTTGGTCGTTTCTATACTAAACGCGTGATTCGCAAGGAATGCGATGATTGTTGTTGTTTTATCGGATGACATGGATGGTGTCTTTAGCGCCACAATGGTAGCATTACGCACCTCTGATTTATTCTACTAAACCCCATGTCTGAGCAAATAATTACCGCTGTAACGAATCGATTGCAAACCGTAATCGACCCTTATACGTCAAACAAAATTACCGCGGCAAAAAGCCTAAAAAAAGTCACGGTAAATGATTCTGCGGTGTCAGTGCATATATCCAGGGGTTACCCGGTAGAACCCGTTGTACATGAATTATCTGAATTAGTGAGAAAGGCGTTGGCAGATCTCCCGTTTGAGAACCGAGATCTTGAGGTGATTATTAATCAGGAGATTATCTCTCACTCGGTCCAGCAGGGTGTTCAAGCGGTTACTGGGGTAAAGAATATTATTGCCATTGCCTCTGGCAAGGGTGGGGTGGGCAAATCAACCGTATCAGCAAATCTTAGTTTGGCGTTATCGTCCGCAGGCGCCAATGTAGCGGTCCTCGACGCCGATATATATGGCCCAAGTCAGCCAAGAATGATGGGAGTCTCTGGAAAGCCAGATGCTCTTGAGAATAAAATGCTGCTGCCAATGATGGGTCATAAGATGAAAATCATGTCTATTGGGTTTTTAGTGGAAGAAGACACTCCAATGATTTGGCGTGGGCCCATGGTTACTCAGGCATTGGAGCAGATGTTACGTGGTACCGCTTGGAATCACGATGGTCGAGATGTTGACTATTTGATCATCGATTTACCGCCGGGCACGGGCGATATTCAGTTGACACTGTCTCAAAAGGTCCCCGTTTCCGGCGCTGTCATTGTCACTACGCCTCAGGACATAGCGCTACTGGATGCGCGAAAGGCGTACAAGATGTTTGAAAAAGTCGACGTGCCCGTATTTGGGATAGTTGAAAATATGAGTACCCACGTATGCACTAGCTGCGGACACGAAGAAGCTATTTTTGGTGCTCATGGTGCGCAAAAAATGGCCGACGATTATTCTCTCGAAGTGCTTGGAGAAATTCCGCTGGAAATGGCTATTCGTGAATTGGCTGATTCTGGCAATCCGACCGTAGTTGCCGAGCCAGATTCAACATCCGCAAAACGTTACATGGATATAGCCCTGAAGATCGCGGGCAAACTCTCGGTTAAGAAAAAAGACTTCAGTTCATCATTTCCGAATATCGTTGTGGAGAACAGCTAACATGAGTGATAGCAGCATCGGTAAATTATTTAGAGTCACCACATTTGGAGAGAGTCACGGCAAAGGTATCGGTTGTATTGTTGATGGTTGTCCGCCAAATTTGGAACTCACGGAACAAGACTTACAACCCGATTTAGACCGTCGCAAACCAGGACAGTCTAAGTTTACAACTCAACGTCGTGAGCCTGATGAGGTGCAAATATTTTCCGGCGTGTTCGAAGGCAAAACCACCGGTACCTCAATCGGTATGATTATTCACAACACCGATCAAAAGTCGAAAGATTATTCCAATATTATGGATACCTTTCGACCGGGTCATGCTGATTACACCTACCATCATAAGTATGGAAATCGTGATTATCGCGGAGGTGGTCGCTCTTCAGCCAGAACCACCGCCATGATTGTTGCAGCGGGTGGTATTGCTAAAAAGTATCTGGTCGAAAAAGAGGGCATCCAAATACGAGCGTACCTTTCTCAGATGGGTGATATTAAAGCTGAATCAATTGACTTCGATGAAGTCTCGAATAATCCATTTAACTGCCCTGACGTATCCAAAGTGTCTGATATGGAAGCGCTGATCACCCAGCTTCGCCGCGACGGTGATTCAGTGGGGGCAAAGATTACCGTGGTCGCAAATAACATGCCTGTCGGATTAGGCGAGCCTGTGTTTAATGAACTCGATGCTGATATTGCGAAAGCCTTAATGAGCATTAACGCGGTTAAGGGTGTCGAAATAGGTGCTGGTTTTGACAGTGTTCAGCAACGTGGTTCGGAGCATCGTGATGAGTTATACGTGGATGGCTTTGGTTCGAACAACGCAGGCGGCATTCTAGGCGGCATTTCGTCTGGGCAAGATGTGGTGGCAAGTTTAGCGCTAAAGCCCACCTCAAGTATAACCAAGCCTGGTCAAAGTATCGATCGTAATGGCAATTCTGCCGAGGTAGTGACAAAAGGGCGCCACGACCCCTGTGTGGGTATACGCGCTGTGCCAATAGCCGAGGCAATGTTAGCCATCGTGATTATGGATCATTATTTGCGCCACCGTGCTCAATGCGCGGACGTTGTGGTCAACACACCGCAGATCCCGAGCAGTCGCGCTTAACGTTAGAGTAAGGAGATATTCCGATAATTTCACTTGAACGATATCGCTAACACGCAATCATTCAGAGTGACACCGAAAGATCTCCTTAAAATAGTCGAATACTATTCGACTATTAAGCGGCGGCAATCACTCTCACCGGCACGCCATTTAAAGCTGCATTTCCACTTACCTTATCGATAAACTTATCGTCGGTTAACTCATTGCAATTAACGCCTTCTTGTTGAGCCGCGATACCCATTTTTACAGCGTATTTTTTGTGGCCCCAACCGTGTGGCAAACTGACTACGCCGGGCATAACCTCGTCGGTTGATATAACTGTCGTGGTTACTTCTCCAACTCTTGACTGAATGCGCACTATGGACTCATCTCTCAGGCCACGTGAGGCCATATCCTCAGGGTGCATCATTAATTGCCAGCGCGGCTTACCCTTGACCAAACGATGATAGTTGTGCATCCATGAATTATTACTGCGCACATGCCGGCGACCAATTAAAAGTAGCTCATCCTCTGGTCGTTTCGTTGCCGATGTCGAAAGTCGTTCAAGATCTTTAATCAGAAATTCAGGCGCGCATAATATTTTGCCAGATTCTGTGGCTAGGCGCTCGGCAATACCAGGTACTAGAGGTCCTAAATCAATCCCGTGTGGTTCGGCTTTTATTTTATCCAATGTGAGCGACATATCAGGGTTTTGATGACGCCCATAGTGATCATGTTCAATACCTTCGGCAACCATCACATCCGGTGCCGGAAGAGGGCGAAAGTCTTTGCCTTTGAGCTCCGCAATTTTTGCCGATAGTGCATTGAAAATCTCCCAATCATGCAGAGAATCATCGTTAGCGGCGAACACTGCCTGATTAAAGCGAGTACTATTACGAACCGCCAACCGAAAAAATGCTATATCGTAATGATCATGCTCGAGCGGGCTGGTCGGAGGCAAAATAATATCGGCATGGCGTGTGGTTCCATTGATGTAGAAATCGAGCGCCACATAAAAGTCTAAACTTGCAAACGCCTTATCCAACTCCGATGCATTTGCGCTGGAGATAATAGGGTTGCCTGCGATCGTTACCATCGCTTTAATTTGACCCTCACCGGGCGTGAGTATTTCTTCCGCCATTGTCACCGCTGGCAGCTCTCCACCGAATTCAGGTAAACCGCTTACTCTGGACTTAAATAGATCGAAATGGCCTTTGCCCGGCGTTCCGTTTTTCACATAAGCGAACGCCGGTGAGGTGGCTATGGCACCGCCTTCCGTATCAAGCGCGCCGATCAGGATATTTATTATTTGAATGGCCCATTGACATAATGCGCCAAATTCTTGAACCGAGACGCCCATACGACCGTAAATGACCGCCTTATCGGTGTCAGCCAATTCTATCGCGAGTTGTTTAATTGTAGCTGCATCGATGCCTGATTGTTGTTCGGCTAGCTCTAGGCTAAAGCCTGATACTGCCTCACGTACAATGTCCAAACCCTCAAGATGATCTTCTAGATGGCCTAAACTGAGCTTATCTTCGGTGAAAAGTGTATTAATTATGGCCATCAACACATAAGCGTCAGAGCCCGGCTTTACAAATATATGTTGATCAGCGATGTTCGCTGTTTCGCTGCGTCTAGGGTCAACAACAATCAATTTTCCACCGCGCGCTTGAAGATCTTTGAAACGTTGTGGTGCGTTTGGCATGGTCATGATGCTGCCGTTAGATGCAAGTGGATTGCCACCGAGGATCACCATCAAGTTAGTGCGATCAATATCAGGAATCGGTATCAGAAATTGATGACCATACATTGCGTGCGAGGTTAATTGGTGGGGCAATTGGTCTAGTGATGTAGCAGAGAAATTGTTTTTTGTTTTAACGGCACGGCGCAGCAATGAACCATGAGTCAAATTCCCATAATTATGTACACCAGGGTTACCCGCATAAAAGCCGACGGCGTTTTCACCATGATCTTTTTGTGCTGCAACCAAACGCTCAGCAGTCGTATTGATCGCTTCCTCCCAGGAAATTTCTATCCATTCTTTGCCAACTCGTTTTACAGGCTTGCGTAGACGATCTGGGTCATTATGAATATCGGCAATGGCGGTTGCTTTTGGACAGATAAATCCTTTGCTGATTGGGTCAGCTTTATCGCCTTTAATTGAGAGTATTTCATCACCTTGAGTTTTTATTTCTAAACCGCATATGGCTTCGCAAAGATGGCATGCACGGTAGTGGGTTTTTGCAGCTGGGTCGGACATTCTCTCTCCAATTTCATTATAGTTTTATTGGTTTAAGAATATCTTAAGCCAGGTGATTTGTCAGTGAGCTAAATTGGTCGCGGTACTGGCGTGGCGAGACGCCCAGACTCTTTCGGAAGTGATGCCTCAAGGCATTGGCACTTTCAAATCCAGCTGACTGCGCGATTTGTTCAATCGAGCTACCGCTGCGTTCCAATGCTACTTTGGCCAAATTTAAGCGTTGAGTGATTAGCCATTGTTTGGCGCTGCAACCGTGAGTACTACGAAAACGCCGATCAAACGTCCGACGCGACATATGAGATTTAGACGCGAGGTCATCGATTGAGATATCCGAGTCAAGGTTTCCTAATGCCCAATCCAGAGTCGCGCTAAAAATGCTTTCTTTTTGGGGAAGTGGCGTTTCGACGTATTGCGATTGTCCTCCTTTTCGATGAGGCGACATGACCAATCGCCTGGCTACCTGGCTGGCAATGTCGCTGCCAAAATCCCGTCGTATCACGGCCAAACCTAAATCGATTGCGGACGCACTTCCCGCGGACGTTCCGACGGTTTGGTTAAAAACATACAGAACATCATCCAAATACTCGACACGAGGAAATCTGCGCTTAAATTTATTTGCATATTGCCAATGTGTGGTCGCTTGTCGATTGTCCAATATTCCCAATTCAGCCAACAAAAAAGCACCTGAGCAAAAGCTAATAATGGTTTTAGAATGCTGATGAAATTTCAAAATCTCACGTTTTAAGATTTCGGTTATCTTTGCGTTATCGGTCGGCCATGAAGGGATAACGAGCATAGAATAGGGCGTTAGGGAATCGGTCTGTTTTACGTTAATAGAAACATTGCACGTTGAATTCAGTGACCGTTTTTTATTATTACTTAAGGCTGCATTAAGGGTAATTACCTCAGCACGATACCAATTAGGAAATTCTGGCCTAGTGAGACCAAAAAGTTCGACGGCGCAGGCTAGCTCGAAGAGTGACGAGTTTTGATAGGTGAGAATTGCGACTGTATTCATTGTAAATGCTAAATATTGGCTTAATTTCAACGATAACTGTCTTTTAGGCCAATTTCAAATTTTCCAAATGCCGATATAGTAAAGGCTTCATATAAGTAACGGAGACTTAAAATGTCATCAGCTGTATCACGACCTCATGCGGCCACTTGCGATATTGCACTGGCACACTTCGAACGTTTATTAACGGTAGAGACCGATTGTTGGGATGTTCATCACGCGACGACCCATGGTAAAAAAGACTTCGTTCTTTTGGATGTACGCGCACAAAGCTTATATGATCAAGGTCATTTAAGAGGAGCAATTTGTTTGCCCCATAGTCAGATGAATGAGCGTTCTTTGAGTGAGTTTGATAAAGATGCGTTGTTTGTGGTTTATTGCGCTGGCCCACACTGTAATGGCGCTGACAAGGCCGCGGTTAAGCTTGCAAAATTAGACCGATCAGTTAAGAAAATGATTGGCGGTGTCACAGGTTGGCTCGATGAAGGCTTTGATTTAGAGCGCTAGTATTAAGTTTAACGGAGGATTATTGAATGCTAGAGATTCGCCCAAATTGCGAATGCTGTGATAGTGACTTATCTGCCAACTCTGAGGAGGCTCGTATCTGCAGTTATGAGTGTACCTTTTGCCGAGAATGTGTAGAGACAGTTCTAAATAACGTCTGCCCAAACTGCGGTGGAGGCCTTGTTCCGAGGCCAATACGCCCCGAAACTGAGTATCGAAAAGGGGTTAGTCTTAAGCATCAAACAGCGTCAAATGTTCGGGTAAATACCACTTACTCAGTAGAGGAAATTAAGGCATTCTCAGGCTCCTTAAAAAGAATCGCCCCAAAAAACAGATAGGGGCGATAAGGTCGGATTAGTCATTAGCTTCGGCTAATGTAGCTTTATTTTTGGGCGTATTATTTTTGATATTCGACTCAATACGATAATAAACGGGCCCTTAAACAGTCCGTGTATCGCCAATTGATGCATTCTATAAAGAGACAAGTACATTATGCGTGCGATCTTTCCTTCGATGAACATACTGCCTTTCATTAGATTACCCATTAAGCTACCAACGGTTGAAAAACGACTAAGGTTTACTAATGAGCCGTAATCTGTATAAGTAAATTCCCTGAGTGGTTTTCCGCTTAATTCCAATTGAATGTTCTTAGCCACTACAGAAGCCATTTGGTGGGCAGACTGCGCTCTTGGAGGCACTCTTGCTCCGTCAGACATGTGTACAGAACAGCAATCTCCAATTACGTAAATATTTCCATCGGTTTTGCTTTTCAGAGTGAGTTCGCATTCTACTTGATTAATTTGATTTACCGCTAAGCCTGTATCCGCAATCCAAGCTTGTATTTTTACGCCTGCAGCCCAAACCATTAGATCGGCCTTGATTTGCGCGTTTTCCGCGTCGATAAAGCCGTTTTTTGTTGCTTCAGTGATTCGGGTATTAGTGTGAATTTGTACGCCGAGTTTCTCGAGCTCTTTACATGCGGCGTCAGCGATTCTTTCAGGCAAGGCCGGCAGAATTCTGGGCCCGGCTTCGATCAACTCAATCGAGAGTCGTTGATGCTTATTATCCAAATCATAAACACTCAATACCTCAACAACATGATGAAGCTCAGCGGATAACTCCACACCGGTCGCTCCAGCACCAACAATCGCTAAACGGGTAGGGTTGGTATCGTCGTCTCGATATTGGCTGTTTTTCAAAAATTGGTTTAGCAAAGTTTGCTGGAATTGTTGCGCTTGAAGCTTTGAATCAAGCATATAGCAATGTTCATTTACGCCAGGCGTCGCGAAATCATTGCTGACACTGCCAATCGCTAACACCAAGCGGTCGTAACTTAGCGTTCTTGCGCCAACAATTTGTTCCCCGTTTTCGTCATTAATCGCGTCAAGAGTGATTTCTTTAGCGTCGCGGTTTATGCCCGACACAGCGCCGAGTTGGAATTGATATCCATGGCGCGCTGCATGTGCTCGATAGACAACGCCATCTATCTCGGTATCTAATGAGCCCGTTGCGACTTCATGTAACAACGGCTTCCATATGTGTACCCGATGTTTGTCGATGAGTGTGATCCTGGCCTTTCGCTTTCGACCAAGTTTACGCCCTAGTGCGGTGACGAGTTCTAGCCCGCCCGCACCCCCGCCGACAATGACTATATGAGGCATCGTCTGCTTTTCTACTGAGGTTTGCATTTGAGGTTCCTAAAAAGTTGTTTCAGGTCAGGGGCAAGAGCCTGGTTAGGCAATAGCACGAAATAAATTGCCTCTTATCTCCGTGACCTCAAACAACTCGCTCAGAATAATTGTCAATGTAATGACAATTAAGAATTAAAAGGGAGTTGCCTATGCAAACCGATTGATCGATCAGTTATGGATTTAAGTTTAGTGCAATCGGGTGGATATGCGAAATGATTAAGAGTTATGCCGATGATTTCGATGCAATTTCCAGCTTCGCTAACGAGCGTATTTCGGCATTACTGATGCTATTTATGCTGCGATGAAAGCGAGGGTTGATATGGTGATAGTGAGCGAACAGCATTTGTAATATATCGCCGTGACTCACCAATAAAATTGTGCTGTTGGCGTGCATGTCTTCAAGTGCTGAAATCACTTTGAGGCTACGTTGCAAAGTATGATCTACCGTCTCGACGCCATTGATAGAATTACTGGGGTGAGCAATATCGTTTTCCCAAATATCATCGTATCGTTTGTGATCTTTAAGTTCGTAGTTGCCAAAATCACGTTCGCGTAGATTTATGTCAATTAATATCGGTGTTTTGGCATCGATCACACTTTTGACTATATCAGCGGTTTCTATAGCCCGCTTATAGTCCGAGCTTACGATGATGGTTTCTCTATCTAGACGTGTATTTAACGCAGCCTGAACAGTCTGTTCTGCTCCGTTTGCGGTGAGACCATAGCCATGGAGCGCGTTATTTGGTGCACTAACGATAATTCCCTGGCGATTGGCCAAACTCTCGCCATGTCGCATCAGATAGTATTTGTTTTTGGTTTTAATATTGTTAGAGATCATAAATAGTGATTAGTGAACACAGTGAAGTATTAAGCTGCGGTATTAAATTTTGCTAATACATTGGCGGTTGGCTTACGCTCGCATTCTGTTGCAGTAGGGCCTAAACAGTTTTCGCCTAATACAGAGTTAAACACAGATTCCCAGCTGTTTTGTAGGTGGACATGCTCAGAACATTCCCGACATAGTTGCTGCCATAAAGCGGGGCGTGATTCTTTTAAGATTCGGTATTGTTCGATGATAGAAAGCCACGATGTTGAGTTATCCTGATGTACCACCTGACCTGTCTTATTCGGAATAATAATTTCTTTTGGTCCGCCGGTAGCCGTAACAATACACGGTAAACCACAGGCCTGAGCTTCAAGCACAACCATGCCAAATGTGTCGGTATGACTAGGAAACACAAATACATCACTCTCATGATACCAAGATACCAATTCTTCGGAGCTTAAGCGCCCGGTGAATAAAAGATTGTTCTCGTGAGCCAGGTCGGACTGTATATTCGATAAATCTGGACCATCACCAGCGATTACAAAGTTGAATGTTCCGGGCTTTTCTTTATTCGCCTGTTTGATGATTTTGCTGAGTAACGATAGGTTTTTATCTTCAGATATACGACCGGCAAACAACAGTGTAAAGCTGCCATGTAATTGGTGTCGGCGAATAAGTGAGCTTTCAGCTGATAATTGGGGTTTTGGTGTATATAGATCTAGATCAATGCACCTTGGAAACGCATACAATTTATGGCTTTGTATTCCGGCTTGTTTCAATTTATCGCTATAAAACTTACTCGGTACATATATTTGATCCGATTGCTTGTAAAAAAGATTCACTGCAAAGTCAACAACACGGGCAACGCTTACTTCGCCACTTATTCGCATGACCTGTTCAGCAAAATCGGTGTGATAAATAGTTTTGATCGGCACTTCCAAAATCTTAGCGCAGAGCATTGCTGCTAAACCAAGGGGCCCCGGTGTCGAGATGATGACTTGATCGGGCTGTTCATCAATAAATGTACGCATTAGCGTGAGCAATGATGGAAAGCATATTTTTTGAGTGTCGTAAGTGGGTGCCTCTATCTCTTTGATTGGTTCGAAATTAATTGTATTGGAAGGCAGTGGCGAGTTTAAGCTTTGTTCATTAACACTGGTGACTAACTTCAAATTATAGCCACGTGACAGTCCATGCGATGCGATTTGGCGAAGTGTCACTGAGACACCATTTAGATCATCGATTGTATCCGTAAACCAAAGCGCTTTCTCGACATACTTGCTGCTTGAATTAATATTGGTATGCTCAATTAACTCGCGTTTAAGTGAACTTTTTAACACTTGATGACGCATCGCCGCCAGGAAGGGCGTTAGCAATACTGTCATGGGGAATAGTGCGCTTAGACGATTAAAGCCTTTAAAAATATCGCTATTCGGTAAGTGTTTTGAAAAGACGCTTATAACCGATCGAAACATCTCGTCATGCAATTCGGTTATTAATAAGTATGCATGAGGAATTTTCACTGACATGTCTGCATTTAGATCCTGCTGCACATGCTGCAAAAGTGCTGCCAATGCCTTGTGGGTTTTTGAATTTTTTTTCTTCAAATATCGCAAGGACTGACTTTTCTTAAAGCGTTTTAACAGGTTACCCTCCCGATCGTTGAAAAAGAGCTCGAAAAAATCATTAACTTTAGTATCTGTATACTTACTATCTCGATTCGTTCGATAGTCGTGTACGTGCTTAACAATACCGGTTGCGAACGTTTCAAAACCACCATATAGGCCACCCGCAAGGCTGTTTTTATTGCGTATCGATTGCAAAAATTCATCGACCGACGTGCTACGAACATTAGAGGTGTAAGCGCTGCCGATTAGAATACCGCAATGATCATCTGAGCCGCCCGTGAATCCCTTCACCCAAGGATCAATACTCATTGGTTTTATTTTATATTTTTGTTCAAGGCTTTTTAGTGTCGACTTATTGAGACTATGTAAGTAATTGTGTAATAAGGTGTTGTTTAGTGATCCTGATGCTCCGTTTAACACTTCAAAGACATCAAATAGCAACACCAATTTCTCGATATGCTCGAAACTTAATTGGCCATCTTGATCATAGGTGGCATGAGCTACGGAGTAGGCAATATTGTGTTCGGCAATGCAGTCACGCAATTTGTATATGTTGTTCGCATTGGCAATTAGCAATTGAAACTGATGTTCTGAAATACCGTATACCAATATATGTGCTTTGCATTGGTCTTCAGGGAAAAATGTTGTGATCTCGCACGAAACAAAACAATCGGCAGGGTGTTGCTTAACAAGTTCCAACGAACCGCGTATATCGTCGTGATCTGTAAGGGTTACAAAGTCCATGCCGCGAGATTTGGCTTGCTGGTATACCGTTTCAGGTTCCGTAAAGCTTTCTGGTGAGTTGTAAACTTTGTGTCCCCATGTGCTGGGCTGGTCAGAATACTTCGAATGAACGTGTAAATCTGCTTTGGCCATGATTCTATGGATTTTATATAAAAGATTTAGCGCTAGAGTAATGCTCATCTATGACAGCGGTGTGTCGTTTTGTTTACGTTTCCGAGACAATTTTAATGTTGCAAATGCTTTGACTATAGGTCGTCAAATCCCTATAGTGTTCACGCTATGAACACGCCACCTAATTTAACTCGTTCAGAACGAACTTTATCGACCAGCGGCAATGACAAAGAAAGTCAGCTAACTCTTGAGCTTTTGCAGGCAATCGAGCAGAACGACGACATCAGTCAACGTCACATGGCGCAGAAGATGGGGGTCGCACTGGGGTTAGCAAATTCGTACCTAAAGCGCTGTGTTAAAAAAGGCTGGATCAAAGTGAGCACTGCACCAGCTAACCGTTATCTGTATTATTTGACACCAACAGGCTTTGCCGAAAAAGCGAGATTAACGGCCGATTTTTTTACCACCTCATTGGCATTATTTAGACAGTCAGGAGATGAGTATTCTCAGATTTTTGAGAATTGCGCTGCATTAGGTCAAAAACGTGTTTTATTAGCTGGTTTATCAGATCTAACCGAGATCGCGATCATGAGATCAATGCAGAGCGACATTAAGGTCATTGGTATCTACCAACCAGACAGTCAGAGAAAAGAGTTTTTTAGTGTACCCGTGTTCTCGAAAAGCATAGAATGCGGCTCTTTCGACATTATTGTGATGACATCGATGGAGCAAACTCGAGATCTTGCTTCGGAGCTGGAGCAGAAATATGGCACTGACAAATTATTTGTTCCAGCGATGTTGTTAAACATGAATTACCGAAACCCTACGAGTATTGAGCATGACTCAGAGTCCGCTGCTAATCCTTAATAGTGAAGATAATTAATACAAGAGATATCAAATGAGTAAAACAGTATTGATAACGGGTGGTGCGGGCTTTATCGGCTCGGCGTTAGTTCGTTACTTGATCAATAATACCGACACAGTGGTTGTCAACGTAGACAAGCTAACCTACGCGGGTAGTTTGCATTCATTAGGTGGAGCAGATAGCAGTGAGCGGCATTACTTTCATCAGGAAGATATTGTTGATGCCGAGAAAATGCGCACTTTGGTTACTAAGTATCAGCCCGATTACATTATGCATCTGGCCGCTGAATCACACGTCGACCGATCAATCGATGGGCCGGGTGAATTTATTCAAACTAACATTGTTGGAACCTACAACTTACTTCAGGTCGCACTGGAGTACTATCAAAATTTAAACGGTGCGAAGCAAGACGCGTTTAAATTTCACCATATTTCTACAGATGAGGTATACGGCAGCTTGGGTGAAACGGGGCTGTTTACGGAGACCACACGCTATAAACCTAATTCGCCTTACTCTGCGAGTAAAGCGAGTTCAGATCATTTGGTACGAGCATGGTATAAAACCTACAAGCTACCTGTGGTTATTTCTAATTGTTCAAATAATTATGGACCGTTTCAGTTCCCCGAAAAGCTGGTGCCACTCATTATTCAAAAGGCTGTTGCCGGAGAGCCGCTACCAATCTACGGAAAAGGCGACAATATTCGGGACTGGTTATTCGTAGACGATCATGTAAAAGCGCTCTGGAAAATCGTTACAGAAGGCACCGATGGAGAAGTGTATAACGTCGGCGGTCATAACGAGAAAACCAACATCGAAGTTGTAAATACTATGTGTTCGATATTGGACGAAATTAAACCCCGTGATGACGGTAAGAAATACGCAGAACAAATAACCTACGTTGCTGACCGCCCTGGACATGATCGTCGCTATGCGATCGATGCCGCTAAGATAGAGAGAGAGCTAAGTTGGACGCCTGAGGAAACCTTTGAATCCGGGATACGTAAAACGGTCGAATGGTATTTAGCGAATGCCGAATGGATCGCTAAGGTATCTGGCGACTATAGCGGCGACCGTTTAGGGTCAAAGTGAGAATCTAGTAAGAGGAAAATGATATGAGAGGAATTGTTTTAGCTGGTGGCTCGGGAACTCGATTACATCCGGTGACTCAAGCGGTATCTAAGCAATTGTTGCCCGTATACGATAAGCCGATGATTTACTATCCATTATCATCGCTGATGCTGGCTGGAGTGCGGGATATCTTAATTATTTCGACACCACAAGATACTCCTCGCTTTCAACAGCTTATGAGAGATGGTTCGCAGTGGGGAGTGAATATTTCATATGCCGTACAGCCATCTCCAGATGGCCTTGCGCAGGCGTTTATTATTGGATCTGAGTTTATTGGAAAGGACGATTGTGCCCTGGTCCTGGGAGACAATGTTTTTCATGGCGCCGACCTGAGCAAAAACCTGAGCCAAGCCGGTGAGCAAAAGAAAGGCGCGACGGTTTTTGCTTACCCGGTACATGATCCGGAACGATATGGAGTTGTTGAATTTGACGATCAATGGAATGCCCTGAGTTTGGAAGAAAAACCCGAAGAACCCAAGTCAAATTATGCGGTGACAGGCTTATACTTTTACGATAATCGCGTTGTTGATGTAGCAAAAAATATTAAACCCTCAGAACGAGGAGAGCTTGAGATAACTGACGTTAATAAACAATATCTTGAATGGGGCGATTTATCGGTGCAGGTTTTTGGTCGTGGCCTGGCATGGCTGGATATGGGAACCCACGAATCTTTGCTTCAAGCGTCAATGTTTATTGAAACAATCGAAAATAGGCAAGGCCTAAAGGTAGCTTGCTTAGAAGAGATTGCGTTCAGGAAAGGTTATATTGGTGAGAGCGAACTTGAAAAGGCCGCGCATCAATACGGCAAAAGTGGTTATGGTCGTTATTTAAAAATGATCCTTGAAAATAAGCATCAGTTCATCGGCATTGACTAAAATCCAGTCGAAATGATTGTCATTAACCGTTATTAGAAACGCAGACGCATGTTCTCCAGTCTTCTAAATAATAAGTACCTGTTTTTGCAGATGCTGAAACGCGATGTGCAAAAACGTTATCGTGGGTCGCAACTCGGATTTTTGTGGGCTTTCTTTTATCCAATCCTAATGCTATTGGTTTACACATTCGTGTTTGGCATGGTGATGAATGTAAAGTGGGGCGTGGCTGGACAAGACAACATTGATTTTGGACTGATTTTGTTCGCCGGGCTTCTATGCCACGGTTTAATGGCGGAAGTCGTTATCGGCTCAGTTGCATCGATTATTTCAAATGCACAATACGTAAAAAAAGTTGTTTTCCCTTTAGAAATCCTGAGTTTAGTCGGTTTAGCTAATGCACTTTTTCATATGTTCCTGGGCTTGATTATCCTAATGGTGATCTTTATCGCAACCGGTAATCAATTACATTGGACAATTTTGCTAACCCCTGTCGTACTCTTTCCTTTTGTCGTGTTTTTGCTAGGCCTCTCATGGTTTTTATCGGTTTTGGGTGTCTATATTCGGGACTTAGGACAAATCGTCGGTGTAATGATGACGGTGCTACTATTTTTGTGTTCGATCGTTTTTCCGTTTGACCGCTTGCCACTCGAATTGCAACCCTACGTATTATGGTTAAACCCTCTAACCATCATTGTTGAGCAATTACGCGCGGTAATGCTGTTTGGTCGATTACCCAACTGGGAGCTGCTAGGGCTGTACAGCATTGGCGCATTCGCAATGTTAATCTTAGGCACCTGGTTGTTTAAGCGTACACGAGATGGGTTTGCCGATGTCATATAAAGACCTTACTCGTTCTGAGCCAATAGTGAGCGTTGAAAATATCACTAAATGTTATGAGAGTTATCAAAAACCGATCCATCGCTTGTGGCAAAGCTTAGCGCCTAAGAAAAAGCTCTACCAAGAATTCTGGGCTTTAAAGGGCGTAGACCTTACCGTATATAAGGGCGAAACTGTCGGAATCGTGGGTAAAAACGGCTCAGGCAAATCCACGTTACTGCAAATCATCACGGGCATTCTGCAGCCCACGTCGGGGCGATGTGAAACCAACGGCAGAATATCCGCATTGCTCGAGCTTGGCGCGGGCTTTAACCCCGAATTTACCGGTTTGGAAAATGCACGCCTAAATGCGTCTATTATGGGTTTAAGTCGTGATGAGTTTCATCAAAAACTGCCGGATATTGTCGAATTTTGTGGCTTGGGCGATTTTCTGCATCGGCCGGTTAAAACCTATTCGAGCGGCATGTTCGTAAGGTTGGCATTTGCCGTCGCGATCAACATGAACCCGGATATCTTAATTGTTGATGAAGCCTTGGCGGTTGGCGATGTACGCTTTCAACGTAAGTGCTTTCGCCGAATTGATCAATTGAAAGAGCAGGGCGTCTCAATACTGTTTGTTACACACTCAACAGATAGCGTATTACAGCATTGTGATCGCGCGATCATGCTAGACGATGGTGAGTTGAAACTAACGGGTAGTCCGAAACAAGTGGTTCAGGAATATCTTGAGATGATGTTCGCGTCGGATGCCAATCTTGAACCGTCCAATATAATAAATGCAGAAGATTATAGTGTTGAATTTGACCCAACGGTTGATAACTGCATAAATCATACGACTTATAATTCAAATGAAGAACGCTGGGGCGATGGCCGCGCCAAAATTTGCCACTATGAAGTTTTTCAAAATGGCGCGCCAACAACCGGTGTGGTTCAGAGAGGTGATAGCATTCGCATACGTATGACGGCCTTGTTTGAAAACGATGTCAGCGATTTAATCTACGGTATTACCGTTAAGACCAATGATGGCAACATTATTTATGGTACCAATTCGCGATTGATGGGAGAGTTGCCCACGGAACAGAAATCGGGAGATTTGATTACTATTGAACACGAATTAACCCTAAACCTGTTATCTGGAGATTATTTTGTTTCATTGGGCATAGCTCAAGACCATGAATCGAAAGATGCCATACCGGTTGATCGGCGTTACGATATGATTCATTTGCATATCAGCGAAACTCAGGACTCTTTTGGTTGCGCCGCCCTCAACAGTAGAATGCGCTTGATTACCGATAATGAACAACTAGAAACAACCTTAGGCAGTGCATTATGAGCAAGTTAGTCGAGCTGAACGGTTTTTCGCAAGGCGTAGGCGGCGTATATCAGGCTGGCAGCGCGACTCGAGAATTTAACTATTCTGATGGAGAACAATCGGAAGCTAAGCTTTATCAGATTCTCAGCACGGCAACGGATTTGTCGTGTGACTCTAGTCAACTGCAAAACCAAATTTGCGATTGGCCAACGCAATACCATCTCTCTAATACGCGCGCTAATTTGTTGCGACCCTTAAACTTTAGCGGTATTACCCGAGTACTTGAATTAGGCTGCGGTTGTGGCTCAATAACACGATATTTAGGGGAACAGAATGGACTTGAAATTGATGCGGTTGAAGGAAGTCCGACACGTGCGGGGTTAGCCGCATTGCGTTGTCGAGATCTCAATAATGTCAGCATCACAACCGCCAATTTTAATGACTTAGACTTTCCTCAAGATTATTATGATCTGGTTTTGTTCGTCGGGGTAACCGAGTATGCAGGCCGCTTTTCAGAACGTGAAAGAGACGAAGACGCGTTGGCTGATCTATTGCGATTAGGCAAATCTGCGACCAAACAAGATGGCGTGGTTTTGATTGCGATTGAAAACAGATTAGGCATGAAATATCTGCTCGGCGCGAGTGAAGATCATTATGCAATTCCTTATATAGGACTCGAAAATTATCCACAATCAACCGGAATTCGAACGTACAGTCAGTCGGAATGGAAGGAACATGCACAGGGGTTTGATGCGGTTCAATTTATGTACCCATTCCCTGACTACAAGGTTCCGACAGCCGTGATTAAAGATCCATCATCCGAGTCGGCCTTAGCCTTAGAAGGCCACAAATCACGCGATTATATAGCCGCCTTTGACGCCGGTGAAAATGAACACAGAATTTGGCAAGGCCTAGCACAGGCTGGCACATTAGGCGAGCACGCTAATTCGTTCCTAATAGCATTGTCGGATTATCAGCAGCGGTTGGACGAGCTTTGTGATTTTTCAGTGGCGACTTATCCCATTGTGCCGCTCAATTATGAGATACCCACACTATCTAATGAGCCTACAAGTGCAGCAGAGTTAAATCATGATCTACAGCTGCATTTAAATGCACAGATTACACAGTTACAATCGCATTCCGATAATTTACAAGCTAAGGTTGATTTAATGAGCAATTCCATCGGTTGGCGCATCCTCAACGGGATACGGCGTTTGTTTGGAAAAGCCATATTCTAATTTACCTAAATGAATATTCGTAAACAATTGATTAAGCTCAATAATAAGCTTGAATCATCTTGGAAAGTTGTTAATTTTGGTGATTGCAACATTAAGTTGGCCGGCGGCTGGTACGTTACTGAATTTAGGGTGCAAGGCAATCTCGATCATACACCGAGAATCGTTATCCAAAATTCTAAGGCCAAGGAAATTGAGCGCCAGTTAATTGGCTTTCATTCTGGACGAAACCGAATGTTGGTGTTTCTACCGGAGGGGCAATTAATAGGCTATAGCAAATCGCTGGAGTTCGAGCGACTAGCGCGCGTTTCAACATTCGAAGGGCGTTGTCGCATTTTGCTTATTTGCGGGCGCTATTTACGAGATTTTTTTAGCCCTTGGGTATTGCTAAAGATGCTGTTAATGCAATTCCAAGACAACTTCGAACTCTCCACCAATCTATTGCAATTTTATGCCCCTGCTCGGGGAGGCGATGGGTATTTAGAAAATGTAAAGCGTTGGCAGAAATTTCAGGGCTTTGGCAAGCAATTAGCATGGTTAGGTCGAGGAGTTAAGATCGCGGTCGTTATTGAGGATCAACATCAAACACAAGACCTCGAAGACCTGTTAGTTCAACCGGATCTGATATTGATGGCGGGTGATCGCATTCCGGACGATATTGATTATTGTATCGCCCTCAATAAAACGGAGCGTCTGCAATCGCCATCCATACTAATGCTGAAACGAGCCATTAAATCGTCCCCAACAAAGCCCGCTTTAGTCTACACGGATCATGATTATCAATCGCTTGAGTCTAAAGAGTGCGACTTGAGTTTAGAGCCGGTGTTTAAGCCATCTCCGAGTTTGGCTTACTTGTATTGTTTTAACTATATCGGCTTCTCAACCGTATTTTCCACTACGTTGGCGAACCAGGTGGGCAGCGCTGAGTTAATGCGCGACGAGGTGAAATATCATCTGGCCTTGACATGTTTAGCCGATACGAAAACAGTGCTTAATGTTAGCGAAGTACTGTTTACCTCCTCCCGAACTTCGGTGCTAGAGACTCCGGCACCAAAAAACAATTCAACACCATGGAGTAACATAAAATGTTTACGTAGAGGGAAATATAACGTGCTGCGCGCCGATAGTGTCTGGAAACAGCAGCCATCGGTCGATCTAATAATCCCAACACGCGATGGTCTTAATGTTCTCAAACCTTGTATTGATAGCATATTAGCTAAAACCGACTACCTTAATTATAAAATTATCATCGCCGATAACGGCAGCGAGCTTGTTGAAACACACAACTATTTTGATGAAATACGCAGAGACAATAGAGTTACCATTGTTGAATATCCCGGTGAATTCAATTATTCAGCGATTAATAATTTTGCTGCTTCGAAAGGGCGATCTGAGTACATCGCGCTCGTTAATAATGATATAGAGGTAATTGAGGGGGACTGGCTAAGGCAAATGATGGTATGGGCCACCCAGGAGAATGTTGGCGTTGTTGGTGCAAAGCTCTTGTTCGGTAATGGAAAAGTGCAACATGCCGGAGTGACGATCGGTATGGGGAACGCGGCGGGTCATATTCATCGCTTAGAAGATGGTGATGCGCCAGGGTATCAAATGCGATGCCTGGCAACCCAAAACATGATGGCAGTAACGGCGGCCTGCCTGGTGACACCGAGGCCACTTTTTGAGCAATTAGGTGGTCTTGATGACGTTGCATTTAAGGTTGCTTATAACGATATCGACTATTGTTTGCGCGCTGAATCTGAAGGTAATCAAGTCATTTGGACCCCGGAATCGATCCTGTATCATCATGAATCCGTTAGTCGAGGTGACGATATGAGTGATCAACATATCGAGCGTTACTTCGGTGAATTGGAAGTGTTCCAATCTCGCTGGAAAAGTAAAGGGTTCGTCGATAAATACTACAGCAAGCATTTGAGGATTAGCGACGAAGGAGTTTTTCCTCAAATTGAGCGACATGAAGAAGATGAACTGGTGTCGCTTGTGTAAACGTCTTGCTTCGACTAAACATAATAAAACTCTACGTTAAAAACAGTATAATTGGGCGTGATTTTCGTATAATCACGCTGTGTTGAAAATAATAACAAACCCTCTGTAATCGCAGAGCAAGGTAATTTAATGGACGTTTCTATTGTCATCCCGTTTTTAAATGAATCGCCAAACCTAAAGGCATTGTGTGAAGAGCTAAAGGCTGCATTGGACCCTATGAACAAAACCTACGAGGTATTGTTTGTTGACGATGGCAGTATCGACGACGGCGTTCAGATATTGGAAGATTTTCGGGCTGAAATGCCTCAGATCAAGGTAATTAGTTTCCGTCGAAATTTTGGTCAAACAGCCGCTATGGTGGCGGGCTTGGACTACAGCAGCGGCGAAATAGTGGTCACATTGGATGCCGATCGCCAAAATGATCCCGCCGACATTCCAGCGATGGTTGCGAAGCTAGAAGAGGGCTATGACATGGCATGCGGATGGCGCTATGACCGACAAGACACTTATGTGTCACGCAAACTTCCCTCAATGCTGGCGAATAGGCTTATTTCAAAAATCACAGACGTAAGTTTGCATGACTATGGCTGTACTCTAAAAGCGATGCGAAAGAGCCTCGCAAAGCGCGTAACGCTCTATGGTGAGATGCATCGATTCATTCCTGCGGTCGCAAGTGGCGTGGGAGCTAAGATTACTGAGGTTAAGGTAAATCATCGTGCAAGAACGGCCGGCGAGTCAAAGTATGGTATTTCGCGTACGTTTCGCGTTATTTTGGATTTGATTACGGTGAAGTTTTTATTGCGATTTCATGCTCGCCCATTACATTTTTTTGGAATGCCAGGCTTAGCTTTGGGCGGTGTCGGCGGAGCATTGATCACTTATCTGGCCATAGCTCGGTTGTTCTTTGGCGTACCGTTGGGCGATAGACCGCTGTTAATTTTCGCGTTTATGTTACTCATCATAGGATTGCAGTTTATCCTGTTCGGGCTAATTGGTGAAATGCAAACCCGTACATACTATGAAAGTCAGAACAAACCAATTTATCATGTGCGTCGAACCGTTGGTGTCGATGATCCAACACTGGCGGTCATCGATTCAGACCGCTCAGACGCGCCATCTTAGCGCTTGAGATCGGCTGCTCATGTCGGAGCGAATTATCGCAGTGGTGGTTACTTATAATCCCGCTTGTGAACCGCTTAAGCTAGCCCTAGAGGCACTGGCCCAGCAAGGCTGTGATACATTGCTGGTCGATAATGGTTCCGATAATTTAACGCAAATTAAAGCGCTGGTGCCGAGCATACCTTCCTGCAAAATTAATGCATTATCAAGTAACTTGGGCTTAGGAGTTGCACACAATATTGGCATAGAGTTTGCAATCGAGCATGCTTATGATTATGTCCTGATCATGGATCAAGACAGTGTGCCACTTGAAGGCATGATAGAAAAGTTATTAGCAGCTAGCAAAGAGAAGTCTAAAAACGCCAAGGTGAGTGCGGTTGGTGTTACCTATTTGAATGCTGATAATGGCAGTGAATCATTCTTTGTTCGTTTTGGTGCGCTAAAATTTACACGACGTTATTGTGCTGATAAAGACAGTGACGGTTGTATTGAAGCAGACTTCTTAATTTCATCCGGCAGTTTGATATCGGTCGACACGATTTCCTCAGTCGGTCGGATGGATGAAGGCTTATTTATTGATCATGTGGACACTGAGTGGTTTTTACGAGCGAAGTCTAAAGGTTTTCATGCCTATGGTGTTTGTGGCGCCGTTATGCAGCATGGCTTGGGTGAAGATACTCATACTGTGTCACTCGGTGGACGAAGGCGTAATGTGCCTCAGCATAGGCCGTTCCGTTACTACTATATTTTTCGAAATAGTATATTGCTATACAAGCGGGATTACACAAGCAAGCTATGGAAATGGAATGATGTTCAACGCTTGGTAATGATCATGATTATGTTTGGTTTTTTTAAAGCGCCTAGATTGCGTAACCTGTCGATGATGCTTAAAGGAATTTGGCACGGTCTCAACAGTACGCAAGGAGCCTTAGAGGAGCACACGAAACCTTTTGCTGATTAAACCATGACAAGCTCTCATATAATCATCGTTAATTATAATGCAGGCCAATGGTTGCAACGTTCGGTGTGTTCAGCTTTAGAATTCAGTGACGGTAAAATCACGGTGGTCGATAATTTATCATTTGACTCAAGCATTGCCGATGCTCAAGCCGTGATAAGCAGCGACCGTGTGAGCTGGTGTCTAAATACAGAAAATGTGGGTTTTGCTGCGGCGAACAATCAAGTGCTATCTGAGCTTGATTGCGAGTTCGCCATTTTAATGAATCCGGATTGTGAACTAAACGAGAACAGCCTCGCGCCGATATTGAAGGCGATGAACGAAGACCCAACTATTGGTTTAGCCAGCTGCCGTATTTTGAATGAAGATGGTTCATTGCAAACAACCTGCCGAAGACGCTTTCCCACACCCTGGTCGGCATTTGTCAGAATGTCTCAATTAGGTCGAGTATTCAAAAGTAATCCAAAGTTCGCTGATTTCGATTATGGAACGAGTGTTAATAAAGATGACCCGGTGGAGGCCGTCGAAGCAATCTCAGGGGCGTTTATGGTGGCTCGCATGGAAGCGGTGCGACAAGTTGGTTTGCTCGATGAAGAATATTTCATGCATTGCGAAGACTTAGACTGGTGCAAACGGTTTGAGTTGCAGAATTTAAAAGTTGCGTTTGTTCCTTCAGCTTCCGTATTACATGTAAAAGGTGTTAGTTCACAATCCCGACCTGTGGGCGTGCTCTATACACTGCATATCGGTATGAATCGCTTTTTTGATAAGTTTTACCGAACCGAATATGGTTTGCCGCTGCGATTAACGGTAAAGCTGGGTATCGCTATGAGCTTTATCGCTCGCTCGAGCTTTGCCTTACTAAATGTGATATCAAAAAAGCTGGCTGCAATGGTTGAACGATGATTCTCATTACCGGTGCTAGGGGCGTGGTAGGCGTTCCACTTGTCGAACGTTTGTCTAAAAGTGAGCAGCCCTATCTTGCTATATCGCGAGCACCTGCAAAATCAGCATCACACATTCAATGGGACTTATCTCAAACACCAAGTGACTCTATTATTGAACGGTTAGAACAGGCCTCAATTCTCATTCACTGCGCGCCAATTTGGCTATTGCCCGACCAACTCCCCTTGCTTAACAACTTAAAGAATCTTGTTGTGTTTAGCTCAACGAGCGTCTTAAGTAAGCAATCTTCACCGAACGATCAGGAGCGTCAATTGGTAAATCAATTAGGCAGAGCTGAAAAAGCGTTGACCAGCTATTGTCGGAAGCACGATATCGCCTTGACCATTTTTAGGCCGTCTATGATCTATGGATATGGTCGCGATCAAAATATATCGCATATCGCTGGTTTCATTCGACGTTTTGGATTTATGCTGCTTGTTGGTCGCGCTTCTGGTTTAAGACAGCCAGTACATGCCGATGATCTTGTGCAGGTCGCTTTCGACGCCTTGGAAACCAATACAACGGGGCAGTCTGTTTACACAGTTGCCGGCAAAGACATAATTTCTTACCGGGAAATGGTCACTCGCATATTTATTGGTATGGGGCGTCGTCCCCGAGTTCTACGGGTGCCTTTATGGCTGTTTCGATCCGCATTGATCGTAGCTGCAAGACTCGGCCGATTCTCCTATACTCCGGAAATGGCGGATAGAATGAATCAAGATTTGAATTACGATTATTCCAAGGCTGCCGACCAGTTGGGGTTCGATCCGCAAGGCTTTCTTGAACAAGCAGAGCGAGACCTTGTTGAAGGTGGAACAGAGTCATGAAATCATCGTTATTGGTCGCCTCATTATTGCTCGTGATTATCGCGATATCCTGGTTTGCTATCGCTCGTTTAATTGATCACCTGCTCGCACGAGATATCGTCGATCGGCCTAATCACAGAACCTTACATCAAGGAGCAATACCTCGCGGTGGTGGTCTGGTGATTATCACTATGTTGATTATCACTCTGTTCGTGATCGCATTGTTGTCTGCGCGCCCACAATTATTTGTATGTTTAGCCGGTCTGGTATTCGCTTGGGCGGGGCTGAGTTGGTGGGATGATCGCGCCGACCTGTCGCCCAAGTTCCGAATTATTATTCAGCTGGTTATTTGCATATTTACCGTATCGGCTCTTGGTTGGGTAAGCCACTTATATTCCGTAAATTTGTTTTGGCTTGGGCCGGTTCTTTCCGTTATAGGTTTGCTCTGGATGGCTAATTTATACAATTTCATGGATGGATTAGATGGTCTTGCAGCCTCGCAAACTATCATAGCGTGCATCACGCTGGCATTCTGGTTTCTGGTATTGGGTGATTTAGAATTGTCGTTAACTTGCGCAATCCTGGCGGCAAGTAGCTACGGTTTCCTGCTTTGGAACTGGAGTCCTGCGAAAATTTTCATGGGCGATGTGGGCAGTATTAGCTTGGGAGCATTTTTCGGAACAATTTTCATTGTTGGTGTGACACGCTTTAATCTTTCTATAATTAGTTTTTTTGGCCTTTTTGCAGTATTTATCGCTGACGCCACTGTCACTATTTGTATTCGCGTCTGGCGACGAGAAAAGATATGGCTACCACATCGACAACACTTCTATCAACGTTTAGCGAATGCCGGATACGCGCATTCCAGCATCGCTCTGGCATACATAATTTTAATGCTCATATGTTCGGTGTTGGCAACGCTAGGGGTGATCTACCATGATATGATTACGCATTCGTTGATAGCCATCATTGCGACATTGGCGATCGCAGCCGCAACGATTGTTTATTTTGAAAAGCGGCCTAAGACTTAAACAGAACCATAAGAATAAAGATATAGATACCTAATGGTGAAATCTCTCACTCGCCTCATCTTCCGATGGAGAATTGTTCTCCATGATTTACTTGTGATTCCGATTGCCTGGCTCGGAGCATATTGGCTGCGTTATAACCTTGAAACCATTCCCGACATTTTTCTACGCGGAGCTTTGTTTGCCTTACCCGTTGTAATTGCGGTTCAAGGGGTGATCAATATTTTTGTCGGTGTGCATCGCGGGGAATGGCGATTTGTTTCGTTACCAGACCTGAGCTTGATATTTAAAGCCGTATTAATTGGCACGGCGGCGATTTCTTTTACGCTGTTTCTCGTGGCCGAACGCTTAGACTACGTACCACGCACTGTCATCATCTTGTATGTATTGATTCTGACTGCGTTAATGTGCGGTTCCCGGCTATTTTACCGACTCATTAAAGAACGCCACTTCTCCGCCCACTCAGGCCGAAAAGTAGTAATACTAGGGGCTGGTGCGGCGGGAGAACAATTACTTCGAGACTTAAATAGAAATCATCCAAATCGCTATAATATCGTCGCTTTCTTAGATGATGACCCAAAAAAGATTGGTCGTCAGATTCACCGGGTGCCCATTGTAGCCTCTCCTGATGTGCTACAAGACCTGATAAACCGCTGGGAAATAGACCTAATTTTGATCGCAGTACCGTCGGCTAACGATGAACAAATGCAACGGCTGGTCAGCATTTGCGAGCGTAGCGGGATTGAGTTCAAAACATTGCCGGGAGCGCACGAGTTGTTGAGTGGTAAAGCTCAGCTTGGTGATATGCGTGAGGTCCGAATTGACGATTTACTAGGGAGAGATCCGGTTAAGCTCGACTGGCATCGTATTAAACACAGTCTTTGTGATAAGACAGTATTGGTTACTGGCGCTGGAGGATCTATTGGTTCCGAGCTTTGTCGTCAATTGGCGTCAGTGTGCTCATCGCACATCGTTTTATTTGATCAAAGTGAATACAATTTGTATCGAATTCAGGAACAAATGCTCGAACGTTTTCCGGACGTAAAAGTGACCCCAGTATTAGGCGATGTGTGTGATGCAGCAGCAGCGAATCATGTGTTTCAAACCTTTAATCCCTCAGCGGTGTTCCATGCAGCGGCCTATAAACATGTCCCTCTGCTTGAAGGCCAAGTTCGCGAAGCGATTAAAAACAACGCCTTAGGCACGCGAATTATAGCGGACTTAGCTCATGAAACCGGGGTCGAAAAATTTGTGCTCATTTCGACCGACAAAGCGGTTAATCCCAGTAGCCTCATGGGTGCTTGCAAACGGGTGGCCGAGATATACTGCCAACAATTGGCATCGCAAAGTCGTACCAAGTTTATTACTGTTCGTTTCGGAAACGTGTTGGGGTCTGCCGGCAGCGTGGTGCCCAAGTTTCAACAGCAAATACGTCACGGTGGGCCTATCACAGTGACACATCCTGAGATGACACGGTATTTTATGACCATTACCGAGGCAACTCAGTTGATATTAGAAGCCAGTGCGATGGGCGAGGATGGCCGAATCTATGTGTTGGATATGGGACAACCCGTGTTGATTTCCCAGTTGGCAGAACAGCTAATACGATTGTCGGGTAAAGTGCCGGGTGAAGATATTGAAATCGTGTACACAGGTTTAAGACCAGGCGAGAAGCTGCATGAGGAGTTATTTCACAACGACGAAAATTTAACCGATACCGAAGCCGACAAAATTCACTTGGCGGCTACCCGCGAGGTTTCCAGCGAATTGGTAAACTCAGTGTTCTCAAATATAGAAGAGCGTTTGGACAACTACGATAGCGGGTTGTCTAATTGCATCAAGGATCTAGTTCCTGAGTATGTGGTGCAAGACTAGCGCGCGAAAATTGGCCATTGCTTATTGCTCTTTTTCCTCGTCAAATTCGTCAACAGGCTCTTTAGGTAATCGAGATACCTGCATCAATAATCCGAACTTCGGATGATCAAAGAAGTGTTTTTCATTCAGTTTTAATCGACGCTTCTCTTTCATCCTGAATCCCTTGAAGTCTAGATCTATATTGGTAAATAACAGCTGATCTGCATACACTTTTATATAACCTCGAGACTCAGGCTCGACTATTGTATAGTTAGCCGAATCTTCGTAGGGCAGTGATTCAATGCCCCAAGAATAATGATGCTTAAGTTCATAATCTGGCGATTCAATAATCGAGTCTGCTTCTGTGTTGAGCATCGTCGGCGAAATGGCCCATGCAGTCGAGCCCGATTTCATTTTTTTTGGTGCTTCGTACGCCTGGCTCTCGGTGGCGATGCCTGAGTTAACATTTTCGAAGACCAACACCTCGACCATGTAATCTTTGGCATGCACTGTATTGCCCACCTGTAAAACTAAGAAAAAAACACTCAACAGAGTGATTTTATTAGTGATGTTGGAGTTTTTTAATAATTGTTTGGTAATCATATTTATAAATGGGTTGCTTAATCGGCCGCATATTGTGTAAGTTTATCTCGCGGTGCACTAAAGCACCAAAGTTATATCAATTAAGTAATTAAAAATGTCGTCTAACTGCTCTGTATCATCCTCGTTTCAACCTCCAATCGGATTACGTAATCGCCATATTCAAACGATTTTCTCAAGCGTTGGCCCGAGGAAATTGGCGATTAGCCAACGATTTAAGTCATACGCAAACAATGAGCAGAAGCTTGTCTTAGACGGAGGTAGTGGCGTCAGGCTAGAGGGTTATTACAATCAAGCAGCAAAACGTCCTTCGCGACAAATGGCTATATTGATACACGGTTGGGAAGGTTGTCACACATCAAGTTATATGCAATCAATGACGATGACATTGCTTGAAAATGGCATCGATGTTTTCCGCCTCAATTTGCGAGACCATGGCGGTACTCAAGGTTTGAACGAAGGCATATTTAATTCAACGTTAATTGATGAAGTTATTAATGCAATTGAAGATGTACAGGCAAGGCTAGTCTATAGTAAATATCACTTAGTGGGTTTTTCACTAGGCGGTAACTTCAGCCTGCGTGTGGCTGCAATGGCTCATCAACACGCGGTTTCATTATCGAGTGTTAGTGCATTTTGCCCCGCCATTCACGCCGCGCAGAGTAATCAGGTTCTTAATCAACGGGAAAACTGGTTATATGGACACTACTTCGTACGTAAATGGAAGCGCTCATTACGGCAAAAGATAGCATATTGGCCACATTATGATTTTGGACCAACGATGGAAGGCTTAAAAACACTCGATGAATTAAACGACGAATTTATTCCTAAATACACAAGCTTTAGTAATGTCGATGACTATTTCGATGCATACGCTATTTCCGGTTCTAAGTTGGATTCGACTATTGCACCTTGTTACCTGCATTTCGCTGAAGACGATATGATAATTCCAGTCGAAGGCGTGAGACAGATTTCGAATAAAAACCCAAATGTAAAAATATTTGTAACCAAGTACGGCGGGCATTGTGGGTTCATCGCAAATTGGCGAGGGGAGAGTTGGCAAGATCAGCGAGTTCTGGAGATAATTCATCAGGTGTCAGGAACAAAACGCTAAATTGCCTGTGATAAAATCTTTTATTGAAGTTTAGTCGGGCTTTTCGCTAGATTCTATAGAGCTCAGGTCCGTGTGTGTGCAACCATAATTGATGTTCTTTCCAATTTGGCATTTGACGTGTAACGATGTCCCAGAATCGCTTCGAATGATTGAATTCGTGACAATGCGCAAGTTCATGGATTACTACATAGTCTAGAATCTCTGTAGGCGCCTGTACGATGCGCCAATTGAATGACAATGCTCCTTTACTGTCACAGCTTCCCCATCGCCGCTTATAATCCCGCACTTTGATACTTAAGCTTTTATCAGTCGGTATGTTCATCAAACGCGAGTAGTGAGCGACTTTACGCTCGAGCTCCTGATAAGCAACGGTTTTATACCAACGGATGAGTTTGTTTCCAATAGAGCGCTCTAATGGTAAATGACTTTGCTTAATCGGCACTACAATTGAATCAAGACTGATATATACGGGTTTGCTGCTTCCCAGAGCGACAGATAGTTCAAAGCTAAGGCCGCCGAACAACAGTTGTGCACCATCCTCGAGTCTTAGGTCCGGCTTGATTTCAGGTAGGGCATCAAGATGTCGCTTAACCCAGTTCTGTTTGGCGATGACGAATTCAACAATAGAGCCATGACGCATACGCATCGGCGCACGAGCTTTAACACCGTGATGACCAACTTCGATGGACAGAGTTTTTCGTCGACTGCGAATAACCTCAACAACAATGTCATCCAATAGAAAACTGTCGGGTTTATTCATCGCAATGGCACAGCGTTTATTGTCTTATCCATTGCCAACCAGAGTAAACACATCTTCGACCAGTTTGAAACGAGTGTCGGAGTCTGGCATCTCTCTGCTTACTTGAATTGACTCAGTTCCAGTAAAACGATATTCGTTCGGATTGCTGGCGACTGCTCGCATCAACTGCTCGATATTGATGTTCGGGTTTTCAACGAATTTAATCACACCACCACTTGGCCCTACCTCGAGTGTCTTGATGTCGTGAGCAGCAGCACGTAGCTTTAGTTCAGCGATTTGGAATAAATTTTTCGCTGCATCCGGCAGCAAACCAAAACGATCAATGGTTTCAACTTGTAGCTCTTCAAGTTGTTCACTGTTTACCGCACTGGCGATGCGCTTATACATTGTTAAACGAAGATGTACATCGGGAATATACGCGCTAGGAAACCTCGCTGGCACGTTCAAGTTAATATCGACTCGATCCTGAACGTGTATTGCGCTAACCTGCTCGCCTTTTTTAATCTTGCGTGCGCGTTGAATGCTGGAAATTGCTTGCTCTAAAAAAGAGCTGTACATGCTGTAACCAATTTGATCGATGGTGCCGCTTTGCGATTCGCCCAATAACTCGCCAGCACCACGAATTTCGAGATCCTGAGAAGCGAGCGCGAAGCCAGCGCCCAAGGTGTCGAGCGACTCAATTGCGGTTAGCCGCTTTCTGGCATCGTCAGTCATGGTATTAAACGGTGGCGACAACATATACGCATAAGCTTGGTGATGTGAACGGCCAACTCTTCCTCTAAGTTGGTGCAGTTGCGCCAATCCAAAACGGTCCGCTTTATTAATGATGATGGTGTTGGCAGTGGGTACATCAATTCCACTTTCAACAATCGTAGTACAGAGCAATACGTTAAAGCGCTGGTGGTAGAAGTCGCGCATCACACTCTCTAACTCACGTTCGCGCATTTGACCGTGACCAATTCGAATTCGTGCCTCAGGCACCAAATCTTGAATGCGGGCCTGCATTTTGTCTATGGTTTGGACCTCGTTGTGCAAAAAATAAACTTGACCACCGCGGCGAATTTCCCGAATCAACGCCTCTTTAAGGAGCGCGTCATCCCATTCTCGAACAAAGGTTTTTACAGAAAGTCGTGCTCTTGGCGGAGTGGCGATCACGGAGATATCGCGCAAGCCGCTCAGGGCGAAGTTCAGGGTTCTCGGAATAGGCGTTGCGGTTAGAGTTAATATATCAACTTGACTGCGCAGCTTCTTCAATTGCTCTTTTTGACGAACACCAAAACGATGTTCCTCGTCTATAATCATTAAGCCTAGGTCTTTAAACTCGACATCTTTTTGAATCAGCTTATGCGTGCCGACAGCAATATCGATGGTGCCATTTTTGATACCCTGAATACCGTCGGCGGTTTGTTTAGGTGTGCGAAAGCGCGAGAACAGCTCTACGTTCACAGGCCAGTCGGCAAAGCGATCTGCGAAGTGATTATAGTGCTGTTGTGCAAGTAGGGTGGTAGGCACCAACATGACAACCTGCTTATTGCCGGCAATCGCCATATAAGCGGCTCTGAGTGCGATTTCAGTTTTACCGAAACCCACATCGCCACAGACCAGGCGATCCATTGGTTTTTCGGCTGTCATGTCGTTTATGACATCATTGATAACCTGGGTTTGGTCGGGAGTCTCTTCAAAACCAAACCCAGCCGCAAAGGCGTCATAACTGTGATCAGCCGCAGGGAAGGCATGACCGGCTCTGGCCAGTCGCATTGCTTGTATTTCGAGTAGCTCAGCGGCTACGTCGTACGCTTTTTCTTTCGCCTTATTACGCAGCTTGATCCAAGTATCGCTGCCCATTTTGTGTAGCGGGGCGCTTTCGGGACCTCCGCCAACATATCGTGAGACCTTATCGAGCGCGAGTACCGGTATATAGATTTTATCGCCACCATGGTATTCCAAGGTGGCAAATTCATTATCGCTGCCATTCAGATTGAGTGTTTCTAGTCCTCGGTAACGTCCAACACCGTGATCTTCATGTACCACTGGATCACCGATGTTGAGTTCCGCCAACGATTTAATAATTGCGTCTGGGTCACGATTTTTATCTGATCGTTTTCGTCGTTGAAAGGTGCGTTCACCATACAGCTGGGACTCGGTAATGATTTCAATATTAGAATCAGTCAAGCTCAAACCGCGATCAACGTCGGCCACGGTTAATGCTAACTTGGTATCGCCTTCTATGAAATCCTGCCAGGTATTTATCGTTTCAAAATGGCACTTTTGCTCATTTAGTAAACCGACGATACTCTCCCTACGACCTGCCGACTCGGCAATAATCAGTATGCGTTGAGAGGCATTATTTATATGCGAAATGAACTCGGAATAGGGGCTTTCAGAACGCGGATTAATGCTGAATTTCGGCGCGGCTTTAGTCTTAAATTCAAGCAGATGTTTGGCTGATTTAAGATTAAGGTTGAGCAATTGAACTCTCGGGTAACCTTTCAACCCAGAAAATATATCATCTTGTTTTAAGAACAAAAGCTCGGGTTCCAGGGGTGGCCATTCGGGATTTAAGCTCGCATTTTCATAGCGCTCGATGACCTCCTGGTATAAAACATCCGCATTTTCCATAACCCCTTCCTCGAGAACGAAGGACGCATTTTTAGGTAGAAAATCGAATAAGGTGTGCGTTTCGTTGAAGAATAATGGCAAATAGAACTCACTGCCGGTCGGAGCCAGTCCCTTGCTAACTTCTCGATATACTAGCGATTGCTTAGGATCGCCTTCAACCGTTGCTCGGAATGCTTGTCTGAAGGCCTGCACGCTCTCAGGGTCAAGTGGAAACTCACGTGCTGGCAATAACTGGATTTTTTCAAGCGTATCGGTCGACCGCTGTGTTTCGGTATCAAACAAACGAATCGTTTCAATTGTCGTATCAAATAGATCTAAGCGAAACGGGGTATTCATGCCAGACGGAAATATATCGACAATACCACCTCGAATAGCGAACTCACCGGCCGCCATAACGGTATCAACGCTATAGTAGCCGGCATCGACCAAACGTTGTCTAAATTCCTCCGTATCGAATTCGTCATTAACCTTTAGATCAAAGGTATGCGCATCGATAAAATTTGTCGGCGCTAACCTTTGCATTAATGCGGTAACTGGAATTATCAATATGCCTTGCTCTAGCTGCGGTAAACGGTGTAACGCGAGCAAGCGTTGGGAGACAATATCGGGGTGTGGTGATACTCTGTCGTAGGGGAGGCATTCCCAATCTGGAAACGTGAAAACTGGAGCATCATCGTTCAAAAAGAACTCTAATTCTTTTGCAACCAACGCCATGTGTTGTGCTTCAGAGCAAACATAGATAATTGGACCATTGGCTTGCTTTGCTAATTCAGCAATTGAAAGGCTCGATGCAGCGCCATAAAGCTTACTCCAATGCAGTACGTCACCTGCCTTACTGGGAATGATTGGTTCGATTGCGGATTGCACGAGGAGTAAACTAAGTGAATTGAAGTGGTTAAAAAGAGGCGAGATGATAGCATTTCATCAATGAAAATGCCTTGTCATTAAGCGTATCAGGATTGCAGGTGTTGAACGATGTTTTTTGCCACATTCTTGGGGCTACGCAGCCAATTAAAATGATTGGCTGACGTTCGGCCTATGTCGTCTCCAGACATACTCAATTTGGTAATGCTTGCTGGAGAGATCTTAGACAATAAGTGATCTGTTGCTTTCACTGGCGCTAATTGATCATCATCAAAGTTAATCGCCAGCACGTTTAAATTACTGATACTGGGGAATGGATGATAGGACAGCCTGCTATTTGCGAGCTTATAGTTACCGGTACGCGCATTATAAGCCCAATCTTGCATTACTCCCCGAGCCTCGCGTCCACCAAAACCGAGCCGCCGACCCGGGAAGTAGCCAAACAATACGCTAATAAGCCAGGCAAATTGAGAGAAAAATAGCAATCCCCATTTGTACGACGACGGCCAGTTTCTATAATAAACTGAGCACGAAGCGGCCAAAATGAGATCGTCGGTAATATCTTGGTTGTGACTTAAGTATAGAGTGCTCGCTTGACCACCAAGGCTATGACCCAGCAAAACCAATTTGGCATCTGGGTAGTGTCGCTTAATCGTCGTAATAGCGGCCGGTAAATCGAACTCCACCAGTGCAGCATAGCCAAAATTATGTTTGCGGCTGGCGCGCAATGAACTATGACCATTGCCTCGAAGATCAAAGCAGGCAGCGCTCATTCCGCAGTTAGCAAATTCCTCAATAAGCAGTGAGTACTGTTTTGCCGCTACACCCATCGCTGGAACACAGAGAATCAAGGTTTCGTTGGTATCGGCATGAAGAGTGTCATCTTTGTGTGCGATTACTATCTTATTAGCGACTCCATCGTCACTGGTAAACTCTATCTGCGATTTAAGCACGACCATGTTGCATCAATTACCATAAACTCGGCTGAACCGAGCTCATGCCATACCATTCGGGGAAAAACAGCATACTCATTAATACGGCGAGTTGAATCGCGATGAAGGGAACAACTCCTCTGTAGATGTGACCGGTTTGCACTTGATTTGGAGCCACACCTTTTAGGTAAAATAAGGCAAATCCGAACGGCGGTGTTAGAAACGAGGTTTGTAAGTTCATGGCCACCAGGATTGCAAACCATACCTGATTAATGCCCAGTTCAACAACGACCGCGTAGACTAGAGGTAACACAATGTAGGATATTTCAATATAGTCTAAGAAAAACCCTAGAATCGTGATCAGCAGCATTATCGCGATAAGAAAACCCCATTTTTCACCTGGAATAGAGAGCAATAGTTGTTCAACTTGCTCCTCGCCGCCGGTGTAGGAAAAACCCATCGAGAAGATCGAGGCGCCCAATAAAACGGCAAATACCATCGCCGTAATCTTGACGGTTTCGTGGGCGCTTTCCCACAACATTTTGATTGAAAATTTGCCGTATAAGATCGCTAAAATCACCGCGCCTAAACAGCCTAACGCTGAAGATTCAGTTGGTGTAGCCACCGCATTAAAAATTGACCCAAGTACAACTAGAATCAAGGCAAGTGGTGGCACTACGGCGATCAAAGCCTCAATTATGATTTTGCTGCGTGTATGCCTCAGTTCGCTTCTTGGTATAACAGGTGCTGCCTCGGGTTTGATCCAGCAGTAGATGATTACGTAGGCAATATACGCTGCAATCAATACTAAACCCGGCTTCAAGGCTGCTCTAAACAGGTCCCCAACAGGCACATTCAATACATCGCCCAGAATGATCAAGACGATTGATGGCGGTATCAGTTGCCCCAATGTACCTGACGCGGTGATCGTGCCCGTAGCAAGTTCAGTCTTATAGCCATGCCTGAGCATAACCGGTAACGAGATCAAGCCCATGGCCACAACACTTGCACCGACAACGCCAGTAGACGCGGCTAAGAGAGCGCCCACTAATATTGTGGAAATGGCAACTCCGCCACGTAATGCACCAAATAGCTGACCCATTGATTCCAATAGTTGCTCAGCCAATTTAGTGCGTTGCAAAATAATACCCATGAATATAAATAAGGGGACTGCCATTAACACTTGACCTTCGCCGTTATCACCCATATTCGAATAGATACGATAGGGTATTTGTTCCAGCTGACTTGGGTCTGCAAACAGAATCACAAAGGCGATGCCAATTGCTGCAAAGGTAAATGCAACCGGGTAGCCGAAAAGTAGCAATAGTAAGGCTACAACGAAGATTGAAACACCTATCATTGATCCTTGCCTCTATATTCTATCCATTTTTCCATTAAGGTTGATATTGCACTCAATAACAAGAAGAAAAAGGACAGCGGGATCACGCCTTTGATAATCCATCGGTTGAGCAGCCCTCCCGGATCCTGTGATTTCTCACCAATACCTGTTCCAACTAGCTGAGTAAAAAATGCACCAATAGAATCTGGTTGAGAGCCGAGTTGGTATGCCGCTAAGGTAAAATTCCAGCCAGCCCAAATAACCACACAACAGGTCGGAATTAAGAAAAACGCGGTGCCGAAAAGATCGATACGCTGTTGATTACGACGCGACATTTTCTCAAATAATAGATCCATACGAACATGTGAGCCAGATTGAAGGGCATACGGTATGCCGAGCAAAAAAATCGCGGCGTATGCGTGCCACGTCAGCTCTTCCAAGCCGATCGATGATGCACTAAACGCATAACGAGCGATTACGTTGTAGCACATCATGAGTACTAGCAAAATCAATAAACCACTAGCGATTGCTCCCAGAAAGCCAATTAACCGCTTGGTCGCGCTGATAAAAAGCGTAGCCATCGATTAGTCTGCGACTGATTCCAAATACAATTGTTCACCGATGTTGGTCCAGCTGCGAGCCTTAGTCAGATATTTTTCTCGTGACTCGATAATGCGCTTCGCCATCGGGCTACGCGCTTGTTCCTGCAGTAGCAACTCTGAGTTAGATTTTCTTAGCGCTTGCATTACCGCGGGTGGAAACTGTTTGATCTGAACATTTGGATATTGACTGGAAATGGTCTGCCAATTGTTTGCATTAGCGTCGAATGTCTCAGTCGTCATATTATACGAGGTCAGTTTCGCCGCGTTGAGTAGAATCGACTTCGCCCATTCGGGTAATTTAGCCATGCTGTCTTTATTGAAAAAATACATCAATTCAGTGCCAGGCTCATGCCATCCACTATAATAGAAGGGCGCGACTTTATGGAACCCCATACGTAAATCAAGACCAGGGCCAACCCATTCAAGGGCATCAATAGTTCCTCTTTCAAGTGCTTGATAAAGCTCGCCGGTAGGAATATTGGTAGGCACAGCCCCAACACCTGCGATTACTTTGCCACCAAACCCTGGAATACGCATTTTCAGACCTTTTAAATCTTCAACGGTATTAATCTCTTTTCGAAACCAGCCGCCCATTTGCATGCCGGTATTGCCTGCAAGCATAACCTGCATATTATGTTTAGCGTACACTTCATTAGCTAACTCCAAGCCACCACCATGGTAAAACCACGACCATTGCTCTTGTGTCGTCATGCTAAACGGCATGGATGAGAAGAATAGGGCGTCAGGGTCTTTGCCACCATAATAATAGGATGCTGATTGCCCGATATCGTATTGACCACTCTTAACGAAGTCGAATATGCCAAACGCCGATTTGTGTTTGTTTGTGCTATCAACGGTCAATTGAATCTGCCCATTGGACATCGACTCGACCAACTCCTTGAAATGATCAACTGATTCACCAAATATCGGATAACCTTTTGGCCATCCATGCGCAAGTTTTAACTTGATGACTGTATTGTTGCTGACAGAATTGCTAGGCAGTGATGATTGGGCGGAAGCGGGTTCGTTAGATTGCTCAGGGCTCGAGCACGCCCCGAGCAAAAATAATGCGCCGATTAGGGCAATTGAAAATCTGGTCATAATTCGTCATATCGTAGTGAAACATCAGAAACGACCAGTATTGTATGGCTAGCCGATATTTAATTCTAGCCTTTGCTCAGCTTGATAACGGGCGCGCGTAATATCATCGGCTTCAAGTTGCAGATTGTTGGCGATTAACTCGATTACCAAACGCTCATCAATTCTAATTTCCCGATCAGCCGTGGCCAGGAACCAAAAATCGTTAAGCAGTTGTTCTCGTTCTTTTGGACTCCAGTGCTGACACAGTTTCTGAGCCAGTAACTCCAAACCATGATCACTGATACTGGCTTCGCGAGCTGAAGCAACCAAACTTGATATTTCTTCGCTGCTTAATGCATAGCGAGAACGTAAAATATCGACCATATGCGCGAGTTCTAAATGATCGGTATCACCATCAGATGTGATTACCGAAAACATCAATATGGCGGCGGTCAATTGAAGGTCTACATCGATTTTGGAGTGTTGGTCTTCTAGTTCAAATTTCTTATTTGCGATTGCCTGTGAAAACGTCATGATCTACCTCTAAGTTACCCATTTATTGCGACGACGAATAAATAGTAAACCGATCCATGATTTTTCGATATACGACAGATGGACTAGATGAAATCCTGTTTAGGATTGTGATCAACTACATTTTGTTAGCTATTTGCCTTAATTCCAAGCTCCGCTTTGGCCTGCTCTCGAGATTGCAGGATTTGCGCTTCATTAAGATAGAGTAAACCGGCTACTTTTCGTACAAGGTGTCTTTCATGCGGGTCTATCTGGTCGTCGGCGAGGGCGAGCATCCATAAATACTCGAGTAACTTCATCCGCTTAGACGCGCCCCAGTTATTGCATATATCACGGGTAAATCCTTGCAAGCTCGTTGCTTCATTAGCCGTATCCTTTGCCAGTTTAAATAATTCTTCTAATTCTTGTTCGTTGAGTTTGAATTCCCGTCTCAATATTTCACCCATATATATGAGCTCAACCTGATCGATTCGGCCATCGGAACGTACCACTTCAAACATTAATGTCGCCGCAGCGAGCTTTAGGTCTTGTTCACTCGGCTCTTTATTTACCTTGCCTTTGTTGTTAAATAAGGTTTTTAATGACTTAAGCACTTGAATTCCCGATGGTGTTCTACTGTATCTCTTCTATTTATAGCCCTGATCTTCACGCTACTGTAAACACTATGACATAAATATTAGTATTGACGACTTGAATAGCGTGACCATCAATCGCATATTATAGGCAATGTTTACCCCTGAGGACTAATCGTGAGACGTATTTTTTACTTTCTAGCCACAAATGCAGCAATAATGATTGTTGCCAGCATTATAATGTTGTTTCTTCCCGCCGAATTGCGCAATCAAGACACGCAATTTCTAATCATAGCACTGCTATTTGGTTTTGGTGGCTCTATCGTGTCGCTACTGATGTCGAAATCAATGGCTAAGCGTGGCGCTGGAGTACATGTTATTGAAACACCGCGAAACGAAACTGAGCAATGGTTGGTCTCGACCGTCGCCAGGCAAGCGAAACAAGCCGGCATTGGTATGCCTGAGGTGGGTATTTTTGAGACCCCCGATATGAATGCATTCGCCACCGGTGCTAATAGGAATAATGCACTTGTCGCCGTCAGTACCGGACTGCTTCACAACATGAGTCGTGAGGAAGCCGAAGCTGTAATGGGGCACGAGATTGCTCACGTTGCTAACGGCGACATGATTACCCTGACTCTAATTCAGGGCATCGTCAATACCTTTGTATTATTGTTAGCTCGGGCTTTAGCCATGGCTATCGATCGAGATGGACGAGGTATCGGCTACTATGTTGGTTATTTTGGTGGCCAAATCGTGTTTGGATTTCTTGCGAGTATTATTGTCTCGTTCTTCAGCCGTCAACGCGAGTTTAGAGCTGACGAAGGTGGTGCTGAATATGCCAGCCCGCAGGCTATGATCGGTGCGTTAGAACGCTTGAAGCAAGGACAAGCCGGTGAACTGCCTAACCAACTGGCTGCGTTTGGTATTAATAGCGGTGTCAAAAAGCTGTTTTCTACTCACCCACCATTGGATGACCGCATTGCTGCATTGAAAAATCGTTCGGCTTAAGATCTTCCACGAGGTTGAACAAGAAAAGGCGTTTGTCGCAAGACAAGCGCCTTTTTGTTGTGATCGATTTATTGTGATCAATGATTTACCTGATAACTTTTAGACCAAAAGAGAGATAACAGGCTTAGGCAAACTCCTGCATAAAGTCGAGACTGGTTTGCACTCGAATATTTCGCCTGTGTTGGGCCCAAAGTTCCTTAATCTTATCTTGATTACAGATTTTCCGATCAACTAAAACCTGCGTATCAAGTTCACCAATTTTAAATTCAGAAGGGCATTTGCTGAAGATTGTTTGATGACTAATTAGATCCATAAATGGCCCGGACTTGCTGGTTGGCATAATGAAAATCAACTGAAGGCCAAGTTCATTCGTGAGGTAGTTGATTACCTCGCGTGATCGAGCTTCATCCATTTTTGAAAACGCTTCGTCAACCAACACCATTCGGCAATGCGTCGAACCCTCATTAAATCTAAACGCGGACGTCACGGCTGCTGAGCGAATAATATAAGCAGGTGTTTCCAGCTGTCCGCCCGAGCCAGTACCGTATTGGCTTAAGGCGATGGGCTCCTTACCCTTAGGGGTTTTGTAGATCTCGTAGGCCCGATAGTGTCTATAATCACTGATCCTCCTTAATTCACGAAGTGCTGTCTGCTCATCATTATCGAGTAACATCGATAAAAGTTTATCTCTCACTTCAGCGGACTTATTATCCAGATCAGCTTCAAATAGGCTACTACCATCGCCAAGGCTGGGGAGGTTGATTACGTCTTTGAAAAAACGTTGATATTCCTGATATTCAGGGACCCATTCATAGCCAAAATGATAACGCTCCTGATCGGTACCAAATCGATGGGATTGCAGCTCCTTATTGAGTTCATCAAGAATTCGTTTTCCATCATTAATCGATTGATATATTGAGTGACATAAGTTGGTGACAAACGCCGTATTAAAGCTATCTCTAAGATCAACTAATTTCTCATGTTTTCCAACTAAAACATTGTTTTTTAATCGATTTATTGCCGATCTTGCCTCTTTTAATACCAATACAATACGCTTAAACCATTCTTGATTATGGGCGGAACTTCCACTTAAACCTGTATCAACCATGTAAACAATGCTGTCTTCAATGCGGCATTGCTGATTATGCTGCATCACGCATTTATCGAGTTGTCGTTCTAGACTGCTGCACTGCTGTTGGTAAGATTCGAGTTCGTTATGAAAATCATCTTTGGAATCCGTTGCTTTAGCGTGCTGAACAGCTTGTTTTTCGGCCTCGTCGATCGCCGCGTTCGCGTCAAATTCTTGATATAGAGTGCTAACGTGTTCGATTTGTGCTTCAACGAGTTCCTGTTGTTCTTGAAGCCTCTCTAAGTGATTACTTAGATCACGTGTTTTTTGATTGAGTGCATTTTCATCACTGGATAATCGGCCGAGATTGGTTTGTAACTCTTGAGTTTGTAGTTCCACTTCCCTTAGCTCAAGTCGTTTAGCATCGAGCTCTTGCTCTAAATCAGTGAAGTCGCTGAGATCCAGTGCTGATAGACTATTACGATCAGCCTCGATGGTCCGATACAGCTCGAGCATCGTTCGTATCACATCCGATATATAGACGGCACTAATCTTATCCATGGTGGCTAGCACACTCGACGCCTTTCGCGTCGATTGTTCAGCGCGATAGCTTGCTGTCTCGAGTTCTTGCAGTTGCCGATTTTTGGCGTTAAGAGCGCGCTCTCGAGCGGCGTGCCCAAATACCAAATCAGAGTCTTCAAGATCGCATCTAAATATACTATAACCACCAGACCCCAGTCCGTCTGGAGTAATTCCTCGTGCGGTTTCTCGTAAGGCGTTTTCATCGGCGACCATTAATACATTGCCATAAGCCCCTTTGATATAGTATTCAGCAATTCGGTGATCGAACTCCATTACTTCAATTATGGATCGAGCTTGGATCGAGAGCTTGCTGGCATCACGTTGTGCTTTCCATCCTTGAATCACTTTGGCGCCATTGCGTCGCCCAGGCAGTTTGCGCACTATGCGCGCCGCTTCCGCCTCGAAATCCGGTTCTACCAGAATACAAAAACGACTGCCTCCAAGATACCCTTCGATTGGCATCTGCCAGGCAGGGTCTTTAATGGTAATAAAATCACAAAGCACACTGGGTCTTGCTTCCGGGCATTGCTGAGTAATCGCCTTGAGTGCGATTTCGACGAAGTGAGGATAACTCACCGTTTGATTTTGCAATCTCAACACTTCGCGTTTTTTAGCTGACACTTGTTCAGCTAACCTGAGCTGTTTTTGCTTACGTTGGTTGGCAATATCAAAAACGGCATCGCGCAAATTAAACCCACTCTCGCTTGCCGTGTGTAAACGCTTGGCTAGCGCTTGGTGTGTTTTTTCAAAATCGATGAGTGCATCGAGTTTATTCTCCAAGTTTGCGATACCAACGAGATCCTGAGTCAGTAATGTTTGCATGTCGATGCCAGTATCGGCATGACCGTCGGCAACTGCCTTAAGATCACGAGTAAACTCTTTTTGCTCCAAGGCAGGAAGCTCAGCGGCCAAACCAGATTCGCTGATTTGTTGTACTAATTGGTGTGCCAGCTTTTGGTTGCAGGATAATCGTTGATCCTGCTCGAGTAGCGGCTTTGCTTGATGACTCAACCTAATGCTTGCGCGTTCAATATTTTGTTCTAGCTGATCTTTATCTTTGAGTGCGGGCACCCCTTGTCGCTGTGCTTCAAGCTCAACTAATTGAGCATGCAAAGACGCACGTTTATCGCCCATATTGTTAAGCCGAGCACTTGTTTCACCTTGTTCTAAAGAATTTCCTTGCTGTTTATTTTTAGCATCGACATATTCCCTCTGTTTTACCCAGGATTGACGAACGTACTCTCTGTAATCGCATAAGCGCCAATTAATCCACTGATCGATATAATCGAGTGAGAGCGCTTGAGTATCATGTAAGTTATCGATCACATCGGTGATTTGTCGGGTTTCGGCTTCCATGCTGTGAATTGTTTTCATCAGTTCAGAGACCTGTTTTATATCGTCACTAAGATCTCTGGGGTCCAATATTTCCTTGGCAACAAAATCGTTAATGCTCTTGACCGGTTTGTAGGCCATAAAGTTTGAGAATGTTTTGGCGGCATGTTGTGCCTCTCGCTTGGAAATTGAGCCTTTTTGACCTCGCAGTGCCCCATACAGTCTATTTAAGTAAAGACCTTTTTTATCGTACTTTTCGACACAATCTTTTCCATAGTCACGACTCAAATTGTGACCGATGTCATCTAAGTTTGTAACCCTTCCATTTCGTACAAATTGATCAATGCCCAGTTCTTCATCTACCACGATATAGAACGCAAGCTGACGCTGTCTTGCTTGGCGTTGTTTGCCGGACGTTTCAATAGAAGCTCGAATCGCCATGACCGCTGTGAAGCGCGTTCCAGTCTCTCCCGCAGTTGGGTGAAACACGCCGACAATGTATCCGTCAGTAGGCTTAGTACGTGCATAGCTGCCGTCATCGCAACCGAGCACGTATGAGGCCAGGGTTCGTACCTGTTTGCCGCCACGCCCACGCTGGGTAGTTTCGTCTTGGCCAGGGTTATAGTTGAATAGATTTTCGTAAGACGCGGTCATCAACGACTGCAGAGCATCTGCGGCCGTGGTTTTACCTGAACCATTACCCCCAGAAAATAGATTAACCGGCCCAAAATCAAATTCCAGGTTTGGAATGTTGCCCCAATTGACTAATATCGCTTTTTTGCAGTACATAATATTTGTTGATGGTTAAGCGGTTTCGCCATTATTTTCTGTTTCGGGTGGATAGAGTTGGTCCAGCATTGCTTGGTTAACAAAGCTTGTAATGCCGGGTTCAATGCGCAACCAACTGTCTTGCCCATTGTCGAGATTGAGATCGTTTTCATTGCTGTATTTAATCAATCGCAGCTGACGTAGTTGGCGAAAAATTGCTAGGCGTTCGCCTTGTGATTCAGGTAAGGACTGTTTAAGAAGGTTCTTCATCGTGATGACCAACTCTTCCAGCGGCAGCAATACTTGCCCAAGCTCATCGACTTTGCCTTCACGCAAGGCTTTTTCATATTCGACGCGCAGGATTAGAATGACGGCAATGGCAGTAGTCGAAGGCTTGGTTCTAAAGCCACTTTGGAAAGGGGAGTCGTGAGCATTATCGTTATCGGCCACACCAGGCACTTGAGAAGCCGGTGGATACACTCGAATAAACTTAAACTGTGAATCGTGAACAAGTATCAAATGCAGCGGCGCTAAGTAATCCTTAACAATATCAGCGCATTGCAAATAGCGATCGTAAAGCGCTGCTTCGATTTGGCTTTCATTTCGACTGATAACACCATAATCGAGCAAACGAATTATTAACTCCGAAAAGGCCGTATTAGTTAAACCTAATTGATCAAGGTTGTGTTCCAGTAAATCGGTAACGTTATCCATTTAATTTAATGTTCACTAGCCAGTGTTGATGCATTCTTCTCGACCAGCTCAATCTCGTGCTCATCGAAGCGTTCGTAGTACTCATTGCTCACCAATTCTTGACCTTTTCGTGTCACTTTAAATTGTAAGTCAGAGCTCAGATTGTTTATACCGGCCACTTCTATCGCGTGTGCCATAGCCAAGAGCTCATCTGAATTGTTGATTTGCAGTTCTTTAGTCGATAATTTGCGCCCATCATTGAGTGTTTCCATTACATAATCTTTGATGCCTTGGCTATTCATAACGAATGCCTGATCGAGTAGCTGTTGAATCATGAGCTCGCATTGCGCTTCGCGATCCGGTTCATGGAGTGTAGCAACACTGTTATCGACCACTTCTTTGGCCTTACGCTCAATTAACTTAATCTGCTGTGGGTCTATCAAGGCCAACTTAAAGCTGGCAGCAGAGTCCGCTGCCGCAGACACACGGTTTTGGTACTCATCATGACTGAGATCAGCAAGCTCTCTGCAAACATCGACTAAATTACTGTCCTGCTGAGTATTTAGATAACTGAGTTGGCGAATAATAATATCCGCTCGTTTAGTAAATCCATGCAGAGCGCGTCTCAGGGCAGGGAGCATAATGTCAGCTGCGCTGTGCATGCGTCGTTCAATCGTATCTAAAATGTAATAAAGATAACTCTGGTGAGATTCACATAAATCGGGAACAGTACGGCGTAACTCAGCTTCGGCATCGCGTTTGAATGCATCTTTTTTACGTCGAATCGAACGAATTCGTTTGTCGAGTTGATCCCGATGTTTCTCTACGCTATCAGCCGATAAACGAACTTGAATATCGGGTTGAAACCGTTTTTCCATAAAGTCGAAAAATTGGTCAGCTGCTTGCTGGATAAGCTGCTGAGATTCCATTTCTTGTACTAAGGCACGTTTCTTTTCTTCCAATTCTGAAATAACGTCCGTAAAGTCGGTAACAATTCGTTCGGAATAATCAAACGCATCAAGTAGGTCATAGATTTCTCCTCGACTGGCAAAGGCGTCGAGCGCGTTAAGCGTGTTTCGAGTGTTTCGATGTCGGGTGCGAACTCTGGAGCTGTCAGCTTTAAGTAAAGACTGAGAAAATACGCGCCCCATACGGCTAAACGAATAGCTCGATTGCAGGGTCGCTGCGTCTACCTGGCGCTCAATCCAGCCAAAGTCGGTAAGTTGTTTTAGAACCCAATTAGCGTGTTCCCGCGTATTTTTAAAACGCTCCTCGATGGCATTTTCATCAGTCTTGTCCTGATCAAAGGAAACGTCACCAAGTTGAATTAACGCTTCTTCAATTATTTCAATTGTTTGCTCGCGTGTTAGTGCGTGTCCATAGTCGGCTGATGCACCATATTGACGGCGATAAAGTAATGTTAAACAGGCGCATATATGCTCACGGTACTTGCCGTTGAGTGGTTTGAAGAAATGAATTCGCGCATCGATAAAAAACATAAGCGCCGAGTATAGTGGGCGATCGCGTTAGACTCCAGCAATCAAATTCATTGACTAAATTTGCTTTTGTTGTTTGCTAGACGGTTGTTATTTTTCTATCCAAAATGGTGTGTAACAAACACGACCGTTGATTCAGTATTGCTAACAACACCTAATTGATTGCAACGTTATCAAAATCAGACACTAATGACTCTCTAATCGCACCGACGATTTCTAAACCATCAACCGAGTAACCCTGGTGATCTATGCCTGCGGTAAACGTGGCACCGTTTTTAAGGGCGGCGATCATGGTAGGAGTAAATTCAAATCGAAAAAAATGAACCATTGAGGTGCGAGAGCCATCATCGCGTGACAGGTCTTCGTTGGCAATTGGAAAAACCTTGTCGCAATCTTTCGCTTGCAACCATACTTTATGCTCAATGCCCCGTAATTCCACGGTCTTTTTGGCACGCTCGTCGACGTCAGGGAATTCCAGCATAAACGTTGCTTTAAGATTTTTTCCATCTGGAATCAATGGGTTATAGGCTTCGAGTTCCTCTTCAATACCAGCCGCATCGAAGGTTTTTTCAACTCGTAATACTTCCTGTATCTGATATTGAATAGTGCGCTTGTTTTCGAAGTAAAGGCGCGCGTTATCGCCTAATGCTAGTTGTCGAGTTTTTTTGTATTGCATTATTTCAGCTCGAAACTCTGGGCGCTTTTCTGAATAGACCTCGAGAGTCATGAGATCTTCACGGGATAACTTGTTCATAGCTTGTACCTGCTGATATTGACTGATCTTATAAATCGTAAGCTTGACGGAGCAAAGTCATGGGGTGTTCATTGCTTTTGATTGCGTCGCCCGAAAGCTTAGCGACATGAGCGTTTGCCATTGGGCAATCGCTGGTAAAATGATTCGCAGCCTGATCCTTAACCTTACGCACGACAGGCCGCGCGATTTTAACTGCTTTATCGTAGGTTTCTTTTTTGACTGCGTACGTGCCATCGTGCCCGGAACACCGTTCGATCGAATGAACCTCTGTACCCGGCACCAGGCTCAGTAAATCACGGGTTTTGTTGCCAATTCTCTGCACACGCTGGTGGCAAGCAACTTGATAAGAAATATCACCAAGCTCTTGTTTAAAATCAGTTTTAAGTGCCTCACCCTTGTGGCGAATCATCAAGTATTCAAATGGATCAAAAAAGGCGTTTTGCACCTTAAGTACATCCTGGTTTTCGGGGAACATCAGAGGTAGTTCTTGCTTGTACATCAAAACACATGACGGAATAGGTGCGACCAAGTCGTAACCTTGGTCCACCAGTTCAGCCAGAATCGGGATGTTATACTGCATGTTTCGTTCGACCGCGTCTAAATCACCTAGTTCCAGTTTTGGCATGCCGCAACAGCGTTCCTTGGGCACCAGTTTTATCTCAATATCATTGTGCTGAAAGACTTTTAAAAAGTCGGCGCCCAAATCTGGGGTGTTGTAGTTTCCGTAACAAGTTGCATATAAAGCCACTTTACCGGTCGTTTTGCCAATTGGTTTTGGCGTGCAGTCGGGAACCGGTAACTTTCGAGTTAACTTTTCAACGTTTTTGGTGTGGTATTTCGAAACCGGCGCGTCTTTATGTACCCCAAATCCTTTTTCAAATACCGAACGAAACGTTTTGTTATTGAGAAGTGCGTTGCCCGTTTGATTAATTACCGGGATCTTCATCAGTTTGTTCATGGCGTCAGTACTGGTAAGCACTTTGTTTCTAAAGCTTGTGCCATTTTCTTTAAAATCGACCGCCTTCGCGCGCAACATCAAATGAGGGAAGTCAATATTCCATTCATGCGGAGGCACATAAGGGCACTTGGTTAGGTAGCATAAATCACACAGATAGCACTGATCGACCACTTTCATATAGTCAGCTTTGTCGACACCGTCTACTTCGAACGTGTCGGATTCGTCTACAAGGTCGAATAATGTCGGAAACGCATCACAAAGGCTCACGCATCGGCGACAACCGTGACAAATATCGTATACTCGTTCGAGCTCAGCGTTTAGATTTTCTTTATCCCAGAACAGCTCATTTTTCCAATCAAGGGGGTGACGGGTCGGGGCTTCTAAGCTACCTTCTCTCATAATATTCTACCTGTTTGGTCTGCGCCTCGAACTAAGCAAAGATCAGTCAATACAAAGGGTTAGCGCGATAAGCCTACCAAAAAATTAAAAAAGCCGAGAGCTGGTGTACGCAACTAAAATTTGCTTACATTCAGCGCTCGGCTTCTGCCTTGTCGAATTACCTTAATCAGGTTTAATCGTCGATCGAGTCCAGTGTTTTTTGGAACTTATTAGCGTGAGAGCGCTCAGCTTTTGCTAAGGTTTCAAACCAATCGGCGATCTCATCAAAACCTTCATCGCGCGCGTCCTTAGCCATGCCAGGGTACATGTCGGTGTATTCATGTGTTTCACCGGCAATCGCTGATTTAAGATTATCTGAGGTGCCACCAATAGGAAGCCCAGTCGCTGGGTCGCCAACTTCTTCTAAATACTCTAGATGACCGTGTGCATGGCCAGTCTCACCTTCGGCGGTAGAGCGAAACACAGCGGCAACATCGTTATAGCCTTCAATATCGGCTTTAGCAGCGAAGTATAAATAGCGGCGATTGGCTTGTGATTCACCTGCGAACGCGTCTTTTAGCGCTTGCTCTGTTTTAGAACCTTTTAAAGACATAAGTGCTCCTTTGATGGTTGGGTTAATCGATTGCTAGTTTCGGAATACTCTCGGGCTTACGCCCCAATGAGAGTAGATTTAGTATAGTTGTATTCATGTTAATAAATACTCTACAATCAATCAAATCAATTATTTGCGGAATCGCAATCAATTAAATAGATCGTGAACCTACCTACCGTAAAGCAGCTCAAATATTTGAGTGAACTAGCCGAACATCGCCATTTTGGTCGTGCGGCTCAAGCATGTTTTGTCTCTCAATCGGCGTTGAGTACAGCTATCAATGAGCTTGAGCAAAATCTTGGTGTCGCTCTTTTTGAGCGAGGCTCTACTATTTTGCTAACTCAAGTTGGAGAACGCCTGGTTGAAGAGGCAAGAGAAATATTAAATCAACTTGATAACTTTGTTGAACACGCAAAACAAGCACGCGGCGCATTTCAAAGTGATTTACGTTTTGGTGTTATTCCAACTATTGCGCCATTTTTGCTGCCTCGAATTCTCAAAGCAATACGTAACGAATATGGTGATAACAAGCTTTATATCCGCGAAGACCTGAGCCCCCATCTAATCGAAATGCTGCAAAAAGGGCAATTAGATGTCTTACTTTTTGCACTTCCCTATGACACCGGCAATTTACGCACGCTCGACCTGTTCAAAGATGAGCTTGTATTGTGTCTGCCTCACGAACATCAGCTTACCGAACAGGACGCGGTTTCGATCGCAGACTTAAAGCAACAAGACATTTTGTTACTTGAAGACGGCCATTGTTTGCGCGATCAATCCTTGACCGCCTGTAATCTTGAGCCGAATAATCTGAGTATTCCTTATCAAGCAACCAGTCTTAACACTCTCGTACAAATGGTAGTTAATAATATAGGTATAACCTTATTGCCCGAAATGGCAGTAAAAGCAAACATTACTCACGACACCGACGCCGAGATAAGACATATTCAAACTCAAAGAGATATGAGCCGAACTATTGCATTAGTGTGGCGAAAAAATTCTCCTAGAACCGATGAATTCGAAGCGTTAGGTCGTATAATTACAAACTTAAAACCATAGGCACCCAAAAAGTGGTGCAATTTGATTGGCTAGAGGGCTGATGCATACAAGACCTGAGTCCGCGATCGCGCGGTTTTTACGAATGGAATCGGCCGGTGGCGTGATTCTGATGATAACCGCAACCATTGCGATCATAATTGCCAATACGCCGCTGGAATCTTATTACGCGCTGCTGCTCGATACTCCCGTCGAAGTAAGATTTGGAAATCTGCAAATAGCCAAGCCACTGTTACTTTGGATCAACGACGGCTTAATGGCTATTTTCTTCTTCCTGGTTGGCCTCGAGCTAAAACGTGAAGTTGTCGAAGGTGAGTTATCGGACCCAAAGAACATAATTTTACCGGGCATAGGCGCGGTAGGCGGCATGGTCGTGCCTGCAGTTATCTATCTGGTGTTTAATTCCAACGATCCGGTGGCAGTGAAAGGATGGGCAATTCCGGCCGCTACCGATATCGCCTTTGCCTTAGGAGTTCTGACTCTATTAGGCTCAAGAGTGCCAATCGCATTAAAGGTTTTCTTAACTTCCTTAGCGATTTTCGATGATATTGGCGCCATTGTGATAATTGCGCTGTTTTACACATCTAAAATTTCGATTACCGCATTAATAGTCGCATTTATTTGCCTGCCTATTTTATTTGCCATGAACTTCAAAGGCGTGGTGTCGCGAAGCCCATATATTTTGATTGGTATTGTGGTTTGGGTCAGCTTATTGAAGTCCGGAGTGCATGCCACCTTGGCCGGTGTCCTGCTTGCGCTATTTATCCCAATTAAAGATAAAGATAACCCGGGTGTGTCGCCGCTAAAAACACTCGAACACGATCTACATTCTGTGGTCGCGTTTGTTGTGCTACCTGTGTTTGCATTCGCTAACGCCGGCATCAGTCTTGTTGACATCTCGCCAGACGTGTTTCTGCATGATGTACCGGTCGGGGTTGCCTTAGGTTTGTTCTTAGGTAAACCAATAGGTATTTTTGGCTTGTGCGGTTTGGCTGTTGCAACCGGTTATGCATCATTGCCTAAAGGTATGTCCATGGGAACCCTGTTTGGCGTCAGCGCATTGTGCGGTATCGGTTTTACAATGAGCTTATTTGTTGGTTCATTGGCATTTGAAGAAACGGGAGTTAATCTGCTGTTTGATGAACGGCTTGGTATTATTGTCGGGTCGTTGGCATCCGGTGTACTAGGGTATCTCGTACTGAACAAATATTTGCCAAGGCAAGACGCGGAGTATTAATCAAAGAAGTACTCGAGTCCTATTTGGATAAAGCTGTCGTCTCGAAAGCGAAACAATGGGTCACTTGGGGTGTTGGAATCGAAATAACGAAGCTCTACATTCATCGTTAGAACCGAGGCTAGACGCGTTGATGCTTCAAGGAAAACAGCACGGCTGTCGCTATTATCCAGATCGTTCGACAAGCCTAGTAAGAGCTGCGAGTCGCTAACATCATTAAATGCGATACGGGCTCCGATAAATGCGTCGTTCTGAAACAATGACGTAGCGTCTTGATCGCGTTCATCCCACGAGTATTCGCCCAGTAAACCGAGGTCGTATACTGACCCCATTATGCCTACCAATGTATATTCTACACCGATCGTGGCGGCGGCAAAATCTTGATAAAAGTGATCTTCATGGTTGCGTTGGATGGCTTCAAGCTTTACAAGCCATCCGCCAGTGGTGAGTTGCACATCGGCCCCAAATTGATCTATTTGAGGATAAAATGGCGTAGTAGAACCCGTGGAGAAATCGAGAAAACGCAGCAAATCAGGCTCACGCGAGGTGCCACTGAACCAGGAAAATCCCAGGCCCCAATCTCCGATGGTATGACTGTAGCGAAGCGCGATATCGGTGTGAGATTGCTCTGAACTCGACTCATAAAACGCTTGATCATTATCAACAATTAAGCCCGCATTTAAACGACCATCAGCTCCTTCAAAGGTACGTTCTCGAAAATAGGGTAATACAAAGGCTTCCAATGTACCTATCTCGCTGAAATACGAATAGTGAATCATCGGTTGACCTTGTTTATCTTCACCGTCGATGTTTTCCACGGTATCCGTTTGATTGATAATATCGACAAGATGTTGTGATTCGGTCACACCCCAAAATACCTGCCCAATACCTGCCGACAATTCGTATTTATCTCCGTAGTGTGACCATAATAATTGGCGTACGTCAGCGTGTGATCGATCGCTGTCTTCGGCATCCAGGCGTACAAATGGTTCAAAAACCAGTTGATCGTTACCATCATTCCATTCAGTAAAAAATTCCGCCGACAATTTGCCGCTGGTTTGAAACCGATTTACACCCTGTTGCGAATTTTCTTCCAAAAAAATACGTTGCTCAAGCTCTAAACTTCCATCAAAACTTATATTTTGAGCAACAGAAAATCCGTGAAATCCGAATCCTAAAACACCTAAGACGCAGAGCTGTGCAATGTTTTTCAATGAACGATTAGCGCGCACGCTTCATCCTATTTTCATTAAAATCGCTATCTTTTAAGCCGACATCAAAGACCAGATTTTTAATTTCGATATCGGTGCTCTTACCGGTTTTATGGTTTTTCATACTTTGCTTATCAGCTCGCCAATATTTGTCTTTATAAAGCTTGTATTCGCTTATCGTCAGAGTTTTTAACAAGGTGTCTCGACGGTCATAAAAATCTATTTTATGTACCCGGTAATGGTCAGTATCAACCCAGGCGACTGCTTTGGTATAACCAGAATACTTATCAACAGGATCCATGCTAATCATGACCATTGTCTGATTATTGAGCTGATCTTCGCCTAAATAATCGAAGTTAAATTTCTCTACTTCAAATGATGACAAGTCTTCAAATGCAAATTCACTGCCTAAGAAAGGCCCGGACTTATTTTTTGAAGCAATGCGTTTTACACGTTTTACCGCGGGCAGATAAATCCATTGGTCATCATTACCAACCGTATGTGAAAACGATAGAAAGGTCGTGCCTTTAACGTCTAATGGCGTGTCAAATATGGTTAACACCTTGTCACCATCCCCATCGACTTCCAGTGCTTTGCTGCGCATCTGCCTTACAATTTCTTGGCCTTTACGTGTGCGAAGCGTCATGATCGTTTCACTCTGAGAACTGCCCCAGCCTATATCGCGCGCTTTGATTTCTTTCGCGATTGCCAAGCCTTTCTCTTGCGAAGTTTCGGCATGCAGCGTCGACGCAATGAGAAAAAGTGTCGTACTAAAAATTACTCTGAGCAGTTTCATAGTTTGATCGCAATCCTATTAAAAATAATATTCGTTTACAGCTATTTATTATAACTAAAATCGCGTAAATCTTTGTAGTGTTACTGATTCAGCATTCAATTTACTTTGCTTGAAAACAGTTTTGCTCTTACAGTGGTTCGATACTCTTTTGGCGTAGTGGAAGAGAGTCGACGAAAAAGCTTGGTAAAGTAGCTAACATCTACGTAACCGACACGATAAGCGATTTCACTGATACTCAAATTAGTGTTTTGTAATAGATCTCGTGCTTGCATAAGTCGTTGGCTTTGGAGATATTCGAGTGGAGATAAGTTGGTTGCATAACGAAAGCGCCGACTAAAATTTCTCTGGCTCATACCAAATAGTTCTGCAAGTGACTTCATCGATATATCATGATTGCCAAGGTTGTTTTGCATCCATAATTGGGCTTGCAAAATCGACTCATCAGGATGGTTGCTATTATCTTCCTGATTAAAACTTAGCTTATCAAATGGTTGCCTCACTTCATGCGAAAAATGCCGCGCTAAGTGGTCTGAAATATCTTTACCAAATGCGCGATGAACATGATGAAGATTAAGGTCAGTCTGGGCGTTGATGCTGGCGGCACAATAAAATCTACCGGCTGAGGTTATGAAATGCTGTCGCTTTAAATCGACATTGGGATAACTTTGGGCGAATTTTTCAAAATGATGCCAGTGAGTCGTAGCCGGTCGGCCGTCGAGCAAACCAGTTTCTGCAATAAAGCATACTCCTGTTCCGGTGCCGTTAATAATCGCGCCATGTTCATATTGTCGTCGTATCCAGTCTGAAATTTTAGGGTTCCGTTTTACTATTGGAGTAGGGTTGCGCCAAAGCGCGGGCACGTAAACGATATCGTACAAAGAGTCGTCCATTGAACGATCTGGTGACAATGATAGGCCTGATGCTAACTCAACGCGATTGCAATCCATCGCAACTTTGACCAGCTCAACGTTGTTTGCCACATCGAGTCTACGCATTTTTGCCGCTTGCTTTGCCGCAAAAAACAGCTCATACGCGTTGCTTAAGCTGGTTGCTAACATGTTTGGTAATACAAGAAACGCAATTCGCATAAAAAGTAGGTCGTTTAACTATTAAATGGCTTTAAAGACATATTAAATGGCCAATATAACATAATTAACTCAATTATTGCGTTCTATACTCCTGGCATTAACGTATATTTGTCAAACAATGCCAAAGCAGGCAGTTGGAGTATTTATGAATCGTTTACCAGTAATTGTCGGATTTGGTGGCTATAACGCAGCAGGACGCAGCTCTTTTCATCATGGTTATAGACGAACAATATTACACAGTTTGGATCACGATAAGCGCGTGAAAACGCTTCTTAGTTTAGCAACCCTAATGCAGTTGGTGAGGTACCAAGACGGTCAATATGTTGATAACGATGGTGACAACATGACGGCGGAGCAAGTAGCTGCCAAATATCAGTCAACCATTGAACAAAACACACTTATTCGACGCATTCATGATGCTTATTTCGATGTAGAGGCTGTCCCCAGTGTTAATGATGTAAACCTTTCAAGTGATGAAACGTCAGTATTTACACTGAATCGCCGCGACTTACCCAAGCCAATCCCTGGAAACTGGAAGGTTGAACCACTGGATGACTCATCAGTAAGCGTTACAATCTCCGGTGATTTATCAATTAAGATGGAAAGCTTTAGAACATTCGATGTTCAATCTGCCGGCATTCTGCCAAGTGGTTTTATTCCTGCGAACCAATACAATTCGAGGTTTCATCCAAAAGGGCTACAGCTTACGATTCTCGCGGCGTCCGATGCGATTAATTCGGTCGGCATCCCTTGGGAAGATATTATGGCCAAGGTTGACCCGGATCAAGTTGCGGTTTTTGCAGCGAGTGGATTGGGGCAAACTGATGATTATGGTATCGGTGGCTACATGAAGTCTCGCTTGAGCTCGGCTCGACCAACATCAAAACAAATGGCGCTCGGATTGAACTCAATGGTCGCTGACTTTGTTAATGCATACGTCTGTGGAAGTGTGGGCACTACGGGCGCATCTTCTGGCGCCTGTGCCACTTTTTTATATAATCTGCGACTTGCCGTTGACGATATCAATGCGGGTCGTCACCGTGTTGTGCTGTGCGGTTGTAGCGAGGCACCAGTAACCCCAGAGGTCATGGAAGGGTTCGCCGCAATGAGTGCACTCGGTACTGATGAACGCTTAGCCAAACTTGATGGTGGTGATGTTTGTGATCATCGCCGGGCGTCGCGCCCATTCGGTGAAAACGCCGGTTTTACAATGGGTGAGTCCGGCCAATTCTTTGTACTAATGGATGATGAGCTGGCGCTGGAACTTGGAGCTGACATTTACGGAGCGATTCCAAATGTCTTTGTTAATGCTGATGGTTTTAAGAAATCTATCTCGTCGCCGGGAGCCGGCAATTATGTGACCATGGCAAAGGCCGTTGGAGCGGCGCGCGCTATTGTTGGTGATGAATCAATACAAGAACGATCTTATATCCAAGCCCATGGCTCAAGCACCCCACAAAATCGTGTTACCGAATCCATGATTTTTGACAAGGTTGCCGCGGGCTTTGACATAAATAATTGGCCTGTTACCGCCGTTAAGGCGTTCGTCGGCCATCCTTTGGGACCAGCCAGCGCCGATCAACTTGCTAACACATTAGGGTCGTTTGCTGATGGCATTATTACTGGCATTAAAACGGTTGATAAAGTTGCCGACGATGTTCTCGATGATCGCCTCGAAATTTTATTAGAAGATAAAAAAGCGGATATCGACGTGGTTTTCCTTAATTCTAAGGGCTTTGGCGGTAACAATGCGACCGCAACTATCTTGTCACCGAATAAAGTGGAATCGATGATGTCGGTACGCTACGGCGCTGAGAAGATGACTCAATATCGAGATAAACGAGAAGCCGTGAGAGCCGTTGCTGCCGAGTATGATACGCACGCAACTAATGGAGATCTGAACGTAATTTACAATTTTGGTAAAGGTATCATTGAAGATCACGAAATCTCAATAAGCGACTCATCTGTATCTATTGAGAACTTTGCTAATTCGATAAACTTGTCGTTTCAAAACCCATATGAAGATATGGTTTCAACCGCAGATGTAACACAGTTAGATGACTATAGTGCCAAACTCAAAGAATCAGTTTCGTGACAAATTACCTCATGATTTAGCGTTTCGCGGCGAGCACGCCGCGCTTGAACCAATGCAATTAAGTCATATTGATGATTTGTGTTCAGCCGCCTCTGACGGTGCTCTTTGGACGCTTAAGGTCACTGAAGTACCAAACCACGAGAAAATGCCTCAATTTGTTTCTCATGCCATAGAACAACGAGAAAAGGGCAGGGAGCTGCCGTTTGTGGTACGTCGTTTAAGCGATAACCGAGTCGTAGGGACTACTCGCTACTATTACTTAAGCGAACAAAACCGTAATCTTTCGATTGGCTATACCTGGTATTCAAAATCAGCCCAACGAACCAGCATAAATACCGAGTGCAAGCTGGCGTTATTGGAGCACGCTTTCGAACAAGCTGGATGTATCAGTGTGCAATGGCATACCCATCACGAGAATATTCCTTCTCAGACTGCAATTTTGCGTTTAGGGGCTTCTTTTGAAGGGGTATTACGAAATAATCGAATATTATCTGATGGCCGTATACGGCATACCCATTGCTTTTCAATGCTTGATGAAGAATGGCCGCAAGCCAAGGCTAATTTGACCAAAAAAATGGCACACTATTCATAGATCATAAGATACAGATACAAAAAAAGCCGGTGCAGATGCTGCTACCGGCTTTTTTGCTGAATAGGTGTATTTTAGGCGCTTTTATCTAGCAATGCCTGTATTTCAACCGCCCTGCGTTGCAATTCCAACTCCTGACGGCGTAAATTTAATTTTTCTTGTTCAATTTGAATTAGCTCCTCTTCGATGGTGATTTGCTTCTTCAATGGTGCTGCAGCGGCCGCTTTTTTCTCACGTTCAATACGTTGTTGTTCAATGCGTTGATCTGCTAAACGACGTTGTTCAGCACGTTCACGTTCCGCTCGCTTTGCTCTTTCTTCAGCTTGCGCAGCATTATCTCTCGCTTGTTTAGCTTCTTCGAGCAATGTCAATGCAGAGCTGTATTGCGCACCACACACTTTTTTAGCCGCGTTTTCCTTGGTTGGCTCACAAAACCCCTCTACCGACTTTCCGCACCACTCGTTGCCATCGGTTTTACGTTGAATAGTTCGCTTTCCTTGGTCTGAACAGGTGACATCAGCAACCCAATAGGCTTCGTCTTTTCCGTATTGAACCAGATTATCGCTAGATATATCTGATACTTGCGACATCGCGGTACCCACGAATACAGTGGTGCCCAAGAAGAGCGTGGCCGATTTCAACAATGTTTTCATTACTACAGTTCCCCTGTTGATATTTGTTTATATTCTAATAGATATTCTTAGCTGGCATTAAGTTGTCGTTTTTGCAGTGACAATTCGCGGCGACGTAATTCTATCTGTTTTTGTTGGATTAGAATACGCTGCTCCTCAATCTGCATCTGCTCTTTTAGTAAATCTTCACGACTTGCTACGGGAGTAGAGGTATCGATAGCTTTATTAGCACTTCTAACTATTTTTGCAGGACTCTTTTCGACTTCGACAGAGGCTTCGTCTATTTTAGCCTGGTCTGACGGTTCATCATTCTCAGAGTTTGCAACTTGTTGTCCAAAATTATCATCACAAAGCTGCCGAGACAATGAAAACTTATTTTTGTCACATAGGTTTTTAAACTCATTTGAGCACCATTTATCCTGATCGATAGGTCGGCTCATTAAACGCGGCTGATCAATTGATTCACAGTTAACGGATACCTCCCATGAGCGCTCAGTACCATCTTTGAATACTTCCAAAGACATGGATTCTACCGGTGCAGCCATAACGAAGTTCGGCGCTAATAATACACCGATGATTAAGAAAAAGGTTTTAAAACGGTTGTTCATGATGTTGCTCTATTTACACAATTAATTACTAGTTAGAAGCACTGACCGTTCTTTGACGCTCTTTTTCGGCTTGTTTTTCAAGTCTATTGGTCTCAGCCGCAAGTCGGCCATTGATGCCGATGTGCTTTTCTCCTCGTTGTTTAGCCAACTGAACTTGCTTTTCGCGTTCCTGAAAACGCTGTTTTTGTTCTGCAGTAAGCGACTCGAAACAACGAGGGCAACTTACTCCAGGAATGTATTCACTGGCAGATTTGTCCGCTTCAGTTATAGGGTGTCGACATGCGTGGCATTGATCGTACTGACCCTTTTCTAATTGATGATTAACCGCAACGCGTTCATCAAACACAAAACACTCGCCATTCCACATCGTGTCTTGCTCATCGACGGTTTCAAGATATTTTAAAATTCCGCCTTTAAGATGATAGACCTCATCAAAACCGCGTTCCTTCATAAACGCCGACGCTTTTTCACAGCGAATCCCGCCGGTACAAAACATGGCTACCTTCTTGTGCTTTGATGGATCGAGGTTTTGATCAACGTAGTCGGGAAATTCTCGAAAGGTTTCGGTATTAGGATTAACCGCGTTTTCAAACGTGCCTATATTCACTTCATAGCCATTTCGAGTGTCGATCAATAAGGTATCCGGGTCGCTTATTAAATCGTTCCAATCTTGAGCATCAACGTAGGTTCCAACTACTTTATTGGGGTCGATATCGTCAACACCCATTGTAACAATTTCCTTCTTCAGCTTAACTTTTGTGCGATTGAAGGGCTGTTCCAAATGATAAGAAAGCTTGTAGTCGAGATCCGAGAAACGTCGGTCTTGCATTAACCAATCCAGGAAGGCTGTAAGCTGCAGTGAGCTACCCGAAATGGTGCCATTGATTCCCTCCAATGCAAGCAAAAGAGTGCCACGTATTTCGCGTTCCAGGAGCTGTTCCAGGATCTTAGGTTTTAATTCCTGGTAATCACCCAGTGCGACAAATTTATATAGAGCGGCTACGCAAATAGATTTGTCTTGATTGCGCTGATCGCCATCCGTCAGTCTACTGGCAGGCGCCAGCGCTCGAGAATTTTCTGCAGTCATTTTCGTTTGCTCCCCAGAACGTAAATCTGGTGCATATCGTATTTTCAATGAGGCGCATTATCTTATAGCTTTGCTAATGAAACAATAAGACAACATGTCAGTTAATGCTAAAAAACCGTTATTTTGACAGTTTTTAACGCCGAATTAGCCAATTACCAGCCTCTCTGCCAGCTAGCGCTTCTAATTTTCCACTGTTCTTTTTCTCGTTTAAGCAGGATTGAAAAGCGATGAGTATCAGCTCGAAGACGATTTTCTTCGATTGAAAGATCGCTACCTCGACTCGCCATCGCGACCGAAAGCTCCACCGTTGCACTGTCGGCCGAAACTTCCAGTTCTCGAATATTGCTAAAAATATTTATACTTTGATTTTTGATCAGCTGAAGTTGGAGCAGGGCTTTGATTTTTTGCGTGTCATTGCCCTCAAAATCTCGATACGAATCGCTGACGTGTTCAATCATCCCAGATAGGGACCTTGCTTCAGCCGCGACTTCAATTGCAGTGAGTGTCGCCCGTACTTTGTCTTCCTCAGACAATTCGGATTCAGCTCCGCAACCCGCCAGAAACAGTGTAAGTGCGAGTGTCAGATAGCCAGCGGTCAATCGTTTAGTTTGAATAGTTAGCATGCATTTACTACGCGCTCGATTAAGCAGTTAAGTTTATACTATCTATGATGAACTATTTGAGCCATTTGTTTTTCTCGCAACGAACGCCGATGTCGTTTACTGGCAATTTAATGGGAGACTTTAAACCCGATCAGGAACTTAAAGATCGCCTGCCTCAGGAGATATTACTTGGAATAGAAAATCACCGCCTGGTCGATAAGCTCACCGATGATTTTTCGCCTGTGAAGTCGTTGAGGCCACTTTTTTCAAAGCAACGACGACGGTTTGCTGGTGTTATTACCGACATTGCATTCGACTATTTTCTCATAAAGCATTGGAATACTTTCGCTGTGGTTGATAGGCATCAGTTTATTATTGAGTGCTACACAGGTCTTGATCAATGTTTAGATCTTATGCCGTTAAGAATGCAAACGGTTGTAATCAAGATGCAAAAATATGATTGGTTAAATTCATACGCGAATCTTGATGGTATCGCAATAACGATCGACCAAGTGAGTAAACGTATTCGTTTTAAGAATAATATGGCTGGCGCAATTGAAGAAGTGCAGGCAAATTATTTGCAGATCGAGACCGTTTTTCTCGACTTATTTGCTTATCTACAAAATGAAGTTCGTTTAGCGGCGATCGAAACCCAATAACGCTCTATTAGCGTCCATCAGTTGAAGAGCTAAGACCTTGAAAAAACGTAAAAAACCTATTCAATTGCTTTGACAGGGAAGGGCTCTGGCTATATGATTCGCGCCAACTTGAAACATCTGGGTTTTTTATCAGCTTTTTGAGTCTTTCATACGCGCTGTAACGCTATGTATTTAAGACGTTTGGCGGATTTAAACCAAGCTAAATAAATATTATCTGCGAGGTCTATCATGGCTGTACAAAAGAGTAAAAAATCAACATCACGTCGCGGTATGCGTCGTTCACATGACGCGTTAGGCGAGCCTACATTGTCAACAGATTCAATGACCGGCGAAATGCATCGTCGTCACCAAGTAACAGCGACTGGTTACTATAAAGGTAAAAAAGTGGTTAACGTTAAATCGGCTAACTAACTTTATCTTATATTAGTCAGCTTTATACTGAGCTGCAGAAAAGGCCTCGTTAACGAGGCCTTTTTACATTGTGATTAGTCTTTTAGAACGATTGTTCGAAATCGTGAAGTTAAACTCTCAAGTTCTAAACATGGTTAAATGTTTCACGCACATGCTACGAGAACGAGCTATGCTACTATGCCTTTAACATCAAAACTCGTTCCAGATTTACTGTAAAAAACAACGCTAGTCGCGCTAAAAATAATATCAATCGCAACCGTCTAATTCATGCATTCAGATCCAAACACCACAACCATTGCTATCGACGCAATGGGAGGCGATCACGGCCCTAAGGTAACCGTACCCGCCGCTATTACGTTTCTCAGTAAGGTTAATACTAAATCTCATTCGGTAGTCCTGGTTGGAAAGCCAGATCAGATAAATGACTTGATTAACCAACACAATGGTCAGTCATTACTCGAAAGTGGCGCACTGCGAATTCACGAAGCATCAGAAGTTGTCGAAATGGACGAATCCCCGGCACTCGCTTTAAAGCGTAAGAAAGACTCATCAATGCGTGTTGCTATCAATTTAGTAAAGGAAGGGTCTGCGCAAGCGGCCGTTAGCGCAGGTAACACCGGTGCACTGATGGCCACCGCAAGGTTCGTGCTAAAAACGATTTCGGGTGTCGACAGACCCGCCATTATTTCAACCATGCCATGTCAAGATACCCGTCAAACGGTTCATATGCTGGACCTTGGTGCAAATGTTGATTCGAGTCCCGAAATGCTTGTCCAATTTGCTGTAATGGGCTCGGTGTTAACCGAGTTTGTCGACAACAAAAAGGCCCCGCGTGTTGGCTTACTCAATGTTGGTGCCGAAGAAATTAAAGGCAGCGAGAAAGTAAAGAAAGCATCGGCACTTTTATCTGAAAGCGATCTTAACTATGTTGGTTACGTAGAGAGTGACGAGTTATTCAATGGTAAGGTAGACGTCATTGCCTGCGATGGTTTTGAAGGAAATGTTGCCCTTAAAGCAAGCGAGGGTACTGCAAAAATGATCCTTAATGTTTTAAGCGAAGAATTCAGACGAAACCTTTTAACTAAGGCAATTGGCGCCTTATGTAAGCCCATATTCAAAGCAATGCAGGCTCGTCTCGACCCACGTTTATACAATGGTGCGACCCTAATCGGCCTTAATGGTATTGTGGTGAAGAGCCATGGGGGAACGGATGAATTCGGTTTTCTGCATGCCATTCAAGAAGCCAATCGCCAAGCTGAAATGGATGTGATTGGTCATATAAGCGAAGAGATTTCAAAAGTTTTTTCAGAATAAAATCAATTATTTATTTAAATAAATTAAAGTATAATATTATGTCTTTTTCTATTATTTTTCCCGGTCAAGGTTCACAATCAATCGGTATGATGAGCGAGCTCGCGGCTCATCACCCGTTAGTAGAAAATCTATTTGTTGAGGCATCTGACATATTGGGTGTCGATATGTGGAAGATGACTCAAGAGGGTCCAATCGACTCGCTTTCTCAGACCGAGAACACCCAGCCCGCGTTGCTTACAGCGGGTATCGCAGCTTGGCGAGTTTGGCAAGAACTTGGCGGTGAAAAACCCTCGATTATGGCCGGTCACAGCTTAGGTGAATATACCGCCTTGGTGGCTGCGGGAGCTTTATCGTTTAGTGACGGCGTGGCTCTGGTAAGGGATCGTGGTCGCTATATGCAAGAAGCGGTTCCAACAGGCGAGGGTGGTATGGCAGCCATCATTGGCTTAGAAGACGAGCAAGTGATCAAGGTTTGTGCTGATATTGCTGGCGACGATGTTCTTCAAGCGGTGAATTTCAATGCCCCAGGTCAGGTCGTAATCGCTGGAAGTGCGGCAGCCATTGAGCGAGCTGCTCCAGCAATGAAAGAGGCCGGAGCTAAACGAGCGTTACCGTTACCGGTTTCAATTCCGGCTCACAGTTCGCTTATGTCGCCCGCCTCAGAACGTCTAGAAGAACGTTTATCTGGCATTGATGTAATGCTACCAACCATTCCTGTACTGCATAATTGCAATGTCCAAATAGCGAGCAGCGCCGACGAAGTTAAAGCCAACTTGGTGGCTCAATTAGATTCACCCGTTAGGTGGGTTGAGTCTGTTGTGACAATGCATCAGCAAGGCGTGGATTCTTTTATAGAAAGCGGCCCTGGAAAAGTATTAGGGGGCATGGTTAAACGCATCGTTAAAGGCGTCAATGTGTCATGTATTGATAAACCTGAAGCATTTGAATCACTGATTTAAAGCTTAGCCGGCATTATTGGTTACAACGTATTTAACTGCCCCAATTTATAATCTGACGTCCCAACTTAAAATCTAACGTGCCAACATAGGAAAATTGAATGTTTGATCTTAGCAATAAAGTTTGTTTAGTTACCGGTGCAACGCGTGGAATTGGCCAGGCCATCGCCACTCAGCTTGGAGCCCAGGGAGCGACCGTAATTGGCACTGCAACCTCACAGAACGGTGCTGACAGCATCAGTGAAAGCTTATCCACGGCAGGCATTCAAGGCGAAGGGATGGTATTAAATGTTTCGCAAGGAGACTCCATTGATACCGTTTTAAAGGCGATTAACGAGAAGTACGGTGCTATCTCAGTGCTTGTCAATAATGCGGGCATTACGCGTGATAATTTGACCATGCGTATGAAAGAAGAAGAGTGGGATGACATTATGTCCACTAACCTAAAATCAGTGTATCGCTTATCCAAAGGCGTGTTACGCGGCATGATGAAGGCCAGAAGCGGCCGCATCATCAATATTACTTCGGTGGTTGGTGTCTCAGGCAACGCGGGTCAAGCGAATTATGCGGCGGCTAAAGCCGGTGTTATTGGCTTTACCAAGTCTTTAGCACAAGAAATCGCCTCACGTGGCGTTACCGTTAACGCGGTTGCTCCAGGCTTTATCAAGACCGATATGACCAAAGCACTTAGCGAAGACCAGATTGGCAAAATGACCGCCAACATTCCCGCATCCCGACTGGGTGAGCCTAACGATATCGCGGCGTCGGTGGTATTCTTAGCCTCAGATGAAAGTGCTTATGTCACTGGCACAACGATGCATGTCAACGGCGGCATGTATATGACGTAACGATTATTAGAAATTACCGGTAATTATTAGGCAAACGCTTAGTATTTATTTTGCAAATCTGCGGCTTTTTTATATAATGCGCCGCAATCGAATATCTGCTGACAGCGATGGATGGGTTTCAAATATCACTGTCGGTTTATTAATAGTAGTATTTATCTAGCAGGATGTTGAATATGGTCATTGAGACCATATAAAACGAATGTTAATTAGCTCCCTTAAATAGAGGTACACTCATGAGCAGCATTGAAGAACGCGTAAAGAAAATCGTTATCGAACAATTGGGCGTAAACGAAGACCAAGTAGTAAATAGCGCATCGTTCGTAGACGACTTAGGTGCCGATTCACTAGACACTGTAGAATTGGTGATGGCTTTGGAAGAAGAATTCGAAACAGAAATTCCTGATGAAGAAGCAGAAAACATTACAACTGTTCAGCTAGCGATCGATTACGTTAACAACCATACTTCTTAAATTAGAAGCTTGTAATCAACAGATTCTAGCGAGAACATTTATGGTTAGCTTCATTCATGAGGCGATACTTTAAAGAATTATAGAAAAGCCACTTAGTTAAACTACAGTGGCTTTTTTATTACAAGCAGAGCAGCAGAAGCTCTTAATGCCTATTTTGGCGTTAATTTGAATCCGCATATACGGGACATAAATACCATCATGAGTAAAAGACGAGTTGTCGTAACAGGCATGGGCATTGTTTCACCAGTTGGCCTGACACTGGATGAAAACTGGCAAAATATTACCAATGGCGTAAGCGGCATTGGTAAGATCGATCTTTTCGATCCTTCGTCCTACCCGTGCCAAGTCGCGGGTCAGGTTAAAGAGTTTGACCCGGCAAATTATATGGCCTCAAAAGAGGCTCGCAGAATGGATCGATTCATTCAGCTGGGCATGGCCGCCAGTTTAGACGCGTTTAAAGATTCTGGCCTTGAAGTGACTGAACAAAATGCAGAACGAATCGGTGTGTATATTGGTTCAGGCATCGGTGGTATTACCTCGATCGAGAAGGCCACCATGACACTTGAGGAGCGCGGTGTGCGCAAGGTGTCTCCTTTTTTCGTGCCCAGTTCGATCATCAACATGATTTCAGGAAACTTGTCGATTTCATTAGGTCTTCGAGGACCCAATCTTTCTATGGTAACCGCCTGTACTTCCGCAACGCACGCAATTGGCGACGCCGGCCGACTCATTGAGTACGGTGATGCCGATGTAATGATTGCTGGCGGAGCCGAAGCCGCGATATCACCAACGGCGATTGCGGGCTTTGGTAATGCCAAAGCCTTATCTTCTCGCGATGTCGACCCAAGCCAAGCGTCGTGTCCATGGGATCAGGATCGAGACGGCTTTGTGATGGGTGAAGGCTCAGGGGTTCTCGTGCTTGAGGAATACGAACACGCAAAAGCTCGTGGCGCAAAAATATACGCAGAACTTGCGGGTTTCGGCATGAGTGGTGACGCTCATCATATGACATCACCTAGCCCAGGTGGCGAAGGTGCGGCGCGATGCATGGTTAATGCCATGCGCAACGCGTCTATTAACCCAGAGCAGGTACAGCACCTTAATGCTCATGGCACTTCGACGCCATTGGGTGATGCAGCTGAAACGAATGCAACCAAAATAGCGTTTGGTGATCACGCGTATAATATCGCGGTGAGCTCTACCAAATCGATGGTGGGTCATTTACTCGGAGCTGCTGGCGGAGTGGAAGCTGTTTATACGGTAATGGCCTTGCACACTCAAGTTGCGCCACCAACAATCAATCTGAATACGCCATCAGATGACTGTGATCTGGATTATGTGCCGAATATCGCACGTGAAATGCAAATGGAATACGCGCTAAGTAATTCGTTTGGCTTTGGTGGAACAAACGGCACTCTAGCGTTAAAACGCTTTACTTGAGTTTCTTGACGGTACTGATTAATGGCCGCCAAAGCGATCAACTCTCGGCATTAGACCGAGGGTTACTGTATGGCCAAAGCGTCTTTGAAACCATCACCGTAATTGCTAATAAAGCCTGCTTACTTGAGCACCACATGAATCGCTTAGTTCGCGGTTGTAAGGCGCTGAGTATTCCCTTAAATACTGATCAACTCCGGCAAGAAATTGGCACGATTATCCAAGATCAGAGTAAGACTGTTTTGAGAGTAACGATCAGCATGGGAGTAGGGGGGCGAGGTTATATGAACCCTCTTAAACCTGAGCCATGTAGAATTCTCTCACTGCATCCGTTCCCTGATCACCCGTCGAAGTATTGGCAAGAAGGCATAGAGCTGGGAATTGCGGAGATTCGCCTTGCTCAGCAACCCGCTTTGGCCGGTATTAAGCACGGCAATCGCCTTGAACAGATAATCGCACGGTCGCAATGGCAAAAAGATTGGCAGGAAGCATTATTGTTGGATCAATCCGATCATGTTATCGAGGCTACTCAGTCAAATATCTTCATCCTCAGAGACGCTGAACTATTAACACCGAGGCTGGATGTGGCCGGTGTGGAAGGAGTCATGAGAGAGTTTGTAATATCAAGTGCACATAATCTTGGATTGAGCGTTAAGACTGTGCCATTATCGGTAGACAATATTGAAGCAGCTGATGAAGTATTCCTAACTAATTCTGTTATCGGCCTGTGGCCAGTAAGAAAGTTTAAAAACACGGTTTATCAAAATCAGAAGACATCACATAAGTTGCTGAATTTAATGATTAAAAATGAAGTTATTCCGGATTATAAGACTTAGTTTCTACGCCTTATTTGCGTTAGGAGTATCCGTTGGATACTTCGTCTATATCAATGCGATATCAAAGCCTCTGGAAAATCGAGAATATACCTTGGTGATACCCAATGGGGTAGGCATATCCTGGCTCGCCAACCATCTGGAGCAGCAAGGTGTTATTGACAGTCGATATGTTTTTCGCATCTACGCGTGGATCAATAAACGAGATGTAAAAATAAAGGCGGGTGAATACACCTTGGTCGATATCGATAGCATTCCAGATTTGGTCGCTAAGGTAGATCGAGGTCAGGTAATTCAGTATTCCATTACATTGATCGAAGGAAAAACGTACCAAGATTTTAAGGCGCAACTTACCTCTCAGAAACTACTGGTCGATGAGCTTGCGTCCATGACCGACGCAGAAGTCATGAGAAAGCTTGGCGCGCCGGGCAAGAAACCTGAAGGAATGTTTGCGCCACAAACTTATTTTTTTCAAAAAGGTGACTCTGATTTCGACGTTCTAAAGCAAGCTTATGATCGCCTTGATCAAGTCGCCGAGGAAGCTTGGAATGCTCGCTCGGAGATGGTCGAGGTGAAAACCAAGTATCAACTGATTACCTTGGCCTCAATTATTGAAAAAGAAACTGGGGCTGCGTTTGAGAGGCCTACCATATCCGGCGTTTTTAATAATCGACTTCGAATTGGTATGCGTTTACAAACTGATCCTACCGTCATTTATGGCATGGGCGAGGCTTATGACGGTAATATTCGGCGAAAAGACCTGAGAACCGATACCCCGTATAATACTTATACTCGCTACGGCTTGCCGCCAACACCGATCGCCATGCCAGGTGAAGCGGCAATTCGTGCTGCGGCCAACCCGGAAGTCACGGACGCGCTTTATTTTGTCGGTAAGGGTGATGGCACTCATTATTTTTCTAGGACCTTGAAAGAACACAATAATGCAGTGGTGAAGTATCAACTCGGTGGAAAACGTCGCGCCTTCTCGTCAAACCCAAATGGTGGTTAGCGATGAAACGCGGAAAATTCATCACAATTGAGGGCCAGGACGGTGCGGGCAAAACGACTAATATTGAGGTTATTAAGCAGTTTCTAGAAACCAACGATATTTCGTTCGTGCAATCGAGAGAACCCGGCGGCACGGCGTTGGGAGAATCAATACGAGCGCTAATACTAAATTCAGGTGATGATCGAATTGGCGATAAAGCTGAACTGCTTTTGATGTTCGCTGCACGCGCGCAACACATTCAAGATGTTATTGAACCAGCTCTTAATCGTGGAGACTGGGTATTATGTGATCGTTTTACCGATGCGACTTACGCCTATCAAGGTGGTGGTCGCGGTATGAATATGAAGGATATTTCTGAGCTGGAAAACACTGTTCAAGGCAGGCTGAGGCCAGATCTTACCGTCTTACTAGATTTACCAGTTGAACTGGGCGAAAGCCGAGCAGGGCAGAGGAGTGAGCCCGATCGTTTCGAACAACAGAAGCTCAATTTTAAGCAACAAGTACGCGATTGCTATCTGTCGCGGGCGCTAAAGGAACCAGACAGAATTAAGGTTGTCGATGCGAGCCTGTCGATCGATCAAGTTAGCGATTCGATTCAGTTAATCATGAAAGCGTTTATCGATAATGACTAGTTTTACTCCGACTATTCATCCCTGGAATCAAGAGATTTGGCAAAACCTTACGCTCGACCCTGAGCGCTCTAATCACGCCTTGCTCTTTAACGGCGATACCGGTTTAGGCAAACGTGATATGGCGTTCGCGCTTGCGCACTTTGTGCTCACCGATACACACGCTCAATCAGAGAGTTTGTTTAACGCCGGTTCTCACCCCGATTTGCACGTAATAATGCCAGAGGTCGAGATTCAAGAAAATCTGGTGGGTAGCTTTGCCAGGCGCTATACCGAGCAGCATACCGGCAAGCCCAAAAAGACCATAACCATTGAGCAAATTAGACGCTTATCCCAGTCGTTAGATACACACCCGCATATTAGCACGCACAGGCTTATTCTTATTTTTCATGCTGAGACCATGAATCGAAACGCTGCGAATGCGCTTCTCAAAAGCCTGGAAGAGCCACCTGCGAACACTTTATTTTTAGTGGTTACCGACGAACTTTCAAAATTAGCTAAAACCATTCGCAGTCGTTGTAGTCTGGTTAACTTTCGCCAGCCCGATTTTAACTCGGCCAAAGCTTGGTTAGAAATGAATGGCACTCTACCTGCGTCGGATATTGATACCTATTTATCAATGTCAAACAATCAGCCACTCGAAGCGATTCGTTTGCATGAAGATGATTATTTAGGGGCTTTAAAAACGGTGTTTACCGACGTAAACAATCTATGGATGCAAAGAGCCGAAGTCACTCAAGTGGCTAAAAATTGGCATGACCTTGGCAGCGCTAAGTCGGTCGATATATTACAGAAACTCGCTACCGATTTATTGCGAAGCTCCTTAAGCGAATCGCCAAATAGCGTGTTCTTTCCAGTTCAACAGTCTTGGGTGAGTTCGGTGAGTTCAAAATTCACAAATGCTAAAATCATGGCATTATTAGACGAATTGAACTACGCTAAGCGAATGCTTTCGACCACGGTGGACGAATTATTAGTGCTCGAAACACTCTCAATCAATGTGAGTAAATTACCCAGTTAACACTACTTTACTTGTTACAAACCCAAAATAGCGGTATAACGCGACTATGAACGACGCAACGTTAAACGGTGATTTGAGCAAACCGAGAAATTCGGTGATCTCCATAGCCATCAAGGATAAACAGGCTCTGTATATGTCATACATGCCTTTTATCGAGAATGGCGGTCTCTTTGTGCCCACGCAGAAAGACTACACGCTGGGCGACGAAATGTTCCTTTTAGTAAAAATCATGGACGAAATCGAGCCGGTTCATATCTCTGGCACAGTGGTTTGGGTTAGCCCTCCTGGCGCGCTGGGTAATCGCCCTCGAGGTGTGGGAGTGCAGTTTGGTGGTGACGACGCACGCGCCACGAAAGAATTGATTGAATCAAAGCTCGGCGCCTCAGTATCATTAACGCGTTCAACGCACACAATGTAAACAAACTCGTCTCTAAACATCGTGTTTGCGGTGTTGCCGTCTAATTAAGTCACTTCTAACACCCGTTATGCAAATCGTAGATTCACATTGCCATATCAATTTTGATGAGCTGGCACAGCGACTTCCTGAGGTGCTGGAAAACGCTAAGAAAAACGACGTATCACATATGCTGTGTGTGTCAGTTAACTTAGAAGATTTCCCGCAAGTGAAAGACCTCGCTGATCGATACCCACACATTTTTGCATCCGTAGGCGTTCACCCCTGTTATGAAGATGTTAAAGAACCCAGTGTCGAAGAGCTGATCGAAATCGCACAAGATTCAAACATTGTGGCGGTTGGTGAAACGGGTCTAGACTATTTCCGAATTGAAGATCAGGATATGACGTGGCAACGGGATCGTTTTGTACGACACATCACGGCCGCTAAGCAAGTCAATAAACCACTGATTATCCACACCAGGAGTGCCGCCGATGACACGATGCGAATACTAAAAGAGCAGGGCGCTGATCAATGTCGCGGAGTAATGCATTGCTTTGCCGAGGACTGGGATGTCGCCAAAAAAGCCCTGGATTTGGGCTTTTATATCTCATTTTCAGGCATCGTGACCTTTAAAAGCGCCACCCAAGTGCAAGAAGTCGCTCGTAAATGCCCGATTGACCGCATTTTGGTCGAAACAGATGCTCCCTATTTAGCGCCGGTGCCCCTTAGAGGCAAGTTGAATGAACCCGCGTATGTGCGACATACGGCTCAATATGTGGCCGACCTAAAAGGCGTAACATTAGACACCTTAGCCCAAACTACCACGTCCAATTTTTTCGATCTGTTTCCAGCAATGTAGATCTCGGCCTACCGGGTGCAATTAACACTACTGAGCCTTTGTAATCCGAAGATCTCCCTAACTATGGTGCAGAACTAGGAGAAGTCGACGCACCTGTGTCATCCGCGAGTAGCATTATGATGGGGGCCACAATCGGGTCACCAGGAACAAATCGTGTCATCGAAGATTGTTGCCTAATAAAATCCGTAAACTCACTTGTTCTGGAGTACACACTGGTTGCTCGCTGAGCTTCACACGTCTGAAAACCAAAACTCACCACACCTGCGATCGCTTTGCGGTTACCATTGCCTACAAACAGCGGACCACCACTATCTCCGGAGCATGATCCGGCACCCGAATTAGAGAAACCAGCACACAACATATTAGTGGTGATCGGATTCTCACCTGCAAGTTGCAAATAACGCTGTGCACACAATTGGTTAGAAATAATAGGTGTGCTCACTCCAAGGAGTAAATCCGGCGCTTGTGGCCTCGGAGTGGTCGCGGTTAAACCCGTGCCAATAACGAAACCGTCTTTCCCAACCAGCTGATTATTACCTGAGATTACTTTTGCAGGTTCGATTGAAACGCTGCGGCGTAAGGTCATTACTGCAATATCGAAATCAAAGCCTTGCGAACGGTAATTTGGATGATCGACCACGCTGGATAATTCTATTAAATCACTATTTGATAACTGATCGTTAAACGAATAGAACCCGGGTATTAAGAAGTAAGTTGAGGCTCTGTTCTGTGCGCAATGCGCTGCCGTCAATACTTTATTTGACGCGATTACCGTACCACCACACAAACCGGTTATACGTCTTGCCCCATCGGTAAGAATCACCAACGTGTATTCAGGAAAGTCGTTTCGTCCAACAGGAGACCCTCCGATGATAAAAGGTCTGGGGAGATTGAACTCACGCGGCTCTAAACCTGGATTGCCGAGAGCGCTATTATCCAAACCACCTTGATCCATTATTTGAGTCAGTTGCTCGAGTATGGCTTGTCGATTAACAGAATCGGAGTCTGGGGATGCAATCCCGCGCGCACTGGTCAGTAATAAAATGAATGATAGTAAATAAAATCCAAGCTTTTTCATTGTTGTGAGGTCCCTATAAATATGACTGGCTTTTAGTGATGCAAACAGAATTTGTTTGAAAGACGCATCACTCGCCTTTTCTAGTTATGGAAAGTATATCAGGAGAGCCAGTGCTTAAGTAACGGCGCAGAATAAATTTGCTGGTTTTTCATATCACTGTGCTACTTTGTGAAACGAGACAGAGAGTGGCTTTTGGTGTCGCTTGCATGCACAATGTCTATCATTGACAAAACGATTATAGAAAAAATAAATAGGTAACTCTTAATGACCAATAATGTGGCTAATCGAAGAGGCTTTCTAGCCTGGGTTGAACGCACCGGAAACGCGCTGCCAGACCCTGTATTTCTGTTTTTATATTTGATACTTGCCTTAATAGTAATCTCTATCATTGCGTCATTGGCCGGCGCCTCTGAAACGCTTAGTTCACAAATACTTGCTGGTATGCCCGATGCTCAGAAGGCCCGATTTGGTATTGGGGAAGACGGCGTGGTTTCAGCCAAAAGTCTATTATCGGCTGAAAACCTTCAACGCTTGTTTGTGGATATGCCAGATACGTTCGCGCACTTTCATCCCTTGGGGCTGGTGTTAACCGTGATGCTTGGTGCTGGTGTGGCTGAGAGGGCAGGGCTATTTGGCACCGCGATGCGTGCTGCCGTCGGGAATGCCCCAAAATATTTGCTCACGCCGCTAGTTGCGTTTATCGCAATGATGGGCAACCTTGCCGCTGATGCAGCCTATGTGGTGCTTATTCCTCTCGCAGGTATTGTCTTTGCTGCAGCGGGTCGAAACCCGATTGCGGGTATCGCAGCGTCATTCGCGGGTGTGTCAGGTGGCTTTTCGGCCAATTTGGTCATGGGACAATTAGACGCACTCTTGCTCGGTATTACCGGCGAAGCCGCTGGTATCCTGGTTGCCGACTATCCTGTAAACATTGCCGGAAATTGGTATTTTATCGCCGTGATGTTGTTCATTTATGTGCCAATAATATGGTTTGTTACCGATAAACTAGTGGAACCTAAATTAGGCGGTTGGGATCAATCGGCGTTAAATAGAGAAACGGCCGATAATACCGTAGAACGAGAGTTAAGCAGTGATGAGAGCAAGGGGCTTAAACACGCTGGGTTAGCGTTGTTAGGAGTAGTCTTACTTTGGGCGGCAATGGTGTTTGGACCAGACACACCGTTAGTTAACGAAGCGGCCTGTTCCGATGCAAGATTAGCTGCGGGAGATTGCTCTTTTCAAGCTCGACTCACCCCGTTTTATAACTCTCTAGTTGCCGGGTTTTTCATTCTATTCTTGGTCTGTGCCTGGGCGTATGGCAGGGCCGTTGGCAGCATTAAGAACCATCGCGATATTGTCACAATGATGGCCGATTCTATGAAAGACATGGGGTACTACTTAGTTTTGGCGTTCGCTGCAGCTCATTTTGTAGCCATGTTTAATTGGTCTAATTTAGGACTCATTTTTGCCATTAAAGGCGCATCAGCCATTGAGGCATCTAATTTACCGGTGTTCGCGGTATTGGGCGTTATGGTTCTGTTCTCAGCTCTATTAAACCTGTTTGTGGGTTCAGCCAGTGCTAAATGGGCCTTTTTAGCTCCGGTAATCGTGCCAATGCTAATGTTATCGGGAATAAGCCCGGAAATGGCCACAGCCGCGTATCGAGTTGGTGATGGTGCAACCAATATAATTACGCCGCTGATGGTGTATTTCCCGCTTATTTTGACATTCGCAAATCGTTGGAATAAGGATTTTGGCCTAGGCAGTCTTACAGCAACAATGATTCCATATTCAATATGTATGTTGATCAGTGGCTTGATATTAACCATGATTTGGGCTGGATTAGGATTACCTCTGGGCGGTGGAGCGACGGTTGAGTTCTCAATGGGGCAGTGATTGAACATCTCGATAACCGCAAACTCTGTGCCTAACGATCATCAGTCATGTGGGCTCTAACACTATCGATCCGGCGATCAAAATTAATACAGCTCTTTCGTCGCTATTGGCGTAACTCTATGATGTCACGTTTCGTATCGTAAAAATCAACGAAATGTAAATTATTTATCATTTGAGCAGATCTATGAATGCTAGTGTTGATATTAAGATTGAGCTAATCAATCTGCATATCAATAAATCAAATAGATAGCTGAAAATGAGAGAGCAATTGGAAGTAAGAAAACCCGGAATTGCGTTAGTAATAATCGCGCTTTGCTTGAGCGCATGTGGCCAGAGCGAGCGAGAGGCCGAGCACACTGAGCCTGAACAAAATTTCGAAGGTACGCAACAGCATTCGAGCTTTGCAGCTTCAGAATACCCAACTCGAGTTTTCTGGGGTGATACTCACTTGCACACCTCAGATTCAATTGACGCTTTTGGTTTTGGCAATAGGCTGGATTCCGAAGCCGCATTACGATTTGCACGTGGCGAAAAAGTCACGTCAACTCGAGGCGTCGATGCTCAGCTGTCTCGGCCACTGGACTTTTTGGTGATCTCGGATCACAGTGATTCGCTCGGCGCTACTCGAGCGCTCTACGAAGCACCTGGTTTTCTTATTAGGGACCCATTACTCAAACGCTGGTGGAACATGATGCACGAGAGTGAAGAGGGCAGTTTGGCGGTTACCAGTGAAATAATCGAGCGGGCGGCGAGGGGCACCTTGCCACCTTCATTAACCGACCCAGCACCCCAAGCAAAACGCATTGGTAGGCTGTGGCGAGCGCATAATGAAATGGTAGATAACTACAACGAACCCGGCAAATTCAGCGCATTTATCGGTTTTGAATACACGCCTATGCCTCAAGGCAATAACCTTCATCGCGTGGTCATGTTCCGAGATGGAAGTGAGAAAGCAAATACCGTATTGCCATTTCCCAGTTTTACCAACCCCGACCCAGAATTGCTATGGCAATGGATGAAGGAATATGAAGCCTCTACAGACGGACAAATTCTAGCAATGCCGCATAATAGTAATGTGTCGAATGGCTTGATGTTTGCAATGACCCGTTTGGATGGTTCACCGATTGATCGGGCCTACGCCGAAACCCGAGCAAAGTACGAACCCATTGTTGAAGTTACACAAATCAAGGGCGATAGCGAAAGCCATCCGTTTTTATCTCCAAACGACGAATTTGCTGACTATGGCATAGCGGGCTGGGACACATGTAATCTAAGCTGTACGCAGGATATAAAACAACAAAATTATGCTGGCAGCTACGCACGCGAAGCGTTGAAACGCGGATTGCAAATAGAGCGCGATGTAGGGGTAAATCCCTACGCATTCGGGATGATTGGCTCTACCGATAGCCATACGTCATTGGCGACGGCCGATGAAAATAATTTTTACGGTAAACATACCGGCAATGAGATAAATGTTCCTAACCGTGCCATTCTCCCGCAAAACCTTGGAACCAGAAAAGTAAGATATGGATGGCATTATCTCGCCAGTGGTTATGCCGCCTCTTGGGCAACTGAAAATACTCGAGAAGCCATATTTGATGCATTTAAGCGGCGCGAAGTGTATGCCACAACGGGGCCCCGTATCGATGTGCGTTTTTTTGGTGGATTTGATTTTAGCCAAAATGATATTGCAACTGATCTGGTTGACGCAGGTTACAAAAAAGGGGCACCAATGGGTGGTGATTTAAAAGGTGAGGGTGATACTGCTCCTGCTTTCTTGGTGCGGGCAATTATGGATCCTGAAAGTGCAAATCTAGACAGAATTCAAATCGTTAAAGGTTGGATCGATCCACAAGGACAAACGCATGAAAAGGTGTTCAACGTTGTTTGGTCTGAGCCAGAACGCCGAAAACAAAACGACGATGGCGGGCTGATGCCAGTAGGCAACACTGTGAATTTAGCGGACGCTAGCTGGCAAAACACGATCGGCGCACCGCAGTTGCAAGCCTTGTGGCAAGATCCAGAATTCAACCCATCTGACAATGCATTTTATTACGCAAGAGTGCTCGAAATACCCACGCCAACTTGGCCCTTGTTCGACGCGGTGAAAACAGGCACCAAGCTGACCAACGATGTGATAACCACTCAGCAAGAACGTGCCTATACATCTCCCATATGGTATCGACCAAACTAGCGACGCGAGCTAAGTAATGATTAGGGAACCCTTGTTCCACTTTCTGGTATTGGCACTGCTTATCTTTGCTTATTTTGCCGTGTTTCCAGACAGCGATAACGACCGAGCAGGAGTTTACGACATTGTTATTGGCCCACAACAGGTCCAACGGCTAAAAGAAGAGTGGGCGCAAAGCTGGCGTCGGCCACCCAATGAGCAGCAGCTAAACAACCTTATCGAAAGCGCAATCAAAGAAGAAGTATATTATCGTGAGGCAGTAGCGCTTGGGCTTGATAAAAACGATTCAGTCGTACGAAATCGAATGGTTCAAAAAATGCGATTTCTGCAAAGTGAAGCATTGGCGGAACCCACACTCGCTGATCTACAGGATCAATTTGAACAGAACCCGGCTAAATACCAGCCAGAATCACGGTACAGCTTTCAGCAGGTATACTTAGGGCAGGGGGGTGACGTTCAATCGGCATCCATTGGTGATTTAATTAAACGTCTCGATAGCGGCACTGAAGAACCCAGTGATGTCGGCCTAACACTCAGTGTGCCGAGTTCATTTGCCAGTGCTTTACACAGTGAAATAGTAAGGCAATTTGGGCTTGAGTTTGCAAACACCATTAGCGAAAAAGTGCCGCCTAATTCAACTTGGTATGGGCCGATAGTCTCTGGCTTTGGTCAGCACCTCGTTCGCCTTGACCACGTTCAGGCAGATTCATCTGCGTCACTGGATGACGCCGCTATCCGTCAGCGCGTGGAAAACGATTGGCGAGCAACGCAAGGTAAAGCACTGGAAAACCGCATCTATTCGAGGCTTCGAGAAAACTACACGGTACACGTCCAAAAAGGAAAATGAGAGTAGGGCTGGTAACGCGCGCACTACTGTGCATTATGCTTTTTCTGGAGTTAACGCCATCACTGGCCGATGAACTTCGCCCATCGTATATCGAGATAAATGAACGTGCTGACGGGAACTGGTCTTTGCTATGGAAAGTATCCGCACGTTCAAATTTGGGCCGTAACGGCCAAGTACTAATTCCGCAAAACTGTGATCTGATTGACGAGTATGAGAACAAGCTCAACAACCAAAATTTTATACGAACCGCACAGTTACGTTGTCGTGGGAAATTAGAAGGGCAAACAATTGGCCTGCTTGGCTTAGAAAAATCGAGAACCGACGCCCTTATACGCATAAAGCCTCTGGAGACGAATACCATTACGCTTAGGCTTACACCAGAATTTAGTAGGGCGCTAATCCCAACGGTGGAGCAGGGTGATCATGGCAACGTTATTGCCACCTATTTTGGCCTAGGTGTAGAACATATTCTATTTGGCTACGATCATTTCCTGTTCGTATTAGGGCTAGTATTGCTTCTGACTGGATTTAACCGAATAGTTTGGACCGTGACCGCCTTTACCATCGCTCATAGCATCAGCTTAATCGGTACAACACTCGGCTTTCTTTGGTTACCACAAAAACCGGTAGAAGCAATCATCGCCCTATCAATCGTATTTTTAGCGGTTGAAATTATAAAGTCTAGACCCCACCGATTAAGACTCTCTGAGCGCAACCCCTGGATAGTAGCCTTTATATTTGGGCTACTTCATGGTTTTGGGTTTGCTGGTGCACTGGCCGAAATTGGTTTACCCGCCACCGATATACCCGAGGCACTGCTAAGCTTTAATTTAGGAGTTGAAATAGGGCAGTTATTAATCGTAACAACCGCTCTATTCTTCCTAACTTTTATTCAACGAATTTTTCCGAACCAGTTTCGAACGGTAAAATTAGTCATTGCGTACATAATTGGATCGTTTGCAATGTATTGGTTAATAGACAGAATGGTAAATTAAACAATTCATTTCTGACGAATCTTTTTCGTTTTATCGACCATAGACCCACTCAAATTCACGAGAATTTAGCAAAATTTATCTGTTAAACGCGTAAATTAAAGCCAGCTCCTACATGAGATGCTCCAGCGGCATTGAACAATCCGTAATACAAAGCGTGACTAAGTTCTTCTAAAACGCTTCATAAATCCACTTATATCCTGTAGCGGCTTACAAATTACACAGTAAGGCGGCTAACCATTGAAATTATGTCAGTGGTTTATGTTCCATGCGCGATATAACAAAGAATTATCTAATAATTAATCGAGAAATGTTCTATAAATATCTGTAAATAAAAACTTTCCAAGTTAAAGTAGTTTCTCAACCTTAACTAAGGTGAGCCTGATTTGCGATATATATCAATATGCGCATAATATATATTATGTTAAATAACATAAGCGAACAAGTGCCGTCAGAATGCACTAACACCCTCTTAGGTATAATAAACAAGGGTTGGCAGTTTTGGGGACATCAGCGTGTTAGGCGCTTTTTTTATGCGTAAGTTAAACGGAGCTTTCGATGGTTGGGTCATCGATGAAGAAAAAGGAGAAATATTTGATGCAGGAGGAAATATGTATACCGAAAGCGAAATAAGATCGATTTTCTTTTTAAGGCAATGGATGTACGAGTCCGGCGGATATCACGGTCGAATTATTAATCTGAAAGAGAAACTAGAACAGAAAATTAGGGACACAAAATTACCAGAAGTTGTAATCGATTGGGGAGATGTTCAAGAGCGATATATTCATCCTCACTATAGAAAATAATTTTTGGTTAAGTTTTGCAATATGCTTAGTTGGGATATAGTCCTATATACCTGAAAAATAATTCGACCATATGAAAATAGGGATATTATGATTGACGATATATCTAAATCGATAAAGGCTAGTTTATACGACAGAGTTACAAGCCCCCTCTTCGGAGCGTTTGCGATATCTTTTCTATTTTGGAATTACAAAACTGTGCTTATTTTATTTTCATCTATGAGTGCATTAGAAAAAATAGACTACATAGAAAACACTATATACAAGGGATATTGGGCATTGACTCTAAATGGAGGAGTATTTCCGCTTTTATCAGCAATTTTATTTATATTCATCTACCCAAAGCCGGCAGAACTAATTTATGAATATTGGAATAAAAGACAAAGAGATCTAAAAATAATCAGGCAAAAAATCGAAGACGAAACTCCGATAACGATTGAAGAAGGAAGAGTTCTCAGAAGAAACTTTACGTTGCTTGAGAAAAAATACGATGGAGAAATACAACATAAATCTCAAGAGATACTAGATTTAAATAAAACGATAAAAAAAATAAGATCGTCTGAAAAAATAATGGAGTCTGAGTTAAAAGATAAGAGCGAGTATTTAGAGGATAGAGAATTTAAAATTCAAGAATTGAATGAGAATATCAAACAATTGAAATCGTCTGGAAAAATATTAGATTCACAAATCAAAGGATATAAAGAGCATATAAGTACCCTAGAGCTAAAAATAATAGATCTTAATGAAGATAAATCAAAAATGGAGAGAAAAATAGTAGAACATAAAGAAATTATTGATGATAGAAAAGCAATAATTGTAGAACAGAAAAGAATAATAGAAGATCAGAACATAATAATAGAAAAACAAAATAATAGAAAAGGACAGGAAAATTAAGAATCAGCTCCCTTAGCTAGTTTTAGACCTAAAAAATTTCCAAGATACTTGAACGTACAGTATAAATATACAGTACATTTAACCCCTAGTATTTAGGGATAGATAGTGGCAGTAGAAGAAAAAACGGTTGATGACTTAAAGTAAAGGCATATATCTATGGGCTTATTGTGGGAAATGTCAGCATAATGATGAGCTAACCAATTTGTGGCCTTTCACACAACTTGATTCAATTAGAAGTAGGCTCGTTTGCTCTTAATAATGTTTTTCGCTTTCACTCTATCCTTCTTTAAAGCATCCAGTTGCAAATCTAGGTTTTGTTCCCCATTCGATTTGGAGATTCTGGCATACCCTATTTTCATCCTAACGAATACGAACGATTTAGTTACCAAATACAATTCAGAAAATACAGAACCTAAACTTTTACTTAAGTGTTTACTGTATCTATGTTTCGAAAACCATAGGATATCCAGATTAGTAAAATGATTCCAACCGCCATCGATATCTGTTTGTATCGGCATATTCATAGCTTCACCTCATTCGATTCACCACTAGAACGAACCAATGCTAAATATTGATTGAGCAAAAAAGAGATTCGCTTGGTTTTGAAGGTTGCTTCCGCGATTGGGAACATGCTGATATAAAGCCCTAGCATGACAAACGAAAGTAACTCGATCCACGAGACACCGGTGCTGTCAGCGACCTTGCTTATTGCGAGTACCGTGGCTATTAAGCCTGGAATAATTCCAATTTTATCTATCGCCCCTAAAAGAAATGATCGTAGTGATCCAAGTTGAGTGGATGTTTGTTCGAACTTGTCGGCGACGTATTTTATTGAATTGGTAGAAAATACATCGAGCTTTTCAAAGAGCTCCGCCTCTTGGCCACCTGCTTTTGCTATTATCGCTATGATTTGACCTGTGAAATCTTTATAGAACTCTTTGACCGATAAATACTGAAACAATATTGCGCCAGCAGCAATCGCATATACAAATAACACCATCCATTGTAAAACAAGCCGTACTTCTTCGTTGCTGTCACCCCAGGTACTAGGGGGCAAAAAATACAGCGCGGCTAATAAACCCACGATGATGAGTAATACACAAAGAGTGACTATATTAGCGAGCGATTTAAATCGGCTTTTATTCGCTTGAGTATCTTCAGAGTTTACCTCGCTACGATACTCGATGATCAATTGATAGATCCTCGAAACCTCAGCAGAATAGTCTATTGATGCACTATATTCGGAAGGTTGTTCCATGTTTTGTCGATTCCCCAAAATCAGCAAATGTCCATTTACTCTAAGGTATCAAACTATGCTGCTTTAAAGCAACTACTCATCTTGATCAAGCAATCAATTTATTTTGACATGTACTTTCCTAAACAGCCCAACTGGATACACGAAATCTAGTATTTTTTGATCTGTATTCATTAGAGATGAGAGCCTTTTTATATAACGCCCTCTTACGCGATTTTGCTTGGCAAAACCTAAATACAAATCAATGAAATAGCGCCGTTTTGGGATTTAATAGGCACACAAAGTGTCTGATCTGGTGTGCCTATTCTAGCGACATGGGTTCTATCCAAGTTGCCATTAGGGCGATGTAAGTAGTTAATATATATACCTTTAGAGGTAGGAGTCATCACTGGCACAGAGCTTGTGTCGCCATCGGCACTCGCGTTATCAAATGAGCTTACAAAGTCGGTGATCGAGCTGAGGTCGTTGGTGAATTCACCATTTGCTGCATCCCAAATCAAGACATCATTTTCTGAAACATCCACCTTTGAAACGAAAACATGTTCATTATTTTGCCCGATTAGCTCTGACGCAAAGGCGATATAGATATCGCCATTTTCCGCCAATGCCATACTGGTGTTTCCTGTCGCATCCTGATCATTGGCATTGTTAAGGGAGATGCCCATGTTATCGGTTAATGAAGATTGGTTGTTAGTAAATTGTGAGGCGGCATCATCCCAAAGAAACACGTCGTCTTGGGCTGCATCGTATTTCGAAAGGAAAACCTTGGTATCCGTCAATGTACTAACCTGGTGAACATAGCTTACCCAAACATTGTCCTGCTTATCAATTAAAAGCGCCGGCTGAATATCGGCAGAAGGCGTTCCTGCGGTGGGAGAATCGATGGCATCCGCGGCGGCGGTAACGTTCGGTCCAAAAGAATCAAGTTCATCATTAGGAGCTTGTTGGTCATTGGTGAACGCACCTACATCAGCACCGCCAGAGTTCGCGTCCCAGATAAACATATCATCGGCAGAAGAGTCGTATTTTGAAAGCCAGATTTTAGGGTCTGTCCCATTCTCACTTTGCTGAATATAGGTAATATACACATCGTCATTGCTATCGATCCCAATTGAGGGAGAGCCAAAGGCATCGGTATTATTACTCGAATTATTACCGGCGGAAACGAGCTCGTCATTCAAAGCACGGGTATTCTCATTCATCATCCCTGCACCGTCATCCCAAATCAGCACATCGTCGGCGGCCTTATCGTATTTGGTTAACCAAATTCTATTATTAGCACCAGCTATGCCCTGTTGAAGGTAAGCGATATACACATTGTCCTGGCTGTCAATCGCCATGGATGGGCTGGTAGAGGTTTCAAAATTGGCCACATTTACAGACGCGGAATCGAGCTCGGAGGCTGGTGCGCGTAAGTTATTAGTGAATTCTCCCTTTTGACCGGCATTACCACCATTAACGCCGTCGTCCCAAATATAGGCGGTGCCTTCTGAAGAATCGAAGCGAGTTAAGAAAATTTTGGCGTCAGCTCCATTAGTCATTTCAGTCGAGAAGGCAATATAAACGTCGTCATTACTGTCAATCGCAATAGCGGGAGTTACGTCATCAGCGTCAGTGGTGGAGGCGGAGGAGTTATTACCAATGGAAGATCGCGCCTGTTGAGGAGATGCCAGGTTATTAGTAAGTCCGCCACCACCGAGAACAAAACCATTCAAGAGATCATCATAAATAAACACATCGTTTTGCTCAGGGTCATAAACCGACATAAAAACCTTGCGATCAGATCCTCCTGCAATGGTACGGGTATAAGCGATATATACCCGACCCTCAGAATCAATCGACATGGCTGGATTGGCAGCAGTGAAACCCAAAGAAAGGTCTGAGTCTATGGGGTCCATATTTCCTAGGGCCGTTGTCCATATTTTTTTATCGTGATCCCAGCCTTCAAACTTAACCCCATTGTTTCGTAACAAGTAGATATGGGTGATTTCAGGAGTAGCGAGGTCTTGACGAGTGATTGCAGTGTAGTAAACACCTTGATAACTTGCCGATGCGGCTTCACCAACGACCCGAGACGAAAAACCACCACCATCAACAGGATCTTGTTCAGACGTGTCTTCTACAAACTTTTCGTTTTGTGTATCGTAGACGCGCAGTTTGTCTAATGTTGCTGTACCCGTATCTGCGTGAACAGACGGTATTAATAATAGAAAAAGGCAACTTTGTATTAAGTAGCAAAGAATTGTTTTCATCATTAATATCTACCCCTATGAATGGTAACCCAGTAGCGCTAAATTGATTAATGAGCATAACCAAACAGTGCCTTATATTTATTTGAAAAATCATACCCTTTCTCCAGTGCTTGCGCAAAAAAGGCGGGCAAAACTTGTGGTTGATTGATTAATCCAGCGCTATGTCCAGCATCCGGTTAAGCGCTTTACGGCCCAGTGTTTGATCAGGCATTTTCAGCGCGACAATTTCATAGTGGCTCTTAGCTTGGCTTAAATGCCCTTTTTGTTCAGCGATTAGCCCCAAATAGTAATGCGGCCGAACAAAGTTATTATCGAGCCGATAGTTGAGGGATTTCTTAAGAGACTCACTTGCTTGTTCTAATCTGCCCAGTTGGTATTGGGCAATCCCCAAATTGTAAAGCGCGTCAAACATTTTTGGCTGTAATTGCAACGCCTTCGAGAGTTTTTTTGTGGCTGTCGTATAATTTTTCTGCTCCAATTCAATTGCGCCGAGCCGGACAAAGGCCTGTGCATTTGAAGGGCTAAGCAGCAGTATTGCTTGATAATGAAATTGTGCGGCCGGCAAGTTATTTTGGCGTTGATAAATGTCACCGACTATTCGATGGCTATTAACGTGCTCCTTTGCCACTTTAGGCTTCATTTGTTTTGAGTGAAAAAACTGCCGTTCTTCAATATTCAATTCAATCGCCCTGCTCCCGTATTTCAAGCCATCGTTTAGATATTGTTCTACTCTATCAGGGTCTTTTTCCTGGCGAGCCAGGTTTAGAGACAGAGTCGCCAAATTATTAAAGGCGATGATGTATTTGGGGTTAAGCTCAACGGCTTTAGTCAAGGCGGCGTGTGCTTGAGAACTACGCTGAGCATTCATATGAATAACTCCGAGGTTGCCATGTGCAATCCAGGCCTCAGGGTTCCTTTTAATGGTTGTTTCCCAAAGCGTTGTCTGATCTTTGTATTGCGCTTGCAGTTTCCATACATTCAATCCATAGCTTGCCAACAATACGACTAACAGGCTCACCAACAAGCGCGAATCCATACGGCTAAAAAAGTGATGAATAATACCAACGACTAATGTCAGCATCGCAGCGGATGCCAGGTATTGAAAATGGTCGGCAACAAACGAGAACTGCATGGGAAAAACATTCAAAAACCCCAGTGCTGGAAACAAGGTGCCGCAAAATATCAACAGCGCTGCTAGCGGCCCACGCCCTATTCTTTTTCGCCCCACCCAGAATCCTACAATAAGCAAAAACAGCACAAGCGGATAAGCGTATTGAAAAACATCTGAGCTATCAATCGGCCAACGCGGGTAGATAAACGTAAGATCGATCGGCAAGAGCAATTTATAGATGTAAAACCAGACCGCCTTACCCGCGATCAGCCCACGCTCAATAAGCGTTAAATCCCATGGTTCACCTATTGCGCCGGCGTGACCCTGTTCGATCCACGCAGTGACAGACCCCATCACAACACCCAGAAAGATAAAGGGCAGCAACCGAACAACGACTTTTTTGTTCAGTGTCTGCTTCCACCAAAGCAATAACATAATCACGAATGGTAACGTCGCCGTGACTGTTTTACTCGCCAGCGCGCAGATAAACAACGCTATTGAGAAGACGTACAGAGCGTTTGAGCTCCCATTTGATGGTTCACGGTATTGAGTCGCATGCCATTTTATAAACACTAGTAAGGAGCTCATGTAAAAGGCTCCTGACAAGACGTTTTTACGTTCGGTTATCCATGCAACCGACTCGACCTGCACGGGATGAAGCGCAAAAATTAAGGCGATGACAAATGCCCACGGCACCTTTAATACGCACAAAATCTGCCACAAAAGTAACGCAACAAGCGCGTGCAAAAGAACGTTGACAATATGGTAGCCAATCGGATTTTGCCCCCAAATGCTATGCTCAACCAGGTAGCTGGTATGCACCAATGGGTAATACTGTGGCGTAGAAAGCGGATCAAGCCAGATTTTTTTCAAGCCGTTTGAGAACCCCTGGCTGTAAAACTCAGGCGCATTACCAACGTATGCATCGTCGTCCCAAATAAAGCCGTTTTGTGTGGAAGGTGCATAGATAGATAAAACCAGAAGTATCAGCAACAACGGCTTCAAAGAATTAATTATCTTGGCTCTGTATTTCAATCTCTGTGAATCTTGCGTTGCGGAAGAATTGTTGTAGTATCAAGCATGAAACGAATATCCACAACATACTTAAAGGTTGCTTTTGTCGAGTTATGTAATAGAGCTGTTACTAGACACTTTAATATTCAAACACCTTCGCACTCGCGCCGAAGTTAGAGAGCCATAGCTTGAAGCTCACCTTTGTAATACCTTGCTATAACGAAGCTGCAACCATTCGCTCTGTAAGTCAGCCCAAAGCGGTTGCGGTACCCACCGCGGCGATTGATGAATTTGAAGGATAGACCGTTACATCACGGCGGGCCTGTTGTTCTTGTCAATCCTCCCTGGATTACAAAGGACCAGACTATTTGGCATGGAATCAAAGGTGCTATGCCGCCGCTTAGTTTGTTGTCTATTGGCGCTGTGCTTGAGAAGAACGGGTTCGATGTGAAGATAATTGATGCCCATCTACTGGCAATGTCAGAACTACAAGTTTCAGAGATGATTGCTGATATTAATCCGTCACTGGTCGGTATAACCATGATGACGTCCACCGCGATTACCGCGCATCAGATCGCGCGATTAACAAAACGGGTTAACCGGAACATACGCGTTGTTGTTGGCGGTGTACATCCTGATGCACTGCCTGAAGAAACATTACGCAATCGCGATATAGATTATGTGGTACGTGGAGACGGCGAGTTTACTATGTTGGAACTAGCCCAAGGAGTGCCGGAAGAACACATCAATGGGCTGTGCTACCGCCTTAATGGTCGCCCAGTATTGAACCCCGCTCGCCCAGTGTTAATGAACTTAGATGAACTGCCGCCCTATGCCTACCACCTGATACCCATGGGTAAGTATTATCCAGCCGTTGGTGCCTACCGGAAATTGCCAGCCATTAGTATGTTGATGACTCGAGGTTGTCCGGGCAAATGCATATTCTGTAATTCTGCTGAAACCGCATTACGCACGCGAAGCGCCGAGCGTGTAGTCGATGAAATTATTCATCTGCGTGATGCTTATGGAATTCGGGAAATTCAATTTTACGACGATACTTTTACGGTGATGAAAAATAACGCCCTTCACTTTGCTAGACTGATGAAGGAGCGTAAGGTTGGTGTCAGCTTTACCGTGTTCGCGCGCGCCGATTGTTGGAGTCAGGAAATGGCGGTTGCGCTTAAAGAAGCTGGGTGCCATCAAGTAATGTTTGGAATTGAATCCGGCAACACACAAATGCTTAAGATACTTCGTAAGGATATAGACTTAGAAAAGACAAAAAACGCAGTCAACATTGCCAAATCTGCGGGATTGGAAGTTCGTTCAACTTTCATCTTTGGTACCCCAAGTGAAACCGAGAAAACTTGTCAGGAAACCGTAGACTTCGCATTACAGCTTGATTCAGATTTGGCTCTTTTCAATATCACAACTCCCTACCCTGGCACACAGCTCTACGACTGGGCTCAGCGAAACAATCGATTGTTAACGCAGGACTGGTGGGAATATGAGCTTGGCGGCACCATTCTAGAATTGGGCAGTATTAGCAATGTAAAGTTACGCGAAGTCTACGACCAGGCATTTAAAACTTACTACAACCGCCCCAAAATGTACTGGCGACGCTTGCGAAAGATTCACTCATTTCGTCATTTAAAAGACGCGATTGATGCGTTTATGCAAATAATGATTAAAGCCAAGTTGACCAAACGAAGCGACTATCAACGCGAATGGATAAAACATAATCGCGAAGACTATTTAGATCTTAATTTCTGTCAATCTGAAGAATCGGACAAGATATTTAACTAACTGGACCTCCAAGTAATTCACTTAGATTGTTAAAAATTTCACATAACGCCCTCTTCTAAGCATCTAGGTGTTTACGATTATCAGACACTGCAAAAACCTTAATCCGTTTTGTACAAATACTCTTTTTTGTTATACAAGATAAAAAGGCACACTTCAGTAAGATCTCGATGTGCCTTTCCTTAGATTCAAGGTAACTTCTCGAATATCTAATTTAGTTGGTCCATCAGCCCAAAACTTTTTGCTGCTACAACAGGGTCAAAGATTTCAACGTACTCAGAGATCTTACCTTCGCTATCGAATCGAAATGTTGAGTAGTAGCTATTTTCGTAAACCTCGTCTACATCTTTGAGTGCAAGCTTGCCTTTATATGCAACGAATACCAGATTTGGATCTTCAGTAGCCAACAGCTGTGTTATTGGGAACCGCATTTGTTCAAAATTATCTGGCACCGGGCTCCAGTACTTGCTAAGAGCTTCTCTACCTTTTGCCCCGTTTGGAAAGACCCCTCCAGTGTAAGGGTTGATCTGTTCGCCTTCACTAGAGAACATTTCTACGAGTGTGGGGATATTTCCATTTTCAAGGATCGCAAAGAAATCTCGAACGCGTTGTTTGTTTCGCTCTGCGATCGACAGAGAATGACCAACCAGAATTTTCTTGGAGGCTGCTTTTATAGCTGGGCCAAACACCTCTCTTGTGCCACTTTCGTCAGAAAGGTTGAATGTCATGGAGATAATCTTCCAATCATTTGAAACTTTTTGAAGTTTGTATTCATAGTTCCCTTCTACCTGCCAAAAGAGATCGTTAATCCAGTGTGAAGCGATAACCTTTGCTTTTGCCATAGCGTTCATACCGTTTATCACGATCTCAATACCGTTGACCTCATGTCTAGTTTGATCGAACCCAGGCAATACCCCTGCCCATTCATCCATGAGTTGATTCGGTGTTTTTGTACTTGCTTCCAATCCGTTTAATGATGAGTAGTCAAGAATGAATGAGCTAGCAAACATACGAGACAAGGCATCAAACTCGCCTCGATCGGCTAAAACACCAACTCCTTGAACGATACGCTCAATTGCGGCTTGATCTGTTGATAATATTTTCATTGATTTGTCCTCTGCGGCACCAGCGATTGGAGGCATAAGAATGAGTAAACTTGCAAGCAGGATATTTCGAAATTTGTCATGTAGTAGTTTCATATGCCTTATTCTCCTAAAAATTTCGCTACCGCATCGCTTGCCTCTGCAACAATGTCTGAGCGGTCATAAAAGTCGAACTGCGAAACATCATCGCCATACCAAACTTTTCTTATTTGAGTATTCAGTGCCTCTTCATACTGTTTGGCGCCAGCTGGCAATGCCATACCTGAGGAACCGATCATCATTACTGGCTTAGACAGTCTACTCGCAGATTTTTGAGCATCGTAAGTCAACCAAGGTTTCCATGAGAGAGCATTGAATTGATTATCAAAAGCAGAAATAAGACCTCTATTTTCTTCAGTGTAATAAGGCGCTTGGTACATGACGGCTGACTCGTCTACTGTGCTTGCAGCTAATTGGATTACAGAGTTACCCTGTTCAGCTTTTTCGCTCATCTGAATCAAATTGGCTGTCGATTCTGGTCCACCATAGATAGCTTCAGCCATTTCTGGAGTGTGTAACCAAGGAGCAATAAGGGCGAGTTTCGTCAATTTGTCGCTGTCTGCAACTGCCTCCGCCATATAGCCCGAGGAAGCACATATACCCAAGCCCGAGAGCGATTTTTTATCAACATCTATTCTCGATGCCATGTAGTCTGCGGCGGCCAAAATGTCATTAGTTTTTACAACTGGATCTTCCACGTAGCGGCGTGTGCCCTCACTTTCGCCCCAGCCGGTAAAATCGAAAGCGAGTGCGATCAGGCCTCTTTGAGCAAGCTCTCTTGCATAGGTTCCTGGCATCTGTTCCTTAACCGTAGTCCAAGCTCCTGTAACAATAACTGCTGGCAAAGGGTTTTGAGCATCATTAGGTTTATAGATCATGCCTCGTAGCGTTATTCCGTTGCTATCGAATTCTACTGTTTCTGTAGTGATACTCTCTGGTGTTGGAGTGTTTTGAAGGTTTGTGATTTGATTCATTTCGTTTTCCTCAATCTTGTTGGTTGCAAACGCAGCAGTGCTAAAGAAGGCACTAAGTACGACTAATTTGGATAAAAGCTTTATGACTGTGTCGTTCATGTTTTCTCTCCGGTTATCTAGCGTATTTAGAGTAGTTAACTCACGAATTTCAGGATTGGAAATGTCTGCTTAGTTTTTGAAGATTTCTGCTTTTCGAGCTATTGTTGAAACATGCCAACCTATCAAGAAATCTATCCATCCCCGCCTTTGCTTCGTTCTGACGACCAAGTACGGCGCACCGCAAGAGACTTAATTTCACTGGAGTACTTTGAAGCTGATCCAGATAAAATGCCGACGCAAATTTTTGATCAGCACCACATTCTTATAAATCTAAAGAATGAGGAACTTCGTGTTGTAAACTGGCGAGAAGGACGAAAAAGAGACTTTATTTTTAGAAAGAACGAGATTGTAATTACGCCAGCAGGTGTAGAAAGTGGTTGGCGTTGGCACGAACCCTCTAAATGTTTGGTTATTACCATTCAACCGAAAAAACTTGAGGATTTTGTACAGACAGAACTGGGGCTTATTCTTGGTAAGCAACAACTCTTAAATATCCCTCAAGAAGAGGAAGAAGACATTGCCTCGGCAGCAGTCTTAGTTTTAGAGGCCCTGCGCCAAGGAGGATCTGCATCCGATGTAATGTTTGAGAGTCTAGCCCGAATCTTCCTGGTTAAACTCGTTACTAAATATGGCCTGATAAGAGATGAAGGCTACGAGTACATGCCTAGTTTCACAGCTAAACACTACAAAAAAGTACTGGATCATGTGGCGCAGAACTTTGGTCAACCCTTACAGGTGGACGATTTAGCCAAGGAAGTTGGGATTTCAACCGCTCATTTCTCTCGATTGTTTAAGCAAGTCATTGGCGAGGCACCCTACAAATTTTTGACGCGTTATAGAGTCGAACAAGCAGCAAAAATGTTGGCCGAAACAAACCAGCCAATCGCTACAGTTGCTGATAGGTGTGGCTTTTCTGATCAAGCACATTTAACGAGACTGTTTAAAAAATATTTGAAAACCACACCAAAATCTTGGCGCCTAATCGACTAAGAAATTGAGTATCGATCCAGTTCGCTATGAAGTTTGAGCTATGTACTGTTCAATGCGCGTTAAATCATTCATTGCCTATATCAATGGAATTCGGATGAAAAGTTTAAGACTTTAGTTGAAACATAAAATCACAAGACTAAACAAAATCAACAACTTGGAAAGAAATCCGGTAGGTGGGACTCAGGCAACCGCGCTTCTGGCACTCTACGAATGTCCCTAAAGGACACCCAATAAGTCGTTACTATTTTTGAACACGTGCGTGCACCGGGGCAACCGTAAAATGTGCACGAAATACATAGAAATCTGGCCTGCCAGATATATGCAAAATAGTGTGATTTCTAGCCATTAGTCCGTATAAAGTTTGTTTGAGAATCTGCTATCCTACCGCGAAAATGTAATCGCTATTTTTACTTCCATGATTTATTCACTTCGCTCTCTGGCTCGCCACCTTGTTGTGGTGTTCTTAACATTGTTTGTCCTCTCTGCTGTACAGGCCAACACAGCCGAATTGGTTAAAGACATCAACACTCAAAATGATAGTTTATTGCCTGAAAGATTATTTGTTCATAATGGTTTGCTTTATTTTGTTGGTGATGACGAGGTTAATGACGGAGAAGTTTGGATCAGCGATGGCACGATTGCCGGAACTAAACTACTGAAGGATATTAATCCTGGTAATGGCGATGTAGATCAAGACCGGGAAGTTAGCTTTATTGGTGTGGGGAATACGGTATTTTTCAACGCAAATAACGGCTTTAACGGCAATGAGCTATGGAAAACAGACGGCACTGAGCAAGGCACGGTGTTGGTTAAAGATCTAAACCCCACGTTTGATTCTGACGGTGAACCGAGAACCTCTCAAATAAGTAACTTCACTGTGCTGGGTACCGCAGGCAGTGGATTCACCCTCATCTTTGCCGCCAGAGATGAAAATAGCGACTATCAACTTTGGCAAAGCGACGGTACAGAAAACGGCACCACCGTCATTCCCGGCTTGGACGGTGAGACGCCAGATCCTGCTCAAGTAGTAAGATTGAACGATAACACTGTGGTTTTCTCTGGAACCCATAGCGTATTCGGGCGCGAGTTATTTAGCTATACGCTTGGTGACCCATCAATAGAATTAGTCAGGGACATCTTTATTTCGCCAACGGGTGGCAGTGATCCACGAGAAATGCTCGCCGTCGATGGTGTGGTGTATTTTAGTGCGAGCAATGGAACCAGTCAGGATGCTTTGGATTTTGAATTTGGACGGGAATTGTGGCGCACCGACGGAACCCAAATGGGCACTTTTATGGTTGGAGACTTGAATCCCGTTCCGGGCTTCTCTTCAAATCCCCACTCATTAATCGCCTTTAACGGAGAAATCTACTTTGCCGCCACAACGGGTTTGACTGGATCTGCCGTGTATCGAACTGAAACCACCAATATAATACCCGAAGGTGTGATGGTGGATCTTGTATTGGCACATAATCTGGGTACCGGTCCAACCGGCACTTCCCCAGAGGATTTCGTGATTGCCAATAACGAATTATTCTTTACAGCCTTTGGTTCCTCTGGAAAGCAGGCGCTCTGGAAGAGTAATGGCACGGATGACACAGACATGCAAGTAAACGCGACTGAGCTTACTCCATCATCCGACAACATCAATATTATTACCTCGGAATTGTTTAGTAATGGAAGCCAAGTGTTTTTCACCGCTGACACGGACGACGTAGGGGGTGAACCTTGGGTCTCCAACGGTACCGTAAACGGTACACAGAGGCTGGCAGACATAAACCCAGGCGATATTGGGTCTGCCCCGGAAGAGTACGCGTTTTTGGGAGGTCAAACGTTTATCGGCAAATTCAGCGACGAGGAAGAGTTTGAACGAGAGCTTTGGGTATCTGATGGCACGCCGCTCGGCACTCAACAATTTGGCGACTTTAATACCGCCACAAATGCGAGTCGCCCCCAAGACTTAATTGACCTGGACGGCACCCTATTCTTTACAGCAACAAACCCAGACGAGGGACGCGAACTCTGGAAGTCAGACGGAACTACTGCGGGAACAGTCCTAGTTAAGGATATCTATCCAGGCTCAGTTGGCGCAAATATATCTCAACTCAATGCTGTAAATGGACTCCTCTACTTTAATGCTTCATCTCTTGACGAAGGTGACAATCGGTTTACCAACGTTTATCGTTCTGACGGAAGCTTACTCGGAACGACAAAACTATTCGATGAACCCCATCAACTTGTCGGTGGATTTGGGGCCATGTCACTCGATGGCTTAACTACTCTCCTTATTGCTGAGCGGATAAGCGATCAGAACATCGCTCTCTATCAAACCGACGGAACGCTAGCAGGCACGAGCATGTTAGTGAACTTACCAGATGGCTTTACCAACGAGACGCCAGCCGTTGTAATTGATGACACCGCCTATTTTGTTTCGGCCTTCCCTGGGCCGTTGTGGAAAACAGATGGTACAGAAGCCGGAACCATGGAAGTGAGTTCGCTCCAACGAGTGAATCACTTACAGGAACTTAATGGACTGTTGTATTTCTTTGCAGATGGTGCCAACAATACGCGAGAGCTCTGGGTGACTGACGGCAGTACTATCGGCACGAGCTTGGTAAAGGCAGGCTTTACCAGTCGTGAATACCCACTTCTAAGTATCGATGATTTACTCCTCTTTTTTGCCAGCAATGATGACGATGGGCTAGAGCTGTGGAGATCCAATGGCACGCCATCAGGAACGGTAAGAGTGGTCGACCTGGTTGCCGGCGATAATGGGCTTCAACTCGATGACGACGACGATGATGCCTTGTTTATAGCCACCAGTAAGCGCGTTTACTTTGTTGCCGACGATGGCAATGTCGGACTAGAACTCTGGACTTCAGACGGCACGGCGAACGGTACCTTCTTATTGAAAAACATCGATGGTGAACGACGAGGTTCCAACGTAAACGATCTTCTGGTGGTAGGAGACACGCTTTATTTCGAAGCTAATGACCGTATTCATGGTGAAGAATTGTGGGTGACTAACGGAACCTCTGCGGGAACCAACATGTTGCGTGACTTTCTCCCGGGGCCTGGAAGCTCAGACCCAGACAATATGCTGCTAATTGGAAACACTATCTTCATGCAACTCGAAAACGGTCAATCGGGTGATGAACTTTTCAAGTTCAATATTGCTGATGATTCTTTATGCGTAGTGATTCCGACAAACAACGAAAAAGCCATCACGTTTTGTTTATAGAAACCGTTATGCAGGGTAATTAGATAAGCAGTTTATCAACCAGTTAAGGTTCGCCACCCAAAAGGCAATGGTGATTTTGAGTATTCTCGTTATGAATCAATTGTCCTCCTGGCTTTTAAGAAAAGTTGATAAATTGAAACGAGGCAGATCTCAGAAACCACACACTCTACCTCGTTTACTGCTTATCTAAGGTAAGGAAGAGTGTGAAAGCTTGACCTCTCTGCAAAGCCAGTCATGTGACGTGAATATGAGCGAGCACCATAGAAACGGAGTAAAAGCTTAATACATTAGCTGTAAAGATTGATTGGTCAGCTTTAATTATTGATTTAGTAAAAAGGTTCCCACTAATTCCTCCGCTGGCAAGATAGAGTCAATGACTGAAAGATTATAGGAACCGATAATGAATTCGGCATTTGGCCCAAGTACGGTGATATTCACATCACCAAAAACAACACCAGTGTTTAATACTGCGAGTGAGCCGAAGGCGCCAACCACTTCAAAACTGCTGACAGGGTTACCATTGAGAGATACTGATGCATCCTTCATCACAACACTCCATACATTATTGCTGTCTAACGATAAGTCCATCTCAAATCGTTCTATGGCCTGTGTGCTATAATTAATGTCCATTACAATGCGATCTATATTGCCGATAGACCCGAGTTGGTTGCTTGGCCTAGTGCCGAGACCATTGCTGAGGTTATAGTTATATTGAGTCGTAGTACTGGTGCCTAAGCTAGACAGATCGCTTGAATCTTCTGAGTAGATAAAGTGAATGTCGCCGCTTGATTCGTAGACTTCCGTTAAGTATTCGATGCTACCAGAGGCATGCCAGCGTCCCCAATGAGCTATAACACCACTGTCGGTAAAGCTTCCGCCATCAAGTAAGGTGTTTGATTCAATCATTTGAAGAATATCGACCTCAATGCAACTGCTGCATGCAGGATTACCCAGCGCCCCAAGTTGATCGAAATTGGATAATTTACTGTCGTAGGAAGCGGATACAACCCCTAAAGATCCCGTTGGAATGAGACCTGGGTTGTCCGTACCTAAAACGAGCTTAATACCATCTACCCCATCCGCTGCGCCGCTGACGGAGAGTGTGGTACGTGAACCAATCGTGTTACCAATAGAAGTGAAAGAGGGTGTCTCTAATACAGTGGCTAACAATGAGTTGGCGTTGCTGGGGGCTGTGATGACTTGGATTTGTGGTTCTTGAGTTTCCAGTAAAACATTAATGATGCTGCTCAGTGCGCCTATGTTATCAGCTTCAGATTGGTTAATATCGGCAACTCCGTCACCATTGACATACGCGGTGAACGTATCGGCCATACCATCGATATTTTCTGCGTGTAGTGATGTTGAAAGGCAGGCGCAAGTAATGAATAACAACAACGTTGGAGCGGCGTTATATTTTGTTCTTCTCATGTTTATCCTGTGTTAGCCCTATGAGCAACAGATAGATCGGTGTTTTATTGATCTTCCATAATTAGCAATTGTGCATTTATTAAGGTATCAAACAACCCTATCAGCAAGCAATAGCGCTCTCCTACTCTAAACGACAATCAAAGTTATCGCGTATTAGCTATAGCTCGAACCATTCCAAACTTCGCCTCTAAGTATCTTTATTCAGTTACGGTAATCGACATCGGCTGTGGTGGCGGATATCAGTTCATGCTTGCCACCAGGGATTCCACAGATTCACCTATGCTTATCCCATCTTACTACCATCATCAGAATGCATACTTCCGACCATGAGCGTATTGACCCTGGCATCGCGAACTCGGGCGCGTCGCCAATATTTTTTGTCAATGCTTGATACTCATTTATCGCAGACGATTTCAAAAGATTTTGTCAATCATGCCTTTTTAATGAAAATTAGAATTCTTTTCTTTTCTTTAGTTTAATTTAGCGATGGACCGTACCTGCACGCGGGGCAAAACGGATGTTGGTATTGAAAAAAGAAACATGTTTTTGTTAGGTCATTAAATAAATAGAATATGGCCCTAAGTAACAAGTCAGGTTTTGAAGAATTGACTCTACAAATTTCTTTAGTTAGTACTCAATGAATAGTAAATTGATTAAAGCATTGCTGTTTTAGTTAGTTGAAAACCTGATTGCGTATCTGTAAGCAGCGTTATAGTTGGTATAGACTTGTAAAAAGTAGTTTCCTCCTTGTTCGATACTTACAGAAGCACTGCCTCTGTTTAATGGCCCTGAAATTGGCACTTGAATATTCCATCGAGCTGTAGGTAGTAGTATTACCTTGCCTGTTTTTGAATCGACTCGTTCAACCATAAGCAACGCAAAAACTCTACCGTGCGTGGTATTTAATCTATGTTTTCTAAAACCCAGCGATTGGACCCTGTTATTCACAAATCGAGAGGAAACATCGTTGAGTTCTATATCGATGGTTTGTCCGGTCTTTAACAGCCCGATTCTATAAAGATCTTGATCGATTCCAGATTCCAGATGAGCGTAACTCAATGCGTTCTCATTAAGAGTGAAAGCTTGATGTCGATCATTAGGCGCGTCATAGCCGCTTTCTAAATCGCTCCAATCAATGATCTCATAGCGTAAATAGACTGGTATCGGATTGTTATAAGGATTGGCTAAGGTAAGAGTTAATTGATGGTTATTGCGCTCGTTAGAGTATGCTAAATAAGATAGGTAATTCGGCGAGTTTAGTGGGAAATCATAATAGCGATGCAAGGTTCTTTGAATAGGGTAAGTTAAATCCACTCCTTTATAGAGCCTGCTCCCTTCTGGGTAGCTAAGTGATAATTCCGCGATTGTATTGGGATACGTCACCCTCGGAATGCTTATTTGCTCCCAAACTTTTTCCAAGGTCAATCGACTGGTATCTACGCTCTCCGAAATGAATCGTCTTCTCGGTGCTGTGGGTACCGAAAAATCAGCTTCGTCTAATCGAAGATAATGATATTCATCGATGTCTCCGGGGGCCGTTGCTTGGCTCGACTCTCGTCCAGTCATCGGGTCTATCAAGCCTTTCCCACTTTCAGTAACTGCGGTAAATCGTAATGGGATTATCGGCCATGTCAGGTACTTATTCCGCAGATCTGATGTGCTTAGGGTTGTTTTCCATACAGTGTCTTCGGCAAAGGGGTTTATTAATGAGATCCAGCCACCGTCTGGTGTCATTTCTTTCCATATTCCCTCACCTTCTCGGCCTTCAGAATAAGATACTCTATCCATTGCCTCTGAAAATACGGCAGTCAAAAGAGCGGGTTTATCCAAAGCCATGGATTTATCCATTACTTTTGTTAAGCTTCGTTGCCCCTCGTTTAAATCCCAAACAGCTCGATAGATCTCTTGCTCGTCTTGCGTAATGACCACCTCCTGTAAATACGGAGTCAGCTTATAATCAGCGTAGATCTTGTGATGGCGATCGGTTCCAGGGAAATATTCAAGTATATCTAGTTGAGTGCCGTCATCGTCAAATTGTAATCTTGCTGGTCGGTTGGGAGTTTGATCTAAAGACTGTGTGCCTTGATTCGAAGTAGCCATGACCTCCAGGATTGCTCCCGGCCCCGTTAGTGATGATTCACCGTTATCTCGAATATGTTGGGCCAATAAGGATAAGTCCTCAATAGCAATATCACTTCTAAGAGACGCGCTATTAGAAGCACTTGAAAGTGTTCTCCCGGCCAACTGCACCGCGCTTACACTTACCGATTTACTAAACTGTAGGCTTAGCATGCCTTGTCCAGAAACTTCATCACCAAGGCTACCGAGCACTTGCGAGGTTAACTCCCTACTCTCAGATTGTGTGGTTTCAATATGATTCAAAAATTGCAGAAATCTTGAATCTGCCTGTCTAGACAGTTCAACAATGGCTTCGTTTTTTTGTCGAGTTACATTGATCAACCGAATTCGAACTATATACCACTCTAATTCGACCATTGCGGCATCAATAAATTCTTGTGTTCGTAGTTTGCTGAGCGCGTATTGTGTTGCAAGGCCTACACCAAAAATTTGGGTCTTGTTCTTTACCCGACCGTCACCGTCCCACCATTTTCTGACAACATCCTTTATCGTTTTCGTATCGTATGATTTGTGCGTTTCAATCGCTGTCGACAGTGCTTCCTTTACCCTCGCGTCCTTTGAATGCCAATTTTTAGTCGGCAACGCCGTTTCTAATGCAAGCCCCAATTCTTTAATGCCCGAAGATTGAAGCTTTTTGGAGGCCTCTTTTCCAAGATTTGATATGGTCCAATCCCTTGCCATTTTAAGGTTTGTTTTGGCAAAACTGGCAGACGCAGCTTTCGGGTCGATAGAAGGTGTTTGGCCTGCAGAGGGACGGCTGAATTCGCTTCGTTTAAACGCTTCTGAGAGCAAGGGTTCGCCACTCATCCTTTGCCGAGACTTAATGATCATACTGGGCAGTTTGGGGAAAGAAAACATCGGTTTACTTTTTCCCACCTTGCGATTTACCATGTATTCCGTAGTGCTCAATATCGCACTCAGTCCCGCTTCTCCTAGTGTAGGCCCACCTTTGGCTGCCGATGAAATAGTCTTTACCGCTTCGCTAATAATTTTTAAACCGATATCAACTTTAAACAAATTATCGTAGTTCTTTAAATTGGTTTGATATTGTTGTGTCAGTTCTCTGAGACGAGCCTCGGTATTGATGGTTTCCTGCTCATACTCTCGTATCAGAGCTTCGTTTTCCTCAATGCCGGTTTTCAGAAGGTCTAAGATGTGACTTATTTGTGTTGCAGAAGCTTGCGTTTGCGACCACGACGTTTGTTGGATCAAGTTTCTGGAAGGCAGTGCATACAACGACACTTTCTCCAATGTGGGTGGAAGATATTGCTCTTGATGATCTAGTATGCTCTGCAGCAAATTTAATTGTTTTTTGCGTATATTTAAAATTTCTAAAGATGGCTTCTTAAGCTGAAACTGTGCGTTTTGTGCTGTTGCAACCGCCGCCGACGCGCTTGTATACATGTTGGTCAGTTGCGCACGCATTTTTTGCCCCTGGTCTTCTAAATATTCAGCCAGGTAGCCTTTAATAAGATATGGATCGGCAACAACGGCCCCGCTGGGCTGAGGTATATTGGGATCGGCTGCTTTTAAATATCGTTGATAGGCGTCGGTATTAATCGTCAGTCTGGATATTTCCTTTTTTAAACTGCCAATGTGACCAAGAGTTCGGCTACGTGACGGTGAACCTTCGATCTTCGAGCCCAGAATTCCTTCTAAACGTTTTAATTCAGCCTTAGCTCTATCAAGAGTTTGTGAGTCAAGTTTTAATTCCTGTTCGGCGTAATTTCTTGTGTGTTGGTATTCAGTGGGCGAGACAATAATATTACTCCCCTCTCGAATCTGGCTTAAGCGTTGGTTTATGGCGGGTATTTCGGTATTTTCAATCAGATTAAGCTGGTTTAATGCCTTTAACTCTTTTCGTCGATCAGCTTCCAATTTTTTACTCAGATCTGCGAGTAATTTCTTCTTATTTCGGTATACCTCCCCGTATAGTCGAAAACGATCCATCGCCGACTCGCTTGTGTCGATGATTTGGGAATAATTAGAGAGGTCAGTACTTGCAGCATCCATTTGCTTAACCTTTGTACTGAGTTCGCTAAAATCTTCCGATGTTTGTTGGGCAAAAGCATCACCGAGGGTGAGAGTTGAGCCTAAAATTACTGCCAACCAAAACTCAGTAGTTGTTTTTTGATAATTCACAATGAGCCCTCCTTCATTTGCCAGGAAAATACCGAAAAATAATGAAATCTAAGTTAAAGTATATAACAAACGTTCGTTATCACTGCTGATATGCTTTTTACCGAGAAACGAACCAGTTTTTCACCTAGGTACAAAAGCTCTACGCTTTACATTGATTGCTATTGCTTTCATTTGTTTTTCGCATGTGGCCACGGGTTCTTCAAGATATATCGGCAACTTGGCAACCCTGATGATTCCTTATGCTTAGTGATTCCAACAAACAACGAGAAAGTCATCGCGTTTTGTTTAACTGGCCACCCAAAAGGCAATGGTGATTTTGAGCAATCTCGTTAAGAAACAATTGGCCTCCTGGCTTTTAAGAAAAGTTGATAAATTGAAACGGGGCGGACCTCAGAAACCACACATTGAAAAAGAGCTCTGCTCCCTTTCATAAACTCGTCTCAATAAACAGTTACCCGATGAAGCTCTCGGCGATAGCCCTCGTATCCGCCCGTTGCTTTATGCACAACACTGCGGTTATCCCACATCACAAGCATGTCGTTCTCCCATTTATGCTTGTAAACAAATTCTTCCTTGGTCTGCCAATCATTCAATTCCATCAACAGTTTATAAGCGTCATCGTCGCCTACTCCCTCAAATCCAATTATGTACGATACGCCACTCATAAATCCTCGTCTGCCGGTTTCCGGATGCGTCGGTGCCAAGGGGTGCGTGAATTTCATGGTAGCCGCTTCTTCGGATGGTCGTATATCCATCGCTCCATTCTTCGTGACATCGCCGTAAACACCTTGTAGAGAGTAACCCAATACTGGCGAATGGATTGCTTGGAGATTTTCGAATCGATTTTTCATTTCATCCGGCATATTTTCAAAAGACAGGTGTTGATTCGAAAAATGCGTGTCTCCACCATGGGGTGGTATGTCTAGGCTGTACAGAACGGTCCCGCAAGGTGGCTTTTCCATAAAACTCCAATCGGAATGCCAATGCTCAGCAAATATCCGGTTAGTGTCATCCGCTTCACGTTTTACGGCCGCGATATGTGTCCGACCAGGAATGGGGTTGAAAAACGGGTCTTCGTCGAGCCGGCCGAATTGAGCAGAAAAAGCCTCAAGTTGATCTGAATCCAACGTTTGATTCGGAAAGGCGATGACATGGTGTTCTAGCCAAGCCTCTCGTACTTCGTTGATTTGTTCTTCGGACAAAGATTTGCTCAGATCCAAACCCGTGATTGTTGCGCCACAACTAGCGCCTGAAGCGGTAACTTCTATGCTCATTATTGACTCCTAGATTATGTTATCTTTAAGCTGACCAGCGATGTGCTTAGTGTTGTATGACTAAGCTTCCAGCTGTTCCGCAACTTGGTCTAAACGATCTTTTCCAAAAAACATTTCCTCACCAACGAAGAAAGTAGGAATTCCAAATACGCCGCGATCTACGACATCTTGCGTATTTTGGGCCAGCTGGTCCTTTACATCTTGATCCTGCATGCGCTCCAACAAGCTTTCTCCATCAAAACCTGCGGCGGTGTAGGTTTTTGCGAATACAGTTGGATCATCCATTTTAAGGTCGTCTTCCCACATGCTCTTTAAACCAGTCTGAACGTATTCGTCTAACCGTCCGTCCTGCTCAGCCACAATGGCGCCCCGAACGAGCATCAACGTATTTACCGGAAAGTGAGAATTAAACTTAAATTTGAATAGCTGGTGTTTCTTGATGAAGCGCGTAATTTCGAGCTGCTCATACTCCAGCTTTCCTTTGATCCCATTATACGCCATCATTGGGCCTTGATTGCCTGTCGCTTTGAATATCCCGCCCAGTAGAGCCGGAACAAGTTTTAACTCGGCGTTACTTCTTTCAAGAGCTCTTTCCAGAACAATGGGAAGTGCCTTATAGGCGAGATAGGCGTTAGGACTGCCGAAATCAAAAATAAACTCTAGTGTTTTACTCATAGTATTAAACCTGTTGTTGCTTGATGCGTGATCTGTGTATCAATTCGACTCTTTATCTAAGTGCGATTAGGGAGCGTGATTCCACCAGGCCAAATCAGAATGCGCTCTCAGATCCAACTCGTGAGTCCATGCCGAACGATGTTGCTGTGAGACATGAAAGTAGGTTTCCGCCATTTTTTCAGGAAGCAATAAACCGTCCTTATCCAACCCACGAGCTTCTCGTAGTTGCTGGAAGCGTTCTGCGCCCAGCATCTTGCCAAGCGTATCCGGCGCGTCAACTGCGCCATCAATAAGAATATGAGCGACATGAATACCCTTCGATGCATATTCAGCATTTAGCGTTTGGCAAAGCAATCGACGTCCGCCCATTGCCGCTGCATGCGAATGCTGACCTGCGTTACCTCTTACAGATGCGGTTGCTGAGGTTACCAGAACAGTTCCACCGCCTCTTGATTCCATCAGCGGAAAAACCACTTTTGCAAGGCGAAACAAGCCAAATGTCGCCATCTGCCAGCCAAGGCTAAAGACCTTTAAAGACGTATCTTCAAGCGAACGGTTACCAATCTGAGCGCCAAGGTTGTACAGAACAACATGAATTGGGCCGATTTCCTTCTCTAATTCCTCAACAATACTTTCAATAGCGCCTTCATCTGTGGCGTTTAGGAGATGTCCGCTGGCTGAACCTCCTGAGTCTTCAATGTCTTGTACCAAACGTTGTAGCCCTTCCTTGTCTGTGCGTCGACACAGGGCTGCGTGATACCCCTCCAAGGCGAACTTCTTCCCAACCGTGCCCCCTATTCCCGCACCGGCACCTATTACTAAACATACTTTCTTCATGATCTTGATCACCTTAAATTTTTAATCGTCTACTCGAACTTTTTTGCTGGCTGCAAGTTCGTTAATATCACTGTTGCTGTATCCAAGAGACTCGAGAATGTCTCGTGTGTGTTCCCCTAACCTTGGCCCCGGTGCGGATATATAGCTTGGCGTGTCGCTAAATCTGGCTGCCGGACGCGCCTGTCGCACCTCGCCGAAACCTGGGAACTCATGCGTTTCAATCGAGTTGTTCGCCCTTATCTGTTCGTGATCCATCAGTTCCATCCGATTTAACAACGGCGCGCAAGGTACATCTTGCTCTTTCAATCGCTCTAGGACTTCCTCGCTCGACAACTTAGCTATCTCCGCGGCGGTGAGTTCCTTACGTTCGATGGAGTTTACAAACCGGGCCGTTGAATCAGCGAAACGCTCATCCTGAATCCATTCTTCCTTATCCAGGGCTCTGCACATTCCAGCCCATTCTTTATCTGATACGGCGCCCGCCGTTATGTATCTATCCTTGGTTTCATAGATAAGGTCCATTACTCCTTGAAACTTCTTAGCATCGAACTCATTCTCAGCATAGGTGAGTCCGGCCATCGCCTCTGGCCAGAAAAACGCTAACATAGAATCGAGCATTGAAAGTTTAATATGCTGGCCTTTACCCGAAATTTCACGCGCGTAGAGTGCTGAGGATAGAGCTTGAGCGGCGGTTAGTGACGTAACCTTGTCGGCAACAATCACTCGAAACATTTGCGGCCTACCGGTGGCTCGGTCTTCCTGTATATCGGTAGCACAAGACAAGGCCTGAATAACTGGGTCGTAAACCCTTGAATCAGCGTAGGGACCATTCTCACCAAAACCGCTGATAGAGAGGTAAATCAGTTTTTCATTGTTCTTGCGCAAGATTTCGTCGGAGAACCCCATGCGGTCAATTGCACCCGGTCGGAAATTCTGCATGAAAATATCGGCATCGCTGGCAAGTCTGTGCAAAATTTCTTTACCTTCATCAGATTTCAGATCCAGAGCGATTGATTTTTTGGCACGATTACAAGAGAAGAAACCTGCAGCAACATCATTTTGAGCTGGACCAATATGCCTCATTTGTTCTCCATGCAACGGCTCTACTTTGATTACATCCGCACCTTGATCGGCCAACATCATTGCGGCCACTGGGCCAGAAACCATCGACGTAATGTCCACGACTTTGACGCCAGATAAGGCTCCGTGTTTAGCTGTCATGATTGACCTCCAAAAAGAATGGGGAAATTAATTTTCATAGCTTTTAAATAGGCTGGCCTTTCTGCGATTCGGTCTCGATATTGTTTGACTGCTTTGGGAATCTCAATCTGGTAAAAATCAGCCCAGTCCACGCAGGAAACCAAAATCATATCTGCCAAACTGAAACCGATGGGCATCAAGTATTCGTGTTTGCTTAGGTGGTGATCCAATACCCCAAAATGACGAATCAAATAGGTATTGCAGGATTTCAAAACTGTTTCGGAATGCCCATAAATTTGTGCGAGTTCACCATGACGACGCATCACATACAGAGCTGTTTCATCCATCTCTCCGTAAATATAGGAGAGCCACTCATCTTCCTTTGCTATTTCGACTTTGGTAGTAGGAGTGCTAATGTTTCGATTTGGATAAGTGCGGACGAGGTAGCGGCAAATGGCAACGCTCTCAGAAAGCCTAAATTCACCATCTTCTAAAAATGGTACTTTCTGCTTTCGGTTCAGAGAGGTAAATTCTTCCGTTTGGGTTTCGCCGGTACGAGGCTGTATTTGGAGATGCTTGTAAGTTAAACCCAGTTCTTCCGCTACCCATATTGGTCTGAACGTTCTGCTGGTCTCAGCACCCCAGATCTTGATGTTTGTCATCATTCTTCTCCAACTGTTGAGCTACTAAATTACTCGAAAGAACGATGCAAAGGAAATGAATAGATTTTATACTATAATATAAAAATTGGCATACCTAATGCTGCGCGCGAATATAAACTGGTTATTGTTATGGACATTTCAGACGTCGAATTAATTCAATGTATTCATGAAACCGGTGGGGTTTCTCAGGCCAGCAAAATACTAAACATGTCGCAGCCGACCGTAAGTAAAAAACTGGCCAGGATTGAATACAAACTGGGGACTCAACTCTTTCATCGATATTCCAAAGGACTGGTTGCAACTGATACAACAAAGTACATTCTTTCTAAGTCGGAGAACCTCAGGAAACAGTTATTTGAAATAGAGCGACATGTCGAGTTAATAACTCAACTAAAATATGGAACGTTGAATCTTGGCGTGGGGCCGATCATTGAGCAAGTTTTGCTACCGGGTGTCCTAAGGGAATTCCTAAGCTCTACAGAAGGTTCAAAATTGTCTGTTGTTACTGAGGACGATGACAAATTGCTCGATATGTTTGCAATGTCTGAGTTGGACATTATTGTTGGCCCATTTCGCGCTGAATCGAGCTCGTGGAAAAAACAAAATATTGAAGCAATCCCCATGGTTAAAGATCACATTGTGGCAGTTGCCAGATATGATCATCCCCTATTCCATCTTGCGCACGTATCTGAGAAAGTAGTCGGTGAGTACCCTCTAGTTTCGCCCAAAGTACAAGGAACGACGCTTGGCGCTCAAGATAGCCCGCTAGTTCACTCACAAGCGATTATGTCTGACAGTTATGATTTGATGAAAAAATTAACAGAAGAGAGTGATGCCATATGTGCCGGCCCGAGAACGATTTTTAAAAACGAATTAGCTAAAAAGACCCTCAGAGAAATCCCAGTTTTACTAAATATGTCCTGGGAAAGCGCACTCTTAATTCGTCCAGAAACGCTCGTTACACCTCTTGGGCAAAAGGTTGTAAGCCTGTTCAAAAAACTATCTAGCGAATAGAAAAATCTTACCCACAAGTTTATTCATATTTTAACGAATAGTTTTAGCACGTTCGTTGGTCGTGCATTTTTCGCTCAGCTTAAATTTTTAAATACTTATTCTAATAAACAAGCAGGGAGCTTGGATGCGCCAACGATCGTTTAACTGATCATATCAACGTTGCCAATCCGTGCACGACGTTGGTTTTTAGTGTGTCTCTCGTTTGCGTCTAAACGTGAGGGTAAAAAGAAATAATAGGACGTAGCTGATAAAGGCAAAAGCATATGGCAGTGCACCGTCTATTGAGTACAGGTAAGTACCTAATATTGGGCCCACAGTAAACCCAAGTGCCGGGCAAGCCCCGGCGATACCCGCCGCAGCGCCTTGTTCTTCAGATGACACTGCCACGGAGGCTCCGGCCATAAACCCTGGCCCCGCAAGCCCCATGCCCAAGCCTAAAATGCACATAGACAACATGTAGAGGCTCTGGCTATGGCCCATAGCCACAATGCCGAAAGCAACCATCATTATCGGCATTGCGATGCTGAGTAATGTATGTGGTTTTACTGATAAACGCGGAATGATTAGCAACTGCACGAACAAGGCGGCAGCGGCTGAAAACATCAAACTGATGCCCACAATTTTTGCTGTTTCAACACCACTGAGTCCTAATTCATCTTGAAATCGAAAGGCAATGGTCTGGTGCACAATCGCAAAGCCCATAAATAAGAATACGCCTGTGATAACGAGTGGGAGAATTCTTGGGTCAGTATATTTGAGTTTGGGTTGCTCTTTTTTTATGGCGGCCTTGGGTAGCTTAGGCAAGGTATATAACGTGAGTAATGCGGCTATAAAGGTTAAGAAAACCGAAAAATACAATGGTGTTAGTAAACTAATACTGGCGAGTAAGCCACCAATGGCAGGGCCTAATATCGAGCCGATATTAAACGCAGCGCCCACTGCTCCCATCCCCCTAATACGGTCTTCTACGGTGGTGATATCCGCCATATAGGCATTTGTTGATGGCGTTACTGCGGCCATCGCTATGGCATTGGCAACGCGAGTCACAATTAGCAATATGAGCGTGATGGTAGGAACAAAGTACGCGAGCAGCGCCATTTGGAACACCCCAGCAAATACAATTGTGCCCAGCGAGTACCCAAATAGCCCTATTAAAAGGACCTTTCTTCTCCCCCAGGTATCGCTGACCCGGCCCCACATCGGGCTGGCAAGGAACAGAGTTAACGATGAGCATGAGATAATGGCGCCAATTTGCACCTCCAGCAGGCCAACTTCTCTACCTAATGGAGCCAATATTGCAAATAAAACCGTTTGCGCGAAGCCCATCGAAGCCGAAGCAAGTAAGAGTGTTCGTTTAGCTAAAACGTTGGTGTTATTGGATTGTGTCATTGCAAACTAATACCAAAGCTTTGGGTGACGAGTATGTTGGTGTTGGATTATCACAATTAGGTCGTTAGAAAGCCTAAATAAGGCCAAAACCTACCGAGTAAGTTGTTTAATGCGCGCGCATCATTGTCAGACATCTAGCCTTGCATGTCGTGGCCTATCTAGATCTTGATGGTGCCCTTGCCTGTCGATCTTCCAGTAGCGCGACGGGTGCCAATGGTACAGAAATGATGAACGGTTAAAAAGACATTTATTAAGAAAGGTGATCTCTTAATTGGCAGTAGCTAAGCGAGTCGTTCTGTATTGCTCTCAAAGAAGTACTCAAAAAATCGACTCTCACTTATCAGTTTAAGTTTCACTTGCCTACACCCGACCATTGTTAATCAGTAATCCTACAAAATAACGATATAATGAGCGTTCATTCAATCTTAGGATAAACGCATGAGAAGAATAGTTTCGTTTCTTACCTTAATAATGGTCTTGAGCTGTGCACTAGCAATTAAGGCAAACGCGGATAATACGACCGATTATCATGAGAGACCTCATGAAGATCTTATTGGCACAATAGACAAGCTCACTTTATTAGAAACGCCTTACCGACCTTGGTATCAGAAAAACTATTCCAGTTACTCGCCCGATAAAAGCACTTCAGAGGCGCTAATAAAAGCACTTAACGGTATACAAGTGAAAGTGTTTATGGGCACTTGGTGTCATGACAGTCAGCGTGAGGTTCCAAGGCTAATCAAAATTTTAGACAACGCTAACTTTGATTTAAGTGAGCTAAGTTTAGTAGCGCTTAGTATCGATAAAAATACCCCGAAAGGCTTAGAGAAAGGTTTAAATATTCAGCGTACACCGACCATTATTTTCTTTAAAGACGAGATTGAAATTGGTCGAATTGTAGAAACGCCCCGTGAGACTTTAGAAAGTGATATGTTGAAGATAGTTAGTGGTCAGGGCTATAAACATTCTTATCAGGACTAGTCTTAGCAGTCAGAACTAAGATGTTAATCAGCCGCTTAATAGGTTATTGGGGAGTACAGTATCTTAGTTGTACCTCACTAACGGATGTACAACTAGAGTCTTGCACTCTTAACAAGCTGGACCTGAAAATACGTGAAGTTTAGTGAACCGCTTCGAGCCGTGCGGGGACGTATTTATGCCACGGTGTACCTGCAAAAAAGTCTCGAGAGTCTGTGTCTGTGAGCTCGTTGGGTGCAACGCCGATGTTTACAGTGGTTCCATCTCCCTGACCATAGTCCAACCCCAGACCGTTTGGCAGACTAATAAAGCCTTCAGGTTGAGATTTGGTAATCGCGATATCGGTAACAGCTGTACCGGTTTTGGTGACGATTTTAACTAAGTCACCAGACTCAACTCCCGCATTTGACGCGTCAACAGGGTGAACCATCAGGCACGTGGCTTTATTCTTCTTATCCCAAGATGCGTCACGAATAATAGTATTGGCGGTTTCCGCTCTGCGTTGCCCGGCGGTCAGCACCAATGGAAATTCATTTCGTTTTTCCAATGGCGTTACGTCCAATGAGATCATCGCAGGATAAAGCTCCTCTAAATAGAGGCGAATCTTTTTGTCTGGGTAACTCATTCTGTTCCAGGAGTCACTGTAATCATCCCCAGAATCAGTGAAAACAATCCCCGATGGCGAAGTAATCAATGTGTTAAACAGCTTTTCTGCGGCAGCCCAATTACTTCCTGTGTATCCCGCTCTAGCTGCGCTTTCACGGTTATCCTTTATGAATTGATGACACAACGGCCAAAATACGGCAGTAGACGCCGAGTCTCCCTTATTGAGAGTGGTACCCAGCGATCGGTAAAGAAGGCTTGGAGCCACCTTAATTAATTTAGGTTTAGCGCTCATCAATCCAAAAAACGCGGCTGCGAACGCCCTTCTCCCGAGTTTAGCGGTCAACTTAAGCATGCGCACATGGCTTGGTTTTATTCCCCCTAGCGCTTCAATTAAGCGAGTGTGTATCTCAGGTTCAATTAGTGTGCCGGCCAAGGGGTCAACAACTGGATGCCTGATGTGAAACGTATTTTTGGGAAAATCTATCTGAAAAAACACGCACTCATGCTTCTCAAATGAGCTGGCAGCAGGAAGCACGTAGGACGCTTCTCGCGCCGTTTCAGTAAGCGCCACGTCAATGACCACAGAGAATTCCAAAGCGCGCATTGCCTCTCTCATTCTTGGGCTATTCGAATAGGAGTGGACTGGATTTGAGCTTTCGATAATGGCCGCTCTGAATCGATCTGGATGATCGGTTAGAATTTCTTCAGGAATTTCTGCGCAAGGCAAAAGTCCGGTGATCACTCGTGACCCCAGAACGGGACTCTTCTTGTACTTACTGTGCTTTTCAGAAACTCTTTTCTTACCCTTCTTTTCCCGATTGGCATCAGTAACAAGCAATAGTGGAACACCAATATTCCCGCCTCCTTTGTTTGCAAAGTTACCTGTTATCACCCAGAGTATTTTTTCCAGATAGCTAACCACAGTAGAGTTAACATTTTGTTGAACGCCTAAGTCTTCAAAGAGTGACGCTGATTCTGCTTCAGCGATTCGTCTCGCAGCACGACGAACCAAATCGGAGTCTAAGCCTGCAATTTCAGAGTATTCATCGATTGAGATTGATTTGAAGTGTTCCTCGATTTGCTCGAACCCATTGGTGTGATTTTCAATGAATGCCTTGTTATGCAAATCCTCTTGAATCACAGTTGCGACCATCGCCGACAATGCCCATGCGTCTGTTCCTGGCTTAACTTGTAGATGATAGTCCGCCATTTTTGCCGTGTCAGTCTCACAGGGATCAAGCACCACCATGGAACGATTTGGGTCCTTTGCAATCTCATTCAAAACCACTCTGGTGCGCGGAAAGCCATGAGTTTGCCAGGGATTTTTGCCAATGAAAACGGCGACTTCTGTGTTTTCGAAGTCGCCATGCGGTCCTCCTCCAAACATTTTCCCATTTACCCAAAATTCACCGGTTTTCTCTTGTGCTAGTGGATTGCTTCGATACTTTACGCCTAATACGTTTTGGAGACCTCCACTGTACATACCACCCAAATGATTACCTTGCCCTCCTCCACCGAGGAATACAATTTTGTCGCCACCGTATTTTTGTTTTACACCATTTAATCCTGCTGCGACTTCTCTGATTGCAGTATCCCAATCAACTTCTTCATACGTGCCGTCGGCCATTCTGCGAAGAGGAGACGTAATACGATCTTTACCTGACTGATAATGATTTAGTCTTGCGGCCTTGCTGCACACGTACCCTTGAGACGACGGATTGTCTTTATCGCCTTTGATCTTTAAAAGTTCTCTGCCATTGTTTCCACCAACTTGTACTTCCAGTCCGCAATTTACACTACAGAGAATACAAGCAGACTTTTTAGTTACTGGACTATTAATCGTCGTTTCAATTTTCGCTTCAGTCGGCATTTGATCCACTCCTCTCAAGGTATCATAATGAGACCTTATATTAAGGTTTCATAGTGGAACCGTCAAGTATCTGCTAAGATTCGACGTTGATTTTTAATGTAAAAGATAGAAACTCAAGATATGCGTTGGGAAGACACACATACACAGACATGCTCGATTGCGCGAGCGACATCAATTTTGGGAGACCGTTGGACCCTGCTGATAATTCGACAGATATTTATGCGGATTAGGCGCTTCTCTGAAATTCAATCAACGCTTGAGATAAGTAAGGCCAGATTAACCAATCGATTGAATAGACTAATCGATGAAGGAATTATCTACCGAGATGTGTATGAAGAGGCCCGAAACCGAGCTGATTACAAATTAACTGAAAAGGGGCTGGACCTTTACCCTATCACCGTGGCGGTGGCTCGATGGGGTGACAAGTGGCTTGACGACGGTGATGGCGCACCCGTTGAATATATTCACAAGGACTGTGGCGAGATAGCCGACCCAAAGCTGTGCTGCTCACACTGTGGTGGCGAAATTGTGGCAAACAACACCATTGGTGTGCCTGGACCTGGTATAGAAAAGAAAATTGAACGCAAGGAGTTTTCAGAGGCAGATGTTCAGCTATATCGTCGAACTATGGGTTATTGAAAATAACCGCAAGACGACTATAAAAAACAACGCCACTCAAATGACCTGCCGACGTTAAGCCTAATTTGATGCGTACTTGACTAAACTATTATGATTTCTCATACACTTCAAACTCATGCCATCGATAAAAGTCTCACTGAGATTGATTTTCATAATTCGCTAAAGTCGTTCAATGCGGAGAGTATATCGCCAGTCGCCTACGCCGTGTACGCTGGAGTGAGGGCTGATCGTCCGGCCTACTCATTCATTGCAGGATATCAATCTGCCATCAGATGGTGCTTTAATCATCCAGACCTGAAGTTCAACGGAAACCCTCAATTATGGTTGAGTCTCGCCGTTTCTGAATTAGCTGAACCGTTGGAAAAAAAATTTGTTGCAAAAGAAGATAAGGAAACCGGAGCAGTTACGCTTAATGGATTAAAGACATGGATCGGAGCGATCAATCACATATCACAGATAATTGTTAAAGCTAACGTTCGTGATGAAACGATATTTCTTTTAGTTGATCGTGAACAAAGTGGACTGCATCTGACGCCATTTGACACATCTAAGGTGTTTTCAGATATGAGCCAGGGTCAGGCATATTTTGAAGATGTCGTTGTGACCAATACTCGGAGAGTAGAAACGTCAAGGATTCCATTTTTTAGTAACGCGGAAAAATATTTCTTCACTATATCTCTGCTATCAATGATGTGGAACACGGCCTCTCAATTCAGGATGAGGCGTCTGGTCGACGATTGTGAAAATCTGTTTGATCAGTTTGAAGCGGATGTTTTTTCCTATCTAGGAATAAAGAAGCATGGCCTACCTTCTGATATTGCATTGAAGATTCAAGAAATATTTTTAGCGCTGTTGGAAAGTCTGGATGAAGAACTATCGGCTTCGTGGCGTAATGACCATAAAGCCATCGAGAGGTTTCTTACTAATTAATTGGAATCGTTTGTTTAACATTCACCTCTCCGTAAAAATAATGTGGCGGTCTAAGTAAGACTTAGTAAGTTTTGAAGGAATAACCGAGTACATCAGGTGTCACTGAAGAATTTTAAAAACAATGAAACATCAGTTTACGCACTCAGAAAATACCGGAATTTGGCTGTGCGTCCAATTTATGGAATCCAGCAGACGGAACTAAATATTGGCCACACAACAGCCTTATTTCTCCGCAAACACAAAAGTATTGTATTAAAGAGGCCGAAGTTTTATCGGAAAGGAGTTTCATCGTATTAAAGTGCTAAAAATCATAGAGCATCGGCACAATAAAACTGAACGCTAGCCAGACGATAAGCGTTAACGGGACTCCGACTTTGACAAAATCCATAAAGGTATAACCGCCGGCGTTCATCACCAGTAAATTTGTTTTATAAGCCATCGGTGTGGCGAAGCTCATATTGGCTCCAAACACCACCGCAAGCACAAATGCTTCTGGTGGTAAGCCCAATTGAGTGGCGATATTAATCGCTATTGGCGTGCCAATAACGGCAGCCGCATTGTTGGAAACTATGTTGGTTAATACTGCCATCAGCAGCATGAGACCGGAGAATATCATTCGATCAGGCATTCCCGCTGTTAAGTCGACGAACTCATGCGCCAGGTACAATGTCGCTCCGGTTTGGGTCAACGCGGTCCCGAGTGCGAGACTTGCAACCACAATCAAGATAACCTGAGCGCTCAATGCTCTTCTAATATCTTGCCAGTTCAGGCAATTGCTTAACACCATCGCCAATGAACCGGCAACTGCACTGACGAAAATCGGCACAAGCCCGAGTGCCGCCGGCAAAATAGCCAAAATCATAATGACTATGGCTCTTGGCGCGTATTTGGTTGAGGGTAACTCTGTCGTTGCGTCAAGCACCAAGAAGTGTCCCTGTTTTTTTACCTCCTCGATACTTTCATTTGAACCTTGCACCAATAACACGTCTCCGAGTCGCAATGGTGTGCGCACAATGCCTTGAGGCATGTTTTCCAGCATTTTACCCTTGCGGTGAATGGCCAGCGTAACGAGTGGGTATATGTCTGAAAAGTGTACCTCATTCAAGGTTTGATGGATCATCGGAGAACCACGGTCAATCACAAGTTCAGCCAGATGTTGATGATCCTCTGACAATGGATTGTTTTCGCTGACCTGTTGACCTTTGGAATACAGGGTTGCGCCTAAGACTTGTTCGTACTCCTTGAGTTTCACCGGAGTGTCTCGCACCAGCAAGCGGTCACCGGCAAGAATTTTGGCGTCGGGCAGAGGCACCGTGAACGTATTTTCAGAGCGGCGGATACCGGAAACCCGAATCGCGCCCTCGGTTTTCTCAATGATTTCCGTGAGCGTTTTTCCAACCGCAAAACTGTCAGTACCAATGTGCAGGTGGGCCGTAAAGATTCTAGGGCCACTGTCTCCCAGATTGGGTGTGCGATCAGGCAGTAATCGCGGGGCGATCAGCCAAAGGTAAATGATGCCGATTGAACCAGCCATCGCGGCTGGCAGGAAGAAGTCAAACATCTTTATCGTTTCCAGCCCCATATCGGACGCCACACTGACTACCAGCAGATTGGTGGACGTACCAATAGTCGTTGTCATGCCGCCCAGTAAAGTTGCCAGTCCCATTGGCATTAAAATTGCAGACGATGAACTTTTGGTTCGAATTGCCACATTCAGCATGATCGGCAATAGAAGCACCACAATCGGTGTGTTGTTAACGAAGGCGGAAAGTATCGCCGAAACAATGAGTGTTATCAGAACTGATAACAAAGGGCTGTAGGACCACAGTTTTGCAAGCGTTCTGCCCACAGGATCGAGCGCACCTGTTCTGACCAATCCATACCCCGCGATCATTAAGCCGCACACGGCTATCAGAGCTTCGTGAGCAAAGCCGGCAAAAAAATCGATAGGATTCAAAATCTGACCAGCCGAATTCTGGTACGGAAACAGCTGAAAACTGACTGCGAGCAATATCATGACCACTAAACTGGATGTCTCAAGCGGAATACGCTCGCGCGTAAACAGAATCAGGGCGACTACCGTCAGGCTGAGAGCCCAAATGGCATGCGGATCAAGCTGCATCAGAATCTGCTCCTCAATGAGTAGTAGGGTCAGAGTAACTCTTTAAGCCGTATCACAGAGAAGTAAAACAGTCAATAATTATACTTCAGGAACCATGAATTAGTACGACAGTTAACCACTAATCCACCAACTAGTGTCCTGAAAATTAACCGCTGCTATTTTAGCGCTTAAGAAACGTACGGCATCAAAAGTTCTGTCTTTGAAGAGACACGAGCAGGCCGAAAGTTAAAATATAGTCGCCTGCCCGGCTCATCATAAACGTTGAAATGAACTCTCACTTATAAGCTGTAGTCCCTGATGATATTCCAATGCCCTCCTTCGACCAAAAAGTTGTGAGCCCACCAACCCAGTGCGTTATTGGGCGGCGACGTCTCAGATAATAATCTTCGAATCTGCTCGGCGGTCTTCGGGCGCACGTTATGACACGCGCTGGAGTTTTCACGTTGTTCACATTGATGCAGCCCGGAAATCGGTATAACGGTGTCAAACTTTTCTTGCCAAACAGCGATTTTACGCGCTGGATAAGTACTCGGTTGAGTCTCAAATCGGTCATAGACCTGGGGCATTCCGTAGTCCACTTGAGAGTAGTGATCCACAGCACTACCGTGCCATCTGCGTGTACCCGCAAAATCAGTGTAACCCACGGTTAAATTATGCTGTGAAGCCGCCGATCTGGCCTTCTGCACCAAATTAGCCGCATTCCTCGGACGGCGCCAAAAAGAGCCTTCTGGATCAATGATGATCCCCTTAGCTGACCATTCCAGGGCGCCTTCGACCATCTGATCAACTTGGGTTTCATATCGATTATGGTCTTCCGGGCCGCCGTTCCAAACAAAAATTTGTATCGGGGTAGCAGCGGATATGAGCGCATTCGCATAAGGGGTAAATGCCTCCACTATATTGTCGGTAAAAACGGGCGCTCTAGCGTTTCTAGGCATGGCTATCCAATTGACCCCATGATCTCTTAGCTGTTGTAGAAACTCCTGTGGTGAGCCTAGAAGGTGTTCCACGTCAACCGCGTTGCCATTTCCTGCATTTCGCACGAATTGTCGAGACCTAAAGAACAGACCTTTTCCGGTTGGAATATTGGCAATCGAGCTAGGTGCATTTCTTTGCTGCGAATTATCGCCACCGATAGGCTCATCATTCGATTGATCAGAACCCGGTGTTTGATCATTATTGGGCTCTTGCTCAGGTCTGCCAGGCCCCGAAAAACTGTTTTCGCTCGTCGTGTCAGCCGAAGCGATTTGGTCGAGCTGTGAATTGTTATGACAACCTTGAAGAGGAGCCCAGTTTTGATCCACGCTGGCGAACACCGGAGCGGCTCGAAGCAGACGAGTCACACGCGCACTGCATGCAGCCATACTCTCGCCTGAGTTTGCGATAACGTCTCTGCGGCACAATCGATTCGGCCGTGTTATAAGTCTTGAATACGCTTCAGCTGCATGTTCGCGCACATTCTCAGACCGACGATATTTTTGCGCTAACTGTCTAAAATTTACACCTTCACCGGTCAGATCTCCTATTCCTGCTTCGATCGCGTGCGCCATTTCATGCAGACCTGTAAGGTAATGAATCGCTGGACGCTGATTGAAACGCGAATGCGTTATGGCAACGATACCCGGTACATTTCTCTCTAAATCTTCTTCGACCACTGAATTGGGTATACCTGTCACGTTACGCCGATTCAACCAAGATCGAAGATTGGCGCCACCACCTTCGGCATTCGGATACCATCCGCCTCCTGTGCTACGCCCACCCGGCAATCGAGGGACAACGTAGATTGGCACAATATGACGTCGATGTTGTTGTGGCATATTTGCTAAACAGCGCGAGATTTGGCGTGCTTTCTCTTCCACCTCGGTCACCTGGCCCGAGACGGTGTATTCGACTAACTGGTCGGCCGCCAATTGAAATATATATCTTAATTCAGAGCCGGACTGTCGATCCTGAGCCTGCGCGTCTGCGAACACGATCGAAACGCCAATGATCATGTAAAAAACTTGCTTTATAACATTCATGTTAACTCCTCCATCTGTCATTAATAATCACCAATGTGCTGCTGCTTTGGCGCTCGTCTAAGGAAATTGATTGGCCCGTATCCAAAGTCAAATCAACTTTGTAGTTGACAACTGGGGTCCCTGAATTCATCAGCACGGGCACCTGTACCGAAAACCCATCGTCACCGGTTAACGAAGGTCTTAGTGACACCACCTCACCCTTAATGCTCTGTTCACCTACTGGCGAACTGGTTCTGATCGTTGCGCCTAACACGCCAAGTTGATCGACCATCTCGGGATCCAGGTTTAGTTGCACCGATTCCATGGTCAATGGTGGGGACAATGAGATGCTAGGGCCTTCGTGATCGACCCAATCACCATTGAAACTAACTCCTCGCTTGTAATTCCAATCAACTTTGTATTGATAGCGATTAAAGTTATCTGCATTCCTGTCGCCATTCGAAACATAGATCATGCTCAATTTGGGTTCGTTAATTGTCCCCTTTGCCAAGCGGATATTTCTTCGTGAAATTTGACCGTTTTCATGTTCCTTTCGTATTGAAACCACCACCGAGTTAAGCGCATTTTCAAAATAGGAATCATCAATTTCTCCATATTCAACAAATATTTCTCGCTGACTGAATACCATTTGATCAAGCGCAGTCTCGACAAACACATTTCGGTTGGCCAGATACCGCGTAAAATTGCCGATGTTCTCGTCAAACCGTAAGGTAAAGCTCTGAGCTTTATACTTACGCATATTTTGCGAAAAGGTTCCTGTTTGTTTAACGGTTTTCATGCGATAAGCGACATAAGCCGATACCGTCAGTTGCGTTCCCTGTTCCCAATCTCGTTCGTTCTCGGTCGATTCCGCCAATGAACTCGCACGAGCCGCTTCTTCAGCTCGTTCAACCTGCGCATTACGCGCAGTTGTAAGCTGTTGCTGAACTCGCTCAGCGATAGCGCGTTTCGCGTCTGCTCGTTCACGAGCGGCGGTGAGCGCTCGCTGCACGTTCTCATTGCTTTGATCAGCACTTGCTAACTCGCGTGACAGTGCTTCGTATGCTTCTTGAGCTTGATCAGCAACTTGATTGGCCTGACCTGATTCGGCTTCCAGTTCTTCGATATTAGTGGTATTGGCTGCGCTCCCAGCTTGCTCGCCAGCCGCATTTGCCGCCGCTGTTCGCGCCGCATCTCTGTCTTCCCGAGATCGCTGGTTGCGCTGTTTACGATTTTGTTCGGCCTGCTCAAACGCAGCACTCGCTCGGTCATAGGCTGAATTTTGATATTCTGGTGTAAAGCTATTAGTCCCAGCCATGTTCGCGGGCGAAAACATGATTTCACGTAAGTCTTCATACGTTGCTTCAGTGGCACGTTGCAGACCTTCATCTTCACCGATGTATTCGATCTCGATTGCTCCGCTGTTAGTTAATTCATCGTAAGTGGATTCGATTTCACCTCCTAACATTATTTGTGCCTGTTCGGAATCCAGGCCAGCCCTGAATGCCGCTGAAAAGTTCTCGTGCTCATATACCTTGCCCCAGTCGGCGGAAACGGTTGCCTCAATAGGACTTCGATAGGCGTCAATTTCCATATTGAAACTAAAGGAAATATCGGGTGTAGGCGTGTTAAACGTGGCCCACAATATATTTGCGTTTCTGGCGGTTAACATCATTGAAATGGCCGCGCGATTACCTTCCAGTAACGGGGCATTTCCCATCCCAAGAATCGTATTTTCAGATTCCTCTTCGTCACCGCCAGCCTGTGAAGTTATTAGGGCAAATGTGCCAGATTTATAGGCAACGGGGCCAACCAGCCTTGCGCCGGGAACGGCCTCACTTAATGCGTCACGTGCTTCTTCGAGTTCATTTTCACTGACGCCCAATTCGACTAAGGCATGAACGACACCTCCGCCAAGGGCATTTTCTCCACCCGATGAATTCGTTTCAGAAAACCGTACAAACGAAAATTTTGGTAAGCCGTTTTCACGTGCGATACGAGCTCGTGTTGCGGCATAATAGTATTCGTTCTCGTTGCGAACAGATGGAAATGCGATCAAACCCGCCACACGTACTTGCCTGTCCCAGATGACCTCAGCGGCCTGACTGTTGTAAGAAAACAGCACTGACAAGACAAGCAATGCGACGCCAAATACTCGAACCGCGTTGAGTGTTAATTTATTCGTGTTCATAGCTTTCCAAACTCCTCTAATACATCATCCAGTTTCTTTTTTGCGGTCTCCGTTACCGACGCTTTTGCACGATCGATAAACGCCACCTCTTCCTCAATAAATTCATCCGGCACAATGCCGAAAAGCTGTAAGCCTCCGCTATTGGGCACCGAGTAAGGTTTCCAATCATTGCCAACCATCTGGCCATGTCTCTGATGCGTGAAAACGGTTCTGAATGCCACGTGTGGTGTATCCTGGTCCACAAACACTACGGCTTTAGCGACGGGCTCATCTCCGGCGACTAAATTTAAATAACTGGTTCGATCCTTACCAAGAAATCGGTGTTGCACTTCTGCGGTAGCGCCCATGATTTTATTGTCCAACAATTGGTCCTGATCGACGGCAAAGCTCAACTCAACACTTTTGATATTAGGCTCCAAAACGTGTGCGCCGCTCTCAGACGAGATGTACTTTTGTGCCTTAGGTTTGCGACCCACATAATTCCACTGAACTGCGTACTGGTAGTTGATGGGTTCTACGCTCGCGCCTCTAGCGTATTCAAATACGGTGTTAGTTTCTCCATCCTCTATTGATTTGCGCGTAAACGTGTGAGATCTCAAGAAGTCGCTTCCGTTTTCACGCGGTTTCTTCAAGGTAACAACAACACTGTTTAATTGGGCCTTAACGTCGTCCTGAATTCCAAACATATCTATCGCGTTGGTACCCAAGGTAAAGTTTACCGGCACCTGAGAAAACTCGGTGTTGCTTAGATTGACACTCTTGATTCGTACGCCGTCACTATCTTCGTAACCCGTGATCCATTCCTTGACGTTGCCGACCACAGGGCCAATTGGCTCCAGAACTTCGATCGCCCGGGTGATCTCAAACACTTCTTTACCTCTAAACGATTCCATCAAGAATTTTGCGTATCTGAAAGAATAGTTATCTGAGCTGGGTTTTGGCCCAATTTTGTTATTTTGATCCCCATCATTTTGCTCTTCATCCTCCGGGGCATCCTCTCGCGCTTTTTCAGCTTCGGCGGTTGCTTTGATCTTGGCGTTTAAAAAGCTCGATATAGCCGACTCAAAGAACGCCATTTGCTCGGGATCAATTCGACTATAATCACAATCGTTTGAGATCATACCGTTCTGTTGGCCCCAGCCAATGGCCATTTCGAATCCTCTTTCCTTGACGCCCTTTTTCTTACCAATCCAATTTCGCCTTACATGTCGAGAGTAAGATTGATAATCAAAACTCGCGCTCAATCGATCCCAGTCAATCGTGACCGTACAACGACCCAGGTTTACCTTGAACGGCACCTGATAATCCATTGAGACCGAAATACCCGCTAGATTGCCATCGCTGATCCCCGAGTCTAGAAGCGTTGCCCCAGTCGAAGAGAGGTTTGCGGCAATCGCTGCTCGTCCACCACTTTGCGTCGGTGCACGACCACTCCATGCAACCTTTTCCTCGCCTCCCAGAGCAACCAGTACCGAAACGGACTGTCCAGACGTAGCCGTTTCAAGTGGCACCGGCCCACGCAATCTGGCTCCACGCACTTTGCGCCTTAACTGCGCCGCGACTTTGCGCTTTTCGTCTTCAGTCAAATCCCAGGTAACCATCGCGTTAAAGGTGCCTCCAGAGGCGCCCTCTGAGCCATCTGACACATAGGTTAGAATGGTTAGTTGAGGTTCATCCCTCGGCCCAGCCGAGATTCTTACCCTCGAGGGCACGTAGTAATAATCCCTGGATTGTCGCGTTACTTTTTTATTGTCTTTGTCGTCGTTCTCCGCTTTCTTTTTAACGTATTTGGCGTATAGATCGACCGACAAATTGTTGCCGATGCTAACGCTTACTTTGCTACTTTTATCCAACGCCAATGCATCTGCATTTTGGCTCCAGCTTGCTAACATTACTGACATCAATAAATTTATGCCAAGTCCTATTTGATTGAGTTTCATAAATTACTCCTTTAAATTTTCTTGATCGGTTTTATCCGAATCTATGGGTTGGTTAGTAGATTGTTTTGAGCCTGTAGAAGAATCAAATGCTTGATCAAACACAGCGAAACCGGCTCGATCATTCAATTGATACGATTTTCGTAATCCATCACGACCGATGTGTGTAATGGTGTACGTAAATAAGGTGGCCTCGCTGCTGACTGGAATCGAAAAGCTATCGAACGAGGTCTCTGTTGTTAACGCCGTTTTTAGAACACTTTTTGATTGACCAAATAATGGGTAACTGACCTCAACTATTACTGCTCGAATACCGCGATCGGCTAAGGCTCTCAAATCACCTAATGGTTGAATTGTTGTCAGCTTGTATGGCTTATCAAGCGCTATTTCATCAGCGCGTACAGTTTGCCAGGGCGTTTCTGATGTTGGTTGGTTCTTGAATTCCCAAACACTTCGATAGCGGTATTGAAGCCAGTTGTCCCACGCTTCGTTTTCGTACCTTGGGTAAGAGATGGCACGACTGAGTCGGTTATCCAAATCCTCTCCTGAGAAATGAATAAGCCTGAACGTTTCTCGACCGTCGGAGTGTGTTTTAACGAGCTCAACATTTACCGATTTAATTAAGCGTTCATCAGAATTCTGTTGGCTTTGCCAGCTGACATCAGGTTTAACGACAACGTTTCTGACCGACATCGAGTGATTGCTTATGTCTTCTACTCGAACAAACTCAGGGTCATTAAGCAAATTCTTCGAGACCTCGCCTGCATCAAAAACGATTAACCATCGGCGTGTTGCGGCAGCGGCTTTACGCAGTGATATCACACTTTGGCCCGTTGTCGCGATGTCCTTTACTTTGTACTTAACCTGGGCATTGATTGAAAAATAACGATTCACGCCAGCAGTGCTCGCCATATCCGGTGAACCAATCTGACCGAAATTATCATCCGCCTCAACATCTTCAAGGGGTGTAAAAAACAGCTCGGTTGCTGACTGTTGTATGCTGGCGATCAATGCCTCCATATTAGCGTCGTCACCACGAACTTCTATCCTGAGCGCGCCATTATTCAACATCTTACTGACGGCTTGTTCTATTTCGCCTCCAACGCCAATACCGTAAACCGAAATACCGGCTTTGACGCCTCGGTCAAGTGATTGACTTGCTTTCTCCCAATCGATAACCACATCGGCGTCGAAGCTGGACCTGACTCCCGAATAAGACATATCGAATACCAGTGATAAATCTGGAGTGCTTGACGTTAATGCGGCGCCCAACACCTTAGCTTGTTCTTTATCTAGGCGAATCGAAATTGGCACTTTGCTTCCAGAAAGCACCGGTGCCTTACCATCTGCAAATCGTACTCTGGCATCATTGGTTGTCGCTGAAATCAAGGAATACGTTCCGTCATCAAAGACGACAGGGCCAACCAGCTCAGCGTCCGCGGAGACAATGTCTTTTAAAGCACGGCTTGCACGTCTGACCTGATGCTTAGGGGTAAAGTACTCGACCATGAAGTTAAGCAAGGCGCCCCCATCGGCCTCATCTATCGTGTGAGCATCTTCTTTGTCGACGCCGGGTTCGGTGTAATAAACCAGACCAAAAAACGGTTTCCCATCTTCATTTCTCGCTAATCGAGCCGATGCGGGGAGGTACCTAAATTGTAATGGATCTGACGAGTCAGGTAGGCACCATAAGCCTCCTGCTTTAACTGGTTTATCGACGATAGAACCACCTGCCCATGCGACAGAACTTATCCCTATAAATAAGACAACTATCGACAGTAGAATGGATTGCCTAATCATTGCGTCCTCCGTGCGTAACGTCTGGCGCAAGAACGTAAACAAAACCATTCTCAATGCGTTGAAGGTGGCTCGGAATAGCTCCAGAGCTTGAGATAAATCGAGTTCTTGATACCAAAGGTTGCTGGTAGTCATGAAACACAGTCGTCTTGATTTCGGGCTTTGACACACCGCGTTTTAAGCTAATCGTTTTTAAAATCTTCTTGCTTCCATGCTGTACCGACATTATGTCTACGATTGCTACTTTTATAGCATCATCGTCAAACGTATTGCCGTCGAACAACACCGTGACCTCAGAGCGAACCAATGATGGTCGTAATGTTGGACGTGTGTTTTGTGATGTGCTCCAACTACTGACAATAGGCTCAGAATGACCTTTGCGATTCCAAATCGTACGATACTGGTATTGATTCCAGTTGTTCTTTTTATTTCCGAGTCTACGAATCGTAAATGGGTTAAGATCAAATTTGTCAGCACTCACCTCCGATGCATTTAGCTGATGAGCGGCGCTGATTAGATCCTCACCTTGACCCAATTTAAACTCAACCGTGACGCTGTCGAATACCGTGTCAAATGCTTTGGCGAAAGATCCGTCTAAACTGAAGATAACATCAACACGATCGAGCGATTCGTCGTCCAGGTCGATGTAGTTGAAGTAACGTTTATCGTCCCCCATCGCCATATATGCGTTACCAATATTGCCGGTCGTTCTATACGGCACTCTAATTATCTGCGACCTATTCAGATCTAATCGAAATGTATTAACCCGGATGTCTTCGCGCTTCTTCAGGACATATTGATCGTCTGGTACGTAATCGGTGTGTTCTTTATAGCCAACACTGCCACCAAACATCGCGACACCAAGCACACTGCCACTGATGCTACCGCCTTTGACTCGACCCTTAATCTGTCCGTCTTCAACCGCTTGCTCGTATTGCACAGGTTTTGACCAACCCGATTCGACGTCGAACATGACCTCGACCAATTTATCGACAATCATCTCTAGAATTTTTTCGCTGTTTGAGGCACTGATACCAAACGCTTTTCCTGAGTCACTGACCTCAATACTCATTATCTGGTTTCGAATAATTTCGTCGGCCTGGGCTCGAATTTGTCGGCGTTGTATACCTTGTTGTTGGTTTTTGAGCTTGCTGAAGTGTTCATAAACACTGGACATCTCGGCTTCAACAACGGCATTAAATCCAGCTATCTTGACGAGGTAGGCCGCATCTATCTCAAAGGCTATATCAGTGGTAGCTCCGGCCTGGAACGATGACCACATTAACGCCGCGTCTTCGGCTCCGAGCCTGACTGCAATTGCGGCGCGACCTGTCGCACCAATAGGTGCACTGCCACTGGTCATACTTTGGGTGCTCTCCCCCCCTAACGTGGCCGACACGAGATTAAATGATGCTCGGCTTTTATCGCCACTTTCAAGATCATCAGCCGGATCAGTGAAAATCACCGGACCTGCAATACGCGCCCATTGGTATTTTTCTTTAAGCTTAGCTTCCAGATCCGCCAGAAATTCATCGTCTAGTGAGAGGTCTACCAACAGGTTCAGAGTTGCACCACCCCCGTCTGATCCGCCGGTAAAGCGTGTGAATGAAAACGCTTTCTGTCCGTTTTCCAGATTCGCTACCCGTGGAAATGGCGGAATATAGTAATAGGTGCTCCTGTTCTCGTCATCGCGCAGTAGCGTAACGCCATTGATTTCTTCGCGGCCTTCAAACAGTTGAGCGATTGCCATCGCATTTTCAGACAACAAGATCGTTCCTAAAAGTAGCAGTAACGCAGGCCATTTTTCTAAGTTAATTAAACTCATATTTCCTCTCCTTGATCTAATGCTGATTGGCTACTGGCCGAGGTCGATTCTTCATCGCTCTCGACTTGGTAACTGGTTACGTCAATCGGGGTTATCCAATTGTTGATGCTTATCCATGGCCCTACTTGAAGCACGCCAGCCAAATCATAAGTCTTTACTCGATAACGAAATGGTTGATCTACTCTCACCGCATGAGGAAACTTAGCGAAACGTTGAGTAATACCCTGCTTACTGCGTTGAAAAGCGATGGACGTTTTGATTACACGACCTGTGACACCGGCAGCTTCAAGCTCAACCTTTTTAAACAGTACCGTATCCAGATTTGGCACATCGCTAAAGTCATAGCAAAGGAATGTTAGACCTACGTAACCGGGTGGCGAAACGGAATTCAAATCAATAATTCGGAGATACTCTGGATAGGCATTCTTATCAATTTGAATACGAACCGCAGATGAAGAAACTTCGTTGCTTGTCTGCACGTAATCCGATGATGTTTTGTCCGTGTCTTGTGCTAATACCCCTACCGCTCGATAGGCACTGGAAATTGCCATTAGTGATCCACCTGCATCGAATGCCGCGCGCATCGCTGTGCCATCATTCTCCGATAGTGAAAAGCTCAAAACACGGCGAGTCCAATAGCTCTGGTCACCCTGCGGGCTCCGATCAATTGCCGGATCTGAACCCACAATTTCTGCCTTGGATAAGCTGATTTGACTCTCTGGTGTGTCTATCGAACTGTATGTTACTTCGGTAGGCACAGATATAATCGGAAGATCTCGCAAAACTATCGATCGATTTGTCTGTCCGATGTTGGAGAGCTCAGCGATTATCTCATTGCGCGTTGATCGAGAAATTGAAGCGCGTACGAGTTCAATATGCAGGCGCCATTTGGCCCATTTTTTATCGATATCATTACGCAGTTCGGTTCCTGAGTAATACGTCAACGATAGATGAACCTCGGGTTTGCCTTCGTCATCAATCGCAATGCTTGGCGGCGGCGGCACCAGATAGTAAACATGAGGTAACTCGTGATCCTTTAGTACCGTTTGCCCAGCAATGTCAATATTGCTGCCAAAAAGCGCCCACGCCTCACTTTTTGAGGGGGTTAACAGCGTGGCCAAGACCATGTAAGCCAAGAGGGTCAATTTACGATGCGCAGCCATCGTTTCCCTCCTCAAATCGTCTCGGTGTTAAAACGACGTCTTTCTCTGTGCCATCCAACCATGGAGTACAGCTAACTTGTCCGGCGGCATATTTGGTCAGTCTAAACTGATACGCAACAAAATCACTGTCAAGCTGCTTACCATCGGGTAAATACAGCGACGGTGAGCTCACTTGATTGGCATCCGCGGCAATGAACAAAGAATCGGCTTGCTGAACCGAATCCAGATTCACGTTGAGATACTTAGATCTGAAGCCGATCTTTATCTGATCAAACGCCTCTTGTGCTCCGAACCCTAACAGACTAAAGGTAATTCGCGATCGTGCAACCCCACTAACCGCAGCGATGCCCAATGCAGACCTGGCACATTCACTGCACCGTTTATCCAATGTGTAGTCAACCCAAATCTTGTTTGCCCGCGCCAGAAGCGAGTGAGCATCCGAATCAAGCTTAAACCCGGTGGTACCACCTGAAGCGACAAATTCATGATCGTCTGCGACCCAGCTCAAAATCTCGGCTCGATCGGGATGTATTAGCAATACGTTTAGGCGCTTTACTTTTGCTGGATAGGGCGAGTCATTCTTCCATTGACCATTAACCACTCGGTTTGCACCATACGTTAATGGGTCTCGAGTATCCAACACCACCGGTACTGGAATAGCCGGAGCCTCAATCGTTGACGGCGAAATTAACAGGTTGCCTCCAACCGGATCGCCGTCCGGCGACGTAAAGTTTTCGAGCAAGCTCTGGGCGGTTAAGTCATTCACACTGAATGTGAGGTGAATGGGTGCAGTCAAGTCATCGCTGAGCACCGGCGCTTCAACTTGCTGCTCACCCACCCCTAAGCTGGTTAAACTTCTTGCTAAATCCACTTTCGGAGACGATTCTAAGGGCAGCCGCTTGAGCCGAGTTGCGGTCGGCAAATTCTTGTCCGCGAGGTACGCATTAACCACCTCTTTGAATAGTACAAGGTCGTCTTCGTGAAACTTGCTTGATAGTTTGATCGTGAGCCGAACATCATTTCCACCTCCGATCGTTCCGGTTGAATTGAAAAATTGCGAACCACCGAGCCTTTTATTGACAGAATCCCAATCGAATCTGAATTGCCTTGGAGTAAAGTAGTACGTTCCTGGTTCAGTACTGGAAGCCCAGACCTTTTCATCAAATGGCAGATAACTCGTTCGCCCCTCAGACCCGACAATAAAGCTGTTTAAATCGATACTTTGAAGAGATTCTGCGGCCTCTGAACCGCGCACAATCGGTGTGTCTCCAATCCAAGGTTCACCATTTGGATAATTTGGCATTAGATAAGCACTGGTCTCGTCGATTTTTCGGTCGACTGATTCGTATACCTTTGCACTGGCAAGCGCTCTCGGCCCGAACAGCGACAACCCCTTGGACATATCAAAGTCGACGGTCGATCGGTTCAACTTTGGCGTATCGTAGGCACCAACCGTGCCCATGAAATCAAATTCACCAAGGAATTTATCCGACTTGGTTTTATTACTAAGCAACGGATTTTCATAAAGAAAACAGCTTCGGAGAGTGTAAATGAACGCTGAGCAAATCGATTTGGACACACACCTTTTGGCGCAATCAACAATGTTTGAGCCAATCGTCGTGTGGTCGATCTTCTCATGTAACGGCAGGCTACGCTTTTTGTTGTCTCCCCGTGTAGCCTCTACGACTAACCTGACAGGCAGCATGCTAACCGCTTTTTCTGAGGGGTCAAAATACGTGGTGAAACCTTTAGAGTGCTTTACCCATGACCGATCGTGCCGACGAAAGACATCTCCGAAAATCAGCCCGCAATACCCACCTATTTGATCTTTTTCAGTTTCTTTAATTATGTAGGCATTACAACTCTCGGTTGTAGCACACGCTCGTTGACACCCTTTTCCGGTCTTTTCATCAAACACCGCTACATCTCTTGAGATAACGCCATTTTGATCAACGTATCGAACGTCTTTTAGTTTTCTTGAATGGCGTGACCGTTCTGAGTACTGGCTTAGTTTTATGGCGCGACTAGTGAGCTCGTTGGGTGTTAGACCGATACCATCGGCAACTGACCAAAGTGCAGCATCAACCGTTGATTCTGAAATAGATACATCCCTTACTTTGTCTCCGATGGGAATGGCTTTATTAGAAAGAACATTGCGATAATTGCCACACCATTGTCGCGCCCGCCTCGGAGTGACACCACGTGCGATCGCGGTGTTAAAACAGCGGATTGTGTTATTCGCTTTAAGTGACCCTTTACATAACTCGGTCGTTGATTGCCAGTTCCACTCTCCCGTGTTGTTAGGTGCTGAATTTCGATGCAGTACGTAATCAAAACATAGCCCGGGTTGACTTGAGTTCTCGGCACCTTTACATAAGGCGTTAACATTACCAACGGCCCATTGCTTAGCGCCGGCTTTATTCCATGCTAGCTTTCCTTGAACAGACTTAAAGCAACGCGACGATGGTGGCGGTATTGGCAAGGTCGGAGACTTGATGATCGATCCTTTAGGAATAAACAACTTCTTGATTACTGGCTTCCGTGCGTTTTCTTGCGCAAGGCCATCAATTAAAATGAAACAGTTACCTAATACGAATAACGTCGCTATCAGTAATGCTCTCATAACTTTGTGCATAGCCATTCTTAACTCCATGATTGTTTGCATAAAGACCTGCCTGTGTGTAACCACAGACCTCCTTATTTACTTAGGCGACGCTCGAGCAAGTTTCACTACACTTTTTTTCAATTTTTTCTAAATGTTTTTAAACAAATGAATACGCGAGGAAGAATTACGCTCTTTTCTACTTTTAGCTCGATTTGTGCTAGAGTTTTTGCAGCAAGCAAACTGATGAAGAAATTAGAATGAGCTATAACGACATAGCTGAGCGAAAGGCGTTGGTCGCATTAGAAAATGATCAGACTAAAGAGGCATTAACATTATTAATGCAAGCCTATGGCGACGACATATACGATTTCTGTCTTTCCATGTTACAAAACACGGCCGATGCTCAAGACACACTTCAACTGGTATTTGTTCAAGCGTACAAAGGATTAACTAACTTCAAAAAAGAAGCGACTTTTCGAACCTGGTTGTATTCGATCGCACGCAATCGCAGCTTAGACTTGGCCAAAGGCAATCGACGCTTGCATGATCGAATAGAGTTTGTTAGCGAGGCCCCGGAAAATATCGCGGACGAGTACATTGATACGAATGGCACTCAAGACTATCTGTCAAAGCGCATTCTAATGAAGTGCGTAAACAAGCTAAAAACACCAGCGCGCGAAGCGATAATATTTCGATTTCAAACTGAGCTTTCCTATGAAGAAGCCGCATTAGTATCAAATGTAAAAGCTGGCACACTGCAGGCACGAGTGGCAAGAGCCCTACCAATACTGCGACGATGTGTAGAAGAAAATGGTTTAGTCCTATGAATGATTGCAAACGTTTTGAAAACGAAGGTCTCTTGGCTCTTGAAAGAGGAGAGCCTCTGGATACTCACTTTAGCCAATGCGAGATATGTATAGAAGAACGACGTAAATATGATTCTCTGAAAACGCAATTGAGCCAGAGCACTCCACATAAATCTCCTTCAAAAGGCTGGGAGGAGAAGGTCTTTGAGCAAATTCAGACAGAAGCGAAGGAACAAAATAAAGACAATAAACGATGGTGGCCCGCCTTGGCGGCGAGCCTCGTAGGCTTATCCGTAATAGCTATCAGTATTTTCCAATCCCGCTCTCCCTACACAGACACTTATGTACAAACCTTGGTTAAAGGGGCTAAGGTATATCGTAATGATTCAGCGTCGATTGGCGATACAATTCAAATTGCGAGCACCATGAGTGATGCACGCTACATATATATAAATATCTACCGTAACGATCGCCTCTTCTTTTCATGTAGCTCTGACAGTAAAAATACCGAACGTTGTGACTACGATTCAGACAAATCCAAATTGTCAACGATGATCGAACTAACTGCGATTGGCAATTATCAACCAATTGTTATATCAGGCAAACAACCGATTAATTTCACATTTTCCGACCTTGACTCGGATGCCTCGCGCGCGCGAAATATAACTCAAACAAGCGTCAAACTGGGGAATTTAGTTAGCGTGAAATAGTCGGTGTGATCTCACACGCACTTGAACAATTATCATTACAATCTCGTTCGGATGAATAGAGTGTACCTGTCTCGGTACATCTGTATTTCACCAAGGGTGTTCCATCCAACCCTCTTCGCAAAAAGCTTGCAAGTCTTCGACCAAAATCGCCGCCGCATCCGGCATTGGGTATGCAAGGGTTTTGATTAAGTTCTAATATAAGCCTTATGTCAAAGTCTGGTTCCGGAGAATTGGGTTCAGGTGGTAACCCAATTGCGTAAATTTTACCCGACATTGTGGGCAACACCAGTTTATTGTTAAAACTCGGGTCTAGTTGCACAGGCTGCTCAAATTCCGGAGCTTTGGGGTCCCATTGCCCAAAGTTAAATAATCTGATTTCACCGGTTTGCATATCACCGTATATAACATTCCGTTCACCTCGATCATCAAGCACCGCGGCCGTTTGCCCGTCAAATTTAGTAAAACTTAGGCCCTCGATCTGTTCGATTGGCCCAGAGTTACTGGCACAGCCACCTAGCCAAACGGCAAAAAAGAGTATTGCGTATTGTTTCATAACGATTTCCTTTTGTGGTTAGATCGACTAAGGCTAAACGCTTGTCATCATTACGGCAAGCCTAATACAGTAAACGCCGACCAATATCTAGGCGCCAAATTATCCCTAATCGCTTGCCTCTGCGTGGACGCTAGCGCTTGTGCAGTCTTAGCGGAAGAAAAATTATTATAGTAGTGCTTCATAAACGATTGTGTGGGTACATCTTCAATAGACCACAATGCGACCACCGCAGAGGACGTGCCTCTACTGAGGAAAAGGCCCCCTAGAGAACCCCATAAATACCGATCTTGACCTACTCCCGAAGCACAACTCGCCAACACCGTAATCCGCGGCACTTTGATCTGCGCGACCAGTTCAGCCCCGCTTATTTTGCCGTCAGCTAATGTTAGCCATGGGCCTAAATGATCGACTCCAGCGTGAGACGCAATATGTAAAGTATCGTCATAGTCGCTTTGGCGTAGTCCCGAAAGCGTAGCATCTTTACCGATTAATACAGTTGAGTTCGTTTTCTCTGCAAGTTGTAAAATCTCCTCGTTTGCGGCTGGCAAATCGCCCAAGGGATCACCGATCAGCAAGTGCTGATTTTGTTCAGAATCGTTGATAGCCTGACCTCGATCATTTTCATACATTTTGAATAATGCGCTGGCACTCGGCACCAAAGACAGGCTAGCGTTCTCAACGATAAATTGTCCATTTACCCTTAAGGAAGCGACACCAATCTTGCCAATAAAATCATCCGGCGAAACAAATATGTGTTGTTCCAATTGTTGAAAGAATTTCGTGGGGAAAAGCAGTTCGCCGAGCTGCTGTAGAATAACCAAATCATTTGGATTTTCCTCATAACGCATGAAGAGCTGCTGCAAAGAACTGACGCCGATTGTCGATTCCGAGACAGACAGTTTTCCTTGATTAACATCGATTATGAAAAATCGTTGTTTGGCTCTGAAGTATGAGATCAGCCTATGCTCGCTCAAGCCATTAATCACAAGCTCCACATCCAAATCCTGAACGATTGGCGATTCGCTCATTGCCCCAAGATAGGCCTGTAAACCATCGATGCGATCCGAGACTCGTTGTGAAATCTCGGCGATCGACTGTCCTGATACCGATACTTGCGTTGCACTAACATAGGCATCGACAAACCCTCGGGTTTTAGCCTGCTCAGAAACTGAAAACGCTTCCTTTATTTGACCCGAATCGAATAAGGCTATAAACAAGGCTTCATAGGCCTCACGCTTTCGAGACAACATATGAGCCTTGAGCTGATCGTCGCCCAGATCTTGCCGCAGCGACTCAGAGGCCTCGATTGATTGCCGATATGACTTGATCGCTGTGTCAGTGTCTCCCAATTTAGAGGCCGCTTCACCAGCCCAATAATGCATCTCCCAAACCCAAACCTTGGGTAAATCTTGATCCTTTAATGCGCGCTGCATCACCTCATAGGCCTCGCCATATTGACGATTGTGGAAATTCAACAACGATTGGTAAAACAGCAAAGCAAATTGAACTGAACCATCCGGATTTGCATACCCCCAAGCAATGTCCATATGCTCCTTAGCATCGGCTAACTTACCGAGCATGATATTGGCGTGTACAATATTTAAATGAAGACCACGTAGGGCGCCTCCGTTTTTCGAACCACTTGCTGCTGTTAACGCCTTGTGAAAATTGTGCTTGGCCAACCCAAATCGTTCACGGTTCATCTCTAGCAGACCTTGTGAGATATACGCATTGATTCTATTTCCAGACGACGTATCATCGACAAGCAATTGATCGATCTTTGAAAGAGCCAACTGTGCAGGGCCTAGACTCCCTACTTCTTCAAAGATGTTGAATAGGTTCTTTAGTGCCATAATTTCCCGTCCTTTGTCGCCACCTGCGCGTGCGGCTGACAACGATTCAGATGCGTGGCTCAGCGCTGCTCTATGATTCGAGCGCTTCCATTCTATTCTGAACAACTGATGAAGTGCATCCGCTTGTCGGTCTAGTCGCCCATCCTCAACAAACAGTTGAGCGCTTTGAGTATAGTAGGAAGTAAGTTGTTCAATATCAATCGAGCCGTGAAGTGCGTCAGCCACCAAAAAAAGCGCATCAGCTTCATACTCCTTGCCTTTGGAATTGGCTATTAATTCATCCAAATCTTGAAAGCGCTCAGATTTCGACAGTGAGGTAATCCAGTTTTCTAAGGCAGAAAGCGCCCCGTTTTTTTGAAATAGCCGCTCACATTCTTTTGTTGCCTGCGCGAAGTCTCGGCCATCAATAAGTCTTTCACATGTGTTGCCGCCCTCGATGTTGCAAGAGCTCAGCAGTAGGAGTAGAACACTTGATATAGCAAACTTCATATTCGATAGTGGTGTCATGATAACGCTCTCAAGTCTTGTTCAGATACTGGGTGTGATAGTGCTTAGGGTACGTGTGATAATGGATCTGACAGACCTTCTGGCTCCAGTATGCCCACCATGGTAACTCATAAATTCAAACTCCCCCAATTCCTTTGAGCAACTGGCGCCACTTCTCACGTTATTATTTTATACCCGGTTTATTTTATCGCGATCTTAGGGTTACATCGCCAATGCGTATTTTTTATCTGCAAGAGACAATCAATTTTCCTTCCTTTCTAAACCTATGCCCAGTTCAGGTCTCAAGAAAGCAATCCGGTCGTGCGCAAACTGAATTTATCTACGCGAGCTTTTTAAAAAACTGATTGGAAACATGATTTACGAATTAGTGGTTACCAACTACTGACAAAGTTCACGTGCCAACCAATCAAGTAAGACATCGGTTGCCTGACCCTTATTAATATGACCGTGAATGGCATCGACACCCGGAGGAATGTCTGCACACATAGCATCTCCCGTGTCCAACGAATTTTGACCGCCAATATCAAAACTCACCTGGTCCTTGACATTAAAGGCGATGCGCATTGGTACGGATCTAAATGGGCGTAAAACTAAATCATGGATGGTTTGTTCCGTAGAGAACATTCCTTCATGACGTCGCTTAGCACCATAGGCTGCTCGACGATGGCTGCCGATATCTTGGTTCCAGAGTATGTCCGAAAACTTGAAGATTGCGTGTTTGGCGATACTCGGGTACACCACGGCTTGTTCTGAAAAAGCACCCTCCTTCATAGAGCCGACTAAAATCGCATCAGCGTCGTGTGGCAAAGGTTTCGCATTAAACAGATCATGGTCATGCAGGCAAATCGGAAATTCAAGCCCGGCCTCTATCTGCTGTTTTAAAGCAAAGTATCGAGTGAAGAAAGCCTTCTCTTCCGTGAAGTTAGGTGGTAGGTCTATTGAAATTGAGCCAGGGTAATCAATATTGGTCATAATAACTTGGCGACACCCCATACGTTGCTTTAAGTAACATTGCAAATCGAAATAGCGACGCAATTGAACTTCTCGAGCACGACTTGCATTGGGAGACAGCCAGTAGGAACATAGGTAGTTCATGAAGTCACACCATTGTCTAGGCTTATCATTATCTCATTCAGGGAACTTTGTAACTCAGATTTGATGTTTTTATTAGTCTGTGTGTGTAACGCAGTTCTGAGTAAGTCGATGGCATCCTGATTAAGACCCAAGCGATGCCAGCACTGCGCAGTCAGGATCGCTGAGTGATGAGTGTAAAGTGCTGGCTCATAATAATCTGCAAACCTTGGGACTTTCATCGCACTTGCTTGCTCACCAAGCAATCCCGCGGTATTTAAATCACCCGCAAAAAAATGAAGTTCCGCTAATCTAAATAGTGGTTCAGCGCGATTCGGATCAAGCTCAAATGCTGCTTGCCAATGGTTCAGTGCTGAAGCCAGATTTCGTTTTTTAATTTGTATATTTCCCGCCAAGAAATGCGCCATCCACAAGACACAATCGCGAGGCACCAAAGTAACAGCATGCTCAAAATGCGTGAGCGCTAACTCAAGCTGATTTTTCGAGAGTTCGACTTTTCCAAGCAATAGACTCAATTCAGCGCTCGGCTCATATTTTCCCAAAACGGCATCAAGCAAAAAACGGTTTGTAATGCGATCATCAGACCAATCGGGTTTTTCTTCATGGTTTTGGATGCTAAGCGAATCAAGCAAGCAGCACTTAAGGTTGCCAAAATTAGCATGGTCCGCGACTGGATATTCAAATACCACATCACAATCGGACGCAAACAGCCGAGCTTCTCTTGATGTGTGTGCTCGCGAGGTAGCGCTCGCGTTCCTTGAAACAGTGACAAGTCCAACTTTATCTTTTTTCGGTAGGGTTAGCTTAGACGTTAAGGTGCATATCTCCTCATTCATCTGCAATACTAAGACCCAATCGGCGTGTTGTTGCGCTCGACGAACGAGATGGGTCTTGGCATTACCGTAATGGCTCATCTCATGCTCAACAAACACACCATCAACACCGGCAAGCGTGTTCCTAATGTCTTGTTGTTCCTTCGGTTGTAATCGTTCAGAGCAAATCACCCAGAAGTCAATAAACGGCTTTGCCGACAACAGTGTCGTGTTTAATATGGGTGTATCGGGTTTAAGTAGTATGGCCAAACAAGTAGTGCGGGAAGGAGATAGAGACATTCGGTTATCGCAATTATCAATTTTTGGCTAGTTTGTGTGCGTAATCGATGCATGGAACACCGAATTTGTGCGTTCGATCCAAGCAAACTTGCAAGAACTTAGTAAGTGATTTTCTGCGAATACCGCTTAGAATTAAACGCCAATTATAAAATCATACTAATAAATGGCAACGAAATCCTAATCGCTGCGAAATTATCATTGCTGAACATTAAACATTCAATTTAATTCTTGCTCCCTCTCACGTAGACTCTCGATGTTAATCCAGCTGGAACCTGTTTGGCTGCAACCATCAAGGCTAATAAGACTGATCCGACCAGTAAATCCACCTTAAGAAGCACGATTTAATTTAGCCAGTTTATTGCTGGGCAGCTCTTTGAGTCTGAATGGCTTAGGCCTCACAGTCACTGCGTTGACTGTGCTAGACTTTAGAGCAACTATTTTAATCGGGCTGACAATCAATTCGAGCGGTTCGATTAGTCGGTCCACCGAATCGAACACAACCCTTTATCGGCCGACGATGGCTAATTGAATGCTTATTCGGTCAACCAAAGCGGCACTTAAAACGGACTTCTTTCGGGGTCTTAGATTGTTGCTAAAATGATAGATTAAGACGCTGTAGATAAACATTGACCCAGGCAACTTAATCATCATTTATGAAACCTCTTGGAGCCATCCTACCCATGATGCCACTCGGTAAACTGCGATGAAGATACTCTACCTGCTATCGGTTTTCCCCAAAGTATCGGAGAAATTCATATTAGACGAAGTGATCGCTTTGCGTGCCTACGGTTTGGAGATTGAAATAATCGCCATACATTCGTTTAGCGAGCCCATTATGCACAAAGCGGCCGCTGAATTTTCAGTAAGGTATTTCGAGGACCTTCAATTTGAGGGTCTCATCGAGCTCGTTAATAAATCTAACATTGATCACATACATTCTCATTTCGCATCAGAAGCGACGGCGATCGCGCACCGGGTGCATCAGGCGACTGGAGTACCCTTTTCGTTTACCACGCATGCCTTTGATCTGTACAAGTATTTACATCCTGCGCTTTTAGAATGGAGTAACGATGCCAAGCGCGTATTTACCATTTCGGAGTTCAACAAGCGATTTATGTGTGACGAAGTCGGTGTTGATCCACATAAGGTGGTTGTCGCGCGCTGTGGAATCTGTCCCGAAAATCTGACTCCATGTGAATATATTCATCAGCCATTCAAGATCATTTCGGCATGTCGATTTGTCGAGAAAAAAGGGATGCCCTTACTGATTGCTGCATGTCAAGAACTCAAGAGGCAAGGCGTCGAATTTGAGTGCGAAATTGTGGGTGATGGCGATGATGCTGTCGCGCATCAAATCCGTGAATCTGGCCTATTACAAGAAGTCACCTTGAAAGGCTCATTGGTGCACCCTGGTATGGTGGACTTTCTTAGATCGGGATCTGTATTTGTGCTGCCATGTATCCAGGCAAGCGATGGTGACATGGACGGGATTCCTGTGGTACTGATGGAAGCAATGGCCTTGCGCATACCGGTTATATCAACCACGCTTTCAGGAATTCCAGAGCTTATTAGTCATCGTAAAAATGGACTTTTGGTTCCCCCTGGCAATGTTGAAGCGCTGACCAATGCCATTATCGAAATTAAGGACAACCCCACCCTAGTATCCCGCATCAGGAACGAATCGCGTCAGAGGATACTACAAAGCTACAACTCAATGGCGAACACGGCGAAAATAGCCACAGCCTTACAATTTGGTTTTCCTGAACTCGGCAACTTCGAATTGCCTTATATCCGGTTTTGTGAGTCAGCCGAAACGTCGTTGATGGACCTAAATTTCGAGGGACTTCGTAACGTCTTTAATCCGAGTTTTCATATTACTGAGAACCTCAAGATTCTGACGTTCCGCGCAATTCCGATGGGTGACGATAGACTTACCTCATACGTTGCCGTGCAAGACCGTCTAATCAATATCTCCGATTTTTGCCTTCCGCTGGATTGTTTACAACTCATTGATCCAAGAGTATTCCAGCTGAAAGATGAAATCTGGGTAAGCTTCAATTCTGGCTATGTGGCTGGCGGGAACGACATTTTTGTTATGAAAATTTACCCTCAGATAGAACCTCCTAAAAAAGTGATCTATCGCAAAAGACAGGATCAAGAAAGAAATTGGTCGTTTTTTAGTCGCAATAATGAACTATACGCGCTGTATTGGGCCAGCCCTCTTAAAATTCTCAAACTTAAAGCGGTTTCGGATAATGCATGGGAATTTGAAGATTTCTTTTCTGAAGATCCGAATGAGTCTTCTGAATTCTCAGATCTAACCTTAGGAACGCAGCTGACCGAGTTCGATGGCCGATATTATTTCATGGGGCATAGAAAATATATTGTCAATGGCAAGAAGCTGTATCTTGGTCGCAGCGCGTGTCTTGACTTCGATAAAAAAACGGTGATGTTTGGCAAGCACTGGTTCGCATATTCAGAACAGAGCTTGCGTGGCAGTTCAACCAGACATAATAATAACCTGTTCTCATGCACTTACTTTTCGGGCATCCAAATAAATGACGGCGTGGTGCATATTGGCTACGGTATCAATGATGTTGATTATGGCTTTTCCACGTACTCATTAGCTGATTTCATGGGAGCCGATAGCTAGTTTTGCTCGCACTTACCTAATACTGATAGAGCCTCTGCTGAATAGAGCCTCAGCCAAATAGAGCCTCAGCCAAAAAGAGCCTCAGCCGAACCATCACTTAAGCAACTCAAACACCAGTGAAAGTGACCCGAAATTATTTATTCTGGCATTTCGAGTTTATTGCCATTATCCTCGATTTTTGACGAGGTTAACTATTTCAGCAATTCTTTGATTAAAGCCATTGCCATGATCGCCGCCAGTCTTGGTGTAATCCAAGCACTTTTATTAGTTGGCCATTTATTAACCCTGGAGCGTGGTAATCGTCTTGCACATCGCTTATTTGCCTTGATGCTAATTGGTTTAAGCATTCGTATCGGTAAATCGATTTTTAACTATTATCTTGTAATCGAACCGTGGCAGCGAAATCTGGGCTTGGCGGGTTTGCTGCTTGTTGGGCCAAGCTTTTGGCTGTATGGCAAAGTGATAAGTCAAAGACTGACACGATTGAGCGTTAACGATGTTCTGAGTTTCGTACCCGCGGCCATCTATGTACTGCTATGTTGGTTGATACCGAATCAGAAAAACTGGGCCTCATACCTCAGTTATACATTTGTGATGAGCCAATGGGCTGTGTATTTATATCTATCGGCTAAGTTGACGTCTCAAATCAAGAATTTGTTGGCATTGGAGGCGGTTGCTTGGTATCGGCAAATTTTGATCGGGCTCTTTATCGTTTGGTGCTATTACTTGCTTGTATTTATCTCGGTATTGCCCTACTACCTCGGCGGAGCTGTTGTTTATTCCTTACTAATTTGCGGACTGACGGTTTTATTTCTAAATCGTAAGCACTTCAGTGCAAACAGATATCTTCAGACAAAACTATCGAATCAACAAAGCCAAGACGTCATGGAACAGATTGAGCTGGCAATGAACAATCACGGCGTCTACCTCGACCCTGACCTGACGGTTGGCAAAATGGCCAGCATACTAAATCTATCTGACCGGCAAGTTTCGCGTGCCATCAATGAACTGCGCGGCATTGGATTTGCTGCCTATGTAAAGCGATTTCGGCTAGAACACGCCAAACGCTTACTCGCTGATCCGACCTTCGGAAAAGCAAAAATAGCCACGATTGCTGCGGAATCTGGTTTTGGAAATGTAGCCTCTTTTAACAGTGCATTTGCGTCTTTTGAAAACATGACTCCCTCTGAATATCGTAAGAGGATTTCTGAACGATGAGACCAACAAAAATCTCTGAAATCGCGATTTCATAAACGAATTCGCTGATTTTGTCGATTAGAGGTCGCATTATGGAGCTTCCATAACAACAGACCTTCAGACCTTTGAAAATAGTAAACCTGTGCCTTTTGGCAATCTTTTACATAAGCGCTGCGCCTTCGCTCGCCAATACTGCTGCTGCAGACTACAAACGTACTACCATCGCTGATCGACTTACTCGTCCATGGGATATGGACTTTCTCGACGAAAATATGGCGCTGGTGACTGAGAAAGAAGGTGGACTTCAACTGGTTAACCTAATAAATGGTGAGAAAGTCGAGGTGCTAGGCCTTCCAGAGGATATAGATAATCGAAACCGCAGCGGAATTGGAGATAATTCAGGCCTCTATGCGGTTAAGTTGGACCCTGAATTTTCAAAAAACCGTTGGGTATATTTATCGTATGCTGCGCGCAACCCTAAAGGACTCGGCACCACCACCAAAGTGATCCGCGCCACGTTGAAAAACGATCGTCTACAGTCGATCGAAACTCTGTTCGTTGCACTTCCCTATACTTTGGGGCGTTATCATTATGGTGGGGGAATGGTATTCGGAGCCGACGGCAAACTCTATTTTACCGTGGGTGACCGACTTTTTACTGAAGCGGATCAACCTGCAATGCCCATCGCTCAGAACTATCAAGACCGACGCGGTAAAATCTATCGAATCAACCCAGATGGTTCTATTCCTAATGATAACCCTGAAATTGCAAACAATGCGGTTCCCGGCATCTATGCAGTCGGTATTCGAGCAGCACAAGGGCTTACATTGAATCCATTTAACTCTGAAATCTGGTTTACGGAACACGGCACACGCCAAGGGGATGAAATCAACCTTCTTTCCAGCGGAGCGAACTATGGATGGCCTGTTCGCACATCGGGAAAGTACCGACACACCCAGTACCGACCACCGTCTCTCAATGATCGCAACTTTACTCCGCCTGTATGGTTTTGGAAGCAGACCGTTGCACCAACAGGCTTAATGTTTTACACAGGCTCTGATTTTCCTGAATGGCATGGAGATCTATTTGTTACGGGCCTTTCGCGCGGCAGCCTGTGGAGGATTAGAACAACTACAGGGGGCATATCCAGTATGGAGCAGCTGTTCATGGATGAGCCTATTCGACTGCGAAATGTAAAGCAGTCTCCGAAAGGCGCAATTTACTTACTCACTGATGAAGCCAACGGACGCCTAATACGATTACAGCCAAGTAAAAAGGAGAAAAACTGATGCGCCAACTAAATGTTCTTTTGTTAGGACTATTTCTAAGCTATTCAAATGTTACGAGTGCAGAATCCGAAGCCAGGGCGATTCGCAAAGTTATTCAACAGTACATCAACGGCTCCTCTTATTCTCTGAGAGATGAGATAATCCAAGCCTTTCATCCCAACGCCACTCTCTATCTGTCTGGGAAGCAGGGATTCGCTCGCTATAGCCCAACGCAATACGCCAATTTGTTCGCGCAACGAGAACCCGGAAAATTCAATGGACGAATCGGCAAAATTTTATCGGTTGAGGTGGTCAATGACATCGCATCGGCGAAGGCGTCCATCAATATTTCAGAATATGAACGTCTCTACATTGATTTGTTTCTGTTAAAAAAGATCAGCGGCAGATGGCAAATCATCAGCAAGACCGCCACGCGACTCCCAGAAGATTAATAATATTGGTCAAATCGACAAGGCTTCAACAGCCCTTTAGCCAGTAGCTCAGGATTACGATGACTCTTCTAATGTCTCCAACAAAGACGATGCTTCTAAGACCTATATCGACAAAATCGAGGCAAATGTCGTTGATCACCTGACTAGAGGCTGAATTCGAAGATTAGCAGTTAGCTAAGGCATTCTTTAGTCAACACTTTTTGAGCATGAATATGCTTTACGTGTGCTCTAAGCGCCAAGAAATTAGCAACAAATTAGCGCGATAAATCAACCACGGCGCGGCCTCGAATTTGTCCCGCTAGAATCTTCGGCGCCGTATCCACTACATCACTGAAGGCTAAGTCAAAGCTTAGCGCTTCTAATGTATCGAGATCCAGGTCGGTAGACAGCCTGGCCCAGGCCTGTTCGCGGCGCGCCAAGGGTGTCTGCACCGAATCCACACCTTGCAGGCGAACGTTGCGCAATATGAAGGGCATGACCGTTGCTGGCAGGTCAGCGCCTTGAGCAAGGCCGCAAGCGGCAACCACACCGTTGTATCGAGTAGAGGCGATTGAATTGGCCAGCGTATGGCTACCGACACAATCGACAACACCGGCCCAGCGCTCTCGCTGCATTGGTTTACCAGGTTCAGATATTTCCTGACGATCCATAATTTCTCTTGCTCCTAGATCCATCAAAAATTGAGCTTCTTCAAGTCGTCCAGTAGAAGCAACTACCTGATAGCCCAGTTTAGACAAGATAGCAACGGCCACCGATCCAACACCACCAGCTGCTCCGGTAACCAATATTTCGCCTTCACCGGGTTTGGTACCGCCCTCTTCCAGAGCAAGTAAACACAACATCGCGGTGTAGCCCGCGGTGCCGATTGCCATGGCCGCACGGGTGGTCAAATTCTTAGGTAAACCGACTAACAAGTTGGCATCGCTTCGTGCTCGCTCGCAGTAGCCACCATTCAGGTACTCGGAGGCGCCAAAACCATTACGAACTACCTTATCGCCGACACGGAAGCGATCGGAGTCAGAGTCAATTACTGTGCCCGCATAATCGATACCTAAAACCAACGGGCGCTTTTGTACTATTGGCGAAGTATTGGTGATTGCTAACCCATCTTTGAAATTGACGGTCGAGTATTCAACGGCAACAGTCACGTCACCCTCACCCAAATCGGCTTCATGTAATCGCTGATAAGCTACTGCGTGCTCTTCACTCTCTTGGGCGACCAAGGCTTTATAAGTATTCGTCATTTTGCTCTCCTTAATCAAACATCACGCCTAAGCATGTGGGGGTAAGCCCACTAAGCTTTTTTGGTTGTTGACCATCATCAGTTCTATTTAATGGGATAGACCCTGTTTATAAACCTGGTCGGTGATGGCAACGTGATGTGCGGGTCAGATCACACTGAGGCTAAGGTCAGCGTTTTAAATAAGTTAGAGAGTGTGTACTTAAGGTCGCTGCTCGGTCATGTTGAGAAATTACTTCAGCCCCGAATAGCGCGATTGCGTGTTTATCAGAAATTAATTTTTGAACTTTTCGACAATACGTTTAAAAAAATGTAAGTGCAATGGGCCAAGAGAGGTCTTTAACACTTAATGAGCTGCGCTGGAATTAGTAAGCCTTCGTTTGCGCCACTTAATAGTGAGTAGCGCTATTCGAAAAGCCTTTGATGCAATTCAAGAAAACACGTTCTTTTAGTAGTATGCTCTAGCTTAAATTGATATTAGCCAATTATTCACGGCTTTTTCAGAAACAAAAACATTCAGAGGTCTGATCATGGATTTAACACAAAAACAAAATATACAGCTGATTTCTGCCCTGCTCTTTCTATCGGTTATTACTCAAGCAGTGTATACCGCGCTTTACGTTGTAGCGAATGATGTGCCACGCCAATGGCTTTGGGGCCTGGAAGGGTTGATGTTTGTCCTGCTTACAGCAATAGCTGGGTCTGCGTTGGCGCAGGCAAAGAGCAATACATTAGGCTTTTCGGCCATCTTAGCTAGCGCGATACTCAATTTTGTACAGGTTGGCATCGGACTTACTCAGTTCGGACCTTTTCGCGAAGCAGCGCAAGGTGTTGAAGCGCTCGCTCCTGCAGCTGGATCAGTCGTTGCTTTTTCGTTCTTTATTTATAACGCAGCTAAGATCCTGCTTGGCCTTGCTGCCGTCGTGTTTGGCATGGCTCTCTTGCAGAACGGGTCTAAGATGCTTGGTAGACTAGCCGTCTTTTTAGGGTTCGTCGCAATGGTCGCAAATACCATTGTTATGATGTTTGGTCGAATAGAGGCTGTACCATCCGGCGCTACAGGTGTTCTTGCAACTTTGATGCTCGCTATTTGTTTGCTCAAGCTACGATCTGAGGATTAAGGAAAAACATAATAAGCCAAGCTTCGTAACGCGCTTTTGCCACGTTACGAAGCTTGATTACTTTCTGATTAATTCAGCTTACCCGCCTGATGCTTAATCCGTATTGAACTGCGAGTCTATTGCACTACTCTTTACGCCCGAATCAATCCACATTTACGCTACTTATTGAATGTTGATTATCCACTTCATTCACTGCAATACTGGCAGTTGTGTCACCTGAAACAACATTAATATATTGAGGCACGCATCAGCTATTAGATGCAATTGACATGCATAGGATCACTCTTAGAACCACCGATCAATTGCTTGACACAGACGAGACCTCCCTACAAGCACCCACAAAGAGCGCTAACTTGATATTTATTGGTGGCCCTTTCGATGGTAACTTCTTCGATGATAGTGCCTTCAATGTAGCTTAGACATTATTTTTAAACCTACCTATCGTTGAATGAAATACAAAGACCCTAATCCGTGGCCATACACAGTGCAATATCGCCAGGCAAGTGCATAACGTATCGAATACCAAGCCATGAAATATAATGTCGATATCAATGCATCAATAAAAGATCCTCATCTGAGGTAATTGATTAATCTTCATCGTTGTAATCCAATGGTTTTCACATACAGGCATTAATTACTCTATTTAAACCAGTGATTTTTTGCGTTTTCTGTGCCTAAAGTACGATTGGATATAACTATAAGACGTTTGAACATAGTGACATTGGCCTAATCTCTCTAGAATTACGGGTGTTTCGAGTTTATATAAACTCGATATCAATAATCAATTAACCTACCTCTTGAGAAACTTAAGATGAAAAAAACGAACGTATTAGCTGGTTTAACGGCCGCCTTACTACTTGCAACCGCTTCATTCAGCTTTGCCGCTGAGGAAACGCAACAAGACGCTAATGGTGTGATCTTATCAGGCCACGACACAGTCGCCTATTTTACTGAAAACAAAGCAGTGAAAGGTTACGCTGGAATCTCAGCCGTGCATGATGGTGCGATCTACCACTTCAGCTCTGAAGCTAACCGTGATCTGTTTAACGCTAACCCGTCTAAATACGCGCCACAATATGGTGGTTTTTGTGCGTATGGTGCGGCGATTGGTGCTAAATTCCCGATTGATCCAACCGTATTCGCGGTTGTTGATGACAAGCTTTATGTAAACAACAGCGCTAACGTTTCTAAGCTTTGGACGGCTAAGCAATCTAAAGCAATTGCTCTAGCAGACAAAAAGTGGTCTAAAATCAAAGCGACTGCTTCCGCTGATCTGGAACCAGATGATGATCTAGAAGACGAGTAAATCTCGACTTTTAAAAGAGCATTAAAACTCGGGTTGCTTATCTAACCCGAGTTTTATACGTCTGAGATCTCCAGTTTCCGTCTCAAATTAAGTTTCCGCATCAAATTAGAAGGTGATATCAATTAACAGGCGAAGAAGGAAGCGCGAATAAAACCGTCGGGTTTACTCTGCGCTAAGTATTATAATTAAGCCAACCCCAATATATTTTAGGCTTCAAGATCACCATAAAGCCGCAAAACACCCTCATCAAAATCCTGATAAAGGACAATAAGTAAGTCATTGGAAAGGCCTTATCGTCTCTTTTACTCGGGATCACAAAATCTTATCCCTCAACGCTTCAGATATTTCTTTCCGCCCTATCCTTTATATTATCGTGTGCAAAACGATTGACGTGATTTAATTATAAGCCTCTTGGATACATTGAGTAGGCATAGAATTGAACAAACACGTCTATTATTAGGTTACATCTTAAGGTGGCATCCGTGACAAACGACGGTATATTTACTGCCCGATAACTTCTCTATTAAGCTAAACCGTTATTGTCACCCAGGTGTTGGTTTTCAGTGCAAACTCCGTGGCAAATTTCACAAGATATTTACTCGTCAATGTCGTTGATACGTCATAATAGTAAGTTAACGTAGCGTAAACAATACACACATAATTTGACCCTTTATTTATGAACGACACCGCAGATAACTTAGTCTCGAATCCGACCAAATCGGAGAGTTTGAAATCAGTACATGAGCGCCGTTTGTCTCGACGAGGATTTGTGAAAACCTCACTGGCGGTTGGTATCGGCGGTGCGACATTACAGCTCAGCGGCTGTGGTGATAATGATGCAGAACAAACTTCTCAATTAGAAAGCGCGTGGCGAGAAAATAACCCGTACAACTCCAATTATGATTTTAAAGAAGTAGTTCATGGCGCCGATAAGACACATCATGTTGCACCGGATCACGACGCTGACATTTTGATTCGATGGGGCGATCCTCTATTTCGCGATTCACCCAAGTTTGACCCTCTAAATCAAACAGCAGCAGCTCAATTGAAACAGTTTGGTTATAACAATGACTATATAGGTTACCTTTCCCTGGAACCCAAACGTGGTCAAGATGCACGTGCACTACTGTGTGTAAATCACGAATATCCGATTCCAGGATTGATGTTTCCAAATTTCCCAAGCGATGGCTTTGAGACGATCACTGAAGAGCAAGTCAAAGTGACCCAGGCTGCTGTCGGTAACTCTATTTTCGAAATTGTAAAAGTAGACGGCGAATGGTCTGTCAATACTGACTCCAAATACAATCGTCGAATCTCAGCGCTCGACACGGAAATTGAGATTAGCGGTCCTGCAGCCGGACATTATCGCCTGAAAACATCGGGCGACAAGCGAGGCAACCTTGCTATTGGCACATTGAATAACTGCGCAGGAGGCATGACCCCCTGGGGTACATACCTTACCTGCGAAGAAAACTTTAACGTACATTTTGCTGGACAACTACAAGATAATCACCCCGAAAGCGAAAATCATTCGCGCTATAACGTCCCCTATGATTACACGAATTGGGCTAAATATGATTCACGTTTCGATCTCGGTGTGGAACCAAATGAGCCAAATCGATTTGGATGGGTTGTTGAAATCGATCCTCTAAACCCACGTTCGAGACCGAAAAAACGAACCGCACTTGGTCGCTTCAAACATGAGGGTGGTGAATGTATTGTGGCTAAGAGCGGCCAGCTCGTGGTGTATATGGGAGACGATCAACGATTCGAATATCTGTATAAATTTGTGAGTCGAGATACGGTGGATTTAGACAACCCCAAAGCAAACAAAGACTTGCTTGATCATGGCACTCTTTATGTAGCCAAGTTTCACGACGATGGTTATTTAGAATGGCTGCCATTGGTGCACAACAATGGCCCCCTTGAAGCCGCGTTCGAATCTCTGGCCGATATTTTGATTGAACCCCGCCGCGCAGCAGACTTGCTTGGTGCGACACCAATGGACAGACCTGAGGACGTAGTACCGAATAAGAAAACTGGCAAGGTATATGTGATGCTGACAAATAACAGTAAACGCAAAGAGCCAAATTCAGCGAATCCCCGCACGGATAACTACTTCGGCCACATCATAGAAATTACCGAACTTGAGGACAACCATTCAAGCGAGCGTGGATATTGGGACATTTTGGTCAAATGTGGCAATCCAAACGTGCCAAGCCATCAAACTAACTGGAATCCTGAGACAAGTGAAAACGGCTGGTTTGCCAGCCCCGACAATGCGGTTGTAGACCCCGATGGCCGGCTTTGGGTCTCAACCGATCAAGGACTGAACACATTCATGAGCGGCACTAATGATGGCTTGTGGGCTCTTGAAACCGAGGGTGCATTGCGTGGCACGGGCAAAATGTTTTTCCGAGTCCCTAATGGAGCCGAGCTTTGTGGCCCTATATTTTCCGACGATGGAGAAACGTTATTCGTGGCAGTACAACATCCCGGAGATGGCGGCAAACCGGGCGAGATAAGAGTTGAAACGGCGACAACAAACTGGCCCGATTTTGAAGATGGTATGCCGCCACGACCGTCTCTAGTTGTGATAGAAAAACAGGCAGGTGGCAAAGTTGGCTGACGGAGGGTAATGGCTAAATGAAAACAGGTATTAGGCCTAACTGCGATTTCACTTTATAGCTGCTAACGTTACCAAAATTAGTGAGCGCCGTTCGGCCTTCTACAACATGGGCGTTTATGAAAATTGAGCCTGTTCTATTATGTTGAGTAAAACAGCTCTTCCCCACTATTTTACTAGGAGTATATTTATGGATCCGATGCTGGATTTCACCAATAAAACCGTGCTTATAACCGGCGCCGCTAGTGGCTTTGGAAAGTTGTTAGCCACTGAACTCGCCAATCGTGGTGCAAACTTGGTGCTGGGCGATATTAATACTGATGGACTTAAGGCAATAGTTCAAAGCCTTGGCGATAATGTTGTGTTTCAAAAGTGCGATGTGTCTCTCGAAGCCGATTGCGAGTCCTTAGTGGCATTGGCAGCGAAACAGTTTGGTCAGCTCGATATTGCCGTTAATAACGCAGGCATCGCCCACGCCCAGGCAAAGTCTGTTGACTTAACTGAAGACACTTTCGATCAACAAATGAACGTTAATGTGAAAAGTGTGATGTTTGGAATGAAATACCAAATTCCAGAAATGCTAAAAATTGGATCGGGAAGTATATTGAACGTTTCATCATTGGCGGGGCTACTGGGCGCACCGAATTCAGGGGCGTATGCAGCCGCAAAGCACGCGGTAGTCGGACTGACACGCACTGCGGCGGTAGAATACGGTCGTAAGAATATTCGAGTAAATGCAATTTGCCCATTTTTTAGCCCCACAAATATCGGTGACGGTTTTTTACAAGAACAACAAAATTCCGACTTTCTAGCCTCGGGCTGCCCTATGAAACGGATAGGTGACGTAGAGGAAATGGTTTCTGCAATGATATTGATTCTTTCCCCGTCTAACACCTATATGAGTGGTCAGACTATAGCGGTCGATGGGGCGACTACCGCAATTTAATGACACGATTTGGAACCTTTTATTTGAACTAAGACGGTCACATTTTCGCCTTAGTTTTACTTGTAGCCTTAGCACGCTCAGGGTTATCTGGCCAGAAATGTTTAGGGTACCTGCCCTTCATTTCTTTTTGTATGGCCTGATAACTCCCGCTCCAAAATCCCTCTAGATCTTGTGTTAGCTGCAATGATCGATGGGCGGGAGAGAGTAAGTCCATAAGCAGAGGCACGTTACCTTTACACAACGCCGGAGTTGACGATAGGCCATACACTTCTTGCATGCGAACCGATAACTTGGCTGGCCCGTCAAGTTGATAACTAATCGATACGCTTGAACCGCTGGGCACACGCAGTCGTTTTGGAAGTAATGAATCGAGTTCATTTTGCAAATTCCAGTTAAAAATGCTTTTTAACGGCTCGACTAAATCTAATTTTTTCAATTGTTCCAAATTCTTCACTTCGCTTAAAAACGGAGAAAGCCATGATTCGAGTTCTGATATTAAGAGTGCTTCGCTAACCTCAGGAAATTCATGCGGAAAATGCTTATGCGCCAAGCACATTCTAATCAGCAACTGACTAAATTGATTGTTGTCTTTTTCTGAAAGGTTATTGGTGTAGCAATGAAATAAACCAAACCCCTTTCGTTCCACTAAGTCAACCCACGCGCTTGTTCGAACTGCTTTATCAATCGCCTTATTCATCGGCTTTCTATTCACCACAATGGCATTTAGCATCAACCGATTCTCGTAGATAAAACGCCCACTCTTTTCATTGAATTCGCACACCTGCCGTAGCTGAAAAAGGTGTGGCAAGAGATCGTTAAGCTGATGAATATCGATCGCGGTGGCTGAAAAGATATGCTTACCCTGTTGGCCACCAAGTTCAGCAATCGCGATGTATTCATCGTTGTGCCAATAGTTACTACGACAATCCACACCCGCTCCATTCGCTAACACATAACCGTGCCCTCGCCTTTTTGCCAATCTGTCGGGGTAAGCCAAGGCAACTAATAATGGAAGACAGGACATCGACAACCTGGGGCTCGATTTCTTGTTCAGTCGTCTTAGCCAAAATTTAAGTTGCTTGGAAAAAACGGGATGTGGAGAATGCAATTGAGATTGTAACTCAGAGCTCAGTTCGGCTTGCTGGCTTACGCGGCTATCCAATAACGCCAGCAGGTATATACTTAATATCTCAATTCCCGGCAATTTAGAATCCAGCTCCTTAGCTTTAATCAACATATGCGCCCAGCGAATATCAGTCCCTAGTTGAAGTAGCTGTTTCCCAAGAGCCGTAATCTTTTGTTGTTGATCCACTGCTTCTAACATGAAGAGCAAGTCGTTCGCTTGGCGTTGCTGCGCTACGCTAGGTGGGTCTAGAAACGCTAACTGATTAATTTCAGTACCCCACTGCTTGGTCTCTAACACTAGCTGACTAAGATCGGAGGATAATATTTCCGGAGTGTCGTGCGACTCTCGACGGCTTAGCAATTCTTTAGAACCCAATCGGTACACAACTCCGGGCTCTATACGTCCAGCTCGACCTGCACGCTGAACCGCCGATGACATTGAAATGCCAACTGTTTTGAGTTCGGTAACACCGGTATTCAAGTTAAACTTAGCCGCACGTTTTTTGCCGCTATCAACAACAACACGAATACCGTCAATCGTTAAACTGGTTTCAGCAATATTAGTCGCTAATACGATCTTACGTTCACCCGTTTTTGCGGGTGCGATGGCGGCCTGTTGTAAATGCTTGGTCTGGTCACCGTATAGTGAGCAAATGCGAATATTGTCATCAAGATGTGTGAGCCGTTGAGCAACCCGCTCGATCTCTCGCCGACCCGGCAGAAAAACTAAGCAACTGCCAGCCTGCTCTGTTACCGCTTTAGAAATTAGCTCTGGCATCTCATCCAACCAGCGCGTTTCATCTTTCAATGGATGATAGATTTCATCAATCGGAAAGCTGCGACCTTCAGAGTTTATGACCGGGCAGTTAAATTTCTCGACGATTCTTTCGGCATCTAAGGTGGCCGACATCAGCAGTATGGTTAAATCATCGCGCAAGGCCTCTTGAGTCTCAAGTGCAAACGCTAACGCGGTGTCTACCGCCACCGAGCGCTCATGGAATTCATCAAATATGATGCAATCAACACCGCTCAATTCAGGATCGTTTTGTAACATGCGCGTGAGCATGCCTTCCGTTACAATTTCTAACTTGGTGTGTTTACTCACCAATTTTTCTTGTCTAATTCTTAAGCCAATGCTAAGTCCTAATTCTTCATTTTGAAGTCGTGCCAAATAGCTCGCTATATTGCGTGCTGCGAGCCTCCTTGGTTCCAGCATCACAATATGCTGAAAATGCCCATCGCGTACTAATTGCAAAGGCAACCACGTTGATTTACCCGCACCCGGAGGTGCTTGTAATAGAGCCATATCGTGGCTTTTCAAGGTTTCAACTAAGGTTGAATAAATGTCTGCGACAGGCAACAAAATTGTGCTTCCAAAAACTTATTGTTGAGGGACTATAAAATAACCGTTAACAGATAAACAAATACTTTCACTCATATTCGATTTATCTATATATAATCGCGATCAAACAGTTTGACCTTATATAGAGACACAGATGCCTAGTAATCAAATTAACTATTTTAATAGAACAACTCAGCGTATCGAGACAGAACTTGTCTACGGAGATAGCGCTATTAAGTTTGTTTATGATAATTCGTTTGGTCGACTGCTAGCACCCATTGTTGCTTCTAAGCCCATCAGCCAATTATATGGATGCTATCAAGATTGGCCGATATCAAAAAACAAGGTGCCACCGTTTGTAGAAAAATTTGATATCGATTTATCGATCTATAAGGCTGGTTCAGTCTCTGCAGAGAAAAAGCAAGACTCGTATAAAACTTTCAATGAATTTTTTATTAGAGAATTTGAGGAGAATCAAAGAGAATTTATTGCCGATGAGAATACTATGCCAGCATTTTGTGAGGCTCGGTATTTTGGCCACCGAGAAATAAACAATGAGGTTGATATTCCGGTAAAAGGAAGACTATTAAAATCTAGGGATCTTTTAGCTGGCTCAAAATGGTCACAAACATTTGAAGGCGGCCCACTGTTAATTGCCAGATTGTGCCCGGTCGACTACCACCGATATCATTATCCCTTATCAGGGGAAACACTCGACAGCGTTGAAATTAAGGGGCAGTATCACTCGGTTAACCCGTTAGCGATAGCCGCCAAACCTGACATTTTTATCATTAATGAGAGAAGAGCGTCGATACTCGAGACCGAAAGGTTTGGCAAACTCGCCTATATTGAAGTTGGAGCTGCAATGGTGGGTAAAATTGTTCAAAGCCATGATGAGGCTATTCCTCACAATAGGGGTGACGAAAAAGGGTATTTCCTATTCGGTGGGTCAACAGTAATATTACTTGGTGAGAAAGGTAAATGGCGCCCGTCTGACGATATACTCAATAACACTAACGAGGGTATCGAGACGTATTTACAGCTAGGTGATGAAGTCGCACTTCTGCGTGACCATTGAGCGACACTATCGTTGTTCTCGCAAATACCACACCATCGCTAAGACAGCACGCCGGGAATCACTCGTCCATAAGGCAAGTTAACACCGCATGCTCTCGCGGCTGTGTGAAGCATGTCGCGTTGATTGTAACCACTGCCTGCGGTTGATGTGCCTCTATTCACATGGTTGCCACCGCCTGCGATCAGCATAGGAACGTCTTCTGAGCTGTGCAAATCTGCGTGCCCCATGTCGGTGACCTCTACCACCACAGTGCTGTCGAGAATACCTTGAGTGCGTAGCTGATCGATAACATAGGCCGTTAATGAACCTAAATGGGCACGCATCTCAACATAGTATGGATAATTCGCTTGGCCATTGCTGCCACCGTGAATTGACTGATGATAGGGTCCAGTGTAATTCAATTCCGGTATACTAAAATCCGATTGATGGTTGCCAAACGCCAACGAACAGGAGCTCGTTAAGCCGCAAGATAAAGCCGTGACCAAGATGTCGGCTTGTAGCTTGGCCTGCCGGGTAAACGTATTGAAGTTCAGTGGAAATTCAGTCGCATCGGGAGCCGCTGAGCAACCGCCAGCACCACCACTCAAATCGTCCAAGCGGCGACGCGTATCAGCAATTGCATCGAGATGTTGATCAAGCCTTTGCACTTCATAGTTGGCCAGTTTGCTTCTTATTGCATTCGCCGCAGCAACGTGGGCATTGAGAATGTCAGTTTTTGAATTCGAAGCCGGTGTCGAACCGCTGCCAAAAAGTAGATTGAAAGCATTAAACGGATTGTCTTGGAATGGTACCGTAGTATTGCCTTCGCGAGTCAAAGCGCCGTGTCCATTGCTGTGTACGCCTAGGTTGAGGTACTTGAACGGCCTATCCGGCCCAAGGGCTTTGCCCATAGCAACGTCGTACGTATCGCCATTCCAACCATCTGACAATATCAGTGGCATTGAACCATGACCGCCACTGGGGTGTGCCATATTTCGTAGAAAGTTGCATTCGGTTTTAACCGGCGCGTATAAAGCCGACATTGGCCCCAGAGTCATACTCGTGCCACTGCCAGTTGGTGCCCAAAAATCATGAATGCCGCCGCCGGGTACGTAAATGGCGACTGACTTGTTGGGCGCTGTGTCCATGGCATCAGCGTGTCTTGAAAACAAGATACCAGCTACTATTGGAGAACTACTAATCAGCGCCTTGGATATACCAGACGCAGCAAAGGTTTGTAATAAAGCTCGTCGTGATCGATCAATCGTATATTTATTTTTCATTGTATTAACTCTTAATCTGCTTTAGTTACTTGGGCTGCGAGACCATGCTTTTCTATAGCGAATCGCATCAAGTGTGCTGAACCGTTCGAACATGGTGCGAGGGCTCGATTCCATCATGGCGTCGGTTAGTTTTTCGATCTCGCAGGCATAACCGTCCCTTTCTTGCTCAGCAAGATCAGGTGCTTCAGGGTTACTGGCATCAATATTGTTGTGCCCAACACCACTGATATATCGGAACATCTGCTTGGACAAACACGATTGTGCCGAAGACAACGAAGGCATTAATTGAGCTAAACCTTTGGACCCAGTAAACGGTTCGACATCGTTGGTATCACTGTAATCCCTTGGCGCAAATAGTTGACCTGTCGCGTCAATAACGTTGCCGTTCAGATCAGCGTATCGGCGATTGCCGACCGTATCGAAGTCTTCCATTCCAAAACCGAGTGGATTTATGTATTCAAGATGACAATTAGAACAAGGCGGCCCTTCAGTCAACAGATGATTTTTTAGGCGATTAGTTGTGGCAGGATCGCGCAGAATCTCAGACAAAGCAGCGAGTCTTTCTTCTCTTGCGGCAAAGGTGCCAGCGGGCGGATTTGGTAGCTCATCTTGGCACAACATCCTGCGGCGCACTCGAACTGAGCGAATAATAGGCGATGTCTCCACAGCTTCACCCCAGCGAGCCATGAAGGCACCATTGGCCAAAATACCGCCTCGCTCGGCCGTAGCAACCCGTCGCATCTGATTGCCCGAAACGCCGGGAATACCATAATGCTGCGCGAGGGTCTGGTTTATATAACTGAAATCAGCATCATAAAGAGCATTGAAACTTTGGTTACGATCAAGCATAACGTTGGCAAAATTCTCTCTCACCTCGTTTTTCATATGCGGCACGAGCGCATCAAACCCCGGCCAAACGCTCGGGTCTTTGGCGGCAATGTCTAAATCATCCGTACCCAGCCAGCTACCCACAAAGTCTCCTAGCACGCCTTTTGCTTCGGCCAATTCTGTTAAGCGTTCAGCTTGATTGAGAATTTCGGACTCTGAACGAAGTAAATTATTGCTTGCAGCGTCTAGCAGTGTTTGATCAGGTGTTGAGCCAGTAAAGGTGTACGCCAAAAACGTTGCCATTTCATACGACGTTAACTCAAACGCATCATTGTCTAAGTCCGTGTTACTCGGATTGGGCTCTCCAAGCTCGTGACGGTATAAAAATTGTGGTGCGGACAGCATGGCCTCTAGGGCCATCGTAATACCCGCCTTCACATCGCCTCCAGTAAGCGTTCCATCGGCTAATCTTGTATAGGTGTCTGACTCACCTGAATCCAGTGGTCGGCGAAATACTCGCGGTGCAAATTGGTTGATGAACGTATTAACACAACTTTGATCAAATGAGCTACAACTCAGCGCTGGTGCGAAATCTCGCGCCGCTGACCATTGTGCGATTTCCTCAGCAACAATAAGAAAATTACTATAAGACGACGACACAATCGAGGTATGTGTGTTGTTAGCAAAGAGTCCTATTTTATCGTCTTCTGACAGGCCGGCCGCCGCGTCGAAGTCTACGCCTAACAAGTCTTCAACACTGCGTTGATATTCCGAACGAGTCAAGATCTTTAATTGACGCGCACCATAGTTAATAGGTTGGTCTGCACGACACGCCGTTCCATCAGGTGTTGTATCGGGTGGGTTGTTCCACAAAGTCTGTATAAACAGCGCTATCTGCTCAGCACACTGTCGATCGCAGGCATCACTGTCTCCCAGTGGCATAAACTCAGTGATGTAATCAATCATCGCTGCAACATCGCGCGGTGTATTAAGGGCAGGAAAACTTCCCAAGCCCTCACCACTTGCACCATGGCACGAATCGCATTGAGTGTTATAAAGCCGTTGGCCTTCAGCGGTGGGGTCAGGGTCCGGCAGGTCCGCTGCGATTACGCGCTCAACATTCGAGGGCGCAGACGGCACACTACCGTTTACCGCGATCACTTTATAATCGTAGGTACCCTCTCCACTCAACATATCACTGTAGCTAGAGGCATTCGGTAAAGCATTCCTAATGGTGCGCCACAAGCCAGCGGCCGTTTTTCGGCGCACAATGAAACCACTCTCATTAGTGCTGTTATCTTGCCAACCGAGTAATGTATTAGTTGATGTGGGGTTATATTGCCCACTCAAGTTGCTTGGCGCAGCTGGTGCACTTGCGATTAACACAGGTTCCGTATTTGGATCGGTATTTAATTCATAGCGCAGACGAAAATACACTGGCACCGCCTCGCCAATGGAAGCAAGGCTAGCAAGATTCCTTAACACCTCAACGCCACTGGCAAAATCGAATCCTTTGCTATCGATTAGTATTGGTTTAATCGTCGAGACTAACAAGCTCGTCTCCGACGTCTTAGCAACAATGACCTCAGCCTGAATATCTTGAGTGACGCCATGAAGAGACAATCTACCGTTGATGTTTTGGATATCACTTTCACCAACGCTCATGGAACTTAATGATCGAGGGTTTAACTTTACGCTTACGTAGGCGTTCGGCAGCAACTCCGTCTCAAACACAAAGTCACGCATGCGTTGATTACGTGTGTCAACACCGGTCTCTAAATCATTCAAATCGATTGCTAAAACAGCATTACCGGCTCTGTCGATACTTCCGCTTAATGCACTAACCCCGTCGGCTCCTTGGGTAAATGTGTTGACTTCGGCGTTATGGCTATTCTTAACACTGACGTATTCAAGACTAGATTCGGCGCCATCAAGCTCCCAAACTCCCAATGGGCTCGAGCTTGTTTCGGGCGCTAATAGGAGAGACATTATTGCGGGTAAGATTGCCGCCGCCTTAGCCGAGTCAGGACCTGTTGGTACTGGCGTTGGTGCCTGATTGGCTGACCCACAGATTGTACCGTTTATGCGAATAGCGCGATCTACCGGTGTATCACGGGTTCCTTTCGCACCGATGAAACCAAACGTCGCGGTTTGATTTGCACCAATAGTCAATGCGTATGATGGCGCTTTAGCATCACACCGACTCTCAACGCAGTCAAACACCGCATCCCAGCCATTGACCAATGAACTGCCATCACTCCAGGCCCAATTAACCTCCCAGTTATTTATCGCGGTGTTTGAGTTGTTGATGATCGACACCTTAGCCTGAAAGCCTGTATTCCATTCATTGTCGATCTCATATTTGCAGACTGCCGCTAATGAAACCGGGCTAACCAGTAGAGCAAACAATAAGACAATTATCTTCGGCGAAAATGAGGCGACCGGATCGCCTCGTAATCGCCACGCTGCGGGGCTATTGATGAGCGGCGATAGGATGCAATTGAGGTGTTTCTTTATCATTATAAACTCTCCCTATTGCAATTAAGGCGCACTGAACACCAGCGTGAAGTTGACCGGCACCGTGTAACTGATCACATCCAGATTGGCAATATTTCTTAGAGCATCAACGCCACCCGCCAAATTGTAATCACCGGCAGAAATTAAAATTGGCGATGCACTTTGAACCATTAGAGAAGTGGTCGAGAGTCTTGTTACAACCACCTCGGTATCAACTGCGGCTGTCACGCCATGCATGGTTAAACTAGCTGAAATAGCTTGTGTTTGAGAACTACCGACGCCGAGCGCAGCTAGACCACTTGTATCTACTGGCAGTGTGACAATCGCCTCAGCAAAACTTGCAACTTCGAATAAAAGGTCACGAACCCGTTGATTTCTAATCGCGATCCCCGTGTCTACGCTGCTTAGATTAATGCGCAACTGGGCACTACCGATTTCAGAAATCGACCCAGACATCTCCTGAAAGGTGTGATTTTCGACCACATGAATTTGCTTAGTAGAAACAAAATATAATGAAGATTTGTCCGGATCTAATACGTAATCAGATGCAGCATGTAGAGTATTGGCGCTGCTTAGACCCATCACAAACAACAGCACGCACCATATTTTGACTTTATCCATTAAGCGACTCACTTATTATTCTAGTTATATAGACCTAAGTCTTAAACAGTGATTAGACTTTAGTCTGATAGCAAACTAAATCATCATCCTTAAAATTACCTAAAATTAAGAATTAAGAATGCCGGCAGGGTCGCCGTAGATCGCGTTAACACGCAAAACAGTAAGTAAGTATTTTATTTAACTTATAGCAATAGGGTGTTGATAATAAATACTATTTTTGAAAATCGCCTTTCTATAGAGTCAAAATCTTATGATTGCTTTTTTATGAAACGTACTGAGTTCTTAGAACTAAATTATCTTCCCGGATTTTACAGCTAAGGTACTTAAACAAGTTTGAACACTATTTTTGATGAAACCTATTTTATAACTTTATCTGTTTTATTGACCTAAAATATGTCTCTATCGTGGCAACCATAGCTTATCTGGACGGACTGTTATAATTTGGTGATAGAAACCGTATTCAGGCATTAAGTGAGTTTTAATCAAGCTGTATACCTGAATACGGGCGCCAACCGTCTAAGGCGGTGTGGTCGGTTTGTAAATAGTTGTGATTTTGCATCCTTTAGGAACTATGCTTTGATCTATCTCCTCCTTTGTTTGTCCAGCAAGACAATCCTGAAGAGCTTGTAACTCAACTTTAGGGTCTTTGGGTCCGGAATCCTCAGCGACTAAATCATACTCATCCGCCATAAAATCATGAAAACCTGTCGCGGTGGGACTGTCTCCAGACAGACTTTTTTTGATGCCCGCTGCAACAAGGTTAATTTCACCAAGTCGCCACTTATTCTTTTTGAAATAAGCACCGATATTATGACAAGCGTTACACGCATTTTGGTTGCCATCTTTATCAACTCGCTCAACGTTTGCAACGGCTGGATTTGGGTGTACTACTGAGTACTTCTTGTCATTAATGTCACCCTCTTTCGGAAGAATTCTATCGCCATTACCATCCTTTACATCAAGCCAATAATGGGGAGAGCGAATAAATGGGCCATTGGTGTGACATTCGGTACAAAAATTCACGCGGAAATCCCAGAATTTTTTCCCCTCATCCGAGTTTGATGCAGGTGCGCCTTCTTTATCATCCGCATCAGCAACATTGTCTAAGTGTTGGTAAAAACAGGTTTTGCCGTTCTTTCGACTGTGTTGAATGACAGCGATGTCCCAGAACCCCTTGCCTTTATCGTTTAGGTGAAGCCCACCGCCTTTATTTTTACGGCAGGAAAAAATGATATCAACATCATTTTTCTTAGTGTCTTCAGTCACTATTCGACCTACCCGGCTCTTATGCACACAGCGCGTATTAAGAATTTCAGGTTTTTCACACTTAGTATCATTCGGTGCGGGTAACATTTTCTTCGGCGCTTCAGCGCTTATCACCATCGTTTTCGTTGGGTCAGTCTCTAAGTCTGTACAACTGAAAGCTGGTACGGTCGCACCAATTTCTTTATCGCATTGATCGATCCATGTATAGGGTGTCGTTGCGTAACCGTGTTCCGTCACAAACATCAGAGCAAAGATCACAACGAAGAAGAGCCTGTTTTGAATAGTCTCTATAGTTTTAACTAGGTTCTTTGTATTTTCTTGAAGACCTGATACGTGTAAGTAACTCATTCTTCACCTCCTGGCAGTTCGTCCGCAAATATGAACTCGGTATCTCCTTGTAATGCTTCCTTGACAACTTCGACTCCACCGCGTTTTAACCAGGATATATCGTATTCATAGCCATAGTTATTTGGTGCGTGAGCATATTTAATCGTTTTGGAAAGCGTCCCGTTATTATTGGGTTTTAGAGTTACTTCTCGAACATCCTGTTTCCCAAATAATTCTGATCTAAACCGGACGGTTGCGAGCCGAACTTTTTCCTCTTTTAATATTTCAGGATCGGCTTCCACGACAACCTCTCGATATCGATGAGGCGGGAGCACCGGTATAATAAAATCATCTGTTAGCTGCCAACCAGAAGACCATTCGAGGCCTCCGAAAAGATTCCACGTTATGTGGTACTCGTATTCGCGCCATTTATTTCGATCAATGTCTCCATGGACACCGTACTTCATGGTGAAGTTATTGGCTGATTGATTAAAGTTTTGTCGATCTATTTTCAATTCATCGAAATGTTCAAACCCATCCTGATGTGTTTTGCGAATAGATACCGTTACGAAGTTGACAAACTTTCCAAAATCGTCGGAATTCTGACCATCGAGCTGAACTAAAATCTCTCTGATTTTGTAATTTGGATCATCTAAATTGATAACTCTAAAATGAGCAGGGTCATTAAACATGCTCTTACCGAATCCGCCAATGTTTTCATCAAACCGCATTGACTGGGTATCGGCAGTCCACTTTTTAAAATTGAGTGTAAACTTCCCGGTTTTCTTAAACTGTTTCTTACGGTAACTGGCTAATAGTGAAAAGCTCGGAGGTGTCTGCAAATTAGCATCGCGAATTTTTGGCTTGGCGCCAGTTGGGCGTGAAGTATCCGGAGTGCTGTTTTCATCGGGCACCTTATTCTTCGGTTCCCTTTGCCGCTCCTCAGCAGCCATATCAGCGGCGTAATCCCAGCGCTCAGCCAGCTCAAGTATTTCTTGATGTTCACGCTCTTCTCGATCAAGTTCGGCTTGGTTCTCGGCCAATATTCGCTCTCTGACGTCAGCGTTGAACTCATCCGCTCGATCAAAATTGCTGAATACATTGGGGTCGTCCTGGAGCGTGGCCAGCGTAACCGGATCATTGGCTGGCTCGAATAGCTGAGCTGCGAGCTTTCCGTAGGCCATCTCCCAAAGACGATCGATCTTGGCGTCCTCGCCTTTCACTTCCAACTCGATGCCACCTTCTTCCCTGAGCTCCTTCATGATGTCTTGAATATCAACACCAAAATAATCCGTTCTGGCGCCGACATTCAGCGCGCGGTTCTTAGCGATTTTCTCCCACCACGCCGTCATTTTTGCTTCATAGGGGTTGCGATAACCGCCGATGATCATCTCGAAGCTGACATTAATGTTACTTGCCGCTTGCTCAAACGAGTTCCATAAAATGGTGGATCCGGTTTTAGTTAACCTAATCGAAACGGCAGCCTTATGCCCTTCCATTACGGGAGCCTTTCCTAAGCCGAGCACCCGCTTGGCCCAATCGCCATCCTCTTGCTGAAATTCTGAGACCAGCGCGAAGGTGCCTTCCCGGTAATTCAAGGGGCCGATTATCTTGGCACCTGGAACCTTACCTTGTAAGTCAGCCTGAGCTCTTTGAATGGTTTGATCGTCCACTTCAAAAGCGACTAAAAATGTGACCAAGCCACCACCGTCGACATTTTGTATGCCGCCCTCTCCATTACCACCATCGTCGTTAACAAACTTCAGAAAGCTAAATTGCGGCTTACCATCCCGGCCTTTAGGAATCTGAATTTTATCCGGCATGTAGTAAAACGACTTTGGCTCGCCATACACTGGGAACATTTTTAGCCCAGCGGCCGACTGCATCTGGTCGAGTAATAGCTCTTGCGCCTTGGCTTGATGAGCGAGTAAGAAGCTGCCAAGCGTCAGGATCCACAGCAAGGTAGATTTAATCATTCTAGTATCTCCTTAACCTCATCAAGTACCTCTTTGATCTCCGGAATGGCTTCCTTGATATCGGGTATTGCGTTGGTTATTTCCTGCAAGGTGGTCGTTGGCAAACCAGATAAGTTGGCGTAGACGAAATCGTCCTCAAGACGTTGCCATTTGGTGGAAAATTTGCCGTCTTTCTTGTGCGTTAGAACGATCTTATAGTCCACGTCCTTTTCGTCCTTATCTACGTAGAGTGTGTGTTCAATATAGGGCTCGCCTTTGGCGACTCTAAAACGAGCCGTTTCGACCTTCTCTTGTCCATAGCGATTATGTCTTAGCAGCACGTCAGCACCACGCACTCCGGCACGCTCCATTTCGTCCAGATCTGCTTCAACATCGATTCTACGCAGCGTTATTGGCGGAACCAGTGTTACAGCCATTTCACTGGAACATTTTTGACGCGGATTGGGTGGCCACTTGCCGCCGCCCTTCAGACTCCATGATTCCGTATATTTAAAGACACAATTACGATCCATCATGTCGACCCCTCGTGTCGCAAAGCTAAATTCCTTGAGAATTCCGCCCTCTGATATATCGGTGCGAGTGAACACTTCATCGTCAGTAAACGGATCGCCCTTAAAGGGTACTACTACTTTTACTGCGGCATTGTTAACCATATTCGATTCGAATAGCTCCAACGCCTCGGTATCCAGATCGACGGTAATTTTGCCACGCTTAAAAAATGGGTCATTCAATAGAACTTCATCGAATACGGCTTTCTTATGCTTTCGTAATAGACCTCCAATATTCCCCGTCATTGAATGAGTTCTATAAAGTGCTACGCCCTTTTCGATCTTTAGAGTGATGACGCCTGTTTGTCGAGTTTGTTTTCGCTTTAGAGTGAAAACTTCGTACTTATCAGTGCGAGGGGTTTTGGGTTTGTTAGCCTCTTCGCCCTCTTCCGATTGATTTTGATCCGCTAACTCATCGCTCGTCATGAACGATTTCTGCATGTTAGTAAAACTTTCCATTGCCATATTCATTAAGCTCGACTCAATAATCGATACATCTGCATCTGGCAAATTTTGGTCTATCTTTATCTGTACCGCGCCGAGTGTAAGCATGGTTTCGTAGGCCTCTTCGAGATCTCTTCGACTAACTCTAACGGCTTTGGTTTTTTCAGTTATGCTGAGGCCTCGGAACGGTCTCCATTTAACTCGCCATCCTGTTCGCTTACGTTCAGTATCTTGAGTTTTTAGGCTGCATTCTGTCGCCTCGCTTATTTTATCCAAATCGATACGCACTTCGCCCTTATAGGCTGGAGTCTTAACGATATAGTCGTATGCAAAGGTAACCGATAAATCTGATGTTGGGTTTTCGAACGTGGTTTCCATTAATTGCGCGCCGAGACCCGACAATCGCCCTGCGATCGCGGCTTTGGCGCCCGGAAAGCTGGGGGCGCGACCCGATGTTAAGACACCACTCGGTGCAAAGCCTTCATCAGAGAGCGTCCCAGAAGTCACGATAAAATTATCAGTCTGTTTGGAGGGTTCCAAATCAACCATCCCTTTTAACACTGCGTTAGGTACGGCCTCCTTGAGGGCTGCCTCAAGCTCCTTTTCTTCAGCCGGTGTTATTCCGTAAGTCACCATCAGATGAAAAATACCGCCCTCTGCCGCATTCTTTCCTTCTGCATCATCCGTAATGAATTTGACAAAAGTTGCTTCGGGTAAGCCCTTTTTCTTCATCACCACTTTCGGAGCACTGGGTAAATAATAGAACCCGCTTGGTCTAGGAAGTTTTGCCCACATTGAGCCGAAATTCATCGCCTTTACTTTTGCCGTTTTTTTCGCCCAAGCCGGTTTAATTTTTTTATTCGAAACACTCTTTTTCTTAGCTCGTGTGGCAAATCGCTTTTTATATTCGTCGTCTAGCTTTTTACAAGGGTCGCCACCAGGTGGCTTCATATTAACTCGCTGCTTTTTTGGCAGGATATTTCCAGGTCGAATCGGACCTGAATCAACCGCTTCGGGAAACACTCGTATAGTACGACCACTTTTCAAAATGAAATCCATGTGGCCATCCATTTGCACTGCGGCGCTGGCAACCGTCGAAACCCCCATATTAATTGTAGTCGCCAGAGCAAATACAATTAATGCCGGCAGTTTATATATACGACGCCTCGCCAATAAGTTTGTTGCTTGTTCCATAATATTCTCCTTTAAAATGTGCTCAGCTGGATTCAGGAATTTCGTCACAGAAAATGACGGTTTCATCTGAGGTTAACGGGCCACTACTAAACCTGCGTTTGTCGTTGAGGGTCCAGGTAATGGTGTATTCAATCGAGTCGTTGTCCGGAGGGACTGCGAATATTCGAGTTGCATTAAATTGATCGCGACTGGGTATTAAATTGATGGTTTCCTTTACAGAGCGACCGAAGAAATCATGTTTCACTCGTATCGATACCAGCCTTACATTTTCTTCTGAGAGAATTTCGGGGCTGGTGATAAACTCTATTTCGCGATAGTGATATGGTGGTGTGAGCGCAATTGCAGCGCCGCTGCTTTGTTGCCAGCCTTCGCTGTATTGTGCGCCTCCAACAAAGGACCAATCTGCTTTATAGCGGTATGCCATCCAGCCCTCAACATTTTCTTCGCCATCCCAGTTATAACTAATTTTCTGTGGTCGACCGGCGACAAAATTACTGCGCTTAATGACAACTTCCCCAGTGCTTTGTTCACCTGAGCCGTGATCCTTTTGAATTGTTAAGGTGACATGATTTATATACTTAGTGAATTCTTGCTCGTCACGAGCATCCAGCGCTACCGAGACCTCGCGGATTCGAAACTCCTCGTCCGCCAAATTGACCGTGCGAAACATGGCTGGATCATCGCCATATAAACGATAAAGACTGCCGATATTGCCAGCCATCGCTGTGGTTAAAGTGCTCTTTGTGCGTTGGCGAAAATTAAAGGTATATTTCCCAGTCTGGGTCAATTTGCGACGTTTATAACCGCCGTTAAGTTTGACTTCCCATGGTGCGCTGTAATTGCTGGCACTGAATGCCGCATCAGTCACCGCACTCATGGTTTGCATCAAATCATCATCACCATCGGATGTTGGCTGAACAATTTTGATGGGTTCAAACATCATGTCGTGCAATTTTGCGTAAGCTCGATCGATTATCCCCTGTAGCTTACTCGGGTCGCCCTTATAGTCGATAGTAATAGCGCCAGAGTCCTGGGCTTTTTGCCAGAAGTTGGAATAGTCATAGCCTGCACCAATGCCTAGATAACTCACTTTGGCGCCAAGAGTCACATCAGCCGAGTCACTCAGCTTAGTCCAATCGGCCGTGATGGTTGCATCTGCCGGATCATTTAAACCCGAGAATGTCATTTCAAACACCAATGACACATCGGGTGTGTCCATTTGAAATGAACGCCAGAGTATTTGCGCCCCCATTTTAGTTAAATGAATCGAAACGGCCGCTTTTAAACCCTCTATCAGTGGCGCCCGACCCACGCCGACGACGTGCTTTGACAGATCGTTGGGTTTTGCATCGTCACTGGCGAAGCTACTTACCAGCGCGAAACTCCCCTCTTCGAATACAATTGGTCCGCGCAACACCGCATCTTGATCGATGTCTTTAAGCGACTCCAGTGCGCTATCAAGTTCATCTTCTGAAACAGTGTAGTCCACAAGAAAATGAACAATTCCACCACCTTCAGCTTCAACGATTCCGCCTTCACCAGACGCGTTCGAGTTTGTTTGTACATAGCGCGTAAATGAAAATTCATGCTTACCCGTATCGTTCAGCGCCACATGAGGGTTTGATGGCAGATAAAAGTACTCGTGCTCGATATCCGCTGATGGAAAGCATTGCAAACCACCACATTTAACCGGATGGTCAAGTAATATATTCTGTGCGTACACCAACGGCACTTCGATTATCAACCAAGCGATCAAAGCCAGTTTTGAAGCTAATCGAATCATATGCGGTCGCTCTATATACGGTTGCTCTGGAGTGCAATAGTTGGCCATGAGTTCTTAGACCTCTGGCACCGGCGGTAAAAGGAACAGGTAGGTGTCGTCCAACACAGTCCAATCCTGGCTATGATTTCCATTCTTACCGTACCATCGAACCCGATATTGAATATTCGATTGGGTGTCGTGAAGTAGCGAGATCGTTTGTAAGATCTCTTCACTCTCAGGTAAAAGCGCCACAGATTTGTTCTTTTTCTCCCCCAGTAATGAATACTTGAATTCGATCATCGCTCGGCGAATCTTTCCATCAAGCATTGACGTGGAATCGCCGTCGACTTCAATCCGGGTAAGTTGGGCGGGAGGCGATAGAGAGATGCTTGGTGCATTACCATCCTGCAACTCGGAGAGTTTTTCCGGCACGCCTACGGTTTTGCCACCACGAAAGCTCCACAAGGTGCGGAACTGATAGTTAGTCCAGTCGCTACCGCTCATTCCAAGTCGTGGATAGACCAAGGATTTAGAAAAACTACCCTCTTTCACATCATTCTGATTAAACACAAGCTCTCCGGTAAAGTCGGCTTGATTCATCTTCCCTGGGTATTTTTTAACCATACTCACAGAGACTGAATTGATGTTGTCCTGAAATGCTTGATACATACCCGGATCCACTTCGAAGAACACTTCTCGGCGATCAAAGGCTGCGTCGTTTAGATTGACAACTCTGAACAAAGTCTCGTCATCGGCCCAGCTCTCATACAATCCACTGATATTGCCAGTAGAGTTAAACGGCACCTTAATAGTTGTATTTTGGGTAAATACCATCGAAAATGTTCCACGCTTTACATCCTTTTTCTCACGCAAGGTGTATTGGTCATCGGTAATGTATTTCTGATTTCCTGAGCCAGCAAATAGTCGACCAAGAAATCCTCTTTTTTGCCGCCCTCGTACCACATTTGAGGGTATCTTTTGCTGCTCAGGTAATTTGGATAAGCCCTGTGAGGTGTCGAAGATCATGTTGACTAACTTGTCGGTCACTAGATTCATAATCCCGGAAAGTTGTGATGAGTCGATACCCAGACCATTTCTATCGGTTATATCAACTTCAATCACACCATTACGAACCATTTCATCCGTCTGCTTTCGGAGCTCCGATTTAGAATAGCCTGCCTGCTTGTTCTGCACTTTGAACATGTGCTCATAAACAGTTTCGATATTGGCGAATACTCGTCCACGATAGGCCGGTAACGCAGCCTCGTATGATGCGTTGATCGACACCGAAATATCAGACGTCGGTTGCTGCATCGATTCCCACAACAAGGTTGCACCTTGTTCGTTAAGACGAGCAGCCACGGCGGCCTGAGAACCTGGAGTAACGGGTGCGACTCCACTTGAAACAAGTGAAGATGTGAATGAATCCTCACCACCTTGCTGACTCACGGTAGATGAAATAATTTTAAATGACGCGCCGCCTGAATCTTCGTCCCCTTCTGCTCGCAGCACGACAGGCCCCTTGATTGAGGCACCAGGACGTTTCTTAGCTAACTCTACGTTTAGAGTTTCTATTCGCTCGGGCGGCAGGTCCAAGCTGAATAAAAAGTGTACCAGCCCTCCACTTGTATCACCCTCTGGATCAACGAATTTCACCAGAGAAATCTTGGGTTTACCGGTGACACGGTCGATCACCACATTCGGGGCCGTGGGCAAGTAGTAGTAGTCGTTCGGCGCATCCTTGTCCCGTAATAAAGACACGCCATCTACAAATTCGCGTCCTTCATCATACATAACCACTGCGTGTACAGGCATATTCAATATTATTGCGATCAGTAACAACACAGCCGCCTGCCATCTTTCGAATTTCATAATTCATCCTCCATTTCTTCATTATTAAATATTGCCAGTTCGCTAGCGGATGCAGACACATCGAGCATCGCGTTATTACTCGCAACCCAGTCTGTTTGAGTAAGTTCGCCATTTATTGAAAGCCGTCTTACCCGATATTCGTAGCCGTCTTTAATGTCATTGGCCAGTTCAAATTTGAGCGTTCGTTCATAGTCCTCGTCGCCTGCAGTAAATTTGACTGCTTCCTTGTAGAGTTGATCTCTTAGAGTGGGGAAACGAATCTCAACCATGACGTAATACAGGTCTGTACTTTCGCTGTTAATAAAGTCGTAGCACATAACCAACAAATTGCTGTGGGTGAACCGCAGCTGCTGCCACAGTTCGTTACGGCTGAATAGCTGAGGGTATTCTTTGGGGGAAACCTCGATCGGTAGGGAGTCAGCTACCGCGTATTCAGAGCTAATCCATTCGTCATTCGAATCGAGAATGACCCCCTTCACGGTCCAGCCATAAGCCAACGAAAGACTCAGATTGTCATTGTGAAAATTTTCCCAGAACAGCTCCGCGTCGAGTGCGGTGAGGCCTATGGTGTGACGTTGTGATAAGGTGCCGTATACGACGCCTGTATTGTCCTCTCGCGTGACTTCGCCATTTAACTGACTGTCGCCCGTCACTACCCCACCCGCCAACTCACCAGAAAAACCCTTTGAGTCATCGTCTTTGATCGTGGAATAAACTAACTTGTTGAAGGAGGTCGTTACTGGCGCCGTTAACAATCGAGCATTGCCCTTAACCTTGGCCGATAAATCTTCGCGCATATCGTGATACCGGCCATTGTTGATATCGGTAGTCGTGGTAAATTTGATTACTCCACGCACCCAAAATTGATCTTTGTTTCCCGTTTGGCGATTGCCCAGATAACGATTTAAGTGATATTGAAAAACCGGCGCATCCTCGCGATTTGCAAGCGTCTTAACCGTGCGCAAATAGTAAAAAGTGTCCTTGCGCTCATGATCGCCGAAAATGATCATCCCTGGTGATTTACGCATGTCCTGCAAATTTGGTGCAGCGTGTGTCATACCAGACACACACAACTGCAACAGGATTACTCCGGATACCCATCTGTATGCATGTTGTATGGCCATCTTAGTCATCGTTATTCTCGGTAAGTTGGCCCCGAATATCAGCTGCGGTAACCGTGATATCCATCACTCCCTGGTCGCCCTTCCAATTAGAAAACACACTATCTTCGCCATTGTTTAAAATCGCTTTTACTCGATATTCAAAATTTCCAGAACCAGTATTTTCATCTCGGTTGACATACAAGGTTGCGCTGGCCTGGCTTTCGCTCTGTCGTAAGGTAAATACCTTCGATTCTTGATATTGGTTATTTGGGCTAAACAAGGTACTTCTGATTTCAACCAAAATCTTAAAAATAGAAAATTGATCAAACAAGGTTGGAATCGCTTCGATCGGAAGTTCCGTTTTTCGAGCTTGGGCTGGCGATACCAGTATTTTCTGTTCGATGGCGTTCAGACACTCATCACATTTAATCCGTTCGTAATTTGGCCACGCGGCTATTAGGGTTCCGTAAGAGCTCGTCAATTGCTGAAATGTTCTGTCCGCACTCGCCAGCGCACCCGGTTCCATTAGCACCGGTTTCCCAACGGGTATTTCATATCGTTTGATCTGTTGATTTGTTGATGACTGTACATACGCAACTACGCCGGTAAATACCAATGGGAACGGACTCACGTTTCTTAGGGACTCATCGTTTGACAACTGAGTGATATCGGTCAGCCAGTCGCCGGAATAGTCAGTAAAACTTACTACGTAGGGTATCTCGATACGAAAACTGCCATTGTTGGTATCAAAGGTAATGTCACCAGATAACCCGCCACTGCGAATCGATGCAACAAGATCCTCTTTCTGACTTTGGTTCATGGTGGCCTGAACTCGAATAGGGTCACCGATAACATTGGGGTTATTAATAACCTTGACGTTTTCTTCAGGTATTAGAGAACTTAAACCCGCCATGCTAACTTTGACCTTGCTGATTGGAAGCCTGGTTAATTCAATCGATTTTCGATTGGCCGGCGGTTCGATACCGAGTGCGGCCAATTTGCGGACGAGATTCATGCCGCCATCGAGGTCACGTGGCACCAAAGTGAACGTTAGAACAATCAGCTCTTCGGGTGAACCATCGCTGCGCGTACGATGCAAAAAATTTATATCAAAACCGTCTGTCGCATCGCGCTTTATCAAGTACCCGGATGGATAAAAGTAATAGGTATTCAATGACGTGTGATCGCGAAATAGCTGGTCTGAAAATGGAATTCGATTGTCGAAGTCATCACGTATATGTTTGGGTGAGGCAGCATCAAAAACATCGGCTAGCAAGGTAGCGCTTATTTGTCCACTCGGCCCGGTAGGCGGGCCGTCCTCAGCTTCCTCCTCAGCAGGCTGAGCAGTTGGAGGTATCAAAACCATTGCCTTGGTATCGTTGAATCGATACTTTGGAATCACCGTTGCATTGGACAAGGACATCGTTTTAGTAAATGCTCTATTTGCAATAATGTTTGTATCAATCGTTGCAGTTTTCGCAGCTAGCTGAGCGATGGCGGTGCTACTCACCAAACTAAGCAAAACACCCATCGCCGCTATTCCTTTTGCACTGGTCATAATTTTTCCTTGATGTCTCATGTTTCACACCGCCTAATTGCCTGCGTTAGACTTTTTCCCTTAGCGACCTGCGATTTAAAACAAGTCGTTGTTTCTCTAGCGTCGCTTGTTCCCTCACATAAATCTACGGCGACTCGCCAGTCAACAGAGTGAGATGCCTTTTTGCCCCAAGAGTCGGGACGCCGCATCACATATTTAAAGCAGTTTCCTGGGGAGTACTTAGCTGTAGTGTTCCCGCAAAGCCGACTAACGCTGTCAGCGGTCCAACTCTTATTTTTTCCGGCGGGGTCCCAAGCTATCCTTCCTTGAACATAGTCGATACATCCTTTTTGCGCCTTCGTCAGAGTGTTATTTAACCCTATTGCCGGAACAGCTAGGGTGGCTAACCGAGGATCATAAAATAGCACCTGACCAGCCGCACCCGAGGTAACATTTGACCCGCAATTGTTTACCGAAGCCGCCAGCGTTTTGTTCTGGCTGATATTTTGTTTCAAACAGGCAATTTTTTGATCGCTGTTATTGGTGCCTGTGCACAACTGACTGGCCAGTGTCCACGTCATATTATGCGATTGTTTTTTACCCCATTGATGCCCCTTAAACATGGCTCGGGAAAAACAATTTGGAGGTTGTGCCGCTTTCGTCGTTCCTCTGCAGAGGTTGTTTATACTGTTGTTGGACCAGTGTTTGTTTCCCTGATAGTTCCAGGCAATCTTATCTTGCACTCGAGCAAAGCAATTCTGCTCAGCAGCGGTGGTTCCGGTCATTCCTTGATTAGATTTAGCGGCCCCACTGTATAGTGCTTGGAAAACATCTGGAGCACCAGGTACCACACCATCAAAACTCAAGAGTACTTTTTGAACCTCTTGCTCGGAACTATCAGATTCCGTATCACTTGGTACCAGCCCAGCTTCTTTAGATTTTCGTTCAATGTAATCTTCAACAGCCTGTTCTAGCAAATCAGTAATACTCTGAGCGCTGACCGCACTCGGCAAAAACGTCATCCCTGATATGAAGAATAAAAATTTTAACAGCTCACACCTGTCACGCCGCATGCTCGAACCTCCTTTTGGTGCATCGATTTGAAGAACGTGAATTAAGGTTAAAAAGTGGAAGTTATTTTTCCATTATCTTTGCGTGATTTTTTCGTTAATATTTTCGATAATTTATCTTCGGGGTGCGGATTGAATGATTTCCTTTTTGTCGAAAATCAATAAATCCACATTCTGTAGCAACGCAAAACACCCTTTTTGCCCGCCAAAAGACCAATTTGCACAGCAAATCCATATCACGTGTGATTCGCTTAAAACCGAGTTGGGGTAATAGCTACCTAGTCGCACAGAGGGCGTCGTGTATTACCTCATACTCCTCAAAACAGCAAGTTGGTATGGTTTAAGTCGTCCTTCATCTCAACTTTCCTATTGTTCACTTCCAACGACGACTTCCTTAATTCGCCAAATAAAAAACAGTACTGCTAAGGCAATACAAATCAATATTATCTGAATACGAAAGTCGCCGATAAACATCATAATCGAAATCGCAAACGTGATAACGATAACAAATGAGGCTTTGTACTTGATCTTCCTTGGCAGCGTTTTGGTTGCTTCCCATTGTTTCAAAGTGTCACCAAACCAGGGGTTATTTAGTAGCATTTGATGGAATCGAGGTGAGCTTTTAGAGAATAGTGCCAGAGCTACAATTAAAAAAGGTGTGGTAGGTAGAATGGGCAGAAATACACCAATGCACCCGATTGCGATGAAAAACCAAGCAATCACGATCAGCACATGATTTTTGAGTAGCTCTTTCATGCCTCGGCTAAATCATCGCGGAACGCGTGGTGGCCACTGCAAAAATATAGCAAAAAACGGCAATGGAAAGCAGCGCGAAGATAGATCTGGCTGCTGCTGTTTCCGCGCGTCTAATTGCATAACTTCCTAAGATTATATAGAGCACCAGCGCAAGCACTTTTGCGGTTAACCAGCCATTATAAAAAGGGTATTGTTGAGTGGTCACCATCAGGTAAATAGCGCAACAAAGTAACAGTGTATCGTTTAAATGCGGTATGAGCTTAAGCCACTTTTTTTGTAGTAGAGGAGAGTTAGTTATCGACCAGCCTGCTCTCAGAACAAACAAACCGATACTAAATAAGGCAAAACTTATGTGCGCGTTTTTAATCACCGAATACATGATTCATCCATTATTAATCTATGAGAATACTCGAGTCAAACGCATCGCGGCCAAACCATAACGAAGGTATTTTGATGAGGTCAACGTACCCAGTATGACTCATCAATTTCTGGTGATAGGGTGAGACGTATGAATACGTAACTGATTATCACCAAGGTCACTTTTTGAGTTGATCACCGTTCCACAGTACCCCGCCACACCTTGAGCAGGCCTTGTTGTGTCTGACAGTGTATCTACATGTTGAATCTCGAGCACCGTATAGGGCCTCCGATATACCCACGTCCGATTCTCAATAGAATACAGATCTTCAGACGGAGGGTGCTCGGACGTAATTGCATAGAAATACAGCGTGAAGCCAAAATCTTCAACAGGCTGTATCGACAAGGGTTTCATACCCATGTTCGTTAGCATTTGATGATCGGGGGCGATGTCTCTAGTGCGCAAGGTAATCAGATTAAGATGCGCTCCGCCACCGAGCAGATCGCGATCATATTCAGCATCAGGTCTGTCACCTTTGAAGTGATGTTCGATCAACTCTATCGTAAACCCCTCGGGGTCCTGAAAATGAGCAAGATAGCCGATATCTTGAAATTGCTTAGGAATCCCAACCTCGATATCATTTTGCCTCAGTTGATCGTAGGCCAATTCGATATTTGGTACAGCTAAGGCAATTTTCCAATAAGTGTTATCCTGGTTTGGCAGATAAGCTTCGCGCGCCGGTAAAAACTCGATTGATGCTTCGCACGGAGAATACCCAACACGATTACCACCCCACTTTTGCATGCCGAGAATCTGCTGGTAGAAATCACATTGTTTTTTTGGATCCTTTACAGAAAGTAATACTGTTTCTATCATTTTGCTCAACCACTCGCTGCGCATTGACTTTTATCATATACCAAAACTAATAAGCCCCAGCGATTAACTGGGGCTTATTGATCGTTACCTTAAGGCTTATAAAGCGTAATGAGCACGCCCTTAAAAGTTAAATCTTAGTCCTGCTTCGACCGACCGACCTGGCGCTGGCGCGAAATCTTTAACAAAAGACGTGTGTGCACGTTGTTCGTCATCACTTAAGTTACGACCTTGTATAAAGGCATTAAGAGTAGACTCGCCAATAGTGAAAGTACGCTCTAATTTAACGCTTATATCTTCGTAGCCATCGGTAGCCAACTCAAACGGCGCAACATCGTTCTGAGAATTAACGTCACTATAACTAATCTTGCCGCGCCAAAGTTCATTATGCCAAACCAATTCTAGCCCAAAACGATCTGCTGGAATGCGCGGTAAGTTCTCATCACCGTTAACTTCGACGTCAGCCGATACAGTATCGTACGTAGCTCGTAGATCGAGATCGCCACCAGCAATTTCGACTAGATGAACCCCTAGTTCAACGTCCAAGCCAACAAATTCAGCATCATTTTGACGGTAAACAAATACCGGTAATCCGTCTTCTTCCTCGCCCGTATTGGCTTGGAAAATGAAGCCGTCGAAATCATTGCGATAAAAACTAATATGCGCGTCAAACGCATCTGTTTCATAGGCCCAGGAAACATTGAAGCTAAGAGCCGATTCTTCATCTAATGAAGTATCGCCTATCTCAAACGTGTTCGTTGCTAAGTGTGGTCCATTGGAGAATAACTCTTCAATGCTGGGTGCACGCTCAGAATAATCAAATAATACGTTCCAGGTGCTGACTTCAGATTGAGGAATCACGAACCCGACTGAGGCGCTTTGAGTACTGAAATCTCGAGCAACATTAGCACCCTCACCAAGAGACTCGGTATCGACATCATCAAATCGAGCACCCAGTTCGAGCGAAAACGCAGTGAACTCACGCTCACCAACCCAATACAACCCTGTCGTTTGTGTTTCGGCGGGTGGTACAAAGGCCTCTTCACCGATAGCGCTGAAATCTCGATCACTCAATTGCAAGCCAAACACGCCAGTAAAGCCCGCGATCGGCTCATGTTTGGCAAAGATTCGAGCTTCCCAAGCATCATTGTCAAACACAGTCCCTACCTCGCCGTTGCCTTCGAGTTCAACATGCTCATAATCGTTGATGCCAATTCGAGCACTGATAGATTCGATTCCGGCGAAAGGTGACAAGAGCTCACCACTCAAGTCGATGCGTGTTTGCTCGAGTTCGATAATTCCCGGACCTTCCTCGCCCTCAGGCTCTTCAGATTCTCCTTCTTCCTCCTCCTCTTCTTCATGTCCGCCTACAAGTCCATAGGTAGCGTCGGTCGTGCTAATAGAGATACCTAGGTGCCCCTGTTCTCCAACCCAGCTTAAGCCACCAGCACCACCTTCAACATCGTAGCGACTGCCCTCAAGCACGCCAAAGACTTCTTCTTCTCCCTCTTCACCTTCACCACCCGCTTCGGCTTCCTCTGCTTCTTCAGCCGCGCGAAAGCGTGCTGATTCAGCAAAACCGGGTATTTCATAGTCATCGGCTTCTCGACTAAACGCATCAAGATGCCACGCTAAAGAGTCACCAATATTACCGTCAAGACGAGCGGCGGCTGTACGTGCATCTTCGTTATCGCCAATACGAATCTCAGCTCGCCCGCTAAGATCTTTTTCATTAAGTTGTTTTGCAATACGGCCGGTTTCGACATCAACCACACCACCTATAGCTCCAGCACCGTAAAGTAGAGTACTGGCGCCTTTTAATACCGTAATTTGTTCTGCGATAAATGGTTCCACAGTAACTAAGTGGTCAGTACTTGTCACTGACACGTCTAAGCTGTCAATTTGATCTTCGGTGGTCTTGACTCGAGGGCCACCTTGGCCACGAATTACCGGCCGGCCGACCGCGGCACCAAAGCTTGCGTTGCGAATACCAGGCCGCTGGGCCAGAGTTTCACCTAAGTTGCTTTGCAATGCGTCGGCTAATTCTGAGCCACGAAGTACGTCTACGCTCTGGGACAAGCCTTTCTCGTGCAACGGGTGTGCACTAATAATAACTTCTTCCAGCTCTTCAGCGGATGAAGAAGATTGAGCAAGTGCGGCAGGCTGCAAGGCAACCATTACGGCACCGATTGATAAACCTACCCAAACAGCAGGCTTGGTTAAGCTAAATATTGTGTGTGTCATTTCTCTAAACTCTTGATTTTGTTTTGTAAAACGGCAACAGCTAAGATGGCCGATCAAAATAGAATCTTATATATCTAATACGTAAGAATCGATTGAGCTATCTGACGTCAATCGATTTGCGAAAGTAAGGCTAAAAGCAGCCTGATTGTCTTAGGAAGAGATAAATACAGGAGGGGCTCGCACAGGGTGTACCGCAACGGGCGCTGCGATATGAACGATAATGTGTTCAATTGCGAATAAGGCTTCTAAAGATGATAAGACTGCTGGGGGCGTTTCGACTGCAGACACTCTGCCAGATTCCACCGGTTTATGTAATGAACACAGTTCAATCTGCTCATCTTGTTGATGGCTTATACAATGGGAGACGCTATAAGTGAGCGCATTCAATAGCAAACAAGCAATTAGCAACACCGCGTACGGAGTAGACCCACGCGCTGCTCTGATCGATTTGTTGAAGTCAAACATCATGGATCCAATCGTAATTGTTACTCTATAACATTTCAAGCTTTGTGCTTTAATTTTTAATGATTGATTAGCGCACAGAGCGCTTGGCGTCGATTAAAGTTAGCGATTACTTTCAGATTCGAATTAAGTCAAGATCGCTAACTGGCTTTTGATCCCGCTTCAATAATATGAATGCCATTATGGTTCCGTTTAACAGCAATCCGATGTAGGCTAAGGATCTAGCCAATTAAACATCCATCACAAATAAGCATGTAATTAGTGTCGGGCTTTGATTTGCACAATGTGACCCCCTGTGATTTGAGCCGCTTTTGATTCAAACAATTTATATTATTCTGTTTTTGTTGTTACCTGGGCTACTGCTATGGCTTATTGATAAACATCGTTGGGCAAAGAAACTGGGCCCTATTATCCTTTGTTATTGCTTAGGCCTGCTTATTGGCAATATCGGTCTGATACCAGAATCAGTTACGACTGCGCAGAATGCACTCTCTGAATTGAGTGTGGCGCTGGCACTCCCGATGCTATTGCTTACACTGAATATAAAACAGTGGTCGACCATGGCTGGAAAAGCCATGCTCAGCTTGATATTCGCTACCACCTCAGTGGTGACAATTGCCTCTGTTTTTTATTTTATATACGTCGATGACAATGCTGTCCAAAGCAGTCATCTAGCCGCAATGTCAATTGGAGTCTACACTGGCGGCACCCCTAACTTGGCGGCAATCAAGAGCGGATTGGGCATCCCTGACGATTTATATATTTTGTTCCACAGTTTTGATACTTTGTTGGGAGCGATCTACTTACTATTCATGTTGAGCGCTGCGATACCATTATTTCGACGATGGCTACCATCAAGCCATAACCAGGATAAAAATACTCCGGACTCAGAATCATTCAGTACTGATCGAATGCTCGTTAATTATGATGAAAACTATGCACCACTTCTGAACGCTAAGAATTGGCCACAAATCACGAAAATTATTTGCTTGTCATTCATCGTTCTCGGGATGTCGTTGATGTTTACGAAACTAACAAGCGATCTTATGGCTGTTCAATCTTCAGGGGCCGTCACCATTTTATTCCTAACCACCTTCGGCATCATACTGTCCTTGTCTTCCCGTCTGCGCAAATTTCAACTTGCCTATAAAATGGGCATGTATCTTATTCTGGTATTTTGTTTGGTAGTGGCATCCATGGCGGACATAAAGCAGCTCGCTGAGCTCAACTCAACGATAGCGCTCTTTTTATTCGGTACCGTATTTGCCAGCGTGGTTTTACATTCTTTGCTATGCAAATTAGCAAAGGTGGATAGCGATACGTTTATGGTAACGTCAGTGAGTGCTATTTGCTCACCCCCCTTTGTCCCAATGATGGCGAAGGCGTTAAACAATCCGAATCTATTGCTGAGTGGCATGATGACCGGGATCATTGGCTTTGCAATCGGGAACTATCTAGGCATCAGCCTGGCATTGTTTTTACAAAGCATCAATTAAATTGGAGAAATCGATGAAATCTATCCATAAGTCAATGCCGCAAACAGGATTAGGCGATCATGAGATACTCGCTCAACTCGACACTTTTAAAGCCGAAGACCCTGAGTACAAGAATGGCAAATTATGGAGTCTTGTTTACTATATTGATGAAGCGCATCAACAACTTCTGAAAGAGTCTTACTTTAAATACTCTTCGGAAAATGGCTTAAATCCAACTGCGTTCAAGAGCCTTAAAAAAATGGAGAATGATATCATCAGTGCCACTGCTCATCTTCTAAATGGCACTGAAGAAGTCTGCGGCGTAGTAACGTCGGGCGGAACTGAAAGTTGCTTGCTGGCGGTTAAAACCTATCGCGATATGGCCAAGAAAAAACGGCGAGTCAATAAACCGGAAATGATTATCGCTGAAACAGCACATGTGGCTTGGTACAAAGCCAGCGAGTATTTCGGGGTTAAGATTCGCCAGGTGCCGCTGGATGATAACTTGGTACCAAACCTGAAAAAACTGAGAAGCATGATCAACCGTAACACGGTGATGATTTTAGGCAGCGCCCCTGAATACCCTCATGGCACCATTGATCCTATAGAATCGATGGGCGAGATTGCCGAAAAACATAACATCCCATTGCATGTCGATGCCTGTGTTGGTGGCTTTATTCTGCCGTTTATGGAAATGAATGGAGAGCAACTCCCAAGATGGGACTATCGGGTTCCGGGAGTCACCTCTATTTCAGCCGACATTCATAAATACGGTTATGCCGCAAAAGGTGCTAGCACCATTACCTACCGCAATCTGGATTACCTGCGTTATCAAATGTTTGTACAACCTGACTGGTCGGGTGGCGTATTCGCATCTTCAGCATTACTCGGCACGCGCCCTGGTGGGGCCTATGCTGCTGCTTGGGCCGCGATTCAACATTTTGGTATTGATGGCTATAAACAGTTAGCCGATGAAACCCTGCAAGCCGTTAACAGGTTAAAACACGGTATTGAGAGCATCCCTGAACTAACAATTATGGGCGAGCCACAGGGCCCACTATTCGCGTACCAATCATGCGATACCGACGTTAATATTTTTGCCGTCGGCGACCAAATGGATAGTAAAGGCTGGAAGGTCAATAAAAATCAGAAACCAGATGGACTGCACGCAATGGTAACAGCGCAACATCTAAACGTAGTCGATGAATATATTGCCGACCTAAAAGACGCAATAGCCACCGTTAAAGCAAACCCAGAACTCGCCAAACAAGGCGGCGCGGCCACTTATGGCATGATTTCTCACGTGCCGCTACGTGGCATGATTAAAGAAAAAGTATTGGATATGTATTCAGAGCTTTATCGAGCCGGTGGCCACTCTCTGGATTTATCTGGCAACGAAAATACGGGCCACGAAGACGAAGCACCTAACGGAATTATTGATCGAGTAGTGATGTGGTATGTAAATAGACAAATAAGAAAGGCTTCTAAGTAAGTGTATTCTTCACTTACAAAGTCAGCAGAACTCAGCCTCGTTAAGCTTATTCACCGCAAATTGATACCTTAAGATTTGCTACAGTGAGCTCTGAATTATTGCAATACCAAAGCCGCGAATAAATGTCGGTGACTCATTTGCTCACAAAATCTTTGCCTATGCCTAATGCACTGACAGATCTAACTATCGTCTGGGATTCTTGCATCGCCAATCCTATAGGTCTCCACAAAGCGATCCAATCCATGGCTACCGCCATTAACCAGCCTTCGAGCCTCAGCCAAATTGTTATGTAATAAAGCCAGCTTGATCGCGGCCTCCTTGTCTTTGAGAAAAACAGCCAGTAACGCCGCAGCCGTGTTTTTTTCGTTTGCCAGGTCTGGTTGCCGAAGTAACTTCTGGCCAAGGCCAATTTTTTTACCATACTTTTCGTAATTAAAGCGGCCGGTCAGTTGAATATAGCCTCGCCCTTTGAACTTCTCGCCATGGCCCTTCCGGCTATTACCGAGGTCGCTACGATGATCATATAGATCGTAAGGATGCCCACCCGGAGAGGTATTGTATTTAGACTGGTACTCACTGATGGGCTGAAAGCTTTCGGTCTCAGCACGAATAGTGGCCATCGCCATCAGCGCCATAGGCTTCTCAACCAGCGAGTGATCTACCAGCCCTTCTAACACGTATGGCAAATTCTGTTTGATATTGTCCACCTGCGTAAATGGAAACATGTGAGAAACGTTGGTTGCTGTGAAATGAGGCAAGATGCTGTTTATAACTTCTGATTCAGTCAAGCCCAAGGCAAACGCCGTGCGCGGACCGACAATTCCGTCTGGCAGCAAACCTCTGCTTTTTTGAAATGCGACCACCGCCGCATGCGTCGCAGGGCCGAAATCGCCATCGATAAGACCTGGACTAAAACGGTGCTTTGCTAAGCTCCGCTGCAATTCAATTACGTCCTGTTTATTATTTTGTCTGTTTAAACTTAGTGTGTTCATATGTTGACCTTTATCCTGCTCTACTAACGTTAATTAGTGTATTCGGCGACTCTATAAGTCACCTTTACATAGATTGCTTTGTTTACATCTCCTGCTGTAACCAATACATCCTTAACACTATTTGGCATCGAAATTTGATGATCTGCTACCAATTGCTCATTGAGATCTTCCATCATCGCGCTTGCGGTATCTGAAATTACTCCGCTGGACGATTCTGTAAAGAATGCCATACTGGTAACTGTGATTTGCCGACCGGCTATTAAATAAGGAAAGAAACTGGGATTGATCGACAGTCCAAAATCACCTAACTGATCCGAAGATTCTGCCGAAACCATAAGGCTCCATAGATCAGGGAATGTACTTTGCATTGATAGTAAGTGATCAAATTCTTGTTCTTCTGCATTAAAACCAGCGCCGCTGAGGAGATCGGTTTGATCAGAGTTAGCTGCAGTGTTTTCCTCAGCAGTATAATTAACGGTCATAATTACATCGGAGATTGTACCGTAGTCAAACTGAGCTATCGCTTTTGCAGGTAACTGTAGAGTCCAGTCACTGTCCACAAATTGACCTTCAAAAGGAAGGTAACGTTCATCTCGGAAATCAAACTGAAATAGTCCCGTCCCTCCTTGGGCATTACTAATCGATATCTTTTCAGTTTTCATCGAATATGCTGGTTGATCGTTACCATAATTGGCTCGACTAGCAACTACACTTAAGGTACAGGAAATACTCGTGTAAGGGCCCGATATTGCAGGAATAGTCACAGACACAGATTTAATTCTGCGTTTATGATGAGTGGGGAAATCCAAATTGAACAAATACTCTTTTAAGCTGAAATTACAACTCGCATTACGTTTGAGCTCAATCAGAGCCATCGGATCAATTCGCTGCAGAGAAACCTGCTTGGTTAACTCGTGCTTACGCGGGTTGTTAGCTAAGTAGTATGCATCTAACCGATTCAGATCATGACTCAAACGTTCTCCAGCGAGAAGACCTTTTTTAAGACTGTCCCAATAACCGAAACCAATAAAAGTAGTTTCTGCTCGGTCCAATTCAAATTTCATACATGCTTCAGCTTGGCGAGCCATATCCAAAGCTAATTGATAGGCCTGATAATGAAGACCCGATAATTGGCTCACCATCCAGCCATACAATTCAGCATTGGTGAATTTATCTTTAAGAAATAAATAGGCTTCGTTAGTATTTTGAATTTGTACTTCCTGATCCGCAATTTCTTTCTCGCTAATAGCTAAACGAATTTCACTGGCTATTTGATCTTTTTCGATTCTCTCGATTTCTCGAGTCGCTTGTTTGAGCTGAAATTCCCACTCCTTATTTCGCCTTATAATTCCAGCGTCTCTGCCCAGCATAGACGCTACGCGGTTGAGGCCACCAGCGCGAATACTACTAACCTGGCCCACAGCAGCGGCGGCTGAACCAAAGTTAACTCCGCCGATATCGACTTTTGGCATAAAGCCATTGAATCCAATTTGCGGAATGGCAGACAAAATTGCTGACGTCGCCGTGATAGTGTCAGATACCGTCGATAATCGACCGGCGTCATCCAGCTTTTTGACTTCTTCAACTTCTTGAGGAAGCTGCCCCTGATCAAGTAAGCGTTGATAGTGATCACGGCGATCCATAGCACTGAAAAGGCTGCGTTCAAGACTCTTGTGGCTTTCCTCAGCTTCTTTTAATCGCTCCTTTTTGATCTCTAGAACCCGCTTTTGCATTGCGACTTCATGATTGCTGCGAATCTGAGACAGCTCTTCGGAGTCCTTCTTCTCCAAAGCGGATAAAAGTGCACCACCGAGTGCCTTTACTTCACCTGTAAATTCTTTGGCTTTTTGCAAAATTGACGCGAAACGATAATGTGGTCGACTTGCATTAACACTTGCAATTGCGGCACCAATATCGACTCCTGCAGCGGCTGCGCGCACCAACATAGCTGGGTCAATAGGAGGTTGATACAGAGCGAGAGCGCGTTCAACACCCTCAATATTCATACAATGCCGAATTTTAAACAGCCGATCGGCTATGGTTGTCCAGTACTCTTTAATTTTGTCATTTGTGGGGATACAAAAATCACCCATCTTTGTGTAAAAGTCGTTCGGTTCTGGTTTTGCTGGAGGTATATCAACACCACTCGCCACTTCAATCGGGTGCACTTCTACTTTACCTGTCGCCATGGCAAACAACGATACTCCGCTTGTCTTTAAGCCTTTTTGAGGTAAATCAATGGGTGCAGGCCCGAGTAGTTGTGATGCTTGAATATAGAGTTGAGCTGCTTCGGCGACTGATTCCATACTATCGCGTCGATAAAGCATATCGGCCCAGCTAAGTAAATTATCGATATAGGCGATGTAAGTTGCCCGCATATAAGAGATAGTTCTGAGCCTCGCAACAGCGTGTGGGTTAAATGGATTACGTTCCCATTCAGTAACTTGTGCTTCAAATTGCGCAAAATTCTGTTCGGCGGCTTCGGTTAGTTCATCTGAGCTTCCATCAAGCAATTTTTCATGTTCGAGGAAAAAAGGTCGAAAACGCCAACAGGCTTTGTTTGTTGCTTGATCTTTTGATACAGGGTCAAAAATATAATGCAACCAGTTTTGGGCTTCTTCAAATTTGTTGTTGCGGGTTAAATGCTTAGCAATCGCAAACGGTGCATGAAAAAAAAGCTCCCAATTGTAGATACTAAAAGGTTGCCTCCGATTAAAGTTGAAGCGCTCCTCATTATCATCCTCTAACCTCGTGAATTCCGTGGGAGAATGCGCATCATCAAACACAGACCTTTGATAGCTTTGACGCGATAAACGAATTGCTGATTGGCCACCGCTGTCTTTATCTGGGCGATAAATGCCATCTAAACCAGAGCGATATAGCTCCTCCAAAATTAGGTCAGCGAATGGGTGGTAGAAAATATTAACCGACCATTGTTGCCCGTTAACCAGTGGACCAGCAACGACATCTCGTGCCGAAGGTTGAGGCACGATAACAGATCGAATACTGCTCCAGTCTTCGCTGGTGACAGGTCGAGGGTTATGTGCAAGCTCGCTGACATTCCGACCGTCGGCTAAACGCAACGTGGATTGACCCAAAGGCAATGCTGATCGTCGAATTCCGGCGGATGTGGCAGTTCTTTGATCAGTTGACACCCGCTTCGACCCAACTCTATTCATATTTTGAAAATTTGATATGGGTGTAACTTGATTCAATAGTTGCATTTCTCCTCGACCTACTCGAGGTATTTCAGAGCTCGCAACCAAGGCCATTCCACGCTCAGGCTTAATTGGCTCAAATAGATAGGATCGATTGGCAGACGAAAATAAAAACGGTGACTCGCTGGGATTAAAACCATCAATTTTCTCTGGGAACGCTTTAGCCCCAACCATTGGATCCCAGGTTAGTAGTGTTTGATCCTGATTGTCTACATCAATTTTCATCGATGGTAATGGGTGAACCGCTCTTAGCGATTGACCATAGGTTAGCAACGTCGAAAAATAGGCCTTGCGCTGCAACCAAGGAGCTCGACGTTCATTCAAGGTTTTTATAAACTCCAGTACTGGGTCAAACTCAAAGATACCAATTCTATAATCATGCGGATTGCCGTTGGCATTTCCGCCCCCTGTTCGGAGCTCGATATCTAACGTTTCTTCTCCCGGGTTAGCGAACAACCAGAAACTAGTTTCACCACGACGGTGAACATCTTCGCCCTCCTTGTCTTCGTAAACCGTTGTCACACTTTCAGTCGAGCGCTTTGTCGGAGACCAGCCAGAAAGCTTGTCATATTGAGTCCAATTAAGAGCCACTTCAAAATAGGTATATCTTGTAGAGAGCCAATCTTTTTGTGATTTTAGGGAAGCCAAGTCTTCTTTGGCCGTTTCGTATTCTCGTTCTGCGGTAGATTTGAGTGTGCGCATTGCAGTTGCAAGGTTGCCCCATAAATTTCCTATTATCCCTCCATAATCTGAAGAATCGTAAGAGGTATACTTTTCAATTAACTCCTCCAGGTCTGAGATACGTCGACTGAGCTCATTAATGTCGCTGCGTGCGATATCTTCACTTACTTCAATTGTCGCGAGTGAATCTTTATACCCACCATGGTCGGTGTCTACTTTCTCAGTAAAGCTAGCCCAAAACAAAAACATCCGGTTTGCGAAAATAACCGGTAAAACGTGGTTTCCATCAATCTCGAGGTCTATATGTACCCAGCCACCCCATAAGCCGCCTTCGGAACGGGTGCACCAATAATACTGACGAGGATGATCACTGGTTCGAGCAAACACGTGCTGTTGGTTTGAGTTACGGTCATGCAGACTGGCGACCATTTCCATACGTGAGAGCGATAAAAGTTTTTTTGAGTAATTGATCAAGGATTTTTCGACTCTTTCTTGATCGACCTCCCCTTGCATTAGCTCGGTTTCCAACGCCTTAAAGAGTTCTGTTTTATTGTCACGTAACTCAGGCTCAATCCAGTTTTCTGGATTAATAAATACCTTGCGATTCGCTTCCCAAACCCGATAGTTTTTACGCCAAGCCCATTGTTTTTTATCCGTTTCTGAAAAACCTCCCTCGCCTTCCAAGTTGAGCATAATACGTTGGATCAACATTTGAACAGATGCCGTCGCTTGCTTCACTCTTGAGGTTTCAAAACAGGCGCCCATCTGCGGGTCTATGAGCAGCTCTTCATACAATTCTTGCTTCGAATTATTACCAAGTTTGGCACCTTGATCTCGTGATTTACTCAATAGCAAGCTTACAAAACTATCCTGATAACGTTCACGCAAGGGATCATTTAATTGAGTCAAAACATCATAGTATTCATTTTCTGGTACAGTTGCGCTCAAGATATTTTGAGCGACGTCCGAGTTTAGTTCTACCGACGCTTGCCATAACTCTTGAGCAGTGGCTTTCGTGGAACCGATGTTGTCTAAAAATTTACTCAGCATTGAGAAGCGACGCTTGGCAATAAAGTCCGACTTGTTCGACGCATTAAATGCAGAGCTGCCTAGTAAGAATTGGATGTTGTTAGACGACCATACTCCTGTTCCACTCAATGCCGAGGTAACACTGGCTATATTCGACGACGCTGAGCTTAAATTTTTAAGTAGGCTTTGATCGAAAGGTCTAAAATGGATCGCATTTATTCGCAGATGATCACTCAAGTCGAGAAAATTATTCAGATCTATCACTGGGTCCTCGCTCTCAATCGGAAGTTGTTCTATATCAACCCAATTAAACTCCCCAGTCATGCTTCTCAGTGTGATTAAATCGGCTTTTTCAAGGCCAAATACCTCACTGATAAATGCGACTTTAGCAAATCTGGCTAAGGCCAGTACAAGTGCGTCTGTATTGAGCAATGATGTTAAGGCTTCAATTGACGCGACCAGGTCTGGATGCGTTGACAACGCCGCTTCTACAGACGCCGTGCTCACGCTCAGCTTGTCGGCACAAATTTCAATAAATTGACGCACTTCGAGTTTAGCAATCGGGACTTGTGAGCTGCTGGACTCGGTGCCTGATTCAAGTACATTGTCTTGTGAAAGACTGCGACGCTGCAGCACAGTATTGAACAAGGTTTCCAGCAGCGCTGCATTTGATTTAAGAGAAAACAGGCTTGCTGATTCTGGTGCCATCAAAAGCTCAACAACCTGCTCTACGCTAAAACCTTGTCGATCACAGCTTTCAATAACTTCGAGTAAACTTTTGATGTCACTCCCGGTACTTAGGGGTATGCCGCTCAACGTTAGTAAATTATTCATGGTTGAATGAGACATCCCTAAAATTTCGGCAAGCTCAATCAGTCGTTGATTTTGCGGTAATTCTAGTAATCTAAGTGTTTCATGCACCTCTTGTAGTAGTTTTTGTGAAATCTGATTCAGCGCAACCAACTCAGCACGCCAACTGATAGGGCGAGCATGATCCACAAACGGCAATTTGAGAAAGCGGTCCAAGTCAGCAATCGCGAGGTTGGTTTGTAAGTGCAAACGCCCCAAGAATTGCAGCCTCATCAATACTGGATTAGTAAAATCAGACCATGTCAGCGTACCGTTACTTGATATTTCAACCCCTGTACCTGAAACAAATTCGGAATTGATCAATCCAACCAGCACTGCTGGCTCTATGTGTAGCCAATTAGCGAGTTCACTGATATTGCGCTCTTGCTGCGAAGATGGGTATGTTACTAAACGGTTTCGATTGCTTACGCCCCAATTTCTAAGCCATTGAGGGCCAGTCCCTAACTCAATCTTTTCGGGGTTAGAAACACCAAATTCTGCGGTAAACGCTTTATTGATAGTTGCAATTGTGGCTGTTATTGGTGCGTTAATATTATGTAGGCCTGACAAATTGAGACCCAAGTGCTCTAAGTAGGCTTTTGACCGCTCCAGATCACGACTGATTGGCAGGCTCCACGGAAAACTAGCTTGTTCCAGCTCGGTATAAGCTTGCAATCTAACCAGTTCGGGTTCCGCACGCAGCTGCTTAGCGTCATGAGTTGTTTGTGCTACGTCACCTCCGAGATCATTAACAAGTTTGGCCTCTAATACCTCAAGCGATAAATCGATGTATGGCATTAGGGTGTCGGCGTTTTTGCACGAGAGCTCAATACCCTCGATATCGGGCCGTCGTGACCTCAATAACTCTACCCCACTTTGATTGCCGAACGTGGCTTTACCTAGAAACTTATATAGATCTAAAAGGTACGAACCAGGCCCAAAGGTAGACATACAATGAGAACAATCATCATTAATCGCATCACTAAAAAGCTGACCGAGCAAGGTAGTTTGACGTCTTGGATTACTTTCAAGGCCTTCAACCGACAAAGCTTTGGTTACACTGCCTAAGTGTATCGCCCTGTTGTAGATATATTCGGCATCACCTGGAGTAAGCTTGCCTCTAACCTCATTCATGAAACGCTGCTTTGGTAATGCATCGATCGACATGCTCGAAAAATGATCTATACGCATTAAAATTTCAGCCGACTTTGCTCTTCCCTGCTTTGGACATATCAAAAACAGAGTGGCCAAATCGGCTAAATCTTCATCAACCTCTCTTGTTGGGAGCTTTCTCAAGGTCGAAACATCTTCTAAATTTAGCTCAGTTCGTGCCAGAAACGTTGATGCCACTGATTTTATTGAATTCAAACTTGAACGGCTCAAGTTAACTAGAAAATGTAAATGCGCATTGCGCGCTTCGATCAAACGAAGCAGAGCTGTGGTGTAATTAGTTCGTTTTTCGTTTACGTTTTTACCTTGAATGGTGTCAGGCATCTCATTGCCTTGACTGACACTATCTTTAAGTGTGGCTTTATCTATCGCGACTAATTCTCTTATGTTAGACACATTTTTTTGGGTGCTAAGAAAAACCGTTAATGTGGCGTCCTTCTCAAGCACTCGCCACATCTCAACGAGATTTTTTAGTTTATTCGCCTTAGACGCTCCGACCGCGCTACTTACATGTTGCCACTTATCTTTTCCCTTGCTTTCATCTAATACAATTGCGGTGACTTGACCTTTTTTCTTATCAGCGATGCCTGCTGCATTCATCAACATTGATAGATCTGTATTTGCCGACTCGAAATAAACATGTCGAAGCTGGCTTAGTGCGTCTAATACAGTTTGAATGTCTTGCCGTGCTATCCAGTTAGCATCGTGAGCTTCAGAGAGTAAGGTTTTAATTCTCTCATTGCTCAATGATAATACAGCGCTGAGTAACGGCTTGGTTCCGCCTGAGGTTAACGCAAAAAATGGCTCGGCTAGCACAGTTTCAGCACCGAACCGTTCAGTGTCTTCAACTAAGTCCCATGCTCTGACGTAATGCGCTAAGGCTATCGCGTTGTGATTCGTTTTATTGGCTAGCTGAGCGACATCTTGTACTTCCAGTTTTCTTGAGGTCCCTTCACCAAAAACATCTTCAACGGCTTCACGCAATTCAGAGTAATACGTCATACCATTGAACGCTTCAGAGCCAATAGAAAAATCCACCTTTTCATTAACACCCGCTTGAGGTATTAAGCCTGACATCGCGACTAAATTACTTCCTCTACTTGCTTTGATTAACAGGTTTTCGGCGCGACGTCCCTTCCGTGGAGTGTAGTAAAACCGATATCGGCCGTTCTTCCCGGTACGAACTTTTCCAAGTTCCTCGGTGCCTTTCCCTAACTCGCTAATATTAACTGCGATCGTAATATTGGTGCTCGGTTTGCCTCCGTTACCGGTGATTATCCCATGTACTGCGTGGCTACCGCTTTCTGCGCCATTGGTCCAGTCTATTTTTCCTGGTTTAGGGGGTGTTGGTGGCTCGCCCACGACTTTAAGAATAACGTTTGCAACCCAGCCCTGCTTAGTCTCCTTAAATCCGCCAATATCCGATAACGTATAGTTAAATTGCTCCGACGATGCTGAAATGGTTGACGACGGCCAATCGATCTTTGATGGCGGCAATTTGAGTTCAAAATCAACCTGGCCACTATTATTTGATGTGACAACTTGTTGCTCTAGAGATTCTCCTTCAAGTGTCTTCAAGGTCAGCGTTATTGGCACCTTTTTTAGCCGGTTTCGCTTTTCATCTTCGACCGTAAGTCTGAGTATTTTTGCTTTGCTGTCTCCTATATCGGGTGACGGTGTGGGAGGTGCTGGAGGCGTCGGCTTGACTTCGACCGGCGCCAAATTAGCGATTGCAATCAAACCTTCGGCCGTATTTTCAGGTCCTTGCAAGGTCTCTAATTTATACTCCCTCTTAGCGACCGTTGCAGTAATATCAGCTGATGCCCAGTCAACCGATTTTGCGGCGTGCGCGATATTGAATTGTGCAAACCCTTTGCTATTCGATTTTGAAACTTTTGCTTCCAGCCTTTTGCCTTTAACGGTTTTGAGTTCCAGTCTTGCAGACACGTTTTTCAGAGGGTTGCCTTTTATGTCTTGTAGATTGATTTGGAGTATTTGCCCCGTCGTTCGAAGGCTGGGTTCTTCCTTTTTACCTTTTCCCAAATTCTTCGCAATTAACGTCCATTTCAGGAGCTCTTTACCAACAGAATTAGGCCGTTTGAGCTGCATCCAAGGCGTATATTTACCACCCTGTTCGATTTGATATTTACTCTTAGCAAAATTGAGTAACTTGACACTATCCGGCGACATTGAAGAAGGCGGCACCTCGCCTCGCACATTCGACTTCATAGGCGCCAGCATTTGGCTAGTACCGTCCTTGTTAACCAGATGAATTCTAAGAATGGCTCCTTTAACCGATGCTTCTTTCTCATCTATCAGTCTGATTTCAATTTTCATTTCTTACTCCTAATTCCTTTGTGTACGCAAATGTTCTACTGCTTTTTGTTAGATAGTTATATTTTCTGTTCCCTGTTCCGCCCTTTCTTAAAAAGCTACTTATTAAGTAAGAACAAAAACCGTTCCTTTAATAACTGATATAAATACCTTTCGGTTTACTCATACCTCACTTTTATCAGCTCTTTACATGTATGGTTTACAGCTCGCGTGAATTTGCTCCGACCCTTTTCTCATTCATGCGCTCAAACCATCGAACTAAAAATCACCAGTTCTTGAATCGATCACTTAGTCCTTGAGGTTGTGTGCCTTGGTTACTAATTACTAATTCAATTATTTGTTCCTGAATGCTTTCAGCTTCTGTTCGCAGAGATTCTGATTTAGATCCGCTTTTGAAATATTGATCACTAATCGATTTATACTGGTCGAACAAGCTAAGCAGCTCTGGATTATTGGAGTTTTCTAACAGTAATCTAGACATATTTTTTGAATAGTAGTTGGGATTCACATCTTCATTCCATTCTGGCGATAAATAGTCATTTGTTTGGAAGGTCATAAACGGATCTGAATATAGGTCTGAATAAAACGAAGCTCCTGCTGAATTTGCAACTAAATCTGCGTTTGAATAAACCCCTGTAGTTAGTAATCCAAATTTCCCTTCCTCAGAAGATCTACCGTAAGCTTCTGCAAGCTGACTTCCATTTGCCTTACCAAACCCAATATCAAAGTATTCATATCCCTGTGCGAAGAAATGCCCAAGCTTATCCGTGCCTATTGGAATTTCTGAAGTAGTTCCACTATCTGAATGAGTGTATTCAAATACAACAGAAGGATTAATTGCCTGTCTGGTAAACATCCATGCTCCACCATGCCTCACAGCATCGGGACTTCCTTCTACATAGCCTTTGCTAGGGTCACCATATTTAAAGCCAGCCTCCTTAGTATCGAAATGAGTGACTGACAACTTTTCAATCTTTGATTTATTTGGAGATGCATCCTGAGTCACTATAGCCTTTAAAGACGCTAGCTTGCCTGCTCCCCTTGGCATACCTAATCTTGAAACAAAATCGACTAACATTCTGCGCTGATCAGGCGTTATCTCCTTACCTTTTTCGATTCCCGCTATGTCACGCCCAGTCTCAATATATAAATTAACGATTTTCTCCAATTTATCGTTTATAGGTATGAGTTCACCATAGCTCACATTTGAGGTATCAGCCTCTGCCATTCCGTTTTCATCTACCATTCGAACAGGTTTATTAGAAACATACCCATATACATTTATTCCATCAGCTATGCCTATAGGGTCTGCGTTTATCCACCTTCCGATATAGGGGCATAAATACCGAGCACCATGATATGAAAACCCTGTCTCCTCATCCCTCTCCTTCCCTGTATAACGATACCTTTTAGCACTTACTTCGCTGTCGCTCACTCCAGAATGGTAAGCAGTCGTCCCATAAGGGTGAAATTCTTCATAGCTGATCACATCGGCGGTTTCACTAAGCTCAATGGACGCAGACCCTAAATGATTTGAGAGTTGGTAACGTACAACCATGTTAGGTTCTGATATAGAGGTGCTATCGACGGTTTTAGTTTCCAGCAACGCAATCCGTTGTTGATCATCCATCACGTGCAGGGACTCGCGTTCGAGGCTTAGATTGTTGTTTGTGTATTCTCGATACACCTCCCAGCCACCGATGTAGAGCCTTTCTTTGACTTTTTGCCCTGCTCGTTCGATCACTTTGCGGGAGCGTTGTCCGTCTGCGTCGTAAACATAGTGGGCCTCGTTTTGGTCGCCAAATTCAACATGCTTAAGTTGTTCTTTGAAATCCCACTGCATTGCATGCAAATGATTCATAGAGGTAATGCTGCCGTGACTATTGTAAGAATAGGTTTCGTCAAATGGCATGTCTCGGCTGCCGAGCGTTGTGGCCAGTAAGCGATTACTGTCTGCGGCATATTGGTATTGACGCGTCCAACCGGTATTGCTTACATTGGGTCGACGATGTCTCATCTGTTGGATGTTTCCAACACTATCGTATTGATACGATTGAATATATCGCTGCAGTGCTTGCCGATTGTTTGAACTGATTCGATCCCAGCCTGTACCGGGTATTGGGATGTGAGCTTGCGTGGCATGCTCTCTGCCTGACGCTTCAAGCAAGCGGTACAGCGCATCGTATTTATAGCTGTTATGCGCACGAACGTCGGCATTATTAAAATGCACAGGAGCGTGTGCAAAATCGTTGATTTCAGAGATATTGCCTACAGGGTCGTAGTAATACTTTAAATCTTGAAGAACGGTACTGCCCTTACTCGACACACAACGTTTTAACAAATAGGTATCGGGCTCATATTCGTAACGCGTTTGAACACCGTTACCGTAACGAATAAATTGCCGCTGCCCCTTAGCATCGTATTCGATGTCTTGCACATAGGCATCATCATTAGCACCTCGCACCGATACGTTCATGGTATCGAGCGCACCCGCTTCGTTGTACCTCGGTTTTGTATTGCTGGCGGTTTCTTCTGATAGGTGAGGCGATGTTGCCAGAATGACTCGGTTTAGTGCATCAAACGTACTTTTGCTTTTATAAGTATCGTTCTCAAGTTGGGAATCAAGATCGTTGCCCCAATCAATGGTGGTTTTATAATTGAGTGCGAAGGTCTTACTAAGCTGTAGTGCATTACCTTTAAAATCGACGACATCCACTGCGCTTCGGCCAGACTGATCATAACTTGTAACCACCGACGCTAATCGATTTGTCGCTCGGTACACGTCATAATTTTGATGATCGCTATCGACATATTCACTTAAGCTTATTCGTACAGAGATGCCCTCTTCCATCAACCAACTTTCAAGCGGTCGAAGCAAGCCATCGTAGCGATATTCAAACACATGATCGCGACTGTCCCAACTCTTTAACGCCTTACCTTGGCTGTCGGGAATGTTCCATTTTTCACCCCCGTCCATACTGTCTTGATAAAGTGCAGGCTTTGGAGTTTCTTCGTCGGCTGGCGGTAGCATATTGTATTTATATGCCATCACCTTATTGCCTCGAGCATCGGTCACTGACAACATGTTGCCTTCAATATCGAGTTCGGTTTCGCTGGCATATTTTTCATCAACCATTGAACCATCGCCTTGATCAGATTCGTAGCGATTGTGACTTTCCGTATAAATCGTTCTTCCGATTGAATCTAAGTACGCGATTGAAGGAGTTGCAACATGAGGTTTGGTAATTACCGCGGCTCGCTGCTCCTCTGGGCCCAGCGAGCCTGACATTCTTTGTTCGAACCAGCCAGGAGAATATTCATCGATATCCAGATGGGTAAAGATATGCCCGACATCAGGATCGAATTTAAAATCATAGGCTTCAGTGCCATCATCTTGAAGCAGATATAAGGTATCGTTGGCATCCCATGATTGCTGCGTCCATGCGTCAAACACTACTTTCTCGTACGTCTTATTTGGGTTCAGTTTGCACGTATTTCGACCTGCTGCATCGTAAAACAAGATTGGCGAAATACCCGTTTCAACTAACTCAGCGGCGTCCTCATAGGCCGGCGTTGCACTGAAATATGGCTCATACTGCTTAACTGGGTTGCCTTTGTTATTGATGATTGTGCGCCCATTGCCAATCCATCGCGAGGTATCTTCGCGCTCCCGAGTGTCAACTTCGACCAGATTGCCATCGTTATCCATGACGTTAGCAACACCGGGAGTGGTTTGAACTTTACTCATGACAACGTTTCCGCCACCGTCTGAATACTCTATTTGTTCGCTGAAATCCAACCGGCTTGTTAAGCGCTGGCGCTCTATCGGAGGTTCAGTGTGAAAATAGTGTTTGGTATAGGTCTTACTCTTTACCCAGGCTGGTGTATTTGAACTTTCATCATAAAACCCGTAACTCATTTCAGCTGAGGGGTTCGCCAAATTATCGCCTTCGCTTATCGCTGTATCACTGGGTGGTGAATCGGGAGTAGTGCCAGCGACCTTGCCCATTATTGCTGACTTAATAACGACCCCTGCCGCGTCGACTTCGACTGCGCTCCAGTTATGATTAACGTCGCGTGAGTATTTCGGCGTAAGTGTACGGTAGTCGTTTATCGCTATAGATTCATTTAATTCAAGGTATGAATCACCATCGTTATCGAAGCCAATTCGACTAAGCGCGCTACGGATTGGCAACATCGAATACGGATCCATGTGTGACCAATACGCAGCACCAAACGCATCTTTACTGCCCCAGGGCAAAAAGAAACGATCTCGAGCGTGCTGTATTCGATCGGGTCGATGAAATATCGGTGTTCCGGACGGCGCCCACCAGTTTCCATCTTGATTAATATCAATATAGCCGCCCTCGAGTGAACCGTTGTCCACTTTGTCTTGATAGACGTTGGAAATCAGCGTCGGCGTAAATGCCAATTGAAAACTGTCCCACCCTATTCCGTGACGACTCATTTCACCAAAGGGCAAGCCAGCGTTTAAGTTTTGATTTGCAAAGCGACTTTGCGAACAGCTCAGCACACGAAGTTCGCCTGCTCGTGCGAACGATAACTGAGTTCCGTCTTCCAATACCCTTAGATATTCTACGGGGCTTAATGAGGACACTTCTTCGCGCAGAGCAGCCTTATTAATTGCGCCGTCGTTCCATTGCCATTCATCAATACCGTACTCGAAGGTGCTGTTTTTCCAGGCGGTTTGGGCTCGAAATACGTCATCGAATTGGTCGAAGCCATGGTCACCAAATAAAGCCAGATCGTTAGTGTACTCGGCCCGAGAAATCACACAGTGTGTTTTCTCTTGCTGTTCGGAAACAGGGTTAGCTAAGCCTGTCGGTTTTCGACCATAACTTATGAGTGCCGATAGAATTGGTTGGCCATATTCATTCGTTTCCAATAACAATTTGTGACTAATGCGCGGATCGTCTGGTTTGCGGTCTAATGTGAGTGACATAGTTTCGGTGTTAAGAACCTGAAACACAGTGTATTTGTTTTCTTTCTTTGGCTGAATCCGACGTATGGTGCAGGTGTTGTAACTGACACTAAATGGGATATCTTGACTGTCTGTACCATCAAGACCATAGGTTTCTGTTCTCAACGCCATGCCTTTGCAGGCGCGCATCGCTTCTCGCCATTCGATAGGGTCTAAATCGCTCGGCAGTTCTGGCTTACTCAGGGAGTATTTGGCAACATTGTCATGTTGAAAATACTCCGTCTGATATTGCGTAACAATTCGTTGTTGATCTAAATACGCACCATTATGAAACCATGTTTTTGTTAGTACAGGCGACTGATGCAGCACTCTTTCCTGCACATTGCTGGCGCCGCTTTTTACAAAGTGCTCGAAGTCTTCGGTATCAATTTGATCTACCCGCCCGAAACCACGAAACTCTCGGTCCGCATGATCATAATAGCCATGATGGTAGGAGTACGAACTTGCAAATCGAGCGCCGCTTATGTGGTCGATACTTTCTACTTTGCTGAGACAATGTACCGGAAAGTGCAGCTTGGTTATCCATGGCTCTCCGTTTGCCTTATCAGCCAGGTAAAATTGAGTGGACGGTGTGTATTCGAAGTTTGTTGTTTTACCGAAGCCGTTTTTGTAACTTTTCAGTAGATGTGGTTTTTGGCTGGCCATTAGATCGATATAACGAACGCAATGATCTTTATGTCCTGGCAGGCTGGTACTCCAAACCACGCAAGCGGTGCCTGTGCCCAATAAGTCCATCACCGAAATGGTGCTCAAGTTATCGATTTCAGGAAACGGATTTACCGTTTCATACTCGGCGCTCCAGCTATTCCCACTATTGTTTAACCAGTAGCGAAATTCATTTTTACCAAGGTATATAATATCGTTAGTACCTGAACCGTCTAGATCGGCTAATCGGATATGCCCATCTGTAAACAAGTCGGGGTGATTAAAATTAGGCGCATCCGACATGGTCACTTTTTTACCAAAGTTACCAAACCCTTTGTTTGGCCAATATTCGACACAGCCATTTCGGATACGCACGATATCAGTCAGACCGTCACCAGTCATATCGGCAGTAAATATCGATTCAGACTGATTGGCAAAGATAATCTCGGCTGCGCCATCGGGTTGCATTGAAAACTCTGCTTGACTGAATCCGTTTTTACCTTCAGATGGATACCAGCGCAATCCAGATTCTTCGGTGATCAGTATGTCGGCCCGACCGTCTCCGTTGAGGTCTATAATTTTAAGATTAGGATCATCAAACGCTATATTTGGCACCTGCTTAAATGGCATAAAATTTTGCCAATGTTGTTCGCCATCAAAATCATAATAGCCTCTTGCGGTGCCATTGCTTGAAACCAGCGACTTAATACCATTGGCTTCAAGATCCTGAAAGGTCCACCCATTGGCAAACCCTTTGAGCGAGGGTGATACCGATAACGGTTCGGCCCTCGCAAAAGTAGCTGCACCTAGATTTTGCTTATAATAGAGCGCACCAGCTTGCTCGGTTAGTACGCCGCTTAAGCCTTCATTGTATAAATCCACCCATTGATAATTCTGTCCGTCGACGCCCGCTGGAATGTTCTCTAAGCTTTGAGGGTCAACGGTGTGCAATTTTTTATTCCAACTATGGCGTTGATACTCAAACTCCATTTTTGGCATATCAATGTGCTGCATTACGCCATTACCGTCTCGCTTATAGCCGGTTGAGTGAACAGATGAAAGAAAGCTGAAACCGCCATCAAGCTCCTTTACCTCGAAGTTCAGACTATTGATTAACTCAGGATGATTACCTAATTCAGGAAAATCGTGAAACAGCATCACTCGCCGACAGCGCCGATATGTCCTGATTTCGAAACCAGCTTTGTAGTTTGAAAAAGCATCTTTGCGCGCGGGCCAATGATCAACATCCGCCGTTGGTGACGTTGAACCTTCGGAGTGATCTCCGTAATCAAACACGGTTTGAAAATGAAAATCTCGTGCTCTATCGTGAAACGCTTGGCGATATAGGTCTGCGTCGCTGTAGCCAGATTTGAACCTGGAATTTTTTATACCGTAGAGAACTTTCTTCAAATAGAGCTGCGCGAAGTCTTCGCCTTTTCGATGCTGTTCGCACGCCTGCTCAAAAGGCACGCCGACATGATTTTCTCGCTTATAGCAATATTGGGTAAAGTGGCCCTTATCGTCATAAACAAAGTCAATCATCCAGCGGAACGTCTTGGCTCTATTATTAGGTTGGTAAACACAGGCTTGTTCATTAAACCCATAAACAGTGGTCACGTTTGCGGTTGATACGGTTCGCCACCAAATAATGTTAGTTTCTGGATCTAGCCAGCGTTCGATCTTACTAAAGCTGCCCTCAATACGTGGTCGATACAGTTTGACTTGCCAGGTTTTACCTTGCAGCTCGATGTTATTGATCGTTTCAGTCCAGCGGCCGTTAAGGTCAGACAAAAACGGCACAAGATCTTCGGCACCCGACAAGCTAAACGTGTCCTTATCGCTGCGATCATCATACGTTGGTAAACCCTTATCTGTTTTTCGTACAATCGACGCAACATCGATATCCCAACCTAAACCATATGCGCTATTCCCCCTACCCGAATCATATGCGAGCGTTAATTCTGGTTGAAAACCTCTTGCTGGCGATATGGGTAATGGGATGCTTAGCGATGAGGTTCCCGTTATTGGGTTTGCTGAGAACTTCTCAGAAATACCTCTGATCGCACCACCGCCCTTAGGCAGTTCTATTTGGGGATTTGGTTGTTGGGTTGATTGTTGAGTTGGTTCAGGGACCGATTGAGTTTTATTTGTGTCAATTTTATTAATGGGGTTACTTTCCGTGTCACCAACAGTTTGCATGCAAAAGCTCCGTATAATTGCCATCACTTACAATTGGCCCAATATACGTTGACGAGGCCTACTTGTATTTCCAAATCGCTAAGCTTGGTACAATCTTGTCAACTAGATTTATTAATCAGTCGTACTATCAGCGATCTGCGCCACTTTAGATATCTACCGTTAATTTTCCGTTAAAATATTTCCAAAAGTTTCGTATTTTGTACCGCTTTTTAACTAAGTAAGCTCCAATACAGGAATTGTTATCCTTAAAAACGCGCGAACATTTAGCCTGATGCCCCACAGTAACACTGTTTTTTCACGATAAAGTTCGAGGTAGAACATGACACGAAACGTTTATAACGTATGATTTGTGTCGCTAATAGCAGGTTTTTGTTATGGTAATTAAGATCTCACGCCTTTGACTATCTAATGAAGAAAAACAATAAGTCTCTAGCCATTATCGCCATTCTAGCCTCGTTGGTTTTTCTGACTAGTTGCGAGCGAGATAGAACAGATGAAGACTTTAATATCACACTCAGGTTGAGCCATGTCTTCAATGTTAATGAAGAGCTAGCTCAATCTGTCGAGCTGGTCGCTGAACGCATCAATACTAAAACCAACGGCGCCGTAAGGGTGCTTACCTACCCTGGTGGCCAGATAGCCACCTACAAAGACGGAGTAGAAATGGTGGTTCGCGGGGCACATTTTATTTCAGTGGAAGACCCATCCTATATTGGTGATTATGTTCCTGAGTTCACCGCTCTCGTCGGTCCAATGTTGTATAACAATTATGATGAATACACCGAGCTAGTGAAAACACCACTGGTACAAGGCTGGCTCAAGAAAGTCGAAGAGAAAGGGATTAAGGTGCTTTCTCTGCAGTATATTTTTGGTTTTCGTAACCTTATCACCGATAAGGTGGTGAAAACACCAGAAGACCTTGCCGGCGTGAAACTTAGAACACCCGGCAGCAAACTATTTATTAAAACTCTCAACGCAATGGGGGCTACTGCAACACCTCTGCCCTGGGGTGAAACCTTCAGTGCACTGCAACAAGGCGTAGTCGATGGACTTGAGGGTTCTGAATTCACTAATTTGGGTACCAAAGTTTATGAAACTGGCAAACAAAATGTGGCCTTTACAAATCATTTTTTGGGTACTTGCGGTGTGTATATATCAACCGATGTCTGGGCTAAGATCCCAAAAAAATACCAGCAAATCATCGAACACGAATTTAGCTATGAAGCCGATCAGATGATTAAGGCATTGAAAGGCAAACATGCTCAAGTAATACGTGATTTAGAATCTAATGGTGTGAGTTTTAATCAAATTGACCGAGCAGCCTTCGAAAGTAGAACACTGAAACTCTACGATGGAGAACTGCCCGGCGTAACGATAGAAATGTATGATCAGATTCAAGCTGAGCTCGAAAAAATTAGAACCGAGGCTGCGAAATGAAGCTCTCCATTAAACGATTAATAAATCACTTTGAGGAGCTGCTTTGCGCAGCATTCTTAGTGACAATGATTGCGTTGGTTATCATAAACGTATTTCTACGTTATCTATTCAACTATTCGATTTTCTGGGCTGAGGAAGTCGCTACTATATGTTTTGTCTGGTGCGTATTTATAGGTGCAAGTGCGACCTATAAACATAAAATGGATATGGGTATAGACCTTCTGATTAACAAAACGCCGCCCAAAATTGAACGCTTTATTCGCTATGTCGTTCAGCTTATTTTGTTGGCCTTAAATGGGTATATTTTTTACATTGCGATTATCTTTACCAAAATTGCGTGGGTTAAACCAACAGCTGTTTTAGGTGTGAGTTCAGCAATTATGAATTCAGCCTTAATCGTTGGTTTTGGTTTGATCACCTTTCATACCCTGCGGTTTATCATTAGGGATACCAAGCACTATTTCAGTGAGGGCGCGTTGAAATGATATATCTGCCCATCCTAATTTTATTCTTACTTTATTTTTCAGGCATTCCGATTGCCTATGCTTTGTTCGGCGCCTCTATTTTCTATTTTGCCTTTTTTGACGCAGGCATGCCGCCAGATTTGGTGCTTCAGAAATTTATTACCTCTGCGGCCTCATTTCCATTGCTCGCGATTCCGTTTTTCGTTATGGCCGGTTCAGTAATGAACTATTCGGGTATTAGCGCGCGGCTAATGCAAATGGCTGAAGTGTTAACGGGGCATCTCACCGGGGGCATGGCACAAGTAAATGTGGCCCTAAGTACATTTATGGGTGGTGTCTCTGGTTCCGCCAATGCCGATGCGGCAATGCAAAGTAAGATACTCGTTCCGCAAATGGAGAAGCGCGGATACAGCAGGGAATTCTCTGCGGCAATTACCGCGGCTTCTTCAGCTATATCTCCTGTCATTCCCCCGGGAATCGTATTAATTATTTACGCCCTGATCGCACAAGTATCGGTTGCCAAAATTTTTGTCGCAGGCTATGTGCCGGGCTTAATAATGGCGACAGCCCTGATGCTGACGGTGACGCTTATTTCAAGAAAACGCAAATACAAACCTACTCGAGATAAACGAGCTGGCTGGTTGGAAATAGGTTCACAATTGAAGGAATCTATATGGGCCTTGTCATTGCCGTTTGGGATTATTTTAGGCTTACGATTTGGTCTATTCACGCCAACAGAAGCTGGTGCGATGGCTGTACTTGCCTCAATTTTAATTGGCGTATTCGTCTACCGCGAATTGGGCGCGCATCATATCAAACCAATATTACTAGACACGATTTATGGCACAGGCACAGTGGTTTTGATTATCGTTTCAGCCTCGGTGTTTGGTTACTATCTGAATTGGGAACGCATACCCCAGGAGCTAACGGCATTATTGTTAGAATTCACTTCGAATAAGTACCTCATGCTGGCGGTGATAAACGTATTTCTTCTGGCGATTGGTATGTTTATCGAAGGCGGCGCGGCCTTAATTATTATCGCGCCATTACTAGTTCCGGTTGCAACACAACTTGGTATTGATCCGATTCACTTTGGCATGATTATGATTGTGAATATCATGATTGGCGGCGTAACACCGCCGTTTGGTTCAATGATGTTCACAACTTGCTCTGTAACCAAGGTGCCTGTCAGTGCTTTTATGCGTGAGATTTGGCCATTTCTGATCGCCCTTTTATCCGCTTTGCTGATTGTGACTTATATACCCGCATTAGTGATGTTTCTACCGAACCTTATGTAGCGCGCATAGATAACACCTAATGTATGCAGCTAGTGTGTGTGATACGCCGCCTATACTCACTAAACCTAACCTAGAGATCACCATGAACAAATACACATCATTATTGCTCACCTCATTCATCTTGGCTGTAACTGCGCCTTCTTTTGCACAAAGAAACTTCGACAAGGTTGAGATTGAAACCACCGAACTTCGCAATGGTTTGTATATGTTTAAGGGCGCTGGCGGCAATATCGCCGTGTCTACAGGCGAAGATGGCGTCCTAATTGTCGACGACCAGTTTGCTGAAATGACCGATAAAATCGATGCTGCGATTGCCAAGCTAAGCGATAAGGGTGTGCACTATGTACTGAATACTCATTGGCATTTTGACCATACCGGTGGCAATCAACACTATGGCAATCAAGGGAAAACGATTATTGCACACGATAATACTCGTGAACGTATGTCAACCGACCAAGTAATCGAAGCGTTTGATATGCAGGTTCCGGCTTCGCCGAAGGAAGCTCTGCCGGTGATCACATTTAACGACGCCGCGGCGGTACATTTCAATCAACTTACGGTTGAGTTAATACACATTCCTAATGCACACACCGATACAGATGCCTTCGTACATTTTAAACAAGCAAACGTGATTCATACAGGCGATGTTTATATTTCCAACTCGTATTTATTTATAGATACCTCGTCAGGTGGCACGCTTGACGGGGTCATAAGCGCTTTCGAAAAACTAATCGGAATGAGCGACGATGACACCATAATTATTCCGGGCCATGGCGCGCTTTCGAACAAAGCAGGTGTAGAAAAAACACTGGCGATGCTTAAACGCCTAAAAACAAAGGTGGAGAATGCGATCGCAAATCAAATGAGTAAAGAAGCGTTTCTCGCGAGCAAGCCAACCGAAGAATTTGGTGATGATTTTGGCGACCGTGGAGAATCTTTTGCTTCCGCACTATTCAAACAGCTAAGCGCTAAGTAGCACACCACTCACACAAGAAACCTCTCTCTGCAAACAGTGGTAGTTTCGGATTTTTTCTTTTCTTAGAACAACATACGATTACTCTTATAATGAGCATGAAAAATACGGGTGTTGGAAAACCATCACCCGTATTCAGTTAACAGTGTTTAGAGATTAGAAATTTTTTCTGTAGGTAACACCGACTGTTCTTGGTTGGTTAGTACGAAACGCCGTTCTCGCTCGTCCGCCCCGCTCTCGATCAAATGACAGAAGCGCATTTTCATCGAATAGATTACTGATGTAGAGTACTAAACTCCAGTCTTCGGCATCAAAACCCACATTAGCGTTTACCACCTCGTAATCGGGTAGCTCAAGATCAACGTTGATCACTTCATTACCACTTAATTGCCCGAATGCAAGGCCGGGGTTAAACACCCCTGCGCCATCGACCTGGTCACTTGGTTGAGTGATGCGGTCGCCGACCAGCTGAATACTTGAAGAAAAATACAGCTCGCCATCGGTACCAAACAATCGAGATGGGATGGTATACGCCGCCGAGGCCGCCGCCGAAAACTCAGGCACGGACGCCAATCGGTTACCGTCTTGCACACCACCTACAACTGCACCTGAACCATCTACCACTGTTGTATCAAACTCTGCTTCCAAAACGCTCGCAGCAACACTGAAATCCCAACGATCGTTTGGCTTAGCCTTCAATTCAAATTCGACTCCAGCCGTATGTGCATCCGCCACATTAAACGATACTCGCGAGGAGCATGTACCCGCATCCAGCGTTACTTGCAAATCTGAGATATCGGAATAATAAGCCGCGGCATTAAAGCTGAGGTAGCCATAGTTGCCCTTTACCCCCAATTCATAATTGATCAAACTTTCATCGTCAAAACTTTGGAAACCACCGAAAATCGCTCGGTCTTGATCGTTACATAAATTAACGTTAAGTGGGTCATTAACACCACCGAGTCTAAAGCCTTGAGAGATTTGAGCGTTATAGGTGATTCTTTCGTTCGCATCGTAGCTAATTAAGACACGAGGATTGAAACCGTCGGAAGATGTTTCATCCAAAACGTCAGTCGCGCCACTACTGAAAATACCACCTTGGCTAATCGTTCGAGACTCATCGTAATCATAGAAACGACCACCAATAGTCACTTGAGTGCGATCATTCAAATCATAACTCAGTTCGCCGAACACACTTATCTGCTCCAGATCAAATGGTATATCAGAATTGAACGGTGAGTTCAGAGGAAATCCATTGGCGACTTGAGCCGATGTTGCGCCGACCACGTTTTGTGAAAAATTTGATGCATCGAAAAAGGCATCAAACCCTGGTGTTGGTAAGCGCTGTGCATAGTCTCGTTCAATATCAGAATAGAACACACCGGCAACCCAAGAAAGTGGGCCTTCTCCGTTTGAGCTAAACCTAAGTTCTTGCGTTATTTGACTGATATCAGTCGTATCTCGCAAATTAGAGGGGATAGCGTTAACTTGTGGGTCTAGACCAAAATCCTCGGATACACTGTGCGTTAACGCGCTGGCATCACGACTGACCAAAATCTCCCGATCCGTAAACGAGGTTATTGATGTGAGGTCAAAACCATTAAAACTGTATGTTGCTGTCAAATCAGCGATTAGAGTATCGTCTTCGAAGGCTTCACGTTGTAATAGAAACTGCTCACGTTCACCTAGTTGAACGCCCACGGCCGCGCCGAGAAAATTAAATACCTCAGATCGGTTATTACCATCTGTTTCAATATTTTGAATAATTAGCCTTGGCGTAATCGAAAATCGTTCGTTTGGTTGATAACTGATTGCGAAGCGACCACCGGTTCGCGAACCACTGTTTACGTCCTCACCCGCAGCTGGGCCAAATGCATCGATAAAACCGGCGTACTCAGTATGATATACAGTGCCTCGAAACGCCGCCTTACCATCAGCAAATGGCGCATTAATAAACCCTTTAGCATGACCGCCAGTTTCACCATCACTGAGTGAATTGATGTTAAATTCAAAACCACCGGAGGCCTCTTCAAAATCAGGCTGATTGGTAATATAACGAATGGTCCCACCGATCGATCCAGAACCGAATAATGTGCCCTGGGGGCCTCGCAATGTCTCCACTCGATTAAGGTCATAGAAATCTAAATCAGGGGTAAACAACGAAAGCGAAATAACCGATTCATCAACATAAATACCAACCTGTTCTTTCACACCTGGTTGGTCTCGCACAATTTGACCAGCAGACACACCTCGAATTGCAACTTGGCTTTGTCCTGGCCCTAAATTTTGAATCGACAGGCCTGACACATTGCGTGAAATCTCTTCAAGACTCGTCGCGCCTGCGCGCTCAATATCTCGTTGAGTTTGCGCATTAATGGAAAACGGCACATCCTGAATCGCTTGTGACCGCTTGGTGGCGGTAACCACTATTTCTTCCAGCTGTTGCTGTGCGCTGGATAAACTTGGTATTAATGCAAGCGCAACCGCACTCGGCACTAAGCCTAATTTGAATTTACTAAATTTCATAACAGTCTCTCTCGTTTACTTTTATCTTCAATTTACTAAACAGGCGATAAGCCAGTTAGCTATTATTTTGAATTTAACACGTGCAGAATGACAGAAACATAATTAACAGCGATCTAGTTTCTATTCCGCGCGTCTAAGAGGTTGACGCCAGACATGATTGAGTTTGACTGTGTACGACACCAACCTAACTAAGGTAACGATCTATACACATCTGATTACTTAACATAAATCGCATGGATCTCTCCATATTTGTTACCAAAGTGCGTTTAAACCCGAATAAATATCGGTTGCCAGCATGTGCTTGCCTTGAGAATCTCTAATCGAATCGGCGGCTGTGGCATGCGCCCAGACACCTCGCTTCGCAGCCTCGCTGAGTGACAGCCCTTGCGCTAATAAACCACCAATAATTCCGGATAAAACATCCCCCATTCCGGCGGTTGACATACTCGGGTTACCTGCAGAACACAGTGACAAACCTCGATGATCAGCGATTATGGTGCCAGCTCCCTTTAGAACGATTACTCCGCCAAATTTTTCACGCAAAGCCATCGCGGCTGAAAAGCGATCTGCCTGAATTGCCGCTGTGCTCGTGCCAAGCAGACGAGCTGCCTCAGCCGGGTGAGGTGTGAGTACCCAATTATCCCTCGGTGCAAAATCTTGGCTCTTGCTAGCAAGTATATTCAAGCCATCCGCATCAATTAACATCTTGCCGCGAGTCTTCAGAACACGCTCGAACAATTCATTTGACCAAGATGTCTGGCCTAGTCCCGGCCCAAGTATGATGATCTGTGCTTGTGTAAGAAAGGAGTCAAGATGATGTGCGGATTCAACCGCGCCTACCATTAATTCAGGTCTACGCGCCAAGGCTGCGCTCACGTGTTCCGATCGAGTGGCTAAGCTAACGAGTCCCGCTCCCGATCGCATTGATGCCTCGGCCGCCATTATCGCGGCTCCGCCATAGCGTTTATCGCCGCCAACTACTAATGCCTGGCCAAACAAGCCTTTGTGTGAGTCAGGTGCTCTGCCTGGGAGCAAAGGCAAGGTATAACTTAAGCGTTCACAACTGGGGACTTGAGTGTCAAATACCTCATGATTGACGCCGAGGTCGGCATACACAATATCGCCACTATAATTACGAGCCTGTGCGGTGAACATGCCTCGTTTCAAACCGATAAACGTAATCGTTGTATCTGCTTTTACAGCGTTTCCAAGCACTCTTCCAGTATCACCGCAGACCCCACTTGGAATATCGATCGCTAACACGGGTCGCTTAGAGGCATTAATATTGTCTATTGCAACAGAGAATGCATCCCGAACGTTATCTTTTATACCAATTCCGAGCATTGCGTCGACTACCACTCCGGTTATGGGGCTCTGATTTGGTAAGTAGTCGTTTATTGAAACGGATAACGACTCGACCAGTTCATACGCTGTGCGCGCATCACCAGCTAAACGCCGAGGATCTGTGAGAGTTAACACTTGAGTTTCGAGACCAGCTTGCGCAGCTAATGCAGCGATGACATAGCCATCGCCTGCATTATTTCCAGCGCCACAGAACACAGTGATTTGTTCGAGCTGAGGCCATGTGTCGCGCAGCAGGTCGAATGCCCGCTGTCCGGCACGTTGCATTAATTCGAATCCACTAACTCCCTGTATTTCGATCGCCGCCTTATCCAAGGCCTTGACTTGGGTACATTGATAGAGTGCCGTGGGAAACGAAGTCATTAATAATTTACGGTTAAGTAAACGTGTCCATTTTGTCGATAATGCTCAATTTGATGGACATAACCGACAACTAGTAGCCGGCAGCATGGCCATCTTTACGTGATTCAGTCGCCCCCCAATACACACCGTTTTCGGCACGCTGAATCGCTTGATAACCACCATAAGGCCCATTGGCAAATTGAATTTTGTGCCCCATACGCATTAGCTGTCTAATCGTATCGTAAGAAAACCCGGTTTCTAAATTCAATATACCTCCGTCAGTCATATACTGTCCGGTAGGTGTTGACGAACCAGTGTGGTGTATACGTGGTGCATCACCCGCTGCCTGTACATCCATCCCAAAGTCAATCATGTTAATAATTATCTGAGCATGCCCTTGAGGTTGCATTGCACCTCCCATTAAACCGAAGCTCATCCAGGGTTTTTTATCTTTAGTGACAAAGGCTGGAATGATGGTTTGAAACGGTCTCTTACCGCCTTCGAAAACATTAAAGTGGCCTTCTTCCAAAGTGAATAATTCACCGCGATCCTGCAATATAAATCCAAGCCCTGGTGGCGCCATGCCAGACCCCATTCCACGAAAATTACTTTGTATTAAAGACACCATATTGCCTTCAGAGTCCGCGGTTGTTAGGTAAATTGTGTCGCCCTTTTCAAGCTTTACATCACCGGGTTCAAACTCCTTACCTGCTTTAGAGGTATCTAACAATTTGGCACGCTTTTTAGCGTATTTCTTAGAGATAAGTTCTTTAACCGGCAACTTATTAAACTCAGAGTCTGCGTAATATTTAGCCCGATCTTCAAACGCTATTTTCTTTGCTTCGGTAAAAAGGTGTATGTATTCAGCTGAATCAAGCTCCATCGAGCCGACGTCGAATTGCTCTACAATGTTCAGAATTTGCAAGGCTGCAATACCTTGGCTATTGGGCGGCAATTCCCAGACATCATAACCCCGGTAGTTTGTACTGACGGGTTCTACCCATTTACTGGTGTGGCTTGCCAGGTCTTCATAATTTAGGAAACCACCATTGTCCTGCATGAACTTGGCGATCACTTTCGCTGTATCACCTTTATAAAATTCATCACGACCGCCTTCAGCTATGGCTCTTAGGGTGTTAGCTAAATTTGGATTTTTCCATATCTCACCATGTTTTGGTGCTTCACCATCGATAGTAAACTGTTCGCTAAAACCCGGCCACTTTTCTAAAAACGGTACTGACCTATTCCAGTAGTAAGCAATCAATTGACTAACTGGGAAGCCGTTATCGGCATAACTAATGGCGGGCGCTAAGTTTTCGGCCATTGACAATTTCCCAAAACGATCGCGCAGCATAAACCAACCATCAACCGCTCCAGGCACCGAAACCGGTAAGGGTCCATGGGAAGGAATTTTGGTATGGCCGTTCTCAATAAACCATTCTCGAGTTAGCGATTTAGGTGAACGTCCAGATGCGTTTAAACCATATAATTTTTCACTTTTTGCATCCCAAACTATCGCGTAGAGATCGCCACCAATACCATTTCCAGTAGGTTCAACTAATCCCAGGACAGCATTAGCGGCAATAGCCGCATCAATCGCATTTCCTCCCTGTTGCATTATATCTAATGCCGCTTGAGTGGCTAAAGGTTGCGAGGTGGCCGCCATGGCTTCTGTCGCTAATACCGGTGAGCGGAGCGCAAAGGTTTCGCCCGTCACTCGATCGGCTGCACTTAGCGAGCTCGTCACCATGACGCTAAAAGATATTAATAAGAGTTTTCTAAGCATTTTTTTCTCTGGTGTAGGGTTTTAATTAGCTAGCTAACAATCCACGTCATCCAAAACAACGGCGTGACGTAGATAACAACTTTTTGTAGCATGCATGATACGCAGTGAGGCTAAAGTCTAGCAAGTGCGCAATGAAAAGTTTGCCGTGACGTTTGAACTCTCCAACGATTGGTTTTTACAGCTGACATTAAAATTGATGAGTTGCCTTAATGCTAACGACCTGAAGAGGGTGCTGTTCCCATTTTCTTACAAATGATCTCAAGCATGACTTCATCAGCGCCACCGCCGATCGAACCCAAGCGACTATCTCGATAGGCCCTTGAAACTGGATTGTCCCACATGAAACCCATGCCTCCGAAATATTGCAAACATGCATCCGTCACTTTACGCGAAAGTCGGCCAGCCACCAGTTTTGCCATAGATGCTTTGGTTGTAACATCAACCCCAGAGACGTATTCTTCCGTAGCGCTATACACCAATGTTCTCAGCAACTCTACTTCAGTTTGAAGCTCGGCTAAGGTAAAACGCACTACCTGATTATCCAGAATCGACTGACCAAATGCTCTGCGCTCACGAGCATAATCGATGGTTTGTTGAATACAACGCTCTAACATTTTTAAATTAGTCGCGGCAGCATATAAGCGTTCTTCTTGAAATTGTTCCATTTGATACATAAAACCCAGTCCTTCCAATCCAATTCGGTTTGATTGTGGTACACGGACCTCATCTAGAAAGACTTGTGCAGTGTCTGAGGCACGCATTCCTAACTTATTAAGACGTTCTGAAAACGATACTCCAGGAGTATCGGTAGGGACGATTATCAGAGACTTATTTTTATGCATAGCATCGTCGCTAGTATTGGCCAGCAAACAAAGCACGTCAGCTTGCGTGGAATTTGTAATCCACATTTTTGTACCGTTTATGACATAGTCATCACCGTCTTTTCGGGCTTCGGTTTTAATGCTTGCAACATCCGAGCCTGCACCCGGTTCACTGACAGCAATCGACATCACTGAGTCGCCAGAAATCGCTGGCCTCAAAAATGCCTCTCTGAGTTCATCGCTGCCATGTTTGGCCAAGGCTGGTGTTGCCATATCGACCTGCACTCCTATACCCATTGACACACCCGCACTTTCAATATTTCCTAGCGCCTCGCTGAAAGCAATCTGATAACTATAGTCCAACCCCATACCCCCAAATTGAGTGGGTTTATTTATTCCGAGTAGACCTAGTTCACCGAGCTTTTGAAAAACCTCGCGTGCAGGAAAGATGCCTTCTTCCTCCCATTGATCACAATACGGATTAATTTCTTTTTGAATAACTTTATTGGCCGTTGCGGCGATGGCTTTATGTTCTTCGGTATATAACATGGTGGAATTCCTTAGAGAGCAGAGCCCCCTGATTTGGTATGACTAATAGTTGACTCAGATCTGACTCGGTGACTTTTCGCTACTGAGTGACACAGATTTGATAAAAGCGGGTCGTTGCATCAAACGTTCTAAATATAAAGACACTTGCGGACTATAGCCCTCGGATATACCCTGCAGTTTTCCTAAAAATAAGGCATAGCCAACAGCGATGTCAGCGATGGTAAAGCGGTTATCGCAAAGATACTCTTTATCTTTTATATGGGCATCTAGCCTCCGTAAACGCGCCAAAAACCATTTACGATAATCTTCAGCAACCTGAGGCTGACGCCGCTCCTCTGGTTCAAGTTTCGTATATCGAAGATATATGGTTTGTGGAAAGGTTAAGGTTGCATCACTTTGATGCAACCAATTGAGATAATCACCGTATTCTGGGTGACTATTATCGATAGCAAAACAGTTACCATGATAACGGTCGGCCAAGTACTGGCAAATTGCTGACGACTCCGTCATTGTAAGGTCACCATCTTTAAAAAACGGCACCGTACCGAGCACATTCTCAGCCAAAAATTCTTTTTTGAAAAACCGCGGTGGAAAAGGCAGTAGTTCTAGCTCATAGTCCAGTCCCATCTCTTCCATTGCCCACAAAGGCCGCAACGAGCGCGCGTTATGACAATGCCACAGCTTCATCTTTATAAGCCTATTTGGCGTGCAGCCAAATCGCGCATAATTTCTTCAGAACCACCGCCAATAGCGTTGACCCTCACTTCTCGGTATATTCGTTCTACTCTGTTACCTCGCATATAGCTGACACCCCCCATTATCTGCATTGCTTCTCGTGCGCAGAATTCCATGGTCTGGCTGCACTGAACCTTAAGTAAGGCAATCGAAGCGGCATCTTCGTTGCCCAGTTGAATCTGTCGCGACACCGCCTGTAGATAACTATCGGTTGCCTGAATCTTACGCATCATTTCGGAGATTTTATGGCGTATTACTTGATGATCAGCTAACCGTTTGCCAAATGTCTTCCGTTGTTTGGCCCATTCAACCGCCTCTTCAAAACAGACTCTAGCTGCGCCATTCATGCCCGCTGCCATCGCCATGCGTTCAGAGTTAAAGTTATTCATTATTACCTTAAACCCTTGATTCTCCTCGCCCAATAGGTATTCGGCAGGAATACGAACATTGTCAAAGTAAATCGTCGCGGTGTCCGAACACCACCAACCTTGCTTACGATCTAAAATAGTTCTACTAACACCTTGAGTATCAGCCGGAATAAGCAAAGTGGATATCCCTGCCGCTCCATTGGGACTGGTTCTAACAGCGGTAGTAAACCAGTCGGCTTTCATACCACCTGTGATATAGGTCTTAGAACCATTCACAATGTAGTGGTCACCATCGCGGTTGGCTGTCGTGGCGAGCTGTGCCACATCAGAGCCACCGCCAGGTTCGGTGATCGCCAATGAGATTCTCTTAGAGCCGCTTATCACAGCCGGTGCTATTTGTTGTTTTATGTGTGGCCGAGCAAAATTGATCACCGGTGGCAATCCAATGTTATGCACCATCAGACTCGCGCCTACTCCGCCAACGCCTATTCGAGCCAATTCTTGATTCAGTATATTTTTATGCCAAATATCGATACCTTGATTGGTGCCACCAAATTCCTCCGGATAACCTAAGCCTAATATTCCCATGGCGGCGGATTTAGACCAGAGCTCATCTGGGAGCGCTCCTTGTTCATCCCAATCTTCGGCAAACGGCTTTACCTCTTTATCAAAGAAACGTCGTAACTGGGATTGCCACTCTGTGTGTTCGTCGGTCAGGTAGTCATTGGCTAAACAAACACTATCAAAATTAATAGACATACTCGATTCTCTTTACAGGCCTGTCAACAGCTTAAGGATAGCCTATTTAGAGTGAGAAATAGACTCACAAATAATTAGACTGCTCTAAATTGAAAGCAATTACTTTTTAGGTGGAAGAGGAAAAAGCAACGAGGTATTAGCCAAATAAGCTTGATAGTCGGGGTCATCACCCCAGCGTTGCTTAGATTTCTTAGCCAAGGTGGGAATACCACTAAGCCTGGTGAGTAATAGAAACACGAACACCGGAGAAATGAGTGTCACCCATTGAAGACCACTTAGAACCGGTACCGCTAGTATGGCCATACCTAACCAGAGAGTAATTTCACCGAAATAGTTAGGGTGTCTCGACCATGACCAAAGACCGGTGTTAATGAACTTACCTTTATTTGCAGGGTCTTTTCTAAAAGCACGCTTTTGCGCGTCGGCAATGACCTCAATTATAAACCCAAGCGCCCATACACCGAGGCCGAACATTCCTATTATACCGAGCGGTTTGGCATTTCCTCCAGTGATAATGGCAATCGCACACGCGGCTGTGACCAAGGCCCATAAGCCCTGAATTGTCCAAGCAATGAAAAAACGACTTGGGTTCGTTTTAATCTCGTCGAAGCGGTCATCATGGCCATCTTGGTTGATACGAACAAAGAGAAACGTTCCAAGCCTTAGCGCCCAGACAGCTACCAAAATAGCCGCTAGTTTCGCCCTTGTACTTAACTCGGGTGTTAGGGTAACGGCCAATCCGATCACAGACAGGTATGTTAAGCTGCCAACCAAATCGTAATACTTTTCTGTTTGCGCCGCGTTAGATGGAATAAAGGCTATCCAATTGATTAAAAATGCCCAAGCACCGCAAATCAAAAATATGGGCACATTTTGATACCGCGCACCATTATCACCTCCCGCCATGCTAATACCCCCACCAATGGCAAGAATAACGATCAGGATAATCAGTCTTTTAACGAGTTCATTTTGCATTTTTACAGCCTTTATTATTGTTAATCTATTGAGATTATTGTTTATCGGCCAAGCATACAACGAAAAGCTGAAATTCTGCGTAAAGGCAATGTGAGTTGATCTGGAAATTTAGGTTCTAAGCCAGGCTGCTTAATGACTAAGGCTAATTCAGAAATTCTCGACTTTTTATGCTTAAACAGTGCTTACGTGAACCTTTTTATCCGTTTAGCCAGGCATGGTGGTCCCAAACTCTGGCTCAATCGAACGCTATTCGCTGGGTAACCGAGCCTCTTCGTCCGCAACGCGGCCAAGATGCCCTCGCTTAATCCAAACCTTGGCTGGCTGATCTCCTGTCTTTGCATTAAGTTTTGAACCTAAAGGTAATCGTAACCAGCTGTGTTTAACTAATTTATCATCACCCTCATAAAATTGGCCTTCCAACACTAAAAACTCTGCTCCTTGTTCCAGCGAGTATTGAACCTGAGTATTTGGCGCCCAAGTTTCAATCCTCACCTCTTCGAATTGATCTTTATACAACGGTGTCACGGCGACACCATTTTGGCCTGATAATGGAACGGGTTGCATAAAGTTAGAATTTAAACGCACATGAGTTCGATCGTCGGGTTGGAATTGCCAAAGCTTAACAAAGATAGTGCAACCGAGGTCCGAACCGGGAGTATGACTTGATTGTGGAGGATTACGTATATAAGAACCAACGGGAAAATCTCCATGTTCGTCCTGAAATACGCCGTCAATTACCAGAAATTCCTCACCACCAGTATGCACATGCGGTGAAAAGTGACTCCCGGCTTGATACTTAACAATGGACGTGGCGCGTGCCACCTCTCCACCAATACGATCCAGGGGGCGTCTCGCAACACCCGGCATAGGCGACTCTATCCAGTCGGTCTGTGCACTGTGCACAAGCACTCGCTCATCGAATTCTGCATTAATCCTCATCATTTACCTCTGTTACGCTTACTTTAGCTTGAACGACTCGTATTTCAACAACCAGTGTCTGAACGTCTATCCAGTCATTTGAGCTAATGAAATTGTTGTTTATCTATCAGTAGATAGATATTAATTCATAAAAAATGAGGAGTCAAACTCCTCATTTTTAAAACTACAAGCAAATGGACTCATCCATTGCTGATTTGCTTAATTTCCAGTTAAGCCTTTACGTTCTAGCAACGGCTGAATATTTGGTTCGGCACCTCGAAACGTCTTAAAAATTGTCATCGCATCTTCTGCGCCACCACGAGACAACAACGTTTTACGAAAATGATCTCCATTTTCTCGCTTCATGCCACCATTTTCCTTAAACCATTCAACCGAATCAGCATCCAGTACCTCGCTCCATATATAAGAGTAATAACCGGCTGAATAGCCTCCCATAATATGAGAAAAGTAGTTGGTTCGATAACGAGGAGGCACCTCATCTAATTGTATGCCGGCCTCGGCTAACGCCTCGGTTTCAAAGGCTAAAATACCATCTGCATCGGGAACTTGATCAGGACTAAGTTGGTGCCATGCTTGATCTAACAATGATGCTGCGAGGTATTCCGTCGTGGCATACCCTTGATTAAACTTTGAACTGGCTAGTACCTTATCCAGTAGTTCTCTCGGCATTGCTTCGCCGGTTTCATAATGCTTTGCATAATTGCTCAGAACTTCAGGCCAATCGGCCCACATTTCGTTTACCTGTGACGGATATTCAACAAAATCGCGAGGTACCGATGTGCCTGCGAAACTCGGGTAGTTTACGTCTGAGAACATGCCGTGCAATGCGTGCCCAAATTCATGAAACATTGTCGTAACTTCATCCCAAGTAAGCAGAGTTGGTTGACCTTCGGGTGGCTTAGGAACATTCAAATGATTTGCAACTACTGGCTTGGTGCCCATTAAATTCGATTGTGAAACATAGGCATTCATCCAGGCCCCACCACGCTTAGACTCGCGTGCATAGAAATCCTCGATAAACAGCGCTAAAGTTGATCCATCGGCATCAAACACTTCCCAAACCTTTACGTCAGGATGATAAGTAGGCAGATCTGGTCGCGCCTTAAACGTTAAGCCAAAAACCTTCTCTGCCGCATAAAAAACGCCATTTACCAGTACGTTTTCCATTTCCAAATAGGGTTTAAGCTGAGACTCATCAAAGTTATAACGTTCTGCTCTTAATTTCTCCGTATAAAAATCCCAATCCCATGCGGCAAGCTTAAAGTCGCCACCTTGCTTTTTTATAATTGCTTGCAAATCAGCTGCTTCTTTCTTTGCATTGGCAACTGCAGCGGGTGCCAAGGTTGATAGCCTTTCATTCACGGCATCGGTCGTCTTTGCAGTTTGGCTAACCAGTTGATAAGCGGCATGGTTAGCATAACCTAACAGCTTTGCTCTCTCTGCACGGAGCTTGAAAACCTTCGATACTAGTTCGCGGTTGTCGTAGTCACCTCCTGAACTGCCTCGTCCGAGCGATGCCTGCAAAATACGTTCTCGAAGTTCGCGATTTTCAAGCGAAGACATCGATGGCTGCTGACTGGTATTGAGTAAAGGCAAAACATACTTACCTTCTAGGTTTCGAGCCTTGGCCGCTTCAGATGCCGATGCGATTTGAGTGTCACTTAAACCTGCAAGATCTTTTACATCGTCAACGACAATCGCGTTCGCGTTCACTTCTTCGAGCACATTCTGACTAAATTGAGTAGTCAAGGTTGCTAACTCTTTATTGAGTGCTTTTAAAGCTAGCTTATCTTTATCAGACAATTCGGCACCAGCACCAACAAAATCTTTATAGCTCTCTTTTACCAAACGTTCCGACTCAGGGTCCAACTTTAGTGTTGGGAGTTGATCATGAATTGCTTTGACTCTGGCAAATAATTTAGGGTTTAGCAATATTTCATCGGAGTGAGCCGATAATTTAGGTGCAATTTCGGTACGCAGCGCCTTGATGTCGTCATTTGTGTTAGCCGAAGACAAAGCGAAGAACACGGTAGCTACGCGTGTTAAGGTGCGCCCTCCTCGTTCCATGGCGACCATGGTGTTTTCAAAAGTGGCCGGTTCCGGATTATTCGCGATGGCTTCCATTTCATTCAGATTCTCTGCCATGCCTTTTTCAAACGCCGGAGCAAAATGTGCATTTGATATCTTATCGAACTGAGGAAACTGCATGTACAGGCTGCTGTCCTGATAAAAAGGATTCGAGTCAGTCATCGCGCCTTCGTTTGCGACAGGCATTTGAGATTCGGTGTCTTTTGCCATTTCTGTTGATTCAGCATTCGTCTGCTTCAAATCGGACGCATTGTGTTCACTGCCCGACTGATCGCAGGCCGCCAGCCCCAAACTTAAGCCCATGGTTAACAATAGAGGTACTGATTTATTCATCGCAGAGATCATTTTCATGTTGGTTAATTGTGCGCACATCATATACCAACAATGGTGAGTATTTGTAAAAGTCAATCATCGACCAAGTCCACGCGGCAACGTATAATCTATTCATGCATAATACTCCCCAATTTATTGGCCTTGATACGCGCTATCCGACCGCCGATGGTATGCGTAAAACCCGGTTACATCTCGATGGAGCCGCGTCGCCGCTCGCGTGCGCGACAGCGCTTGAGACGGTCAACAAATTACTGCCGCACTATTCAAATTCTCACAGCTATGTTCATAGTTCAGCACAAATCTCGACCAATGCGTTAGCGTGGGCTCACAAGAATGTGTTGACATACCTTGGTGCTGATGCGGAAACCTATGCCTCAATTTTTACTGGTTCAGGCACGACTGCCGCAATCAATAGAATTGCCAGAGGCTTGCACCACGAGCGACCCGATCGCAATATAGTGCTGGTTTCATCAATGGAGCATCATGCAAACGATCTACCTCACCGACAGTTTAACAACGACGTAATTTATCTGCCGCTCGTAGGTGATGGTGCGAATATGGGGGCAATCGACTTAAATGCGCTAGAAGAGTTGTGCGAAACCAATGCCGACCAGATTAACTACCTGGCTATCTCGAGTGTTAGCAATGTGACTGGAGTGCAGAACCCAATTCGTGAGGTGTGCCAAATCGCACACAAGTATGAAATTTTAGTTGTTGTCGATGGCGCACAAAGCGTTGCCCATGGTCCCACCAACTTATCGGATCTGGACGTAGACTTTTTTGTTTTTTCGGGCCACAAGGTATACACACCAGCATCACCCGGTGTGTTAGTTGCAAAACGGAATTTGGTTGCAAACTTACTAGGGCAAGACCTTGGTGGAGGTTCCGTTTCGAGTGTGAGTTTTTACGACTACGAATTAGTCGACGATGAGACAAGCAAAGAAGAGTCTGGCACTCCAAACATTGTTGGAGCCGTCGCTCTGGCGTCAGTATTAAGCAAACTCAAGGAATATGGCTTAGAGAATATTCAGCGTAAAGAAGAAACCCTGATGGCAGAGCTTATTAGTGCTTTAAATAACATCGACCAAATTCGTGTTTACGCTGACCCGAGTCTGAAACGCACCGGTGCAGTCGCATTTAATCATTGTGACATAGACCACGGTCTACTCGCCGCGATACTCAATGACTATTTTGCCATTGCAGTCAGAAATGAATGTTTTTGTGCTCACCCCTATGTAAGCAGTTTACTCAAAGATGAATTATGGGAGATAGACTTAAGCGATGTTCCCGAACAGGAACAAGAAAGTTTTATTAATCGTAAACGGGGGATGGTGAGGGCTAGCCTAAGTTTATATAACACAAGTGACGATGTGTCGCGCTTAACGAATGCGATTAAGGCGATTAGTAGAGACTTGTCAACGTATGCAGAAAACTACGAACCTCAAGCAGATGGTTCTTATGTGCATCGGCGTTTTAGGCTGGATTGGCAAGACGAACTCAACCTATAAACTCAAGAGGTAACAGCACCCCTGTTGACTCAGTAAGTTATCAGTACTTGAGCTTCGTTGACACCTATTCAGAAAATCCAAGCGGTTGGTTTAATGGCGATAGCTCGAATACTAGAATTAATCGGCGCTGTAGGCTAAATGAAGCTTAGACGTTAATCTACTGGACTGACTCGCTACATCAGCGGCACTCGCTACATCTTTTGACTCATCAGGATTAATCTCTATTGATAGCCATTCGTGACATTCCATGCCAGCAACATACGGCACTAACGGTCCTTCGATTCGCTCGGGATGGTTGTAAATGATGTCATCACTTACCGGTACAAAATACTGTTGATTCATAATACTACTTACCCATTTCTCTTCTTCGATTAAACACTTTCTATTAAAAATAATGATCAGAGAGTTAGTTGAACCATTCCCCACTGCAAATTTACTTCGTCTTTTATGCCGTCTTTCAATGTGACGGACTCTGCGAAATTTTTAAATTAACAGTAAAATTCAATTACTTATCCGATGTATGTATTAAACGCTTCTTAAATGTCTAATTCGGGATAAACTAATGGCTAAATTATGGTTTTCGTTAGATTTTATGTTTAGTTGCGCTTATTAGGGCAGAATATTCGACAATACGACTTACAAACCCTAATAAGAGAGCAACGAGTAAGAAAATGGCAAGAAGAGTGGCAATCGTCGAAGATGATTTTGATCAACGTGAAAACTACCGAGATGCTCTACAAAAATCTGGTTACGAGGTAGATACCTACCGGAATCGTCCAGATGCGCTTGAAGGTATGCGCGCAAACATGCCTGACCTCGCGATATTAGACATTATGCTCGAAAATGAGATGGATGGTGGCTTTGATCTCTGTCGTGACCTCAGAGCATTATCGCCGACGTTACCAATCATCTTTCTAACTGCTCGAGACACTGATATTGACCGCGTTTCCGGCCTGCGTCTTGACGCATGGGACTATTTAACCAAACCCCTAAACATGCAATTCTTGAGTGTGCGAATTAACTCCTTATTCAGAATAGTCGATAGTCTTGGTCAACCTGAAGGCAACGACCTCGATAGCGACACGCTGGTAATCGACGATTTAGAAATCAATGAAGACAGCATGTCAATTCGTTGGAAAGGTCAGGAGTTAAGCTTAACGTTGACCGAGTTCTGGTTGATTGAGTCCATGGCTCGTCATCCGGGCCATGTAAAAACCTATGAAAACATGATGCAAATTACTCGTCAAAGCTATGTTGAGCGCAATACGATCAACGGTTACATTCGAAGAATAAGAAACAAATTCAAAGAGATAGATGCCGATTTTAAAAACATTCAGACGGTGTTTGGGGTTGGTTACAAATGGCATACTGGTGATTAACACATGCACAACATTCGGCAATCAGAATTAACATCACTACTCCGCTAGGCGAATAATGCGCGCTGGTTTCTCAATTCGCACCAAACTCTTAATGGTTGCATTGTTGCTTTTACTTATTCCGTGGATGTCATACGTCTATGTGCGGGACATGAAAACATTTTTGTTAAGCGGACAAGAAAATGCGCTCAGTTTAACCTCTCGCGCAGTCGCGACCGTTTTACATGACCGACCTGAATTGTTTACCGAAGACAGTGTCATAAACACCGATGGCACCGGAGAAAACGAAATCTACGCGGCGCCGCTTCCCGCTTATATCAACTTAAATGGTGATTTAAGCGACTGGGGCGAGCAAGTTAACCAAGCTGAAACCTATACCGCTGAAATACTCGATTCCGACAACAGCTCTCAGGCTTCGATTTCCGTTGACCAAGTGCTGGGTTATCGTGGCAATTTCATTTACGCCATGTTTAAAGTGAGTGACGATTCGGTTGTCTTTCGTCAACGTGGCTTCCTACGAGTTGATGCGGCAGATCACATCCGATTGACGCTGCAAGCACCTGATCGTCCTGAGCAGCGATACACTCTGATAGCCCGGGAAAGCGGCCGCATGAGTATCTACTTAATGGATCAAGATTGGCATTACCCCATTACCGGCAAACCCAATTACGATCTCGCGGCTGAGTTAGGCCTTACAAATGAAGGTTATAACGTGGAACTGCGCATTCCGAGGTTCATGTTGTCATCAGATACAAAATTGAAACTCGCCGTAGCCGATGTCGACGATCCTGAATCATTAGAAATAGAAGCATTGGTCACGACCACGCCTAAGAACGAGGATGACGATCTTTCTCGATTGCTGGTTAAGTCACCCGAAATTGCCAAAATTTTGAAAGCATTAGACCGATCAGATGCACGAATTTGGGTGTTCAACACACAAAAACGCCCAACGGCAGTGGTAGGCAACATTATTTCCGATGATGAACCAATACAAGTGGTGAAGCCGTCAATGAAAGACGATTTCTGGAATGCTCTGCGTTACTACTATACGTCAACTCTGCAAACCATATTTTCCTATATCATTGAGCAGCCTACCGCGGATTTGGAAGTGTTAGACAATAGCGAGGAACAGCGCAATGACGCCATAATAGAGCGAGCTCTTGCTGGTGAAATTATTACTGATCGAAGGCCATCATTAGATCAAACTGGTTCGATTCTCATGTCTGCACATCCGATTTATCTAGGCGATGATATCCCCGGTGTGGTGGTGGTAGAACAAAGTACAAATCAAGTTTTAGGACAACAAAAAGACGTGTTGGAAAATGTGATTAGCGTCACACTGCTGGTGCTTGTTACAGTGGCAACGGCGTTGCTGCTATTTGCCTCGCGACTAACACTGCGAATACGCCGATTGAGAAACGCCACTGAAACCGCCATAGACCGGGATGGGCGCATAATAAACCAAAAACTCAATGCAGAGGCAAAATCTGGGGATGAGATTGGCGACCTGTCACGCTCAGTCAGCAATATGCTCGAGCGTCTGTCTCAGTACACCAGCTACCTACGAGGTTTACCCGATACACTTGCGCATGAAGTCAGCAACCCGCTAAATGTTGTAAATTCGTCGCTGCACAATTTATCAGAAGAATTACCCGACTCCGCAGACAGCAAATATATGGAGCGTGCCAAAAACGGCGTCAACCGTATTGGAACCATCCTGCGCAATCTTACCGAAGCGGCCAATCTTGAACAGGCAATGCAGTCTGAAACTCGGGAGGTGGTTGATTTAATTGACCTTATAGAAAGCTACGTCGATGGATATAGCTTTTCGAATCCAGAGCAGAAATTTCAGATTGTGATTCATTCACGCCCGCTATTCGTCGAAATCGCACCGGATTACATCGCTCAAGCACTGGATAAACTGGTCGACAATGCCATCGACTTCGCGGCCCCTGATACTGCGATTGTCTTCAAAGCTCGCCGACTCGATAACTTCGCACAAATCGATATTATTAACCAAGGCTCTCGTTTACCAGAGGGCATGGCTGAGCGTATCTTCGAACCACTGGTGTCATTAGGGCGCAAAAACGCGCAAAAGATAAGTTTAGGCATGGGGCTTTATATCGTAAAGCTCATTGCCAGCTTTCATGGTGGCGGTGTGCTGGCCCGCAATTTGCTCAGCTCGGATGGTGTAATATTTTCGCTGTCTCTACCAATTTACAACGCGCATTTGGCGGAGTAGCAACAGCCAACGAACGGCCAACGATCATCTTATTGAATTTCATTCTAGGAATTAAAACCATGGGCAACAGATTAAGTAAACTTTACACACGAACTGGTGACGATGGCACCTCTGGCTTAAGTGGTGGTGAACGCATCGCAAAAAATCATGAACGCATGAACGCGATGGGAGCAGTCGACGAATTGAATAGTGTAATTGGGCTAATGATATGCAAACTCAATGATGCTGAACTTAAAGCGCTCTATACCGCTATTCAGCACGATTTATTTAATATCGGCGGTGAAATTAGCATGCCAGGCCATAGCTTTATCAAGCCAGAAAAGATCGAACTTCTGGAAAGTAAAATTGATCAGTTTAATGAGTCAGTAGAACCACTTAAAGACTTTATCTTACCCGGCGGAAGCGAGGCCGCATCTGTTTGTCATATGGCGCGATCAATCGCGCGCCGAGCGGAGCGCGATGTTGTGACCTTACACCAAGCAGAACCAGTGTGCGACACCACACGCCAGTACTTAAATCGACTATCAGATTTACTTTTCGTGACCGCGAGAATTATTAACCTACGGCTAGGTCACGATGACGTATTATGGAAAAAAGAGTTAGCCTAAGAGTCAAGGTATTTAATTGGCTGAAAATTAGAACAAACTAATAATAAAATAAATTATGAGCTCAGAAAAAACGTTCGCTTCACTTTTCTCAAAACAAAACCTGGTTCTCAAAATTGCCATTGGCATCGTGCTCGGTGGTTTGATTGGTGGCCTAAGCCCGGAACTTGGCAAGTCGCTCTCTATATTGGGAGGACTTTTCGTTTCGGCCTTAAAAGCGCTGGCACCGGTGTTGATTTTTTTACTTGTCATTGCTTCTCTTGCGACTCACCGAGAAGGTCAGGAAAACCATATGCGGCCTATTCTTGTGCTGTATTTGATCGGCACTTTAGCCGCAGCCAGTATCGCGGTTCTACTCAGTTTTATGTTTCCTGCCACATTGACATTAGTCGGGGCGGAAAACATAAATTCCGGGCCTCAAGGCATTGGCGAAGTTCTTAATACTTTGCTTTTTAAAATCGTCGACAATCCGGTTAATGCCCTGTTGAGTGCAAATTACGTTGGTATTTTAGCGTGGGCGATTGGCCTCGGTATCATGCTCAGAAAAGCGGGCGATAAAACCAAATCTGTACTCGAAGACATGAGCAACGCAGTGGTGAGTTTGGTCCAATTTGTTATTCAACTGGCGCCTATAGGGGTATTCGGCTTAGTTGCTGGCACGATTGCTAACACAGGTTTTGCAGCACTGGCTGAATACGCACAACTATTGAGTTTGTTGGTTGGCACCATGCTGATTATCGCACTGTTGATTAATCCTATTATTGTTTACCTTATGACCAAAACCAACCCATACCCACTTGTCTTTATGTGTCTTAGGGAAAGTGGAATCACCGCGTTCTTCACACGCAGCTCGGCCGCCAATATTCCGGTAAACATGGCCTTATGTGAAAAACTCGAACTCGACGAAGACACCTACTCTGTTTCAATTCCACTGGGCGCTACGATCAATATGGCAGGCGCTGCGATCACCATAACCATCATGACCATGGCGGCGGTTAACACATTAGGAATCAATGTAGACATAAGTACAGCCTTATTGCTGAGTGTGTTAGCGGGAGTATCAGCCTGTGGTTCATCCGGTGTTGCGGGTGGTTCCTTGTTGCTAATTCCTCTTGCTTGTAGCCTTTTTAATATACCCAATGACGTCGCGATGCAGGTCGTTGGGGTTGGTTTTATCATCGGAGTCATACAAGATTCTGCCGAAACAGCGTTAAACAGTTCAACCGATGTTATTTTTACCGCGGCGGCTTGCAGGGCCGCAGAAAGAGGTTAAATATCTCTCGTTCTAGTAAAGGAACGGGAAAAGCATTTTTGAATGCTTTTCCCACTCAGCGAATTCGTCAGCAAAGCGTTGTCGCAAATAGCTGTCTTCTACTCGAGATTGCTGGATAAGTGCAATATAAGCCACGATTAGCACCACGCTCATCGGCACATTTGGAAATAACAGGAAAAGCCCAGCGTAAGCGATAAAATCGGACAAATACATCGGATGTCGAATAACACCGTATAAACCACGATTGGTTTCAATTTGCTTAGGTTGTTCTATATTAGGATTGATCGAACGCAGCATTAAGTAGTGATAAACAGCGCTAAAGGCACCCAATAAAACAAGGCCTTGTGCCAACGATCGCGGCACACTAAACCAGGGCTGAAGCTCGTAAATATAGCCAATGAATAAGCCAGCAATAATAGTCGCACCAGCGGCGACTTTTACCGACCACCAAAATACGGCGTGACACTCTCGAAGGCCAGACTCAGTATGTTTGCTTTTTAATAATTGTTGCCTCTGCATTGTGTAAGTTTAATCCCAGGATGTGAGGAAACTTCACAATCATTGCAAAGGCAGCGATGTCATAGGCTGCATGAGCGACCATTACCAGAATAAGGCTGTCCGAATAATGAAACGCTATGCCAAATAGCAGGCCTAAGGCAAAGGTGATGACTACATAGGTTTTTGTCATAAAATGCAGTAGTCCAAAAATTAGTGAGGCTCCAATAATGCCCCAAAATGCACCAACACTATCGACCAGAAAAGTTTGCAACACACCCCGAATCAAAAGTTCTTCACCGACACCGGCCAGCAATGAAACGACAATAATCTGCGGCCATGTAAAGTTTCGAAAAAGCTGATGCAATCGGGTCAATAAGGTATGCATTGACTTAGTCTTGGTCCAGGGAGAACAGGACACGACAAATCCTAGTAGGTAAATCGCAAGACCCAAAATAATGCCATAGCTAAATACAGGCAAACCGAATTGACCAAACCATTGCCAAGGCGGGCTGAACCATGACAAGATAATGCCTAAAACCAGAATAGCCAACGCAGAAGGCAAAACTTCACGAAAGCCAATTGGCCCTTGAATAGTGCTAATCACGAGTGATCAATCCATATCAACGACGCCATTCGGCCGCATTGACCATCTCGTCGATAAGAAAAAAATTGATCGATATCGCTGTAAGTGCAAGCCTCAGAATGACTGTAGTTGCTCACTCCAAGTGCGTTTAATCTTTGCTCACACAATAAATAAAGATTTGCTAATATCTTATTGTTTTTACTAGGTTTATAACAATTATCTGAGCCTCCAAGCTGATCTCGAACTTCTTCACCGATTTCAAATTTAGTTGGCCCGATGCAAGGCCCGGCCCAAGCAATAATTTCCTCGCGCGGACATTGAAAGAGCGCTACCGCATTTTCAATAATTCCCGCCGCCATACCGCGCCAACCGGCGTGTACCGCAGCGACTTGGTCACCAGCTCGATTGGTTAGAAGAATCGGCATGCAATCAGCCGTCATCACCACGCAGACCGTATTCAGCGATGTAGAAAAACTGCCGTCAACCGCAGACCTGATTGGCAAATCGGCGTTGGCCAACTGATTGCTATGAATTTGCTCCAACCACATAGGCTCGCTATCAAGCTCTAAATCAGACCTCAATTGCTGTCGATTAGACAGCACATTCTGATACTCATCACCAACGTAATGGCTCAGGTTCATCGAGCGATATGCATTTTGGCTGCATCCGCCAGACCTTGTCGTTGTGAACGCTTTAATATGCGATGGCGCCGACCAGTTAACCTGTATGTAAGACATAACCCACTCTAATGATTATCATCGTTGCACGCATCAACGAGTCTCTGCATATCATCTGGCATGGGTCGTTCCCAGGATTGGTGCTCGCCTGTGATCGGATGAATATACTCAATTCGAGTCGCATGTAAGGCTTGCCGCTTGAAGCTACGCAACTGCGCTTCCAAACCAGGCGAACAATCACTCGGTATCGCCAACCTCCTCCCATATACAGGGTCCCCGGACAAGGAAAAACCAATGTGCGTAAGGTGCACACGTATTTGATGTGTTCGTCCAGTTTCGAGTTGCACGCGAAGCAAGGTGTGATTACGAAAACGACAATCAACACGATAATGCGTAACGGCTTCTTTGCCCATCATATTGACGGCCATTTTACGCCGATCATGTTTATCTCTTGCGATAGGTTCGTCAATCGTGTTTCCAGAAATAATACGCCCGTTGACCAGGGCAAGATACTCACGGTGCAAACTGTGATCAACTAATTGATCAATCAAGCCCAACCGAGCCTGCTCGGTCTTCGCGACCACCATCAGTCCGGACGTATCCTTATCTAGGCGATGCACAATGCCTGCACGAGGTAATGTGCGATTTTCCGGATAATGAAACAGCAGCGCGTTCAGCAAGGTGCCATCGGGATTACCAGCACCTGGGTGCACCACCCAACCGGCCGGCTTGTTAATAACCATCATGTCATCATCTTGATAGACCACATCAATAGGAAGGTCTTCGGCTTGCCACTCACCTTTGCGAACAGTAGGCACCGACACTTCGAGCAATTCTCCACCGTAAACCTTGTCCTTTTGTTTTGGCACTTCGTCGTCTAGCACGACTAAACCCTTTTTAATCCATGATTGAATGGTACTTCGCGAATAATCTTCACAGAGTTGAGTAAGCGCCTTGTCGATACGCTGTCCAAACAAATCACTTGGTACGATATAACTGTGCAATCCGGTCTTTATCGATGCCGGTTGATTTATAGGTGACGCCTCTTTATCGGAAGGTGAAGCCTCTTTATCTATAGGTGAAGCCTCTTTATCAGGCGCGATATCGGACATAATTCTGGAAATCTTTTCAAGGTTGAACGGAATATATTAATTGCCATACAGAACGGTAATACTCTTCTCTGCGTCGGGTTTTCGCGCTATGCTTAACTTCTAAATAATAACCTATTACTCCAGCAATATGAGCGTTTTACCAGTCATTGCGGACAGATCTGCTTCAAACCGTCTATCATTAGCGAAAAACAAGCATTTTTCGGCCTTAAGCCAAGCTTCATCTTTGCTTAAATTAGTCATCGTATTATTCCTTGCAGCGACGGTCTCTGCGTGCGGCGGAAACAAAAAGCAAGGTGGTATCGCCGAGGACCTTGCCAGACAACAATTACAAGACCTTTATGACAAGGGAAAAGAAGCGCTGGACAAGGGTAATTATGGGTTTGCGATCGATTATTATCGCGCACTTGAAGCAAACTATCCATACGGTGAACTCACCGAGCAAGCCAAGCTCGACATGATGTTCGCATTTGACAAAACCGGTCAAATTGATAAGGCTGTTGAAGCAGCCGATAATTTTATCAAACTCTACCCTACTCATAAAAACGTAGATTACGCCTACTATATGAAAGGCGTCGCGAGCTTCGAGAAAAAGGCGGGCCGAATTGACAAGTTTATCAAAGGCGGTGCCAAAACCGTTCGCGACCCAAAGCCATACCGCGATTCACAGGACGCATTTGAAGAACTGATCAAACGTTACCCCAACAGCGTCTATGCAAAGGATGCAGAGCAGCGAATTGTCTATATTCGTAATACCCTAGCCGAACGAGAACTGTACGTGGCTCAATTTTACTTCGATAACGAAACATACGTTGCCGCGGTAAACCGTTGTAAAACGATTATCTACACCTACGAAACGTCTCCGGCTGTTGAAGGAGCACTCATACTAATGGAAAAAGCCTATGTTGAAATGGGCTTAAATGAGCTCGCTGAAAGTACACGACAAGTGTTGAGAGAGAACTTCCCTGAGAACCAGCAAGCTCCTTACAACAAAAAGAAGAAAGGTATTTTTGCCAGATTAAACCCGTTTTAGTCTACTTCTAAAACAGCGATGTGTTTAACTATGGGGCTAACGTTTTGGAAGCCCCAGACCACTATGTCGCTGTGCTACCAGTCAACTCTTGGCCTGAAACCGGAGGTAATCGGGTAGCGTCTATCACGACCAAACGCCCGTTTGGTGATGCGCACACCCGGCGCCGCTTGCCGACGTTTATACTCATTACGGTCCACCATTCGAATTACCTGCGATACATATTCTTTAGCAAAACCTTGTTCGACAATTTGCGCGGGCGGATAATCTTGTTCAACATACAGCTCCAGAATTGGATCGAGTATTTCATAAGGCGGTAAACTGTCTGAGTCTATCTGATCCGGACGTAATTCAGCGGATGGTTCCCTTGTGATTACTCGCTCAGGAATGACTTGAGAAACCGTATTTCGATACTTAGCGAGCTCATACACCAAAACCTTTGGAACGTCTTTAATCGCATTATAACCGCCGACCATATCGCCGTATAAGGTCGCGTAACCCACCGACATTTCACTTTTGTTACCCGTGGTGAGCACCATCGCACCTGTTTTATTTGAAAATGCCATTAGACTTAACCCGCGGCACCGCGCCTGAATATTCTCTTCTGTTGTGTCTTCAGCTCGATCACCAAATACAGGCGCCAGTTGTTTAACAAACGCGTCATACATGGGCTCGATCGAAACTACGTGGTACTTAATGCCCAATGCTTTGGCTTCAGCATGAGCATCGTGTTTAGAAATATCAGAGGTATAACGAAACGGCATCATAATAACATCAACGTTTTCGCGTCCGAGCGCGTCCACCGCAATTGTGGTGGTTAAGGCAGAATCAATACCACCTGACAAACCGATAACGACCTTTTTGAAACCATTCTTACGCACGTAATCTCCAACACCGAGAACTAATGCATTATAAATGCTTTCCAGTTTTTCCATTTCAGGAACCATCTTACTACCCTGAATGGTAAGATTCGCGCCCTCAGATTTAATCAAAACCGTACTTAGATCTTCCTCAAAACTGGCCATTTGGTGCACCACGTTACCATCGGCGTCGGTCGCAAAAGAAGCACCATCAAACACAAGTTCGTCTTGCCCACCTACCTGATTGACATAAACGACCGGTGTCGCTAATTTCTTAGACTTGTTACAAACCACCTCATTGCGTTCAGCTATTTTATTACTGTGATACGGCGAACCGTTAATATTAATAATTACTTGCGCACCCTGCTCCACAGCGCCTTCTACCGGGCCATGGTGCCATATGTCTTCACACACGGTTAAGCCAAGCTTCACGCCTTTGTAATCAAAAACGCAATACTCGGTGCCGGCAATAAAATAGCGTTTTTCATCAAATACACTGTAGTTCGGGAGATCCATCTTGGCGTACTCATGTATGATCTTTCCATCAACGATTACCGCTCCCATATTAAATAGACCTTCAGTGGTTTTCTTCGGATAACCCACGATTAAGTCGATACCCCTGACCGAATCACACAAACGTTGAAGTTGCTGCTCTAAGCGACTGTTAAAGCCGGGGCGCATTAACAAATCTTCAGGAGGGTAGCCCGTCAGAACCAGTTCGGCACATACTAAAAGATCACAGTTCAGCTCTCTGGCACGCTGAGCGTACTCGATAATTCGATCTACGTTATTCTCGATGCCGCCAACGACGACATTGATCTGTGCTAAGCCAATATTAATTTCACTGCTCATAGGGTATCTTCTAGTCGATTAATTTAGGTCGCTTTAAACGCGCCAAAACAGAGTATATAGCGTAACGAAATTTATGGATATTGTTGTTCACGATAGCTTAGCCGATATTTCGGCCAGTCAATGGAATGCGATGCTGAGGAGCAACAATCCCTTTATGCGACATGAGTTTCTACTGGGTTTGGAAACCAGTAAATGCGTATCGGTTGACACTGGCTGGGAATGCACGCATATCGCAATCTATGAAGATGAAAGTCATGATAAGTTAATCGCGGCCATGCCTTGTTATATAAAATCTCATTCATATGGCGAATACATTTTTGATTGGTCTTGGGCCGATGCGCACTATCGTCATGGGCTAGAATATTACCCAAAGTTATCCAACGCCGTTCCGTTTACTCCCGCGACTGGTGAACGCATGCTAATTGATTGTTCTTGCGCTGATCGTGGGCTAGAGGCTAAGCTAATCGCCAAGGCGATAGAGCTATGTAAGCAACGAAGCTTATCGAGCTTCCACAGCCTATTTACCACAGAGCAGCAGGCACATGCACTGAGTCAACTTGAATGCCTGACACGCCACAGTTCACAGTTTCATTGGCACAATAAATCGTATAAACATTTCGATGATTTTTTGAGCCTTATGAGCTCTAAAAAGCGCAAAAATATTAAGCGAGAACGACGGCGCGTTTATGAGTCCGGAATTAAATATCGCTGGCTCTCAGGTAATCTCCTCGATCAAGACGCTGTTGAGACAATGTACCGCTTTTATTCTCGAACCATTCGCTACTACGGTGCTCAGTCATACTTAAACAAGGTGTTTTTTGAATATCTTGCTGAGCACTTTAACCAGCATACCTTATTTTTGTTTGCCGAATTCGAGGATCAAATTATTGCCGGTGGTTTGTATTTTAAAAGCGATGACACGCTTTATGGTCGCTACTGGGGAGCCCTAAACAATTTCCACAGCGTGCATTTTGAAACCTGCTATTACCAAGCGATTGAATGGTGTATTAATAACGGCTATACCCGTTTTGAAGCCGGTGCCCAGGGCGAACACAAGTTGGCCAGAGGGCTTGAACCTAGCACAACCTACTCTTCACATTGGATTGCACATGAAGGGTTCAGACAAGCGATAGATGACTTTCTCGTTTCTGAACAACAGCACATGCGTGATTATCAAATGCATATGAACAATCATTCGCCATTCAAAGCCGAATTGTAATGAGTAATCAAATAGACTTTGTAGCCTTCCCTTCAGTAGACAATGCTACCGAGGATGGATTATTGGCCATGGGCGGCGATCTTGATTTGAATACACTAGTGTCTGCTTACGCTCAAGGAATATTCCCTTGGTATAACGATGGTCAGCCTATCCTGTGGTGGTCTCCAGACCCAAGAATGGTGCTTTACCCAGATCAAATAAAAGTGTCTCGTAGTTTAAGAAAGACACTCAGAAAAGGCGGTTTTAAAATCACCTGCAATCGCGATTTCGACGCAGTAATAAGGGCCTGTGCGTCACGTGGGCAATCTCGCAACAACGATACGAGTTCAGGGACCTGGATCACTAATCATATGCACGCGGCCTATACGGAGCTGCATAAACACCATTACGCACATTCAATTGAAGTTTGGCAAAATGGACGGTTGGTTGGAGGCCTTTACGGGGTGGTATTAGGCAAGGCTTTTTTTGGTGAGAGCATGTTTAGCAGAGTTAACGATGCCTCAAAAATTGCGCTGGTTATGCTATGTCACTATCTAACGTTAGCCGAGTTTAAAATCATTGATTGTCAAGTCGCCAGTGATCACCTTTTTACTCTCGGTGCGCAGGAAATTAACCGACAAGACTTTCTGCATCTAATTGATGATGTTGATATAGACCAGCCAAATCTAAATTTTTCGCAGTCGTTCGAGAAAGTAATCTCAGACGATGATATAACTATGCTATGAGTACTGCCCATAATCCAATTCGATTGTTTGAAACCGTCGTCGATGAATGCCCCTATCTAGAAGGCCAAAAAAGCGCCTCCATTTTGGTCGACCCTGATCATCAAATAGATAAAAGTCTATTTTCCATGCTTTCTCGATCAGGCTTTAGACGCAGCGGAGAGATGCTTTACTCGCCCAAGTGCCCCACATGCAATGCCTGCGTGTCCGTCAGAATCCCTTGTACAGATTTCAAACCTTCACGAGGACAAAAACGAGTATGGCGAAAAAACATAGACCTTAGGGCAAGTATTGAAGAGGTCCGCTTTGATCAAGAGCACTTTGACATGTATTACCGCTACCAACAGCATCGACACCCCGAGAGCAGTATGTGTGATGATGATATTTCAAAATACAGCGGTTTTATCGAATCGACTTATTCTCGCTCTAAATTTCTATGCTTTCGACTTGAGGGTAAACTCATTGGAATCAGTGTGTTAGATCAATTTGATGGCGGACTGTCTGCCGTTTATACGTTTTTTGAACCAGAACATAGCAACCGAAGTTTAGGGACCTATGCCATTCTCTACTCACTAAAACTCGCTAAAATGCATAAAATCCCCTATGTCTATCTTGGATATTGGATCGATGGGTCACAGAAAATGGACTACAAACGAAAATTCAAACCACTTCAAGGCTACATAGATCGGCAGTGGCAAGAATTAGAACTCTAATTCTATTCTCCGACAAAGCTCTTGAAATACCCAGTAAAAGCTTTATTTATCAACTCACTTGGGGCATGATAGCCCCGCTTTTTACAAGGGTTTGCTAGTCAATCAACTAGCGCCTGAAATAATAAGAAAAACCTATTAGAGATACCAACGAGTTAGATAAATAACGTGGCAAAAGAAGACCAAATTGAAATGGAAGGCACCGTCATTGATGCTCTTCCAAATACAGAATTTAAAGTCGAATTAGAAAATGGGCACGTCGTTCACGCGCACATTTCAGGTAAAATGCGTAAAAATTACATCCGAATCCTACGTGGAGATCGGGTAACGGTTGAACTAACGCCCTATGATCTTACTAAAGGCCGTATCACCTACCGTAATCGCACTTAATAAAAACCGGTTTATCCCAAATTATTAGGGAACCAAACAATAATTTAAATTAGTGTTTGGCATGGCTCAAGGATTGAGTACAATTTATTTTCTTGAATACTGGATATTAAAACAGTGTTTTGCTAAGCTTGTGTCATGAATGATACCGAGTTAAAGCCGCTTACCAAGCGCCAGCAAGAAATTTTCGATTTTTTATTAGAGTGTATGGTCGCAAATGGCGCACCACCTACACGCGTTGAAATCGCCGAACACTTTGGCTTTCGATCACCCAATGCCGCAGAAGACCATCTTAAAGCACTTGATAAAAAGGGCCACATAGAACTTCGGTCTGGTACGTCTCGCGGTATCTTTATTAGTGAATCCGCACGTATGGGCTCTATGTTTGAAAACGACACTCCAGAACTGGGTGACTCAGCTGGTATGGCCGTGATAGGAGATGTTGCAGCGGGGGCACCAATATTTGCTTCTCAACATATACAGAAAATGGTCAGTGTCGATCAAAGCTTATTCTCACAGAAAGCTGATTTCTTACTTAAAGTTCGAGGTGACAGCATGATTAACATTGGTATTTTCGAACAGGACTTATTAGCAATCAAGAAAGCGAATACAGCGCGCGATAATGAAATAGTTGTTGCGAGAATTGATGATGAAGTCACCGTAAAGCGATATCAGCGCCACGGCGCTTCCGTGTCATTAATAGCTGAGAATGATGACTATTCGCCTATCGAAGTTGATCTACAAACTCAAAGCTTTGCCATTGAAGGAGTTGTAGTTGGCTTAATTCGACAAGGGCTTTAATCCTTAAATATCAAATTTTTATATATTTAATTTAAAGCTATTTATGATTAAATAAAGTGTCAATATTACCCAAGCGTGCCTGCTTGGTTAATAGTCTGTGGATCATCGATCGTTCAATCTGGAAAAATAAGATTGAAACTACTAATTTAGTTTGTTTTTATCTATCGGTTTAGAGGGCATTGGCAGCGCTGCAACGCCCTCTTCAGCTAATTCCTTTAGCTCGTCAGCACTGGCTGTACCTCTGATATTGGCGGCTTCCTTTTCGCCTTTGTGCATTCTTATTGCCTCGGAGGCAAACTTATTACCAACATCTTCAAAGTTTGCATCTATGAATTTATGCACCTTTGCCAGCATATCTTGCACTTGATTGTAAGCGTCGGCCGAATTTGCATTTAAGTTAGCGGCTGCTAGCTCGGTTGGCGTGGTAGCCACCTTAGCCTCATTTACCGCTGTTGCGGTGCTCTTTCTAGTGAGTTTTGGCGCAGCCGCCTTTTTATTTACCTGAAGCGAGTCGCATACTGGACAACGTAATAATCCTTTATCTTGTTGAGAGACTAAGTCTTCAGAATTCTTAAACCACCCTTCAAACTCGTGCCGAGAATCACAAATTAAGTCATAAATTACCATATCAAAGATTTAGTCTCCCAAGTTCATAAGACTCGTTTAAGCCTTAGACTCTCGACTTGCACGCTTACGTTCGTGCTCAAGTAAGAAGCGCTTACGAATACGAATATTTTCTGGTGTAATCTCAACCAACTCATCGTCATCGATAAACTCAAGCGCCGATTCTAAAGTATGTTTGATCGGTGGAACCAAACGCAATGCTTCATCAGTCCCGGACGCTCGAACGTTGGTTAACTGTTTGCCTTTCAAAGGATTGACCGTCAAATCATTGTCACGAGAATGAATTCCGACAACTTGCCCTTCATAGACTTGCTGCGTCGCATTGATCATCATCTTACCACGCTCTTGTAAATTAAAAATTGCGAAGCCAAGCGCTTTACCGGTGCCGTTGGAGATCAATACACCGTTCTTGCGCTGACCGAAGGACTTGTTCTTCCTTGGTGCATAACGGTCAAATACGTGATACATCAAGCCAGAGCCCGACGTCATCGTCATAAACTCAGTTTGAAATCCGATCAATCCACGAGAAGGAATCAAGAAATCCAAACGTACACGCCCTTTACCGTCTGGCGTCATGTTTTCCAAATCGCCACCACGCTCTTGTAATGCTTGCATGATGGTTCCCTGATGCTCGTCATCGATATCAATGGTGACGCTCTCATAAGGCTCGTGAGTCTCGCCATCAACCTCTTTGTAGATAACTTCAGGTCTTGATACCGCTAGCTCAAACCCTTCGCGGCGCATGTTTTCGATTAACACCGACAAGTGAAGTTCACCACGGCCTGACACTTTGAACTTCTCTGGGTCTTCAGTATCGGCTACGCGCAGCGCTACGTTATGCAATAACTCTTTTTGTAATCGATCGCGAATCTGACGAGATGTAAGATATTTACCCTCTTGACCTGCAAACGGAGAAGTATTCACTTGGAAGGTCATTGTAACGGTCGGCTCATCAACCGTTAGAGCCGGCAATGCCTCAACCGCATCGCGATCACAAAGCGTCTCAGAGATGAACAACTCGTCCATACCGGTTACCGCGACGATGTCTCCAGCGTTGGCTTCCATGATTTCAATCCGTTCAATACCTTTAAAACCAAACATTTTACCGATGCGACCGTTGCGAGTCTTACCTTCATTGTCAACCACGGTAATAGGAGAATTGGTTTTGACCGACCCCTGTTTAATGCGGCCAATACCGATGACCCCCAGGTAGGAAGAATAATCGAGTTGCGAAACCTGCATTTGAAATGGTTTATCGATTTCTACTGGCGGTGGCGGCACTCGGTCGACAATAGTCTGAAACAACATATCCATGTTTTCTGTGATATTTTCATGATCATCTGTCGCAAAACCGTTAATCGCCGAGGCGTAAATTACCGGAAAGTCGAGCTGCTCATCCGTCGCGCCCAACATATCAAATAAGTCAAACGTTTGATCCAATACCCAATCTGGGCGAGCACCCTCACGATCAATCTTGTTGATTACGACAATAGGTTTTAAATCGTGTTCAAATGCCTTTTGTGTCACGAAGCGTGTCTGTGGCATCGGGCCATCAACGGCATCAACCAGTAAAATCACCGAATCAACCATGGAAAGAATACGCTCTACTTCTCCACCAAAGTCCGCGTGTCCGGGTGTATCGACAATATTGATTCGATAATCATTCCAGGTTAGAGCCGTGGGCTTCGCTAAAATAGTAATACCACGCTCCTTCTCGATATCATTACTGTCCATAACACGTTCAACTAATTCCGCGCGCTCGTCGAAAGTGCCCGATTGCTGAAGAAGTTTATCGACCAAGGTGGTTTTACCGTGATCAACATGCGCGATAATTGCAATATTACGTAAATTCATTGGATATCAAGAAGTTGGTTAGCCCAAAACAAAGCGCGATTATAGGGCAAACCCGGCTAATTGCTAGGGTAATGCGGGCTTTAATTGAACTGGAAATGCGGAATTAAGGCCTATTTATTGAATAAGTGCCGGTCAAGTCATTACTTTGGAAAACGTACTGAAAATTGACAGTACTCACCGGGTTTATTTTGCACAGATACCACGCCTCCATGGCGCTTAGACAGTATGATTAGCTCAGACAGCGGCTTGTCGTTGTCTGAGATCGACACCGTTTTTCTGCGAAGCGTAAAGCCTTGCAGAAATATTAGCTTAATCCGTTGTTCGGCCGGCAAACTGTCGACAGTCGACTGGCTAACCAATTTAAGCTCTAAGGCGCGACGCAGTATGTTGTCACCCTCTAAACCTTCACCATTATCCCAAACCGATAACAACCAGCTATCGTCGAATTCCTCGAGGGTGACACGTATTAGGATATAGTCGGTTTTACCAAGTAAAAGCCGCTGTTCAGCGGGCAGTCCGCCATGTTCAATGCTGTTTCTAACCAATTGTTCAGCAATCAATTCCAGAACATTTTTTAAATCCGGTGGTATATGCTCAACATCGAACCCGTTACAGCTAACCTCTGCCCGATGCCCAACAAATTTAACTTCTTCCGCTGAAACCAGCTGCAGGTAAGATTCGAAGCTCTGGTCTTCGGCATCAAATTCATGGCCTACCACCGAGATCTCATGACTCCAATGCCCTTTGGATTTTCGCCACAACCATGCGTACATTAGCAATAAGGCCAGACCCACAATACCCGCCAATTTTGAAAAAGTAGACAATAATTGGGTGCGTCGACTGTACGCGGCATCAATTTTAGACGCTAAAGAATCAAACTTGACTTGTGCCGCTCGCCATCGCCCTTCCCTTAACAGAGCTAAACTTGCACCTAGATCAAACGTAGCCGGATTTAAATATGACACCAATGGCTTCGCATCAAACCCTATGCCAAGCACTCTCAAATCGCCGCCGAATTCTATTTTGGATATTTGAGATGATAGGTGTTGAGCTTCATCTTGAGCTATAGAATCGTGAATACGACCCGAGATAGAGGCAATCATGGTTCGATATGAGGCCAATTCTAACGTCGACTTATAAAGCAATAGATGTACTGAAAAGCACACAGCTATATACAAAAGCGACAGAACACCAAACCAAATCAGCCTTCGCGGCATAATAACAACTCACAATAACCTAACCACTAACCCAGGCCCAATACTAACGGATGATTTGCTCATACGAAACATACAATTGTGAAACAAGGTGAGATATCGATGTTAACTATCAGATAGACGATACTGCTCGGCGTGCAGTATTTAAAATAGAAATGGTGCCCGGGGCCGGACTTGAACCGGCACGGTATTGCTACCGACGGATTTTAAGTCCGTTGCGTCTACCAATTTCGCCACCCGGGCTAACAGGATAAGTGCAGAGGTTGGTACCCTCTTCAATTTTTTCGTAGCAACTCATTGCAAGCTGCCGTTGGTATCTGACAAACCTAAAGAGTCTTCAACGCGGGCGGTCTATCACTTTGTGATGAGGCCACCGATTGCAAAGCAATCAGCACGAATAAAAAGCCCTGGAGGCTCGAGCCGGAGTCGAACCGGCGTCCACGGCTTTGCAGGCCGCTGCATAACCACTCTGCCATCGAGCCGTCAGACAATCTATTTTAACTCTATTCGAGAAAAAACAAAGCTAAAATTACTCTCAAACAAAAACGGGAAAAGCATTAACTTTTCCCGTTTTCGGTGTTCTGGAGCGGGAAACGAGATTCGAACTCGCGACCCCAACCTTGGCAAGGTTGTGCTCTACCACTGAGCTATTCCCGCTTGAGTGGGCGCTATTATATGCAGTTAGAAAGATGAGTCAATCATTGTTTCAATTTTTTTCGAAATACTTATAACACCACATTCTAATCGTCTTTCACCGCTTTATAAGCGGCACCTAAATAGATAGTCATCGACCAAATAGTTAATACACCCGCGATATATAAAAGTATCTCACCGATTAATAATGTGGGCAAATAAAGTAAGTCATGTTGAAATAAAAGGCAGCCAATTGATGACATTTGAATGCCTGTTTTAAATTTGCCGACACTCGATACCGCCACATTAGCTCTTTGACCGAGCTCAGCCATCCACTCTCGCAAGGCTGATACGGTTATTTCTCGGCCAATAATGACCATCACGGTGATGCTGAAGGCAGATTCCCACCACAGACTGTTGAGAAGCTCCTTATCGGTTGACACTAAGATCAGCATTACAGCGACTAACAATTTGTCAGCAACTGGGTCGAGAAATGCCCCTATTTTACTCGTTTGATCCCATTTCCGCGCAAGGTAGCCGTCTAATCCGTCACTAATACCTGCAAGTGCAAACAAAACACCGGCCAACCAATAATCATATTTCCAGCCCGAGTGATAGGCCAGTACGATTAGAGGAATCGCAGCGATACGAAAGAAAGTTAAGCAATTTGGAATAGTCAGCTGCATGCCTTAAGGGAAATTATTAGAATCTATTTTGAGTTCGTGATTTTAGCATCAAAGCTGTGCTAAATGGCAATATGGCGGTCAGCTTATGCGACTTACTTTTTTAGGTGATGATAAATCTTCTCGGCAAGCTCGGCATTAATGCCATTCACCTTATTCAAATCTTTAATTCCTGCCTGTTGAATACCTTGTAAGCCACCAAAATGTTTCAACAAAGCTTGTCTGCGTTTTGCACCGATACCGGGTATTTCTTGCAACACCGATTGCGTTTGAGCTTTACCTCGGCGGGCTCTATGTCCGGTTATTGCGAATCGGTGGGCTTCATCACGAATTTGCTGAACCAGATGCATGGCCGCTGAATTGGCTGCCAATTTAATACCAATGGACTGACCCTCGATAAATAAGGTTTCTAAACCCGGTTTGCGGCCTTCTCCTTTAGCAATGCCAACCAATAACACGTCATTGATTTGCAGCTCTCTCATAATCTCGGCGGCTGACGACAATTGACCTTTGCCTCCATCAATCAGTAATACGTCGGGCAACTTGCCCTCTTCCTTCAGTACTCGCTTATAACGTCGATGAATGGCTTGACGCATCGCCGCGTAATCATCTCCTGGGGTAATGTCTCTAATGTTGTATCGACGATAATCCGACTTGGTAATACCTTTTTCAGTAAAGACAACACAACTGGCAACCGTCTTCTCGCCCATCGTGTGGCTGATATCAAAACACTCGATGCGACCAATGGTTTGTTCTAACTGGAATGCATCTGTCAGCGCCTGGAGCCTTTTCTGAACGCTTTGAGTCTCTGATAAATGCCGCTTGAGCCGTTCCGTAACGTTTAGCTGAGACATGGCCAACCAGTCTCGCCGATGACCTCTAACTGAACTTATGATCATCACTTTGCGTTCAGATTGATCACTTAGCCAGTCCTCTAATTCTTTCTGATCATCCAATTTTTGGCCAATTATAATTTCCTTAGGAGCTTGCCGACGATGGTAATACTGAGTAATAAAGGCAGACAAAATCTCCGATTCGCTAAAATCTAACGGTACTTTTGGGTAGTGCCCATTGCTGCCACTGTGACGTCCCCCACGAATAAACGTGACCTCCACACACACTTTGCCATGCAGACTGGCAACGGTGATGATGTCGATGTCACTGTGACCTGACGTAATCGACTGATGAGACTGCACTCTGCGCAGTGCATTGATTCGGTCACGCCATCCAGCTGCCTCTTCAAATTTAAGGCTCTTTGAGGCCGATTCCATATTGTCTTGCAATAAATTACTTAGCGATTCATCCTTACCTTGAAGAAACATTCCCGCTAATTCGATGTCCTTCGCATAAGCCTCTTTTGAAATCAGACCAACACATGGTCCGCTGCAGCGTTTAATTTGATATTGCAAGCAGGCTCGCGAACGATTACTGAAAAACACGTCGTCGCATTGTCGAACCGGCAATACTTTTTGCAGTAACGACAGTGTTTCACGAATCGCAGTTACACCTGGGTATGGTCCAAAATATCGACCTGGTTCACTTCGATCACCGCGATAAAAGCTTAAACGTGGAAACTCGTGTGAATCATCAATATGAATGAACGGATAGCTTTTGCTGTCTCGTAATAAAATATTGTAACGAGGTTTATGATCCTTAATCAGGTTTGATTCTAAGATTAGCGCCTCATTTTCAGTAAAGGTTACCGTCACTTGAATATCCGAAACCTTCTGCATCATCGCTTCAGTTTTGATCGACAAACCCGTCGAACGAAAGTAACTCGACAATCGATTTTTTAAATTCTTGGCTTTACCGACATACAGCAAAGCTCCATCAGAGTCGAACATTTGATAGATGCCCGGCCCTTGCCCCACATTCTGCAAGAAAGTTTTATGATCGAATGACACTGGATTTAACAAACGCGAATTTCGGAAACCTCATTGTTCAGCATTATAACGCTTATACGCTAGGCAACGAGTATTCTATTCACCTATAATCTGCAAATTCTAAAAACCCTTAAGCAAAAACACTCATGGCTAAAATATCAGCAAACGAAATCCGCCTCGGCGGCTTAATCGAACATCAAGGCAATCTATGGCGTGTGCTGAAGAAAAGTCATGTAAAACCTGGTAAAGGCGGGGCATTTGTCCAATGTGAATTAAAAGACATCATTAATGGCACTAAACTTAACGAGCGTTTTCGTTCAACTGATAAAGTAGAAAAGCCGCATGTCGAGCCTCGGAAAATGCAATACCTGTATGCTGAAGGGACTGACCATATTTTTATGGATACAGAAACCTACGATCAACTCACGCTTGGTGCCGAAGATCTCTCCGAGCAGGTAGGTTACTTACTGCCTAACACAGATGTTCAGATTAATTTCTATGATGAAACCCCGATTGGCGTTGATCTTCCCGCCAATGTAATCCTTGAGGTCACTGACACTGAGGGAGTGGTTAAAGGTCAAACTGCGGCAAGCGGTGGCAAGCCAGCCGTTTTGGAAACGGGTATTCGCATTACCGTGCCAACCTTCGTTAATATTGGTGAGAAAGTTAAAGTGAATACCGAAACAGGTGAATATGTAGAACGCGCTTGATATCGGCAGCAACGTTTAAATCATTAAATAAAAAGGCGCTTCTTACAGCGCCTTTTTATTTGGCGCAGGTGTGGGTTACACTCAAAGGGCAATTCAATCTGACAACACAGTTTCAAAAGTAGAAAATATGGAAAATAAAACTGCACGCAGTATCATGCGTCGGCCTGATGTCGCTCTGCGTAGACTTATGACAATCGACAAAGTCAGCGACCACCTGAGTAAACACCATTTACCAGGCGCTCCTGTGGTTAACAAGGCTGGCGAATTAATTGGATATGTATCGGAGTACGATTGTCTTCAGCAGCTGATGCAAAGCAGCTACTATTGTGATAACGCCTCTTTGGTAGAAGACGTAATGAGCACCAAGCTCATCATGAGTCGACCAGATATAGCACTAATAGATCTGGCGTCAACAATGAATGCCAGCAAAGTAAATGTGATGCCTATCGTTGAAGCCGGAAAGCTGATCGGGGCAGTATCACGTGGCGATATTATGCGTGAACTCGTTAAGGATATGGATCTGTGTAAAGTGCCGGTCTAGTTCTTAGGCTGATACTAGACTCTGTATGCAATCGCTGCCTTGGGGAGCTTGACTTGATCTTACTGGTCTAATCAAAGAGAATGCCATCTCCGAAGTCCCGGTAGCTCAGCTGGATAGAGCAGCCGCCTCCTAAGCGGCAGGTCGGAGGTTCGAATCCTCTCCGGGACGCCATTTATCGCCAGTGAGATCGAGCTTCATACTCGATTTCGACGCCAAAAAATTAATAGTGTACTGCCTTACTGATGGAATCTATTGAGGTTCGACCGATGCAGAAGAAGGCCAAGCCTGGGGGTGCAGTTTAATGGCGGACTTCCTGGCGTCTCCCAGGTACTGGCGTCTCTCTCAGGTATTGGATCAAGCACCCACTGCGGCTCGAGCGGGCTTTTTGAATACGGCAAGCTTCGAGTTTGATTGATCGCTTGACTAGGCAGCTCGATTAATAAGTGCCCATCGATTAGCTCTGCAAGATATTGTTTGCACTATGCAACGGCCATTTATATTCGCTCTAGCAACATAGCATCACCATAACTAAAAAAACGAAATTTCTCCTCTATCGCGTATTGGTAGGCCGACATTATCCGCTCATAGCCAGCAAATGCGGATACCAGCATTAGTAGTGTGGATTCTGACAAGTGAAAATTGGTTTGTAATAAATCCACCACTTTGAATTCGAAGCCTGGATAAATAAAAATGTTCGTGTCGCCATTAAACGGCTGAATTAAATGACTTTTCGACTCCTTAGCTGCGGTTTCTAAGGAACGTACCACAGTGGTGCCTACGGCAATGACTCTACCGCCGTTTTCCTTGGTTTCAATGATTGCATCGCATACATGTTGGGGTACATCAATGGTTTCGGAATGCATTACATGATCATCAACATTATCGACTCGCACTGGCTGGTAGGTGCCAGCGCCAACATGCAGCGTGATGTTTTCCACTTTCACGCCTTTGGCTCGAACCTTGGCCAGCAGATTATTATCGTAATGAAGACCCGCAGTCGGAGCAGCAACCGCGCCGCGCCGCTCTGCAAATACGGTTTGATAGCGGTCATTGTCAGCACTATTGTCGCTGCGATCAATGTAAGGCGGCAGTGGCATATGCCCTACTCGTTCAAACCAATCAAAAAGGCTACCTTCTTGCTTAATCTCTAATTCAAAAAATTGCCCTTGGCGGCCAATGACTTCGATTGCCGCAGATGGATCTTCATCGGCGATAATAGCTTGTCCTATTTTCGGTGATCGACTTGACCGAATTTGCGCTAAGAACCTATCTTTGGCAACAATTCTTTCGAGCAATATTTCGAGCTTACCTCCCGATTCTTTCTTTGCGAATACACGCGCAGGAATCACCTTAGTATCGTTTAGCACCAGTAAATCGCCAGCACGAAACTCGTCGATAATTGAACTAAATGATCCCTCTTCTAACGAGCGATCTAGCATGACTTTGAGTAAACGACTGTCTGCGCGATTCTCGGGTGGGAACTGTGCAATTAATTCTTCGGGGAGCTCATAGGAAAAATCGGAAACGTTCATGCGCGCGATCCTATCACTTAATTAGCTTAGAGCAAACCTGGATTATGTGTGCCAACTTGAAAAGCTGTTTCTAAACGGCCACCGACGAGGTTCCCATCTGCTGGGCCTGTCGGCGCCCAAACCATAGTAGCGGCAAACTCATTACAGACACAGTAACGAGAAAAAACGACAGAATACTGGGAATCGGCAACAAAGCAGCAACAACTATCAGCGCTGCTAAACGCAGCCATTCTAGCGTTCCTGAGTAGTGCTTATTCTCCATTAAAGCGCCGATGGAGAAACTACTGAGAATAGCAAAACCTACTATTCCCAAATGCTCAGCAATCTGCATACCGCTAAAATAGAGTGATAAACCTACGCCGATGGCAGCAGTGGTGACGTACTGAAGTATGCAATGAATCTTAAGCAAACCTGGCACGCGGGTGTCATATTTCTCGAACTGACTTAAGTCGTCGTTTTTTGCTAACGGATAGGCTTCTACAACGTCTGGTGGTCGCCACCCTGTTCTTCGAAACCATAAAGTCAACTTGTACCACCAGCTACGAGTATGCAAAGCATCTTGAAATAATTGACTATATACCTGCAGATTTACCCAAATTGGGTTCCAGCTCTGAACGGCACCGCGAATCCCGAATATGGGTTTATCATGATCAAGCTCTTCTTGGTAACTTCCGAATAGACGATCCCAAATAATGAACACACCACCGTAATTCCTATCGATATAGACCGTGTTTTGAGCGTGATGTCCACGATGGTTTGACGGTGTAACAAAAAACAACTCAAACCATCCGAGCTTACCCACGTGTCGAGTATGTACCCAAAACTGATAAATAAGATTTAAAGCGCCCACCGAAATAATCATTAAAGGATCAAAACCTAACACAGCGAGCGGAAGATAAAACACAAATGACAAAAAGCCGCTGCCAGTCTGGCGTAAGGCCGTAGTCAAATTGTATTCTTCACTGGAATGGTGAATTACGTGCGCGGCCCAAAGAATATTCATTTCGTGCCCAAATCGATGATTCCAGTAGTAACAAAAGTCATACGCGACGAATGCGACGAGCCAGATCAGCGCAGAGTCACCCAATTCGAATATCGCGAAATGCTGATAGACAGCAATGTAAACGGTAAATGGAATCAGCGCCTTAGACACGGCAACCAATTGATTGATAGAACCGGTCGCTAGGCTGGTTAATGCATCGTTAACACGATAATAATCGGTACCCTTCAATTTGCCGTAGGCTAATTCGATAAGAATCAGCAGGAAGAAAAATGGGACAGCGTATAAAATCAGGTTCATTTAATTACTCTTGCGGGCGTTACATAACAGTGTACTGCAAACCGTATTAAACTCTAGACATCTCCTACACATCGCCACTTAGCTTACGAATAAAATCCACGCTCCGACTTTGCCAAATCGACTAGCGCGGGTGCGGGCGTAAAACGTTCACCATGCAAAACCTTAAGTGCCTCAAGTTTATTTACGACCTCGCTCGCTCCAATGCTATCCATATAGCGGAACGGACCTCCAAGGAAGGGTGGAAACCCAAGACCAAAGATGGCACCGATATCGCCGTCTCGGGCACTTCTCAAGATGCCTTCGCCAAGACAATATGCCGCTTCATTTAACATAGTTAAAATAATACGTTCAGTGATCTCAATGCGACTCAACTCGGTACGGCCCGCGTTAGCAATCCCCATTATTTTATAGATGCTTCGGTCCACATCCTTACCATTTGAAGCATCGCTATAATCATAAAAACCACGTCCATTCTTCTTGCCTTTACGATCGTCGTCCAAAACTTTATCAACACCCTCGATCAACGGTATACGATCGCCAAACGCTTCATTGAGGGTCACCATAATATGTGCGCCTACATCGATCCCGACTTCATCCATTAACTTGATAGGTCCAACCGGCATACCAAATTCCTCTAACGCAGCATCAACCTCCTCGATGGCAACTCCCTCGAGCAGCAAGCGAACTGCCTCCATGCTGTACGGTACTAAGATGCGAGTGGTGTAAAAACCTGGACCATCGTTAACAACAATAACGGTCTTACCTTGCTTCTTACCTAATTCAACGGCGGTAGCCGTGGCCCAATCAGCTGTTTTACTGCCGGTGACCACTTCCAGCAATGGCATTTTTTCCACAGGCGAAAAGTAATGCATGCCTATCACACGTTCAGGAAACTGCGCCTTTGCGGCGATTTCATCGATCGGAATCGCCGATGTATTACTGGCGAAAATAGTGTCGATTTCACCTCCTAAGGCTTCAATGTCAGCAACCATTTTTTGCTTTAAGTCCAGGCTTTCAAAAACCGCTTCAATTACCACATCACTGTTCTTAAAACCGCGATAATCGATTGACCCAGTTAAACGCGCCATGGTGGATTGTCGCGTAATTGAATTGATTCGTTTTCGAGCAAGTTTTTTATCAACTATTTTTCCAACGTACTCAATGCCATTCGCTAAACCATCGTAGTTAATATCTTTCAGTCTGGTGGTGATTTTAGCTCGATCAATGTTCACATAGCTTATACCCGCTCCCATCAAACCCGCGCCTAGCACCCCAACGTTATTGATGACGCGTGCCTTCTCATCCGAGTCGACTCCCGTATCTTTCTTTAAATCAGTCACGGCGAAGAATATATTTACCAGTTGCTTCGATTCGGGCGTCATCAATAGTTCAGCGAAACCTTGCGCCTCAAAGTCTAAGGCCTTTGCCATATTGGTCCCTAAGCCTTTATTGATTACTTCTAAGATTTTCAATGGCGCTGGGTACTTGCCTTTGGTCATTTTCAGCGTTTGGGCTTGCGCTTTAGAAATTATGAAACCTCGTATTGGGCCAAATTTCATTGCTCTATCAATGAAGCTCTGACTGCGTTTAGATTTGCCCTTCTTACTGTATTCTATTGCCGTTGACAGCAATACTTCAGGTAGGACCACCTTGTCGATCAAACCAGCATTTTTAGCTCGTTTAGCGTTTAGTTGTTTGCCTGTCAGTATCATGTCCAAGGCGGTCGGCAGAGCGATCATTCTCGGTAAACGGGTTGTACCTCCACCGCCAGGCAGTACTCCAAGTTGAACTTCGGGGACACCAATTTTGGTCGATTTTGCTGAGCTCGCAATTCGATAATCAAACACCAGGGCGAGCTCCAAACCACCTCCCAAACAGACACCATCGATCGCCGCAACGGTGGTGATCTTTAGGTCAGCAATGCGCTGAAACAAGCCATGGAGCAACTTACAAGATTCACGTGCTTGCTCTTCACTTTCAATCCCTTGCAACATACTGATATCGGCACCCGCGACGAAACATCCAGGTTTTCCCGACTGAAATATCATTGCGGTTAATGAAGTATCTTGCTCAATATCATCAAACAATGCCTCGAATTCCTGCCCGACGCTCTCGTTTAATACGTTTTGCGGCAAGCCCTCTATATCCATGGTAATAATGGCTAGCCCATTGTTTTTCTCTACGCTAAATGTACTCATGTTCTGTCCTGTATTGTCTATCGAACTATCAGCTTTCTGCAACGGCGAAAATGAAGCATGCTTAGGCCGCCTCTAATACCATAGCCGCACCCAGTCCACCTGCGGCGCAAGCGGTAATCAGGCCATATTGACCACCAGTACGCTTCAAATCGTACAACATTTGCGTTAATTGGCGAGTGCCAGTTGCTGCAAATGGGTGACCAAGCGATATTGAGCTTCCTGAAACATTGAATTTATCAAAATCGATTTCACCAATGGCGTCGCTGCGGTTTAGGCGCTCCTGAGCAAATTTCTTTGATGCGAAGGCCTGAGTATTCGATAAAACTTGCGCTGCAAACGCTTCGTGCATATCGATTAAGTCGATGTCGTTCAGGCTTAAACCAGCTTGATCCAGTGCTTTGGGAGATGCGAATGATGGCCCCATCAGCATTTGCCAATTAGGGTCGATTGCGGCAAATGCGAAACTCTTGATATAGCCCAACGGCGCGTAACCCAGTGCGGTTGCTTTAGACTCACTCATCAACACCACGGCTGACGCACCATCGGTAAGTGGCGAACTATTGGCCGCCGTTACAGACCCATTCTCCCGATCAAATACCGGTTTTAATTTCGCGTATTTACTCAACTCGGACCCTGCCCGAACTAAATTGTCTTTCGATATCGGTTCATAGTCAGGCCCCATAATAACGCTCATTACTTGCTCATCAAACCAACCCTCTTCCCAGGCTTTTGCGGCATTGGTGTGAGAGCGATGCGCCAATGCATCCTGATCGTCTCGAGAAATACCGTTTTCCTTCGCCATTTTCTCTGCGGCCTGGCCCATGGTTAATTCTGACGATGGTTCTTTAATTGAGGGTTGAACTGGAATCAAATCTTTAACGCCAATACCCTTAAATGCTTTTAGTTTAGAACCTTTGTGATAAGTCGAACGCACCATCGCTTCAGTCATTTTCTTATTAAAGCTGATCGGAGGTTGCGACATTACATCACAGCCACCTGCCAGTCCTGCATCGATCACGCCAGCCTGAATATTCATAGCAATGTCAGCCGCTGATTGATAACTCGAGGCACAAGCCCTGGATACACTATAGGCATCGGTTTCCACCGGCAAGTTTGCGCCCAACACGACCTCTCGCGCAATGTTAGGCGCATCGGGAGACATCACCACCTGACCGAACACTAGCTTTTCGATCATCGATTTGTCGATATCCGCACGCTCAACTAACTCGGCAACTAAATGCGCGCTCAACAGGCGTGCCGGATACGTGCTATAGCCGGTGGCGATGCGTAAAAAAGGCGTTCTTGCCCCAGCGATAACAGCGACGCGCTCAGACGATTGAGTCATTGACCCCTCCCAGGATAATAGGTTGCGAAGTAAAAGCTAATAATACCAAACTATTACCAGTTTTGGGCCTATCTAACTGACGATCTGTCAATCAAAAAACAGCCGCTGCCATTCAAAGTATGGTCCCGGATCAGGCTTTCGCCCTGGCGCAATATCGCTATGAGCAAAAATATTTCGAGATTTGATCGATGGATAGCCCGACCTCAATGTGGATATCAACTCGTTTAACACCGAATACTGTGACTCGGTGAAGCCTTTTGAATCAGTATCCAAACCCTCTAGCTCGATTCCAATAGAGAAATCATTGACCTTAGGCTTACCAAGACAGAGAGATTCTCCGGCATGCCAGGCTCGCTTTGTCACTGGCACAAATTGGATCAGCGCGCCACTGCGCTCAATCAAAAAGTGTGAAGAGACGGTTAGGTGAGCCATACTTTGATAGTACGGATGCTCATTGGGGCTCAGTGTATTCTGAAAAAAACGGTGAATCGCTCCCTGCCCATATTCCCCTGGCGGTAAGCTTATGCAATGCACAATGATCACTTCAGGCACGGCATGATGTTCTCGCTCATCAAAATTTGGCGACGCCACAAATTCTGCGCTATCGATCAAACCGGATTCTAATTCGAGTTTCATCGTTGTTAATAGCACCAGTTCAATACGAACAACATCATTTCAATGTAAGCTTATTTCTAATGGATATACGGTTGCGCAAAAAAAAGTAGGAACCAAGCAAATATTCCCGCCAAAACATCATCAATCATTATGCCGAAACCACCATGCACGTGTTTATCCAGCAATTTGATGGGCCAAGGTTTAAGAATATCGAACAACCTAAACAGCAAGAAACCAAGCATTATATTCTGCCAATTCACTGGAACGAAAAGCATGGTTATTAAAAACCCAACGATTTCATCCCAGACAATTGCACCATGATCGTGTACGCCTACATCTGCAGCCGTTTTCCCGCAGAGATAAATACCAGCAATAAAACTGACTAAGATCACCCCCAGATAAACCATCGAGCTTGAGCTGAATAGTTGCATCAATGATAAATACAGAGGAATTGCAGCAATCGTTCCCCATGTGCCTGGCGCGGGTTTAATCAGGCCAGAACCAAACCCCAACGCTAAGAAGTGAATTGGGTTCGATAACGTAAACTGGACCTTTTGTGTCATGGTTTGCTTTTTAACTTAGGAGAAATGTTCGTAGCTGCTGCTAATGGGATATTTTACACCGTTCAGCATCACAATAACGCTGTCTTGGCACTTAGGTAACACTTTGCCGATGCGTGTGAGCGATATGTCTAAGGTCTCTGAAAGAACCGCCAAGCGACTTCGTTGCTTGGGGTTCGCGGTAAACGCTAGCTCGTAATCATCGCCACCGTTTAAGGCTAGATCGTAACTCCCACCGGCGGTCATATAAGCCTGATACACACTCGATAGTGGAATTCGTTCTACATCGATTCCAATCGAAACGTTACTTTGCTCACAGATATGACCAAGATCACCAACCAATCCATCGGAGATATCCATACAGGAACTGGCGATGTCCAGCAATGCACGACCCAATTCGGTTCGAGGCTCAGGGGTTTCGAGCGCAGCGATTACGTAATCTTGAGCACTTTGATCCAATTTAAGGCCTTTTTGTAAAACGGCTAAACCCAGTGCAGCATCACCCAAAAAATGTGACACATAAACATCATCTCCGACGTTTGCGCTGGAGCGACAGAGTCGCTTTTCTTCTGGCAATAAGCCCATGATCGTAATACTCAGGTTTAACGGCCCCTGAGTGGTGTCACCACCGATCACTTGAACATTATGGCGCTCGGCAAGCACTCTGAGGGCCCGTGAAAAAGCATCTAACCAGTCACTATTAAGACTGGAAATGCTTAACGCTACGGTCGCCCATTTTGCTTCGGCTCCCATGGCAGCCATGTCACTTAGATTTACCGCAAGAATTTTATGTGCCAGCTTGGTCGGGCTCACATCAGGGAAAAAGTGAACCCCAGATACCATAGTGTCAACACTAATAGCCAATTCCTTTCCCGCAGGCACCGAGACCACAGCGGCATCGTCACCAATGCTCAGTTTGGTTTCTTCGTGATTTGGCCCTATGCCATGACAGAACTCTTCAATAATTGAAAACTCAGCCATTCAGACTCATCTCACATTAAGGCTAAATCGTGGAACGCAGAGATTTAGCAAGTTTATCGATTACTCCATTAACAAATTTGTAACTATGATCAGAACCGAAAACCTTGGCTAGTTCAATCATTTCATTAATAACAACGCGTGTTGGGACGTCGGCTTTATAACTCAACTCATACGCTCCAAGGCGCAATATCGCGCGTTCAACCGGATCCAACGCGGCAAAATCTCGGCCGATAAACGGAGCTATTGCCGCCTCTAGCTCGGAATCCACCTTGGGCAACTCAGACATAATTTCGCGCAAATACTTTTTATCAACATTTTGCATATCGTGTATTTGGCTAAAGTGCTTTTCAATATCATGAGCATCCTGTTGTGTTAAATCCCATTGATACAAAGCCTGTACGGCGGCTTTGCGGGCGTTGTGACGATTAGATGACATACTATAGTTTGGCCAAAACGTTAATCATTTCTACAACGGTCATGGCGGCTTCGGCGCCTTTATTGCCGGCTTTTGTGCCTGCTCTTTCAATCGCTTGCTCTATAGTATCAACAGTCAAAACCCCAAAACCGACCGGCACGCCTGTGTCCAATTGCGCTGCATTTAAGCCCTTAGCGCATTCGCCAGCAACAAAATCAAAGTGAGGAGTCGACCCTCGAATTACAGCGCCTAAGGCGATAACACCGTCGTAGTCGCCACTGGCTGCCATCTTTTTAACCGCTAACGGAATTTCAAACGCTCCCGGTACATTTACAACAGTTATATTACTGGTGTCGACTCCGTGGCGTTCTAATACATCAATCGCGCCACCAAGCAGCGCATCACCGATAAAGCTATTAAATCGACCAAGAACAATGCCTAGCTTCTGATTATTACCGTGCAACTCGCCGGAAAGTGTAGTGTGTGTCATATAAGTATTTTTTGGCTACTAATTTATTTAAACAATTATTTTTCGTTCAACGCCCAATGTAATCCACGATCTCGATACCAAAGCCTGACAGACCGTGTGTTTTACGCTCCTTGCCCATGACTTTAATTTTACCAGCGCCTAAGCTCGACAATATTTGGCTACCGGTTCCAAGGAGACGCAAATGCCCCTGGCCTCCCGGGCGCTTATTATCTTGAAACTGTTCGATATCAAAGTTTACTTCTTGGGCACTTTGAGCATAACGTAGTATTACTACAATACCTGAGCCTGCCTCTAAGATATAGTCAACCGCGTCTTGCACCGGAAAGGTAGTTTGATCATTCAAACCTTTAAGAACATTTAGGAAATCGGATTCTACGTGAATTCGGACAGGAATGGGCGTTTGCGCATCGACTTCTCCGCATACAAACGCAATATGAGTTTCATCACGCTCAGTATCTTGAAATACCACCGATCGAAGTGAACCACGCTCCGTTTCTAATAGAGACTCTTTTACCGGCGTAACAGTGGGTTCTTTTTCCAAGCGATAACGAATCAATTCTGCAATGGAACAGATTTTAAGATTATGCTGTTCCGCAAAGATCTCTAAGTCGGGCATACGCGCCATTGTGCCATCTTCATTCAAGATTTCGCAAATAACGCTTGATGGGTCGCGACCAGCCAGTCGTGAAAAGTCTACGCCCGCTTCGGTATGACCGGCTCGACTCATTACGCCACCAGGCTGGGCCATGATTGGAAATATGTGCCCAGGCATGACAATGTCAGACGGTTTGGCATCGGCAGCCACCGCTGCCCGAACAGTTTTCGCTCTATCGGCCGCTGAAATACCGGTGGTAACGCCCTCTGCGGCCTCGATAGACATCGTGAAATTGGTTGAAAAGCGTGCGCCATTATTATCGCCCACCATTAATGGCAGACCAATTTGCTCACAGCGATCTTCAGTCAAAGTTAAACAAATCAAACCACGACCATAACGCGCCATAAAATTGATATCATCGGCTGTAACGCTGTCGGCGGCCATCATGAGGTCACCTTCATTTTCGCGATCTTCGTCGTCGGTGATGATTACCATCTTACCGTCGCGATAATCTTCTAGAATTTCTTCAATACTGCTGTGAGGCATATTAATTCCTAAATATATACAAGTTTAGCTGGCGCGAACGTGTCTCTATTACGTTGAAATTTCATCAATCCAGAGATGGCCAATTATACGGATAAGGGCATGTAGTGCAGTAAAATAGAGATGCATGCTTTTATAAGCACTCCAAATGTTACTAAGGAACCAAGTTGTCTAAATATCATCAATTGGCGAGGATAAAAGATACCAAAAGCATGTGATACTCTGGCGATAAGTAATATCGAACCTAACCAAAATACCGTGCTCGCCGATAAGGTGAGTGTTTCAATAAACCACATCAACAGGATCGCAAGCGGCACATACTCCATAAAATTCCCATGTGCTCGAATCGCCCGTTCCAAATGTTTATTGTCGCCGGTGCCTAACGATATTCGGTCGCCGAATCGATAACGAACAACATTGATCGATAACGCCACATACATGAGGCCAAAAATCGCAGCAAATAAAGGGGTAATCACAACCATGTTTCACTCTTATGAATAGATTATTGAATCAAAGGTTTCGTGTTCGCTGGCGCTTCGTTTGAAGAAAACCATTGAACCGTACTTTAAAAAATTAGTTAAAACCATGGTCTGCTAAAAACGCTTCATTGATATTCGAACTCGAGGGTTCTGTGCGACCAGACAGCAACCGTTCCAGGTAACGAGCAATTAAGTCTACTTCAATATGGACCTGATCCCCGACAACAAGCTGGCCGAGAGTTGTTACTTCAAATGTGTGAGGTATCACATTGATATCAAACATATTTTCATCGACAGAATTAACCGTCAAACTGGTCCCATTGATGGTTATCGAACCTTTCTTAGCGATGTATCTCTTTAGATCATCAGATACTTCAAATTCCATTCGCCAAGAACGAGCATCTTCGCTTAAGTTCTTGAGCGTGGCTAAACCATCAACGTGTCCCGATACTAAATGACCGCCCAGGCGCGTCGTCGGTAGCAATGCCATCTCAAGGTTAACTTTTACACCAACCTGCCATTCACCGATTAATGTGTGGTTAATGGATTCAACTGAAACATCGAACGCAAATTCAGCGCCTGAGCGCTCTATCACGGTTAAGCACACACCATTGATCGCAATGCTGTCGCCCAAATTCACTTCTCGGTCTGCAAAGCCTTCGGCACTGATTGTGATTCGCACATCACCACCGACTCTTGTTGTCGATTTAACCGTCCCAATGGTTTCAATTATTCCTGTAAACATTTTGTTCTCCACTCACTCTTTCTTATGCTGAGGCCAATTACGTTTGTTTAAGAGCGGCTAAACTATTTTCGTTAACCGCGTTTACGCGGATATCGTTGCCAACCATCTCAGTGCTTTTTACGAGAAAGTTTGACTTACTCTGAAACGGAACTGGGGATTCAAATTTGAACATGCTTTTACCTTGATCACCTAATACACTGCCCGCATAAAATAATACAAGCTCATCGACCAATCCGGCCTGCACGAACGCTCCGCTAAGAGTTTGTCCAGCTTCCACGAAAACTTCATTACACTGCCAGTTAGCCAATTCGGTCAACACCGCCGAGAGATCTAAGCGCCCCGAACCATTGTCGTCTAATTGAATGACTTCAGCACCAGCTTCAATTAACGCGCCGATTTTTTCCAGATCATCAGACAAGGTGAAAATCATTAGCTTTTGGTCGTTGCCAAGGATGCGCGCTTCGAGAGGCATTTGAAGTTGACTGTCCAATACGACACGCAGCGGCTGGCGGTCCTGCCCTTCGATTCGGACATTCATTTGTGGATCATCGCTTAATACAGTGCCGATACCCGTGACAACTGCAGAGCATGATGCTCGCAATAATTGCACGGCGTCACGAGCCTGTTGGCTAGTGATCCATTTACTTTCACCATCGTAAGCCGCTGTACGACCGTCGAGTGTGGCAGCAGATTTGAGCATGACCCAAGGTTGCTGCCGTGCCATCCGGCTAACAAACCCGCGATTAATCCAACGTGCTTGCTCTTCCAAAACTCCGGAATCAACTTCGATGCCCGCACCCTGCAATAGTTCAAATCCACCTCCTTCAACCAGTGGATTAGGGTCTCGCATTGCCGCAACAACCCGGCTGACGCCTGCATCCACTAAACCATCCGTACATGGCGGTGTTCTGCCTTGATGGCAACATGGCTCTAAGTTTACGTATACTGTGGCACCTCGAGCTTCTGAACCCGCTTGCTGCAACGCCAAACGCTCTGCATGCAAGTCACCGGCCCGCTCATGAAAACCTTCACCAACGATTTCTCCATCGTTCACGATAACGCAGCCAACCATGGGATTAGGCTGCGTCGATCTCGCGCCATTAGCCGCCAAATTCAATACACGTTGCATGAAGTTCAAATCTTCATTTTGGTGTTCAGGGCTTAGCGTTGTATCAGAAGAGTTGCTCATTAGTATATCGATCAACGTTTATGAGGCTTGCCATTTTTAATGTCGGCCTGTGCTTTGGCGCGCTTTGCACGTCGACCGTGCACCGTCTGTTGTTGCAAGCGCTTAATTTCATCACTAAACGCGTCAACGTCTTGAAATGAACGATACACCGACGCAAAACGCACATAGGCGACTTGATCAACTTCTCGCAATTCATTCATCACCAATTCACCGATATCAAGGGCATTGACTTCACGTTCACCACTGGTTAGCAGACTGTGCTTAATCCGATGCAGAATATGCTCTATTTGATCAGAATCAACCGGTCGCTTTTCCAGCGCGCGTTCCAGACCGCGTGCTAATTTCGATTCATCGTAGTGTTCGCGATCACCGTTAGACTTAACAATATATGGTAGCTTTAGGCTCGCCTGCTCCAAGGTACTAAAACGCTCTTCACAAGCTTCGCACGAACGACGGCGACGCACAGCGTCTCGATCTTCGGTTAACCGAGAATCAATAACGCGGGTATCTTCGTTTTGACAAAACGGGCAACGCATTTAGTGCAATTCGCTCATATTTGGTTTAGCTTAGTAACTAGTCCGAAAAATCGTATACAGGAAAGCCCTTACATAGTGCGATCACTTCAGATTTTACCCGATCGGTGACCTTAGAGTCGAAACCACCATCTTGATCAACAGAGTCCATCACATCCGCCATCCAGTTAGCCAGGGTTTCCATTTCGGTTAATCCAAATCCACGCGTGGTAATCGCAGGAGTTCCTATACGAATACCACTGGTCACAAATGGACTTTGTGGGTCACCAGGAACACTGTTTTTATTAACGGTGATATTTGCTGCGCCTAGTGCGGCCTCAGCGGCTTTACCCGTGATGCCTTTTTCAATTAGGCTGATCAGGCTTAAATGATTATCCGTGCCACCTGATACTGGCGAATAACCGCGTGCTTTTAAACCGGCTGCCAAGGCACGAGAATTATCCAATGTACGCTGTTGGTATTCTTTAAACTCAGGTTCCAGCGCTTCTTTGAAGGCCACGGCCTTAGATGCAATAACGTGCATCAGTGGGCCGCCCTGACAACCAGGAAAAACACGCGAATTAAATGCTTTCTCGAGTTCAGGATTAGCTTTCGCCATAATCACACCTCCACGAGGACCACGCAGAGTCTTGTGTGTGGTGGTGGTGCATACATCTGCAATTTGTATCGGGCTGGGGTAAAGACCTGCCGCAATCAAACCGGCAACATGGGCAATATCACACATCATAACGGCCCCAACTTTATCGGATATATCCCGAAAACGTTGCCAATCAACCACTCGCGAGTAGGCGCTAAAGCCAGCAATAATCATTTTTGGCTTATGTTCAAGCGCAAGTGCTTCAACTTGGTCGTAGTCTATCTCGCCAGTGACTTCGACCAAACCATATTGAACCGAGTTATATAATCTTCCGGAGAAATTAACCTTGGCACCATGAGTGAGGTGACCGCCATGATCTAAACTCATTCCTAACACGGTATCTCCGGGATTAAGTACAGCCTGATATACCGCGATATTCGCGGACGAGCCTGAATGAGGCTGAACATTGGCATAATCAGCACCGAAAAGCTCTTTTAGACGTGCTATTGCTAAGTCTTCCGCCACATCGACATAAGCACACCCTCCGTAATATCGCTTACCAGGATACCCTTCTGCATACTTATTGGTTAATTTAGTACCTTGTGCTTGCATTACCGCTGCGCTGGCATAGTTTTCTGAGGCGATGAGTTCAATGTGCTCTTCCTGACGCGCATTTTCGTCAACAATTGCACTCCATATTTCAGGGTCTACGTTAGCAATGGTGTCACTTCTTTTGAACATGAAAGGATTACTCCGTGAAAAATTTTAAATTCTTTCTCAGCTTACTGTGGCGCAATTAACGCAATAACTGCGCGAACTAGAGCTTAGGGCATGTAAGGTTGATCGGGATGTTCCGCGCCTTCTTTTTCGACCACTTCTACGATCAAATCTTCTGCCTTAGCACCCAGTGCAAGAACCGCCGGGCTAGCAACGAAGATAGACGAATAGGTACCGATCAAAACACCAATAATCAGTGTTGCGGCAAACCCATTTAATGCGTCGCCACCGAAAAGATACAGTGCAATAAGTACCAATAAGGTGGTTAATGAGGTCAATATTGTTCTTGGCAGCGTTTGATTAATCGATACATTCATTGTCTCTTTAGTTTCTGTATCACGGAGCCGTCGGAAATTTTCACGAATGCGATCGAATACAACAATTGTGTCATTTAGCGAGTATCCGATAACCGCGAGCAAGGCGGCGAGTACCGGTAGCGTAAATTCAAGTTGTATTAGCGAAAACATACCAATGGTAATCATGACATCGTGCACCAGAGCGATGACCGAGCCTAATGAGAACTTCCATTCAAAGCGAAACGCGACGTAGATCATCACTCCGATAAGAGCATAAACTAACGCCAAAATACCCTTTTCGAACAATTCCTTACCAAACGTAGGTCCAACAAACTCCACCGAACGGACTTCAGCAGGTCCGACGTCTGACGCGGCCAATATAGCAACCACGTTGTCGCTAACCTTGTCATCGCTGCTTTCCGTTGATAACGGAATACGAACCAATACATCTCGATTGCTACCAAAGTGCTGAACTACGGCCTCCGGATATCCGTTGGAAGCCAAGGTCGCACGCATATCAAGCACTGACACATCTTTTTGATATGCTAACTCTAGTTTAGTGCCACCGGAAAAATCGATACCGTAATTCAAACCTTGAGTCGATAAGGAATAAATACTAGCGCAAATCAATAATATTGATAAAACCAAGGCTATTTTGCGCAGGCCAATAAAATCAATAACGGTTAATTTTTTAAATAATTGCATGTGTGACCTTCCCAACGCTATATGTGCAGTGAGTCTAAGCGTCGGCCGCCATAGAACAGATTAACTAAAATTCGAGAAACAAAAATGGCAGTCACCATGGAGGTGGCAATACCAATACTCAATGTGATCGCAAACCCCTTAATCGGACCGGTGCCGAAATTGAAAAGCACTAAGGCAGCAATTAGGGTGGTTAAATTAGCGTCAATAATGGTTGAAAAAGCATTGTCATAGCCACGATGAATCGACATTTGCGGCGCTGCTCCGGAATGAATCTCCTCACGAACGCGCTCGAAGATCAACACATTAGCATCGACAGCCATACCCACCGTAAGAACCATACCAGCGACACCTGGCAACGTTAGCGTTGCTTGCAACAATGATAATACGGCGATAATAATGACCAGATTAAGTATCAGAGCGAAGCTGGCGACAGCGCCAAATACTCGATAAAACACAATCATAAATACCAGTACCAGTAAAAACCCATAAAGTACTGAGGTAAAACCTTTTTCAATATTATCAGCACCCAAACTTGGGCCGACTGTACGCTCCTCAATAATAAATAAGGGGGCGGCCAATGAACCTGCTCTTAATAGCAAGGCGATGTCTTTGGCTTCTTTTTGGCTGTCTAGTCCGGTGATTTGGAAGCTTTTACCAAGTTGATCACGAATAACCGGAGCGGTAATAACTTCCTTAATCTCTCGAGTAACAAGGCGCGCGTTCCCACTAGAGTCAATTTTGGTCTCTCCTAATGTTTCGACATACACAACCGCCATCCGGTTGCCGATATTATCGCCAGTAACATCTGAGTTGATGTTGGCGCCTTTTGAATCAAGCGTGATACCGACGGCTGGGCCACCATTTTGATCAATGGCAACACTGGCATCAATGATATTGTCGCCAGAGTACAGCACGCGTTTTTTTAACAAAATGGGACGCTCATCTCGAAAGAAAAAGCGCTTTGAGCCCGATGGCACCCGCCCAGAAACGGTCGACGCAGTATTATCCTCATCAACCAAGTGAACTTGAAGCGTTGCGGTTTTGCCCAAAATGTCTTTCGCTATTGAAGGATCTTTCACTCCCGGCAGCTGTACTACTATTCGATCAAGCCCCTGCTGTTGTATCACTGGCTCGGAGACCCCGAGTTGGTCAATTCGATTCCTCAGCGCTAACATATTCTTTTTCAGCGCTGCTTTTTTAATTTCTGTAACAGCAACTTCCGTTAGCTGAAGAGACAAGGTAAACGAACCATTGTCTTCTTGAGTGGTGCCAATTAACTCTGGGTTCTCGATAGTAATCTTGTTTCTCGCTTGATCTCTTAGCTCTTCAGTTTTAAACCTGAGAAAGATCGCGCCATTTTCCTGACGATTAATACCGTTGTAGCGAATACCTTCTTCACGTAGCAGCCGCCGAATATCTTCGTAATAGTTATCATTCGCTTTCTTCTCCGCTGCCACCATGTCGACCTGCATTAAAAAATGCACACCACCGCGTAGATCCAGCCCTAGATACATGGGTGCGCCACCAAGACTTTCTAACCAGCTCGGTGTCGTTGGCATATCAGCGGCGGCGACCGGGTAGGACGTGCCCAACTTAGCACGCAACAAATCACGCGCGCTGTTTTGATCTTCTTCGCTGGTCAATCGCACACGGATCTTGCCATTTTCCAGGGTAATCTGTTTTACGTCTATATTCGCTGTTTCAAGCGCGCGTTTTGCGCGCTCCAATACGCTGGTATCGACCACGGCATTACGCGCGCCGATTACCTGAACACCTGGTTCAGCTTGATAAAGGTTTGGGGTTGCGTAGATCACACCAAAGGCGACTATCATCAACAGTACGAGATACTTCCAGGTAGGATTTTTATTCATAACAAAACAAAACCCGCATAGTGTTGACTAGCGGGCGTATCAATATTGGTCTAGATGGTGCCTTTGGGCATCATGGCTTGTACAGACATACGCTGAACTTTAATTTCGGTACCTTTGGCGATCTCGACGGTGATAAAGTTGTCGTCAACGGCTGTAATTTTGCCTAACACACCGCCCATCGTAACGATTTCATCGCCCTTAGCTAAGCCTGAAACCATATTCTTATGCTCTTTTTGACGCTTTTGCTGCGGACGAATTAGCAAAAAGTAAAAGATCACAAATAATGCGATCATTGGCAAGAAGGCCATTATACCGCCACCACCTGCTGCCCCGCTGGCTTGCGCTGCTGCATCGGAAATAAAGAAACTCAATACGTCGTTCATGATGGTTTACCTGTCAATATTTTTATCTGTATCCAATCTGTGGATTTTAACACCCGACAGATCAAAAAATTAAGCGCGAATTATGCCACAGTTGGATCTGCTTGACCGCGCATCTCAAAGAATTTTCCTCTAAATTCAGCAAAGTTATTGGCTTCGATCGCCTCTCTCATCTGCCGCATCAGATTTAGGAAGAAATGCAAATTATGAACGGTAGCTAAGCGCGCACCTAATATCTCATTTGTCTTCAATAAGTGTTTTATATAGGAGCGCGAAAATTGTTTACAAGTGCTGCAAGTACAGGCGTCGTCAATTGGGCGTGTATCCAGCTCATATTTGGCATTTCGAATTTTGACGACACCCGTTTCAGTATATAGCCAGCCATTACGAGCATTTCGCGTAGGTAACACACAATCGAACATATCTATTCCGTAGTGAACGGCGGTTACCAGATTCTCCGGCGTGCCCACTCCCATGAGGTAGCGCGGGGCATTTTCCGGCATACTTGAAGTCAGATGTCGAAGAATCTTATACATTTCTTCTTTTGGCTCTCCAACTGACAGACCGCCAATAGCATAGCCATCAAAGCCAATTTTTTTTAAGCCTGCCAAGGATTCATCACGTAAATGTTCGTACATACCGCCTTGAACAATCCCAAACAGGGCAGACTCGCTGTCAGCATGAGCGATTTTGGAACGTTGAGCCCACCGTATAGACAATTCCATTGAATCGCGAGCTTCTTTCTCGGTCGCCGGATACGGGGTGCACTCATCAAAAATCATCACAATGTCCGAACCAAGCTTACGTTGAATATCAATTGCCTCTTCTGGACCAAGAAATTTTTTACTGCCGTCTACCGGTGAACGAAAGGTAACGCCTTTCTCCTCAATTTTTCGTAGCTCAGCCAAAGACCAAACTTGAAAGCCGCCCGAATCTGTCAGAATCGGTTTTTGCCATTGCATAAAATCATGCAGATCGCCATGCGCTTGAATAACATCAGTACCTGGACGCAGCATTAAATGAAATGTATTACCCAATACTATCTGAGCGCCAACTTGCTCGAGTTCATTTGGCGTCATGGCTTTTACTGTAGCGGCGGTTCCCACTGGCATAAATATTGGTGTTTGTATCTCGCCTCGCGCGAAAGACAGCCTTGCTCTACGAGCCGCACCATCAGTATTAAAAAGATCGAATTTCATAAATTAGTCCTTAGCAAGCATTTTCTGCTAGCCATTGCTAAAGCAGCCTATCGGGTGTCTTATGTCTTTGGAAATAAAGTTTGGCGAATGAGTGCTAATTTTGCCCTGCGTGATTCTAATAGCCGTTAGCGCTTATTCAATAGTTCAATCGCTTCTACATAACCATGCTTGCCGCGCCCAGATATCTGCGCAATACACACGTCTTTGACCATCGATATTTGGCGAAAACCCTCACGCGCATGAATGTCGGAGATATGCACTTCGACCGTTGCTAGCTGACAACCAGCAATCGCGTCTCGCAACGCAACAGAATAATGCGTCAATCCACCAGGGTTAATAACCACGCCATCAGCCGACTTACGATGTGCCTGTAAATAATCGATAATTTGTCCTTCATGATTAGATTGAAAGAACTGCAAATCATGCGCCGCACACAGTTCATGATTGGCTATCCAGCGATTTACGTCGTCTAAGCTATCACGTCCATAAATCTCTGGCTCACGTTCTCCGAGCAGATTCAAATTCGGCCCGTTAATGACTAATATCTTCATACAATTATTCACACAACGCCAATATTCAATTACAACTGGGAAACCGCAGTCAAACTTTCAATGATGTCATCACCAGAAACATCGGTTGACACGATGCCATTGCCAATGCGATCAATGAGTATAAAATTCAGTTTTCCATTGATATTTTTCTTGTCGTGCGCCACAACCTCTAACACCTTTTCCGGTGGCACTGGGCCCAACTCAGGCAACTCGAAACGGTCAAGTAAATTTCGCGCGCGTTCAAACTGAGCATCATCAATCAGACCTTTTTTATGTGATATGAAATTAGCGCATTTCATACCATATAAAACCGCTTCACCATGATAAAGCCCACCGTAAGCCTGAATGGTTTCAAACGCATGCCCGATAGTATGGCCGTAATTAAGTAAGCGCCGTTCGCCGTTTTCAAATTGGTCGTTTGAAACAATCTGAGCTTTTATGTGACAACTCTTGGCGATTATTTCACTTAACAATGCTTGGTCGTTCAAACTTACCAGATCATCATAACGAGCCTCCATGGTGTCGAAAATCGACTGATCGCGAATGAAGCCGTACTTGATCGCCTCAGCAAGCGATGAGATAACATTTCTTCGAGGCAATGTCTGCAAAAATCCAGGGTCAACCAGCACCGCTTTTGGTTGATAAATCGCGCCGACCAAATTTTTTCCAGCCGCTAAGTTGACCGCTGTCTTACCGCCGATAGCTGAATCGATCATGGCTAATAAGGTGGTCGGCAATTGAATAAACGGAATGCCTCGCATATACGTGGCGGCTACAAAACCACCGAGATCGCCTACTACACCACCTCCAAGCGCCAATAAGATGGAAGATCTGTCGCAACCCATCTCAACCATTTGTGTCCACACTGCTTCTGCATGGTGAATGTTTTTTGCGGACTCGTCAGCAGGAACAATTATCGTACCAATATTGTATCCAGCTTGTATGAGCTGATCGATCACGGGTTCGTATATATCGAGAATTGCCTTTTGTGTCAGAACAACCCACTGCTGGCCGTGATTCCAAGGGGACAAAATATCGACGAGGTTATTGCGCAGACCATAGCCGACGCTGATGTCATAGGAATGTTCAGCCAGTTCTAAAGGAACAACTTGAGAAATTGAGGAATTCATTTGAAGAAATAAATTTGGCGCTGATCAAGCGCATAAACGCGGCGCATTAAACCGCCGCTAAACGAAAAGGTGTCCTATTTTATCGTTTTCTCTAGGTCTCTGACCAGTGCATTCATATCAACATGCGCAACAATATTGCCACCCATCCAAATTTCGACAGAATAAACCGCCTGTGCGACCAACATTTGTACGCCATTAACGATCGAAGCACCTTGTTTTTTCGCTTCTTTAAGAAACTTGGTTTCAAGCGGGTTATAAACCAAATCGAAGGCCAATGTATTTTCACTAAAAAAATCGGCGGGCACCGGAGACTCTTTTAAATTCGGGCTCATTCCGACTGACGTCGTATTTATGACGCAATCTAAGTTCTTTGACGCATTTGCCAGTTCGTCGATTGAGCTGATCTCCACATTGGCAGACTCGTTCACCGCAAGAATTGTGTTTTTTAATTCTTCGGCTCGTTCAGGAGTACGATTTACGATTGAGATCTTAGCGGCCTCACCTTCTGCTAAAACAGCACCCACTGCTTGCGCACTGCCACCGGCACCCAAAATAGCAAACTCATTGCCTTCAATATCAACGTTGTTTTGACGTAGAGAATAAGCAAAACCGAGCAGGTCCGTATTGTAACCAGTCAATTTATTGCCGGTTCTATTGATGCAGTTAACCGCGTTTAAAATTCTCGCTTTATTATCGACTTCATCAAGCAACTCGATAACACTGGACTTATGGGGAATCGTGACATTAACGCCATCAAAGCCGCCGACTCGGAAACCTGTGAAAAAGCTCTTAAGACGTTCCTGAGGGAGTTCAACCGTTCGATATGAGGCATCATCAATCTCAAGTTGACGATAAATCGCTTTATGCAGCGCTGGGCTCATGCTATGGCCTAACGGTTCCCCCAATAACGCAAATCTTTTCAAATCATACCCTGTCGTTTCAATATAGAAGCCGATGTTTTAAACGTAAAATAACCACCTTCTTATTAAGGTTAAGCTGTTAATAAATAGGGTTTTATTAACTTACTCCCTAACAGCAATGCGCACAAAATTTATGCTGTTCGTCTTGATCGTACCGCATTTGCAAGATTTCGGCAAAGTTCTTCCGTTTCAGCCCAACCGATACAGCCATCGGTTATGCTTTGACCGTATGTGAGAGGCTCTCCTTCGACAACCTTTTGCGCCCCTTCTACTAGATGTGATTCAATCATCACACCAAACACCCGATGTTCTCCGGATTCGATTTGTTTGCATATATCATCACAAACTTCACGCTGTCTGGCTGGGTTCTTAAAACTGTTAGCATGGCTAAAGTCGACCATAATATTTGGCCGCAAGTTGGCATCCGTTAGCATAGTGGCTGACTCATTAACATGGGTTGCTGAGTAATTGGGTTCGTTGTTACCACCCCGTAAAATGATGTGTGTGTACTCATTACCGGTACTGTTAACAATTGCAGTACGCCCTTCTTTGGTTACCGATAAAAAATGATGAGGATTAGTCGCGGCACCAATTGCATCAACCGCTATTTTCAAGTTGCCATTAGTACCGTTTTTAAATCCAACTGGGCATGATAGACCCGACGCTAATTCACGATGGCATTGGCTTTCTGTCGTACGCGCACCAATAGCACCCCATGACACAATATCACCAGTGTATTGAGGTGTTATAAGATCTAAATATTCGCAACCAGCAGGTACCCCCATATTGTTAATAGACAACAAAAGGTTTCGAGCAATTCCAATACCTTTGTTAACACTAAAAGTATTATCCAGGTCAGGATCATTAATTAAGCCTTTCCAACCAACGGTGGTGCGTGGTTTCTCAAAATAAACCCGCATTACGATCACCATTTCATTTTCCAGCTCGCGTTTTAAGCCTGCCAACCGTGTTGCATACTCCAATGCCGATTCCGGGTCATGAATCGAACACGGGCCGACCACTGCTACAAGCCGGTCATCCTTGCCAGCCATAATCGATTGAATTTCATCGCGAGCCTTTAGCGTTGTCGCGGCCGCTGCTTCAGTTAATGGAAATTGTTCGTGAATCTGTAACGGAGCAATAAGCTCCTTAGTGGCTGCGATACGCAGGTCATCGGTTTGTTTCATACTTCTCATTTGGCGCATAGCGCTCTTCTTTTCTGGATACGCATTCTTGCGCTTATTCGTTAACGCTGTGCAGCGCATAGTATTGATAGTCTACTGGCCCAACCCGAACAAAGCCCTTAATTAGACGCAGTAAATTCATGTTGTTAATATAACATGGCATTGATCGAATGCTTCGCAAAAACTTGGTTTCTAGATAGTGTTGGCTGAATATTCGCTATGTCATAAAACACTAATCATAAGATTGAATAATAGTCGGTTATGATACGTGATGATTTTCGGTCTTCTGCATTAGACACCGATTGTTATTGGCATTAACTATTACACCATTGGACCCTCAGATACGGATGAGCAATCAACATCAACCTTTATTTTTACACGCAGAATTAAGCCTACTTAGCTTTAATGAGCGCGTACTTAGTATGGCGCTCAATCCCAAGGTGCCGCTACTGGAGCGACTCAAGTTTTTGTGTATTTTCAGTTCAAATATGGATGAGTTTTTTGAAATTCGAGTATCGGGCCTAAAAGCGAAAGCTGAAAGCGCTGTATCAGGTGAAAGTTTCGACGGAATGTCTCCTCAAGTGGCGCTTGAAGAGATCAGTATTCGAGCGCACGCGCTTGCTAAGCTTCAATACGAAACACTAAACGAGAAAATTCTACCAGAACTCGCTGAATACGGAATTCGATTTTTACCACGAGAACAGTGGAACGAAGAACAATCTAAGTGGCTAAAAAGTTATTTCAAACGTGAAGTCTTACCGATTCTAACCCCTATCAGAATGGACCCAGCGCACCCGTTCCCTCTTACAATTAACAAAGGCCTTAGCATCGTTGTTGATTTACATGATCCCGATCGTGACGATAAACATAACATTGCAGTAGTCCCAGCACCACGAGCACTGCCTCGATTCATACGACTGCCGGATGAGCTCTGCGACAACGAATACGAATACGTATTTTTGTCATCGATTATTCATGCCAATATAAAGCGTCTGTTCTCTAACGTTAAAGTGCTTGGATGCTATCAATTTCGCATAACGCGAAATAGTGATTTGTATGTGGATCTCGAAGAAGTCGAGGATTTAGCACGCACGCTTGAGGGCGAATTGCCTTCGCGATTATATGGCGAAGCCATTCGTTTAGAGGTGTCAGAAAATTGCCCAAAACGAATACTCGAATTCTTAAAAAATCGTTTTCAAATCGATGACGCTTACATTTACCCCGTTAATGGTCCAGTTAACCTAAATAGATTAATTGGCTTACCCGACTTAGTGAACCGGCCGCAAATTAAATATCCGGTGTTCACACCCTCTACCCCCGATGATCTTGGCATTCAAGCGAGTGTGTTCGAAGCGATCACCAACGGAGACATTCTGTTACACCACCCCTTTCAATCATTCGCTCCGGTGGTCGATTTGCTGCGACAGGCGGCGGCCGACCCAGATGTATTGGTGATTAAACAAACACTATACCGTACAGGTTCAGACTCGGTAATGGTGGAACACCTAACCAGTGCCGCAAGAGCCGGCAAGGAAGTCACTGTTATCATTGAGCTGATGGCCAGATTCGACGAGGAAAATAATCTTAGTACGGCACAAAAGCTACAAGCGGCAGGCGCTCATGTTGTCTATGGCATGGTCGGCAAAAAAACGCACGCTAAGATGCTAATGATTGTTAGACGCGAAGGAAAAAAATTACGTCGATACGCGCATTTAGGGACTGGAAATTATCATCAAGCTAATACACGTGTCTACACCGACTATGGCTTGCTAACAAACAACAAAGAGATCACTCAGGATGTGCATGAAATATTCATGCAACTAACCACACAGGGTCCAAACCCGGAGCTCAGCCTCTTATATCAATCGCCGTTTGGTATCAGCGACATGTTTATCGAAAAGGTGAAACGTGAGGCTCATAACGCTAGCTTAGGTAAATCGGCTCACGTTATAGCCAAAGTAAATGGTCTGTCCAGTCCTGCGATAATCAATACCCTCTACGAGGCTTCGCAAGCGGGCGTTAAAATAGACCTAATTGTACGAGGCATTTGCTGCTTACGCCCAGGTCTAGAGGGCTTATCGAGTAACATCAGAGTCCGATCAATTGTCGGGCGCTTTCTAGAGCATGCTCGAGTCTTCTATTTTGAAAATTCTAGCGAAGAAAGTGAATTATTTTTATCAAGTGCAGATCTAATGCCTCGCAATCTACGCAACAGAATCGAACAATGCACACCAATATTAGATGACTCAATTAAATCTAAAATTTTGGCCAATTTAAATACTTATTTGCAAGACAATAGCAACGCATGGCTCATGCAATCAGATGGTCAATATGCGCATGTTTTACCAAGAGATAACAACGATGAGCCAGTGAATGCTCAAAACCTATTATTAGAAAATTACTCAGAATCTTATTAATGCATTGTTAGGATTAATAATGGCTTGAGGTAGAATAATCGCGTCACGCGATTAGGAGAATGTCAATTTTACGCCTATCGACTTAAGCCAAGCGTGCTCTTGTTTTAAGTCAGCCGCGGTTAACGGGTGTTGGGCTAGCCAACCGTCCGTAAATTCGAGCTCTAAACGCTGACCGTCAGCCGTTGCTTTAACCTCTGCATCCAACCTTGACCCTCTGCCTCTGTGTAACAATACAGCGATTCGAAGCAGTACCGCGACCCGCTTGGCGGGTGTGACTAAGGTCGAAGGCAAAGACTCGAATACATTCAACGGGAATTTTCGCCGATGACCTGAGATCAGCGCCGCGAGCAATAGTTGATCTCGTTTAGCAAAACCAGCTAAGTCGGCGTTAGCCAACACATATGCCCCATGCTTATGATAACCGTCATGGCTAATCTGTAGACCGACTTCGTGAAGTTGAGCTGACCATGCAAGGGTACTCTCAAATAACGAATCCCGAATATCCCAAGCAGGTGAAACTTGTTCAAATAACATCAGGGCCGTGGACCGCACTTTTTCTCCATGAGTGATATCAACTGCCCAACGACTTAACATGGCCGATACACTAACATCTCGAATATCTTCCGCTGAAGATCGACCGACAAGGTCGTATAAAACACCTTCTCTAAGTGCAATGTCCGAGACTGACATCTCTTGAATATCAAATAAGCTGAACAACGCAATCAAAATAGATAATCCGCCTGCAAATACCGGCAATCTATCGCGACTAACGCCCGGCACTACTAAGTCGTCCAAGTGGCCTGTCTCAATCGCATGCTCTAATAATTTTTGTAAGCCTTCCTTACGAATACTGTCGGTCGACCAGCCTCCTTCGATCATCGCCAAAGCCATTGATTTCATGGTGCCCGAACAGCCTATCACCTGACTCCATCCTTGCATACGAAATTGACGTACCACCGGTTGAATCGCTAATTCAGCGGCGAGTATCGCCTTCTCAAACCGTTTTCGGGACAATTTGCCATCGGCAAAAAACTGGCGGCTCAACACCACACAGCCTACCTCTAAGCTCTCTCGACAGTGTGCGACATCGCCTTTACCAGCGATAATTTCGGTACTACCACCGCCAATATCGATCACTAAACGCGATTCGTCTTGGCTTGAAGACCACTTTGAAACACCCAAGTAGATTAAACGGGCTTCTTCGCGTCCCGCGATAATCTCAATACTATGGCCAAGAGCCCGTTCAGCGCGCTCTAAAAATTTGTTTTTGCCATGCAAGCGCCGCAACGCATTGGTCCCTACGGCTCTGATATTTTCGTTCGGCAAGCCGCTCAATAACTGGCCAAACTGCTCTAAGCATCGCAAAGCTCGATCGGCGACCTCATCGGATAGATTATTATCCTGATCAAGACCTGCGGCCAGGCGTACCACTTCTCGTTGCCTGTCAATTACCGTGAATTCACCATGGTTGTAACGAGAAATAACAAGATGAAAGCTATTCGAACCTAAATCCACCGCGGCATAGCAATCTCTGCCCAGCTCTAGTAAAGCTTCATCATCCAAAGCTGATAAGTTTGCATCGCGCTTGTTAGTAATCAACACATTTTATTATTTTACTGTTGTTCATTAACCTATTGTATCCAAGTTTTGGTCACTTCGCACTTCTGGATATTTGATTAAAGAGTTGGATTCTACTGACTCAGATAAACTCCCAGTATTTCTTAAGAAAATGCAAAATATTGGCGAAATGACTTGAGTTTAGATGCAACCTTCCTTAAAGTCCGCCTAGCATTTTTAAAGACTATTGGGGCTTATTTTACTCTCGCTTCTATCTCGTTTTACGGTGGAAACAAGCTAGATTTAAAATGGATACCTCAAAAAAGCGTTAAAAAAAACAAGCTAACCGCTTTTACATCAAACCAGCGTGTTGAATTTATGTTGAAAAATATCCGTAACACAATCTTCGCCAGCATTACAATATTAGTAGCTGCATCATCGCTTAGCATCCAAGTAGCAAGTGCTGCAGATGCCAAAAAAGGCGAAAAACTTTCTCAAACATGCCTTGGTTGTCACGGTGCGCCGGGTCTGCGAAATCCAGGTCCAGTGTATGCGATCCCCATGGTTGGTGGACAGCATGCGGAATACATAGTAAGTGCCCTGAAGGCCTATAAAGACAAAACTCGTTCACACAAAACGATGCAAGCTCAAGCGGCCAATCTTAGCGATCAAGACATGGCTGACATAGCAGCGTTTTTCTCGCAAATGGAAGGTAATTCACGCCCAAGCCTGGTTAACGCCGCAAAAGCGAAGATGGGTGAGAAACTGTCAGCTTCTTGCGCAGCTTGTCATGGCAAAATTGGTGATGGTGACCAAACCAGTTTTCCAAGACTGGCTGGCCAATATGAAAGTTATCTAGTTCAAGCACTTAAAGAGTATCGCTCTGGTGACCGAGAAAACCTTATTATGGCGGGTCAATCCGCCAATCTGAGCATAGGTGAGATCGAAGCGCTCTCTGCATGGTTCGCATCTCAACAAGGTGCTTTATCAGCGCCCGAGAGCAAGATCTTCAAGTAAGTCTACTCACCTTACTCGAATCAAAGCCTGCACTGAGTGCAGGCTTTTTTTTGCCCGTGATTCTCATGATTACAGCCAGTTCAATCAATTTGACAATCTCGTTAGGCTCGCTAAAATTGCTTTTTTACAAAACTATGACACTTGCCGATGGAGGCATCATGACTCGATTTTCTAAAACTTTACTCACGAGTGCATTAGCGCTTGGACTCAGTGGCAATGCTTTCGCTGAATGCACTGCTCCGTCAGCACCCATTATTCCTGACGGTAATGTGGCCAGTAAAGACGAGTTAATAGCCGCTCAAGGCGCTTATAAAGCGTTTGAGAAAACCTTCTACGATTTTCGCGATTGCTTAAATGCTAAAGAACAAGCTATCAGCCCTGAAGCGGCCGATATTGAGGAACAAAAAGCCGCTATTACGGCAGCAGATAATGCGGCCTTCGAAGAGTTAAACCGAGTTGCGGCCGAATTCAATACGGCGGTAAAAGCCTTCAAGGCAAGATAAATACAAATAATGACACCATAAAAAAAGGCGATCACCATCGCGGGCAATCGCCTTTTTTATTCATCAATTAGCGAATCAAGCTAAGGCCGCCATGACTTGCCGATGCTGCTGACGTAAACTGTCCGGTAAACGATCGCCGTAACTCTCCAAGTATTCGCCAAATTCATCCATTTCTTGTCGCCATTGATCGTCATTAATCGACGTAAGCGACTCCCAAACCTTAGGATCGATATCTAAATCAGCAATATCAACGTCGCCGTCGCTAGGCAAATAGCCGATCGCGGTTTCTTTTGCGTCAACTGTGCCTTTGCAACGTTCAATAATCCATTGCAACACGCGCAGGTTTTCGCCAAAACCAGGCCATAAAAATTCACCCGCTTCATTTTGGCGGAACCAGTTCACATGAAACACCTTTGGCAGCGTATCAGTACGTTCAGCAAAGCTTAACCAATGTGACCAATAATCAGCGAAGTTATACCCGCAGAATGGCTTCATCGCCATTGGATCTCGTCGAACAATGCCCGTTTCACCCGTCGCCGCGGCAGTGGTTTCAGAGGCGACACCGGCGCCCACTAAGACTCCATGCTCCCAGGACTTTGCTTGGTAAACCAATGGCGCCAGTTCTCGACGGCGGCCACCAAACACGATTGCCGAAATTGGAACGCCTTCGGCGGCTTCAGCCAGGCTCGAATAAGCCTTGTTCTGAGTCGCGGATACGGTAAAACGTGAATTAGGATGCGCAGCCGGTCCGGTTTCAATCGAATATTCATTGCCTCGCCAATCGGTACTTGGTTCACCGACTTTCTTATCTTCCCACCATGGTTGATTGTCTGCCGTAGTACCAACATTAGTGAAAATGGTGTTCTGCTGTATCATTTCGTAGGCATTGCGATTTGTTTTCGCATTGGTGCCTGGAACGACACCAAAGTAGCCAGCTTCTGGATTGATCGCTCGCAATTGCCCTTCCGTGTCCATATGCAACCAAGCAATATCATCGCCCAAAGTCCAAACTTTCCAGTCCTTATATTTTTCCGGTGGAATCAACATCGCCAGATTGGTTTTTCCACAGGCTGAAGGAAACGCAGCCGCAATATAATGCGTCTCACCTTCGGGGCTTTCAAGCCCTAAAATAAGCATATGCTCGGCTAGCCAGCCTTCTTTCCGTGCTTGCCAACTGGCAATGCGCAGAGCGTGGCACTTCTTACCTAGCAACGCATTGCCGCCATAGCCTGAACCATAACTCATGATGCTGAGTTCGTCTGGAAAGTGCATAATAAAACGACGCTCAGGATCTAATTCGCCTGTGGAGTGCAATCCTTTGACAAATGCGCCGTCTTTTTCAATTCGAGCCAATGCCCGTGCTCCCATTCGCGTCATCAATTTCATGTTGACCACCACGTATGGGCTGTCGGTAATTTCAACCCCGCACCGTGAATATGGCGACTCTACCGGCCCCATACAATACGGGATAACATACATTGTACGTCCCTGCATGCAACCTTGGTACAAATCGTTCATTTTCTGCTTAGCATCAGCAACCGGCATCCAATTGTTGTTATCACCCACGGTTGCCTGATCATCTGAGCAAATGAAGGTTAGGTGTTCAACCCGGGCAACGTCTTGTGGGTCAGAGAGGTGTAAATAGCAATTTGGGTGCGTGTCAGAGTTCAGTGACGACAAGGTGCCATCATCTAGCATCAGATCAACGATCTGCTGATACTCTTGTTCGCTGCCATCGCACCACACAATTTCTTGTGGTTGTGTAAGCGCAGCAACGTCTGACACCCAAGCTGCCAATTCTTGATTTTTCGTGGTCATAATCAGAGCTGTATTGGGTTATCTAAAAGAACAATTCCGCCATTTTCGTGAATAGCGAATGTGTTCGAGACTGTCTTGGCACTGATTTTTACGTTGTCTGACGCTTTGTACTAGTGAATCGTGAGGGTTGCAAAAAACATTCTGAATCACCAATACTGCCTCGCGTGTTGGACGAGAACAAGCGACAGCGTTCGCTGTGCCTATTATTGTGACGCGGAGTCTAACAATGTCTCTTCAAAATGCCTACCAATATCAGCAATTACTCAGTATTCACAACGGTAATTAAACAGGCTGTATAGTATCAAACACACAATCTGCCCCACGATCAATATCGTTGCGACGGAATCCGCAAACGTTGACCTATTTGAATACTTGAACGCCGCGTTAATCGGTTAGCATCGAGCAATAAACTGCAGCGAACTCGATAACTTTCAGCGATACCACAGGCTGTTTGACCGCTCCGAACTACGTGCCAGCTATTCTCTGCCGAAACTTTAACGTACTGACCAATGCGAATGACACTGCTTCGACGCAGCCCGTTAATCGCAAGAAACTCACTACAACGCATACCTGAACGCTGAGCAATAGAACATGAGGTATCACCACGTTTGACCTTATATTGTCGCAAGCTGGTGCTACCGCTGTTTGCGCTGTCGACTGATGCTATGACTGGCTGAGCAGTAGCCGGAACGCTACCGCTTGATGCCACACTTATCCCACCGGCGCGAGTTGGTACTTTAATCCGCTTTCCGACGTAAATGGTTGCTTTACGATTGAGCTTGTTTAGCTTTCGCAGCGCACTGCACGACGCACCATATTTTTCGGCAATGCCACAAGCCGTTTGACCGCGCCTGACTTTATGCCAGATGTATCCGGGTTTTTCTATTTCACGCGGCAGCTTTTTCATCTGCTCGACCTGAGTTAACCAACCCTGTTCGCGATACGGTAACTTAACTTTATAACCTTTTGGGATCAGCGCCTTATGTCGCCAAATAACTTTCTTCAACGCAGGATTAAGAGACTTAAGTTGATCATTTGAAATACCCAGTTCTTTACTTATACGCTTGGCTGATGTCGCCCTGGATAGCACTAAGGTGTTAAAGGCATTAAGCCGGTTCGAGTTATCGGGAGCGACCACACCGAAAAATTTCTCTGAATTTTTTGCTACGTGCCTGGCCGCAAGAAAGCTGGCGTAAAAATTCTTAACCGCTGTTTGAAAACTGGGAGATTTATATTCGACCAGCAAGCGTTCATAATCCAATCCAACCTGTTTAATCGCGCGCTGCATGCCTCGTACACCATAGTTGTATGAGGTTATTACAAATGGATTCAAATCTTTGGCCTGAACCGTAGCGCCGTTTTCAAACGCAGTTTCACTCAAGGTGTCGACGCTATTGCGAAAATATTTAGCCGCAGCGTAGGTCGCCGATATAGGATCATAACGCTGATCCACGCGGGTGTTGACGGTTAAGCCCAGTGTGCGGCCAGTGCTCGGCATTATTTGCCATAGCCCCGCTGCACCGACGTGTGATAAAGCTTCAGGGTTAAACGCCGATTCGACAAAAGGCAAATACTGTAATTCAGGGGTTAGGTTTTGTGCTTCTAGCGCATCCAATATGGTAGGGCGATAAACGTGAAACTGAGTAAGCGCCTCTCGCATTCTATCTTGGTTGCCTGACTGGCAGCGTACGCGCTGCGATGCTGCTTTAACTTCCCCGGCGCTGGCACCTTTGAACGATGCATATAAACGAGATTGAGAATCGCTAAGCGATTCACCACGTTCAAGCTTTTGCGATAGCGTTAGCAGATTTCGCTTTAGCCGTTTGCGTTCTCTGTCGATCGAATCACCCTTTCTACTTCTACGACAGCCTTGTTTGCGTTTTAACGTCGAATATACTCTCTGCGGATTTTCTTTGTCGTGAAAAATGGCGGTGTTCGTGTCCCAACGGCTAAACACCTCGACCCAAAACCCAACCCGTGGTAGCAAGGATTCCGGGCAAGAAAATGTCTCATCACATTGCAGCGGGTATGTTGAAACAGGCTTAGACAAGGTTGGGGCAGCCACAACAGACTGAGTAAACAAAATGATCGCTGTAAAAAACAGGAAGCTTATGTAGGAGCGCACAATGACCGGCATACTGATCTTCGAATAACCAACTCTATTTGCACTGAAATACTTGCTAGATCCGTGTGTCCGTTTAACTGCCATCTATCTCAACTAATTATTAGTTTGCTTAACTCGATTCTCGCCTGTAACTACAGCGCAAGAACTAAAAATATTAAAGGTTTATGTAGTCGCAATCCCCTATCACTGAAATGGCGATTTATGATCTGATCATACCCACAGAGACAACACAATAGTGTCTACATTGCTAACAATTTAAATTATCTTGCGACAATCCGGTATGCAGCTGCCATCCGACAATAATCTATGGTTAAATAGGCGCGATAAGCAACCGATAAAGCAGAACAAACGCAGTAGCATGACACTCGAAAACACCAATATTACCAGCCTTGAACGCTTGGTAACCCCTCAACAGTTCAAACAACAGTTTCCCATTAGCGAACCAATTGCCGCTCATGTTGAAGCTAGCCGCAAAACCCTGCGAAACATTCTGGACCGTAAGGACAATAGGCTCATCGTTGTGGTTGGACCCTGCTCGGTTCACGATACAAAGGCAGCAATTGAATATGCAGAACGCCTAGCCAAACTCGCCAACGATCTTAAGGAAGATTTGTTCATCGTAATGCGAGTTTATTTTGAAAAACCTCGAACAACCGTTGGCTGGAAAGGCTTGATCAATGACCCCTACTTGGATGGTAGTTTTCAAATTGAAAAAGGCATGTCATTAGGCCGTGATCTGATGATCAAAATTAACGAAATGGGTTTACCAATTGCAAATGAAGCCTTAGACCCAATTTCCCCGCAGTACATGCAAGATCTTATAAGTTGGTCAGCGATTGGCGCGCGTACCACAGAGTCGCAAACCCATCGCGAAATGGCGAGTGGCTTATCCGTTCCCATTGGTTTTAAAAATGGTACCGATGGTGGTTTAGAAGTTGCGATCAACGCCCTGCAATCAGTCAGCAATGGCCATAGTTTCTTGGGAATCGATGTCGAAGGCAAGGTCTCAGTGGTGCACTCTTCTGGTAACCAATATTCTCATATTGTATTACGTGGCGGCGGAGGGAAATCCAACTACGATTCGGTAAATGTGCGCCTAACCGAACGCGAATTGCGTGCGTCTAACCTGCCTGTCAACATCATGATAGATTGTAGTCACGCAAACTCAAATAAAGATCCTGAATTACAGCCGCTGGTTTTGGACAATATTGCCCAACAAATTCTTGAGGGAAATCAAAGCATTATAGGAGTAATGTTAGAAAGTCATTTAAAGGCCGGGAATCAGAAACTAACCGACGATAAGTCCCAACTTGAATACGGCATGTCGATTACTGACGGCTGTATCGACTGGGAAACTACGGAAAAGTCATTACGTCAACTGGCACAAAAGTTAAGCGCGTTTAAACAATCTGTTGGTCAGAACTACGTCTAATACAATTTCCGCGTTAATATTTGGGGCTAAACCTTGCTTAGCCCCTCTAAAAATCTTAACTCTACACGTCGCCTAACGGTCGAGGTATCGAGTATCCATCCCCAAAAGCCACGCCCTTGACGCCTAATAATCGCTCTAAATAAAACTGCGCACTAGCAAGGTCAACACAATTACGGGGCAAACAAAACGCACATAAGTAGGCCATACCTTCCAGAAGAATGTTTGCTCCATGTCGGGGCTGCCTTCTTTCAACTCTGTCAATATATTGTTGCGTTTCCATACCCAGCCAACAAAGAAGCAGAATAATATACCGATGAGTGGCTCACTGAACTGGGTGGCAAAATTCACAACGCCGTCGAATAGCCAACTCATGTTAAAGATAATTAGCAAACTAAACGTAAAAATACCCATTCCCACCAACCAGGCAGCTTTTTTTCGTGACGCACCAAGGCTATCACTCGCATAGGCAACTGGCACTTCTAACATCGAAATAGAAGACGTTAGGGCGGCGATACTCATTAATACAAAAAACAACAAAGAAACCACGTTGCCTGCAGCCCCCATTGTCTCAAAAAGAGATGGCAAGACATTAAAAATCAGGCGACCGCTTTCGATCAAATTGCCATTATCATCGTAAATCGTAACCCCATTAAATTGAGCAACATACATCGCTGGGATAACCAGCATTCCGGCAAGAACAGCAATGCCAATATCCATAGCCGCCACCGTGGCACCTAATTTTGGTAAGTTTTCCGATTTACTAATGTACGACCCATAAACCATCATCGTGCCAACACCTAGAGACAACGAAAAGAATGCTTGACTCAAAGCGTCTAAAACCAAATCTGGTTCAGTGACCTTGGTAAAATCGGGCTGTAAGTACACGGCCCAACCATCCGCCGCTCCGGGTAAAGTAGCGATGTAGATAATTAGCGCGATTATCAGCAAAATGAGGATAGGCATTAAGCGCGTAGACCACTTCTCAATACCACTGGCAACACCACTGGCAACAATCCCAATGGTCAAGATAAAAAATAGTGCGGCAAAGGCGATGCTACGTACCATCGATTCGCTAACAAACCAAGCGTCTGGCAAACCGAAAAGAGCCGATAGAGACCCACCGGCATGGGAAACCATCCAGCCTGCCACAATCGCATAGAAACTTAAAATCAAGCTGGCGGTCAGCATGCCCCAATAGCCTGTTAACGACGCTAAACCTCGAGACTTAGGCCCACTTATACTAATCATAGACTTAACCGTATCGGCTTTGGCATAACGGCCGATTACCAGCTCGGCCATCAAAATTGGATACGCTAATATAAAGGTGAGAACGATATAGGTGAAAACGAATGCACCGCCACCATTTGATGCAACCTTAATCGGAAAGCCCCAAATATTACCCAAGCCAATTGCCGAGCCAGACGCCGCCAATACAAATGCAGTACGTGAACTAAATTCGCCTCGAGCTGCCATTGAACTCTCCTCTATCTTATTTATTATTCTTTGTGGTTAAACAACTAACGAGTGATAACGTCAGCAACGCGCTCAACGATAACAGGCAGATTCTGTTCAGACAAGCCAGCAACATTTATCCGAGTGCTTTCCAAAAGGTAGATTCCAAACTCAGAGCGAAGTGTCAGCACGTCAGCTTGAGGTATCCCCAGATAACAAAACATACCCTTACTTTGAGCGACGAAACCAAAGTCGATTTTAGATTGTGCTGCGTTTAGACCGTCCGCCAAGCCTAAACGCAAACTGTTCATTCTCATACGAACCTGTTCAAGCTCTGTTTTCCATTCATGAGTTAATTCGTCACTACTCAATAAATGGCCAACAATCGAACCTCCGTGCGAAGGGGACATGCTATAGCAACGCCGAGCAGCCGATAAAATATGCGACTTAGCCGCTGCTGTTTGAGAAGGCGTAGCGCAAATGACTGTCGCTGCACCCGCCCGTTCACGGTAAACGCCAAAATTCTTAGAGCATGAACTGGCTACCAACACTTCTGGTAAACGCTCTGCAGCTTGTCTCAGGCCATAAACGTCGTCAACCAAGCCATCGCCAAAGCCTTGATATGCAACATCGATGAATGGAAGCAATTCTCGTTCAGCCAGAATATCAATAACCGAATCCCATTGATCCAGGGTTAAATCTGCACCCGTTGGATTATGACAACAACCGTGCAGTAATACGATATCACCCTTGGGGATCTCGCTTAACGATTCAAGCATTGCAGGGAAATCGACACTGCATGATTCCGCACTATAGTAGTCGTAGGTCTTGAGTGTTAGACCGGCGCTTTGCAATAACGGAAAATGATTCGCCCAGGTGGGATTACTGACCCACACGCACGCATCCGGGTTTGATTGAACCAACAACTCGGCATTCATACGCAATGCGCCGCAGCCACCTGGGGTCATTACGGTAGCGATACGATCTCCTAATTCTTTAATTAATTCGTCTCCAAAAAGCAACGCGGTAATATGCTCTATAAAAGCTGGATCACCCGCTTGTGGAGCATAGGCTTTCGTCGATTGTTGGCCGAGTAATTGTTGTTCGGCTTTCTTTACCGCGCTGAAAATCGGCGTCGAACCTTTCGCATTTTGATACACACCAACTGACAAGTTGATCTTGTCTGGGTTGGCATCTTGTTGAAACGTTTGATTAAGACCAAGGATCGGGTCGGCAGGTAGTGTTTGCAGTTGCTCGAACATGAGATTGATGAATGGTTAGCTATGATAAATAAGTTAATTTGAACAGATTGGAATTCTGATTTGTAGAATATTGGTTTTAGGCTTGCTGGTCCTTGTCGGACAATTTGAAACCCTCCCCTTCCGGTGCATCGGGGGTTGTGCGCTTGATCTCAGATAAATACTTAAATAACAAACGATAAGACTTGGGTGGCTTGTTTCGTTTCTGTTCGGCTACGGAGTTACGAACGAGTTGACGAATATGTTGTCGATCGATCACCGGGAATTGATCAATAAGCTCGGTTAGCAATTTTTCATCACCAGCAATTAAACGATCGCGCCATTGCTCCAACTGATGAAGCTCGGCGGTTTGTTGTTTGCTCGGTTGCTTTTGCCTTGCTATTTCTAGACGGATAGCGTCTACGTCTTCATGGGCCATTAAACTGGCGATTCGTCTCAACTGGCGTTGAAGAGCCCCACGTTGGAAACGTTGACCATCGTTTATCGCCTGTCGCATCGTGTCGCTCAATGGGACCTTTTTTAACGCTGAGGCTGGCATAGCGATTAGCTCCTTGCCCAATAAATTGAGGGCTTTGATCTCTCGCTTGAGCTCAGTTTTATTGGGCCGAATCGCGTATTCTTTTTCGCTCATAAGGCAAATTACAGGCTTCGAATAGAAGATGATAAAGTTGCTCGAATTATGCGCCCGAGCGAGCGCCTTTACCAGCGGTTTTAAAGTAAATACCGAGCGGAACTAATAATAGAACTTAACTTTTAACAAGCTGTTTTAAGTTAGCGCATGGTGGGCATTTTGCTTAGACTCGTCGAAAAACACTTCGATACGGGTGCCCACATCAACTTCGCTTTCGACCTCAACTACCCAATTAAATCGATTCGATAATCGCTTAACAATCGTGAGTCCAACACCATAACCCTTGCGCGTGGTTTTACCGCTGTGTTCCGCGCGATAATAAGGTTGGAAAATTTTCTTTGTTTGCTCTTCGGTCATACCAATACCGGTATCCTGGATGACAACAGAATGCTCTTTAATGGTAATGGTGATGGACCCTTCATTGGTATACAAAACCGCATTTCGGATTAAGTTACCTAACACAATGGCCACAACTTTGCGCGCAGTAAATATTTCCAATGGATACTGCTCATCTACCTCAATTAACAAAGGCTTATTTTCGATATAAATATCTGCGCTTTTGATTTCACGCTCGATCACATTAGCGATTACGGTTTGTTCGTCTTCAAATTCTTTATCGGTCTCTCGAGCAAGAATCAGAAATGCATCGATCAACTCTTCCATATCCCGGGCTGAGCCTTTGATACGCGTGACGTATTTTTTGGAATACTCGTCTAAGTCTTGTTCAGCAAGAAGTAAGTCGCTTGCCATTTTGATCACGGTTAATGGGGTGCGAAATTCATGGCTAGCATCTCTGGTAAAGGCACGTTCTCGTTCAACAAAGCGTTGTATTCGCCTTGAATAGGACGAAAACGAGGTCACGAGTTTTTCTACTTCCCAGTCTACATCACCCGGAATATTCGAAAGGTCTTCTAAACTGGCATCAGCATGCGCTGGGTCGAAACGATCAAACTTGTTTGCCAGCCAAACGATCGGGCTGAGCAAGTAATTTGATTCACGATAAACCCACCATGCGGTGGTATAGATTAGCACCAGTACAATGGTTAGTGGAAAGACGCCGAAGTACAAAGCCAGTCTGAGTACACTCTCGCCATCGAATAACAGGTAAAGCCGTTTGCCATAACGCTCAGACGTATACATCAATGAATGGGCTGTCTGTCCGTGCATTTTTTGAAAACCTAAACCGTAACCCTGGAGCTTTTTTGGCAAGCCCATGCTTGAGCCTACATCGGTCAAATAGCCTTTTAGATTTTCCGTATTGGGGGGCTGAAATTGCGAATCTTGCATATAGCCTTCCCAGAAATGATCGGCCTCACCCGTCAGCGCTTCTCTGACTAAAAACTGCTCTATCACCACACTGGCAAATCCAATACTAAGTACCGCCACCAGGCCAATCAAGCATGCCTGTAACGTCATTTTTCGACTTAGCTTGCTTCGTACAGTGGACTGGCGTGCGTCTTTTCTATTAGTCACTCAATGACTCTCTTCTATACGTTAAACCAACGAGGCTCATGTATCGCCATTGGCCCTGCCCTCTTGACTAAGGAGCGTCTCCAATTCGATATCCACGAGACTGTATTGTCTGTAACAGAGCTTGTTCAAACGGTTTATCAATCTGCTTTCGCAAATTGTACATATGACTGCGAAGGGTATCGCTGTCCGGCAAGATATCTCCCCATATTTCATGCTCTAATTGATTACGACTAACGACCTTTGGCGATTCTTTCATCAGAATTGTTAGAATCTTCAATCCTATAGGCGAAAGATATATCTGCTGACCCGATCGTTTTACTTCCAAAGTGCCCGTATCCAATTCTAAATCGCCAACACTAAGAACCTCCTGTTGAGCAATTTGACCCTTGCGACGCATCAGCGCTTTAATACGAGCTTCCAATTCTAGTATTTCAAACGGCTTGACCAAATAATCATCCGCCCCCATATCAAGCCCATTGACTTTGTCTTCCAAAGTATCGCGCGCGGTCAGCATTAGAATCGGCGTTCCTACTTTGGCTTCTTCTCGCAGCTTACGACATACATCCAAACCGTCCATTTCGGGCAACATTAAATCCAACAAAATAATGTCGTAATCATTTTGACTCGCTAAATTAAAGCCCATGCGACCGTCACTCGCGTAATCGAGTTCATAGTCTCGACGTTCAAAATAGTCATAAAGCATTTCGGCAATGTCTTTATGGTCTTCAATAATTAAAACGCGGGTAGTATTGCTCATGAGTTGTTAGGGGTTCTTTATAATAGTCAAAGTCTAGGCAACCAACAGTGAGATCAATGTGAACAAGAATCACCTTCAAGGCCTTGTATTTAATAGTGTTAAAGTCGCATTGCCGATTGCTTTTGCAGCGAGCATATCAGCGTGTGCAAGCTCGAAGAAAGTAGACGCGCTCGTTTCAAATGCGTATCTAATCTGTCAATCAGCGTCGAATTATTCGGGACAAGTTGTAGGTGATGGTCATTGTGTAAGTTTAATTAAACGTTGTTCTGGGGCACCAACCACCGAATCTTGGTATCCGGGTGAAAAAGTATTGGACTCGTCAATCCCTCCTGGCACTGTCATCGCGACGTTTGATAATGGTCGTTATCCAAATAGAACGGGTCATCACGCTGCAATTTACATCGGCCAGGATGATCGAGGCATTTGGGTTTGGGACCAGTGGGTCGGTAAACCTGTGCATAAACGATTGATTCGAATTCGGGGTGATAATGCAAACGCTGGCAATACAGCACAAGCGTATAGAGTGGTACAAACAAAATAGATCGCTATTTATCTAGCCAGCCATACTCTCTTGTGGCGCGATGTTATGTTTGGCTTTTTTTGCCTTACGTTTGCTCTTTGTGTTTTTTTCCAGCCTGGCTGCGCTAACCCTCACGCACAAGCCTGGATTGTTATCTGAGAAGGACAGATCTAGCTTATGTAACTTTAGCACCGCAAATACTAATGCTAACCCCAAGCCACTGCCAGGAGTTGTGCGGCTCTGATCTAATCGATAGAAACGTTGGACTACTTTTTCATGTGCGTCTTCAGGAATTCCCGGGCCATTGTCGGAGATTTCCACGTACCAATTAACGCCTTCTTTAACCGAGCGAATAGTGATAATTCCTTTGTCCGGTGTGTACTTAATTGCGTTATCCAATAAATTGGCGAACGCTTGAAACAGCATATCCCGGTCAGCAGAGATTTCCATGGTCTGGCTAATTTCAACAATAAGCTGCTGACCCTTCTCCTCAATCAGAGGTTCATAAAGTTCCAGCAAGTCATACAAAATCGAATTTAGATCTACCGATTTAAAACCCTCACGTTGCTCGCTGTATTCAATTCTTGCAATACGTAACAAAGCATTAAACGTAGCCAACAATCCATCGGCTTCGTGAATTATTTGATCCACGGCGATTTCTTCTTCAGATCGCCCCGCGACTCGAAATTTGAGTTCTTCTACACGGTTCTTAAGCCTTGCTAATGGCGTTTTAAGGTCATGGGCAATGTTATCAGAAACACGGCGAACACCTTCCATGCCATGTTCAATTTGATCGAGCATACTGTTTAAATTGCCCGCTAGTTCATCAAATTCATCCCCCGTGCCGGTGGTTATGATTCGACGTCGCAAATCTCCTTGCATGATTTTACGGCTGGTTTGATTTATCGCACTCAAGCGACTGCTTAATGTACGTCGCATCATCAGACCACCGATAATACCAAGTGCGACCGTTAGCATAAGCCCCCAGATCAGGGCACGACCAACAAGCGCTTTCAGAGTAGTCAGATCTTCCATACCCTGACCCACCAAGAGATTGTAACGATTGTCTAACAATACCGCGCGAGCGCGAGCGCTAAACTCTTTATCGCCTTTTTCGCTCACGTAACCCAACTTAAAATCGAGCCAACCTCCCTTACGATCAAGCGACATCCTGGGCCAGCCAGTCATATTGCTTACCAAGGGTTGAAACTGGTAGTCGGCCAATAGATACAGTGTAGAATTGCCAGGCCGAGGTTGAACACGATCGGACAAAAGAGTCACCAAACCAGGATAACCTTTGCGGTTATACACTTCAGTGAGCTCTTGAATCTCAGCATTTATATCAACATCTGTTTGGTTTGTCTTATAGACGATTGTTGACCAATAAACAAACCCCAGGATAATCGACACCGATAGGCCAAATAATAGAACATACACCAGCGTAATTCGAAACGCTGAACTTTTGAATGGACTAATCTGGTTCACTCAACATGTAACCTGCACCACGAACGGTGTGCAATAAAGATACTTCAAATTCTTTATCGATTTTACCGCGCAAACGACTTATATGAACATCGATCACATTGGTTTGCGGGTCAAAGTGATAATCCCAAACTTTTTCAAGCAACATAGTACGAGTGACAACTTGGCCACTGTGACGCATTAAATATTCAAGCAACCTAAATTCGCGCGGTTGCAAGTCTACTTTCTGATCATTTCTGCGTACTTCGCGCTTCAATAAATCCATTTCAAGGTCAGCGACTTTTAATACTGTATCAGGTGACTCAGGTTCTGCTCTGCGAACCAAGGCTTCGATGCGTGCCTGCAATTCTGAAAAGGCAAAAGGTTTTACCAAATAGTCATCTGCGCCAGCCTTTAAACCTACCACTCTATCGTCAACATCACCGAGCGCGCTAAGCATCAATATTGGCGTACGGTTGCCACTACCTCGAAGGGTGCGAGTCATGGTAACACCATCGACTTTAGGCAGCATACGATCAGCTATAATGGCCTGATATTCGGTTGAATCGGCCATCAATAACCCCTCGCGTCCATCAGCCGCGTGATCTGCAATGTGACCGCACTCCGTTAAACCTTTAACGATATACTTTGCGGTTTCATTGTCGTCTTCAACGACGAGTACTCGGATCATACTTTTCTTATTCATATTTTGTTTCCATCCATTTTACGCTATTTAGGATTTCGCTCCCACTAATTGCGCTATTTTCGACACAAATAGCGAGAGCGCGTTTTTACAGTCAACTGCTTGTGTATTAATCCAATTTAAAAACTAAGAAGCCCGGACTGCCACGACGGTTTATCAATACGGCGATCGAACGTTGCTTGGCTTTCTTCGCCTCCTTCAAAACTTTGGTGACTTGCTCAGGGCTTTGAATATTCTTGTCGCTGCCGAACTGCACAATCACGTCGCCAGGACGAAGGTTGTTCTTTGCCGCTGCTCCACGACGTTCAACTGAGGTAATTAATACACCTTCCACTCCGTCAGCAATACGGTATTCAGATCGATTAGAATCAGTCAATGCCGCCATTTCCGCACCAAGCAACTCATCTATTTCGGGCTCCGCTTCTTCCCGGGGCTCGACCTCGGCCACTTCCTGATCATCAGAAGGAAAAGGCTCTGTCTTAATCTTGATCGTCTTGATCTTGCCATCACGCCATACCTTCATTCTGTAGCTTTTGCCAACCTGCGATTGAGCAACTTCCTTGGGCAGGTTTCGCATCTCTTTGATTTTCTCGCCATTAAACTCCAGGACGATATCACGAGCTTCCAAACCGGCCTTCTCAGCCGGAGAATCTTCCATCACACCGGATATCAAGGCGCCCTCTTCATTGGGTCGATCTAACAACTCGGCCAGTTCTTTTGAAACGGGGCCTATTGAAACGCCAATCCAACTACGCTCAACTTCGCCAGTACTGCGGAGCTGACCTATTACGCCTTTCGCCAAATTCGCCGGTATCGAAAAGCCAATTCCAACGCTACCGCCACTTGGCGAATAAATCATAGAATTAATGCCGATCACCTCACCACGCATATTGAATAATGGTCCACCTGAGTTACCACGATTGATTGCTGCGTCAACCTGAATAAAATCATCATATGGGCCAGCCTGTATATCGCGTCCGATTGCCGAAATAATCCCAGTACTGGCAGAACCACCTAAACCAAATGGGTTGCCAATCGCAAGCACCCAGTCACCAACACGAGATTGTTCATCGTCACCCCATGGTACAAACGGTAAGTTACTCGCATCCTTTAATTTTAATAGTGCGAGATCTGTTTTCGGATCACTACCCTTAATCTCAGCTTCGTACTCAACGCCATCGGTCAAAGTAACCACAATCTCATCGGCACCATCAATAACATGATGATTGGTAACCACATAGCCGTCTTCACTTATGATGAACCCTGAACCAATGCCCAGAGGCCGTGTTTGTTTTTCAGAGTCATCTTGCTCGTCATCCGGTTCATCGAGATCCGGTGTTCGTTGACGCGGATCGATTTGTCCCCGACGTCCAAAGAAATCATTAAAGAAATCTTCCAAGCCTTGTGGACCGCGAAAATCTCTTCTATCCGGGTTGCCACGCCGACCGAAGTTACGACGTTGAATAAAACCAGCCGTCGCCACGTGAACCACTGCAGGGCTAACGTCTTCGATTAAATCAGCAAATCCATTAGCCGGCGTCCAAGGCGTATTCCGGGGGGCTACCAGAGCTGCCTCAGTCGGTACCACTTCACCCGCGCTAGCGGCAGGAGACGCGTTATGAATCTCTGCCGTCTTATGACCGTCGGCATTTGCTTGAATTGAAATAACAACCGCAGCAGAAATGGCAGCCACCGAAGTCCATTTGAGAATCGGCATGAACGAGTTTGATATTGCTTTGAACATTAATTTCTCCAAAAAACATTGAATACACAGGGTTATTTACTAGCTTAGCAAATCTGAGACCTAACATTACTTTTAAGACAAGTGCTAAACAAAAAACCTGACAAGGAGATAGTAGGGTTTGCTTGATTACCCTCAAGTGAACAGCTGATTACGTTTTAGTAATAGGCGGCAAAAAGAGTGATTTGCAGATCAGACGTCTAATATAAAGGCATAAATAACGGTGTCAGCAATCCGTTTAGACTGGCAAATGTCTATCAACTGATTTCATTACGGTTTCCTTACCAATTGCTCTCCTTGTACTCTCTTTGGTACAAATGAAGAATTTGTGTTGAGCTTCACACACCGGTTCAGCCCAACACATTATTTTTGTTAACGTTTAAACATGGCTGAACTAAGATTCCAATGTAAAACTCAAGCCTGCATTGGCCTCCAAACGTGCGATCAATTTGTCACCCAAGGCGGGTGCCGTAGTCCAAATACCACCCGGCGTTTGGGTTGCATCTTTAAATAGACATATCGCACTTTCGGCGATCATTTTCGATGTAGACCCATAGCCAGGGTCGCGATCGCCTTTCACCGAAAGAACCATTTTGCCGCCGTCTACCGTATCACCGATGTACATAATATCGTAAAAGCCAGTCTCTCGTTCTTCTTTACTCGGGCCTTCACCCGGTTTTGGCGCATCCGGGCCCGCCATTGGATTAGAGCTAGCGACATGATTTGCTATTGCTTCGCCTTTTTCACCATCACCGGTAAGCATCATTTCATCATAGGTAAAATCTTCACCATAAGAATGGCCGAGCAAAGCGTTACTGCGATGCACATTGCGGGTATTGATCGCCGCCATTACAAACGGGGCCACCCAGCTCTTTAGAGCTTCAGAGTAATATACTTTGTCGCCATTGGGTTGTTTAACACCTTCAAAATTAGGCACTAATGAATATGGGTTAATCGCCAGCTTAAAAATTTCAGGATCGCTTTTTGCCGCTTTTACTGATTCGGTCAAGCTCGCCGCCGTACCACCGGAAAAAGTGCCTTTCATTGCGCGCACTCGGCCGCTGACATGACGACACGTAGCGCCTGTTTTCTCTAACGCATGTTGTTGCAGACGAAAGATACCCAGATCAGACGGTATTGAGTCGAATCCACATGAAAATACGATTCGCGCACCCGTTTCTTTTGCGGCGTCCTCGTGTGCATCAATCATGTGCCGCATCCAGACGGACTCGCCACATAAGTCAACATAGTCAGTGCCCGAATTCGCACATAGCCCAACCAGTTGCGATCCATAAATCTGATAAGGTCCTACTGTGGTGATAATTACCTTAGTGCTGTCTACCATCGCCTGCATCGACTCAGTATCGTTAGAGTCAGCTACCACTAACGGTGTATCCTCAGGCAAACCCATTTCGTTTCTAACGGACTCAAGTTTGTCCAGACTGCGCGCACCCATCGCCCAATTAACTTCATCCCCATTGCCGTATCGGGAATTTAGATATTCTGCAACCAATCTACCAGTAAAGCCAGTCGCACCGTAAACTACAATATCGTACTTTTTATCTGTCATTTTCATACTCAATTAATTTATGCCTTAATTATTTTATTTCTAAGACTTTTCAAGATTACCCTGCACTAACAAGGGCATTGACGGTAACACCAAACAGTATAAGCAGTGTGACAACGCCCAGTATAAAAAAGCTCATTCGTAAGGGTATTGCGTTGCTTGTTATGTGAACAATGGCATGCACCCATCTGGTTACTGCAAATATCCAACAAAGTACCAATACCAGCGTCGTTACTCCATTGATACTAAAAAGAATGAGGCATAACACATAAAACACCACAGGCATTTGAAACTGATTCGCCAGGGAGTTTGAAGTCAAAACAACCGGCAGCGACCAGGCGGTATTATCGATGACCGACTCGGGTTGTACATTGCCGGCTTTACGGTCCGCTGCTTTACGTTTTGCGTTAAATAACAACACCACCATGGGTATCGCCAACACCACTAGTACAGGCCAAAATATTTGCACAGCTTGCATAACAACCTCCTGATGAGAAATAAATAATGAAATATGATCTGCGCGCTCAATGACCGAGAAGACTTTCGTGTTCTAGCGACTTGGAGTTTGCGACAAAGCTTGGCTAAGCAATTTGGAGGTAATATCCACAACCGAGATAACTTCGTCATACGCCATTCTAGTGGGCCCTACAACGCCCAGTGTGCCCAATACCTTGCCGTCGATCTCGTACGGGCTAGCAATCACGCTGCATTCGCCTAGCGCACTGTAACCAGATTCTTCGCCAATAAAAACGCTGACGCCCGACGCTTTCATGCTGCGATCGAGTAGATCGAGTAAATCACGCTTGGTTTTGAATGCATCGAACAGCTTTTGCAACGTTTCGATCTGACACAGATCCGGGACATCCAATAATTTTTGCTCGCCACTCAAGACCACATCGTTCTGACTGGTTGCGTCTTCTTCAGAGATAACTCGGCTAGCGGCTTGCATCGCTTCTTTATTTAATTGATGCATCTCATCGTTGTCTTGATGCATATCATTGAGTAGTAAACGCCGCACATCATCGAGCGTATTGCCTTTATAGCGGCTATTAAAAAAATTTGCGGCTGACACCAACTCTGAATCATTAAAGCCTTCGGCGGTTGTCAAAACTCGATTTTGCACACGGCCATCTTCGGTAACCAAAATTGCCAACAGCCTTGATTCCGAAAGTCGCATAAATTCAAGTTGATGAAAACGTGTCACCGAATGGTTAGGCAACACTACCACACCCGCAAACTGAGTGAGCTCTGAGAGCACGTCCGATGCGTGTGCGAGCAAGGCCTCAGGATCTGTCTCTTGTTGAAAACGCTCAGACAATTCGGTCACGGCAGTCTGAGTCAATGTTGAAGCCTTAACCATACTGTCGACAAAAAGTCGGTAGCCTTGAGCCGTTGGTATACGTCCTGCGGAAGTATGCGGTGCGGTAATCAAGCCTAATTCTTCCAAATCAGACATCACGTTGCGTACTGTTGCGGAACTAACGCCAAGTTGCGGCAGTTTAGATAAGGTTCTAGAGCCCACTGGCTGACCTTGTTGAATATACGTTTCAACAAGGTTCTTCAGTACATTTTCGGCTCTATTATCTAATATCATCGATTATTTAGTGCTCTCTAATCAAAACAGTTCTTCATTGGTGTCGAGTATTCGTTCGTAAGTATGGTCCGGTAGCCCTAGCATTGACTGGACAAGCATTACTCAAATTAGCGACAATGCAAGGCTAACAATCATAAATCATATTCCATATGTTTAAAACTATTGGCGTGTTCGGCAAATATCAAGATGCGAGTGTTGATGAACCTGTTAAAACATTGACAGCGCACCTAGAAGCCAAAGGCTTGAATGTCAAGCTAGGCTATAACACAGCATCTGAAATTGTAAGAGATTTGCCTCAAGAGTTGTTGCATGAGGAATTACATCAGGATATTGATCTGGCAATTGTTATTGGCGGAGATGGCACAATGCTCCACGTAGCACGCCGAATGGCAGAAGTTAATGTTCCGGTTGCTGGCGTAAATCTGGGCAGGCTCGGCTTCTTGACGGATATTCCACAGGCCGACATGCTTTCCGAGGTCGATCAGATACTCGAGGGCAATTATGAAATCGAGCGGCGCATGATGCTCAAGGTACAAGTTCTTGATGGTGATACGGTGCTTCACCAGCAAACCGCATTGAATGACATTGTAATTGGACGACACTCGCTCGAAAAACTAATAAGCTGGCAGGCGCATGTAAATAACAATTTTGTTACGGCGGCAAGATCTGATGGCGTGATATTGAGCACGCCTACCGGTTCTACAGCCTACGCTTTATCCGCTGGTGGCGCAATAATGCACCCAGGCACCGACGTAATCTCTATGGTGCCTGTTTCGCCACATACCTTATCAAATCGCCCTATTACACTACCAGCTGCGTCAGAAGTGTGTTTCTCAATTCACAATCGCACCCAGAATTGCGCTCATGTGTCATCCGACGGGCTGATTGGCTTCAATTTAGCAGGACACGAAATTGTGAAAGTGACCCGATCTGAGCACCCTGTTCAGTTGATTCATACCGAAAACTATGATTATTTTGCAATGCTACGCGCCAAACTCGGATGGGGTGGCGCGCAAGAATCTCGATAAAGGCTTAGACAAAGGTTTATACTTAAGACATGGCACTGACTGAACTTTCAATTCGTAACTTTGCAATTATTAAGCAACTCGAAATCGAAGTTGATGACGGGTTAACTGTGGTTACCGGCGAAACCGGGGCCGGAAAATCCGTCGTGCTTGATGCGCTCAATTTGATTCTGGGGTCACGTGCTGAAGCCGAAATGGTTCGGCACGGTGAAGAACAATGCGAAATCACCGCCCTATTTTCAATCAATGGGCTTAAAAATGTTCAGGCATGGTTGACTGAACGCGATTTACACGAAGCGGCCGATGACATCAATCATTGTTTGGTTCGCCGAGTTGTACGGATCAATAAACCTACAAAGTGTTATATCAATGATCAACCCGCTACTCTCACCAGTTTGCGAGAACTCGGTTATATGTTGGTCGATTTACATGGACAGCACGAGCACCAATCATTAATGCGCCTACCGGAACAGCGACGTATTATCGATCAGTTTGCAGATCACAACGATGCGCTTAAAGTAATGGCAAAACTGGCGTCACAAATTCATCGCATCGAACGCGAGTTAGCATCTGCCTCGCAGAATCAGACCGATAATGCCGATCGACTCGAACTAATGTCGTTTCAAATAAACGAACTGGACGAGGCTAATGTTCTGGACGGAGAATTTGAAGAACTCGAGCAAGAACACAGTAGGTTAAGCAACTCCAAGGGATTAATTGATGGAATCGAGTCGGCAGTAGACGCCTTGTTTCACAATGAAGCAAGCAATGTCACCGCTGATCTAGGAAGGAGCATCAATCAACTGACAGCTCTTGTAGAACTTGATTCTAACCTTGAGCCAGCAAATGACTTACTTAATTCAGCCCTGGCTCAGATTGAAGATGCACAAAGTGCGTTAGATTCAGCACGTAGCAAAATTGATCAAAACCCAGAACGGTTACGAGAAGTTGAACAACGACGCGATACGTTGATCAATCTTGCTCGTAAGCATCGTTGCGCAGAAAACGCCCTACCCGAACGTCATCAGGCGCTTCAAGCAGAATATGAGCGAATTGAATCAGCTCACGCATCACCTGAAAAGATGCAGCGGGAGCTCGAAGAATTAAAAGATCAATATACAACCGTGGCATTTGCTATATCGGCTAAACGCCAAGAGGTCGCAGAACTTCTATCTACGTCGATTAGTGAGCAAATGCAGGATCTTGGTATGAGCGGCGGTCAATTGGCAATCAAGGTTGAGCCACATATAAGCGACGAAGTTATCGTCTCAGAGCATGGCATCGATCACATTGAATTTATGGTAAGCACAAATCATGGCATGCCATTGAAGTCACTTAATAAAACCGCCTCAGGTGGCGAAATGTCTCGCATCAGCCTAGCGATACAGGTTATTACCAGCGAAAAATCGGAAACCCCTACCTTGGTATTTGACGAAGTAGATGTTGGTGTAGGAGGTAAAGTTGCTCAAATTGTTGGCGCACGCTTACGCAAATTGGGTCGGAACGCGCAGGTGATTTGCATTACCCATTTGCCTCAGGTGGCGTCGCAAGGTCAACAACACATCTTTATTGATAAGGTCTCGACTGACAGCGAAACCTATTCCACTTTAGTCAAGTTAAACGACGAGATGCGCACATTGGAAATTGCGAGAATGTTGGGTGGTGAAGTGATTACAGATCGTACTCGTGCGCATGCTCAAGAAATGCTCGCAGCAAATTCATAGTAGGCCATAATTTTGTCGGCCAGAATAGACAATCCAAGCCACGATGTATCTGAGGCTAAGGAATTGGTTGAAAAAGCTCATCAAAGTGATATAGCAGGAATTCAGAAGCTACTTAACCACTATGCAGCAATGGGAGACCTGCTACCACGAACCAAGTCGGATATTATCGATAATTTAGAACATTTTCGCGTAATACGCAGAAATCGAGTCGTCGTTGCCTGCGGTTCGTTAGAGCATTTTACCGATGAACTCGCTGAAGTTCGTAGTTTAATGGTTGCCGCCGACATCAAAGGGGGGGGATTAGGGCGAAAAATTGTTGAAGATTTGATAGAGACGGCGAAACGCCGACGTGTCGGTCGAGTAATGGCCTTGACCTATGTGCCCGAGTTTTTTCATAAACTGGGCTTTATTACCGTTAACAAAGATATATTTCCCGAGAAAATTTGGGGAATTTGTGTAAACTGCTACAAATTTCACAATTGCGACGAAATTGCCGTGCTTTTAAAGCTATCGTAATCATTTACCAACCTTTAAGCGAACAGAGAGCCAAGCTTTGAACAATCCTGTTTTTGGATTTCAATCGTTTTAAACGTTTATACTAGGGCTCCCCTATGAGGCATGGGCAAACTAACTCCGAATTAACACACAGATTAAGCATGAACAAAAAAGCGTCAATCATACTAATTGCCTGCTCACTCGCATTGAGTGCTTGCATCAGACCCTATCAACCGGATGTTCAACAAGGCAACATCATAAATAACAGTGACTTAAGCGAAATTCGTTATGGTATGAGTAAACAGGAGATTTTGTTTATTCTTGGCACACCTATGGTTATTGACCCCTTTAACGAGCAGCGCTGGGACTATTTTTTCTCTAATCGAAATCAGCGAAAAAAACAAACTGATCAACGCCTGATAACCGCGATCTTCGATGGAGACAAGCTGGTAGAGTTAAAAGGTGATGTCGATCTCTCAAATGTTCAAAACCTGGAGCCAAGTACGGAAGACAGACAACACGGGGGTACTGTCATTACCGAGCCTACCCAGAAGGAAAAAGGATTATTTAATCGTTTAGGGCTGTTTAAAAAGAAGAGCCGGGTTAAGAAGAAAGATAAATAAGTCGATGTATAAAACAAAAGGGATATCACACGATATCCCTTTTTTTGACGTTAAATAAGTCTGTGTCGTTTTCTAAAATTTGGCCAAAAACTTTTCGATTCGCTTGGCATTCGCCCCTAGATCACTTTGACCAATACGAGATACAGAGCGCAAATCAACCGCAGTTTTACCTTCCTTCTCGGAGATACGCACTACAACATCATCTTTGAATCCCCAAATAGTCGTGGTTTCGGTTGCTTCTATGATTCCACTTTCCACATCTGAGTTAACCAGTTCCAGGCCCATGGATTCGACAACCGATTTTGCTTTTGCATGGGCTTCTCCAGGGCTCAGGTCGGTCAATAAAGTTTTGACTCTGGGGTAGGCTTTTGCCTGAACTTCGGCGAGCTGAGCACTATCGTATTCAAGGGGATTATTCGACTCATCACGTAATGACACTACTTTATCAAACTTTGGCGGGTCTATCGTATCCGTAGAAATATTATGAATTGCGGGTACCGACTGCGCGGTAAACACTTGAGTGCCTAAACCAATTATAGGTAATAAGGCAATCATTGCCGCCGTTCGTGCAGACTTCGCCAGATCCTGCTCCTTACGCTTTACAAAACTAACTATCATTCCCACGAAAAATACGGCTACTGACAGATACACGGTGTAAGTCATTAACTGGAAACTGGTCCTAAAAGGAAATAGCTCTAAGCGAAAGCCTATTACCGCAATCGGAAAACCAAGAATGGCTAAAACTGCGAGTGGTTTTAATAATTTAGTCATTATTCTTCTCTGTGCTGTGATTTGTAATACGTTGGACTTTAATTTGGAATTTATCTGGTTAATGCCATACACGCTAACGTGTTGCGGCTAGGCGAGACAATTTTGCGGACAAAGTTTCGTTCGGCTCAAACTCAAGGCCCTGCAGTAATTGATCGGCTAGATCCGGCCGATTGCATACCAGCACCATATCGCAGCCTGCATAGATTGCGCGCTGAGCACTTTCTAAAATTGAGCCTTGTTCATCATTTGCATCGATCGCGCCTTGCATTGTTAAGTCGTCACTGAATACTACACCATCAAATTTCAGATCTTCACGCAATACTTGCTGCAACCAAAAACTCGAATAAGTAGGGATATCATCGTCACATTGATCAAATAACACGTGAGCTGTCATCACGCCTTGTATTTCGTCAACAAGCTCAAAATACGGAACTAAATCGTGTGTGCGAATATCATCCATTAGCCGAGTATCTTGTGGCAAGCAGTGATGCGAATCTCCACTGACGCCTCCGTGCCCAGGAAAATGCTTAGCTATGGCGACCATGCCTGCGGAATGCATTCCATCTATATACGCTCCCAACAGCTCCGTAGCGGCATGTGGATTAGCATGAAAACAACGATCGCCAATGACTTCACTTTCCCGAGAAGTAACGTCAAACACGGGTGCAAAACTGAAATCAACGCCTACACTGATCAATTCAGATGCCATTGTATAGGCTGATTCAAACGCTGTAACAGGAGCCGCCTGGCGATCTTCATTCCAGTAATCACCGAAACTCTGAGCTGCCGGTAAGCGGGTAAATTCATCTTGGAAACGCTGAACTCGCCCACCTTCCTGGTCGACGGCTACAAGTAAGGAGGGAGTACGAAGTGACTTAATTTCAGCGATCAGTTCTGTTACTTGTGCACGATTATTGTAATTTCGCGCGAACAATATGACCGCCCCCACACTCGGGTGCAGCAACCGGTGACGCTCTTGATCTGTCAACGTCAAACCCTCCACATCAACCATGACCGGCCCTAGCGCTAAGTGTTTGGAAATATTCGTTTGATTCTGACTTGTCATATTATTTTATTTAATTGTAACCAGTGTTCCGATTTTGACCTTATCAAACAACGAAATAATATCGCTGTTTCGCATTTTGATACAACCGTGAGAACTCGGCACACCCATGGGGTGAGAATCGGGTGCGCCGTGTATATAGATGTAGCGTCGTTGAGTATCCACCTCACCGCCACGATTAACACCAGGTTCATTACCACACAACCAAAGTATTCGAGTCAAAATCCAGTCTCGATTAGGAAATGCTGCAGCGAGTTCTTCATCATAGATTTCACCCGACGGTCGGCGACCAATAAATACCGAATTTACAGATTGATTCGCGCCAATTTTCGCGCGAATTCTGTGTTCGCCCACCGGCGTGCACTCACTGCCGTTGAGTTGTCCTACACCGTTGCTGGCGGTGGAAACAATACAATCAAATACCTTTTGACTATTTGCGTCATAGCCTCGCATGGATTGCGCGGCTACATTAACCTTTAGTAAATCAATCATAGACCTAATGTCGCATATTGGCAGCTTAGGATTGTAAAACGCCATCAATTAAGGCGTCACACCCTAGATCAACTAATTCAAACACCTTATCAAAGCCGCTATCACCACCATAATATGGATCCGGAACCTGTGTTTCACTTGTCAGATCAGCACGGTTAGCAAAATCTAAAAATAAGCGCACGTCTGCGCCCGCTCCATTCGGCGCATAGTAACGAATTAGTTCTAAATTTTCGTTATCCATCGCCAATATATAGTCGAACTCGTCGTGATCTAGTACTGAAATTTTTCGAGCCCTAATAAATTCCATATCGATACCCATGGAACTCGCTTTAGCTCTTGAACGCGGATCAGATTTCTCACCGACGTGATATGCGTGAGTACCAGCCGAATCTACACTTATTTGTTTGTCTAATCCTCGCGCGCTTATCTTGTGTTGCATTACGCCATGGGCGGTGGGCGAACGACAGATGTTTCCCATACAAACAAAGAGTATTTTGATCATAATCAGCTCATCAAGCGTCTAACGCGTTCTAGGTCTTCAGCCGTATCGACACCAATCCCAGTATCGTAATCAACTGTCTCCACAACAATCGAATCGCCATTATCGAGAACTCTAAGTTGTTCCAGACTTTCAGTTTGTTCAATTGAGCTGCGCACTAATTGATCGTAACGTTTTAAGAACGATGCTCGATATGCGTAAATCCCAATATGATGCCAAGCATTAGTTTGACGTTGATCTCGCGCGAACGGTATTGGCGCACGAGAAAAATATAAGGCATTTCCGGCGCGGGTAAAAACCACCTTAACGATGTTCGGGTTCTCGACATCGGCTTCGTTATCAATCGCCTTGGCAGCGGTCGACATCGCAGCATCACTCGATATTTCGAGCGCCGCAGCGACCTGATCTATAAGTGTTCCAGGGACCAAGGGCTCATCACCCTGTACATTGACAATAATGTCGTCGTCATCGAAGGCGAACTTTCCCACCACCTCCGCCAGTCGATCACTCCCAGATTCGTGATCAGCTCTGGTCATACACACCTCGCAATCCAAGTCTTGAACGGCGTTAGCAATACGATGGTCGTCGGTCGCGACGATGACTCGCGCAGCCGACGACTCTCGAGCACGGTCTACAACATGCGCAATCATCGGTGCACCTGCGATATCAGCTAAAATTTTACCCGGTAAACGACTTGAATCGTAGCGCGCTGGAATAATCACGGTAAACGACATTATTCAACCTCAAGTTCTCTTGCTTCGTCTTCCAATAAAACCGGGATACCATCTCGAATAGGGTATGCCAGCTTAGCAGAACTCGATATAAGCTCGTTTGCTTCTCGATCAAACTCTAATGGACCCTTGGTAACTGGGCAAACCAGCATTTCTAACAACTTATTGTTCATTATTAACTCGAATATTAAATTTTTCTTTCGCGACCCTCACCACAGCGTCCGCAAAACCGGGACTCAGCTTTGCATCAACGGGCAAGTACCAATGGTTGTCACTGGCAATTTCAAGGCATTTTACCGCGTCTTTCTCAGTCATCAAAACCGGCTTTCCAGCAAACGATATATCGCTCTTATCAAAGTGATGGTGGTCGGCAAAGCTATGACTGGTGATACTTATACCCAGTGACTCGCAGGTATCAAAAAAGCGTTGTGGATTACCTATACCAGCAATGGCTTGAAAATGAGCGTCACATGGAAAGTTAGCCATGCTCTCTGCTTTCACTGGTTTCGGCTTACCGGGTTCTAAATGCATTGTAAACTGGTTCTCAGCATTACCAAGCTCTCCGCCATGGCGGATAATAAAATCTACGCTCAGTAAACGCTTTAAAGGCTCTCGATACGGGCCCGCTGGCAGTAAGTTCTGATTTTCATGCTCCGCAGTATCATCAATCAAACATATTTCTAAATCACGCTGCAAAGCAAGGTGTTGCAAGCCATCATCACTGATAATCAGATCAATATCGGTGGTATTGAGCAACATCTCGATTGACGCTTGACGGTCAGGGCCCACCACCATTGGTACTTTCGTTCTACGCACGATTAAAGCAGGCTCATCTCCTGATTGCGTAACCGATGTACTCCGCTCGACTGATAAGGGGTAACTGTCTGCTTTTCCGCGATAGCCTCGGCTAATCACACCAGGTTTAAATCCTCGTTCCCTGAGCTGTTCTACGAGATGAATAACGAGCGGGGTTTTACCCGTTCCCCCAACGGTTAGATTGCCGACAATGATGACCGGAACTGGAGCCTCATAGCGATCAAGTACACCTTTATCAAAGGCTTTTTTACGCAATGCAAACGCCCCTCGATAGATAGCCGATAAGGGTCGTAATAGCCCAGTCAGCGCATTCGGTTTAGTCCAGCTTTTGAGTAATGATTTTTTTATGCTCATAGAGCTAACAGATCGGCCTACTTAGAGCGTCAGCGATTCCAAAAGAAAAACCCTTTCTTTGCAGAGTTTGACTGTGCGCGATGCAGATCGGCATACACGCCGCCTTTTTTAAGCAAACGCTTGTGCGAGCCTTGCTCCACGATTTTACCACGCTCGAGCACCAGAATCTTATCAGCGCTCTCTATGGTTGATAATCGATGGGCGATGACCAGAGAAGTTCGCCCTTTCATCAAAGTCTCGAGAGCGTCCTGTACAAAACGTTCGGACTTATTGTCTAACGCAGAGGTCGCCTCATCCAATATAAGAATAGGAGCATTTTTGTAAATCGCTCTGGCGATGGCCACACGTTGACGTTGGCCGCCTGACAGCCTCAATCCACCCTCTCCGACCATGGTGTCTAGTCCCAATGGCATCTCATCCAAAAACTCATCAACATGCGCCGCTTTAACTGCCGCTTGCAGGCGCTGTTCGTCATATTGGTCAAGCATGCCATACATAATATTGCGACCAATGGTATCGTCAAACAACGTCGTTTCCTGGCTTACCAACGCAAATTGCGATCTCAGCCCTTTCAGACATAGATCATTAACGTTAATTCCATCTATAGAGATCGTTCCTCGTTGCGGTTTATAGAAGCGCAAAATCAGTGATGTGATGGTGGATTTACCACTGCCCGAGGAACCTACCATGGCGATTCTTTGGCCCGGCTTAATATCAAAATCGATGTCAGATAAGACGGCCGCCTCGTCATCATCACGATAGCGAAAGTCAACTTTATCAAATTTAATCGCACCCTTAGTATCGGAAATAATCGTGCGACCATCATCCACTTCTGGCTTCTCGTCTATCACCTTAAACACACTGTCGGCAGCGGCCACACCAATCTGAATTTTTTCATTAACCTTGGCCAACCGTTTTAGTGGGCTCATCAAGGCTAGGCATGCCATGATGTAGGTGGAAAATTGGACAACAGATTCTGGCCCTGTGCGAAGAAAATTGAGGAAAATGTACAGAATCAATGCGATAGCTGGGGCGACTAACAACATTGTTAACGGAACCAAGCCAGCTGAAACCTTTGCGCGCTTAAGATTTTGCTGCAAATTGAAACTATTAGCTTTGGTGAAGTTTTCAACTTCCTGTTCTTGGCCGTTATAAACTTTAATCACCTTGTGCCCTACTACCGCCTCTTTAACGGTATCTCCGATACCGCCCATGGACCCTTGAATTTGCTTACTGGTTTTGCGAAAACGCTTATTTGTATAAGCAGCAACCAAGACCACTAGCGGCACCACCAATATGAAAATCAGAGTCAAACGCCATTCGGACCAAAACAAAAACGCGATAAGACCTAGCGCCTTAAACGATTCTCGAAATAATATGGCCAAGGTATCTGTAATCGCTACCGAGGTTGCTTCAACATCATAAATCAGTTTCGATATAGTTTGTGCGGACGAGTGTTGATCAAAGTATGGCGATGGCAGTGAAATCATATTGCCAAAGATATCCTGACGCAGTTCGTATATGACCAAGCGACCAGTTTTAGCCATGGTGTAATTGCCAATATAACCCGTTATGGCGCGTGCCGTCAGCACACCCATGAGCAATATACCCGACCAGCGAACATACCATTCATCACCATTTAAAAAGCCGCTCTTTAGTATCGTATCTATCGATTTTATGAATGATGCCTCGATAATACCGGTGGCAATCAAAAACAAAATTGCAATAATCAGTAATACCCGATGCCTAAGCAAATACGACATCAGGCGCAACAAGATCTCTCGTACCGCGATGGTGCCTTTCGTTTGCCTTACCTCCTTGTTTGGCTTGGCGATAGATAGGTCTTTGTTTTGTGACATTATTGGTTTGCTCAGTGTTTGGCCTTAGCGACTAATTCCTAGCAACTAACACCGATAGATAGCAAAATCTTACTCAGCAAATTGCTTAGTGGCGAATGTAACATTGGTTAAACCCAATTCCTGTGCCACATCCATCACCCGAATTACGGCTTCATGTGGCGCTTTCCGGTCAGCACGAATAATCAATAAAAGCTGTTGCTGAGTTTGATATTCAGTCAATGCCCGTTTCAAGGTATCACGGTTAGAATTAATGAGTGGTTTCGCAGCGCCATCGGTATCAGAAGCGATCGCATATTGAGATTCAGCACCAACTTGAACTTCGACGCTTAATGGTTGCTGAGCTACGGCCTCGCCCGTTGATTCCGGCAAATTGATTTTAAGTGATGTTTCCTTGGTAAAGGTTGTTGAAATCATAAAAAAGATCAACAACAAAAACACCACATCGATGAGCGGCGTTAACTCTATACTGGTTTCGTCTTGTTCGTCCGAATGACCGAAATTCATAGTCTAACCCTTTTGAGTTTCGAGCAATGCTAAGGCGTTCTCTTCCAACACGACTGCCAGCTCACTAATACGGCCTCTGAAGTGACGGTAAAACATCAAGCACGGAATACCAACGGACAAACCGGCAGCCGTGGTGATTAATGCTTCTGAAATACCTCCGGATAACACTGTGGGGTCGCCGACTCCGCTCGCTGTTATCGCAGTAAATACTTTGATCATGCCAATAACCGTGCCAAGCAAACCGATTAATGGCGTAATAGAAGCAATGGTGCCAAGTGTGTTCAAATAACGCCCCAATCGATGCACAACTTGCTTTCCAGCCTCTTCCAGCGCTTCACGCATCGCTTCAGGGCCATATTGCAAGTTTTCCAAGCCCGCGGCAAATACAGCCCCTAGCGGCGAATGGCTGCGTACTACATCAATTTTATCAGCCGTTACTTTACCGGAATTGGCCAATTCAATAATCTGTTTTTTAAGACTGGCCGGCGCTACCTGTTTCGTACGCAAGGTTAAGATGCGTTCAAAAATAATAGTTAGAGCAACCAAAGAACAAAGGAGGATAATCCACATAAGCGGCCCACCCGCTCGGAATAATTCAAACATTGAGTACCTTTTAACTCATTTAAGAGTTGTGCGTTTTCCCCACTATAAGGGATCGTTTATGCCAGATAACTGGCTTCTCGATAAAAGCAGATTTTCTGACCCTGCCGAACGTTTTTATTTTATTGCCGAAATTCTATCAAACTATACACCGTTATTGGGTAATTTTTGATGATGCCAGAATCGTCTTTCCTGTTCACGATATAGCACTTTGCGCCAACCGCGTGAGTTAATTTTAAGCAATACTGAACCGCTGTCGATGGTCGAAAGTACGTCGATACTTCGTTGGTGATAGCGTTGCATTACGTCAGCATGGGGATGGCCGTAATGATTTTTATAACCTGCAGCTAAAATGGCCAGCTTTGGTGAGACCGCATCAAGAAAGCTGGCAGTAGAGGATGTCTTACTGCCCTGGTGCGGCACCAATAATATGTCCGCCTTTAAAAATGGCTGCGAATTTTTGACCAAAAAACGCTCAACTTGCTTTTCTATGTCACCACTAAGTAAAATTTTTGTGCCTAAGTGCTCTAGCATAATAACGCACGAATGGTTATTACTGCCTTTTGGTGTTTTAGCTTGAGGACTAAGTACCGTAAATGAAGTTTGCTCGTGTCTCCAAAAATCACCGGCAACGCATCGTGAGGCCGAGCTAACTTTATCCAGACGGCTACTAATTGTCCGTTTAATCTCAAAATTATTTCTAACAGCTTCTAAACCACCAATATGGTCGTTATCGGCGTGGCTTATCACTAAGGTATCGATGCGACGAATGCCTCGTTGACGGAGAAACGGAACTAACACCGCTTGTGCGGCGGTAAACCCAGTGCCGAAGCGCGGCCCTGTATCGTATACCGTGACCGAATTTGGTGTTTCGATTACCATCGCCAAACCTTGGCCAACGTCTAACAAGGTAATCTGCACCTCATCATCGGCTAACTTCTTAACAGGCTTAACGAAAATTGAGGCCACGAACAGCGCAACGATCAATCGTCGGCCTGAGTGTCGCTTTAAAAAATAGGCGAGGATTAAAAATACAAATAACAGCCACTGCCACCACACTAACGGTGTCGTATATATTTTGGCCAATTCGAGTTGAGCGATTAATTCGAGTAAGTTGAAGACAATTTCAAATACGTCGCTAAGGTGTTTTAAACACCAGCTACCAATCGTTGTCAGTCCCAGTTCTAAAAGCAACGTCGAGGCCAACGTGGCTGGAATTAATATTAAGCAAAACAAAGGCACAGCAATCAAATTCACGAAAGGTGAAACAATTGATACTTGCCCAAAGAACAACACGCTGAGCGGCAGCATGCCTAACCATAGTTTGGGTTGCAATCCCCATAGCGAGAGCTTCGGCTGGTCGGTCGCGTAAAACGCGATTACGGCTACTGCGCCGCAAGAGAGCCAAAAACCTATATCCAGAATCGAAAACGGATCAATTATCAATATTATGGTGATAGCAATCAGCAGTACCTTGGCTAGGTTCGCGCTACGGGTAACAAATTTACAAACTACGTAAACTATGAGCATAACTAAGGCTCGTTGTGTTGACACAGAAAAACCCGCCAAGGCCGCGTATAAACAGGCTGATGTCAGCGCGGGAATAAGAACAATCGTCTGTCGTGGAACGCGATCGAAGATGCGAGCAATAGGCCATAACAAGCATTTCAACAAAAGGCAGACCGCCATGAATACCAAACCAACATGAAGACCTGAAATTGCCATTAAATGGCTTACACCGGTGGTTTGAAAGACTTGTTGTTGTTGATTATCAAAGCCACTTTTCACACCTAGAGTCAGTGCAGCAATGATATTCGTGCCAATACCATTTCCGTATAATCTTTGAAAATCTTCAAACATCGATTCTCGTAGGCGATGGATAGAGCCGGATACTCTGGCGATACGATAATTGTCTGCTTTTAATCTTATATATCCTTTGGCGATGACTCGATGCCGGTACAGGTACTTTTCATAGTCAAACGCGCCCCAACTTGCATAGCCGTGCGGCTGTTTAACTCGAAGAGTCAACCGCCAGCGTTCGCCAGCGCGTATCGGTAACGGACATCGATAACAACTCAGTTGAACAATACCTCCGTTGAGAATAGATAGCCTCTTGTCTTCGGTCATATCCACCTTAAATTGAAATTGCAGATTGCCTGATTTGGATGTCGGGAGACCAACTATTGAACCCTGTGCAACAAAATCTTTGCGTTCATATTGATCTGGAAATGGCTTGTTGGAAAACGCGTTAAAGTGATAGCACGCCCAACTGAAGCCAAGCAAACAAAAAAACATGATCTGCAGGCCGTGGTTGTTACGACCAAATAACACAATCAAGACAAGCAACAACGCTAGTATTGGCAAACTTAGGTCAGGCAACTGCCCCAAGCACAGGGTTAAGCTAACCCCAACAAAAAACATTGCCAAGCAAATTAAGGACACATCGTAAGAGCCAAAATCGCCGGCTTTGGTAAGCGCGCGATACAGTAATTTTAAACGCAACACATCATCTCCTTATGATTGTACAGCGGTAATTTAGAACACTAACAAACTAGCTTGTAGAATGCTAAAAACGGTTTGACAGATTGATCAACGACCTTGTTAATCAAATTTAATCATCTCAAACTCAAACTATCATAACACTTCATCACATCGACCGCCTATAATATAGATATCTCGATGGAATTCAGACCCTTGTACTCACTTGACGTTATTTAAGAACCTCCGCAAACACCTACCCACTGCTAGAGAAATCCAGCAGTATCGCTACTTACATATTTTTGGTGATAGTTTAAAGCAACAGGAATTATGGACCTTTAATCGCCAGAGTACCGCTAAGGGTGTTGCGATTGGTCTATTTTGTGCCTTCCTTCCAATGCCATTTGAAATGGTACCGGCAATTTTTCTGGCCGCGTTAATGCGTGGGAATATGCCATTTGCCATTGCCGGTGTCTGGATTTCGAATCCGGTGACCTGGATACCGCTGTATACCCCATGCTATTTACTCGGGGCAAAAATGCTTCAGATTGAACCAGTGGCGATAGACCAAATAACGATTTTTCAACTCGGTTGGCACTACGTCGCTCTCTGGATGGGCTGTCTAATTGTTGGTTTAACAATAAGTGTATCGGCTCACTTTCTAATAAGCTTCGCATGGCGTTCTCAGGTAAGGCAGCGTTGGAAGCGGCGCCAACAACTGCGCCTTCAACGGAAATCCAGCGGAGAATGATGAGCTGTCATTTTTGTTGCTCTAACTTTCGCTAAGTGTGCCTAACTCTAAATGATAGCGCTTGTCCATTTTACTGGCCAAACCGGTATCATGCGTAACCATTACCAGCGCCGTGCCAATACGTTGGTTTAGAGACATCATCATGTCGAACACACCCTGTGCCGTATTTTCGTCCAGATTCCCGGTAGGCTCATCCGCGAGCACCACATTTGGCTCAGTTACTAAGGCACGTGCAATTGCTGCGCGCTGACGCTCGCCACCCGATAACTCAATCGGTCGGTGTTCTAAACGATGCCCTAAGCCAATTTCTTCAAGTAACTCAGACGCTTTCTTCCTCGCGACTTTGCCGTCTTCGCCACGAATAAACAGCGGCATCGCAACGTTTTCAACCGCGGTAAATTCAGGCAATAGATGGTGAAATTGATAGACAAAGCCTAAATACTGATTACGAATAAAACCACGCTTTTTATCAGACATTCCTGAGAGTTCTTGACCATCGATCCAGACCGACCCGGCGCTTGGCAAATCCAAACCACCTAGCAAATGCAATAAGGTGCTCTTGCCCGAGCCCGATGCGCCCACGATCGCGATGCGTTCACCCTCTTCGATATGCAAATTGATGTTTGACAAAACCTCAACATCGTTTGGGCCCTCTGTGTACGTCATGCCTAGCTGCTGACAATGCAATATTCCTGATCGACTCATAATGGCTTACCTATTCGTAACGAAGCGCTTCGGCAGGTTGAGTTTTCGATGCGCGCCATGCGGGGTAAAGAGTTGCTAACATACTAATTGTGATCGATGTTACGACAATAACCCACACATCGTCCCAACGCAGTTCAGCGGGAAAGTCTGTCACGATATAGACACTCGCGGGCAGCAGTTCAAAGCCAATTTGGCTTTCAATAAACGCAATAATATTCGCCAAATTTAATGCTGTAAGAACACCGGCAATGGCACCGATAATGGTGCCTAGGACGCCAGAAGTCACACCCTGCACAAAAAAGATTCCCATCACCTTGGCAGGTGATAATCCCAATGTACGCATAATGGCTATATCGGCGCGTTTGTCAGTCACCACCATAATTAGTGTCGACACAATATTGAATGCTGCAATCGCGACGATAAGAAACAGAGTGATAAAAACCATTCTTCGCTCGACCTGCAGGGCGCGAAAAAAGCTCTTGTGTTGGGTCGTCCAATTATCGACATAAAACCGATATTGCAAATCATCAGCCAGTTGGGCAGATACTTGGCGCGCTTGAAACGGGTCTTTCAATGTGAGCCGTAAGCCACTAACGCTGCCTTTGGTTTTATACAGTTTGGCCGCATCGGCCATATGAATATAGGCTAGCGCACTATCAAATTCGTCAGGGCCTATGCCACCAAATATCCCGACCACAGTAAAGCGCCGCAACCTTGGCATTAAACCCGCAGGCGTCGATTGTCCTTGCGGAGAAATAAACGTTACTTTATCGCCCACGCCAGCGCCAACTTTATCCGCCAAGCCACGACCCAGAACAACATTGTATTTTCCCTTTTGCAACAACTCGAAACGACCAATATCCATGTTTTCTGCGATTTCAGAAACCTTGGATTCTTCTTCGGGCAATACGCCCTTTACTAATGAACCGGTAACGGCACCATTAAGGGTCAGTAAGCCCTGCGCATAAATATACGGTGCACGACCCGCTACTTCGCTGTTTGCATCAACGATACCAGTCAGTGCTTGCCAGTCATCCAGTCGATTTCCTTGACCGGTAATGGCAATGTGTGATGCAACCTCAAGAATTCGCCCTCTCAGCTCGTTGCCGAACCCATTCATTATTGAGATAACAGAAATTAAAACCCACACACCAATTGCGACACCCAGTATTGAGATCGCGGAGATGAACGAGATAAATCCATTTCGACGTTTGGCTCGCGAATACCGCGAGCCAATCATCATCGGTAAATTAATTTTTGCCATGCATTAGCGCTGTTTTTTGATTCTTATACGCCCTTTATAGTTAACTATGGTCAACTTCGGGCCGCATATGAGGGAATAGTAATACATCTCGAATCGACGGGCTGTCGGTAAATAACATCACTAAACGATCGATCCCGATACCCTCTCCAGCGGTGGGCGGCATTCCGTACTCAAGAGCACGCACATAATCGGCGTCGTAATGCATGGCTTCGTCGTCACCTGCATCTTTTTCAGCAACTTGCGCTTGAAATCGGCTCGCTTGATCTTCAGGGTCATTCAACTCAGAAAAACCATTCGCGATTTCTCGCCCAGCAATAAATAGCTCGAAACGATCAGTGACAAAGTCATCACTGTCATTGCGACGCGATAAAGGCGATACTTCTACCGGATAGGCGGTAATAAAAGTTGGCTCGGCAAGACGCTCTTCAACCGTCTTCTCAAATATTTCGATCTGAACTTTACCGAGTCCGTAGCTGTCTTTTATTACTACTTTCAAATCCTTAGCATACTCAACTAATTTCGCGCGATCCTGCAAATCCGCCTCGTTCAAGGCTGGGTTGAAATGCAAAATCGATTCGGCCACGGTCATACGATTGAATGGCTTATTGAAATCAATATCCTGCTCTTGGTAACGTACGACTCCATCCTCTGTCACGTTATTAGCAATACCTTTAAACAACTCTTCAGTAATATCCATCAGATCATGGTAATCGGCGTAGGCTTGATAGAACTCGAGCATTGTGAATTCGGGATTATGTCGCGTACTTAAACCTTCGTTGCGAAAATTGCGATTTATCTCGAACACGCGTTCAAAACCACCGACCACCAGCCGCTTTAGATATAACTCCGGTGCGATGCGCAAAAACAGCTTCATATCCAAAGCATTGTGATGTGTGACAAATGGACGTGCCACAGCACCCCCGGGGATAGCCTGCATCATCGGCGTTTCAACCTCTAAAAATTCTTTTTCAATCAAAAAGTTACGAATGAAATTTACTATTTTAGATCGGGTAGCGAAAACCTTTCGGCTTTGCTCGTTGATAATCAAATCTACGTAGCGCTGTCGATACGATGTTTCTTTGTCTTTCAATCCACTAAACTTATCTGGCAATGGGCGTAATGACTTTACCAACAATTCGATATGATTGACCTTAACGCTTAACTCGCCTTTATTTGTTTTAAACAATACCCCCTTTGCCGCGACGATATCGCCAATATCCCACTTTTTGAATTCTTCGTTATAAAAGCCTTCGGGTAAGGCGTCCCGAGCAACATACACTTGCACTCGGTCACTGCGATCTTGTAAATGGGCAAAGCTGGCCTTTCCCATAATTCGACGGCTCATCATACGTCCAGCAACGGCCACCTCGACTGAAAGCGCCTCTAATGCCTGTTTTTCAATCTCGCCATACTTAGCAATCAAGTCGCTTGCCAGATTCTCAGGCTTAAATGTATTCGGGTAAGCTTGAGTCGACTCACGCCACGCATCTAATTTTTCGCGGCGCTGGCGGATTAGTTCATTTTCATCAACCAGGGGTTGATCAGTATTATTTGTATCGCTCACGGTGTTCTATTCATTAAGGTAAAAAGTTCAGAATGGTATCTTACAAGCCTTGTTTCAGGCTCGCTTCGATAAATTGATTCAAATCGCCATCCAATACGGCCTGAGTATTACCAGTTTCAACACTGGTTCGTAAATCTTTAATGCGAGATTGATCCAAGACATAAGACCGAATCTGAGAACCCCAGCCAATATCGGATTTTTCGTCTTCTACCGCCTGTTGATCAGATCGGCGTTTTTGCATCTCGTGTTCATACAAACGAGCCTTAAGCATCGACATGGCTGAATCTTTATTACGATGCTGTGACCGATCACTCTGACATTGTACGACAATGCCCGTAGGCTCGTGTGTTATTCGCACGGCGGAATCCGTTTTATTCACGTGTTGACCACCTGAACCACTGGCCCGATAAGTGTCTATTCGCAACTCGGCTGGGTTAATTTCAACCTCAACACGATCGTCGATTTCGGGGTAGGCAAACAACGACGCAAACGATGTATGACGACGGCTACCAGAGTCAAATGGTGACTTGCGAACCAGACGATGCACACCTGTCTCAGTGCGTAAGAAACCAAAAGCGTATTCACCACTAATTTTAACCGTGGCGCTTTTTATTCCCGCTACCTCTCCTTCAGATAACTCAATAATTTCGGCTTTAAAGCCCTGAGAGTCGGCCCAACGTAAGTACATTCGTAGAATCATGTTGGCCCAATCCTGCGCCTCTGTTCCACCTGAGCCTGACTGAATATCAATAAACGCGTTATTCGCATCCATCGGACCTGAAAACATGCGCTGAAATTCTAAGCTCGCTAACTCGGCCTCAATCGAGTCCAGATCGGAAGCAACCTCATCGACCAGATCTTGATCTTGCTCTTCTGATGCCAGTTCAAGCATTTCCATACAATCAGCAACGTCGGTCGTGACTCTCGTTAAGGTTTCAACAATTTTTTCGAGTGCTGCTTTTTCCTGCCCCAGCTTTTGAGCAAAGTCCTGGTCTTCCCAAATGGAAGGATCTTCCATTTGCCGTAACACCTCTTCTAGTCGCTCAGCTTTGCTCTCGTAGTCAAAGATACCCCCTGAGCAACGCACCGCGTTGATCGAGATCTTTACCTTTTTCGAATAATGGGTTGAGTTCCATGATGATTTTATTAGCCTTTTTGCAGCCCCGAAAGATAACCGAAAATGGGCTATTAGACTAGGGCTTGAGCCCGTTAATCGTCTACCGTTTAGTAACCTTTTGTACGCTTGCCCATGTTCTCAACCACGGACCATACTGTTGCAGCTCACTCGATAGATTCTGACGCGCAAAGGTTGCCTTATCTTTACTGTTAAAGGAGCCGTACACGAGTTTAAAGAACACTTCTCCTTGATTGGCTTCAGAGAAGTAGGCAGCTCGTTTCTGAAGGTCGTGTTTTTTTATAAACTCCAAAACTTGCTGCTTGCTTTTGAAGGCCAGTAATTGAATAGTCCAGTTTTTCTCACGCTGACGATTGATCCAATTTTCAGATTGGAATTCTGTCTCGGACAAGCTAATACCTCGGGGCAAAGAAGTATCCGATTGTCTGGCAATACTTCGCCGTTCGCTTCGGCTCTGCTCATCAGTGGAACGCCCCAGATTTAAATAACGGAGTGCGGGTGCATAACCGGAATCAGCCGCATCACGTATCAAGGCTATTGCATCATCGTCAGACCCACCACGTTCAAGCATTCTTTGTGCTAGGTGGTATCCAGCAGGTGCGTAACCATTATCCGCCGACAATCGGTACCAATTTAGCGCTTTATCCAAATTGGCATTCTCAAGTTTATTTTGCTCATGTAATAGACCTAGATTGAACATGGACCTGGCGTCCTTAGCATCCGCGGCCTTCAGCCAAAACTGTTGTGCTAAAACATATTCGCCATTTATATAGGCTTGGAAGCCATCCTGATAATCATTTGCCGATGCCAGCTTAGGCATAACCACAATCAATGTTGAGGCGCAAATGGCTAGCTTCAGAATAGTCATTGAGTCAAATTTCATAAATGAGTTTGGAATTAGCGATATTTGTCCCCTCACTAGACAAAAAAAAGAGGCCGGTCAAAACCAGCCTCTCCTCTCTCAGTAAAAATCACTTCATACTGAAAATCACTACGATATTTGTAGAGCGAGACCAACTACATATTGTAGCCCGTTTCACCATGCTGAGCTACGTCTAAACCTTGTTGCTCCGTTTCTTCATTGGCTCGCAGAGGCGCGAGCATGCCAACAAGTTTCAACAACAAAAACGAGGCAATTGCCGCGTAAGCCCCCGTCGCGGCCACACCGACTAATTGAACACCCATTTGGCTGGCTAAATTCATGCCTTCCGAATAACCGACCCCACCATACGCAGCGGAGACAAATACAGCGGCCAGAATAGTACCAAGCGCGCCTCCAACACCATGCACTGGGAATACATCCAAGGAATCGTCTATTTTAAGACCGTTCTTAATCGCTTGGGTGGCAAAGTAACATACTGTGCCGCCGCAGAGACCAATAACCACGCCGCCTAACGGACCAACAAAGCCTGAGGCAGGGGTAATAGTTCCCAGCCCGGCAACCATGCCAGTGACGATGCCGAGCACACTCGGTTTTTTAAAGCGAACCCATTCGATGGTCATCCACGCAAGAGAACCCGCCGCGGCACTTAGATGAGTCACGAGCATTGCCATGCCGGCGCCGCCATTGGCCCCAACAGCCGATCCACCGTTAAACCCAAACCAGCCAAACCAGAGCATTCCCGCACCAGCGACGGTGAGTGTTAAACTATGAGGTGTCATGGGTTTGTTAGGGAAACCTTTACGATTTCCAATCACCAAAGCAGCGACCAACGCACTGACACCGGCCGTAACATGAACCACAGTGCCACCGGCAAAATCGAGCAAACCTTTTTCAGCCAACCAGCCACCGCCCCAAACCCAATGAGTAACAGGCACATAAACCACCAGGCCCCATAGCACGGAAAATATTAGCATTGCGGCAAAGTTCATACGTTCAGCAAAACCACCCACGAACAGCGCTGGAGTAATCATGATGAAGGTCATCTGAAACACCACAAACACCGATTCAGGAATAGTTCCACTCATTGAATCAAAGGTAACACCGGACAAAAAGGCCTTGTCCAAATTCCCTATAAAAGCACCGTCACCGCTGAACGCAAGGCTATAACCCACGGCAAACCAAACCAGCGACATGACGCAAGCAATCGTGAAACATTGCATTAACACCGACAATACATTTTTGGCACGAACCAGACCGGCGTAAAACAATGATAATCCGGGCAACAACATAAACAGCACTAACGCCGATGAGGTTAGCATCCAGGCGGTATCACCGGTATCAAGTTCTTGAGAAATTGCCATGGTTGGCAACAGTAAACTGACTAGCGAGGTAACCAGCAAAGAGCGAATCTTCATTATTTTTCTCCTACTTTTTTCAGATCAATTATTATTATTTTTATGGAGATGCTAAATAGCGTCGGACCCTGTTTCGCCCGTACGAATTCGAACGACGTTATCCAGTGCAGTAACAAAGATTTTACCGTCGCCTACCTTGTTGCCCTTCGCTGACTCAACGATGGCGTCAATCACCTTGTCGAGCACATCATCGGCCACAGCAACCTCTATTTTTGTTTTTGGAATAAAATCGATGGCATACTCTGCGCCACGATAGATCTCTGTATGGCCCTTTTGGCGACCAAAACCCTTCACTTCTGAGACGGTCATTCCCATTACGCCAATCGCTGATAAAGCATCTTTGACGTCATCTAATTTAAACGGGCGAATAATGGCGGTGACTAATTTCATGCCTAGCTCCTTTTTATTGTGTATTTTTAAGTAATGCAGTTATAAGCACTTCATTCGAAGCCTCGAATAGTAATAAATTAGCGCCCACATTAATAGGCGACGGGCTCGACTAACCGCTAATTCTTTTCTTTGCCGCATGGTATTCCGATTTTAATTGCGTGACACGCTCAGAAACCGTTTGAATTTCGTCTACAGCACCAATGCCCTGGCCACAACCCCAAATATCCTTCCAAGCTTTAGCGTCGGTTTCCTGGTTAGTCAGCTTTTGCATTGCCGCAATGTCTCCTTTTGGCAAATCATTTGGATCCAAACCCGCCGCGGCAATGCTAGGACTTAAATAGTTACCCGAAACCCCAGTGAAGTAATCTGAATACACGATATCACTGGCATCACATTCAACCACCATTTCTTTATATGCTTGAGCGGCATTCGCTTCTTCAGTAGCGATAAACGCCGAGCCTATATAACCAAAGTCTGCCCCCATTGCTTGAGCCGCCAGAACCGAATCGCCGGTTGCTATACAACCTGATAACGCCAAGGGTCCATCAAACCACTCTCGGGTTTCTTGAATAATCGCGAAGGGCGATAATGCTCCAGCGTGGCCGCCAGCACCTGCCGCTACGGCAATCAAACCGTCTGCTCCTTTTTCGATGGCCTTCTTCGCAAAACGTTGATTAATAACATCGTGCATCACAATGCCGCCATAAGAATGCGCTGCGGAATTTACCTCTTCGTTCGCACCTAGCGAGGTAATAATGATAGGGACCTGATACTTTACGCACAGTTCCATGTCTTCATGTAATCGGGCGTTTGTTTTAAAGACAATCTGATTGACCGCGAATGGCGCAGCGGGTGAATCAGGATTCGCTTGATTAAAGCGGTCTAGTTCTTCAGTAATGTCTTGTAACCATTTCTCAAACTCACCTTCACCCCTAGCATTTAATGCTGGAAATGAGCCAACAATTCCAGCCTTACATTGCTCAATTACCATCTGTTTGCCCGACAAAATAAACATCGGTGCAGCAATAACTGGTAGCTGAAGGTTTTTAAATACTGAAGGAATGGCCATAAGCGTCTCTATTATTAGTTGAAAAAATCGTTAGCGTAACAGTGAGTTTGAACTTATAGCAGCTAGCGTAGCGGGTTAAAAGTGGATTAGATTATTGCCTCTGGTTTGGCTCACAATACTCGGTATTTTGCTGGCTAATAGCTCATTATCGGAGTAGACATTGCTAAAGCCATTTATTGGGCATTTTCGCTGCTTACGTAAAATATATTTGGCAAAGTCGAGGACATTTGTACCATTAGCTATTGATTTAGTGTCTCCAATGTGACAAATTATCCCTTCGAGGTTATCGCGCAAACCTCAATCAGATCGAGCCGTATCCAGCATGCCCCTACCCCTATCTTTCTGGGTACGGCTCGACATTATTTGCCCCCTATCCGATAATCGTTTCAATAGCTCTAATCTCGTTTCTGTTAAATTAATGGTGCTGGTAAATTAATAGTGCTGGCAACGCGTCGACAACGTAGCCCACGATTTAGTTAATTTAGTGTCACACTAAAGCGGGTACCAGAAGAATAACCCTGGATTTGAGCGTCACTAATTAGAAACTCACCGTTGTACGCCTCAACGATTCCCTTGACTATGTGTAAGCCCAAACCGTGTCCCGGTGTTTGGCTATCTAAACGAACGCCTCGTTGCGCAATGGTTGTCTTCAGTGCGTCGTCGATTCCGACACCATTGTCTTCTACCACCAGTTTTATTGCTTGGCGGTGCGAATTTTCATCTTCTAATCGAGTATTTTCTACGGCAATCATGATCTTTGACTCAGTCCACTTAAAAGCGTTATCCAGCAAGTTTCCCGCGAGTTCCATCCAATCGCCTTCGTCACCATAAAATGCGACGTCTGACGCCATTATTAGCTGACAATCAATTCCTTTTTCAGAATGTAACTTCTGCAGTGTCTTAATAATTTGTTGAGTTTGCTGATGAATCTGAACAGGCTTTGCAAAACGTCTGCGCCCGACCGTTGACGCGCTTTGTAATTGATAATCAATAATTGTCTGCATTGCCTGGATTTGCCGTTTAGCTTCGTCTCCGGTATCGCGAGAGTAACGCAGGCCATTTAACACCGCGATGGGGGTTTTCAAACTGTGAGCAAGGTTACCAAGCACCTCTTTTTGACGTGTTATACGTTGTTCATCAAAGTTAAGTAACTGGTTAAGATTCTGTGTTAAACGACTGACTTCTAAAGGATAATCTTCGTCAAAGCGTTGTCGTTCACCTTCTTCTATCTCACCAACTTGTTGCGTAACTCGTCTGAGCGGTTTCAAAGCCCATCCTAACAAGGCGAGCAATAAAGCGATCAGCGCACCACCGAACACCAATAACCAGAGCCCGACCTGCCTTTGATAACGGAACAATCGCTTTGTATAGGCGCGAGAATGCTCGGCTACTTGAATCGTAAACGGAAAATCGCCTTGTTCCGTCTCCCATTCTACCCCCAAAGCCGTGGCGTAACTCGGTGCTTGATTGGGCCACTCAAAAGCCTCATAAAAGGTGAAGTCGCCTACGCCATTGGATAGGTCAGGGAGTTGCTGATCTAATAAAGACGGTGAACGCCACACGATTCCTTTGCCATTTACTGATACCTGAGCAAACAGGCTTGAATCCGTCTGACCTAACCTTGGTTCAGGCAGTGCCTGAGGAACCAGTACCTTGCCATCGATCACCTCTATATTAGCGATCAAGAGCAGTATTTGATTGCGCAAATTGTCTTCTGCATTGCTTAGTACACTCTTTTCGAAGGCACGGTTCAATGCTACGCCCATCGAACCAAGAAACAAGAGCAACAATAGAGTTGCGATAACCAGTAAACGTCGACGTAAGGAGTACACAAAAGTCTACCGGCGCTTAACCGGCGCCGTCTCGGGCAATACTGAAACGATAGCCTCGTCCGCGCTGAGTCTCAATTGGCTTTAATGTGTTATCAGGGTCCAGTTTCTTGCGCAAACGACGTATAAATACTTCGATCGTGTTGCTGTCTCTGTCATCGTCTTCTTCGTAAATATGGTCAACCAATTCGCGTTTGGAAATGACCTTACCCGTATGCATCATTAGGTATGACAACAAACGATACTCATAAGCGGTTATGGTGACGGCCTCGTCATGCAAAAATAATTGTTTCGATGAGGTGTCGATTTTGATTGGTCCGCAAACCAGAGAATTGTCGGCTAACCCAACTGCACGCCGCAGTAACACCTTAATTCTGGCCAACATTTCTTCAGGGTGAAACGGTTTAGTCAAATAATCATCAGCGCCGGCCTCGAGTCCTTCTACTTTTTCTTGCCATCGGCTCCTGGCCGTCAGAATCAATACCGGGTAAGCCTTTCCCGACTGTCTCAGCTGCTTAATTACTTCAACTCCGTCGAGTTTTGGTAAGCCTAAGTCAATAATAGCGAGGTCTATCGGGTATTCTTGTGCGAAATACAGGCCCTCCTCTCCATCACTAGCCACATCGACGACGTAATCTTGTTCGCGCAAGGTTGTGGCTAATTGCTGCTGCAGGTTCAGTTCATCTTCTATGATTAGAATTCGCATTAGTGGTGCCTTACTGGTTGGGTATTTTTGGCTAAAAACTGGCGCTATTGAATAGCTCTGTAGAGTTAACGCCGTGCATTAATCTGCAAATTTCGAACCTTGCCGTTAGGCATCAGTACTCGCACTCGATAAACTTGCTGACGTTCATCCAGAGATATTTTTAAAACTTCAGCATTATACTTGCGCTTTACTTCCTGAATCACATCACTGCGTGAGCGCAGCTTAGTTTTTCCATTTTGACTGAGCTGGTATGCAGCTTGATACGACGAAGTTTTAACCTCTAGCTCCGTAAAACCAACACGATCAAAGACAGTGCTAAGTTTCTTCTCTCCAATTGCATACACGGTATTAACTGCTGCAAATTGCAGCACAATGACCAGAAGTAAACGATTTAGAGACATATTCAACATGTGTTTAAGAATAAAATATTTGCAATTTAAAAAATCAAAATTGGTTAGATCGAGGCGAACTAACTTCGCCTCGACACTTTGTGTCAATTCTATACTGGATTGACAGTTACCTTCACTTTAATTTTGTCACCGGGGCGTTCGCTCATTTTAGTATAAAACACGTCGCCACGATATTTGTAAGCGACATCATACCCTACCACTTGCTCTTTAGTGACGTAGGAGTCTTTCACCTCACAACGCTTAACAGTCTCATAGCGAGTAGTGTGATAGCCATCATTATAATGGCGCTCAGAGTAGCGACGATTATTCTTGTGCTTCACGTCACGACCGATTGAACCTCCGAGCACAGCACCGGCAACCGTTGCGACATCGCGAGCCTTCCCGCCGCCGCGCTTACCCACCTGATTACCAATCACGCCACCAATAATCGCACCTAACACTTCTGGAGTTCGGCTTTTATTTTTGTAGTGTTTGTCGTAGTACCTCGGGCGATCATAGCCTCTATCGCGAACCGCAACTTTCTCATTCCAGCAATGCTCGACAGGTTCGTTAACTTGATACGTTTCGACCACGGGGTCAACGTTAACCACTCGAGCATAATCATAAGTGGCATTATCGTAATTCGAATGTCCACGGTGTTTACCGGCCGCAACGGGTAACGATATTGCGCCAACCACAACCGCTGCAATCATTGATCGAGTAAATGTTTTACGAGTGTTTTTTGTATTTAAGTTAGTCATCGTTAGACTCCTGGATTTACCTAATGGTAGTTTCGATGGAGCCACTTTAGGTCAAGCATGCTGAATGGAAACTGAATGCGATAAACTAAATCAAACTTCTTTAGAATAAATAGTTAGACGAACTAATACAGTCGCAGAGCTCTAAATACCCTGCTCTCTGAGGTGCTCCAATAAAACGTCACCGACGTGTGCCTTTCTCCACCCTTTCAGCAATCGTTTAGATTGTCGATGGCGATACAAACTTTCAATGTCTTTGCGTGTACCTAGCAATGCCTGGGCAATACCGAGATCCTCAGATATACGGCTCAGCTCTTTCATCATACCGCTGCAAATTCCTTTTTCTTGCTTGGTAAGCGGCTCAACCTTACGCCATAATCGTTCATCTGAGACTTTCACACTGGACATAATTTCGAGTGCCATAGGTGCCAAATAGACCACCGATTTACGCCCAAAAACACCTAAATCCTTAATCTCTTGTTCAGTTTTTGGTTGCTGCGTAACCAATTCAAATAGCTTGTCGTCACGCATGACCCACGAGCGTGGAATATCGCGCTTCTGTGCTGTCGCCTCACGCCATTCAGCCATCGCCCTTAGTACATACTGTTGCTTAATTTTCAGGCTGCCACCCGACAAACGTTTGTAAGCCAAGGCTGGATCTATTATGTACTTATCAAGCTCATAATAGCTTTCAATCTCCTCATTATACCAATCAAGTCTTTGACTATCTTCTAATAATTTCTTTGTCTGCTCGTATAATTCTTCGAGATGAGCAACGTCCTCTCCAGCATACTTAATTTGATCGCTCGATAATGGTCGGCGAGTCCAGTCGGTACGTGATTGAGTTTTGGGTAATTCAATCCCGGTACGCTCAAGCACCATTGCTCCGTACCCCTGTTGCATATCACCACCGCAAAACGCACTGGCAAGTTGTGTATCGAAAATCGGCTTGGGCAGAACATTCAAGGTTTGATATATGACTTCCATGTCTTGTCGAGCAGCGTGAAACAGTTTTAAAACTCTTTCATCAGCAAAAAGCTCGATTAACAACGATAGATCATCAATTGCTAACACATCAATACAATATTGATGTTGATCGATCCCAAGTTGCACCAAACATAGCTTGGCGTTATAAGTTTTTTCACGTAAAAATTCAGTATCTACGGCTACAACTCCAGATTGCTCGTTAAGTTTTTTGAACAGGGGCTCTAAATCCCTAAGCTGATGTTGCTCCTCTATCAGATAATTCATATTTTTTTAATTAACACTTCCAATCTTCTTAGGCGATGATGCTAACATGCGGCTCATAACTGAGTCATTCAAATAATATTTTCGGCGGCGCGGCTTAACTCGCATCGCGTCGCTTACCCTATGCAAATAATCAGACAATTAGCAGAAATCGCAGTTCGCAAACGTGAACCTCAAGACCTGGATTACAGCTTAGAAGCCGCTGTCATATTGACTATGAGTGTGGTTTTTCTCCGATACGTTTCCTTTAGCTCTATGGGTGAGCTAAGCAGCCCGCTAGGCTACAGTCTGGTATCTGTTATTGGAGAATCTGGACTTATCTATGCGCTACTGCGTAGTCAGAGTAAAGACAACAGGTTTGTACAAACTTTAACCGGTCTATTTGGAATAACCGTTATCGCCACCGCGCTTTCCGTCTTGATGGCAATTACCGTTATTCTGCAACTGGCTTTGCCCATGCTGGTGATCTGGTCGATTTATCTCGCGGTGCTCATTTTACGCACTGCACTGGACTGCTCAACAGTAACCGCGTTGCTTCTTACGATCGCCTATAACGCCTTTGGTTATTTACTGGTTATTTTGCTTTTTCCAAGTTTCCAAACGGAAATGCTCGCTGAGTGGGAGAATATAAAAGCCGCCATAGAAACTGCCCAGCTCGAGGCGCAGTCGAAATGAACATCCATATCATTGGAATATGTGGCACTTTTATGGGCGGTCTAGCGCGCCTGGCAACAGAACTCGGGATGACCGTGACCGGTTCAGATGCCAATACCTATCCCCCCATGAGCACCCAGCTCGAATCGCTTGGCATCGAATTATACGAAGGTTATCGAGCGAGCAATATTCCCGAGAGCACCGACCTTGTTGTGGTCGGTAATACTATCTCGCGCGGCAATGCTGAACTGGAAGCCGTACTTGATCAAGGTCTGAACTACACTTCTGGCGCACAATGGTTGGGCGATCATGTGTTACAGGGACGATGGGTTTTGGCAGTCGCAGGTACCCATGGGAAAACCACGACCAGCAGCTTATTAACCTGGTTGCTGGAAGACAACGATCTCGCACCTGGTTTTCTAATTGGCGGCGTACCGCAAAACTTTGGTCAATCAGCCCGCCTCGGCACAACACCATTTTTTGTCATCGAAGCCGACGAATACGACACCGCATTTAGTGATAAACGCTCCAAGTTTGTTCACTACCAACCGCGCACCTTAATTTTGAATAATCTCGAGTTTGACCATGCAGATATATTCTCCAATCTGGCAGCCATTCAAACTCAGTTTCACCATTTACTTAAAATAGTGCCACAACATGGGCAAGTCATTTACAACCAGGATTCAACTGCTCTTGACGAAGTACTCGACATGGGATGTTGGAGTGAACTTAAGAGTTTTAATACAGATACCAGCGACTGGCAGTGCGAAAAACTAAACGACGATGCCTCGCGTTTTTATGTTCGACACGGTGAAGATTCACACCTGGTCGAATGGTCTCTGATTGGTGACCATAATATGGCGAATGCTGTCGCCGCGATTGCTGCGGCATACCATGTCGGTATTCCCATAGCCAATGCTGTGGAGTCACTTGCCAGATTTAAATCTGTAAAAAGGCGCATGGAGATAATCTTTGACAACCCCGTAGCAAGAGTGTTCGATGATTTTGCCCACCACCCTACCGCGATCGCAGAAACTGTGAACGGTCTGCGGCGAAGCGTGGGTAAGGAAAAAATTGTGGCGGTTCTTGAGCCGCGTTCAAACACGATGAAGCGCGGTGTGCATAAACATTTATTGGAAGACGCCCTTAAAAACGCTGATGATGTTTGTATATTTGCCGACGATAAGGTGAAATGGGATATTAAAGAACTCGAGTCCAATACTATACGTGCTTTCGACAATACTGAATTATTATTAGATCAACTGATCAATTTGATTAATCAAGACGATAAGCGCACCAATGTTCTTATAATGAGCAATGGCGGATTTGAGAACTTGTACCAAAGGCTGCTCAGTCGTTTAAATTGACCGTTTAAAACTTGACCTTTCGTAAGCAAAATTGAAATAAAGCGATGTTAAGCTAACGTTAATCTTTACAATGACAAAATGTCTATACAGGCTATCTTGAATGTGGCACATTCTTGTCGAAAGCGCTTTACGCAAACCAAACACTAAACTAATACGTACTACAAATTAGAGACTACCTATGAAACAGATTTCACCTTCACTCAGCCAAACCATGCGCGCTAGCGCCTTCGCAATAGTCGCAACTGTTTTAATGGCCTGCCAAGGCGAGACCGTAGCACAAACCGTAGACTCGAGTAAGTTTAAGCCCGTCAGAGAGCAAATGACGGTCACCACTGGTGATAAAATTGAAGTGGCTGAACTATTCTGGTTCGGCTGCGGGCACTGTTTTGCCCTCGAACCTGCATTGAAACAATGGAAGAAGAATATTCCATCCAATGCTGAGTTTAAGAAGGTACCGGCCATATTCAGCGCTCGATGGGAATTCCATGGGCAAGCGTTCTATACCATGCAAGCCCTGGGAGTGCCTGAAAAAGCATACGATGAGTTCTTCAACTCTATTCATATTAAACGCGCACCATTGAACAACCTTGGCCAACTTGTGTCTTTCTTAAAGCAGTTCGATATAAGTGAGGAACAAGTCGAGTCGGCATTCAATTCATTTGATGTGAACAATAAAATGCGGGCGGCGAAAAAGATCACTCGTCAGTCCGGTGCCAGCGGTGTACCTGCGATGGTTGTGGACGGAAAATACCTTACTAACCAACAGCTTAGCGGCGGTACCCAAGAGATGTTCCAGGTTATTGATCAATTGATTGGCAAAGCGGCCTCAGAACGTTAAACTAGGCCTAACAAAGCTTAAAAAGGCTGTCTTCGGACGGCCTTTTTTATGGCCTGTTCGATTGATTAACATAAATTTACAGAGACTTATCATGGTAGATGCAATCATTACCCCTAAAGGGGATTTAGATATCTTATCCAAAAGCGAAATTGCCAGCTTACAGGATTCAAGCACGAGCATTTATGCCAGCTTATTCCGAAACTGCGCACTCGCAGTACTCAGCACAGGAGCCGATAGCGACGACGGTCATGCCTTATTGGCGAAACACGCTGATTTCAAGATCGAATTAATTAGTTCAGCTCGAGGGGTAAAACTCAAGGTTAGCAACGCCCCTCAGAATGCCTTTGTTGGCGGAAAAATCATTGAAGGTATACGAAGCCACTTATTTGCCGTGCTACGCGACATCGTATTCTTGCAAGATCAGGTAGAGATATGGCATGAAAATGGTGAATCGATTACTGACATGGTGTTCAAAACACTGCGTCACGCCAAAGCATTGAAACCACGACGACGACCAAACCTAGTTGTGTGCTGGGGCGGTCACTCGATCAGTGATGTTGAATACGATTACAGTAAAGAAGTCGGCTATAGACTCGGCCTCAGAAGCTTGGACATTTGCACTGGTTGTGGCATTGGAGCAATGAAGGGACCGATGAAAGGAGCGGCGATAGCACACGCCAAGCAGCGTGTTACCGATGCGCGTTATATCGGTATCACAGAGCCGGGCATAATAGCATCAGAAGCCCCCAATGCAGTGGTCAACGAGTTGATAATCATGCCTGACATCGAAAAACGATTGGAGGCATTCGTACGCTTGGGTCACGGCATAGTCGTGTTCCCTGGAGGCGCGGGTACGGCAGAAGAAATTTTGTATATTCTAGGGGTACTACTGAATGAAAAAAATAAAGGCATTACCGTCCCCGTTGTCTTTACTGGCCCAGAAGTAAGCAAAGCCTATTTCGAACAGATGGATGAATTCATTGGTAATACTTTAGGTGCTGAAGCTCAATCCCTGTACAAAATCATTATTGATGACCCGGTTCAGGTTGCCAAACACATGTGTAAGTCGATGAAAAAAGTGTATAAAAACCGTCGTAAATTGGACGATGCCTTTTTCTATAACTGGCTGCTTACAATTGAAGAGCCGTTTCAGCATGCCTTTGATCCAACTCATGAAAACATGGCGGCACTGAATCTGCAAAAAGGTCAAGACTCGGCGAGCCTAGCAGCTAATTTGCGCAGAGCATTTTCAGGCATCGTTACCGGCAACGTTAAGCCATATGGTATTGAAGCCATTAGGGAACACGGCCCATACACCCTCGACGGTGATCCAGAATTGATGGCATCGCTAGATGCATTGTTAACCAGCTTTGTGGAACAACGCCGTATGAAATTATCCGGCGAATACACGCCTTGCTATAACTTGCTCTCAGCCTAGTACCCTAAGTGAGCGTTTTATACATAACTAATGCGTCAACCAAGCCAAAATGCGGATGGTTGAACGCGTTAGGTAAACGACCTACCTCAGAAAAGCCCAACTTCAACCACAAATGAATGGCACTCTTATTCGTTGTAGCAACAAAATTGAACTGCATGGCTTGATATCCGAGCTCTTTGGCCTGGATTTGTGAGTGTTCGCACATCGCGGTTGCTAGCCCCCGGCCGCGTGCATTTGAACTCACCATATAACCACAATTACAGACATGCTTTCCAGGCCCGGCCTGATTGGTTTTTATATAGTACGTAGCTAATATTGTCGGTTCGCCTCCGGCTATTCTTTCCTCCATGACATAAGTCTGCCGAGGGTGACGCATCCATAACTGAAACGCTGTGGATTTATCTGTATCAACCTCATAGCCATACGTGTCGCCTCGTGAGACCACATCCCTGAAAATAGGCCAGAGTTGATCAAAGTCAGAATCTACTGCAGTTCTAATTTGCTGCATGTTATTTATCGAATAGTTTTGGTGCGTACTTCATCAGGTAGCCGACCAATAAAGCCAATATAAAACCAGAACTAAAAGCGAAACCAATCGCGTCCCATGGAACACCTTGCTCTTTCGTTTTACTGGCCAATATACCAATCGGTAAAAATCTAAAACTCAGAAAGGCGACAATACTCGATGCAGTCGCGGCGAGAAAGCTCGGTAGTAAAAATGAGGTTTTATAATACCAATGCAACACCGCAGCGAGTAGAAAAGATGCCGCGGTGATAAGTATTGGTAGAAATTTCAGTAACATTCAATGACTATTGAATTTGCAAATCGCGTTTGCTGTAGCGAGCGAGAAACGGCGCGGTCAAACTGGTAACGAAAATATGTTCATTTGATTCCGCAACACCGGTTGTCGCGTAGGCAGCGCCATTAGGAGCTTGTAAGTTTTCCAATACCTCGCCATTTTCATCGATCGCGAGTACCATGCCGTAAGGCAGTACTTGCGGTCTCATGGCTTCAGGCAGGCGCTGTATCACACTTCGCCAAAATGGCTCTCCTGCGAGATTATCGAGCACGTCGGACCTTGGTGCCGTTAAGCCAATCCAATAGCGTCCATTTTTACCAATATGAATATTGTCGGGGAAGCCGGGAAGATTATCGATGATTACCTCACTCTTGCCGGCTTCTGGGCCTGATATCCAATGTTTCCATATACGATACTCGCCAGTTTCAGCCACCATAATAAAACGTCCTTGAGAATCGGCAGCAACGCCATTAGCAAAGGTAAGGTTTGCCAGTACCGTTCTCGATTCACCACTAGCAGGGTCGAATTCGATTACCCTGCCATTGTCACTATGTTCCATAATATCGAGCAGGCTGGCCGCCAAAGTACTGTCATAGTGCTTCGCTGAAAAACGAGTTGAAGCGTCACTGAAATAGATTTTACCATTGGGTGCGACCACGACATCATCGGCATAACGAACCGCTATTCCTTCTACCTCAGTAACTTCAGTACTCAGTTCGCCAGTTGGCGTGAGTTTCATCAAACCCGTGTAAGCGTTGGCTATCCACAGATTACCCGCATCATCAAAATCGATCCCTAAAGGCCTGCCGCCAACATCAATAAAGGGGACGCCTACGGTTTGATCACCGTCCCAGCGTACTAGCCAACCTTCGTGAGACGTAGCAATCAAACTTCCATCCGGGCTATGCACCGCGGCCTCAGGGCCTGATAATTCGCCCATACTCATTCGCTGAAACGATTCTAATTTTCGATTAACTGCAAATTCACCAACATAGCCTAAATTTTTCGGCGCATTCCATGCTACTGGTTTAACCGCAACGGGCCAAGCGAACAGGTACGCCAGAGCAAACACAATGCTCAAGCCTAATATATTCAGTAGCGCGCGCATTAGACGGTAAAACCACCGTCAACGACAATACACTCACCCGTCGTATAACTACTGGCGTCGGAGGCTAAATAGAGCACTGTGCCCGCCATTTCATCCGGCTCAGCATGACGTCGCATGGGAATGGTCGCCATTGCGGCTTTGTGCATATTTTCGTTCTCAAACAAAGCACCTGCAAACTTTGTTTTGGTTAAACCTGGAAGCAGTGCATTAACACGAATATCGAATTGCGCGCACTCTTTGGCAAATGATTTGGTCATATTGATCACCGCAGCTTTTGTGATTGAATAAATTCCTTGCTGAAAGCCAGGTTGCAGACCATTGATCGAGGCAGTATTGATGATCGAACCACCACCTTCGCCATTCTCAAACGATTCTCGCATCAGTTTGGCGCCTTCGATAGACATAAAGAAATAGCCTCGCACATTGACATCAACGGTTTTATTGTAGGCGCCCAGATCGGTGTCTAATATGTGACCAAAATACGGATTTGTCGCGGCATTATTTACCAAAATATCGAGCTTGCCATGGTTTGCACGAATACTGGCAAATGTCTCTGCAATATTGTCCATGTCACCAATATGACATGCCATGGTTTCAGCCGAGCCGCCTGCAGCTTTGATATCAGCGACCACCTGATCACATGATTCAGCTCTTCGGCTCGAGACAATTGTGTGTGCACCCTGCTCTGCCAATAGCTTCGCTATCGACTCGCCAATACCCCTGCTGGCGCCAGTAACCAGGGCTACTTTTCCAGTTAAATCAAATAGTTGAGTTGCCATTCTTAATCCTCTTTGTTCTTTGTCGTTATTCTTATAATCTTATAATGGTTGGCTTGCCCGGGCCTTATAGAGTATGCCGAGGCAAAGCTTATGAAAAATAGTTGTTGCTTATACACCTATGCGCATTTGCCCTAAGAAATCGGCCTTGCCTAATGGTACACCTTTCATTCTCAAAATATCGTAAGCTGTAGTGGTATGAAAATTGAGATTAGGGAGCGAAAACGACAAAATAAAATTTTCTGCGGTAAATGGAATTTCCTGATCGGCGAATTTAAAGATAATGGTTTTACCTTGAGCTGCATTAACCTCGTCGGGCGAGACCGACTTTAATTCGACAATGGTATCGTCCACCATTTGCTGAAGCTCTTGATAGTTGCGCTGTGTTGTTGATTTAGGCGGTGTAAACTCGCCACGTTCCAATGCCTCGAGAGCATCAACGCTGTGCATACGAACACAGTTCACCTGAAATAAAAAAGGTAACATTGTGTCGTGCAATTTCATGCCCACAAACTCATCAGCATTGAAACCGTTTTCTGCGGAAAACGCGGCTCCTTTCTCCAACACCTTGGCCAAACCGCTTGCTGCCTGTAGGTAGGACCCCACACTAATATCATATAATGAATTACTCACGTTGTTCTCCTCGCAATCGGGTGCGATATAAATCTATGTTGTGATAATTAAGTTGTAATAACTAATTTTTTTTAACCACGCTCGACTTCAGTTTCATCGCACCAAAACCATCGATTTTACAATCTATGTCATGGCCATCAGAAATAAATTCTGGGTCGAGCAATCGAATATTCTTAACTTTGGTTCCGACTTTAACTACCGATGATGAGCCTTTGATTTTTAGGTCTTTTATCACGATAACCGCATCTCCGCTTTGCAACACATTTCCGTTAGCGCAGCGAATCACTACCTCTTCTTTATCCGACTTGGGAGACCATTCATATCCACATTCAGGGCAATTAAGTTGATCTCTATCTTGGTAAGTATAAGGCGATTTACATGAAGGACATGGAGGCAATTCTGACATTAGTGTGTTCCGTATTGATTAGTGCTGCCTGAAGCATTATAAAAGCCATTCTCAATGATTAGCAGAATCGCAATAAATTGAGCAATCCCAACGCTAAACCAATAGCCCATCGATGGTATGTATTAGCCGTCCATTAATAAACGATAAAATTAGCTGCGCGCTTCAATTAAATTATCCACCACACTTGGATCAGCTAATGTACTGGTGTCACCGAGATTCGAATAATCGTCTTCTGCAATCTTACGTAAGATACGGCGCATAATCTTTCCAGAACGGGTTTTTGGCAACCCTGGCGCCCAGTGAATGACATCGGGGGTAGCCACGGGGCCTATCTCATTGCGTACATGTTTCACTAATTCTGATTTAAGCTCATCCGTATATTCCTCACCGGTCATCAGAGTGACGTAGGCATATATGCCCTGCCCTTTGATATCGTGTGGAAAACCGACAACCGCCGACTCGGCGACAGCCTTATGCAATACTAAAGCACTTTCGACCTCAGCGGTTCCCATTCGGTGCCCCGAAACATTGATAACATCATCGACGCGACCCGTAATCCAGTAATAGCCGTCCTTGTCGCGGCGACAACCGTCGCCTGTGAAGTAGTAACCTGGATACATTGAAAAGTAGGCTTCATGGAAACGATCTGGATTATTGTAAACGCCCCGCATTTGCCCGGGCCATGAGCGTGGAATAGCTAAATTGCCTGAAGCCTCACCCTCAAGCACATTGCCTTCATCATCTAACAATACGGGTTCAACCCCAAAAAAGGGCAATGTGGCCGAGCCCGGTTTAGCGTCTATCGCGCCGGGTAGCGGCGCAATCATCACACCACCCGTTTCGGTTTGCCACCAAGTATCGACAATTGGGCACCTCTTCTTACCCACTTTGTGAAAGTACCACTCCCACGCTTCTGGATTGATAGGCTCACCCACCGTTCCAAGAATTCGAATACTGCTGCGCGATGTCGTGTCTAAAAATTGCTCGCCAGCCCCCATTAAAGCTCGCAATGCGGTGGGCGCGGTATAAAAAATATTGACTTGGTGCTTATCCACAACCTGCCAGAAACGGCTTGCATCCGGGTAGGTTGGTACCCCTTCAAACACCAGCGTGGTCGCACCATTAACCAACGGTCCATAAGTGAGATAGGTGTGTCCGGTAATCCAACCAACGTCGGCGGTACACCAATATATCTCTCCTTCTTGGTAGTCAAACACGTATTTGAAAGTCAAGGCAGCCGTTAGCAGATAACCACCGGTGGTGTGCAATACGCCTTTCGGTTTGCCAGTAGAGCCAGATGTATACAAAATAAACATCGGATCTTCTGCGTCCATTGGCTCAGGTTCACAGTCTGCAGCCTGTGCGGATACCAGCTCGTGGTACCAAACATCTCGACCCTCTTGCCAGTCAATCTCATTACCAGTCACTCGGCACACCAAAATACTCTCGACTGACGGCGTGCCCTTGCAAGCATGATCGACATTCGCCTTTAAGGGAATAGGTTTTGCGCCTCGCAAACCTTCATCCGCTGTGATAACCATTTTGCATTCTGAGTCATTGATACGGCCGCGCAATGCTTCAGGCGAAAAGCCGCCAAAAACCACCGAGTGAATTGCACCAATTCGCGTGCATGCCAGCATTGCATAAACCGCTTCGGGAATCATCGGCATATAGAGACATACCCGATCACCTTTTTCGATTCCCTGAACTTTCATTGCATTGGCAAGCTTGCATACCTCGTCATGCAATTGTTGATAGCTGATGTGCTGATTTTGATCAGGATTATCGCCTTCCCAAATAATAGCGGTTTGATCCGCACGTGAGGCTAAATGACGATCGATACAGTTATACGAAACATTCAATTTTCCGCCTTCAAACCATCTAATGTTTGCGGTATGAAAATCACAATCGGACACCTTATCAAACGGTTCAAACCAATCGAGATTAGATTCAGCTTGCTCAGCCCAGAATTGATCTGGATTGCTGATGGATTGAGAATACATCTCTTGATATTGCAGTTTAGTCAAATGAGTGTTTTTTTGAATCGACTCAAAGACAGGGTAAACTTTTACGTCAGACATAATGCGTAGCTCTAACTATTTATCTAATTGGGTGAACGAAACTCATCTATCATATCATTGACGACCTTAGGAGGCGCTGCAGTAAATTGACACACCACAATCGCAACCACAAAGTTAACAATGGCGCCAACGGCACCAAAGGCATTGGGTTCAATCCCGAAAAACCAATTAGCCGATAAGCCGCCCAAAAAGTCGGTATCTGGAATAAACATAATTCCCTTGTGTTGAAATACATAAAATAGAGTTACACCAATACCGCAAAGCATGCCCGCCACAGCACCGGCGGTATTCATAGGTTTATAGAAAATGCCCATCATCAATGCAGGGAAGATCGACGACGCTGCAAGACCAAAGGCCAACGCCACCGTACCCGCTGCAAAATCGGGAGGGTTAAAACCAAGATATCCGGCCAACAACACAGAACCGCCCATTGCTAGACGGCTTGCTCTAAGTTCGGATTTTTCCGAAATACTAGGGTTAATCACACCTTTGAGTAAGTCGTGAGAAATGGCGGACGAAATCGCTAATAACAATCCCGCTGCTGTCGATAAAGCCGCCGCCAAACCACCTGCCGCGACTAGCGCAATAACCCAATTTGGAAGCTTAGCAATCTCGGGGTTTGCCAACACCAAAATATCGTTATCGATTTTCACCATTTCATTGCTTGCAGGATCAGCATTGTATTGAATTCGGCCATCGTTATTTTTGTCATCGAACTCTAATAGACCGGTGGTTTCCCAATTTTTAAACCATTGCGGGCGTTCGTCATAGACTAAATTCTGCCCCGGGCTAGGCTCTATGGTGGTCATTAAATTCAAACGAGCCATGCCGGCTAATGCCGGCGCCGTGGTATACAAAATCGCGATAAACACCAAGGCCCAACCCGCCGATACTCGAGCATCTTTAACGCTCGGCACAGTAAAAAAACGAATAATTACATGTGGCAAACCCGCCGTACCAATCATTAACGACAAGGTATAGAACGTCATGTTGAGCGTGCTGAGTCTAGGCCCAGTGGTGTATTCGCTAAACCCCAGGTCTTTTAAAATCAGATCCAATTTGTCTAACAGATAGATGTTTTCGCCCACCAAGGTGCTGCCTAGACCGAGCTGGGGCAACGGGTTACCGGTAAGTTGAATCGAAATAAAGATCGCCGGTATGGTATACGCGGTGATCAAAACAACGTACTGCGCAATCTGGGTATAGGTTATGCCTTTCATTCCGCCCAATACAGCATAAAACAACACGACCACCATACCGACAGATAAGCCAACCTCGTAATCCACTTCTAGAAAGCGCCCAAAGGCCACGCCAATACCCTTCATCTGACCTATGACATAGGTAATGGAAGCTATAATCAGACAAATTACCGCGACAACTTTTGCCACATCTGAATAGTAACGATCGCCGATAAATTCCGGCACTGTGAACTTCCCATAACGGCGCAGATAAGGCGCGATACACATCGCTAGCAATACGTAACCGCCTGTCCATCCAAGCAAAAAGACCGAACCACCATAGCCTTGGTATGAGAATCCAATCAGACCAGCCATCGAAATAAACGATGCAGCTGACATCCAATCCGCTGCCGTGGCCATACCATTAGCGACTGGGTGCACACCGCCACCAGCAACATAAAATTCTCTGGTAGAGCCCGCACGCGCCCAGATAGCGATACCAATATAAACCGCAAAACTAAGCCCAACGACAATATAGGTGATGGCAGCAAGGCTCATGATTGACTCTCCTTGCTGTATTTCTTGTCCAAGCGATTCGCACACCAAGCGTAGACAAATACCAATATGACAAACAGATAAATAGATCCTTGCTGGGCAACCCAAAAACCGAGCTTATACCCGCCTAGGCGAAACTGATTAAGGTGGTCCACGAACACAATCCCAGCTAGAAATGGAACCACAAACCATATCAACGTTAATACGCCGATCAATTTTAAATTAGCCGACCAATACTCATTGCTATTATTCATTATTATTTTTCTCTGTTTGCTAGCTGCACCAAATATACCTCGTCAAACTGACACCAACAACGAATCAGTTAGCTTATTGTTCAAAGCGTAGAAATAATTAGTTTGATTCCATCGATTTGCCCCCATATACTCAGCAACCCAGAGGGAAAACCCATAATGCTGAATACACATTCACTATTTAGAGTATGTATATCGATAACGGGGCGACGAATTATTTTTCGTGTCGCCCAACAGGAAATGGGGGCGACATGGCTTCGACATGGGTCGCGAAACCTTCGGTGCATGTAGAGCATTGCAGACTAACTCTTAAAACTAGCTGCAAAAGTTATAGTTGCAAACGACGATAACTACGCACTAGCAGCTTAGAGCCGCTAGGGTCTCGCCGGAGTTGTTCATGGCTTTGGACTTTGAGATCTCATCTTACATGAAATCGCGAGTAGCTTGTGTCGATTAAGTTGCCGTTAAAACGCAATTCGACCCGCCCCGAACCGAGTGCGTTTGTCCAGTTGCGAGGGGTTAAATTAAAGACAAACTAAACATGTAGAACCGATGAGCGGAGGGCTTGTGGACGCGGGTTCGATCCCCGCCGCCTCCACCAAAAATAAAAAGGTCACCGTTTGGTGGCCTTTTTATTTGGATTAAGTCACCGTAAGCGAAAACCTGCGAAACGCCGTTGGCAAAGCGACTCCTAATGGGATCTACGCATCGCTCAGAAATGATTATGGTATAAAAGCGCAATATGAACTCAATAAACGACTTCGTTTCGCGATTAAGCAAGAAGAGAAATACATCAACGATAAGCAATCCCTATTTAGACCCAAGGCTGGCTAACAATTTGAAGATTTATTTGGACGCAATATACCAATTACCCAACAGACCAATTATGTTGGTTGGCGAAGCACTTGGGTTTAAAGGAGGAAAGCTCACGGGTATTCCATTTAGCAGTGGGCAAGTGTTTGAACGTTTTGACCACCCTTTTCTCAAACAGATTAGTAACGACATTACGCTCAGCCAAATAGAATCTGAGAATACCGCTACCATCGTTTGGGAATACCTAACAAAAAGGCAGATTACTCCTCTGTGTTGGAATGCGTTTCCATTTCACCCTCACCCAAAAGGTTACAAACATAAAAATCGAGCCCCGAATACGAAAGAAATTGAGTCGGGGGCAAGATATCTAAAAGCACTCCAATCTATTTTTCAGATTGACACCATCATTGGTGTCGGAAATAAAGGATCGCATTGTGCCAAAAAAGCGTTCCCCAACAAAGAAATATTGTGTGTAAGGCACCCGTCATATGGGGGGAAATCTGATTTTATACAAGGACTTGACGGCTTTTTAAATGTGTTGGATTAAACTGTAATTCGCCTCAATCGCTCAGCATAGCATATATAAAGACGGTGCTTAGCGTTTCAATTGCAACACAAATTCGTGAGGTGTTTTTGGCGTAATTTCAACTAAGGATTCTAGCGTATATCCTTAATTCCTCACCCAACTACTTACTCTTAACGCCTTACAAAAAATGCTCCCCACATGCTATAACTTGACATAAGCTTAATAAAATAAGTGGAGGGGTAAAGATGTATCCTACTAATCGAATAGGGTTAATAACGTCTATTGGAAGGTTGCTAGCGGTAATTGTTGCTGCTGCATTGCTGTCGGCCGAAGCGTTTGCGGCGGCGACATCCAATCCGAATCATAAAGGTTGGTCAGGTAAGCACCCAAGAATGAAGCAAGTGCAATGGACACCGATTGCTACAAAATGTGACAAGTGTGTAAAAATCACTCAGCAATACAATGAGACGGTTCAAAAGCTATTAAATAGCCGCTACTGGGTAAAATTTTGGCAAGAGGTTCATAAAAACCGCGAGAAAGGTAAAGCAGATCCATTTTGGCCGGGTAAAGGCGATATCAGCGAATTCGAGGGCAAAGCCGTTGCCGCGAATTTAGAACTGTTTGAATACCAACAGGCTCAGCTAAACTTACACCGCAAAATGGTCTTGATGCTGGAGCAGCAAGCTCAATATTTATCTAACGCGATAACAGAATGCGAACGCACCGCCTGTGTTACGCAAAAACCGTCAAAAAAGAAGAAGATAAAAATTGGCGGTGAAACAACTAAACAACCATTTCAACCTGATGCCATTGGCATACTCAAGCAGTACGGCATTAATTGGCAAGGACCGTACACGTCGGACTGTTTACCCTGCAAAATTTACATTGATCAACTCAACGCCTTACCAGGCTGGGTGGTTCGTGTGCATATGCAACTTCAGCACGCCGAGCGAATGCTGGAATACAAAAAATTAATCGATCAATCAAATCGAATAAAGCTCGACTTTTTGAAGTACACACACCCCGACAAGAATGATTATAGCGACTTAACCCAGCGAGCTGAAGAGCTAAAACAAGAAATTGAGGCACTGAAACAGTTATTTAAAAAGCTGCTGATTCAACTATCAGAATGTCAGGCAAAATATTGTGCCAATTTGAAAAGTGACAATACCAATATATTGATTGGCGAGCCAATTAGCACCTGCCCTTCACCGCCGGCCCACAACGCCATTACCGTTGGCGCTAACAATGATGTCGGCAGCAAAGCAAATTTTCGAGAAAAGGCTAAGAAGAAAGCCGCTGGTTTGGCGACAAAAGCCATTACCGGTTTATTGGGTATTGGCGGTGGCGGAGGGGGAAAATCCAGCGGCCCTACCACCTATAAAGACCCGGTAAAGAAAAAAATAAAGGTAAAAAACAAAGCGGAAAAAAGAAACATTCGTATTGGCGGCGTTTTTACCGAAGACGGCTTGCTAATAAGCACCGATATTAAAAAGGCGCCTGGAAAAGGCACCTTTCAGAGCGTGTATATGCAAACACCAAGCGGTTGGCGGCTAATACCAATACGTTTATTCATGTATGAGATATGGCAAGATTGGAAACTAAGTGTGTCCTGGACACGTGATACCTATGTCGATGGCGAGCTGGTAAAACATGAAGAAGGCGGCTGGACAGAAGGCTGGCGAGTGCTGATTGCTAAGGGTGAAGAGATTGAGTACGCCGAAGTGCCAATATGGGAACAGTTGGGCTTTAATACCGCTGTTAGTGGCGCGCGGTCACTTGGCACCCTGTTCCCAGTTAGCCCGGAAATGCTTGCCAGTGAGCCGCTAAACTTAGTGGTTCATATTACCGATCCAAAAAAAGACCCAGTTATAACGTTTCCATATGTGTTTCAGATCTCGCTTAATAACAAAGGTAAGGTTTTGATCGAGCCGGTCGAACGAACTCAAACCGCTGACGGTACACCTTGTACCAACCCTGCCACGACTAGCGTGGTTACCGAAGCTGACACCCCAAACTCTCTGCAAACTTCTAGTTCAACTGAGGAGGAAGCAAGCGAAACACCCGTCGAGCTGTTTCCCACGACTTACACCAAGGGTTTGCCACAGCAACCGCCTGCTTGCCCACACAATTGGGTGTGTCGAGATGGTCAGGTTTGCCCACCAATCGACAATTGCACGATCCCTATCAGCAACACACCTGAGAGCTCTGAAGGCTCTGGCGAGAATGATTTATCAAACGAGAACGAGTTGGATGACATCGAAGAGATCGAGGTCGCCGGCACGAGGCGAGGTTTGCCACTGGACAAGCCGGTTTCAATTGATGACAGTATTGCGACTGAGAGCCCTATAGAACCGGCTGAGGTCAACCCTGATTCGAGTACACCAACTTACAAAACCGACAGCTATGGTGATTTGAACTATGGTGCAACAATTACCTTAAACACAGATTCGGTCTATGGTACTGTTGATAAAACCATATATGGAACACCAGAGACGCCGCCCGTTATCTACGGTGAAGAAGTTGAAGAGCCACCCATTGTTGGCATTGTATTAAAGCACTTCGCGCCTAATTGGATACCAAAGCATAACGATCGAACCGAGCTTCGGGCAAAGATGTATGTACCTCACCCTAATCGTGCCAAGGTTTGGATTCCCAGCGATACGGTAAAACGCAAAATGACCATTCGCTTTATTGAACGTTCAAATGAGCCGGGTAAAGCCATGAACGCAAACCTTGACACGTCACCGCAGGATTCGCCCGACCTCTATTTTCAAGCGTCGAGAAATTACCTCGCTGAATGCCGAGACGACCCAACAGGTAAAGGTCACTTTGGTACTTGTACAACAAAGTTTCCAGAGAATGTAGGGCAATTTTTTGTTAATAGCGACGATTTCGGGAGCTATAGCCGAATGGACGTCTCGTGTGAGGGGTGCGTACCACTTACATTAGTTGCAGGTAGCTTCCCAGAAGCATTTAAACCCAACCAAATTTGGGAAGTAGCAGTTGAAGAACAAGATCAGGAGAAACGTGCTGTTTACGTCCCAACCGACACCAATAGAAATCAAATTTCCGATGGCTATCTACCCGACCGAACAAACACGCCACAGGCAAGCGAAGACCTAGACAACTCGCCGGTCGGCAATGGCAAACATGGTGACGGATTAAGCGCTTACGAAGAATATCGAGGCTTTATGAATCGCAAGCAAAAGCACGTTCGAACAGACTGGAATCGGAAAACTCTGCTGATAGAGAACCCAGACCTTATTAGTACTAACCTGTTTGAATCTGCATCAGGAATCGAGGTGGTGGAAATCAAAGCACAACACCATCGCAATCGTATCGTCAACTTCAATTATAAGCACGCGCACCTAGTTGATCAGCATGGCGTGATTTTAAAGTTAGATCCCGGGCTTGACGATGATGTGGCTGGACGATGCGTGTCGTGTGATCGTGATCGCCCCAAGTCAGCCGAGCTGGTGGCGATTTCACCAGGTAGCGAAAACACCAGCACTCCCGCGCATGAATTGGGTCACGCTGTCGGCATGTCGCACCACGGAGAGGTCGCGTGGGCAAGCAGCAAGGAGTCAATCAGAGCCGTGACTGGCAGCGTTGGCGATCTATGGTTTGGTCGTGTTCATTCAGGGTTAAGCTTATGCGGTAAAACGTTGCCAGCGTCATTCTGGATAGGAACGAAAGGCGATCAAGGGAGTGGGCACGAGCATTGCATCATGCGATACACACATACTCATTACGTCTATGAGCAGGAGGGCAAAGACTATGATTGCATGCCCGCTCGCGAACGCAACCTCTTCGACGACAGCCCGAAGGGCACCGGCCCAAACGGCTTTAACCGCACTGCCGGCGACGCGGAAGTCGGTAACTGCCAATCACAAATATGGATCAGCAGCCAATGAAAGCAGTAAACTACGTTCTTATTATTTTATCCTCGATTTGGCTGAGTATAGCTGAGGCTGAAGATACTCTCGGCATTAGCCTTTTTGGCTTTAGTGGTGATCGAATAATTGACCAATACAAAAAAGATCCGTTATTGCTGTATGTCACAATCGATAACTCAGCAGCCATTTTCACAGAACGGCAAAACACACGCAACCAACTGATCATCGATGGTTATTCCAATACAGAGGAATATCAAAATCTGTCCCAAGATGTCCGCAATGAGTTGAACAGCGCCTACCCTATCGTCAAAACCTCACCCATTGTTCTGGGCTCTGAGTCATTGTCGGTAGCGGACTTAATTGACATACAAGTTAGGAACCAAAACGGTGACAACATTAAATTAGAGTATCGAGTTCTAGTGCCATCTAAGCCAGTAAAACAAAAAGTTCAGCTCGACCATACTCGTTCATTGAGTTTTACGTTTGTCATAGAAAACAACCAGTTAAGTAAATTACCTCTAGGGAGATATCATTTTGTTGCTGGCGTCGATACTCGAAAACAAGAAGACATGTGGCAGGGCTGGGCCTACTCAAACTCGGTTGACGTATCACTGACTGAGCAACACCCAAAACCCGATTGGGAAGCGTCAAATGTCAGAGCTAAAATGATAAGCGAATACCTATTAATGGATAAACAGTTTGAGCTGGCGCAAAATCACGCTCTATTGTGGACTGAACGCCAGCCAGATTCGGTTAACGCCTGGAGTAGCTTAGGTGATGCGCTAGCTGGCCAGGAACAACGCGAAGCTGCGTTAGACGCCTACAACAAAGCGCTGAGCAATTTCTTTGCAAAAAACGGCAATCCCCCTCCAGAATTGCCAACGTCGCTAATAAAACGAATTGATGAACTATGAAAACTGCTTGAGAAAACGCGATTAACTATTTTTCTGACTTTAATTCATGGTGATCAATTTCTAATCGCCCCATCATAGAATACAGTGTACTGCGATTCTTCAAACCCATCATTTCAGCGGTTTTTGTCACGTTGTTATCACATTTACCGAGAGTATAGAAAACAATCTCTCTTTCAATTCCAGCTTGAAGGTTTTTATACGCATCAGCCTGTTCGGCGTTTTTTACATAGCCATCAACCAATTCCATGATGTTAGATGATATTTTCCTTTCTGAAGAGAAAGGTAAAAACCTGCGTATATCGGAAAGCTTATGTTTTGACTCTCCTTTTAACATGATCAATAGGAATAATGTGCTCGCAATTGGACTAAGCGCCGCTGCATTAACACTCGAATCCACTAGTTTCAATCCAATAGTAATCACCGAAACCAGAAAGATCGGAGACAATGCAAACAAGCTATATAGGCAGCGGATCGATTCAATCTGAGACGCTGCATGTCTGTATCGATACAAAAGGGCCGCTATGTTCACCGATAATGCAATCAACAAAAAGGCAACGAATAACCAATAATAAGCGCCTTTAATTGCGGTTACCGAATAGACAATCGAATATTGACCGGCGACAACACTGTCGGTAAATAAAAGTAACCATGAGAGTAAGGCTGCACAAGTAATAGAGATGCTTGTTGTAATGACACTGTCATATCGGCTAATGGTCAAACCGTGCAAGAGTATGTACATCACTGAAAATACCGCCGCTACGTAATATAAGCGAAACAAAGCAGCTATTGATTGATTATTTAGAAATTGAATATAACCAATCAATTCGATTGCGTTGTGCACCGCGAATACGCATATTAAGGACAAAAACACGGTGGACACTCTGCGGCTGCGTACTGCAACAAACAGCACGAACAATTTAAGGATAAGACTGGCCATCGCTGGCATTAAAAACACACTCATTACTTAGAACTCCACACTCATTTATGAGCTAAATAACATATCCAAACTGACCAGCGACTAATCCTGAGCCAGCAAATAAGCCTCCTACCTTATCCCCAGTTTTCAGACTATCAGAATCAATAAGCTTTTTAAAGCCAACAGGTAAAGTGGCCGTTGTAATATTCCCTAGGTGCGGATACGTCTTAACTGCTTTGTGTTCATCGATACTATGAAGGCTCAAAGTTTGCTTAAACGTCGCCTCGCCAGTTTGATGTGCCAGTGCCCAATCAACACCATTCCATCCTAACTCATTAAGTGTCTCTCTAAATATCTTCTTGTTTATCTGAAAACCTCGCGCCACAATTTGAGCCATATTCATGTAGCCGTCCATGGAACCGTCCTCTTTGTGTCTGTACCGACATAAATCTACATGACGGCTTTCACTACGTTGATTGAATTTCATGAATCCTGATTTTCCATCTGAAGATCGCCCAACAATGATGGCGCCACCTGCGTCCCCAATCGAAAGCCCTCCCCAAAGAAATCTTGCTTGCTTCAAAGGCATGCCTTTTTTCAACTTCTCAAGCGCGTTCAACATAATCTTGGTAGACACCTCCCCTGTCACCACTAGTCCGTGAGAAATCATGCCGGATTCAATTAATGTGGAGGCCAATTTAAGCCCATCAACAAAACCATAACAAGCATTGGCAATATCAAACACATGATCGGCTTTGAGGCCCAGCGCGTTTTGAATAATATGGGCTGTTGCAGGTTCGGGTTGGTCGCGCTCGATACCACAGAATATAACCGCATCAATTTGATCACGATTAAAATCAGGGCATGATTCAAAGGCATTTCGAGCAGCACGAATAGCGAGTTCCGAGGGGTTCATCGAACTCGGCGCCATTCTGCGCTCGATAATTCCCATTTTTTTTGACATCCAGTCATGAGGCATTCCATACTGTTTTTCGGTGCCAATCTCGGTCATCAAATCATCGGATGTAACTATTTGGCTAGGCAAATATGTGCCTACCCCAATCATTTTAGTGCGAACAATTGGCTTAAGTTGGTGTACCTTTTGAAGAAGTTTATAGTTAAGTTCGTTCATTTTCGTCCCCAGACTGTAGATAGTTTAGTGGAACGATATAATTGCATAGCTGGGTTTCAAGACAAAAAATATACCCGCGACTTAATGATTGCGTCTCTATTCTTATCCTAAGACGCTGACTATATAGAATAGTCGCTTACGCCCCATAATATAGGCTGATAACGCAGAATTAGAGCAAAAAAGGCTCCCGAGAGAGCCTTTTTATGTTTATCAAATCAGGATGACAAAACATCCTAACAAGCGTATATTCCTGGCTAACTGTGCGTGGTTAATCTTCTTCCAATAGCAATAGTGGCACAACATTTGCCGCTGGCGTTGCCATGACCGGGCATAGTCCATCGCGATCCGGGCCAGTATTGCAGCGACGAACAATTACCTGAGTAGAAGGTGCGGTACACCCAGTCGAACCAATTTGGCCGCCATTTAAACAGGTTCTTGATTGCTCAATCTCTTCAGTACAACTTGCGTCACAAGCACGAATAACTGCACTGTCTGCGAAATCACTGTATCTCGCTATTCTGATTTCGCACTCCGTGGTGCTGCGAAACGTATTACTTGTGGTTGCGCCGACAACGGAACTGCTAACTGAGCCCAGACCCGCTGTTGTACCGGTACAGATAGCCTGTTCGGCTGCATTCGCCTCTTGCGCTTCGTTGATACTATCGAAGTTCGTATTATCGATTCGGCAATCAATAATATTTTCGTCTCGCCCAACCTCGAAAAAGGTGTACGGGCACTGAATGATGTCGGTATCTTGAATTTCTCGTGCACAAGACAGAAATGTAGTGAAAAAGCTAACGCCTTCAAAGGTTTGCTGGTCTATACCAGACTTCAAAACACGCCCGCCAAAGCCATTGGTGCATTCGCTGGTCTGTGACGTCAACACCGCTTGCCCCTCTTGCATACTCAAGACAGAACTACCAAAATATTTGCACACAAGCGTGTCGAACGCTCGCACCACTTCTTCCGAATCATCAGGACACAATACGGTACCTGCAGGCACAGGTCGGGCTACAGTACATATAATTTCGGCAAAAAATCGACCTGAACTATTAGTGCGGATTATCGAGCTGGTTACTTCAGCGTTGGGCGTAGCAAGACACACTGCTTCGCGCTGAAGGCGCAATTGCTCTGCGTCGGACCGGTCACTTCGAGCACTGGTGCTCCTAAAACAATCAACCGAACCAGTCCTCACCGTTTCTTGACTAAATCCAGATGGGCAAAGACCGAGATCATCTTCGGCATGAACAGAGGTCACGCTTCCCATTAGGCCAAATATAAAAATTAAGGACGCAGTCCTTACTGAAAAAAATAATCTATTCATGTCGATTCCCAGCGATTTATTATAGTTGTGTGCATCAACCAGGCAATCGCACTGGTACAGTACACTCTTGAGAAACCCGCCCCCCGAAACTAACCAACCACAGGGCGTAAAAAGAATTTATAACTTTCAATGTAAAGTTCTAACACAACAAATTATAAACATCAATTTATCAGAGTCGCTTGCTAATAATAATCAACGCCTAGAGTGGTTTGCCATACCGATGAATTTTGAGCTCACTGATTTCAAGCTCGGTTATCGTTACTTTATAGGTGTTTCGAGAGAATGAGATTTTTGCGCCGACGCAATTACGAGAATCGATCACGAAGGCGGCCATGCTCAATCCAACTGGTACGCTTCGCCAGTACACATTCTCAAATTTTCCTTGAGCGAACCGGTCAATATGCAGATTAATACCACCGCTCGACACAGAGTCGACTTGCATTGTAATTAATGCATTTAACGGTAATTGCTCACAAAAATTGGACGACAAAGTAACGCTCGAGTTTTCGCTAGATGTGCGTTGTAGCTCTAGAGCATCGCCAACAAATTTGTGGGACATTGATGTGGCTGATGTTATTTCAATGAACTCGCTAATCGAATACTGTTTTGCTTTCTGAAGATTTGTAAAATAAGGCAGCGCACGAAAAGTTGGAATTACTGAGCGCTGCATCGCTAACGCGTGAACAATTAGGCACACAGCGATCAACACCGTCGCTGAAATTGTTTGAAATCCATATTCACGAGCATTAAACCGTACAATCATAGTATTTCTCGGCACCTGCTGAATTTGCCACAGAAATAGATAGAAGAGTGGCATTATCACTGGCAAGATATATCGAGCTTGGGGCTGAATGTCTCTAAGCAAATTATGATGCACATAAAATGCGCACTGACTGATCACGATAAGAGTCAGTACAAGACATAAACCCTGCCCCGGAGAGTATGGCCGCAAAATTGTCCAAGGTTTAAGCAACGTTCCGAGAACTCCAGCCAAAAATATCAATGCGTAGAACCAATACGTGAGTAATCCAACATCGAGATCAAGCCATTCCAAATAACCAATTAGAGATCGATAGCTTTTACTCAGGAACTGTTCATGATTACTCATCAACTCGTGTAGCCCAACACCGCTGGCATTGTAGCCTTGTCGATTAGGCTCCACGTCGGCTATCTGAAATTGCAATTGTTGCACATGTTGAATCGCGAGTGGGTCGGTCACGCCATAGTTGATCATGTTAAGCACTAACCACCATCCGCCACCGATAAACATGACCAGCGTCAATACTGGCGTAAGACTGAGGACCCCACGCCAGTGGTGCCTTAACACAATCAAACAAAACACAAAAAACCAAGGCAACACCAGCCACGCGGTGAATTTGGTTTGCAGTATCAAACCCACCGAGAACGCGAGAGCAATAAGGGTTCCGGTTTTTCGCCTATTGCGAATCATTGCAATCACGCAAGTCAATAAACAAGACACTGAGAATATTGCGCCAATGTCATCGTTATTACATGACGCGAGGAAAACGAATTTGGGCAGTAAGCCAATGGCCATCGCGCCAAATAGCGCCAGCCCCCTATGCTGAAATGCCAACCAAAAGCCAAGAAAAATAACAACAATCGTAAATGCACCGATTACGGGTGCACCAAGTCGTAAGCGAGTGATTTTATTATCGACTATTTCTTCGCTAAGACTGGCCGCGACAGCAGAAACAATAAACGTAAACGGCGGCCGTGTTAAACGAGTGGTACCTGTCTCACTGAAGGCAATTTCATTATTGCCCAGAGCCACCATCGGAATCTTTTTGTGTTTAACCAAGTACTCCGTTGCAGCATAATTAAGGTGATTATCTTGATTAAAAAGAGTGGGTAGTGTCAGCGCAGCATAAACGTAATAGCATAAAGATAATACAAATATCAATGCACACAATAGAGCTGGATTTAGCAGTACCTTAGGCAAGTTTGCTACCTATTTTTATCGGCGATAAATTCCTAGTTTACCCGTTCGGCTAATGAAATTATTTCGCTAACAATAATCGGCCGGTTGATGGCATCAATGCTATGCCCCATTCCTTCTAACAGTACAAACTTAGCGCCCTGCACGAGTTCTGCAGTATGTTCACCCGCTTGATACGGAATTAAAGTATCGTCTTCTCCATGCATTACCAATGTGGGCAGTGTAAGTGATTTAAGCAATTCCACACGATCACCAGAATCGGCGATTGCCCATAATTGACGCGCCCCGCCCTCCGGGTAATGAGAACGATCGTAAGCCCGAGCTATTCGGCTGTATAGAACATCCTGATCCATGGTCGCAATACTACCGCCAAATTTCCGTATTAACGCGATGGTTCCACTGATTGCTTCTTCCCTTGAGTCTCCAATCGATGAGAAGTCAATCTCGATTTCGCTACTGGGTAAGTGGTCGGCTCCACTGGTGGACATTATCGAGGTTAACGTAGCCACTCGCTGAGGATATTGCGCGGCCATAATCTGCGCAATCATGCCTCCCATTGAAGCACCAACTACATGCGCTCTTTCAATGCCTAAGTACTCCAGTAAACCATTCGCATCTGCGGCCATGTCGCTAAGTTTGTAAGGTGAGCCCAATGAAAAGCCTAACTTGAAGCGAATGCCAGTCAGTATTCCCGGAGTTGGCAAATGATGTAGTTTTTCAGACCAGCCTATATCTCTATTATCAAACCGAATTACACGATAACCCGCTTCGGCTAAGGCCAGTACTAACTCGTCATCCCAGGTAATTAGCTGTGCGCCCAACCCCATGATCAACAAAATATTTCCTTTAGTTGGTTGACCAAATTCCTGGTAAGCAATACTCAAACCATTTACATGAGCGGTGTAAGTCGGATACTCAATATGCCTGGTTTGCTTTGCATCAGCGGGTGTCAATGAGCCCGTAGCAAACATCATTAGCCACAGCACAGCTAACTGGCCAACGACACCACCGCGTTTTATCGAGGTTAAACCCATAAAATCAATACCAACATTGTTCGAATTCGAGACTCCGATGGTAACGTCTTTTGCTTATAAAATCACAGTCATGGTTTGATATTCTGTTTCGTTTGTAAACTAGACTCTGCTGGCATTACCACGTTTAAATGCAAGTGCAACCAAATACATCACTTTTTCAAACTTGCCAGAACTCAGTCGTTGCATTTCTTGAACCAAGCCAAAGATCCAAGGTAAGCTGTGACACTGATCAAGCGCTTTGAGATACGTATGCTTAACGTCATTTTGAGCATGCTTTTCTATTAACAGCCTAACCGTATGGCGCAATGTGGTGATCGTTTGATCCTCTTGCTCTAGGGTCTCATGCACAACTGGATTTCCTTGAACCAGTTTACTTGAAACCGGCTCATGTCGACCTAGTTCCTGCTTACGCTGCTCGAGATTCACGACCTTATCTGCGGCCTTTTGTACCAAATATGTTTCACGCTTTGATAAGACTCTATCAGACGACATAATTGGCAATGTGCGTGAGTTATACGATTCACTTTCAACATACTCTAAGTCTAAGAGCAGTTGTAAGCATTGCTCAACACCACCCGCCGCAAGAAACATTTTACGGTCGCCTAAGGAGTTACGTAACTCCTCCCATGTTTTCTGACCATTGATATAAATCAAAAGCAGGCGCGCTTCCCTCGATAGTATTCCATCTTGTAGCGTGGCAACTTCCTGAACGCCTAACTTTGTACGAATAAATACGTCGTTCTTTAAAAAAACAACTGGTTTTTCTAATCCCATATAAACCCCAACCCGATACTTAATCTTAAATGCTAAGTAAATACGCGCCGCCAAGCGAACACGCCCTAACAACAGATGCTGATTATGGTGGTCGCTATTGTCTATACCTTTTGCGCTGTTAGCAGCGTCTCTCTGTCCTTAGCGCCTTAATCAGAACACGTTATATCCTAAAAGTATCGATCCCTAAGAACAATCGACCTATGTCTAAAATATAATACGCGAAAAGTCTAAGAATGCTGTGGGCTTAGACGTAAGCAATTGATTAGAAAATCATTTTCTTTGCAACGCCGCAAAAACACACCCTCATAAAGTCCCCAATATCCCCCGTATTTAAGAATGATCAGCTTGTTATGTACGTTTCACAACCATGAATTAATTAGACACAGTGTGGATTATTGGCTATGCTCGCATTACAACTGAGTGTTATATAAGACATAACACCTAGTTATGTGAAGTTCATCAATAGAAGTTTTATGTAGTCCACAACCACAGCGATATCTCAGATATTGCAAAAAAATAACAGGATTAACTCCATGAAAAACTCAGCATTAAAGAAACTTTCAGCATGCGCTATTTCACTACTCTTCTCTGTCACCGCATATAGTGGTGGTGGTGGTGGTGGTGGCAACGATAACAGCGGCCAATTGCCTGCGCCAGATACCTGTAATTCGAATTGTGGATACGAGATAGGCCCTAACCCTTCTCTATCATTCGTTCGAGCCAGCAGCGGACCACTTCAGGTTGCTACCAGCAACGTAGCCAGTTCAGTAAATGGTTTTGGTGGCGGCACTATTTACTACCCAAGAAACGTATCAAGAGAGATGGGCACCATTTCAATTGCACCAGGATTTACCAATACCCGATCGGCTATTGCTTGGTGGGGACCTATTTTGGCCTCTCACGGTTTCGTTGTTATTACTATCGACACTAATAGCCGTTTTGATCAACCCGAGAGCCGTAGCCGCCAGCTTGACGCTGCTCTAAATCATTTGATTTCAGAAAGTGATCGTTCAAGTAGCCCAATTTCAGGCCTTGTTGACAGAAATCGTCTAGCAACGATGGGCTTCTCAATGGGCGGTGGTGGATCGTTAAGGAGTGCTTCGCGTAATCGTTTGAGCGCAGCGGTGCCTCTAGCCCCATTCAGTACCGGACGAGATAATTTCACTCAAATTCGAGTTCCTACCATGATTATGGCATGTGAAAACGATGGCACTGCACGAGTCAGCACTCATGCAAGCCCGTTTTACAACGAAATCCCGGGCAGCACTGACAAATTCTTTTTAGAATTTAATAATGGTCCACACAATTGCGCCAACGGGAATAATTTCAATAATAACAGTGAGTTATCGACCTATGGTGTGTCTTGGATGAAGCGATTTCTTGATAAAGATAGACGCTACAACCAGTTTCTTTGTGGTCCCAATCATACTGCAAGTAGTCTAATTTCAGAGACTCGAGACACCTGTTCATTTTAGGCGTTAATCGATATTTGATAATTTGCAAACCTGTTAGAGTTGGTTTGCCACGGTAAATTGGGGGTTCGAGCGATCGAACCCCCAATTTACGTTATAGAATTAGATACTGGGCTATCGCTACTTAAGCTGGCCTAATCAATTCAACCAATATGTTTAACCAAAAATTCGATATAAGTGATGTCTAAATCCAAGAGATGGCCCGTTTTCGCAATTCTAATCGTCCTTATTGCCTCAATAGGGATCGTTCTATTCATCAACACTCAACCAGACCAACCTACAGGAAAGGAAGACACGCCGACTACCGATAAAAGCTTGAGCTTAGAAAAACAATTGAACGATCTAGAAAGTAGTCAGACCCAGTCGACAACGATCGCAGGTGAGTGGCAATGGCAAGAATTAGAGGATCAAAAAAGTCAGAACGACAGTCAAGAGCAACGTAATTATCCATTTACACCGCAATCTGTTCACGACGCGCTCCAAGAAGTTAAAGTTGACGAAAATGGAGACGTTATTCTCGACCACCATGCGCTACTCTCGCTGGATGAGGCGCTTGAGCGAATCCACAACTTGCTCGATGGTGAGTCGCTGTTAGAATTACAAAATATTATTGAAGCAGCACTGCCTGGCAAAGTTGGGGAACAAACGGCTCAATTGGTTGAAAATTATAAAGGCTTTCTTGATGCAAAAGAACAATTCAGTGAAATGCACCGAGATAGTGCTACAAATTCCAACCCAACTGTTGCCACAATTACAAAAGACCAAGCTCTCTATACCGAGCTTCAAGACCTTCGCGAAATACACCTTGGAAGCGACGTGGCGGAAAAGTTGTTTCAAGTATCTGATGCAAACGCCGAGTTCATGTTCGAAAGTATGAAACTTGATCTTGACCAAAGCCTATCAGCTGATGAAATTGAAAAACGGCGAAGCGAATTAGAAAAACGGCATAGAGACATCGTAGGCAGTAACTGACATAAGAATGGCTTTAGCATGGCCTAAAGGCCATACCTGACAATGCCCAGCGTGAAAAAAAGTAACAACAGCACGTTACGTTTGCATGGAAGGCGCTATTTAAACGCCCTGCTTTTGTGCGTTTTACTATTCATTATTGCACCAAAACTCTATGATTTACATCAAGGTTCCCATTCGACCTATGATAAGCGAGCACATGTTCAATGGTCTCAGCCGGAATCACTTGATACAAAATACTGGCCGCCAATTACGAATCAGAGTTGGCGCCTCGAATTTTCTGAAATCGAAAGACTGCTTTGGAATACCTACCCCTTAAGTTCGAATGAACTAACTATAGATGCCGATACCTTAGATTTATTAGAACAGATCAATGCCTTATTGCCTCAAAACCTGAGTACTCAGGAAAGTGCGCGCTTAAGCTTATTGATTCGCAGAAGCCTGCCTGGCGATCGTGGCGAACAACTTGCTGTACTGCAACATAAATATAATCAATACCAATTGGATCACTCTGTCAGCGTTAGCAGTATCAATCAAGGCACGCCCGAGCAGCAATTACAGAAACTCAAGTCAAGCCTATCGAGTCTGCGCCCTCGTCAATATAGATTTTTCGGAGCCGAGCTAGCAACCAAACTTTTTACAGATAAAAACACAACCATCACTTACCTTACTCGAAGACGAATAATATCGTTGAGTGAACACTTAAGCAGTGCACAAAAAGCGCAACGGTTAGCTGCTCTAAAAGCGGATTACAAGGCTTTCCTAAAACCCAAGAGTAATGAATAAGTGGTCATGCACACTTCTATAAATTCAGCGGTCGACCCCGTATTACCAACATTAAGACAACTGCTATTAGTGTTTGTATTTGGTGGCGTATTATCAATCGCATTCTTAGACAGCAGTCATTACTACTTTACTTGGTTTGCCTTTGTGCCTTTGTTGTTCGCGGTCGAAAACGCAGGGGCTATAAAAACCTATCTACTTGGTGTTCTTGCAGGCTTAGTAAGTTATGTCAGTGGGATGTATTGGATTGTAGATTTCATCATTATTTCCAAAGGTTTTGGCCTTGGCAAAAGCATTGTGCTCGCGTCGGTCTATTGGTTCTATTGCGCACACCTGATTGCACTTCTACTTCTGCTTTATAGATGGCTTAAGCAACGTACTAACATACATGAATTCGTACTGTTCCCTGTGGTCCTCACCACTTTTACATCTACGTTTCCTATGTTATTCGCAATGCGATTGGGCGAGAGCCAAACTCATTTTCAGAGCGCGCTACAAGCAATAGAGTTTACCGGTGTTCATGGGCTCGATTTAATAATCGCATTATTTAATATTGTAGTATTTCGTTTGCTGGCTCGACGCTCTGCTCACCTGAACGCAACACACTCATCAATTTGGCCCTGGTTGATAGCAATGTCATTGATCGCCTTATGGTTAATATATGGAGTTCTTCAGTACTCAGCGTGGCAAAACAGAGTCAGCACTTGGCCGGTACTGAAAACAGGCATTGTGCAACCAAATGAAGTGCCCAGTCTGGACAAGACCATTATCTATTCAGGCTATAGTTATGCCTACCCTCCCGAAATGGATATAACAGAACGACTTAGCAGCTTAGGAGCAGAAATCATAATCTGGCCGGAGGCGCAGCCCAAAGGGTACTTAGACAATTCCCATATTCGAACAGCGTTTCAGCACGCAGTGAAAGGTCTTGGAATAAGCCTAATATTTCAAGACATGAGTTATCACCGAGACCCGATTAATGGAAAACTGCAAAGTCAAACTAATACTGCGATCATGATCAACAACTTCGGTGAACAGCAAGATCCATACATAAAAATGAAGCGTATCCCATTTGGCGAATACGTCCCATTTTCAGGTGAGGACTCCCTACTTCAAACATCGGTTAAAAACATCTTTGGTGATTTTTTGATCGAAACCACAAAGGGGCAATCTCACCAGTTATTTGCTCATCAGAAGCTTAATATCATTCCTCTGATTTGCTACGAAACCACGTCACCGAGCTTTGTTAGTGAGGCAGTCAACAAAACACGACCACTGGCAAACACATCTAACGCCTCACTAATTGTTGCCTTATCCAACGATGGTTGGTTCGGCTCAACACACCAACCGTTTCAACACATTATGCCGTCTATTTTGAGAGCGGTCGAAAATCGGCTGCCATTGGTTCATGTCGCAAACAATGGGCCCTCTATTGTTGCCTCTCCGAGCGGCGATGTGCTTTTTAGTAGCGCATTTCAATCGTCGGCAGGCTATATCACTGATGTGCCTTACTCAGCGACAACACAGGGTAGCTTCTATAGCAGACACCCCAAACTCTTCGACAACCTTCTTCGATTGCTAATGTTGATAGCCATTTTCTCGGCGATTCGCACCATGTTAATTTCCCGGCGCCAAGCCAATATATAGTAATTAATATTATCTTGTTGTTAGACAATGATATACATTTTCAATCATCATCATCAATTTTTTGAATCAATTTTCACACATCAATAACTTAAATTTGTTTTATAGTTTAGCTATTACGATGATTGATGACTTTCACAAAGCAACCCTTTGGCTTGAACTCCTTTGCAAATTTGCAATCGCTTACGTGAACCGAACGTCCTAAATTAGCGGCTAGAACTCAATCAACGCAATTTTGACTAATTAAACTATTCACAAAACCAGATGAAGGAAAAATTATGAACCTACCCAAGTTGTTGACCACGGCGGTGTTTGCAGCCGTGTGTTCAGTGTCAGTAAGCGCAGACGAAATCAGTAAACCCAAAGGCGCCGTAGGCAGCGGTCATGCTAAGGCCGGCCAAGCAAAGTCCAACCAGTTTTGGTGGCCGGATCAACTCGACTTAAGCGCACTACGCGACCACGATTCACGATCTAACCCCCTCGGCGAAGACTTCAACTACAGCAAAGCATTTCAAAGTCTTGACTTGGATGCCGCTAAGAAGGATATCGATGCACTGTTAACAACCTCACAAGATTGGTGGCCAGCAGATTTTGGTAACTATGGCCCATTCTTTATCCGAATGTCTTGGCACAGCGCTGGTACCTATCGCACCCTGGACGGTCGCGGTGGCGGAGACGGTGGTCAACAGCGGTTCGACCCTCTTAACAGCTGGCCAGATAATGGTAACTTGGATAAAGCTCGCCGGTTACTATGGCCAATTAAGCAAAAATACGGTGAAGCCCTTTCATGGGGAGACCTGATGATTTTGGCCGGAAATGTCGCACTTGAAAACATGGGCTTTGAAACTTATGGCTTCGCCGGCGGACGTGCCGATGACTGGGAACCTGATCTGGTGTATTGGGGCCCTGAAGTGGAAATGCTTGCAAGTGATCGTCATCACAAAAACGGCAAGCTTCAACGACCTCTTGGCGCCACTCACATGGGTTTAATCTACGTTAACCCAGAAGGCCCACGAGGAAAACCAGACCCAGTAGGCTCAGCGAAGAATATTCGTGTCGCCTTTAACCGAATGGCGATGAACGATGAAGAAGTCGTTGCTTTGGTCGCGGGAGGTCATACCTTTGGGAAAATGCACGGCGCCCACAAGCCAAGTGACTGCGTTGGCGCAGAGCCCGGTGCTGCGGCCCTTGAAGAACAAGGTTTGGGCTGGAAAAACAAATGTGGTAAAGGCCACTCTGAAGACACTGTTACCAGTGGCTTAGAAGGCGCCTGGACTCAGGCACCAACACAATGGACCACACTCTATCTTTCAAATCTACTGAATTTCGACTGGGAACAAACTCGTAGCCCTGGTGGAGCAATTCAATGGATACCGGCAGATAAAGCCCACCACACAGCTGCGCCTGATGCTCATGTCGAAGGAAAACGTAACCCTGTGGTTATGACAACGGCTGACTTGGCATTAAAATTCGACCCACAATACAAAGCGATAGCAGAACGTTTCTTAGCAAACCCTGAAGAGTATCGCTTGGCGTTTGCCAAAGCCTGGTACAAGTTGACTCACCGCGATATGGGACCACGTGCTCGATATTTGGGCAGTGAAGTACCAAGTGAGGAACTGATTTGGCAAGACCCTATCCCAGCAGTCGATTATAAATTGAGCAGTCGTGATATTAAGTCACTCAAAAGCGACATCCTTGAATCGGGTTTAAGTGTGCAAGAGTTGGTTCGAACCGCTTGGGCATCCGCCTCTAGCTTCCGCGCGGGTGATAAACGTGGTGGTGCCAACGGAGCACGCATAGCGCTTGCGCCGCAAAAAGACTGGAAAGCGAATAACCCACAAGAGTTAAGCAAAGTATTGGCTGCACTCAAATCGATTCAAAGCGATTTCAACGGCTCGTCAAATCGTAAAAACGTGTCGCTGGCTGACCTAATAGTATTGGGCGGTGCTACGGCTATCGAAAAAGCGGCAACAGACGCTGGCGTTAGCGTCAACGTGCCTTTCACCCCGGGCCGCGGTGACGCAACTCAAGCCCAAACGGATGTTAAGTCATTTGCTCTGCTCAAGCCGAGTGCTGACGCATTCCGCAACTATTTCAATGTCAAGAAGAGTTATCGCTCACCCACTGAAATGCTGGTTGATAAAGCCGATCAGCTGGATCTAACCGTACCTGAAATGACGGTTCTATTAGGTGGCCTGCGAGCGTTGGATGCCAACACCGGTGGTGCTTCTCATGGGGTGTTAACCGCTAACCCCGGAACATTGAGCAACGACTTTTTCGTTAACTTATTAGACATGTCGAATAAGTGGAGAAAAACAGATACTGACGGTGTCTACGAAGGTGTTGATCGTGAAACAGGTAAGGTTAAATATACGGCAACGCCAGTGGATCTAGTGTTTGGTTCAAACTCTGAACTTAGAGCTGTTGCCGAGGTCTATGCTTACGACAATTCTAAACAGCGTTTTGCCGACGACTTCGTTGAAGCTTGGAGCAAAGTGATGATGCTGGATCGTTTCGACCTGAATTAGTCGAGCATGAAAATGTGCTCCGGATGATCTTCGCTTAAAGTGATGAAACTGGTCACAAAGCACTCTTCACAACGATACAATCCAGTGTAATCAAAATGGGCCGATCATGATCGGCCCATTTTTAATTCTGACGACGGTTATTCATCAGATATGAGATTATGCGCTAAGCGTAGGCTGCGCTACTTACGCAGACACGATTGAAACCATTGCTGCATAATTTATGTGCCGCGTTGAGAGCTCTCTGACCACTGGCACATACACAAATTATGTTTTGATCAAGCGGTAATAGGTGCAATTTATCCTGCAGTTCGTTGTTTGGAATATTGAGAGAATAGTAGGCCAAAGGTTTAGACTGAACTTCTTGTTTACTGCGAACATCCAATACAAAATCGGCAGCACAGATATCGTGATTTGAAACTATGGACGCGTGTTGTTCAGGTTCTGGAGCCTCCGAGAAATCAATTATATTCTGACTATAATCCCATAAATCCAGATACATAAGCTTACCGAGCAATTGGCTTTTATTTTGTAATATAACTTTCAGAGTCTCTTGAGCCTGATAACCACCAATAACCCCAACACTGGGACCAAGCACGCCGGCCGTATTACAATTTGCCGCCGATTGCGAAGGCGAAGCAAATGCCGCTCGTAAACTGGGAGCAGGCGCCTCCTCCGAACCACAAAATACCCCAAGGTAACCATGCGTTTTCAACACCGACGCGGTGATCAGAGGCTTTCTATCAATCAAGCATAGATCACTCAACATATAACTTACTAGAAAGTTATCGGCTGCATCGACAATGACGCTCGCACGCGCAACTAATTCTCGGGCATTCATTGGGGTGAGTGCCTGACTTACCACTTCGATATCAATTTCGCTATTCAGTGAACTGAGTCGTCGCTTAGCCGCCACAACCTTTGCTCGACCAACATCAGATTCCTCATACAGTATCTGCCGGTGTAAATTAGACACACTAACAATATCATCATCTACCAAGATCATTTTACCAACCCCAGCGCCGGCTAAGAATAGGCTCACTGGCGAGCCTAGCCCCCCCGCACCAACAATTAATACGCAGGCGTCTCTAATTCGATCCTGAGCTTCGCCCGTAAACTGATTGACTAATTGTTGGCGACTATAACGAGAAACGTGTGACATAAACTTAAAAAGCGAGCCTATTGACTCGCTCGCTGATAATAGCGATCGCGCAAGCGTGTGGCACGACTCTCTAAGCTGTATTCCTGACCATCGATCAGCACCAGATCGGGATTGCTCATTACCTCTAGTGGGTCACCAGACCACAGTACCAGGGTTGCATCTGCCCCAACCTTAATTTCACCATAACCCGGCAGACCAAAAATTTGAGCGGGGTTAGTCGTAATCGCCTGGATAGCGACGTTGTATGGTAAGCCATTGGCAACAGCGTTGCCCGCGGATTGCCTCACCAGATATGCATTATGGGTATTTTGAAACCCCATTCCGGTAAACATAAGTTTAACGCCTGCCTGATGCAGCAGATTTGCATTGTCTAAGCGAGACCCGAGAGTTTCATATGTACTCGGTAAATTATTGATAGGGTCAAATATCACAGGAACTTTTGCATCAGCAATCTGATCCGCCACACGCCATCCTTCCGATACCCCTGATAATATCAAGGCAATTTTTTGTTGCTTGGCAAACATAAGCACACGCTCAATATCAGACGCCCGTTCGACGCGGACCAATAGAGGTTGACGTCGTTGTACAACAGGTACGAGAACCTCCAAGTCATGACGAGATAACGAGTAGTCTCGGCGATTGCCTCGATTGTAGCTGTCTTTGTTTTGTATATAATCTCGCGTATCCTCTATGGCCTCTCGAAGCAATGACATGGCGGCCGCTCTAGACCCGCCAGCAAGTTCGCTGCCCGCCTGCCCTAGACTAACAACCATTGCAGCGTTATCGATCACGATATTGCCCGACTCCGAAAGCTTAACCACAGCTGCACTACCAGCAAATATTCCGGCACCATTTCTCGGTTGAATCAGACTGTGCGACACACCCAAGCTTCGATTATAAGCAACGGCTACCGAACTCGGGTTAAACGCATCGCTGATCTGCAGAGAGGCGGTAATTTTTGGATTCGAGGTGCTGCTGTCTATTGTGTCTTCAACAGAGCTCAACTCCAAGACACCTAATTGTGAATCCGCATTAAATAGTCCGGACGACACCGGACGACCTTGAGCATCGATCACGCGTCCGCTTTGAGGTGTTGATAGGCCACTGCCTAAACCAACAATCATCGAACCCTTCACCAATATGTCACTTAGTTCATTTGAACTTCTCTCTACACCATCGACAATACGCGCATTCTTAATCAATAACTCGGTCGCCTTAGAGTCTCCAACAAACATGAGCGTCAGGCTTATAGTTAGCCCTATTTTTACCATCTTGTTCATGGTCGATCCTCTTCTGGAACAATGATTCCTAAATTAAAGTCACTTGTATGGTTTTGCGCATCAGACCTTCGATCAAATCTCAATACGCCATCAATCCATACCTTTTCAGCTTTGGTGTAAACGCTTAAAGGGTTGCCACTCCAAAGCACTACATCAGCATTCATACCTGATTTCAAACTGCCTATTTTATCTTCCAGCCCGATTGACTTTGCCGCATTGCTGGTGATCCAGCTGATGGTTTGAGCTGGGGTTAACTGCATGCCCATACGATTGGCTGCAGCCATAGCTTTACCGACCTCTTGTGAAAGCCGCTGTATTTGAGTTTCATCGTCGGAATGAATGATGGCACATCCATTTGCTAGCTCCACCAATGCGGCATTCTCTCTAATCATGTCATACGCTTCTTGTTTAAAGCCCCACCAATCTGCCCATACCACCGCGCAAATATCATTTTCTGCCAGCAATGGCGCTACTTTATACGCTTCAACCGCGTGATGAAACGCGGTAATTGAATACCCAAACTCCCTGGAGAGTTCAATCATATTAGCCATTTCATCGGCTCGATAACAATGGTTGTGAATTTTTATTTCGCCACGTAGAACACCCCTTAGGGTTTCCATTTCCAAATCTCGACTTGGAGCTTCAGCATCCACTTCACCGTCTGCCAGTTTTTCTTCGTAGGCAGACCATGATTTGTCGTACTCTTTTGCCGCAATCCAGGCGGTACGATAACCAGCCATATTGCCCATGCGAGTTCCCGGACCGCCTTTGTCACCATAAACTCGTTTCGGGTTCTCCCCACAAGCCATTTTCAATGACTGTGGTGCATTTGGGAATTTCATACCCATCATTGTGACGGAAGGCACATTTTTTAGCGTAACACCTCGACCACCAAACAAATTGGCCGAGCCAGGCAATATCTGGACCGTTGTAACTCCACCGGCAAGCGCTTTTTCAAAATTTGGATCCTGAGGCCAAACCGAGTGTTCAGCCCAAACCTTGGCGGTCGCTGGCGCCACGATCTCATTTCCGTCCGCATGAGCACTTACCGAAGGGTTTGGATACACCCCCATATGTGAGTGGACATCAATTATTCCCGGGGTCACCCAATGCTCGGAACCATCGATTTCTATCGCGTCACTTGGTGCATCAAGTTGTGATCCGATCGCCACGACTTTGCCGCCTTCAAGCAGCAAATCAGCATTCTCAAATTTCTCTCCCAAACCATTCAAAATGGTCGCTCCGCGAATGACCGTGGTTGGTGACTCTGGTGCAATGTAAGTGGAGGAAAACGGGCGATATGTTTGATCAGACTCTGACGAAGAATCATCGTCGATAGGAACGCTTGCGCAAGCTGCCAAGCCTAACAACAGTAAGGCATTAACGCCCCATTTAGGTAATTGTAAAATTGTGCTCACTAATTATCTCGTATTGGTTAGACAATGAACCGAGAATAACACAGCTAAGGAACGTCAAAAACGCAAACTATTTCGACATCTACTAAAAGAAGATCAGATACAGCAACGCTATGAATAGCGTGTATTTAAGCACTTTATACACTGGTTTGTTCCAACGTTTTATTCGTCTAGAAACGACTCGTATCGAATACAATTTCTCAAATATTCGATTGATCATGCCAACCGGGTCGCCCTCGTCATTACGAGTCGCGCTGGCGCTGATTAAGGTTGAACTGACAAAGGTATTAAATCGATTAATCATCCCCAGCTTCATAGGGCGACTAACATCGCAAAATAAGATAATACGATTATGGTCTGTTTCGTTATGAGCTTCATGTATGAAAGTCTCATCGAATAATACGTCCTGGCCATCGTGCCAAACATGTTTTTCGCCATCAACGAGAATATAACAATCATCATCGTTTGGTGTCGCCAATCCTAGGTGATAGCGAAGAGAACCGGCGAATGGATCTCGATGAGGACTCAACACACCCCCAGGTGGTAAGCTCGCAAACATCGCGGCCTTAACAGAGGGCACCTGTTTAAGAACCTCCAAGGTCTTTGGACATTGTCGCTGGGCAGATGCGAGTGGGTCCCCGTACCACTTTAAATAGAATCGTGTCCAACCTGTTCTGAAAAAAGAGTTAAAACCTGCATCATTTAATCCGTCTGCGGCTTTTATATCGCCCTTATCGGCAAGGCTCAATGCTTCGTCGCGCATAACTTCCCAGTTGTCTCGCAACACTTTCAACTCTTCAATATCGCCCGTGTTCAGGATTGGTTTATTCGGCAAGCTTGAAAAGAAATTCATCAGCAAATTATAGGGTGCCAAATAATTTGTGTGTGTCAGCAACTGTCGCATTGCCGGGAAGCGTACTTTACCGCGATAATGCATTTGCATTACCGCAACAACGTAAATGAAAAAGATAAACAGAGCGATATTCATTGTGGCACTAATTTAAACGAGCGATTGAGGGATTGCTATATGGACCTTCGAAAACTAACAATTCTTACTTTTGTAAACGCCTCCATTACGGCGCTAATCTTTACAGCTTGCCCAGTTATATTCTAACAATTCCTTGATATTTGTCCTGCTAAATTTTACTTTTCTTTAATAAGCCAAATACATATGACGTGCTGTAAACCGCACCTATCACATAGCCCAAAATAACCGTTTCAAAAATTTCAGGCGTACCTGCGGCTACATTAACCATCCATGAGCCGATGAAAACGGGCGTACAACAGAGCACCACCGTAGTAAACGCACTAAGCCATTGCCATCCAGTAAGCTTCATGAAAAAACGATAGGTTGCTTCCAACATTAGCGTCATTCCCAATGTGATTACAAAGCTATATGAACCTTGAACACAAGCAGCTTTAACCGCAGCCTGGGGTCCATGCATGATGTTTACCAGGAATGCCCAAAACCCGTAAAACAGAAAACCTGCCATCGATGGTATAAGCGATCGCTGTGCGAGCGAAAACCGATCAAATAATGCCAAAATCAGCCTACCGTATTTTTCGTGCGATTATCATGGCTCGAGCTTGATGCACGTTTGCTGGAGCTTTGACTTTTTCCAATTTTTTTTCCGGCTTTTGCGCGTCGAGCATTACGACCAGGGCGAGACCGTTTAGCTTGGCCTGCCTTATTCTTATTTGAACGACGCTTTTTACCCCGTCGATTATGATTTGGGTCACTTTTTTCTGACGTGGAGCTTGTGTCGGTCTTGCTTGAATCGTTATTTCGGCTCTTATTTTTCTTGGGCTTCTTAGGTTTAGAGTCCCGAAAATCTCGTTTCGAAACAGGCAAATCATTCAGCGGTTGGTAACCCTCCAAATGCTTTCTTGGTATCTCTTTATTAATCAAACGTTCAATCGCGGTAAGCAGCTTGAATTCATCATGGCCAACCAACGAAATCGCTTCGCCACTCGCACCCGCTCGACCAGTTCGACCAATACGGTGAACATAGTCTTCGGCAACCTGAGGTAAGTCAAAATTAACCACATGCGGGAGCTGATCAATATCGATTCCCCGCGCAGCTATATCCGTTGCAACCAATACTCTAACCTTACCTGCTTTAAATTCGGCCAATGCTTTGGTTCGTGCTCCTTGGCTCTTATTTCCATGTATCGCAGAAGCCTCAACACCTTTAGTAATCAGCTGCTTGGCCAAACGATTCGCGCCGTGTTTAGTGCGCGAGAAAACTAAGACTTGAAACCAGTCATTTTCGGTGATTAACCTTGTCAATACCCGGGATTTATCTGATTTTTCTACAGCAATCAGACTCTGTTTAACCGTACTAACGGTGCTGTTAGGCGGGCTGACCGATACTTCCACCGGTTGATATACGATTGATTTGGCTAGTTGGCGAATCTCGTTTGAAAAAGTCGCTGAAAACAACAGGTTCTGACGTTTCTTAGGGAGTAACTTAATAATGCGGCGAATATCGTGAATAAACCCCATATCCAGCATGCGATCAGCTTCATCAAGAACCAGAACTTCAAGTTTATCAAATTGGATTGCATTTTGGCTGTGCAAATCAAGTAAACGCCCAGGCGTAGCGATTAAAACATCGACTCCTCCTCGCAACTTTTGCATTTGCGGATTGATCTTAACCCCGCCAAACACGACAACAGACTTAATTCTTAAGTTTTGTCCATACGTTTCAACGCTAGCAGCGACTTGAGCAGCCAATTCCCGAGTTGGTGTTAATACCAAAGCTCGAGCTTGATTGCCCTTGCCTTCCGGCTTAGGAGTATTACTCAGACGATGCAAAATTGGCAATGTAAAGCCGGCTGTTTTGCCTGTGCCTGTCTGTGCCGCGGCCATTACGTCCTTGCCCTGTATAACGTGAGGGATAGCTTTAGATTGAATTGGAGAAGGTTCTGAATAGCCCTGCAATTCAATTGCATCAAGTAATGGTTCTGATAGCCCTAAGTCGGCGAATTTCATGCTATTTAGTCTCTGAGTTGAATGCCGCGCAGATTACATGAAAGCCCCAACCTTTACCATGCAACTAAGGCAAAGGTTGCAAAATAAGACAAATATATTTTTGCTACCATAACTCGATTACTCTCGAGTTAAACCCTCTGCATCAACACCTCAGGCCGTTTTAATTGAAACAGCATTCAGCAAATTAGAAAATGGTGATAAAAAATCTAATTACCATTGCCCATAAAACCAAACTTGAAGCCAAATATGCATAAAATCGGTGCATTACCCTGTTATAAGTGCAATGAACACACGCTTGTAACGCTCTTAATCCAACAAATGCCCAAGCCATATTGATAAACACAATATCCCCGGTAGACGTTAACGCGACAAAGGCGGTAAGCGCATAGAATATCGTGGGTATTTCAAATAGATTCCTGAAACAATTGGCCGGTGCTTGAACACGGGCGCTCAACACCGAGTTGAGTTGCTCGGGAGTTGGGTAGTCTTGAGGATCCAAACCACCGCCTTTTATCGCGATTACGCGGCGTAAAAACATATTCAACCAGACCAACATGGTGATTAACATAAGCACTATGGCAGGCAAAAAAATGGATGTCATATGAATACCCTAAAATTGATTTTATTTGACTATAGCGGCTAAATCTAAGCAATTGACTGCGCCAGGCTAATGAGTTGCATGGTCATGCCAGATATCACTATTCATAATTTAATAGATCATGCCATGCAGCTGTGATAGCGTCGAGAAATGACTTACCTAGATGTAAACACAGCGGCCATTATTCTATCTGGCGGAGCGGGAACCAGATTAAATGGTGTTGATAAGGGTTTACAACAATACAAAGACAAATTCTTGATAGAGCACGTTATTCTTGCGCTTGAACCTCAAGTTGACAGTATTTACCTATGCGCGAATAGAAATCTAAATACATATCTTCAAATGGGGTACCAAGTAGTTCCGGATCAAAAGCAAAACTACCAAGGTCCGATGTCAGGTATCAGCTCGGCACTAAAGACGGCTATTATCGACTCCGATGTGCAGCAGATACTTGTATCAAGTTGCGATGCTCCTCACCTTCCTAGCGATCTAAGAGAAAAATTACAAGACTCCTTAATTGATTCTCTGAGCGCTGATGTTTCGGTAGTACACGATGGAAAGCGTCAGCAAAATCTCCACTGCTTAATAAAACGCCAAGCGTGGAGTTCATTGATCAGTTTTTTCGACAGCGGTGGACGAGCAATGCGGCGCTGGTTTAGCCAAGTTAACACCGTGCACTCAGACTTTTCAGATAGCGCGAATTGTTTCATCAATCTGAACACAATCGAGCAGCTGAAATCGTGAAAAGCCTAGGCTGCGATCTGGTTTAGCTCAATGCTAATTAGTCGTTTCTTCCCAGTTGCCAATATCTTTGGCAGCACCTTCTCCACCAGCAACACCATCAGAACCAAAACTCCATAGGTCGTAACCATTTGGGTTTCGTGTTCCTGGCTGCTGGTACTGGTAATCGTTCTTCCAAGGATCCTTGGGTAACTTCTTGAAGTAGCCCGGGTTAGTAACAAGAACCTGTAAGCCTTCAGAGGTATTGGGGAAAGCAAATTTTTCTAAGCGATAAAGTTCAAGCTGGCCACTTATCTGCTTGATATCGTTACCTGCTTTTACTTGAAAGGCTTGAGTTTGTTTATCGAATAAGTTGGGTACAACCATCGCCGAGAGCAAACCTATGATGATGACCACCACCATAATTTCAATCAAAGTAAAACCGGCCTGTGCCTTAGGCATTTTTTTTAAACTGTTCATGTCCTTTACAAATCTCGTTGTTAAATATTAATCAATTCGTTTAATTGAAACATTGGCATCAAAATCGCTAAAATAATTGCCAGAACCAGCGAACCCATAATCAAGATCATGAGAGGTCCTAGCAAACTCACCATCATGCCTATTCGGGTTTGCATTTCATTCTCTGTCGCAGTTGCTGCCTTTTCAAGCATATGACCTAATCGACCGCTGTTCTCACCGCTAGTAACCATATGTACCAACAGTGGTGGGAAATTTCCATTTCGCTCTAATGCTCGGCCAATAGGCACACCTTGGGCAACTTCTTCAGTGGCGACGTGCAGGTCTTTTTGTAAAACCATGTTCGTCATTACACCTTCGCTCGCCCTCATTGAAGATAAAATTGGCACGCCTGAGCCAACCATAATGGATAATGTTCGTGCCATGCGTGCAGAATCAACGTTCTGCACCATTTTCCGTAAACCCAAAGTCTTTAAGTAAAGAGTATGTAGCCAGGTCTTAGGGCCTTTCTGGCTAAATACGTAACGCAAACCAAAAAACAATGCAGTTAACCCAAGTGCCATCATAGCGCCATAATCGGCCATAATTTCTGACAATTTGATTACGAATTGCGTCAAGGATGGTAATTCCTGATTAATATCTTCATAAACAGTCACTACCTTTGGTACCACAACGGTGATCAATACGGTTAGAATTCCTGCACATACAAAGAACAAAAATATAGGATAAACAACGGCTTGGCTTATTTTTTGTTGCATTGCATGGCTATCTTCCAAATAGTCGGCGAGGCGGTCCAATACATTATCGAGCGTTCCAGATTGCTCACCGGCAGAAATAGACGCTCGATAGATTTCTGGAAAGCTATTAGGGTATTTTGCAATAGCATCGGATAGTGAATAACCTTCTGTAACTAACGAGCGGATATCGCTCATGACAGACTTAATCTTGCGACCTTCCGATTGTTTTACCACTGCACTGAGCGTTTCCTCAACCGTCATCCCCGATTCTAATAGAGTTGCCATTTGCCGAGTAATGATCGACAGGTCATTAACCTTAATCTTGACTCGATTATTTGCTTTCCCACGACTATCGGATTTGCTAGCTGCACTGTCTGAGACAGGTCGTACTTCAAGTGGCACCAATCCCTGAGCGCGCAACTCGGCGCGCACCTGCTTAGCATGATCACCGGTGGTAATATTTTTTATAGTCTTACCCTTGGCGTCAAGGGCCTGGTATTCAAACGCAGCCATGATTAATTAACCTCAGTTCTACGATTGTGTAACCCTAAACACTTCATCTAAGGTCGTTTCACCCTGAAGTACCCTGTCAAAGCCACTGTGCATTAGGCTACGTGTGGTTTTACGCGCATGATCAACTAATTCATTTTCTGACACCTGATCATGAATCAGTCGTCGCAATCCATCGTCCATGTCAATCAGCTCATAGATACCAATACGACCTCTATACCCTATTTGATCACAATCAGGGCACCCTTTCGGTGCGAACAAGCGATAGTCGTCGTCGGGTTTTAAACCGAGCAATTCGAGTTCTGCCTCATCGGGTTCGTGCAATTGTTTGCATGTCGGGCACAATCTGCGTACTAGGCGCTGAGCCAGCACGCCGATCAAACTCGAGGCAATCAAAAACGGTTCTACACCCATATCTACCAGGCGTGTTACAGCACCAACTGCGGTGTTGGTGTGCAATGTTGACAACACCAGGTGACCGGTCAAACTTGCCTGTACGGATATTTCAGCTGTCTCGAGATCACGAATCTCTCCCACTAAAACCACATCTGGGTCTTGGCGCAGAATGGATCGCAGACCACTGGCAAACGTTAAGCCAATCTTGGAATTCATTTGCGTTTGACCAACGCCGTCCAAATCGTATTCGACAGGATCTTCGACCGTTAATATATTCAATCGTTTTCGGTCTAGCCTGTGCAAGCCTGAATACAGGGTGGTGGTTTTGCCAGAACCAGTTGGACCCGTCACTAACAAGATTCCATTAGGCTTGCCGATGAGAATTTCAAATCGCTCAAGAATATCATTAGGCATTCCAAGAGCTTCCAAATTTAAGCGCGCACTCTGTTTATCAAGTAAGCGCATAACCACTCGCTCACCGTGTTGCGTCGGCAGGGTTGAAACCCTCACATCGACTGGATGTTCGGCAACACGCAACGACATACGTCCATCTTGCGGTAATCGTTTTTCGGCAATATCGAGTTTTGACATAACCTTAATACGTGACACTAATGCGCCATGAAGTTCTCTACGAGGAGAAAGAATATCTTTCAACACGCCGTCAACACGAAATCGCACCACTGATTCTTCTTCGAATGCTTCTACATGTATATCCGACGCGTTTTCACGAATAGCCTGAGTGAGCAGTGCGTTGATCAGTCGAATAATGGGGGCATCGTCGTCCGCTTCTAATAGGTCTGTGGTCTGTGGCATTTCCTGAGCGAGGCGCTCGAGGTCAAGGCCATCGCCCATATCGTCCATTAATTGAGTTGCCTGACTGCCTCCCTTGTCATAGACACTGCGCAATAAATCATCAAATTCAGAAGCCGGATATTTCTTTAAGGTTAAGCGGGTATTCAAACGCCGCTTAAGTTCCGATAATACTGCGAGTTTAGGTGTGTCAACACAGCTGACAATCGTCGTACCTTCTTCCTCTGTGTGGACAAGGACATTATGCTTTTTAGCAAACGAATAAGGAATTAGCGAATCATCACTTTCTTTACTCTCGAAATCCACTTCTTGATCAAGTACTTCTTGGCTAGCCGTTTCGCTCATAATGCTAGAACTACTCCTGTTCCTCGGGGACTACGTCTTCGGCTGACGATTGCTCTTGCTCCACCGCTTCTAATTCGCTACCGGTTTCAAACCGTTTTTCCTCATCGCCAGTATTATTGTCGTCGGTATTACGGCCAAAAATAATATCCTTTACTTTCTTGGAGAATGGTTTGGGTGCACCTTCTCGAGCCAATTTAGCTCGACGTTCGCTACCGATAACACCATCATTAAGGCTGGTCTCATACTCAACCAGAACTGGCGCAGCGGAATCTTTAATAATAAAACTCGGGTTTTGCAGAGCCGCAATTTGGCTATCTCGGCGCACGTCATCATATTTAGATTTACTGAACTTTGCCAAATCTTCGGGGGAACGAATAATATGAGGTTTCAAAAAAACCATCAAGTTACGCTTGATAGCACGTTTGGTTTTGTTTCTAAACAGATTCCCTAATAATGGGATATCACCAAGAAAAGGTACTTTGCTGACCGTGTCCTCGATGTCATCACTTATTAAACCGCCAAGTGCGACGATTTGCCCGTCATCTACCTGCACCACAGCTTCGATCGAGCGACGGTTAGTAATTACACCACCGGTAACCCCGGCGACAACTGCTGACGTGATGGCCGAGGTTTCTTGCAGCACTTCTAATTGAATGGTATCACCATCGTTAATTTGCGGCTTAATTCTAAGACTTATACCAACATCTCTACGCTCAATAGTTTGAAAACCATTGCCCACCGGTACGTTCGGGTTCCCGCCCGTATCGGGATTACCGGTATTGTTAAAACCATTATTAAAACTACCCGTAACGAATGGCACCTCTTGCCCCACCACGATCTCAGCTTCTTCGTTGTCTAATGTGAGAATAGTTGGGGTCGATAAAACATTGCTATTCGTATCAGACGCAATTGCATTCAGAATAATATCCAATTGATAACGACCTAAATCAAGCAGTGAATAGTTATAACCCGTATTCCCCAGTTGGAAGTTTTGCCCCGTGGTCAGCGTTGCTGGAGGCTGATTAGGTCGGTTTCGGTCGATCAAATTTCCAGTGCCCGGCGTTCCTCCGGTACCGTCATCCCCCGCCGGTGTACCACCACGAGCACCTCCAACACTCCAGTTGATTCCTAAACTGGCGCTTTGATCCAAGGAAACCTCGGCGATAATGGTTTCGACAAATACTTGAGCTCGCCGTTTATCCAGTTTATCAACTACGGATTGCACGGTCTTAAGCTGTGTGCCACTTGCTTTGACTATAAGCGAATTGGATGCTTCATCGGCTTGAACTGTAAATTCACTTACCGCGCCTTGGGCGGTATTCGTGGTTAAATCTTTGAGTATGTTGGATAAGTCCTCCGCTTTCGCGTGCTTTAGCGGAATGACGTTTACGTTTCCCTCCACTTCACGCTCGATGTCGAGCTCATCAACCAGTGCCTGAATCTTTCCGTAAAGCTCATCAGGCGCACTGATTACTAAAGAATTAATCGCATCAAATGGCTGAATGCTGACTTTGCTCGTCGCAGCAGCATCTTTCGGGTCAGCAGTTGAGGTAATAAGTTGGGTCAGAGTTGCAGCGAGTTCGCTGGCTTTAGCATAATTTAAGTTAACGACACTGATGTTAGATCGCTTATCGGGCACATCAATGTTACGAATAATTTGCAATACACGTTGGATATTCGCCGCTGTATCGGTAATCACCACGCTATTCGACGGAACATGTGGGGCAAAGTGACTTGTAGGCGGGATTAAGGGCCTGATAATAGGCACCAAATCTTGTACGGCCGCATGCTTTAATTGGATAATTTGCGTTATCTGTGCATCGTTGGAATCTTCAGTTGGTGAAAACAACAACGGGGTTGGGCGTTGTTTAATAACATTGCTCGGCAATACCTTAATCACATTACCTGAATCAACGGTTGCGAAGTTATGAACTTCCAGAATCGATAAAAAGACATCATAGAGTTGTTCCGGGTTCAGGGTAGCGCCTGAAATCACCGACACCTTACCTTTAACTCGAGGGTCAACAATAAAGTTCTTACCACTGACTTCAGCAACGGTGTTTATCAATACTCGAATATCTACGTCTTCGAGCTTTAGTGTAATTTGAGCATCATTTTGTTCGGTGTTGGTGCTTTGATCAGCAGGCAAAGCACCTCGCTCCTGAGCAATCACATTCGAGGCGCCAAGGGTAAAGGTTAGGCTTGCGCATAACACCACAAAATTAAACTGCCTTGTTATATTACTGGTTATTCGATTCATGAACTCTCAAGCTTATTATTCTCTCTTCGTCGAGAGAGAACTGTATTATTATCAATCGCGCCCCATCATACTGAAATTATGCAGCTTAGACCATGTGTTTACAGGGACATAACGTTAAGTTAATAGGCCGTTAATATCAATGTTGTATTGCATGACTTATAGGTAATCTTAAGGCACGAATCTGACGGTGTTTTTTATCGGTTTAAACTCTCGACAATGAACGATTGGACAGCTGAGATATCATCGTTCAATACTGTCATTTCTTCTGGTCGTTCAAATAGATCGGACATCATAAGAGGAAGAGTTACTTCACCCAGATTCGCGTCAACAAAGCGCTCTGCAGCTTGCTCAATCGCAGCTGGAAATTTAGCCGGGTGTGCGGTTGCTAAACACACCATTGGTGTACTCAAATTTGATCGTTCCGATCGTGCCGCAGCAACACCTATCGCCGTATGCGGATCGAGCAAATATTCAGTGCTTCGATGCACATCCGCAATTGTCTTCAAAGTTGCTTCGTCGTCTAAACGAAAACTCGAAAATACGGTTCGTGCATGATTCAAGGCATCATCACTCAAATTCATGTGACCACTTTCAAAGTCACTCATCAAACGCTTGATCTCTTCTCCCTGTCGGCCATAGAGATCGAATAACAAACGTTCGAAATTGCTCGACACCATAATATCCATGCTCGGCGACAATGATTGATGTAAGCCTTGCTTGCTGTGATCGTTGTTGCTGATACATCGATGCAGAATATCGTTTGAATTAGTGGCAATAATCAATTGCTCAATTGGCAAGCCCATTTGTTTCGCTAAATAGCCAGCGAAAATATCACCAAAGTTTCCAGTCGGCACCGAGAATGAAACAACACGATGTGGGCCACCCAAGGCAAGAGCGGCATAAAAGTAGTACACAATTTGCGCCATAATACGCGCCCAATTGATCGAATTTACCGCTACTAATTGACGCCCATCAGGTATAAAAGACTGATCACGAAAACTGGCTTTAACCATGTTCTGGCAATCGTCAAAATTACCCTCAAGTGCGATATTGAATACGTTATCAGCAATGACCGTTGTCATTTGTTTACGCTGAACATCTGATACTCGTTTATGCGGATGCAAAATAAAAATATCGATATTCTCGCAGCGCCTGCAACCCTCAATTGCTGCAGAACCTGTATCGCCAGAAGTGGCACCCAAAACGACTACTTTTTGATTGCGCTTGGCCAATATAAAATCGAGTAAGTGACCCAAAAATTGTAAGGCAAAGTCTTTAAATGCAAGCGTTGGGCCTTGAAATAGTTCAAGTACCCATTCGTTATGCCCCGTCTGAATCAGAGGTGCGATGGCGTCGTGTCGAAATGAGTCGTAGGCCTTGTCAATAATCGCTACTAGATCTGAATCGCTTATCTCTCCGTCTATAAACGGATGAATTATTCTGAACGCTAACTCTTGGTAGCTTAAGCCAGCCCAACTTGCAATTTCTTGCTGAGAGAAGGCTGGTAATGTCTCGGGCACGTATAATCCACCATCGTTAGCCAAGCCAGCAAGAACTACCTCTTCAAAACTGAGTGCAGGCGCATCACCGCGGGTACTAATAAACTTCATGCTAACCGCCTCACCTAATGAAAGTGTTCGACACGAATCTTGACCGCATCCCTCCGAACGTCGTCCATCGCTTCAATGCTGGCAATTGCGCGATCAACACGTCCTTCGGTCGTTCGTTGGGTAATAAATATAACCGATACCAGATCTTGACCTGCCTCAGGTTCCTTTTGCGTGATGGCTTCGATACTAATATCCTGTTCGGCGAATTGCGCTGATAAGCGAGTCATCACGCCGGCCACATCATTCACATCGAAACGCAAATAGTACGCCGATTCGAACTGGTCGGATGTTTTAACGGATTTCAGCTCAATAGCGTCGGACTGAAAACCCAAATGGGGTACTCGACACGCTGGCTGGGCATCGATTGATCGAACCACATCTAATACATCGGCCACAACCGCCGATGCCGTGGGTTCCGCGCCAGCACCGGCCCCATAGTGCATTGTATTACCAACCGCATCACCTTTGACGAGTACCGCATTCATCACGCCATCAACATTTGCGATCAGTCGTCTTTCAGGAATCAAGGTTGGATGAACTCTTAGTTCCAACTTATCGTCATCGGCCCTGGCAATTCCAAGATGCTTAATTCGATAACCAAGCTCCTCAGCATAAGCAACATCGATTAAGCTAAGCTTTGAAATACCTTCGGTGTATACCTTTTCAAATTGCAATGGAGTGCCAAACGCAATCGCCGCGAGAATTGTAAGTTTATGAGCAGCGTCGATGCCTTCGACATCAAACGTAGGATCGGCTTCGGCATAACCAAGTTGTTGAGCTTCAGCCAGCACATCATCAAAGGTACGACCTTTATCGCGCATTTCGGTCAATATAAAATTACCTGTACCGTTAATGATCCCAGCCAATAATTCAATTTTATTTCCCGCCAGCCCCTCTCTAATGGCTTTGATAATACTAATGCCGCCGGCAACCGCCGATTCAAATCCAACTGACACACCCTTTGCCTCGGCAGCAGCGAAAATCTCATTACCATGCAATGCGATCAGAGCCTTATTCGCGGTAACCACATGCTTACCGTTATCGATAGCCTGAAGAACCAGTTGTTTGGCCAGCGTATCGCCACCGATCAATTCAACCACAATATCAATATCATCCGCATTAACAATATCGAATGAATCCTGAGTCAGGGTGAGATTGGAACAATCGCACAGGCGTTCGCCCGTCATATTGCGAACCGACGCCATCGTTACATCAACGTTGCGCCCTATTCTGCGTGATATTTCTTCAGCATTACGCTGCAATACCAATGCAGTGCCACCACCAACTGTTCCTAACCCCAAGATACCGACTTTAATTGCTTTCATTTAACTGTTAATACGTATGTTTCATAGTCTGACAAATCGAATTATTGTGTCAGGCTACGATATTTTATTTGTTACGTGATTTTAACGCGTTCTGGATGGCGTAGCAGCGCTTTTATGTTACGAATTGCCTGTCGCGTTCGATGTTCGTTCTCAATTAATCCGAATCGTACGTAATCGTCACCATAATCGCCAAAACCAATGCCAGGCGAAACTGCAACTTTCGCTTCTTTTAGCAGTAACTTACTGAATTCCATCGAACCAAGTTCACGAAAACGTTCTGGAATCTTTGCCCAAACGAACATTGTCGCCTTGGGTCTATCAACAGGCCAGCCTGCGGCTCCCAAACCATCACATAACACGTCGCGACGGCGTTGGTACATGTCACGAATATCTGAAATCCAATCTTTTGCTTCGGGTGCCTCTAGTGCGAAGATAGACGCGATTTGAATCGGTGCAAACATACCGTAATCTAAATATGACTTTAAACGAGCGAGTGCCGCTATTAAAGTCGAATTTCCGACCAAGAAACCAACGCGCCAACCAGGCATGTTATAACTCTTCGATAAACTGTATGACTCTACGGCCACGTCTTTGGCTCCAGGCACTTGCATAATAGACGGTGCTACATAGCCATCGAACACGATGTCGGCATACGCCAAATCTTGAATAACCCAAAATTGATGTTCGATCGCCATCTCAATAATTTTTTCAAAAAATTCGAGTTCAACGCACTGTGCGGTCGGATTACTCGGAAAATTTAACACCAACATTTTGGGCTTGGGAAACATATTCTTTAATGCTATTTCCAACTCGGCGAAGAAATCGATATCCGTGCCGATAGGCACATGTCTTATGTCCGCGCCGGAAATAATAAATCCATATGGATGAATCGGATACGCCGGATTTGGTACAAGCACCGAGTCTCCCTTATCAACTGTTGCCATGGCAAGGTGTGCTAAGCCCTCTTTAGAACCGATGGTGACGATTGCCTCACGTTCCGGGCATATATCGACATTGAATCGCTCGCCATACCAGTTGGCTATTGCCTTACGCAAACGTGGCACGCCTTTCGAAACGGAATAGCGATGCGTGTCACCACGTTGGGCTGCCTCGCAAAGCTTGTCTACGATTGGCTGAGGTGTTGGTTGGTCAGGGTTGCCCATGCCGAAATCAATGATGTCTTCTCCGCGTGCGCGAGCGGCGGCTTTGAGTTCGCCAACAATATTGAATACATAATGAGGAAGTCGCTTAATGCGTGGGAAGTCATCCATTGCCATGACAAAAATAGGCTTAGCAGGCCCTTAAAAAATAGAGAGAATATTAGCCTAATATTGTAACCAGCAGTGAGCTCGATGTAACGCTAAATGTGTGGCTAAATAACGAATAGTCAGCGTAAATATACCCTACTTCGCGTGCTCCGAAAGATAGCTCAGCGGGTTCACAGGCTTGCCTTTTCGCCGTATTTGAAAATGCAATGCGCTCTCTCTACGATTATTGATACCAACAGACCCAATAACCTGTTTTGGCGCAATTTTTTGCCCCTCAGTCACCAGTATTTTCTTGTTGTGAGCATAGGCGCTCAAGAACGTTTCATTGTGCTTAATAATTATTAGATTTCCATAACCTTTCAGACTGTTTCCAACATAAACGACTTCGCCAGGCGCCGACGCTCTAACTGCCTGGCCATCGCTACCCAATATATCCACGCCCTGCTGGGTGCTTGCGGGAGAAAAACGGCGAATCACCTTGCCTTTTAACGGCCACGACCAGAGCAGCTCAAGATTATTTTGAGAAACGATCTTCGATGGATTTCTCGGAGCAGTACTTGCTTGTTTAGAACCATTGCGTGTGGATTGTAAGCCGGCATCACTCTTGGGAATGTTTGCAACCGTGCGCTTAGACTTGGCAGGAGAGTTTTTGCTGCTGGCCACCGATCCAGATTTAGCAGTGGGAATTTTATTGTTCGTAACCGGTTTGGCCACAAACCCAATGGGCTTGGTCAAGCGAACACGCTGCCCCACCAACAAACGGCCCGTGTCCGAAATGCCATTCCAGGCCGCGAGTTCATTGACATCGAGATTTGAGGCAAAGGCAATCGCATGCAGCGTATCACCCGACTGAACGATTCGAACCAGTTGTCCGCCAATCTTTTCACTTTGCTGTCGAACAGTTAGAACTTGGCGCTCTTCAACAGCAACTTTAACGGGCGGCGCGCAGGCCACCAAACTACTCAAGGCTAATACAAGCGATGCTCGGCACACATAACTGATTGATCGCTTCAGCATTTTTATCTAGTGCAAAAAGTAATACGCAGAACCGCCAATTGCAACGAGCCCAATCGTGCCCCATCCCAACATTTCAACCTTCTGGTGAATGGTTTCTTCAAGCTTGTCGCCACCCAATTTAATCAAACCGGCAACCATAAAAAAACGGGCTCCACGTCCAATCAATGAAAGCAGTACAAATGGGATAAAAGCAATTCCAAGCACGCCTGATGCTATGGTGAAAATTTTATAGGGTATGGGTGTAAAGCCCGCAAGTAGAATAATTACGATTCCGTGCGCCGCATACTTCGCTTGAATCGATTCGAAAGTCTCGTGTGCATTAAAATAATCAAGTATTTGCTGTCCATAGGCCTCAAAAAAGAAGTAGCCAATTAAGTAGCCAAACACGCCACCGACGACCGACATCACCGTGGTTACGGTGGCTAACCTCCAAGCCTTGTCCTTGTCAGCAAGCACCATTGGCGCCAGCATCACATCAACAGGAATCGGAAAGAATGATGACTCGGCGAAGCTGACTCCGGCCAGATAACGCTCAGCATGTTTGTGCTTTGCCCATTTCAGAATAGTGGTGTAAATCGGTTCAAATAGTTTCACGTTAATCGGTGCCTGAGCAGATAGTGGCTCATTAGAAGGTTAACTTAAGGACTAGCCAAGGCCGGCTAGGCGGGGTACAAAACGCACGGCTTCAATTTCTTGCTCAATCAATCCTGTGCTGGTTTTGTCAATAACAACAAGAACTTGCCGCTCATCTTTACCAACTGGCATAACCACACGACCACCCTCAGCGAGTTGATCAATGAGTTCTTGAGGAACATCTTCAGAAACCGCTGCCGCCAAAATTCCATCGTAGGGTGCAAAATCGGTCATACCGGCAAAGCCGTCTCCATGTCTGAACTTCACATTGCGCACACCAAGATCATAAAGTAGGTCTCGGGCTTTTCGATGCAGCTTTACGATACGCTCTAAGCTGACTACTTCGTCGCATAAAGGCGCCAAAATTGCGGTTTGATAACCACAGCCTGTGCCAATCTCCAATACCTTCGAACGCGGCTTGTTTAGTAAGGTTTGAGTCATCAAACCCACGATATAAGGTTGAGAAATGGTCTGACCTTGCCCTATCGGTAAGGCGGTATTTTCATACGCCCGGCTGGCTAATGCCTCATCAACAAAGATGTGCCTTGGCAAACTCTGCATCACATCAAGCACCGCTTTATCGGTAACTCCCATGCTACGAATCAATTCAATTAAGCGGCGGCGAGTTCGATCCGAAGTCATACCACTGCCAGCGTATTGAGGTTTATTGAGCTGCTGTGTATACATTGTTATTTGCAAATCAAACTAAATACTGTCAAGCCACGCCTGTACGTCATCGACATATGCACTGTCGTCAAATGTGGCGTTAAAAGGAGTAATTGACGCATAACCTTGCTCGACCGCTTCAAAGTCCTGCATTTTACCCCGTTTAGTACGACGAAAATCGCCCGCTGGCCCTAAGCGATATTTGGATTTATTGCCTGAACTAGCCTCCTCAATTGGCGGCAGCGGGGTTTCGCGCTCGCCAGAAACCGTTGCCCTAAAGCCTCGCAAACTTCCAACGGGTATATCAGGAACATTAACATTGAGGACTGCCAACAAGCTGCGGTAATTAAGCAATGGTAAAGCATTGCTCATTTGCACCGCGATATAGGCTGCGGTTTCATAGTGTTGCACCGAACGTTCAGTAATCGAAACGGCAATACTCGGCATGGCCATTCGACGGGCTTCCATTGCCGCTGCGAAGGTGCCAGAGTACAAAATATCATCGGCTAAATTAGGCCCATTATTAATGCCGCTTATCACCAAATCTACGGTTTCATCGACCAAATTATTCAACCCGATGTACACACAATCGGCTGGAGTGCCATCAACAATGAACAATCCATCGTCAATTTTTTCGACGTCAATAGAACGTCGTAAAGAAAGGGCCATACCACAGCCGCTCTTGTTATCGCGTGGCGCAACTACCGTGATCTTATGGTGTTGGTTTCTGAGTGCATCTGCTAGAACCAATAGCCCAGGAGCATTATAACCATCGTCGTTACTGATTAAGATGTGCACTGCGATTACCCTAAATGATTGAGCCGTATGTCCTTTTTCAGCCCGACCTAACTGAGTCAATAGTTACGCCAAGTCCTAAGGATTTTTGTTATTGTGATGCTGATATTCTAGCGGCGAAGTTTACCATTGAGTGTGACTTAAATCTATTTGCAAAGGTCGAAAGCGTGCGCTGCAATCGATACAATCGTTAACGGCTTCGGCGTTGATTAATATACACCGCATAGGCATCCACACCTGTTTCGACGTGAACCTCAGCAAGCACCGTAAAAATTAATGAAAACAACTGCGCCTGAGAGGTTACATTGAGTTTGGTGTATATGTTTTTTCGATGGCCGCGTTCGGTATCAATCGAAATGCCTAGCTCGATGGCGGACACCTTAGACGATTTGCCCGCCAACATGAGTTGCAGCACCGTGTGCTCTCGCTCGGTTAATATTGAATTGGCGAAATCACGCAAAGTATTCTTGAGTTGATTGTGTGAACCTTTGATAGGTTTTGATTCTGTGGTCATGGCTAAACGCTGACTATCCCAATGTCGAGCCAGTGCTGCACGGTAAACGGGGTCAGCCACATGCAATTGTTGTAATTCTTGTGCAGAAAACGGTGACGACAACTGTTGCCGACCGAAGCTTGCCACCAATGCAGTGCCATCGTTCAATTTGTGCAAGAAGTTGGCGTCATCACACAAGCCCGATTTATTAAAATACGCGATGCCAAAATCACTTAACTCAACGTCTTGCTCTTCCAGCGCACCAAGTCGATAAAACCCCGAACGCAGTGTTGTAAAGCGTTGATACAGCGGGCTCAGTAAATAGGCACCTGACAGATAAATATTATGAAACGACTTTTGTTCGGCCGGATGCAAACGTTCAAACAAAACAATAGGTTCATGGTCCGTTTTAAACAACATAACTATGGCACTATCGATTGGCGAAATTCGATTAATCGAATCGAAAAAAGCATCACCAAATTGATCGGTACTCAGCGCGTGAAAAAGCGGCGCCACGAGATCCGGCCAATGAGCAATCGGTGCATCTTCTAACATCGAATCAGCGTTGGGTGGGACCGAAGGGTCTGTCATGGTGTGGCAAGATTAAGTCAATCGAACGCCTAATATAGCTGATAACGCTCTGTGAATGTTAATACTCAGAGATATCTCGGCCATTATACTTAGATGAGCCATCGACAATTAATTTGCGAACCATTTGCACTTGAAAGCCAATGTGAGAAATAGTCTGGGGTTCCTCACCCGCTGCCGCTACAATTTCTCGATGCAATTCGGGCAAACGATAATACGGAATCATCGGGTATGTGTGATGCGCTGTATGGTACGGCATGTTCCACAAAAGCCACTGCATTATCGGCCCGGCGCTAATCGTTCTGGTATTAAGCCATATATCATTTTCGTGCGGCATGCCTGTGTGCTCAACGGTATTTTGCAGCATGTGAAACCACTTCATCGACAGCATGGGCAGCAACCAAAGTATCAGTAATACAGTGGATTTAAAAGCGAGTGATAGCAGGAGCAATATCACGTAAATCAATAGCATTACTCGAACTTCTCTATGCACCTTTGCACACTGTGTTTCCGATAAGTGTGGCCAAGGATCTGTTTGACCAAGCGCCAGTTTAATAACTTCTGAAAATCGCCCAGGCCAATACGTGATTCCTGAAAAATACAATAAATAGCTGACCAGGTTGAACGGTTTAGCACCGACAATTTCGGCGTCGAGCTCTAAATCTTGCGTATGACGATGATGTTGAAAGTGTTCAAATTTATCCTGATCACGGCCCATCAATAAAATGAAACAAAACAAGCGACCAAATATTTCGTTATATCTTTGCGTTTTAAACACGGTGTTATGGCTCAACTCATGAACCCCTGCGTAGAGACAGTTTATGAGAATGCCCTGAATCATGAACACAGGTACCGCGAACCAAGACCCCCAAAAACTGAGTAGCAAGACGGAATTAATGGCTATGACACCTAAGTGAGTGCACACTTTTAACCAGCCACGCATGTCGGACCGGCCTTTTAATGCCTTCAAGGTTTTTGCAGGAACATGAATGGTACGTTCAAATGATGCGTCCATAAATATCTCGACTTGGATTGCGGTTGAGTAACTTTGTTAAAACAAGATTCTGAATATCCTCAGTAAAATGCTTGTTTATTAGTACTCAATTGTAGGGCGATGACGTTCTAAAAAACATCACCCAATCTGGTTGTTTTACCCCACACAATCGAGGTGTAGACCCATCATCACGTGGCGCACAAAATAGAAGTGTCAATTCCTAAACATTATCCATCAACACGACCAGCACCCTTTAAAATTCGGAAAAAAGCGTTGATAAGCGCGATACAATAACACCATGCAAACACTTAAGATCTACCAATCGCTTTGGGCAATGCAACTCAGGGGCCCCGATGGATACGAGCACGGCGACCAAAAGTCGTTTAAGATGATTGCCGAAGCTGGCTATCACGGAGTATGCCTCGATCCAACCGCCGAAGAAATTGACCAGAACTTAGCATTAAAGCCGTACTTCGAAGAATACAATCTCGAGTTGATGGTTAATGCTTTTCCTAAAAACGGAGATGATTTACGCAAGTTACTCGCGTTTGCCATGGAGATGAATGCGAAACAGTTCAGCATTATTGGGACTGTGTATCCTCTTACCGTTTCCGCAGCCGTTCCAATCATTCGCGAGTGGATTAAAATATCAGATGAGATGGGTATGCCAATCATGTTTGAAACTCATCGTGACTGCATTACCAACGACATGTTTTTCACTCTTGAACTACTCGATCGAATTCCTGAAATGAGACTGTGCGCCGACTTATCACATTATGTACTCAATCGGGAACTCTCTACTCCGCTCACGCCTGAATGGGAGGCATTATTTGATCGCCTGCTCGCACGTTCGGACTCGTTTCAAGGGCGAATTGCTAACCGCGAGCAAATACAAGTGCCGATTAATTTCGAGCAACATCAAGAGTGGGTAGCACTGTTCAAGCATTGGTGGGCGCGCGGTTTTGATGACTGGCGAACCAGAGCTGCGGACAATGATGAACTGGTATTTCTGTGCGAGCTTGGCCCTCCACCTTACGCTATTACGGATGCAAACCGCGCTGAACTATCGAATCGCTGGGAAGAAGCACTTACTATTAAAAATTGGGTTGAGGAACTTTGGTCTGACAGTACACCACGTGCGATTACACAAACCCGGGGAAATAACTAGTAAATCAGATGGGCCGCAACCGCCAAAATCGGTAAGACAATTGCTGTGCGGATTAAAAATACCGTCGCTAACTGAGCAAACGAAATGGGAATGGTCGAACGCAAAATCAATAATCCGTTTTCCGCCATGTATAAAAGCTGAGTCACCGATAAACCGGCCAATACGAATCGAGTGATCGGACTATCGACATTAGTGGATACAATTGCCGGAATAAACTGGTCAAAGAACCCAACTAAGGTACCTGCTGCCGCCGCATCGGCTTCAGGTAATTGAAGCAACTGCAACACATACACCATGGGCGTACTGATCCATTGTAAAATCGGTGTGTGGTAATACACTACCAATACAATCGCTTCTATGGTCATCGCAGCTGGCATCACGGCGAATGAGATGTCAAAAATGCTTCGACCACTCACACTTAGTTGCTGCTTGATACTTGGTGCGTGCTCGGCTCTGTAAAGCGCCGCTCGCAAGGACTTAGTAAACAACGAACCATGTTCTTGTTGCGGAGCCACTTCTCGATCATCGCGTTGATAGAAGCGATTCGGCAATCGAGACAGCGGCGGAAGCCGAGGTGTAATCAGTGCTGCGATAAAACCGCACAGGGACACCACCACGTAAAACAGCACAAAATTGTCATCGATTTTTGCGGTCTGAGCAATGACCACGCTGAAAGGTAACGACACCGCAGAAAAATTGGTGACTACGGCCGCCGCCTCACGTGCGCTGTAGTAACCACTCTCATATTGGCGAATGGTTAATATTGTTCCGATACTTGAATCACCAATCCACGATGTTAATGCATCCAGACTCGCACGACCTGGTAAACCAAACACAGCTTGGAAAATTCGGCTGATTAATGTGCCGACAAACTCAAAAAAACCAAAATCTGTCAACAAGGGCAGCAGAAAATTTGCGATAAAAATAATGCAAAAAATAATGCCCGCTATATCAACGTACGCAACCTTGCCGGTATCATCACTGATGATCCATTCGGGGCCAATTTGGAGATAGGTCATGGTGCAAAATACACCCGCCAGCACACGAAGGACCAACCAAATCGGAGTCGTACGAAACACCTCCTCCATTAGCGGCCAGTCCTTCAAAAATCTGGGTTTAAAAATAGTGACGCCAAACGAAATCACGCCAGACAAAACAAAAACAATGGTCACAATTAACGGCAACGCTGAACCTAGCGCGGCCATTAAACTGGTTGAGAGTACGCCTATAACGATCGTTTGCTTACCGTCATAAGTGATCGGTGTCAAAAACAAGGCAATTCCCAACAGCGACGGCAATAAAAATTTCACATACTGCCAAAGGTTGCCAGGTTGACCCGCTGGAAGCGGTGTTTGTTCGACGTTGCTCATGGATGATTATGCTTGTTGATTAAGGGCTCAAAAGCCCCATGTTAGTAAGTCTCGTCTAATTACAGCACAGCACCCGCGTATTTGATACTGGGGATATCTGTTAGCAACGATAATCAAACCAACCTAAGATGTGGGCCGTTTACCAAATTTATAGATGAAGCGACTTGTTTTACCCCTAATGCCGGGATCGAACACAATACGATCTAAGTCATCATCTGTGTTGCGAAGATAGAATGCTTCTTCAAGTAATTCAAAGCCTGCCTGGTCAAGTTGATATTTAACTATATTTGGATCAATACGATGCAGTCGATTTGCTGCGTCATATCCTGAGCCAGGTTTGGCAAAGTGATCGGTAATAATTAACACTCCTTCGGGCGATAGTTTTCGATGAATATTATCCAATGCCAATCGGTGGTTAACCATCTTGTCTCGCATAACTTCACGCACACCATTTCGTACTCGGCTTGTGAAAAATAAGTCGTGGTAATTGATTCCCATAAACACGATATCGACACTCGAATCGGGTATCTCGATATCGCTAATTTCGACATTGTCTATTCTGACGGTGTTTTTAAGACGATCTCCTTTGGTACGTTGCGACATCTCCTTTCCACCAAATCGCCAGGTAAGGCTGTCATTGTGAGCATACACCTTACCCAATGGCCCGACCGCCATTGAAAACAATTCTGTGTACCAGCCTCCTCCAGCATACAGATCAAGCACAACATCGCCAGCTGCAACGCGCGAGAACAATAGTATGTGTTTAGGCTTTCGGTCATTGTCGCGCGCACGATCACTAGGGTAACGCTCTGCATCAAGCAATATTGACTCAAGCTGACTTCTACTCAAAGGAATATTTTCTGATGCAACCCCAGTCTTAACAACAATAAAATACAATAATATTACTGGCCAAACTTTCACATTAAACCCTCAACAATAAAACCACACACTAACTTCGGCAGCTTGTTGTTGCCCGATTAATAGACTAACGCTGTGTCACTGTAGACCAATCGAGAATTCTCGGTGTTTATTTCTCGATGTCAGTGCACCACATAATATGGGGGTCAAATACACCTCCGACCAGAAGATGCCCATTCCAATAGGGACCCGTAGCAGAACCATTGATCTCGCCGTTAATCGACATAAACACGGTCTCATAGTTACCAGTTTCAGGATGCAAACGCACAACCTGAGAGGGAGAAACGTGATTTGCATCCTCTGCGTGTTCGGTAAAGGCCAACAAGTTCGGATGTGCGCCTATAAACAAAGATCCATCTGGTGCGACATCGATGTTATCAGGCCCGGTGCCAATCGAAATTTTCCGACGCTCCGATAATCGGCCGCTTTCAATGTCTCGCCGGTAAATATTAATGCGTCGCGCAATCACTTCGGCCACATAAAGCTTACGTCCATCGCCCGACACATTCACGCCATTCGCAGTGATCAAACCCGTGGCGGCAGGCACGGCACTTTCACCGTTGAAATAAATAACATTGGTAACCGGCAAACCGAAATACAATTCTAAGCTTAGGCGGAAACCGCCCGAAGCACGTTGCATATTTGAGACATAAAACTGGCGCTTTCCAACGGCAATTAGATCATTTGGTGAAGTAAATGTTTCAGAGGTAATGGTTTCTAAATGAGTTAGGCGGTCGTTATTATCAAGACTGAAAATTTCAACCGAATGCTTACCGTCAGGATGGTTAACAACAAACAAACGTCGTTCGCCATTTAGTCCGTGCCACAAGCTAATGCCGTGGGGATTAAAACCGTCGGGCAGTTTACCTTTAAGCTTTCTCGCTGGCATTTCAGGCTTATTCAGATTTAACACATAAATGCCGCCTGGCGGCACATTATTTAGCGCGCGTCTATCAACCGCTGAAATATAGGCAAGGCCCGTATTGTGATCAATTTGAATATCTTCTGGGCCAGGCGCAATTTCGATTTTCCGGCATTGATCGACGAGGATTGTCTTAAAACTTGTGAATTGGCCAGAGCTCGGAATAATCAAAAAAAGCAGCCGCCCAATCAGGCTCAAAAGCACCCCAATAACAATGTAGAAAAAAGCTTTGCGCATCGAAACACCATACAGATTTACAGGCCGCCTGTCACACAGCTTAAGAGTTGCGTGACCTGTCCAATATTACATTTCCGGAATCTCTGAGGGTTAAGCCTCGAAAACCGTGATTGAGTAATGTGGACACATGAATTCCTAAGCCATGATCAATTTCAGATAAGTTCTTGGTAGATTTCCAGCACGATCAGTTAATCAAAAAATAACGTTGTATTGAATTCTTTGCGTGTTATTCCTGCCAAATAAAATGTCGAACTCGTGCCATTTGCGGCCCTATGCCAACACTAGAATATAAGGCGAGTTTCAGAGCGAAAAATTCACCGTGTTATAAGCAAACAACAGCGGTGTTGCCGTCTTTCGTTTGAATCACGAAACTACTGCAGTTTTCGTCCTCAGGTGGGTTTGGAGCACCACTTATACCAATTGTCAGGTTATATAATTGAGCTCTGTCTCGGCTGCCAAATACACGGACAAAATAAGCGCCTGAACCTTCTGAAAGCGCTACATTTGAGATTGTCTCATTAACGCCCGCAGGGCGAGAATTCGCCGTTGCAATAATATTGTCACCTGATTGACCGCGCAATTCTATCCCCAAGTTGTTTTCAATCAGAGAGTTAAAATTAGTGCCGGCGGAGCAACTGCCATTGCGGTTTTGCGGCCCATTTAGATAGGTGCTACCGGTTGGTGTCATAGTGATGGTCACGCGGCTATTTGCCGGTGCTACGAAACGATAGAAGTCCTGATCACTGTTGCCATCAATCGATATTTGACTGCGGCTCCTCGAACGATCATTAGCAATGAACCCGAGGCGCGTAGCGGTCCCCGGTGTATCGTTTTGCGCCGGGAATTCGTCGCGGTCACCGTAGCCGCGATTAGCAGCAAGAATATCATCCTCTTGAGCACCTAAAAACGCACCCGTCACAGAAGGTTCCATCAACTTAGTCTGATTTCTTGGACAAACATGGCTAAAGGAGAGGCCATGCCCATGCTCATGTTCCAAGGTGTTACGAAATCTAACGCTTTGCGGGTCACGAGGGTTGGGGCCATAGAATCGGGGATTACCGGTATCGATAATCATGTCACCGTTACTAGCAAAGTAGTTGCATGCCAACACATTTGAGCCGTTTTCACCATCAATGAAATGACCTCCGATGCGCAAATCACCACGCACGCCTAAACTTCCTCGATTTCCTCCCTGACCCGCGCGGCTGCCGTCATCGTTTGGCTCATAGATGTAATTAACACCATTAAGTTGCCCCCAGTTATCAAACGCGTCTTGAAAAATAGAAAACCAAGGTCGTGTTGTTAAGTTTGAGCCACCATTTGTGACGTTATAAATCCCATCTAAAAACGCTATCAGGTTACTCGCGGCACCCGCTGTCTCGCCCGTAACTCCACACGTAAAACCAGCATTGCCTGCTTGTGATCCGTCTGGAATAAAGCTCCAGGTAAGTGTCATCGGGTCGCCTCGCGACAGTCGCCCGCTATTGGTGGCCGAGCTAGACCAGCGTTGATCCGGGTTGAACTGGAAACCGTTTGCGATCGTTTCGGGCGGTGTGTGGGCGCAAAAAGCTTCGCCGTCAAGCTCCCACATCAGCGCGTTGCGTTCCATGTTCGACTGCTGCATTAGCTGAGTGCGTTTAATCACATCTACGAACTTCGCGCCTAGTAATTGCGGTTCACCATGAGTATCAGCGATGGCCGTGGGACCTGCGACACTTAAAACTACCAGCAGTAATGAAGGCAGAAAGCTTCGGCGTTGTGCCCAGCTTCGAGAAGAGAATTGATATATTGACCTTAAGATACGTTTAAAGCGATTTAAACATGACCCTAAAATAGGGGTTGCTTCTGACTCACGATTAGACATGACGCCTCAAGTTTTTTTAATTTTTTATTCTGCATACTGTTGTTACAAGCCAACAGTACGATTCGGGACACCCTGTCTAACCAACCAATCTCGCAATCCTAAAGTAGCCACTCTAATATAGCAACCATTGTGACAAAATGGGAATCTAATTAATTATGGAATGAACGATAACCATGAGGCCAAGCACTCCATTCTGAATAACATTACTCAGCGATACCGCTTGCATATAGATATGTGGTGAAACGCTGCAATTATAGGGAACAAAGTAAAAATAGGCCTTGTTCATTATGGATGCGTATTATGCGGATATAATCAAGACCATCACACCGTCACCGAAAATAGCACCAGTCCATCGCCAAGATTGAGTGCCATTGCCGAGAGGAACAGAAACTGCCTTGTATCCATTTCCTTGTTGAAATTGGTCGGGGTGATAGGATTTGAACCTACGACCACCGCTCCCCCAGAGCGGTGCGCTACCAGACTGCGCTACACCCCGATCAATAGAGGGGAATATATACTAATTTTTAAGGATGGCAACCGCGAATTTCAGATAAGTTTGATCTGCCTATAACGCGCACTGTAAATCGCCGTTGTTGCCAGGCCTTTCAGCAATGTCTGCCTATATCTAATTGGCCAGCAACTCGGGCCAATTTTTGTCAGCGTCTACAATAAACGCTTCTTTATTGGCATTCCATTTATTATTAATCTTCTCGTTATAATTGAGGTACAACTTGCCGTCATGAATGGTGAATAACTCTGGTTTGATGGACGCCGTCGACCCTTGTGATACCGCATAAGCGCAATAACCGCCGTATTGTGGCGCATACATTTCAGGGTTGGCTAAAAATAAATCCAGATTTTCTTGACTCGAAAACAACCAAGTTGCTTCATTATACTCGGTGCTGAAATCAGACTTACCTTTTACCGGTTTATTTTCAGTAAAGTAAGCAACAGTGTCATAGCCTTTAATCGCTTCGCTGGAAAATAACGCCGTGTAAGTTGGGTCAAGGGCAAATGCTTGAGTCGATATCATTGCGGTCAATACCACCGCGGCGGTTTTAATAAGTCGGATCATTCTGCTACCTCTGTTTCTAGCTCTGCTTAACACTATTATAGCGCCACAAACTTTTCTAATTGCTCGGCGATTACATCACGGCAATAATCGGTACAAAGTCGGCGCGTTTCAAATTCGTCGTAATAGCAGACCGGATGATAATGAATTTTCGCGCGAACTTTTTTAAGCGGCATCAGTCCAAGAAAATGCGACAAGAATGGCATGGTTGCGTACCAGGCATAATGATCACGAGCTTCTTGGTTATCGATCTTCTCACCATTGTGATGCGTGTAGGCAACCGTGATGGGTTGAATTGCAATTCGCGGTTGGCCTTCATCAGAATTAGCCGCTTCAATAAAACTGGATTTAAATGGTTCAACATGAACGCCATCCGTACTGGTGCCTTCTGGGAATAATGTCAGGCTGTTTCCTTTCGCCAAGTGATCTTTTAAAGTTGCTAAATGTTCGCTTGTTTTACCCGCTTTGCGCTCAATAAATAACGTATTTTGAAACTCAGCAAGCTTGCCAAACACCGGCCAGTTGGCGACTTCAGATTTAGCAATAAAATAGGCCGGCAAGCGCCCTAAAATGAAAATGTCGATATACGAGATATGGTTGCTCACGTAAAGCGTCGGCCGAGCACGGCTCATTTCACCTGATTCAACAACTTCTATGCCTAAGATTCTGCAGGTGCCATTATGAAACTTATGCGGTATCTTTTGATGGCCAGGAATACCTAAAAATCGTACCAACATAAAGAACAACGGTACACAGATAATCCAAAGCGCGAGGACGATGATTCGAATGAATCCTACTAGGTAATTTTTTTTTATTGTCACAGTCTAAACCGCAGGCCCACCGCCTACTCCAAGCTGATGTAAAAAGAGGGTTATAACAAATTATTTGAGTATTTACTGGCCTATTGATCCACAGACTTATTAACTAAGGCATGATTGCTGCCAAACATCTCAGCTGCATCGACATAAATAGCGACAAAAGTGGTGTTAAACACGGGGTCGATAATCGCATGATCACTGATTCGCGCACCGATTTTTAAATAGCCACGTAACATCGTCGGCACCTTACCGCGTTCCTTACCTTTTCCCGGTGTTTTCGAAAAATCTTCAATCGCAACGCTTTGGACATCATCTTTGGGGTGTGGCATCAAAGCATCACTGGCTAAGTGTTTTTCATAAAGATAGGACAATATCTCCGTATGCTCACGATAGTCCGTGCCTTTAAAACTGGCGCAACCAAATAGCACTTGATAACCGTTTTGCTCTATGAATTGCATGGTGAATTTCCAGATGAGCATCAAAATTGCGCCACCACGACCTTCGGGCGATACACAGGCACGACTCAGTTCTAGAAATTGATCATAATTGGTTCTAAGCCCACTTAGATCAAATGCGTGTTCGGTATAAAACTGTTGCCCGTCTTCCAAGGCTAAATTGCTCACCAAACGTACCGTACCAACCACCTTGTTATCGGCGCGAGTATCCACTACCACGACATGATAGGCCACTTCGTCCCACTCGTCTTCTTCGCGCTCTGTATTCAGCATTTCCTTCGTGACTCGTCCGCCGCTTTCTTTAAACAGTACTTCGTAGCGTAATTTCTGTGCGGCGTGAATTTCTTCTTCAGACGATGCAAGACGAACATCATAATGACCTGCCGACATACTGCCGGCAATCAACTTGGTCATTTTCTTAAACAGTTTCGGGGTGATAGCCATAATACAGACAGAGGACACTCTGCGAATCAGAACGGTTGATAATTACTTTAGCGCCGCAACGCCAGCGCCTTTAATTTTAAGCGCTGATTTTCCATACTCGAGCGGTTCTACAAACTTCATAGCTAATGCTGGACCAAGCTCTGCTTCACAAGGCGAGCCGTCGGCATAGCGAAAACTAATACCCTGGCTAGACACGCTGACGTGACTCAAGCTAACGGTACTGGCATCTTCACGATGCATACAAACTGATTCCTTCGAACGACTTGGCAAATGACTAGCGTGATAATTTATATAGTCGTCTACATTCTTTGACTGAGCTAAATTCAAGTTTTCGAACAACTTTTTTCGCACTGATTTTACATGCTTAGCATCGACCGATGAACTGGACTTAGGGGTAGTCACATTCCGCTCTACCCGGGCTGAATGACCATCCCAAACGCAGAGTCTATTACCACCAAGATGATCAATAATGAACATACGAAATGCTCGGTAGTCATCTAATGCTAAGGAGTTAAATAGCGCTTCCGCTTCATTGATGGATGCAGTTGTAGCGAACTTCCGTACCATCTCTCCACGACTTATCCAGTTTTTATAGGTCTCTATTTGTTCGAATTGATAGTGGTTGAGCAAACAGACAGTAACACCAAATTGATTAGCGGCTATCCATGTTCCTCCCGCATCAGCATCAGTTGGTGATAAATACTGAATATCGTCGCAAAACTGAGAAGTAGGAGGCTCTGCCCTGCTTCGTGATTTTCGTTCGTCTCTGTTAAAGAAGAGCTCGTAGCCATCTTCCTTAACAAACCATGTCATTGTGCACACGTTGGTGAGTCTCCAATAACCGGGTCAGACGATGATTTTTGATGTTCTCTCGTAGCGATAGCCACACCAAAGTCATCTGCAGGTCGGGCACCAAATGTACGAGTCATGGCACCTATAATGGCGTAGTGATGCATGGTATGCGACTGCAAAAACAGCAGTTCACGATAGAGGGTTGAATTCACGGGCTGCGTAGTTTGTTGATCAACGAGCTCACAGCTTTTATTCAGGTCTTGAGATTTGAGTTTATTAAGCGCCGCACTGAGCTCGCTAATAGTTTGATTCGCATAATCAAAATCGCGCTCGAGTAGTTGGTCACGCTCTCGGCTGTCATAACAAAATTTGCCAGAGTCTAATTGACTAATGAAACAACGATAGTGTTCCAGAACATGACGAAAATGAGCACCAATTGTGGAGTGGAACGCGGGCTTATAACCTTGAACATATTGCTCGGGATTTAACAGGGCCAATAACTCTGCACCTTCATTCAATGCATCGATATTAGTCTGTAATAAATTCTTATTCTGTGACAAAAATCGTGTCCTCATTATTCACGCTAAATATAAGAAATATAAACCCAATATAAGCGTTTTATTCTGTTCTATCTATGACCTTGCCACAATTGGATATCTTTCACAATAAGACAAGCTCTCGATTAATCGGGCCAACCAATAATTGAATTTAGACCGCAAGTGCGCTCGCCACCGCAATTGCGGCCGTCTCGGTGCGCAGGATATACTCGCCCACTTTAATAGCCGGTAGCGAATATTCATTAAATTGTGCAAATTCGGCCGGCGTAAATCCACCTTCTGGTCCAATTAATACGGTTAAGTTAGTCAATTGTTGAATAACGTTCTTTGCATGTTGACCATCGGCATTGGCAAAAGCGAAATTACGTTGCGTATCGGCCAATAAGTCCTTAATTCCCAGCTCTTTCGAGATGACTGGTAAATACGGGTTTTGCGACTGTTTGCACGCTTCAACGGATGCTCTCAACCATTTTTCACGCGTGTTTGCCCCCAACTTAGTAATCGAGCGTTCACAAAGCAGCGGGATGATTTCAAAAACACCCAGCTGAGTCAACATGTCTATCATCACTTTCTGACGGTCGCCCTTTGGCAGAGCTACCGCAATAGAAACAGTCGACGCGGGGCGCGCACATTTCTCGAAGGAGTTAATTTTGACGGTTACCTCTCGCCGTTCTACAACAGTAAGCTCTCCATATGCGACCAAGCCAGCACCATTGAATAGACGAACAGCCTGTCCAGAGCGCAATCGACGCGATTTCACAGCATGGGCCGCTTCATTAGCGTCAAGGCTAACCAGCTGGTCTTCGGCTATCAGGGAAGATTGGTAGAAACTTGGGAGGGCCATTATTAAGTGAGTTCGATGATGAGTTACCTAGTATTTGTGCTGAGTTTACCGTTAATACGAAACGTCGATGCCTAAAAGTACACATCGTAATGAACAAGTTTGCTTGAAAATTGAGAGGTTGGGCTCTTAATAAGTGGCTCTGCATAGTCGGGTCGCTTGACCGCCAATCTGGGAAACGTGTTTCGCGCTATTTCAGCAACACGAAAAGCATCATTATCTGGTCCGGCTAACCATTGAAGCAATTGCATTTGCTTATTTACCGCGGCCTTCTTTTTTCGCTTCTCGGGGAACATGGGGTCTAAATAAACACAATCGGCACCACCGGCTAAGTCTGGCAGAAGTCGCACCGCGTCGCCACATATTACTGTTGGGATTGTTATTGCATGATCGAAGGCCTGCGGCGTATTAGATAAACGCAAAAGAGCCTCTTCAATTAACGCCGCCATTATCGGTAGACGCTCTATTATCGTGACTCGATAACCCTGCAGACACATTAGCATAGCATCTGAAGCCCAACCGCCGGTGGCATCAATAATCGATTTAGTCTTCTTACCCAACGCCTGATTAAATGCTCCTTGTTTAGGTGCCGGGAATGAGCGCAACTGCCGAACTAATTTTTCGAAATCGAGATGATATTTTAGAGGTTTATCTCCAATCTTATTCCAGATAAGTTGCAAACCTATGGTCGACATTGAGAGTTGTAAATCAATTGAGGCCGGCCGATCGATGGGTTCACATTGCTCAATTAAGCTCGCCAGAATAGAACACGCCTCAGCGCCGACAATCGACACTGAGGCGTGTTTAAGTTTTACAAAATGCATGGAAAAGCTGGCTATCTGCCTTGATCAATGGACAGTTACTTTGCCATCGCTCGGCCAGAACTATAAGAAGTTTTCTTCAACCATTGGACTAAGGTCAGCATCGTAGTCTACGCCATCGATACCAAAACCGAACAAGCGCAAAAACTCGGATCGATAACCGTCGTAGTCACTGAGCTCAGCCAAATTTTCCGATGTTATTTTCTCCCAAGCCGCTTCTACTTTTGCTTGCATTTCACGCTTTAATTCCAACTCGTCTACACGAAAACGACCGTCTTCATCAAGCCTTGGATTATTGTTATAAATACACTCTATAAAAAGTCGATGCAGTTGTTCAATACATCCTTCTTGAGTGCCCTCTTTTTTCATCTCCTTGAACAAAATAGAGAGGTAGAGAGGCATCACGGGTATCGCGGCACTCGCTTGAGTCACCACTGCTTTTAAAACTGAAACACGTGCGTCAACATCCAGGCGCGAATTAAGATTGGCTGCAGTCTCATCTAAGTGTTCCTTGGCTTTGCCTATCGTCGCGTCGCCATACATGGGCTTGGTTAGCTTATCGCCAATATAAGTGTACGCGACTGTTTTCGCACCATCGGCCAGCACACCCGCATCGTTGAGTGCATCCATCCAAAGAGCCCAATCTTCGCCGCCCATCACTTTGATGGTGCCAGCGATCTCATCATCGTTGGCCGCTTCAACACTCACTTCAGAAATGATTTGCGTGTCAGTGTTTAAACTCTTGGTCGTATATGGCTGACCAATTGGCTTTAAGGTAGAGGCATGTGTTTCACCCGTTACAGGGTCTGTTCTGCGCGGCGATGCCAAGCTATACACAACCATATCAACTTCGCCCATATCGGCCTTAATGAGCTCTATAACTCGTTGTTTAGCGTCATTTGAGAAAGCATCTCCATTAATACTTTTAGAGTAAAGGCCATCTGCCTCAGCAAATTTGTCAAACGCCGCCGAATTATAATAACCCGCAGAACCGGTACGTTTTTCAGTCGCGGGTTTTTCAAAGAAAAGACCAATCGTTTTGGCGCCAAAACCGTAGGCGGCCGTAATACGAGATGCGAGACCGTAACCCGTTGATGCACCAATGACCAGTACGTTTTGTGGTTGGCCATTGGCTTGGTCAAAGTTCTGCCTCTTGATGTAATCGATTTGTTGCGCAACATTTTCTGCGCACCCAGCCGGATGTGCGTTCGTGCATATAAAACCACGAACCTTTGGTTTAATAATCATTTAGATACTTACCTGTCTTAGTTGGGATTTTATTACTTAGAGCAAGTCCTGATTAATCTCAGCCGCTAACTCTTCGTTTAACCCTTTGATATACGCGCCGAACAATGACTGACCATTACGTTGCTCGATAAGCGAGCGAGTTGCGTCTTTAACTTGCTGACTCACTGCCGCCAAGTCACCCGGAGCGACTTGAGTCAGACGAACGACATTAAAGTCACCATTGGCGCCGGTAAATGAATAAACCTTGGTAGCAACATCGTCCAAACGCATTTTGATAACCTCACGCAAGACATCGTTTGCAACCGTGCGATTTGTGTCAATCATTGAAATTGTGTGGTTTGCGATTTCGATTTCTGAATCGTCTACCAGGCTTTGCCAGTCTGACTCGGCACGCTGAATAACACTGTCTCCAGCCTCCTTCGCCGCGGCGATCGCCCGCTCGGTGGTCAAGCTTGTTTTTATTTCTGCCGAAACATCGGTTAATTGTTTGGGTTCTGAGGCTGAAAAATCCAACTTGCGTAGACCAATGTAAACACCATCGGCCGTTTCAATCAATTCCGAATTCACACCATCACCCTGCACTTGCTCACTAAATGCGGCCGCTCTTACGGCTTCGTTTAGTGCTACACCAACGCCCTCTTCGCGCGAGAACAATGCCGTGCTTCGAACGGTTAAACCCAACTCTTGGGCAACGCCATCTAAACTGTCCGGCTGTTCAAACAAGCTATTACGCAATTGCTCAGCTTGCTCGATTATCAAGTCTTCTGCCAAACGCTCACGCTCTTCAAATTCCAAGTCGGCTCTTAGTGTTTCAAATGACTCTGCTTCGGTCGCATTAATCTTTTCAACCTGAATTAGATGATAACCGAACTGTGTTTCAACGGGTGCCGACACTTCACCCTCGGCAAGTGCAAACATCGCATCGTTGAACTCGTCAACCATTTCACCACGTGCTACTTCACCCAATGAACCACCATTTTGCGCAGAACCAGGGTCTTGAGAGTGAGCCTTAGCCAATTCCGAAAAATCAGCACCTGCTGCGAGTTGACTGGCAAGATCTTCAATCTTCGCCTTTTGAGCATCGTCGTCATTATCGCCGCCTGTATTTAAGAGAATATGGCGAGTGGTTCGTGTTTCATCGGCAACAAAGCCTTCTTTGTACTCGTCATAAAGCTCTTGCAGTCGAGAATCCTCGATGGTCAAACCCTGAGCAATAAGTGCCTTATCAAGTTCAATGTAGCTAATTGAGGTTCGATCTGGCAGCATATATCGGTCAATATTGGTGTTGTAGTGCTCTTCGATATCTGCATCCGTCACCGACACCTTATCGTTAAAGTCCGATTGCTTAATTGTGATCAAATCAAAGGTGCGCTTTTCAGCTTGAATTTGTAATAACTCGCGTACTTCACTTGGCAATACTAACGCCGACTCTTGATAGCCTGAAACAACTTGCCGACTCAGTGATGCCGCTCGCAAATCCGATCTAATCTGAGAAGCCCCACTTGGGCCTCGACTGCTGGCAAAAATGTTGTACAAATTTTGATCGAATTTCCCATCAGTCTGGAAATTTGGGTCTTCCGTAATAACTTTGTCGATCGCTTTGTCACCGACTTGATAATTGTATTCACTCGCTACGTGAGCGGTGATGGATTGATCGATCATACTTTGCAGTACCTGCCGCTTATAAAACTCACTGTTCAGTACATCAGAGTTGGCTAGGCTAGGGTTGCTCTCACGCGCACGGTTTTGAGCTTGCAGCAACCGAGCCTGATATTCCTGCTGGATAATTTTTTGATCACCTATCTCCACAATAGTTGGACGAGCTTCGGTACTCGCGTACTCTGAAACACCAAAAAATGCCATCGGTATAATAATTAGTGCGGCAATAAACCAAGCGAAGACGCCAGATGAGCGATCACGAATGTCGGTTAACATGAGTAGTCCTAAAATTTGTAGTTCTGATAATAAGCGCGTAAGTATAGTCGACTGTTAGCATACAAAAAAGTCGAAATAGTGGCTAGTTTGTGTGGTTTCTTGCCATAAATAGGTGATAGGTCTCTATCATCAGGCTCCGTGTTAGACACCAATTTCGTGTCCGCCGAACAAATTAGCGATCACCCGTTTTACCGACAGCTGCACCGCTCTCTGCATCATCGGCCAAAACCTGTCGTAAATCTTCCATTCGCTGGCGAACGGCAAGCCCATAACTTTTGTCGTCGCCCCAGTATTCCGCCAATTTTATTAATGATTCTTCATCATGTTTGGCAAACGTGTTTGAAATACGCTCTGCCTTTTCGGTTTCTAAACCTAATAACTTTAACGCGTCTGTTCCCATTTTGAGTGCCGATTCGAATGTTTCTCGACGTAAGCCGTCAATATTTCGATGTAATATCTCATAGGCATGACGACGATCCACCGCCCTGGCTAAAATCTTCAAATTTGGAAAGTGTGCTTGAGCAGTGTCTATAATTTCCAAGGCTTTATCTGCGTCATCAACACCAACTACCAACAGACGCGCGCGGGAGGCTCCAGCGGCCTTCAGTAGATCGCGTCGGGCGGCGTCCCCGTAAAAAACCGTATTGCCAAAACGCCTGACCAAATCTATTTGACTCGGGCTATGATCTAATATTGTTGTATGGAAACCATTGCTAGACAATAGCCGACCGACAATTTGCCCAAATCGACCGTAGCCCGCGATGATTACGTCGCAACTTGGTTGAATCTCTTGATCATCTTTATAACTCGCTTGCTGACCCACCCGACTGAAGTACGCTTCATAGGCGACAAACAATAAGGGGGCTAACAACATCGAGATCGCAACCACAATAGTAATAAGGCTCGCAGTAGATTGATCAAAAACAAAAAACTGTCGCCCGGTTGATGCCAAAACAAATGCAAACTCACCACCTTGAGCCAAGGCTATCGAGAACAATAGAGACTGCCTACGCTCCATCTTAAAAAGTACCGACAAACCGAATAACACCAACGCCTTAATTACAACTAACGCTAAAACAAGAGCAATAATCAAACCGAACTGTGAACCGAGAATGTCAAAATCAATGCTTGCTCCTACGGTGATAAAGAACAAGCCAAGTAGCAAACCTTTAAACGGTTCAATATCGACTTCTATTTCATGTCTAAATTCACTTTCCGCGAGCACCACTCCCGCGAGAAATGTGCCAAGTGCGGGTGACAAGCCAATTGATGTCATCGCCACAGCTATCGCTACAACGATTAATAGAGCAAATGCAGTAAACAGCTCTCTCAGCCGGGTTTCAGCGATATAGCTAAAAATAGGCGCGGATAAAAAACGGCCCAAGCCAATAATGCTCGCGATCGCAACGATCATTACAAGAATTTGTTGCCAAACAGGGAGTGCGGCAATTAAATTGGTGCTATGCGCTTCGCCTTGGCTCACTTCGGGAAAAGTCGCAAGTAACGGCAATGCAGCCAGCATTGGAATCACCGCAATGTCTTGAAATAGCAAAACAGAAAATGCGTTTTTACCAGCTTGAGTATCCATTTGTCCGCTTTCAGTCAGCGACTGTAAAACAATCGCTGTAGAGGATAATGCTAAGGTCAACCCTATAGCGAGCGACAGCTGCCACACAGTCTCACTGATGCACCAGACTAGCAGTGTGATAAACATCACAGTAAAACAAACCTGCAATCCTCCGAGGCCCAAGATTGATTTGCGTAAACTCCAAAGGCGACTTGGTTGAAGTTCTAACCCGACCAGAAACAACATCATTACAACGCCAAATTCAGCGAAATGCATCACGTCTGTTTGATCTCCAACCAGGTGGAGCACACTTGGCCCAATGATAATGCCTGCAATCAAATAGCCCAAGACAGAGCCTAAGCCGAGTCGCTTAGCGACGGGTACGGCAACAACCGCAGCGAGTAGATAGATTAACGCGCTTACAAGCATTCCAATCTCCAGTAAATTAAATCTATTTTGTGGCGGTCATCAAAACCTAATCCGTTACGATAGCACTAAGTTCGGAGCTTGATGAGAAAGCATTAAATCTAGCCGAAAAATAGTGTGCAAACACCGATAGAATTTCTAGCTTTAGGGTAGTGAATAGCAAGCGATGTGCGATGAGTTATAAGGCTGGTTATTTCTTGCAAAAAAAAAGACGACCGATGTGGTCGTCTTTTTTGATTTTTTAAAAAATGGCGGAGCGGACGGGACTCGAACCCGCGACCCCCGGCGTGACAGGCCGGTATTCTAACCAACTGAACTACCGCTCCGCATTTTTAAAAAGCTTGGTGGGTGCTAGAGGACTTGAACCTCTGACCCTCGCCTTGTAAGGGCGATGCTCTACCAACTGAGCTAAGCACCCAAATTCTAGCTAAGCAACTCCGACTCTTTTACCAGAAATAATTCCTGCTTTAAAGTATTGCTTTTTTTATAAAGCCTTGGAGCTACTCAATTTGGAGGGCGATAATACCAATTTTTTGGCAGCTTGCAAGCAACTTTTCAAAAAGATTCTAAAAAGTTTTTTTATGGCTTTTTAAGCACATACCTAAGACCTGAAACTACAGGTCAGCCCTCCGAAGCGGCGCTAGTTTAATGCATCTTTTAAAGCTTTACCAGCTTTAAATTTTGCCAAGTTTGATGCAGCAATTTTGATCGTTTCACCAGTGCGTGGATTGCGACCATCACGTGCAGCTCGAGCGCTTACAGAGAAAGTACCGAAGCCTACGAAAGTAACGCTGTCGCCCGCTTTCAATGCGCCTGTGATTCCTTCTAAAACAGCATCTAGCGCTTCGCCCGCAGTAGATTTAGAAATGTCCGCTTTTTCGGCTACTAGATCAATTAATTCTGATTTATTCACGCTTTTTTCCTCAATGTATTAGGTTTTGTATTTATCTATATTATTTGAAACGCATTCGGGACGCGTCTTCAATAAATGGCATCAGGAAACTTAGAACTAAGATACTAAATTTAAGCTTTCGATATCGAATCAATAGCGACCGCTTTTCCTCGCTCCCTGATTGGATTAATAACTAACAACTAGCCACAACCCGATTTGGTTAAGTAAGTAGTGCATTACATAACGATTACAACTTATTCTAAAAACTTGTTGCTTGGCTACATCCTCACCACAGCCCGTATCATGGTCTTTTTACTCAGAAAAAACAATATTGACTTATAAGTTTTTTTCCTATCAAAGCCAGTATTTATGCGGGTTTCAGGCGTTTAACAGGTGTCCAATAATTAATCCGAGGTTTCAAAGAAATGCCAGATCATATTGATTTATATAGAGAGTTTCTGAGAAACTAAAATGAGGGCTATGCGATGCTCATTAGGAACATCACATAGCTATCTATTTATTAATGACGAGCGGCTGGTTTTTCGTCCTGATTTTTTTCCTTTTTTGCAACAACTTCTTCCCCGCCGTCAGTCGAAGCACTGTCTTTTGGCATTTTTGTTAATGCAACTTCCAACACTTGGTCGATCCATTTAACCGGAACAATTTTTAAATCCGCTTTAATATTATCCGAAATTTCCACCAGGTCTTTTTCGTTTTCGTGGGGAATAATCACGGTTTTGATTGCACCACGATGGGCCGCCAGCAACTTTTCTTTCAGACCACCTATTGGCAACACTTCGCCACGCAAAGTGATCTCACCAGTCATTGCCACGTCGGCTTTAACCGGAATATTAGTCGCCGCTGAAATAATTGCGGTACACATGCCAATACCGGCACTTGGACCATCTTTAGGTGTTGCTCCTTCGGGCACATGCACGTGAAAATCTTGCTCAGAGAAGAATGATTTTTCAATACCTAAAGCATTCGCTCGAGAGCGTACGACGGTGACCGCCGCTTGAATAGATTCCTGCATAACATCACCGAGTTTACCGGTGTACGTTTGTTTGCCTTTACCCGGAACAATCACCGATTCAATGGTTAATAGTTCACCACCTACCGATGTCCATGCTAAGCCAGTGACTTGGCCAATGCGATTCTCTTCTTCGGCAAGGCCAAAACTGAATTTCCGCACACCCAAATACTCATCGAGATTACTGGCACTGATCGTTACTTTCTTAAGTTCGCCATCCATCACCAATTGCTTAGTCACTTTTCGACAAATCTTGGCAATTTCTCGTTCAAGGCTTCGCACACCGGCTTCTCGAGTGTAATACCGAATGATATCAAGCACGGCTCCAGACTCTATGTCTATTTCCGACGCACGCAAACCATTATTTTCTTTTTGCTTGGTCAGCAAATATCGCATCGCGATATTAAGCTTCTCGTCTTCGGTATAACCTTCCAAACGAATAACCTCCATACGGTCCAGTAGCGGACCTGGAATATCAAGGCTATTTGAGGTGGCCACAAACATCACTTCTGATAAATCGTAATCGACTTCAAGGTAATGGTCAGCAAAGGTATTGTTTTGCTCAGGATCAAGCACTTCCAGCATCGCGGAGGCTGGATCGCCTCTGAAATCAGCCGCCATCTTGTCAATTTCATCAAGCAAAAACAGCGGGTTCTTGGTTTTAACCTTAGACATGTTTTGCACTATCTTGCCCGGCATCGAACCAATATAAGTACGCCTATGACCTCGAATTTCTGCTTCATCTCGTACACCACCCAAGGACATACGAATGAACTTGCGGTTGGTGGATTTAGCGATAGACTTGCCTAACGATGTTTTACCAACACCCGGAGGACCAACTAAACACAGAATAGGCCCTTTCATCTTCTTTAATCGCTGTTGCACAGCAAGGTATTCAAGAATACGCTCTTTCACCTTCTCTAAGCCAAAATGATCCTCATCGAGAATTGTTTTCGCTGCAGTAATATCGCTACGAACTCTTGATCGTTTTTTCCAGGGTACTTGTACCACCCAATCGATGTAGTTTCTAACAACAGCGGCTTCGGCCGACATGGGCGACATCATTTTGAGTTTCTTGATTTCAGAATCCACTTTCTCCTTGGCTTCTTTACTCATGCCTGCGGCATCAACTTTCGCTTGAATCTCGTCGAGTTCGCTCTGCCCTTCTTCGGATTCGCCAAGCTCTGTTTGAATAGCTTTCATTTGCTCATTCAAATAGTATTCGCGCTGACTTTTCTCCATCTGCTTTTTGACACGACCACGAATTTTCTTTTCTACGCGGTGCATATCCAATTCAGACTCCATAAACGATAAGACATGATCCAGACGCTCGGTTAAATCGTCGGCCTCTAACAAATATTGCTTATCATCCAATTTAAGGTCAATAAAGCCGGCAATGGTGTCTACCAATCGGTCAAGATCAGCGATTTCTTTTAGTTGACCTAATGCTTCCGGAGCAACCTTAGAATTGATTTTGCCATAGCTTTCGAATTCAGTAATTAAGGTACGTAAAGCAACGTCAGATTCTCCAGCCTCAACATCGACGGTATTTAGAGGCGCGGCCAATGTTAAGAAGCATTCTTCTTCGAAGACCTTCTGCAAATGAATACGCTGTTTTCCCTCGACTAATACCTTAACCGTACCGTCGGGGAGCTTTAACATTTGCAATATATTTGCCAACACGCCGACCTCGTATATTTGATCGGCATTAGGCTCTTCGAGTGCGGCATCGTGCTGTGCTACTAAGGCAATTTGTTTGCCATTCTCCATCGCCATTTCTAATGCAGCAATGGATTTTTTGCGCCCAACAAAAAGCGGAATCACCATATGAGGGAACACCACTACGTCTCTCAACGGCAATAGTGGGAAAGGTGTCGTGTAATCAATTACGATGGTTTCTTCTGACATTATTAATCTTCAAACTAGTGATTTCAAAGTTACATATCTGGAAAGGGTGAAAACAGATATGAATACTTTACATTTGCAGCCGTTTAATAATCTCGCGACCTTCGGAATATTGCGAGTGTTAACATATTGCTGCATTCATTCTATTGCGTCGGCACTTTACAAGGCAACCACGCCGACTCTGGTAACTAACCTATATAAGAATATTTTTCGACGATTCAACCACGGTCAATCTATAAACAGGTGATTAAAACGCGATACGTTCAAGGGCAAAGGTTTAACGCTTACACACCTTTACACAGAGCGCCAAACAGTCAGCGTCGGTTATGCCACCTGGCTCAATAAACAAGCTAAGCAGACTTCTCGGCCTCTTGTTCTTCATAAATATAGAGGGGGCGAGCGCCTTCGGTAATCGTGCTCGCTTCAACGGATATTTTCTTGACGCCTTCTTTAGAGGGTAATTCATACATGGTATCAAGCAGAGCATTCTCGAGAATAGACCTGAGGCCTCGAGCACCGGTTTTGCGAGCCATCGCTTTTTCGGCGACCGCACGCAACGCATCTTCTCGGATTTCCAGGTCAACACCATCAAGTTTTAATAAACGCTGATACTGTTTAACCAGCGCATTTTTCGGCTCAGTCAGAATTGTCATCAACGCGTCTTCATCTAATTCCTGCAATGTTGCAATAATTGGGAGACGACCAATAAATTCGGGAATCAAGCCATAACGAACCAAATCCTCAGGCTCTAATTTCTTCAGATGTTCAGCAATGAATAAATTTTCGGTTTTACTGTGCACCTGCGCGCCGAAACCAATACCACTTTTTTCAGAACGGTCACGAATAATCGCGTCTAGCCCTGCAAATGCGCCTCCGCAAATAAATAGAATATTGCGTGTATCAACTTGCAGAAATTCTTGTTGCGGATGCTTGCGGCCACCTTGTGGTGGAACTGAGGCTGTGGTCCCCTCAATTAACTTGAGTAGTGCTTGTTGAACACCTTCCCCGGAAACGTCACGGGTAATTGATGGGTTATCCGCTTTGCGAGATATTTTGTCTATTTCATCGATATAAACTATTCCGCGCTCTGCTTTTTCAACATCGTAGTCACACTTTTGCAGCAACTTCTGAATAATATTCTCAACATCCTCACCAACGTAACCAGCCTCTGTAAGCGTGGTGGCATCGGCGATGGTGAAAGGCACATTCAATTGTCTGGCTAAGGTCTCGGCTAACAACGTTTTACCCGAACCAGTGGGGCCGATAAGTAAGATGTTGCTTTTGGCAATATCGGCTTCATTCTTATCGTCTTGGCCACGAATGCGCTTGTAATGGTTATACACAGCAACGGACATTACCTTTTTGGCACCCTCTTGCGAGATAACGTATTCATCCAAACCAGCGTGGATTTCTGCAGGGGTTGGGTATTTTTCTTGTTCTTCGGCCTTTGAAACATCTTCAATGGCTTCTTCACGAATGATGTCTTCGCAAAGATCCACACATTCATCACAGATGAACACAGATGGACCAGCAATTAACTTGCGAACCTCGTGCTGGCTTTTGCCACAAAAAGAGCAATAAAGTAGCTTGTTATCATCGTTACTTTTATTGTCGTCACTCATACGTGCCCCTAAAACGCCGTAAAAACGGCTTAAATCATTCATTTAACGTCAAATTTAGACGTTTCGCCATCAAATTGTAACCTAACTAAAGTCCACAATAAATCGATAATACTGGCATATTGCTGCTCTGAAACCCTATTTAGATCAAGTTTATCGATATTTAACTTACATAGTCCCATCGACCATCAAATTCAAGCCATAGAGCACGTCAGAATCAAACTAAAGAGTCTAATTTCGCAAGCTCAAATCAACCGTCTTCGGCATCAGAGAACCTGGATTTTCTGACGTCATCGATGCCACCGAGATTTTTCACATTCAGGTAACCCGCCGCTTTCAGCTTTTGCAACGCCGTCTCTGCACGCACTCCACGTTCACAATATAATCGAATGGGTGTTTGTTTATCAGGAAACTGCTCACTTACGCCTTCGACTATCTCCGAGACATGAATACGGGTATCTCCTTCAATATTGTTCACTTTATGCTCTACCCAAGTTCGCACATCAATGTAAACTTCGTCGTTTTGTGCATAGACCAATTGAGTAATAATTAACAGCATCAAAGCTGAAGCCATGATCAGAGTTTTCATAATTTTCCATGATTAATTGTCGTCTTTGTCATAAAAAAAGACCGCATTTGCGGCCTTTTTATTACGCTCAAAAGATTGGTTTTATGCTGGACGCTGCTCAATCACATCATCAATTAAGCCATATTCTTTTGCTTCTTCAGCGCTCATAAAATTGTCTCGCTCGGTATCACTGGCAACCTTTTTAAACTTCTGACCGCTGTGTTTAGCGAGTATTTCATTAAGCTCTTCTTTAATACGCAGGATCTCCTTGGCGTGAATATCAATATCGGTCGCCTGCCCTTGATATCCCCCCAGTGGCTGATGAATCATAATACGCGCGTGTGGCAATGCAAAACGATTACCCGTCGCACCAGCGGTTAACAATAGTGCCCCCATACTCGCTGCTTGACCAACACACACCGTGTTTACTTTTGGCTTAATGAACTGCATGGTGTCATAAATAGCCATACCAGCGGTCACAGAACCGCCAGGACTATTAATATATAGGCTGATATCTTTATCCGGGTTTTCTGATTCCAAATACAACAACTGTGCGACAACCAAATTGGCCATATAGTCTTCAACTTGGCCAACTAGAAAAATAACTCGTTCTTTTAATAAACGAGAATATATATCATAGGCACGTTCGCCACGGCCTGAACTCTCAACAACCATTGGCACCAAGCCACCCGCAGCTTGAGGATTATTTACCAAGGAAGCACCAGAATCAGCGCCATTGTCATAAGGCGCGTTACCATAAGGAGTTTGAATCATCGAATTCGGAAAGTTATTCATGTTGTTTAGTTTAGTTAAAATCACCCGGCATTTGGGGTTTAGAATTTGTATATACGCAGTATAGCGCGAACCGCCTACAAAAGAATGTGGAGATGAAATTTATTGAATCAATAGACCACCTTGAACAAAATCAAAATAGATCGGAAACAACTGGTCGGTTAATGCGTTATTCTAGTCGGTTAATACGTTATTCATTAAACCAAACGACATGAAAACTTAGATCCAGTCCTATGTTATCGTTTGAGCGAGCAGCGTAGATAAGCGTTCTGGCCAATTCAAGGCATAAAAAAAGCCGGCTGAGTAAGCTCAACCGGCTTTTTTAATTTGGAGCACGCTGAATATTATTGCATATTCAACAAGGTGGCCGCATCGACGTTTTCGATTTCAACGTCGGCTTTTTCAATCAAAAAGTCAACGACCTGTTCCTCTAGCACAATAGACTGGACTTGCGCCAAAGCTTGCTGATTGCTTTTGTAGTATTCGATGAATTGCTCAGGGTCTTCATAGGATGACGCCATTTTCTCAATACGCTCATTTACGCGCGCTTCGTCAGGTTTAATATCTTCTTTTCGAACGATTTCCATCATCAACAAACCAAGCGCTACGCGCTTTTCTGCTTGAGGCTTTAATACATCAAACTCTGGGTCCGGAAAATTCTCTAACATTTTGGCGTCAATGCCTTGCTGAAGCATTTGGTTTTTTTGCTCTTGCACCATACGACCCGCTTCTTCTTGCACCATTTTTAAAGGCATTTCTGTTTCGTTCTGCTCTAAAAGGGCATCAAATGCACGCTGGCGCAGTGTCGAACTTAACTGGCCTTCAAGATTTGTTTCGAGGTTAGTTCTCACCTCTGCTCTTAGCTCGGCTTCCTCACCACTTTCGATTCCAAAATTTTTGATAAATTCTTCATCAATTTCTGGCAAAACTGGTTCTGAAACTGTTTTTGCATCAATCTTAAAGATCGCGGTTTTACCACCGAGCTCTTCGTTATAATCGTCCGGAAAAGTGACTTCAACGTCTTTAGATTCACCAGCCTTCATACCTTTAACGCCCTTTTCAAAGTCTGGGAGCATTTGGTTTTCGCCAAGAATCATTGGATAGTCGTCTGCCTTACCACCATCAAACTCTTCTCCATCAACCGTTCCAACGAAATCAATTAAGACTCGATCACCTTTCTTTGACTTTCGTTTTAGTTCTTTCCACGTAAGTTGCTGCTTACGCATGTTCTCAATGACTTTGTCAACGTCTGCTTCACTCACTTCACTTTCTGGCTTTGAAATTTTAACGCCTTCAAGGTTCAACTTTTCAAATTCTGGGTAAACATCAAAGCTAGCCGTGTATGCAAAGTCTTTGCCCTTCTCTACGGGCGCATCTGGAATAATATCTGGCTGAACCGCGGGTACTACGTCTTGACCTTCTAGCGCTTCTTGTAAGCTGGTTTGGATCAATTCACCCAAAACATCGTTTGTCGCAGTACCACGATATTGTTGCTCAACGATTTTCATAGGAACTTTTCCTGGACGAAAACCTTGAATTTTCACGCGCTTAGAAAGCTGTTTTAAACGACCTTGCACCGCGGTTTCGATTTTTTCGGCCGCTACGACCACGCTCAATTTACGGCCAATGGCACTGGTTTTTTCAACAGACGCTTGCATGTGTTACTCGTATTTAAATGTCAGATTATTCTTGTTTTGTCACGATCTGGAATATAGCCGCGACACAATTAGGGGCGGCATTCTACCACTAAGCCCTGCCCAGACAAAATGTATTGCCAGAGAAAACCAGTCGATTAGCACGAAAAAAAGCAGATATTGTATTTTGCCGCAACAATATGGGAGTTACTCAATTCTTTGGACTAATCCAATGATGACCAAAAGGCCCAACTACCGAGAGAATGAGGCGCTTAATAAGTCTCTAAATCCATATAGAGAGCAGTGGCTATTTATGAACTCATCTTAAATGGTGCGAAAGGAGAGACTCGAACTCTCACGCCGTAAGACACTGGAACCTAAATCCAGCGCGTCTACCAATTCCGCCACTTTCGCACAACACGATTTAAGACTATCGTAAATGATGAATACCTACACCAAACTTTCGCCTTTCTATTAATAGAAAGAACAAACTGGGGTGACTGATGGGGCTCGAACCCACGACCACCGGAATCACAATCCGGGGCTCTACCAACTGAGCTACAATCACCATGCAGTTCGTAATCGTTTTACCGATCACCGGTATCACACCGATTAGTTTAATCCATTGAAAGGATTCTACCAACCTCAATTCTTTACAGCCGACTAGGTCAATGGCGCGCCCGACAGGACTCGAACCTGTAACCTACGGCTTAGAAGGCCGTTGCTCTATCCAGTTGAGCTACGGGCACTCAACCAACAAAAACATCTATCTATTCAAAAACTTGGTGACATTAATTGACCCATAATCTTATCAACTAATACTCAACACAGAGTCATTAAGCCGATAAATGAGCATTAAACAATCAAGGATGGACAATACCCCTTCCTTAATACGCAATCTAGCCACCAACGATTTAGCAAAATAAATGGTCGGGGTGGAGGGATTCGAACCCCCGACCCTCTAGTCCCAAACCAGATGCGCTACCAGACTGCGCTACACCCCGACGGTGTGTCATTTCATCGCTTTCGAACCTCAAATCAGAGAAATCTCTGCTCTGCAGTTCTTGGGAATTAAAAGCGAACGACGCTGTAAATCATTGAGGCGCGACTATACTCAGACTACCGAATGTCGTCAACAAAAAGTTCAAAAAAAAGGTTATTTTTATTCGCTTGAAATCTAAGGTGTATATCCCTATAAAACACCACATTAACAAACATTATCAACACCCTGTTATTAACACTATGAGCAAACCACAAACTCACGCCTTTCAAACCGAAATTAGTCAGCTTTTGGACTTAATGATTAATTCTCTATATAGCCAGAAAGAGATATTTCTGCGCGAATTGATCTCCAATAGCTCAGATGCAATAGACAAGCGTCGTTTTGAGGCGCTTACAAACGCATCTCTGCTGAATGATGATGAAGAACTGGCTGTTACAATCACGACCGATAAAGACGCAGGTACACTGACTATTAGTGATAACGGCATTGGCATGAATCACGAGGAGATGATCGACAATATTGGCACGATCGCTCGCTCGGGCACTAAGAAATTCATGCAGGCCATCGAGGCAAGTAAAGAGGAAGGCGACAACGTTAGTCTAATTGGACAGTTCGGGGTTGGTTTCTATTCTGTGTTTATGGTGTCCGATAAGGTTTCTGTACTCAGTCGCCGAGCCGGCGAACAAAGTGCTGTGCTCTGGGAATCCGATGGGAAAGGAGAGTTTACTATTGGAGAATCTGAAAAAGAATCCGTGGGAACGTCGATCACGCTTCATCTCCGCGAAGATGAACGAGAATACTTAGAGGATTTTCGTTTAAAACATATTATCAATAAATATTCTGAACATATCTCATTACCAATAAAGATGTTGGGGTCTGTGCCATTAGACGATGAAGGCAATCCTCAGGAAGGTGTTGAAGCTGAGCTTGAAACCGTCAACACTGGCACGGCTTTATGGGCACGTCCAAAGTCAGAAATCACGGATGAGGAATATCAAAGTTTCTATCAAGGCTTGAGCTATGACATGGAACCTCCGTTGTCCACCCTACACCACAAAGTCGAAGGCAACATGGAATACACGTCCTTGTTATTTATTCCAAAGAAGGCGCCGTTCGATTTATGGAATCGCGACAATAAGAAAGGCATTAAACTTTATGTTCGAAGAATTTTCATTATGGACGATGCCGAGCACCTGATGCCAAACTACTTGCGATTCGTTAAAGGTGTGATCGATTCGCAAGATTTACCATTGAACGTATCGCGAGAGATTTTACAAAGCGACCGGGATATAAAGAAAATAAAAGGCCGTGCGGTTAAGCGCATATTAGATGAGCTCAAACGCTTAGCTAAAGATGAAGCCGATACTTATCAAGGCTTTTGGTCTGAATTTGGTCAGGTGATTAAAGAGGGCATCGTCGAAGATGTCGCCAACAAAGACAATATTACGCCTCTGCTCCGCTTTGCCAGTACACATAACGGAAATGAGGAACAGTCGGTATCGCTTGATGAATATGTGGAACGCATGTCCGATGACCAGGAGGCGATCTATTACATCACAGCAGAAAGTTACGAAGCGGCGAAGGGCTCACCTCATCTTGAGATGTTCTCCAAGAAGGGTATCGAAGTATTGCTGCTAACCGACCCGGTAGACGAATGGCTAGTGAACAGTCTTATGGAACACAATGAAAAGCCACTTAAGTCGGTGACTAAAGGTGACTTAGAATTGTCCGATGAGGAGAAAAAAGAGCATGAAGAAGCCAAAGCAGTGCTTTCTTCTGTCACTGACAAACTAACGGAAGTGCTTGCCGACTCGGTTAAAGAAGTTCGGTTAACCAACCGTCTTACCGAGTCACCAGCGTGTTTAGTTGCTGATGAAAATGATCCGGGAGCGAATCTGGAGCGCATTATGAAGGCAATGGGACAAGATGCGCCGACCAGCAAACCAATACTGGAGCTAAACCCAGATCATGCGCTGATTAAACAACTTGACGCGCAAAGCGACTCATTTTCTGACTGGGCTCAGGTTCTATTTGATCAGGCCGCCCTCAGCGAAGGGGCTCAAATAAAAGATCCAGCTAATTACGTAAAGCTCGTGAATAAATTATTGGTTTCCTGATTCTGGGTTTCCAGTGTTATCCCAAGAGAAATGGCCGCGTAAGCGGCCGTTTCCATATCTCAGTCTATTTAAACCGGCGTTTCAGAATAACCTAGAGGTAACCTAGAGGCCAAACGTCAGAAACAGTCACGCTATCGTTTGACACCTCTGAACAGATGGAGACTGTATGATTAGCTCAAACTCCTAAAGCAATTGTTCTCAACATCTTTTCGCACGTTCATTGCGTCAAATAGTTCACCATTCATCACTATATAGACACCCGTTTCCAGTGCTTGCACCGCAGCAAGGGCCCCGCCCACATTAAACAGAGCATCGCTATCCTTAAAGATAGCGGGTGCTAGTGCACCGGTTAACACCACAGCTTTGTCGCTAAGGTTGCCGAGAAATCTCGCTGTTTCGGGCATGGTATCGGTTCCGTGGGTGATTATTATCTTATTCGCCTCACAATTTGCCACCGCTTTAGCAATAACCGCCCTATCCTCATCAGTCATTTCCAGACTGTCTTTGGCCATTAAAGAGGTTACTTCGATATCCAAATTAACCGCTATTTGCTGAAGCATTTTGGCAATCGCGGGCGCACCAACTTCGTATTTACTTTTAGCATCAAAATAAACTTTATCGATGGTTCCACCGACGCAAAAAACATGAATTTTCATTGACTTGTAATCGACCGTAACTGATAAAGGTCTATGTTAACACGCACGCCTCAAACAACGAGCATCAGTTCACTCAAGCAATCGGGATAATTACTATGAAATTGGCAACGCTACTTGTAAGCGCATTGATATTTTGGAGCAGCTACGCGCATGCTCAATCAGAAGACAGCGCACCTCCTCTGTCTGAACCAGAAAAGACATCTCGAGAAGTGATGACTCAGACTGAAATGGCTAATATTATCAAAGAGTTAGTGGAAGACACTCAAGGCTCAGATAATAATCTTAGTTTTATCTACGACGGTGTAACGATCACCATGGTATCAGACGCCAGAGCTAATAGAATGCGTCTGGTATCTCCTGTCATAGAAGCTGGGAACATGTCAGACCAACAAATTATTGCTTCGTTAGTATCCAATTACCATCTTGCTCTCGATGCACGCTATGCGATTGGCAATGGCGTATTATTCTCGACGTATATTCATCCAATGGCTGAGCTGACTAAAAATCAATTACTGTCTGCGGTGCGTCAAGTGGCAACATTGAGTAAAACATTTGGCACTACTTATACCAGTGGAGAACTTTCCTTCGGCGTTGAAGCGGCTGAAGAAGAGCGAATTGATATTTAAACAGTGGCGAGATACACAGTGTTAATAGACTCCTCGCCGGAATAAGGGTTGGGAAAAGAAATGACGTGTTCCTCAGTGGCGCGAAATACCTGGTTTAACAACCCAGTGAACTCAGCTTCCGGACGTTCATTCGACCACAGACCGAACACCCCACCATCGACAATTTTATTTTTCATTTTTAGCAGGGATTCATAATTGTAGAAGCGTCTATTACCCTCATTCAACCAATGACTTGGGGAGTGATCAATATCCAGCAGAATGGCATGTACTTGGGTTTCATCGAGCACGCCGGCTTTGTCGTCAGTTGCGATGGCGAAGAAATCGCCATGAACAAGCTCACTCTTCAAATTAACCGCCAATTCTCTTCCAACTGGCAGCAATCCTAGTCGATGCCAGCGTATAACCGGCGCCATCACCTCGATTGTTCTGAGACGAGCAACACTGGGGGCTTGAAGCGCTGTTAATGCGGTATAACCTAAACCAAGCCCGCCTACGACGACGTTAAGATTTCGCTGATGACCGTTTTTCTCTAACTGCGCTAAACCAAGTGTAGAGAGCTGCTGCTCGGCTTCGACAAACAGGCTAGACATCAAAAATTCGTCTCCCAGCTTGACCTCATAGACCAAGATATTATCTAGCCTGGGCTCAGTGCGCTTGCGCAGACTAATGTCGCCTAAGGGCGTTTTCTGGTAGTCTAATTCTTCAAAAATTTGGGTCATCTGTAAAACGATCTATTACCAGTTTAACGCTAAGGATTATGGTTTCGGCTACAGTGTTAATGTCATACAAACACTGTGTTCATCAAAAGTGTAATCACCAAATGGCGCGCATTCTGTAAAGCCAACAGACTGATACAGTGTTCGAGCGGGTATGAACACATCCATCACACCAGTCTCTAAACTAAGCCGTTGATACCCCCGGTTTTTGGCCTCGATTAGTAAAAAACTTAGCAAAGCACGCCCCACTCCCGTACCAAGGAACTCATCAGATACCTTCATCGATTTCAATTCGGCGTGCTTCTTATCTAGTTGCTTTAAGGCACCGCACCCAGCCATGGTACCGCCCACTAACGCGACCCAGAATATGAGATTCGGCGCCTTCATTGCATCTATGTCGAGAGCATGAACACTCTCGGGCGGTGAGTGTTTGAGCATTTCTTGACGATGCTCATGCAATAACGCAACGACTTTTCCATCACTCAAATCATCCAACGTTATTTCTATCTCCATAGCCATTGTTTTAGAATGCCATAATTACTAAAAAAGGCCACCTACTTTCGTAGATGGCCTCTTCCAAAAAACTACGCTAAAACTTATTGCGAACTAGCGTTTAATGTCACTCCACTGAAATTTCTATATCCACGTAAACGGATGAAGTAAGTACCTGCCTGAGCAGTATTGAAGGTACAAGTTTCATTGTTACCATTGCGGAATGGTCGGCAATCATAGGTGCGAGTGGTAGGGTTTGCCCCAAAGCGAACGTATAAATCAGCATCGCCTGAGCCTCCTGAAATAGACACGCTAACACTTGACTGACCCGCTGGTACGTCTAGTTGAAAGTCAACGAACTGATTCTGTGAACCGCTGATACCTGATTGCGAAATGCTGTCTGGTTGAGAACTTGCATCAGTGTAAGACGCAATTAAACGCAATCCAGAGTAAGCTGCGTAGCCACGTATCATAACGTGATAAGTGCCAGCACTCGGCGAAGCAAAGTTGCACGTTTCCAAATTACCGTTACGGAATGGACGACAATCGTAGGTAGAGGTTGTTGGTTGAGCACCAAAACGCACATATAAGTCAGCATCGCCTGAGCCACCACTAATATTAAAACTCAAATCACCAGCGCCGGCAGGAACCTCGATGGTATAGAATGTCTCACTGCGCAAACTACCTGAAATACCTGTTTCGGCGACACCGTTTGCAAGCTCATTGTCGCCCGTTGGTGGGTTCGTCGAGGTTTGAGTGGCAACCGCCGCTGCCGCATCAACGATACCTGTACCGCAACCATTACAGGATGATGGGAAGCTACGAGCCGTTGATTCGAGCACGCTTTCGACCGCAGACGGAGAAATATTCGGAGTCAATGAATACAATAAGGCAGCGGCCCCAGCAACGTGAGGGGTTGCCATGCTTGTCCCTTGATAATATTCGTAGATATCACCGGCAGGTGCACCCGAACCGCTGTTTAAGGTTGATAGAACACCGTCTGATCGGCCGGTATTTTGCTGACCACCAGGTGCGGCAAGATCAACTAAATTACCGAAGTTTGAATAGTTAGCTCTACCACCATTACGATTTGTTGCGGCAACACTAATCACATTGCTACAGTTTGCCGGTGTCGCATTGGATACATTTTCGGCTGAGTTACCAGCAGCAACCACCACCGTGGCGCCTAAGCTAACCGCCTGATTAATCGCCGCCTGAGAGGTTGCGTCACACGACCCTGCCCCACCCAAACTTAGGTTAAGCACGTCGGCCGGGTTAGGATTATTTGGTATGCCCGGTACACTACCACCAGCCGCCCAAATCATGGCATCAGCGATGTCGGATGTAAGACCACCACATTTGCCCAACGCACGAATTGGAACAATTTTTGCATCATACGCAACACCAGCGACACCAATACCATTGTTTGCAACCGCCGCAACCGTGCCAGCGACGTGGGTACCGTGCCAACTACTTGTGCGAGCAGGTGTATTCGGACGACACTCGTTGGCTGCCGTTGCATCACCAGTGTCACTCGGGTCTGAATCTCGACCGTTTCCATCATTTGCGATACCCGTATCACTGATCATATCGTAACCTGGCAAGAGGTTTGCTTGAAGGTCGACATGATTCGTAATTCCGGTATCAATAACCGCAACAACGGCGCCCTGACCGGTAGATGAATCCCAAGCGCTTGGTAAATTCAAACCACCGGTTGTTTCATAATAGTGCCATTGATTGTTGTACTGAGGGTCCGAAGGAGTCGCCATAATTTGTAAAAAGCGGTCCTCCTCGAAATACTCAATATTTGAATCGGCCTGCATAGTGTTAATCATTTTTTTGACTTCACTGGCGGTCATTGAACCGTCCAACTTTACGACATGAGCACCGGTTGCCATCTTGCGAACATACTTCATTTTCTTGCCGGACATCGCCGACATTTTTGATGATACGCTCGCCGCACTGGTTTGTGCCTGGAAACCATTGTTCTTGTATTTCACAATAAAACGAGGTTGAGCGAGGTATGATTTTTTGGTGGTTTTAGCGCTTGTGACGCTCACTTGTGTGTCGGGCAACATTGCAGTAGCAGATTGCGAAAGCATTGCTAGCGTCATCCCATATAGACTACTTCGAAGAATACTATTTTTAATTCTCATTTTGATTCCTGATTTTAGGTTTCGTAGGGTAAAAGCAGACTAAACCCATATCCCGTCTGCTTAGGTGTCTGAGTTTTCAGACCAGTGGAACTTAACCAATGTTCAAAGCAGATACCAGCACTTTTTTGTCGCATAAGTGACTGACATATATAAAGAAAGACAAAAAACAGCCAATTTTTCGACTATCTCAAATGGACGAAATGTCGTTTAAACTCACACAGTAAATAGTCATAACGTCAACTATTATGCGGCTTTCAGGTGAATATGAAAAAGGGCCAGTAACGAAACTAATCGCAACTGACCCTCTCTGGTACTCGATTTATACTAATTTACAATTTATCAATATTTATTTTATTGATAGCACCTATAAATCACACTTAAATTAGTGAACCCACTGGCGAATACTCAATGCTAAAGCCTCAGGCAGCACTGAACACCTGCCCAAAGTTCTGTTCTTCAGGTTCGTCCTCTGCATTTTCTTCCGGTTCCGCTTCCACCTCGAGCTCAAAGGTCGCATTAGACGAGAAGCCTTTGCTATTTTTAAGCTTTAACCGAAGGTTATTTGGTGAATCTGCATTCTTTAACGCTTCTTCTTCACTAATTTTCCCTTCGTTGAAAAGGTCTAATAGCGCCATATCGAAAGTCTGCATGCCATAGGTCTCTGACAGCTCCATTGCTTCCTTAATCTCGGTCACCTTACCCGCTTTGATCAAATCCTTAATGCGCGGTGAGCCCGTTAATATTTCCACTGCCGCTGCGCGCCCACCATCAATTGTTGGAATCAAACGCTGCGAGATAATCCCTTGTAGATTAAGTGAGATATCGGTAAATAACTGTTTATGCCGTTCTTCCGGGAAGAAGTTGATAATTCGGTCTAAAGCTTGGTCAGCATTGTTGGCGTGCAAGGTAGATAAGCATAGATGACCTGTTTCTGCAAAGGCCAATGCGTGCTCCATGGTTTCGCGGTTGCGTATTTCACCAATTAAAATGACATCCGGAGCCTGACGTAAGGTGTTTTCCAATGCATCTTGATAGCTATCCGTATCAACTCCAACCTCACGCTGGTTTACGATACTCAGCTTATGTGGGTGAATAAATTCGATTGGGTCTTCGATGGTAATTATGTGGCCAGCATGGGTTTGATTACGATGATCTATAAGGGCTGCTAACGAGGTCGACTTGCCGGAGCCGGTACCACCCACGAAGATCATCAATCCACGCTTAGCCATTACAAGTTCAGTTAGCTTCTCAGGCAAACCTAGATTCTTATAATTCGGCAGCTCTGTTTTGATTACTCGAATAACCATCGCCATGTCATTCCGTTGACGAAATATATTGACTCGAAATCGACCAATATCCGCCTCATCGATGGCCAAATTCATTTCCGGTTTTTGTTCAAATGCTTTTGCTTGCTCGGCGTTCATCACATCCAACGCGAGTTTCTCTACATCAGCACCGCTTAATGTTTGCTTACCGATTTTATACAATTTACCCTGCACCTTCATTGAAGGTTGAACACCCGAGGATAGATATAGATCTGAACCGTCTTTTTCTACGATCAGTTTCAATAACGCTTTAAGCACAATACAGCCCCTACTAAACAGACATTATGATTGGAATTTTTTTCGGACGAGATGATACTACTTAGACCGACATAGACATAGAGTCATTACGGACTGCTTTGAAAAATTTTGTTACGTCTGAACGTAACGAATAGATAATCGAATTGAGTAATCGGTCGGTCGCGTCACACGGCTCTAAAAACAAGACCTTTCTATTGCGAGGCTCGTCTATGTTTAGTACAAACTGAAAAGAGGCACTCTGCGAATAGTCGCTGTTTGTCCAAAATCATTAGCCACGAGTTCGTCGAGCTAGTAATTTTCATTGACCGTATCCAATCGGCATAAAAAAGCCTCGCTAATGCGAGGCTTTTTTATAATTTGGCGCGCATGGAAGGATTCGAACCTCCGACCGCCTGGTTCGTAGCCAGGTACTCTATCCAGCTGAGCTACATGCGCTTAAGCTTTTGTAACGACGTGATGCATGTCGTATCGAGGGCGAGATACTAATCGTTTAACTTAGATTAATCAACGCCTTTTTCATACGAACTTTGATCTTTTCAGCCTGTCGATAATCGACTAGTCGACCAATAGTTCAGTATGAATATTTAACTCCAGATGTGCTTCGAAAAACACATCCAGTGTTAAATGGCGGAGAAGGAGGGATTCGAACCCTCGATAGAGCTATAAACCCTATACTCCCTTAGCAGGGGAGCGCCTTCAGCCACTCGGCCACTTCTCCGTTTTCTGTCTATGCCTCAGACTTAGCCATCGGCATTTTCTAACCTATTTATTTCCAGCCGAATCATCGTCGCTGAAATAGTCAGCACCACGATAATCATGATCACTACTGTAATCATCAGCTTGTTCGCTTTGGCCTTCACCGCCGCCACGCTCTTCGCGCTTTATTCTTTGATAAATCTCTTCTCGATGAACAGGTACGTCGCGCGGGGCATTAATGCCGATACGAACCTGATTACCCTTAATGCCAAGCACAGTTACTTGAACATCGTCACCGATATTGAGAGTTTCGTTAATACGTCGAGTCAAAATTAACATTACGATCTCCAGTCAGTTCCCGTCCATTTTTTCGCACATGGGTAAGTTGTCTTATACATAAGGCGTGTCTCCTAAAACCAACCTTATTAAGAATAACCTACTCTAGACAGGTGCGCGTATTATAGGGAAAAAACATAGGATTTCTAGCCTTTAATACAGTTTTTCGCACACAGTTCCTATAACAACGATAGTTATGGTCTTTACGGTGCAAAAGTTCAATATTTATGACTGAAAGTTTACATTAGTTCGCATCTAATAATAGTGTATAGGATTTATACCTTGTCTAATTCGAAGGCTTCGTGAAGAGCTTGAACCGCCTTTTCCATATGTCGCTCGTCAACGATAACTGAAACCTTAATTTCAGAAGTCGAAATCATCTGAATATTGATGTTGTTATCCGCTAATGTTTTAAACATTTTGTTTGCAACACCGGTATGTGAACGCATGCCAACCCCCACTATCGACACTTTTGCAATTTCATTGTCGCCTTTAACATCTTGAGCATCTAAATCGGCGACAAGCTTATTGAGTATTTGCATGCACGGTTCATAGTCGCTTCGCGGAACCGTAAAGGTCAGATCGGTAAACCCTTTGGCACTCGCATTCTGAATAATCACGTCAACGTTGATGTGCGCATCGGATATTGGACCCAATACCTGATGTGCAATCCCAGGGTGGTCGGGAATCCCTCGAATAGTAAGTTTGGCTTCATCGCGCTGAAATGCAATACCTGAAATTAACGGAGCTTCCATCGAACTACCCTCTTCTTCATAAGTAATAAGAGTACCAGGACCTTCGACAAACGAAGACAGCACTCTTAATGGAACTTTGTATTTACCTGCAAACTCAACTGAACGCGTTTGCAAAACTTTTGCACCAAGGCTCGCTAACTCGAGCATTTCCTCGGCAGTAATACTTTCTAGTCGACGCGCATTTGGAACGACACGAGGATCAGTTGTGTAGATACCATCAACGTCGGTATAAATACGGCACTCATCGGCCTTTATCGCAGCAGCAATCGCCACTGCGGTTGTATCTGATCCACCACGACCAAGCGTGGTGATATTTCCGCTATGGTCTACACCCTGAAAACCCGCAACAACAACGATACGCCCAGTATCCAAATCTGCTCTAATTTTAGCGCCATCTATATCGAGTATCCGCGCACGGGAATGAACGTCATCTGTCTTAATTGAAGCCTGTCCCCCCGTGTACGAACGCGCATCGTTACCGCGTTTTTGCAGGGCCATCGACAATAATGCAATCGTTACCTGCTCTCCGGTCGACAGTAGAACATCCATCTCTCTGGCTGATGGCACATCGCTAATGTCATTTGCTAAGCCGATCAAACGATTCGTTTCTCCGCTCATGGCTGAAACGACTACGACCAGCTTTTCACCTTGTTGATGTTTTTTTATCAGATGATCAGCAACAGCATTGATTCGCTCAACCGAGCCAACCGATGTACCACCAAATTTTTCTACGATTAAAGTCATTAGTATTCGGGCTTGCCCGAGTCTGTCTCATTAAAGATCGAGCGCGATTAAACATGGTTTCGAGCCCTGTGTAAATCCCCGGCACGCGTATTATGCAGATATTGGGTTAAATGCAATAAAATATTCGGTAATGCGGGTATTGCATCTCTTATTGTTCCATTACATATCGTTGCAAAATTGAGTGATCAAGCGGTCTAATAGCGCATCTAAAATATCATCACGCTTCAATGTTAAGAAGCCCCTCTAACTCTGAGCTTCAACCCAAGGTACAACCGCATCCAAGCACCGACTTAGATTTTCCTCATCCGGTATTCCCCCTTCTGCCATATCCGGCCGGCCGCCGCCTCGTCCACCAGCTATCGCCGTAATGTGTTGAATAATCTTGCCCGCCGGGTAGTTCTTGGAGATACCCTTGGCGACTCCAGCAAGTAGTTTAACTTTGCCATCAACATTGGCTCCCAGCACCACGACACCGCTCTGATGTTTATCTTTAAATTTATCGATGGTTTCACGGAGCATGTTCTTATCGGCACCATCAAGAACCGCTGTTAACACTTCAATATTACCCACTTTAACAATTTGAGATTCTAAGTCCTGACTCCCGGCTCCGCTAGCAATCATCTGCTGCAACTTTTTCTTATCCTGTTCTAAGGCTTTTATATTGGCCTGCATCTGCTCTATCCGCGTTGCTAAGCTTGCTGGATCAGTTTTCAATATCGATGACACCGAACGCAGTATAGACTGCTGTTCATTCGCCCACTCAACCGCACCGCGCCGGCTTACGGCCTCGATGCGACGAACCCCTGCGGCTACCCCCGATTCTGACAAAATCTTAAATATGCCAATCTCTGATGTATTCGATACGTGTGTTCCACCACACAGTTCAAATGAAAAATCACTCATCGAAATAGTTCTGACCTCATCGCCGTACTTTTCTCCAAATAACGCTTCTGCGCCGGCTGCTTTGGCATCGTCGATTGGCATTATTGCGGCTTCCACTTTATGTTGGCCGAACACTTCGGCATTGACCAGTGATTCTATTTCAGCAATTTGTTCTTGCCCAAGCGGTGCATCGTGTGAAAAGTCGAAGCGAAGTCTTTGCGGGTTAACCATAGAGCCCTTTTGCTGCACATGATCACCCAACACCTTTTTCAAGGCGGCGTGAAGTAGGTGTGTCGCGGAGTGATTTGCCGCCGTCGCGAAACGAGCTTCGGGGTCTACCTCAATATTCAGTTCATCACCAATAGCAATAGACCCACGTTTAACTGAGCCAATATGCACGAACGCGCCGTTGGGCATCTTGCGACAATCTCGGATTTCAACTAACGAGTCATCACCGCGAGTTAACACACCTTCATCTCCGACCTGACCACCACCCTCAGCATAAAATGGCGTTGAATCAAGCACCACAATGACCTCGTCACCGGTAACTGCTTGTTGCGTGGCTTCTCCTTCCACCTGGATTGCTAAAACCTTTCCACGACCTTTTAAATGGTTATAACCAATGAACTCGGTTGCTTTATCAACTTGGATGGAAACATTATCTTTGACGGCAAATTTGTTACTGGCTCGAGCACGTTCTCGCTGCTGCTCCATCAATGCTTCGAAGCCTACTTGATCAATAATTAATTCGCGCTCACGTGCCACATCCGCGGTGAGGTCTGCAGGAAACCCATAGGTATCATAGAGAAGAAATACTAAGTCGCCAGGCACGGTTTTGTTACTAACCTCCTGAGTCTTTGCCTCAAATATTTTCAGGCCTTGCTCTAACGTTTCAGCAAAGCGTTTTTCTTCCTTTTCAAGCGCTGTCTCGATTATGGTTTGCCTATCTCGCAACTCTGGATACGCATCGCCCATCTCATCGACCAACGCGTTAACCAACTTATGGAAAAATGGTGTTTGCCCACCCAGCTGATAACCATGGCGTACAGCGCGGCGAATTATACGACGCAATACATAGCCCCTTCCATCACTTGAGGGCACAACACCGTCAGCGATCATAAATGAACAAGATCGAATATGGTCGGCGATTACCCGAACAGAATGATGCTTAGAATCATCAACACCAACAACCTCACAGATTTTTTTGATTAAATTATCGAATAAATCTATTTCGTAATTATTATTTACGTGTTGCATTACCGCAGCAATGCGTTCTAAGCCCATTCCCGTATCTACAGAGGGCTTAGGAAGTGGTAATAGCTCACCTTGAGCATTTCGATTAAACTGCATGAAAACCAAATTCCATATCTCTATGTAGCGATCACCGTCTTCCTCAGGAGTTCCCGGAGGGCCTCCCCAATATTGCGCGCCATGATCATAGAAAATCTCACTACAAGGCCCGCACGGGCCAACATCCCCCATAGACCAGAAATTATCTTTTTCACCGATACGTGAAAAACGATCCTCGCTGATGCCCATCTCCTTAAGCCAAATTTCTTCAGCCTCGGGATCTTTCTCATACACCGTGACCCATAGTTTCTCTTCGGGCAATCCCAATTCCTTGGTTAAAAACTCCCAGGCAAATTTGATCGCATCACGCTTGAAATAATCACCAAAGCTGAAATTTCCCAACATTTCAAAGAACGTGTGATGACGCGCGGTATAGCCTACGTTCTCCAAATCATTGTGCTTACCACCTGCCCTAACACAGCGTTGAGACGTTACTGCTCGGGTAAAAGTCGTATCTTCCTGTCCAAGAAATACATCTTTAAACTGAACCATACCGGCATTGGTGAATAGTAAAGTTGGGTCATTACCAGGCACCAATGAGCTACTCGCAACCTTCTGATGTTCCTTATCTTCAAAATATTTCAGGAAACGTTGTCTTAATTCAGCTGTTTTCATAACGCAATCAAACTCTTACACCTCGCTGGATCTAAAACCCCGAGGGCCACTTCTTAAATAGTTAGGGAACTAGCAAAATCCGACTCCTTTCAGACTGCTACTTATATCACCAATATTGGTTGGCTCGCAATCAGGCTAAAAGTTAATCAAATTCAACTCTGGGCACGGTCACATGAATGTGCTCCATTGTGAAGCCTCTACTCTGCATAAACCTAGCCCTCTTAGTCCATGCATTATAGTCGCTTATTGGGGCATCACCATACTTTTTCTGATATTGAGACTGCGCATTATCAAACCATTGAGCAGCGCTTTCATCCAGATAATCTTGAATTAAGGTGCTGCTTACTCCTTTACTCTTTAATTCAGCCTTAATTTTAATTGGCCCAAATCCTCGATTACCCCTAGCGCGTATATAACTTTCGGTAAACCGTTCGTCGGATAAGTATTTTTTTTCCATTAACTCATCGATAACGGCAAATATCGTATTGGTGTCGTCGGATTTTCCTAAGAGCTTATCAGTGAGTTCCTTAACGCTGTGCTCACGCATTGCTAATAATCTGACACCACGTGCGAATAGATCATTAAACACCTTTTTCTCTGGGTCAATTACCAGGCCTGAATAATCACCAGGATTATCAGACAGTAATTCGGACCTCCTTCTCTTTCCTCGCCTGATGTCTGTTGACAGTTCTTCTTTGGGCATCGCCTCCAATTTGCTTGTATCAAAGTCTAACTCATCATTATTTGAATCAAGGTCTGGAGATAATAGGTCAGCCCCTTGCCTTTTCACTATGCTATTAGGCTTGGCTTTAGTCCATTTCCTGCCCTGCGATGGATAGTCCCTTTGCTTAGATTTAACAATTGGATCTATTTTATTAGATGCTTGCCGCGCGGAATCACTCTGAGAATTATTATCAGGCTTCGACCGCGTTTTTGCTTTATAACGACTTGAGGGTTGAATGATTTTCATACTCTTCCGGGCTGCTTAGGAATTAATCAGATTTCATGGTTAAACAGATGATTAAACCCATAGCCATCTACCAGAAGAAAACTCTTAATACGCTTATTCATCTAAATAGTACGCGATTACTTATTGAGTAAATTATCTGACATAAAAAAGGAGTCAACTGTCGTTAACCCCTTCATCATTAAAATACCCTATTTATAACTGGAAACTCGAGCGATTAAGAAATAGTTCCGAGATTTAAGCCTCTACATCCTTAGCGGGCACTTCTTCTTCAGAAGACTTATCACCGACCCCTAGCGCTGTCCGCACCTTGGCTTCTATCTCTTCGGCCATTGCCGTGTTTTCTCTCAAAAATTCGCGCACGTTATCTTTACCTTGGCCGATCCGAGTACCATCATAACTATACCAAGCACCCGATTTCTCGACGATATTGTGCTCTACACCGATACTGATCAACTCACTTTCTTTTGATATTCCTTGGTTATACAAGATATCAAACTCTGTTTGCTTAAATGGAGGCGCGACTTTGTTCTTGACGACTTTAACTCGAGTCTGATTACCATAGATTTCGTCACCCTTCTTAATTGCACCAATACGTCTAATATCGAGGCGTACTGATGAATAAAACTTCAACGCATTACCACCAGTGGTGGTTTCGGGGTTACCAAACATAACACCGATTTTCATGCGCAGTTGGTTGATAAAAACGACTAAGGTATTCGATTTCTGGATATTACCCGTCAACTTGCGCAATGCTTGCGACAGCAAGCGCGCTTGTAAACCCATGTGCGAATCGCCCATGTCACCTTCGATTTCGGCTTTAGGAGTAAGCGCGGCCACCGAATCAACGACAACCATGCCAACCGCCGCGGATCGCACAAGCATATCGACAATTTCCAACGCTTGCTCACCCGTATCGGGTTGAGACACGAGTAAATTATCGATATCCACACCTAATTTTTTAGCATAAGCCGGATCTAAAGCATGTTCTGCGTCAATAAAGGCACAGGTCAACCCTTTCTTTTGAGCCTGAGCGATAGATTCCAATGTTAATGTAGTTTTACCGGACGATTCAGGACCGTAAATTTCGACGATGCGGCCTTGCGGTAAGCCACCAACACCAAGTGCCGCGTCAAGGCCGATTGAGCCAGTTGAAATTACATCTATAGCCTCGCTATTCTTTGGGTCGTCCCCCAGACGCATGACCGACCCTTTCCCGTATTGTCGTTCAATTTGCGTGAGCGCTGCTTCCAACGCCTTTTGTTTGTTGTCATCCATTGGTATCTCCGATAATGGTGTTTGCTACTAAGTATTTCTTGATGCTGTTAATTTATACAGTAGTTTTGAAATTGTCAACCAGTAGTTTCTAGTGAATTTAATTACACGCTAATTCAATGGCTTAGCCAATCCAGTTGATAATAATTAGTAGTGAGGTGGCCTCTCATCCGATGCTGCCGATGCGCCAGACTCATTATTATGCATGCCACGCATCTTAGTAATGAGGCCGGCGTATTTTGCTTTGAGATCTTCCAATTCGCGTTGCTGTATAAAAAATTCGTCACTCAACTTGCTAAGTGAATCTTCCAAAAATGCAAGCTTAACCTGGAGCTCCTGGATATCTGGCTCAGTCATCCGTCTCGACCCACTGCTTACTTCGCTCCACCGCTTTATGCCATTGTTTTAACAAAGCTTGGATCTTGGCCACCTCGAGTTTCGGTTCGAACTCTCGCTCAATCTCTCTGACCTGAGTAAGATCTTGCATATTCCAATAGCCCACTTTTAAGCCTGCCAAGTAGGCTGCACCTAGTGCGGTAGATTCCAAAACTTTAGGTCGCGTTACAGGCTTTTGTAATACATCTGCTTGAAATTGAGCTAAAAAATCGTTGGCAATCGCGCCCCCATCAACATTCAGTTGACTGAGCTCGATACCACTATCGATTTGCATAGCGTTTAGCACGTCAAATATTTGGTAGGCCAGCGACTGCAAGGTTGCTTTAGCGATTTCAGGTCGACCAGAATCTCGGGTTAAGCCAAAAATCGCCCCGCGTGCATACATATCCCAATAAGGGGCACCTAAGCCTGCGAATGCAGGCACAACGACCACGTCACTTTCAGGATTTGCGGCCAGTGCCAACTCCTCTGACTGGCTTGCTGATTCTATGAATTCCAGTTCATCACGTAACCATTGAACCGCCGCACCCGCAATAAATACGCTTCCTTCCAATGCATAGGTAATTTCACCATTCATCGACCAGGCAATAGTACTTAGTAAACCTGATTCACTGTCGATACGTTTCGCTCCGGTGTTCATCAACATAAAACAACCCGTGCCATAGGTGTTTTTTGCCATGCCATTTTCAAAGCAGGTTTGACCAAAAAGCGCGGCTTGCTGATCGCCAGCGACACCGGCTATTGCTACCTCTGAACCTTGAAAACTGACGCTACCAAAATCCGCTGAGCTATCACGAACCTCTGGCAACATGCTGCGTGGGACATTAAACAATTCGAGTAATTCGGCGTCCCATTCACCCGTATTTATGTTTAGCAGCATGGTTCTGGCTGCATTGCTAGGATCAGTCGCATGCACAGCGCCGTCGGTAAGCTTCCAAATAATCCATGTATCGACCGTGCCAAACAACAGTTCGCCTGCTTCAGCTTGTTCACGAGCACCTTCGATGTTTTCCAAAATCCACTGAACTTTACTGGCTGAAAAATAGGCGTCTATCACCAGGCCAGTTTTCTCCTGAATTGTGTCTTTCCAACCAGCTGCAGATATTTCGTCACACTTTGCCGCAGTACGTCTATCTTGCCAAACGATCGCATTATGAACAGGCTCACCAGTAACCTTATTCCAAACAATCGTTGTTTCGCGTTGATTGGTGATACCGATTGCCGCAATATCAGCCGGTGTTAACTGATTTTGAGCAACGAGTTTTTGCAATACAGAAAACTGCGAATCCCAGATTTCGTTCGCATCGTGCTCTACCCAACCTGGTTTGGGAAAATGCTGAGTAAACTCTTGCTGTGACACATCAACGATGTCAGCATCATGGTTAAACAAAACCGCACGCGAGCTGGTTGTGCCCTGGTCCAATGCAATGATAAGTTGTTCTGCCACGTTTCCTCCAAAGAAGTCTGATCAGATTGCAAGTGTTACCACTTGGGAGCGTTTTTTAATCTTATTTTAGGTGGAGAAGTGTAAGGGATTTTGGGCTGTAAACCAACTGCACTACAATGCACAAATGCAAGAAAATATTAGAATAAATTCAACCGCTAAACGAATTGTCTATTTAGACCGTGGCGGTCTTCCAGAACGATTTAAAGTAAGAGCTCCAAGCATCAATCATGAGTGGATCGACTACCCTTCTACGCCTCCAGAACGAGTGATAGAACGCTGTAAGGGCGCCGATGTTTTAATCAGTAATAAGGTCAAAATCGATGACGATGTATTACGTGCCTGCCCCAGTGTGAAGCACATCGCTGTATCAGCCACAGGATTCAATATCATCGACACACAAGCGTGCAAACGGCATGGTGTTTCGGTAAGCAATATTCCCAGCTATGCCGCCACAACCGTCGCCGAGCATGTCATTATGTCTGCCCTTTGTTTGCGCAGAGAACTTCTGAGTTATCGACAAAGTGTCATCAATGGCGAATGGCAAACAAGCCCCTCATTTTGCCTTTTTGGCAATCCTTTGAATGATTTACACGATTCCACATTTGGTGTTATCGGCCTCGGTGAACTTGGTCAGGCGACCGCTGAGAAAGCCAATGCCTTAGGCATGCGTGTTATCTATACCTCCCGCAGCGCCAAATCTTGCGATTTTGCCGATCAAGTAAGTACAGAAGAACTGATTAGCGAGGCCGATATTATCAGTGTTCATTGTAGCTTGACGCCAGAGACTGAAAACTTGATTTCGCAACAAGAGTTGCAAAAGATGAAGCCTCACGCAATTCTAATTAACACAGCACGCGGCGGCATTGTTGATGAAAAGAGCGTTGTCGACGCTATCAAAAACAATCAAATTGGCGGCATATCGTTCGATGTTTTAGCACAAGAGCCACCACTTGATGGCTCGCCACTACTATCAATTGCTGATCGAAATAACGTGATTATAACGCCTCATTCGGCCTGGGCGAGCGAGCAAGCGATGCAAGCATTAGCTGATATATTGGCCGACAATGTTGAAGCTTTTTTGCTAGGCTCTCCAAACAACATCGTTGCATAAAATAGCGCTGGCTAATTCTGACCATGAAGTTATCTAAATTCGGCTCCAAATTCACACGACAATCGGGCATTAACCAATTAATGGTTGATCTAGGCGAAGCCTATGCATCAGACCATCCTGACCTATGTATGCTTGGAGGCGGAAATCCTGCATTTATACCAGAAGCTCAGGCATTGTTTGGTAAAGAAATGGAACGTTTGATCGAGAACAACTTGTTCGAGCGCATGGTAGGTATCTACGACGGACCAAAGGGTGAACAGAGCTTTCGAGAAGTTTTATCGGGCTATCTGAATAGACAGTTTGGCTGGGACATTGGACCACAGAATATTTCGCTGACCAATGGCAGTCAGAACAGCTTTTTTTATCTGTTCAATGCACTCGCTGGTGAGATGCCCGATGGCAGTTTTAGAAAAATCATGTTCCCTCTTTCGCCGGAGTATGTGGGCTATGCTGATGCAGGACTAAGTGAGAATATGTTTACTTCTTTTCGCCCTAACATCGAACACTTAGACAAAAAACAATTCAAATACCGAGTTAATTTCGACGAACTGGAAATTAGCGATGATATCGCCGCAATCTGTCTTTCACGACCAACGAATCCGACAGGAAATGTCGTTGGTAATCGCGAACTGGCGAGGCTAGATGAGCTCGCGCGCAAACACACTATTCCATTAATCATTGACAACGCTTACGGTCAGCCATTTCCCAATGTGATTTATGCCGACGCGGAACTAAGATGGAACGAAAACACGGTGTTGTGCATGTCTCTGTCAAAGCTAGGCTTACCGGGCGCACGTACTGGCATTGTCATCGCTAACGAAGACATTACAAATACAATCAGCGCATTGAGCGGCATTATTACCTTGGCGCCGAATAGCGTTGGCGCCGCCTTAATGACCCGCATGATTGAAGATGGTGAAATCGAACATCTGAGTGAAAACATTATCAAGCCGTTCTACCGTCAACAGTTAGATGCGGCTATCGATGTGTTTAACGACGTATTCCAAGATTTACCTGTATTAATGCACAAACCTGAAGGCGCTTTCTTTTTGTGGCTCTGGTGCCAGGATTTGCCAATCAGTACCAAAGAGTTATACGCGCGCCTAAAGGCCAAACAAGTATTCGTGATCCCGGGTGAAGACTTTTTTATTGATATCGACCCAGAATGGAAACACACACAACAATGTTTGAGGATCAATTATGGTCAACCCACCGAAAAGCTGAGAGCTGGCTTTGAGATTATCGCGGCTGAGTTACGATCGCTTTATCACGCTTAAGCTCTCAATATTATGGCAGGCGTTCAGCTTCAGTAAAAAGTCAGCCTTAGCGGGCATCGATTCGAGAGCATGACGGCTTAGTCGCTCAAAGTGCGCAATAAACCGTTTGATTTGTTCGGCGTTCAAGGTTTGCTCAACGGACCTATTATTTCGTTTTAAATTCTCGATCAGCTTCTGTTCTTGCTGTAATCGCCAGTTATAAACCGAGTCAAAACCTGGTGCTTGTAACGTGATCAAACAGTCTATTTGCTCAAATAACCGGCTGTATTCTCCTTCTAATTGAGCATTAACAGTCCGCCGCCAAATTTGTGTTCTATCTTCACAACGCTCTAAATCGTTAACTGGCGCGTTCAATCGCTCCGGCTCTTGAGGACCTAATCCAACACACCAACCTTCGAGAATAAGAATATCAATCTCACCGTCAATCTGCGTTAAATCTAACGCACGGTCGTCGATAGCTTTATCGAAATTAGGTAACTCAAACGATTCCCCTCGCCTAATTGCGCTTAGAACTTGCATTAGCAAGCCTGTATCATGTGTCCCCGGAACGCCTCGCACCTTAAACAAAGGATGAACTTGCTTGGATAAGCGTTCACGTTGTTGTTTACTAAGGTAAAAATCATCGATTGATGTTGTTACAACTTTAAGCTGGTGTTCAGTTCGCAATATCACGTTTAAAAATGCAGCCGCAGTACTCTTACCACTACCTTGTACACCTTGTATACCAACGATCAAGGTTTTTTTGCCGACCGCTAGGTCAGCAAGATGTTTCGATAATGGTGCATAAATTCGTTCAGATTGATCCAGAAAGCTCTGAGGCAACTCATGCTTTGCGATCAACGTATGAATTAGATATTGGCACTGTATTGACAGCATTATTCGTTAACCAGTCTTTGATTTGAGTAAGCTAACTCTAACGCCACATTACGCAAAACACTAGTCACAAACCAAGCGCATACATAGTGTCTTGGGCTATAATCCGCTGCATACTCAACGAGGTAATTATGTCTATCAAAATGACAACTCAAACCCCTGCCCCAAAAATCGGTTTCATTAGCTTGGGCTGTCCTAAAGCGCTGGTAGATTCTGAGCTAATTCTTACCGAATTGCGTACCAATGGATATGAAATATCACCGAGTTACGAAGACGCCGATATGGTAGTGGTGAATACTTGCGGTTTTATCGATTCAGCAAAGAAAGAGTCTCTGGACACCATAGGCGAAGCATTACATGAAAACGGCAAAGTTATTGTAACTGGCTGTATGGGTGCCAATGCTTCGGATATCACAGATATACACCCGAGTGTACTGGATGTCTCTGGTCCACATGCTTACGCCCAAGTTTTAGGCGCGGTGCAAGAGCATTTACCCTATAAAGCGCCTTATAATCCTCACTTAGATTTGGTGCCTCCTCAGGGGATCAAATTAACGCCCAGGCATTATGCTTATTTAAAAATATCAGAGGGTTGTAATCACCGATGTAGTTTCTGCATTATACCCTCGATGCGCGGTGACTTAGTAAGTAGACCAGCCAATGACGTGGTCGCCGAAGCCGAGGGATTGATTAAGTCTGGCGTTAACGAGCTGTTGGTAATTTCGCAAGACACCTCCGCATACGGTGTGGATACAAAATATCGAACCACGTTTCATAATGGCAAACCTATCAAAACAAAAATGATAGACCTGTGCCATGCCTTAGGTGATATCGGTGATAAGCAGTCGCCATGGGTGCGTCTGCATTATGTCTACCCTTATCCGCACGTAGATGACATTATTCCACTTATGGCCGAGGGAAAAATACTGCCTTACTTGGACATCCCCTTCCAACACGGCTCGCCAAAAATCTTAAAAGCGATGAAACGCCCAGGTGCGATTCACAATACGCTTAATCGCATCAAGATGTGGCGAGAAACCTGCCCAGACATTACCATTCGCAGCACCTTCATTGTGGGCTTCCCTGGTGAGACCGACGATGATTTTAAACAACTCTTGGAATTCATCGATGAAGCACAACTCGACCGTGTTGGTGCGTTTACCTACTCACCTGTAGAGGGCGCGCCGGCTAATCAACTTGAAGGGCATGTGCCACCAGAAATCAAAGAAGAAAGGCTGGCTGAATTCATGGGCTTACAAGCAAAAATCAGCACTGCCAAACTGACCAAGAAAATTGGGAAAACTATCGATGTAATTATCGATGAAATTGATGATGAAGGTGCGATTGGCAGAAGTAAAGCAGACGCTCCTGAAATTGATGGGCTGGTTTACCTAAACGGCGAAACTCATCATGCCGTGGGCGATATCGTAACGGTCACAGTGCACGCCAGTGACGAACATGATTTGTGGGCGAACAGTTCGATCTAGCTTTTTTGAGCTTTGAAATGAGATCCCTAGCCTTAGCCTTGTGCTTAATGATGTTATTGGGATAGGCATATCAACACACTGGTTTTTTAGCCGTTATCCAAAGCAACTCGGAAGGGTATCAAAAAATGATGGACGGTAAACGTCATTGCTTTACTTGCTCCTCATACTCTCCCTGTTAACCTTATTTTTTAACAAACACAAAATTTAAAGAATAAACATGTTGGATCAATTATTTTCAATGTCTGGAAAAACCTGTGTGGTGACCGGTGGCTCACGTGGCTTAGGTTTCTACATGGCTAAAGGTTTCTTATGCGCTGGCGCGAAACGCGTGTACATCACGGCTCGAAAAACAGAAGCATGCTTTGAAGCAGCAAAAGAGTTATCAGAATTTGGAGAATGTGTCGCTCTACCCGGCAATATCAGCTCAATGGAGGAAATAAGCGCGCTGGTAAAGGAACTCTCCGCGCGAGAGACATCCATCGATGTATTGGTCAACAATGCCGGCACGGGATGGTTAGAACCGCTTGATGACTTTTCAGAAGTTGGTTGGGACAGGGTGATGGACCTCAATGTTAAGTCACCTTTTTTTCTCACTAAGGAACTTATACCTTTGCTCAGCGCCAACGCAAGCCATGAGTGTACCTCTAGTGTCATAAATATTGGTTCGGTAGCGGGTATATGTGGAGAGACAGATACATTTAGTTATGCGCCAAGCAAAGCCGCTATACACCAGCTCACTCGCAACTTAGCCGTTGCCCTGTGTGACAAACACATCCGTGTCAATGCAATCGCGCCAGGTCGGTTCTTTTCGAAAATGACGGAATACGCCAGTAGTGATAAAGCACAATACGAAGCCGAGATCTCAATGATGCCATTGCACCGATGGGGTTCTGAAACTGACATTAGTGGAGTGGCCATTATGTTAGCGAGTACCGCGGGTGCCTTTATTACTGGTCAAATAATTCCAGTAGATGGTGGCACCACCTTGGTTCGATAACTTCCTTTTACTGGCTATTCAGGCAACCAAAAGTCGATCGCTTAAACGCGTTAAATAGTGGACCTAAACTAGTCCCGAATATCAACGCAACAGGAAGGCATAAAACGGGGCTTCGTCTGGTTTAAGCGCCTATCATTTCGACGTTTAAAGGCCATCGATAGGCCAGCACAGACGATACGGGGTAGAAGTGCTCACGCACCTCACCAAGTTGGTTTCCACCAAATAAATAGATTTTGTCGCCTTGAGTTTTCAAGTAGAAACCCACATGTCCTTTCCAGGAAGTCGGTTCCTCACGCTCGAGCACCACCACACAACCTTTGATCGGTGAGCTCAAATCGCGCCCCCAGTCTAACCAAGAACGTGCCAATGCCGAACGTGTTCCTTCGATGCCCACTTGGCCATACACCCAGTTCACAAATGAGGAACACCAAGCCGCTTTATCATCGTAGCCTTGGATATTGGTACCATAATGGTACTCGGTAATCCTTGGGTTGCTCTTCCCCTTGGAGAATGCTTTTATACCGCGTTCGTGATAAGCAATCTCCATCCAGTGATGATTGTTTTTCACTTAGTAGGTAAATCGACAGCGACTAATCTTCGTATTCGTAGTCATCAAACGTGTCAGCATGAATTAGGTGCTCGCGATAATAACGCAGTTCCTCAATTGACTCTTTGATATCGTCTAGCGCTTTATGCGTCGCACGCTTATTGAATCCCGACAAGATACTTGGCGACCATTGGCGTGCGACTTCTTTGAATGAGCTAACATCAATATTTCGATAGTGTAACCAATCGCTAAGTTCGGGCATGTACTTGTACAAAAAGCGGCGATCCTGACAGATACTATTACCGCACAATGGCGCCCTATTATTGAGAGTGTGACGTTGAATAAAATCCAAGGTTTCAATCTCCGCTTGGCGTTCAGTAACCCGAGATGCTTTAACCCTATTTACTAAACCGGTCTTATTATGGGTACGAGTATTCCATTCGTCCATACCATCGATTAATTCTTGCGATTGATGAATGACAATAACCGGGCCTTCGGCAATGGTTCGTAAATCTCCGTCGGTGATAATGGTCGCCATCTCGATGATACGATCTTTTTTAGGATCTAAACCCGTCATTTCCAGGTCCATCCAGACCCAAGCATTGTGATGTGGTGGCACTCGCCATCTCCTTACTGCTTAAAAACAGTGGTATAGTTTTGAATGATTTCAAAGGGTGAGAATACTATGAACGACGACATCAATAAACTGCTCAACGGTCAGTGTCGGGTAGTTTCCAAAAAAGAGGGCACGCTAAACTTGTCACAAGTTGAAAAGCTCCGGAGATTAACACCTGAGTGGCAGTTTTGTGCCAGCGACAACGTGCTTAGCCGAGTGTTTCACTTCAACAGCTATAGTGAAACAATTGAATTTGTAAATGCCTTGGCCTCGATTGCCGAAGCACAGGATCATCACCCAGAGTTACTCGTAACCTACAACCGATGTAAGGTGTGTTACCTAACCCACTCGGTTGGCGGCGTAACAGAGAATGACTTTATCTGTGCGGCACAAATCGATGAACTACAGGCATGATTGACATAAGCCCGTGGCCAACGATACCTAAGTAACAATATCGTCGAAAAATGACTTTATCTTATCTGACCAGGAACTCTCTTGAGGGCTGTGCTTACTGCCACCGGTATGAATCGAATCATCCAACTCTTGCAATAGCTCCTTTTGACGTTTCGTTAAGTTCACCGGTGTCTCAACCATAACTTCACAATATAAGTCACCAACGAAACCAGCATTACGAACATTCTTAACGCCCTTGCCGCGTAGGCGGAACATCTTACCTGACTGTGTCCCTGCTGGAATCTTTAATTTGGCTCGGCCATCTAAGGTTGGGACTTCTAATTCGCCACCCAATGCCAATATTGAAAATCCGATCGGAACCGTACAATGCAAGTCAACGCCTTCGCGGGTAAATATCTCATGTGCTTTTAAGGTAACTGAGACGTAAAGATCACCATTGATACCACCGGCACCGCCATTCTCCCCTTCACCAGAAAGTCGAATTTGATCGCCTTCATCGACGCCCGCCGGGATCTTGACCGACAGCTTCTTGTTCTCACGAACACGACCTTCACCGTGGCAATCATTACACGGGTCGGAAATTATACTGCCACTGCCCTGACATTGTGGACAGGTTTGCTGGACAGAGAAAAAGCCTTGTTGAATACGAACTTGGCCTTGACCATTACAAGTGCCGCATTGCGATGGCGTGCTGCCGGCTTTTGCCCCTGATCCATGACAGGTCTTGCAGCCCGACATACGCGGAATAGTGATGTTTTTTTCGACACCTCGAACGGCTTCTTCGAGAGTGAGCTCCATGTTGTAGCGCAAATCGGAACCGCGGCGTTGGCGTTGTCGGCCACCGCCACCTCCACCACCAAAAATATCGCCAAACATGTCACCGAAAATGTCACCGAAGCCGCCAGCACCCTGGCCACCAAAGCCACCTGCACCGCCGCCCATGCCTCCTTCGAATGCTGCGTGACCAAATTGGTCATAAGCGGCTTTCTTTTCAGCATTGGATAACACGTCGTGTGCTTCTTTAGCTTCTTTGAATTTCGCCTCAGCCTCGGCGCTGTCTGGGTTACGGTCTGGGTGATACTTCATCGCCAAGCGACGATAGGCCTTCTTTAATTCGGCCTCACCAGCAGAACGGTCTACTCCTAGAACTTCGTAATAATCGCGTTTTGACATGGTTTAAATCTCGATTGATTTGTCTCTCTTTGCAGAACATCCAGCATTCATAAAAAAGCCCGCACTCAATCAAGCACGGGCTTTTATAGCTAAGCGCCGATTAAGCGTTCTTGTTGTCGTCTTCGTCTTTTACTTCTTCAAATTCTGCATCAACAACGTTCTCGTCTTGTGGCGCTTCTTCGTGTGCTGCGCCCGCTTCTGCGCCGTCCGCACCAGCATACATTTGCTCAGCAAGTTTATGGCTTGCCTGCATTAACGCTTCGACTTTGGCATTGATCGCATCAACATCGTCGCCTTTAACCGCTTCTTCCACTTCCGCAATGGCGGCCTCGATATTCGACTTCTCAGTCGCATCTAGGTTATCACCGGCGTCAGTCATAGTCTTAGTTACACCATTTACCATCGATTCTGCTTGGTTTTTGGCATCAACAAGTGCTTTGGCTTTGGCGTCTTCTTCAGCGTGAGCTTCAGCATCAGCGACCATTGCTTCGATCTCTTCATCACTCAAACCAGAGCTTGATTTGATAACGATTTTATTCTCTTTACCAGTGGCTTTATCTTTTGCTGAAACGTGCATAATACCGTTAGCGTCGATATCAAAAGTCACTTCAATCTGAGGTGTGCCGCGTTGTGCTGGCGGGATATCAGTCAGATCAAAACGACCGAGCGATTTATTACCGGCAGCCATCTCACGCTCGCCTTGCAGCACGTGAATCGTCACTGCGCTCTGATTGTCTTCTGCCGTCGAAAACACTTGACTCGCATTAGTAGGAATTGTCGTATTTTTATCAATCAACGCAGTGCGGACACCGCCCATGGTTTCAATGCCAAGCGTTAAGGGTGTCACATCAAGCAACAACACATCCTTAACATCGCCGCCTAATACACCACCCTGAATCGCAGCACCCATGGCTACCGCTTCATCCGGGTTTACGTCGCGACGAGCCTCTTTACCAAAGAACTCTTGCACCGCTTCTTGTACTTTAGGCATACGAGTCTGTCCACCAACAAGAATCACGTCATCGATTTCGCTCGCTGACATGCCTGCATCTTTTAAGGCAGTGCGGCATGGGTCGATAGTGCGTGTAACAAGATCGGCAACCAGCGATTCGAGTTTAGCTCGTGACAGCTTTAGTACTAAGTGCTTAGGGCCGGTCGCATCTGCCGTAATGTACGGCAAATTAATTTCGGTTTGTGAGCTTGATGACAGTTCAATTTTAGCTTTCTCAGCGGCATCTTTTAACCGCTGCATTGCCAGAGGATCACCTTTTAGATCGATGTTTTGATCCTTCTTGAACTCTTCAGCTAAATATTCAATGACACGATTGTCAAAATCTTCACCACCTAAGAATGTATCACCGTTGGTTGATAACACTTCAAATTGATGCTCGCCATCGATATCGGCGATTTCGATAATCGATACATCAAACGTACCACCGCCCAGATCATAAACCGCAATTTTACGGTCACCTGCTTTTTGATCCATACCATAAGCCAGTGCCGCAGCCGTTGGTTCATTGATAATACGTTTAACGTCGAGACCGGCGATTTTACCTGCATCTTTCGTTGCTTGACGCTGAGCATCGTTAAAATAGGCCGGCACAGTTACCACTGCTTCAGTCACTTCTTCACCAAGAAATTCTTCTGCGGTGGTCTTCATCTTTTGCAAAATACGTGCCGACACTTCTGGGGCCGCCATGTCCTTGCCATTCGCTTGCACCCATGCATCGCCATTTTTCGCCTTGATAATCTTATACGGCATTAGGTCAACATCACGCTGAACAACTTTCTCATCGAACTTTCGACCAATCAAACGTTTAACAGCATAAAGGGTATTAGTTGGGTTAGTCACCGATTGGCGCTTTGCCGGTTGGCCTACTAGCACTTCACCATCGTCAGAAAAGGCAACGTACGACGGAGTCGTGCGATCACCTTCGCTATTTTCGATAACGCGCGGTTTATCACCGTCCATTACGGCTACGCAAGAGTTAGTGGTCCCTAAATCGATTCCAATAATTTTGCCCATGATGTATTTCCTCAATTAAAAATTTGTTGCTTGCCCTTTTTTTGGGGCTTGTATTTAGTAATTCAACACTTGAACCGTGTTCAGGTGTTATTAAACGCGTTTTTTCTGTTATTTCGCTACGATCACCATAGCGGGACGTAACAATCTGTCATGTAATTGAAAACCAATTTGGATTACGTTAATTACGCAACCAGAATCCACATCCTCAGACTCAACCATACTCATCGCTTGGTGCAGATTCGGGTCCAGTTTGTCGCCTACTTCCGGAGAAATTTCAGACAAGGAAAATTTGGCGAAGCCTGATTGCAGTTGCTTTAGTGTGATTCCCACACCTTCATGAATACTCTTAACAGAGTCGTCGGCGTCCTCGGCAATTTCTACCGCTGCGGCTAATTTTAGGCTATCAAATACATTCACCATTTCTTTGGCAAAGCCTTCTATCGCGAACTTCCGGCTATTGGCAACCTCTTTTTCAGCGCGACGACGAACATTGTCTTCCTCGGCCTTAGCTCTTAGAAACGCGTCTTTAAGCTTGGCAATCTCTTCCTGAGCAGCCGTGAGTTCAGATTCCGAGTCCACATTCACCTCATCAATGGCATCCTCTGCGGGTGACTCAGCTGGCGACTCTTTTTGGTTTTCTTCAGGCAATTCTTGGTTTTCTTGATCAGTCATTTATCTAAAGGTGTGTCAAAAATCGAATGCGTGAATTATGGGGATAGAATCAAACCGTTCAAGGGTTTATGACGATTTTTATGCACAATTTTACCTTTTACTGCCTACCCTGCATTCAGAATTCAATTCTGCGTCAATAATCGGCATCAAATACCCAAAATTGATGTTAGCTGACGAATATCTGAGCACTAAATTAGACGGGCACGGAATGATTTTCCCTTGATCTTTTCTTGGCTAAGGTGCTTTAGCGCTAATTTGGCGAGTGGTCTATCTACCGCAACATACGCCCAGTTATCCAACACCTGGATTTTACCAATATTGTTCCCATTGATTTGTTCGGCTTTAGTAAGCGCACCCACCAAATCTCCAGGCCTGAGCTTTTGCCGTTTGCCCCCTTCGATTCTTAGTGTGGACATTTCCGGTCTATCAGGTGCTTTTGATAGCAATTCCACCAGCGGTAATTCGCTTGGGCGAATTTGAATATTCAGGTAGGCCTCTAGCTGAACTATTCTGAATTGTTCTGATACTTGAAATAAGGAACAGGCTTGGCCTTTTTCACCAGCTCGGCCTGTGCGACCGATTCGATGAGTATAGACCTCGAGTTCTCTTGGCAAATGATAATTAAACACCAGCTCGAGCGCGTCGATATCAAGCCCTCTTGCGGCAACATCAGTAGCAACTAAGATGTTGATACTTTTGTTTGAAAATCGAATCAAGGTTTGGTCGCGATCTTTTTGCTCCATATCACCATGTAAGGCGGCGGCACTGAAACCGGCGCTTTTTAAACCACCGGCAACGGTTTGACTGTCTTGACGGGTATTACAAAACACCACCGATTGTTTACCACTATTGTCTAATAGCAATAGTTTTAAGGACTGCAAGCGATCTTGCTCATTGTCGACCAGGAAAAAAGCTTGATCAACTCGTACCGTATCCTGTGTCGGCGCAACCTCGACGCTAGTGGGATTGTGCATTATGCGCTCAGCGATCAGTTTAATGCCCTTCGGGTAGGTCGCGCTAAACATCAAAGTTTGTCGCTTCGACGGGATCTCTTCAACTATCGCTTCGAGCGTTTTCTGAAAACCCATATCGAGCATTCGATCGGCTTCATCGAGCACAAGGGTCTCCACGTGCGATAAATCCAGGGTGCCTTTATTCAAATGATCATCAATACGCCCCGGTGTCCCTACAACAATATGCGCTCCCTTCTCCAGCGATGACGCTTGCGCTTTGATTGGAGTACCACCGTAAAGTGTAACAAGCTTCACATTTGGGATACCTCTAGCCAGACGACGAATCTCTCCTGAAACCTGTTCAGCTAATTCTCTGGTAGGGCAAAGTATTAATGATTGCACTTTAAACAGTTTGGCATCGAGCTTATTGAGCAGTCCTAACCCAAAGGCCGCTGTCTTACCCGACCCGGTTTGGCCTTGTGCGATCACATCATCACCCGCAAGAATGAGAGGCAAACTTCTGGCTTGGATTGCGGTCATCGAATTGAATCCAAGTGACGCCAAATTGTCACGCAATTGAGGAATCAGCGCTAAGGATGAAAATTGATAGTCAGACATGAAATCACGACCTTTTCATTGAGTGTTTAAAGTGTGGGGCGATATTAACTCGCTATGGCCAGAAACGCATTTAATCATTTACGAAAAGGTCTTACACTTAGCGTTTACATACTGTTTGTGCTCTATTGATACAGTTTTTCATTGAGAACCTCTAGCCAATGGCTATATCGAACCATATCTAATAACTAATTGAATAAAAAAGCCTCTCTCTTTTTCATCATTATTACCGTAATGCTCGACGCAATGGGCATTGGCCTGATTATGCCGGTAATGCCAGATCTTATACGGGAGGTGAGCCAAACTTCAATGGCTGATGCTGCGTTTTGGGGCGGCCTGCTCACCTTTAGCTACGCAGCCATGCAATTTCTCTTTGGCCCGTTTCTTGGAAACCTATCCGACCGTTTTGGCCGACGCCCGGTGCTGATCGTATCCCTGATGTTCATGGGCTTGGATTATTTTCTGATGGCCATCGCGCCTACCCTCTTTTTACTATTTATCGCACGTATTGTGTCCGGTATCACCGGGGCCACCTACTCGACCGCTGCGGCTTATCTTTCCGACACATCAGCCAAAGGTGAGCGGTCAGCCAACTTTGGTTATATCGGCGGCGCATTCGGTATTGGCTTTGTGTTAGGCCCTGCGATCGGAGGTCTATTAGCCGAGTTTGGAACCCGCATGCCGTTTATCGTTGCTGGCTGCCTTGCTCTAATGAACGCGGCCTTTGGATTTTTTGTATTGCCAGAGACCTTAAAAAAAGAGAAGCGACGCAAGTTCGAATGGTCACGTGCAAATCCGTTTAACGCCTTATTGCGCATTCGCAACCTACCGATGGTTGGCAGTGTCATGTTTGTGGTATTACTCTATTCGACGGCCAACCATGTATACCCATCAATTTGGAGTTTTTTCACGATCGAAAAGTTCGGCTGGGAACCTAAGATGGTTGGAATCAGTTTGGCTGTTTACGGCATCTGTGCCGCCATCATTCAAGTGATAATACTGGGCTTAATGATCCGGCGGTTCGGTGTCGAGCGAACAGCGACGATAGGCATGTTGATTTCCATCGGCGCCTTAGCCTTCTTGACCGTGGTCGACAGTACATTACTTATTTTTCTCGGCATGCCGATAACGGCATTAGGCGCGGTAGTAGGGCCAGCCCTACAAGGGATGATGGCAGATCAAGTGAGTGATGATGAACAAGGTGAACTTCAAGGTGTATTTGCGTCTGTGGTAGCAATCTCAGCAATATTTAGTCCGCTAATAATGACCTTCACTTTTCAGCAATTTACCAAAGACAACACCATTTACTATTTACCTGGTGCACCGTTTGCAGCGGCCGCACTTCTCACAATCGCGGCATTACTTGTATTCTATGTTAGCCGTAGCGAACGTCAGACTGTTCCCGCCAAGTAGGCCGCGCGCTCGCTCTTATCAAACTTTTCGATTGCATACCGTAACATCGTGCGCGGCATAAATTGATAGTGTCGCTTTAGAAAACCTTCCAGTCGCACGCGATCCCGTTTACCAGCTTCTCTTAGCATCCAACCTACGGCTTTGTGCATTAAATCTTCAGTATCGTCCCGTAACTGATTGGCTAAGGAAAAAGTGGTTTCTAGATCATTTCTTTTTATAAAATAATAGGTAGCAATCATCGCTATTCTTCGATCCCATATTAGTGTTGAATCGGCAAGCTGGAAGAGAATGTCGCGTTTTTCATCATTTAAATGAGCCCCAACAATATGATGCGCTGAACAATCGACTAAATCCCAGTTATTTACCTGTTTAGAGTTTTCCAAATAGGCATTAAATACCGTCTTTTTTACCTGATGGTCTCCTCCCTGATACTGCAACACTAATATAAGCAAGGCTGCGAGGCGCTCATCATGGATGTTCGAATGAAGCAATTTTAACACGTCATTTAATGGAAGAATGGAGAACGCTTTTGCTTGCTTTCGTAGCTCAGGCATACGAACACCGAGAAAGATATCTCCCTCACCATACTCGCCTTCGCCGGTCTTAAAATAGCGTTGAGAATGCTTCGCTATACTGGGATTGGCCAGCTCAGCTAACGCAGCCTGCAAGTCTTGATATCTCATCCTCAATAGCAATGCAAAAGCGCGCGACTAGTTCGCACCTGTTAACAATGCTTTAAACCATTTTGCGCTGTCTTTCACTGTTCTCATACCTGTGTCGAAGTCGACATGATGCAGCCCAAAACGCTTGCTGTAACCCGATGCCCACTCAAAATTATCCATAAACGACCACGCAAAATAACCTTTAAGATTAACGCCATTTTCAATCGCATTCGCGCACTCTTCAAGATAACTCGAATAGAATTCGATCCGGTCGTGATCATTGACCTCTCCATCAACCACGGGGTTATCATAAGCACAACCATTTTCTGTGATGTAAATGTCTGGGTTATCATAACGCTGGGCAATCCACTCCAACATTTTACGGCATCCCCACGGCACCACCGCCCACTGCATATCGGTTATCGGCCAGCCGCTGTCGACCGACAAATCGATTCCTTGATCTTCACTCAGGCCACCGTTTCCGTAGACAGACTGCTCTTTAATTTCGCCATTCGATTCTGATGCTAACATAGTGGTGTAATGATTCAGACCAAAAAAATCGCTGGATCCTTTTATCAACTCTCGTTGTTCATCGCTTATCTCAGGTAAACGTTCGCCCAAACGTAAACGCATTGTCTCGGGGTAATCGCCCAGATAAATAGGGTCTGCGAACCAGGCTAGGAAAAACTCCAATGCTCGCTGAGCAGCAGCTTGATCAGCAGAACTATCGGTAAGCGGTTCGCGCCAGTCGCAATTATTTGTGATGCCTATCTGCCCACCCTGCTGTTGCTGAAACCGTTCACGATACACCTTAACGGCCCTTGCGTGTGCGAGTAGCAAATTATGACCAACCTTATACGGTTCGACATTCGAGATATGACCAGGTGCGAACACGCCTTGACCATAGCCCAGGATGGAAACGACCCAGGCCTCGTTAATGGTAATCCAATTTTTGACTCGGTCGCCAAATGAAGCAAAACAAACGAATGCATAGTCAGCAAACAGGTCGACAATTGAATCGGCTAGCCAACCACCCTCTTCTAAGTATAAATGTTGGGGCAAATCCCAATGATAAAGGGTAGCCCAGGGTTCAATACCATAACTTAAGCAGGTGTCGATAATGTTGTTGTAGAAATCGACACCGTCACTGTTAACCGAGTCGGCTGTTCCATCGGACAGCACTCGTGACCATGATATTGAGAATCGATACGCTTTGACTCCCATCTCAGACATCAATTTTATGTCCTCTTCAAAACGATGGTAGTGATCACACGCTACATCACCGGTATCTCCATTTGCAACATTACCCGGTGCTTGGCAAAACTGGTCCCATATCGACAAACCTCTGCCGCCTTCTTTTGCTGCACCCTCGATCTGATACGCCGACGTTGCAGTGCCCCACACAAAATCATTGGGAAATCGCGATGCTAACTTCATCTGGCCCCCTAACGATCTTGCGGTAGATTGTCGAACCATGTCTTCTTCAATATTAGCGAAGATGCGATGGCAATCGCGACAGTAATTGCAATTGGAATACTTTGCTGCAACACCAGATAGATAGGAAGAATAACCAGTGAGGTTTGCCAAACTACCCCAATAACGACATTAAATGCATCTCTCCTGAAATTCGTATTCGGTTCAAAATTCGGATTTTCAGCCAGCACTTTGTCTTTGATCGGCCCCCAAAAACCCCAAGGATTAACAGTTTTATAAAAATTCTTGAGAATTTCCTCGTCAACCGGCTTGCTGGATAAAGTACCGACGACACAGCCGATTAAGGCGATTAGCAACATCAGCGGAAAAGTATATAAATCTAATACACCATCGAAAATAAAACGGAATGACAAGGCAGGCACTAGGCCTCCAACCATGCCCCAGAAAAAACCCGCTCCGTTGAATCGCCACCAATACCACTTTAAAACATTTGCTGCGACGTAGCTGCCATAAAGACCACCCACTATCCACTGAAGAACGTCATTAACATCTTTTGCAAAGAAACCTAAGACTATGCTTATTAATACTAAGCCTAAGCCCGACAAGCGGTTGACCGTCATAATACTTTTGCTATTCGCGTCAGGATTGACATGCTTTACATAGATGTCGTTTACCAAATACGCCTGAGTTGCATTTAAGGTTCCAGCAAAGGTAGACATAAATGCGGCCAGTAGACCAGCGAGTAATAAGCCTAACAAGCCTACCGGTACGAACTCGCTAATCGCCGAGGGTAATATTTGTTCAAAATCAATTTGGCCATTTACCAGCAAATCGAGTTTATCGAAATTCAATATTGCAAGAACGCCAAAACCGGCAATCATAAAATAGCGCAATGGCATTAAGATCATGCTTACTGAACCACTCATTAATGCGGCTTCACGAGGTGACTTTGTCGAAAGTATTTTCTGCATATCGTAAGTCGGGGCTGGCCCTGCCAGACTTCCAAGCACGCCTTTAAAAATCATCATCATGAAAAACACCGTGAATAAGCTAAAGCCATCACTGGCTATCTTTTCATTCACCTGGGGAATGATCGTCGACCAATCCAGCTCCAAGCGCGCTCCAAAAAACGGCGTCATCCATCCGTCTGGAACCACCATTGATGAGTCATTGAGCGCAATCATTGCGATAACGCCTATCGCTATTGCTGCGATTGCCATTAATAGGAACTGAATTACATCAGCCCAGACTATGCTCATCATGCCACCAAGCAGCGAATAGAAAACAGCAAAGCAGGTCAACAAAATGCCGTAAAAATGAGGTACGTATTCAGGTGGCACTGTGAACGGCACGAACTGTGAGGCATATTCCCAGGGGATAAATATTTCCACAAATTTACCGACCCCGATGAAGCCATAAGCGAGATAGCCTAACCCCATAATAATGGCAAATATTACTATAATAGTGTGTGAGGCCCTGGCCGAGGAATCGTACCCAAATCGAGTGCCAATCCACTCGGCTCCGGTTGATACGTTCGAACGGCGCAACCACATTGAAAGGAACACCATTAAAAATATTTGGTTGAAAACTGGCCAAAGCCATGGAATCCAAGCGCTTTTCAAACCATAAACAAACAACAAGGTTACCAACCACATCGTTCCGGAGATATCGAACATCCCCGACGCGTTTGAAAGCCCCAACATGTACCATGGCAGTTTATTGCCGCCCAGCATATAGTCCTTCTTAGAGCGTTCAGCCCTCTTCTTTAAAAGCAGTCCGATCACGACGGTGGCAAGCAGATAAGTCAAAATGATTGACACATCGAGCATTGAGAGTTTCATTAAGGTTCTCCTCAGAACTTCCTTTAATTCATCGAGCTACCTAGCTGCGCTGGCAACCTCGTTCTTTTAATTACGCTAAAATAATAACACAGGGAAAGTAAACGTTTACCTATATTCAAGGGATTTACAAGGCATAGCAACAGCCTTAACGGTAAACGTTTACCTTTAATGAGTATAAAGGTCACCTTAGTAATGTCAACCGATTAACCATCATCAACGCTCATCACTATATAAATGCCCTATCGAATGCTTATAAATGCGGTTTAAGGAGCGCTCCTCAAGTGCTCGAGCACGCACCGAAGAACACTCCATGATAAGCTAGTTCCTATGTATAATCGCTATCGTCATGGTTACTATTAATATGGATTACCCGAATGTCTGACATTGGCATAAAAGAGCTCGCTAAAGAACTCGGCATCTCCACCGCATCCGTATCGCGAGCGCTCAGCAAACCTGAACGCGTGTCAGACAGCATGAGGGCGAAAGTTCAAGCAGCTGCAAAAAAAGCAGGCTATCGACCGAATAAGATGGGTGCGAGCCTTCGAACATCCAAGACAAAAAACATCATAGTAATTATTCCTGATATCAGTGACACATTTAATTCGGGCGTTATAAGGTCGCTCGAAAGAGCCGCAGCTGAACGCGGTTATTCGGTGTTATTTGGAGATACTCAAGGAATCAGGGAATTGGAAATCACCTATGGCGACATGGTTCGCTCAAAGCAGGCTGATGGAATTATTTGTTTTTCGCATCGACTCCCCTTTGCGGATGATGAACTTGCGTCTGAATCATTCAAACTTCCGCCACTGGTTAACTCTTGTGAGGACATTCAAAATAAGCCACATAATAAACAAAGCTCCCCGTTAGTTACCGTTGATAACGTAGCCGCCAGTCAAGAATTAATCGAGCATTTAATTGGCCTCGGACATCGAGATATTGCGGTAATAACCGGTAATATGGGTTCACCAAGTACTTTACAGCGTTTACAGGGATATAAACAGGCTCTGGCTGGAGCCAACATTCATTACCGTGACGAATTGGTGTACCACGGCTCTTATACACTGGAGGCAGGCAGCTCGCGCACTCGCGATATTCTTTTGGAAAAACATCGACCTAGTGCCATCTTCTGCATGTGTGATGAAACCGCCCTGGGATGTCTCCATGCGCTAAAAGAACACTCTTTTAGCATTCCTAAGGACATATCCGTTGTCGGATTCGATGATATTAAGTTCGCTAAATATTTCTCACCCTCATTAACAACCATTGCTCAACCGGTAGCTGAAATAGGCCGACGTTGCGTCGAAGTACTGTTAAAAATAATTGATGGTGAAGCCATACAAGAACCGAATGTAATACTTCCACACAAACTAATTATTCGAGATAGCACGGGGCCCAATCCACACAATTAGGCTCTATGTAATTGGGCCCGCCGAGCTTGGCACGTGCACCAGACTCGGCAAAAATACGGCAAAATTTAGCTGTTGGCGAAACTAAAGTCAGCAAACTGCTCACGCAAACCAACTTTATGGATTTTACCGGTGGCGGTATGAGGCAGCTCATCGACAAACGCAACTTCGTCAGGCATCCACCATTTGGCAATTTTACCCTCCATATACTCGAGGATTTCGTCGCCCGATACTTCATCGACACCTGGTTGACGCACGATAACTAAAAGAGGCCGTTCATCCCATTTCGGGTGGGCGATTCCGATAACTCCGGCTTCGGCTACTCCGGGATGACCCACCGCACAGTTCTCTAAGTCAATTGAAGAAATCCATTCTCCGCCTGATTTAATCACATCTTTAGTACGATCGGTAATCGTCATGTTGCCATCGGGGTTAATACTTGCAACATCACCCGTATCAAACCAGCCATTGTCATCTAACGCCGATTCAGTGTGTTTGAAATAGCTCTCTACTACCCACGGACCGCGAACTTTAAGCGCGCCAAAAGCGACCCCGTCCCAAGGTAGTTCATTATCATCTTCATCGACAATCTTCATTGACACACCAAATACCGCTCGCCCTGCTCTAACTCTCAGCTTGTCGTATTCTTCATCACTATAGTGCGCACGAGGATACTTCGGAATGTTGAAGGTTCCTAATGGTGCCATCTCTGTCATGCCCCATCCAGAGACAGTGGTTACACCATAAAGCTCTTCAAAATCTTTCATGGTGCTCAATGGGCAGGCTGATCCGCCTACACCTATCCGAGTCAAACTTTCAACCTTCTTACCGGATTCTTTCAAATAAGTAAGTAAGGCTAACCATACCGTAGGTACACCGACCGCGTAATTGACGCTTTCAGTTTCGATCAGGTTCTGTAATGCCGCACCGTCGCCCATCTTAGACCCAGGAAATACCAGTTTAAATCCAGCTAAGGCCGCTGAGTAAGGGACATTCCAGGCATTCACGTGAAACATCGGAACCACAGGTAAGGCAACGTCCCCAGCACTCAAACCCATACCATCGCCTAGACAACATGCATAAGTTTGCAGAACCAGCGCGCGATGCGAATATAGAACGCCTTTCGGGTTGCCGGTTGTGCCAGAGGTGTAGCACAAAGAACAGGCTGATTGCTCATCGAGTTCGGGCCAATCGAAGTCACTACTTTCGGCAGCTAACAAGGACTCGTAGCAATATACGTTTGCCAAACTTGTTTCAGGCATGCTTTCTTCGCCGGCCATCACAACAACGCCTTTAATGTTAATTTGATTGCTGATCGCCTCAATCAGTGGCACAAACATCGGGTCAGCTAATAGAAACTGATCTTCCGCATGGTTGATGATGTATACCAATTGTTCAGGAAATAAGCGTGGGTTAATCGTGTGGCAAATGGCTCCACTGCAGGCCACACCATAATATGCTTCCATGTGGCGATAATCATTCCATGCTAACGTTCCCACCGTTTGACCCTGCTCCAGACCTAGACTCTGCAAAGCGTTGGCTAACTTAGCCGCTCGGTCAAAGCACTCAGCCTGAGTGTAAACATGACGAGGGTTGTCATGAACTACCGAAACAATTTCACTGTCTCCGTTAATGGCGCGCCCGTGGCGCATAAGTGATGTGATCGTTAATTGATCATTCATCATTTGTCCTAGCATAGTGTGCTCCTAAACTTTGGTGATTTTACTGCTCATTATTGGTGGCGAAATTCAACTGCAGCAACCAATATGAAGGTAATAGAAAACTTTATAATTATTGTGCTTCGTGACGTTTCCATATCGGCTTCGCCGCATACAACAAGCGCTTAAGTACGATGTTGTCGAATAAACTTGGCACGCAGTCTGAGTGTAACTAACTTGGTTCAATAAAACGTAAAAAGCCTCAGAGTTTTTTATTACTCTGAGGCTTCTATACCAAATTCAGTTCGTTTTCTCTAAAAATAGTCGCTAGAGTCTGGCATCTTCGACTGCCCACCATGCCACAATACTGGAAAGCGCTATACTACCTATCGCGATAATCATCATTAACGGAGACACAACCAAAGAGCTGGGCATTAAACTTGGCATCGAATCGAACAAGGCTGTTTTATCAATAAATAAATACGCCACCATGATGCCGATAATCGCACCTAACAAATCAAATGAAAGCCCTTTCTTTGTAGTTTCGCGTTGCTGGACAAGGTTAATGCTCGGCAAACTATTCAACAATGACTTGGTAAAGTTGTCATCCATCAAGTTAGGCTGACACTCTCTAGCACTCGCAAACAACGATGCTAATGGGTCTATTTCGGAAGTATGTGAAGTCTTATCATTCATAATTTTAATCTCGCCAAGCTTGCAAACCATCTTGCAAAACCGTGCGGCCTCGATTGATGTGCGTTTTCACTGTACCCAATGGAATACCCATAATATCGGATATTTCTTGCTGCGTATTTTGGCGATGTAAGAACAAGTGTAACACAGAACGTCGTTCGGGTTCTAAGGTTGCTAATAATTTAGCCACTTTTTGGTGTACCTCAGAATCATCATCATGTTCAGGCTCTTGCTCTAACTGGTTGCCAAGCAGCGGTTGTTCGTCTAATGATTGAGTATCTAATGCTTTTTTTCGCACATGTTGTAAAAAAACGTTATAGCCAATTCGATAAAGCCAACTGGAGAACTTGGCTTGTTGTCGAAATTTGGATAGTTCTTTAAACGCCTGGATAAAGGTGTCTTGCGCCAGATCATCGGCAAGAGCTTCGTTCCAATCAGTAAGTTGACGGAGCGAATACCTTAAGTTTGACTGATGTCTATTAACAAGCTCAGCAAACGCCTGTTGGTCGTTCTTGCTTACGGCAAGCTCAACCAACTGACCTTCTTCCAAGGCAGTAAGATCTTGTCTAGTCACGATATCTAACTACTAAATTCGGGCTGATAAATATCGTTATGACTCAGTTTTCTCGTCTGATTTTCTCTCTACAAGATACCAGAATATTAGTCTGGCTATTCCAAGAAACATGGGGATAAAGCCCAAGCCCATAACATCGCTAGCGCCTACCAAATTGAAGAACATTGCGATACCCAGGCCTACTGCTGTTAGTGTTAAGCCGCTTTTTAAGGAGCTCGCCGAGCCACCATTATCGAGTCCTGTCATAACATGTTCAGGGATGTCACGATCAGCCGCGATGTATTTATCAACTAACTCCATCTTCTGACGACGTTTTCGGTGGCCGGCCATTAGCAACGCAATTAGCAAAAATAGTGGCATTCCAAAAATTAATATCACGGCAGGCAGGGCAATAAATACTACGCCAATTGGGAAGTTATCAACGCCCGCATTAAAGGTGAAGCCTTCATCAAGTTTTTCGACTAACCTGGCTTTATCTTCATCGCTCAATGCGCTTAATTCTGTTTCAAGTTCTCGCCCTAGTTCGGAATCAAACTCGGATAGCAAGCGAGTAACCTTTTTTATCTTTTCATCGTCATCGATATCGTCGTCGAAATTAATATCAAATTTAACGCCACCCTCGGATAACTCTTCAATGTTAACAGTTGGTTCATCTGATTTTGTGTCGCTCTCTTGAGCAAAGGCTGGTGTACCTATAGTCATCGCCAGCAGTGAACATAATAAGATTAAGTGTTTCATATTTTTCTCCAGTGTTAATCGAGCGCCTAAATGGCGTTCTCATAAGCTTAGATGCGTCCTTTTTGGATTCGGATTCAAATTAGATTAAAAAAGCCTGCAAAATCATAGAGCGAGAAATATCTCAATTTAACTATTTATTTTCAACAACTTATATAATTATTTCAGCTCTCATAAACAGAACCGCTTTACCTGATATTTCGACCCTGTCGTTTAATAAGCGACAAAATACCTCTCCCCCTCTCTTTGACACCTGTTTCGCCTTCATCTCGTTGATACCAAGACGTTCTGCCCAAAGTGGAATAAGTTTGGTAAATGCAGACCCTGTTACCGGATCTTCATTGATGCCGACTTGAGGGGCAAAGAAACGATTTACAAAGTCATAGTGTGTCGATTCCGCGGTCACGATCACGCCTCGGGCGTTTAAATTGGCTAATAGTGGAAAGTCCGGTTTTATCGAAGACAGCAATTCTTCAGATTCGATTATCGCGACATAGTCTGTATCAAAATAGCAGCGATCAACATTGCATCCCAGTGCCTCGGCAAGGCCATCGGGAATCTCACACGGCTCAGGTTTCTGATTTGGAAAGTCCATCTTCAAAAGGTCACGATCACGAGTGACCCTGAGCGGCCCACTAAGGGAATTAAAGCTCACAGAATCGGACTCATAACCAAGCTCATTAAATAGAACGTGAGCGCTTGCCAGTGTTGCATGACCACAAAGTGCTACCTCTACCTCGGGAGTAAACCAGCGAATGTGATATTGGCCGTCTTCTGCAACAAAAAAAGCCGTTTCGGCAAGATTGTTCTCGGCCGCAATCGATTGCATTACGCGCTCGTCCAACCAGCTGTCTAACGGGCAAACTGCAGCAGGGTTTCCTTCAAAAGGTTTCTCAGCGAAGGCATCAATCTGGAATTGCTTTATTTTCATTTTCTTATGCTCTGTCACGATGATCACTATTCAGCAAGTATAGTAAATACGCACAAAAAAGCTCGCCGAATTTGGCGAGCTTTTTTGAACAATTATGGCGGCAATATAAAACGCTAGCTATTGGCTAATAAGTGTTCGACGACTTTATCGCCAAATTCGTTGGTTGAAAGCATGGTCACGCCACTACCGGCTTTAGACAAATCCGATGTTGAATAGCCATCCGCGAACACGCTCTGCATGGCGTTCCAAACATTACGTGCTTCATCCACCATACCAAAACTGTACTCCAACATCATTGCCATCGAACCAATCATTGAATAAGGGTTGGCAATTCTCTTTCCCGCAATGTCGGGCGCAGAGCCGTGAGACGGCTCATAATACGCTTTTCCGTTAGGCCCCAAACAGGCTGACGGCATTAGTCCTAGCGACCCTAAGATACCGCCTCCTTGATCACTTAAAATATCACCGAACATATTTTCCATTACCATCACATCAAACTGCGCTGGATTCAAACACAGTGCAGTGGCCGCCGCATCGACTAGGTTGTGAACAACCTCGACTTCAGGGTAGTCCGCCGCCACCTCATCCAATACCTCGTTCCATAAAACACTCGACTTCAAAACGTTGCTCTTATGAATATTGTGCAACACCTTTTTGCGGCTTTGAGCCAGCTTAAAACCTTCATGCAGGATGTTCCGAATTTGGTCTTCGTCGTATTCCAATACTTCTCGAACAAAGCGTTTACCATTGTCGTCGACCCCAGTTTCCTTGTCACCAAAATACAATCCACCAACCAACTCGCGCACCATGATCATATCGATACCATCGCCAATCACTTCTGGTTTCAACGGAGAGAAATGCGCGAGGGCCTTTGGTAAGTAAACTGGGCGAAAGTTAGCGAAAGTATCGAGACGTTTTCTCAATGGCAATAATGCGCCACGCTCTGGTTGTTCATCGATAGGGATCTTCTTTGAGTCTTCGTGATTCAACCCAATTGGCCCTTTAACCACCGCATCGGCTTGATCTACCAAGTCCTGGGTAGTTTGAGGAAATGAACTTCCATGGCTAAACCAAGCGCCGGCACCAAATGGCGCCTCAACCAAATCAAACTCCACATCGTTGCGAGATTCGATAACCTTAAGCACCTTGATGCCCTCTTCCATGATTTCAGGGCCAATACCGTCGCCAGCCAAAATGGCAATTTTATAAGTAGTCACTATTAATACTGTTGTTAGTTGTTGAGATCGCGCTGAATTCTAGCTGATTTCCAAGCGCTGACGAAGTATTTCCAGTGCAATAGTCGCTATTAAATCGGTTCCATCTCGGCTGGCTTTCCTGAACTGCATCCGCACCAGCTTTCTTGCCCATCATCTCACATGGCATCACAAACAGACCTCATGTTGGGATTAGACTATTGCGATTGAGATTTATCGAACGTTTACCGCGATATTGCTGTAACAATGAGTCAACGTACTCTACGACAACTCAGATGTGAAAATACGAAATATCGACGCCCTTCTTTGCCAGCCCAGTCACCAATAATTTACTGCGTATTCATTGTCTATTCGCTAATACATAAAAGAGTATCTCCATATTGATCATGGTGTTATAACTGATTCATAATAAATAACTCTCATTGCAATCACATTCACTGAGATAAAATCGGCCTCTTAATAGCCCAACACTGTCGAAAAATTCCTTTCAAGCCAGGACAAAAATGATGATTAAAAACTCTTCTCTACGATCTCTCAAAAAAAAATGCCTAAACATTGTCTTAGTCAGCTGTGTGGTGCTGAGCAACAATATACTGGCGGCTGATGAGCCATCACTAAGCTTCAAAACAGAAAAAGTTACCGACACTTTGTACATGCTTTCCGGCGAAGGTGGTTTCACCGGAGGCAACGTGGGCTTAAGCGTCGGTGAAGATGGCGTTGCAATGATTGATAACGGCGTATCAAGCGTGATCGATATACTGAAAGCTGAAATTGCAGAAATAACCAAACAACCAATCGACTACATGATAAACACCCATATCCATGGTGACCATATAGGTAATAATCATGTGTTCGGCAAAGATGGTGCAAAAATCATCAGCCACGAAAACTTAAGAGCATCGCTGATTAACAATGAGAAAAATGATGGTCCGTCAGCATTCCCAGTGTTGACATTCAATGATCGCATGACAATCCACATTAACGGCGACGCCGCACAAATTATTCACTTTGATCGTGCCCATACTGATGGTGATGCGGTTGTATATTTTAAAAACGACAATGTTCTCCATACTGGCGACATCATGTTCAATCAACGTTTCCCATTTATCGACGGCAATAACGGAGGTAGTCTTGATGGTGTTATACGCGCACTGGAAGGCATTGCGGCGTTGATCAATGATGAGACCAAGGTGATACCGGGACATGGCCCGCTCGCCAGTCGAACCGACGTGTTAAGCACGGTCGAAATGCTCAAACAAGCGAAGTCATCGGTTGGTAGATTAGTGGCCGAGGGTAAGAGTGACGAAGAGATCTTGAAAGCAAACCCGTTGGCTCCGTATGAATCCTTTAGCTGGGGTTTTATCAATACCGAAAGAATGACCAAACAGGTGCTGGCGGCGTTTAAGTAGCAACTCGCAAGTCCGACCTAGTAAATATCAAAAGAAAAGGCCTGGTTACGCAAATGTAGCTAGGCCTTTTCCGCTTTAAACACTCGGCATCAACGATAGGTCGAGCTCGTCGTCGCTCGCTAAAATTCCATTGTTATCAGAGTAAATCCAATTGCCATTTCGAATGGTGTGGCCTGCGAAGCTAACGTCAACATTCAAATCTCCTAAACCGCGTTTTTCGGTTTTCATTGGATGTGTATTTATCGCCTTAACACCGATTTGAGTGGCCCTTATTTCGTCACAGTCGCGAATACAGCCATTGATTATCAAACCAGCCCAACCATTGATCGCAGCTTTTTCCGCCAACATGTCGCCCAATATCGCTCTGCGCAGCGAGCCGCCGCCATCCATAACAATGACTCGACCATTACCGGGTGTACCAACCAGCTGTTTTACGATTGAGTTGTCTTCAAAACACTTTATCGTCACAGCCTCGCCATAGAAGCTATCCAGACCCCCATAGTTTCGGAAGATGGCGTCAAGCACTCGAACTTTACCATCTCGAATTTGAGTCTCATTGGCATCGCACAAATCAGGTGTTGAAATCTTTATCATTATTTTCTCCTGACGTTCACATGATCATATGGACAATGACGACACGCGTTGCCACAACAACGCCCACGCGCCCGATGATAGGCTTCAGTAAACACCATAAAGCCATTCTCCATATAATAGTGGAGGTTTTCTTTGAGAACCGGAATCGGCCATGTTGCGTTCTCTGACGCCAGCGTTTTCGCGGCCATGGCATTGTCGTCGTTCATTTTTTATTTTTAACAAAATTAAGCAAAAGAAGTGTCCTATTACAAATAGGGACAGTTATTGCAGACTAACATAATTAAGTACTTCGACGATATTGACCACCGACCTCGAAAAAGGCATCCGTCAACTGTCCGAGAGAACAATATCTTACCGCCTCCATCAACGCCTCAAAACCATTGCCATTTTCACTAATAGTTTGTTTAACCATGGCTAGCGCTTGTTCGGATTTATCGGCGTGTTGCTTGTGAAATTCCGCCAGGCGATCTATCTGACTCAATTTTTCAGCCTCTGTTGAGCGAGCTAATTCAATTTCAAACTCTTCTTCTTCCGTATCAGGCAAGAAAGTATTAACGCCAATCAATGGATAGCTGCCATCATGCTTTTTAGTTTCATACTTCATGGATTCTTCCTGGATCCGGCTGCGCTGATAGCCCGTTTCCATCGCACCTAATACCCCACCTCGATCGGAAATTCTTTCAAATTCCTTCAGCACTGCCTCTTCAACCAAGTCGGTTAGCTCATCGATAATAAAGGCACCTTGATTTGGGTTTTCGTTTTTTGCGAGTCCAAATTCTCGATTAATAATCAATTGGATAGCCAATGCTCTTCGCACAGATTCTTCTGTCGGCGTCGTGATCGCCTCATCATAGGCATTGGTGTGCAAACTATTGCAATTATCATTTATCGCCAACAGCGCCTGTAAGGTAGTTCGAATGTCGTTGAACTGCATTTCTTGAGCATGCAGGGAACGACCAGACGTTTGGATATGATATTTAAGTTTTTGACTTTTAGCATTAGCGCCGTATTTTTCGCGCATGGCCACCGCCCATATTCGGCGTGCAACTCGACCAATAACCGTGTACTCGGGGTCCATGCCATTGGAGAAAAAGAACGACAAATTCCCGGCAAAATCATCAATATGCATTCCGCGCGCAAGATAGGTTTCAACAAAGGTGAATCCATTCGACAAGGTAAATGCAAGTTGCGAAATTGGGTTAGCGCCAGCTTCGGCAATGTGGTAACCCGAGATCGACACCGAGTAAAAATTACGCACCTCATTGTCAATGAAATATTGCTGAATATCTCCCATCATTCTCAAACTGAATTCAGTAGAAAAAATACAGGTATTTTGACCCTGATCTTCTTTGAGAATATCAGCCTGCACTGTACCGCGAACTTGCCTCAACGCCGTATATTTCAATTCAGAATACTCTTCTGCATTTGGTTGCCGTTGATTGCCTTCAACAAAACGGTCTACCTGTTGATCTATCGCCGTGTTCAAAAACATCGCCAATATGGTTGGCGCAGGGCCGTTAATCGTCATTGAAACCGACGTTGATGGCGCGCACAAGTCAAATCCATCAAACAATTGTTTCATATCATCTAAGGTGGCAACCGATACACCTGAGTTTCCAATCTTGCCATAGATATCGGGTCGGGTAGCTGGATCAAAACCATACAAGGTAACCGAGTCAAACGCAGTCGATAGACGGTTTGCCGGTGCATGTTCCGACAGCTTCTTAAATCGTAAATTGGTGCGTTTCGGGTCACCCTCACCTGCGAACATTCGCGCTGGGTCCTCACCTTCACGTTTAAAAGGAAATACACCCGCTGTATAGGGGAAAAAACCAGGAAGATTCTCACGTTTAAGCCAACGCAGCAAATCACCCGCATCGGAGTACTTCGGCAAGGATACTCGAGGCATGATTGTCCCCGACAAACTTTCACGCGTGAGTTCGGTTGTTATCTCTTTGCCATTAGGCAATTTATCGATACGGCTTTTACCCAGGTAACCCTGTTTGACTGAATTCCAGTTGCTCAATAAACGCTTGTTTTCAGCGCTAAGCTGTTCACTTCGACTTTCTATCAGCGAAGACAGTTCCGCATTTTCACTTTCCATTAATGCCTGAGATTGTTCGAGTGCCTGCCGCTCACTTGCAATCGTTGCTTGAGATTGTGTCTCAGCATGATACATTCGTACTGTTTCGCTTATTTCAGCCAAATAGCGTTGTCGAGAGCTCGGCACAATCACCGAACGTTCCGATGGCACACGGTTATCGTTAAACGGTAAACGTGAATCCCATGGGCGTAAACCCTTTGCTCGAAGCACCTTCAGTAAGCCATGATAAGCCGCCGTCACTCCATCATCACCAAACCGCGACGCTATTGAGCCGAAAACCGGCAAATCGGACGGTGATTTATCCCATGCCTCTTGATTTCGCTGTACTTGTTTCGACACATCTCGTAGTGCATCAGCAGCGCCTTTTCGATCAAACTTATTGATCACCACAACATCGGCAAAATCCAGCATGTCGATTTTTTCGAGTTGACTTTGCGCGCCAAATTCGGGGGTCATTACGTACATCGATGCATCAACAAAAGGTACGATGCCTGCGTCCCCTTGGCCTATACCCGGCGTTTCAACAACAATTAAATCGAAATCAAATAGCTTGGCCGCCGCGATCACATCACTTAAAGACTCAGGAACCTCTCCGCTCGATCCGCGAGTAGCGATTGAGCGCATGAAAATATTGTTTTGATAAATCGAATTCATGCGGATGCGATCACCCAGCAATGCTCCGCCTGTTTTACGACGTGTTGGATCTATTGCCAGTACCGCTATTCGAGCGCTCTCACCCGAATCTATTCTAAAACGGCGGATCATCTCATCAGTTAATGATGATTTACCGGCCCCACCCGTGCCCGTAATGCCTAACACTGGCGGTTGGGAACCGGATGCCAGTTTTAGCTTGGCTAACTCGCCCGCTTCCAATTGTCCTGTCTCAATACTGGTAATTAGCCGAGACAAAGCCAGATAGTCTTGCGGATCAGCCGTCAATTCGGAATACGACACAATCACATCATTCTGGATGCGGCAGCGATTAACCATGTCTTGAATCATACCAACCAAGCCTAGTTCCATTCCGTCTTGAGGAGAGTAAATTCGTGCCACCCCGTAGTCGTGCAACTCTTGAATCTCTTCAGGAATAATCACGCCACCACCGCCACCGAAAACCTGAATGTGTTCGGCATTATTTTCCTTTAGCATATCAATCATGTACTTGAAGTACTCGACATGCCCGCCCTGATAGGAACTCATTGCAATTCCCTGGACATCTTCTTGAAGCGCCGCTTGCACCACTTCAGCTACGGAGCGATTGTGAGCAAGATGAATGACTTCAACACCTAATGATTGCAAAATACGCCGCATGATATTGATCGATGCATCATGACCATCAAATAGACTGGCCGCAGTCACAAACCTTAATGGTGTGGCTTTAGAATTATTTGCCGAATTGTCTACGGCTTCAAGCTTGGTGTTATTCATGGTTAGAATCTACTTTAATAAGCGCATCATAGTATGTTTAAGACCATCGTGTAAGCGCTTGGTTTCTCTGGTTTTTTCGGGATTTGCAAGCCAATAATAGACTATTCCGATTACTGAGGCGCTAAATTGCGCGGCTATAATATCTGCATCTCGCTTTTTCGCTTCGTCGGTATCAGAATCGTTTAAAACCCAATTAACCACATCTTGAAAACGTCGTTGGTGAATTTTTTGAATCGTGTTACTCAACTCCGAATTTGCATTTACCGACTCAAACCATAGAGTATAAAACGCCCGCAAGTGTGCCGGTGCCTCAAGACAAAATTGGTAATGCTGATCGACGGCCTTCTCTATTGCCGCAAAGCCAGATTGGTTATTTGTAGCATGCTTTAATTGCTCTAGCCATATATCCCCAACACGCAGAACAACAAAGTTAAACAAGCTATCTTTAGAACCAAAGCGATGACTAGCGAGCCCTCGGCTATAACCCGCCAACACACCAACATCGCTCAACTTAGTGGCAGCGGGACCGCGTTCATTGATAAGCGAAACAGCGGTATCAAACATCTTCTGGTCTGATATCTCTGTTCGCTCAGCTTGGGTAAGCCGGGCATCTTTTGTTCGAGCTACCTTTGCCGCTGTCACTTTCATTACCGTGGTAACCGTTCAATATGTATACAAAATAAAAACATACTTAGGCAAACGCAGCAGCGCTGAGTTCACAACCGATATCTGCGCCAGTGGTAACGGCATCACCATAAGCCGCTGCACGCGGTAGCATTTGGTTAACGAAGAACTTAGCGGCTAACTGCTTATTGCGATAAAACTGGCTATCGCCTTGCTTAGCATCAAGTTTAGCCTGTGCTAAACAAAACGAACGCAAGTGATACCAGGCGCCGCAAACATAGCCCATTTGCATCAGAAAGTTGTAAGCAATGGCGCCCTCAAAGTTCGCATTACTGCCGGCATTATCAAGGATAAACTGAGCTGTAAGCTGCAGATCATCTTTATATTTGACGAACTGACTGTGCAAATCTGTATCAGTGCAGCCTTCGGCAATCGTCGCATCCATTTCAGACATCAATGAATTAAATCCTGCACCACTGTCACGGAGCAACTTGCGACCAACCAGATCATTGGCTTGAATGCCATTGGTGCCCTCGTAAATCGCAGTAATACGTGCATCGCGGTAATGCTGAGCAACGCCGGTCTCTTCTATAAAGCCCATTCCGCCGTGGACCTGAATACCCAGCGATGTCACCTCGTTTACCAATTCAGTGCACCAGGCCTTCGTTATAGGTGTCAATAGAGCAAATTTTCTCGAGTGATAGTTGCGTTCTTCTTCTGAAACAGCGTGACTCCTAAGATCGTGTGACATCGATGCATCAAAGCAAATCGCTCGCATAGCGTCGGTCATCGACTTCATTTGCATCAGCATGCGTTGGACGTCAGGGTGGCCAATTATCGTTGTTGCTTCTCCGGTCGAGGGATCGCGACCCTGAACCCGAGTTTTAGCATAATCCAGTGCATCCTGGTAAGAACGTTCGGAGATGCCCACACCCTCGAGGCCAACTTCTAAGCGCGCATGATTCATTAAGGTAAACATACAGTTTAAACCCTGCCCAGGTTCACCAATCATATAACCGACCGCGCCATCATTGTCGCCAAAACTCATAACACATGTCGGGCTGCCATTGATACCCATCTTTTCTTCGGTCGAAACTACAGACAAATCATTCCGCTTACCAAGACTGCCATCGTCATTAACCAAAAACTTCGGCACTAAAAATAATGATAAGCCTTTAACGCCAGCAGGTGCGTCAACTAATGGAGCTAAAACAATATGAACAATGTTTTCGGTCATATCGTGTTCACCCCAAGTGATATAAATCTTTTGCCCTTTGATCAAATAGTGATCGCCATTGGGAGTTGCCTTGGTTTTCAGATTAGAAAGATCCGATCCAGCGTGGGACTCAGTCAAATTCATTGTACCGGACCAATTAGCGCTGATCATATCTGGTAGAAATTTCTCGCGCAGATCGTCACTGCCGTGTGCAACCAATGCATCGATTGCACCTGCACTAAGCATGGGGCACAAGGCCAATGCCATATTGGCACTATTCCAGAACTCACTCGCCGCCATGTGCAATGTAAACGGTAATCCCTGGCCACCATATTGAGTTGGTTGCGCCAAACTTAACCAACCATTTTCAATAAACATTTTATAGGCTTGTTGAAACCCGTCAGGAGTCTTAACTTCGCCGTTACTTGCTTTACTATGCTGAATATCGCCTATTCGATTTAACGGCGCGATGACATCGGCGGCAAACTTACCCGCTTCTTCGACCACAGCATCAATTAACTCTGGCGAAGCTTCGGAAAAACTTGGTATAGAAGTTAATTGATTTATATTCAATAAGTCATTAATAACAAATGATATTTCACTAACGGGGGCTTTGTAATCAGCCATAGAACAGCCTTTCGATAAATAGGTTAAATTTGCCCGATCAAGTTACTTGTTTGTAACAAGCAAGTCAATTGCTTAAAGCAAAGTAAACACCAAATTCGCGCTTAGCATATCCTTCTCATATGCGGTCACTTTGGGTTACACTCTTGCCCACACAATGCTCAGGTAGACTTAAATATTCAACGTGCCCAGTAAATCTACATTTTCTAAGCCCAATAACCTGCCCCGTAAAACTGAAAATAATGTGGGGAGGCGACGCGACAGCACTAAGCATAAAGCGATATTACAAGCGACCCGTGAATTAGTAGAAGAAAAGGGTTATCGAGCGCTTTCGTTAAAAGCGATTGCGAGCAGATCAAGTGTTTCTCGCAACGTGCTTTATAATTGGTGGGACGGAGATATTCGCAGAATAGTTGAAGAAGCACTGCTCCCCAATGTAGCTGAATGGCCAATGCCCGATAACGGTAATTTCGAGCAGGATATTGAACAGTTCTTGCAACTCACTATTGATGCTATCCATAAACCCAATGTATTAAAGGGTTTTCTAATCCTCGCCTCAGAGGTTGCGAGTGATAAAGATGGACTCACACAAAGCAGCAAGTATTTCAGAGCACCCTATGCTCGAATGGTGGCGCAAATTATTCGAAATGCCGAAAAACGCGATGAGATTAGACAAAACCTGGAAGCAAAGCATATTTCACAGATGATATCAGGCAGTATCCTGCAATTTGCAATTAGTAAAAACCCAGGAAAGCGTAAAACCAAATCAGTGCTCTTGGAGTTTGTGTTGAAAATCGCAGCCAAGGACACGATTAGCCCGTAATTGTATACACATCGACGTTATATTGAACGAGATCAGGCCAATAATTTGATAAATCTCGCAAATTGTTGACAATAAGAGCGTAAGTGGGCAAACTCATCGCCGATATGAGTGACTCTTCCCCAGCAAACTTTGATATCGCCTCGGTGCACGATGACGATAAAACCTTAAGCGGCCAAACCACCGCGGCGCTGCGTGAAGCGATCATTAAGGGTAATATTGCGCCCGGGGAGAAACTCAATGAGCCGAAACTTGCCGAGCAATTTCAGGTCAGCCGAGGACCTTTAAGAGAAGCAATTCGTCGCTTGGTAGCCATGCGCTTGGTTAAGCATGTACCGCACGTTGGTGCCACAGTTGTCACTCTGGAGCTAAAGAGTATTTTGGAGCTCTATGATGTGCGCGAAGCACTTGAAGGAAAAGCCGCGGCACTCGCAGCCGAGAACATGAGCGAACAGGATATAGCGAGGTTGCGCGCACTACTCGATCTGCATCGACAACACTCCGAGGATAATCCCGGCGAGTATATGCAAACTGAAGGGGACTTCGATTTCCATTATCAAATTATAAAGGGGAGTGGCAATCAACTCCTGACCGATCAGTTATGCGATGAGCTTTATCACCTTATTCGCATGTTTCGCTTTCAAACCAGTCGCTTTAAATCTCGTTCTAACCGTGCTCTGATAGAACACGAACAACTTATCTATGCTATCGAGCAGCGCGACCCACAATTAGCCGAAATGCTAATGCGAAAACACATCGCGCGTGCTAAAGCATCAATTAAAGATGCGCTGAGCAATTCTGAATCAGGTTCGATCGAGTCGAAATCAATTTAGAAACGGCGCCATCGAACTCAATGTTTTTTTAAACCAGAGGACCGAATTAATGAGTCAGATAACCCCGGGGAAACGTTTTAGACAAGCCTTAGCCGAAAACTCTCCGCTTCAGATCATGGGCACCATTAATGCCTATACGGCGTTAATGGCAACCAAAATTGGTCATAAAGCTGTATATATATCTGGCGGAGCCTGTGCCAATGCATCCTATGGTCTCCCAGATCTGGGTATGACCAGCATGAATGATGTACTGGAGGATGCCAGACGTATTACCGCTGTTGTTGAGACTCCGTTGATGATCGATATTGATACTGGCTGGGGTGGTGCGTTTAACATTGCACGCACGATTAAGGAAAGTATTCGCGCAGGTGTAGCCGCCGTTCATATCGAAGATCAGGTTGCAGCAAAACGCTGCGGACATCGCCCGAATAAGGAAATTGTCAGCACGGATGAAATGGTTGATCGAATAAAAGCTGCGGTCGATGCTAAAACCGATGACGACTTCTTCATATTAGCCCGCACAGATTCCTATGCTGGTGAGGGCTTGCAGTCAGCGGTCGATAGAGCTGGTGCTTATGTTGAGGCTGGCGCTGATGGAATTTTCGCAGAAGCCATGGCGACATTGGAAGAGTACACCGCTTACGATAAGTCAATAAACGCTCCTCTATTGGCCAACATGACTGAATTCGGTATGACGCCTTTATTTGATACTACAGAGCTAGCAGCTCATGGGGTAGATATGGTGCTCTACCCGTTGACCGCCACGAGAGCAATGAACAAGGCCGCAGAATTGGTCTACCGTGACGTGCTCGAGAAAGGTCACCAACGCGATGTAGTCGAAGACATGCAGACCCGCATGGAACTCTACGACTACTTAAACTATCACGAATACGAGAACACACTGGACAAGTTGTTTTCTGAAGGAAAATCTTAATTGAGGTAATTGCATATGGCAACTGATAATAAACTTTCTGGCGCTGGATTACGCGGTCAAGTAGCTGGCCAAACGTCCCTTTGCACCGTTGGCACACAAGGTTCCGGTCTGAACTATCGAGGCTATGATGTAGATGATTTAGCGGACAATTGTATTTTTGAAGAAGTGGCTCATTTGATTTTAAAAGGCCATCTTCCAACTCAAACGGAGTTAGACGCGTATCAATCAAAGTTACATGGCTTGCGTGAGCTGCCCGCTGCCCTTAAAAATGGCCTGGAATTGATTCCGGCTGATGCACACCCAATGGACGTAATGCGAACCGGTGTTTCCCTGCTGGGCAACCTGGAACAAGAAACGAGTTTTGAACAACAGGGCGATAAAGTCGACCGCATCCTCGCCCTACTTCCTGCGATGGTTGTGTATTGGTATCGCTTCGCGAAAGATGGTACCCGCATAAGCACGGACACGGGCGCAGAGACCATAGGGGGTCATTTCCTGCACATGTTACATGGCGAGAAGCCCAGTGCCTTACATGAGCAAGTAATGAACGTATCGTTAATTCTCTATGCTGAGCATGAGTTTAATGCGTCTACATTCAATGGGCGCGTTGCTGCGTCTACGTTAACCGATATTCACTCAGTGATTACCGGCGCGATTGGAACCTTGCGTGGACCGCTTCACGGGGGAGCCAACGAGGCGGCGATGGACATGATTGAACAATGGGCGTCGGCCGACGAGGCCGAAGCTGCAATTATGCAAAAACTCGCGAATAAAGAATTGATAATGGGCTTTGGGCACGCAGTCTATAAAGAACGTGATCCAAGAAACGCTATCATTAAAAAGTGGTCTGAAAAGCTTGCTACGGAAGTTGGCGATGAGGTGCTCTATCCGGTGTCTGTTCGGTGCGAGGAAGTTATGAAGCGCGAGAAAGGCATGTTTTGTAATGCCGATTTCTTTCATGCGTCTGCCTATAATTTCATGGGTATTCCAACGGGTTTATTCACACCAATATTTGTTATGTCACGAGTAACTGGTTGGGCCGCACACGCATTTGAACAACGTGCTAATAACCGAATCATTCGTCCTAGCGCGGAATACACGGGCCCTGAACATCGCAAGGTAGTGCCAATCGCTGAACGCGGTTAGTCGCGATTCAGCAAAGCAAGAAAAAAGGCTGAGTTCGCTGAACTCAGTCTTTTTATTTTATAGCATCGAATGTTCTCTAAACTGAGTCGAATAGTTCAATTTGAGGTGGCGCGGCCATACAACCACCCATTTGCGCCCCAATACTGCGAAAATAATCGGTTTTACCGTGTGCCTCTAATGCTGCCTCATCCACGTACTGCTCTAATACCATGTAAGATTGAGCATCGCTGCGAGACTGATGCAAGGCGTAGAAATTGCACCCATCTTCGTTCGCATTAACCGCCTCCTGCAATTGTTTGAACAAAGCTTCAAATTCTTCGTTTTTACCCTCTTGAACACTTAGTTTTGCGGTGACTCCTATGGCCATACTGTTCCTCTTTTGCTGCTGTATAAATTTATGAATGTCAGCCTTAAATTATCGCACAATGGAAATAAGAGTTCTGTTAATCAATTAGCCACATCCATGAACATACCCCAACGAAAAACGAGTTGTTATCTCTATTAACGCACTGAGATTACTCATTGGTTGCTATCGCGACTGATTACCAAGCGTCAATATGCTCAGAAAGTTCACGCAGATCTACTGACCGCCGATAATAAATTACTCGACAATAATAGTCTGATGCAAACCAATCATTTACTTTATGGTTAGACTTTCCTGAATCGAAAAACAATGACCTAGATCAAAAGATATTTGGTAAGCGAGTAAAGTTTTCGCAAAATTGGAGCGTTTTGTATTTTGATAAACAAAGTCTGAAAGCCAGTATTTCAAGCTCTAACCACGTTGACAGTGCCCGAGACGAGGTATTGGCTTTGAAAGACTAGCGCCTAAAAAGCGTCTCCAGGTACTCTTACTACGCCCTCCATTAGCACCCTGGCGCTACGGCTCATGATTGCTTTATTTGCTGTCCATTTACCATCTATCAAGGCTGCCTGACCACCCACCTTTAAGGTGCCGGATGGGTGTCCAAAGCGAACGCTGTCGTGCTCTCCCCCGCCGGCGGCCAAATTTACCAAGGTACCAGGGATTGCCGACGCAATACTTATTGCAACCGCCGCGGTTCCCATCATTGCATGGTGTAATTGACCCATCGAAAGCGCACGCACAACTAAATCTATATTGTTTTTATGTACTCGTTTACCGCTTGAGGAAGTATAGCTTTGGGCGGGTCCTACAAAAGCAACTTTGGGTGTGTGCTGTCGTGTTGCCGCCTCTTCGATTGACGAAATAAGGCCCATTTTTAAAGCTCCGTGGGCTCGAATAGTCTCAAATCGAGAGAGCGCATCAGCATCTTGATTAATATCGCCTTGTAACTCAATACCTGTATACCCAAGCTCCTGCGCATTTAAGAAAATCGTAGGGATACCAGCATTAATCATGGTTGCTTCGAATTTACCAACGCCTGGAACATCAAGATGATCAACTAAATTGCCGGTCGGAAACATATCACCATCGCCCGCAGCTGGTTCAATAAACTCAACTTGTACTTCAGCCGCAGGAAAGGTAACTCCATCTAACTCAAAGTTGCCCGTCTCCTGCACGTCACCATTATTCATAGGCACCTTGGCAATAATGGTTTTCTTGATGTTTGCCTGCCATATTCTCACTGTGGCAATACCGTTTTCAGGAATACGATCGGCACCTACCAAGCCATTGCTAATTGCGAAAGAGCCAACGGCAGCGGTTAAGTTTCCGCAGTTACCGCTCCAATCAACAAACGGTTTATCTATCGATACCTGACCAAATAAATAATCCACATCGTGACCAGGTTCGCTGCTGCGAGACAATATAACCACCTTACTGGTGCTTGAGGTTGCTCCACCCATACCATCTGTTTGTTTGCCATAGGGGTCAGGACTACCAACAACTCTCAACAACAAATTGTCTCGTGCTTCACCCGCACTCTGAGCCCTCTCAGGCAAATCCGAGAGATTGAAAAACACACCTTTACTGGTGCCACCACGCATATAAGTCGCGGGCACCTTTATTTGAGGAACATAAATCATTATCAGTCTACCGAATTACGCCGCGTTACTACTGGATTCCAAAAAGTCCTGGGCAAAACGTTGCAGCACTCCGCCTGCTTCATACACCTTTACTTCGTCGGCGGTATCAAGACGGCATAGCATTTGAACCTCTGTGATCTCACCATTCTTGCGATTAATAATTAACGTCATCATGCCGCCAGGAGTAATATCACCAGCGACATCGTACGTTTCCGTGCCATCAACAGCTAAGGTATTGCGAGTGGTGCCATCCTGAAACTGCAACGGCAAAACGCCCATACCAATAAGGTTGGTTCGATGAATTCGTTCGAAACCTTCTGCGGCAATAACCTCGACACCTGCTAAGCGAACTCCTTTTGCTGCCCAATCGCGTGAAGAGCCTTGACCATAATCGGCGCCGGCAACAATAATCAGAGGCTGCTTTCGTTGCATGTAGGTCTCTATTGCTTCCCACATTCGGGTGACCTGACCTTCGGGTTCGATTCGAGCCAACGACCCTTGCACTATCTCACCATTGTTACGCACCATCTCGTTTAGGAGTTTAGGGTTAGCAAAGGTCGCTCTTTGAGCGGTTAGGTGATCACCGCGGTGCGTGGCGTAGGAATTAAAATCAACTTCGGGCACTCCCATTTTCGCTAAATAAGCCCCAGCTGCGCTATCAAGCATAATTGCATTTGACGGCGACAAATGGTCGGTTGTTATATTGTCACCGAGCACGGCCAGTGGCCGCATTCCCTTTAGCGTTCTTTCCCCGGCCAATGCGCCTTCCCAATATGGTGGTCTGCGAATATACGTGCTCATCTCTCGATATTCATAAAGTGGGCTTATTTGTTCGCCGTCGTCAACCTGAACTGAAAACATTGGTTCATATATATCGCGAAATTGTTGCGGCTTAACGCTGCGCTCAACAATCGCATCTATTTCTTCATCCGATGGCCAAATATCTTTTAGCGTAATCGGCTTCCCGTTTTGATCATGGCCCAAAGCATCTTTCTCGATGTCGAAGCGAATTGTGCCGGCTATCGCATAGGCTACTACTAAGGGAGGAGATGCCAGAAAAGCTTGTTTAGCATAAGGATGAATTCGCCCATCAAAGTTACGATTACCTGACAACACCGCGGTCGCATACAAATCTCGATCAATCACCTCTTGTTGAATCGCAGGATCTAATGCGCCACTCATACCATTACACGTTGTGCACGCAAAGCCAACAATTCCAAAACCAAGCGATTCCAGTTCAGTCAATAGTCCTGCATCGTTTAAATACAGCTCGACAGTCTTTGAGCCAGGAGCTAAGGAGGTCTTAACCCAAGGCTTACGTGTTAACCCCAGTTTATTCGCATTGCGCGCGATTAGGCCTGCCGCGATGACATTTCGCGGATTACTGGTATTTGTACAACTGGTAATCGCCGCGATGATCACAGCGCCGTCCGGCATCTCACTCTGATTATTCTCAACCTCGCCAGTGATTCCTGCTTCGGCCAACTCAGCGGTTGAAACACGGCGGTGTGGATTTGACGGCCCCGCGATATTACGGCCAACATTTGATATATCGAAGCGGAGAACACGCTCATATTCAGCCGTTATCAAACTGTCAGCCCACAAACCTGTTTGTTTAGCGTATGTTTCAACCAACTTTACCTGATCATCATCACGACCCGTCAATTTGAGGTAATCAATCGTATTTTGGTCTATGTAAAACATTGCTGCAGTGGCACCAAATTCAGGTGTCATATTCGAGATGGTCGCTCGATCACCCAGTGTTAAATCGGTCGCGCCTTCTCCATAAAACTCCAGATAGGACGACACCACTCGCTCTTTTCTTAAAAATTCGGTAATCGCTAAAACAATATCCGTTGCGGTGATGCCTGGCTGTCGTTTACCCGTGAGTTCGACACCAATAATATCGGGTAAACGCATATACGAGGGTCGCCCCAACATCACTGTTTCAGCCTCTAATCCCCCAACACCCAGCGCTATAACACCTAAGGCATCCACGTGCGGAGTATGGGAGTCAGTTCCAACCAATGTATCTGGAAATGCAACACCCTCTCGAGAATGTATGACTGGCGACATCTTCTCCAAATTGATTTGATGCATAATACCGTTCCCAGGCTGTATCACGTCGACATTCTTGAACGCTTTTTTGCACCAATTTATAAAATGAAATCGATCATCGTTGCGCCGATTCTCAATTTCTCTGTTTTTTGAGAATGCATCTTTTTCAAACCCTGCATGCTCTACCGCCAAGGAATGGTCGACAATAAGCTGCGTAGGAACTACCGGATTAACCTGAGATGGATCACCACCTTTTTCAGCAATCGCATCACGCAAACCAGATAAATCAACCAGCGCCGTTTGACCCAAGATATCATGACAGACCACTCGCGCAGGGTACCATGGAAAGTCAAGGTCGCGTTTGCGCTGGATGATCTGTTGAAGGGACGCGGTTAAGGACTCAGGATCACATCGGCGAACTAAATTTTCGGCTAATACCCTGGATGTATAAGGTAATTTATCGTAACTACCAGGCTGAATTGCTTCAACCGCCTCACGCGTGTCAAAAAAATCTAATTCTGTCCCGGGAAGTTGTTTACGGTATTCGCTATTCATTGCGTCAGGCCTAAGGTTTGGTAGAGTGAGTTGAGCGGTCTGGTTTTCTGCACAAGTGTCAATATTTCAATCATCGGCTTTTACAGCCAAAAACGAACAATTGTTTACAATTAAATAGAATATATCGACTAATTTTGCATTAACACTTATTTTAACCATTTATTGTTGACAATATAGTAGCACATTTGACGTTCATGGTTGCTGGTAATCATCCTAAAACAAGCCTGCGTGACCTTAACTAGCCGGGTTTTTAGTAATTAAAACTTCTATCGACATAAGATATTCTTTTAAGTAACCGTCACATGTTTTTCACATAACCAAAAGGAATGTCTGACATGAGATTTAACCATTTTTAAAAATTCAAAAAGGGGAGCATATTAGCATTGTCGGCGCGGCAGACCCGCTCCGCAACTAACCAATAACCAAACATTTACAGGTGCTATTATGGAAATCATGACTATTGTCACTCTTGTACTACTTGGATTAGTTGCTTTTAACGAGCTAACTGACCACTAGTCAAAAAAATTGAAACGCGTGAGAGTTGGACTCATTTTTACATCGTTATTTTTGAGTTGCACGCACTAGCCTCACTCCTTCGCTAGAACTAACTTAAACTCTAAGCCTTATTGCTCACATTTACTAATAACGAGCAATAAGGTTTTTTTTGTCGGTATCAAGTTCAAAATAAACGAAACAAAAATTCAAACACAGCATAAGACCAACTAGTACGGGTAATGTTTCGAAGTAATACCTACCAAATCTTGATGAACACCAACCGGCGCTGCAACGACATGCCCAGTGTTTAAGAAATCATTTCCACCTTGCAGGTCAGAAACATTACCGCCCGCTTCTCGAACTAACAATGCACCACCCGCAATATCCCATATCTTAAGCTTTGCTTCCCAATAGCCGTCGTAGCGCCCTGCGGCCACATAGGCTAAATCCAGAGCAGCCGATCCCAATCTGCGTATTCCACTGGTATGGGCCTGCAAAATATCGACCATCGTGCCCGTGAAACAATCAACCTTTGCCAGGTTATCACCACTAAACGGCACACCCGTTGCAAACAGCCCTCCTCTGATTGAATTAAGGTTAGATACATTAATGACAGAACCGTTGAGGTGTGCTCCTTTACCTCGAGATGCGCAAAACATTTCATTCTTGGCTGGGTCGTACACCACCGAATGCTCTAGAATGCCGTCAATAAGTACACCAATCGACACCGCGTAATGAGGAATTCCACGTAAGAAATTTGTGGTTCCATCCAAAGGATCTACAATCCACTGCACCTTGGCATCCTCACCCACTTTCCCATATTCCTCTCCGAGTACCTGGTGATGCGGAAAGGCCTCCAAAATAACACTCGTAACGGCCTTTTCAGATCCCCGATCAACCTCGGAGACATAGTCATGTAATGTTTTTTGTTCAATGTTTAAACTAGGCAAGTCATCTGCGCCAGCCACAATCACGTCGCCACCTCGTCTGGCGGCTTGTTTGGCAACTTCTAATAAGGATTCCATATCACTCATTATCAAACAGTCGAGGCCTGAGTGCAAAATACTATGTTGCTGACATACTTTATGGTTGACATTAAAAAAGGCGCTGGAAACTCCAGCGCCTTGTATCTGATCAACGACTAAATGGTGATCTAGTAAGACTTAGCAATGTAACCATCTAAACCATGAGGAATCAAACGACCGATCTGTCGTGACACTGACGCAATGTCTTTCATGGAAGTTTCATCGATTAGCCAACCTTGCACTGTGCCGATAATTCCGCCAGCGTAGAAATCTGAAATTGTATCTAACTGACGAGCATTAAAATTGTGGTTAAACTGAAACAAAATACGATCTGAAATGAGACGCGAAATTAACGTTTTTAATAGTGATAAGCATTGAATGCCTGCTTGGCCAGTAAAAGCTGCGCGCATCATGGTGCGCTCCTTATCACATTCTTCAAGAAGGTTACGAACACTTACCTCCACAAACTCTTCGCGACCTATCTCTGCGTTTTGGATGAGCACTTCAGTCTTCGTCCACGCTTTCTCAAAAAGAGATTCAATACGCGATAGCAAAATTGATTGCTTGCTATCAAAATTTGAATAAAATGTTTGTCGACTAACGCCGGCGGTCTTTGTCAATTCACCAATGGTGATTTCGTCGATGGTTTTACTTTGTAAATGTTGTGCTAATGCCAATTGAAGTTTTTCTTGGCTGCGTCGTTTCCTTAGATCCACAATATACCCCTATAGTGTGCGCTAAAATAAAATTGCTAACTGCCTTGAGGCTCCATTTACCTAGTAAAAAGAACACAAAATTTAGTTAAAATGTATGCCTAATAGATACCTGATTACTCAATTCTAATGAGTCCAACAAAATCAGTGTATTCACCCGAATTCGAACCTATTATCTCGAAGACTTGCTAATTAGACAATGTTCTAGTCATATTTCCAATATATGTTTCGAATATGTTACGAAACTTAACAATATGCACGCTAATTAACATTAATAATAGATTCTATGTCCAATTATTATTCACAAATTCCAACAAATAATGTCATCTAAATGACCATTTTCAACATTGGAATTCGATTAATATTAGAACATAATTTCAACCACTAATAAGAATTTCAGTCCCAAAATTAATAAATCATGCATAATAAATCGATTAAGATCAGCCTATTAATAGCGGTATTGATGTTAGCTGGATGTAAAACACTCACTACGCAACCAAGTTGGCCTTCTGACCTGCCTGATCGACAAATATTTGTTGATAAATTTCTCAGCAATCGTCAAATCGAATCTGCTGACGAAAGGACCATTGACGCCCACCTGGTTTGGATAGTTAGATTTTATCAAGGCACTGTTTTATACCCAAATGGTTGGAATCGAACATCTGAACGCTTTCTCGCTACCATTGATTCAGAAAAAGAAAAACAAAAAATGGCCGTTAGGCTTCGCGCATTAGGTATACTAATTGCTAACGAATGGGCCCAGGATAACGATATTCGTCTAATAAATAGTACGAATGTTGCCACATGGGGCAGCGCGCTGCGCACAGCTGCAGAGCGAGATGATCAAGAAAATTACATCGCCAGGGTCGAGAGCGATGTTAAAGCGTTGATCGAAGGAACGGTTAAGTCGAGTGAAATCAATTATGAAAGATATTATCAAGCTGAGGACTATGATAACTTTTAGTATCATAATGCTAATAATAACAAATCAATATGAATAGAAGCGTATCGAGGATATTGCTTAAAAAACTGGCGATTTCATCGCTAATTCTAGAGTGCGGGGTGGTGCTCGCTGACGAGCAGCTTATTGAGGATAATCCAGTACAAAGTACCTCGCAAGCGATTACCACCGATCAAAAGACCCATCAAGACAACCAAAATAACGACACCTCTGAGGACAAGAAGGACAAGAAGGACAAGAAGGACAAGGACAATGGTTGCTTGGCTGAACGCGCAAGCATCGAATGGATAGACGGCATAAGAGCCAGCACTCATTCTCGGCTATGTAACACAGCAAGCTGGTTAGACGGATTATTCGGTGATGAAGAAGAATTTCATGGCGAAGATTTTAGAGGTAAGTTCTCGATTGGGTTCAAGCAAGATGAAATAGATGGCTTAGACCCTCGTCTACGGGTTCGAATTAAGACAAAATTGCCCAACGTGAGCAGCCGTTTTAATGCGTTTTTGGGCCGAGTGGAAGAAGACAGTTACATCGCCAATACTGAAGTACGAGAAGACCGCCTCAATAATGTTGGCTTGCGCTCGACTAACGATGAAGACAGCGAATGGCTAGTAGGTCTCGGCTATCGTTCACCAACCAAAACCAACAACGGTTTTGATGTATCCGTTGGAGCCAAACTAAGCAGCGGTTTCAGCCCATATGCTAAGTTATCACACCGATATTTATTTGAAGTATCCGACGATAAATTTTGGCGGACTACTCAAACCGCGTTTTGGCGTAAGAGAGATGGTTTTGGAGTGAGTAGTAGTGCTGAGTTCACCAAACTAATTGGCGATAAAGATATTTGGGTGTCACACGGTAGCGTTAAATATACCGAAGAAGCGGAACAATGGGAGTGGTTCACCGATACAACCTGGCACCATAGCCTTAGTGATAAGCGCGGCATTTCTTCAAGTCTATATATCAGGGGGGAAGAAAAAAACCCTGTGTCGATCCCTGAATACGGATTAACCTTTACCTATATTAGACCGATCTTGCGAGACTGGCTTTTTATGGAAACAGGAGTCGACTTACGGTGGGAGAGAGAAAGTCTTGAGCAACAATCCTATAAAAGTGCGGTACGTTTTGGATTGCAGTTTGAGATGTTATTAGGTGACTATTATCGTCGCGGCAACTATAAGTAAATAACATAGGCTTGCCAGCCTACTCTTTATCGATGACGATAATCTGAGAAATCTAGAGTAAAAGCAAACATAGACACGTGCGATGGATATGGACGAAAAAAAAGCTCCCCCTAAGGGGAGCTTTCCTGGTTTAGCACCTATTTGATCGTCATAGATTTCCCTACAAAATCTCTTATCAAATACATAAATCCGACTCCAACAAAAAGGATTTACCCAACCCTACCCAAAACTTGAAATCGTTGGAGCCGATCTACATGCCCTACCTAACCATGTAATAAATAGTACATTTATCAATGACTTAAAACTACGGCCCTAGGTAGTCAATGCATCAGACCAAAGTCCCTAGTTTTACTTTACATTTGTTAGGTAAATGGCTGATTTTACTTATCTTCTGGCCTGTTTGCCCATTTCGTAGGCCTTAATAGCGGCTTGAACCCGATTACTGACGTGCAGCTTGTGCATAATATTCGTCATATAGTGCTTAACTGTTTTCTCACTCAAATGAATGTCATCGGCGATTTCACGATTACTTAGCCCTATCGCTAACTTCTCTAATATCTGACGCTCGCGATCATTTAAATCAAAATCATCCGGTGTATCTTTATGAGCATCTTCGGTGCTCCTCATTAATAAATTAACCGCTAAATTGGGGGAGATATACGAATCACCCCGACTGATATCCTGCAAGATATTGATCAAATCATCTGAGGCAACACCTTTTAGAACATAGCCACGCGCCTGCGCTTTCAATGCCGCTTGCACATCGTGCTCTTGTTCTGAGACGGTAAGCATAATTACCTTAACAATCGGGACCTTACTGGCTATTTCGTGAGCGGTTTCGATCCCCCCGCCGGGCATAGACACATCAAGTAACATTAAATCCGGTAAGTGTTTTTCAGCTTGAATCAATGCATCTTCTTTGTTACCCGCTTGTGCAACCACATCAAATTTACCACTTTCAACCAACGTGGTTACCACACCCTCTCTAAATAATGGGTGGTCATCTACGACTACTATCGAAATTAATTCAGACATACTTTATCAAACACGCTCGACCAATCCAGGTCATTTGTCTAGAAAAGATTCTAATTCAAGCACTTATCTAGGTTTTGTAGGGGCTTCATATAATAAGCTAATAATCATTTTTTGGCCAATAGGCCTTCGTTCAAGGAAATCAAGGCTTAACTATCGTCAGCTAAGTTAATAACAACTTTCAGCGCAGTACCCGTTCCCAACTCACTGTTAATACTGAACGTTCCACCCAGGCTTTCGACTCGGTCTTTTAGACCAACCAGACCCAGATGAGCACCACCTTCTTTTAACTTAGACTTCCTAAACCCTATGCCATTATCCTTCAGAGAAATAACTAACTCGTCATTTTTAACGTAAGCAGACAGACGACACTTTTTAGCATCGCCGTGACGATGCGCATTATTAAGGCCTTCCTGGATAAAACGGTACGCACAAATTTTGATTGGTAAGGGAATATTATTGGGTAGATCTTGATAGTACTGTGCGACTTCAGCCTTTGACTTTGCTCCATGTAGCGTCACTACTTTGCGCAAGCACTCCTCCAGACTCATCGATTCTAATTCTGGAAGTACTAAGCCTGACGAGATACCCCTAATCTCCTCCAATGAATCATCCAGTGCCTCTCTAACGGCATGAAACTCATGACCAAACAGCTTCGCTGTTTCCTGCTTCGATACTTGATTAAGTCGTAATACCGCAAAGCCGATCATTTGAGCAGGACCATCATGCAAGTCAGCGCCCACTCGCCGTAAAAACTGCTCATTTAGCTCTACCGCTCTCGCGCTTGCGGTCTTCATGCTTTTTTGCATGTTTTTGTTTAAAGACAACAAGTTCGACAATCGAGTGATCTGATGGGTCAGCTTTTCTTCCTGCTCTTCAATGGTCTTAATGCCTCTTCGAAAGGTGTAGTACAAGGCAATAAATAAGGCGAAAGAGCAAATAAAAGCGAAAATCATTACACGCAGGCCAAAATGGCGAGCATAGTTCAGAGCATCTTCGAAATTGTAATCGAGCCTAGCTATTGCGAATACATTTCCTTTAGGGTCTTTGAGTTTAACCAAAACCGGTAAGGACTTGGTTTTTCCCATTGGCCCGTCAATCCAAGTTCTTAAAGAGGAAAAACTTAAATCAAGCACCTTTTCATCGAGGCTCGTATCTGACAGCAAACCTTGTGCTACCTGCACCTCTTCATTGCTCAATTTAGTTGTCGAGTTTTTTGGCCATATTGATCTCAGCTCTCTACTGTAAATAGTGGCCGATTCGATGCCATTCAAATGTTTGAAAGATTGACCAATCCGAACAATATGACGCAATTCGATCCTTGCCGCGTTATCAACCGCAATGCGCACAACTTCGGAAACCTTGACACCCACGCGATGACCTTCATTCTCAACCCCTGTTGAGCGCAAAACATAGTAACCACGAAACGTCATGCCACTGACAATCAATATGATTGCAATCACACCAGTTGCGATAAAACGAGTGCTTAAATTACTGGTTTTAGTATCTACGGTTTGATTGAGAGTTATGTCGTTCATTCAATTATTATATGGCGTCCTAAGCAACCACTAATCTTCGCATATTTAGCAAAAAATGTTGGGGCAATAAACTGATTGCGCCACTAAATTACGCAACTAACGCCAGTCCCACCCAGCCCGCAATAACCATTTGGATTCTTAGCCAAATATTGCTGATGGTATTGCTCAGCATAATAAAAGGTGGGGGCAGCCAGAATTTCGGTGGTTATTGTGCCGCTCACATTTGCCTCGCGCAACGCACCCTGATAACTCTCTAAAGCTTGTTCGGCCGCTCGCTTTTGTTGTTCATTGAAATAGTAAATACCCGATCGGTATTGGGTACCCATATCATTGCCCTGACGCATTCCCTGAGTAGGATTATGTGACTCAAAAAAAATGGTTAGAAGCTCATTGGTGCTCACTACCATCGGATCGTAGACAACTAATACCAATTCATTATGAGCCGTTCGTCCAGTGCACACTTCTTCGTAGCTCGGGTTTGGCGTAACCCCCGCACCATAACCTACTGCAGTAGTGAATACGCCTGGCGTATTCCAAAATTTTCGCTCGGCTCCCCAAAAACACCCCATACCAAGCAAAATTTCTTGCAGCTTGGAATCATCGTCACTGTAGGGTGCGGTTATCGGGCGCCCATTTACATAGTGTTCATTATGCACTGGCATTGGCTCAGGTCGGCCAGGGAGCGTTTGTTCAGCGGTTGGAAGTGATAACTTATCTACTAACACGGTCTTTTCTCTGTATTGGGTATGCTATGAACATGAGCATATCATTTTATCTAAACACAGTAACATTCTTGACTTTAAATAAATGGAATCTCAAAACATGAACAAACTAGTTTCAAACCTGGCTATCGCTGGCGTAATGTCTCTGGCCTATGCTGGCTTAACCTTCGCTGAGCCAAGTAGTAAAAGCCCTGAAACGAGCGATTCAACTATCACTAAAACGGCTATTTTCGCGGGTGGTTGTTTTTGGTGTATCGAGTCTGATTTTGAAAAGCTTGAAGGCGTTATTGAGGTCGAATCAGGTTACACAGGCGGTTCTAAAGAAACGGCTGACTACCAAACTGTCACTTACACAGAAACCGGCCATTATGAGGCCGTTGAGGTGGTCTATGACCCTAAGGCAGTAAGCTATTCAGAGCTTGTCGAGTATTTTTGGAGACATATTGACCCGACTGATCCCAAAGGCCAATTCTGTGACAAGGGCAGTTCTTATCGGTCGGCAATTTTCTATGGCGATGACTCTGAGAAAAAAATTGTGGAAGACTCATTGGCAAACCTCAACGCCAACAAACCATTCGATGGCGATATTGTCACAGCCATATATCAAGCTAAACCCTTCTATAGTGCTGAGGACTATCATCAGGACTATTACAAAAAGAACCCGATCAGATATCGCTTATATCGCACTGGCTGTGGTCGAGATCGGCGCGTAGCCCAACTTTGGGGAAAATAAGCCAATAGCCATTTTCCTCCCTGAACTCAGTTGACTTCACGCTAACACAATTCAATAAGTGTGACGCAAGCGATCCAAGCTTGCGTCACTAACACTGCGGTCATGACATTTCAGAATTCATGGCAGAGCGTTGCATCAACATCTCCATTGGAGACTCATCAAATGCAATATCAAATTCGTTTAGGGAATCGGCATGTTCTGTTTTCAAATCAGCGAAATTAAATACCTCACGATCGAGCAAATGAGAGGGAGTCAGCCGAGACATAGATTTAAATACGTTCACCACCCTGCCAGGTTGTTGCTTGTCCCACTCCGCTAACATCTGTTTAACCTTCTTGCGCTGTAAATTCTCCTGCGAACCGCATAAGTTACAAGGAATAATTGGAAAAGCTTGAATAGTAGCGAACTGCTCGATATCGGCCTCTCGGCAATAAGCGAGCGGACGAATCACCATATGTTGTTTATCGTCACTCACTAACTTAGGTGGCATGCTTTTTAGGCGTGCGCCGTGAAACATATTTAAAAAAAGTGTTTCCACCATGTCATCCATGTGATGACCTAGAGCGATTTTTGTCGCTCCTAATTCTGTCGCAGTCCGGTAGAGGATTCCGCGACGTAACCGTGAACATAAAGAACATGTTGTCTTGCCCTCAGGGATTTTGTCGCTGACGATGCTGTAAGTATCTTCCTCGACAATACGATAATCGACTCCAAGTTGTTCAAGGTAATTAGGCAACACATGTTCCGGGAAACCAGGTTGCTTTTGGTCAAGGTTCACGGCAATTAGTTCAAACTCAATCGGTGCGCGAGTTTGTAATGCAATCAGAATGTCTAACATGGCGTAGCTATCTTTACCACCGGATAAACAAACCATTACCCGATCGCCCTCTTCAATCATATTGAAATCGGCAATCGCCTGGCCAACATTGCGTTGCAAGCGCTTAACCAGCTTGTTGTTACTGTATTGTTGTCGTCGTGAATCGATCATAAGGCTCCTACTTGACCGTTGAGAACTAATCACAAAACAGAACTCACTCTTGGGTCAAACGGTAAATTTGGCCGTATTCTACTTGAGTAACGATATAAACTTAAGCGACTTGTGTTATTCAGACTAACCGATCGATCCAGCTTAATAACTTTATAAGCTCGATACCTCTTAAACTCAAAACTGTGGCTTTCGTATTGCGGCGCTCTGTCACGAGCTTGTAATATAAGCAAGATGTAATGTGACGGCAGATCAATATCGCTTTAATTTTACACAGATAGGAAAAACCATGAGCGCACATATATTAATTGTTGATGACGAAGCCGCGATTCGTGACATGGTACGTATGGCACTCGAGATTGAAGATTTTACTGTGTCGGACGCAAGCAACGCACATCAGGCGGCGAAAACCCTTGAGCGTGAAGATGTCGATTTGATACTGCTTGACTGGATGATGCCGGGTGTTTCTGGAATCGATTTTGCCAGTCGAATTAGACGCGAAGGAAACCACCATGTCGGAATTATAATGGTAACCGCCAAAGACGATGAAAATGATCTGATAAGAGGCCTGGATGTTGGCGCTGATGACTACATCAAAAAGCCATTTTCGACCAAAGAACTTGTCTCTCGAATGAAAGCAGTATTACGAAGGTTATCGGACAAAAATACCAGCAACGGTATCGTAAGTGCAGGAAAGATTACGATTGATACCGATCAGCATCGGGTACTAATTGACTCAAAAAACGTTGATTTTAGCCCGACCGAATTTCGTCTACTTCACTTTTTATTATCGCACCCAGATCGTGTATTCGGCCGAGACCAATTGCTCGATAATGTTTGGGGAGATCAAGTTTACGTTGAAGATCGGACCGTTGACGTGCATATTCGACGATTACGTAAAGTGCTAGAGCCTCACGAGTGCCAACAGTATATTCATACTGTGCGGGGTGTGGGCTACCGATTCTCGCTCCAGGCTTCATAGATCCACAACAGTAATAGTCACATGCAACACGATATTTGGAAATTTATCAGCCTGATTCTCATTGGTGCGATGTTCGGCTTCACCATTGGGCAGGTTGTGCTTTGCATGTTGTTAGTCTCCCTAGGGATTATTGCTTGGCAAATCTATCGCCTAAAACTGTTAAACGATTGGGTCGAAAACCCGAAACACAATCCAATGCCGGAAGTAAGCGGCCAACTATACAATTTGTACCGTTCGATCAATCGTAAAAATACCAAGAACACCAAACGAAAATATCAGCTGAGCGCGTATCTAACCCAATTTAGAAAAGCAGTCGGTGCGCTGCCCGATGCGATTGTATTAATCGACAATAATGGAAAAATAGAATGGGCCAACAAGAATGCGAATACAGTTCTAGGTATACGATGGCCTGACGATGGCAATGTAAGGTTTGGTGACCTTATACGCTATCCTGAAGTCGATAATTTGATAAAAAATGCAAATTCTAAAAAAAAGCAGCCTGCTCAGGGTGTTGTCGTAAATTCAATTACCAATAATGAGCAAACTATCAGTTTTAAATGTGTTCGTTATTCAAACAACGTTAGAATGATCATTGCTCGAGATGTGAGCCGCTTGATAAAGATTAATCAAATGCATACTGACTTTGTGGCCAACGTTTCTCACGAACTTAAAACCCCGTTGACTGTACTAAAAGGTTACGTTGAGATTCTTAGAGATAATCCAGAGCTACCCGATAAATTCGCAAAACCATTGGCGCAAATGAACTTGCAAAGCGTGCGCATGGAGCTAATAGTTGGAGACTTACTCTATCTCGCAAAATTAGAGGACACAGCGAATATTAAACCTCACCAAGCAGTAGACGTCACCAATTTAATTAATACAATCGTAGAGGCTATCGCACCGTTAATTGAAGAAAAACATCATAAACTAGAGTTGGACATCGATTATTCGATTACGCTCTCTGGTGCGCAAACGGAACTGCATAGCGCGTTTTCTAACCTGATCACTAACGCAATTAACTATACACCTGATAATGGTGTGATAAAGATTCGCTGGTACCAAGAAACAAGGGGGGCGATATTTTCGGTCAGTGACAATGGCTACGGGATTGCCCCACACCATTTGGAACGTCTAACCCAACGTTTCTATCGAGTGGACAACGACAGATCACGGGAAGGTGGAGGCACCGGTTTAGGCCTGGCGATTGTTAAGCACGTTCTCCAACGACACAATGCCGAACTGGAAATTAGCAGTGATGAAGGTGAAGGCAGCACATTTCAGTGTGTCTTCCCAATTGACCAGCCATCGGAATCTAAAGTGCCGGACAAAATGGCACTCTAAGCCCCAGACAGACACGGCTAAAATGTTATTTTAGCGATCACATACGCATGGTCACTCGGCTTGTTAGTTTGTTCTCCAGGCGTAACACCGATAAGCTCATTGCCATGAATTATTTCATATTCAGCCTTATCTGACGCCACGAGATCTGCCGACACGATGCCATGCATTAATACCTGCAGTTTGCCACGATGGTTATAGTCATATCGTTGATCTTCAGCGAGGTTCATCACGAGGTTAACCGCACCGCCGGTACATAATACTTCTAAAGTTCGGCTGTATTCAGCATCATTGAAATCGCCCGTAATGTAATATTGATTTCCGCCGCGATATACCTTCTGTGCTTCTCTGTGGATTAAATGCGCCTGTTCTATCCTTACTCCTAGTTTCCCGTCGACGCCTGCATCCGTTGGCGCAAAGATACTTTCCTGATGACGTTTTGAGGCGAGATGAACATTAATAATTGTCAACCGCTCTCCAGAATAATTTTCAATGAAATCACAGACTAACGGTTTGCGTGAATCGTCGAATGCCCAATTGCCTTTGCCAATAACCCGAAGTGATTTCGGGTCAACGCTAACTCGCTCTGGATTATAAAGAAAGCCGTTACGAATATTGCCCCCTGGTTGACCACCATCAGCGTCAAGTTCAGGATTTACATCAACCCATGCATACTCGACCCCGCTCAATTGCTTGATGGTCAAAATCAATAAACGATAGGTCTCTGCTGCATCGACCTCCTCACTCAACTCAGCGCCATCATTGTCTTGTATCTCTTGTAAAGCAACAATATCGGGCAAGTTAGCTTGCAATACCACAGCCTGAGCAAGGGTATGAAAACGCCCTTCACCCCAGTCATCATCGACATCTTGTCTGGGGTTTTGCACCCGAACGTGGGACTCGACATTTGGATCTAAATTGAAACAATTCAATGTCATTATCGTCAGCGCACCATCACCTGGCATTAAGCTGGATTTCGTTAATTCAATATAGTTTTGATCAATTTCAAACGGCTCACTCACCGAAATTTGGTAAGAATCTACCCGATAATTCAATGGTCCTGCGATTCGACTCATCAGCTTAGCACCAACGTTCAGTCTCGGCGCGTGATTATAGTTGGTTACGCGAAATCCAGGTAACCAACGCAAATCATTTCGATGATCACCTATAAAACCATTATTGTCTGTTCGTGGTGCGGTTTCATCCCTGTTTGGCGAGTCCAATGCGAGCACGTAGTCACCATAATTATTACTCGGTGCTACAAACGTTTGACCTGGGTTAACGGCAACCAACATCGCTTCGAGGCTATTTAGTAAAACCGCTAGCTCAGCATTATTGTCGGGCAAGAGCGCTTGTGTCAGCTCAATGGCGTCGACTCCAGGGGCGTCGGTTTGTTTAACTTTCGCTGATTCAAAGTGTAATTGCGTGACAGGCTTGGCCGTGTCATGTTTCAAGTAATCTATACACTCACCCGTAACCACCAGTTCTGCCCCTTTGGTCGCATTCCACTCGCGAGAGTACACAAAGATAGCATCCGAACCTTTACCATCCCACGGTTTGTTCGGGGTTTGCAAAAAGAACCCGCGTCGAACCACTCCGGTTACGACACCCGTGGTGGTAACCAGTTGCCCAGCAAATGGGGAATTTAAACCTTCTCCTTGAAGGTCGCGAATAGCAATTATTGGCACGGATGAATTCATTGATTGATGGTTTGCATCAGTATAACTAAAAAAGGCCAAACGACGAACGTCGAATGGCCTTTTTACATTTCATGAGAGCCGAAATAGTCAGCGCAGCCGGCTTAGTTCAGCTGAGAATCAATTTCTTCTATTTTAGAGTGTCGCACATCCTGCCCCTCGACCAGGTAAATAACGTTCTCGCAAATATTGATACAGTGATCGCCGATTCGCTCTAACGACCGGGCCGCCCACATAACATCGAGTGCGTCAGAGATGTTATCAGGGTCTTTTTTCATATAATTTACCAAGCGAACCACCACGCGGGAATATTCCTCGTCAATCGCCTGATCTTTGCGCATATTCTTGACCGCCGAGCGGGTTTGCATGCGAGCGTAGGTATTTAGAGTATCGTGCAACAGCTCTTTCACGTGTTCTCCAAGCGATAATAAACCTTTGAAAGCTTTGACCGATGCATCGTTATCAAATGCGTGGCGAACCATGTTAGCCACTCTCTCAGCTTCGTCACCGATGCGTTCCAGGTCGCGAACCGATTTCGTCGTCGCTATGATCATACGTAAATCGCCTGCTGCTGGTTGGCGCTTGGCCAGAATCTGAGTGCACTCTTCATCAATTTTCATCTCAAGCGCGTTAACTTTACGATCGAGTTTCTCCACATCAGTAATCGGTTCGGCATCTCCTTCTCTAAGTGCTTCCAGGGTCTTGTCTAATTGAGCTTCTACCAAGCCCCCCATCTTCAGTACTCGAGAGCGAATTTCGTCTAACTCAAGATCAAACTGGCGAGAGATATGGCCGCCAACCATGACTTCTTCATTCATAATATCTCCTTACGCGAATCACTTAATGCCAATCCGCTGAGTAAGTTAACCTATTCGTCCGGTAATGTATTCTTCTGTTAAATGATGTTCAGGGTTGGTAAACACCTGGGATGTATCATTCACTTCAATCAGTTTTCCTAAATGAAAGTAAGCAGTCCGCTGCGACACTCGCGCCGCCTGCTGCATAGAGTGAGTCACAATGCATATCGTAAAGTTTTCGCTTAGCTCACTTATAAGTTCTTCGACAGTCGCGGTCGCAATCGGGTCTAGAGCCGAACAAGGCTCATCCATTAGAATCACTTCTGGGTTTACTGCGATCGCTCGCGCAATACACAAACGCTGTTGCTGACCTCCTGAGAGACCAGTTGCGGGTTCGTCCAGCCGATCTTTAACCTCACTCCACAACCCACATCGAATCAAACTCGTTTCAACCAATTCATCCAGCTGCACTTTATTATCCGTCAAGCCATGGATACGAGCTCCATAAGCTACGTTTTCGTAGATGGACTTGGGAAATGGATTGGGTTTTTGAAAAACCATACCCACTCTCGCACGCAGTTCCACGACATCAATTTTTTTGTCGTAAATATCTTGATCTTCCAACAATAATTGACCTTCGACACGACAAATATCAATCGTGTCGTTCATTCGATTCAGACATCGTAAAAATGTCGATTTGCCACAGCCTGATGGGCCAATCATTGATATTACCTGGTTCTTACCAATGTCTAAATTGACATCAAAGATAGCCTGCTTGGCGCCATAAAATACATTGGTATCGCGGACACGCATTTTAGGATCGTCCAGTAATGGCGCCCCAGAAGTTTGATAGGTCTCTTTCACTATATCGGCCGTTGGGTTTTGAATTGTATTCATTCTCGTTGCTTCTCTGATAGATTTTTTCAGATATCGTGGCTAACTACAAATTATCGATTGTGTTGAACAGTTTATTCAGAAACTCACCAGCGTCGTTCCAGGCGTTTTCTGAGCCACACTGCAAAGCTATTCATACAAATTAGAAACGTTAGCAACACCATGATCGCTGCGGATGTTTTCTCCACAAACGCCCTTTCCGGGCTGTCCGACCAAAGAAATATTTGCACCGGCAATACGGTCGATGGATCGGTGATGCCGGCGGGTGCATCAACAATGAATGCAACCATGCCAATCATCAGCAACGGGGCAGTTTCGCCGAGAGCTTGTGCCATACCAATAATAGTACCGGTTAACATACCAGGCATCGCCAGTGGCAAAACATGATGTAAAACAGTTTGCATTTTTGAGGCGCCCATACCCAACGCGGCTTCTCGAATCGAGGGCGGCACTGACTTAATGGCCGCTCGACTTGAAATGATAATAGTGGGCAATGTCATTAAGGTGAGAACAAAGCCACCCACAAGCGGCACCGATCTTGGCATGCCAAAAAAGTTAATAAAGATTGCCAAACCCAGCAATCCAAAGATAACCGAGGGTACGGCGGCCAGGTTATTAATATTGACCTCAATGAAATCGGTAATACGATTGGTCGGTGCAAATTCCTCCAAATAAATCGCGGTAGCGACCGCGATTGGGAACGACAATACCAAGGTAACCAATAGGGTTAACGCGGAGCCAACAATCGCGCCTTTAATTCCCGCCAGTTCGGGTTCTCTTGAATCCGAATTTGAGAACAGTATGGTATTAAATTTAGTTGTTACTGCGCCGGATTTCACCAACGAGTCAACCAGCCCTTCTTGCATGTCACTTAGACGGCTTATTCGATCCGCTTCATCCAACTCGCGGCCATAACTATGCTTGTAATAGGTATCAAAATCATCATCAGCGATCATGCTGACCTTCTGAGTTGTACCTATTATAGAGGGGTCGGCAATCACCATGTCTCGCAAAATAAGAGGCATGTCACTTGTAAACATCGCATACAGTTGTCGCTTTTCCTTGCGGCCAGTGATTTCAGGGTATTTTTCTCGTAGAGATTTCTTAAAAAAGGAGCCAAAGCTCGCGGCTTTAATTTCTTTTTCAGTGCTTTGCGGTGTCAGCCCCAATTTTTCTTGATCAAATGTAATCTCTAACTCAACATAGGTTTGAGTAAATGCACCAACCCCTTTACTAATGATGTCGGTAAACAGAAACAAAACACAGGCGATACCAAAGGCAATCGATAAACGCCCCGCCCATTGAAAGCGCTTTTCAGCTTTATTGCGTTTTTTAAGCGCAATTGCACGTTTTTGAGCAAGCAACGCGCGATCCTGAAACGGTTTGTTATCCACGGCATTGTTACTCGTAGTTTTATTAGTATCAATCATATTGCTCTCGGTATCTCTTAACCACTTTCAATGCAATAACGTTCAAAGCCAAGGTTATTACAAATAGAAACAACCCCAAGGCAAATGCGGCTAAAGTTTTTGCACTGTCAAACTCTTGGTCACCTACCAGCAATGTTACGATTTGCACCGTTACTGTAGTCACTGCCTCCAATGGATTAACAGTTAAATTAGCGGCCAAACCAGCTGCCATTACCACAATCATGGTCTCCCCGATCGCTCTCGATGCGGCCAACAATACACCGCCGACAATCCCAGGTAATGCGGCCGGAAAAACGACTTTCTTTATCGTTTCAGACTGAGTCGCGCCTAGTCCATATGAGCCATCCCTGAGACTCTGAGGTACGGCATTAATCACATCATCCGACAGTGAAGAAACAAAAGGAATAATCATCACGCCCATAACAATCCCGGCCGCTAAGGCACTCTCCGATGAAACCGCCAAATTCGCTAAGAACTCAATATCTCGTTCAGCCCCCCAATCACGTAATTTATCACCGTAATTTCTGATTGCGGGAGCAACTGTTAACGCTGCGAAGAAACCGTAAACGACGGTTGGAACGCCTGCCAGAATTTCAAGTGCAGGCTTTACCAGACCTCGTACTTTCGCGCTGGCATATTCAGAAAGATAAATAGCCGACATCAAACCAACCGGAACCGCTATCAATAAGGCAATAAACGATATAAGCAACGTCCCTACAATCAATGGGATAACACCAAACGAACCTGATGCGCCTGCCTGATCTTCTCTAATGGCTATTTGTGGGCTCCAATGGGTACCAAATAAAAAGTCGAAAAACGGTACTTTTTGAAAGAAGTTAATGGATTCAAACAAAACCGAAAATACAATGCCGAAGGTGGTGAAAATCGCTATGCTTGAACATACAAATAGCACGACATTAAATATTTTTTCGACCGCGTAACGTGCGTTGTTATCGGATTTAACCGCACGAAACCCTAATAGAGAGCCGATCACCAAGACACATATCGTGAGTATCGGCATGGCTTTGTTGCTGACACCTGTGAGAGAATTTAGGCGTTCTACTGCAGGTTTGTATTCAAGCCCAAGAGATTCGATACTACCAATACCTGAAGCAACATTTGACACCTGACTCATTAGCAAGCCGAGGTTTTCATTACTAAGCTGCTTGGCTTCCTCTGGCAGGCTGCTTTTGACCAGCGACTCAATAATCGAACCATCCAATACCGACCAGAGAAAAACCAGAATTAGGGCAGGAATCAAGGCCCACAAACTCATCATACTGGCATAGTAAGTAGGCAGCGTAGCCAAATAGCGTACGCCGCCAATTGGTTTGGCAATCTGTTGAGAGCGCGTATAGCCAATAAAATAGGCCGCTGCGGAACCCGCTAGAATAATTAACAATAGGGTTGATAAACTCATTCTACCTTTCTGACTCTTGGCTTAATAATTACTCACAAACGTTTGCTATTGAACCAACACACGCATTATTGCACTCAATAGTGCTCGCGCCATGTGGCTTGCTCTTTGATACGAATCCATGCTCAAAATAATAATTTTTCTCGATTACGTTTTTGCATCAAAACAGTGATTTTTTCGTATGTTTTAGAGAGCCCGCATCATACCTGAAAATGACACAAAAAAAATGGCGGGTAAGACGTATAACTTACCCGCCGGATGAATATGGCCTGCTAACTATTTTCTGAGCTAGCGCGGCCTATTCGAGAGGAGGAGGCCTCTTATTCAATCACCCAGTGAAATTAAAGACTTAAGTTTTTCAATGCCTTGGCACCACTAGACATAGCCTCGTAATTGTCATCATCCAATGGGATCAAGCCTTTGTCGACTAAGTAACCATCTGGTCCAATTGTATCTTCTGATACAAACGTATTTAGATACTCTTGAATGCCTGGAACAGTACCAATGTGCGCTTTCTTTACATAGAAGTACAGTGGGCGACTTACCTTATACTCACCAGTCGCAATGGCATCAAAACTTGGTTCGTTTCCATCAATAATCGAACCTTGAACCTTATCTGAGTTCTGATCTAAAAAACTGAAACCAAATATGCCCAAAGCGTTAGGGTTAGCCGCCAACTTGTTGACAATCAAGTTGTCGTTTTCACCGGCTTCAATATAGGCGCCGTCTTCGCGTACAGATCGACCGATTATTTTGACAACATCTTTACCTTTCGCCTTGTCGCCTTTCTTCTCAACCACCGCAGACCAAGCCGCTTCTATTCCAAGCTTCTGAACCATTGTCTTGATCTCATCGACTTGGTTGGCTTTCAATTTTCGTAATGCGGCAATATCTTCAATTTGTCGAGCTCCGCCTTCAAGCGCCAATTCTGCGAACGCATCACGTGTACCCGATGTTGGAGGAGGACCAAGAACCTCAATCTTAGATGCTGGCAGAGCGGCGTTTACATCCTTCCAGGTTTTATATGGATTGGCGATTAGCTTGCCATCTGGTCCAGGAACCAATTTCGCCAGTGCCAAATAAATGTCTTTACGCGACAATTCCATTGGCGCAGAACCTTTGGCGTTGGCTAGCACAATGCCGTCATAACCAATTAATACTTCGACGATCTCTTTTACACCATTCTTCTGGCATTTCTCGAACTCACTAGACTTGATTCGACGCGATGCATTGGTAACGTCAGGAGTGGCAACACCAACACCTTTGCAGAATAGCTTCAACCCGCCGCCAGAACCGGTAGACTCTACTTTTGGCGCCTTAAAGTCGGTGGATTTGCCAAAGCGCTCAGCAACCACAGTTGCAAAAGGATATACGGTAGACGATCCTACAATACTAATCGAGTCGCGTGCAGATGCGATAGAAACATTTGAAACCGTTGCGGCTGCAACAAGACTAAGTAAACACTTTTTCACAGTTTTCTCCCTATATATATTAGGTCAGAGGGTTGTATTAATAACAGTGGCTATCCTAGTTGTGATGTGTGACAGTAATATGACAGAGCAGCAGTCAATCAGCCTGACAATTACCTAATAAAAACAGGTTTGCGCTAACTGCGAATTCCCTACTCTTTCTGCTCTTGAACAAGTACGTATGGCGCCACTACAACGGCCCATAACTCTTCGTCATCGTTATACCAAGCCCTGGCCTGATCGTTGCTGGGTTGAGCGATTACCTGTGACTCAATATAAGGTTCAATTTCGTTAGCCGAGTCTTCCGCAAACCAAACTGCAGTTTGTACTAAGTCCAACGATCTTTTTACGCACAGAACCTTTCCTTGAGCAAAGAACTTCTGCAGATCCTTCCAATGCATTAGCGCTGTCTCACTGTATAGCTTCTCGAGTAGTGTGGGTTCGGTCTGCTTCATGATTAATTTATCTAATTCGTTTTACTGCGGCTGTATAAAAAACCTTGGTTCAAATAAAAAAGCCTCGCTACATAATTTGCAGCGAGGCCAACTATTTTAATGCGCTTTCTAATCAGATTAAAACACTAATCCGAACACGGTTCCAAAAAGTATGTGTCTAGAAAGCAACAGTCCATATATTAATTATCGACCGCTTCTTCTGTTGCCTCGGCGGCATCATCGGCCATTTCTTTTGCGCCATCCACAGCGTCTTTACTCATGTCTTTAGCACCATCTACCGCATCTGTAGCCATTTCTTTGCCTTTTTCCATTGCATCTCCGGCCATTTCCTTGCTCTTATCCATCGCCTCGCTGGCCATCTCCTTAGCACCGTCAGCTGCGTCAGCAGCCATTTCGGTAGCACCATCAACGGCATCTCCGGCCATTTCTTTGGCGCCATCTACCATATCAGCAGCACCATCGGCAGCGTCAGCAGCCATTTCTTTTGCGCCGTCTACCATATCAGAGGCGCCATCAACGGCGTCATTGGCCATTTCCTTAGCGCCATCGACTGCGTCTGACGCAGCATTGGTTGTAGCGTCTACCGCATTAGATGCCGCCTCTTTAGTTGCGTCGATTGCGTTGTCCACGGCCGACTTTTCGCTGCTGTCTCCACATGCAGTAATAGTCAAGGCCAGCGCCAATGCAATCGCGGTTTTATTTAATGTGTTCATAGTATTCCCAGTCTTATTTTAATTTTAGATTTAGTTTAATAACTACCTCAGATCTTGTGCCAATAGCCTGAGATTTTCATCTTGCAAACGGCCGTTATTGTCGAGAAAACTCAACATTCGGGTGCACTGTCGCGGCTCTAAGGTAGCAACATAATGTCATAGGGACAGCGTCAACCTGTTCCTAATAATAAGTCTACCTGAAACTAAAAGCCAACGCTTGAACTAAGCTTAAATTTGTTTAATAGACTTATTCGCCAATAACGCAGCAGACTGTATTGATTATGACCAGACTTTGTAGTAAAAATGCCTGCTAAATTTTTGAGCGTACTAATAAAACACCCTCTTAAATTATTGAAAAACCTGCGCCTTAGCGCGACGACACGCTCTTGACAGACCTTAGCCAGACATTAGCCCCTTTTTTGAAAATGTCTTCACTGATTCTCTCAGAGCAATGTCGAGACACATACGAGAAATATTCCATGGCCAAGAAAGCCACAAAAAAAGTTAGTAAAAACAATGATGTAAACCCGGATCAATTGATTCACGGAATTGCTCCATACAAAGAAAAGGCGCGCGAAAAATACATGAACCCCAAGCAGGTTGATCATTTTCGCAACATATTAATTGCATGGAAAACTAATTTGCTAGATGAGGTTTCTCGCACTATAAATCTAATGCAAGACGAGAATATTAACCATCCTGACCCGAATGATCGCGCAAGCCAGGAGACAGATATGTCTTTAGAACTGCGAAATCGGGATCGCGAACGAAAACTACTGAAAAAGATCGACCAAACAATCGCCCGCGTCGATAGTGATGATTATGGATGGTGCGATCGTTGTGGTATTGAGATCGGTATTCGACGCCTCGAAGCTCGACCCACCGCTGAACTATGTGTTGATTGTAAGACCTTAAATGAGATCAAAGAACGCCAAATGATATAGTTAATAAGAATTTAAAAAATAAAAGGCCCGCTTAGAACATCACTCTAAGCGGGCCTTTTTTATTCTTCGCCTAGGTGACGTGGATAGGACTTAAATCACAGGATCGGTTGGGGCCGACACATGTTCTACATAAGCTCCTTCCAGTAACTCCCTAACCCATTGACCAAATTCCCGCTCTGCGCGCTGTCGACGCAGTATATTCTCAGCTCTCGAGCGCGCAATTTGTTCTGTTACATTCTTCTTACGGCGGTCTTCCACTTTCAGAATATGCATACCAAATTGTGTGTCAATTGGTGTACTTATCTGATTCAGGGCTATTTGTTGAAATGCTTCCTCAAACGGCTGAACCATCTGCCCGGGAGAAACCCAGCCCAAACTGCCACCGGTTGCCGCTGAACCAGTGTCGTCGGAATAAATACGCGCTAGATCGTCAAAATTTTCACCGTCGAGTATTCGCTGGCGAAGATCGTACAGTCTCTTCGAAGCTTGGGATTTAGCAACTCTCGATTCTGCCTTGATCAAGATATGACTGACCAAGGTTTGCACGATTTCGGTTTTATCACCACGTCGATCCAACACCTTGAGAATATGAAGCGCGCTGTCACCTACGATTACGCGTGAAACTTGACCCGCTTCTAGATCTTTTAAAGGTCCCTTCCAAATCTCGGGCAAGTCTTTTGCGGCACGCCAGCCGATAACACCTCCGTTTTGCGCATCGGTCGATTCAGAATACGTGAGCACCGCTTGCTGAAAACTAAGGCCATTATCAATTTCATCTTTTACGCGATTAGCAAGATCTACGTTATCTTCTGAATTTTTTATCAGTATGCGAGCAATGTTGTACTCGGTGTTATCCTGATTCAGATTGTTTGCTTCCATAAAGCCGTCAATCTCATAATCTGGTACAACCACTCGGGTTCTAGCATAGTAGTCAGTAAAGCGCGTAATTGTTAAAGAATCGCGCACTGACTCTCGAAACTTCCCGAATGGCTGACCTTGGGCTTCAAGCGACGCTTGCAGCTGCTCGGAAGTGACGTTTTGTTGCGCTGCGAATCGTTGAATAGCTTGTGCCAACTCTTCATCGCCGATCTCAATACCACGCCTGTTGGCTTCCTGAACCTGTAGCCGATCACTCACCATTCCATCAAGAATTTGCTTCTTTAAGTCAGGTGGCGCCTGATTGGCTTCATTGAATTCCTGCGCTACTGTTTGTAACCGGTAGTCAAATTCTGACTGGGTAATAACATCTTCATTAACAATCACTAGCACGCGGTCCATAAACGCCGTGCTTTGTTGCGCAGTCGCTGAAACGCCTACGGCCAGGGCAGCTGTAGCCACCAAATTTATAACTAATTTTTTCATAATATCTTTAGTTCGGCTGTCATTTTACGCCAATTGCTATAGCGTCATATATATCGCTATAAACCAGTTCGCACACGCCCTAATGCCGTAAGCTCGAGTTCGACAAAAAACGCCGTGCGCTTACCACCGTCATCGATACCCGACGTTCGGCGTAACCGCGTATCAACGCGACTACTCCCAATAAAACGTAACTTCCAACAACATCCATTGTACTCAAGCCCTGCACGAGTCTCGATGCTCTCAGAGTCTTCTATTGAATAACGCTCAGAGCCAAAAAATTGCCACCGATCTGAAACTGGCCAATTTGCGTTGATCGTAAGCTGATCAACAACATTCGAGCCCCGATTAGAGCGGTAATAACCCACTTGCACATTCTTTCGGCTGTCATCTTTAGGCTCATAACCAATTGCAAAACGCGCAGTACGAAGCTCGCTATCTTCATGGTCATACTGCAAAAAGCTGTAGGTTGTCCACGGCCCTTTCGATTCAGTTCGGACCTCAGCCAGCAAATCTCCTAAACCTTTTTCGATTACTGTTGAGGCAAACAAATTCTGCTCGAGATCATCTAACAATACCAATTGACCAATACTTGCTGTTAGCCGCTGGTCACCCGTTTCATTATCGATTATTCGCGTCGTTAAACCGAATGTGACCTGATTGGTATCACCAACCCTATCACTACCAAAGAAACGATTCGCTCGGAAAATATTACCAAAGTTATTTAACGAAACCTGACTTGTGTCAAAAATTGGAACGTCACTTTGATCCTCTTCAGGTGCATAGGCATAAAAGATTCGTGGCTCCAATGTTTGCAGTGCTCCATCACCAAACCACTTGGTATTTTTCTCAAAGTAGAGCCCACTGTCTATGCTGAATATGGGTACTGTGAACGACGGACTATCGTTCGCATCATCAGCGACATTATCCAAACTATAGCGGCTGCTATGGACTGATAGCCTTGGTTTTACGAACCCCCATAAATTTTCAAACGGCAATTCCACATAAGGGTTAATCGACGTTCTGGTGCCTTCAACGCGAGTTTCTGAATTAAAATTAGTAAAACTTGCATTAACGCCATAACTCGAACCATACGGCCCTTCAGGTAAATTGGTACTAAAAGTCAGAGATGGTAAACGCTCATAGGGCGCTCGAGCGGCCGACACACGATCATCAATTATCTGATACTCATTCGCCCGGGCACGCAGCCTAAAAAAGTCATTCGTGTAATTCAGTTGAATGTCTCGAGGTACAAATGACGTGCTAAATGATCGAATATCGCTGCGCAGGTCATTAAAGTAATCGATATCGGAAACGTCATTATAGTTGACGCGTGCGGACAGATTCTCAGTAAGCTGTTGCGAGTGCTGAATACTCAGTAGATCACGATCATCACCAAACAAATCATCATCTGGCAAAATCTCAGCATTAATCAAGGTTGACGAATTTTGAGTGAGCAAGCGATATTCACCCGCTAATTGAAAACCTCGGTCGGTAAAATAGCGCGGGGTTATGGTGGCATCTTGGTTTTTGGCTATATTCCAATACCAGGGGAATTCAAAAATATTCCCCGACTCTTCATCGGAACCGTACCCGGGTGTCAAAAACCCGGTTTTGCGCTGATCGTTCAATGGAAACGTTATATAAGGCGCATAAAATACCGGGATGCCTTTAAAGCGAACTGTCGCACCACGTGCACGTGCAACGCCGCCGGTGCGATCTAGTTCGAGACTGCGTGCGCCGATTACCACACTCTCATTGCCCTCTGGGCAGGTTGAGTAGTCAGCGTTTTCCAAACGCATAAAACCCTGGCCTTCCAGGCTAACCAATTCAGCCGAACCTCGAGATTCAATCTGCACAGTGTCGACGCCATCGCCACGAATAATCCCTCTTGCCAGCTTAAATTCAGAATTTTTGAGTGTTCCAATCTGAGTTGGAACATGCACATCGATTGCGTCACTGGCCAGGTAGTCCCCGTTTTCCGAGATCATTTCTACCCCACCTTCAGCCACAACTCGTTCGCTTTGGCGATAATATTGCAGTTTATCCGCTACTACGGTTCGACGCCCTTGCATAACCTCGGCATTGCCAGTCAAGGTAACAACGTCATCGCCCTCCGATTCAACATTGTCTGCTTCTAATGAGATAGGGTATTCGCCATCTTCATCCGGCGTTAGTATTGGCGAAGCAAATTGAATTTCAGATGGAACACAGACACAGTTTACGCCTTTACAGGCCGCTGATGCTGTGTTGCTCATCATCAACAAGACTAAGCCACTTAGTGCCAGGCTCAATTTCGAACCCACTTTTTTATGTTTTAAACTCAGCATTGCATCGTCATTAATTTTCAGGTCTTTCTCATCAAGCTGTTTGAACTGCTTAACCATAGAGCCAATCCACCTTTGGTATCATCGTTGTTGTTATATTTAATTAGCCATTACACCTGATTTGTAGGCGTCAGAACCTAATCGGCACTGCTGACATAATCTAATTTTCATACCAATCGCGCACACCCTACCATTACCAAGATAACCAACAGATCATTAAGTTACCATTCAAATAAGCGCTCGAGACTGACGTTTTCTGTATACTTATGGACCAGTATTATAGAGCAATAAGTGGCCCACTGCTAAGGCACGATTAATACCTTTTAATCTTTAATTCCGAATAACTTTGGCAATTTGTGCAAACGTGATCATCTAAGGCACCTTAGTTACTATCAACCCTTAATAATTAAGCAATTCATTCAACGTGGATCAACGAAAAAAAGAGCTTAGCCATTGGCTACGTCATGCATTAAATTATCGCCTTCAAAGCCTCGAACCGGCCTCAGCAGATGCCAGTTTTCGACGTTATTTTCGTGCGATCACCGAGCGCGGAACATTTGTGGTAATGGATGCACCACCAGATAAAGAAGATTGCACATCATTTATCCATTCGGCAACGGCGTTATCTGAATTAGGCGTGCACACCCCCAATATTATCGCTCAAGATTTGAGCCAAGGTTTTATCCTGTTAGAGGATCTCGGGAATCGTATCTATCTAGACCACTTGAAGCAAAACGCAGATGAACTTTATAGCAAAGCGATCGAGTCATTAATTAAAATACAATCAGGGGACCCTGGTGACAGCAATAATTTTCCGCCTGCTTACAGCAGCAGTAAGCTTGTTGAGGAAATGTCGTTGTTTATTCGATGGTTTATCAACAAACACCTCGGTGAACGCGTTCATGAAGCCAGTTTTGCCGTTTGGCTGCACACGCAGCAAATGTTGGTCTCAGTGTGCCTGGAGCAACCTCAAGTTTGGGTTCACCGTGATTATCATTCGCGCAATCTTATGATTACCGACAAAAATTCACCTGGCGTTATTGATTTTCAAGATTTGGTTGTTGGCCCGATTGGCTACGACCTGGCTTCAATATTCAAAGACTGCTATATCGAGTGGCCGCGAGCGAAACAGCATGAATGGCTAGCAGAATATCGACAAAAAGCCATATCCGACTTATCTTTGGAGCCTTTCTCGTTAGAATCTCTCATTCGTTGGGTTGATTTTGCGGGCTTACAGAGACATTTAAAGGTATTAGGCATATTCTGTCGCCTGAACTATCGCGATGGCAAAGCCAGTTATCTAAACGACCTACCGCTAGTAGCAAAATACACCTTAGAAGTTTTAGATATCTATCCTGAATTTAAGACCTTTAAAGATCACTTTGAGCGATATATCCAAGCAGCAACATGAATAGCCATCACAAGCCCATGCTAAAAGCATCAGAGATAAGCGTCATGCTGCTCGCCGCAGGCCATGGTAAACGTATGAGGCCACTTACCGACAATCTACCGAAACCCTTGTTGAAGGTCGGCGATTACGCCTTAATTGAGCATCATATTAAAAAACTAGCAAAATCAGGGTTTAGGCACATTGTGATTAACACCGCTTATTTGGGAGAACAAATCCAGCTACATTTGGGTAATGGTCAGCACTACGGTCTTAACATTGACTATTCTGACGAATCAGAAACCGGAGCTCTGGAAACAGCCGGTGGCATAAAAAAGTCATTGACGCTGTTGAGAAACGAATATTTCATCGCGATCAACGCTGATATTTATACTGATTTCGATTTCACACGACTGCTTGAAATTCAACTTTCCAGACTGGGCTGCTTGGTAATGGTAAGCAACCCTGAACATAATCAATCGGGTGATTTCAAGATTAATAAAGACGGGCAATTTGACCCCGAAGCTAAGTCAACGATGACCTACAGTGGCATTGCTCTGTATCGAAAGAAAATGTTCTCCAAATTACCTGAAGGAAGGCTCGCTCTTGGACCGATATTTAAGCAGATGATCGACCAAAACCAACTGTCAGCGCTGATTTATCACGGTGCGTGGACCGATGTTGGCACTCCCGAACGATTAGCCGAACTTAATGCACATGTAAACACCTAGTTTTGCCAGTGGTGTGACGCTCATAAAGAGCCTACAAATTTGCTCACCAAACTATTGGAAACCTCATCGATATCAATTTTTTGCTGGGTATGATCGATAATATTGCACACCCTCAACCCTTGATAACCGCATGGATCGATGTTGCTAAAGGGGGTTAAATCCATATCCACATTCAAGCTCAATCCGTGATAACTCGTGCCTTTTCGAATACGTAAACCCAGAGCGCCTATTTTGGCGCCATGAACATAAACACCCGGCGCATCATCGTGACGTTCTGCCTCAATATCCAATTCTCTTAGTGTGTCAATAATGCACTGTTCCAATTTGAACACTAGTGATTTAGCTCCTATTGCATAGCGCTTCAACGTGATCAAGGGGTAGACCACTATCTGACCTGGCCCATGGTACGTTATTTGACCACCTCGATCAGTTTTAATCGTCGGGATATCGCTCGGTAAAAATGTGTCTAGCTTGCAAGCCGTGCCCTGGGTGTAAGTTCTGGGATGCTGCAAGACCCAGATTTGATCGACATCATCTGAGCTGCGTTCATTGGCGAATGCTGACATAGCCTCGTACGACTGTTCGTAAGGCACTAAGTTATCAAACCTTGAAACAGATATTACATGCCCATGATTGCTTGGCAGGGAAAACGTTGAACTCGGTAAGAGCATTGTAATTGTCTACAGAGTCATTACCACACGCGAAGACTGGGCAATCAGTGCGTAAATCGACTCCAACTCTTCTCGATTATGAATACGTACGACCGCGGTAACAGATTCAAACTTACCAGTGCGGCTGGTATTGGAGGATACGTTCAATAACGCATCATCATTCAATAAAGGCGTAATGAGCGCTGATATATACTCAATCGCGGGCGCGCCTTCTTCAGCACGACACATCGCTTTAAAGTTGTAATCAACCGGGTATTCAATAAGGTCGAAACCATCTTTCGGGTCACTTGATGCTGGGGCTTTTTTATCAGTCATAGTTGTGTATAGGGCCAGAGTGCAAATTCGGAGAGCCTAATTCTCCCAAAACTGTTTGGCGCGAAGCTTAATGGAATCCAGCGTGCGTTTCCACCAGCCTGCTGACTTAATTCCACTGGTCGCAATTAACGGCACTTCGATCACTGTTTTACCATCAAGAGTCAGTTGAGCTAATCCCATAGGTTGTCCAACCTCAATAGGCGCTTCGAAATACGGACTGTGATGTAAAGTAACCTCTATATCGTCTCCGCGGCCTTTTGGAACCACGATGTTCGCGGGTGCGCTTGCCTGAAGTAATACTTGATCGGCTTCCCCAGCGTAAACCCTGACCGAGGTTAAACCACCTTGCTGATTGAGCTGTTCGCTTGCTTCGAAGTAATTAAAACCATAATTTAGTAATTCAAGCACAGCAGCAGTGCGAACTCGTTCGCTTTTTGCACCTAGCACTACGGCGATCCAGCGTTGTTTATCGCGGACGGCACTACCCACCAAACAATACCCGGCGGCTTCAGTGAAGCCCGTCTTCAGCCCATCTACACTGTCGTCCTTCCACAATAATTTATTGCGATTGTACTGAGTAATATCATTATGAGAATATTCTTTCTCGGAATACCAGGCGTAAAAATCAGGGTATTCACTAATAATCGCCGCCGATAGCTTAGCGATATCGATTGCTGACATCAAATGACCCTCAGCAGGCAAGCCTGTGCTATTCACAAAGTTTGATTGATTAAGCCCCAGCTTTTTAGCTTCTTGATTCATAAGCTGTGCGAAAGCAAACTCACTGCCGCCGGTAAACTCTGCAAGTGCTATTGATGCATCGTTTCCCGACTGAACAATGGTGCTTTTCAATAAATGCCCGAGTTCGATGCGCGTATTAACATCAGCAAACATTCGCGAACCTTCAGCACGCCAAGCATATTCGCTAATCGGTACCTGATCGGTAGACGTTATATCGCCGGACGCGAGCTTAGAAAAGATCACGTAATTCATCATCAGCTTAGTAATGCTGGCGGGTGGTAATGCCACTTCGGCATTGTGCGAAGCGACCACTGAGCCACTATTAATTTCCATCAAGACCCATGCATTTGCTTCGATCACAGGCTGGGTTTGAGCGCTCGCCACGAGTATTCCTGCACTAAGGAATACAGCGGCTGTCGACTTCACCAACAACCGGGAAATGAGGAGGCTTATTCGCCAATCAGACATCGTTACGACTCCGCGCGGGCACTTTCAAGTGCTTGATCGGCCTTAATTTTCGCGGCATCTATCGCATTACTTAAATCATGCACTGCCATCGCATATAACACACTGTGGTTATACTGAGTAATGGCGTAAAAGTTACCATGGGTGAAAAAGTATCGTGCTTGCACCGTGGTTGCCTCTTTGTTCTGCCGACCGCCCGAATTAGTAGCTTTTGCGACTTCCCATTTACTGTCGTTCGATGCAGATTTGTTCGAATTGGTCGCTTTGATACTGGTTGGCAATTTAAGCCTTTGGCCTCTATAAATATCACCTCTGTCGTTTAAGTCATTTAACGAAAACAAAGCCTTACAAGACGTGTTAAACCTTTCAGCTATCTGACACGCGGTGTCTCCGGCGCGAACAATGTATATATTCCTGTCTTTAGGTTCAGCCACCACTTCACTTGCGTCTAACATCAACACATTGAGCTTTTCGTCGTCACTTATCGAATCAGCTAGAGGCGCGCCCTTGTCACGCAGCAAGGCAGCGGTGAACTGCGTTCTGCGCTTACGATTAGCAAGTTTCGCAATACTCGCACCCACCGTCTTATGGGCTTTAGAAGTGACAGGCTCACCCGGCTTCCAGCCATTTTCGATAAAGTAATTGGCGATACTACCAATCGCATCAACGGGTTGGTCGATCAGATCTGCGCGCCCATCACCAGAGAAGTCGACGGCATAATTGCGATAGCTACTCGATATAAACTGAGGGAAACCCACCGCGCCCGCATAGGATCCAAGAATTTGGTCGTACGCCAGATTATTCTCTTTGCTTAAGATTAAAAACTGTTTTAATTCGCTGGCGAAGAACTTGCTGCGTCTTGGAAAACCAACCGTTAATGTAACCAAACTATCAAGCACTTTGTGCTTGCCCTTATAGCGGCCGAATTTCGATTCGACACCGATAATGGCAACGATTACGCTTGCTGGTACACCATACTCTCGCTCTGCTCGTTCGAGATCGCTTTGATATTCATTCCAAAAATCGACTCCTTGCTGAATGCGGTCTTCTTTTAAAAATAAATTTCGATACTTGCCCCAGGTAAACTTGTACTCTGCAGGGCTGGTCATTGCATCCAACACAGATTGTTGCACGGTTGCTTTTGAAAACACGGCTTCGAGTTCAGCTTGAGAATAATATTTTTCAGCAATCAACTCATCAGCTACCGCCTGAAGTTTCGGGTGCTTTTTAAGCACCACAGCATAAGCATTTCCAGTATAACCAACTGTAAAAACGCTGCCAAAGAGCGCTGCGAGCAAACATTTTTTGAATGACATAGAAAATCCTATCGAGACATTAAGCTGCGGTGATTGTGAATTCCCATCAAGATACCAAAGCCCGCCATTAGAGTCACCATCGAGGTTCCGCCGTAGCTGATCAACGGTAATGGCACGCCAACAACTGGCAGCATGCCAGCTACCATGCCAATATTCACAAACACATAAAAGAAAAAAGTCATCGACAAACTACCTGCCAATAACCTAGAGAATGTATCTTTGGTGTAGTACGCGATATACAAGCCTCGAGCAACAACCGCGACGTATACTGACACCAGTAATAACACACCAATGAAACCCATCTCCTCAGAAAATACTGAAAAAATAAAGTCTGTGTGCCGGTCAGGTATAAAATCGCCTTGCGATTGACTACCCTGCGTCCACCCTTTTCCTTGCGCACCACCGCTCCCAATTGCAATCATCGATTGGATAATTTGATACCCCGAGCCCAACGGGTCGGACCAGGGATCGATCAATGTCTGAATTCGGCGTTGTTGATACGGCTCCAGTACGAAGAGATACGCCAGCGGAATCAAAACAAAAGCCGAGGCTGCGAGAATAGAGATATTACGCCACGAAAAACCCGCTAAAAAGATAATCAGCGCTCCCGACATCAATATCAAAATAGCGGTACCCAAATCGGGCTGAACCAATATGAAAGCAGACGGCAATAACAGCGCAGCGGATGCCAAAATAAGATTCTTTAAATCGGGAGGTAATGTCTTGCGAGTGACTACCCATGCCACCATCATTGGAACCGCTAACTTCATTGCTTCCGAGGGCTGGAAACGAATAAATCCCAAATCAAGCCAACGTTGAGCACCTTTACCAACGTCGCCCGCAACCAATACTAAGGCCAGCATCACTAGCCCAGCAGCATAAAAAAATGGAGTCCAGCGAAATAAAGTATCTGGACGAATCTGAGCTAACACAATCATGCCGACAACCGCAACGCCCATACGAATTGCCTGATTAACGATCAATCGTGGATTTTCGCCGCCTGCGCTCCAGAGAATAAACAAACTGCTCGCGCACAGAATCAATAAGCCGAACAATAATGGCATATCAATTTTCACACGAAACATCAGAATTGCGCCTCAATTGATGCGTCCAGATCCACATTGGCTACCGGTTCGTTAACCTCGCTCTCTACGGCTGGCTCAGTCGCATTTGCATCCTTACCAAGCAAATAATAATCCGTCACTTTACGTGCAACCGGAGCCGCTGCTCCGCTACCGCTGCCACCGTTCTCAACGATTACGGCAACGGCAATTTTAGGCTTTTCAACCGGAGCAAATGAGACAAATAGTGCGTGATCTTTTTGAAATTCTGTGAGCTTGCTGGCGTCGTATCGTGCCCCCTGAGCAATCGCTACAACCTGTGCAGTTCCAGTCTTGCCGGCCATTGTGTATTCAGCATTCAAGCCCGCTGCACGATGTGCTGTACCTCGAGGGTGAGCAACAACCGCGGTCATTGCGTCAATAACGGTTTGAAAATTGCGCTCACTGGCCGAAACCTTACCCAATTCCGCTCCTTGCAAATGAGAAATAGCATTCTCATTATCGCCATTTAAACTATGTTCCATACGGCCGACAATTCTAGGTTCTACTCTCACGCCTCGATTTGCCAGTGTCGCAGTCATCACTCCGAGTTGTAATGGCGTGACTAACACATCACCTTGACCTATTCCTGTGTTCAAGGTATCACCGGGATACCACGAAACACCTCGCCGATCGCGCTTCCATTGTCGTGACGGCACCAAGCCTGACGGCTCTCCTTCTAAATCAATGCCCGTTTGCGAGCCTAAACCGAAACTTTTTAAAAAGTCTGAGAGTTTATCGATTCCTAAGGTGTTGGCTAGCTGGTAATAATACACATCACAAGAAAACATGATCGATTCAATCATTGATGTGGGGCCGTGACCGCTTCGACGCCAACATCGATAACGATGACTACTGCCCTTCAACGTGTAATAGCCTGGGCAAGTAATGTTTTTATTCTGGTTCCAACCGTTTTCCAGGCCCGCCATTGATACCAAACCTTTTATCGTTGAGCCTGGCGCGTATCGCCCATTGATGGTTCGGTTCACCAACGGTCGGTTCACGTCTTCCAGAAGCGCATTGTAAGATCGATGATCTATCCCGTTGACAAATTTATTCGGGTCATAAACAGGATTGCTTACAAAGGCTAATACCTGACCGGTCGCGGGCTCGATCGCAACCACAGAGCCTCGTCGGTCACCTAGGTATTCACGCGCTTTAATTTGTAATTCAACATCGATATTCAAATAGATATCGTCGCCCGATACCGGAGGTTTACGATCGACGGTTCGAATCCTCTCTCCATGGGCATTGGTTTCAACCTGTTCTACACCGACCTGCCCAAGCAAATGATCTTCATATTTAGCTTCGATGCCTCGCTTACCGATATAGTCAGTGCCCTTGTAGGCTTTCTCATCGATGCTTTCTTTGTCACGCTGATTAATGCGGTTGACATACCCTAGCACATGCGCCATTTCTCCCGCATAGGGATAATTTCGCTGCAATCTAGCCTGCACATTAGCACCTCGAAAACGATGACGGTTAACCGAAAAACGTGCCAATTCTTGCTCGCTCAAATTGACTTTGAGCACTTGCGGTTCGAAACTGCGGTGCGATCTGACTTGCGCTTTAAACTTGCGCACATCAGCCGGGGAAACTTCAATAATCTTGGTTAGCTCGTCTAAAAGCTCATCCATATTTTTGACATCTTGAGGCAAAATCTCCAAAGTAAAAACCGGAATATTTTCGGCCAACACTTTGCCGTTTCGATCAAAAATTTGACCTCGAACTGGTGGCACTGGTACCAAACGAACACGATTATCCTTAGACAATACTTCGAAACGCTCATTATTGTATATCTGCAGATACCATACTCGGGCGATCAAAATAAACGCCAGAACACCCAGTAAAACAACAAGCGCAATCAAACGACTGTGAATTAAATTAGTCTCGCGTAAATAATCTTTTAACTCAATCTGATCAGCGGCCATAACCTGCTTTATCTAATCCGCACAGCGCGGCGTAGTTCTTCCAATAAAATAAAGGCGAACGGCCAAATCAGCACACTGCCTAATAGTGAGTACCAGTACTCAGGAGTAATTGTAAACCCTGAAACGAGCCCCGATAGCCAACCTGTCAAAAGCTTAAAAAAGGAAATAAATACGCCCATCGAAATCATTTGTTGCCATATCGATAGAGCCCTTAATTGTTGGCTGGTCGAGTTTGCCATAAACGCCAGCGTCGCTAAGCCAAACCCTAACACCCCAAATTTTCGCACGAATAATACCTCTAACAAGGTACCAATAATAAAGCCAACCAGCGGCCCGACTCGCTTCGGTGCCATTAATGCCCAATAAGCAACAACAATGGCTATCCAGTCAGGCCAGAAATAAAACAACCACCCTGGAAGTTGCACTACGGTTAATACAAGGGCTACAAAGGCTGATATCGAAACCGCTAATACCAAGCTGCCCGAGGATGATCTGCTACTGCTTGGAGACATATCAATTGTCCTCCGATATTAAGGCTTCAACTCGCTTTTCAGTCGGAGTCTGAGCCTGGCGCGATAGCAACAACACATGATTGGAACGATCCAATTTAGCAATCGGGTTAGCGGTAACTCTTATAAACGCTTCATCTTCAATTACTTTTACATCACTTACTACCGCCACCGGGTACCCATTAGGAAAGCGCCCGCCCATACCAGAGCTAATCAAGACATCGCCTACAACAATGTCTGAATTTTGATTCAGAAATGGCACCCGGAGTAACGATACACTGCCTGTTCCATGCACCACCGTACGCAAACCGTTGCGCTCTACCTGAACTGGCAGTGCATGGCCTGGATCGGTGATAAGCACAATTATGCTGCTCAGTGGCATTACCTCGGTAACTTGGCCAATAACCCCTTGGTCATCGATGACTGCCTGACCGAGATAAACGCCATCTCGAATTCCACGCCCCACCGATACTCTATGGTTATCTCTGTCGAGATTGACATCCATTAGTTCAGCCAGCGTTATTTTTTCCTTTAATCGTTTAGACGCAGCCAGTAGCGCTCGTAAATCCTGATTTTCTTCTTGCAGTGTCCGTAATAACAATGACTCAGACTTGAGTTTGAAGTATTCATTACGGAGATTGTCATAGGCGATTTGCAAATCGGGCTCAGCGGTTAATGTGGACGTGAAATACCGCCCAATACTGGAGGGCACCGATGCTAACCATTGTATTGGCGTTAGAGCAACCGACAGAACATTTCGCGGTGCATTCAACCAAGTGGTGCGCGAATCAATTAGCATCATCGCAACCGAAATTACGAATACAATTGCGTACTGCGACCAACCAGAGTTTTTGCGAAACGGGTTTGCCACGACTTACTTGACCTATTCCTAGTTGATATTACGTATCGTTAAAAGGTCTAGCGCTGCATTGTGATGGAACAGTCATATATCGACTCTATTCTCACTAAACCAATTACCAATAATTTTAGAGGACCTATTCGTGAGCAAACACATCGCCCAAATTATCCATCTCTTCTAAAGCCCGACCACAACCTCTTGCTACGCAGGTTAGTGGGTCATCAGCGATGACCACTGGCAAGCCAGTATCTTCCATCAAACGACGATCCATATCCCGCATTAATGCGCCACCGCCTGCAATAACCATTCCCTTGTCACCAATGTCGGCACTCAGCTCTGGCGGAGTTTGTTCAAGGGCTTGCTTAATTGTTTGCACGATCGATTCTAATGGATCACTAATCGCCGAGTAAATTTCCTTACTGCTTAACGTGACAGCGCGTGATAAACCTTCAGCAATATCACGACCTTTAACTTCCATCTCACGCTCCTCGGATTTATCCCAAGCAGTGGCGATCGCCTTTTTAACTCGCTCTGCACTGGCCTCACCAATTAACAGTCCGTGGTTACGGCGTACATGGTTAATAATCGCTTCGTCAAAAGTATCACCAGCGACACGTAGGGATGTACTGTAAACCATGCCGCCTAGCGACATAACGCCTACCTCAGTCGTACCACCGCCGATGTCTAATACCATTGACCCGGTAGGTTCAGCAACTGGCAAATTAGCACCAATCGCAACCGCCATCGGTTCTTCTATCAAATACACTTCACGCGCACCCGCACCATAAGCCGATTCTCGTATCGCGCGCCGCTCTACTTGAGTTGAACCACACGGCACGCAAATGATAATACGCGGGCTACCCTGCAAAAATCGATTCTCTTGCACTTTTTTGATGAAGTACTTGAGCATTTTTTCGGTCACATTAAAGTCGGCAATAACACCGTCTTTCATTGGCCGAATGGCTTTTATTGATCCTGGGGTTCTACCCAACATCTTCTTCGCTTCTGAACCAACTGCAAGAATGCTTTTATTGTTTAAACCACCACCAGGAGCATAGCGAATTGCTACCACTGAAGGCTCATTCAAAATGATGCCTTTCTCTTTAACATAGATAAGGGTGTTGGCGGTGCCGAGGTCGATCGCCAAATCGTTGGAAAACAAGCCTAAAATACTACGTAACATTATTTATTCGCGTGTGGAGTGCTAAGAATTATTATTATTCGGGTTAATCGATTATTGTACAGCGAATCGGTCGTTTGCGCTATTCAACAACAGAGCTATCTGTGGTAATTTCGTGGTTTATCTTACGTTTTCAGTTTTATTGCTTTTAAGCCTTTCAAACTGCCAATAAAAATCAGTTTAAGAGTCGCGCCAGGTCTTTATAGACACTCGTTAAATAAAGACAATCAGAACATGCTGAACAAGCATTCAATACACCCTAATTACATACCTTAAATTAGCAAAATAGCTACACACTAATATGGCTTTAGATAACTATACCGTGCACACAATTGCACGCCTAGCTCGGATCAATATCGACGATTCAGATGTTGCTGAAACACGTGAATCACTCGAAAACATTCTCAACCTTGTGGCGCAAATGGAAGCCGTAGATACCCACGGCATAGAGCCAATGACTCATCCATTTGACGCAACCATGCGACTTCGCAGCGATAGCGTCACTGAGACCAATAATCGCGAGAAATTTCAAGCGATTGCACCCAGCGCCGAACGCGGATTGTATTTGGTTCCTAAGGTCATTGACTGAGTGTTGCGCAGCTGTAATTTTTCTAACTACTAAATAACGAATTGCCCGCCATATTAGCCTGGAGCAATTCAGCATAGGATTTTGTTTTGACTATCACAACCCTGGCCCAACTTGCGGCCGATTTAAAAAGCGGAAAGCGTTCGAGTGTGGAGATCACTCAGGACTACCTTGGCCGGATCAAGCAATCAGATCACAACGCGTTTATAAGCGTCAATGACGACCTTGCGATTAACCAAGCTAAGGCCGCCGATGAAAAGCGAGCCAACGGGGAGTCCGGCGCCCTACTCGGTGTGCCAGTGGCGCAAAAAGACATCTTCTGTATCGACGGCACTCAAACCACATGCGGTTCAAAAATTTTAGAGAATTTCGTAGCCCCCTATACCGCCACCGTGGTCGAAAACATGCAAACTCAGGGCGTGGTTAGCATGGGTAAAACCAATATGGATGAGTTCGCGATGGGCTCTTCCAATGAAACATCCTACTTCGGCAATGCGATAAACCCGTGGGGCTCAACAGATAAAACCTTGGTGCCCGGCGGCAGCTCTGGCGGATCCGCCGCAGCCGTGTCAGCGTTGCTCGCACCAGCAGCCACTGGAACAGACACCGGCGGTTCGATTCGTCAACCCGCCGCGTTTTGCAATCTTACAGGCATCAAACCCAGCTACGGTCGTTGCTCTCGTTACGGTATGATTGCGTTCGCATCATCACTGGACCAAGCTGGCCCAATGACGCATACGGCCGAAGACGCCGCTATGTTGCTCAATGCCATGGCCGGTTTCGATGCGAAAGATTCAACCTCATTAGACGTTCCCGCGGAAGATTTTACCGCCTCGCTTAATGATTCACTCGAAGGCTTGAAAATCGGACTTCCTAAAGAATTTTTTGGCGAAGGATTGGATTCTGAAATGGCCTTAATTGTTGAATCCTCAGTCAAACAGTTCGAGTCACTAGGCGCTAGCATTAAGGAAGTATCTCTGCCAAATTCACACCTCGCGCTGCCGAGTTATTACGTTATTGCGCCCGCCGAGGCCTCGTCAAACCTATCTCGTTTTGACGGCGTACGTTATGGATACCGAGCCGAGGAATACTCAGACCTTATTGACATGTACACCAAAACCCGCACTGAAGGGTTTGGCGACGAGGTCAAGCGACGTATTATGATTGGCGCCTATGCCCTTTCATCTGGCTACTATGATGCTTACTACTCACAAGCACAGAAACTACGCCGACTAATATCAAACGACTTTGATGCCGCGTTTGAAGAATGCGATGTAATTATGGGACCAACAACCCCAAGCCCAGCCTTCGAAGCGGGAAGCCGTAGCGATGATCCCGTGTCGATGTATTTAAATGATATCTATACGATTCCAGCCAATTTAGCCGGACTACCTGCTGCATCAATTCCTGCCGGCTTTACCGCCGAAGGTTTGCCAGCTGGTTTACATCTGATCACACCTTATTTACAAGAAGCTAAAATGCTTAATATTGCACATAAATTCCAACAAATAACGGATTGGCATACTCGTATTGCCCCCACAGCAATCGGAGGTGCAGCCTAATGTTCACATGGGATAACCGCTGGGAAGTTGTGATCGGATTGGAAGTTCACACACAATTACAGACTAAATCAAAAATTTTCTCAGGCAGCGCTATCGCCTATGGCGCGGAGCCAAATACGCAAGCCAGTGCTGTAGACATCGCGTTACCGGGTGTATTGCCTGTGATGAATATGGAAGCTGCACGTCTTGCGGTAAAGTTTGGCTTAGCGATTGGTGCTCGCATTAACCAGCGCAATGTGTTTGCACGCAAGAATTATTTCTACCCTGACCTGCCTAAAGGCTACCAGATATCGCAAATGGAGCTACCTATTGTCGGTTTTGGCGAGCTCGAAATCGACACGCCGGACGGGGCTAAAACGATTGGTATTACCCGCGCTCATTTGGAAGAAGATGCTGGTAAATCGTTGCATGAAGATTTTCACGGTCAGACCGGCATCGACTTAAATCGCGCTGGCACACCGCTACTGGAAATTGTCTCAGAGCCTGACATGCGCTCTCCCGCTGAAGCCGTAGCGTACCTGCGCAAGCTGCATAGTTTGGTTCGATACATCGAAATCTGTGACGGTAATATGCAAGAAGGTTCGTTCCGTTGTGATGCGAATGTATCGGTTCGCCCACGAGGGCAACAAGAGTTAGGAACGCGCACCGAGTTAAAGAACATTAACTCATTTCGCTTTGTCGAGCGCGCAATGGAATACGAAATCGAACGTCAAATCGACATTCTTGAAGACGGCGGTACCGTCACCCAGGAAACGCGTTTATACGATTCAGACAAACACGAGACTCGTTCGATGCGCTCTAAAGAAGAGGCGCACGATTATCGTTACTTCCCCGACCCAGATTTACCGCCTATGGTGTTAGAAGACAGCTTCCTAGAAGAAGTCAGAGGCACATTGCCTGAACTGCCATCCGCCAAGAAAGCACGTTTTCAATCGGAGTTTGGTTTATCAGCTGATGATGCTGAGACCCTAACCGCTGATCGCGAAACGGCCGACTTTTTCGAGACAGTGTCAAATGCGACCAAAGCTGAAAGCAAAATTGTTGCGAACTGGATGAGCGGTGAATTATTCGCCAACCTGAACAAGTCTGAACTCGATATTTGCGATTCACCGATCAACACCTCTCAGTTTGCCTTATTGCTGGATCGCATCGCCGATAAAACTTTATCGGGCAACACCGCTAAAAAAGTATTCGCAGCCTTGTGGGAACAAGAAGGTGACGTCGACGAAATTATTGACGCTAAGGGTTTAAAACAAATCACAGATACCGCAGCGATTGAATCGGTAGTCGATGAAGTTATTGCTGCCTGCCCAGAGCAAGTACAGCAATTTAAGGACGGCAATGAAAAGGTCATCGGTTTTTTGGTTGGTCAAGTGATGCAAAAATCGCGAGGCAAGGCCAACCCACAAATGGCAAACGAAATGCTCAAAGCAAAATTGAGCTGAATCGCAGACCGGTTGAGACCTAAGAATAGTATGAATCCAAGCTTCTCCGAATTACTTAACAGCCTTAAACAAACTGGCGAACAGCAAAGTACCGTTAATGTTACCAATAACTGGATGCAGGGCCGCACCACGTATGGCGGCATGTCCGCCGCACTTTGCTATCAAGCGGTGGTTAACGACTTCCCAGATTTGCCTCCATTACGTTCAGCTCAAATCAACTTTATCGGCCCAGTCGGCGGAGACGTTAACGTAACCACTAAGGTTATGCGCCAAGGTCGCTCGGTAGCGTATGTCAGCGCTGAGATGATGGGTGAAAAAGGTCTCGCCACACAGGCGGTATTTTGCTTTGGCACCAGTCGAGAGTCGCGCTTAGATCAAGATTTCACTTCACCCCCTGTGGTTCCGAACGTAGAAAACTCGAGTGACTTTTTTGACTCTGGTTTCGGTCCATCATTCGCGAGCAATTACGATTGCTTGCTGGCAAAAGGAGGCCACCCAGTAAGTGGCTCAGACGCCTTCGAACACTTCATTTGGGTGCGACACAAAGACCCGCAAGCCAACGACTTAGCCGCGCTTATCGGCATTGCCGATATGCCACCACCGGCTGTATTACCCATGTTCAAAGAATTTGCACCAATCAGTTCAATGACCTGGATGATGAACTTTCTGAAAGAAGATATCAGCACCGAAGACGGCTGGTGGCTAATGCGTTCTGCCGCCGAACACGCACGCAATGGCTACTCCAGTCAGGATATGCAAGTATGGAATAAGGCCGGCGAATTAGTGATCGCGGCTCGCCAAAATGTGGCGGTTTTTTATTAGACAACTAATTGACATAGCGTGGCTCAGAGCCGTGCTAAATGCCTTGCGATCGGAAACGGTCAATAGACTCGCTTAGGGGACCTTGAATTAGTGATTTAGCCTTTTCGCGTGTACAGACGCATACTATTGTAAGTTGTATATGAGGTCGATGGAGTAGTACGCTTGTCACTCGACACTTTGTTTCGATCTCGCGTAATCAAAATTCAAACACAACCACTTTCGATGGGTAAACCAATGCTCTCAAATGAGGGATTTCGATATAGAAACTCATTTCGGAGTATCACCTAATAGAATGTTTCTACTCAGGGTTAATAGTTGCACAGTCTTTCTATTGCGTAAATTAGTATGTTTTACTGGATCTAGTGAAAGCCATTCAAATCGTGAATATACGCCATATGGATTAGATCTGAGGCCAAGGCTAAGTGTTATTATGAGCGAATTACAACAATATATCGGAACTACTAATGTCTAATAAAAAAATAAGTACCAAAAGACGAAAATTACTTACATCCATTGCCGCTGGTGGGGGCGTTGTAATGGCTGGAGAAATAATTCCCAGCAATTGGGTTAAGCCAGTCGTAAGCTCGGTTGTGACTCCAGCGCACGCGCAAACCTCTATGCCAGCGACGCCGCCATCGGGAACTGTCGTATTTAGCGACTCTTCTCTAAACGGCACAACAAGTAACGAGTGGACTGTTCCAGTGGGTATCACTTCAATAACCATTACCGCTATCGGCGGTGACGGCGGCGGCGGTGGGAGCAATTCCGATGGAAATCGCGATGGATTTCAAGGTTTCGCAGGTGAAATTGGCACACCAACAACTGTTACTGTTACTGAAGGTTCAACGCTTATTGTCGTTGTTGGCGGCGGAGGACAAGGCGGTGCTGCTGGCACTCTTGGACAAGGAGCGGCGGCAGGGATTGCAGGCGTCGGCGAGCCAAATAACGACGGCACTCCGGGTGTTAACAATGGCGGCGGTGGCGGCGGTAGCGGCGGCACATCCAGCGTTGTAGGCACAGGAGTTAGTGCTTTAGGTGGTCAGGGTGGTGACAGTAATGGAGGCACTGCCGGAGATGGCGGTGCTGGAGACAACACATCGCGCACTGGCGGTCTCGGTGGTGTTGGCTTCGGTAGTGATGGTGAAAATGGAAACGACGGTCGGGTGACCATCAGTTTTTAGTGATTTCGCCTGAATCACATACATCATTAGTTTGATACTCAACAAGTCGATCGCGCTATCGAATTGCATATAAAGTGTTGGCTTACTCGGTAAGCCAACACCTAATTTTTAACGAACTGAAAAAAGCCGACAATATACATCCCTGCGTCGCTCAAGATTGCTGGCGATTGCTCCAAAGCGATCTAATCCTTAAACTCAGGCTTACGCTTTTGCAACTCGGCCATCACCGCTTCAATTTGATTGGGCGTGCCCATGATTTTGTCTTGTTCAACGGACTCCATCAATAAGCCTTCGGCCGCGGTTTGATAATTACTGGCATCAATTATCTTCTTGGCGGCTCTAATCGCATCCGGGTTTTTATATGCAATTTGTTCAGCAACACTCATAGCGTGTGCAAGTGGGTTGTCGACAATATCGGTGATAAAGCCCCAGTCTTTTGCTTGTTCTGCGTCGAAAATTTTCGCCGTGTAGGTAAGCTCCCGAATCACATCATCACGTATCATGTGGCGCATGATTTGGGTACTGCTCATATCCGGCACAATGCCCCAGCGCATTTCAAGAATAGAGAATTTGCTGTCCGGCTTTGCATAACGAAAGTCCGCCCCTAAGGCAATCTGTAAGCCGCCACCTAAGCAAAATCCTTCCACCGCCGCAATGACTGGCATGGGTAATTCCCGCCACATCCAGACAACGTATTGTAAGGCATTGGCTATACCGTGCGTACGGTCGGCCAACACCATTGCAGGTTCATCGTCTTCCAGTGACACACCTTTCTTTTCCAGGATAGATGAGAAGTTAGATTTATCTAAACCAGCGCAAAAATTGCCTCCATCACCAGAGACCACCACCACTCGAATACTAGAGTTGTTTCGAATCTGTTCACCGACCATCGGGATAGCCTCGAACATTTCATTGTCCAGGGCATTCATCTTATCGGCACGAGAGAGGGTAACGTGCGCTATATGATTTTCAACGGAGAGTGTAATTCGATTATTAATCATGATTTTCCTATGGGTTCGTTACGCTTTTTATTTAGGCTTTTACTGAGGGTTTAACGTCTTGGTCTCGATCAAGCAACATCAATATTGGCGGCAGGATCAGAAAGTCGAAAATTAGGGCGATGACAATTGTAATCGCGGTTAGATTACCAGCCATCGCATTGAGGTTAAAGCTCGAAGTACCCAACAAGGTGAAGCCCATTGCCAACACGGCTGTGGTGATAATCAGAGCGACCCCCACATTCGAAAAGGCGTATTCAATCGACGCTTCTTTCGATAGGCCCTTGATATTGCGCCCTCTTCGATACTTAGTAATAAAATGAACCGTATCATCGACTAATATACCCAGTGAAATACTGAACACCATTGCCACGGCCATATTAACTTGGCCGTTGATCAGGCCCCACACACCAAATGCCATAAACGCGGGAATGGAGTTTGGAATAATGCTGATAATGGCATAACGAAAAGAACGCAAGGCGATCAAAATGGTAATGGTCACGCCAATGATTGCTAATAAGCCGCCAAACAGCATGGAGCGAATATTATTCTCACCAATATGGGCAAACATCAAACTAACACTCGAGCCTGGCTTGGCATCAGGCCGATGGTTCTCCTTAAGCCATGTGTGCGAACGCTCGGCAAGCTCGATTAACTCAGAATTGATGATGTTACTCACCAATACGCCCACCTTAGTCTCAGACTTATCAAGGTTTAATTGATTATTCAAATCCAGGCCATACGGCAACGACATCTCATACATCAAGTTGTATTGTGCGGCGAGATCGGCCCGATCGGGCACCACGTAAAATGCTTGTTGATCGGCATTCATACTTCTGTTTAATCGTTTAATCACGTCAATATAAGTATCGACGTGCGTGACGGCTGGTTCCGATTCCAAGAACGCCTGAAACTCTTCCAAGGTCTTTAAAAACTCCGGATTAGTCACGCAAGAAGCTTCACCGCACTCAAGGGTGAAATTAATATCCTTCACGCCAGGCAAATGCTTGATCGCAAATTCCATCGAATCTCGGTACGGCACGCCTTTGTCGAAGTAGGCGATCGGGTCGTCATCGATCACATTCAAAGGAATCATTGCCATTAATCCAAAAGCAACTAACAGCGAACCAACTAAGGCCTTGGTACGATGCAAAACAATCAGGCGAGCCAAACCCTGCATTAGTTTATCGTTATTTGACGAGGATTTACGTGACCGAGTAATCAACATCGTCACGGTCGGCAACAAGGTAAAGGTAAGCACCATGGCCCAGATCACACCAATTGCCGTCATATTTCCAAGCTGAGCAAAGGGAGGCGATATCGAAAAATTTAGTGTTAGGAAACCTACCGCGGTAGTCACACTAGTTAACACAATGGGTTGAAGATTTAGCCTTAAGCTTTCGCTCATAGCCTCTTCAACACTTAATTTCTGTGATAAACCTTTTAAATATACCGACAATAGATGCACAGCGTCGCACACGGCTATCGTGAGCACGATGGTCGGTGTCATAACATTCGCAGTATTCAATGCGTAGCCGATCCAACCCGCACTGCCCATTGCCACGGCGCTTGCACACGCAATAACCAACAACGTACTGACCACGCTTCCAAACGAACGAAAGAACACCACCAGCAACACTAAAATCAAGCCATACATTAATGGCACTAACGTGGCGATGTCTTTATTCGCCATTTCGTTAAACGAGTTGTTAATTATCGGCACACCGGCGAGGTGCATTTCTACGTCTGGGTACTTGGCACGATACTCGGATAACAATTGTCGACCGAAATTGACAACCTCTGGATAGGATAAATCTCGTAAATTACGTTGTTCTGCCTGAACTTCAGCGCTCGCCGTTGGGTCAGCTTCAGGCGGAAGCTCCAAATTAACATTGATCATTGCCGTCGTGCCATCGGCAGACACCAAGCGTTTAACCAATTGTTTCTCGCTTAACGCAACTTGCTTGACCCATTCGATTCTCTCTGGTGTTAGATCATCCAAATCAAGCACCAGATCTTCCACCAATAGGTCATCCTGCTCAGCCGTGGTGTTTTGAAAGTTGGTTATCGAATCAACGCGCATTGCGTACGGCACTTGCCAGCCTTGCTCGGTTAATTCATGAATCAGCCCTAAAATGTTTGCTGTAAACACCTCGCCAGTGGATGGCCTGAGCATTATCGCAAGGTTATCAGTTTTGGTATAAACGTCCTGAATTTCTTCGTGTGCCACGAGCTGTGGCTCATCGTCTTCAAAATAAATTTTGTAATCCGACTCCAGATAGAGATTCTTACCTCCATAGCTAATTAACACTGTCAGCAAGAGACTGAGTACCGCCAGTAAATATCGGTAACGCATCAGAAAGTCGATAATATTTTTTTCCATTTCGGGAGCACCAAACAACATATTGCAAGCTGTGGAGATTAGCATAAGTCAATAACGAAAATGCGATGCTTGATCGAACAAATCGCTTGGAATTTAATGCTTTTATTGCATAATTGAGAAAAGCAGTTTTAATTGACCCAATCTACGAGTTTTACGATGGAAGAAGCCTACAAAAAAATTATTACAGAGTGTGGAGAAGACCTCAATCGTGCTGGCTTGATCGACACTCCTAAGCGCGCTGCCAAGGCAATGAAGTATCTTACTCAAGGCTATGAACAAGATTTGGATACAGTGATAAACAATGCACTCTTTCCGTCCGATTCGCGAGAAATGGTAATCGTGAAAGACATTGAGCTGTACTCCATGTGTGAACATCATTTATTGCCGTTCATCGGTAAAGCTCATGTGGCTTACATCCCCAATGGCAAGGTACTCGGCCTATCAAAGGTGGCCAGAATTGTAGATATGTACGCACGCCGCATGCAAATTCAGGAGCAGCTAACCACTGAAATTGCCGAAACTATTCGAGAAGTAACGGGTGCCGAAGGAGTTGGGGTTATCATTGAAGCGAAGCATATGTGTATGATGATGCGCGGCGTGCAAAAGCAGAATTCGGTGATGAAGACATCATCCATGCTCGGTATCTTTCGAAGCAACCAAGCGACGCGCACTGAATTCTTATCACTTGTTAATAGCTAACGAAACGTTGTATGCGCAATATCACCCGACTGGGTGATGCCTGTTCAGCCTAAAAGAGTCTAATATAAAGCCAACAAGACATCACCTGGACGTGAGCGAAGTTAGTCGAGCAGCTTTGTGAATCAAGGAGCTTCTGTTTTGTTACTAAAGGCCACTGAACGTCAGGATTTCAGTGGCCTTTTTACCAACAGTATTAATGGGTTTAGCACGATGTTACGCAACTATAGCTTGGAAGTTTCGGCCACCCGCCAGCCTTTGATTAACTCTAAGAGTTCTGAAGCAGAGTCGGAAATTATCAAGTTTTCTCGGTGTGCGCTTTTTACAAACCCTTCGCGTTCAGCGTGACGCAGAAACTGATCTAGTGCATGGTAAAAGTCACCCGTATTTAATAAGCCGCAGGGCTTTGAATGAAAACCTAATTGCAACCAAGTTAGGGCTTCGAAAATCTCTTCAAGCGTTCCCAAGCCTCCAGGCATGGCTATGAACGCATCCGACAAGTCCATCATCAACGATTTGCGTTGGTGCATATCATCGACAACTTCAAGGCGCGTCAAATCAGGATGTGCAACCTCCATATCTGAAATAGCTTGAGGAATAACACCCGTAACTTCACCACCGGCTTGCAACACCGAGTCAGCTATTGCTCCCATGGTGCCGACACTTGCACCGCCGTACACCAAACCATAACCCTTCTCCGCAATAAGCCGCCCAAGTTGCTGCGCCCCATGAATATACGCGTCTCCATTTCCCTTACTAGAACCACAAAACACACATATATTTCTCATATAAGATTACTCCTTACATTTTTTCTCTCTTTGAAAGCGCGAAATCAAACGATCCAGTTCGTTGGCAAAAGACCGACGATCCGATGAAGTCAGGGCGGGCTGACCACCGAGCTGCTCGCCGCTGCCGCGAAGCGTATCAAGAAAGTTGCGCATCGTTAATCTCGCCGAGATATTGTTTCTTGTGTAGCGCTCTCCTCTAGGGGTAAGCACGCGACACCCTTTCTCAATAACAGCGGCTGCCAATGGGATATCAGAAGTAACCACCAGATCGCCCGCCTCACACAATCTTAGGATTTCATTGTCAGCCACGTCGAAACCGCGTGGCACTTGGATTGACCGAATATAGTCAGACTCAGGGTGCCGGATAGCCTGATTGGCAACCAACACCAAGAATAGTTTGGTTCGTTCGGCAGCACGAAACAGAATGTCTTTAATCACGACTGGGCACGCATCGGCGTCTACCCAAATTTTCATCTCAATATACTCCGCCTGCGCTAAGACATAATGGTCACAATTATCGATCGAGAATGGGGCCCATAACGGTGTTCCCATAGAAATATACCTTGCCAGATTCCCAGCGCTAAACGCCCGTTTTTGATTGGGACCGTTAATTCGCTGCAGGTTAAAATTGAGCGAACATGGGCCGCCATATCATCATCACCTTCATAATTATGAAGGTACTCAGAATCGCCATCGGGGGCGAGTCGCTGAATAATGGTTTCCAAATCCTGAAGCACACTTGGGTCGGCGTTCTCTGTGATAATTAGTGATGCACTGGTGTGCTGTAGAAAGACATTCACCAAGCCAGTATTGACGTCAGTCTGCTCGACAAAATCGCGAACTTTGGCACTTATTTCATTTAGGCTTCGCCCCTTCGTTTGCAGGTTTATTGTAAATTGCTTCATAAATTTATGACCTACTAAACGTTAATCTACCGGCACAAATAATCGCTTCATGAGCCACGTTGACGAACAACTTCATAGAGGCACACTCCGGTGGCAACCGATACGTTCAAGCTTGATACCACAGTACCCGCCATCGGAATGCTCACTAATGAATCGCATTTTTTCTCGGTTAAACTTCTGATGCCCTTACCCTCGGCCCCCATTACTATGGCGACTGCGCCTCTCAAGTTTTCTTGATAAATAGAATGCGTTGCTTTATCTGACGTGCCAATCATCCAAATGCCATGATTCTTGAGATTCTCCATTGTTCGCGCGAGGTTGGTTACCCTAAAGACAGGCATCGTTTCTGCCGCCCCACTAGCAACTTTTTGCACTACCGCCGTCATCGGGCTCGAATTGTCTTTTGCAACCACCACCGCATCGGCACCAGCCGCATCAGCAGTTCGTAGGCACGCACCGAAATTATGTGGATCTTGGACCTGATCTAGAATTAACAATAAGGGAACCTGATTGACATCTGAGCCGCTTTGTAATTTTTTGATAAATGAGTCCAGTTCTTTGTCGCCTCCGTCTTGCTTTGGTTTCGCCTGTAACGCAATACCTTGACTTTGTTCACTACCACACTGTCTAAACAACTCTCGTTTGTCGACCGAATGTACGGGCAAGCCAAGTTGTCTTACCTGTTGAACCAGTGTTTGCTGCGAAGCGTTCTTGTGGTTAATAACCACCCACAGTGCCACCGCTCGCTCGGGATTAACCTTGAGCACTGCGGCGATGGCATGGTGACCTAGCACCCATGATAGCGGTTGAGCCATTAGTATTTATTCTTCTTTTTCCGTTTAGTTTTACTATACGATGATGACCGAGAAGGTCCAGCCCCGTTGCCTTTCTTACCACGCCTAGAATGGTTGAATTTTTCATTCTTTACGTCAGTCAGAGAAAAATCGATTTTACCCTGATCCATATCAACCCGAGCGACCTGCACCTCGAGTCGGTCGCCGGTTTGATAGACTCGCCCGCTACTTTCACCCACAAGACGCCGATGGTCGTTATCAAAACGGTAGTAGTCTTGTCCCAAGGAAGTAATGTGAACTAAGCCATCCACGTAATACTCTTCAAGCTCTACAAATAAACCGAACTCCGTCACACTCGACACCACGCCATGCATCGATTCGCCAATTTTATGACTCATAAATTCGCATTTTAGCCACTGCACCGCTTCTCGTGTGGCCGATTCAGCACGACGCTCTGTGAACGATGTTTGCTCAGCGGTTTTGTCGACCTGGACGAACTTCTCATCGGTATCCTGCATCTGCGGATTATCCAACAGTCTGCGAATCTGTCGATGAACCAACAAATCAGAGTAACGACGAATCGGAGAAGTAAAATGCGTGTAAGAATCGAAATCGAGTGCAAAGTGGCCTGTATTTTCAACATCGTACCGCGCCTGCTTCATGCTTCTGAGCAACGCTGTCTGCACAATTTTAGCGGTGATAGGATCATCTACCTTGTTAATTACGTCAGAGAAATGTTTCGGCGTTGGTTCGTCTCCACCACCCAATAATAATTTAAATTGACGTAGAAAAATGCGGGCATCCGCAATTTTATCTTCATCGGGTGCATCATGAACTCGGTATATGCCCGCCGCCCCTGAATCGTCGAGCATCAGTGAGGCGCATATGTTAGCCGCTAACATGCACTCTTCTATTAAACGATGGGCGTCATTTCTAATGCGCGCCTCAACGCGTTCAATTTTTCGATTTTCATCAAAAATTATCACCGGTTCCGGTATTTCAAATTCAATGGTACCTGTTTCGCGGCGACGCTTACCTAGCTTATTAGATAGCTCATATAGGTTAAGTATTGATTGCTGTAAATCGGAGGCGATACCCGAACCCTCGGCGTCTCCGGATATTAGTGCCGCAACCTGTGTGTAAGTTAATCGTGCATGCGAATACATAACCGCTTGATAAAAATCATAGCGTTCTATTTCTCCTTGAGAGTTTATGACCATGTCGCATACGAAGCACAGTCGGTTTACCTTAGGGTTGAGTGAACACAAGCCATTTGACAAAACCTCGGGCAGCATCGGAATGACATTATTGGGAAAATACACAGACGTGCCTCTCTCCCAAGCCTCCTGATCCAGTGGGCTTTGCTCCTTTACGTAACTGGAAACATCGGCAATCGCGACGATCAATCGACTCTTGCCACCACTGAGTGGTTCACAATAGACGGCGTCATCGAAATCGCGCGCGTCTTCGCCATCAATAGTCACTAATGGCAAATTTCGAATATCAGTTCTGTCGGCGAAGTCTTTTTCCTCGACTTCGTCGTTATAAGACACAATTTGCCGCTCGACAGCCTCTGGCCACTGATGTGGTAATTGATGCTTACGAATCGCTATTTCGATTTCCATGCCTGGTGACATATAGTCACCTAACACTTCCACTATCTCACCTAAGGGTTGAAAGTTTTTAGTTGGGTGTTTGGTTATTTTGATCGACACGACCTGGCCACTTTCAGCGCCCGCCGTATGTTCAGGCAACACATACACATCTTGCCCAATACGCTGGTCGTCCGGCACAACGAAGTGCACATTACTTTCATTAAAGTAGCGCCCGACAATGACCAAATTCCCGCGTTCGACAATATCGGTAATTTGTCCGAACAACTTTCGTCGGCGATCTCGACCGGTGATTCTGACGTTAACGATATCGTTGTGCAATACTTCACGCATATCATGTGTGCGCAGAAACACCTTCTCTTTGGTTTCATCCGTTAACACATAACCATGACCATCCACATGGCCGACAACGCGACCTCGATGCTCAATGATGGCGTGCTTCATAGCCCATCGGTGCTTACTCAGCTGAGAAACTTTGCCTTCATCTCTCAATATTTCTAATATTTCAAATGTTTCTTGCCGACCATCCTTGCCGACTCGACCAAGCGTTTCAGCTATGGCTTTTGTATTCGCAGGCTCAGTGCGCTGCGACAGATATTTTAAAACAATATCGGTACTTAACCGTTTATGTTTTCTATTGGATTGTTTCTTATTGTTTTTTTTCTTACTCAAATTTTATTCTTATTCCTAATCTCCTTACTTGCAGTCATTGAGCAACAATACCAGCCTTGCGAGCAAATCCATTATCGAAACGCTCGCAATGCGGATGTTTTTGCCTGCGGCTTGATATATATCAGCCCTTATAAGCTTTAAACTATCGCTTTTACGGCCTACAAATAAAGGTCTTTTAATACAATCGTTTCAGCCCTATCTGGGCCTGTCGAAACGACATCAATTGGCACGCCAACCAATTCAGATAGACGTGCTACGTAATTTTGCGCAGCTTCTGGCAATTCTGCCATGGTCTGGGCACCTTGTGTGTTCTCAGACCAGCCAGGCATACTTTCATACACCGGCTCACACTGAGCTAACGCGTCTGCTCCTACTGGAGCCACACTAAGCTCTTGGTCTTTATATCGATAACCGTTACATATTTTCAATTCTTCCAAGCCATCAAGCACATCTAGTTTAGTCAAACATAGTGACGATAAACCATTTACCTGGCGCGAGCGACGCATCAATACGGCGTCAAACCATCCACAGCGTCGTGATCGCCCGGTTGTGGCACCAAATTCATGTCCCTTTTCCCCTAGGTGTTGACCAACATCACATGCCAACTCAGTTGGAAATGGCCCAGCACCCACGCGCGTTGTGTAGGCTTTAACAATTCCAAGCACTTCATCAAATGAATTTGGACCTACACCACTTCCCGAGGCGGCTGAACCAGCCGACGTATTTGAAGACGTTACGAATGGGTATGTGCCGTGATCAATATCCAGCATCATGCCTTGAGCGCCCTCAAACATCATTGGTCGACCTTCTCGTGAATAGTCATCTAAGAGCTGAGTAACATCAACGGTTAATGGCGATAAACGCGCTTTATAAGACAATGCCTGATCCAAACACTGTTGGAAATCGAGCTCATCAACTTGGTAATAATTCTTTAATGAAAAATTATGATACTCCATTACTTCTTCAAGTTTTTCGGAGAAATTGTTATCGAATACCAAATCACCGAGCCGAATGCCGCGACGAGCCACTTTATCTTCATAGGCTGGACCGATTCCGCGACCAGTAGTGCCGATTGCCGCTTTACCACGCTTAATTTCACGCGCTTGGTCGAGTGCAATATGATGCGGCAAAATCAATGGGCAAGCTTCGCTAATTCCAAGCCTTTCACATACAGGCACTCCATTTGCTTCCAGCTCATCTACTTCTTCAAATAAAGCATCCGGAGCTAATACCACACCATTACCAATTAAGCAGTGAACGCCATCGCGCAGAATGCCAGATGGGATCAAATGTAAAACCGTCTTCTTGCCATCGATGACTAAGGTGTGACCAGCGTTATGGCCGCCTTGGAAGCGCACCACAACATTGGCTGTTTCGGTCAAAAGGTCAACTATTTTGCCTTTACCCTCATCTCCCCATTGAGTACCAACAACGATTACTTTTTTGCTCATGCTTAATATTTTCTGTTTATTAATCGACGACTAAATAGTCGAATCTAGATTAGCGGTTTATATCTAATTAAATAGTTTCTGGTAGCGCCTAATTTCTAAGCAAGCTTTACTAATGTTTTTAAGTCAGCGCTAAAGCCTGTCGCAGGACGTGCTCGGCCAAACTGCTCTCCAATACGATCATAGCGACCGCCTTGTGCTACAGTTCTGCCTCTACCAGCAACAAAGGCATTAAACGTAAGGCCGGTGTGATATCGATAGCCCAGAACATCTGCCAAGTCGATATGGATATTTATATCCTTGTTGGACTTCAAATGACTCAAAACTAATTCGAGTTGGGCCAGAGACGCACTTATCTCAGCATTGCTAGAAAACACCGTTCTTGCCGAGTCCAGTATTTCAATGCCTCCTGCCAGGCTCAATAGCTTGCTAAACGGATCTATGTTCAACATCTCTGTAAGGTCACTTAGATCAGGCACCGACTTTCGTAGTAATACATCGCGCAAAGACTGCTCTAAAACTCCTTGTATGCCCTGCTCTTTCAACAAAGCACGATAAATACCTACATGGCCTAAGCTTAAGGTAATGTCTGTCGCCTGGCTTAACCGGAGCGCGGTTAGCATCGCTTCGATTACTTCAATATCAGCGCTCTCATCATTAATACCAAATATTTCAGCACCAATCTGTAGTAACTCTCGCTGACCGCCCATTTGAGAAGGTTGCGTACGCAACACGGTGCCGGCGTAACACAATTTGTTAATCTCTAAGTCGGCCAAATAATGAGAATCGATACGAGCGATTTGAGGGGTAATATCAGCCCGGATACCGAGCATACGATGAGTATGCTGATCCATAAATTTATACGTTTGCGTGTCCAGCTCCTCGCCTGTTCCTGTCAGCAAAGAATCCACAAATTCCATAACCGGTGGCATTACCAATTGAAAACCGCGACCAATTAAGTCGTCTGTAACGCTACGACGCAGCATTTCAAGCTTAATAGCCTCGTCAGGCAGAATTTCTTCAACACCTTCTGGTAGCAGCCAGTTAGCGTCATTGACCATGGCGAATCGCCTTCTTGGAAAGAGTCACGTTAATTACGAGCGGATTATACGTCATGATAATGTTTAGTACAGCCCTGAAAACAAAAAAGTCCGGTTTCAGAAAAACTCGCTATGTTGGTGATCACTCTAAGGCTACTCACCGTGTTTCTCTCAGAGTTCTACGAGCTCGACACCTCACTGCCAAGTTGAGCACTATCGAATGACTTTAACATTCTATAAAAAAGGCGGCCTTATTAATGCCGCCTCTCTTTCGATATTAAAGAATCAACTGATACTAATTTGTCGTTGAATTGAAATGCTTGAAGAAATCGGAATTCGGATCCAGAATGATCAAATCACCTGAGGAATTAAAGGTATTTTTATACGCACCTAAACTACGATAAAAGTCGTAGAATCCCTGATCCCGGCCGAACGCATCGGCATATATTTTAGTTGCCTGTGCATCCGCATCACCGCGAGTGAGTTGCGCATTTTTCTCAGCTTCAGAAACCAATTCTACTTTGGTTCGGTCAGCATTAGCACGAATTTCGATCGCCTTTTCATTACCAGTCGCTCGATATTCATTGGCAATCCGTTGTCTTTCTGAACGCATTCTTTCATACACGTTTGATTGAATTTGGTCGGCTAAATCAACCCGCTTCAGGCGAACATCAACCACCTCTACTCCAATTGAAACCGCTTCTTCCAGAATTGCAGTTTGAACCACATTCATAATCTCAATTCGATCACCGGCAACAACATCACTGATTGTACGTTTTGCAATTTGAGCTTTGAGACTGTTATTAATCTTTTGCTCTAAACGATTTTCAGCATTGGCTCGGTTTTTAACCGATTTATAGTAAACCTGAAGATCTTTAATTTTCCACTTAACAAAACTGTCAACCAAGAGCTCTTCTTTATTGACGGTTATAAAACGTTCAGGCGCCCTGTCCATGGTTTGAATACGAATATCGTATTTTGAAATGGTATTAACTATAGGCAGCTTGAAATTAATTCCTGGCTGAATCTCTTCACCGGAGAATTCGCCAAATTGAAATTTCAAGCCACGTTCCCACTCGTTAACGGTAAACACTGTGCTCGCAAAAACAACGATCGCAAGAACCAGGGCTATGACGATACCCATTAAAAATTTATCGGATTTCATCTATCGGCCTCCTCGCTTGTTGTTTGACTGGTTTTTAGACGCTTGGCTAGATGCCTGCGATGACGGTAAAACATCATCACGACGCACCGATGATGAGCCGCTGGTGTTGCGTCGATTGTTCTCAACAATCTTATCGATTGGCAAATACATCAAACTGTTACCACCACCTGCGTTCTGATCCATCAGCACTTTACTGCTGTCCGCGAGGACATCTTCCATCGCTTCAATGTATAGGCGTTTTTTTGTAATTTCAGGCGCTTTTTGATACTCGGTTAATATCTTGTTAAACCGCTCAGCTTCACCCGTTGCTTCGGCTATCACTTTGGCTTTGTAAGCTTCCGCTTCTTGCAGAATTCGAGCCGCTTCACCGCGCGCATTTGGTACTAATTTTTTGGCGTAAGCTTCAGCTTGATTGGTGAGCTTGGTTTTATCCTGATCAGCTCGTACTACATCATCGAACGCATCACGCACTTGAAGAGGGGGCTTAGCGTCTTGAATCTCGATTGATTGAACTTGAATGCCTGTTTTGTATCGATCAAGGATATTTTGCAATAGTTCCTTTGTTTCCGCATCCACAATCGGTCGATCAGTCGTTAACAAATCATCCATCTGAGTGCTACCCACAACCTCGCGCAGCGCGCTTTCGGTAGAACTTCTAACGACACGTTCCAAGCCTCCGGGTTGGAAAATATCGCCAACGTTAAATATTAAATCTTCAATCGATTTAATGGTGTATTGAACTGCCATGGTCACATCCACGATATTCTGATCGCGAGTTAACATGAGCGCTTCTTTAAGCTCCGGAGAATTATTCCGATAGCCCACTTCCACCGTTCTAACCTGTTGTGTATCGACAATAATCTTTTCTTCAAGCGGCCAGGCAATAAAGTTCAAACCCGCACCAACAGTTTGCTTAAATTTCCCAAAGCGCAGTTCGATGCTTTGGTTACCTTCATCGACCTGATAAAAAGACTGGGTTCCCCAGTAAAAAACAGCGACTAATATTATCAATAGCCAAGGGGAAAACATACCTTTGCCCTTGCCACCATTGCCACCGCCGAAGCGCTTACGGACATTGTCGATTATTTGGTCAATATCTGGGTTTTGATTACCCCTATTTTTATTACCGTTACCCCAAGGGTCTCGGTTTCCTGAGTTGCCTGAGCCAGGTTCATTCCAAGGCATGTGTTATTTCTCCAAAAGGAAATTGAAACGTATTACGATTAAACGTTAGTTTAACAAAGATATAGTGATTAGAGTGACTACAAGCAAGCCCTAAATTCGTTTTATTGCATTTATGTCATCTTGCTTCTTCAACCAACCAAAATCGGCTGGCGATAGCTCCAATTCTAATTCAAATGAACCGTCATCGTTGACACTTTCAGTTTTCACCACACTCTTTTGGTACAAAGCCGCTCTAAGTTTACCGTTTCTGGCAGGTAAGCTTATCTGGCAGCGAGTGTGTAACAACGACAAATATTCGGTAATGGCCTCAAGTAACGAATTCACGCCTTCGCCGGTATGCGCGGATAGCCAAATCGCAGTTACCAATCCTTTTGCGTTTCGTTTAACCTTGGCCCGAGAACCGTTCAAGTCTATTTTATTGAACACCATGATGGTCGGAATATCCGCGGCATCTATTTCACTTAATACCTTATCTACTTCAGTTATGCACTCTTCTCGGTAGCTACTAACAACATCGACAACATGTAATAAAAGGTGTGCATTACTCACCTCTTCCAGGGTCGAATGAAACGCTTGGACAAGAGAATGAGGAAGGTCGCGAATAAATCCAACCGTGTCCGACAGAATCGTCGCACCAAACTCTTCTAGCTCGACACGTCGCATGGTCGTGTCCAGGGTCGCGAATAGTTGGTCCTCGGCGTAAACATCTGAGTTTGTTATTGTATTAAACAAACTCGATTTTCCAGCATTTGTATAACCCACCAGCGAAACAGTGGGAACTGGAACTTTAGCGCGAGATTTACGCCTCAGCTGTCGTTGAGACGAAACCACGCTCAATCGCTTATTGAGAGCTTTTATTCGATGACCAATTAGTCGTCTGTCGGTTTCTAATTGGGTTTCACCCGGGCCTCGTAATCCTATTCCCCCTTTTTGGCGTTCCAAATGGGTCCAACCTCTCACCAATCGAGTTGAAATATGTTGCAACTGCGCCAATTCAACTTGGAGCTTGCCTTCATGGCTACTTGCCCGTTGAGCAAAAATGTCGAGGATAAGCCCGGTTCGGTCTAGCACACGCACTTTTAGTGATCGTTCGAGATTTCGTTCTTGAATCGGGCTGACTGAATGATTAAGTATCACCAAGTCTATCTCAGACGACTCCACCAAAGTCTTGAGCTCTTCGACTTTCCCTTTACCGACGTAAGTCGATGCATCTGGGGATCGACGAAAAGCCGTAATAGTCTCGATAACGACGGCGCCTGCAGAGGCTGCAAGCAATTGAATCTCCTCAAGAATCTCCGGGTCTTCTTGCGAGGAATCACGCTGATAAACAATCAACGCATTTGGTTGGGCTTTCGCCTCAGCTAGTTCGAACACGGTATGACTTTTATGAAATTATTGACGCTCTCGATTTCTATGTTAACGCGTAGGGAATTAACACAGTCATTTTTAGCGCGATAGTAAGCGAGTAGAAGTTTAGTCTATAGCGACAACACGATTACTCGTTAGGCAATCGCGCGCTCAGTTATAAGTTCTTATTTTACTACTAGTCTTACGACTTTCCCACAGTCAGGTAAGAAAACCGCTTGGCAATTTATCTTATTCGCCTTCTTCGAAGTCTATTCTTACAGCCTTAGACGGCACAACCGTCGAAACAGCATGCTTATAGATCATTTGATTGACAGTATTGCGCAATACAATCACAAACTGATCAAACGATTCGACTTGACCTTGCAACTTAATACCGTTAACTAGGTAGATTGAAACTGGAATTCTTTCCTTTCGCAGTGCGTTTAAGAATGGGTCCTGCAGTGCGGTTCCTTTATTCTGTGCCATTTTTCTTATTCTCTTTTTAATTCTAATGTGTGGTACATAGACCAAACGCCGACAGTCTTTATTGCAGATAATTAGCGTTTTAAACCTATTACGACATAACTAAATAATACAAACACTACTTACGCGCCCAAACGCACCCGTTTAGACAATAATCGCAACTAGCGTTAATGCTTTACGCCGTGGAAGCGCAAAAACAGTAATGCCCGAGGCTTGTAGGAAAACGTTATTAAGAATTCAACCACAGATCTTAATTAACATGGATGTCAGCATCGAGCTCAATACCTGCTTTAATATGATTTTATACTAGCCCGAATACGTGAAATTTCTATGACCATTACCATAGTTATTCAGTATTCATATGGAAATTCGCTGGCTCAGCAGTCAAATCAAACCGAATAAAGTACTGCGCGAGAAAACCGACCTGGTGCTTTACTTACCCGAAACACCAGTTACCCCTCAGAACATAGGACTGATTATAAGCTACTTTGCGGTTTAAAAACGATTAATTAACGATCATTTATTACACAAAATGTTTGACAAGTGTTACAAGGTCTTGAAATTCCTTACTTTCTAAGCCGTGATCAACCCACCATATAACGTTATTCTGATTTCTTAACCAGGTTAATTGGCGCTTTGCAAGCTGGCGCGTAGCAGCGACTCCCTTTTCTCTCATACACTCAGCACTAATGTCGTCATTAATGTATTCCAACATTTGTCGATAGCCGATCATTCTCATGGATGCCGCATCAGCACTCACGCCATCAGCTAATAAACCTTGAACTTCGGCTTCCAAACCTGCGTCCAACATGATATCAAAGCGACGGGCAATTCGTTCATGAAGCACCTTTCGATTTGAAAATGATAAGGCTATCTTAATAAGCGGGTTAGGCGGTGGTGCCTTACGATTATTATTATGATCAGCCACTGTCTTTTTATTGGTCAATACTATCTCTAGCGCCCGTTGAATCCTTTGCGCGTCCATTGAGTCGATTCTCTCGGCACTTTGGGGATCGAGAGCGGCTAGGCGCCGATGCAGAGTCGGCCATCCCAAGGACTCGGCTTCTTCCGATATTTTTGCTCGCAATTGTTCATCGGCCAGCGGCAATTCAGTTAGGCCACGCTCCAACGCGTTAAAATAGAACATTGTTCCACCTGCCAGAATTGGCATTTTTCCACGCTGGGTAATGTCATTGATTAAGGCGCTACAATCAGTAAAAAAATTCGCGACTGAATACGTGTCATTAGGGTGACGCACATCGACCAGATGATGTGGATAACGAGCTAAAAATTCGGTATCCGGCTTGGCAGTTCCAATATTCATGCCAGTGTAAATCAACGAGGAATCAACGCTAATTATTTCCGCCTCAAGGTTGTCGTAGAGCTGTGCGGCCGCGTCTGTTTTACCCGTTGCTGTCGGCCCCATTAAGCAAACAATTGGGATTCGCTCTGGTGCTAAAGAAATTTGTTGTCGCATTATTGCCCACGCTTAAACCAGCCATCAAGCTGGCTAATCGATATCTGAACCCACGTTGGGCGCCCATGATTACACTGACCGCTTCGCTCGGTTGATTCCATGTCTCGCAATAAGGCGTTCATCTCGGCTATCGATAACATCCTATTCGCGCGAACAGAACCGTGACACGCCATTGACGAAAGCACCTCATGCATTGTTTCCTCGATCCTATTACTGCTTTCATTAGTAACCAAATCTGACAGTACATCTCGAACTAACTGAGAGACATCGGCCTTAATTAGAACGTCAGGAACACTGCGAATCACCAAAATTTGCTCATCAAGCTGTTCGACCTCGAGACCCAACTTGTTAAACAGATCTTGCTGATCATTCCAAGCCATCATTTCAACCTCGCTAACCTGAATTGTAACGGGCACAAGTAACGGCTGTTGAGCTATTGATGCTGAGTCCATTGCTGACTTTAAACGCTCATAAGTAATTCTTTCATGAGCAGCATGCATATCTACCAGAACAAGCCCATGCTCATTTTCAGCCAAAATGTAGATGCCTTTTAGCTGTGCCAATGCATAACCCATCGGCGGTATTACAGAATCAGAATCAGGCTTGGACTCGGCACTTTCGTCATGAGGCTGAACTAACGCCCGTGTTGGGCCTGGGCGAAACGCCGACTCTGAAATTTGTCGATATCCGCTGACCTGTTCTCTTACCTGGCCAGGTGTCAATCGATCACCGGTTTGAAAGCGATTGTCTTCATATTTAATCGGCGCTTGCTGATTCATTTGAGAACCATCACCACCGATTTTATTCGGATTGACAGGTCTGGGTACCGCCGCACCAGAATTGGCATCTACTTGCAAGCTGCCGACCTCTCCAGCGCTGGCACCCACGTATCGTTGAATCGATCGGAATACAAAACTATGCACGCTGCGGCTGTCTCGAAACCGAACCTCATGCTTGGTTGGGTGTACATTCACATCAACACCGGCAGGGTCCATCTCTAAATACAGCACGTAAACAGGATGCCGCCCGTGAAACAGCACGTCTTGATAACCAAGCCTAACCGCGTGCACAATGGTTTTATCGCGAATTAGGCGTCCGTTAAGAAAGAAATACTGCATATCGGCCTGACTGCGAGAAAAGCTAGGCAAACCTGCCCAACCCGAGAGACGCATTCCCTCGCGCTGCTCGTCAAAATAAAGACTGTTTTCGGGGACATTATCCCCACAAACCATTTTTAAACGACGCGCATCATCGCAGGGCACACTCGGCAAATGTAAAACCACTCGACCGTTATGCTGTAATTTAAACGCGACATCAAAACGTGATAATGCCATACGCCTTACCACCTGATCTAAGTGCTTGAACTCAGTATTGTCTGTTCGCAAAAACTTACGTCGCGCCGGCGTGTTATAGAACAAATCGCGCGTTTCGATTGACGTACCCGCTGGGTGAGCAACCGGCTCAGGCTCGGTAGCTTTATTGTTTCCATCGCTTGAAACCATCCAAGCTTGGTCTGAATTCGTTTCACGCGATTTGATCGTCATTCTGGTTACCGAAGCAATACTCGGCAACGCTTCACCACGGAATCCTAAGGTGGCAATTTGCTCCAGATCAGTAAGGTTTTCTATTTTACTGGTAGCATGGCGCGACAAGGCCATCGCTAAATCCTGTTTTAATATTCCGTGGCCGTTGTCGGTGATTTTCAGACGCTTAACACCTGCATTCTCGACCTCAATATCTATACTGGTGGCTCCAGCATCTAACGCATTCTCGATCAACTCTTTTAACATTGATGCTGGACGCTCAATAATTTCCCCTGCTGCGATCTGATTAATTAATCGCGGGTCTAGTGAGTGAATACGGTGTTTATCAACGGCTTTATCAATCATGAAAGTTAAACTTCTACCGGGGAATCTTTAATGTTTGGCCTAAGCGAACAGTTTGGTTTCTCAAGCCATTCGCACGCATTATCGCATTTATTGTGACGCCGTATTTTTCAGCAATTTCAGATAATGTATCGCCGCGAGTAACATCATGCTTCGTTGCTTTTTTTGAGGCTGAAACCGTGCCGGGTATTGTAAGCTTTTGACCTTTGTAAATCGAATTTCTCGATATGCCATTAGCGCGTTTGATGGCCTTTATAGTGACATTATAACGCGCTGATATCTTCGACAGCGAATCTCCGCTCTTAACCACATGAATCACAGGATCACCGCTTAAAGACACACGCTGTTTTTCTGTCTTTGTACTTATTGGCAATTTTAATTTTTTTCCAAGAATCGCGGTATCACGTTTTAATCGATTGATACGTTTTAATTCAGCAACCGTGGTGCCATATTTGTGTGCAATACTCGATAGTGAATCGCCACGTTTTATTGTATGCCATTTCGGTATACCTGAGGTTCGAGTACCACTCGAGGATGCAATATTGGGGGAAGAATATGTGGCTTGATTATAGTAAGGCGTCTGTTCGTAATATTCCCCCAATGCTCGATGAATTGCGTTCGCTATTTTCTTTTGATATTTGGAAGTGCGCAGTTTCTTTTCTTCGGCCAGATTGGTAATAAAACCTGTTTCGACCAATATTGAAGGAATATCAGGTGATTTAAGTACCACGAAGGAAGCTTGTTCAACCCTTTTAGAATGCAAGCGCCCAACCTTGGCTAACTCTTTTAGCACCCTGCCTCCTAAATTCACGCTCTCACTGATCGTATTAGTCATTGATAGATCAACCAATACTTTTTGCAGTACCTCATCCTTATTGGCTAAGCTAACCCCTCCGATTAAGTCCGATGCATTCTCCTTTTTTGCTAATGCTCTGGCCATAGCACTGGTGGCGCCTCGCTGAGATAAGGCAAACACCGACAAACCATTCGCGCTTCTTTTAGTGAACGCATCTGCATGAATCGACACAAAAATATCCGCACCACGCTCTTTGGCCAAGGTTCGCCGACGCGTTAGATCGATATAGTAGTCCCCTTCTCTCACCAAAAACGCGTGCATTCTGGAATCAGCATTGACCACCTGGTGCAGATGTTTGGCAATTGAAAGTGTTATCTTCTTTTCGCGACTACCTCGGTGGCCGATTGCGCCAGGGTCTTCGCCACCATGCCCAGCATCAATCGCAATAATTATTTTTTGATTTGCCTCTGCCACCGGGAACTTGGTCGACTGCCTATCTGTTTCATTTTCAGGCAAGGCTTGATCTACGGGAATCGGTGAAGAACCGATTGTCGACTCGGTGTCTTGCCCTTCAACGGTGCTGGTTATCTGAGTAGGAGGGGTTAACGACTGTTCAACATCAGAGTCTAGTAAATCCAACACAAGTCGATAGCCGTACAATTCGTTCGGCGTAAGCACGAAGCTATGTGCTTCTAATGGTTTCTTCAACTCTAAAACAAAACGGAGTACACCCGCACGTGGAGACCCGGAGCGTATTGCATCTATATGGCGGTTCTCCTCTTTTATTTCAGGTAACGCTTTGGTCAATCCACCATTTTCAATATCAATAACCAGCCTTTCAGGATTCTTAAGGTTAAAGACCGTGTGCTTAATATGCTTGGAAACGTCGAATACAACACGAGTTCTATTCGGCGAATGCCACATTCTTACGTTATTGACCTGATTAGCCTGTGTTTGCGCATTTATAACAAGCGGCATTAAAAGCCAAAAGCCGATGAGCAGCATCACCAGTACAGGCGCGAGGCGCAAAATTTGGTGTGGTACGAGTACCTGGTTGGCGTTAACTGCCAGTCGATTCTGAGTCACTGAATGACGTCTACTGGTTTTGGATATTTATCCACCAATTACAACAGGTTTTATTGGTAAGTGCGAGAATTTATAACAAGCGTTAAGAAAACAATGGCTACAAAAAATTTATCTCTGTAAAGGGACTGAAATCGATGTGAAATAAGGAGAGCCGAACCAGCTAAAGGGGATGGGGGGAATGCTGGTTCGACTCGGGAGTGTTAAACAACAATGTTTCATATTGTTCAACCCAAAGAGGGTAAGTCTTCGGTTGCTGAGAGATTGCTAACCATACCAACCTCTCAACGAAACGAATTTTCTCACAGCCATGCTCAACAGTTTGTCAAATAATGGCAGATTTAGCCCACGTTTGTTAAATAACGTTACTTATATAAGATATTTATCGTATATATGTGATTTATTTTGAGGAAGCGAAAATATAAGAACAATCTGCGTCTAAGCGCCGATAATAATTGAGCTGCGAGTGAGCAATTAAAAATAAAAAGACCGAACCAGCGTATTATAATTGGGGGGCGCTGATCCGGTCTCTGAGTCATGCCACTTCAAGGAGAAAGCAGCCCTAAAAACGAGGGTAAGTTTTAGGAAGTTTGCTCGGTTTACCTATAATACTTATTCTAAACCTTACAAGCTATCAAGCCATTCTACCGAGAATCATACACAGCAATGTCACAAACTGTTAATTCCCAGTAGATTGCAATAAAAACCACCTATTCCATGCGATTCAGAATAATATTTCTGGTGTTGACGGTCTGATCGAATTTCTTACTTATGCTTATTTCAAAGTTTGCTTGTGGTAAAAATCCGGACCCTTTTTCTGGCCATTCAATTAAGAAAAGGCTGATATCAGACCACAAGTCGTCGATCGCAAGAAACTCAAGCTCGCTTGGATCCTCAATACGATACAAATCCATATGAAAAATAGTTCCGAGCTCGACCTCATACTCCTGAACCAAATTATAAGTTGGACTAGTCACCTCGCCCTGATGTCCCAGCGCATCGATGATGGATTTGCTAAGCGTTGTTTTACCGGCTCCCATTTCACCAGAAAGGTAGACGCACGCCGGAAAAGACAGTTGCGCGGCGATTTGCCTGCCAATCGTATGTGTTTCATCGACATCTTTCGCGATATACGATGCCTGTTGGGTGAAAGTGTCGCAATTGGCCATGGATAAATTCTAGCCTAGAGTAATGTATACGTTAGAATACAACTATTATGACAGCAAAGCAGATCAACTCAAATGCAATCACTCAGGGCGCTCAAAAACCCAGTGCTGCGCATATGTCAGACAAGCATCTGAGGGAGCTTGCATCAAAAATTAAACAGTGGGGAAAAGAATTGGGATTTGACGCGGTTGGTATCAGCGACGGCGATATTGATGAGCATGAAAATCATTTAAATGCTTGGTTGGCTAACGGCATGCAGGGTGAGATGGACTATATGCACAAACATGGCCGCAAACGCACGCAACCAGCATTATTAGTTAAAGGCACAAAACGAGTTATTTCAGCTCGCATGGACTATGCACCTGCGGATATCAAAGCCGCGGAAAAGATTATCCATAAAACGGACATTGGCTATATCTCTCGTTATGCTCTTGGCCGCGATTACCACAAGGTTCTTCGTTCTCGACTTAAAAAGCTGGCCCAACGAATACAAAATGAAATTGGTGAGTTTGGCTATCGCGTATTTACTGACAGTGCGCCGGTTATGGAAAAAGCCTTAGCCGAGAAAGCCGGCTTAGGCTGGATTGGCAAACACAGCAATTTGCTCGATTCGAAAACCGGTTCCTGGTTTTTTCTCGGCGAGATATACGTAGACCTGCCTCTACCAACGGATCCGCCGGCACTCAATCATTGTGGAAGCTGTCGAAAATGTATTGATATATGCCCCACTCAAGCGATAGTTGGTCCCTATCAGGTTGATGCGAGATTGTGCATCTCCTATTTAACCATTGAGCTCAAAGGAGCAATTCCGGAAGAACTTCGAAGCAAGCTCGGCAATCGAATTTACGGCTGTGATGATTGCCAATTTGTTTGCCCTTGGAATAAGTTTGCGCAAACTTCAAAGGAAGAAGATTTCACCCCGAGAGAGCAACTAACCGATGTTAAGCTAATCGACTTATTTGCCTGGACAGAAGAAATGTTTCTGAAAAATACTGAAGGCTCAGCTATTAGGCGTATTGGTTATCAATCCTGGCTACGTAACATTGCCGTTTCGCTAGGAAACTCAGAAAGCAGCGCCGAAGTTGTTGAGGCTTTAAAGGCAAAACTCGCCATAGCCGAACCTCTTCTAAAAGAACACATTATTTGGGCACTAAAACAACATGCAGAAAAGGTATAAGTTAACATCAATAAAGCAACCAGAAACGCAGAACTATTAATGCCTCTATTTCCAGAACACCAAACCGACGCGATTTATTTTTCGATGGATGACCCTAACGAATTAATGTCACGAAACGCACCCTATTCGTTTCATCTCGAAGACCAGTTATGGCCGACAATTGAACATTATTACCAAGCGATGAAATACAGTGGAGAGGATAATCGCAATTTAGTTCGCTGCGCGCCAACCTCTGAAAAAGCGAAGATTCTGGGTAATGCGAGGTTCAAGAAAAAACGTAAGGATCTAAAACAAGTTAAAACAATATTGATGACCAGAGCCGTCTACACTCAGGCAAAAACGCACAGCATTGTTGCCGATAGAATAATCAATACCGGCAAGGCCAAACTTGTGGAAAACAGTCAGTATGATTATTACTGGGGTTGTGGTCGCGATCACAGGGGCGATAACCACTATGGCCAAGTGCTAATGAATGTAAGAGCAAAGCTGCTTGCAGAGCAAGACCACTAACCTCTGCGCGGTTAACATTCTGACATCATCCTGCACCCGTATAGCTGTTCGACTATGCTAAACATCTAGCCTAATATTAATAATAGCGAGATACCGACTAATGATATTTAATCGCAGCAGCCTACCGTTGTTTTTTCTATTTTTGCTTAGCATTGACATAGTTGCAGCCGAATTATCTCTACCCAATACGGTTAAGGAGATGCGACACGAGCTTGACGTGGTCAATTTCGATATAGAAGCAAAAGAAGACAAGATAAAGCGTTTGGAAGAACTCTTACCACACAGTGAAAAGCTCGCCGCAGAAAATAGCGAAAATGCCGGATTTCAAATGATGGCGGGATTTTACAATGCACAATATGCCGGTTACACCGGTGGCATAGGTGCCCTCAAATACGCGAAAGCGTCGCGCCGATTTTTAGAATTATCTGTCTCGTTAGACCCAGCGCTATATGAAGCATCGGCACACGCAGTGCTGGGACAGCTATATGCGCAAGTACCCGGCTGGCCAATAGGCTTTGGCGATAAAAAGAAGGCATTAAAAAACTATCAGGCAGCGCTAGAGTTATCACCAAATGGTGTTGATTCGAACTTCACCTATGCCTCCTATTTGTATTCCAAGAAGAAATACGCCGAAGCCAAAAAATATCTTGAAAAGGCGAACGTCGCACCAGCGCGACCAGACCGCCCAAAGGCTGACAAGGATCTGAAAAAGCAGATTCAAATTGCACTCATCGAGATCGAAAAAAAGTTAGCCAAGAACAAGCCTGACAAAACTTAAACAAGATCTGAATTAAATACTGATCAGACTGCCGCTAAGTTAAAGCACCATTCATTAGGTTCAGACATAAAAAAAGCCAGCTCTTAAGCTGGCTTTTAATTCAAAGCTAGGAATCAGTTACTTAATCTTAGCTTCTTTATATTCAACGTGTTTACGAACCACAGGGTCATACTTTTTAATGACCATTTTCTCGGTCATCGTACGCTTGTTCTTAGTAGTCGTGTAATAGTGTCCAGTTTTGGCTGTTGAAACTAACTTGATTTTATCTCTCATGATTGCTTACCTCTGCCTTATACTTTCACGCCAGAAGCGCGTAAGTCTTTCAATACAGTGTCGATGCCTTTTTTATCGATAATACGAATGCCTTTTGAAGACACGCGCAAACGAACCCAACGGCTTTCGCTTTCAACCCAAAATTTACGATAGTGTAGGTTTGGCAGGAAAGTGCGGCGCGTGCGATTCTTCGCGTGCGATACATTGTTACCAAACGTCGTACCTTTACCAGTCACCTGACATACTCTAGACATTGTTCTAACCTTTAAAATAGTAATGCTGTTAAACCTGGGTCAACAACGAAAGTAACTTAAAACTCAAACGAGCAGCAACCTCTTACAATCAACCTAAGTGTTTGTTTTTTCTAGAATGCATGGCCACAATAAACCGTCATTCCTTTCTAGGGGGCGATTTATACCAGAAACCTATTGAAATTAAAACTGATTCTCACATTTTTCGCGCTTATTTCGCAAGGTTTCATGGCTTTTGATCGCACGCTCGTATATTAGCCACTTAAGAACTCTCAAGCCCTGCTGAGGCAGCCCATTTCTGCAAATGACACGACCTCAGAATCACCAACAACAAAGTGATCAAGCAGCTTGACTCCTACCATGCCTAGTGCCAGATAAAGAGTTTCAGTCAATGAACGATCCGCCGCGCTAGGCTCGGCCACACCGCTGGGATGATTATGCGCTACGATCATCGCCGCAGCATTGTGTTTTAAGGCTTCTTTGACCACTTCCCTTACCGGCACAGAGGCACTATCAATGGTTCCCCTAAAAAGCTCCTGATGGTAGATAACTCGGTGTTTGCTGTCTAAAAACATGGCAAAAAACGCTTCGTAAGGCTTATCACGCAACTGCAATGTCAGATAATCTCGACTCACTTGCGGGCTGGAAATCACATCGCCCTTTTCCATCTGCTCCATAAGATAACGTCGGCCCAATTCCAAACCCGCTTGAAACTGCACGTATTTGGCCTTCCCAATGCCTTTTAACTGACACAATTCAGTTGAAGAAAGATTTAGTAACGCCCTTAAACCACCGGCTTCTAGTAACGCATCTCTGGCAAGATCCAAGGCTGTTTTGCCCGGTAATCCGGTGCGGATGAAGATTGCGAGTAGTTCAGCATCAGCCAGTGAATCCGGGCCATTGGTCAACAGTTTTTCACGTGGGCGCTCGGTTTCAGGCCACTCTCGAATCGGTAGTTTTTGAATATTTTTATTAAAAATCATGATTACTCTCCTTGATTTAATCATTTGATTGATCTTTCAGCGCACTCTTCCTTATAGTCGCCGCTAATCATTAAAGCATAGTGTTAGTCCTGATACAAAACCAAGTCAATCGGGAGTATTTGTACACGACTGATCACTTCTATCAATAAATATATGACAAGTAAGCCAGCAATCGTGGATAATCTCGTTCTTATAATTAGCTGACCGCTAATAAACTCAACAAATATAAACAGCTCAACAACGGCAAAAAACGGCATCAATACATTGAAAAGTCTAACGAATAAGCGCGTACTTCTGGGAGTAAGCGCAGGTATCGCAGCCTACAAAACTCCTGACCTGGTTCGCAAACTCGGCGAGTTGGGTGCCCAAGTCCAGGTCATTTTAAGTAAAAACGCCGACCAATTTGTAGCACCTTTATCGTTACAGGCTGTCAGTGGACATGCGGTACACGATTACGCAATGACCGCCGAAAGTGAGTCGGGTATGGGGCATATCGATTTAGCTCGCTGGGCAGATATCGTCCTAATCGCGCCAGCAACGGCCAACCTAATGGCTCGTTTATGTCAAGGCAACGCGGATGAACTTTTAACCACCATCTGTGTTGCAACTGAGGCACCGATCGCCGTTGCTCCGGCAATGAATCAGCAAATGTGGCAAAACGCCGCATCACAAGCCAATATCACCACCCTGCAGTCGCGCGGCGTACACATACTTGGCCCCGATGCAGGCGAGCAAGCCTGTGGCGAAGTGGGGCCTGGGCGTATGCTTCAACCCGTGGATATCGCTCAGCAAGTAGGCCAGTTGTTTCAATCGACCGCCCTAACCGGTAAACGAGTGATGATTACAGCGGGCCCCACCTGGGAAGCATTGGACCCGGTACGAGGTATCACCAATCACAGTTCAGGCATGATGGGCTATGCCTTAGCACAGGCCGCGATAGAGGCCGGAGCCGAAGTGACTTTAGTAAGCGGACCAACACATATCGACCCTCCCGAACGCGCGAATACTGTGCATACAATATCAGCGTTAGACATGCATCACGCGGTAATGTCTTCAATCGATGTGCAAGATATATTCATAGGCGTCGCCGCTGTTGCGGATTATCGCCCAGTTGATTCGGCTGATCAAAAAATCAAAAAGAATGCCGAAGAAATGACGATTACCATGGTTAAAAACCCGGATATTTTGGCCGACGTCGCCGCTCGCGAAAAGCCTCCTTTTTGTGTGGGCTTCGCTGCAGAAACCAATGACGTTGTCAACTATGCCCGCGGCAAATTGGAACGTAAAAAACTCGATATGATTGCAGCGAACCACGTTGGAGGATCTGAAACCGGGTTCGGGACCCCAGACAATGCAATAAGTCTTATAAGTAAGGACTCAGTTTTGGAGTTACCCAAGCAAAATAAAAGCGCGCTTGCTCGAACGCTTATAAGTGAAATAACAAAGGTTTTTATCGCCAAACATGTTTAGCGGTGAACAAACCTAACACAGTAATAATCAGAACCTATTCAAAACATCCATTAGAATGAAAACACCGATTCAATTAAAAATATTAGATCCGCGCATCGGCACTGAATTTGAGATTCCCGACTACGCAACCAATGGCTCAGCAGGAATGGACCTTCGCGCCTGTGTTGATGAAGAAACCACTGTCGCCCCAGGTCAAACCATTCTCATTCCCACAGGGCTGTCTATTTATGTCGCCGACCCATCGCTGGCAGCGGTGCTATTGCCCAGATCAGGTCTGGGTCATAAGCATGGGATTGTGTTGGGCAACCTTACGGGTTTGATCGACTCGGATTATCAAGGTCCGCTAATGGTATCTTTATGGAATCGTTCTGACATTGAATTCACCGTTCAACCTGGCGACCGAATTGCGCAAATGATATTCGTCCCGATCGTGCAAGCACAGTTCGACATTGTCGACGAGTTTGTAGAATCCGATCGAGCAAGCGGAGGTTTCGGCCATACAGGTGTCAAGTAACTCAGTGGCAAATTCACTATTCGTCGGCTTGATAGCTGTCATTTACGCCATCAGCCTATGGTCTTATTAATTTTTTAAGCTGGCTTTGCTATACTGCGCCTCGCAATTCCAGACTGCTTACCCAATAGGCGCCTTATTGCTTGTCCCATTAGTGATAATCAAAGCCGTTTAATAACGTAATTAAAGCGTAAGCAAATAACCTATTAGTTTTTGAGGAAATCATGTCAGATACCCTGTCAATTAAAGACAACCGAACCGGTAAAGAATACGAAATCGAAATCGTGGACGGCAATATCAGTGCCTCACAGCTTCGTCAAATCAAAGAAAACGAAGGCGATTTCGGCATGATGAGCTATGATCCTGGCTATTTAAATACCGCCAGCTGCACCAGCCGCATTACTGACCTTCATGGTTCTGAAGGAATATTACGATATCGAGGTTACCCAATCGAGCAACTTGCGGAAAAGAGCACCTTCTTAGACGTTGTCTATTTGCTATTTAATGGCGAACTTCCAAATGCGCAACAGTCAAGCGATTGGGAAGAGCGAATCACGCATCACACCATGTTGCATGAGAAAACCAAACGATTAATGGGTGGCTTCAACTACGACGCGCACCCGATGGGCGTATTCATCTCAACCGTGGCCGCTCTTTCAACTTTTTACCCGGATGCTAAAGAAGTTGACGACAAAGATTCGCGCATGCTTCAAGCTTGCCGCTTGATTGGCAAAACGCCAACGATAGCCTCTTACGCTTATCGTAATAGCAAGGGACTGCCGTATATCTACCCCGATAACGAGCTGAGCTACACTGGCAACTTTTTGAACATGATGTATCGCATGGTCGAGCCGCGCTATCAAGCACACCCAGTGCTAGAGCGAGCACTTGACGTTTTATTCATATTGCACGCAGACCACGAGCAAAATTGTTCAACTAGCGCAATGCGCAATATTGCCAGTTCAAAGGCGGACCCATTTGTTGCGGTTGCGGGAGCGTCTGCAGCTCTGTACGGTCCTTCACATGGAGGTGCAAACGAAGCTGTGTTGAATATGCTTCGTGAGATCGGCACCAAAGACAAGGTTGCGGAGTATGTTAAGCGCTGTAAAGGTGGCGAACTTCGTCTAATGGGTTTTGGCCACAGAGTTTATAAAAACTACGACCCGCGCGCGCGCATTGTTAAAGAAATTGCTGACGAAGTATTTGAAGTGACCGGACGCAATCCGCTGATTGACGTTGCTATGGAATTGGAACGAATTGCTCTGGAAGACGAATACTTTGTAAAACGCAATTTGTACCCGAATGTGGACTTTTACTCGGGTTTAATTTACGAAGCGATGGGCTTTCCGATGGAAGCATTCACCGTGTTATTTGCCATTCCACGCACAGCGGGTTGGCTAGCGCAATGGATGGAACTTATGGATGATCCAGAATTTCGAATTACACGGCCTCGCCAAAACTATCAGGGCTCGGGCGAACGCCCAGTACCGGATAATTACCGAAGCTAGTTACGCGCTAAATAGTCATATATATAAGCGGCTCATATGAGCCGCTTTTTTTATGTCAGGGTAATAAGTTAATGTGGTAACCCTTATATAGTAGTAAACTATCTCGGAGAGAATCGTAATGAAATAGTTTGTTTGCGGGACTAACCTGTGGCACTTCGAATGGTGGCTTGCGCATGCACACAAATGTGGCACGCTCTGGTAACTTCTGGTCAATATGAGGCAAACTGTCTTACACTGGCAAAAAACCATCACAACTAAGTAGAAAATTTGCTTTAATGCTCCCTAGTAACACAAGTTTTGGGTATCATCCAAAGCCGTGAAATTGGCTTAACTAAACGCGCAATCGCGAACACGAATAATGTCGAATAATTCAATGCCATCCCTCGACCCACTCAGCATGCTGAATGGACAAAATATTGCTTTTTTAGAAGATGTTTATGAGCAATATCAAACGGACCCCAATTCAGTCTCCACGGAATGGCAGCAGTATTTTGCTAACTTGGCAACATCCTCTGCCAGTACTACCGGAGCAAGCTCAACATCTGGTACAGGCTTGGATGCCGTCGCCGCTACCAAGCAGGGCTCAGTCTCGCGTCTAATCAGCACTTATCGAGCGATGGGGCACAAGCGCGCCACCATAGATCCGATTGGCGAAATGGAGCCGCAAGACGCAAAAGAGCTTGAACTCGAATACCATGGTCTGTCTGATGCAGACCTGGACACGGTCTTCGATACGGGCCCTCTGCGCGCACCAGATCGTTTACCGTTGCGAGATATTGTCGCAATTTTAAAACACAGTTACTGTGGACCCATCGGTTACGAATATGGGCACATGGCCAGTGCTGCGCAACGACGTTGGTTGCGTACAAGTTTGGAACAACCAATCGGCCATCAACCTTTTAGTAAAGAGCAACGTATACATATTCTTAATCGGGTCACCGCTGCTGAAGGGATGGAACGCTACTTACATAATAAGTATGTTGGCCAAAAGCGATTTTCACTCGAAGGCGGCGAAAGCCTGATTCCGATGCTTGATCATATTATTCAGCAAGGCGGTGCTGAAGGTATCAAAGAATTTGTAATTGGCATGGCACATCGTGGACGTCTCAACGTGCTTGTAAACACCTTAGGAAAAACCCCACGGAATTTGTTCTCAGAATTTGAAGGCAAACATGATGTTAACGAGCTTGCCGCAAGCGGTGATGTTAAATATCACCAAGGCTTTTCCTCAGACATTCAGACAAAAGGTGGGACGGTTCATCTGTCACTTGCATTCAATCCATCTCATCTCGAAATAGTAAGCCCGGTGGTCGAAGGATCGGTACGTGCCCGTCAAGAACGCAGAGATGACTCAATGGGCAGCACGGTTTTACCTATTTCCATTCATGGCGATGCTGCGTTTGCTGGCCAGGGCGTGGTGATGGAAACGTTTCAAATGTCTGGCTGTCGCGGATATCATACTGGCGGTACAGTGCATATTGTTATCAACAATCAAATTGGCTTTACCACGAGCCACCCTGATGATACTCGCTCCACGCCATATTGTACCGAAATAGCGAAAATGGTAGGCGCCCCTATTTTTCACGTTAATGGTGATGACCCCGAGGCAGTAGTCTTCGCGACCAAGCTCGCTCTAGAGTTCCGACAGAAGTTCCGCAAAGATGTGGTGATTGATCTTGTGTGTTATCGACGCCACGGACATAACGAATCCGACGAACCATCTGTGACACAACCAGTGATGTATAAAAACATCAAAGCACTGCCAACCACTCGTCGCATTTACGCTCAGCGTTTAATCGATGAAGGTGTGATAACCGCCGACGACGAAAAGAAGATGAATGCAGAGTACCGCGCATCAATGGTCGCCGGTGAGCGTGTGGTTCCCGAATTTGTTGATGTTCAACAAGGCGATCACACCGTCGATTGGTCGCCCTATTTTAATATCAAATGGGATCAACCGGTTAAGACAAGTTTTAATGCGAAGCGATTAGACTTTTTGGCTGAACGCTTACTCGACATTCCCAGTGACTTTGAATTGCATGCTCGAACAAAAAAAATCATGCAAGATCGCCAAAAAATGAAAGACGGTGAAATGGCGTTAGATTGGGGTATGGCGGAGAATCTCGCCTACGCGACTCTGCTAGATGAGAACTTCGCAGTTCGCTTGTCCGGCCAGGATTGTGGCCGCGGAACATTCTTTCATCGCCATGCCACATTGCACAATACGCTAAACCGTGATGTCCACATCCCTCTGCGCAATATCAAAGATAAGCAGCCTGATTTCCAAGTAATTAACTCGCTGTTGTCAGAAGAAGCAGTATTGGCTTTTGAGTACGGATACGCGTGTTCAGACCCAAAAACCATGGTGATTTGGGAAGCGCAATTCGGCGATTTTGCTAATGGCGCACAGGTAGTTCTAGACCAATTCATCTCAAGTGGTGAAGCTAAGTGGGGCCGCCTAAGTGGTTTGACTATGTTTCTGCCACACGGCTATGAAGGCCAGGGCCCTGAGCATTCCTCAGCACGCCTGGAACGCTACCTACAACTCTGTGCGCAGCACAATATGCAAGTTTGCTACCCAAGTACCCCCGCACAAATGTTCCATATGATTCGTCGTCAAATGCTGCGACCTTATCGTAAACCCTTAATCGTGATGACTCCTAAGAGTTTGTTGCGTCACAAACTTTCCACATCATCCCTCGAAGATCTTCACAGCGGTGAGTTTCAAACAGTAATCCCAGAAATCGATAAGCTTACTAACAAAAATGTTAAACGCGTGGTTTTCTGTACTGGTAAAGTTTACTTTGATTTACTTGAACAACGGCGCGAAGACAAGATTAAAGACATAGCGATTTGTCGAGTCGAGCAATTGTATCCCTTTCCGAGAGAATCGGTGATTAATGAGCTAAAGCGCTACCCTAACGCCGATGAGGTAGTATGGTGCCAGGAAGAACCCAAAAACCAAGGGGCTTGGTATCAAATCATGCATCATTTTAAAGCCTGCATCGAAGACAAGCACACCATGCTCTATGCAGGTCGTGATGCGTCGGCCTCGCCAGCAGCAGGCTACTTGGCGGTCCACCGAGAACAACAAGCAACGCTCGTCAAAGCGGCCTTATCACCCTTAGATGAAAGCGATACCAAAAACGTTGAGACGATCAATTGATATCTTCTCAAGCTGTAACAATTAAACACTAATGAAGCTGCACACTAACCATTTGCAGGAGCACCTATTATGTCAGTCGAAGTAAAAGTACCCATTCTTCCCGAATCAGTCGCCGATGCCATCGTATCTACTTGGCACAAACAAGTTGGTGATACAGTCAGTATCGACGAAAACCTGGTTGATATTGAAACCGAGAAGGTGGTGCTTGAAGTACCTGCAACGGTTGATGGTGTAATCAAAGAAATTCGTGCTGAGGAAGGAGCGACCGTTGGCGAGCAGGATGTTATTGCCATTATTGAGGAAGGAGCAAGCGCTGCGGCCGCTGCACCTGCACCTGCCGCTACCGTCGAGACTCCTGCGGTTGCTGAGCAAACGGCATCGCCTAACTCAAGTGACGATGCCGATAAATTGAGCCCTGCCGTGCGAAAAATGCTGGCCGAAAATAATTTAGATGCAAGTTCGATTAAAGGCACTGGTAAGAATGGCCGTATTCTTAAAGAAGACGTGCAGAACGCTCTTAAATCGAACGCCAAGAGCAGTACTCCAGTGGCCCCTGAGCCCGTTAAAACGGTTCAAGCGGGCGAGCGAAATGAACGCCGTGTACCTATGACGCGTTTGCGATCAACAATTGCACGTCGTTTAAAAGAAGCACAAGACACTCAAGCTATGCTAACCACGTTTAACGACGTAAATATGCAAGCGATAATGGACCTTAGAAAGCAATACAAAGAATTGTTCGAAAAGAAACATGGCACACGCTTGGGTTTCATGTCGTTCTTTGTCAAGGCCGCCGTTGAAGCGTTGCGACGCTTCCCCGCGGTGAACGCATCGATTGATGGGAATGATATCGTGTATCACGATTATTATGATGTCGGTATTGCCGCCTCATCACCTCGAGGTTTAGTAGTACCTGTCCTGCGTGACGTTGACCAGTTAAGTTTTGCCGGGGTAGAGAAGACCATTGGTGACTACGGCAAAAAAGCCAAAGAAGGCAAGCTAACAATGGACGATTTGGTTGGTGGTACGTTTACTATCTCAAATGGCGGCACTTTCGGTTCGATGATGTCAACGCCGATCGTAAACCCGCCACAAAGCGCGATTCTTGGTATGCACCGCATTGAAGACCGACCCGTCGCTGAGAACGGTGAAGTCGTCATTCGCCCCATGATGTACCTTGCACTTACCTACGACCATCGCATTATTGATGGCTCTGAATCAGTGCTATTTTTGCGTACTATAAAAGAGTGTTTGGAAGATCCTGCACGGCTTTTACTAGAACTATAAACCATACAGGTTGATGGTGATTATTAAATACCTCAGCCGATTAAATACTAGTGTTTTATTACCATAATTAATAGAGAAATATCATGTCTGAAAAATTCGACGTCATCGTCGTTGGTGCTGGCCCTGCGGGTTATGTTGCGGCCATTCGCTGCGCACAACTCGGTTTTAATACCGCATGCGTCGATAAATGGGTAGACGCTGATGGCAAACCGTCATTAGGAGGTACCTGCTTAAACGTTGGTTGTATTCCATCCAAAGCGCTACTCGACTCGTCTGAGAAAGTCGAACAGGCATCGCACGACTTCCAGAATCATGGTATTTCTGTGGGAAAAGTAACTGTTGACGTGCCCAAAATGATCGCTCGTAAAGACGATATCGTTAGCAATCTTACTAAAGGTATCGCCGGGCTTTTTAAAGCAAATAAAATCACATCGCTTCACGGCCATGGCAAATTGCTCGCTGATAAACAGGTGGAAGTCAGCCTTGATGGAAAGACCAACACCTACAGTGCCGACAATGTCATTCTCGCGGTTGGTTCGGAACCGATAGACATTCCGGTTGCTCCGGTGGACAATGAATTGGTGTTAGATAACGCAGGCGCTCTGGATATTAATTCTGTTCCGAAAAGGCTGGGAGTTATTGGCGCGGGTGTTATCGGCTTGGAATTAGGTAGTGTATGGAATCGCTTAGGTTCTGAGGTGACGATTCTTGAGGCAATGGATACATTTCTTGCACCTGTCGATAAGCAATTATCGCGTGAAGCTCAACGAACGTTTACTAAAGGTCAAGGCTTAGACATTAAATTGGGCGCAATGGTTACAGCAACCAAAGTGGCGAAGAAAAGCGTTAAGGTTAGCTATACGCTCAAGGGCGAAGAACACAGCGAAACCTTTGACAAATTGATTGTCGCTGTGGGGCGCAAAGCAAGCACTCACAATATAGCGGCTGAGGAAGTTGGACTCAAATTGGATGATCGTGGCAGAGTAGACGTCAATGATCGCTGCGAAACCAATATCCCTGGCGTATATGCCATCGGAGACGCTGTCAAAGGCCCCATGCTGGCTCATAAAGGCTCAGAGGAAGGCGTATTCGTTGCTGAAATTATCGCTGGTCAAAAGCCCCATATGAACCACGATAATATCCCTTGGGTTATCTACACTCACCCGGAAATTGCCTGGGTTGGTATCAATGAAGAACAAGCTAAAGAGCGCGGTATTAACTACAAAACCGGCTTTTTCCCATTTGCAGCCAACGGCCGATCTCTCGCCATGAATGAAAAAGGTGGTCGCGTCAAAATGATTGCCGATGCCGAAACGGATCGGATATTAGGCGTTCATATTTTAGGTCCTAACGCGTCGGAGCTAATTTCTGAAGCGGTACTGGCTATGGAGTATTCCGCATCAAGTGAAGATATTGCGAGGACAATACACGGCCACCCCACCTTGTCTGAAGCGATGCATGAGGCCGCACTATCGGTCGATGGAAGAGCCCTACACAAGGTTAACTAGACAAAAGTCTGTTAAAGTGATTTCTGAGCAATATTAGGAGCCTAGTCATCGATGTTGGCTCCTAATATTATTTACTCAAACAAGCCAATTGGTTTGTGACAATTTTTGTTTTCTCTAAGTTAGCACCCCTGTCAAATGCTGTAGCACTACTGCTGTGGTTCACTGAGTGGCAGCCTAATTCGCTGCCCTCTTAGATATAAGCCATTGATGTTTCTAATAATTCGCGTCACTTATCAAGCGCGTGCTAGTTAGTGCAATAGTGATAACCATCATTCGCGCGAATTGCCAAATCTTGACACTTTTATTCTGGGTGAAAGTTAGTTAAAACATAGCCTGACCATACCAAAAAATGGCGGTTTGGAGTTTTCACCGCCAAAAGTTCGATAAAATGAAAACACACTCTAGAAATCAGTCTGGCTTTACCTTGTTAGAACTCATGATTACCGTGGCTATCATTGGCCTGCTGGCAGCGGTCGCGATTCCATCCTATCAAGATTACTTAAAGCGAGCTCGGATGACTGAATTAGCCCAACAGTTTGGGCAGATGAAGAGCATTTTGAATATCTATGCCCAAGAGGTTGGTAGATACCCAGACGACACCCATATCGTTCCCCCGAGCGGCGTTACACTGCCAGACTATTGGTCGGAAACAACGGTATTAGGCGGAAACTTTAATTGGGAAGGACCCGATGGTTACCCCTACGCAGGCATCGCAATACTTGGTGCCACAGCGCCTGAAAGAGACATAATTCAATTTGACCGAATCATTGATGACGGAGACCTTAATACTGGCAGGTTCAGAATAAGCGATCAAAACGGACGGCACGTTTTCATTCTAGACGAATAGCCTGCGGCGACTCAGTCGCTTGCCCAACAGTTTGTCGACATTAGAAATAGTGAGAGCTGCTCCGCAATTACACTTTCTGATACCAGACTGTTGAGCTACTCTCCACTCGAATTTATCGAACTGGGCTTCTCTTCGTACATTCGAACACATCAATAATAAAAAAACCGGCACAAGGCTGGTCCTTTTATTATTGGCGCGCCCGGAGGGATTACTCGACGCATCCATGCGCCTCGCCCTAACGGGCAGCCTTCGGCTGTGTAAATTCGCTCCGCTCGAATTTATCGAACTGGGCTTCTCTTCATACATTCGAACACATCAATAATAAAAAAACCGGCACAAGGCCGGTCCTTTTATTATTGGCGCGCCCGGAGGGATTACTCGACGCATCCATGCGCCTCGCCCTAACGGGCAGCCTTCGGCTGTGTAAATTCGCTCCGCTCGAATTTATCGAACTAGGCTTCTCTTCATACATCCGAACACATCAATAATAAAAAAACCGGCACAAGGCCGGTCCTTTTATTATTGGCGCGCCCGGAGGGATTCGAACCCCCGACCAATTGGTTCGAAGCCAACTACTCTATCCAGCTGAGCTACGGACGCGTGTCTGTGCTAATTCTATCAATTTTTCTATAATCAGCGAAGTCTATTTTTCACCTCGCCTTTTGCGCAGCCTCTGGCAGTTCAATTTTAATCTAGAAGAATTTGTCAACTGAACTGCGGACGTGTGTCTTTTCAAGTCGAGCGATTATAATGCAAATGAGCATCGGTTTCGACCAGTGATTACAATCTTGCTATGAAAATAGTTTTATACTCTTGTCTCTACTATCCGGCGCACTGATCGAGTAATGCCAACAACAAAGAAGCAATCGAAATCTATTAACAAAGAACCTTGGTCAACACCGATTGTCTTTCCTGAAGACCTTCCTATTAGTCGGCGCAAAGATGAAATTGCAACGGCGATAATAGAGAATCAAGTGCTTGTGCTTGCAGGGGAGACGGGTTCAGGTAAAACCACCCAACTACCTAAAATATGTTTATCTTTAGGTTACGGTGAAAAAGGCCTAATTGGCCATACCCAACCTCGACGTATCGCAGCGAGAACAGTCGCTGATCGCATTGCTTCAGAACTTAAAACGCCTTTGGGCGATGGTGTTGGTTATCAAGTAAGGTTTACCGATAACTCAAACAGCAATACCCGCATAAAACTTATGACAGACGGAGTGCTTCTCGCCGAATTCCAGCGCGATCGCCTGTTAAAAAAGTACGAGGTTATCATTATTGATGAAGCGCATGAGCGAAGCCTCAATATAGATTTCTTATTGGGCTTGCTAAAGTCACTTTGCAAAAGGCGCCCTGAGCTCAAGGTCATTATCACATCAGCGACCATTGACCTGGACAAGTTCTCAAAACATTTCACTCTAAATAAACAGTCAGCCCCCATTATAGAAGTATCTGGACGCACCTACCCGGTAACCACACTTTATCAAGAGCCAAGCAGAGAGGACCCCAATCTACCTGAACTAATCACCGATACGGTCAAACAGGTAATTCGTGGAGAAGCAAAAGGTGAGTATCAGGCTAGCGGCGATATTCTGGTATTTTGTGCTGGTGAACGAGAGATTCGTGATGCCGCTCAGGCGCTGCGACGCGCTCAGTTACCGTTAGAAGTACTGCCGCTGTATTCGCGTCTGAGTATCGCCGAACAGAATAAAGTATTTAAACCTTCCCATCGACGTAAGGTGGTGCTCGCGACCAACGTAGCTGAGACCTCGATTACCGTTCCCGGTATTGCTTATGTTATTGATCCTGGTTTAGCTCGTATATCGCGCTATAGCTTTCGTTCAAAAATTCAGCGATTGCCGATCGAAGCTATATCTCAGGCAAGCGCCAATCAACGACAGGGCCGATGCGGTCGCGTTGCCAATGGTGTCTGCATACGACTCTATTCAGAACAAGATTTTGAACAGCGCGCCGAATTTACTCCTGCCGAGATATTGCGCAGTAATTTGGCGTCGGTAATCCTAAAAATGTTGCGCCTCGGCATTCAAGATATCAAGCAGTTTGACTTTATCGATCAACCTGATAATCGACTTTTAAATGACGGATTCAAATTGCTTCAAGAGTTAGGTGGCGTTAACGACGCGCGTAATCTGACATCTATTGGTCGACAAATGAGCGATCTTTCTGTTGATCCTAAATATGCGCGTATCTTGATCGAAGCTAATAAGCTGGGGTGTTTGAGAGACGCATTGATATTGGTTAGCGCCTTAAGTATTCAAGACCCGAGAGAACGCCCCGCCGACAAGCAACAAGCGGCTGATCAGGCACACCAATTGGTTAAACATCATCAGTCAGATTTCTTTAGTTTTCTTCAGCTATGGCAAGCAATTAATAACGCAAGAGAGGAGCTAAGCAATACCAAATTCAGGCAATATTGCATTGACCATTTCTGGTCCATCGCTCGCGTATTTGAGTGGCGCGAATTATTTCGTCAACTGCTCAGTCAGGGCAAATCTTTGGGTTGGAAACTCGAGCAGTGGACGGTGATAGAAATGCCCAAACCTGGAGAAAAAAAAGCGAAACCGAACACCGGTTTTAGTGACCGTTACGAGAAACTGCATCGTGCATTATTAAGCGGCTTACTCAGCAATATTGCAACCAAGGATGTAGACGGTGAATACACTGCAACCCGCAGCCGCCATGTTTACCTGTTTCCTGCATCAGCGCAGGCAAAACGTAAACCAAAATGGATTATGGCAGCTGAATACTTAGAGACATCTCGATTATTCGCACACACTATTGGAGAGATTAAACCCAATTGGGTTAGCGAGACAGCACCTCATTTGTGTCGCTACACGTATAGTAGTCCACGCTACCACATTCGTTCGGGAAGCATTAAAGCTTACCGCAAAACCTTATTCTATGGTTTAAGCTTGCGGGATAAAGAAACCGTTAATTACGCCCCTATTAATGCAAAGGAAAGCCGACACATATTTGTTCAACAAGCCTTAGTTGAAGGTGCCTATAGGCCAAGGGGCAAAATAGCCGAATTTGTCGCGCACAATGAAACACTCGTTTCAGAGATAGAAAAATTAGAGACCAAAACCCGCAAGCGAAATCTGCTTGTAAATGAGCGGATCATTTTAGACTTTTATCAAGAGAGAATACCCGAACATATACATAATCGACAGGCGTTAGAAAAGTGGCTATCGCAGGGTAATGAGCACGTTCTAAAGCTTGATCGAGAAGCCTTACTACAAACAGACGCCGACACACAGCGCACCTCGCAATTTCCGGACAAGATAAATGTTCACGGTAAAGAGGTGCAGATAGTCTACAAATTTGACCCCGGGAAACACGGCGACGGTGTAACGATGGTGGTGCCAATATCGGTATTGGCGCCCTTCCCCAAGCATATCGGAGACTGGTTAGTTCCCGGTTTGTTAAGAGATAAATGCATTGCCCTGATAAAGACACTGCCCAAACCGATCCGCAGAAATTTTGCTCCCGCAGCCGATGCAATAGATCGGGTATTCAACAGCCTCACGCCAAGTGATACGCCACTGATCGAAAGCTTGGCAGAATTATTGTTTCGGACACGTGGCGTTAAGGTAATGGCAGAAGACTTTGCAATTAATAAATTGGATGACTTCTATCAAATGAACTATCGAGTAATTGACACTGATGGTTCACTGATCGAAGAAGACCGAAACCTGAATTCATTGAAGCAGAATTACGCTAATTCGGTGCAGCAAAGCGTGCATTCTAACAATGCGCCAGAGCGTGTTAAGCACGAACACCACAATATTCAACACTGGAATTTTGGCGTGCTCGATGAGATTGTCGATTATCAACACCAGGGCATGACTGTTCGCGCCTTTCCTATGCTAAAGATTCGAAAGGACAAGTCGATATCACTATTGGTGCATGATCAGAAAAAGACGGCAGACTATCACAGCCACCATGCAATTATTGCTCTGGCAATACAGGTGTTATCTAACACCACGCAAAAGCAAACCCTGAAGTATCTGCAAAAAGAACTGATGTCGCCAAAGCTCAAAAATACTGGCAATGGTTTAGGCTCACTTGCATCACAACTAAGAACCGCAAAACCAGGAACAAGTGATAAATCAGAATGGAATAGCAAGCTTATCGAAGCAGGATTATCACAGGCTTGTTTTGAAGGTAACACAAATGGCGTTCGAACCCAGGAACAATTCGAGCAAGCACTTATACAAGGTTCAAAACAATGGGTACCCATCGCTACTGAGTTGGAAACTACCTTAATATCAGCACTTCAACATCGCGACGCAATATTGGCGATCGCCGACAAAACGCCAGTGGACAACATTACCACTGATTTAGCCATTGAAGATATCAAAGCCCAAATTTACCAAATGTTCGAACCTAGCTTCTTAAGCTACACAAACTTGAGCTCTTTGAAACAGTATTCTCGCTATCTCCGAGCAATCGAAAGTCGCTTAGAAAAACTAAAATTTACCAGCAAAACTATCGCGGAGGAAACCGCCTTAGCAACAATTCAAAAAGACTTCAACGCTAAGATCGATGAACTGAGCCATCCGAAATTAGAATTAGACTATGTGTTCTTAAGTCACCCGGAATTGACAGAGTTCAATCGTATGTTGCAAGAATGGCGTGTATCTATTTTCGCTCAACACTTAAAAACACAGATACCAGTATCCGAAAAGCGTTTAAAGAAATTTTGGCAAAACGAGGTTTTATAATCGCTTAAGGCGTAAGATGACAGGAGCTCATTTACACGACTTGACGGAAACGATCAGCCTCCGTAAAGGCACCATTAAAAAGAGCTCCGTGAAGGAGCTCTTTTTAACCAAATTGAATCAACGATTTAACTGAATGATTTAATGCCTGGATAAACCGCTAAGTCACCCAACTCTTGCTCAATTCGAAGCAATTGATTGTACTTTGCAACACGATCAGAACGACATAAGGAGCCCGTCTTAATCTGACCCGCCGCGGTAGCTACGGCAAGATCGGCGATCGTTGTGTCTTCCGTTTCACCCGAACGATGCGAAATAGTTGCTTTATATCCCGCCTCGTGCGCCATCTTAATTGCATCCAGTGTCTCAGTTAAGGACCCTATTTGGTTAAACTTAATTAGAATTGAATTCGCCACGCCTTTATCGATACCCTGCTGCAGTATTTTAGTGTTAGTTACAAACAAATCGTCCCCGGTCAGCTGGATATCCGAACCTACACTCTTTGTATGTGCAGCCCAGCCATCCCAATCGTCTTCAGCCATACCATCTTCGATCGTGATTATCGGATACTTACGAACCCAGGCTTCCAAATATTGTACAAATTCTTCCGAACTGAGCGATTTGTTTTCGGCGCTGAGATGATACTTTCCATCTGAGTAGAATTCGGTACTTGCGACGTCGAGACCAATCATGATGTCTTCGCCCGCTTTATACCCAGCGTTCTCTATCGCTTGCACAATAATGCCCACAGCGGCTTCATTACTTTCAAGGTTTGGAGCAAAACCACCCTCATCACCTACCGCCGTGCTCAAACCCATATCATGCAGCACTTTCTTTAATGCATGGAATACTTCGGCGCCTGCGCGGAGCGCCTCACCGAAAGTTGGCAAGCCGGTTGGCAAGATCATAAATTCTTGAAAATCAATTGAGTTATCGGCGTGCTCACCACCATTAATGATGTTCATTTGAGGTACCGGCATCGAATACGTATCGTTACCAAATAACTGAGCAAAGTGAGCATAAAGAGGAATTCCTTGGCTTACTGCGGCCGCTTTCGCAACCGCGAGAGAAACAGCCAAAATAGCATTGGCACCGAGCTTTGATTTATTATCCGTACCGTCTAGATCAATCATCAATTGATCGATAGCCCGTTGATTTAACGCATCTTTACCTTTTAAGGCGTCTGCAATAACTGTGTTTGCGTTGTTGACAGCGGCAGTCACGCCTTTGCCTAAATAGCGGTTCTTATCGCCGTCTCGAAGCTCTAGCGCCTCAAGCGAACCAGTAGACGCGCCTGAAGGCGCTACAGCACGACCGAATGACCCGTCTGCCAAGGTTATATCGGCTTCGACGGTCGGGTTACCACGTGAATCTAAAATTTCACGCGCGAGAATAGTTTGAATAGTAGACATGCTTCTGCCTCAGATATGAGTATAAATTTTAGTGTTTGGTTAGCTAGTGAAACAAGGTTATGACAACTCGTTTTCTAGGAAACCACCAGCTTTCGTGGACTGGTCGATTTGTTGAAGAACGGTGAGCAAATCTTTCAACCGTTGTGTTGGCATGGCGTTAGGACCATCGCTCTTGGCGTTCTCAGGGTCAGGGTGAGTTTCCATAAACAGCCCCGATACACCTGCCGCAACCGCAGCGCGTGCGAGAACTGGCACATACTCTCTTTGCCCACCAGAACGATCGCCTTTGCCACCGGGTAACTGCACCGAATGAGTTGCGTCAAATACAACCGGGCATCCCGTGTCGCGCATTTGGGCAAGACCTCGCATATCAACAACCAGGTTATTGTATCCAAACGATGCTCCACGCTCACAAACGGTTATCTTATCGGTGCCACCGGCCGCTTGAGCCTTCTTAGTTACGTTAACCATTTCAGGTGGTGATAAAAACTGTCCTTTTTTGATATTTGCCGGAATGCCACATGCACCAACGGCTTCGATTAAGTCGGTTTGGCGGCATAAAAACGCCGGGGTCTGTATCATATCGACATACCTAGCGGCAGTGTGAACTTGCTCAGGCGTATGCACATCAGTCAGCACAGGCATTCCTACTGTCTCCCGAACCTCTTGCAGAATCTCTAGCCCCTCTTGTATTCCGGGGCCACGAAAAGATGAACCTGAAGTGCGATTGGCTTTATCAAACGACGATTTGTATAGAGTGTTAATACCAAGTTCACCAGTAATATCACGAATCATTTTGGCCGTATCTAAGGCATGCTCACGTGATTCAATGACACATGGGCCAGCAATCAGAAAAAATGGCTTATCAAGACCAACTTCAAAATCGGCAATTTTCATACTTAATACTCTCCGCTAAGCCTTTTCACGCTCAGCTCGTGCTGCTTCAACGTATGAAGTAAACAATGGGTGCCCATCGCGCGGGCTGGACGTAAACTCTGGGTGAAATTGCACGCCAACAAACCAGGGGTGATCAGCAATCTCTACCGTTTCAACGAGATCATCATCGGATACACCGCCTATGATTAAGCCAGCATCAACTAACTTAGGCCGCAACATGTTATTAAATTCATATCGATGGCGATGACGCTCTACAATGGTATCCGCACCGTAGACAGATCGAACTTTTGAATCGCTGGTTAGATGGCATTTTTGCCCGCCCAAGCGCATGGTGCCACCGAGATCAGAGTTTTCATCGCGCACTTGTAAATTGCCATGCTCATCGGTCCACTCTTCTATTAAGGCGATAACCGGGTACGGCGTATCTTTATTAAATTCAGTACTATTGGCATCTTCCATGCCGGCTACATTACGCGCATAGTCGATGACTGCGACTTGCATGCCCAGACAAATCCCCAGGTACGGAATTTTGTTTTCGCGAGCATGTTGCGCGGCCATAATTTTACCTTCAGTACCGCGATCGCCAAAACCTCCAGCAACCAGGATCGCATCATTACCACTGAGTATCTCGATGCCTTTTTCTTCAATTTTTTCCGCTTCGATATAATTAATATTTACTTTGGTAAGTGTTTTTATACCGGCATGAATAAGCGACTCCGAAAGCGATTTATACGACTCCGTCAATCCAATGTATTTACCTACTAAGGCAATATTCACTTCACCAGTGGGGTTAGCTTTGCGTTCGACCACTGTTTCCCATTCTGATAAATCGGCTGGTGGACAATCGAGTCGAAAATGCTTCACAACTAATTCATCGACGCCTTGATCACGGTACAGGAGTGGGATTTCATATATATTGCCTACGTCCACACCAGAGATAACCGCATCTTGGGTAACGTTTGTAAACAAGGCAATTTTGCGCTTAGCGCCATCCGGTAGTGGCTCGCTAACACGACACAATAATATGTCAGGCTGGATACCGATGCTGCGAAGCTCTTTCACCGAGTGCTGTGTTGGCTTTGTTTTAATCTCACCGGCTACGGCAATATATGGCACCAGAGTAAGGTGCATATACATGACATTTTCGGCGCCCTTCTCGATCCGCATTTGCCGAATCGCCTCCAAAAATGGTAACGATTCGATATCCCCTACGGTTCCACCAATTTCCACCAGTGCAACATCAACATCACCTGCGCCATCCTCGATCGCGCTTTTCATTTCATTGGTAATATGAGGAATAACTTGTACGGTGCCACCCAGATAGTCACCACGTCGCTCTTTCTTTAGAACTCGCTCGTAAATACGACCGGTGGTGAAGTTGTTTTTTTGTGAGAGCTTGGTCCGGATGAAGCGCTCGTAATGACCGAGGTCCAAATCGGTCTCAGCACCATCATCGGTGACGAACACTTCGCCATGTTGCATCGGGCTCATTGTTCCTGGGTCGACATTGATATACGGGTCAAGTTTCATCAGGGTTACTTTTAACCCTCTGGACTCAAGAAGAGTGGCCAATGAAGCTGCGGCAATGCCCTTGCCAAGAGAAGATACAACCCCTCCGGTTATGAATACGTATTTTGTCATCGAGTGTGTTGGATGTGTATGAAAGCGTATCGAGACACACAAAAACACGCGTAAAAACGTGTTTTGTGCAGTGCTCCAGAAGGTTCTACATGATACTCGAGCAGCAGATTAGGAACAATCGCTTTTAAGACTGTAATTCGAGTTTTTTAATTACAATAGCTTTGATGCAGCCCTGCGCTAAGTTCTAAAAGCCCTTAATACGGCGCGTCTAATGAAACCCAATCGGTTTGCAATTGCTGGTCGACCGGGGCAATGACAACATCGTTATTCGCCTGTGACATGGTAAGCAATGGCAATGCCTGCCGTCTCCAAGGAGGCACGCCAATATCCTGCATCCATTTCTTCAAATTTAGACTGTGCCCTTGTAGCGCCTTTGGATTGCTAACTTGAGGTTTAGCCGCGAGGCGAAGGCTGGCTTTACGATTGGAAAAAATAAGCTCTCGAAGTTTTTGAGTTGAGCCAACCTGCAGTTTATTCTCAAAAAGGCCGACTGGCTTCTCAAGGTTCATCCAATTCACCGACGAAAACTCTTGCTGCTCATGCTGTGCGGGCATCACATACATAAAGCCTTTATAGAATCGGAATTGACGCCCACCTTCTTGCAATACCGCAGTACTGGCAGGTGGTTCGCTAATCGCAGCAAGCAACTTCGCCAAGAATCGACGGCTTGGCGAATGAAGCTTCAAACTCTGCAACCAAAACCGAATAAGGTTCGCTTGTCGGCCTACGGTTAGATGACCCAAATCATCCACGCATAATGCGTGCGAGTGATCTAATGGGTGAATTGGATGCTCTCGAACATCGACCAGATCGCAGATCGCAACTTCTCTAAGTAGTCCATTCTCTTGCTCTAAGTTGGCGGCTGCTCGAGCAATATTTTGAATTGCATCTGATCGAAAAGTTTCCAAGGCGGGCAAAACTTGATGTCGAATTTCGTTTCTTGAATAACGTTCATCTTGATTACTCGGATCCTCGATCCAGTTCAAATGCTGCTCATCGGCATAATCAAGGATTTTCTTCTGGCTAGTACTGAGCAAAGGTCGAACTAATTTAGCGCCAAAGAAGGGGCGTTTTGCGCGCAAACTAGATAAGCCGGTGCTGCCCGCGCCACGCATCAGATTAAACAAAAATGTTTCAGCTCGATCTTGCTGATGATGAGCGGTCATGATTACTGAACCATACTCAACTTGCTCGCTAAACCATTGATAACGTGCGTCACGAGCGGTCGCTTCCGAATCCGAATCCAAATTTAATGAGGTTTGCCGCAACGGTATGCCCCAAGAGTCACAAACCATCGAACAATGCTCAGCCCAGGCTTTAGACTCAGGCTGCAAGTTATGAGCAACATGTAAGGCAATCAACTCAAATTTATGTTGAGTCTGTAATCTAGACATCAGGTGTAACAGTACAGTCGAGTCTACGCCGCCACTGAACGCAACATAATATCGACCATCACGGCCAAGATTCAACCCCTCGAAAAGTTCATCCCCAAACTCACTAGTCGAAATTGTCATAGACGTACTACCATTTTCTAAAATATCGCCGAACACATATATCGTCGGGTTCTACAAATATCGGGTATCGCTGTAGGGACACAAGCGACCTCCAATAACCTAGTCTTCTAATTCACTTTAACGCAGCCAAACTCACCGAATGAATACAGATAAATTTGGGCAAGTAACCTAAATATGGTTAGGTAGGGCTAATTAAACTCGATTGCTTATAATCATTGTTATTTATTGAGTTTAATACGATCTGCTTAAGCAAACTCTTATTGTAATTAATGCAGCTCAAAACGCAGCTACTTTGGGGTTGCGTTTTACGCCGGTCTCATAAGTCGTAATCGCCAAACCAATCGCCGCATATTGTACTGAAAGCACGATCAAAGCAAAACCACCGATGAAACGGTTTTTCAAACCTATGAAAAGTATAACACTAAGTTAAAAAACATTTAAAGAGCAAACACTTAGAAAGATTCTCTAAGAGTACATCTCAAGGATGGCTAATAAATTAATCTGATATTAGGTTGGCCGACAATAGATTCGAGTTGTTCGAGCATAATTTTACTCGGAACAATACGCCAATCATGAGCGACGTCTAGTTTGCAAACTCCGTGTGGTGTTCGATATTCAAACCCGACGCCACATTGACCATGTTCATTACGCGCAAGAATTTGTCGTAAAGACTTTACTGTATTTTCGTCCATTTGCTCTGAAGCAACTTGAATTTGTATGTGCCTTGCTAAGTGCCCACGCGCTTGTTCTATATCAAATAATTCATCGGCAGAAATACGAATATCGTCGTTAAAGAAATTGTGGCTGGCCTTACCCTTTATGACCAACACCTTGTCTTTATGAATCACGTCCCGTCGCTGATCATACAGATCACCAAACACGCCTACTTCTACTCGCGCAGTTTTATCGTCTAAGGTAAGGAAGGCCATGCGTGATCCAGATTTCGTATTCATTGTACGAGCGCCAACAACCAAGCCAGCCAGCGTTACAGGCTTTTTGCCTTTACCCTGTCCAACATCAATGTCAATCAGCCGACAGGAAGTGAATTGATCTAACTCCTGAATATACATATCAATTGGATGGCCACTCAAGTACAGGCCCAAGGTTTCTTTTTCTGCAGCGAGTAAATCTTCCTTTTTCCACTCGGCGACATTCTGATACGTTTGAACGGTCTCTACCGGCGCGGCAATGCCGAACATATCATTTTGGCCTGCCTGCGCACTTTTAGCCTGTTGGTTAGCTGCCTCTAATGCGAGACCTATACTCTCGACCAGGCTTGCTCGGTGTACGCCTAGTTCATCCAGTGCTCCGGCTCTCACCAACGCCTCGAGAGCACGCCGATTTACACGTTTAACATCAACACGGGCACACAGATCATATAAATCTTTGAATGGCCCACCTTGTTCCCTCGCTTCGACAATATTTTCAATCACAGGCCGACCAATGCCCTTAATTGCGCCCAGGCCATAAACGATGTGTTTATCGTCAGTTGCAACAAATTGATATTGGCACAAATTGATGTTGGGGTGCTGAACCGTCAACTTCATTTGGTTAGCTTCATTTAAAAGAATCACGACTTTGTCGGTATTCTCCATATCAGCCGACATACATGCCGCCATAAATTGAGATGGATAATGAGCTTTAAGCCAGGCAGTTTGGTAAGCAATCAATGCGTACGCAGCTGAATGACTTTTATTGAAACCATAGGCGGCAAAATATTCCATCAAGTCAAACACTTCTTTGGCAATCTCGGCTGGAACATTGCGTTCAGATGCACCTTCTTCAAAGATAGCTCGTTGTTTGGCCATCTCTTCTGGCTTCTTTTTACCCATTGCGCGTCGTAGAATATCGGCGCCACCAAGAGAATAACCCGCCATTTCCTGAGCAATATTCATTACCTGCTCTTGGTAAAGGATAATACCCTGCGTGTTATTCAGAATAGGTTCAAGCATCTCATGCGCGTATTTGGTAGGTTCTTTGCCGTGCTTGCGATCGCAATAGACTTTCTCCATACCCGCACCCAGAGGGCCTGGGCGATACAGAGCTACCAATGCGACAATATCTTCGAACTGGTCGGGCTGAAGGTTTTTAATAAGCTCCTTCATGCCTGAGGATTCCAACTGGAACACCGCGGTAGTTAACCCTTCTTTGAGTAACTCATACGTTGATTTGTCATCTAATGGCAGTTTGGCGATATCAAGCAGTTCTTCGCCAGAATGTGCTCGCTGAGCGTTAATTGCCTTTACCGCCCAATCAATAATCGTTAACGTTTTCAGACCCAAAAAGTCAAACTTCACCAAACCGACGGTTTCCAGATCATCTTTATCATATTGAGCAACAATTTGATCGCTTCCGTGTTCACAATAAAGTGGAGTGAAATCGGTCAAATCAGTTGGTGAAATCACGACACCACCCGCATGCTTACCGACGTTCCTGGCCAAACCTTCGAGCTTAAGGGCCATGTCTATCAGTTCGGTAATCTCCTCTTCGTTGTCATAACGATCTTTTAATTCTGGCTCTTGCTCTAGAGCCTTGGTCAACGTAATTCCTAAGTCAAATGGTATTAACTTGGCAACACCATCTACATGGCCGTACGACATGCCCATGACACGCCCTACATCACGAATAACGCCTTTCGCCGCCATGGTGCCATAGGTGATAATCTGTGAAACTTTATCGCGCCCATATTTATTGGCAACGTAATCTATCACTCGTTCGCGACCATCAATGCAAAAGTCAACATCAAAGTCGGGCATCGAAACACGCTCGGGATTCAGAAAACGCTCGAATAGAAGAATATGTTCTATCGGATCAAGGTCAGTAATCTTGAGCGCATACGCCACAATAGAGCCCGCACCAGACCCACGCCCAGGGCCTACAGGCACATCATTTTCTTTAGCCCACTGAATAAAATCGGCAACAATCAGAAAATAGCCTGGGAAACCCATTTCCAAAATAATCTTAAGCTCGAATTCCATACGAGCCTCGTATTCCGCCCTAACCTCTGGCGTAGGACCTTCAGGAAATCGCCTATGCAGCACCACTTCAAGCCCCGCGAAGGATTCATTGCGCAGGTGCGATTCGATGGTCTCGCCTTCTGGGACAGGAAAATCCGGCAAGAAATACTCGCCCATGCGAATCACAAAATTACATCGTTGAGCGATTAATACGGTGTTCTCTATCGCACTGGGTATGTCTGCAAAGAGCTCAATCATTTCCTGCGAGCTTTTGTAATATTGCTGCGGTGTATGATGTACTACTCGACGCGTATCATTAAGAACACGTCCCTCATTAATACATACTCTGACTTCATGCGCATCAAAATCTGTTTCGCGCATAAAGTGAGCATCATTAGTCGCGACTAAGGGTATTTGGAACTTTGCAGCCAATTTCGCGGCTTCAGAAATATACTCTTCTTCATAGGGTCGACCAACGCGTTGAATTTCGATGTAAAACCGGTCGGGGAATAATTGCTGGTATTGCTGAATGATTTCTTCCCGATATTTTTCACGGTTTGCCAAAATTGCCGAGCCTAGCTCTCCGCGTATACCTCCTGAAAGGCAAATCAGGCCGTCTGTTTTACTCTCCAGCCATTGTTTTTGGATAATCGGTTTACCTTGAGCCTGACCCTCACGAAAGCCACGCGAAAGCAGCTCCGATAAATTTACATAACCGACTTCATCTTGTACCAATAACACCATGATGTGAGGCTGCGTAACCTTATCTGGATTCTCAATATAAACCTCGGCACCAATAATTGGTTTGATGCCCTGAGCCATGCACTTATTAAAAAACTTGACTGCACCGTAAAGGTTACCCATATCGGTTAAAGCAACCGCTGGCATTTGATTGGTGCGTGTCTGATCGATTAGTGCTGGCAAACGAATCATGCCGTTTACCAGTGAATACTCGGAGTGTAAATGTAGGTGGACGAAAGTTTTAGGCATGAATAAATTATAAACTCATCAACGAATTCTCGAACAGTTTTATAGGCCAAAGAGTGACCATATTAATCTTGACCTGACTCAATTGTAGTTGGAGGTTACAGCAGCTTTTTAACCGGTGCAAAGCTTCGTCGATGAATCGGTGTTATACCAAACTTCAATAACGCATCACGGTGTTGCTTTGTTGGATAACCACTATTTCGCTCGAAACCATACTCAGGAAAGGTCGATGCATAAGCTGACATTAGATGGTCACGTGTTACCTTGGCAATAATCGATGCCGCAGAAATCGCGGGCTCTAAGCCATCACCACCAATAATAGGTTCAGCGGGTACATTAAATTCTGGAGCTCGGTTTCCATCAACCAATATTTTATCGGCAACAATCGTCAGACCAGCGACCGCTCTCTGCATCGCCAACATGGTAGCATGTAATATATTAAGCTCATCGATCTCTTCGACAGACGCTTCGCCAATAGACCATGCTAACGCTTGCTGTTTGATGGCGATCGATAATATTTCCCGCTTCTTAGGGCTCAATTTTTTTGAATCGGTTAAATCCGGTAGATCATAGCATTCTGGCAAAACCACCGCCGCGGTAACAACCGGCCCTGCCAACGGCCCCCGCCCCACTTCGTCTACGCCTGCCACAATCATATTGCCTTCTTCACGCATTCTTTTGAGCACCTTGCAACAACGACTCAATCGCGTCACACGCCAACTCACCGGAATTTTCACTCAGCATGGGTGCAATCTGAGCTAATGTCTGCTGCATAGATCGATATGCCTGCTCGCTGTCTAACAATGAGGACACTTCATTCACCATGTTTTCAACCGTTGCATCATCCTGAATAAGTTCCGTTACGATCGGTGGGTCCGTTAAATGATTGGGCATGGAAAAGTGTTCTACTTCCATGGTGCGGGCAGCGTACCATTGCTCGTACTTGGCTATTTTGTACATCACTACCATGGGTTTTGCGAACAAAGCAGCTTCCAACGCGGCGGTTCCTGAAGCGAGCACCGCAAGGTGCGCACTGGCAAGTACATCCCGAGAATGCCCTAGAATCACTTTAACCGGTGTTTGTTCAGCGTCTAAAGCATCCAATAAATAACGCTGTATCTTTTCAGATGCCGCTGGTATGACAAAACTCAAACCAGGATAACGCTTACTTAACTCTTCGCATGCCCGCAACATAATTGGAGCGAGCCTGGATACCTCACTCATACGGCTGCCCGGTAGTATCGCCACTAGCTTTTTATCCGCCTCGAGATTCATCAACTGCGCTGCCAGTGGCGCGACTTGCCACTCTAAGACTGGTTTTGCTAATGGGTGTCCAACATACTTCACTGGCACCTTGCGTTTCTGATAAAACTTTTCTTCAAATGGAAATAGAGTCAGCATTAAGTTTACCGCGCGTTTTATTTTTATAATGCGTTTGCCTCGCCATGCCCAAACCGTTGGGCTGACATAGTGGACGGTCGGAATACCCGCCTGCTTAAGCTTAATTTCCAAACTTAGATTAAAATCGGGCACATCTATGCCAATAAAAACATCCGGCTGCCATTCGAGCATGTAATTTCGAATTCGCCTTCGAATACTTAGAATTTCGAACAGACTCTTTAAAACCCCGGCCACTCCCATGATGCTGATTTTGTCCATTTCAGCTAAAGAAGTAGCGCCTTGAGCTTGCATTAGCGGGCCTGCAAGTCCAACAAACTCAGCATCTGGATAACGTTGTTTAAACGACTTTATGAGCTCGCTTCCTAAATAGTCGCCGGACTTTTCACCAGCTACAATTCCAATCTTCATAATTGGTTGTTAGTTAGAACAAAAAGAATCAAATAAACGAGAATAAAATAAACGATCAATTACCGAATAACACCGCGCTTTGACTCTTTAATAAAATCAATTAATCCTTGCACCTGCGAACTGCCCCATTCGTGAGTTGCCAATTCATCAAGCGCATGAGCCATTGTATGTCCGGAACGATAGATAGTCTTATAGGCCCGCTTTAACTCGAGAATAGTGTCCTTATCTATCCCACGTCGGCGTAAGCCACGAATATTGATACCATGGGTAATCGCTTTATTCCCAGCAACCAACATGTATGGTGGAACATCCAATGTACAATACGTATTTACACCACAGAAACTGTGCTCTCCAATACGCACAAACTGGTGAACCAAGGTATAACCAGCTAATACGACATAGTTTCCTACTCTGACGTGTCCCGCCAGGCTGGCATTGTTAGAAAACAGTAAATCGGAACCTAAGCGGCAATCATGTGCGATATGCACATAGGCCATGAAAAGATTATTACTACCAATAACCGTTATACCTTCATCATCCATGGTTCCGCGATTAACGGTAATATTTTCTCGGAAAACATTATTGTCGCCGATGCGAACCTGGGTTGGTTCGCCTTTGTAGGAAATCGACTGGGGTTCACTGCCAATCGCCGTAAATGAAAACACCTGATTATTGGCACCAAGCTCGGTATCTCCTTCGATAACTACTTGAGAGGCGATTCTCGAACCATCACCAATTTTCACATCGCTGCCGATCACAGAGTAAGCGCCGATAGAAACATCGGTTCCAAGTTCAGCACCGGGTTCAATTACTGCAGTAGGGTGAATATTCACACTCATTGCCTTACGCCTCGATGTCTTTAAAGGTAAACATCAGTTCCGCAGAGGCGGCAACTTCACCGTCCACTTTAGCCACACCAGTACATTTCCACATGTTCTTAATTCTACGGATCAGCTCGACTTCGAAAAGCAATTGATCACCGGGCTCAACCGGTCGCTTAAAACGTGCTTTATCAATTCCAGTGAAATAGTAAATACGGTTGGACGTATCAATGTCGTCCCGACCGTAACTCGCCATTAACGCGGCAGCTTGAGCCAACGCTTCTATGATTAATACACCGGGCATCACCGGGCGATTGGGGAAATGTCCTTCGAAAAACGGCTCGTTATAGGTAACGTTCTTGATTGCCACCATTCTTTCTTCAGGCACGGCCTCTAACACTCGATCAACTAGTAAAAATGGGTAACGATGAGGGAGGTAGTTTTTAATTTGATGTATATCGAGTAAGGCCACTTGGCTGATCCTTTTCTAGCTTGTTGTAAAACGAAAAAGACTTCCTATTGGAAGTCTTTTAAATAATTAGCATTCATTAGTATAGCGTTGCAAATAGTTATCAAATGCCGATAAAGACACCTAAGTATACACCCAAGCTGCTGCAACCTAACTATTCAAATTACAGCGAATTCCAATTAACGACTATTTTGAAGACATTCGCTGTAAAATTTTCTGAGTTATATTAACTTTTGGTCCTGCGTATAAGACACCGCTGCGTAAAATCAAGTCGTAACCCTCCTCTTCCGCGTATTTTCGTACTTCCTGATCAACAGAGCTTTGAATTTTACGTACAACCTCGTTGCGACGAACATTTGCCAAACGTTCAGTATCTTCGGCTAGAAGCTGAAGTTCCCGACGCTTACTTTGAAACTCGAGCTGCTTATTTTTATATTCTTCTTCAGAATAAATCGTGCCTGCATTCTTACTGATGTCCTCTTGAAGTTTCACAAGTGCGGTCCGCTTATCGGCGATCTCTTTTTCTTTAGGTTCGAATTCAGCGCCTAACTTTTTGAATTCTTTTTGCACTGCAGGCAACGATTCAAGAATTTTGCGCGCATCGTATACACCAATTTTAAGCTCGGCTGACGCGATGGAAGCTTGCATGCATGCGGCCAATGCGGCGAATACGATTAAACTGCGTTTTAACATTTCTAAATACCTTTATTTCTTATTTTATAAATAATGTGCATCATCTTCACATACAGTTTGTGCAGACGACTAATTTGTTTATTGAATTAACTGACCGACGCTGAATTGAAATTTTTCAATCTCGTCACCAATGACGCCATTAAGAGGGTCTGCCTCTACTTCGTTCAATGGAATTGCGTAACTAATGGAGAGTGGCCCCACCGGAGAGATCCAGTTAAAACCAACACCCGCAGTAAAACGTATATCATCGAAGTCAACACTCTGCTCGTTTGAGAACACCTGACCACCATCAACGAAGATTTGCAGTCGTTTATCCAACGCTCCATCTCCGACTGGAAGTAGCAGCGTAGCATTCAGTAGAACGCGTTTACTACCGCCAAACGGCTGTGGAAATTGACTGCTGTCTCTCGGGCCCAAAGAACGCGCTTCATAACCGCGTACAGATCGCGAGCCACCAGCAAAATAGTTTTTAAAGAATGGCAAACCATCCGTATCACCATAGCCATCACCATAGCCAATATCAGCACTGAGTTTGAGGGCGGCTTTACGCGTAAATGGGTAATAATAACTCGACTCTAAATTTAGGCGATAGTACTCAAGGTCGCTACCCGGAGCGGTAACTTCGGCCGATAAACGAAAGTTTTTACCCGATGTCGGGTACAACAAGCTGTCACGCGTATCATGCGCAAACGCAGAAGTAATGGTGAATAAATTATTGTTTGGATTTTCTTCGATAAAATCTCGCACCTCAGGCACTGATGCAAAACCTGCTCGAAGGTCGATCTTTTCAATGCCTGCTCCCAGCGAAAATGAATTATTTTCATTGATTGGAAATAAATAACGAACATTTAAACCCAAAGTTTCAGTCAAGAATGAAGATGTGTTGGCCTCTTCAAAGTCGATACTACGGCCGGTGATACCGATGGTGCGACTAATACCGCTCTTTGTGTAGTACGGGTCTGTATACTGCAGACTAATTGACTCGGTAATATTTGAACGCTGAACATTAAAGTTTAGCTGGTTACCAGTCCCAAATAAATTGGATTGAGACACACTGGCTTGAACCAAGGCACCGTCATCACCTGAAAAGCCGAGGCCAAAAAGAAACTGCCCTGTAGGCCGCTCCTTTACAACAACCTCCAGGTCCACCTGGTCTTCACGACCCGCAACGGGAACCGTTTCAATTTCAACTTCGTCAAAGAAACTTAAACGTTGTAAGCGAATTTTCGAACGATTAACACGACTTGGAGAAAACGCACCGCCCTCGGTCTGTCGCAACTCACGACGAATCACTTCATCGTTTGTTAGCTTGTTACCAACTACATCAATGCGGCGTACATAGACACGTCTACCGGGCTTAATGTTAATCGAGAATGCGATCGTGTTTTCTTCTTTGTTAACATCAGGTACAGGCACAACTTCAGCGTAAGAGTAGCCCTCTTCGGCTAATCGATCACCAATAAACTCTACGGTATTGTCCACATCGCGACGAGAATATGTGCGCCCTGGAGCAATAAAAACATACGGCAATAATTCTGCCTCAGGCACGACTAACTGGCCGTTTAACACGAAACTCGACACCGTATAACGCTCGCCTTCATCAACATTAACAGTTAAAAATATACCGTCTTTCTCGGGCGATATACTGACCTGATTCGAGGTTATATTAAAATCAAGAAACCCTTGGTTTTGATAAAAGCTGCGAAGCGTTTCCAGGTCACCTGAAACCTTCTCTTTTGAATATTGATCAGCCGATCCCCAAAATCTCCAAAAAGGAACGCTGTCCGACGATTCGAACTCGTCGAGCAGCATTTTGTCGCTGAAATATTCATTGCCAACAATATTAATTTTCTTAATCTTGGCCGTTGGCCCTTCTTTTACGTGCAACTTAACTTTTACACGATTGCGTGGAAGATCGGTGACTTCGGTACCAACCTGAGCATTGTATTTTCCTTGATTTAAATACTGGCGCTTTAACTCCTGTTTTACTTGTTCTAAAACATTCGGTTTAAACACTCGACCTTCAACAAAGTCATTGCCAGAGAGCGCCTCACGTAGTGACTCTTCTTTAATCAGCTTATTACCCGCAAACTCTATCTGAGTAATCGAGGGATATTCCACTACATTGATCACAATAGCGGTGCCTTCGGTACTCAATTCAATATCTTTAAAGAAACCGGTTTTGTACAACTCGCGAATTAAGTCAGATGAATCAGCCGGGTCAAAAGTATCACCCACCTTAACCGGCAGATAATTAAATATAGACCCTGCGGAAATACGCTGTAAGCCCTTAACCCGAACATCAGAAACCAGGAATGATTGTTGCGCGATAGCACTACTCATTACAGCAGCTGCTGACAACGGTATAACGATTAATCTAATGCAGAGTTTTCTAATCATAGAGTCCTCAATAGCCCTAGCTACTTAAGTGTGTATCAATCACTATATTCTCGTCACCTGAGACAACGGATGGAGAAAAGCAAAAGACGTATATTTAATATTATTGTTTTAATAAAACGGTGTTTTTAACTGTTATTACTAAGGCTCTACTGTCGTATGCCCCTACAAAAATCATACCGAAATAAACCAGCAAATCGCGCACCGATAACACCGAAATCACGCGATTTTTATCACAAGGCATAATTCTAATTGAATATTTTCAAAATATCATTATAAAAAGCAAGACTCATCAAGCCTGCCAACATCAACAAACCAAAGGGTTGAACGGCGATAAAAGCTTTCTGCGCAGCACGTTTACCAGCGAAAACCTCAATCAGATATGTGGCCAAATGTCCGCCATCAAGCATTGGGATTGGGAGTAAATTCATCACTCCTAAACTGATGCTTATCAATGCCAAAAAGTACAAATAGGTCGTTGCTCCAACCTGAATTGCCTGCCCCGCGACATCGGCAATCATTAATGGCCCATTCACATTTTTATGCGACACCTGCAAGGTGATCATCTTGCCCAACATTCGTAAGGTAAGGGTAGACATTAACCATGTTTGATTCGCACCGTGCACTAAAGCTTGGAGCGGAGATCGGTTAATCTCGACGATTTGCTCCGGAGATGGCTGCAAAACTTTGGGGCCGACGCCCAATTGACCAATAGACACATCACCGACACGTATACTCTTTGGTGTAATGGTCATCGATAATTCAGTTTGGTTGCGCTCAACTGTAATCAATAGCGGTTGGCCGCCAGCGGGTCTAACCGCAGACGTCAGGTCTGCCCAGGCGTCTATTGGGGTGCCATCAATCGAAATGAATCTATCTCCGGCCAGTAAACCACCGGATTCGGCCGGCGAGTCCGCCGCAACACGATCAATCTGTGTTGTAATGACTGGGAACATGCTAACAAAACCAAGCTGACGCATCAGACTGGCCGGGTTTACCTTATAAATTGGAATGTCGTTAGTCGCAATAAGTATTGTCGAAATCGCACCGCCCGACTCCACGTCGAGGCTTATCGATTCACGCTTGAGCACCTGATTAAATATGTAGAGGTCATGCTCGGCTAAAAAACGAGCGGGCTTGCCATCAACACTGATTAGTTTGTCGCCGGCCTTCACACCAGATTCAGCCAAGACTGATTGTGGAGTGACTTCACCAAAAACAGGCGTTAATCGCTGCTCTGTTTGCAACCCAAGAAGCATAAACAGCAAAATCGCAAATAAAAAGTTGATCCCCGGACCCGCCGCTACGATTAAGGTGCGTTTCCAAATAGGTTGATTGTCAAAAGCGCGATGAGCCTCGCTAGCACTTACCGGATCGGCCGCAGATCCCTCTCCAAGCATTTTGACATAGCCGCCTAAGGGAATGCGTGCGATGACATATTCGGTCTGGTCAGGGCCAGCCACCTTGCGCCATATTGGTTTGCCAAAGCCGATAGAAAAAGTCAGCACTTTCACGCCAAGTTTTCGAGCAACCCAGAAATGACCGAACTCGTGCACTGCAACAAGTACGCCAATGGCAATTATAAAACCAATGATGCTGTATAACAAAGTCAACAGAATACCGCCTAACCCAATAAGACTTAAATTAATTATGATCTCGAAAGCGAGTCTAGCTTCGCCAAGGCTACTTCTCGCGCTTCATTATCAATGTTTAATACGTTTTCGATATCATTAATCGCACATAGCCCTATTGAGTCCAATGTTGATTCGATTACGCTAGATATATCGGTAAAACCAATACGGCCCTCCAAAAACGCCTCCACTGCGACTTCATTAGATGCGTTTAGCACGGCTGGCGCGGAGCCACCTGCCTCAGCCGCCGCTCTGGCAAGCCTTAAACATGGCAAATTATCCATGTCTGGTGCCTCAAAATCCAGTCGTGAGATTTCAGTGATATCTAGAGTCTTGGCACCCGAATCGATTCGATCAGGCCAGCTTAAGGAATGAGCAATCGGAATCTTCATGTCAGGCGAACCGAGTTGAGCAATAAAGGATCCATCAGCGTACTCAACCATTGAATGAATAATACTTTGCGGGTGAACCACAATATTCACTCTTTGTGGGGTTAATCCAAACAACGCGGAGGCTTCGATCAGCTCTAAGCCTTTGTTCATCATTGTGGCTGAATCAACCGATATTTTTCGCCCCATTGACCAGTTTGGATGTGCGCACGCTTGCTCAGGTGTAATGGATGATAATTCACTCCAAATTCGGCCTCTAAATGGACCTCCGGAGGCGGTTAAATGAATTTTATTAACGCCCGCCTTATTTTGATCCGCAGGAAGGCATTGAAAAATAGCATTATGTTCGCTGTCAATTGGCAAAATCATGGCGCCAGACTTCAAGGCCTCTCGCATAAACAGGTCGCCAGTCATCACCAACGGCTCTTTATTGGCAATTAGCACTCGCTTTGCGGCACGCACCGCTTCTAGTGTGGGTAATAAACCGGCGGCTCCAACTATCGCCGACATCACAGCATCGCAATTATCGCTCTTAGCCACCTCACAAATAGACTCCGGGCCAGACAACACAGTGATTTGACCTAAACCATCGGCCACAAGCCGTTGTTGTAATTCTTCTGCTGCGGCCAGTTCCGACATAACCACAACCGATGGATGAAAAATGTCACATTGATGCAACATTTTCACCACGTTGTTGTTGGCGGTTAACGCTTCCACTCGAAAACGTTCAGGATGAAGCGCAATAACATCGAGGGTGCTCTGACCCACCGACCCGGTTGAACCCAAAATGGTTATTCTTTGCATGACAACAATAAAATTTTTCGTATTGAACTCGTCAGAATCGGCGTTTTAAGGTCACCGTTAAGACAAATAACCCAACATTAATAGACCTGCAGCGAAGACTGGCGCGCCCGATAAAAGACTGTCGACACGATCAAGTATGCCTCCATGACCCGGCAATATCTGGCTACTGTCTTTCAGGCCCGCGTACCTCTTGAGTTTGCTTTCAAATAAATCGCCTCCCACCGAAACAAGCGCCGTTACGGTAACCGTCAGCAATAATAAACTAGCCGCTTTAAGGTCAAATTGACTGTATAAGATGGGGGTAAAAATAAGCAGGACTAAAATTAGCCCGCCTAGCAAGCCTTCAATCGTTTTTCCGGGGCTCACCTTAGGCGCGAGCTTAGTTTTGCCAAAGCGCTTTCCAGCAAAATAGGCACCAACGTCGGCAGCCCAAACAGAAAACAGAAAACAAAGAATCCAAAGCGCCCCATTATCAATCTTTTTGAATTCGATAATCAGCCAGCCCGCTGTCGACAATACAACGATACCAAGTGGCAACTTTAACTCTGTTCGGTGAAGAACATCCAATACATCACTGACGGTGAATATAAGCAGCACTACCCATAGCACGCAAGCGGCCGGGATTACGAAACCCATGGAAACATAGCCCGCCTGCATTAAGTAGAAACACACAGCAAAGACAACAAAACTTAAGCCTTGCAAAAGCCAATTATCAATTGCGCAAAACCTTAGCCATTCATAAAAGCCAAGTATCACGACCAGTGAAATCAAGGCGCGCCAGAATACGGCCTGCGGAGCAAACAAGGCCGACATTACAATAGCAACCAATACTAACGCCGTGATGATTCGTTGTTTAAGCATTATCGGCCTCGGTCGAATTGGTCTTGTGCTTTACCGCTTTGGTAGCAACTTTATCAATCGCATTCCCATAACGACGGTCTCGATGGGTATATTTAATAAGCGCTTCGGTAAACGCATCTTCATTAAAATCAGGCCAAAGCACATCAGTAAAGTAAAATTCTGAGTACGCAGCTTGCCATAATAAAAAGTTACTGATTCGGTACTCACCACTGGTCCGAATAAAAAGGTCAGGGTCCGGTATTCCAGCGGTCGACAACTCATTGTTAATCGCATCTTCGGTAATACCATCAACCGCCAGTTCTCCATTGGCAACTTTTTGCGCCAATTTTCGACAAGCTTGAGCTATATCCCAACGACCACCATAGTTGATCGCAACGTTGAAAACCAGCGTATTATTTGCTTCAGTCGCTTGTTGTGCACTAATTGCAAGGCGCTGAATCCGATCGCTAAATCGCGTTAAATCTCCTAAAAGCTGCAGCCGCACACCATTTTCGTTTAACTTCTTTGTCTGCGTCTCGAGCGCATTGCCTAACAGCTCCATTAAGGCATTGACCTCTGACTCTGGCCTATTCCAGTTTTCACTGCTAAATGCAAAGATCGACAAATAGCGAATTTCATGCTGAATACAACTCTTAATAAGCGCTTTGACCGAATCCACACCGCGCTTGTGTCCAGCCACACGGGACAAGCCTTGGGAGTTTGCCCAACGCCCGTTTCCATCCATGATCACCGCTACATGAGCGGGTTTAGGAGTAATAATTGGGACTATCTGGCGTTTTTCAGTAGAAAAGCTCTTTGCCAAGTGCCTAAACCCTTGCGACAACACGAGCCACATGGATTTTAATTTGTTCAACATGACATATCTCAAATTGCGGTTGTGGTCATTTCTCAAGTTCGAGAAACTGGTCTGAATCAGCAGACTCTTAGGCCACCTACAGTAGTAAAACTTGACCTTAGACTTGCAATATATCGGCTTCTTTCTCTTTGACTATCTCGTCAATCAAAGCTACATACTTATCGGTTAACTTCTGCACACTGGCTTCCGCGTTCTTTTCTTCGTCTTCGCCTATTTCCTTTTCCTTTAGTAGCGTCTTAAAGTCACTATTGGCATCTCGACGAATATTGCGCACAGCAACCTTGCCGCTTTCCCCTTCGGCGGCCGCGACTTTAACCATTTCTCGTCGGCGCTCCTCAGTTAATGGTGGCATGGGAATTCGAATCAAATCACCCGCAGTTACTGGGTTAAAACCAAGATTGGCTTCCATGATTGCACGCTCAACCACGGGCACCATGTTTTTCTCCCAAGGCTGAACCGCCAGAGTTCGTGCGTCCTGCACCGACACGTTTGCCACCTGATTAATAGGTGTGGCAGTACCGTAGTAATCGACCGACAAATGATCAATCAATGCCGGGCTAGCACGTCCGGTGCGAATTTTTGCCATGTCGCCTCGCATTGATTCAATGCTTTTCTGCATGCGTTGTTCCGCATCTTTCAGGATATCGTCAATCATGTCTGTTCCTCTAGTCTCTCAATCTTCGATTTAGGAGAGCTGTGTTTATATTTTTAATTTTATTCTTGTTTCTGCTATTGCCGAATAAGTCAGCCGCTGGTGATCAGTGTACCAATTTCTTCGCCTTGTGCCATCTTTGCCAACGCACCTTCATCACCAATAGATAATACGCGCAAATCCATGTTGTTATCACGACATAGAGCAATCGCAGTCGCATCCATAACTCCCAAACGCTTTTGCAATACTTCGTCATAGCTAACTTGCTGATAGCGAACAGCATCAGCATTTTTTTGTGGGTCGGAATCGTAGACTCCATCAACCTTAGTCGCTTTCACCAAAATATCAGCGTTGATCTCGGCAGCGCGTAAACTCGCGGCAGTATCGGTAGTAAAGTACGGGTTTCCCGTGCCCGCGGCAAAAATCACCACTCGACCCTGGTTCAAATGCTTGAGCGCACGCAAGCGCACATAGGGCTCTGATACGGGTGAAATTGGTATGGCAGACTGAACACGTGCCTCAACGCCTATTTGCTTAAGTGCCTGTTGTACCGCCAAGGCATTCATCACGGTGGCTAACATGCCGATATAGTCCGCCGTCGCACGCTCTATGCCTGATTCAGATGCTGAAATTCCGCGAAAGAAATTGCCGCCTCCGATTACAATAGCAACTTGTGTGCCATTCTCGATTACGCCCGCTATTTCTTTACAAACTGCATTTAAAACCTGTGCGTCGATGCCAAATTTGGCATCCCCTGTACTACCTGCCAGCGCTTCTCCGCTAAGTTTGAGTAATATTCTACGAAAACCAGTTGTTGAAGAATCGGTTGGCATTGGGCAATACTCCGTATTAGGTTATGAAAATTTATTATTATTTCTATTGCTAAGACTAGATATTTAATTCTAGCGCTTCAAAAGCGCAGATGCACACCTGGCGGTCAAAAAAATAGCCAGAACACGTCTGGCTATTTGGTAAGACTCAAATTTTAAAAACACTCAAGTCTCAAATTTCAGATAACTTAAGCTTTACCGGCTTGCGCCATGACCTCGCCTACAAAGTCATCTTCTTTCTTTTCTATGCCTTCGCCAACTTCGTAACGCACAAATTGCTTACATTCAGCGCCCGCTGATTTTAACAATTTTTCTACCGTAACGTCAGGATCTTTTACAAATGCTTGACCAAGAAGTGTCACTTCGTTCAGGTACTTTCGAATTCGGCCTTCAACCATTTTCTCCATGATTTCGGCAGGCTTACCACTTTCAGCGGCTTGAGCGGTGTAAATCTCACGCTCCTTAGCGAGCAGCTCAGCCGGTACTTCATCAGAAGACACACACACTGGTTTGCTGGCTGCAACGTGCATCGCTATGTCTTTGGCCAGGTCTTCACTACCGCCGGCTAGACGAGTAAGGACCGATATCTTATTACCATGTTGGTAAGCTCCGACCACTTCGCCCTCGCCTGCTTCTACGATTTGAAAGCGACGAACAGTAATATTCTCGCCGATTTTCTGAATCAATGCTTGACGGGCTTCTTCAACGGTTGGGCCCTCGGCTGTGGCGGTAGAAGCCAGCGCTTCAACATCGGCAGGAGAATTCGCTAAAACAGCTTGCGCGACTTGCTTGGCAAACGCGACAAAAAATTCGTCTTTAGCTGAAAAATCGGTTTCAGAGTTGACCTCAACGGCAACGCCTTTCGCGCCATCAACCAAGGTTACAATAGTACCTTCAGCGGCAATACGTCCGGCTTTTTTATCGGCCTGAGCTGCACCACGCTTACGCATTTCTTCAATTGCCAGTTCGATGTCGCCATCTACTTCGGTCAACATTTTCTTGCATTCCATCATACCTGCGCCAGTACGCTCACGCAGTTCTTTAACTAATGAGGCAGTAATTGCCATGTCATCACCTATTAAATAAGTTCTATATTTAGTGATTTGAGAGGACAGCGTGAAGCTCGCCTCTCAAACTCAAGTAGACTGAATAAATTTCAGAGTGTTTAAGCAATCTTTGCTTTCGCCTGTGAAATCCACTCTTCACGCTCGATGCGGCCTTTGAAGTTCAATTCGCCGTCGATGCGCTCAACATCTTCTGCCGAGAATTCAGCAATTTGTTTAAAAGTGGTTATTCCAAGGCCGTTTAATTTACCTTCGATTACCGGGCCAATGCCATTGATCTCGGTTAGCTTGTCAGCCCCGGTTGACGCCGCAGGTGCTTCGACTGGCACTTCTTCAGCAGCCGACTGCTCAGGCGCTTGTTCTGCAGGTGTAGCTTCCTCAACCACTTCAACGTATTCACTCGTCTCATCTTTTGCAACCGCAGGCTTAATTTGCGCAGCTGAGCGGGCATTAATAATCGTGTCTGCCGCAGCTTCGACATATAAACTGATGGCGCGGATCGCATCATCATTACCAGGAATAACATAGTCGATGCCATCTGGAACACAGTTGGTATCGACAACCGCGATCACTGGAATACCAAGCTTGTTCGCTTCGGATACCGCAATATATTCAGACTTAACATCGATCACAAAAAGCGCATCAGGCAGGCCCTGCATATTCTTAATGCCGCCAAGGCTACGCTCTAGCTTAACGCGCTCACGTTCAAGCGTAAGAGACTCCTTTTTACTTAGACGAGCAGCCGTACCCTCTACTAATTGCGTATCCAGCTCTTTCAAGCGTCGGATTGAGTTTTTAACGGTTTTAAAGTTAGTTAACATGCCGCCCAACCAACGATGGTTTACATAAGGCGCGCCTGCACGCTCAGCCGCTTCTTTTACAAGTTTGCTCGCAGAGCGTTTAGTTCCAACCATCATTACATTGCCACCATTGCCAACGATATTGCCGATGTAATTCATCGCGTCGTTGAACATGGGCAGGGTTTGCTCAAGGTTGATAATGTGAATTTTGTTGCGCTCTCCGAAGATAAACGGGCGCATTTTAGGTGACCAATAGCGAGTCTGGTGACCGAAGTGAACGCCTGCTTCAAGCATCTGGCGCATAGTAACGTCTGACATAAATGTACTCCAAATTGTACGGGTTTAGACTGATCCGAAAAGCCTGAACTACTAACCTTCTGTCGCAGCTTTAGATTTTGTTGAAGTAACGTTAGTGTCACCATGAGTGGAGATTGAAACAGAAAGGCTGAATCAATATCTTCATAAAAATCAATAGCTTATAACGACAAAAAGCACCCAGCAGTTGCCAATGGCAATCGGACGATTTAAGTTGAGGCGCGTTTATACCACAAAGCCCTGTATATACAAAGGAAATGAGTACATTAAACGCCAAATTTATGAGCGCTAAGATCAATAAATAATGGCTATTTTGCATCAGTCATTGCGGGCGATACCGGACCGTGGCAATCTATGCAAAATTAACCGTTAAAACGGAGAGCTTCAGTGCAACAACTTAGTGGCTTAGACGCATCATTTCTCTATCTGGAAACCGCCAATAGCCCAATGCATATTGGTGGCTTGGCAATCTATGATCCTTCGACCGCTCCTGGTGGAGCTGTTGGCTTTAAACAGATAATGGAGAACACGCTCAAACGAGCACATAGAGTTGCCGCAATGAATAATGTGTTGGTGGAGGTGCCGCTAAAACTCGATCACCCCTATTGGAAATCAAATGGGCCATTCGATCCAGAATTTCACATTCGTCACATTGCTCTGCCCAAACCCGGTGACTGGAGACAATTGTGCATTCAAGCTTCACGCCTGCATGCACGCCCTCTGGACCGAGCCCGCCCGCTGTGGGAGTTCTATATTATTGAAGGCTTAGATAATGTCGAGGGTTACCCCCCAGGCTGCTTCGCAGTATTGAGCAAGATGCATCACGCCGCGATTGATGGCGCATCCGGAGTCGAAGTTGCGGCGGCGATCCATGACCTGAGTCCAGATTATGAAATTAAGGATAGCGGTAAGGGCATTGCAAAAGAAAGAACCCCGAGCGCCACTGAACTTATATGGCGCTCGCAAGTGAACACCATCAAAACTCCTCTGAGAGTGTTTGAAGTTGCCAAAAACACGGTACCTGGCGTGGCCAAGCTGGTTGCAGGCTTGGCTCGGGGGAAACTATCGCGAGTAACCGATATTCCTCGCACACGTTTTAACACCAACGTTTCACCGCATCGAGTTTTCGATGCGGTTGAATTCGATCTGGAAGATATCAAGAACATAAAAAATGCAGCGCCAGGAGTCACCGTTAATGACGTAGCGCTTGCGATTTGTGGCGGTGGTTTACGTAAATATTTGCAGAGTAAAAACGAATTGCCTGAGCGCTCGCTCGCAGCAATGGCGCCGGTTAACATTCGTACTAAGGACCAGCTAGGCCAAGCCGGTAATCAGGTTTCGCAGCTCACGGTTAGAGTACGTAGCGATATCGAAGATCCACTTAAACGATTGGTCGCTGTTAATGCAGGAACGTCTCAGGCAAAAGAGCTAAGTAACGCAATCGGCGCTAAAACGATGACTGATTACACTCAGTTTATTCCATCGACTTTAACGGCCTCAGCAGCCAGGTTGTCCAGTCGCCTTGCGTTGGCTAATCGCGTTAAACCATCTTACAATTGCGTAATTACTAATGTGCCAGGGCCGCAAGTTCCCTTGTATTTTACTGGCGCAAAAATGCTGAGTAATTTTGGACTCGGCCCAGCGATCGATGGCATGGGGCTTTTTCATGCGCTCCTGAGTTATTGCGGAAGGTTCAACATAAGCATAAACGCGTGTCGTGAAATGATGCCTGATCCCGCTTTTTATGCTGAGTGTTTGAAAGAATCGTTCGAAGAATTATATGCCGCTACAGCGGGCACCAAGACACCCCGCAAAGAGACTAAGAAAAAAGCAACTAAGAAAAAAGCGGCCAAGAAAGTTACAAAGAAGAAAACCACTAAAAAGAAAAGCGCGAGAAAAGCGTAAGGTTATAAATGACAGAGAAGTATCTGATGGCCAACGGCCTACGCCTGGCCTATGATGAATTTGGAGATTCATCGCACCCTGCAATTGTTTTGGTAATGGGATTGGGCACGCAAATGATTGCGTGGCCAGAAACCCTATGTTTAGGCCTCGCTGAACAAGGGTTTAGAGTGATTCGCTTCGACAATCGGGATATTGGCTTATCGCAACAAATAGACCCCCAAAAACCCGTCAATATCGCCAAATTGATGCTGCGTAAACGCTTAGGCCTGTCGATTCGTGTTCCCTATACTTTACGTGACATGGCAGCCGATGCGATTGGCGTTCTGGACTTTCTTGAAATCGAATCTGCTCACTGGGTAGGTGCGTCCATGGGTGGCATGATTTGCCAACTTATTGCCGCAGAATATCCCAATCGTTCCCTGTCACTGACCTCTATAATGTCATCATCCGGCAACCCTAAGCTAAGTCAACCAAGCTTACGCGTAGCAAAACAATTGTTGTTACGTCCAGATCGTCGTAATGAAGAAGCCTATCTAAGGCACAGTTTGGCCACTTGGGCGATAATAGGCAGCCCGGATTACCCTCCTGGCGAAGAAGAACTCAGAGAGCGTATTTTACTCAGTTTACGCAGATCTTATTCCCCAAATGGTTACACCCATCAAATGGCGGCCATTTTAGAAAGTGGCGATCGACGAGGTTTGCTGAGAAAGATTCAGGTGCCGACCTTGGTAATGCACGGCAAATCAGATGTATTGATTCCTGTCGATGGTGGAATAGATACGGCAAAAAACATCAAGAATTCCAAGTTAGAGCTATTTGAAGGCATGGGGCATGACCTCCCACGTCAGTTGATTCCACGTTTTATCTCGCTTATCTGTGATCAAACCGCACTTGTTCATGGTCGATGAAATGTCAGCCATGAGTGGAAAACGGTTAGCCTTGCAACAGCTAAAAAGGGCTTAAAACGCTCAGCATTGCCAGCAAACAATGTCGCCGAACGCCTTAAATTAAGCTTCTTTTTGCAGTGGAACTCTTAATTCGCCAAAACGACTGGCAAGTGAACCGCTTGAGCAAAGCAAAATAAAGGCAGATTAATTAAAGTTTATAAGCTGCCTTAGATTTTTTATAAAAGAGCCGCTTTATCCCTTTCGTATTAAATTTGGTCCACGCATTTTCAGGTTGCGACAAACGGTCGGCCAATAAATACATGACTAGAGGGTTAACCCCCATGCCTAGATGACTTGCTGGCACGACAATGCTTTCCGCACTGTCCGTTTCTTTTTGCAGAGATCCTTCCCAAGCGACAATACCGTCGCTATGTGAAAATATAGACGTCGTTGGCAACGGAGGCGCCTGATCAAGTTGATAGTAGCGCGTGTAGTCGATATCTGTTGGCTCGCCATTAAACGCTTTAAATAAACCATGCGCATTAGAGTGATGGGGTTTTCCAGAAATGGGGCTGCCTAGAGAGATCACCGAGCGAACTTGGTCAACGCAGCTTTTGGCGACCTCTCTTGCATACAAACCACCGAGGCTCCACCCAACCAATGAAACCTTTTTACCAGAGTTTTCAGCAACTTCTCGTACCAATGCAATCATTTCTGCTTCAAGCTCTTCACCAAACAACACGTTCATCCCCAATCCCCACCCGTGTGTTTGATAACCAAGATCGCTCAATAAACCTCTTAGCGGCTTAGTCGCATTATCACTACTAACGAAACCTGGAAATACGATTACTGGATGGCCATCTCCTTTAGGTAGCCTCTTTAACAGGCTTCGCATCGCATAAAAGCTTTGCCACTCAAATACAGCTCGTGGCTCTGCAAAGCGCCAAAAGTTGAACTGCGTGCGTCGAATCAAACCTAATGACATAATGTGCCCTACCATCCTAAATGAAAATATTTTTATCGTTATTGAGCTAGCTTAGCGTTGTTAAGGCCAGATTACGACCATTTTTAACAAGTTTTGACATAAACAAAAAGCGTCGAAACTTGGTTAAAATAGGCTACCTCTGAAGCAACCTAAGCACGCGTTCTTTGCTACAATAACCCTTGGCTTGAATGCTAAGGCCTTCAAACAAGAATTTAATCAAATCCAACTATAGATATGACCGTTACAATCAAAACTGGCGCCGAAATCGAACACATGCGTACTGCTGGCAGACTTGCTAGCGAAGTTCTCGATATGATCGAAGAATACGTCGTAGCCGGTGTGACTACCGACGAATTAAATACGCTCTGTCATGATTATATTGTCAACGTGCAGGATGCAGTGCCAGCTCCACTGAACTATCGAGGATTTCCTAAATCGATCTGCACCTCGGTTAATCATGTAATCTGTCACGGCATTCCAGGCGACAAGCGCCTCAAAAAAGGCGACATTATTAATATAGATGTGACGGTCATCAAGGACGGATATCACGGCGATAACAGTCGAATGTATTACGTCGGCAAGCCGAGTATCTTAGCAAATCGCTTATCTGAAGTAGCCAAAGAGTCAATGCTAGTCGGCATCGATATGGTGAAACCTGGGGTGCAATTAGGCGACATTGGTCACGCCATTCAAAAACATGCGGAAGCCGCTAATTTTTCCGTGGTTCGCGAATATTGTGGGCATGGTATTGGTCGAGTATTTCATGAAGAACCACAAGTTTTGCACTATGGGCGGCCCAATACTGGGATGGAGCTCAAACAAGGCATGACGTTTACCATTGAACCCATGATCAATGCGGGTCGTAAAGAAACTAAATTACTGGCCGATAATTGGACGGTGGTAACCCGCGACCATTCACTGTCAGCACAATGGGAACACACAATTTTAGTCACGGCGAATGGTTATGAGATCCTCACAAATTCAGCCAAAGCCGTTTTACCCTAGGCTTTATTTGTTTAACTCGATTTATTGAAAAAAAGATAGGGACAACGGCATGCACTTCGCCAAAAGCAAACTGCTGAATCCGACGTTGTTCAGGCACCAGCTCGCAGATTCATCATCACTACCGATAGCACCTTTCAAAAAAACGATTAAGAATGCATTAGGCCAGCTGGCTGAGCATCAAAATAGTGGCTCTTCAGCCGCTGACCTGGTGGATAAATATACGTGGATGATCGATCAGTTGGTGATTATCGCGTGGGAACATCACCTAAGCCACTTTCCTGTAGACTCGACGCTGGAATTAGTGGCTGTTGGCGGCTATGGTCGTGGCGAGCTACATCCATATTCTGATGTCGATTTGCTTATATTATTGGGCGATGAAGACTATGACTCGGTTAAGGAATTAGTTGAGAATTTTCTGCGTTTTCTTTGGGATATAGGCCTCGAAATTGGCCATAGCGTTCGCTCAATCAAAGACTGCATAAAGGAAGCTAAGGCTGATATCACGATTATGACGAATTTGCTCGAAGCTCGCCATTTGACTGGTGAACAGAGCTTATTCAACACCTTAAATAGCAAAATCCGAGTACCTCGTTGTTGGGGTCCTGAGAAATTTTTTCTGGGCAAAGTTGAAGAGCAAGAACAACGACATGCCCAATACCAAGACACAGCCTATTCCTTAGAGCCTAATTTAAAAGAAAGCCCTGGTGGCTTGCGCGATCTGCAAACAATACTATGGGTCTACAATCGTCACTATGGCGTTCGATCGTTCAAAGAAATGAACGACCATGATCTGATCAATGATGACGAATACCGCATACTTATTCGTGCACGAAATATTCTTTGGAAGATGCGTTCGGGCTTACACTTAATCACAAATAGGCATGAAGACCGATTATTGTTTGATACCCAACGACAGCTCGCAGAAGAATTTGGCTACCTGGATACTGATGCTCACCTCGCCGTAGAGCAGCTTATGAAGCGTTACTATCGCACAGCTAAGCATGTAATCTACCTAAACGAAGTGCTTCTGGCGAATTACCGAGTAAGCAACAATAAGCGATTTAGTCTCTCCAGTGGCAAGGTATTAGACGAAAATTTTCTCCTTAAAAACAAAATGATAGAACAGCGCCAAGCGGATGTTTTCGAAAAACAACCTCGAGCGATGATCAAGCTATTTAGCTTGATGCAGGAGAATAAAATCACAGGAATCCACCCCGATACCATTCGCGCTATTCGAGCGAACTTGGAATCAGTTAACACGCAATTCAGAAATGACACCGGGACACAGCAATTATTCCTGGAAATGTTTAAGCATGAAGGTATCGGGCTGACCAACGCATTGGCAAGGATGAACGCTTACGGATTGCTCGGTGCATACATTCCGACATTTGGCGCCATAGTTGGACAAATGCAGCACGACTTGTTTCACGTATACACGGTTGATGGGCATACACTCAAGGTAATCGAAAACCTAACTCGACTCAGAAAATACCCAGATGAATTTTCGATGGCAAGTCAAATATTAGCCGACTTGTATAAACCCGAACGATTATTCATCGGCGCATTGTTTCACGATATCGCCAAAGGTCGCGGCGGTGACCATTCAGTACTTGGGGAATCTGATGCGTATGATTTTTGCATTCAACATGGAATGAGCGAATACGATGCCAAACTTGTTGGCTGGCTGGTACTCAACCACTTAATCATGTCGCACTTTTCTCAGAGACGCGATATTTCCGATCTGGATGTAATCAAAGAATTCGCTGAGATAGTCGGTGATCAAGAGCACTTAGATAACTTATATTTACTTACGCTCGCCGATATTCGTGGAACCAGCCCAAAAGTTTGGAATGCATGGAAAGGTCAACTTCTTCTTGAACTTTACCGGGCTACCCGTAAAGCATTACGCCAAGGCGTGGCGCAACCGATAAATGAAAAAGAACACGTCTTAGATGACAAGAAATTGGCCATGGAGCTAATCATCGAGCAAGTGGGTGAAAAAAATGTCAATCAGGAACACATCCATCAATTCTGGAACACTTTGCCTAACGACTATTTTATTCGAAATGAACCCTATTACATTGCCTGGCATGCAAGCAGTTTGACAAAAACACCTGCGATGAGCGTTCCGTTCGTCTCGGTACGGTATAGCGAACGATTAGAAGCAAATATGTTTTTTGTATTTGCACCTGAAACCAATCGACTTCTGACACAAGTAACCGGGTCTTTCGATCTACTGGAGCTCAATATCATAGAAGCGCGCATGCAACTTAGCTCAAATGGTTTTGCGTTGTATTCTTTTAATGCCGTGGTTCCCGAAACAGAGAATGCAACCAAGCGCGATTATATGCAGTTTTTAGAGCGCCGACTTCGAACATTGATGCTTGAACGAGAAGATGAAAAGGTCATCTCACGTCGTAATGCGTCGCGCGCTTTAAAACACTTTCCAATACAACCCAAAGTGTCCTTTCTTTTCAATAGCAAGAGTTATACAACCATGGAAGTTGTTGCCCAGGACCAACCGGGTTTTTTGCACAATGTTGCTCTGGTATTGAAAAATCATAACTTAATTCTACTCAGCGCTCGTATTGCTACCTTTGGGGAGCGCGCCGAAGATATTTTCTATATTCGTCATGGCGACCATACCCCCGTGGTCGATCCGGATATTTTAACTCAATTAGAAAACCAAATTTCCATCGCGCTAGACAGGAGTTCGACCTCGAACCCATTAAATACAGTAATTAGTGTTTAATTTTGGTTTCAACGATAGCGCAAATCTTCAGTTTGCTGGATAATCGCGCAAGCAGAAAACACCTAACATCTACACCTAAGACATCATGACCGAGCAACTACAAAACATAATCGACCAAGCATTCGATAATCGCAGTAACATAAGCCCTAACACTGTTGATACTGAGATTAAGCAAGCCGTAGAAACAGCAATCGATATGCTCGATCGAGGTCAGGCTCGAGTTGCCGAAAAAATCGATGGCGAGTGGGTTGTTAATCAATGGCTAAAGAAAGCCGTGCTCTTGTCATTTGCAATTCGTGACAATGAACTCATTGATGGCGGAGACACACGTTATTTTGACAAAGTTGAATCAAAGTTTGCCGACTATGATGACGCTCGTTTTAAGGCAGATGGCTTTCGCGTAGTGCCGCCGGCTGCCGTTCGCAAAGGTTCGTTCATCGCGCCAAGTGTTGTGCTAATGCCAAGCTACGTAAATATTGGCGCTTACGTTGACTCTGGCACCATGGTTGATACTTGGGCAACCGTTGGCTCATGCGCTCAAATTGGTAAAAACGTACATCTGTCAGGCGGTGTGGGCATTGGAGGTGTACTCGAACCCATACAAGCAGGGCCGGTAATAATCGAAGACAATTGCTTCATTGGTGCTCGTTCTGAGATTGTTGAGGGCGTTGTCGTTGAAGAAGGGTCGGTTATCTCAATGGGTGTCTATATCGGTCAAAGTACAAAAATTTTGGATCGTGAAACGGGTAAAGTTAGTTATGGCCGCATACCCGCTGGCTCTGTTGTTGTATCGGGATCAATCCCGAGCAAAGATGGCACCCACAGTCTCTATTGCGCAGTAATCGTTAAAAAGGTTGACGCTAAAACTCGTAGCAAAACCGGCTTGAACGAGCTGCTACGTGTCGACTAAAGCTACCATTATTACCAACGCAAAGACTGATTCGTGACAACACCCACTCTTGACCTTACTAAGCAGCTAATCGCCGCGCAATCGGTAACACCTGAAGATGCTGGTTGCCAAGCTCTAATGTCTGACCGGCTTCGTGCAATTGGTTTCGAAATAGAACGAATGGACTTCGAAGACCAACATGGAGCGGTACTGAATTTTTGGGCACGTAGAGGCACAGAAAAGCCGTGCCTGGCATTTGCCGGCCATACCGATGTCGTACCCACCGGAGACTTGACTCGCTGGGAGAGCGACCCGTTTATACCAACCGAGCGAGATGGTCATCTCTACGGTCGTGGCGCGGCCGACATGAAAACCTCTCTTGCCGCGTTTATCACCAGTATTGAAAATTTTGTCGCCGAACACCCCGATCATAATGGTTCTATTGCGTTGTTAATCACCTCCGATGAGGAAGGCCCAGCCACTTGCGGCACAGTCAAAGTGATCGAACAGCTAGAAGCAAGAAATGAGAAAATTGACTATTGTTTAGTCGGTGAACCGAGTTCAACAAATACCTTGGGGGATATTATTAAGAATGGGCGTCGAGGCTCTATCGGTTGCGAGCTCACCATCATCGGTACTCAAGGTCACGTGGCCTACCCACATCTGGCCGATAATCCAATTCATTATTGCGGCGATGTGATCAATGCACTCAAGGCTATCAAGTGGGATAACGGCAATGACTATTTTCCGCCCACAAGCTTTCAAATTTCGAATATTGCGGGTGGTACCGGGGCAACCAATGTTATACCTGAAACGGTAAAGATCACGTTTAACCTTAGGTTCTCCACCGAAATTACAGCCGAAGGTATACAGCAAGTCGTAACCAAAGAATTAGAGAAATTGGGCGTCGAGTATTCGACTAAGTGGACCGTCTTTGGCCACCCATTTCTAACCGAAAAAGGGGCCTTAGTAGATGCCTGTCAAAAATCCATCTCTGACAATTTGGGGATCACATCCGAGCTATCGACAACCGGTGGCACGTCGGATGGGCGATTCATCGCGCCGACAGGCGCACAAGTGGTCGAGCTTGGCCCGATAAACGCTACCATTCACAAAGTAAACGAATGCGTGCCAATCGATACGCCAGAAAAATTATCGAAAGTCTATCGTGGAATTCTGGAAAATTTGTTGCTTTAATGGTTTAAATTTAAATAGAACCGTATTGAGATCCGATGTAGGGAAGTCAGATCTCAATAGCTCGGCGTACTAACTATTATTAGCTCGATTTTCGTCTAGCTCGAGCTTTCGAAGGCTATCGTTACCGAACAAGTGAAATGCCTTGCCGTTTGCAAACGCGACTGTGAAGTTTTCGTACCTCCACATAGTATAAGTTGCGTGCGTACCGACCGGTGGAGTAACACTTTTTGGTTCGCCTAGAATCTCGCGCACTTGCGCTTCCGATTTCCATCTAACTTGCTCGACATTTTGGGCAAATGCCTGCCCAAGAACGCTAAACATAAGCGACGCCACCAACATCGTTGTTTTTATAAGCTTTTGATATTTCATTTTTTTATCCATCCAAGTTTGGGTTTCACGACATTAACAAAGATAAATCGGCATGGCAAACGCGGTAAGACGATAGATATTGGAGCAATACGCGGTCACTAATGTACAATTTGCAGGTAAATTTATCGTCTTGTATTTCAGAGAATCCTAATCAATGAGCATCTATCGTTTATTCGCGCTTTCGGCGCTTGTGTATGCAGTCAGCCCTCTGTGCTCAGGTGAAGCACAAGCATTTGAACTTAACACCATTGTAGAACAACTCAGGCAATCAGAGTCCGAGCATGTCGATATCGTCCCGGGGGCGCAGAAGACGATTAGCTGGTTTTCCGAACCAGGTCGTCGAACTGCCCTGTCAATTGTTTATCTGCATGGTTTTTCAGCGACCCATAAAGAACTTAGCCCGATGACCGAACAACTGGCCAAGAGGCTCGGAGCTAATGTCTTTTATTCGCGCCTTACAGGTCATGGGCGAAGCGATGATGCAATGGCCGAAGCAACACCAGATGCTTGGCAAAAAGACGCGCGAGAAGCGTACGAAGTCGGGGCGACAATCGGTGAAAGAGTCCTTTTAATCGGAACATCAACAGGTGGCACCTTAAGTACCTGGCTAAGCGCACAACCATTTGCCGACAAGGTGTTGGCAAACATATTAATCTCTCCTAACTTTGCTATTAAAAGCGGAGGCGCGTGGCTGTTAAAGAATCCGATTGGGCTTTGGTTGGCTAAAAAATTGAGCGGTGAATATCGTGGCTTCGAGCCTTTGAATGAATTTCATGCTATGTATTGGACTGAACGTTATCCAATGGATGCATTAGTGCCAATGTTAGAATTACTGGATATTGTCGACGAGCTTGATAAATCCCAAATTAGGTCACCTCAGATGCTGATTTATTCGCCAAATGATCACGTTATAGACGTCGAAAAAGCGCTTGAAACTGCGAAAGAGTTTTCATCGGCAGACGTTTCAATCGTTCCGTTTACAACCTCAACTGACCCTGCCCAGCACGTGCTTGTAGGCTTCGGATCAACCGCGGGCGATGAGGTACAGCAACAGGTCGAGAAGATGCTTGGTATTATTATTCCGTATGTAAATCGGTTAGTTAATAAAGGTGTTAAACCTTGATTTAACACCTTTATAAAACGGGTCGATCGATGATCACCAAACTAATCAACCCACACCCTAGCGTTTCTGAACATTCGCATCCAAGGGCTGTATTCGCCCCATGAGTCTTCTCTCCATGAACTCGTTGCGCTTCTAAACATACGCTCAGGGTGAGGCATCATGATCGTAACACGACCATCATCACTACTTAATCCCGCAATACCTTGCGGCGAACCATTAGGATTGGCGGGATAGCTTTCGGTCGGGATTGCTTGGTAATCCACGTAGCTAAGAGCAATATTTTGAACGACCGCATTTTCGGCATATTCAGCCCGTCCCTCACCATGCGCTAACACTACCGGCATACTCGAACCTTGCATACCGGAGAGCAAAATCGAATTACTGTCCTCCGAGATCTTGCTTTGAACCAAACGCGCTTCGAATTGCTCTGATGCGTTGCGTACAAAATGCGGCCAAGCATCCGCCCCCGGAATGATCTCCTTAAGATTAGACATCATTTGGCAACCGTTACATATACCCAATGAAAATGCATCCTCTCGTTCAAAATACATTTGAAATGCATCACGTACCTGCGAATTAAACAAAATGGATTTAGCCCAGCCTTCACCAGCACCCAGCACATCACCATATGAAAATCCACCACAAGCGACTAAGCCCTTAAAGTTAGACAAGTCAACGCGCTGTTGTTTAATGTCGGTCATGGTGACATCTATTGCCGAAAAACCTGACTGCGTAAAAGCGGCCGCCATTTCGATATGACCATTAACGCCCTGCTCTCGCAAGATAGCAACTTTAGGCCTATGTCCGCCAATATACGGGGCGGCAATATTATCTCTGGGATCAAAGCAAAGATTCGAATGTAATCCAGTGTCGCTAGTGTCCAGCAATCGATCATATTCTTGCTGTGCGCAGTCAGGATTATCACGCAAACTTTGCATTTGATAGCTGGTCTCCGACCACGTTCGATGCAGAGCGACACGAGAGGCATCCAATATCAACTCATCATTGATCGTTATTTCTATTCTCTCGCCATCGATGGGTTTACCCAGTTCTGTGACATGTTCATCGAGACCATACTCGACAAATACCGCCTCTACCGCAGCCCGATTCGAATTTGTGACCTGAATTAATACACCCAGTTCCTCGTTAAATAGGGTCGCCAAGGCATCTGCCTGCGAACTAAAACTAAGCTCCAAACCACAACGACTGGCAAATGCCATTTCTAATGCGGTGACGACCAAACCACCATCAGAACGATCATGGTAAGAGGATATCAGGCCATCAGCAACCAGCTTCTGAATCGCGAGAAAACCACTTTTTAATAGTTTGGCATTGTCGACATCCGGAGTTGCCGTGCCAACCTGATTATAAACTTGAGCTAATACTGAGCACGCTAGACGCTGTTTGCCACCAGACAAATCGACAAAAAGTAAAACAGACTCTCGTTCAGTATCAAGCACGGGGGTAAGCGTAAGATCAACATTATCAACCGGTGCAAAGGCGCTAATTACGCATGAAACAGGAGAAGTCACGCTGCGTGATTTTCCCTGATCGTCTTGCCACACGCTTTTCATCGACATCGAATCTTTGCCAACGGGAATAGCAATGCCCAGCGCAGGACACAATTCCATACCAACCGCTTTGACGGTATCGTACAAGGCTGCATCATCACCACTATGGCCCGCCGCGGCCATCCAATTAGCCGACAACTTCACTTCTGCGAGGTCTCGAATATTGGCCGCGGCCAGATTAGTTAAGCACTCACCGATCGCCATACGACCGCTTGCAGGAGCATTGACCGACGCCAATGGCGTGCGCTCTCCCATCGCCATCGCCTCACCGGTTTTCCCGCTGTAAGCCGATGTCGTGACCGCCACATCAGCAACAGGCACCTGCCAAGGGCCTACCATTTGATCGCGCGCGATCATACCAGTAACGCTTCGATCACCAATGGTAATCAGGAAGGTTTTATCAGCCACGGTTGGACATGACAAAACGCGCTCTAGCGCTTCGTCGAAGTTAACGTTGGAAAAATCCAGTTCCGGCGCATTTCGCTCTACAGACTCTACCTCTCTAAGCATTTTAGGCGGCTTCCCAAACAAGGTCTCCATAGGAAGGTCGATTGGGGTTTGTTGTCGCTCACTACCATCAGAGAAATGATGGTCTCGTAGTACCAAAACTTCATCATCGGTCGCAGTACCTACCACACAGTACAGGCACCGCTCGCGGGCACAGATGGCCTTAAACTCCTCTAAACGCTCCGGTGCCACCGCTAAGGTGTAACGTTCCTGCGCTTCATTACACCAAATTTGCATTGGCGACATTCCTGGCTCATCGTTAAGTACTTTTCGTAAGTCAAACTTACCACCGCGACCCGCGTCACCTACCAATTCGGGTAATGCATTGCATAAGCCACCTGCACCAATATCGTGTATAGAAACAATGGGATTTTGATCATCAAGAGCCCAACAAGAGTCGATCACTTCCTGGCACCGACGCTGCATTTCAGGGTTGCCTCGCTGAACCGATGCGAAATCAAGTTGCTCTGAACTCTGTCCTGACTCGACACTTGACGCGGCACCTCCACCAAGACCAATCAGCATCGCTGGGCCGCCGAGCACAACAATATAAGACCCATCAGGAATGATATTTTTCTCTACATGTTGCTCGCGTATATTACCCAAACCACCTGCCAACATGATCGGTTTGTGGTAACCCCTCACATCGGATTCGTCGGCGATCGCTTGCTCATACGTTCGGAAATAACCTGAGATATTGGGCCGACCAAACTCGTTATTAAAGGAGGCACCACCGATTGGTCCTTCGAGCATTATCTGCAATGGAGAGGCGATACGGGCTGGTTTGGCTTCTGGTCCTTCCCAGGGTTTGGGGCTATTAGGTAACCGTAGGTTTGAAACAGAATAGCCGCTCAGACCAGCCTTCGGCTTAGACCCTCGCCCTGTCGCACCCTCATCCCGAATCTCGCCACCCGAACCTGTAGCCGCGCCAGGAAAAGGCGAAATTGCGGTCGGGTGGTTATGCGTTTCCACCTTACAGAGAATATGAATATTCTCCTCATGACTTTGAAACTCCTTATTATCAGCATTGGGGAAAAAGCGCTCGCCTTTGGAACCAGCAAGTACTGAGGAATTATCCGAATAGGCAACTAAAGTCCCTTTACTGTTTTGCATGTGTGTTTCGCGAATCATACGAAACAGAGAATGCTGTTTAGATTCTCCATCAATAATCCAATCAGCATTGAATATCTTATGGCGACAGTGCTCAGAATTAACCTGTGCAAACATCATTAATTCTACGTCTGTAGGATTTTTATTGAGCGCCTGATATTGGTCGACCAGATAGTCAATTTCATCTTGTGATAACGCAAGGCCCAATTCTCGATTAGCCGATTCTAAAGCACCTGCTCCTTGAGATAATAGCGGCACTTCAAATAACGGTTTGGGAAGCTCATCACGAAACAACGCTTGGGCTTCTGTAATATCATTAACCACTGACTCCGTCATAGGATCATGCGCTAATGCAGCAAGGTCTGACATGGCATACTGGTCTAGCTCTTCACTTGCCTCTATATAAAAACCAATCCCACGCTCGACTCTTGCAATCTTACTTAAACCGCAATGATGAACAATATCATTGGCTTTGGTTGACCAGGGTGAGATGGTGCCAAAACGAGGCAGTACAAATAGGCGTTGGCCTTGATGTTCGACTTCACGCATTGTAGGACCATAACTCAGAAGGCGCTCGAGTTTTGCAAGTTCCTGAGGGTCCAGTGTTTGGTCATCATTCTTAAGTTTGACTAAGTGCTGATATTCGGTATCGATGCTTTGTACCTGTGGTAACACAGTTTGCACAGACTTAAGCAACTTTTGAATTCGAAAATTTGAGTAGGCTTGACTACCACGCAATCTCAACATGAGGTTTCCTGTTTGGTAAAACGCTAAACGCCAGATTGTCTGATGACGAATCTGGCGCGATAAACTAATTAATATTATCTCGAACTAACTGATCAGACCTAAATAGTCAGGCCAAGGCGTTGAGCGACTTGTTCATATGCTTCAATAACTCCGCCAAGGCCCTTTCTAAAACGGTCTTTGTCTAACTTTTCACGTGTTTCGGCATCCCAAATACGACAGCCGTCAGGCGTAAATTCATCGCCTAACAGTAGTTGGTCACCCTGACGACCAAACTCGAGTTTAAAATCAACCAGAATCATGCCTGCATCTGCAAACAATTTCGACAAAATCGCATTTACCTTAAAAGTCTCCGCTTTCATTGTTGCAATCGACTCTGCATCAGCCCAGCCAAATGACTCAATATGAAACTCGTTGATCATCGGATCATGTAATGCATCGTTTTTGAGAAAAAATTCGAATGTCGGTGGATCCAAATCCATTCCGTCTTCGACCCCAAGGCGTCGGCATAAGGAGCCAGATGCCACATTACGCACAACACATTCAATGGGAAACATATCTAATTTTCGGACCAGAGATTCATCATCGGACAGCAGTTCGAGGAAATGAGTTTGAATGCCCTGGCTTTGGAGGTGCTGCATGATGAAGGCGTTAAACTTATTGTTAACCATGCCTTTGCGGTCCAATTGCTCTATTTTTTCTCCGTCAAACGCGGAAGTGTCATCTCGAAAATGTAAAATCAGTGCATCTTCTCGATCACTGGAATAAACCGATTTAGCTTTGCCGCTATATAATTCTTGGCCGCGTTGCATGGGGTCTCCTAAAAATATGCTGGAATTATGATTTGATGGTTAGTTATTTAGGATTCGACTAAATACTGTATTACTGTATTCACCCGAAACTTCCTCGCCCGCTCGATTTAACACTGACACCGATGTTTTGCCGCGCTTTTCAGCAAGTTTTAATGAACAGTGTTCAAGGTTTAATTGTTTACCTCGGTTAAAGAATGACCAGCGACCAGACTTTACCACCGTCGGCGCCGCCGCAATGTTCGCACAACCAATTGAAAAACGGCCAGCCTCTTTATTACGACTGAAAATAGTCAAATCTGACTTTTTCATATTTTGACTCAAATATTCCCAGGCTTGTTCAAAACTTGCGTCCACCACTAGGCGCGCCTGACCAGAACCTTCGGTAACAACGCTGGCGTTAAGAGCTAGGGGTTGATTAGTTTCAACCGCGTCTGCCTCCTCGGCTTGGGTCTGCACTTCAGGTTCTTGCGCTTGAACAACGGGCTCTTCAACTTCAGCTACTGACTCTTGAGTTTGAACGATCGGTTCTTCCGCCTGAGCAACTGGCTCCTGAATCTGAGGAGTTGGCGTCTCTGTCTGCACTAATGGCTCTTCGATTTGCTCAGCGGATTGTTGAGGTGCAGGCGTACTTGAAATAGTCGGCGCAGGCCTTGGAGCGACAACAACTCTTGATGGTTTCTTGAGCGGTGGTAACGATTTGGCAGACTTATAATCGACACTATTGTCTTTAGTTGAGATTTTCTTGCTACCACCGCATGCGGACAAAGTTAATACCGTTAGCAGCATCAACAAGGTTGGTAGACCGCGTTTAAGATTTTTTTTGATTGAAATCATTGTTAATTTTTTCCAACCTGTCATCCAGGCCCCTTACTGTTATCTATGGCTAAACCCAACCATCTGTTCCACTACATCTACTGACGTTAACCAGCTTGCTTCATTGCCTCATCCACCTGTACTTGTAGGTCAACGCTCAAAGAAGTTAAAGGCAATCTCAATTTGTTAGCAGTATAGCCCATTTTGGATACCGCATACTTTACCGGAATCGGATTAGATTCGATAAATAACTTTGCATGCAGACCACGTAATCGAGTATCAAGCTGCGCCGCTAAATCAAAATCTCCAAGCAACGCAGCTGCGCACATTTCACTCATAAGCTTAGGCGCAACATTCGCCGTCACCGATATATCGCCACGCGCACCCAGCTTCATATATTCAAGTGCTGTTAGATCATCGCCAGAAAGAATGGTTAACTGGTGTCCACATAAATCAAGCAACGCCTTGCCCCTTTCCAAATCACCAGTCGCATCTTTGCAGCCGACGATATTATCAATAAGCGCGAGTCGGGCAATCGTTTCATTGCTCATGTCGGCAACGGTTCGACCAGGAACATTGTATAAAATCTGAGCAATTGGCACAGCTTCTGCAATTGCTTTGAAATGCTGAAACAAACCTTCCTGCGTAGGTTTATTGTAATAAGGCACAACGGATAATGCCGCATCAGCACCGAGTTGCGCAGCTTGTTTGGTTAGATAAATTGCTTCTTGAGTAGAGTTCCCTCCCGTGCCAGCGATGATGGGAATACGCTTATTGCAAACTTTCACAGTATGTTCCACTACGGCCAAATGTTCATCCACGTTTAGGGTTGATGATTCGCCTGTCGTTCCTACTGCTACGATTCCATGCGTGCCAGACTCAATATGCAACTCAATCAATCGAGTTAACGCTGAAAAATCGACTGATCCGTCTTCTGTCATCGGAGTGATGAGCGCTACTAGACTGCCTTCAAATTTCATATTTTTGATTACATTAAGATCTATTTAGATCAGTTAAAAGATCGCTACTCGAACCAAGCCTTCACTGCGCGAAGCGCTTCAACTAAAGTATATATCTGTACCGTTCAAACAAAACGATTAGTCGTTCTTAGACTCTCGATTCTCTTTAAATTTTCCCGCAACGTAGAACACAGCGCCACTGGTCATATAGACCAAACCAATCGCTAAAAATGCCGATGGCGGATCAAGATAGACAAATGCTATCACCAACACAAGCACTATCAATCCGACAAACGGCATTTTATCTCTGAATTCAAAATCTTTGAATGAGCGATACTTAATATTGCTGACCATGGCTAAAGCCATAAGCATCATCAGCAATGCAAGACCCACATTGTAATTCGCGGGGTCGATGCCTGCATCAACAAAAACCCACACGGTAGAGGCTATCATGGCCGCAGCACCCGGGCTCGGCACTCCAATGAAATGGGTTTTATCGCTCACCGTTGCAACATTAAACCGCGCTAAACGTAATGCTGCACAGGCAATATATATAAATGCAACCAAACTACCAAAGCGACCAAGTTCAGTAAATGCAAACTCGAACAGCACCATGGCGGGGGCTACTCCAAATGAGACCATGTCCGACAAGCTATCGTATTCTGAACCAAAGTCACTTTGCGTATTGGTCAGACGAGCTAAACGACCATCAATAATGTCCATAACCATTGCTGCATAAATAGCCAGGGAAGCCGCCTCAAAGTGACCTAAGCGTGCCTGCATGATCGCGTAAAAACCAGCAAATAAACCTGCCGTGGTGAATAAGTTTGGCAGAACATAAAAGCCCTTTGCAGGCTTCTTGATATCTTTTTCAATCTCTTCATTTGAATCTAAAGAGTGAAGTTTAGGTTGCTCAGAGCTCATAGTCCGATTATACAAGTTTGGTGACAGATTTTCTCACTTTTGAACGTTTTAAAAATACGCTAACTTTGCCGATAAAATACGATTTCACAACTATGCATAACACATCGAAAAATCATATTTATCTCCCACCCCAAAATTTTCCGGAATTAGTGCTTGTAGTCCGGTTCATAAAAATCATTTTGTGCTGGTATATTGGCAGATGTGACGAGCATAAACATCTTCATCAAAAAACGCGTTGAAGAATTCCCCAACGCGCCCGTAACTAATCGTCGACTGATTGCCGTTAGGTGGTTAATACTGTCTCATCAGACGATAAACCGGTAACTCCAGAACGAGCCAATTCGAGAATCGTCAAACCATCAAGACTCTTAAGCAACTCGTCGACCTTTTCGCTGCTACCACTCATCTCAACGATATACTGGCTGTCAGAGACCGTAATTAGGCTGGCATTAAATGCCTTAATAATACTATCCAAGCTGACTTTTTCCTGATCTGATGCCGTAAGCTTAGCAAGAATGACTTCGCGCTCCAGGTGCCCGCCAGTAGTAATATCTTGCAAGGCGGCAACATCAACCAACTTGTTCAAATGCTTCTCAATCTGATCAATCTTTCGGTCGTCGCCCGTGGTCACAATAGTCATACGCGAAAGAGTCGGATCATTTGTAGGCGCCACCGTTAACGACTCAATATTGTAACCTCGAGCCGAGAACAATCCTGATACTCGTGACAAGGCTCCGGATTCATTCTCTAACAAAACTGAAATAATATGTCTCATAATCTTCTACTTAGCTGGGCGCAAACGCATTTCGTGATGCCCTTTTCCACTCTCAATCATTGGGTAAACATTCTCTTGTTGATCCGTGATGAAATCCATAAATACTAAGCGGTCCTTCATCGCGAATGCTTCTTTTAAAGCGCCCTCAACATCACCTGGCTTCTCGATTTGCATGCCAATATGACCGTACGCTTGAGCGAGCGCAACAAAGTCAGGCAAAGAATCCATATACGAATTGGAGTAGCGCTTCTCGTATGAGAATTCTTGCCACTGGCGTACCATACCTAAATAGCGATTGTTCAAATTAATCACCTTTACCGGCAGGTCGTACTGCTGACAAGTGGCGAGTTCTTGAATGCACATCTGAATACTGCCCTCGCCTGTAATGCAGGCAACATCTGCGTCACGATGGGCTATTTTGACTCCCATCGCCGCAGGCAAACCAAAGCCCATGGTGCCCAAACCGCCCGAATTGATCCATTTATGAGTATCAGAAAACCCATAAAACTGAGCAGCAAACATTTGATGCTGACCAACATCTGACGTGACATAGGCATCACCAGCGGTGATCTCATGCAATTTTTGCACCACAAACTGAGGCTTTATGATATCGGCACTTTCGTCGTACCAATAACTATCTAAACCCTGCCAGTCCTTAATGCGGGCCCACCAGTCCGCTATCAGCGACGGATTAATATCATCACTTCGGCGTGACAATTCTTGATTCAGTGCGGTTAAAACTTCTTTAACGTCGGCCACAATAGCAATATCGGTTTTCACATTTTTATCAATTACCGACGGATCAATATCAACATGAATAACCTTGGCGTTAGGAGCAAACCCATCTAAGGTGCCTGTAATCCGGTCATCAAATCGTGCACCCAGTGCAATGATTAAATCAGATTCGTGCATTGTCATATTGGCTTCATAGGTGCCATGCATGCCCAACATTCCAATAAACAGCGGGTCATCATGCGGATATGCGCCAAGACCCATTAGAGTATTAGTGCACGGAAAACCCAATTTTCTTACAAAGCTATGAAGTTCATTTTGAGCATGCGCCAAAACAACGCCGCCACCAGTATAGACGACCGGTTTTTTCGCATTTAGCATCGCCTCAACCGCGGTAACGATTTCGCTGGGCTGTGCTTTCGGGACTTGCGGGTAGGAGCGCATCTCTATCGATTCAGGGTAGAGAAACTCAGTTACTTGAGCAGTGATATCTTTTGGAATATCTACTAAGACGGGACCAGGTCTGCCAGTGGTAGCGATATGAAACGCCTTTTTAATCGTCTCAGCAATGTTTTCGACACTTTGAATAAGAAAGTTATGCTTAACACATGGGCGACTGATACCGACTGCGTCTATCTCTTGAAATGCATCGTAACCAATCAAAGGCTTCATTACTTGACCGGACAAGACCACCATTGGAATGGAGTCCATATACGCGGTAGCGATACCTGTGATCGCATTAGTAATTCCAGGCCCAGAGGTAACCAGCACCACGCCAGGCTTACCAGTAGAGCGTGCATAACCATCTGCTGCGTGCGTAGCACCCTGCTCATGCCGCACCAATATATGTTCCACATCATCATTACGATGAAAGGCGTCGTAGATATGCAAAGCCGCACCACCAGGGTATCCAAAGACGAATTCTACTTCCTCTTCTTTAAGGCTTTTGACTATAATATCTGCACCAGTTAACTGCACGGCGGTCTCCCAATAAACGCTGATTCTTCACTCTACAAAGCGAAGATAAAAAATGCCCGAGATCGGGCGCTTATATCACCACCAAATTATAAACGCTAAAGGACCAAACACAACGAACTTATTCACTTTTTTCTCGCTCTATGTGAGCGGCGAAACCTAGTATTCATGCAGTTTTTCGCCAAACTCAAATATAAAACATTCATCTGAACTATGAGCTTGACATTGACCCGCCAACCGATTGCCCTAAAAAGGCTGTCTCGCATACAATACACACCATGCATACTTATATAATTTCTGATCTACATCTAACCCCCGAACGCCCGGAAATAAGCAAGGCTTTTTTTACCTTTCTAGCTAATGAAGCACCGTCTGCTGAGCGGCTTTATATTCTTGGAGATTTATTCGAATTCTGGATTGGTGACGATGCAGGAAGCATGCTAGGTGCAGACCCGATATTAGACGCAATGAGAGCGGTTAGCGAGGTAACAGAATGCTTCTTCATGGCTGGCAATCGAGACTTTTTGGTCAGAGACACATTTACAACTCTAACCGGCTTTAACATCTTGAATGACGAGACCATAGTGGATCTATATGGCACCCAGACATTGCTGCTGCATGGCGATAGTTTGTGTACTGATGATCATGCACATCAACAATTCAGAGACCAAATGATGACCAACAGGCCGTTTTGTGATGCCTTTTTGCAACTGCCAATACCCGAGCGAATTACTCAGGCAAAACAAGCGCGACTGCAGAGCAATGAGCACAAGTCAGAAATAAGCATGGGTATTATGGATGTCACTGAAACAGCGGTGCTAAATGCCTTTGAACAGCATTCGGTTAGGCAGATGATTCATGGACATACACACCGGCAAAATACACACCACTACCATATACGCAATGGTGAACAAGCAGTGCGCTACGTGTTGGGAGACTGGCACAAAACCAATAGCGTCATGCGTATCGATCAGGATGGCATTGAAATCAGCAACACGGCGATATAATCCAATACGCTACTTGTTATTCTCGGTGTCCGGTAATGCATTCGATTGGCCCGGTACAACGCGGTAAAAGATTTCGCCTTCTTTGATAAATCCCAGCTGACTTCTTGCGCGTTCTTCCAGTGCCTCACTCCCTTGTTTCAGTTCAGTAACTTGCGCATGCAATGTCTCATTGCGATGTACCAATGCCTGATTGCGTTCCCGCGCTTGCTCAATATTTCCCTGCAAAGACCACAATTGAAAAACCCCGTGGCCACCAAACCAGAGTTTGACCTGTAAAAATATAAGCAGAAAAAATAGAATACTTGCAACAATTCTCATTTCTTAAGTTTACACTGCACTCAGCCAATCTAACACATGAATTAACTTCAATATTTAACTGCAAGACATGCCTTTAAGCCATTGAAACTCAATGATTAATAAGCTATCTTGATTAATTCCCCAAGCACGGAATGAAATGAGAGAAGAAATGAACCACCAAAACTATCGTAGCTCAATTAAATCAGCCGTCGTTACCATGGTAGCGATCTTCGGTCTAGCAGCACAACAATCGTCATTTGCCGCCGACCCTAATTCTGGCCCGTTCTTCGGCAAAAGCGCTCCAGGCAAGTGGATCATCGGCGGTAAAGTCGCCAAGATTGACCCTAACACGCCAGGCGTAGACGTCGGTGACGCTGATGCTGCAGGCATTGTTTTAGGCTATGAATTTGCGCGATCAATTGGCGATGCGGGAGGCTCTTCAACAGTTGAATTTGAATACATTACCGGTGATGACAACGTCCCGGAATTTGACACTAATTACGATGTAGAAGTTGCCAATATATTTTTCACGTACCGATCCGCGGGCGAGCTGTATTACAAGGTTAAAGGTGGCTTAACTTACACTAATTTTGACATTAGCACCCTGGGCATTAGAAACGACTTTGAAGATGTATCGTTTGGCTATGGCGCTGGTTTGGGGTATCGGATTGGGGATCTCGGCGTTGTAGAATTGGAATATTCAGCGGACACCGGGGATAGCGACATTGATGTTATTTCTGTTAATGCACTGCTTGAGTTCTAAGTAATCAGGTTCGATTTTATATCGTTAAACGCCCGTTTGCAGTTTATCAACGCCTGGTTTTACGCAGACGGGCTATTATCATCTCACCTAGGTCAGTGAGTGAAGATCGTATTAAGAAAATCTAAGATCCTCGATAACATCTAAAGGGTCTTCTAATCCCACCGCGACCCTTACCAAACCCGATGATATCCCAGCCAAATTTTTATCTTGCTCGCTCCAGCGTGCGTGGGTAGTGGTGTATGGATGTGTGATTGTTGTTCGAGTATCGCCTAAGTTGGCAGTAATAGACAATAGTTGAGTCTTGTCGATCAATTCCCAGGCCGCCGCTTTACCCCCCGATAACTCAAATGTAACCACGGCACCGCCTTTGCTCTGTTGGCGCTTAGCCAACTCATATTGTGCATGGTTATCAAGCCCGGGATAAAATACACGCTTAACCTGGGGGATTTGACTTAATGCGAGCGCCAATTGCATAGCATTATCACATGCTTGATTTACTCTAAGCGGTAAAGTCTCCAAGCCTTTAGCAAAAACCCACGCATTGAATGGGCTCATAGACGGCCCGGCTGTGCGCATAAAACTGACTACTTTATCACCGACAAAATCCTCGTCACCAACCACGGCACCACCCACACAACGACCTTGACCATCAATAAATTTGGTCGCCGAGTGCAGGACCACATCCGCTCCTAACGTTAAGGGTTGTTGCAACACTGGTGTGCAAAAACAATTATCTACCACCACTTTAATATCAGGGTTAGCGGTATGAGCAATCTCTGAAATAGCCGCAATATCTCCGATTTCCATTAGCGGATTTGTCGGTGTTTCAAAAAAAACCATCTTTGTATTGGCTTGCATCGCTTGTTGCCAAGCATCTAAGTCGGTCAAGCTAACAAAGGTGGTTTCAACCCCAAAATTACTCATCAGCCCTTTCAATAAAGTGTGATTGGCCCCGAATATCGATTGCGACGAAACCACATGATCACCGGCTCGTAAACCGGCCATGCAAGTTGCCAGCATAGCGGCCATACCAGACCCTGTACCAACGCAAGCTTCTGCACCCTCTAACGATGCGAGCCGTTGTTCGAACACTCGCACGGTAGGATTAGTAAAGCGGGAATAAATATTGCCATCTTCCTCAAGTGAAAACCTAGCAGCAGCTTGTGCTGCCGATTCAAATACAAAACTGGAAGTAGTAAAAATTGGTTCACTATGCTCGCTCTCAGCGCTTCGCACCTGTCCCGCGCGTACGGCCCTGGTCGCTGAACGATAATCTGACATGCTTTTCTTCATATTCTTTACAACCCTGAAGTAACTAGGTCGCTAATTAACAAACGACCATCCCTTTATCCATCGTTTCTACTAATTGGAAATCTGGCTAACATCACGCAGCTCGGAAGGTTTAAATTCTTGCGCCTGCTTGGCGCCGTCACTTCGTTGAGTTTCAAGTTCAGCAAAATAATCTTGATCAACGTCGCCAGTCACATACTGTTTGCTAAAACATGAAGTATCAAAACTTGTGATCTGAGGGTTACCCTCAGAAGCGGCATCAATTAAGTCATTCAAATCTTGATAAAATAAGCGATCCGCACCAATAGCTTCCTGGATCTGCTCCACTGTGCGATCGTTGGCAATTAATTCCGACGCAGCCGGCATATCGATACCATATACATTCGGGTATCGTACCGGTGGAGCAGCCGAGGCAAAATACACATTTTTGGCACCTGCATCACGAGCCATCTGAACGATTTGCTTAGAGGTTGTACCACGCACAATTGAGTCATCCACCAGCATGACGTTTTTATCACGAAATTCGAGTTCAATGGCATTAAGCTTTTGACGTACAGACTTTTTACGTTGTTCTTGGCCTGGCATGATGAACGTGCGGCCAATATAGCGGTTCTTGATAAAACCTTCGCGATATCGCACTCCAAGCACCTGTGACATTTCTAATGCAGAAGTGCGACTGGTATCAGGTATCGGTATAACAACATCAATATCGTGATCAGGCCATTCGCGCGCAATTTTTTTAGCTAATTTCTCTCCCATCCTCATTCGAGTTCGGTAGACCGAAATTCCATCGATCATGGAGTCAGGGCGCGCCAAATATACTTGCTCAAAAATACACGGTGCATAACTCGCATCGTCAACACATTGACGGTTAACAATTTCGCCATCAATGGGCAATATAATCGCCTCTCCAGGCTTTACATCGGCTAACACCGTAAAACCTTGACTGTCTAAGGCGACACTCTCAGAGGCCACCATGTACTCGCGTCCTTTGTTAGTATCACGATAGCCGTAAATCAAAGGCCTTATGCCATGTTTATCTCTGAATGCAACAATACCAACTCCCATGACATAGGACACCACCGCATAGCCACCTCGGCAGCGTTTGAACACAGCTTCTATCGCGGTAAATATATGCTCATGAGTTAGCTCATAAGTCTTTGATCCTAAGGCATTGTATACTTCATGTGCGAAGACGTTGAGCAGTATTTCAGAATCAGACGACGTGTTAACGTGCCTCAAATCATCTTTAAAAATACGTTTTCGAAGGCGCCCAGCATTGGTTAAATTTCCATTGTGCGCCAATGCGATACCAAATGGTGAGTTTACATAAAACGGTTGTGCTTCAGCGGAGGAATTTGAGCCCGCGGTTGGATAACGACAGTGAGCTATCCCGACATTACCCGTTAGGCGCTGCATATGCCGTGAGAAAAACACGTCTTTGACAAGGCCGTTATCTTTTCTCAAATTTACAAAACCATTGTCATCGCAGGTAAGAATTCCAGCTGCGTCTTGGCCTCGATGTTGAAGAACGGTTAAGCCATCATACAAACTTGTGCTGACTGAAGACTTACCAACTATACCTAACACACCACACATAATAATCGCTCTATCTCTCTATCGAGATGGTCTGAGGGCCAAAAATTTGGGTGCCAAATCTCAGCGTTGCTATCAAAGCTGATAATCCGGCAGGCGAATAATACATGATTTAGACCCGTCGTATAACGGCTAACACAACATCATTTACATATTTTTTAGCTGACTATTCTTCCGACTCTGCTAAAACCTTTATCGCTTGCTCGGCTGCCTTCTGTTTAAGATCTCCACCCTCTTCGCTTGGCGTTAGACCGCTATCGGGGAACATTTCTTCGACGGTCTGAATGAATGGTTCGAACTTAGAGATGTGCAGGGAGTTTTGCCACCACTCAGAGCTCTCCATTCCAAAACCTTTTGCAACGACCAATAAAGCAACCACAATTGCTGCCCCCCGTAGAGCCCCAAAGCCGAGCCCGAGAACTCTATCTACTCCTTTAATTGGACCACGCACAAACACCTTAGTAATGATGTAAGTAATCACCGAAAAGAGGAAAAGCGTTGCAATAAATACCAATGCGAAACCCGCCCATTCTCGGAATTTAGGCGCGGGAATATTAATATATTGATGAATAAATTCGCCGGCTTGGGTACAAAAGTTAAATGCTAGCCAAATTGCTAATATCCATGATATTAGTGACAACGACTCTTTAATAAACCCTCTGAAAATTCCGACGAGAATCGAAACCAAAAATATCGACGCAATAATCCAATCAAATCCACCCATCTTGCCCTCTTATTCAATCCTAACTAGTAATTAAACGCTTGCCCGGTCTTAAAATGCCGGCTTAGCAAAAGTAGTTTACCATCTATGGATAAACTCTAATAAAACCTTCTTTTCCCGCTTTAGACTTTAAACGTTTTTGCTCGTTAATAGCTGACACTCGTTTCGCAAAGGGTCCGAGCCAAACACGAGTTCCCGTATTTTTTCCACGATTAGTATCGACAACACTGCTAGACGCATCGAAACCCTTACTTTTTAATTCACTAATCAGCGCTATCGCCCGATTTTTTTCAGTAAACAAACCAACCTGAACCACCCAGCCAACGCTCACTCTATTTGCACTAGCGGTAGAAGTCGTTTTAGGCTTACTCGATTCAATTTCTGCAGCGAGTGCAGCCTGCAGCGCTTTTTCACGTTCAGCTTGTTCTTGCTGCTGTTTTTTGCGTTCTTCAGCCTCGGAGTTCTTCGCAGTGGGCTTTAATGCTTGGGCATTACGATCACTGTTTTGCTCACCTTGCTTTACCGTGCTTTGCTCTCGCACAAGTTCCTGTAAAGCAGCAGAGCTATCTTGCTCTGAGCTTTCTTGCGAAGCCGTTTGGGCACCATCGCCTTGAGTACCGGCCGCAGCTTGATTGGCGGCATCAACCAACCCCTTATTACCTTGGGCGTCCAGAGGAGTGATTTTGGAGATATACACGGTTTCTTCGACATCACTAATTTCAGAACTGATTTTACTATCATCGCTAGCAATAATAATTTCGGCGGGCTCTACAATCGAATCCTGCGGTTGAGTTCTACCGAGCTCAATCTTGCTTGCTTCGCTAGGTGGGCCCAATAACCAAGGCAAAACGAGTGCTCCTAAAAACAATAAGACAGCAGCGCCGGTAATACGATGCTTTAGATCAAACTCTGCGGCTTGTTCAGTTTCTGCGTTTCGTTTTTTTGGCATAAGATATTAAATATTAGTTTAGAAAAGACGCTGTAACTAAGCTCAAAACCAGCGTAAACCCTAAAAGCACAAAGCGATTAACTACGATGGGCGAGTATATCACCTACTATATGGAAGGAGCCAAAAACCACAAGACAGTCATCTGTTGTTAATGTTGCGAGCGCAGCATCATAGGCATTTTCAACATGATCATATTGCTCAACGTTACGTGCGCCAAGCTCTGAAACAGATTCGGCCATATCGCTGGAAGATGCCCCCCTCTCATTGTGGATTGAAGCGACATACCACTGGTCTATACTGGGGTTGATTTGCTGCAAACTTGCTTTTATTTGCTTATCTTTTAACATTCCGCAAACTGCAATCATGCGACCTGAAGGCTTAATGATCGTTTGTATAAAATGAGCCAAGCGAGATACTGAATTTTCATTATGAGAAACATCCAGAACAATGGTGGGGTCGCGTTTCACAATCTGGCAACGCCCCAAAATAATCGCTTTCTCGATCCCTTGATATATTTCACTGTCGCTAACCATCAATTGCTCAGACATCAATTGAACGGCGCGCAGAGCCAAACAACAATTGCTCAGCTGAACACCCGCTTGTCCGTATGGCAATGGCAGTCCGGTTAGTACATTGCCCGCTTGGTCCGACCAATCCCAATCATCACCGCCTGCATGATGATACGTGAAATCTTGCCCGATCACGCTTACCAATGAACCCAATTCGAGCGCATAGTCGAGCATATTTTTAGGCGGCGTACTTAAGCCTAAAACCAGAGGCTTCTCACTTCGAGCAATGCCTACCTTCTCATAGGCAATTTCTTCAATTGTGTTGCCTAGCCAACTTGTGTGGTCTATTGAAACACTGGTTACAATGGATATGTCAGCATCTAAGATATTCACCGAGTCCAAGCGCCCACCCAGGCCCACCTCCATGACAGCGACCTGAATGCCTTTACTGGCAAAGAGTTCAATTGCAAGCAATGTCCCATATTCGAAAAATGTAATCGGCGTGTCCTGCCTTGACGCCTCAACACTCTCAAACGCAGCAAGCAAGCTTTTATCATCGACCGACGCCCCGTTTAGATTGAAACGTTCATTAAAGTGGACCAAATGAGGTGAGGTGAATTTTCCCACCTGATAACCCGCTTCTCGATAAATTGATGCAATAATCTCTGCTGTACTACCCTTACCATTAGTTCCTGATAAGGTGACCACTTTGTATGGCAATCCATTTGGGTACATGCGCATAAACACACTACGCACCCGTTCAAGAGACAATTCGATCTCTCGAAAATGAAGGGTTTGAATATATTCCACCCACTGATCCAAAGTTCGCGCCATGTTAAATCTATATAACCACTTTCTAATTAGTTCTCATTTCGCATAACATCAGCCAAACGCACTTGTTCGATTGCACGCCTAACTAACATAGGATCTTTTATCCCAGGTTCACTTTCGAGACCACTGTTCAGATCCACTGCAAATGGCGACAACTGGCCAATACGCTCCGCTACATTGTCTGCGGATAAACCACCTGCAAGTATTAATGCCTGAGTATGAGTATCGCTAGGCCATAGTAGAGTATCTAAAAGCTCACCTGTGCCACCGTGCTTACCTTTGACATAGGGATCCAGCAATACAGCTTTAGCACTAGGGTATGCCGAAAAATCGTGGGACACTTGTTCGGCGGTTTTTGCCCTGATGGCCTTAATATAAGGCCTAGACAAACTTTGAGCGTACTCAATCGTTTCTGAGCCGTGCAATTGAACAAAATCCAGGCCAATGCGTTGACAACTTTGTTCGACTAATTCTCGCTCAGCGTCTACAAACACGCCAACCAGTGACACAAAAGCAGGCACAACATCTCTAATTTTCGTCGCCTGTTGATTTGTAATGACACGAGGGCTATTAGCGTGCAAGATCATTCCAATCGCATCGACACCCCAAGATACCGCATGCGCTGCGTGCGACGGATCGGTAATGCCGCAGATTTTAATCCGCGTACGATGATGCTGTTGATTTAACACTATTAGGTTTCTTTCACATGAATTGATTCGATGAACAGAGCGCTATTCGCCCCAAAAAGCAACACTCTGATGTTGGCTTGGTAGCACAAATTGTTCAGGGTATTCGACTCCGGTTAAATATAGTCCATTTGGCGGTGCAGTTATACCGGCCTTGGTGCGGTCTTTTGCATTCAAAACCTCGGATAACCAGCCATCACTACGCTTACCGCTGCCAATTTCAATTAAGCAGCCTGCTATATTGCGCACCATGTGCTGTAAAAACGCATTTGCAGTGAGATCTAACCAAATCCACTCATCGGTAGAGTTAAGCGTTAACTTATGCATCGTTCTTATCGGCGAATGAGCCTGGCAGCCCGCCGCGCGAAATGAGCTAAAGTCGTGTTCACCGAGAAGAATCTCAGCCGCCTGGGCCATTTGCATCGTATCCAACGGCTCATGCTCATGAGTCGTACAATGACGATACAAGGCACTTCTTAACGGCGCATTGCGTATGATAAACCGATACGATCTCGATATCGCGGAGAATCTGGCATGAAACTCTTCATCAACCGCGACAACCCATTTTATTCTGACATCATGATCCAGGAAGCGATTGGTACCACGACACCAAGCAAATTCGGAACGTTGAGAATTTGAATCAAAATGGATTACTTGGTGGGTAGCATGAACCGCTTTATCAGTGCGGCCTGCAGTGACTATTTGCACCGGGTGATCTGCAACTTTAGCAAGAGCTTTCTCGACGACCTCCTGTACGGTTCTAACGTCATGTTTCTGAGATTGCCAGCCACTAAAACTGCTGCCATCATACTCAACACACGCGGCATATCTCACCACACTAGCCTCACACAAAAACCCGATCTGTACATCAAAAAAATCACAATAAAGCTGACTCACGAAGTAATCATAATACGTGTTAACGAAACAAGCCCAAACTTCTAAAAGTTTGGGCTTGTTTTGACTGCATGCTCAAGAGTTGAAAGAGCAACTCAAGGCTATTTCATCTTACGTAACACGTAACCAATTATGAATTAATGGATTCTAACAAGGCTTTCGCATCATTTTGAACATCATCGGCATTGTCATCATTACCGGCTAATTCAACCAAAATTTTACGCGCGCCGTCTTCATCACCAAGATCGACAAACACTTTTGCCAGTTCATATTGGGTTCGAGCTTCATCGTAGTCTGGGTCTATCTCGAGATCGCTAACTTCCTGAACCTCACCAACAGAATGCTCTTGCTCAGCTTCTTGTTTATCGTCGCTTTTGTCATCACTGAGAGCGGCTGCTTCAATTTCGAAATCCAGGAGATCATCATCATCGACATTAGGCGCCGATACCGCATTGTCATCAGCCTTGGATAAGTCCATCGAATCAGGAATATCACCGCCGAATTCCAGCGCATCTATTTCAACTTCGTTTAATTCGCTGATTTCACTGCGTCCATCATCAAAGTTAACAAGTTGTATCGACTCATCATCAGCCAAAGAACCTACAACCATTTCAGACTCATCTTCTATGGTTAGAGATTCTTCTAACTCACTGCGCTTTTCTGCATGTGATTCATCGTCTAAATGATCGATCAGATCGTCACCGGCACCTAACTCATTATCCATTGGAACCGTTGCAGCATCGACATCGACGCTCGCTTCATCCGTTGGCACAATATCGTCATCAGTGGGAACTACATCAATCGACACTTCCGAAATATCACCACCTTCAAGCAATAACTCTGAATCAGCTTCTACCGCCGTATTTAAATCATCGCCTGAGAGTTCAAACAGCGGATTGCTAGGCGCAACCTCTTTACCCATTTCACAAACTTGAGCCCAAATATCGCCGGTCAATGCAGCTCGTTGTGAATACAACTCCTCGGCAATACGCTCAAAGCCTTCAGCATTCTGACGTTTGTGGTACAAACTTAGTAGCTTTTGCTTGATATCAATTCGGTCTGGATGGCTTACAACACCATCAAGTAACACTTCTTCAGCCTGCTCATCGCGTCCGTAGGCGATATAAACATCAGCTTCAGCAACGGGATCGACCTCATCGGCCTGCACGACCGCATCACTGTCGCTGTAGACTGTCAAAAATGATGTCTCTTTATCCGCATTAACACCTGCTTCAGAAGCCACCGATGCGGTATGAGACATTGACATAGATGCTGAGTCTTGCGTGGTCGCAGAATTGCCAACACTGTGCGAGTTACTTTCAATCGACAGCATGCTGATTTCAAATTCTTCATCGGCGCGACGTCGGCGCATAAATAACAAACCAACACCGGCAGCAAGTAACACACCTAAGCCTGCCAACACTTTCCATAAACCGCCTTCAAAGAATAAGGACTTAGCTTTCTCGATCAACGACTTTTCCGATGAAGGGGTCGATACCGTAGTCGTCGCGGGTGTTGTGGTCACCAGGCCTGCGTCTTCAGACGCTTCTTCAATCACGCTTTCCAACTCAGTTTCACCCTCAGCCAGAGAATCGTCTAAAGATGCATCCGTAGCATCACTGTCGGCAAGAAACTCGTCAAGAGATGCTTCGCCATCAGCAGCCAGTTCGTCGATCGCAGTATTGGCGTCTTCAGATAAATCACTGGCTACCTCATCGATAGAGTCATCGCCTGAGCTCAAAAATTCATCAAGTGCGCTGCCACCTTCTGTTTCAACATCAGTGAATTCTTCAATCGCGTCGAAACCATCATTGGCACTCTCTTCGGAGGCATTATTTTGCTCCGCCAGAGTATCTTCAATACTGGCAAGATCGGCGCTTTCTACGCTTAACTCCGCTAATCGATTCATATCAGCGAGTTGTCCTTCAAGTAACGATATGCGCTCGGTCAGCTCTTGTTTTTCAAGTTCACTGGATGCCAATGAAGACTGCAACGACGCAACCTCTTCTCTCAGCGCTAATACTTCACCTTCTCTACTGTCGCCTTGATCACTTGAAACATAATTGTCAGATTCGGTCGACGCGCCTACCTGAAAGCTGTCTTCAGTGCCAAAAGTATCAGAATCACCTGCATCGGCAGTGAAAGACGAATCATCTTGGAAGTTATAGTTGTCTTGCCCAACATTAATTGAATCGGTTCCCGCTGGCTCTAAGAGCTGAGGGTTCCAGTCTAAAATTTGTTGGTTGTAAAATGCTCTTGATTCGGCGACGTCAACATCACGGATGGCGTTTAAATCACCAATTCTTAATATCGCTCCTTGAATCAAGCCATTGATATTTTCACCGATAAACGAACTTTTATTTTCGTCAAAAAGCACCTTCATAATTTGATAGATACTCAAATCAGGAAATTGGCGTTGCAGGTCCTGAGCAATTACGCTTAACGATTCACCACTCTCCACTGGTCCATAGCTAGCATCAGTAGGTTGTGTATCGGATAAGAATTCAACATCAGATTCTTCGCTAGACGTTTCCGCATCATCGTTATAGAAATTATCGTCAATTAACGGCTCGTCAGCCGCGGTATCGACTTCCTCGGCAGTATCTTCGGGTATGTCTTCAACAACAACTTCATCAAAAATTTCAGGCTCAACATCCGGTGTATCGAGAGTATCCGATTGATAGGTTTGGTCAGTGCCCACTTCTCTAGGTTGCGCGAGTGAGCTCGGTGATTCGGCCGCATAAACGGGTGGATCGATGAGCGCAGTATATTCGCGTAAAAAGCTGCCTCCAGACCACTGAACCCGCACCAAAAAGTGGATGAACGGTTCTTTGATCACCACGTTATTGCTAGTCACGCGCAAAACACGTTCATCACCTAGCGTATCCAGTAAAAGACTGAAGTCTTTTAGATATTCAGGGTATTCGATCCCCAGGCTTTCAAAGTCGTCTCTGGAAGCGATGACGGCGGTCAATGAATTGACATCATCTCCTGGTGCGATGCGAAGCTGGATAGTCCCACTAAGAGGTTGATCCAGGTTAGACTCTATTTCGAGTGATCCCAATCCCAAGGCTGATGCATCGGTTGAACTTAATAATAATGCTGCAGCTAGGCCGATACTTTTTGCCTTCCCAGAAATGCCTGAAGACACCAATTGAGATAATTTCGTTTTTGATAGAGTCATTTTTCGATTCGCCATAGAATACTCCGACATCTTTGTATGTTTTTATTTGACTGGCCGTAAGTGCTTGTTAAATCGGGAAATTGGCACTTGTAGGAACGACTTAGCTCAGTAATAAAACATCAAAAAGTATAATTTTTTTATAAGTTTTAGGTAGTTAGCAACGCATTGTAACAACTTACATCAGTTTTAAGCAAATCAACAGCGCAATCTGTTAGAAAGCTTGTCCAGAATAAAGCCGGCATTGATAATCTCGGCCAGCTTTTTTTTACACTCTGACTTACATCCGAATTGATTTTGCTCGAGAACCTGTCTTAGTAAGGTGTAACAAATGCATTGAAAATCATCCAATATTACGATTACGGTCAATCATTGGCCGAGATTAAAGATAGTCTTTGACCAAGCATTCGGCGATCTGCACGCTGTTGGTTGCCGCACCCTTTCGAACGTTGTCCGATACAACCCAAAGATTAATACCTCTAGGATGAGAAATGTCTTCGCGAACACGCCCTACATAAACAGCGTCGCTTCCGGCCGCTTCGGTAACAGCAGTCGGGTAACCGCCATCGTCTCGTTCGTCTAACAATTCGACTCCAGGTGCATTTTTTAACAACTCACTTACCTGCTCAGCACTGATTTTTTCTCTGGTTTCAATATGACACGCTTCAGAATGTCCAAAGAATACCGGGATACGGACTGCTGTCGGGTTAACGACAATTTCGTCATCACCCATAATTTTTTTGGTTTCCCATACCATTTTCATTTCCTCTTTGGTGTAACCATTGTCCATGAAAACATCTATTTGAGGCAACGCGTTAAAGGCGATCTGCTTTGGATAAACTTGTGACTCAACTTTCTTAGCATTTAGCAAATTAGCGGTTTGACTTGCCAGTTCTTCCATTGCAGGTTTTCCGGTCCCGGAAACGGCCTGATAAGTGCACACATTAATTCGTTCTATACCCACCGCATCATGAATGGGCTTAAGCGCGACTAACATTTGAATCGTTGAACAATTTGGGTTGGCGATGATGTTTGTATCTTTGTAAGCGGCAATCGCATCAGCATTCACCTCAGGCACCACCAAAGGCTTATCATCGTCGTAACGAAAATGAGAAGTATTATCAACCACGATGCAGCCTGCGGCCGCGGCTTTTGGTGCAAACTCGGCTGAAATTGAACCGCCTGCTGAGAACAAGCCAATTTGCGCCTTGCTAAAATCAAATTCAGCCAGGTTCTCAACACGAATGGTATTACCTTTGAATTTCTTCGTGGTGCCCGCTGAACGTTCGCTGGCCAATAGATAAAGCTTATCTACCGGAAATTCGCGCTCTTCGAGCACTTCTAGTAAGGTTTCGCCTACGGCGCCAGTGGCACCTACGATGGCCACGTTGAACAGTCGCTGATTTTCTGCGTCAGATTGAATACTCATTAGGTTCTCTAAAAACTTCGCTTAAAATTGTGTAATGGCAAGACCGAACAACCAGTTTGACAGTGGCTTATACAGACGTTACCTTGGGTAATAGTAAAAGTTGATTGTCTCGCTGCGGCATGTTTGATACGTATTCGTATCAAGTTAAATTAAGCAGAACGACAGCAGTGCAATGTTGCACAGCCGAGCGATTTTAGCATGTTGAATAGGTTGTAAAGAAGGCTAATGACTAAGGATTCGTTAGAGATTGAAGATATAAATGGTAAAACACTGGGGTTTAGCGATTTTTGGCAATCAATTGCTTCAGGATTAGGTAATTCACGATTGATTGTCGATACACAGGCCGAGTCTATAAAGTACTTTTTAGATGCAGAAAGCGATCATGCCACGCTGCTCAGAGGGGTAATCCAGCAAAGTTATAAGCGCTGCCATTGTTATCATTTAAAAGCACGCTTTGATGTCAATGTCGCCTTAGACGTATTAGGGGAAACCAGTCACAACCTGCACGGTACCAAGGAAGATGATTTAATCGATATCGAATTATTGGAAGAAATTGCCTGGTTGATTAATCAATACTATCGCCCGCTTATCGAAATGCCGACGTCAATGCTGAGTCAAGTCAGTCAAGCGTTTGTCAATGAACGCCAACAAAGCCCTGAACAGAAGCCAAAAGCAACTGGCTCGGTTGTCTCTATGGCTAATATAAAAATCATGCAGCAAAATCGGCGACTGTGAGCATTCTGTCAATTGCTAAATAGCGTTACCTTCTAACAAGTTAAGTAATGCATCCTCATCAATCATCTCAATTCCAAGCTCCTGGGCTTTTATCGCTTTGCTCCCCGCATCGGCACCAACCACAACCAACGCCGTATTCTTTGAAACACTGCCTGATACTTTTGCGCCCAACAATTGCAAACGCTTTTTAGCCTCTGACCTACTCAAGCTTTGAAGTGCGCCTGTCAAAACGACTGTTTTGCCGTTTAGCGGAAGAGATTCGGGATCAGGTAGTTGATCAACCTCGATTGGCACATAAGAAACACCGGCGCTGATTAATGCTTCAACAACGGCCCTACTATTGATGTCAGCGAAAAATCGCACTATGTTTTCGGCGACAATAGGCCCAATATCGGGTAAGGTTTCAAGCGCATCTGCCGTGACATGACTTAGAGCATCCAAATTACCAAACGTATTTGCCAGTTGCTCGGCGGTACTTTCACCTACCTGATTGATACCGAGCGCAAATAACAATCGCGCTAACTCCGTATCCTTGCTGGCATGAATGCTGTCTATCAAGTTTTGCGCGGATTTTTCGGCAAACCCTTCGAGCTCTACGACCTGATCAAAGGACAGTGAATACAAGTCAGCGACATTCTTAATAAGGTCTTGATCAACCAGTGCGTCAACTATTTTGTCTCCTAAGCCATCTATATCCATCGCCTTGCGTGAGGCAAAATGCTTTATCGCTTGTTTTATCTGTGCACCACAAATTAACCCGCCGGAACATCGCGCAATAATACCCTCACCTTCGGCAACGACCTCCGAACCACACTCCGGGCAATGCGTGGGAAATACATACTCCTCGGCATGACCTGGGCGCTTATCAAGATTAACCGACACGATTTGCGGTATCACGTCTCCAGCGCGCCGAACTATCACGGTATCGCCAACCCGTACGCCTAAACGCTGAATCTCAGACTGATTGTGCAAGGTCACATTGGAAACAGTGACACCACCAACGAACAGTGGCTCTAACCTTGCCACTGGAGTAATGGCGCCTGTGCGGCCAACTTGCACATCTATCTCCCTGACAATCGTGCTCTTTTCTTGCGCCGGAAACTTATGCGCCAGGGCCCAACGCGGTGCTTTCGCGATATAACCCGCGGATTTCTGCCAATCCAAACGGTCTAACTTGTATACGATTCCATCAATTTCATAGTCTAAGTCGGAGCGTATCTGGCTGTACTTAGTAAAGTAAGCCAGGCAGCCATCAACGCCATCCACTTTTTCTAATAAAGGACAAACCGGAAAACCAAGATCGCTCAGCGTTTCCAGAGTTTGCGAATGGGTAATCGCAAAGTTCTCGTCACTAATCACACCTAGAGCGTATACAAATATGTCGAGGGGACGGCTGGCAGTCACCTTGCTATCAAGCTGCCGAAGACTCCCGGCCGCGGCATTTCGAGGATTAACAAACGGCTTCTTTTCCTGTTCAATTTGGGTCTGATTAAGTTTGGCAAAGCCAGCATGCGACATAAACACTTCGCCACGAACTTCCAAACGTTGCGGAGCACCCTCAGGCAAGCTCAGTGGGATTGAGCGAATAGTCTTAATATTTTGCGTAATATCTTCACCGACTTTTCCATCGCCACGCGTGGCTGCGTGCTTTAACACTCGATTTTCATAGTAAATACTCACCGCCAAACCATCTAGCTTGGGCTCAGCCACATAGTCAAAAACCAAATCGTCGGGTTGGCCGAGTTCCTTATGCAAACGTCGGTCAAATTCTCGAATATCGTTATCGTGAAACCCGTTGCTCAACGACAGCATTGGTTGCTCATGTTTTATTTGAGTAAATACGTCCAGCGGCTCTGAACCGACTCGCTGTGACGGCGAGTCGGGTGTAAGCAATTCAGGCACTTGGGCCTCAATGGCAATCAATTCCTGCATTAGCTGATCATATTCATAATCGGAAATACTGGGTGCATCCTGCGTGTAATACAATCGATTATGGTGCTCCAACTCCACGCTCAAGGTTGCATGACGAGCTCTAAGACTATTTAGATCTGACATAGTGATTTACTAAAACAGTTTTTTGGCAACTGCGTCGCCGGGTGTGAACCCATCTTGTTGCATACTGAACGCGATATCAGAAACTTGCTGCATAAGCATTGAATAAGATCGCTGAGTCATAACCCGCCCATTTCGGTCAACAACTTTACCCTCTAGCCATGTCGCGAGACTGTTGGCGTCTTTAACCATTTCTTGAAACACCATTTCAGGGTCTTTAGTAGCCGGGACGTTCATATACACCACCAGATCATGTACCGGCGTAGAAGCGCCGCTTGAAACGCCAAACTGGCCTGTGCCGTCCGTGCAAGCTAAACGAAAAAGAACCGATATATTATTCTTGCTTCCGAGTGTTTTCATGAAAATGCCGTTCTTATCAGTCGACATCATTAGATCACGTGCGCAACTCTCTATATCTGCCATGCGAAAGCCAGCCTTTGATTTAGGCACAACATTAAGCACGGCCATCGAGTCATATCGACGGCCAATTTGATCTAAGGCCAATGCCTGCTTAAGGGCGGCATCGATCTCCATAGAAAATTCAAATGGCGCGTCATAAAAATTGGTAAATTCGAGAACCATTTGCTGAAAGTCATGCAATTCTTTCTGCGACATCGCACCTTCACGATCGGCTAGTTGGATCGACACTCCCAGTTCAGTAAATCGAGCTGATGGTAATTCGAATTCAATATCGCGCCACATATCGGTGAGCTGATTTAAGCCATAGATATGAACTTTTCGATGAAACTTGAAATCGTGTTTACGAAACAATGACAGCAAGCCTTGCTGTTCAATCGCTTCAGGATTTTTAATGCGTGCAACGAGCTCAGTAACCACACTCGAAGAGTCTTTATCTATCTTTGGTTTAGGTGCCAAATCCGCCTGATGTACAGTCGCAGAGACAGCAGCATCCTCGCTCGGTTCTTCCAATTTGCTATTCAAGGACGGTTCAGCCTTAGTCGTTTTACTTCTTTTGACCGGCTTTTTGTCCCGCTTTTTACGCTCGCTATCATCGTTTAGACTCGGCTCCCGATACTCGATAGCGGTTCTATTTTCACCTGATTTCGACTCTTTATTAGGCTTAGAATCGGTTGTCTCTGAACCCTTGGCAGCGCGTTTGTCTGTCGTCTCAATCGTCGGTTTCTTGCTTTCCTCAAGCTCGGCAAATAAAGGGTCGACGTATTCCTTTTTCTGAGTCGGCTCGAAGCGTCGTTTTTGCACCACTGAATAGGCCACAATTGCGGCAAAAACCAGCAGCCCTACAGCAAAAAATATTAGATACAGATCTCCCATATTACATCGCCGCCAACTTAGCCGCTTCGGCTACATCTACCGCAACCAGGCGAGAAACGCCGGGCTCAGCCATTGTGACACCAACCAACACATCCGCGACTTCCATTGTTATCTTGTTGTGCGTAATAAATAACAATTGGGTTTTTTCGCCAAGTTGCTTTAATACACCGGCATAGCGCTCTACATTTGCATCGTCCATCGGCGCATCAACCTCGTCTAATACGCAAAATGGTGCAGGATTCAATTCAAAGAACGCGAATAATAGAGATACCGCGGTGAGTGCTTTTTCCCCCCCCGACAATAATGCGATGGTGCTGTTTCGTTTGCCTGGAGGACGAGCCATGACACCGACACCCGTATCAAGCATATCCTTGCCTGTTAGCTCTAAGTAGGCACTTCCACCGCCAAATAGCTTTGGGAAAAAGCTTTTAAAGCCTTCGTTGAGAGCATCGAAGGTTTCTTTAAATCGACTGCGGGTCTCTTTGTCTATCTTAGCAATGGCGGCTTCTAAGGTTGCCATAGCCTCAGTAAGATCAGCATGTTGCTTATCAAGGTAAACTTTTCGTTCGGAGCATTCTTCATACTCGTCTATCGCCATTAAGTTAACCGCGCCAATACGCTCCACCTTACGAACCACATCAGACAAATGTTGTTCAAGCTTAGACAATTCAAGGTCTTCAGGGAGAGCCTGCTGAGCCAATAGCATCTCTTCTTCACTTTGTTGCAACTCTTCAGCAATGGTATTGCGACGCACAAGCACCTCTTGGCGCCCCATTCTAACCTGCTCTAAACTATCGCGTACGGTACGAGATTTACGATCAAAACCCAAACGAGCCTGGTCTGCATTTTGCATTTGGTTTTCGAAGTCACCGAGATCATTGCGCGCTTTGGATAATTCGCGCTCTACGCTTAAACGACTCTCTAACAGCGTTTGAAGTTGTTCCCGCAAGCCAGCAGTTGGATCATCGTCATTATCGATGATGGCTGCCAGTTCAGCTCTACGTACAGCTTGGCCTTCTAACTGCTGACTCAGACGCGCAATGCTTTCAACCAAACCAGCGAGGCTCGATTGCGAGCGCTCAAGCTCTATCTGTTTTGCTTGGCGTTCGTCCCGTGCATGTCGCTCTTGCATTCGAGCTTGCTCTAATTCTTGAGTCAATGATTCTCGCTGACCCGTTAATTCTTGGCGACGCTGATCAAAGTTAATCGCTAACTCTTTTGCATCTTCCATCAATTTTTGAGCAATACTGACTTCGTCCTTTGCGTTGGCCAACTGATCGCTAAGCTCTTGCTGCTCGAGGAGCAATGAGTCGCGTTGCGTCAACAGTTCAGCGCTTCTGGCTTCTATTGCTCCCAATTGATTATGCAAATCAGTGCGTTGATGTGACTTATTGCGAAAATCGCTGCGAGCTTGTTCGCGTTCAGACTCCAGTGACTTAATAGCAGCTTGATCACTCTCAGCCTGAGATTGAATTTTTTGTAGATCGTGGCTCGCAAGATCAACACTGTCTGTTAGCTTCTCGATCTGTGCTTCGCGTTGCAAAATACCACCCTCGGCTTTATCAACTCCGAACGATGCCCAGTTGGTGCCGATCCAACAACCTTCTCGAGTAACGATTGATTCGTGTGCCGACAGCTGATGTCTGCTATTCAAGGCATCAGCCACCGTATCGACCGCATAAACACCTTGAAACCAACCATCGATTTGAACGTCTATCGCGGTAACTTTGTCAGCAAGGCTATTTAACTTAACACTGCCTTGTTCAATCGGCGCTGAACTCTCATCAACCAACCAAACGCGCCCGTGCTTAAAATCACTCAGATCAACTGAAAACTGCTCAAGTTTTTTCACCGAAATCGCGTTCAGCTTGCGACTTAATACTGTATCGACCGCAAGTTCCCAACCGCTCTTAACCTGCAGCTTTGAAGCAACGCGAGCATTATCCTTAATACCACGCATCTGCAGCCACTGGTTAACTTCTTTATTGTCCTCGCCCAGTGCGGCAGCCTGAAGCGCTTTAAGCGAGTTCAGTTGCGCTGAGTCATCCTGGAGTTTGTGACGAACTAAATTATACCGCTCGCGACGCTCTTCTAACTCTGAACGAAGCTCGACGATTTTTTGATCACGTTCTTGCAGGGAAAACTCTAACTGCGAACACTCCTGATCAATCATTGATACAGATTCTTTGAGTTGATTGATTTCCTCGATATTCAACTTAGCATCGATCTCACCAAGATTACTTGCAACCTGAGTGCTTCGGGCTGTGAAGTGGTGTATCTGTCGATCGTGTTGCTCTATACGGGCAGACTGAACTTCTCTTTCTTTTTCAGGGTCAGCGGCGTCACGATTCAGCTGTTCCCACTCTTGCTGCCAAGCCTGAAATTCCTCATTCGCAAGCTGAAACTTGCTGTTTGCCGCCTCATAAGTCTCGGCCAAGGCCTCAACGATAGGCTCCAATTCGACCTGAAGATTTTCTGCCTCACTCAGCCGAGCTTGATCGAGCTCCAAATGCTGAGAAGCTTCGCGTTCAGAGTCAGCCAGGCGATTAAACTCCTCTTGTTGTTGTTTTCGAGTTGTTCGCGCATGTTCAATCGATTGCTCTAACGCGGCAATCTCACCACCGATGCTATAATAATCAGCTTGGACCTTATTCAATATTTCAGTGAGCTCTACTTGCTCTTGACGCATCGCCTCGATTTGCGACTCAACATCACGTTGTTCAGACACCTGGCCTTCAAACTCAGTTTGCAAGCGCTCTAGCTCGACGTCTTTAGCCTTAACTTGTTCGTGCAGTGCAGACCAACGCATGGTTTTAAGCTGACCATCGAGCTCTCGCTGCTCCTGCTTAAGATTTTTGTACCGCTCAGCTTCGTTGGCTTGGCGCTTCAAACGTCGCAGTTGTGTTTCCAACTCGCCCACAATGTCTTCTACTCGGCTAAGATTGTCTCGCGTATGGCGAATTCGATTCTCGGTTTCACGCCGACGTTCCTTATATTTGGAAATTCCTGCGGCTTCTTCAATCAAAACACGAAGATCTTCTGGCTTAGACTCAACGATGCGTCCCACCATCCCCTGTTCAATGATCGAATATGAACGCGGTCCTAAACCGGTACCAAGAAAAATATCTTGAATATCTTTACGGCGACAACGAGTCTTATTGATAAAATATTTGGATCCTCCTTCACGCATGAGTTCACGACGAATCGCGATTTCCGCAAACTTGGCGTACGAACCCGGGGCGGAGCCATCTTTATTGTCAAACACCAGTTCGACATACGCGCGATTTACCGGCTTACGCGCGGCAGAACCGTTAAATATAACGTCTTCCATGCTATCGCCACGAAGTGTTTTTGCGGACGATTCGCCCATTACCCAGCGAATCGCGTCAATCACATTTGACTTGCCACAACCGTTAGGTCCTACAATACCGATTAGATTGTTCGGCACGGCGACTTTCGTCGTATCTACAAATGACTTAAAGCCTGATAATTTAATATGTTTTAAGCGCATTAATGGTCCTTAACCATTCCCGGTTTGGCCCGTAAGCCATTGATTGCAAAGCTACCTTAAAGCACACAGCGGGCTACCATTTATGACAAGGTAGTAATTAGAAGGCCGTACAATTTGTGATATTTGTGCGACACTAATCATGCAATGTTTGAATCGAGAAAAGTGCTTTTTGTTTTAATAAATTTAATCCCTAAGGTTAAGTTAAAATCGACTCCGAGAAAACCATTGATTTATGCAATTCAGGTTTTTTCGTGGCAAACTTTACCGCTGAGTCGCCAGAGGCTGTAAACTAACTTAATTAACAGTCCATCGCACTGACAAATGCCTAACACAATGCCGTTTACCTCCGCCCAAATTGAGCAATTTAAGATTGACGGTTACTTAGTGCTTCCTGCGCTACTGGAGAAGCACGAAGTGGACGAATTGCGATCAATCACTGATAAGCACCTAACGAATAGGATTGCACCGTTCGAACTTGAAGCTGACGTCAAATACCCCGGCGCCCCAAGTAACAAAGACGCAAAAGGCGGTGAAACCATACGACGACTATTATTGGCCGTCGAACGTGATCACGCCTATGCTAAGCAAGCTTACAGAGCCGAGATTGTAAATGGGATTAAACAAATTCTTGGGTCTGATACGCTGTGTTTGAACCCAAATCATCATAATTGCATAATGACCAAGCAACCCGCTTACAGCTCTGAAACGCTGTGGCACAGAGATACACGCTATTGGAATTTCAGCGATAAATACCTGATTAATGCTTGGTTTGCTCTGGGTGATGAGCAACAAGAGAATGGGGCAATGAAGATACTCCCAGGCTCTCATCGTTGGGAGGTTCAGGATCGGGCACTTGATGAAGCACAATTTCTCAAACCTAAACATCCAGACAATCAATATCGACTGGAAACGCAGCGCCTGGTCACTCTGAATAAAGGCGATGTGTTGCTATTTAGTGCCCATTGCTTCCATGCCGCGGGGAAAAACATCACCAGGCAAACAAAATATTCCATGGTATTCACCTATCACGGCAATAGTACTCACCCCATTGCAGGCACGCACTCAGCGAGCAAATCGGAGATTCGATTGTAGGACGAAAGAGCTGATCAACAACCACAGTCCAGTTGTTAATCAGCGCTTCGACGATCTTTAAACGCGGCCGCCAGAGTGCGCTGATCCATATACTCAAGCTCCCCACCCACCGGAACACCTCGCGCCAAGCGCGTGATTTTTACATCGTATGGAGCCAGCATTTGTTGAGTATAATCGGCAGTTGTTTCGCCTTCGGCAGTAATATTGGTCGCGATAACCACTTCGCGGATATTGTTTTCAGCAACCAGCTTATTCAGCTTTTTAAACGCTAATTTCTCTGGGCCGATTCCTTCCAGCGGCGAAAGTTTACCCATCAATACAAAATACAAACCTTGATAGGCACCTACCTGCTCCAAGGCCTGCAAATCAGCGGGCGTCTCAACGACACACAAGGTTTGCCTATCGCGTTTATCAGATCGACAAATATCACACATATCTGTTTCGCAAAACGTATTACAACGCTCACAGGTAGTGACTCTTTCAAGTGCATCGTTTAATGCATCAGCAATTGCTTTGGCACCCTCACGATTGCGTTCCATTAGGTGAAAAGCCATCCTCTGAGCATTTTTTGGGCCAACGCCAGGCAGTGCCTTAAGGGCATCTTTTAGAGCTTCTATTGCTGCAGATGTAGCCATTAATACTCAGTGATCAAAATGGCATCTTCATCCCAGGAATATTTAAACCTCCGGTAAGGCCGGCCATTTTGTCCTGTGATGTTTTTTCAACCTTACGCACCGCGTCATTCATCGCCGCTGCTACCAAGTCCTCTAGTATTTCTTTATCGTCGACATCGCCCATCAATTCGGGATCAATGCTGACACTCTTAACATCATGACGACACGTCATAACTAACTTGACCATGCCACCACCAGACTCACCAGTTACTTCTATATTTGCCAGCTCTTCCTGAGCCTTTTGCATGTTTTCTTGCATGGCCTGTGCCTGCTTCATTATGTTTCCTAAGCCGCCTTTCATCATACTAATTCTCTAATTTAAAGGTTTTATTACTAAGCAATACCGCTTCTAGGGAAGCGGCTTGATTGACTCTTCATTCAGCGTTGCGCCAAATTCCGACATAAACGCTTTTACGCCTGGATCACTTTTAAAACTTTCTTTAGTTTGCTCAAACTGTTCATGGCCCAAGCGACTCAAACATTCTGCCGGTGTTTCGCGGTCTGATTCTTCGATATCCAAGGTTATGACGCTTTGCTTATGTGTCACTTCTCGAACCGCATCCTGAATGCTTTCCAAGCGACCGGAACGTAAGAGGTGCTCTTTGCTGGGCGAGAGGGTCAACACAATAGTGTCATCACTCAGTTTCTCACAGGCGCAATTCATTGCCAGTTCCTTTGGAAACCCCATCAAATTGGTCTGTTCAACCAATTCCCCCCATTCATTATTACCCGCCAAGGTCACCGCGATAGCGCTTGGTCGCGACTGCGTTTCCGCGGCGGCTTGTGGAGCTGGAGCAGCTTGTGGAGCTGGAGCAGCTTGTGGAGCTGGAGCAGCTTGTGGAGCCGGAGCAGCTTGTGGAGCCGGAGCGGCTTGTGGCGCCGGACCAGCTTGTGGAGCCGGAGCGGCTTGTGGAGCCGGAGCGGCTTGTGGAGCCGGAGCGGCTTGTGGAGCTGGAGCGGCTTGTGGAGCCGGTGCAGCTTTCGGAGCTGGAGCAGCTTGTGGAGCCGGAGCAGCTTGTGGAGCCGGAGCGGCTTGTGGAGCTGGAGCGGCTTGTGGAGCCGGTGCAGCTTTCGGAGCCGGCGCAGCTTTCGGGGCCTGGGCGTCTATGGCGTGATCTTGTATATCGCTTGGTTCAAACGCCATCATTCTCAACAAGGCCATTTCAAAACCCACTCTTAAGCTCGGTGCTAAAGGAATATCACGCTTACTGATTAAACCTGTTTGATAAAACAACTGAACAGTTTCAGCCGGTATTGCTTGAGCAATTTCGGTAATCAACGCTTCGTTAGCATCGGCGTCAGCTAAGGCATTGGGCGCCAATTGCGCTAACGACACATAGTAAAGCTGCATAAGTACATCGTCGATAGCCACTGAAAAATCAACCGCGGAGTCAGCCATCTCGGCAACTATTGATAATGCCTGGTCAACATCACACTCAGCTAGCGCACGCATGATCGCCTCGGTATGGGCTGATTTAATTGTGCCAAGCATACCTTCAACGTCAGCCGAAGATACCTTGCCTCCACCCTGAGCAATTGCTTGATCCAGCAAACTTAGACCGTCTCGCATACTACCGTCGGCTGCTTTGGCAATTGCGTGCAAAGCATCTTGATCGAAATTGATATTTTCGCTACTCAGAATCTTAACCAGCTGATTTTCAACCTGGTCAGGTCGCATTGCTCGCAAATTAAACTGTAAACAACGCGATAATACGGTAACAGGTAATTTCTGCGGATCTGTAGTAGCAAATAAAAACTTTACATGTTCGGGCGGCTCTTCCAACGTCTTTAGTAATGCATTGAAGCTGTGCGTTGAAAGCATATGAACTTCATCGATAAGAAAAACTTTGAATTTGCCTGCGGTCGGAGCGTAATGAATATTTTCAAGCAATTCGCGGGTATCATCTACTTTGGTTCTTGATGCGGCATCCACTTCAACTAAATCAACATAGCGACCTTCATCAATCGATACACAGGTACTGCACTGCTGACATGGTTCGGCACTTGTGCCTTGTTCACAATTGAGTGATTTAGCGAAAATTCTCGCCAAGGTTGTTTTACCTACACCGCGAGTGCCGGTGAATAGAAATGCATGATGTACCCGGCCTGTATCCAAAGCATTTGACAGCGCTTGTACAACATGACTCTGCCCAACAACCTCAGAAAAAGCTTTAGGTCGCCATTTTCGTGCTAACGCGAGATATGCCATATAGATTTAATACCAGACTGGGGTCATTTGATGAAGTTTTCCTAAAGTAGGTAAAACTACAGTGTAGTTTAACGCTGCCATACGTGAACTATGCAATTCACGAACCTCGATTCCTAACTAGCGAGCTTGAACTCTATCAAGAATACGTGCGTATCGCCTTTTTTGAAAGACCCTCCTTTAATTCAGGCATATCTGCTCTGAGATTTTAAGAAGTCTATTCGCGAAAACTAAAACAGCCTTGAGCAACTTAGAAAGTATACTTGCTAAGACTTAGACAGCCCTGAACTTCTTAGAAAGTATACTTGCCAAGACTTAGACAGCCCTGAGCTTCTTAGAAAGCATAGTTGCCAAGACTTAAACAGCCCTGAGCTTCTTAGAAAGCACACTTGCTAAGATTTAAACAGCCCTGAGCTTCTTAGAAAGTTTACTTTCTAAGACTTAAAGAGTGGTGGCTAACCTGATCATAGCACCCGAATCAGCTGCTGCGGCTGCTCCCTTCCGGGCCTGACCGGGTTCACAACTTATCGCCACTATGGAGACTAACCACCACCGAGCGGCGATTATAACCAAGCATGATCTCTAGGCATATACATGAGTCGAATTTTCGTTAAAAAAGACACGTTTTTTTATCCGGCTTTGTATTTTAGTTTATCATCGGGTCCTATTATGCAATCCCTCTAGCCCATACCGAAAGTAAAGGTTTGGTACCCGTTCATGAGTCGAAATACAAATGTCTATCAGGTAAGCCAACTAACTGACGAAATGCGTCGCTTAATGGAGGTGAGCTATCCTGAAATATGGATTGAAGGAGAATTATCTTCACTCAGCACACCCGCCTCTGGCCATATTTATTTCAGTCTCAAAGATGAACGTTCGCAATTGCGCTGCGCAATGTTTAAAGGGCGCGCTAGCATAAGTCGGTATCGGCCTAAAGCCGGCGATCTGGTTCGTGTGCGAGCAAAAATTTCAGTCTATTCCGCTCGCGGAGATTTGCAATGCATTGTTCAACATATTGAAGAAGCGGGCGAAGGCATATTACAACGCCGTTTTGAAGAACTTAAAGCGTCTCTTCACGCCCAGGGGCTGTTTGACCAGACGCATAAAAAGGCAATCCCGGCATTTCCAAAACACATAGGAATTGTTACCTCACCATCTGGCGCAGCCATACGCGACATCATCAGCACGCTGAAACGACGTTGCCCTGGAGTCCCGGTCACTATTTATCCGGCCGTGGTGCAGGGTGATACGGGCGCAGACTCAATTATAAAAGCAATACGAGACGCCGTTGCTCATCGACGATGTGATGTATTATTGCTTAGCCGAGGCGGGGGTTCATTAGAAGATCTCTGGTGTTTTAACCACGAAGAGCTTGCGCACGAAATACATGCCTGCCCGCTTCCAGTGATCAGCGGAGTTGGCCATGAAGTAGATGTCACCATCGCAGACTTAGTCGCCGATCTGAGAGCACCAACACCTACAGCGGCCGCCGAACTGGTATGCCCTAATAGCGAACAATTATTTAATCAATTAGAGAGCGTTGCGTTTCGTCTGCCAAGAAGCTTTGAGAGACTCGTTCAACGGCGTGCTCAACAGGTGGACTTTGCGGGTCGTCAGCTAGTGCATCCAAAGCAACAACTAAAACGAAACAGCGATAAACTGCAACAGCTCGCATCCAGACTGTCACTTGGCATGACGTCTCGCCTATCCTTGCCAGCGATCGCGACTAATAATTTGTCGCAACGACTACAATTTCAAAATCCGCAGAGGATACTGAGATCGCATAAAGTAGCGATGCAGCTGACCAGTGAACGACTGTATCGAGCTGTAAATGGTAAATTACATCAAGTTCGCCAATCGACTGATTATTTAGGCAGCCAACTGCATTTGGTAAGCCCCCTGGCAACACTAGATAGAGGCTTTGCCATCGGTCGAGACAAAAAAAATAGAATTCTTCGCAGCGCGGAGCAAGTGAAAAAAAACGATAAAATTAACGTACAACTGGGTGACGGTAGCTTGGAGTGCGAAGTTATTGAGGTAAATAAGTGAAGCGGTTCATTTTTCTGATAATCGCCGCGTGTGCCATCAATTACAACGCACACTCCGCGACCGATCGCTACAACTATCCTGGTGGAGTGGTTCAACTTAACCTTGCCAAAGACTCTGAAACCTTACCAGATGTAAAGTTTGGTTTAAAAGATCCGATTGTTATGGAATACCCCAATCACTGGAGAGTATTGATCGGCTTGAGTTTGGACACCTTGCCAGGCGAATACGTGGCTTACATTAAGCCGTCTATCGAGGGCGCTTCTGGGCAATATGAAAAAGTGGTTGTCGAACAACATATCTACCCTTTTAGTGAATATTCGGAGCTCAATTCACTGTTATCTCAACAAGCGGTATTCAAAACGCACACTTCGTTTAGTGAACTTGACTTTAGCAACACCCGACAACCATCCCTTCCGTTAAGATGGCCATTGGAAGGTAATTGGTCAAATAATTTTGGTCACAAGTTATATGATTCAGAGCAATCTAAATTACACACGCCTAATGCTATTGTTATTCGAGCTGAAAAGCTGAGTACCGTTGTCGCACCACAAACAGCGATAGTGTCAAAAATCGAAGTTTCAGAGTCAGGCACGTCAACCGTATTTCTAGATCACGGGCGAGGTTTATACAGCGTTTTGGCGGGTTTAAGCGATTTAACGGTCGAACTAGGCAATGGTATCGTTGCTGGGGCGGTCATAGGAAAGATAGCGGGGCCTAACAATGATCCAACCAACGAATCTACGTTAATTGCCAGTACACTTGTATGGCAAACCGTCATGAATAGTACCTATGTAGACCCACAAATACTGATAAATCTTGAACCCTGATCTGCTGTTATTGATAAAGCTAATTTACCAACCGTCATCAAGTTAGAGGCAACGATATAAATTATGCGCGTACTACCAATTGGAAAACCGGTACTGGCCTTGGCGGGAGTATTGATTATCTTACTGATATTGATTGCTAATGTTCAAGTGTTGGCACAGCCTTACGAACGTTCAGCGGTTCTCGACAGCAGTATCAGTTTTGATTTTGCTAGCAGCGATGAACATAAAATTCATTATGCGAAATCAGGCAATCCTGAAAAACCCGGCGTGCTATTTATTCATGGAACTCCCGGAGGTTGGGCTGCGTTTGAAAGCTATCTGGAAAGCAAGCGTTTGCAACAAGACTTTTTCATGGTCTCGGTTGACCGAATGGGTTGGGGACGATCGATTTTGGATCCCAAATCAATTAACGGTGATTTCGAACTTCAAGCACAAACAATCAAGGCTGTATTAGATAAATACCCTGGGAAAAAGTGGACACTATTAGGGCACTCTTTAGGAGCATCGATAGCTCCGAAGGTGGCACTTGAGGCCCCTGACTCAGTCGACTCATTGCTGCTGTTGGCAGGATCGTTGAACCCGAAGTTGGGCGGCCCGCGTTGGTACAATTGGGCGGCGAGCACGTGGGCGATTTCAAGCCTTATCGGCAATTCAATGAAGCACTCAAATCGCGAAATCATGAGCCTGCGAAAACAATTAAAATTGATGGATGCAGAATTAAAACAGCGAAAGTTAGACGCTGATGTACTAATTATGCAAGGCAAAAAAGACAAACTGGTGTCACCAAAGAATCCGGCCTACGTTGCCGAGCAGTGGCAGGACAGCTTCAAAAGTATTGAGGTTGTCGAACTGAGTGACGAAGGCCATTTTTTACCTTGGCGTCAAGCACCGCTTGTACTGCAATCGATGTACAAACTGCGCGCTGCCAGAAATCAGCCCTAACTCCCATGGAAACCCTAATCTGCTAATTGCTTGATCAGACTAAGAGTCTTTTTTTAAGAATCTTTCTTGCGTCTTCCACCACCTCGGTACTTGACTTTATCTTTGCTCTTACGTGACACCTTAGCGGGTGGTTCATAGGGATTTTCGGAGGTTTTAAATGTCAATCGTACCTTCGTGCCAACCATGTCAAATGCCCGCTCGAAGGTATTGGAGAGATAACGCTGATAGGTCTGAGGCAATTTATCCAATTGGTTTCCATGCACAATAACGTGGGGAGGATTCATGCCTCCTTGATGCCCAAATTTTAGTTTTATACGATGATTGCCAACCATAGGTGGATTACGTTTTTCTGCTGCATCATGCAATATCCGATTGATCTGGCCCGTTCCCATGTCAGTCATCGCACTTTCATACAGCTTATCAACCAATGGCATTATCACGTCCACTCCTTTGGCATATTTGGCTGAAATAAACTCAATCGGAATGTTGCCCATGTGACTAAATTTACGATCTATTTGAGCCCGCACTTGGTCTCGATCATACTTGCTCATGCCGTCCCATTTATTCACCAGGATCATCAACGAACGACCACTGTTAAAAACCAGGTTAATCAAACGGTTATCTTGATCAACGATGCCATCTCTTGCATCAATTACAATCGCTACGACTTGTGCAAGTTCAACGGCACGCAACGTTTTCATGACTGAAAAGCGTTCAACTCGATCATCGATCCGTGATTTCTTACGCATGCCCGCCGTATCGATCAACACATACTCTTTCTCATTAACCTTAAATGGAACATGAATACTGTCTCGTGTGGTTCCTGGCATATCAAAGACAACTACTCGCTCTTCACCAACTAAGGTATTCACCAACGTCGATTTACCAACATTAGGGCGGCCTACGATTGCTAATTTGGCAACACCAGCCGGTATGTCATACTCGCTACTCTGAGCCTCACGCTTACCTTCAGTTTCGGCAAGAATGTTGTTCATCAATCGGTTGACACCGTCACCATTTTTACCCGAGATAATATTCGGTTCGCTTAATCCCAGCTGATAAAAATCCGCTGCGATCATGCCCTTGTTCAGTCCTTCGGCTTTATTAATACACAAGTAAACCGTAATTGCGGTATTACGTCGCAATTGCTCAGCAATTTCAAAATCAACTGGGGTAGCACCGTCACGCCCATCGACGATAAAGATAACAGCATCACTGTCTTGTAGTGCTTGATCCACTTGGTCCTTCATCAAACTGTGAATTTCTTCATCGTCGGATTCTATCCCTCCGGTATCGACAACCCAATAGGGTGAACTCCCTACTCTGCCAACTCCGACCATGCGATCTCGTGTCACACCGGGTCGGTCATCAACGATCGCATCTCGGCTGCGTGTTAATCGGTTGTATAACGTTGATTTTCCAACATTTGGACGCCCTACTATCGAGATGATCGGCTTAGGTTGTTCAACCGTGGGAATGGATTCGATAATGTCTTGCTCTTCCACGATCGTATTACCTGATTAGAAAATTATTAGATTAATATCAATGTCGTAACCGTCTAGCAACCATCATAATATCCAGAATTGCCAGGCCGTCAAAACAACGATTAGCCTTTACTAACGATGCTTATCGATTGCAAACTGCCATTGCTGTCCAAGAAATAGACGACGTCTGAATCAACGATTGGTTCACCAATAATCGTACTCGCACCGAGTTTGTGTTTACCGACAATACTTCCATCCGTTTTACGCATAACATATAAACCACCGTCGCCTTCGCTGACCAACACGTATGGACCGATCGAGATTGGTGCACTCACAGAGAAATGCTGAAGCGCGGTTTGGGACCAAGTCTTCTGTCCAGTAGAACGGTCTAGTTGATGAACGACCCCAAGCTTGTCGGTTATATAAAGAAATGCCGCATCATACGCTAAGGAGTGAAACGACGACACGTCGCTGCTCCAGGCAATACGTTGATTACGAATATCAAGTGCGTGAGTCACTTCTTGATAGGAACTAATGTACAAAAATTCACCGACCAATAAAGGATTTGTATCCACATCCGACAGTCGATCGATTTCATTGGTGCCACGCGGGAATGAAATCGGAAAATCCCACAATGCTGAGCCATTTTCGGCTTGTAAGGCGGCCATATTTCCGTCAGAAAAGCCGACAAACGCAACGCCTTGGGTGACGACCGGTCGGGAATCACCGCGTAATGTTAACTTAGGTAACTGACGACTAATTGTCCACTTAACACTGCCATCATAGGATGATAGACCAAATACCTTTCCATCACCTGTGCGCGCGACAACGATACCATTATCAATTACCGGGCTGGCGAGTATCTCACTGGCGAGCTGAGCTTTCCAAGCAATGTCTCCGTTTTCTTGATTAAACGCGTATACCAAACCCTGGTCAGTGCCGACCAACACCAAGCCCCCACCGACGCCTACGCCAGCGGATATCGCCTCCTTAGAAAGTTTAGCTTGCCAGACTTGCTTACCCGTAACCGATGAAATTTTATACACTCGGCCGTTCGCCGAGGCGGCGTAAATATCTTCACCGAATAATACTGGTGACAAAATCGCGTCGCCCGTTTGAATTTTTTTACCTAAGCCGATACGCCAGTTTTTTTCAGCTTTGGTGATGGATTCAACTTTTGGTTTGCGTGGCTTAGGTTCTTCACCAAAGAAGTCAGTTTTCTTAGCCTTACTTCCACAAGCGGCCAACATGAACGACATTGCCATTAGAACGATTAAGGTTGAGTTTTTCATGCTTTTTATTCCTCAGTGATTCTATCTACGTAGATCATGCAAACGTGCCCGGGACCTATTACTCGATGGTTTCAGTGTCGGGCTGAGCCTGATTATCTTCGGTAACCTCAGGCACTGGCAAGCGATCCATCTTCAAGGTTAGCAATTGAGCATAACTCGCTTGCGAACTTGGTAAGGTGTCAATCGCTTGTTGAAACAATTCTCGAGCCCGTTCATTATTGCCTTCGCGTGCATTTACCTCAGCCAGAATTTCGCTGTAATTAGACTCAAAGCCCTGGGTAGGAGTAAAACTTGCTAGCACTCGCGCTTGAGCCAGGTCGTCCTGAGCTAATTTAATTTTAGCTTGGCGAATTCGAGCCGTGTGCTGTAAACCAGTTTCCTTCGAATTATCAACAACCCATTGCAGCTCAGCATACGCTGCATCCAAATCACTAATTGACAACTTTTTCGCTTTCAAGAGTGCAGCTTTAGCGGCGTAAGACGACGATGCGTGGTTTTCTTTAAGCTCGGTGACCTGTGCATCAATGTCAGAAAGGCTTGAATCTGCCACCTCGGCAAGTGCGGCCTCGTAGAGTGCTGATGCTTGCTCCGCATTGCTTTTAACACTGTCTTTATATTGCTCATAACCAAAAATCGCGCCTAATCCCAAGGCAATTCCTATTGCCAAGGCGGGGCCATTATCTTTGAGCCATTTACGTGCACGTTCATCTTGTTCTTCAGGGGTCAGAAAAATATCGTCAGCCATGGGAAAATCTCGTAATTTTTTTGTATTTGTTAAAGTGGTTAGTGTTTCAAAACACGACTTTACAGTGGGTTTATCAGTGACGTTGAATGACCAACGTGATCCATATTCATATTGAGCTTAATCAATAGCTACGAAACCCAGCATTATAGCGATTCTAGTAAATTAGTCACGGTGTTAGCGACCTCGTTTTGCGATACAGTTTGCTGTTCTATCGGCTCAGGAGTGCGCCGAAGCACTTTAATGCTGGCATTTTGCTGCATCGCCTCATCTTCACCGATAATGACGGCGAAAGAAGCGCCACTTTTATCGGCCTTTTTAAATTGATTCTTCATGCTTCCATCGCCCATATGGCATTGCACTGTAAGCCCTGATTGAATCATATTCGCTTGCACCGAAAGCATTTGCTTGCGAGCTAGCGATCCGACCGATACCAAAAACGCATCGGGAGTCTCGCCCAATACTTGCGTAACAATCGGAGCTTGCTGCTCCTGCAAAATTTGCACTAAACGCTCTAGCCCCATACCAAAGCCAAATCCTGGCGTTGCCTGCCCGCCCAGTTGTTCAACCATTCGATCGTAACGCCCGCCTCCGCACACCGTCGCTTGCGCTCCATAATCGGCATTAACCCATTCAAATACGGTGTCATTATAGTAATCCAGGCCACGTACCAAGCGATTATTTATTGTATAAGCAATACCAAGTTCATCTAAGTAACCTTGTAACTCTGCAAAGGCATCCGCCGACGGTTGAGATAAAAAGTCCAGAATATCAGGCGCATCAGCGAGCAAGGCTTGTACGCCTTCGTTTTTACTATCGAGTATTCGCAGAGGGTTGGTGGTTAAACGCCGATTACTATCCTCATCTAGAGTATCTTGATGCTTGGATAAATAATCCACCAATGCGGTTTTATAACGCGCTCTGGTATCACTGTCACCTAGGCTGTTTATTTGTAACTCAGTATGTTTCAAACCCAATGCGTTAAACACTTGGTGAATTATCGACAATACCTCAGCTTCAATATCGGGTGTCGACCAGCCGTAACATTCAATTCCAATCTGATAAAACTGTCGATATCGTCCTTTTTGTGGACGTTCATGTCGAAACATCGGTCCGGTATACCAAAGGCGCTGTTGCTGGTTATAAAACAACCCTTTCTCGATGCCAGCGCGAACAGTGCTGGCAGTGCCTTCAGGGCGCAGAGTCAGACTGTCACCATTGCGGTCTGCGAAGGTATACATCTCTTTAGATACAATGTCCGTCTCTGTGCCAATCGAGCGTGCAAATAAATGCGTACTCTCTAACAGTGGCGTGCGTATTTGCTTATAGCTATGCTGACTAAAGATTCCAGCACAAATATTTTCGACCGCAAGCCAAAGTGGGCTCTCGCTCGGCAAAATATCGTTCATCCCGCGAATGGCTTTAATCTGAGGTTGTTTACTCATACTTTGAGATAATCCATAGTGTGACGTAATCTAAAATAGAAAGCGCTGAACGCTAATTTGTTGAAAAGCCGTTTTTAAGGTTCATGGGTTAAGAGTCAAACTATTCGCCGACGGTAAAACGCGCAAAAACACCCTCACGATATTGAGAAATATCATAGGGAGCACCGTTTAAGGTCGCTGATACTGCTTTAGCATTACCGATAAACACACTCATCGGGGTACTTGCGCTCACACTCAAATCCTCACCCTGTGAATAGCTTTTGTAAGCTAATCGATTTCCATCACCGTCTCGAATATCAACCCAAGATGTGTCAGTGAAGGTCAGGCTCAGTTGATTCTCAGAATTAGCACTCGTATTAATTTGAGATACTTGATCAGACTGTACAACCCCGTTACTAACATTAGTCGACTCAGTCACCTGCTGAGCTGTGGTGTTTTCGTTGCTTGCAATATTATTGCTAACTGCAGGTGCGACAACGGCTGCTGGCTGGCTGCCAAACACACCGTCAAGTTTTCCTGTGCCCCATAGAAACCCGAGCAAGGCCAATACCATTATTATGGTAACAACCTTTCCTGGCGTGAAAAAACCGTCTGAATCACTCTCATTTGCACTGCCAATTCCGCGAGGCATATCGTCCAAGCGAGTGCCCTTTTGCCAATTTGGATTTAGATAATGATCTAACACTTCTTCAACATTTAGGTCTAACAGACGCGCATACGAGCGAATGTAACCACGGACATAGGTTGGCTCCGGCAAACCTTCACTTTGATCGAGTTCAATGGTGCGGATTTGGGTTGCGGACAGGTTTAACTCATCCGCAATTTCTTCAACTGTTCTGTTTTGTTGTTTGCGAGCTGCCGCAAGTATACTGCCGCTACCACGTTTAGGCGCGTCTTGAATTTCATCTTCTAATTTCTTTTTGTCGTCCACTGTATTACCTCTTCCAACCCAAACCCAATATTAAAGTTCCGCCATTCGACGATGGCTATTTGCGACATTGCTGTTGATAACGTCTAAATACCAATCTGATCGCAAACTTAGCGATCAGTGTCACGTAGAGAACGCGCCTGAGACGATGCAGGGAACCCTTTTAAAAGTTTAGTTCGATAATCATTCGCCACATCAGGAGCATTCAAGCTGGATTCTATTTGATACGCTAACAAAAGTGACTCAGGTTGCGGTTCGGTAATTGCAAAAAGCCTTTCAATGTAGGCACGGGAAGACAAATAACTCCTCGCATCATATTTCATACGTGCTAATTTAAATAGCGCAGGCGCTAACTTAGGATTTATCGACAGTGCTTTTTTAAGGTAGATCTCGGCTTCTTTACCATTCGTATTGGCTAAACATTCACCGGCACGCATATAGCTCAACTCTGCGCGCTTGAACAAGGGGTTAGCGACTGCGATATCAAAATACTTTTTTGCTTGCTCGGCTTTTCCGGTTTGGCATAAAAATGTTCCAAAGTCATGCGCTGCTGCAGAATTCTCGCTGTTTGAGGCAACGGCGCGGGAAAAATACTTCTCGGCATCTGAGTATTGCTTCAACTGCGTCATTAATAACGCCATGACGTAATTACTGTCCGAATGATATGGGCTTATTTTCAACGCGGTGTCGAGTGAATCCTTAGCAGTAGAGAATTGACCCTGCTGCATATAACCACGCGCTAATTTAGTATGAATCAACGCTTTTTCATCAGCTTTAATCCGAGCTTCAGTCGCTGTTTTGGGAGCATTAGGCGAGCCGCTGGTAGCGCACGCGGATAAAACAGCAGCCAGAAATAGCAATAAGGCCGTTTTATAAACTTTCGAAGTAACGCTGTATATAATGTTTGACATAGATTTTATTGTATTTTTTCCGCCTGCTTTTGTCTAAACTTTTCCGCACGGCGAGTTCGGTCCATAACATCTCCCGCTAATTGCCCACATGCGGCTTCGATATCGTCACCCCGTGTTTTACGTACTGTTACAATTGTTCCGGCGTTATGCAAGATATCTCTGAAACGATTAATCCTCGAATTTGATGAGCGCTGATAATCGATTCCTTCAAAGGTATTAAATGGAATCAAATTAACTTTACCAGGCACCGTTTTCATCAATTCAGCCAATTGGCGAGCATGTTCCAATTCATCATTGACACCCTCAAGCATGACATACTCAAAGGTTATTCTGGCTCGGTTAGAGTCAGCAACGTAACGATTACAGGCCTCTAACAATGTTTTGATTGGATATTTTTTATTTAACGGCACCAATACGTTTCGAAGCTCATCGTTCGGCGCATGCAGAGATACCGCCAAACTAACGGGGCAGGCCTGTTTAAGCTCGTCTATTTTTGGCACCACCCCAGCGGTGCTGAGCGTGATGCGACGCTTTGACAAACCAAAACAGAAATCGTCCTGCATGATCTTCATGGCTGAAACAACATTGTCGAAGTTCATCAATGGTTCTCCCATGCCCATCATTACGACATTGCTGACTATGCGATCATCGGTTTGATATTGCTCAGCAAGCATGTGTTTGGCCAGCCAGACTTGACCGATTATTTCGGCGGTTGTCAAATCCCGGTTATATCCTTGTTTCCCAGTTGCACAAAATGAACAGTTCAGCGTACAACCAACCTGAGAAGAAACACACAGTGTGCCTCTGCTTTCCTCAGGGATGAAGACCATTTCTATGGCACTTTTACCGGGCACCTTTAATAGCCATTTTCGTGTGCCATCCTCTGATAAATTATCCGAAATAATGTCAGGCACTGAAATCTGAGCTGTTTCACTCAAGGAGGCGCGCAATGCTTTGCTAAGATTTGTCATCTCGGAGAAATCACTGACGCCTACTTGGTGAATCCACTTCATTACTTGTGATGCACGAAACGACTTTTCACCGATTGAGGCAAAATAGGCCTGCATTGCTTCACGGTCAAATCCCATTAGATTTATGGGTTTTGTTGTTAGGTCTTTCATGATTTTAGCGTATTTGAAGTGGGATATAGCTATATATTAACTAGTGAGTACTGGCTAACAAGCGTAGCCTAGCGCGTCCGCTCGCATACACCGTCAGCACCGAAGAAAAATTCAATTTCCTGCGCTGCCGTTTCAGCCGCATCAGAGCCGTGACATGCGTTTTCGTCGATGCTGCTCGCAAAGTCAGCACGAATAGTCCCTGGTGCTGCTTCGGCAGGGTTAGTTGCGCCCATAACATCACGGTGCGCAGCAATTGCATTCTCACCCTCAAGCACCTGCACTTGAACAGGGCCAGATGTCATAAACGACACTAAGTCGCCATAGAACGGACGTTCTTTATGAACCGCATAGAATTCTCCAGCTTGCTCATCGCTCAAGTGCATCATACGAGAGGCAACAATTTGCAGACCCGCTTTTTCAAACCGTGAATAAATTTCACCAATTACATTTTTCGCAACTGCGTCAGGTTTGATGATTGAAAGAGTACGTTCAACAGCCATTTTAAGACTCCAAATTTTTTAATATAAAGTTGATAATTCGATTAAATACGAGGCATACACATCGTCTTGTCTCGTCGGGGCGCATATTCTACCGCTTAGACGGCTTAAATACTAACCTTGAGAACTGATATTTCAAGGGATTAGGGCACATAGATCAACTGAGGTTGTCGCCAATAATCAGCATTTTTTCCCCAGCAAAAACTCACCATCAATGGCTTCATAGAAAACCTGTGACCATTGCCCCATAGTCACGTCGGTTGTTGGAACCAATACCGCCAAATAGTCTTCAGCACGGCACATTGTATACCCATCGCGTTTTGATAGCTTTTCGGGTAATACCCACGAAGTTTGGCCTAGCCTGGATTCTCTCAGAGAGTGTTGGATAGGTTCGGCTGCGGTGCGTAAACGCAGATTCCGTTCTTTGCGCTCGGCAACCGGCACTTGCTTGGCTAAGGGAATTCTCGCTGCGGGCGTGCCTTCTCGTTCAGAATATGAAAAAGTATGTGGAAACGCGACCTTTATATCTCTAAGCATTTGTTCAGTATCAAGATATTGCTCCTCTGTTTCGGTGGGAAAACCAACCATAACATCAGCGCTAATAACCAAATCCGGCACTTTTGCGCGTAAAGCCCCAATCCGCTCCCTTACATGATCCGCATCATAACGACGCTTCATTCGTTTTAAAATCAACGTATTTCCACTTTGTAGCGATAAATGCATATGTGGGCAAACGCGAGGTTCTTTGGCCCAAAGGTCAATCAAACGATCGGTAATATGATGAGGATCAATTGAGCTTAGCCGAATACGGAACGGATTGTCAGCATCGTGCTCAAGCAGCAGTAGCTCCTCAATCAGATCACTCAGGTCAAATTGGCCACCCTGTTCAAGCGATAAATCGTCGCCGTACGCACCTAAATCGACCCCACAAATCACGATTTCAGGATAACCGTTGAGAACCAGGCGCTGTACCTGTCTCTTGATTAAACTCGGAGCTAAGGAGCGACTAGGTCCCCGAGCAACATGAATGATACAAAACGTACAGCCTTGATCACAACCTTGCTGTATTTGTACGAAGGCGCGAGTGTGAGCTTCGTAGCCTGCAAGTAAATGATCAGGTAGGCTGACATGTTGATCTAGGTCACCGACCATGACTTTTGGCAGGTCTCCATTTTCAAGCTGCGGCATTAATTTGTGCATATCAAGCTTGCGGTCATTGCCTAATACTAAATCGACTCCGGGAATATCGGCGCACGCCTCAGGGTCCATTTGAGCATAACAACCGGTCACCACCACCAGCGCATCAGGATTGCGCTTTACTGCTTTTCGCACCTCTTGTCGAGCTTGGCGATCAGCCTCTCGTGTCACTGTGCACGTATTAATAAGATAAAGATCAGCGGGCTCGGTATTAGCAACCACCGTCCAATCATCTGTTTTCAGTGTTTGTCCGATTAGCTCACTTTCATAGGTATTAACCTTGCACCCCAAGGTGGTAATGCCAACACGTTTACCCTTACCGGAAGCGTGTCGAGAGTGCAACTCAGCGTTCTCATGCAGAACATCGATTGTTCTGCCGATCTGCTCTACTTTTATCTCAATATTGCTCATAACTCATTCGCCCCACATAGAGAAAAAGCGGCATGCGCCGCTTTTTCTTACTTATGCTTTCTCGTGAGAACATTTACTTAATAAGATAGCGAAGGCCTGCGCTAAACATTCTATTGTTTGAAAGCGAATCTAAGGTCTCAGAGTCACTGTCAAATACACGACCCTCTAAGAACCATTGCACATTGCTTTTACCGATATCGCCACCCACAATGCCATACAAGGTTGCATCACGAAAATCACTATCATCGATGTCCCAGGCGCCTATGCCAGCGCCGATAAATGACCGTTGGCTTAACTTATGTTCTACCCCAACATCGACAGAGAAATTTTCTTCAGGAAATACATTTCCGCCGTTCACACCCTGACGCTCAAGATATGAAACCTGACCAACAAGCGATGTCTTGGCAGTCAATTCTTTCAACAAGCCTGCGCGGACACCAACAACACCTGACGAATCGCGCATATCCATCTGCCAGGCAGTTTCAAAGCGTGGACGAGTCTCGGTGCCAACAAAGGCGCCGATAAATGGAATCAGCCCCAGTGGTTCAACATCAGCCGCAGGTGCAACCGATTCAGCTGCGGGCGCTACCGCTGCAGGAGCAGCTGCCACAGGTGCAGGGTCGGTGCATTCAGACGAGGTATCTGCATTTACCGAAATAAGGGAAACATTACAGCATGCTTTTGGAATAGCGATATGGTAAACCTGACAGCCGCTTCGGAGGTCGATTTGAAAGCCCTCAAACGACTTATCACCAGCCCACTCGCGATAGCGATTAGCGACATAGGCACCATTTTTCTTAGCGCCACTCCACATAAAGCGAGTTCCTACTGGGTAAGCACGCTCAGTCATATCGCCATTAGCAACCGCTGCCATTAGGTCCTCTGCGCTGCCAGTCCACCCAGAGTCAGTAAGAATATCTCGGATTTTTGAAGGATTATTAGCAAAAAATTCTTGCAGCTGCTCAGGGGTCTCAACCCCACCAGCACAGACGGCTTGTGATGTGCCTAAGCGAGTGATTTTCTTATATTGCTGCGCAGTTGCAACTTGACTGCCCAGCGTCAGAGCCAATATTGCAGTTGATAAACTTATTGAAATTAGGCGTGAAACTTTCACAGCGATTCCCTCTAAACAGTTAGTAGTGTGGTCAGTAATTTACTTGAGCGAACAATTGATGAACGCATTAAGCATTAGATCGGTATTTTAGGACTTTTTGTGTGCAATAACACAACAATATTGATAAATATCGTTAATACACAGGTAAGGTTTTATAGAAAAAGCTTAGGAAAGTTAACAAATGCTATGAATACGACCAATTAATCAGTCGCTTATGAATCCAATGCGAAGCTCTCACCACAACCACATTCATTGGTTGATCTGGGATTCGAAAATTTAAATGTTTGATTTAAGCCTTCAGATACGTAGTCTATTTGAGTTCCATCTAAAATACTCAGACTCTTCTGGTCGATAACAACTTTCACATCAAAGCTTTCAAAAACCAAATCATCATTTTCAATTGTGTCAGCTAAATCCATGACATAAGAATACCCTGAACAGCCAGATTCTTTAGCGCCAAAACGTAATGCCAGGGCGTTATTTTTCGCTATTTGATCAGCGATACGAGTCGCCGCAGGTTTGGTTAATGTAATCATGACTGTAAATATGCTGGTATTGACGTGAAAATCAAGTTATTCGACTAATTAATCATCAGCTTTAGAGTCGTCTTTCAACTTACTAGGCTCTAATTCTATGCAGTCGGTATTAACCACCGGCGGTGTCACATCTGACACATCGATACCTGACGATTCCAATTTATCGGCTAATTGTCGATTGTATGCGTCCATGGCTTGTAATTGCTGGCACAAACCATGAATAGCGACAGCAACTGGATCATCCACCGACGCTTGATGACCATAAGCTTCGAATCGACCATTCGCCCGGTCATATTCAGCTGACCCGACTGCATGCGCAGGTAAACCTACCATGGTTGCTCCATCCTGCACGTCTTTAACCACCACTGAATTAGAACCAATTCTTGCATTATCAGCGACGGTTATTGGGCCGAGGACTTTCGCACCCGCACCAATAACGACATTGTTGCCTAGCGTAGGGTGGCGCTTACCTTTGTTCCAACTTGTGCCGCCCAAGGTCACTCCATGATAGAGTGTGCAATCATCACCAATTTCTGCCGTTTCACCAATCACTACGCCCATACCGTGGTCGATGAAGAATCGTCGTCCGATGCTTGCACCTGGGTGAATTTCAATACCGGTGACCCAGCGTGAAAAATGAGCGATGAAACGCGCTGGCCACTTCAAGCCAATGCGCCAGCACGCATTGGATAAGCGATGAAACAAAATCGCATGCACTCCGGGATACGTGGTTAAAATCTCGAGTGCATGTCTGGCCGCGGGATCACGGTCAAACACTACGCCAATATCTTCTCTTAATCGTGCAAACATAATTTAGTCACTCAGCCTGCGCTGCGTCTATTTGAGATTGCATGGCGGACAAAATACCACGCAATATTTGAACTTCTTCTACCGTCAAGTCTGCCTTGCTGTAAAGACGTGTCAATTTTCGCATTAACACCGTTGGCGGCTTAGCTTTAATAAAATCTAGTGACTCCAACGTTTTTTGCAAGTGCTGAATATGACCATCTTTTTGAAATTTGGTTGCAGCAAGCTGGCGTTCTTTGGCTGGAGAAACCCATTCGCTATCTGTTCCAGGACCTTGGGTGGCAGCTAAAAATTGCATTCGCAGCTCATACGCAATGATTTGCACTGCGCTTGCTAGATTTAATGAGCTGTATTCTTCGTTAGCAGAAATCCGAATCTGCGCCTGGCACATATCTAATTCCGCATTTGTCAAACCACTGCTCTCACGGCCAAACAAAATAGCGACTTTATGCTGATCCAGATCAATATGTTGGTCCACTCTTGCCGCTGTCTCACGAGGGCTGAAGGTAGGCCAGCTCACTTCACGATCACGAACCGATGTTCCAAGAACCATCGTACATTCATTAACAGCCTGATCGGTTGATTCTACAACCTCAGCGTCAAGCAATACACTCTCGGCACCTGCGGCCAATTTAGTCGCTTCGTAATGCGGAAATTTCTTTGGACTAACCAAGATTAATTTCGACAATCCCATCGTCTTCATCGCCCTTGCGACCGAACCTATATTACCTGGGTGAGTAGGCTCCACCAGTACAATTCTAATCTGTGCCAGAGAAGACAGTCTCGCGTCGGTTTTTGCCGTTTGATTAGCTTTGTCAATAGCTTGTTGTTCGCCACTCATAGTAGTAAATCGTGATACAGAAATGAATATGATGCTTATTTCGCGCATTCTAACTCATTACCGGCAACGGAAACATGTAAAAACTCTTGAACCGCCGATTGAAGATTAAATAGAACTGCTTCTAGATCTTTTATTGTGTTGCTCAGGCCGTTACAATGCGCGCTGTTCTTTACAACTTATTCTCTGGGACTTCTCAATGGAATCCAACCTTATGGCTGGCGCGTTAAACGTTGCCACAGCAGCGGCGCTTGAAGCAGGCAAAATTATTACGCAAAACATCACTCAGTTGGACCGCGTCAAAGTAAATAAAAAAGTCGGAACTCGTAATCGTACTGAATTGGTATCTGAAATTGATGTAGCGGCTGAACGCACCATTATTGAATACCTCGACAGCAGTTACCCAGAGTTTAATATTGTCAGCGAAGAAGCCGGCGACCTTGGCCGCCAGAGCGACTACTGCTGGCTTATCGATCCGATGGATGGCACACATAATTTTCTTCACGGTCACCCCCATTGCTGCGTTTCAATTGCTCTAAAACATCAGGGCGAAGCGGTTGTTGCCGTTGTATACGACGCCCTTCGGAATGAATTATTCACGGCACGCAAGGGAGGCGGTGCCCAATTGGAAGGCCGACGTATTCGAGTTTCTGATACTAGCCGTTTATCAGACTCACTATTATGCACCGGTTTTCCCTATCGTGACGGCGCCGAAACAAAGCTTTGGCTTAAAACCTTCGCGGCCCTTTTACCTCGGGCTCAAAGCATACATCGAACCGGGTCCTCGGTGCTTGATCTTGCTTATGTGGCCTGTGGTCGGTATGACGGCTTCTGGGAGTTCGGTTTGCAAGACTGGGATATCGCAGCCGGAGCCTTATTGATTCGTGAGGCCGGTGGATTGGTGACCGACCTCTCTGGTGACACGAATGCGGAAAAATCAGGTAACGTCATTGCAGGAACCCCAAAGGTTCATGAAAAGCTAAATCACATGCTTAGCAATATTAAATGATGCGGGTGAGCTCTTCGCCGCTAGACTCTAAAAAACTAACGCTACCGAAACGCTATAATTACCGATGAATTCTACGGTGTCACCTAAAAACCAATCGCAGCATACTCCCATGATGCAACAATATCTTGGGATTAAAGCCGAATACCCGGACACTCTCGTTTTATATCGAATGGGGGATTTCTACGAACTGTTTTATGGTGACGCTGAGCTTGCTGCTCGCCTTTTAGATATTACCCTCACGCAACGCGGCAAGTCTGGCGGCGAACCCATACCGATGGCAGGTGTGCCATTTCACAGTTTAGATCAATATCTGGCCAAATTAGTAAAGCTAGGTCGCTCAGTCGCAATCGCAGAGCAGATCGGCGATCCGGCTACCAGCAAAGGCCCGGTAGAACGCAAAGTGGTTAGAGTGGTCACCCCCGGAACACTGGTCGAAGACAGCCTACTGGATGAAAGACGTGATAATACGCTCGCCGCTGTTTATCAGCGAGATGGAATCTACGCTATTGCTACGATGGAATTGTCATTAGGTCATTTCAAAGCCCAACAACTGGATGACTTAGATCAACTTTACTCAGAGCTAAAGCGCATACAACCGGCTGAACTGCTGGTGCCGGAACAAAATTCATCGGTCAGCGAAGCATCGACAGGAATCTCTACACGCTCGGTGCCAAACTGGTATTTCGACTTCGATGTGGCTAACGAACTTTTGTGTCGACAATTCAACACGAAGAATCTGGTTGCGTATGGCTGTCAAGATTTCCCTTTGGCGGTTTCAGCCGCCGGGGCATTATTGCAATATACCAAAGATATGCAGTACGACTCGATGCCGCATATCAACGACTTCAGCATATCGCAAAAAAGTGACTTTCTGATCATCGATGCCGCAAGTCGGCAAAATCTCGAGATCGAGACTAATTTATCGGGGGGCCGAGAATTTACCTTGGTTGCCTTAATGGACAAATGCGCCAACCCAATGGGGGCACGACTGCTGAGGCGGTGGTTACACGGACCAATTTCTGACAGGAACATACTCCGTTCCAGACAACTCGCGGTGGGCGAATTTATCGAGCGCATAGATCAGATCCGCGTATATGATTTACTTAGAAAATGCGGTGATATAGAGCGCATTCTGACACGTATTGCGTTAAACAACGCTCGGCCACGTGATTTAGTGCGTTTGCGTCAGGCGCTGCATTGCCTACCCGCGCTAAGCAATTTACTTACCAGCGCCGATACAGATCTACTAACCAAACTAAGCAGTAAACTAGGCCCCTTTACTCAACCTCAACAACTTTTAGATGCGGCGATATTGGATGAACCAGCCGCCGTTATTAGAGACGGTGGCGTAATTCGTCCTGAATTCGATGCCCAATTCGAAGAGCTCCACACGCTCAGCAAAAACACAGGCGAATTTTTAGTCGAGCTCGAACAACGAGAGAGAGAACAAACCGGCATCGCAACACTGAGGGTTAAATATAATCGGGTTCACGGCTTCTACATTGAGACAAGCAAAGCGCAGGCAAGCGATGTGCCTGAGCACTATATTCGACGTCAAACCTTGAAAAACGCTGAGCGTTTTATTACTGATGAATTAAAAGAATACGAAGACAAAGTACTTAGTGCGCGTGAGAAAGCATTAGCTCGCGAAAAACAATTATACCAAAACGTTATTGATCAATTGCAACCCGAGCTATTGGAAATGCAGGCCATGGCACAATCTCTAGCGCAACTGGACGTGCTCAGCAATTTTGCTGAGCGGGCTGTGGCGCTCAATTTCTGCTGCCCAACGTTGATCGAGCACACGGGTATCGAAATCGTTGAAGGTCGTCACCCAGTGGTTGAAGCAAATCAATCTCAGCCGTTTATCGCAAATGATTTAGAACTTAATACTGACACTCGCATGCATGTTATTACCGGCCCCAATATGGGCGGTAAGAGTACTTTCATGCGCCAAAACGCATTAATAGTGTTGTTGGCTTATACGGGTAGCTACGTACCCGCCAGTTCGGTAACCATTGGCCCGATAGATCGCATATTTACGCGAATTGGCGCCGCCGATGATCTTGCGGGTGGCCGCTCTACCTTTATGGTGGAGATGACCGAAATGGCGAATATACTCCGCAACGCAACCGAAAACAGCCTCGTGCTCGTAGATGAAATTGGCCGAGGAACAAGTACTTACGACGGTCTCTCACTGGCATGGGCCTGTGCACTCGATTTGGCTAAACGACTCAAAGCCTATAGCTTATTTGCAACACATTATTTTGAAATCACAGAACTGGCAGAACAGTTAGATGACGTTAATAATTTGCACTTAGACGCGGTAGAGCACGGTCAGGACATTGTATTTATGTACCATGTGAAAGATGGACCTGCCAATCAAAGTTACGGCATACAGGTTGCCCGCCTAGCGGGTTTACCAAACGCAGTACTTCACACCGCCGAAGATAAGTTACGTGCGCTAGAGAACGAAGCCAGTAAAGCACTATCCAGCCAATCGCATCAACACAGTATGGACTTTTCCTCGCCTGCACCCATTCACGAAAATGTGCTAGAGCAAAGGTTAAAGTCAATAGACCCTGATGAACTCACTGCTCGACAAGCATTGGACCTCTTGTATGAGCTTAAATCGACCTTAAATTAACGAGTCAAACCCGATTGATTTAGCATCGCCTTGCCCATAAAATACGCGCTGCTTAAGAATCATCGCTAATAGAAAGACGCGGAGAAACCAATGACCTATGTTGTAAAAGAAGAATGCATTAAGTGTAAGTACACAGACTGCGTTGAAGTATGCCCAGTTGACTGCTTCCATGAAGGCCCCAACTTTTTGGTTATTGACCCTGAAGAATGCATTGATTGCAGCTTATGCGAACCTGAGTGCCCGGTTGGCGCGATTGTTGCCGATGATGATTTAGAAAGTAAGGATGAGCACTATCTCGAGCTTAACGAAGAACTTTCTGCTATTTGGCCAGTAATTACTGAGAAGAAGCCTGCGCTAGAAGACGCTGATGAGTGGGCAGAGAAGGAAGGAAAGTTCGAACTTCTAGAACGCTAGGTAGCCAATACCTCATTCTCGGCGAAAAAAAAGGAGCCCCATGGCTCCTTTTTTAGTGGGTATTGCTTAAGCGACTACCCTCAAATCATGACGATTATGATGCGTCCTTTTCGATTCCTAAACGGCGGATAAGCTCAGCCGATGGCAAATAACCCGGAGTTAAGGTGCCATCATCAAAAATAATGGTCGGAGTGCCTCGAACGCCAACTTGCTGACCCAAATTATACGTTTCTGTCACTGGGTTTTCACAGGTTGCCGCTGGCACCGCACCACCCGATTTCGCGGTTGTCATCGCCGATTGTTGATCATCGTTACACCAAACAGAAACATATTTCTTATGGCTAGCTGACCCCACGCCTGCACGCGGAAAAGCAAGATATCGCACTTGAATTCCAGCATCGGTAAGATCCGTAACTTCGTTATGCAACTTACGACAATAGCCGCAATCAATATCAGTAAATACTGTAATGTGTCGCTTTGCATCTTGCGGCCCAAACACAATCATTTTGTCGGTAGAGACATCGTCAATGACTTCTGCGACTCGCTCAGCTTGAGCAACATCGCCCAAATTAACCTGCTCTTTGGTATTGAGCAATTCACCGATCAGCACATGGTCTCCTGAGACATACACATAGGCAAAATTGCCTTGAAACTCCATACGATACACATTTTCTGCGGGTGTCTCTACGATCTCAGCGTTTTGTGCAGGTGGGATCATTTTGGTTAACTCTGTACGTACCCGCTCGATATCTTCTGCCGGCGTTGCCGCACCTGCGCTAAAAGCAGTAATGCCGCAGGCGGTAATCAAAGTGAGCAGCAATCTCTTTACGAGATTGACTTGATGTAGTTTCGCTTTTAACTGCTTAATCATGATAATTCCAATTGTTGATAATTTTTTGGCCAAGGTTCTTATCGAATCTTTGCCGGTTAGTTTAATTCGTTATGGTTCTTAAGGGGCGATTCATCAATCTCTGAAATTATTAAATTGCAAAGGAATGCCGACGTCTGCTTCTCGTAAAAATGCGATTACTTGCTGTAAATCGTCTCTCATTTTTCCTGTAACGCGAAGCTGATCACCCTGAATTGCGGTCTGTACCTTAAGTTTTTTGTCTTTAATCTGTTTCACTAATTTACGACCCAGTTCAGAATCAATGCCTTCTTTTAAGTCGATCACTTGTCGCGCTTTACCGCCGCCTATTTCTTCAATTTCTTGATAGTGTAGACACGATAAATCTAAACCTCGCTTTGCCAGCTTCTCACACAACACATCTACTGCTTGGCGAACCTGAAAATCGTTATCGGCAAACACAGTTAATGTTGCAGCGGACAATTCGACGCGAGCATCAGTACCCTTAAAGTCAAAACGGGTACTCAGCTCTTTATTTGCTTGATGTAAACCGTTGGTAAGTTCGGGTTTATCAATCTCGGATACAATATCAAATGATGGCATAATAATGTTCTGTGAATCGTAAGTTACTAATTAAACAAGCGTAATCAACATTAAAGTCGTTGTTAGCTGGTAAATTTAGTAGTATTTAAACCTATTATCGAGACTTTAACATAGCAACCGTTATCAACCCATCGTCGATTACACTATTAGACCTAGTAAAATACGTGGTTATTACAAATACAATATGCTGTCACGAATCTTAACAATTATAAGCCTTTCTCTGTTTGGCCTTGCTCTAGCGGAATCATCAATCGCCGCGGTATACGTATATGAAACGCCGAATGGCAGTAAGATCATTACGGATAGCCGTATCAAAAAACCGGGCTATAAATTAAAAAAGAGTTATTCGACCAAACCTTATCGCTCCGGAGGACGGAATTCTCCTTATCATGCGAGAACGATCAAATCCCAATACGACGCCTTGATCGTCAATACCGCTCTCAAGTATGACTTAGAACCAAGCTTTATTAAGGCCGTTATTCATGTTGAATCTGCATTCGACCGATACGCACTTTCTCATGCGGGTGCGATGGGCTTAATGCAATTGATGCCCGCAACGGCGTCAAGCTATCAACTAAAACAAGACCATTTTAATCCAAATCGCAATATCGAGGCAGGTGTACAGCACATTAAAGATCTAATGGAGCGCTACGATAGTGACAAACGCCTGTCCTTGGCAGCGTATAACGCGGGGGCTGGTGCGGTTAGTAAATATAATGGAGTTCCCCCGTATGAGGAAACCGAAGATTACATAAAGAAAGTTATGAAGCTCTACAAGCTGTATAAGAAAGAAATCTAATCTCAATAAAGCAATCGAGCATTTTAGGTCCCCTCGCCTTCAGCTTCTAAACGTGCCCCTATCATTATTTGCTTCATAGCGAACACGGCTTCGTAAAAACCCGTCATCGCTGCTCGAGCGACGATTGAATGACCTATATTCAAACAAACCAGCTCGGGTATTCTGGCGACCCTGACGACATTTTGATAATGCAAACCGTGGCCAGCATTAACTTGAATACCAAGATTGTGAGCAATTCTGGCACTTTCTTCAATCCTATACAGTTCCGCATCACGCTGATCTTCTCCGCAATCAGCATACATACCAGTATGCAACTCAACGATATCAACACCCAGCTCTTTACAGGCATTTATTTGCTCTTCATCGGGGTCAATGAACAATGAAACTTTAATTCCATGTTCTTGCAAGGCACCAACATAATCGCCCAGTTCGATCATGTTACTCAGCACGTTTAAACCGCCTTCTGTTGTCAACTCAGCACGCTTTTCTGGAACGATACAGCACTCAGCCGGCTTGATCGTTTGCGCGATTTTCAGCATTTCAGAGGTCGCTGCCATCTCAAAATTCATCGGTAAGCTTATGTTACCTCGAATACTATAAACATCATGGTCCTGAATGTGACGACGGTCTTCTCGCAAGTGCACAGTGATACCATCGGCTCCCGCTTTGCGTGCAATGTCAGCGGCCTGCATGGGATCAGGGTAGGTAGTACCTCGTGCTTCACGTAACGTTGCAATATGATCGACGTTCACGCCCAATTGAATTGTATGATGTTCCGACATTTTTAAATCAAAAAGTAATTAAGATAGAGTCGCCTGCGTTCGCCGCTTGACTGAAAGACGCGCATCCCAACCATCACCGCCCTTTTGGGAAGAAAAGCTCACGGCTGACAATTGGTTTCCGACCTAATGTTTGCCCCAATATATCACGCATCAACTGCTTTCCTTGAGATACTTCTTCGATACTTAGACTTATGCGACTTTGGGTGTTTAGCGATTTGATAACCCGGCCACTAAAGGACATTGGTTGAGCGGACGCCAATCGAACAAACCCTTGGGTGGGTTGATAACGATAAAAACTATGGTCCTCGATCTTGGTTTTTCCATCGGCCTCGAAATCAAAATTGATTTGATAGCCGGTTTCTTTCATCACTACCTGTTCAAATTTTCTCAGCACTAATGGCAGTACTTCCTCGCTCCGTGCTTCAGATAAGGCCATGATTGTGGTGTGATATCGATCAAAAAGTAGCGCATGTGGATCGTGTCGGTGAAGCAGATTGACAATCAACTCGTTACAATAAAAGCCACACACTAACGCGTCACCCATTAATTCATGATCCATTATCTTATAATCGGTTTGATCTATTTCGGCTGATGTCAAGGTGGGTACTTCTCCCTTGCCTGTCCAGCTGACTAATATGGGTTGAAACGGTAACAGCGCGCCCTTTAATTTGGATTTTATCCTTCTTGCTCCCTTTGCTATCAAGGCGAGTCGACCATAGTCCCGAGTAAATATTTCGCTAATCCAGGATGTTTCGCTATAGGGCCTATTAACCAAAACATAGGCTCGTTGATGATGAACGCGCACGATTAAACCGCTAACTCTTAATAACTACTTGAGATCTTCATCGTAGCCCAAGCTATACAAATCTCGGGCATTATCGGACCATCCTGAGCGCACCTTCACAAACAATTCCAAAAATACTTTCTTTTCTAATAAAGTTTCACAATTCTTACGCGCATAGGTACCAATATTCTTTAAGGCTTCTCCACGCTTACCGATGACCATTGCTTTATGCGAGTCTTTTTCTACCCAAATATCGGCTCCAATTTGAACCTTGTCATCTTGCATCTGAAAATCAACCACTTCAACTGCGGTTGCGTAGGGCAACTCATCACCTAATCGACGAAACAATTGCTCACGAACGAGCTCGGACACCAAAAACCGAAAGCTTCGATCGGTAATTTGATCTTCATCGAAACCAGCTTGCTGATTAGGTAAGTAGGAAGTAAGCACGTCCATCAAACGATCAACATTGTCATTGCCTGACTTCGAAATCGCACAAATAGGTACGATTTCAGTAAACTCGTACAAGTCGGCTGATTCAGCGATCAACGGTAAAACATCGTTCACTGATTTCAATTTATCGAGCTTGTTGATAACCAGGATAACCGGGATCTTTACGTCTCGTAACGACTGTAAGACATGCTTATCGTCTTCGGTCCAACCAGTCGCCGTTATCATAAAACAAATCGCATCGACGCCATCGATGCTGGATATGGCTGTTTTATTAATTACACGATTAATCGTCTTACGATTCGATTTCTTTAATACTGAATGAATACCAGGCGTATCGACAAATACCACCTGCTTTTCTTGATCGGTATGAATTCCCAGAATGCGGTGACGTGTGGTTTGTGGTCGGTGCGATGTAATACTTATCTTTTGTCCAATGATTCGGTTCATCAGTGTTGATTTACCCGCGTTCGGTTTTCCGATAATCGTGACAAATCCGAATTTAAAGTCTTTACTCATCAAACTTTTCTCAATTTATTAAAATTTGAATCAAGAAATAAACTTAGCACTTGCTCTGCGGCTGTTTGTTCGGCACCTCGGCGTGAACGAGCGGTTGCGCGACTATTTAAATTTAATTCTAATAAAGCGCACTCCACGGTGAACTGCTGCTCGTGTTGTTCGCCGCGCGTTTCCACAATTTCATAGCTTGGTAGATCGTAACCTTGTTTCTGCATTGCTTCTTGCAACTTACTCTTGGCGTCTTTGAAGGTAGATTGCTCAGAAATACCATCAAATTGTGTTTTGAAGTTTTTATGGATAAAGTGACTCGCCACATCAAAGCCGGCATCCAGATACAATGCACCAATCAAGCTTTCTACCGTATCCGCCAAGATTGAATCACGATTAAAACCACCGCTCTTTAACTCTCCTTCACCCAAAATAAGAAAGTCGCTAATGCCAAGTTCGCGAGCAACAATAGCCAAGGTCTCCTTTCTAACCAAACTTGAACGCATTCGACTTAGCTTCCCTTCCGCCAATCTGGGATAGTGGCTGTAAAGCCAATCAGCGACCACAAAGCCAAGAATACTGTCACCTAAAAACTCGAGTCGCTCGTAATTGTTTGAACCTCGGCTTCGATGTGTTAATGCAAGCGATAATAATGATGTATCTGTGAACTCATGATCGAGTTTGCGCATCAAGGCCGACAATTTATTCAAAACTCAAAACCAGATCTCTAACAATGCTTAAACGCATTATTTTTTATCGCATCTACCGGTGAAATCACATTCGAGCATAGGGTCAAAAGACACCACCAGATTAATATTGCTCAAAATGGGTACTTTGCGCTCATAAGCCACTTGCAAGGTAAACTTACTGCGGCTACGCTTAATTTTCAAATCTTCTTTATAATTCAACAACTTATGACTTCCGTCCAGATAGAGTTGTTGGTTCATTTTCTTTATGATTTGCGCCCTACCGACCGTTTTTAAGTTAGCGCCCTCAACACTTCGCTCCATGGCATTTTCGATATTTGCATTGCCACTGTAGATAGGAACCAACTGCATACCGATATAGCTGAAAAACGAAATCACGCTGAGAGTAAATGTCAAACTCCAAAAGGTCCAACCACCTTGGCGCGAAATAATGCGAAATGGCGTATTACTGCTAAATTCTGGCTTATTGTTCATTTTTCTCTCCAAAATCATAGGGATACACAGAATAACATTGCTGATGGACGAAAGGCTAATTAGTCGTTATTTCGACTTCACGCGCTTTGATGTCTGCACCAATTCGCTCAACATCGACACCACTGCCAGTAGCCGTACCAAAGCTCATCCAAACAAAGAATGCCTCACCTACAATATTATCATCCGGCACAAAGGTAAAACTGCGGCTGCGACTATCGGCGCTATTATCTCGATTATCGCCCATCATAAAGTAATGCCCCTCGGGTACACGCCATTTTCCAGCATTGGCATTACGGCTAGAACGCTTATTAAGTAATGTGGAAAATGCGACGGATTTGCCATCTTCGGCACCGGTAGAAATAATTTGCTCAAAACGATGTTGCGGTTGAGTTGTGCGCTCTTGAATATAGTCATCCATTGGCGTTGACACAATTTTTTTACCATTGACATACAAAGTTTGATCGCGATAAACGATTTCATCACCCGGCAAACCTATCAACCGTTTAATATAATTCTGACTCGGTTTCGGTGGATAACGAAAGACCACTACGTCACCGCGTTCAGGTTCGTTTATGCTCAGTATTTTGGTGTGCGTAATAGGCAAACGCAATCCATAGTTATACTTGTTCACTAAAATAAAATCGCCAATTTCCAAGGTTGGCAACATTGACCCAGACGGAATGCGAAATGGTTCGGCGACAAAACCGCGCAGTAAAAACACCAATAATAAAACAGGCAGAAAAGATCTCGCGTAGTCCAGATACCACGGTTCTTGCTGGCGTCGGGCAATGCCTGGAAACACAAAGCGACAAACAAATACGACTAATGCGCATACGCACACCAAGGTAAATAATATTATTTCAAACATCATTAGTCACCGGTCGTCTTAAGCACTGCTAAGAACGCCTCTTGTGGTATTTCAACAGAACCAATTTGCTTCATGCGTTTCTTACCTTCTTTTTGTTTTTCCAATAACTTGCGCTTACGTGACAAATCGCCACCATAACACTTAGCTGTGACGTTTTTACGTAGCGCCTTCACGGTTTCACGAGAAATAATTTTTGAACCAATTGCCGCCTGAATAGCAACATCAAACATCTGCCTTGGTATCAATTCTCGCATGCGTTTTACCAGTTCACGCCCCCGATAGATTGATTGCTCGCGATGAACCAATATCGCGAGTGGGTCAACCGGATCACCATTAATCAAGACGTCAACTTTAACCATATCGGTGGCGCGATATTCTTTAATACTGTAATCCAATGAGGCATAGCCGCGACTGACCGATTTAAGTCGATCAAAAAAGTCCATAACAACCTCATTCAGAGGTAGCTCAAAATGCAGCATAACTTGACGTCCGAGGTATTGGATGTTCTTCTGAATACCCCGTTTCTCCATACACAGCGTCATTACGGCGCCAATGTACTCTTCGGGCATCAACATATTAGCGTCGATGATTGGCTCACGAATTTCTTCTATCTTTGATAAATCAGGTAGCGCCGACGGGTTATCCACCTCAATCACCTCGCCACCTTTTAATTCAACTTGGTAAACCACTGTGGGCGCAGTGGTAATAAGATCCATATCATATTCGCGCTCTAAGCGCTCCTGAATGATCTCCATGTGCAACATTCCGAGAAAGCCACAGCGAAAACCAAGACCCAAGGCATCGGATACTTCGGGGTCGTAAACCAGCGATGCATCATTTAAACGGAGTTTACCAAGGGCATCACGAAAGGAGTCATAATCCGCCGAGTTAATGGGGTAAAGGCCTGCGAAAACTCTGGGTTGAACTTCCTGAAAGCCACCCAATGGCTCTTCTACTCCATGTTTAGCCAAGGTAATCGTGTCCCCAACTTTGGCGCCACTGATGTCTTTCACTCCGGAAATTAAATAGCCTACTTCCCCAACATTCAGCTGATCTTTTGGCAACCGCTTTGGAGTAAAAATACCTAGGTCTTCGACCCCGTACTCGATGCCACTCGACATCATTTTAATTCGGTCGCGTTTCCTGATTGTGCCAGACACCACGCGAATTAGCGAAACGGTTCCCAGATAATTATCAAACCAAGAGTCCATGATCAGGGCTGAGAGTGGCGCATCCGAGTCGCCCTCAGGCGCAGGCAGCTCGGTAACAATCTGTTCAAGCAAATCTTCCACGCCGATTCCACTCTTAGCACTCACATGCAGTGCACCGGAGCAATCGATACCCACCACGTCCTCAATTTCTTCGCTGACGCGATCAACATCCGCCGCTGGAAGATCAATTTTATTTAATACCGGAAGCACTTCCAGGCCTAAGTCTACAGCGGTATAACAGTTTGCAACGGTCTGAGCTTCAACACCTTGCGAGGCGTCGACCACCAATAACGCACCTTCACATGCGGTAAGTGAGCGCGACACTTCGTACGAAAAATCGACGTGCCCCGGGGTATCAATCATATTAAGCTGATAGGTCTCACCATCTTTCGCTGTGTAATGCAGAGCCACGCTTTGCGCCTTAATAGTAATCCCACGCTCGCGCTCAATATCCATCGAATCAAGCACTTGTTCTTCCATTTCTCGATCGCTCAAACCACCACAGACATGGATAAAGCGATCTGCCAACGTGGACTTACCGTGGTCAATATGAGCAATAATAGAAAAATTGCGTAATTTTGTAATATCGTGCGACATGACGTCCTTCAAAAAGTTTAGCGGTGGGCCCAACATCGTTTTCTGTCGTAGCCACATAATATGAGAGCGGCAGCAAGAGCCGCTTCCCACGACGCGGCATTTTAACAAACCCTAGAGCCAATGCCTAAGTTATTCTGCCAATGTTTTAAAGGAAATTTACCACTCCAATATGTAAACCTCTGAGCTATACTGCAATGACTTCTATATTTGCTACCGCACTTTCAAGCTTCATGACAACCCAGTATTCAGATGTATTAATCGTTGGCGGCGGTGCCGCTGGCCTAAGTTTGGCACTGCGCCTGTCCCAGGACGATATTTCAATCACACTGCTGTCAAAGTGTGAACTCACAGAAGGCTCAAGTTTATATGCTCAAGGTGGGATAGCCGCCGTTCTCGATAGCGATGACAATTTTGATTCTCATATTGATGACACCCATAATGCCGGTGCCGATTTATGTAAAGACGCAGCGGTAAAAAAGATCGTTGAAGGTGCTCCAGACGCAATCAACTGGTTGGTCGAAAAAGGGGTCAAGTTTACGTTGGTCGACGGCGCCGAATACGATGGCGAAGACAGTGAATACCATTTAACTCGCGAAGGTGGTCATTCTCACCGGAGAGTCATTCACGCTAAAGATGCCACCGGTCGCGAAGTCGAGACAACACTGGAGCAGCATGTTCGCGCACTGCCCAATGTGACAATTCTCGAGTACCATATTGCGATAGATCTGATCACATCGCAAAAACTAAAAGGTGAATATGGAACTCGCTGCTTTGGCGCGTATGCCTTAGATGTAAACAACAATATTGTAAAAACATTTGGTGCTCGCTCAGTAGTTTTATCAACCGGTGGCGCGTCCAAGGCCTATCTATACACCACTAACCCGGACACATCGACAGGCGATGGCATTGCCATGGCGTGGCGAGCTGGCTGTCGTATTGCGAACATGGAGTTCGTTCAGTTCCATCCAACTTGCCTCTATCACCCATACGCGAAAGGATCACTTATATCCGAAGCCGTGCGAGGTGAAGGTGGGCTACTTAGACTGCCGAATGGCGATCGATTTATGGACGATCATCACGAATTAGCGGAGCTGGCACCCAGAGACATCGTTGCTCGCGCGATCGACTATGAAATGAAGAAAGGCGGTTTCGACTCGGTCTACTTAGACATCAGTCACAAAGGCAAAGCATTTATTTTGGATCACTTTCCCAATATTGCTGAAAGCTGCCAAAATTATGGCTACGACATGACCTCTCAACCCATTCCCGTGGTTCCCGCAGCGCACTATACCTGTGGTGGAATTCTGACAGACTTGCGAGGCCGAACAGATTTGAAACGCTTGTATGCAGTAGGTGAAAGCAGTTGTACTGGGTTGCATGGAGCGAATCGACTGGCAAGTAATTCATTGTTGGAGTGTCTCGTCATCGCCGAATCAGCGGCCGATGATATACGTCAGCGATTAAAAAATGATGACAATACATTACCTGATTTACCTGAGTGGGATGAAAGTCAAGTTTCTGACTCAGATGAACGAATAGTGGTATCGCATAACTGGGACGAGCTTCGTCGTTTCATGTGGGATTATGTCGGCATTGTAAGAACTAATAAACGCTTGGAACGTGCGCGTAACCGCATAAATTTATTGCAAGAAGAGATCATTGAATACTATGGAAACTTCCGGGTTAACAATGACTTGATTGAACTTCGCAACCTCGCGACCATCGCCGAGTTAACCATCGAGTGCGCACTGACGCGAAAGGAAAGTCGTGGCCTGCATTACACGCGAGACTACCCCGAAATTAAAGAGCATGCCAGAGACACGATTCTGACGCCGAATAATTTCGTTGGTCACGCGCCTGTACCGGAATGGAGCAATAACTAACTCGCAACAGGCTGCAGTATAAATCCCTTAGCTATAATAAATTAGCTATTTATTTCCTCATCTCCATAACTTAAAATTATGGAATAAAGCAATACGAATCACCGTATTCGACTGGTACTTGGGGAGAGTATGCAAGATCCATTATCGAGGATAGACTTAAATCTATTGGTTGCGTTTCAGGTCTTAATGCAAGAAAAAAATGTCACTCGGGCTGCCGAAAGACTGTTTGTTACACAACCTGCGATGAGCAAAACCTTAAACAGATTACGTAATCTAATTGATGACGAATTGTTTGTACGCTCGTCACACGGTCTCACCCCTACGCCAAAAACGCTGGAGTTAGAAAAGCCTGTCAATAATATTTTAAACCAACTAACCGAACTGATGGTGACTAACCAGGAGTTTGATCCGGCAAATACGGCGGCCACGATATCTCTTGCGACATTAGGCACGTCGGCCAGTGTTGGCATGCCGAACTTTATTAATAATCTTAGGCAAAATGCGCCTAAGATAATGTTGATTAGTCAAAATATTGACGATAAATGGGAAGACCGCTTGCGCTCCGGGAACCTGGACTTTGCGATCGTAGCAAAGAACCAGTTCAGCGACGATTTTGTTACACACAAGCTGATGAATATCAAGCCTGTACTTTACATGCGCAAAGATCACCCTCTCGCTTCTGTTGAACATATAACCTTAGAACAGCGCAGACAGTATCAACACATGGCGGTCTATTTTCCGAATTTTGAAACCACCCGTGAAGAGATGCAAAAGCTGTTTGCATCGTTTGGCATTCTTTCGAATGTTCCGTTTCTGACAACCAATCTTTTAGTATGTCTTGAAACTCTACGCAAAACCGATATGTTAATGATCGCCTCGGACCGGTTAATGGATTCGACACTGGTGAGCGACCACTTCGTAAGTAAACCATTAGAAGACCTGATCAACTTGAAGATTGACGCCTTGTCGCTGGTTCAGCATGTCAGAACAAAGAACTCGGCCTTACACAAATACCTAACTAAGTTAATTGTGGAAAGCTTCGCCGATTCAACTCCGTATTAAGCTCTTGCAAGCTAATTTAATATTCGAGCCAGTCTGATGAATTTTTGATTTCGCTTATTGCTAGCTAAGCCGTGTTGCAAGATAACTTGAAGACTTATTACGATTGAAACTTCTGGCGAAATAAACTCTGTACAATAGGATGTGCTTATAAACCCGATAATGTTTTTAGCTTCTGGATAATGTCATCCAAACCGGCGTCGCCAGCAGAATAACGCCCCATCAACCAATCCATAATAATGGGGTCCTGCACTTCTAGCAGGCGCTGAAAATCTGCTTGTTCAGCCTTGCTCAAGGTTGGATAACTATTGTTTAAAAAACGCCCGAACAATACATCCAACTCTCGAACACCGCGGCGGCAGCGCCAAACTAGCTGTTTTTCATTTAGCATTTACGTAGTCTAAAAATTAGAGTGAACGCTCCGCGATCATTTTTTTAATTTCACCTATCGCTTTTCCTGGATTTAAACCCTTAGGGCAAGTATTGGTGCAATTCATAATGGTGTGACAACGATAGAGCTTAAATGGATCTTCCAATGCATCCAAACGTTCTCCAGTTGCCTCGTCACGACTGTCGGCCAACCAACGATAGCTTTGCAGAAGAATCGCCGGACCTAAGTACTTATCACTATTCCACCAGTAACTTGGGCACGATGTAGAACAACATGCGCATAGAATACATTCGTAGAGACCATCGAGCTTTTCGCGATCTTCTTTAGACTGCAAACGCTCAGCGGCTAATGACACGGGAGTTTTGGTTTTTAACCAAGGCTCAACTGAGGCATATTGCGCGTAAAAGTGAGTCATGTCTGGCACCAGATCTTTTACGACCGACATATGTGGTAATGGGTACACCGCCACGTCGCCTTTGCACTCCTCTACACCTTTTGTACATGCGAGGGTATTAGTGCCGTCAATATTCATAGCACATGAACCACAGATACCTTCGCGGCAGGATCGGCGAAAGGTTAATGTTGGATCAATTTCATTTTTGATTTTGATCAGTGCGTCTAACACCATTGGCCCACACGCATCCATGTCAATATCGTACGTATCGGTATGCGGATTTTGGTCATCATCAGGAGACCAACGGTAAATTTTGAAAGAACGAACATTGGTAGCGCCTTCTGGCGCTGGAAAATGCTTGCCTTTTTGAATTTTAGAATTCTTTGGTAAAGTAAATTCAGCCATTATTTTATCCTCTTAAATCCCTAGTAAACACGCGGTTTTGGTTTTATGTATTCCACGTCGTCGGTCATGGTATAAGCGTGCACTGGACGGAAATCAATCTTAGTATTGTGTTGCTCATCACACCAAGTTAGCGTGTGCTTCATCCAATTTTCATCATCGCGATCAGGCAAATCATCACGTGCATGCGCGCCGCGACTTTCATCACGATTTGCTGCCGAATTCATAGTTACAACCGCTTGGCTTAACAAATTCTCGAGCTCGAGTGTCTCGATCAGATCGGTATTCCAAATCAGGCCTCGGTCGGTCGTCTTAACGTCCGCAAAAGTTGCGGCTGTCGCGGCGAGTTTTTTCACACCTTCATTCATGACCTCACCGGTACGAAATACCGCGCAATGCGCTTGCATGGTTCGCTGCATTTCTAAACGAATCTCGGCGGTTGAACGTGATCCGTCTGCGTAACGTAATTTATCAATACGCTCGAGTGTGGCGTCACCAGCATCAGCAGCAAACCCCGACATTGGCTCACTCGGGTCAACGGTATCCTTGGCACGCAGCGCTGCGGCTCGGCCAAATACAATCAAATCGAGCAAGGAATTTGACCCTAATCGATTGGCTCCATGTACCGAAACACAGGCGGCTTCACCAATAGCCATCAGGCCAGGTACGACACTGTCCGGGTCTCCATCTTTAAGGGTAAGTACTTCACCATGATAGTTAGTTGGGATACCCCCCATGTTGTAATGGACAGTCGGTAATACCGGAATCGGTTCTTTTGTTACATCGACACCGGCAAAAATTTTCGCCGACTCAGAGATACCTGGCAAGCGCTCTTCCAACAACTCAGCACCGAGGTGCTCGAGATGCAGGTGAATGTGATCTTTATCAGGACCAACACCACGACCCTCGTTAATCTCGATCGTCATCGAACGAGACACCACGTCACGCGATGCCAAATCTTTCGCATTCGGTGCATAGCGCTCCATAAAACGCTCCCCTTCGGAATTGGTGAGATAACCACCTTCGCCACGAGCACCTTCGGTGATCAAACAACCTGCGCCATAGATTCCAGTTGGGTGAAATTGTACGAATTCCATATCTTGCAATGGCAGACCTGCGCGTAACACCATCGCGTTACCATCTCCGGTACAGGTATGGGCCGACGTAGCTGAAAAGTATGATCGGCCATAACCACCCGTTGCAAGTACAACTTGCTTGGCTCGATAACGATGGATGATGCCTGTAGCCATATCCATCGCCATTACGCCTTTGCATTCGCCATCTTCCATAATCAGGTCTAGCGCAAAAAACTCAATGAAGAACTGAGCATCATGCTTAAGCGCTTGTTGATATAGAGTGTGCAAAATAGCATGACCGGTTCGATCAGCCGCCGCACAGGTGCGCAGTGCCTGACCCTCACCGTAATGAGTCGTCATACCACCAAATGCACGTTGATAAATTTTACCATCCTCGGTACGGGAAAACGGTACACCATAATGCTCTAACTCGTAGACGGCGGCGGGTGCATTGCGACACATATATTCAATCGAATCTTGGTCTCCCAACCAATCCGATCCTTTTACTGTGTCATACATGTGAAAACGCCAATCGTCCTCTCCCATATTACCCAATGCTGCACTCATACCACCTTGTGCAGCCACCGTATGGCTTCGAGTTGGAAATACCTTGGTCAGGCAAGCGGTAGACAAACCGGCTGACGCCATGCCGAAAGTTGCACGTAATCCAGCGCCACCGGCGCCAACGACCACTACATCAAATGAGTGATCAATAATTTGATAATCGCCTTTCACGATTTAGCCTCCTACCGAAACTTTTAATACCGCCACAACGGCTAACACAGCCATTACGACTGCAGCAAATTTTGTGCTTAACAATAAGACCAGGTTAATCCATTTAGTAGGAACGTAGTCTTCGATAACAACCTGTAATCCGGTTTGTGCATGAAATAGGGCTGTTAGGGTGAACAATAAAACGATCGTTGCGTTAATTGGAGAGCTCAACCATTGTTGTGCCTCTGCGTGCGTACCACCCGCTAAGCAAAGCACTGAAATCACAAACCAAAGCCCCATCGGGATAAGTGCAATTGCGGTAACACGCTGCCACCACCAATGAGAAAAACCATGTTTCGCTGAACCTAAGCCAGTTGCTTGAGATAAAGGGCTTCTGAATTTCATTAGGCACCTCCGTTAAGCGCAAAGAAAACTGTCGCAAGCGTTAATACGGTTGCGCTAGCAACAACCATGTACCCCGATTTATAGAGAGTTTCGATTTCATACCCCTGACCAACATCCCAGAATAAATGCCTCACGCCATTGCACATGTGGTAATAGAATGCGAAGGCCCACGCCAACAGAAATAGCTTGGCGAACCAGTGCGAAAAATAGGCTTGCAATTGCTCATAAGCTTCTGGACCCGCCGCGATACTCATTAACCAATAGATTAAAACAGGGGTACTAATTGCGAGGAATGACCCCATGATTCGATGCGTGATGGACAAAACCATGGTGATCTGAGGTTTATACACCGTCAAATGAGGCGATAGGGGTCTCTCTTTTTGCATATCAGAGTTACTCTTTTTGAATTGTTGAGAATTCTTGTAGTGAACAGACCGAACACGATAGTGGTCATTCGTTTAAAAACAAATGCAGCCTGTCTCTAGACTGGTTCGCATTCTACAACATGTGCTGTAGAAGTGGCAGACGGAACACAACAAACTTAGGACTTTAATGGGAATTTATTTAATAAATACCGATTCAAGCTGCGAAAAACGAGGGATATTTTGCGATTATTGAGCAGTGTCGGATATAGGCGACTATCTAAAAGGGTATTAGCTCAAGCGAGGCTTGTGTATTTTGGTAATCTGCTAGAAATCATAACAACGCCCCTTCGACTCCCAGTCACCATAACGAGTCGGCTCGAGGCCTTTAGGGCCATTTATTTCTTTCTTCAACAACTCTGACGAGGCTTGGTGTTCAGAACTTTGATTTTGTGTTTCACTCTCGGTATCAACGGCCTCTGCATACTGTTGTTTTTTAGTGGTCTTACTCATGGGTTTCTCTGACCCCGCAATCCAGGTTAACTATTAATGATTTTCAGTTGACGCAATGATAGCATGCCTGAGTTTAGCAATTAATCACTCTACTGACGTTTTATGAGCGCAAACCCGAACTATCTCGCTATTCCTAACATAAGTATTGTTAAATTCAGCGGAGCCGATGCTGAGAGCTTTCTGCAAGGCCAACTAAGTAATGACATTAGTACGCTAGACAACCAGTGGCAGTACAGTGGGTACTGTAATCCTAAAGGACGATTGCTGGCTTTATTCCAGCTGTGGAAGCACGCTGACGCAATCTACGCCACCATTGATAAAAGTGTCACTGATGCCACGATTAAAAGACTTCGTATGTATGTGATGAGGAGCAAAGTGGTCATTGAAGAACTTACGGTGGCCAGTTGCGTGGGAACAATGAACCATACATCCGGCTTAGACCGTTTTTCATTGCGAGTCGATAATTCTGTACATACTCTGCACTATGGTGATCGAGTTTTATTGGTCGATTTGCTTGGCGAGCTTCAAGGGCGAGAATCTGCAGCGTGGAAAAGCAGCTCGATACGGGCTGGCGAACCCTGTATTAACGCTAAAAACACGGAGATGTTCGTGCCTCAAATGGTCAATCTGGATCTGTTGGGCGGCATTAACTTCAAAAAAGGGTGTTATACAGGACAAGAAATCGTTGCACGAATGCACTATCTCGGCAAACTTAAACAACGCATGTTCGTGTGCAACATAGAATCGGAATCAGACACCAATTTAGTATCTGGCGAGAAAATTTCATTGGAAGGCAAAAATGCAGGCAATATTGTTTGCGCATCCAACTCGGAGAAAATAGTACTCGCAGTCATTCGACGCGAATTCGCTCAGGGTTTACTCGACTGTGAATCGGGGCCGCAGTTGAGACTCGCAACTGAGCAACCATATTCAATTCCCGAATAAAGAGTTCTCGGGTAGTTAGCCGAAGGTCTGGCAGGATTGAATATTGCCCGTCCTCATTCCTTGTTGGAACCATTGTATGCGCTCTTTGGAACTGCCATGCGTAAAATTCTCTCGCCTAGGTGCGCGACCAGCTCGGCGCATTAGCGTATCATCACCCACAGCCTCTGCTGCGCGCATACCTTCTTCAATATCGCCGGCTTCCAAGATGGCACTTCTTTTCTCGGTGTGATTTATCCAAATACCAGCAAAGCAATCGGCTTGCAATTCCATCTTTACAGACAAGGCATTAGCTTGCGCTTTCGATGATCGCGCCTGTTGTTGTCGCACATCGCTCGCGATACCAACGATGTTTTGAATATGGTGCCCTACTTCGTGTGCAATTACATAGGCAAACGCAAAATCTCCAGGAGCCCCCATGCGCGCGAGCTCATTCATAAAGCTCAAATCGATATAGATTTTATAGTCGCCTGGACAATAAAAAGGACCTGAAGCGGAAGAGTTTCGCCCGCATGCCGAGTCGACCTGATCTTCGTACAGAACCAAAACCGGCGGCTGATAGCGTTGACCTGATTGAGCAAACACAGCGTTCCAAGTATCTTCAGTTTCTGCGAGTATTGTGCTGACAAACTGAGCCGCTTCATCATTTTGAGCACGACTGGTTCTCGGAGCTTGTTGCTGGGTTTGTTGATTTTGAGACCCAACAAAGAGCGATAATACTTTTTGCACATCCTCGCCAAAAAACAATCCGGCGAGTATTAACACAATGGCAGCGCCTCCACCAACACCACGCTTTGACCGAACCATCGATCGGCCTCTCCTATCTTCCACATTTCTGCTTTGTCTTCGTCCACGCCAACGCATAATTCATCCCCAGTTAAGACGCACTAATTGTCTAAAAAATCAAAACCCTCACCGTACTCATTACCAAGAACGCTCGGGCCTTCCAACAGTCTAACGATGTTGTTCCAGCAACTCAACAATCTGATTAAGCGCCTTCACTGTGTCGTCTACGTCTAGTCCAGCGAATTGAGACATAACTTCTCGGCACAAAAGATTTATATCGTCGTAGCCATACATGCCCGAGGAACCGGCCAACTTGTGCAAAACTTGATGCGCTTCTTCGATCGAATTGGCATCGCCGGAGGATGCTGATATAGAGTTTATTTGTTGCTGAATAAGTTCAATTTTGTCGGCAATGCTAGCTTTGTAACGCAGTTTTAGTGCTTGTATTTGAGATGATTCGATAGCATTCATAATGATGACTGATAATTTGTGAATTTAAAAAGCATTGGCGCTGGTTATTCAAGCTACAACGCGGTTCATAATTTGAAAAATGTCGTTTATGTCAACAGGCTTAATCAAGTAGTCGTAGCAACCCAGCTGCTCGGCCTTAAGACGATCAGTCTCAACCGCAGAGGCACTCATTATTACAACCGGAGTTCTGTTATTAGACCCCTTCAATTTTTCTAATGCTTGGTAGCCACTCATAACGGGCATATTGATGTCCATCAGCACTAGATCAAATTTTGCTTCTTGCAGTGCGCTCAGGGCTAACTCTCCATTTTCAACATGAGTGACGTGTACCCCATGTTCGGACATCATCATCGATACCAAATCCGCGATATCCATATCGTCCTCCGCCAATAGAACCTTCTTGCCGCGCACCGATAAGATCTCATCGTTCGCTTGTTCGAGTACCATGGGCGCGGGTATTTCGAACGACACACAGGTCCCTTTGCCTAGCTGCGATTCAATTTCTAACTCGCCACCCATCAATTCAATAATGCGCTCGGTGATGGTTAAGCCTAAACCAGTTCCGGCTTTTCCTGTATCGGCTGCTTGCCAAAAGGGCAAACGAATCTTATTAAGGTCTTCAACGCTAATACCAAGTCCAGTATCGATAACCGTTATTGAGAGCCGTTCATCAATTAAGCTGGCGTTCAATGCGACCGACCCGCTATCGGTAAACTTTATCGCATTCCCTACCAGGTTCACCAAACACTGCCGTAGTCGACTATCATCCATCACCGCAGCTGCTGATTTACCGAGTTTAAAATCACAATTTAGTCGAATATTTTTGGCATCGCTCAACGGCTTAAGCAATAGCACCACGTCATCAAACAGTTCTGATAAATCGATGGGTTTCGGGTGTATGATAATCGCATTAGAATCCAATTTGCCGTGATCAAGCAGGTTTTCAATCAGAGATAACAAATGCTTGCTCGACCGCTGAACCGCGCGCAAGTGCGCGGCGTTTTGATTACTGAGCTCGTTTGATTGTGCCCCAGGGTTATCGCCTTTGTCATTGCCACGCGTTAGATCTTCTCGAACCAGATTTGTATAGCCAATAATAGATGCTAACGGGGTTCTAAACTCGTGGGACACACCCGACAAAAAACTGGTTTGCAATCGCGATGCCTCTTGCAACTCTCGGTTCTTGCTTTCTAATTCTCTCGATGCGTTCTCGAGCTGACTCATCAGCTTCTCTTGTTGCTCCAGCAATAACTCATTTTCATTCGCTGTTTGCTGCAACATTTGGCGCTGCTCCGCGCTCTTTGATGCATTTGAGATAAGCACAGTCAACTGATCACTCGCCGGCAAAAGGGCCACCGCAATAGGCGTGCCCGATGGGCTTTCCACCATGGGTAAATCTAACTTGGTATTAACATCCAGGCCAATCATAAAATCGACGCAATCCTCTATGGGAACTCCAATCGACACAGAATCATAACCATAACGACTTAAACTCTCGGAATAAGCGGTGACGTTCATTGATCGATCAACACAAAAGTAAGCGAGTTCAAGCTTGTCAAAAAGCTGCTCGCTAATCAGTTGTTGTAGATCTGGATCTTGCATAATGAATCGCGTGTTTTGCCAATTTAAATTTTGCTAACTAAGGCGCCAAACATCTGCTCGACGTTTCTTCCATCTTTAGCGCTGGTGGAAAATACATCCCAGCCCCGGTCAGAAAAGTACGCGTAGTTCTGGTCGCTAATAAACCAGTCGCCCAAGTCGGCCTTGTTTAGGGCCACAACAACTGGTACCTCGCCAATTCTACTTGTCACCGTATCCCAGATCCCTGCGAGGTCGCTCACCGTATTAGCTCGAGTGCCATCAGCAACAAGAACAATCCCAGTAGCCCCAACTAAGTAACTTGAATTAATCGGAGAGAGTGAATCCCGGCCAGCGACATCCCAAACAATTAACTTGGTGTCACCAACCATGGCAGTATCGATCTTAACGCCGATTGTGGTGAGATACTTTTCAGAGAAGACATTGTTTACAAATTTTTGCGTTAGGCTTGTTTTGCCCACCGAAAAGTCGCCAACCATACAGATTTTTTTCTTTTTCATCAGACCTTTAGAAAAATCTTACTATTGATAATTGAAATACTGAAAACGGAGAAGCTATGACGTGATCGCGGTTATTCTGGAGTAACCTGAGTGCCGATATTTAACTCGTTGGCAGATTGCTTCGCGGTAACAACCACCCAGTGATTTCCCGCAAATAGCGCACTCATTAATGCGAGGGAGTCGGCGCCAAGTGTACCGCCAATTTCTAATACGGTTTGATTATCACGCGCCACGCTCAACATACGAATTCCCTTCAGCGCCTGCTCACCGAAGTTGGCTCTTAGTAGATCTGATACTGACTCATACGAGGCCGACAAAGCCGAAATGGTGATTCTGCCGTCAGCGGCTAGCTGCCTAATACGGGCCGTATTCGAATTGAGCCATTGAATTGGGGCCTCACCATATAAATATATTTTGTTATTTCGAAGTGAGAGGTACACACCCGATGGGAGACTTAATTCGTTTCGAAAACGCTGCAGCTCCATATCAACCTCTAAGGAGCGAAACGGAATCATCTGAAATTCAAACACATCTCGCTCAATACCGTAGGCCTCAAAAGTGCCATACGGTATTTTTGCATCGGGATCTTTAAGACCTTCAACAACCAACTTGCCGTCATCCCAATAGACATCGGTTGTGGCAATCCCGGGAGCTTGTCGTAAATAATACTCTACCGTCGATAACTTATTATTACTGGCAAACCATTGATAGGCAAAGTACAACAACAATAGGCCCAATACAGTAAATGCAATACTGGTTGCATTTGAAGGCTCGCTGGCTGAATTCTCTCCTTCTCGTAAACGCAGCTGCAATAGCGGCTGCATAATACTTTGAACACCCTCAAAGCGTTCTATGTCGCCATCAAATTCGGCTATCGGGTTAGCGTAATCGGTGCGAATCTTGTACAAGGCATCGTACAAGTCATCTTTCAGACCTTCGGGAGCATCGCCTAAAATAACGCAGGCCAACATCAATTTCGGCCCGTTGGCCACCCAAACATTGTGATCACCCACCTTTAAGTCAGTCAGTAATGCCGAGCGATCACGCGAAAAAGAATCTTGAACAAAACTCTGAATCGCAGAGAACATCGCGCTCACTGCATCACCATCGAGACTTTGAGTATCTTGCGACGTCACTTCGGCAATTTGCAAACCAGACTCACGATCAATCAAATAAACGTGTTCAACTCGATAGAGTAAGGACTGTCGTAATGCCAGCTCAGCATAAGGAACACCGGTACGTATAGATTGTATTCGTGTCTTAATACCTTTAACTGAGGTTGCAGATTCCATGGTCTTGTTAATGGTAACCAACAACGAAGAAATGGCTTGGGAGATAGCACGTCGAATCGAAGGTGCCATAACCGGATACAAAATTTCGGCGTAATCCTGAGGCTCGGACCGAATCGCTTGTTTAAGACTGAGAGAAACGGGTGCTTGTAATGACGAGACCAAAGCCTGTTTATCAGACTCTCTAATTGCCGGTGCGAGAACTTCAGATACGTCCCTAGTCCGACTTTCAACATCTTCAATACGTTGTTTTAGCTCTGCCAGCTCCTCAGCATTAGCCCCGACGATTATCTGACGCAGTTCTTCAATTTGGCTCATCGCAATAGACGCTCGCTATTGGATCGCTGGATTAGCTTCCACGCAATTTAATGGCCACTTCATCAAGCATCAATGCCAACGATTGGCGACCAACCTTATCGTTTTGCAATTCCTCTTTTTGTGCATCTATTTGAGCACTTAGTTCGGCTTGTGTTGCAAGTGCACGATCCATCAAATCTTGATGGCTCTCCTCTAACGAAGCCCTGACTGATGCAAGGTCTTGATTAGCTTGATCTTCCATTGTCGCGATCGCATTCTGCAGTGCGGCTTCAGCTTCATGCAGCGTATTTTGCAATGCATGTAATTCAGAATCTCGAACCGACTTCTCTTTTGTAATTTGTTTATCAAGGCGGGCCAGCGAATCATTTACTGCACTATCCATACTGGCAATTTTATCGCTTAATTTGTCTTTGAGCTGATCGACATCGGCCTCTAAGCGAGATTCCAATTCAGCAAAGCGTTGTTCGAAACTGGCGACATACTTACCAAATAATATATCCCTAACTTTTTCTATATCTCCTAAACCGGGGTTGATCACCTCGGCCGATGATCGTTTATTCTTCTCAGACATAATAAGCTCTTGTGGTGTCTATTTGGATTACGGCTAACAATAACCCATAGTTCTATTACAGCCTATATTCTCACAATATAAACCCATAATTATTTAATGTTTTCAAGGCGATAGCCATGCCTATACACTGATGTCAGCTGCCAATGCTCTTGCTCATCAAGTTTCAGTTTTGTGCGTAATCGACTGACATGCGTGTCCACGGTACGAGTGTTGAGTTTAGAACTCGTTCCCCAAACCATTTCAAGTAAGTGACCACGTGAAATGACGCGGCCCAGGTTTTTGAACAAAAACAATGTTAATTCGTACTCTTTTTGCGTCATCTCTACTATGGCGTCATCGAGTGTAATCTGCCTCAATCGAGTATCGATTTTAAAAGGAGGAAAACTGTAATTATCGGACGTATTGTTATCGCCAAACCCCATTCGTCGGGCGATTGCGTTTACCCGAGCCATGGTTTCTTTATGACGCACGGGCTTAGCCATATAATCATCGGCACCGGCTTCAAGTGCTTGCACAATATCCTCCTCGGCGTCGCGCTGAGTAATAAAAACTACGGGCACTACCGAATCAACATGTTCACGCAGGTGTTGTAACACCTCAATACCGGACAACTTCGGGACCATCCAATCGAGCAAGGCTAAATCATAGCTATCTTGCTTATAAGCTCGAATAAATGAATTCCCGTCATGGAATACATCACATTGATGGCCCGCTTCTTCAAGCCATGCAACGAGCAAGTCGGCTTGATCGAGATCGTCTTCTAAAATGACTATTCGCATATTTCCTTTCGAGCCCCCCTTGGGCACATAATCGGTCGTTCGATAATTCAAAAATGTATTAAAACACTTGGCCGTAATTGTCCAAAGTTAAGAGCCACCTCAACAAAAGCCATTACCTTTATAAACCGTTAATATTTATTGAGTTTATTGTACGCACTATATAATAGGCGCAAGCAAAAACCTTGCAAAGGGCCCGTCATGGCTACAATGTAAAGACTAGACGGCTAAATTGCAAACCAGAAACCGTTAGAGGCGTTTCTCAACTTATGCTAACGTATCCACGCTGCAGGATTAAAGGGGCAAAGCCCACGTCCGCACAAAGGCTCGTAAACCTAATCAAAAACAAAATCAATTTACGTTATCTTTTAAAGTGAACTATGTCTGAATCAAACCAATTACTTATCGGCGGTAACGGCCAGCAAACTGTATTCATGAATGCGGCCATGGCGAACCGCCACGGCATGGTCGCTGGCGCTACCGGTACCGGCAAAACAGTAACCTTACAAATTCTCGCGGAAAATTTTTCAAAAATTGGTGTTCCCGTATTTCTAGCCGATGTGAAAGGTGACGTGTCCGGAGTCGGTAAGCCCGCCAAACCCCACCCGAAAATTGACGAGCGCATAGAAACAATCGGCATCGATGACTACCAAATGAACCCGAGCCCAGTCGTGTTTTGGGACTTATTTGGTAAACAAGGCCACCCTATTCGCACCACGGTAAGTGAAATTGGGCCCTTATTGCTCTCTAATTTGCTCGAATTGAATGAAACTCAAACCGGGATTTTATATTCATGCTTCAAAATAGCTGATGATCAAGGCTTACTAATTTTAGATTTAAAAGATCTTCGATCAATGTTGATTTGGATGGGTGACAATCGAGCTGAATTAAAATCAGAATACGGCAATATCTCTACCGCCAGTATCGGAGCCATTCAGCGTGGCTTGTTGGTGCTCGAAGAGCAAGGCGCAGAGTTCTTGTTAGGCGAGCCCGCGATTGAATTGCGCGACCTTATGAGCCAGGACTTCTCAGGTCGCGGAGTGATTAATATATTAGACGCAAGCAAGTTAATCCAAAGTTCGCCCAAACTCTACTCGACTTTTCTGCTGTGGCTATTGTCTGAACTATTCGAGACCTTACCCGAAGTGGGTGATGCGGATAAACCAAAATTCGTGATGTTTTTCGATGAAGCTCATTTACTGTTCGACGATGCGCCAAAAGTATTAGTCGACAAAATCGAACAAGTTGTTCGTCTGATTCGGTCAAAGGGTGTCGGTATATACTTTATATCGCAAAGCCCACTAGACGTGCCGGAAGAAATCCTTGGTCAACTGGGCTTAAAGATACAACATGCTCTGAGAGCATTTACTCCAAAAGATCAAAAAGCGGTTCGCACCGTAGCCAACACCTTCAGAGCCAACCCTGAGATCGATACTGGCGCAGTGATTACCGAACTTGGCGTTGGTGAAGCATTGGTAAGTACGCTCGATGAAGAAGGCATTCCAACTCAGGTCGAACGAGTATTAGTGCGTCCCCCGGAATCTCGCATTGGTCCTATGAGCGACACTGAACGTAAAGAACAACTGGGTCGCTCCCCATACAGAGGGCGCTATGACCAGGCCCTTGACCGCGAATCAGCCTATGAAATGCTGGCTAAACGAGCCGAAATGAACGCAGCGAAGGAGGAAGCGATCGAAAAAGAAGAGCTGGCTCGTAAAGCTTCTGAGAAAGCATCGAAACCACGACGCCGTTCATCTCGTCAGACACCAGCTGAAGCATTTGTTGCCAGTGCAGCGCGTTCGATTGGCTCTCAATTAGGTCGCCGTGTCATTAGAGGAATACTGGGGTCACTATTTAAGGGCTAGCCAATCTCGACATTAAGGTGGTAAAAGCCAATATTTATCGTGTAAATCCCGATTAAATATGTTTTTCCAAATAAACAGATGGGCTATAATCGCCACCGATTTTGAGCTGAGTCGATTTTTTCATCGCACGTTTGCGATACGCCCAGTCGGCTGGTTGGCATTTAACACAACAAATGTTAAGTAACACGAACTATTGTCGCTACAACTGATAGCTACTTATATTATTTAAAAAGGTACTCCAATGAGCGAAGAGCAAATGAACGATTCCACGTTTAGCCGTCTATTTATCATTATGATTATTGCTATGACGGTGCTGACCATTATCATCGCGATATTAGCGTCTTTTGCGGCGAGCGATGTAAACGCCAAGTTGGATGAACGTAGCGATCGTGAGAATACTCAAGCTACCGCGCAACGCATCGCTCCGGTTGGCAAGTTTTCTGCCACGACGGTTGCAGCAGCACCGGTAGCTGCAGTTGAAATGTCAGTTGAGGATATGTACGCAAGTTGTGCTGCATGCCATGCCACCGGCGCCGCTGGAGCACCTGTAACTGGCACCATATCTGACTGGACGGCACGTCTCGCAAAAGGAACTGACACCTTATATGAAAATGCCATCAACGGCATCAATGCGATGCCAGCGAAAGGCGGCAATGCGTCACTAAGCGACGATAATATCAGAGTAATCGTTGACTACATGATTGAACAATCAAAATAGAAAAGATCGATAATAAGTTGTTTGGTTTAATCTGACATTGATAAACGCCTGACAAAGTGAAAAACCGCCTTTTAGATGGCGGTTTTTTTATGCACGACTAGTTTAAGCAGCCCCTAAAGCAACGCAATTCTCATCACGATTTCTGCGCATCGTTTACTCGAAAGAAGGTCACTCTTATTTCAGCAATGTTGGGTTTATCGTCGTCACGCTCAGCCGTAACCTGGCGAATATCAACTCCGTAGCGTTTATAAAGTGTGTCGACCCAGATTAACCACTGATTGAAGTCCGCATCTTCTAACACAACCCGCACTTCTTTATTGTCACTAACCGGCACCATCTGCTGAATTGACTTCCTTATTTGTGCACGCCTTGCGGTTGATTCAACAATTGACAACAACGACTCATTGGCGCCTTCAGACGCCTGGTTAACCGGCACATTACCGCCTAACTCCATTAACTCATCGGTTTGGCGCATCCAAACTAAATTGCTACGCAAATCTGGAAGTACCGATTCCATGTGCGCAATTGCTCGATACAGGGGCTGAAATAGAAGGGCGTATAAAAGTATTAGCGCAACGACAAGCCCTCCCCAAGCCAAGATCAAGCGTTCTCGGGGTTGCAATTCAGCCCAATATTTTTTTATAGAATCCATGAGTCAATCTTATGTTTGTTTAATGCTGTAACTCGCAATTATTCTTCCATCTTCAGACGCGGACGATTGTAACTGTGCACTGAGATCTGGTCGTTGATTAAATCGCTTTGTTAACAAATCGACTTGTGAAAAATCATTTAAAAAGCAGGTAATAACAAGCTCCTGATTTCGATAAGCAATATCACTCAAACTGACACGCTGTTGGGCCAAAATTGCCGATGTTCTGGCAAGCACGTTATGCAAACTTTTTGACTTATCTGGGCCACCTATGCGTGCGACTGCACGTTCCATCATCTCTCTTTCGGTACCTGGCGCAACATTATTAAACACCGGAAACCTATTTTTGAGTATTTGCTGTGATTCTTGGTGTACCGCTGAAATTTCCGCGTGTAACGAGAAATAGCGATAAGAGTCATAACCGAATTTGACGACAATACTGAGCAGCACTAGCGCAAGGGGTACCGCATAAATGGCCTTGCTCCGGCGACTAACCCGTGGTCGAAACACATCCGACCATAGATCGATGGAAAGTGCTTGTTCATACTCTAGCCAATGGGCCAGCTTGTTTCCAAAAGCCCAAAATCGAAAATCACGATCGGGATGCGCGGCAATCAGTTTCTCAGTGAGCGATTCATCGTTTACCGCGATAACGTCACTTGTGGCAATATCCATCAGCCAAACGTCGATAAAGTCTTGATCGATGGTCACTCCCTCACCATTACGATGATTGGCGAGTATCTCACCACCAAGTAACGCTATTGAGCAGTCTGCGGCTTCGTGAAATGGAACCAGTGAATGATCTGGTACCAACTGTTTTATTGGTAAACGATATTCTGTCGCAAGATGCTGCCACTCAATCATCTTCGATTTAGAAACAACCGATACCCGAGTTTTCTCACCCGCTTTCCAACTGGGGCAAACAAAATGCATATTCTCCACATCCTCAGAGATTGACTCTTCCAATGAATATGGCAAAGCTGCGTTAAATTGCTTACGAGTTTTTGCAGGCAGATCAACCGTATGGGTAGTCACCCATTCACCCGATATCACACCGATCACTTCTTCCTCGTCGCCGATCGGGTAATCTCCTAATTCAGGCACCTCACCAAAAGCAACTACCGTTTTAGCGCTAACTCTAATCCACTCATAGGGTGCTTCTAATTTAAGATAAATCTTCATCGCTATCTGCTGATATTGGGCTTTGTTCTTCACAAAGCGTATTATGTTGACGGCTCAATACGCTTACCTTTGGTGTTGTTCCACCATCAGGGCCAGCGCTTTCGCGTAATACCAACGATTCGGTACAAAAAACACGAGCACCTAAACTTATCTTGGCATTTATTTGAAAGAACTGGCTATTTACTTGCATCATTCCAGGTACCGCTTGGGCATTAATTGCCGATACACCGATAATAGCAGTTTCGGCATCCTGAATCTGGCTGAAACCCTGAAACCCTGGCTCTAACCTTCGCGCCAAAAAGGCAGTCACCGATGTGACGTCTGACACGGTAGCATTACTCAGGCTCGCCAGGACTTCAGGCGACGTAGTGTTAATATTAATCCGCGCATTCTCAACCGGTAGCACAGCGACATAGGGCCTGAGTTTGTTAATGACTTCTTGAGTAAAGCCCTCAACAAAACGCAGCTCACCAATAGAGCTGAGCTTTTGGTCTGCGGCAAAATACGGCGTACGCTTACCCCCATAGTCCCCGCTCTCAAACCCATTTGGGCCTGCCAAATCATTTTCATCAATCCAATCTACCAACGCTCCGTGCAGGCGATCTCGCTCGTCAAATTCACCTACTTCGAGTAACTCCAACAAATTTAGAAATATGCGTTTCTGGCCAGCAGCCACTTGCGGTTCTTTAGCCGCCAAGTTATTGAGATTAAAGCGTCCTTGAAGATCATCAATCGAAACTTCAAGCCCGTCTATACCAAAATCGATGATCGCATCCTCTTCTTCTTCCTCTTCGAGCGCCCTTTCTGTGCTTCGATCCAGTGAGAATGATTCCGACTGATCTCCCCCGCTATCGGCTTCTGACTCTTCTTCCGGCCGACCAAATTTTGCCCACTTTTCATCAAGGTGATCTATGGTGCGGTTTGCGTCATCATTGAGCACTCGCTCAGCCCAAGCATTCAAACCCTGCGAGTATTGATAGCCCTGCTCCGCTACGTTTTGGTTTCCAAGTCGACGAATAAAAATATGCTGATCTTCGATCATGATAGCCAACAGTGTAACCATCAGAACAATCGCTAATATCACAACAATCAACACCACACCGCGCTGGCGCTGTATAGGTTTGCAGCCATGCGTCTTTGTTAGCTTGGTATTTGATGGCCTAATAAATTTTGGCCTGGTGGTTATCGATTTAGTTTTCATTTGAGTTTGGTTGAACGGGTACCCTTGGGCTGGACCCACGAGATGGTGAAGTTCCTCCTTCCACTACGTCGCCAGCATCACCCCCCGGACCACCACCATCCGGTTGACTAGAATTCAGACTAGCGGCGACCGCGTCAAGCGTGTCGCCTCCGAGCATGGTAAATATACGACTGTATTCAGTCTTATTCTCCATTATTATCGTGACCATTATTTTGTCTGGTAGTCGAGTCTGCTCATCCCATTTCTTACTGGTATTATCGCGCCCGTCTTGCACGATACTAAGCTCTATTTCTACATCTCTAACATCACTTAATATCGACTGTTTTAATGCGCGAGTATCGCTATCTGGGTCCATAACCGGAGATTGAATTCGTTGCAACACTCCCTCTTCCAGTCTCCAGCTTACCCTTCTCGGCACTCCCAATCCTCCCAGATTTAAATCCGGATAGGCTGTGGTTAAATCAATCAAACTATCATCACCGACAACCATTGTGGCATCGGCCGGATCACCAAATTCGTCTTTACCTAAGCGATTACTCGCGTAACGCAAATCATTGGCCAAAAAGAGGAAGGTTTTTTGCAGTCCTTCTAGCTGTTCTTGCTTAGCACCTGCACGTTCGCGAATGTCCAGAAATTGAATCAAGGCTGGCCCAACAATGCTGGCTATCACAGCGAAAATTGCGACCGCCACCATGATTTCAATCAGAGTAAAGCCAACCGAACGCCGAATGAAGTTACGTTTTCTCATGGTCATAACAACCGATCGGTAACCGCACTGGTCATGCTGGCGTAGACTCTTCTTTCCGCACTATTATCATCGGAAACCTCCACCGTTAATAGAAACACACGCTCGACATCGGTTTCCTCAATTTTTGCTCTCGATCGCCATTCGTAACCACCCATTTCATAGCGCTCGGTTTCACCACCACTGCTTATTTTATTGACCTTGGCATCATGGCGAATCTCGGCGATATGGTTACTCGCCACCCACGAGGCGAGCATCCTCTTTTCGAGCTCACTGATATTGCTTACGTGTTGTGAGGTGACTTGAATCACCGACACAATACCCAAAGATACGATCAGCAAAGCAACCAATACCTCAATTAGAGTAAAACCTGTTTGCTTTCCAGTTCGTCTTTTTGACCGTGCTAATTGCATTAGAAACCAACACCTTTCTTATCTATTCGTTCCAGCTGCCCTTCCTGATCAACCTGAACGATATAGCTCAACTCTGTTCCTTCGAAGCGCGCCTCAAATGGTGTGATTTCACCTAAGGCTGTGATTAACACCTTCGGCTCCAAATCCTGGTCATCTTCGAATACATCAAATACCTGCCAGTCCAAGGTGACTTTTTTGTCGACCACTCGGCTTTTAAGTAAGGTGTCTCCAGCTGCAGCATCTTGCGAACGCGTTGACTCAAAGCGATAAGTACCTTCATCATCGTCGACAATCAAGGCAAAGTTATCTCCTGCAATAATGGCTTCATCACGAACTTCGTTGACAACGGCGATAAAACGATTTGCCTGTAAACGAGCGGCACGATCGTTGTTACCACCCAAGGACGAGACCACCACCGCTGACATCACACCGATGATAATCACCACGACCATGATCTCGATGAGTGTGAAGCCCAATTGATGTTTATTTAAGGTTTGGCTGCGCACGTGCTTTAAGCTTTCGTAGCTCAATTGAATATACTATTAAGCCTGAATGTTAGCACCGCCAAACCCTTGCAAAGTAACTTTTATGCCGCTTCTTAATAAAGTTTCACTTTTTTGTCGTCTATTACTGGGTATTTGGGTCGATATCTCCATCAAGACGCTGGAAGAACCGGACGAAATCAATGATTAATACCTTTTCCAATTATCTTCGGGTAAGTTGTCGAGCGATACACTTCTGCAATTAAGTTCGAGGCTTAAATTAGTCTCGTACCAAGGTCTAATACAATTCCGAGAAAATCGAGATCTAAACCAACTGCTCCATGCTCGTTTATTGCTGAATCCTCCATTATTAAACTCATTCATCGCCAAGCTCAGCACGTCGGTGGAAAGATCACTTAGATGAAACAAATTTATCCGTGATTCCTGGTTCTGGGCGAGGCGGACATTAGTCGTAAAAATAATACGCTCTACTGGCATAATGCTGGCGATCGAAAACATCCAAAGCGACGATATGCATAAGAACTTAATGATGTCTTTACGTTTTCTACTAAAAACGGACCATCCCAAAAAGAAAAATAAAATAAGCGCATAGATCGTTGTATAACTTGCGAAGAATTTTTCGTAACTCAGCCCGTAGTGGAAAACGTACAAGCCCATTCGCCAACCGGCAGACATCAGAATAAGGGTGCTGGCAATTAGGTATAAGCGCAGCACCCACTGTGCAGCAAGCCCTGTATTTTTATACACCCAATAGAACAAACCCACATTGATCATTGAGAGAAAAAACAGCTGCCAAAACCCTGACTTAACCAAACGCTCAGTATCGTTAAACTCGATTGGTAACTGCTTGACCAGTAGATAGTCCAACTGCAAGTTTAAAAAAACGATATACACTAGGAGAATCGCCATCAATACGATGGTAGCGATGAGGTCATCCACCGTGCGACCAGATAATTCAGTTTGCCATTCCGAGGTTCGCTTAAGTGTCGACACGACGGCTATTAAAATACCGCAGAGTACAAAAACGCTGATCGCTTTGGCGAGGATAGACCAATTAAAGAATTCCCCAAGCATACTGAACCAGCGCGCTACCATTGAATCGAAATTGTCATCTGCTGAGGACAATAAGAGTAAAATAACAAACATCAGCGGCAGCAAGATTAACAGCGCGCGTAGCACACGTTTTACCAGGCTTAGATTACTGGCTTCCAAATTGGAAAACACACCATTCTTAACCATGACAACTGATGAGGGGATTGCTGGTAGAACACTGAATGTGCTCAACACGAGCCTGGCTATAAACCTGAGGCTCCAAGCTTGACTTCGCTTTGCAACATGATGGCCGAAGCTGGTGAAAACCCCGACTAAGATCGGCATCAAAACAAAACAAATCGCTTTTAACCATGGATTTTGATACAAACTAAAGCTTAACGCCAATAAAGCCAGTGGCAGCAGCCAATACCAATCGTATTTCAATTCAATTTGATCATTTTTTGTCAATAACATCAGTCCAATAGCAAACCAGACAACCGAGGTATTCCAGCCCATTGAAAAAACACCACTTTGCCAGACCCCCCAATGCGTCGACACCGCGAAGACAGCTACGAGAACAATAGAATTAAGATTGACTGTAGGTGGATAACTTGAAGAAAGCTCGGAATTATTAGCAGGAAAGGAAGACATTTGCGCTCCATTATATTAATCGAAGCGCAATGGTATCCGTGTAGATTGTCTGCTCAATGAGAGCTATGTGAGGAACTGATGAGACTTATGTGTGCGCCAAAATTTGGTGCCTTTTTATTGCCCTGAACTGCTCGACAATTATGCCCTTATTCCCATTCGATGGTTGCGGGTGGCTTACCAGATATATCGTAAGTAACACGGCTTATGCCACGGACTTCATTAATAATACGATTGGAGATGTGCCCTAGAATATCGTACGGAATATGCGCCCATGTCGCTGTCATAAAATCTATTGTTTGCACCGCACGTAGCGCAATAACCCAGTCGTATGCTCGATTATCTCCAACCACACCCACTGACTTGACTGGTAAAAACACGGCAAACGCCTGACTGGTTTTTTGATACCAGCCCGTTGCGTCTAGCTCCTGCATAAATATCGCATCGGCTTCACGCAACACATCAGCGTATTCCTTCTTTACTTCACCTAGTATTCGTACTCCTAGCCCGGGCCCGGGGAATGGGTGACGATGAATCATCTTAGCTGGCAAGCCTAATTCGATACCTATCTTGCGAACTTCATCTTTAAATAGCTCGCGTAAGGGTTCTAACAAATCTAGTTCCATCTCATCGGGTAAACCACCCACATTGTGATGCGACTTGATTACCTCGGCCTTACCCGTTTTGGAGGCGGCGGATTCGATCACATCTGGATAGATCGTTCCCTGAGCCAGCCATTTTGCGTTTTCAATTTTCTTCGATTCTTCCTCAAAAATTTCAACAAACACTCGGCCAATTATTTTTCGCTTAGCTTCTGGTTCGCTTTCGCCCGCCAGTTCAGACAGAAAACGCTGTTCGGCATCAACACGTATAACTCGAACGCCCATGTTGTTGGCAAAGGTTTCCATAACTTGATCGCCTTCGTTCTTGCGCAACAACCCATTATCCACAAAAATGCAGGTAAGTTGCTGTCCGATCGCTTGATGTAATAATGCAGCGACCACCGACGAATCAACTCCGCCCGATAAACCAAGTATTACTCGATCATTACCGACTTTCTCGCGGGCTGTCTGAATGGCGTCTTGAATAATATTGCTGGCTGACCAGCTATTACCACACCCACAAATGTTGTGAGCAAATCGACTTAATAACTGCTCTCCAAACTCGCTGTGGGTAACCTCTGGGTGGAATTGAACGCCATAGAATTTTCGTTGCTCGTCAGCGATTGCGCAAAGCGGCGCGTTGGCCGATTTAGCAATGACCTGAAATCCCTCGGGGATAGCAGTTACCTTATCACCATGACTCATCCACACTGTTTGAGACACTTCTTTGATTAATGAATTCTCTGCGCACAACTCTACATCAGCGTGACCAAATTCGCGTTTATCGGAGGTTGATACCTCGCCTCCCAACATCGCCGCCATACATTGTAAGCCATAGCAAATCCCCAGTACCGGCACACCCAATTCAAAAATCCCTTCTGGTGCTCGGGGGGTGTGTGCTTCGGTAACTGTCGATGGACCTCCGGAAAGGATAATCCCTTTAGGTGCAAACGCTTGCACCGTGGCAAGATCATTATCGTAAGCCCAAATTTCACAATACACACCCAGCTCTCGAACTCGGCGTGCTATCAGTTGAGTATATTGAGAACCAAAATCAAGTATTAAGATTTTATCGCTATGGATATCAGTCATTGGGCTTCTGCGTATTAACGTAAAATTGGTTAACTTCTATAGTTAGGTGCTTCTTTAGTGATGGTGACATCATGCACGTGGGACTCGGTGACGCCAGCATTGGTGATTTGCACGAATTGGCAATTTTCACGCATCTCAGCCAACGTTGCATTTCCGGTATAACCCATGCTGGAACGTAAGCCGCCCATGAGCTGATGAATTATGTTAATCGCAGGCCCTTTATACGGAACTCGACCCTCAATACCTTCTGGCACAAGCTTTTCGGTCTCCGATTCATCAGACTGAAAGTAGCGATCCTTAGAGCCCTGCTCCATTGCGCCAATCGACCCCATACCGCGATACGATTTATACGAGCGCCCTTGGTACAATTCTATCTCACCCGGTGCTTCGTCAGTGCCGGCCAGTAAACCTCCCACCATGACACAATTAGCACCCGCTGCGATCGCCTTAGATATATCGCCAGAAAAACGCAAGCCGCCATCTGCAATTAATGGAACGCCCATTCCTTTAAGTGCCTGAGCAACATCATAGACAGCGGTAATTTGCGGAACACCCACACCTGCAACCATGCGCGTAGTGCAAATTGAGCCTGGGCCAATACCAACTTTTACTGCGTCTGCACCCGCTCTCGCAAGATCAAGTGCCGCCGCTGCGGTCGCTATGTTGCCCCCTATAACTTGTATCTGCGGAAAATTTTTCTTCACTCGGCTGACCACGTCCAGCACCCCGGCCGAGTGACCATGTGCTGTATCAACAACAATTACGTCAACACCAGCATCCGCTAATAATGCAACACGCTCATCGGTATCCGCGCCCGTACCAACCGCGGCCCCAACACGCAGATTGCCATTTGAATCCTTCGATGCATTAGGATGATCGGTCGATTTTTGAATATCTTTAACCGTGACCAGACCTTTTAGATGGAAGGCGTCATCGATAACCAGCACTTTCTCAATTCGGTGTTCATGCAATAAACTCTGAATCTCTTCTTTGCTGGCGCCCTCTTTCACGGTAACCAACTTATCTTGAGGGGTCATGGCTTTGGAAACGGGTTCATCCAATCGGGTTTCAAAGCGCAAATCGCGCCCAGTAACAATACCAACCAGGTTATCTCCATCGACAACGGGCACACCGGAAATCCTATGACGACGAGTCAACGCTATAACGTCGCCAATACTTGTATTCGGTGATACCGTAATTGGATCATTAATGACGCCACTTTCAAACTTTTTTACGCGAGACACATTCTTTGCTTGTAACTCGGGCGTCATATTTTTATGAATGACGCTTAAGCCACCTTCTTGCGCCAGGCAAATAGCCATACGCGATTCTGTCACGGTGTCCATTGCTGCAGATAACAGCGGAATGCCGAGCCTAATATCTTTCGTAAGTTGTGTGGATAGTTCGACGTCGCGGGGCAAAACGCTTGATTTGGCAGGCGTTAAAAGGACGTCATCAAAGGTGAGGGCTTGTTTGATATTTTCCATCGCGGAATTATACGCATCTATTATGAGATTTCAACGAGTATCCACCGCTTCAAACACAAAAAGGCGCCTCAAAGCGCCTTTTCTCTATAGGAGTCTAACGAACTTAAGAAACTTGCATCAGTTTTAGGGTATTGGTGTGCCCATCGACACCCACTACGTCGCCAAACGTAATTGCGACATAATCACCACTTTGTAACTCCACCGCGGTGCGAACGTATTTAATCACGTCTTCCATTTGACTATTGCGCTCAGAATTGTGAGGCAAATGCGCCGATCTAACGCCTTTATAAAGCGCAACTCGATTAAGAGTGCCTTCCTTAGGTGACATGGCGACTAAGGGCAAATGAGTTTTAATACGCGACATCCAAAGCGCCGTGCTACCGGATTCGGTCAAACAGACAATAGCTTTAACCGACTTAAAATGATTGGCTAAATACATCGACGCCATTGCAATAGATTCATCGACATAATCGAATTCTATCTCAACGCGATGCTTGGACACTTGAGTAGCTACGTGCTCTTCGGTAGCAATAATTACATCGTACACCGTTTGAATGACTTCTATCGGAAAATCACCAACCGCGGTCTCAGCAGACAGCATAACCGCATCGGCGTAATCAAATACCGCGTTCGCCACATCAGACACTTCGGCACGAGTCGGAACCGGTGAATCAATCATACTTTCCATCATTTGCGTCGCGACAATAACTGGCTTGTTCAAGGTGCGAGCGCGCGCCACAATTTGCTTTTGATAAGACGTGACAGACTCAAAGCCAACCTCTACGGCTAAATCACCACGGGCTACCATCACACCATCGCAGCTATTAATCATCTCATCAATGATTGCTTCTGACTCGACGACCTCGGCGCGCTCTAACTTTGCGATGAGCTTAGTAGAACAGCCTATTGAATCCAACTTAGCTCGCGCATCCATCATATCTTGTGCTTTGGACGGAAACGATACGCACATGTAGTCGAGATTCTGCTGTGCCGCAAAGGCCATGTCTTTTATATCCTTAGGAGTAAGTGCATCTTCGGCTAGTCCTCCCCCCTTAAGGTTTAATCCTTTGCGGGAAGAGAGCTTTGAACCAGCGATCACCTTGGTTTTAATCGCATTACCGCGGACCGATACAACCTCTAACTGTACCCGGCCATCGTCTAACATCAATATTCGTCCTGGCTGACAACTCTCGGCCAAAGTGTCACATAAGTAGCTAACGCCATCAGCACTGCCATCGTCATCATCAATATCAGAATCCAGCAACAAAGACTGCCCAACTTCTAGCTCAATGCTATCGCCTTTAATTGCACCTATGCGAATTTTCGGACCTTGTAAATCCCCCAAAATCGCAACATTTTGGCTCAAATTCTTGGCGGCTTTGCGAATATTGCTAATCGATTCCCCGTGTGACTCATGGGAACCATGAGAGAAATTGATTCTGAAGACACTGCAACCATTAACAATCATGTCTTCCAACACATCAATGTTGCTGGATGCTGGACCCACGGTCGCGACAATTTTTGTTCGATTAAGATTTTTTATTTTGTAATTTTCTTTCATTATATAATTGGGATTAAGGAGAAAATTTGGCGACCTGTCGAAATTTCAGTCTTAAAAAGCGTGATTCATTGCTAAGATCTGGCATTGTATTGTAATTACCTTACATTTATATGACAAGCCACATTTGTATGATAATTAATTATTGCGCTGCTATTAATTGTCAATATTCCGTTTATCAAATCAAAGTGAAGCTGTGATAGACTGCCGCGCACCACAATATTAAATCGTTAACTCAAGACAGTTTAAGGAGTCATTAATGTCAATCGAATTACCCGCTTTACCATATGCACGAGATGCGCTCGCGCCAACGATTTCTGAAGAGACAATCGATTATCATTATGGTAAACATCACAACGCCTATGTGACCAATTTGAACAAAATGATTGAAGGCACGGCAGACGCTGACAAAACACTAGAAGAAATCATTCGCTCTAGTTCTGGAGGCGTGTTCAATAACGCTGCGCAGATCTGGAATCATACTTTCTATTGGAACAGTTTAGCACCCAACGCAGGAGGGGAGCCTAATGGTGAGCTTGCGGATGCGATCACAGCGGCATTCGGATCATTCGCTGAATTTCAAACCAAGTTCACGGCGAGCGCGGCTGGTAATTTTGGCTCTGGCTGGACCTGGTTGGTAAAAAACGCTGATGGTTCACTCGCCATTGTGAACACGAGTAATGCAGATACACCAATCACCGATGAAACTGTCACGCCATTGTTAACGGTTGACGTTTGGGAACATGCCTACTACGTCGACTATCGCAACGCTCGACCTGAGTACCTAAAGAATTTTTGGGAAATTGCCAATTGGGATTTTGCTGCTGCGAACTTTGCAGCATAGATTCTGGTGTAAGCGATATAAGCAATAAAAGGCCAGCTAAATGCTGGCCTTTTTTGGTATTTCAGTAAGCGTTGAGATTTTTAAAAGCCGCCGCCCGTTTTAAAGCCACCGCCTCCGCCACCACGAGGTGATCTAAACCCACCGCCGCCGCCCCGCGGTTTAGGCCAATGCCAAGTCGACCCACGACCAGAACGCCTCCGTGATCGACCTTGACGCATCAATTCATCGCCCAAAATATCGGCGATCTCACCGAGGCCACCACTACCAAACTCGGGCCGTGAAGCCACTTTTCGATACCGTTGATTACGCTTTATCACCCTCCAGACATCGGCGCCAGACACCAAGCCTTGCATGAACTGCGTCAGCACGCTATTTATCAATGCCTGGTTGCTAAAGCCTGAACGCACATCATCAAAGCGAGAGTTTTTAAAATCACGCCGTACCTTCTCTAGCTCTTTAAGCTTATTTAACTTGGCTTGATGCAAGTGCCGCACATCAACCAAGTCTTCTTCGACATCCCTTAAAGCATCTTCTAAGGACTGAAGTTCAAGCACTAATTTATCATCGGTCGGCGAAATGGTAGCTCGTACATAGTGATGAATGGTATTTAGGCTCTGATGTTCCAGAGAATCAGAGATTCGTTGCAAACATGCTTTGATATAGTCATCGTCACCAGCAACAAAGCGCGCTCTTCGCTCTATGTATTGATTCAAGGTGTTCTCGATTGATTCAATATGGTCATCATGAGCATCAAGTTGTTGACGCGAGGTTTCGAGTTCACTTTCCAATGACTTAACACCGGCCATGTCCAGCGCATTGAGCTCCAATTGCTGAAGCAGCCTATGCTGATCGTCTGCCTCCTCACTAACCCTCTGTGCGTGCTCGTCCAGTCGTCGCGGTATTTCAACCAGGTTCCAATAATTGACTCTTGAGGGTTCATATTTAATTACACCAGCAACCCAATCATCCATAAAGCGTGTGAACAGCCCTCCAACATAGTCGGTGGTTCCATACCCTCGGTTCCATAAATACATGAACAAATCATCGGCTTGATAAGGTTTCGCTTTCTGAGCCATATCGGCCTGAGCGCGTTGCATCTTTTGCTCGGCTTCCAGAGCAATAGATTCCGCTATTTGAGCCTGTTTGAATTGGGTGAGGTAGTTCTGATCCACTTGTAACTGCTGCTGCACCTGACCTTCTAACTCAACAATCTTATTTGAAACTTGATTCACGGTGTCGAGCAAGTTGTCTCGCTTATCCTCGGCGTCAGCGATACGTGTATTAACGTTCTCTATGTTTAGATTTAGTTCAACCAGGGCTCGCTCACGCTGCTCAAGCAGTTCAGCAGCCTGCTGGTCAGCGGCTGTATAACTGACAGTTAATTCTCCACTTTCAATCTCGCCCAAACGCACGCCAGCGATATCGTTGATAAGTTTGGCTCTATGTCGTTGCCTGGTCGCCATCTGGGATGTTAATTGATCTAACTGAGCGTCTAAACGTACAACGTCATTACGAATTGTCTGCACGCTTTGATCTATATTTTTGAGCGCTAATAGTCCGGTCCACATACCTACCACTCCGTAATCGTTGCACCCGTGGTGGGAATGCTAAATACTGGCTTTAGATAACCCACTGCTTTAGTGCCAACCTGGTTTGCTTGGATAATCCCATCGTCGCGCTTGTCCGCTGCAACTTTGTAAAACGTCTCTTCGCTAACCCTTAATCCCCAGATCTTTGTTTTTGCCGTCTGATTATTTTCCTGATTCAATATATTGAGTTCGACCACTCGATTGGCCTTATCAACCGCTTCGACGATCAGGTAATAGTTTTTGCCAGTTGGGTTATTAGGAGGGTTACGCCAGATACCAGAATTTTGATTTGCACGTGAAATTACTCGAATACTATAGTCCATACCGAGTTGGTCTTTGACCGATTGCATATTAGTCAAAATCGCTTGCGCCTCATCAAAATTATCATCGTCGATGGCGCGATAGGCGCTGGCTGACAATGCCTTCGCCTGTTCAACAACGTCTGGATTCTTGGCAACAGCAACAATGCCGGAAAACACGCTGTTTACCTGATCGGGCAAATTGGCTCGCAAATTGCGTTCCGGCAACACGTCGGACACAAAGTAATAACCGTAAAAGACACTGGCGACAACCAGCAAAAACCCAATAGGTTTGCCCCATCGAGCCCGACCAACCCAGATGTGAGCCAATTTTGTACGCCAACTCGGTTTGATTGCTTGGTACTGAAAACGTTCTTGCTCGAGCGCAGTGATACCTTCTTCAAGTATGTGGTCCGGCACATCAATGCCTTGCGCAGTATACATTTCGCGTAAACGTTCCAATAATCGTCCGCGTCGTCCTTCACCATCGAGTTCGCGTTCAGCTACGCTAAGATCGTGGCGGAGAGTGTCCACCACGTCCATCGCAGCCATGATATCTTCTAGTGGCGCTTTGTCACTTGTATCAACCATAACAGCTAATCGTGAAACCTATACTTTATGTGATAACGGAAGTGAGCCACCTCGTTCAATAATTTTCGCCATACGCTGCTTGCCATCTTCAACTGATTCCCTAATTTCTTCTGCATTTTTGGTCGACAGCACACGCATTTCCTCAATAATTTCGCGAGAACGTTCTTGAAAATTAACAACTGAATCAACAAGCTTTTTCACAGCGTCGGCTCTAATGGTTGGGCCGTAACCGGCTTTAACGGCTGCTTCTTGTACTTTCCCACCAATATCAGCTAAGTCTTCAAGACTCTTGGACACGCCCTCTTTCATTGCCTCAAGCGTTTGTGTACTTTCATGCAAACCAAAAAGCCCTGTAAAGGATGCGGTAAGCGCGGTTAACACTGATTCATTGGTACCAAAAAACGTAATAGCTTGTTTGTAAACACGCTCTTTGGCGCTGTTTGTTTGCATTAAGCGCGCCATGATTACTTCCGATGTATTGTAGCTCACCGTTAAGTTATCTGAGATATCCTTCGCCACTTGGTATCGGTCTTCACTAAACTGCAAAGCGCGCATTTTCTCATCCCGCGCAAGCTCGAGCTTCGCTCTTTCAGTTAGTTCATCGCCAGCATATGCTGCCACAGTATCATTTGCCTGCTTTAGCGCACCTTTTGATTCGTGCCAAATGGCTTCAGTTTGTTTGAGCACATCTAACGCATAAATCTCCGACTGCTTAATAGCACCGCGAAAATCCTGATAAGCTTCAAGGATCACTCGCTCACGCTCTATTTGCTCGCGAGAATCGCCGGCAACTTCGAGATAGACTTCTTTAATATCGTCAAATCTGGACGCGATATCACCTCTGGTGACTTTCATCCAAACATTGCTGATACGCTCAAACGTGTCCACCTTGCCGTCTTCTACCTGCCCAACCATACGCTTGGCATCGTCACGAATAGAATTGAAAGATTCGGTAATTTCTTCATAACGAGAACCCACTCGCATTTCTGAAACCTGCTCGCGCACGATATCATTAAATACCGAGGCTTGAGATAGTGTGCGGGCAATGGCAATGACCTTAGCTTCGTCAATGTCGGTTAACTTCTCTAACAGAGACACAACTGGAGCTTCATCGACCTTGTCCGGCATGAGCCCTAGCTCACGTACTTGTGAAAGTGCTTTATCGAGATAGTGAAAAGTGCTGGCCATGGTTTCCCCCATTCGGATTTAGTGGCAGTTGTTGAGAAAGAAAATAACCGACAATTTTTATCGGTCGGTTTAGGTTTATTACTTTAACGCATTATTAGCTAGGTGTTCCTAGAATAGATTCCCTGCATATCATATACGAAACGATTTGACGCGTGGCTAATTGAGGCCGCCCAAGCATAAGCTCCCTTGCATAATTCAACCTCTTTAAACATAGTAGTTAGTAATACCTAATTCAAGCACTGGTGTCTAATCTGCATTAAAAGCCAACAAAATGCGCGGCTTTTCATTCTCGAAAAGCCTCGTATACAGTATCATTCGCGCTTAATTAAGCATTAGCGCGACTCTCACCGCTCGTTATCCACAAAAACTGTGGATAACTTTGTGAACAACTATCATGAATACTGATAAAACCAATGGGCGAGATCAATTGCTTATTTTTTAATCAATTATTTTTTTTCTTAAATATCAAATGGTTACAATCCATTATTGAGTGACTCATAAAATAGTTGCGCTAATTTACCAAAAATATCGTACTCGCAATAAACTGTGTACAACTTTGCTTTTCCTCAGCAAAAAACAGACAAACGAACAGAAAAAATGCAATCAATTGGCCTTTTTAAGCGCATTCTAGTTATCATTTATGATGGTTTACTTTTAACCAGCGTCGCTTTCTTTACGTCGGCCTTATTGATGGGCTTGTTTACTTGGCTTGGGCCGGATGCATTTTTCACTACTCCAGACCCTTCTAACCCCAACCTACTTGAACGCAGTGATTTAGGCCGACTTGTGGGCGGTATTCTAGTCAGTATTAATGTGTTATGCGTAAGCTTTTTCTTCTACGGCTGGTTTTGGACTCACGGTGGCCAAACACTGGGAATGAAAGCTTGGAACTTATACTTGATCAAACCGGACGGCAAATTTATCGATTGGAATACCGCGCTGAAACGCTATCTAGCAGCCTTGTTGTCATGGGCATGTCTAGGAATGGGGTTCACATGGATTCTAGTCGATAGCCGAAAACGTAGCTGGCATGACATACTAACGAACACAAAAATTGTTAAATCTAAGCAGCAGGCAGAAAAAGACAAACAGCGAAACCTGGCGTCTCATCGCGCGAAGAATGCGGCAAAAAATCGATAATCAGACTTTGCTCAAACTATCCGACGAATCATCACAAAACTGATCATTGCCACCACCATTGTAGGCAACGCGGCCCCTAATAGTGGTGGGATGCCGAACAGGGTAACAAAATAACTGAACGCCTGATTAGCAATAAAAAAACCCAGTCCAATCATGATTCCTGAAAATAAACTTCGGCCCAGATTTCCGCTACGCGCCTCCTTAAATACAAATGGCACCGCTAAAATCAGCATTACCAAGGTCGCAAAAGGGGTCACGACTTTTGACCAAAATTCAAGTTCGTAGGTTGAGGTATCTTGCTTGTTGGAGCGCAAATGAGCGATGTACTCTTGCAATTGCCATATCGAAAGCTGCTCGGGTTTAACTTGATAAATCTTGAGAATTTCAGGGTCTAACACGGTACTCCAGTACGCCGCGCTGACTTCATCCGCTGCAGAACTCTCCTCATTAATCATAGTTCTGCGCAATCCTTTTAATAGCCAGCGATCTTTTTGACTGCCTCCCTGCTGGGCAATTTGATATTCGCCTTCGCGAGCGGTGGATAAAAAGCGCAAAAAGTTTTGATTGTCGAACTCAAAAATTTTGATATTCAATAAACGCAATTGCTGACCTGGGAGAACCTCTCCAATATTAACATAGGTGTTCTCATCTCTAAGCCAAACACCAAAGTCTCCCTTTCGGCCGCTATTGTTTATAATCGATTCCGCTTTGACCTGAATAGCTCTGTCTTCGGTAAATGGAGCGACCACCTCACCCATGAACATTGACAACATCGCCAGCACGATTCCCACCTTCAACACTGAAAACACAATACGTAAGATCGATACACCGGCGGCGCGCATAACGATCAACTCAGAGTCTCTAGCAAGTGTTGATAACCCTAAAATAGAGCCAATCAATGCTGCCATAGGAAAAACCTCATACAGCGTTTTCGGTATGGTTAGAATCACATACTGAATAATCTGCAAAATACCATAACGACCACGATCCAAATCACCCAGTTCGTCGATAAAACTAACAAAGGTAAATAAACCAAGCAGCACTACAATGGTTACCATAATATGGCGCAGCAGGATCTTACCGATATAAATTTCAAGTATTTTCATCAGCAACTACCCCGCTACCGCACGACGACGGAGATTAATCTCTGGCACTAATGGCAGATTATAGTTGCGCCGATACAAGCAGTAACAGGCCAGAATCAGATAAACGCCATGCACTATCCAAACGGGAGTTCCACTGGTTGCCTCACCCTTTTTAATAAGCGCGACGGTGTAGGCCAGCATATTGGTGTAAGTCAAATACACCAAAAACGCCAAAATCATTCCCGTCGATTTACCTCGCCTGGAGTCAACATGACTTAGGGCTAACGCGAAAATGGCGAGGATTGGCAAGGTAAACACTTTCGCTATTCGCCAATACCATTCACTTTTAAGCTTCGGGTCAGTGGAGTGACGCAGCTCGCTGTTTGGCCTGGCACGGACGGGTAAATATAATTTGGTTTGATTTTTAGGTTCTATCCGCAACGCGTATTTCTCGAAGTCGACTACGCGATAGTCTGGAGAACCAGGGTTGCCCTCATAGCGAGACCCATTGACCAATACTAAAAATTGGTCCTGCGTTTTCTCGTCTTCAGTGCGATACGCAGTTTTTGCCACAACAACCCCTTCACGATCAAATGATTTACTGTAGACAAACACATTTTCATAATTAGCCGTGCCGCGGTTATAGTCTTCAACAAAGTAGACGCCATTTCCGTCTTTCGCTTCAACAAAGCGGCCCGTAATTACGCCTGATACTTCATTACTCTGCCGATATTGCTGCTCTAAGCTATAGCCTTGAGCTAATGATAGAGGCGTGAGGTAAAACGAGAAAAAGGTAACCAGCCCGCCTAACACCAATACCAAAAAACCTAACGGCCGCAAAAAATGAAAGATGCCCAGGCCAGCGCTGGCTAATACCGCCATTTCCTGATCCGAATACCATCGGTTCAGCACCATAATAAGCGCGATATAAAACATCAACGGCAGCATGACATCGAGATAAGACACCATTTTAAGCGTCACGAGTGTCATCACACCCCCAACAGGAATCAACCCCTCAGCCGCTTGGCTCAAGAAGCCCATGACTCGCATCACCAAGAAAATGCTAATGATCACAAACGTCACTGCCAGAGCTGTGCGCAATACTTCAGTGATAAAAGACTTGTTAACGATCATAGAATGAGATTTTCAATTTAGTGGGCAATGGATAACTGTTTATCGATCTATATTAACTTTTAGATTTATGGTTCGTACGCGTAGACTTAGTATGTATATGATGTCGAAATTTCCAGCTATACTCTAGACCAATGTTCGCTACATAAACCTTCTGCTGTTAATTGTATCAAGCAATGCGGCACAAATGGCGAAAGACTAAAAAATAGATAGAAAGATTAAACCTAATAGGACCTGAACCGCAGATGAAGATTCAAGCAAAAGCCACAAAAAATTACCAACTAAAAACAGACTGTTTAGTCGTTGCTCTAAAACCCCTTAAAAAAATAAGCTCCCAATGTGCAGAGCTTAATAAGGCGACAGGTGGCGCGATTGCTCGCCTGCAAGAGTCAGATCAATTTGAAGCAAAACGCGGTGAACTGGTTAACATTATGGTTCCCCAAGGCGTGTCTGCCAAGCAAATCATTCTACTTGGTGTTGGCGAGAGTAAATTGGATACGGCGACCGTTCGCGCTACGCTAAGCTCGCTCGCATCTAAGCTTAAGGAGTTGAAAGTTAACGAAGCGACCTTTGATCTCGACGCGCTCATCGCTAAAAGTGACATAGAAACCGTTAGTCGGCACCTTACCGAGGCCCTGGGAGACACCGAATATCGATACATCAAGTTGCCAAAATCAGCCCGGGGTCCGAAAGCCGGAAAAGAATTTAAAGCGACCCTATGGTGTCAGGATCGAAAGGCACTTGCCGCCGCCAAGAAAGCAATGAATATTGGCAAGGCAATAAGCAATGGCAAAGAGCTGGCGAAGAACCTAGCCAACATGCCAGGCAACGTATGCACACCAACATTTCTTGCCAGCCAAGCCAAAAAACTAGGCCGTTCACACGGCCTTAAAGTGAAGATTTTAAGTGAAAAAGATATGGGAGAGCTTGGCATGGGCTCACTTTTATCCGTCAGCAAAGGCAGTCGGGAGCCAGCTAAGCTTATTGTGATGGAATACAAAGGTGCAAAAAACTCAAAAGATGCACCACATGCCTTGGTCGGCAAAGGCCTGACCTTTGATGCCGGCGGCATATCGTTGAAACCTGGCACTAAAATGGATGAAATGAAGTACGACATGTGTGGCGCCTCAAGTGTATTTGGCGCGCTGGTTGCGGCCGCTGAAATGAAATTGCCAATTAATGTTGTCGGCATTGTCCCAAGCTCTGAAAACTTACCGGATGGAATTGCTAATAAACCTGGAGATGTCGTCACCAGTATGTCTGGTCAAACCATCGAAATCTTGAATACGGATGCTGAAGGCCGATTAATCTTATGCGACGCACTAACCTACGCTAAACGTTTTAAACCTCAAACCGTGATCGATATCGCGACCTTAACAGGTGCGGTAATTGTCGCATTAGGCCATCAAACTGCAGGCGTCATGGGTAACGATCAAGGTGTGATTGATGATCTTATCAAAGCGGGTGATACCAGTCTGGATCATGCTTGGCAATTACCGATTAACGAAAGCTACAAAAAGCAACTTAAAAGTGAGTATGCCGATTTGGCCAATATTGGCACGCCGGGCGCGGGAACGATTACCGCCGCTTGCTTTCTGTCCTATTTTACCGAAGACTTTCGTTGGGCACATTTGGACATAGCCGGAACCGCGTGGGGTGGCACGGTGGGCAAACGAGCCAGTGGCCGCGCAGTGCCAATCTTGACTCAGTACCTAATGGATCGTTGTTAAATTAAGGTTAGCCACTGATGAAACAGGTTGATTTTTACCTAATTTCAAATAGGGTAAATGACGCGAAACTGAAGCTGGCCAGTCGTTTGGCGAACAAGCTACAGCGTATGCAGAAAAGTTGTTTAGTCATTACAGACAACCCCGCAACGACCGCTGAGCTTGATCGAGTGATGTGGTCGTTTAGCGACAGTAGTTTTCTCGCGCACGACCCGATTAGCGATCCGCAACCCCAATCTATTGTGCATATAGGCGACCATAATTCAGTGACGCCTTTGGTGTTAGAGCGTCAACACAATGTGCTAATCAACCTCTCATCTGATATCCCCATGTTTAACCACCATTTCGAGCGCATCGCCGAAATTGTTGAAGCCGACGATGATGCCAAGGCCGCTGCTCGAAAGCGTTACAAAAGTTATCAGAGTGAAGGTTTCGAATTGAAGATGCACAATATCGAACTCTGAGCTTTACCACTCTCAGCGTCACAACATCGGATTCTCCAGTTGCTGGAGAATCTTACAGGTTGCGGCCATTCTAATTAAACGCCCTCTCACTGTATTTACTGCTGCACTCATACACGACAAAGCCTTATAATCTGTGCTTTGCAAAACACAATATCAACGCCCATAAAGACCGTAATCATGAGCAATGCGCTAGACAACCAATACCAGCCTTCAAAAATAGAACAGGCAATCTACCAACGCTGGGAAACCAATAATACATTTGCCGCCCGTGAAGCAGACACGGCTTATTGTATTGCAATTCCACCCCCGAATGTGACGGGCAGTTTGCATATGGGTCACGCATTCCAAGATACGATTATGGACTTGTTGACGCGCTATCATCGCATGAAGGGCGACCAAACGCTGTGGCAAGTTGGTACAGATCACGCGGGCATAGCAACACAAATGGTGGTTGAGCGCCGACTAGCCGTTGACGATATAAGCCGCCATGATCTGGGGCGTGAAAAATTTATCGAAAAAATTTGGGAGTGGAAAGCGGAATCTGGCGGCACTATTACGCGTCAACTTCGCCGCATGGGCGCTGCGATTGACTGGTCTCGTGAACGTTTCACCATGGACGATGGCTTGTCCGGCGCGGTACAAGACGTGTTCATTCAGTTGTATCAAGAAGGTTTAATTTATCGCGGCAAGCGACTGGTAAATTGGGACCCTGTTCTGCACACCGCGGTATCTGATTTAGAGGTGGAATCGGCGGAAGAAAACGGTCACATGTGGAGTCTGCGTTATCCGTTAAGCGATACGCCCGATGAATACCTGGTGGTCGCGACGACTCGCCCCGAAACCATGCTCGGTGATAGCGCGGTGGCGGTTCACCCTGAGGACCCACGTTTTGCACACTTAGTTGGCAAAACGGTGGATCTACCGTTAACCGGTCGAAAAATCCCTATCATCGCGGACGACTATGTTGACCCGGAATTTGGTTCAGGTTGCGTTAAAATTACGCCTGCTCATGATTTTAACGACTACGATGTCGGCAAGCGACATGATTTAGAGAAAATAAATATTCTCGATGATAATGCCGCAATAGTTCTCGAGGGATCCCCATACCACGGCCAAGATCGCTACGTGGCTCGTAAGAACATCATTGCTGATTTCGAAGCCGCTGGTTTACTTGAGAAAATCGCCGAACATAAATTAATGGTGCCTCGTGGCGATCGTACAGGCGCGGTTATTGAACCGTATCTGACTGACCAATGGTATGTGAAAGTTGAACCGCTTGCCAAAGAAGCAATCAAGGTAGTTGAAGACGGTGATATTAAATTTGTTCCTGAAAACTGGAGTAATACCTACTTCGAATGGATGCGTAACATTGAAGACTGGTGCATCTCACGTCAAATCTGGTGGGGGCATCGCATCCCAGCATGGTATGACCAGGAAGGTAAGGTGTATGTCGCTAACTCAGTCGAAGAAGCGCAAACGCAAGCCGGCACAAATGCTGTCCTAACGCAAGACAACGATGTATTAGATACTTGGTTCTCATCGGCATTGTGGCCATTCTCAACCTTAGGCTGGCCGGAGAAGACACCTGAGCTCGCCAAGTACTACCCGACCAATGTATTGGTAACAGGGTTCGACATCATCTTTTTCTGGGTTGCAAGGATGATTATGTTCGGTTTGAAATTTACCGATCAAGTGCCGTTTAAAGAAGTCTATATTCACGGTTTAGTTCGTGACCAAGAAGGCCAAAAGATGTCAAAGTCCAAGGGCAATGTGCTGGATCCGATTGATTTGATCGATGGCATCTCTCTGGAAGACTTAGTGGCAAAGCGTACTACTGGATTAATGCAACCAAAAATGGCTGCAAAGATCGAAAAGTCAACCCGCAAGCAATTTCCAGATGGTATTGAATCATACGGCACCGATGCATTACGGTTTACCTTTGCTAGCCAGGCGACCTTGGGGCGCGACATTCGTTTTGACCTCGCGCGTGTCGAAGGCTATCGGAATTTCTGCAACAAACTTTGGAACGCATCGCGCTACGTATTAATGAATACCGAAGGCCATGACTGCGGCCAGAGCAATGAAGATGTTGAGCTGAGTCTGGCCGATAAATGGATTATCTCGCGTCTACAACAGGTCGAATCAGATGTTACCGAGCAAATCGAAAGTTATCGTTTTGACCAAATGGCTCAAACACTCTATAGCTTTGTGTGGGATGAATACTGCAGTTGGTACGTGGAGCTCACGAAGATAGTACTCAATAACGAGAGCGCTTCCGAAGCACAAGCTCGAGGGACTCGACGAACCTTGGTACGTGTGCTCGAGACAACCTTACGCCTGTTGCACCCAGTCATGCCGTTCATTAGTGAGGAGCTCTGGCAAAACGTGAAACCGTTAACCAATGCAACCGAAGATACTATTATGAATTGTCAATTCCCAATCCCAGGCACTGACAAAATTGACATTGAGGCGATCGAGGAAATGAGTTGGGTGCAAGCCGTCATTACAGGCGTGCGAAACGTGCGTGGTGAAATGAATATTAGCCCGGCTAAAGCATTACCAGTGTTGCTTGAAGGCGCTGACGATAAGACGCTGACTTGGATGCAGAATAATCAAGCATACCTGACCAAATTTGGCCGCTTTGAGTCGATGCAAACCGTTAATGCTGGCGATCAAGTGCCTGAATCAGCAACCGCTTTAGTTGGCGATATGCGTGTGCTAATTCCTCTGGGTTCATTTATTGATGCATCAGCCGAGATCCAACGGTTAAACAAAGAACTGGAAAAGGCGGAAAAATCGATTGCAGGAGTCGCTGGAAGACTGAGTAACTCATCGTTTGTTGAAAAGGCACCTGCTGCGGTTTTGGATAAGGCTAAACAACAATTGGAAGATGCCGAAAAGGCGAGAGCGTTGCTGCTCGAACAAATAGAACGAATGCAGCAATTCTTGGAATCGTAAAACAGGCAAATGATTCAATTCGAGAACTTATCAATCCGCCGTGGTGAAAATATGTTGTTCGATGGCGTTAGCTGTCAGATTCACCCCGGCCAAAAAATTGGTTTGACTGGTGCAAATGGTTGCGGAAAATCGTCTCTGTTTGCCGTATTACGTAATGAGTTGGTAATTGATAAAGGCGACGTCAAAATACCCAGAGATTGGGTGTTAGCGCACGTCGCTCAAGAAGCACCTGCCAATGAGCGTCCAGCGATAGAGCACGTTCTCGACGGTGACACGGAGTGGCGCGAATTGGATGAAAAGATTCAAAATCCAGATCATCCGCGTTACTTAAAGTATCAATCTCGTTATGAAGAAATTGAAGGTTATTCTGCGCGCAGTCGAGCCGCTCAATTATTGAGCGGTTTAGGATTTAAAAGCGTTGATATAGACAAACCTGCGAAAGAGTTTTCTGGCGGTTGGCGTGTTCGTCTAAATGTAGCCAAAGCATTAATGTGTCGTTCTGACTTGTTATTGTTGGATGAGCCGACAAATCATCTGGACTTAGACGCAGTACTTTGGCTTGAGCGCTGGCTAAAACATTACACTGGCACACTGATTTTGATCGCACATGATCGAGACTTTCTCGACCAATTAACGACACATACATTGCACATAGAACATCAGAAGGCTCAGCTCTATAAAGGCAATTACTCGGCGTTCGAACGTATTCGCTCAGAGCAATTAGCAAACCTAAAATCACAGTTCGATAAACAACAACGCGAGGTGGCTCATATGCAAGACTTCGTGCGTCGTTTTAGGGCTAAAGCCACGAAAGCTACTCAAGCTCAAAGCCGATTAAAAGCCTTAGAAAAAATGGAACTGATCGCGCCGGCGCACGTCGACTCACCGTTTACCTTTAGCATTCCGACACCCGAAAAAAACCCAAGCCCGCTGCTCAGTTTACATTCGGCCGGAGTCGGCTATGGCGGCAAAAATATTGTGGAAGATATCGAATTCTCAATGACTCCGGGTGATCGAATTGGTTTGATTGGCCCGAATGGTGCAGGTAAATCAACCGTGATTAAACTGCTCGCCGGAGAATTAAAACTCAGCGAAGGAAACTATCATTCGTCTAAGGAAATAAATATCGGTTATTTCGCCCAACACCAGGTTGAGCAATTGCAAATGGAACACTCGCCAATGGAGCACATGCTCTTACTGGATAATAAATGCAATAATGGCCAGGCAACGGAAGGCCAATTACGAAAGTACATAGGTAGTTTTGGCTTTAGCGGCAATAAAGCGACCAGTAAAGTCAAGCCATTCTCTGGTGGCGAGAAGTCACGCTTGGCCTTAGCACTAATATGTTATCAGCGACCCAATTTATTATTGTTAGACGAACCAACCAACCATCTAGATTTAGAGATGCGCCAAGCTCTTGCTGTCGCGCTGCAAGACTATGAAGGCGCGGTGGTATTAGTGTCGCATGATCGTCATTTACTCAAGGTTAATTCTGATAAGTTAATTCTCGTCGCAAATGGGCGTGCAACCGAGTTTAAAGGCAGTGTCGACGACTACCCGAAATGGCTGGCTGAACACAACAAAGGATCGGTAGTGACGGACTTTGGAGCAAAGCAAGAAGAAAAGCCATCTCAAAATACAGCGAGCGCAAAAAAGGAACAAAAGAGAATCGACGCCGAGCGACGCAAACAACTACAGCCGCTCACAAGCAAGATTAAACGGTCGGAACGTGTAATGGAAAAACTTGGCGTTGAAAGAAGCGAAATTGAAGCCAAACTTGCAGACCCTGCATTGTATTCCGGTGATAACAAAGACAGCCTCAAAAAGTTACTCGCAGATCAAGCCTATTTGCAAAAAGAGTTAGATCAGGCCGAGGCGCAATGGTTAGAAGCAACCGAAGAGCATGAGCAACTATCTAAGCAGCTTCAAATTCGCGCATGAATCAAACAGCACAGCAAGAGAGTAATTCGGAAAATATCGTTGTCATTGGGCGCGGTAAGGTTGGACAAAGCCTGACCCAGGCATTTGCTCAACAAGGCTTTGCGGTCAATAATATTGGCAGATCGCTATTAGCTCAAACCGAGGCTGTCGAGCATGCCGATATCGTTCTCATCTGCGTTGATGATGCGTCTATACAATCGGTGTGTGATCAGCTTGCACCAAGCTTTAAGACGGATTGTGTCGTTTGTCATTGCTCTGGTTCGCTCGACAGCCAGGTGCTGTTATCGGCGAAACTAAAAGGCTGTTCAATTGCGTCAACCCACCCACTTAACACATTTCCGAACCTTGAAGATTCTCTACTGCTATTTTCCTCCGATCAACACGGAAGTTACTTATACGTCGAAGGTGATGACCAAGCGTTGCAAGCACTGCTCCCGACTTTTGAAACGATCGGCTTTACTTGCCTGACGATTGAACGCGACGCAAAACCCCTGTATCACGCTGCCTGTGTATTCGCCAGCAACTATCTGGTCTCATTGATGGACATGAGCTTGGAGTCAGCGGCCGCAGCAGGTCTAGACCGACGTCAATTTTGGTTATCCTTGCAGCCCATCATTCGAGCAACAATAGAGAATATTGGTCATAAGGGAATCAGCGAATCATTGAGCGGCCCAATCGCGAGGGGCGAACATTCAATTGTTTCGGCTCATGTTCAGCATCTTAATAAACAATCTGAATCACTCAAAAATAATTATGTCGATCTTGGCTTGCGTGCACTAAAGATCGCTATCGAAAAAGATGAACTAAGCACAAAGCAGCTAGATGCTTTGCGCAAAACATTAAACAAAACGCGTTAATGGCCAATGGTACTCAAAAGCCCATTTTCCTTTAAATCCAGAATAATTCGCTCGCCCAGCAAAATTAAGTCTTCGCTCCTATCCGAAATCAACTCTCCAGCGTCAAAGCGTGCAATAAACGCGTGTAGGCCATTTCGAAATCGCTCCACCCGCTCACGCTCTTCCGAGTAGAGAATTTCGATACGCTGCATCACTGTATCCAGTTGGTGTAGACCTATTTTTAGAGCCGTTGAATCGTTCGATAATTGACCAACGGCGTTAATTCGCTGCACCGAGGTGTCCGCAATATTAGGCAGTACAAACTTGATATTGTCTGATACTTCCACACGCAACTGATGGGCAAGTGCGGTTTTACGCCTATAGGCTCGGTATTTGGGAATGGCGATAATAATCACGCCAAACGCAAAAATCATAACGATTAATTCAATCCAGAAATCCAGAGATAATCCCATTTAACGCCTTAGCCCAAGATTGGCCATGTTTATCAATTATATGAATGTTCTAACACCTGAAATTCTGCATGTGCAAGCAAGATACACCAAATAGCGGCAGCTTGTCAGTATACTGCCATGGAGTTTGGTTTAGAATGGACTCAGACAGCAAAACCAGATAAATATGGATGGTGACCATCATGATTAAATTACACAGCTTCGGCTCGTCATTCGGACTAATCGACGCTAGCCCATTTGTCGCCAAGGTTAAATTGTTCATGACTGTTCATGAGCTGGAATTTGAAGAGGTTATCGACTTAGATAAGCTAGGCAAAGCGCCTAAGCAAAAATTCCCTTACATCGAAGATGGTGATCAAATTGTTGCTGACTCTGAATTTATTATTGATTATTTATCCGATAAGTATTCCATTGATATGGACCATTGGTTAAGTGACGAACAACGCGCAATGGGACACTTGATCGGCAAATCACTTGAGGAAAATCTTTATTGGTGTTTAGTGCATTCGCGCTGGATCAACGAGGATACCTGGCCAACAATTAAAGCCCATTTTTTTGCTGATATGCCCTTCCCGTTAGGCACAATAATCTCAAACCTGGCACGAAGGGGAACAAGAAAGCGTATTAATGGGCACGGAATGGGTGCACACTCAAATCAGGAAGTTTTAGAGATCGCTGATAAGTCATTCGAGAGCCTCTCTATTATGCTCGACGATAAGCCCTATTTCTTTGGCGACCGGATGAGCTCTTTTGACTTAATAGCGTTCGCCCAGCTGAGTTCATTCACCTTAGCCACGCTCGACAATCCTATCAATCAAACAGCACGCCGTTATTCCAATCTCCTGGAATTCACTCAAAAAATGCAGCAAACGTACTTTCCAAACAACTGATTACAGTCACATTAATTGGATGAGAAAGAGCGGCATCCCACCGCCCTTTTTTGTTTAAACAATTGCGACGACTTAGACTACTTCAAGCTTTATTTTATCTGAAATAATATTCTTCCATTTAGCAGGGCCAGTGGTATGAACTGACTCGCCTCTGGTATCAACCGCAACGGTGACTGGCATATCTTTAACTTCAAACTCTTGGATTGCTTCCATCCCGAGTTCAGGGAATGCGATGACTTTAGCATCGGTGATCGCTTTAGAGACTAAATATGCGGCACCGCCCACGGCCATTAAATAAACCGCGTTATGCTTTGCGATGGCGTCGCAGGTTGCCGAACCTCGTTCGGCTTTACCTACCATACCAATCAAACCGGTTTTCTCTAACATCATGTCGGTGAATTTGTCCATGCGGGTGGCCGTTGTCGGGCCAGCTGGGCCAACCGCTTCATCACGAACCGCGTCGACCGGGCCGACGTAGTAAATAAATCGGTCCGTAAAATCAACGCCCTCAGGAAGACCCTCACCGCTTTCAAGTAGCGATTGAATTCGTTTATGTGCCGCGTCTCGGCCAGTAAGTAATTTTCCTGAAAGTAATACCGTTTCGCCTGGCTGCCATTGCAACATATCTTCCTTCTTTAAGGTGTCCAGGTTCACCTTTCGAGTGCTTGGCCCAACATCCCAACTTATTTCAGGCCAATCACTCAGACTCGGTGGAGTCTGAAGGGATGGTCCGGTTCCTCTTAGGGTGAAGTGCGCATGACGAGTCGCCGCACAATTTGGAATCATGGTTACCGGTTTTGACGCGGCATGAGTTGGATAATCTTTAATCTTTACATCCAGCACGGTAGTCAAACCGCCTAGACCTTGGGCGCCAATGCCTAATTGATTAACCTTTTCGAAAATTTCAAGCCGCAATTCTTCAAGTCTCGAGTTAGGACCCCGTGCGATTAACTCATGGATGTCCACGGATTCCATTAATACCTGCTTTGCCAAAACCGCGGATTTCTCGGCCGTTCCGCCAACGCCAATGCCCAGCATGCCTGGTGGACACCAGCCAGCCCCCATGGTCGGTACGGTTTTCAATACCCAATCGACTAATGAATCGCTTGGGTTGAGCATGACCATTTTTGACTTATTCTCGGAGCCGCCACCTTTAGCAGCCAACTCGATTTCGACGGTATCCCCTTCTACAACCTCATAATGGATAACCGCAGGGGTATTGTCCTTGGTGTTGGTACGGGTTCCAAGCGGGTCCGCCAAAATCGATGCTCGAAGCACATTATCGGGGTGCTTATATGCACGTCGAACACCTTCATTAATCATGTCTGTCACCGACATCTCAGCATCCCAATTAACGTCCATTCCTATTTTTGCAAATACAGTGACAATTCCGGTATCTTGACAGATCGGGCGGCGTCCTTCAGCGCACATGCGAGAATTTATCAATATTTGCGCCATGGCGTCTTTGGCAGCTTGAGACTCCTCTCGTTGATACGCATTATGCATTGCGTCTACAAAATCTTTAGGGTGATAGTAAGAGATAAACTGTAATGCATCGGCTACGCTGTCGATCAAATCGTCTTGCTTAATTGTGGTCATAGTCTTATCGGAGAGTGAACGGTAATAAGAAGGTGTGTACAGGTTTAATAGTGCGAGTTTAGCAAATCTCGGGGCTATTTATGTGCACTCTAGTCGATAAAGCCGCGAGAAATTTGAGCAAAAGTCAGTTAAAGTGCCTTGAAACACGTCAACTATTGTTAGAGCATCGAGTTATTGCATTGAAACGACTGAATTAGCACGGTTTTTACGATAGAATCGCTGGTTCGTTTTGACTCAAGCATACTCATAAAAACAAATAGATGCGCACCTCAAATTTTTTACTTTCTACCCTTAAAGAAACTCCCGCCGATGCTGAAATCATTAGTCATCAGTTGATGCTGCGTGCGGGCATGATTCGCAAAGTTGCCGCGGGTATCTATACGTGGTTACCGGTCGGCTTAAGAGTTATGCGAAAGGTCGAAAACATCGTTCGCGAAGAAATGAATAAATCAGGTGCGCAAGAAGTGCTGATGCCTTCTGTCCAGCCGGCTGAGCTTTGGCAGGAATCTGGTCGTTGGGAATTGTATGGTGGCGAATTGCTACGTATGCAAGACCGCCACGGTCGTGACTTTGCCTACGGCCCTACGCATGAAGAAGTGATCACCACATTAATGAGTAACGAAATTCGTAGCTATAAACAATTACCTGCGAATTTTTATCAAATCCAAACCAAATTCCGTGATGAGCGCCGCCCTCGATTCGGTGTAATGCGCGCGCGCGAATTTGTCATGAAAGACGCTTACTCGTTTCATCTTGATCACTCCAGCCTGCAACAAACCTATGATGTGATGTACCAAACATACAGCGATATTTTTAATCGTTTAGGTTTAGGCTTTCGTGCGGTTGAGGCTGATACTGGCAGTATTGGTGGGAGTGCATCTCATGAATTTCATGTTCTGGCTGACTCTGGTGAAGACGCAATTGCGGTGTGTGATAAATACGATTATGCCGCTAACGTTGAACTGGCTGAAGCATTACAAGTCGGTGGTAAGCGGCCCGACCCTGTTCACGAAATGACGCGAGTCGATACTCCTGGACAGCACACTATCGCTGCAATTTGTGAATTCTTAGGCGCACCAATCGAAAGCACAATTAAAACACTATTGGTAAAAGGCGAAGAAGAAGGCTCAGTCATCGCCCTCGTTTTGAGAGGCGATCACGAACTAAATGAACTTAAAGCCGAAAAACATCCCTTAGTCGCCGCACCACTCACGTGGGCCAGCGATGAAGAGATTCAATCGGCGGTAGGTTGCGCGCCAGGCTCTATTGGGACAGTTGATTTAAATTTGCCGGTCATTGCTGACCGTTCAGCGATCAATTTGAGTGATTTCATCTGTGGCGCAAACCAAGATGATGTTCATCTGACGGGTGTTAACTGGGGCCGTGACTGCCCTGAACCCAATGAATTTGATCTGCGAAAAGTTGTTGATGGTGATCTATGTGCCCGCTCAACCGATCAAGGCGATGATTCACGACTATCAATTACCCGCGGCATTGAAGTCGGTCACATATTCCAACTCGGCACTAAATACAGTGAAGCAATGAAAGCTACCTGCCTCGATAGCAACGGTAAGGCGGCGTTAATGCCAATGGGTTGCTATGGTATCGGAGTGACGCGCATAGTCGCAGCGGCAATTGAACAAAATAATGATGCTCGAGGTATTATTTGGCCGGATGCAATTGCACCATTTCAACTCGTGATTACACCAATTGGTTATAAGAAGTCTGAAAGAGTAAAAACGATTTGTGATGATATATACGCACAGTTGACCTCAAAAGGGGTTGAGGTTCTGCTTGACGACCGCAATGAACGGCCTGGCATTATGTTCGCTGACGCCGATTTAATGGGCATTCCTCATCGGATTGTCATCGGCGAGAAAAGCCTCGACAAGGGCCAGATAGAATACAAAAATCGACGTGCGGAATCCGCTGAAGACATCGCTGAAGGCACCATTATCGATTTTTTGCACAACGTGCTAAGTACAAACCAATTGGTTACGGGTTAGAGCATAATGTTGCGCAAGGTACTAAGATTGAACTCTATTGCTCTGTCTATATGGCTGAGCATGTGCATGCTACAAAACACCTACGCTAAAGGCGTCGACCCTGATTTAATTCAAGCTCTTAAACAAGCCACTCATGATATACAAGAAGGTCGAACCGATCTCGACTCACTCGCCTGGCTATCAACCATGTCGGAGAAGTTGGAGCGCAGAATACCTGACCCTTATTACCGTATACGCTTACTGAAGGCTGTGGCAACAGAATCCGAACGTGCGGGGTTAGATCCTCAATTAGTATTAGCAGTGATCGACATTGAGAGTAATTTTGACCGAAATGCCTTATCTCACGCGGGTGCGCAAGGTCTCATGCAGGTCATGCCATTCTGGAAAGAAGTCTACGGCAATGTGGAAGATGACCTCTACAATCCGCTGGTGAGCTTACGCTATGGGTGCACTATCTTACGCCACTATATGGACAAGTATCCGAATGCAACCCAAGCCCTGGCCGCTTACAACGGCTCGTTGGGCCGCGATGTGTATCCAAATAAGGTTTTTAAACGCTTAGCCAGTCGCTGGCAATTCAAAGAAGATCGTTACTCTGGCAGTTTCGGACAAAAAACCGTTATCAGCGCCAGCGAATCGATCAGTGACCGTCTAAACCTGAACTAGCTTGTTGCTGACTGCTTTTTGCCTTCTGATCTAGATTACTGCCATTGCCGATTCTTGGGCTGTGCACATTGTAATTGCTAAAATTACTTTCTAAGCGATCAAGCACGGTGTGCTCGAGCAGCTTCTTTTGCTGCAACACAGCAACAACTTCGGCGCCAATCAAGGCAACCACCCAAGAGAGATAAATCCAGATCAAGAAAATTGGTAAAGCCGCTAAAGCGCCATAGACCACCTCATAATCAGCAAAGTTTTTAAGATATGCCTGAAACCCTCGCTTAGTCAATTCGAACAATAGTGACGCAACGATTGCGCCAACTAAACCGTGCATCAAACTAACGCGAACATTTGGCATCACTAAATATAGGAGTAGGAATGCCAACGCCATCAGTAATATCGGCACCAATGCCGTTCCAATGGATGCCACTTGGCCAGTAAATACTGACAATGACATTACATACGCCGACATGGTTAAGCTTGCTCCCATGAGTAACGGCCCTAGCGTCACTAAGGACCAATAAACGGTAAGTTTTGCCGAAAGTGAGCGCCCTTCTTCCACTCGCCAAATATCATTAAACGATGACTCTATATTAGACAGTAGTAACAATGCGGTTAGCAGAAATGCCCCGGCACCCACCGCCGTTAGCTTGCCAGCACGCGTAGCAAATTGTTCGAGATATAACTTTACTTCATCGCCCGCGGTGGGGACTAGAAATTGATATATAAAATCCTCAACCAACACCGCCATATCATCAAACGACGAGAGAGATAGGATTGCTAAAGCGATTGCCATCATCGGCGCTAAGGCCAATAAAGAGCTAAACGCCAAAGATGCAGCATGGCGTGGCAGGCGATCAGAACGAAAACGCTGAATCACCGCAATCGGGATATCAAACAGTTGTGTTAACTTAGCCTTTAACGAATAATCGCCCATAGAATGTTTTTGGAGAATTAAAGTGGAAATTACAATCTATCATAACCCAAGGTGCTCTAAGTCACGCCAAACATTGGCTCTACTTGAACAAAACGAGTTTACACCGACCGTTGTTGAGTATCTACTGACGCCCCCCAGCCATCAACAACTCGACAGCATACTACGAGGCTTAGAAATGGAACCACGCGATTTAATGCGTAGGGGAGAAACAGAGTACAAAGAACTGAACCTGGCTGATGAGACACTCAGTAGAGATCAGCTGATTGCGGCAATGATCGCAACGCCAAAGCTAATCGAACGCCCAATAGTTATCGCAGGTGATGAAATTGTGATCGGTCGTCCACCGGAGAATGTGCTCACCATACTGCCGTAGTACCCACTCTGGTCATATCAACTAGCTTGTCGCTTATCTGGAATGAATGTCTTAATCGTATATGATAGCCGCTTAGGGTCGGTTCAAAAAATGGCGCGTTTGATCGCAAGAGGTATTGAATCGGTAGAAGGCTGTCACGCTGTCATCCGCTGCGTTCCTAATGTATCGGTTGAACCAAGTGAAAAACAAACAGCCGAGTCCGGTGATTTATACGTCGAACTGAGTGACTTGGAACAATGTGGGGCACTGATAATTGGTAGTCCCACCCGTTTTGGCAATATGTCTGCCTCCATGAAGTACTTTTTAGACAGCACCAGCTCACTTTGGATGTCGGGCTCGTTAAGCGGCAAACCGGCCGCCGTTTTTACCTCTAGCTCATCGATGCATGGCGGGCAAGAGTCCACTTTGTTATCCATGCTAAACCCGCTTTTACATCATGGCATGTTAATTTGCGGCCTACCATTTACCGAACACGCCCTCAATAAGACAACAACTGGCGGCACGCCTTATGGTGCTAGTCACGTGGCCGGAGCAAGCAATAGCAATCCTATTTCAGATGATGAGAAGGCCTTGTGTATTGCACTCGGGAAAAGAGTATCCAGATTTGCCAAGGCTCTCGCGGATGCTCGATCGTAACGCTCTAAATTGCAGCCACGTAGTTACGAGTTATGACGTTTTAATAAGTTTTGTAAAAACGGGATGGTAACGCGTCGCTGCTCCACCAACGAGGCGTAATCGATTTTTTCCAACACCTCAAACAGTTCACCAGTGTCACGTGACCATCGGCTCTGCAGATATCGAACAGCGTCATCCGAAATAGACAAACCTTTGGCTTTTGCCCGCATCTTAAGAGCCTCAAAACGTTGCTCATCATTGAGTTCGTGTAACGCGTAGATCAAACCGCTGGATAAACGACTGACCAAGTCTTTAATGATAAACCCAGCCACTTCTGGCGGCTTATTCGAGCTAATAATCAGCTGCCCTCCAGCGTGTTTAATCTGCTCGAATAAGGTAAACAAAGCTCGCTCTTTATCTCGATCTCCAGCCCAAGCGTCAATATCATCGACGCAAACGATATGCTTAACGTCGGCTACTGCCAGCATGTTGGCCGTCACATACTCATCGCTCAAGGATAGATAACTGGTATTAATTACCTCCGATTTAGCCAAGCGCATTGCCGCAAATAATAAATGGCTCTTGCCTACACCGGATGGACCATAGAAATAAATAAGCTTGGGCTCGCCAATCGTAACACTCGACTCTAGTGCGGTTACCAGTTCAGTATTATGGCCATGCCAATAGTTATTAAACGATGCTTTATCATTACCGGATAATGGAAATGCGAGTTGGCCAGGTAGTTCGTTCATAATTTTGATTGATTTACAGGCCTGAGCCTTCACTGGTGTTGGTCGCTTTAACTGACCAGATATACACATAAGCCAAGCCACTAATTACACTGGTCACTAAAACCAAATAATTAAGCACTGCTTGAAATGTGCCGAAATCGTACTGCAGCGCAAGCGCGCCCAATACTAGAACGATATAGGCTATCTGAGTGAACGTATTAACCTTGCTAACCACTAAGGGCTCCATCTTAACCGAGCCAAAGAACAGCACCATCAGCAAATAACCGCCGACAATCACAACATCCCTAAACACCACCGTCACCATCAACCAAAAAGGGATTACTCCCATCACTGACAACATAATATAACTACTGACTAACAAGCCTTTATCGGCGAGTGGATCCAGCAATGAACCCAAATAAGTTTCAGCATTAAACCGTTTTGCTATGAATCCGTCTAAGGCATCGGTAAGACCGGCAATGATAAAAACCAGCAATGACAGGGTAAACTGTTGTTTTTGCAGCAATACCACTAACCACGGCACCAATCCAATACGCGCAAGAGTTAATAAATTTGGTACATAGATCATCATAATATCGTGGCTCCACTGCTCTATAACTAATTATCTCTAGCTTTTATTGGATACACAATAGCCAATGAAACCGCTACAATACCGCCCCTTACAGGAGACACCAAATTCACTACACATTGGTTCGACCTAAATGACTAAACCTGAATCTCGACGGAGCAACGACGTGGCCCAATCTGACAAACCAGAAACTCTATCTTACCGTGACGCAGGCGTTGATATAGACGCAGGAGACGCCTTTATCGATGTAATCAAGCCAGTCGCCAAGCGCACGCAACGCGAAGGCTGTATCAGTGGTTTAGGAGGCTTTGGCGCATTGTTTCAAGTGCCACAAAATTATAAAGAGCCCATACTTGTGTCTGGCACTGACGGAGTTGGCACAAAGTTAAAACTGGCTTTTGATCTGAACAAGCATGACACCATCGGTATTGATCTAGTTGCTATGTGTGTCAACGACGTGATCGTTCAGGGTGCCGAACCACTATTCTTTTTAGACTACTTTGCTACTGGTAAACTGACACCCGATGTCGCGGCCCAAGTTGTTGAGGGTATTGGCGAAGGATGTGTTCAGGCTAACGCCGCGCTGATTGGCGGTGAAACGGCCGAAATGCCGGGCATGTATAAATCAGGCGAGTACGATCTGGCGGGATTTTGTGTTGGTGCGGTGGAAAAATCCGAAATTATTGATGGCACGAAAGTGAAAGCAGGCGATAAACTTATAGGTCTGGCCTCAACCGGGGCCCATTCCAATGGATACTCTCTGATACGCAAAGTCATTGACACTTACCAGGTGTCGCTGGATACCGACATAGATAGTAAACCGCTGGCGGATGCGGTATTGGCGCCTACCAAGATTTACGTTCGCTCGATTTTATCGCTATTGCAACAGGTAGACGTGCATGCGCTCGCGCACATTACCGGTGGCGGTATTCCAGGAAACCTTAATCGTGTGCTGCCTGAAAATTGCCACGCTATTGTAGATGAATCATCCTGGCAATGGCCTGCTCTATTCACCTGGTTGATGGACACAGCCAATATTGAACGAAATGAAATGTACCGAACCTTCAATTGTGGTGTTGGCATGATTATTGTTGTTGATTCGGCCGATGCAGATCAAAGCATCGAATTGCTAAACAAAGCAGGTGAAACGGCGTTTATTGTCGGAGAAATTAAAAATGGCGCCTCTGACGATCAAGTGCTGATTGTATAAGCATGTCCAAACTCACTCGTGCGGTTGTCCTAATTTCTGGCGGTGGCAGTAACCTTCAAGCCTTTATCGATCAAATACAAGGGGGCGAACTACCTATTACGATTAGTCTGGTCGTAAGCAATAACGCTAATGCCTATGGATTAGAAAGAGCTGCGAATGCAGGAATTAATACCAAAACGATCGATCATCAAGACTATGAATCTCGATTGTCGTTTGACCGCACTCTGATGCGCGAAATTGATGCTGCTGAACCGGACATCGTTATTTTGGCGGGCTTCATGCGCATATTGACCGAAGAGTTCGTGAATCACTACCGTAACCGCTTGGTTAATATACATCCCTCATTATTACCAAAGTTTCCGGGGACCAATACCCACCAGCGAGCGCTCGATGCCGATGATCAATGGCATGGTGCAAGCATCCATTTTGTTGTGCCTGAAGTCGACGCGGGTCCGATTATTCTACAAGGACGATTACGCATAAATCCTAACGATACATGTACTAGCTTGCAACAGCGCATTCATAAAATCGAGCACGTGTTGTACCCGCTGGCGGTCAAATGGTTTGCTGAAAATCGCTTGAGCATCCAGATTGACAAAGTATTACTGGATGGTGAAACCTCGACTGAGCAGTTGCAAACCTTTGATGTGTGAGATAATTTGAAGACTTCAAAGGTCTGATACATTGATCGATCTTTTCTTCTTATACTATTCACACTGGTTCAATTTTCGCTTTGCAAACACTTATAAAGAATTTTATTCCCACAGTTACACTTGCCGTTTTGGTATGCATCACTATGACCAGCCAAGCTCACGCTTTAAGTCCCGTAACGATCAGCTATACCATCAAATTTGAGAGCAACAAGTTTGGTAAAGCAACGCTTGGTCGTGTCGAGAACATTCTTAAGACCAGCGATAATGGTGGTTACTCCATTGAATCGGTTACCAAGGCTCAAGGCATGGCCGCGATCGTATTAGGCAGCAATGAACAGCAATCATGCGAATTTGAGGTTCTGGACGGCAAGGCAGTGTCACAAAAATACGACGGGGGCCGAATTGGTAAAACCGATTATCAGGTTGATTTCGATTGGGCCGGGCGTAAGGCGAGTTTCAAAGACATACGGAAAAAAAGTGCAGATGAAACGGTCGATTTACCAGACGGCTATATCGTGGACAATTGCTCTATGTGGTTTGCAGTCGCTCTTTTGAAAGGCGAAATCCCTGAAAGCGAATCAATGTACGTTGTCGATGGCAAAAATAAGCGTATACGTGGCTTTAAACTGCGTTCCAGCAATGACGAAACCATCACTACTAAACTTGGTGACAAGCAAGTTACTAAAGTGGTTTTTGAGCGAGAATTACGCCCAGGGCGAACACTGACCTTTTGGTTATCTCACGACGATGAGTATTTGCCACTGAAAATGCAAGAATCACGTAAATCTCGCACGACCACCTTTGAAGTCACTCGACTAACCTTAGATAGCTAGACATTATTTGCAAAGAATTAGCTTAATTTCACCGTACTTTGCCGCTCACGGTTAACATGCAATTGAGTCACGTCTGGGCGTGAATAATGCCCAGCCGGGTCAAAGTTTTGACGTTCCTCACGAACTCGATCCAGGTTGATTTCGGCCGTAAACAAGCCTTCGATTCCGACTTGTGGTTCAATGATAAAATCACCATTGGGTGCGCATAGGCACGAGCCTCCATTGGCTAAAAATTCTGAATCGCCAGCACTTTGCATGATCTCGTCGAACAGTGGCAAGCTTGGCGGGATTTCTGAAACCGGCATCAAACCACTCACTGCCATGGAAAATGAGCGTCCTTCTTTAGCAAGAAACGGAGTAATGTCTTGTGTGTTACGTATCGACCCCGGCCATATAGCCACATGCAAGTTTTCACCTTGACCGTAGAGTGACGCTCGAGCAAGCGGCATCCAATTCTCCCAACAATTCAAACCTCCGACGGTGAAGCCATCAAGGGCATGTGTTTGCAAACCATGTCCATCGCCTGGTGACCAAACCAACCGCTCTTCGAATGTTGGCATGAGCTTACGGTGCACCGACTGCACCACACCGTTTTTATCTATATAAACCATTGAACAGTATAAGCTCATGCTGGTTCTATCTTGTGGTCTCTCGATAGTACCGAGATAGATCGCAACAGAATGTTGTTTCGCCTGCTGACAGATACCATCTAAATCACCGGAATCGATATCTATCGCATTGCGCACGTAATGCGCAAACATTTGTTTTTGTTGAGTATTATTGAATTTAGCGCCTCCGGTTAGCTCTACCCAAAATGGGTAACCAGGAGCTAAGGCTTCACCAAAAGCAAGTAAGTCACATCCTTTTTGGCCAGCATCGGCGATGTATGATGCAACTTTATCCAGAGTGGCTGATTTATCTAGCCATATAGGTGAAATTTGCGCCAAACCGACGCTAAGTACTTGTGATGCCATGGACGATATTGTTGGGTTATTTTGCAAAAACCCAACAATATCATAGGCCAAGATGAGAAGTGTAAAGTCTAGCTTTTTATGTCAAACGACAAATCACCATCGTGCGCGGAAATCACCACTTTACCGCCTTTTTGCAGCTTACCAAACAAAAGCTCATCGGCTAATCCACGTTTAATCTCTTCTTGAATCAAACGAGCCAGCGGCCTTGCACCCATGGTTTCATCGTAACCGTTTTCAGCAATCCAATTGCGAGCACTTTTATCGATTTTTAAGTGCACGTCTTTCTCAAGCAATTGACGTTCAACTTCAAGTAGCTCTTTATCGACAATCTTATCTATCACTTCTTTGCCTAGTGGCTTAAAGCGAACAATCGAGTCCAATCGATTACGAAACTCAGGGGTAAACAATTTTTGAATCGCACCCATATCGTCTTGGGCATTATCTTGCTTGGTAAAACCCATGGAATTGCGCGACACCTCGACAGCACCGGCATTAGTTGTCATGACAATCACCACATTCCGAAAATCCGCTTTGCGGCCGTTATTATCGGTTAGAGTACCGTGATCCATTACCTGTAATAACAAGTTAAAGACATCTGGGTGGGCTTTCTCTATTTCATCCAGCAATAGAACTGCATGCGGATGTTTGTTAATTGAATCGGTTAATAATCCACCCTGGTCGAATCCAACATAACCAGGGGGCGCACCGATAAGGCGCGAAACCGTATGGCGTTCCATATACTCGGACATGTCAAAGCGAATAAGCTCAACTCCCAAAGTCATCGCAAGCTGACGTGTCACCTCGGTCTTACCCACACCAGTCGGACCCGAAAAAAGAAATGAGCCAACAGGTTTATCTGGTTTTCCTAAGCCTGAGCGCGACATTTTAATTGCAGAAGACAAATTAACGATCGCCTCGTCCTGACCAAACACCACCAACTTCAAATCGCGTTCAAGATTTTTTAACGAATCCACGTCTGATGCGGAGACTGTTTTCGGAGGAATGCGCGCGATGAACGACACGACTTCTTCAATCTGCTGAGTATCGATTGTCGGAATTTCTCCCTCTTCTCGGTCAAATAGCCGCGTGCGCGCTCCGGCTTCGTCGATCACATCAATCGCCTTGTCCGGCAAAAAACGCTCATTAATATAACGATCCGCCAGCTCAGCCGCTAAGCTCAAACCCTCAGAGGTGTAAGTCACCTCATGATGCTCTTCAAAGCGGGATTTTAAGCCACGGAGTATTTGTACGGTTTCGTCTACGGTAGGTTGTTCGACGTCAATTTTTTGAAAACGGCGAGACAGAGCTCGATCCTTTTCAAAAATACCTCTATATTCCTGATAAGTCGTTGAGCCAACACATTTTAACTGGCCACTGGACAAAGCTGGTTTTAATAAATTGGACGCATCCATTGCGCCGCCAGAAGCCGCCCCAGCGCCAATTATGGTATGAATCTCATCAATGAAGAGTACAGCATGGTCTTCGCGCTCGAGTGCTTTTAATACCGCTTTAAGACGTTTTTCAAAATCACCTCGGTATTTAGTACCTGCGAGCAACGCGCCTAGATCAAGGGCATAAACAACCGCATCCTTCAGTACTGTCGGTACATCGTCTTCGGTAATTTTCTTAGCTAAGCCCTCCGCAATCGCGGTCTTACCTACCCCAGCTTCGCCAACATACAACGGATTATTTTTCCGCCGTCGCGACAGAATCTGGATTGTGCGTTCGACTTCTTTATCACGTCCAATCAAAGGGTCTATAAAGCCGTCAATTGCACGTTGATTGAGGTTTACGGTATAGGCCTCTAAGGGACCTTCTTTTTGCTCAGGAGCATCACCGGCTTCATGCTCTTCGGGGTATGGCAACCCCTCTAAGCCCTCACCTTCTTTAGTGATGCCGTGTGAAATATACGAAACAGCGTCAAATCGTGTCACGTTTTGTTGATCGAGAAAATAAGCCGCATAAGAATCTTGTTCAGAAAAAATCGCAACCAATACGTTCTCGCCCTCGACTTCAGTCTTACCAGAACTCTGCACATGCACAATGGCGCGCTGCAAAACACGCTGAAAACCAATGCTCGGCTGTGTTTTAACTTCTGGTTGGTCTTCAACCTGGGGAACATTGTCCGCGAGATGTAATTTCAGGCTAGCGCTCAGTTCATCAAGGTCAGCCATACATGCTTGCAGCACAGCCATCGCAGAGCTGTTATCCAGCAATGCCAGTAACAAATGCTCGGTGGTCACAAACTCGTGTCGAGCTTCATGCGCAACTTGCACTGCGAAGTTCAACGATTTTTCCAGTTCTTTAGATATCATTTACTTAGTTGTCTCTGTTTCAATGCGCAGGCCTTATTCGTCTTCATCATCAGAATCGGGTTCCATGGTGCATTGCAAAGGGTGTTTACTCTGTTGAGCATACCGCAAAACCTGCTCTACTTTAGTCTCAGCTATCTCGCGGGTAAAAATGCCACAAACGCCAGCTCCTTTTTGATGAACATGCATCATTATCTGTGTTGCTTTCTCTTCGGAGTGGTAAAACACCGAGGTCAATACATCTATCACAAACTCCATCGTTGTATAGTCGTCATTCAATAATAGAACGCGATACAAGGGAGGCTTCTTTAGTCTTGGTTTAGCCGTCTCAAGCGCTAAATCGTCGTTATGAATGGGTTCTGGGTAATCGCTCATGTGGTACTTATTGGAATAATGCTCGCTGAATTTAATGAAAATATAGAATATTTATCGATAACAGTCAGTAAGCTAAAATTTGTCTCTAGCCTAATTTTGCGTTCTATTATCCAATTTTCAAGTGCATTTTACTAGACAAACGCTCGACTATTGCTTATTAATCGGTCCATATGCTTGACCTTTCACATTTGAGCATGTTTACTTGCCAAGTCAAATTATTACAAATGATTTGATGTACGTTGTGAAGTTAAAAAAGAGTTAAGTAGGCCACTAGAAATCCTACCGAAAACCAAAAAGACTTCGTTTATATACCTGAAGTGAATATCAGGATGTTTCACCATAGTGAGGAAATAAGATGGCTACAAGAGGAACCGTGAAATGGTTCAACTCTTCAAAAGGGTTTGGATTTATTGAACCAAGCGACGGAGGCAATGATGTGTTCGCACATTACTCTGAAATCGATATGGACGGATATAAAACACTTAATGAAGGCCAGGAAGTAGAATATGAGCTAGAAGACGGAGACAAAGGCCCCAAAGCCGCGAAAATCCGCGCAGCCTCATAAACAAGGACTTCCTCACACTTCTCTAATACTCAGCTAATTCTGATGTAAAAGATAAGTGGCCATTAAAAAAGCACGGCAACCGTTTCGGTCACCGTGCTTTTTTTTAATTATAAACGGCCTGGTTGCGGTCTCTGAGTAAATAAACGCTCGAAACCAACAGCTTATTGTTACGCCGCAAATCCATCGATAATTGCGTTAAATGTAGCACTTGGACGCATTGCCGAATTCGCCTTTTCTTCCGATGGGAAATAGTATCCATCGATATCAACGGCCGCTCCCTGCGCATCATTCAACTCAGAGATAATTTTATCTTCGTTACTTTTCAATTGATCTGATAAGCGAGTGAACTGAGCCTTTAAATCACTGTCTTCGTCTTGCGCGGCAATCGCCTCGGCCCAGTACATTGCAAGATAAAAATGGCTACCTCTATTATCCAATTCATTGACTTTACGAGATGGCGACTTTCCTTCAGTAAGTAACTTGCTCGTCGCAATATCCAATGTGTCGGCCAAAATTTGTGCTTTCGGATTGTTATTAACGTCCGCTAAGTGTTCGAATGAAGCGGCGGTAGCTAAAAACTCACCGAGAGAATCCCAACGCAGATGCCCTTCATTGTTAAACTGCTGGACGTGTTTAGGAGCCGAACCACCGGCACCTGTTTCGAACAAGCCACCACCGTTCATTAGCGGCACAATCGATAACATTTTTGCACTGGTTCCAACCTCAAGAATTGGAAATAGGTCGGTCAAATAATCACGTAATACGTTACCTGTAACTGAAATGACATCCTTACCTTGCGTAATTTGCTCAAGTGAATAACGCGTAGCATCAGCGGGAGACATAATCAAAATTTCGAGGCCGTCCGTATTATGGTCTCGTAGGTATTCATTAACTTTGATAATCAACTGAGCTTCATGTGGTCGGTTTTTATCGAGCCAAAATACGGCCGGAGAACCTGTTTTACGAGCACGATTGACCGCCAGTTTTACCCAATCCTGAATCGGTAAATCTTTAACCTGGCACATACGCCAGATGTCCCCTTCTTGAACCGCATGTTCAAACAAGATTGTGTCGCTCTCTTCGTCGATAACCCGCATAAAGCCATCGTATTCCATTTCATAGGTTTTATCGTGAGAGCCATATTCCTCAGCTTTCTGAGCCATCAAACCTACATTTGAAACGCTGCCGATCTTGGTAGGATCAAGCGCACCATTTTCTTTGCAGAAATCGATGACTTCCTGATATATGTAAGCATAGGTACTTTCAGGAATCACCGCTTTGGTGTCTTGCAATTCACCATCCATATTCCACATCTTGCCTGAATTACGAATCATTGCTGGCATAGACGCGTCTACGATCACATCGCTAGGCACATGAAGGTTTGAAATACCTTTATCAGAATCAACCATGGCTATTGCTGGACGATTTTCATAGCATGCTAATATGTCTGCCTCGATTTTGTCTCGCAAACCACCCGATATCTGTTCAATAATGTTGTATAAGTTACCCAAACCATTGTTTGGTTGTACATTTAGCTCCTCAAAGAGAGTTGCGTATTTCTCATACACATCTTTATAGTAAACCGTGACAGCATGGCCAAACACAATCGGGTGAGACACCTTCATCATCGTGGCCTTCACGTGCAATGAGAACAACATGTCATTCTCTTTTGCATCATCAATTTGAGCGGCATAGAACTCGCGTAATGCGTTCTTACTCATAAACATCGCATCAATGACTTCGCCTTCGAGTAATTTCAAACCCTGCTGTTTGATGGTTTTATTACCGTATTTATCAGTGAACTCAATTTTAACCGAACACGCTTTTGACAATGTCATGGAACGTTCGCTGGAACGGAAATCACCGCCATTCATTGTCGCAACGTGCGAACGAGACGTCGAAAGCCACTCCCCCATCGAATGCGGATTATTGCGCGCATAGTTTTTAACCGCCGCCGGAGCTCGACGATCGGAGTTACCCTCTCGGATAACCGGATTAACATTACTGCCTTTAACACGCTCATACGCTTCGCGAACCTTGATCTCGTCTTCAGATTGCGGGTCGTCTGGAAAGTCTGGTAATGGGTAACCCTTTGCCTGTAACTCTTCAATCGCGGCTTTAATTTGTGGAATAGACGCGCTGATATTAGGCGTTTTGATAACATTAGCACTTGGTTCGAGCACCAAGGCTCCGAGTTCAGCTAAGGCATCGTTTACACGTTGATCTGGCTCGAGCTGATCGGCGAAGTTAGCAAGAATACGAGATGCCAACGAAATATCTTTTGTATCTAATTCAACATCACATGCCGCCGCAAATGATTTGAATACAGGCAATAGAGAACGTGTTGCCAGGGCTGGTGCTTCGTCGGTAAGGGTATAAAAAATCTTAGATTTGGCGTTGCTCATCGTGTTTTGTCTCGAACCTTAATGGTTGTGTTGAGTGGTATTGGGGCTGTACAGCTTGATCACTATTTCTAGTGACCGTCTAATGCGAGATTCAGAACTTTTTGACGCGGTACTCATATTGCGCTAAAAGGTGGCTGTGATCTTTTAAGTAAGCTTGTCGCGGTAACCAGGAAAATCCGGCTATACGATTTTTATAGGCGTTTAATCCAGCTTGAATCTTGTCGAAAATAAATCACTATTATAATCGATATTAGCGCGATAAATCCCGCTTAAAAATGGGGTGTTACAATAACATAAAAGTTTACTCTTAGCATTGTAAAAGCCCTGTAGTGACGTCACACTAAGCTTACGACATGTCAGTTATGGAGCTGACACCAAAAACCCGAGAAAAGCCATCAATCGAAAGCCTATTTCGATCAGCAATTGATCGGTAATCCCAGAGACTTGTATGTGGACACCAGACATCACCGTTGCCGCGGTTTGTGAAAAGCATGGCCGTTTTTTACTCGTTGAAGAACGATCTAAATCTACCCAGAAAATCGTTTTTAATCAGCCTTGTGGTCACCTGGAAGCTGGTGAGACGATTATTCAGGGCGTGATTAGAGAAACCTTGGAAGAAACCTGCTGTCACTTTACTCCTGAAGCGCTAATCGGCATATATCGACTGGAAGCCGAGAACGGAAAAACCTATATTCGTTATACCTTTTGCGGTGCAATTAGCGATGTCGACAACAATTATCAACTCGACCCTGATATTATTCGCACCCATTGGCTAACGCCCGATAGCATTCGCGCAAGCGCCTCGCTAAGAAGCCCAATCGTCGGCAATTGTATTAATGACTATCTAAGCGGTGTTCGCTACCCATTAGGTATTTTAAAAGAGCTTTAAACCCCATGGCTTTAGATCACGACCCAAGGCAAACTCATGTAGTCGTCGGCATGTCTGGCGGCGTAGATTCGTCTGTCACCGCCTATCTTCTCAAACAACAAGGCTACCAAGTCACCGGAATGTTCATGAAGAACTGGGAGGAAGACGACACTGAGGAATATTGCGCCTCAGCGACTGATTTAAAAGATGCAGCGCAGGTTTGCGAACGCTTGAGGATAGATTTGCATGAGGTAAATTTTGCTCATGAGTACTGGGAAAATGTTTTTGAACACTTCTTAACTGAATATCAATCGGGCAGAACCCCAAACCCAGACATTCTCTGCAATAAAGAAATTAAGTTCAAAGAATTTTTGTTACAGGCTGAATCTCTTGGCGCCGACTATATAGCCACCGGTCATTATGTAGCAAAAGGTTTTATCGATGACTCGTCAAGCAATGAGGCATTACTCTTAAGAGGCTCTGACATTAACAAAGATCAAAGTTATTTTCTGTATACCTTACAACAACATCAGCTTCGCAAGAGCTTGTTTCCTTTAGGTGACATCGAGAAACCGGCGGTTAGAGCCATTGCCGACCAACAAGGGTTTGTTACGCACAATAAGAAAGACAGTACAGGCATATGCTTCATCGGCGAGCGTCGATTCAAAGATTTTTTAAGCACCTATTTGAAACCCAATCCTGGCAATATGGTCGGTATCGATGGAGCTACCGTTGGCCAGCATGATGGACTAATGTATTACACACTCGGCCAGCGCCAAGGCTTGAATATTGGTGGTGCAGGGGAAGCCTGGTATGTTGCGGGCAAAGACGTGGCTCGAAACGAACTGTTGGTAGTGCAGGGCCATAATCACCCCGCGATGCTCACCCAAACGGTAACCGCAGAAGGAACCGACTGGGTGAGTAACACACCACCTAAAGCGGGAGAGGTATTGACAGCGAAAACTCGATATCGCCAACAAGACCATCCGTGCCAAGTATTGGAAATAGATGAACACAGTATCCGTGTGCGTTTCAGCGAACCACAAAGAGCCGTTACGCCTGGCCAAGCATTGGTGTTCTATAAGGGTCGTTGCTGTCTAGGCGGAGCGACCATACATTCGTCGGTGTAAGCGTTTAAATAGACGGTTAACGACTGCCCACGTTGGGCACATCCTTCACTCGATTATCTCAAAGTCGAGTACTGCGGTACTAACCGGCAGACCAATTTTTGAATCCTTCAGACTTAGACTTTCGTACTTCGTCTTGTTCCAGCTCTCTCATACTTGCCAGGTCCTTCATTGATATTCGGTAATCGCAATAGGGATACTTACGACACATTAAGAACTTTTCGCCAATATTACTGCCCTTAACCGCGACCTTTGTAACCACCTCACTGCGACACTTTGGGCAACTTCGAATATTGCCAATGACAGAATGCGATGAATTATCAATGGTCAATTGTGATTGATGAGTCGGAGATGCACGTTCATCAATAACCTGCTGTTTCGACTTGCCGGTAATCAAACGAGCAATATCCATGTTTTTGTAGTCTTGACGCACATCGAAATAGAACAGCTTAAGATTCGCACTTTTGCACAACCGATCAATCAGTGCGTCCCTTCGCTTGCGTTTAGCAGAGCTCTTTCTTTGACTGGCGCTTCTCTCAGAATACTCAAGCTCAACGATTCCGAAAATGGACATGTCTGATCGATTACACAAAACAAAGTCGAAGTAGTTTCCGTCGATTTCTTCGTTTAAATACTTGGCATCAAATAGCTTGGCACCCGAGCTAGGCTCAATAACTTCATTCATGCCAACTTTGGCAAAGATAAAGTACTTGTCCGACAAAGCATCGGCCAAACAATCAAGCAAATTACGTTCTGCAACGGAGAGCATCCGGCTTTTACGCTGAACAGGAATAGTTTCTGCGCGTGCAAACCTGGCTTTACTTAAATAAAACCACATCGACACAGCACCCATAAGAAGTAACCCTAATATCACGGGCCACAGAGAATTTAAGTCGCTCAGAGTCATACCCCCTCCTAGCAAAAACCTTAGCAGAACCTCTCTCTAAAGTTCTGCGAAATTAAACAGCGCCAACTCCACGTGGTCGCTCGCTTTCCCCAAAACGAACAGAACCGACGTACAACACTGCACAAAATAGTCGTTACGCGTTCATGATTAAGCAGTTGATGAAACTCTCCCACTGATCAATCACGTTACTGCAGTTCCGAATTACTCAAGTAATAAAGACCTAACGCAAAAATGATTAAAAACCTTTTTAAAAACTTAAAGGGACCATTTATATGTATATCGACAAAGCAAATCCGTCTTCAAGATTGCACCAACCCGTTAGCAATCAATAGCCACCCTGCCAATCTATCGACATTATCGATGAATATAACATCAAATGCGGCTTGGCGACTCCCCTAAAACTCATAAAAATCGAATTAAACAACATTAAGCACTAAAATACGATCGCTTCTAATAATAGACACATTGACTATTTTTAACAATTTCACACTACACTTACATATTGACTTTTATATTTCAGAACATATATTCTGATTCATATGGCAAGACTACGAGAATTTAAACCCGAAACAGTTCTGGATGCTGCACTCGACCTCTTTTGGCGAAAAGGCTACAAAGCATGCTCAATGGCTGATGTGGTGAAAAATTCAGGAGTTGCGCGCTATGGGCTATATCAAGCATTTAAAGATAAAGACCAGCTGTATTGCGCTGCCCTGCTTCGATATAAAGAGCGACTTAGAGAACGTTTTATTAAACCCTTAAGCTCTCAGCGCTCTGATTATAAAAGCTTAGTTGAACATTTTGATTTAGTGTTAGAACAGCTTGAAAAAGGCGAACATCAAGGCTGTTTTGCTCACCAAGCTGCAATCGAGCGTGCCGCAGAGAATCAAAATGTCAATAAAATAGTCAGCGACATATTTGAAGAGTCGAAAGAAATATATCGGCTTATTCTCGAGAATGCGCTTGCCGACGGCGAAGTTAGAGATATGCCAGTTGAAGACCTTGTTACCTATGTAGTGGGTATTCAGCGTGCATTAATTGCCATGACAAAACAAAACTGTTCATTAAAGGAACGACAAGATTATGTGCGCTGCTCTTTGGCACTTCTGAGACCAGCGTAAATTAAGTTTGGAGTATTTGTTGGGGTTGCTTTTTTTTGAGCAATTACAGAACCAATATTCTGAAATAACCTATAGCAATAATTCGAATTACTTTAATTCATACAAGAAAATTTCTTAACCCGAGGATTTACCATGAAAAACTCTACTACTTTAACTCTTGCTACAAGCCTTTTTGCAGCTGGCCTGCTTTTTACTAGCACAAGTAATGCTGCAAATATTAAGACAGCCGGCCAAGCCATGACGCTTTGTAAAGCACAAGCTGAAAAAGCACACCCTGAATATCAACGTAGCAAGTCAACAAAAATCAAACAAACACGAGGTGTGTTTAAAATTAAGATGAAAGTAATCACGAAGAACGAATCGTTTACTACGTTCTGTGAAGTTAATAAAGACGGTGAGATTTCATACGCCAAGGCGTAGTCATCGGCTTAATTGATTGGTTTATCGGTAATCTGAATAATCGGGCTGCAATTATCGCGCCCCTTTCCCGGCAGAGATTTTACGCTTGTGCGAATCTCACTCCTAGGCAACACGGGCAGATCATTACGAACCATCTTTAAAGCACTCATAATTAAATAAGCGAGCACTGGCGACGGTGTTCGCTTTTTTTATGCTCTGTTCAAGAAGTAGGTTTCTGATGCGCCATCATTTGCCGCCAGCAGACCCAGGTAATCTTCCATGCATGCAAATTGTGTATGAGTACTGGCAATTGGAGAGGTATCGCGAGTAAGTAATTTACGCAGCCAAACTACGCCAGCCTCAGTCATAAAAGAGGTTATCAATTCACGTGTTTCCAATCGTTTGGTTTTGTAATACAGAACAATTAGGCGATTTCCTAATTGGTTTGCCGGGACATTTAACTGTTTGCCAGTATACGTACTCTCGATACAGCGTATCTCGTGCAGGTGATTGACCATGGCTTCATTTAAAATCATTATCTTATCCCTCTGTGATGGTACGACTGCAAAAACAATCTTATTAATAGGTGTCGACTGGAACTCAAAAAGTTCAAGGGTGAGTCGACCTACTCAGCGTATTGTTGTGGAAAGTATTTAAACAATGCACTTAGCGCGCTCCTTGAAGAAACAGCTCGGTGCGCACCACTATAGTCGCGCAGTTGCCGAATCGCTTCAAATCAGTACCGCATGAAACCAGTAAACAATTGTTAACTGCTAGACGAGTTGTATGGACGGCCGCGATTACGCTCTGCCGATGTGTGGCGCTACAGCAATGGCTTATGTTCCATGCATTGTTTAGGTATAACAACCCTATTCTCAAATTTCTCCGCTGTTGATAACACCTGATAGAACTTGGATAAATTGTCATCACATTGATTCAATAGCGCTCTTAGCTCTGGCATTCGATCACGATAAGTTGATAACGCCGCGAATTTGGCGTTATTAGGCTGTTCTTTAAACCAGGCTTGGAACCAGGCTTTGCCGTCCCATTCGTTGTGTTTTAACTCTTGATACTCTGCCAATAAGTCATTCAACACGCGATTCTTTTTGGCAGCCATTTCTGCTTTTAACGCGTCAGATTCATACACAATGTGTAACCGTTGTTTGACCTTCGAAACTAATTCGTAAAATTGTTCCCGCACATTCATTTGCTGCTTATATTGGCCAATTGCGTGTGGCCGGAATTGAGCTAACCAACGCAATACGCCAACTTCTCCTACAACACTTGCAAAGGCTTCATTAAAGTCACTATCACCATTCACATAGAGTCGCTGATGAGCAATCTCATGAAATAAGGTTTCGGCAAAGCTGGCGTCACCATGCCGCATCATTGATGGTAGTAAGGGGTCGGCAAACCAACCAAGCGTAGAGTACGCGGGAGCACCACCAACCTCGGTCTCAAACCCCTTTGCCCTCAGTTTTGCCGCATAGGCATTTGCCGCAGACTCGCTAAAGTAACCACGATAGCTTGCACAACCTATCACCGGGTAGCACCAAAGTTTGGCAGACAAAGAAAATTCGGGCGCAGCCACCACTGTCCAAACTGGATACTCACGCTCTAAGGCAACATATGTTTTATAACTATTTGAACGAGGCAGGCCTAGCTCTTCAACCGCAAAGGCTCGTAATTGTTTTGACAATAAGAGTTTAGATTTAAGTGCGTCATCGGCATTCTTTATAACATTGTCTACCGGCTGCCTCGCTAACATTAAACGACTGTGCCCGACAATACTTTGCGAGTAATAAGAAACGTTCGAGCAACCACTCAGCAATGCTATTCCACCTAATAACAAAGCCAGTTTAAAGGGTTGAGTAAAAGAATTGTTAATCATCGAGCTAAGTGTAAAATAATGATCCGGCGTAATAAAGTTATGGATTTAGAACGTTTTTACAATTTACACCTTCACCCAAATAGCTCCTGTTCGAGTATCAAAGCATTACGAGGTGCGCTCCCATATTTCCCCGTCGACACAGATACATACGCTCCCTTTCTCCGAATAGGATAATCATTCCGCTGATGAAAGCCACTGGAAGTCTTATCGATGTCTTTCAAACCGTCAGCCACAATAACGCCAGCCTTAATCAAAGTAAGTTCAAGTTCGGGAAAATCGGGAAATATACTGCGAAAACCCCTTAGGTTTTCCTCCAGAATCTTATTAATCATTTGCTCGGGAAGGTCTCCAGCACAGTATTTCAACCAGTCATCAGAGAGTCGCTGTACTGGCACTATGCCTGCGATCGATGCTGGATACCATGAGATCATGACTGTTTCTGATTTTGGAGTCACTACTATACCGCCGTAGGCACCGTGGGTCAGAATAAAAGAGCCCAGATTACGAAAGTAATCATTATTATTAATCAGCAAACTGTATTTCAATCGTAAGCTTTCCTCCGTATTTTCGATCACGCCCACGGCTTGGTCGAAAATTGCGCGCGCCTCCCACATACAATTGACAACTAAATTTGCTGATTTTTGCTTGACCAACCCCGAAGGATTACGCGCTGAAAAAGTACAGCTTGATGGTTCGATGTTCTCGAATGCCACGACCTCATGCCCTAAGTAAACACTAATGAGTGGGTGAGCTAATACGGCCTGCTCAATAATTTTGTTGAATTTAACTTGATCCAAACAATATTCCACGGTTTCAAATGCTCGAGTTATGATGCCGGGTGCAGCATTAAGTGGTATTGCCGTTTCAGAAAATAGTCGGTTCGGGCGTAATCCAACATAAGAAAGTGTTGGGTCATCGCGTAAATCTTCAATAAATTTTGTTTCTAAACGTGTCCAAAACTCTATCAGTTGATCAGCACCTAGGTGGGAATTACGATGGACAAAATATCGGGAGGGTTCCGAGCGTAATTGCTCCCAGGCAATCGGACGCCCCAGCAATCGCTCAATGGTGGGTGCAAAGGCCAGCGCATCCGAAGCAAGCCGTTCAGCGGTATGAAAGCTCCGATCCATTGCATAAAGCATGCCAGTATGAATTCGACCTTCATAATTTAAGCTGGACGCCTTCAGCATCGCAGTGCTTTTATCTATCAAGCTAACTCGTCTACCGCGCTGCGCTAAAAGCAAGGCAATTAATGTTCCTTGAATACCGGCACCCAACACCACGACGTCTTCTTTTTGATGGGTATTCGTGGTCAAGACAAACCTATTTTCTGCTGCCTAAGATGTTTACCAAAAGGCAATGGATAATATTGAAACTGAAAATCGTCAGGATGTGCTAGAAAATGTTGACGTAAGGCCGAGTTAGAAACGATATCCTGGATGGCATAGCTCGACAGTTCTGCATCGACTATTTTTTCTCGAATAGTGCTTACCATCAAATCAGAAGCCGCCTGTATGGCTTCAGGCGTACGTTTCCATCTGTGATGGGTGCTTTGAGAATAATACCGCTTGCGCAATACATCTTCGGCGACAAACACAAAGCGCCCAGCTAAGGCCAATGAAAATAACCAAACTCGCTCGGAGTGAATTGTCGTTGGTGTTGAGCGTAAATAGTTTTCAGGCCGTTTCGCAATATCAGTTCGAATTAGGCCTTTAAACGCACCGCCAAAACGACCTAGCCAAAACAACGACAAAGCATCATCCAAAGTCCAAGAAGTGCTGTTCGGATCTTCACGTGAATTCAATTCATCGCGATCCGGCATGGGGCGCCCTTCTAAATCGATAGCACGAACTCTACCGTAAGCAAGAACGGCTTCTGGAGCTGCCTCGAGAGCCAATAACATCATATTGATGGCCTCCTTCGAGGTGCTGTCGTCTTGCGGTAAGATTTGAAAGTATTGACCATTCGCCAGCTCAATCAAGCGAGCGATATTCTCAACCCAAGTCAGGTTTTCCGAGTCGCAAATAAGCCGAACATTGGGCACACCATGAAGTTCAATCCTAAGACGCTCACACATTGCCGCGTCACCATTGCTATCCGCCAGTATTACTTCAGTGTGCTGGTCCGCTAACTCAATAATATTATCGATTATAATCTTGAAAAAGCGGTCGGATTTATACAAAGGAATCAGATGTGAAACTTTGATATCAGACGCTTGCAAGTGGACTTTTTTGTAGGCTTAGTATGATTAATTCGAGAACGAATTCTGGCAAACCGTTGCTCTTAATGTGATGGTTACTATATAGCAGTTTCCCTGGATTGTTCAAACATCGCTTGGGCGAATCCGAATCAAACCTATTTAGATGCTGACCATCCTTAACGTCAGCGTTCAATATAAAACGGCTTCATCGCTGTTGAAGCCGTTTGATTGAGCCTGGATTAACCTTTTTTACGCTGGTCACGTTTACGCTTTGCGTAATCGGATTTGGCGTCTTTAGGTGCACCCCGATCTCGCTTTTTTGAGTTGTATGATTTTTTCTTTGGCGCGTCACGCCGGCTCTCTTTTGGCGAAGGTGTTGCTGGCGCCACGCCATCATAAATTGAAATTTCCAGAGGCCGCCCAGCAACACGGGCACGCTTTAATATGCCCATGACTTCTTTGGGCATATCAGCGGGCAAATCCACCGTTGAAAAGTCTTCTCGGATTTCAATTTCTCCGATGTACTTACTTTCCAGCTCAGCTTCATTAGCGATAGCACCAACGATATTGCCAGGTTTAACCTGGTTACGGCGGCCGACTTCTAAGCGAAAACGCTGCATATCGACCTCGGGGTAATCCTTCAAACGAGTCGCATTTTTACTCGGAACTGGTTTATCGTCATAGCTTCGCTCTCTGCGAGCACCTCGACCGCGCTCTCGATCATCTCGGGAAAGACTCGAATTACCATGAGTAGACTTAGCCTCACGCGCCATCGCTGCTTCGTCCAAAACCAGAGACGTATCACCTTGTGCCATATACGCCGCTGCGGCTGCAATTTGTTCACTGCTAACTTCGGCTTCTTGCTGAAGTTCGGTAATCATTTGAGAGAAAAAGTCCAAGTTTTCGTTCTTGATAGTGGCCAGGATACTGTCTTTAAAACGGTCGACCCGATTTTTATTTATATCAGCAATACTTGGCAGATCCATCGGTTCAATCGGTTGTTTGGTAGCACGTTCAATTGAGAACAGCATGCGTTTTTCGCGTGGAGCGACAAATAAAATGGCCTTGCCTGACCGTCCTGCTCGCCCTGTGCGTCCAATTCGATGAATGTAACTTTCGGTATCGTGTGGAACATCATAATTGATCACATGACTGATTCGTTCTACATCCAAACCGCGCGCCACCACATCCGTTGCAACCAAAATATCGAGCTTGCTCTTACGTAACCTATCAATTATCTTCTCACGATTTGCTTGCGGTATATCGCCATTCAGGGCGTCACTTCTAAATCCTCGTGCTGACAGTTTATCGGCTAATTCGACTGTGGCATTTTTAGTTCTAACAAAAACGATTACACCTTCACTTTCTTCACTTTCAAGTATTCGGGTTATCGCATCTAATTTGTGAACGCCTCTCACAATCCAATAACGCTGTGAAATATTGGCGGCTGTTGCCGTCTTACTCGCGATTTTGATATATACCGGATCTTGCAAATGTTGATCCGCAACACGCTTGACCTCACGGGGCATGGTTGCAGAAAATAGAGCTATCTGGCGATCAGGAGGCGATTGTTCGAGTACCCATTTAACATCGTCAATGAAACCCATTCGTAGCATTTCATCCGCTTCATCCAGTACTAGTGCATTTAGCTTATCTAATGACAGTGTTTTGCGACGCATATGATCCATTACACGGCCAGGTGTGCCGACCACAACTTGCGCGCCACGGCTGAGCTGTTTTAGCTGTATTGTGTAAGACTGCCCGCCATAGATTGGCAACACATTGACTCCTTTTAGATACTTTGCGTACTGTTGACAGGCTTCTGCTACTTGAATCGCAAGCTCGCGCGTGGGCGCTAAGATTAGTAGCTGAGGTACTCGTTTACTGGGGTCGATATTGGTAAGAAGTGGCAGCGCAAAGGCAGCTGTTTTACCAGTCCCGGTTTGCGCTTGGCCTAGTAAGTCACGTCCTTCCAGCAGCGCCGGAATTGATTGGGCCTGAATAGGCGACGGTTGCTCGTAACCTTGTTCGGTTACCGATCTTTGAATTAGTTCGGGCAGGTTTAAATCGCTAAATGCGATGCTAGTGTCATTCGTTTCTGACATGTTGGGCTCCAGCTATCATCGACTACCTTACGCTGTACGAAGGCAATAAAATCAGCTCTGTTAATTAGACGTTACGGGCTCTGTTGCACTCACTTTCTCTTTTATATCGCGTCTTTAATTGCGCTGAGAATTAACGTCCAATCGGGCCCTGAAAAACCCACTCGACCATCGATCAAACTACTAGGCTTATCAATGATTTGGGCTAACACATTCTTTATGGTTACTCACTCCGAACCCATAAAGTGGCGCGAGTATACAGGTATGAACCAGTCTTGGCGACCTTTTGGCCTAAGTAATTGAAAAGTTACGCCAATGGCGTTTTTTAAGCGCGCATAGCTAGGTTTTAAACGAGCGTTCTGGCCGAGTGCACCGCACCAATATCGATTTTTCGAGTGCCTCTTCCTTAAGATATGCAACTTTATGATGGTCTGAGCTGTTAGCAAAGTCCTTGAATGCCTGCCAATCAGGGTATTCTACGAAAAACATCAAATCGGCATCAAATTCCCCAATCAGAACACGATCGGTAACAAAACTCTTTAACTTACGTCCCCCAACCCGTTTGATTAAAGGCCCTATTTCTTTCAAATACTGCCGATATTGCTCTTCGCCACCATCTGCCTTAAACCAGACAGCGTTGAGCATATATATACTCGTGTCCTGCTCTCGTTTACTACTGTTTTTTTTATCTCTAATAGTATCGTCAGGCATATTATTACCTTGTTTCGTATTATGTCGCGCTGGTGGCGTGGCTTACCTTCAACACGTTTTATCAGACAATATCGACCTATTTGTCGCCATTAACGCTAAGAATTAATCGAAAAATTAGCTGCACTCAAACGGATTAGGCACTGTCTTCATCAAAAATTAGAAGATACTGCTGGCCATCAAAATCAATGACGTCACCCGCTTTCAACTTGCAGCGTTTGCGCATCTCAAGTTCACCATTGACAGCAACCAATCCTTCAGCGATAACCATTTTTGCTTCTCCGCCTGTTGCCACCAAGCCTTCAAACTTCAAGATCTTGAAAAGCTCCACTGGTTCTCGATTAATAATTACTTGTAGCATAAGGTCAATAATAGCAGGGCTTTTTTATAAAGTCGTATGTGCGTAAATTGTCACAATGCTCTGATAACAAGGAATAGGATTTGCAATAAAAAAAGCCCCAGCAACACTGTGTTTGCTAGGGCTTTTATTCATGATAATAACCGGATTAGTTAACGCGCTCGATCACAGTAGTGATGCCCTGTCCTAAACCGATACACATTGTCGAAATTCCAACATTCATGTCGCGTTGTTCCATCACAGTCAACAATGAACCTGAAATACGGGTTCCAGAGCAACCAAATGGGTGACCCAGTGCGATCGCGCCGCCATGAACGTTTACCTTGTCATCCATATCATCTAGTAGATCAAGGTCTTTTAATACCGGCAGAGATTGCGCCGCAAACGCTTCATTTAACTCCACATAATCGACGTCATCCATTGTCATGTTGAGCTTATCGAGCGCTTTCTCCGTTGAAGGAACTGGACCGTAGCCCATGATCGATGGATCAACACCCGCCAACGTTGTGGCTCGAATAACGCCTTTAGCTTTCAAACCCAGGTCTTCAGCACGTTCAGCCGACATAATTAGCATGGCGGAGGCGCCATCGGTAACTTGTGACGAGGAACCCGCGGTCACCGTGCCACCCTTCGGGTTAAACACAGGTCGCAATGCTGCCAGGCCTTCTACGGTGGTATCTTCACGAATAGTCTCGTCCTGTGTAACCATAAATGGCGTACCATTAGGTTTATGACCCATCACGGGGATGATTTCGTTGTCAAACTTACCATCAGCACGGGCTTTAGCGGCCAAATGATGTGAACGAGCCGAGAACTTATCCATATCTTCACGCTTGATACCGTGCATCATGGCCAACATTTCAGCCGTCATGCCCATACTACCTGCCGCTTTTGCAGCGTATAGGCCAAGCTCTGGATTAGGGTCAACCCCCTTGTTCATATCAATATGACCCATGTGTTCTACTCCGCCAACCAAATAGACATCACCAATGCCAGCCATGATATTAGCCGCAGCAGTATGCATCGCTGACATTGACGAACCACACAAACGGTTCACTGTTTGCGCTGGTACGGTGTGAGGTAAGCCTGCTAAAAGACCCACAAACCGCGCAAGGTTGACACCTTGCTCGTCACGTTGCATGACGCAGCCCCAGATCAAATCATCGATCTCTTCCGGGTCCAACGCTTCATTGCGTGACAACAAACCTTTGATCACCTCAGCACTCAATTCATCAGCGCGAGTGTGGCGAAAACAACCGTTTTTAGAACGGCCCATTGGGGTACGCGCGAAGTCTACAATAACGGCGTCTCTTGGATTAATGCTCATAATATTTACCTTTCTTTTGTCGGCTGAAAAATTAGAAGTTGTAGTATTTTTTGCCAGAAGCCGCCATTTCTCGCTGGGCCTCGGTGGCGTCATACAACTTGCCTAGGTCTTTAACCTTATCGCTCATGGCTACGAATTCTTCGAGGCCAATGGTGTCGATCCATTTGAACAAACCACCTCTAAATGGAGGAAAGCCAACCCCATATACCAAAGCCATATCCGCTTCAGCCGGCGAGCCCACAATTTCTTCTTCTAAACAACGGGCTAATTCAGTCGCCATTGGCACCATCATGCGAGTGATGATTTCCTCGGGTTCAAACTCTTTGCGTTCTGCCGTTATCGGCGCCAACAATTCGTAGCTCGCCTCATCAACAACTTTCTTGGTACGACCTTTTTTGTCTTTTTCGTACTTATAGAAACCAACACCATTTTTCTGACCCAAGCGATCAGCTTCATACATAGCATCACCCGCTGTTTTATAGGTTCCAACCATACGATCAGGGAAGCCTTCAGCCATAACAGCTTGGCCATGATGGCCAGTATCCATACCAACGACGTCCATCAAGTATGCCGGGCCCATTGGCCAACCGAACTTCTCCATCACTTTATCAACTTGTTGGAAGTCAGCACCATCGCGCAGTAAATCCATAAAACCAGCGAAATATGGAAACAAAACGCGATTTACGAGAAAACCTGGACAATCGTTAACAACGATGGCTTTTTTACCCATTGCATTGGCGTAAGCAACCGTGCGTGCAATCGCTTTATCAGAAGTTTTTTCACCGCGGATAACTTCAACCAACGGCATCTTGTGTACCGGATTAAAGAAGTGCATACCACAGAAATTCTCAGGTCGTTCTAGCGCTTCGGCTAAATATGAAATCGAGATAGTAGAAGTGTTTGACGCAATAATCGCATCCTCATTCACCTGCTTCTCTACGTCGGCCAGGACCGCATGCTTAACCTTAGGATTTTCGACTACCGCTTCAACAACGATATCCACACTATCAAAATTATCGTATGACAAAGTTGGGTCGATATCAGCAAGGATTTTGCCCATTTTTTCAACCTTCATACGACCGCGGTTAACCTGCTTTGATAACAAGCCATTGGCTTCGTCTAATCCAAGGTCCAAGCCCGCTTGGTTAATGTCTTTCATTTTGATTGGCGTGCCTTTTAGAGCAGACTGGTAAGCAATACCACCGCCCATAATACCGGCACCAAGCACGGCAGCTCGCTCAACTTTCTTATCAGCTTGCTTTTCCCAGCCTTTGGCTTTTTTACTGATCAATTGATCGGCCAGGAAGATTCCGATCAGTGAGCTTGCGGTATCAGTGCCCGCCATTTTTACGAACGCTTCCGCTTCGATCTTTAGTGCATCGTCACGGTACTTACGCGCAGCATGCTGCATCGCCGAAATTGCCGCGACGGGTGATGGGTAATTGGGCCCCGCCGTACCCGCGACAAATGCTTTTGAGGTTTCAAAAACCATCATCGCCTCTGTCTCGTTAAGCTTCAATGGTTCCGTCTTTTGATCGCGACGTGCTTCATAGTCCATTTTGCCATCAATCGCGTCTTGCAACACCGCTAGCGCGGCATCACGCAGCTCCTCTGGTGCTACTACGCCGTCTACAACACCCGCTTTCAATGCAGCATCCGGGCGCTGTTCCTTGCCAGAGGCGATCCAATCGATCGCCGTATCGGCTCCAGCTATGCGAGGTAAGCGCACCGTGCCACCCCAACCTGGTAGCAGGCCCAACTTAGTTTCAGGCAAGCCAATTTTTGCAGCGCTGCTCATTACTCTAAAATCACACGCCAAACAAAGCTCAAGACCGCCGCCCATCGCATAACCATTGATCGCTACAACCGTTGGAAAGTCAAACTCTTCAATGATATTGAAGTTTTCATTGTTGCCACCCAGTTGATCTTCAGCACTGTGGCCGCCGGCAGCAAACATGGGAATGAATTCAGTGATATCCGCGCCGACGATGAATACTGGCTTAGAACTGGTAATCAGCAGGCCTTTAACATCATCTGCATCATCAAGCAGGTCAACTGCTTCGGCCAACTCTTTAACCGTTTTGGAATCAAATTTATTAACCGACTCGCCTTGCAAGTCAAAGTTCATTTCGGCGATGCCGCCTTCGAGCATCTTTACCGAGAGTGCGCTACCGTTATACATCTAGTGGGCTCCGTTCTCTTTGTTTGTTGAAATGAAATTAGAACACAATCGCCCTAATTTAAGATGACGATATTATCGGTCATTTCGTCAAAGAAACCCAACGAAAATAGTCAATCAATCGTTGCTATTGATCAGCTGAATAGTGGCAAACGTCCAGCTTTCACTCAGAACTTAAAATAAAATATCCCGTACACCATGGTCATCAAAAAAGATTTAATTCCACTATCTCCCTTGGCCTTAATCGTTTTCTCAAACAAAATAAATTCGATTGCATGTGCCAGCAGCAACATGACACCCACAATTTTAATCCAAAGGCTTGCAGAGTCAGGAACAAAGCCTGTAAGCGCCGCTATGAATAATAGCCAAAAGAGTAGAGTTATTTTTTTCATTATCAGTTCCACATAATTTAAGGTAAGACTTTAAAAAAGAGAATCACTCTCATGATTCAATAGCCAGGCTTTGCGTTCAGTGCCAAATGCATACCCTGTTAGATTACCATTAGCACCGATCACTCGGTGGCAAGGTACAACGATGGTCATTGGATTCTTGCCATTGGCCAGTCCAACCGCTCTCATACCTTTTGGATTACCGATTTTTTGTGCGATATCGCCGTAGGTACAAGTCTCTCCAATTGGAATACGTGTTAGGGCATGCCATACAGTTTTCTGAAATTCTGTTCCGTCCGCATCCAAAGGCAAGTCGAAGGATTTGCGAGAGCCCTGAAAATACTCATCCAGTTGAACCTTTGCCAATTCGGTAATCGCGTTTCGGTGCTCTGACCTGGCTTGCTCAACAAAGTAGATCGATTTGATCGCGCTCGCAGTTGCAGTCACCTCCATCATACCAATAGGAGTATCAAGATTGTCGTAATACAGTTTCATGTTAGTTGGTTCCACATTTGAAGAGTTAGATAGCTGCGCCAGGGACGAGTTTGCTCTAAATCAGGTTCACGTCCGACCACTTTGATTGAATTCTTTAATCCTGCATCGCCTGCAAGCCAAACATCAGGGTCCTTTGTTGCGCGTAGTTTTGCGTAGTTTACGGTCCAAGGTCCTATACCTTTAATATCCAGCCAAGCGTCGACGTCATCGGGATCATCTGCGTTAAGGAAGTATTCCGCAAGCCGACGAATAGTATCTTTCCGCGACTGCGGCATTCGAAAGAAATCAAGCGAATGATCAATCACCGCGCTGGGTTCCGGAAATAACTTATTTGCCGGACAATCATCAAAGGCAATTGTCTCTCCCAGCGCTTCAACAAAGATGGTTACCAAGTTCTGCGCGGCGATCACCGAGACTTGTTGACCCAGTACTGCGCGCACGCCTGCCTCGAAGGTCGCCCATATACCCGGAACACGCAATCCTGGTAAATAGTCAACAAAATCGCCAATTTCAGATGACAGTTGTTCGTCAATTAGAGAAATCGGCGCATCAACATCAAACACCACACGCAACCTTTGAACAATCGCATTTAGATTACAGTATTCGTTCAAATGTAATCGCAGATCAAATCGGTGATGTTTAGGCTTTGCACAAATTGTGAAGTATCCGTATGTCGTGCCGTATCGAATAGTTCGACCATAGCTCCCTTCATCAGTCGCCCATTCCAATCCGTTAATGGTGCGCCGTGCGAGAAAATTGAGCATCTCACGCCACGCATACGGCGGTCGGTAATTAAGATGCAACGTCAAGCCACCTACCTCACTGCTGTCGCTCTTACGAATTTCGCTTGGCGTCAGAGCAAGTTGTTGTTTCATTGCTTCGTTGAAGCGCCGAATGCTGTTAAAACCAGCCGCAAATGCAATATCAAAAATGCTTAGACTCGAGCTGTGTAATAGCTGCTTCGCAAATAAACATTGCTGATAAATTGCGTATTTTTTAGGCGACGTGCCTAGATTACTTTGGAACAACTCGCGCAAATAACGATCAGAAATTCCCAAACGGTCTGCCAGCTGCTCAATCGATTGGTCTTGCAGCACGCCCTGTTGAATAAGGCCTAATGCGCGTTGAAAAGTTGTCTGAGTTCCAAGCCAGGCTGAGGACTTTGGAGCACTGTCTGGACGGCATCTTAAACACGGGCGGTATCCGGATTGCGCAGCAGAAATCGCCGACGAGTGATATTCAACATTTTTTTCCAGCGGTGAATTTGCCGGACATATTGGACGACAATAAATTCCTGTCGACTTAACCGCGGTAAAAAATACGCCGTCAAAACGCGCATCTCGTGCTTTACGAGCTTGCGAGTAACGATGGACTAATTTTTGGTCTAGAACTGCACTCATACCGCCATTCTAATGCAAGGTAAGCATAATAGTAGCGGTTTTCGGAAGTACAGCTAAAAACAATTCTGGTTCAAACCCTGGATATCACCTGTGCTTATATTTTGCAGGTGAACACTCATTGCGACAGTGATGTCGGAAATCAACCGCTGGCTCGAACTTGCTCAACACTGGCAATAGGCCGACCAGAGCTTTCGATTGCTCGAACAGCCTGCTCGACCAATTCGATGTTGCTTTGTGTGCAGCCGAATGGCGCGTCCTCCAGACCCACTCTTATCTGTGCACCTAGTTCAAGCGCTAGCGGAATAACGGGTTCAACATTGGCATCTAATCCAGATACCATCCATACCGCGTCGGGCACTACCTGGCTAAGGTGCTCAGCATAAAAACGCACGGCCATTTCCGACGGTGCCATACCAAATAGCAAGTTATCAGAAAACATAACACGATAAATAGGGTCTCGCACACCATCCACAGAATCAGACATCGCCGCACCTAAACGAGCAAAGCCAGGTTCGTAGATCGCATAGGCTGGCCGCCAGTTATCACGCTTGGCCAATTCGAGCAAAGCACGTATATGATCATCTGGATTAGCGTACAAAAAACCGTCAGCCTTCATCGCCAGTTGCGATGTATGAGTGATATTGACGCTACCCGGGTCGATCACTCCCCATTCCAGCAGGCCTTTGTTTGCCAATGCGTTAATGGGCGCCAGTCGTTCCTCTAACACGGGGCTTAAACCCAGTGTTGGATAGACGATGGCATCACATTGTTCTCGAATACCCTCGATCACTTGCGCATAACGCTCAGCGTTTTCATAGGGCTTTCCATCATCATCGTAAACGTGGAGATGTATAATCGACGCCCCCGCCTTGGCACATGCAATGCCTTCGGCAATAATGGCTTCAGGTGTGATCGGTATATTCGGCTGATACGCTAAGCCCGCACCACCATTCAAGGCAACTTCGAGCCAAACAGGATTACTAGCCATGTTGACTATAGGTCCTTATACGAATCGTCTTCTCGGTCAACCAAACGTTGCATGGCGGCAAACTCCAGGTCACCTGCCGCTTTACCACCCATTGACTGCATCTGGATTTTTAATAACTGCTCAGTCTTATCGGCAATTTCCGTTGATACAGGCACAATTGGTCGACCAGTTTGGTCAACCGACACTTGGATTTCGCAAGAACGCTGAATCGCGGTCATGTTGAAAAACATTTCAGGGATAGTTCGGCCACAAGCCAGCAAACCATGACTTCGAAGAATCAACAAGTTTTTGCTACCAAGGCTAGCGATCAAATCTTCTTTCTCACCATCGACCACCGTGATGCCTTGAAAGTCATGATAGGCAATTTGATTGTGCAAGAGTACTGAGTAGAAATTATCAATTCGCAGACCTTCTTGCTGGCACGCTACCGTCATACCCGCGGTTGAATGAATATGGCCAATGCAATGAGCGTCATCTCTCGCGCCATGAATCGCGCTATGAATGAGCATGCCTGCCGGATTCACTGGGTATTCACTCTCTTCAACGATCTCGCCGTTTATATCCACCTTAACCAAATTCGAGGCCGTAACCTCTTTGTAGTGCAGGCCATATGGATTGATCAAAAAATGATCATCGCTGCCTGGCACTTTGACGGTTATATGGTTATATATCATCTCGCTCCAGCCCATGTAATCGAATATTCGGTAGCAGGCAGCAAGTTGTATACGGATGTCCTTCTCAGCTTGATTCATTTTTTCTCTCCGATGCGGTCTATTAGTAAACTCTAATTAATGTGTCTAGTATAAACCCACCGCGTGAAGAACTCAGCCAAAAAATTATCGTTACACTTACGCCTTAGAGGGCTTATCCGTCACGAGATAAAGTAGCGGCCCAAACGAGCCCAGAAATAGCGTGATAATCACAAATGGTATTGGGTTACGACCATTTCGTTTCGCTTCAGGTATCAACCAGCTGAGACACAAGAGGCATGCTATTACCAGATCAATGAATACTTGCCAGCCGGCCGGACTATGTCGATGGTAATCAAAAATACCTACATACCCGACTTTATAAACCGCATAGGCACTTAGAATGGAAAACGGAATCAACAGTATTATTGCAAATGTTCTTTTAGTCATTGGTCGCTACCTCTTTGATGATTGAAAATTACTGACTGAATTTTTTGCTAACTTGGATTTCGAATCAATAACCTCACAGGTTATTGAATTGAGTTGAATAACAATGTTTACTGACCCCATAAATGGAGAGCAAATTATGAATACGCACGGCGGACAATTCACCGATAACCTTCGCGACTGGCGAAAACACCGAAAGATGTCACAGCTGGAATTGGCGTTGGCCGCCGAAGTATCACAGCGTCATGTGAGTTGGTTGGAGACAGGTCGCAGCAAACCAAGTCGAGAGATGGTAATCAAACTTTCCGACGCAATGGATGTACCATTGCGTGAGCGAAATTCGATTTTAAACTCAGCTGGTTTCGCCGACGTGTATAGCCAGAAAGATTTGTCGGAACCATCAATGGCACCCGTGAGCGATATTCTCAGCGATATGCTTGCACATCATAACCCCTACCCTGCATTTGTGTTGGATCGTCAATGGAATATCAAAATGAAAAACGACGCCGCTGATACTTTGTTTCAAATTTTAGGCGACCCAGAACAAGTATGGCGCGACGTAGGGGATACGGGCGAATTAAATGTCGCGCTGTTAACGGTTCATCCAGCCGGATTACGAAAATATATTTCGAATTGGCAAGAAATTGCCCCCCCATTTATGCGCAGATTAAAGAAGGAAGCGTTTGAGTCAGGGGACGAGTCGATGATAGCACGCTATGAACAATTGAGCATTCATGCTGGTGACCTTGTTGATGCGGATAACCACATGGATTTGTTACCAATACTCGCGTTGGAAATCAACCTCGGCGGTCCCGTATTAAAGCTCTGCTCAGTAATTTCCACCTTTGGAACTGCACAAGACATCACCGCTAACGAGCTGCGCATTGAAACATTCTACCCAGCCGACGAACTAACTCGTAAATACTTTAAAGAGTAACGATGTTGTATCGTGTATCAACGCATAGATGCGCAATGGTTTACTGATCAAACACGATTATATTGTTTTCTTTAATCAAATGATTGGCCAGTCCATTTTGCAACGCGTTACTAAACCCTGCCTTTACCAACATCTTATCAACATCACCTTTATCATCCAGCGATTGATAAAAGTCGACTGGCCGTTTGAACATCCACAGCGAGAACGGCAACACCGCACGACTGGCGGTGACGCCTTCGACCGTGAAGTCATGCATACCAATGAATCGTTCAACTTCTTTAGCATCGGCGTGTTGATTGCGCCATTGCGTAAGCTTTTGATCGGTATCGAGCAACACAGGCAATTGTTCATTCGCCATTCGTTGTAAAACAGGAAGGAGAGTCTCAGGGATTTCATCGTCACTCAAAAACTCGCCTTGAGGCAACTCGTCACTGATCATCCGCTCGACCCATTTACACACATCAGGCGCGACTCGCTTCATCAGTTCGCCAGGCGCGGGGTCACGATAAAGATGAGCATACATCGGGCCAATTAAACCAAAATCGCCGATTGATGGTCGACCACCTAGAAGGTAGTCGTGCTGTTCAAAATGGCTGTTTAAATCACTCAATAGTTGCTCATAAGACGCTTCTAATGCTGGAATATTGGCGTCTGTAATACCAAGACGCGGCACAAAGCCTTTGAACTTAGCGCCAACCTTTTTGCCAAGAATACGCTGAATAAACGCAGGCGCATTTGGCAGCACCATACTACCAAACGCGGCATAGATGAACTTCTCATTCTGCTCAGGAAAATTCCAGCGGTAATGCATAGCCGGTATTACCAACCACTCGTCGCCATATACCTCGAGTAAGAGCGATACCAGTTTTTGTTTGGGACCCTCCGGGTAGACAGAACGATCTGGATACTCTTTTTCCAAGGTGTCTATGATGACAGTAGTATCCTGTATTACACGATCATCCTCTGTTTGAATCACCGGAATAAAGCGCACACCCGTTCGAGGAATAATAAAGTTTTTATACACCTTCAGTGTAGAGGTGATTTCGTGGTAGCGAATACCTTTCTTTTTCAGGTAAGACCTCGCTTTACCCGTGAAAAGGGAAAAGTGCGAGCCGTAAAGTTTGATCATTGCATTTCCTCAGAAGTCAGATTAGTGACCCAGTAAACTCTAAGCAACTTCAAACAAGCCAGCGGCTCCCATACCACCACCAACACACATGGTTATCACAACAAATTTGACCCCTCGACGCTTGCCTTCAATTAATGCATGGCCGATCATCCGAGAACCGCTCATACCATAAGGGTGTCCTACCGATATTGCGCCACCATTAACATTGAGTTTGTCATTATCAATGCCAAGTTTGTCACGACAGTAAATCACCTGAACGGCAAAGGCTTCGTTTAACTCCCACAGTCCGATGTCGTCCATGCTTAAACCATTGACCTTGAGCAGCTTTGGCACCGCGAACACCGGGCCGATTCCCATTTCATCGGGCTCACAACCCGCCACCGCCATACCACGGTATATACCAAGCGGCTCTATATTTCGCTGCTCAGCGACCTTAGCATCCATCACGATCTGCGCTGATGCGCCATCTGACAATTGCGACGCATTACCGGCGGTTATGGTGCCACCTTCAACAACGGTTCGTAAGCCAGCTAAACCTTCTGCCGTTGTGGCTCTTAAACCTTCATCTTGGCTTACCGTAACGTCTTGCTTTGAGGCCTCTTTGGTCTCTTTATCATAAACAATTTTGGTGCAATCAACCGACACTAACTCGTCAGCAAAATTACCGGCCTCATAACCCGCAATAGTTCGGGTCTGAGACTGTAAGCCGTATTCATCCATTTGCTCTCGTGTGATTCCATATCGATCTGCTACGATTTCCGCGGTTTGCAACATCGGCATATAAATATGCGGATGTTGCGCTACCAGCTCTTTATCCACCGCTCGATGCAAATTCATTTTGTCGTTTTGCACCAGGCTAATGCTGTCTACTCCGCCACCAACGACCGTTGTCATGCCATCAACAATAATCTGTTTTGCAGCTGTAGCAACGGCCATTAAGCCTGACGAGCATTGACGATCTATTGACATTCCTGCAACTGAGGTTGGCAAGCCCGCGCGCAAACCAATTTGACGAGCAATATTGCCACCTTGAGCACCTTGTTGTAGCGCCGCACCCATAATCACATCATCGACTTCTGCCGGCTCGATACCCGCACGCTCGACTGCAGCACTCACTGCAGCAGCACCAAGAGTGGCTGAATGCAAATCATTAAAACCTCCTCGATAAGCTTTCGCGATAGGGGTTCTAGCGGTGGATACGATAACTGCATCTTTCATATTTGTTCTCCTGATTTTTAAAAATAGCGAACCTGCTACATTATCGGGTCCGCGAGTCTAAACAGCTTAGACTTGTAAGAATTCTGCTTGAGCAAACTCTGGGCCTGGATAGCTATAAAACCCTTCTCCAGACTTATAACCGAGCTTGCCTTGGTCTACATACGATTTAATAATCGCAGCGAACGCCTTGCTGCGCTGATCCTCTCTGGCACTGACAATGTGCAACACAGTATCTAGCCCAACTTGATCCATCATTCCAAATGGGCCCGCCATGGTGCCGAAATTGCCCATGAACGAACGATCGATATCTTGAAAACTGCCAACGCCGTTGGCATACAAATCAGATGCTTCACCGAGAATCGACATCAACATCGCGTTAAACATATAGCCCGAACTCTCTTTTCGCACCAACACCGGAATATGGTTAATACGTTTGCCAAACTCCATCAGCAGCTCTATCACACCCTGGTTTGTACCCGCGTGTGGCATCACATCAACAACGATTTGATTAAACACATCGTGAAAATGCAGCGCGCAAAACAACTCCGGCTCTTCAACCGAATCTAATAATGCTGAAGGCAATAAATAAGATGTGTTGGTTGTTACAATCACTCCGCGCTCTAATCTGGGTGTAAGGTCGGCATAAAACTCTTTCTTTAACTCAAGGTTTTCAATCACCGATTCACTTATTAGATCTACGCCCTCAACGGCTTCTACAATGTCGTTGGTAACACGTAGATTGGCGTAAGCATTGTCAGCTTGCTGTTGTGTAATCTTGCCTTTTCTTAGAAAGCTTCGAGTTAACTTGGCCTGCATTTGCTGAGCGGATTCGAGTTGCTCATTGTTAATATCAAACATCTTAACGACATAGCCGTCAAGCGCGCAACGCAGTGCGATGCGCAGGCCTAAAGTGCCTGCGCCCGCAACCATAACAACATTAATGTCGTCAATAGTTTTAATAGGCATTAGCGACCGTACGCAACTTGATTAAACTGATGTTGAAAAAAGTCACCGTTTCCAAACATCAAATTAATCATCATCATGCGTTTATGATAATGCCCAACATTCATCTCATCAGTTAGGCCCATTCCACCGTGCATTTGTATTGCTTCATCACCGATATGCTTACCGGTTTTAGCCACCAATGTACGTAGGGCATTGATCATTTTTGCTGAGCGCTCTGAGGATGTGCGTTCATCTGTCAACTCAACCAAGGTGCCAATCAATAACGACTTTGCTTGCTCGTAAGACATAAACGTGTCCACCATCCGGTGCTGTAAAGCTTGAAAAGAACTGATCGTTACGCCGAATTGCTTACGCGTTTTAGTGTATTCAACCGTCGTTTTGTTTAGCACCTCCATTATGCCAACCGCTTCTGCGCAAAGCGCTACATGTGCGATGGCCAAGGTCTGCTCAATTGCTTCAGTCGCGCTTCCAAGCTCACTGATCAGTTGTGCCTGGGCACCACTAAATTCAAAATCGGCGACTTGTTGACCGTCCATGAGCGGGTATGCGCTGCGTGTTACTCCATCGGCATCGGCATCGATTAAAAACAAGCTTAGGCCGGATTCATCCGTTTGCGCGCCGCTGGTTCTAGCAACCACGATTAATTTACTTGCATCAGCACCCCCAAGAACCAAACACTTATTGCCTGTCAAAGCATAGCCGTCGCCAGACTCACTGGCGGTTGTCGCGATATTACTTGCATCAAAACGCGCTTGAGGTTCGTACATTGCAACGGCACCCAGTAAACTGCCGTCTATCACTTGCGGGATTAGTTCGGCTTTTACCGCATCGTTGTTAGTACGTTCTAATAAGCCACCAAAAAGAATCAGATTTGGGAAAACGGGTTCGACGACTAACGCTTTACCAAACTCTTCCATAATCGCGGCAATATCTATAACGCTACCGCCATAGCCGCCATGTTCTTCAGCAAATGGTACCGACAACCAGCCAAGCTCGGCAAAGGTATTGTAGTGATCTCGGCTGAAGCCAGCATCAGAATCAGCGCCAATACGACGTTGATCAAAACTATAATTATCCTGCGCCCAACGGACGATACTTTCTTTCAGAAGATTTTGCTCTTCACTGTATTCAAAATTCATTCCTAACTCCCCTTACAAACCGAGAACGGCCTTGGCAATAACATTTCGTTGTACTTCATTAGACCCACCATAAATTGTGGCTGCTCGCCCATACATGTAAGCTCGACGCGACGCTGAGCCTGCGCGATGAAGTTCGTTTTGAAAATTGTCTAAGTGCAATGACCCAGAGTAAGCACCAATGGTTTGCATGCGAAGCTCTTGCAGAGCCTGCTGAATTTCAGTGCCCTTAATCTTCAACAGTGACGACTCCGGTCCAGGTGTATCGCCCGAAGAAAGTTTCGCCAAGACTCGCAGCTCCATATACTCGAGGGCCATTAATTCGATTTCAATATCCGATAAGCGAGTTTGAAATTGCGGATCGTCAATTAGGCGCCCTTTGTAATTTGTCTGCTGTTGCGCCAGTTCGATAATGTCACGTAACCAGCGTCGACTATCGGCCACACCCGCAATAGAAGTACGCTCATGCGCCAGCAACGCTTTGGCGTAGGTCCAGCCTTGATTTTCTACCCCGATTAAATTTTCTTGCGGCACTCTTACATTTTCAAAAACCACTTCGTTAAGAGAGTGATGATTATCAATCGAATGAATTGGGTTCACTTGAATACCCTCAGACTTCATATCGATTAACAAGAAGCTGATTCCTTGTTGTCGTTTTTCAAAATTACCCGTTCTCACAAGGCAGAATATCCAATCGGCGTGTTGTGCATAGGTTGTCCAAATTTTTGCACCATTGACGATATAGTCATCGCCATCTTTCGTCGCCTTAGTTTGTAAGGCTGCCAGATCTGAACCCGCACCTGGTTCAGAATAGCCCTGACACCACCAGTCTTGACTGGTTAATATGCGTGGAAGAAAACGCTGCTTTTGTTCGTCGTTGCCAAAGGTAAAGATGACGGGAGCAACCATACGAACACCAAACGGAACCACGTCTGGTGCTCCGGCATCACAGCGTTCAGTTTCAAAAATAAACTTCTGAACCGGAGTCCAACCAGTTCCACCAACCTCTACCGGCCAATCAGGCGCAAGCCAACCTTTTTCATTGAGTTTGTTTTGCCACGCAACTGCGACATTTTTATGGTCTTCCCCAGACTCTACTTTGGCTTGTAGCTCGGGTGTATAAGCACTTTTAAAAAACGCTCGAACTTCCTGTTGAAACTCAAGGTCTGCCGACGAAAAACTATTGTCCATCGTGTCTCTCCAACGTTATATGTTTAATTATTCGCGGAGCAGTTTACTACTCGCAGCGTGAAAAACTAGGCAGAAAGTTAGGTTCTTGATGGTTTTTTGAAATTGGATTCTATTCTTAGAATAAAATAGACATTGATCGCTCATAAATTATCATAAATCATCAATGAATGATCACTTATGGGCATTAAGAGTTAATTTTAACCGATTAAACATCACGAATCAGGCGCGTACCAATCGAACTATCTCCTCGCGAAAGAGCTAAGAAGCCGCCTTTCTGCGCCGCGTTAGCGATCGCAATCGAGCCTATCCCTTGCTCTAGTAAAGCCAACGCCTCACGGACCTTGGGGATCATCCCATCCGTGATAATTCCGTCGACAATGAAGCGCTCGGCAGACTCAGGGGTCACTTCTGGAATACGACTATTGGCATCGTTGATATCGTGAAAGACGCCACCAACCTTGGTTGATAAAATCAACAAATCTGCACCAAGTGCCGACGCAATAGAAGCCACCGTTGTATCGGCATTAATGTTAAACACACTCCCCTCTTCATCGACGCCAAGTGAGGCGATAACGGGCACCAACTCCATCGACAATAGACCGACTAAAAGGTCGGTATTAATACCCGTTACATCTCCTACCTCGCCCATATCGACCAAGCCATGGTCGGGAAAATCCATGGGAGGCCTTTTCTCTGCTTGAATAAGCAAACCAGAGGCTCCATGGGCGCCAAACGCATTGATACCATAAGCAAGCAGTGACGCTACCAGGTCTACATTGACTTCGCCACACAACGCTTGTTTTACCACGAGTAGATCCTTCTCTCCCGTGACCCTACGACCGTCTATCTTAGTAGGCACCAGACCGTGAAGCTGTTGTAAGGTATTTAACTGAGGGCCGGCACCGTGCAATATAACGCAATGCCATCCTGCATCGATTAAGTCTTTAACGTTGGCAGCAAAGCCTTGGCGATCGTGCTTGTTAAGCAACATATCACCACCAACCTTTATTACGGCAATAGACTTGGTGTTATTCATGTTGAGCCACTTATGGCCACATACCTGGGCTTTGAAGCTGGTATGCGTTTTCAAAACCAGTCATTAGATTAAAGTTCTGAATCGCTTGACCGGCACCACCTTTAATCAAATTATCCAGCGCTGCGATAGCACACAAGGTTCGCTTACCTGTGGCGGCGTCGGTTTTAACGTCCAAACCTATCTCAATACGCAGTGTGTTCTTAACCGAGACAACCTCGGGTGTTACGCCCTTGGGTAGCACGGTGATAAGTGGGAAATCGGCGAAGTACTCTTGGTATAGCGAACGCACATCATCTTCGGATAGATCTTCAGGCGCATCGAGTTGCGCAATCGACATCATGCCTCGACTCAAAGGGGCTGAAATGGGAACAAAATCCAATGACACTTTACGGCCGCCAGCGGCTTTTAATGTTTGAATGATCTCAGGCTCATGCTGATGATTAAATACCTTATAAGCTTTAATATTATTGCTACGAATGGTGTGATGGTTCCCGGCTTGCGGGTGCACCCCTGAACCGCTTGAACCGGTCAGTGCCACCAAACGTACGTTCTTGTCTACAAGCTGCCCGGCGTTGGCAAGCGGTAACAACGATGCTGCAATGCAGGTAGCGAAACATCCGGGATTAGCCACATGCCTAGCGCTTCGAATATCGTCAGAATACAGTTCTGGCATACCGTAAACAAATGTTCCCAATCGATCAGGGCACGGATGCTCGGGCGCATAAACACGCGTGTAATCATCTAAATTCTTTAGCCTAAAGTCACCCGACAAATCAATGATTCGCACATCGGTATCAAACAATTCCATCGCCACCTTCGCGGTGATGATATGAGGCATTGCGAGGAACACAATGTCCGCACCATCAACACATTCAGTCGGAGGTATGTCTTCTAAAACTAAATCACTCAAGCCATAAAACGTGCGGTGTACCTGGCCAATATTTTGACCAATATGATCTTTGCTAGAGACACGTAATAATTCTACGTCATCGCGAACTAGCAGGTTTCTGAGAAGCTCGGCAGATAGAAAGCCAGAGCCGCCGATAATCGATACTTTTGTTTTTACGGTCATGTTTGTTTATAACGTGGTAGGCGCGACAACCAACATCGCGCGTTGGCCTATCGGCACATTAGTAATTGGGAAAACAAAACGCTCCCCATCTTGTTGTGTTCGGTATTCATAGTCAATGTCAGAGGCAAGCACGACACCTTTCGGAAACGCAGTGAAATTCTTAGCATCGTCGGGAAAATGTAACTTGAATCCTTCGCTACGCTTAATCACTTCTTCAACAACAGAGAACATCTGGATGCGTTTAGGTCTTCTCAGGAAACGCTCGACTCCTGAAATCAACTCTCGAAGCCCTTGAACAGCCTGTTCAAAGTCGGACATATCATTGTCACCAAATCTTCGCACTTTACCCAACTCGACGGTGAAGGAGTCCGCGCCAAAACGGGTGCTGGTAAAATATGAAAAGGTCCCCGCCGGTTTGCTAGAAAGTAACACCGCGTCAAGCCCGCAAAATTCTAAAAAACCGATTTGAGGCTTTGACCAATTACGGTCGTGCAAAAAGGGATAAACTGCGAATTTCTCCAATTCTGAACCGCGAATCGCCGTGTGCAAGTCGTAGTGCAGCCGCGGCTCATCACCTTGTTGATAAAAATCGCTAACGTAGTGTTCAATCAAGGCCGCGCGTTTCGCCTCCAAAGTTGAGGACTCAACATGCTTACCAGAGAAAAGACGGTTCAGATTTTCGTCAACAAAGCGGCTGGCCTGATTGGCGGCTAATGGGTTACCGATAATCAATAATAATTCATGAGCAACTGGGAGTTCTCCGCTCTTAATTTCGTTAAACAACTGTTCAACCATTTCAATCGGCGCGGTCTCGTTACCGTGTATTCCACACGAAATTACGACTCGATATCGACCGCTTGTTGATGGAGAAACCCGAAGAATACCCGTCTCAAGAAACTCCAAACCCACCCCATTTTCAAGCCGCAATGAATATGGCTCGGCACTGATTGGATTATTCAGAGTGGCAGTAAGAAAGCTCATTATTGCTGGAATTCGAAGAACGAACCAAGTTCAAACAGTTGAGTCAACTCGTCGAGTGCAACAAAACTCTCATCGACCAATGCCGGATCTGCCAAATCATTCGGTCTTATTTCCTCTCGATAATTACGCTCAACCCAGGCTTGCAATTTGGCCACCATGTCGTCGTTTAAAATAAACTTAGAATTCGTTGCATCGAGTTCAGCTTGGTTCAGCGCAACCCTTAGTCGCAAACAAGCCGGACCGCCACCATTTTGCATGCTCTGACGAACATCGACGAACTTAAGGTGTTGAATCGGCGTTGATTGGGTTTGCAACCATTGCAAATAGGCAAACACTTCTGCGTTTTCACGACTCTCTTCAGGTAAAACCAGTGTCATGCCCTCTTGCCCAGGCAGTTGGAGCAACTGAGAGTTAAACAGATACGATTTCACTGCTGATTCCAGCGACACCAATTCGGTTGGAACTTCGATAAAATGAAGCGACTTCTGGTCACCGTCGCTCTGAAGCTTTTCAAATTTTTGTTGAAGCTCGCGCTGCATTGCCGCTTTATCTACGAAGGCTTCCTCATGCATAAAAAACGCATTCAAGTTCGAAACACTCACTACGTCATTATGAAACGCACCAGCATCAATAATCTTGGGATTTTGCTGCGCAAATACAAGCCTCTCGTCATCAAGCCCATGCATGCGAGAAATCGCTCTTGAGGCTTCATAAGTCTGGCGGCTCGGAAACCTGGCGGTAGCAATCTTATTCTCTCTAAATGCGTATCGACCAAAAACGAATAACTGCAAACCTTGCTCAGTGTATGAATTGGCAAAACGATTATGATTAGCCGCACCTTCATCACCGAAATGACTCCCACTAGGCAAGGCATCGTGATGCGTAAAATGACGATCGTCATTAAAGATAGCACGCAATAACTTGCCCGTGGATTGATGTTCAATCGAGCGATGAAACATGCTTGAGAGATTGGCCGGAGTAAAATGCACTTTAGAATCTTTTGAATCGGCACTGGGCGATACTGTGCATGCGTTAGCAGTCCACATGGACGATGCAGAATAACAACTGGCTAATAACTCAGGCGCACTATTCGCCACCTGCTCAACAATGCGTTTATCACTGCCACTAAAACCAAGCGCGCGCAGAGTGGGTAAATGGGGGCGCTGCTGCGGTAACAAAATACCCTGCTGCAAACCCAATCCTCGGTTAGTTTGCATTTTATCCAGGCCTTGCAATGCGGCTTTACGCGGTTGAGATATTTTTAATGCATTACTTTTTGATGCGACATTGCCGTGTGACAAGCCGCCATAGTTATGCGTAGGACCTATCAAGCCATCAAAATTAACTTCATAACTCTTCATCTAAGTACCCCAACTCCTAAGCGATTAAATAACGAACTCGATCGCCGAGTTCCAAGTTAAGCGCCTTGATTGTGTCTCGCGGTATTCTAACGCCGCCCTTTTCTACAGAAATGGTACTCACTACCGTCTTGAAGCTATTGATATCACTGGTAGCGATCATAGCGCGCTCATCGTGTTCGAACTCGGAAATACCAATTAGTTCGGCTTCATGACTGTTTTTTACCGAAACAATCTCATCTATTTTTGTGTCAACACTTGGCGCCGCATCGAAAATATCTACGTGACCGTTCCAACGAAAACCTTCATTTTTTAACATTTCCAACGCAGGCTTGCCCTTAACGTTTGGTTGGCCAATAACGGCCTGCGCCTCCTTAGGCAACATATTCACATAAAGGGGATGCTTAGGCATTAAATCAGCAATAAACTGATTGCCGTGAATCCCACCGTATAAATCAGCATCGGCAAAACTCATGTCAAAAAAATGGCTGCCGACCGCATCCCAAAATGGGGACCGACCATGCTCATCAAAGTAGCCTCTCAAATCAGCCATAACACTGTCAGGGAATCGATCTCTAAATTGCGCCATAAACAAATAGCGACTGCGAGCCAAAAGCTTACCGTTACCATTTTTTCGATAGTCTTGATGCAGGTACAAGGTGGCGACTTCTGCAAAGCCTTCAAAATGATTTGAAAGGTTTAGCGTTTCGAAGGTAATGCGCTTATCGAGCTCCTTGCAACTCTGGGTCACTTTATTCAGCTTATACGAATAAAATTCTTCTTTCGCGCCGAGGCTGGCAATAATAGCGGCTGTGCCGACAATCGCATTGGATTGCAAATCCTCCATCACAAGAAAGTAAGTCGCTTCTTGTGCATTCGACAAACGCTGTTGAATACTATTCACTGAGTTTAAAAGCTTGGCTTCAAGCACTGGTTGCTCAGGAGGCAACGTTGTCATGCCCGGGTAAGCTTGTTTGGCAAGCTTAAGAACTCCGTCTATATCTGATTCGTTTGCGGTTCGTACTAAGATCATTTAAATCCTCCGATTAGAGGCATTTTTTCACAGCACGAGCGAAATTAGGCACTCAATACCCAAGTCAGGCGCCCAGATTATGCGGTAGGAGAATCGCTTTGCCGTGGATTTTGCAGTACTTATCGCGCCACTTTCTGCCCAACTTCATCCCTGTAAAGCCGACGCATCAATAGCAACTGCCATCAATAGGCCGCATACAGGTTACACTTCGACTAACAAATCCAGCGGGAAACCCGAAAAATCTTTAGTGCGTTCAAGAATGATTAGGGTATTCATTTTGGCGATACCAATGCCACTCGTGATCAATCGTTCGCTCACCGTGTTATAGCTTTTTACATCAGTGCAAACGAACTTAAGCAAATAGTCATAAGCTCCACTAATTTTATAACTGTCGGTTACTTCTGCAACACCAGCAATCGCATTATCAAAGCTCTTAAAATCTTCAAGTGCATGACTCTCGAGAGTGACTTCGGTAAATGCTTCTACATGAGGAGCCAATCGATTTAGATCTATTTCTGTCACATAACGTTTGAGTACGCCATCAGCTTCCAAGCGCTTCACCCGGCTCAAACACGCACTGGCCGACAAGTGAACTTGCTCAGCCAATTGTTGATTGGTAATGCGCGCATTAGTTTGCAGAATTGAAAGTATCTTCAAATCAATTTTATTAATTTTGCTGATGTCGGTCATTCCTAGCTTCCCAATTATCTTTTATATCTCTTTCGCCCTGCCGCAGATTCATTTGTCGTAAATGGTGCAATAGAATCATATATCGAATTCAAAGCGCTCGCTCAGCAATGCAATGGTCTGTGCTAACGTAATTGAAACCAATCAACACAACTTGTGTATCGCCAGCTATGCCACGTAACCAAAAAAACCTTAAACAGCTAGACGCTAAAACCATCTTGCACCCTTCAACAAATGCTAACGAGTTTGCTAAGACGGGTTCAAAAATCATGGCAAACGGCGAAGGTATTTATTTACATGATACCGATGGTAACAAATTAATTGATGCTGTCGCAGGCCTTTGGTGTGTAAATGTAGGTTACGGGCGCTCAGAGTTGGCGGATGCAATGCATTCTGCAGCTACAAACCTTAGTTATTACCATACCTTTACTGGCATGTCGAATGTTCCTCAAATTGAACTCGCAGAGCGCCTACTTGATTTAGCGCCTAACAATATGTCAAAGGTGTTCTTTGCCAGCGGGGGCTCCGATGGTAACGATAGCCTAATGAAGATTGTATGGTACTACCACAACCTAATTGGCAAACCTAAAAAACGAAAGATTATTTCTCGCTGGCAGGCTTATCACGGAACGTCTATCGCTACCGCGAGCTTAACGGGTTTGCCTTCTTTTCATAAAGATTTTAATTTGCCAATTGACGGCGTTTTACACACTGAATCTCCAGACTACTTTCGCCATGCGCTAGAAGATGAAACCGAATTAGAGTTTTCGAAACGCCGCGCAAAACAACTCGAAGACCTCATCCTCGAGCAAGGAGCTGACACCATTGGTGCCTTTATCGCTGAGCCGGTTCTAGGCGCTGGTGGTGTAGTAACACCTCCTGAAGGTTATTTTACTGAAATTCAAAAAATCACAAGCAAATACGATATTTTGTTTATTGCCGATGAAGTGGTCTGTGGGTTTGGCCGCTTAGGTGCTTGGTTCGGCAGTGAAGTTTATGACATCAAACCCGATATGATTACCACCGCAAAGGCGATCACCAGTGGCTACTTTCCCTTTTCAGCGTCGTTTATTACTGAAGAAATCTGGGACGTTATCAAGCAAGGGTCTGCGAAATATGGTAGCTTTGCGCACGGCTACACCTACGCCGGCCATCCAATCGGGGCAGCCGTCGCGATGGCAAATTTAGACATCATAGAGAACGAAAATTTGGTCGCACAATCGGCTGACGTTGGTGCCTATTTTCATCAATCTCTAAATAAACGCTTTGCCAACGACAACTTTGTTGGGCAAGTTCGGGGCAAAGGAATGATCGCCGCCGTTCAATTAATGAAAGACGCTAAGAATAAAGAGTTTCTCGATGCAAGTCTAAAAACAGCTGGCAAGGTCACTGCAAAATGCTACGAAAATGGTTTGATAGCGAGACCGCTTCCGTCGGTTGATTCAGTCGCTTTCTCACCACCATTGATCACAACTAAAGAACAAGTGGACCAAATCGTCGACCTATTTGAATCGTCAGTTAGATCCGTACTCGATTAACCAGTGCATCGCGCAAACCTACTAAACCTGCTGCCAAATTTCAGAAAGTGGTTTTCTGGAGTTTGGTGTCTCGTTCTTGCGTTGTTCATCGTCAAGTTCGCTCAAGTCTGCGAGCTTGCCAATAGTAAATCCCATGATCACCTCATACTCATTGGTATCGACCTTTAAGTACTCAGCCGCCTCCGCGGCTTTAATGCCCCCCATCCCGTGCGTGTAATACCCGTCCATTCTCGCCTGCAATGTCAACGCCATCCAAGCGGCGCCACTGTCAAAACTAGAATAAGCGTTTGGCTTTCCGTTATGCTCAAAATTCTTCTCGCCAACAACAAATCCGATTACCGCGTTATCTTTCGCCCAAGCTTGATTGCCTTCAACCAATAAATTCAAAAAATCGTCGAACGTTGACTCGGTAGATGTGTAAAAGCGCCAGGGTTGTGCGTTAAAACAAGAAGGAGACCATCGTGCCGCGTCCATAATTCGCTGCATGACCGCATCGTCTATTGACGTTTTTTCAAACGCCCTTGGTGACCACCTTTGGATAAATAAATCATCGACACCCATGGGGTTTTCACGGGCGCTAAAATCAATTGCGTTTTTACTCATTGCACTCTCTAAATTTGGGCGCGCTTATACGCGCCGCTTAATATCTAACAGCTAAGCATCAAATTTAGCTTTTTCATAGCTCGCGCGCAATCGAATTGACGCGCCTGCACCTCGAATACGGGTCCAGAGCTTGTCACCAACAACCAACATTGCGGGCACCAAAAATAAAGTTACAAAGAATGCCACAAGCAGTCCAAACGCCAATGAAATGACGGTCGGCTTCAAAAACGCAGATTGGCTCGATTGCTCCAGCATTAATGGCACCAAACCAATGAACGTGGTAATCGACGTAATTAAGATCGGTCGGAAACGTGAGCGACCCGCACGCGTAATTGCGTCAAAAACACTCATGCCTCGGCTGAGGTTGATTTTATACGAGTCCACCAATACCAGGTTGTCATTAATCACCACGCCGCAAGCCGCAATAACACCGAAATAGCTGAATAATGAGAATGAAACGTCAAGCAATAGGTGTCCAATAATCGCTCCCGCCAACGCAAATGGTAGAGCCATCAAAATCACCATCGGTTGAAAGTAGCTTTTGAATGCCATTGCCAGCAAGAAGTAAATGGCACCAAATGCGATTAATAATAAACCCGCAATCTCAGCGCCGAACTCCGCTTCAGCAACCTGCTCACCAACCGCAGCCCGCGTCAACCCAGGGTATTTCTCTTCCAGATCAGGAAAAAAATTGTCATCAAGATCTTTCATGATTTCGTCAAGTACGGGTTCTTTTAAATAAGCTTGAACTCTGCCAGCCCTCAAACCATCCCAGTGACGAATTTCTTTTAGGCCAGGCCCGTAAGAGATATCAACCAATGAGGTTAAGGGCACCTCGCGTCCATCATCGGTTCGCACTCGAAAATGCTTCAAGCTTTCAAGTGAATTACGACTCTCTATCGGATACCGCACCATAACTTTCACGTCTTGAGAAGCACGTGGCAAGCGCTGAACTTCGTCACCAAAATAGGCTTGTCGGACCTGTTGCATGACTTGATTAAGCGTAATACCGACCTGCTCGGCACCGGGTTTTAGATCGAAACGAAGTTCTTCACTGGCGCTATCGAGGTTATTAGATACATCATACAAGGAGCTATACTCGCGAAGCTTCTCAGTAATTTCATCGACCGCTAATTGCAATTGTTCTAGGTCAGGGTGTCGCACAGAAATATCCATGTCGGCGCCATTACTGTCTATGTTATATCCGACAGAAACACTCTTCGCTTCGGGAATTGGGCCAATACGCTCACGTAAGCCAATCCCGACTTCCTTAGCGGTCATGGCTCGTGTCTCGGCGGGCGCTAAACGCATAATTGCGATAACACTGTCTTTACGCGATCGCGTATACCAATTTTCAATAACTTTATTATTCTCCCCTTCTTCAGCCTGAGCTTCGACGTCCGCAATTAATGCTTCTTGCGCACGCTGTAGCTGGGCCAAAATCTCAAGTGCACGTTCGTACGTTGTTCCCTCACGGAGCTGAATATCGACGTTTACCTGACTGGCCTCCACTTCAGGATTAAAGGACGTTCTCACATAACCACTGCCCATAATGCCGAATGTGACAACAATAAAGAACGCAATAAAAACAACGATCGTGATTCCGGGCGCTTTGAGTGCCTGCTTGAGAAACGCGCCATATTTAAACTCACCAAACCAAACGATGCTCTCCGAAATACGATTCTGCATACGGGCAATACGGCTAGTGGGATTCACAGGTTCGATATTAGACAAGTGCGCGGGTAATATTAAGAGCGACTCGATCAAAGAAAATACCAGGGCAAGAATGACAACCCAACTAATTTGTCGAGTAAATTCAGAGGTAATGCCACTGACAAACAACCATGGAAGAAAGGCGATTATTGTTGTTAGCACGCCAAATATAACTGGCTTAGATACCCTGAATGCGCCCCCAGCAGCACCCTTTAAACCAGTATTACCGTCTTCGACTTCGGTATGAATTCGTTCACCAATAATAATCGCATCGTCTACTACGATACCAAGCACCAATAGAAAGGCAAACGTCGAGAGCATATTTAGGGAAATGCCCAGCATGGGCATAAACACAAATGTACCTGCGTAGGCGGTGGCAACACCGGCTGAAACCCAAAACGCAACCACAGGGCGCAACGTCAAGAACAGCACAATAAAGACCAGAATCAGACCAGAAAACGCCGCTGAACCGATACTTGACATTCGCGATTCGAAATCAACCGCCGCATCCTCCCACAAAGTTAAACTGACTCCTTCCGGTAAACTCTCTTTACGTTTTTCTAGCCACTCATTAACCGACTTCGACATCAATACGACGTCCATCACTTCGCTCGACATTACCTGAATGAGCACGGCTGGCTCACCGTTGAGAGTGGCTAAAATTTCGTTTTCTTCAAACCCATCGATTACCGTTGCGAGATCGCCAACCGTGATAACGCCGCCTTCGGGCAATTGACGAACCACAATGCTGGAAAAATCCACTTCAGTATCAGCCAGATTGTCGGTGCGCAAGGTGTAGGCACCACCGGTAGTCTGTACATTACCCGCTGACAAGTTGATAGACGCACTTCGAATTGCACGTGTAATTTCATCGAATGAAATTCGATAACGGCGCAAAGCACTTTCACTTACTTCTATCGATATCTCTTCTTCTCGAGTGCCAAAGGTTTCTACTATGGAGACGCCTTTTAACTGCGCAACTTCGCGACGCATTTCATCGGCGAGTCGTTTTAAGGTGCGTTCATCGGCATCTCCGTGCACCGCGACACGCATCATCTCATTGCGAGTGACCCATTGACTTATTCGCGGTTGCTCTATACCAGGGGGTAAGCTCGAAATACCCTGAACACGGCTAGTAACATCATCCATAACTGAAGCAAAATCCGAGCTGCTCTCCGCCATAATGAATACGCCGCCCCAGCCTTCGCCAGACTCAGAGCGCACCCAATCAAGGCTTTCTAAATCTTTAAGTGATTCCTCGATTCTAGAAACGACTTGCTGTTCAACATCTTTAGGGCTGGCACCAGGCCAGTTAACGATTACCTGCATTCCGGGAAATGGAATGGTTGGAAAGATTTCTCTTTCCAACTTATTAAACCCTACAACACCCGCAATCAAAATCGCGATCATTAATAAATTGGCGGCCACATGATTATCGGCCCACCATCTGATTATGCCTTTCATTTCTAGCTCCTCTTTTTGGAGGCCTTAGCCTTGTTCCGAAACCGCAGCTTCGACATTGCTTGCACCGCTTTCTGGTGATTCTGGTGAAACCACTTCTTCAGGTAACGGGTCTTCCTCTTCTGGTACTTGATCACTTATCTGCTCCGCTTCTTTCTCAACCACGGCGTCGTCAGTGACCGATGCATCAGCCGTCAGAATTTCGGGCAACTTAACTGGCATGCCTTCATAAGCACCCGGCACCGGCGAAGTTATAACGCTGTCTCCTAACGCTAGTTCAGATTTTTCATCCTCTGAAAGAATTACCATTTCTCTTGAAGTGTAAACCGTTCTGACTTGTTTCAAACGTAGTTTGTCGTTTTCATATACATAGACCTGGTTGCCGTTTCTCAACGCTGTGCGAGGAACCTGTAAGCCTGAGAGCTTGTTGGGTGACGACAATTGAACGTCGACAAATAAACCTGGCACCAATGGCACGGATTGGTCCGCTTGTTGCTCAAAGGGTTTATCAACAACCACCGTCGCAAACAATAATCGTGTCGTACTATCGACGCTGGCATCCACACTTTTAACAAAGCCTTGCCATACCCGTTGCTCAGAACCGAATAAAGTGGTGACCGTTGCCGGTAACCCATCGGTTCCAGCAGATTGAGATGAATAGCCCAGGCTCAGTCCAAGTTCACTGATCTGCACATCGGTCATGGGAATGCGAACTTCCATCGTTTCGGTAGCAAACACTCGACCAATACTTGCACCGCGCGACATGAATTGCCCCAATTCTGCCGACTTAGACATGATGCGACCGTCGAACGGAGCGCTAATCTTAGTTCGATTGTAGTTTAATCTGGCCGCAGCAAGTTCAGCTTTAGCCGCATCTAAGCGTGCCCTAGCGCGATCTATTTGAGGTTTATTTAAGCGCAGTGGGTTTGCTTCTTCAATTGGCTTACCTTGCAGCTCGAGCCATTCCCGCTTATTCGTCGCTGCGGTTGCCAGTTCAACATCTAAGTCCACCTGCGCCGACGCGACAGAGGCCTGAGCCGACTTGAGCGCAACGATGTAATCGGAATCATCAATTTGCAATAAAGTCTCGCCCGCTTTAAAGGCGCCGCCTTCAATGAATTTATCCGATACCGACATCACCTTTCCGGTGACTTGAGTGACTAGCTCAATATCAGTTTTGGCACGTACCTCGCCTTGAAATGTCGAAAAGACCACCTGTTCTTTATGCACCGCTTCGGCCGTGCGAACAACCAACGGTGGTTTAGCTGTTTCTTCTTTGTCGGTCTTAGGTTTTAGTGCTTTTAATGCGAAGACAATCGCAATCGCGCCAAAAATGATTCCAAGGCCTAACAAAAAAGGCTTAAAGCTTGCAAATTTCATAGTCCATTCCTAATTGGTTTTTAAGAAAATGTCCTGTGCCGATACCGCTGACTTACCCATCAATGTAACTGACAACTGACTGTTATATAGAGACAATAACTAAAATTTAAATGTCATATACTCGTACTTAGCCTTTTAGATGCGGTTTTAGTAGATTTGGATTCAAATTAGATTATTTATTTTTTGATTGCAGTATTTGCCATCCAACCTCGACCTCACCAAGATCACTTGTAACGTAAGCTGACTGGCCTGTTATGGTTACTGATATGTCCATTGTACGAGCCACCAAGTTACACAACCGACTGATTTCTAAGTGATTAAAACGAGTGATATCAGCATTTAGCATGGCGAATTTAGATTTACCTTGCTCCCACCACACATCAGATTTCGAATTGAAACTATATACTATGACTCGTTTGGATTGACGAGACGCCTTTTTGATTCGCTCCTGAGACGGTTCACCCACGTCTATCCACAGCGTTACTTGTTCATCCAGGGTCCGCACCCAGATATCAGGTTCGTCTGTATCGCTCAAGCCTCTTGCAAAATCAAGGCCATCCTGAGCATGGATACAATAGGCCATTACCCTTGCCATCATACGTTCAAGTGTCTCGGATGGGTGCAATGCTACAGTGAGATTCAACGAATCATAGTAGTTGCGTTCTAAGTCAGAGAGTGCAATCCTCAGCTTATATATCGTTGGTTTTGTAGCCATGAATCGTGTTCCTAAGGGTTGTTTGATTTTGAGCACGCTTTATAACGTTTATTCACGCACTAAGCGAGTTAATCCCATTTCAAAATAAGGGAAATACCTAACCAACTTAATTAATCTGATGCGCAAGGTAGATGAAATGACAATCGGTGTTGGCGGCAGTAATGCCCAAGATGAACTAGCAAAATTAAGTAACATGACTGCGGGTACTAAACCTATAGCCAAGCTCGAGTTTGAAGCTCGAATTGCCAAGGCCTGCCAGGTAATGAAAAGCAACAACATTGACGCGGTCTACTTGAACGCTGGCACAAATCTGTATTACTTCACCGGCACTCGCTGGGGAGCCAGCGAACGGATGGTTGGTGCGGTCTTGTCAGCCAAAGGCGAATTGCACTATATCGCCCCACATTTCGAAATAGCCACTATTGAAGGGTATATGCTCATTGAAGGCATGATTAGCGGCTGGCATGAACATCAAAGTCCGTATCATTTGTTTGCTGATATTTTAGAAGACTTGGGCATCAAGAATGGTCGAATAGCGCTGGATGAATCGTGTTCATTTTTTATCAGCGATGGCATTGCTCAAGTCTTACCATCGGCGAAAATAGTTAATGCCAAGCCCGTGACCGCGGGGTGTCGCATGTGCAAGTCTGAGGCTGAATTAAATTTATTACAACGCGCGAAAGACATGACTCTCGAGGTGCATAAAAGTGCCGCGAAAATTCTTCGACCTGGTATCTCGACACAAGAAGTTGCCGAGTTTATTGATCAAGCTCATAGAGCCGTTGGCGCAACTAAAGGTTCGTATTTCTGCATCGTTTTGTTCGGCGAAGACAGCGCTTACCCACACGGCGTCAGCAACCCAAAAACATTGGAATTAGGCGATATGGTTCTGATTGATACTGGCTGCCAGTTGCAGGGTTATAACTCGGACATCACGCGTACCTATGTGTATGGCGAACCGACCGAGCGCGATCGAGAAGTTTGGAATCAGGAAAAGGCCAGCCAAGCCGCAGGTTTTAACGCCGCCCGATTGGGATCGGCTTGTGGCACTGTCGACGATGCAGCACGAGGCTACCTGTTGAATCAAGGTTATGGACCAGGGTACCAAACGCCCGGGCTTCCGCATCGGACTGGACACGGCATTGGGCTAGATATTCATGAGTGGCCGTATTTAGTATCAAGTGACACCACGCCATTGCAAGTTGGAATGTGTTTCAGCAACGAGCCAATGATTTGCATACCTGGAGAGTTTGGCATTCGCCTTGAAGATCATTTTTACATGACCGAAAATGGCCCAAAATGGTTTACTCAACCATCACATTCAATCGATGACCCATTTGGGTATCAGGCATAGTTTGATGAAACTCGTTTGGAATACCAAAACATTCGAACAGCTGAATACATCAGAATTATTCGAAATACTTAAACTTCGCCAATCTGTTTTTGTTGTCGAGCAAGAGTGTCCATATCCCGACATAGATGACACGGACCCGCAGGCAATGCATTTCTGCGGTTGGAATAACGGCGATTTACTTGCTTATGCACGTCTAATTAAGCCTGGCGTGAGTTATGAGCAAGCATCAATCGGTCGGGTAGTCATCGCGCCCAACGCTCGAGGCTTGAGATTGGGTGAAACACTAATGCAACAAGCTCTCGGTGAAACCAATCGTCTTTACCCAGGTGAAACAATCAAGATAGGCGCTCAAGAACGCCTCGAAAAATTTTACAATGACCTAGGTTTTGAACGTTCGTCTGCAATGTATCTAGAGGATGGAATTCCACATATACATATGATTAGAGAGCCTGAATCATCGTGACGCTACTCTGCATCAATACTGATATTTTGAGCCGCCGCCAGCATATACACTAGCGGCGCATTCCAGTTAATGGCGATCTCATTGGTTGAATAACTACAAACAGTGTCGGCGTACGTTGTGGCCGGATATTTGCCGTCATACTCACAATCATCTTGTCTGCCACTGTGCGGGCCTCCCGCCAAAAAGCCAGGCACAGGCAGCTCAGTGTTATCCGAAACTGATATTCTGTGATGTATGTTCATAGGTGTTTTATCGCCATATCCCGTCACGAAAGAGTAACCAGTGGCATTTTTTCCGAGCACATAATCAACCGTGCTCATCGCGGCACGTTTATACTTTTCATCCTTGGTTAACCGATAGGCCTGTACCAATACGAGTCCATTGTTTAAAACGTCTCCATTACTGCCCCAAACAAAATCCGGTTCTGAAATCGACACTCCATAGGCAGAGTTTTTATATATTTGATAGTGATTATCTGCCGCTTTAATTAGCTTATCCTTTACGTCTGCATACTGAGTTTTTGTAAGCAGCTTCTTACCGGATTCGGCTAAGGATATAAATGCTAAGGCCCCCACACTCGACCAAGTTAAGTTGCTCGCTGGATCAATCCGTTGACGCTTAAAATCATCGTAATAACGATCTTGCTGAGTAAGCAGAAACAGTTCCGCTGCAGCCCAGGAAAATTCATCGCTAGCACTTTCGTCATCATATGCCCCGGTAGCCACATCCGTTGGTTGTTTATACAAGGCATCGGGGTTTGCCTTGGCCCACTCGTACGCATCTATCGCTTTGTTTGCATAACCTTGTGCCACCCCGGGAAACTCCGATTCAAACTCGGTAAATACTCGACTAGCCATTGCTAACACAGCTGCAAAATCTAACGAGGCAGTCACCGATTTACCAATTACATAACGCTGCGAAGAATCATTCTCAGGCGCAACATTCATGGCGGTAAACTTCAGCGCCGTCAATTTATGGTACACGCCACCATCGTCGTCTTGCATGGTTTCAAGCCAGTCAAGGTTCCACTTGATTTCATCAATTATATCGGGAACGTTGTTGTCACTTTCGGCAATATTTAAGTCTAACTTCTTATAGAGATCTTTGTGATGCTGATACGCTGCCAATAATGTGTACGTCGATATACCAGAATTGACCACGTACTTGCCGTAATCTCCTGCATCGTACCACCCTTTGGGTAACGACAAGCTTGAACCAGTGGGCCTAGACTCAGAAGCGGCAGATTGATGTACCTTGATTGAGGTGTCATTATGGCCTCCTGCACGAGCATGTGCGCCCCCCGTAGCGCTATCAATCGCCATACCAGAGCGGTTAAAATAAAATCCCTTTATCGCTGCCCGGTGTACATCTTGTAATGGCGCATCATCAATATTAAACACGTGAGACTGCGCCTGGCCTTTTACTTGAAGGAAATAACGCCCTATTTTAGTTACGGCACTAAAATCGGCTTGCTGAACATGTTCGCCTGAATATGACCATAATTTCGGTGATGAGAGCAGTTTTTCTAGAACCACTTCACGACTATCAACGTCAATGACCTGGAACTTCTTAACCTTACTCGCAGGTACCACGGCTATCTTGGAAGACGCTGGACTATAACCAAGTTGATTGAGCTTGATTGACCTGGGTTCTTTCGCGTTCGCAGCCTTAATGCTGCCCGTTTGTGCGACAAACAGTAAAATGAAAAGGGTTATATAGACTGAAAGTGTAAAGGCGGGTGTTCTTAACGAGAGTATCATGAGGCATATTTCCGGCAGTGTAAATCCTCATCTCTATTAACACTTTACCTGAATTATTCTCGAGTGAAAACCCTGTTGATCCATTTGCCGATCGCTTGAATCTGCTCGATTGAGACTTGATGCTCCATTGGATAGGTCTTCCATTCAACGGAGTAACCCAAACTACGCAACACATCGACACTGTACTCACCCATTGAAAGTGGTACGACAGCATCGTATTGACCATGACTTGCAAAAATCGGCGTGGTTATGTTGATCCCGCTCTGCTCGTTTTCCGTGTCCTGATCAAACGGAAGATACGTCGACAGCGTCAGCATGCCAGCAATTTTTCGCTGGCTACGCACAGCGGTAAAATAGACCACCGCACCACCTTGTGAAAAACCCGCTAAAATAATATTGTCGCTCGGAATGCCAGTAGCAACTTGGTCATCGACAATACCATTAAGTAAGTTGCTCGATTCTCGCATACCAACGGCATCTTGCTTATCTTCAATGCTCACCCCTTTGATGTCATACCAGCCAGGCATTCGCATGCCTCCATTAATGGTAATCGGTCTCGAGGGAGCTTGGGGGAAAATAAAACGAATCGTTGTTTCGGTTGACAAACCTAATTCGGGCACGATTGGCGGAAAGTCGTCGGAAGTTGCACCTAGGCCGTGTAACCAAATAACACAATGAGTCGGCGCACCGTCCCCATGTATGAGTTCAATCGAATTTGCCGGTAAAGTCATAGTAATCTAACTAGTTGCAAGACGTATAATAAATCGAAATTAACCAAGAGGTTTCATGTAAGCTTATTTATGCAACTGACGAGCCAGCATTACCGCTGCTAGTTTGGTTCTTGCGATCAAGCTTTGAACCGTGCTTTCCTCTCTTGAAGAATGAGCACCTTTACCGTCCATACCAAGGCTATCCATGGTCGGCAAGCCGACGCCTTGCGCAATAGACCCGTCTGTACCGCCGCCTGAGTAACGCGTACCTACAATCGGTTCGCCGATCAACGCCGACAGCTCCATGGCTTGCTTAATTAATTCATCAACGTCTGCATTCTGAGCTTTAACAGGTCTATGCAAAACAGCCCAACTCTCAACTTTAGGTAAATCAGGGTAGTTGGGGTTATTGATGACCACTTTAGATGCGATTTGCTCAATCTCGCGCTTGAGATTTTCACCCGCTTCGAGAGTAGGAAAGCGCATATCAATGTAAGCGTCGGCACAGCCTGGAACAGTATTGCGCTTTTCGCCGCCACTGAGCACGCCAGTGTTAACAGTCACTTCACGTGGGTAATCAGTGAGCTTCTCGACTTCGATTATTTTATGAGCCATTTCAAGGCTTGCTGAGACGCCTTCTTCGTGAGCACCACCCGCATGCGATTCGCGACCCGTAACACGTAAACGTGCTTGACCTAAGCCTTTCCGAGCACGCGTTGCCAAATTATTGTATGTGCCTTCAAATACCAAACCCACGTCGTGCTTTTTAGCGAGATCTTCGATTAACGGTCTAGAACCAAGAGATCCGATTTCTTCATCACTATTGAATAACACGGTTAGATTAGTTCCATCCAGTAAACCTTGCTGATGCAATGCTCGAAGTGCATTGATCATAATTACAATGCCCCCTTTCATGTCGGCAACACCGGGCCCTTTTAACACACCACCCTCTTCTATGGTCAATGTTTGAAACTCATCGTCCTTAGAAAAAACTGTATCCATATGGCCATTCATCAATACCTTGTTGTCAGCCGAGCCTGTGCGTGTTGCCACTAAATGGTCCGCTATTTGTATACTACCGCCCTTACAATTTAATACATCGATATCGCCCGATGAGTGGGTTTCAGTGCTGAAACCTAAGGCCGCGAGATCGCTTGCCAAGCGATCTCGATATTGATTCAAACCCGCTATGTTGGCGGTACCCGTATTTATCTCAACATGAGATTTCAATTCTTCCAAGATCTTATCCTGGTGTTGATCAACCCACGCAAGCATCTTTTTCTCTTTATCGCTCAACGTCACTTGCTGGGCAAAGCCAGTACTCGCGCTTAACAACAGCGAAACAAATACGATACCCACAGTAGAGTGTTTAAACATAGTCAAACCTTTGTTGTTTATCAGTAATTATAAAAATGTCATTTAACGAAATTAACCTAAGCAAGCGGCTTAAATTTAGCCACCAGAACCGGAAGCATGACCAAGTTCGCAATCAGTGCTGTAATCATGGCAATAGCGGTTAACACCCCGAAGTACATTGTGGGCACGAAATTCGAGAACACCATGATTAAAAAACCTGCCGTTATTACAATCGTGGTGTAGAACATCGCTTGGCCGACGTTGTTTGTTGCTTCATGAATAGCCATTGAATCATCACCATTTTGTTTCATTTCGTTTTTGAATCGATCAATAAAGTGAATCGAATTATCGACCGCGATACCGACACTAATGGCGGCAATGGTAATCGTCATTAAATCTAATGGAATACTAAACACACCCATAATCCCGAGCACAACAGCCGCTGAAAATACATTGGGTACGATAGTGATCAACGCTAACTTAATGCTTCGAAACAATACAATAAACATTAAAAAGATGACCACAAACACGGTTCCAAGAGTCAGAATTTGCGAGCTAAATAGCGAGTTAAGCATATTGTTATAAAACACCAACAAACCCGAGATATTGACCTGTTCGTTTTCTAAACCATGCTCTTGTACCAGCAAGCTTCGGATATCCTCAATCAATTGATTACGATCTAAGCCTTTAAGCGTTTCGAAAACGCGAATATTGATATGAAGCTGATTACCATCATCCGAGATGTACGGCTTAAACAATGTTTTCTTATTCGACTCTGACAATACATTTAACATAAATGCCAAATCAATATTATCCATCGGCTTAGCATCTTTCAAACCGTCGAACACACTCATAGTAGTCGCAAGGCTCATAACCTTGCCAGTCGCCGGCAGGGAATCTAATGATTTTTGTATCGCTTGAATTTTACGAATTCCACCTTCGTTAAACCAGTAGGATGTTGCGACGATATTCTCCGCAGCACCGTCATCATCAAATTCGTCGAACTCATCAAAATCATCATCAAACTCATCAAAAAATTCATCGTCTTCACTCACAATCTCAGGTTCTTCGATTGTTTCTTGAACAAGTGATTCATTTGGCTTTGCAAAAAAGCTTTTGGGCGCATCGATGATAATATTCAGTGGTGTGGTGCCACCCAACTTGGCATCGATTTCAACCATCCCTTGATATATTTCAGTGCTTGGTTTGAAGTAGTCAATGAAACGATTCTCGACCGTTAAATTGCCAAGGCCGTAGACAGCAATGCCGCTCACCGTCAAAAAGAAAACCGCCACCATTGCACCTTTTTTATGTAACTTTTGCGCACCATTCAAGATAACTTTACTGATGACATCTTTATTCGCCGCGACTGTCCTTGGTTTCATAAAAATGGTTAGGGCCGGGAACACCAAAAACGTGGTTAGCACTGCGACCAATATGCCAAGGCACATGATCCAACCAAAATCGATCACCGGCCGAATACCGCTAACAATCAAAGATGCAAATGCCACAATTGTGGTTAACGCAGTATAAATACAGGCAATGAATTTGGAGCGCACTGTTTGGCTTAATAGACTGCGCTGGTCCAAGCTTGGATCGAGCTTGGCGAGTTCTCGATAGCGAACGATTAAGTGAATATTCAGTGATAAGGTGATGATCAGCAACAATGACAAAAAGTTCGATGACACCACTGAAATCGGCCAATTCAATAAGCCTAACAAGCCCACCATTACGTAGCCAGTTACGGCGCAGGTGAGTAAGGGCATCACCACCCAACCAAGTTGCCTAAACGCGATCGCCAAAATCAGAATAATTAGCGCTAAGGAGGCCAAACCAAAAGTTTCGAAATCAGAGTTAATAAACGCCACGGAGTCCGCAACAATCATTGGCAAACCACCCAAGAACAATTTAGCGTTTGCCTGGTAAGGCTGCATTATGCTGCGTACTTGCTCAATAAATTCACTCTGACGAGCCTTAAAGGCATCATCTTTTGCTTGATACTCCAGAGTCAATTCAGTTAATTTTCTCTGTTGCTCATCATTTAGGCCACTCTGCTCTCGTAGTAAGCGCAACGCGTTACGACGTTCTAATAAGTCGGTCAATTCAGCATTAGTCTTCAGCGATACGGCTATCGCGGTGGTCGAATAATCGTCACTGACCAACAAATCTCGATACAAATCGCTATCACGAAATTCTTTTTTCGCCAGCGCACGATCAGTTTTATCATCGAGTAAGGTTTGCGTGGAACTCGCTAACTCACCCAATGTTACCGGCGGGCTTTGAGTCAACGGCACATCAATAATCGACAATACTGAACTAACCGGCTCAAGCACTCTCAACTCATCGCTCAGTTGCTTGATGTCAGCCAACGTTTCATCGGCAAACAAATCCCCGTTAGGTGCGTAGGTTAAAATGAGTAACTCTTCGCCACTGTATTTGGTGACAACATCGCGGAAATATTTCAACGATTTATCATTTTCCAACACGAGCGAGTCTGAGGACGTATCCAGGCGAAAACTCCCAAGATAAGGCCATAAAGAAACCAGTATTAAGGCGACAACAACCAACACCCATTTCGAATGCTTGAATACCAAGGTGTCGTAGACTGAATTTAATTGAGACATAGTTTATTGAGTTATCTTGCTGAGGAGCCCGTGTATAGCCGTGAGAATAACGAAATACGGCATATTTGTCTTCGCAAAGTAAACGAGTGCGCAAATAGAAAAGCCACCGAGAAAATTAGTCTCGGTGGCTAATATGAATTAGATACCATTACTTGGCGTTATTTAGAAATTCACCTTCAATTTCAATGGATACTTCAGCGCCAATTTTAGGGGCGAATTTGCTCAAGCCCCATACTGTTCTGTCGATCTTGGTGGTTGCGGAAAAGCCAATTAGTGGCACTTTAACAAATGGGTGGGAGGGTGTTGCACCATTTAAGGTCGCGGCTAAGGTGACGGGATGAGTCTGACCCATCAAGGTCAAGTCGCCACCAATGGTAAAATTCGACCCATCGAGCTCACTGACTGACGTCGCTTTAAAGTTAATCGACGGGTGATCAGCTGACTTAAACCAGTCTTCGGCCAACACTTTATTGAAGTCTTCCTTTTCAGGAAATGGATAGTCCGTATCGAGTGAGTCCACCTTAATATTTACGTCTACCGAACTCTTGGTGAAATCATCGCTGTTAAGGCTGATATCAGCTGAAAAATCGTTAAAACGTCCCACATACGTCGAAAAACCGAAATGGCTTACCTTCCACACCACACTGGCATGGGACAAGTCAACATTGTAAGTGCCCGAAGGGATGCCCTCTAGAGGGTTGGCACTTGCACTTACCGCATGAGATAAGAAAACAATAGCGAGCGCAGCATAAACGGCGCGTTTAAGTGTAACTAATAGGGTCATGATTGGGTCCTTGAATAAAATTACGTGTTAATAAGCCTTATTAATACTACATAAGGTAACTATGCAGGGTCATAGTTTAATCAGCCCCGATGAACTTACAGTCGAGACTGATATTAGAGTGACCGTATCAGACTAGCATTACATTGCTTACTATTCGGCGCAAGTTAACGCTACGATAGGTTCAACGCCAACAAAAATTCGAAACTCTATTCATTGAAGACACTCTAATGACCGACAAATTGTTCGGCACTTAGATTAAAGCAAGTATCATCGAGCGAGCTCACCAATTCAAATTTCGAGATCGCTTTAGGTAATTCATATCGATAAAAGAATTTGCATGCAGCAAGCTTACCACTGTAAAACGCCGCGTCATTTTGATTTCCGCTAGACTGGCCCTTTAAGGCTGCAACCGCCTGCTTTAGCCACATCCAGGCAATAACAACATGGCCCATGGCATCCAGAAAAATGGTGGCGTTCGCCAGCGCTAATGAAGGATCTTTTGCTTGGCTAACCGCTTCGAGTGTCGACTGAACTTGTTGCATTGCTGCTGCCAATTGTTGACAGTATTCACTAAGCTCGGCATGGGCACTAGCTGCTGTAATTGTTTCTGTTATTTCGACCGCCAACGCTTTTAACGCGGCTCCATCGGCCATTCGCACTTTTCGCCCCATAATATCAATACCATGAATCGCGTGCGTGCCTTCGTGGATATGGTTTAAACGATTATCTCGATAGTAGCGTTCGACTGGATACTCACGGGTGTAGCCATATCCACCAAGCACTTGAATCGCAAGTTTGTTGGCTTCAAGACAAAATTCAGATGGCCAGGACTTACAAATAGGCGTGAGCAGCTCTAGCAGCAATGTTGCCCGAACTTGGTGATCTTCAGAATCCGATGTTGCCTGCTCATCAAGTAACCGTGCCGCATACAAAATAAGAGCATGCGCTCCCTCTACAAATGCTTTTTGTGTCATCAGCATTCGTTTAACATCAGCATGTTCGGAGATCATCACCATTGAAGACTCAGGGTCTTTATTTGTTAAGTGACGTCCTTGAGGGCGATTTCGAGCATAATCAAGTGAATACAGATATCCACCAAGGCCAATCACGGTTGCTCCCATACCCACCGCCACCCTGGCCTCGTTCATCATATGAAACATATTTGCCAAGCCTTGATTCTCGCCACCTACCAAATAGCCAATGGTATCACCGCTTTCACCAAAATTAAGCAAACAGTTAGTGGTGCCTTTATGCCCCATCTTATGGTTCAAACCGGCGAGCGCAATGTTATTAGATTCACCGATTGAACCATCATCGTTCACTCGATGCTTTGGTACCAAGAATAGAGAGATTCCTTTAACACCCGCTGGGCTGCCAGGAATTTTAGCCAGCACCATGTGCACAATATTATCGGTCATTTCGTGATCACCGGCAGAAATCCACATCTTGGTGCCCGTAATTTTGTAACTGCCGTCGGATTGTTTTTCTGCCTTAGTACGAATGTCTGCCAGTGACGAACCAGCCTGAGGTTCAGACAAACACATCGTGCCATACCACTCACCAGCCACCATATTGGGCAAGTACTTCGCTTTTAGCTCATCGGAACCGCAAGCGTTTAGCATGTTAGCCGCGCCCTGAGTCAAAAAGATATAGTTAGCGACCGATGTATTTGCCGTAGTGAAAATAGCACTGAGAGACTGATGTACCACCGCAGGCAGTTGCATTCCTCCCATATCATAATCGTAACCACTCGCGAATAGACCTGCTTCTTTATAGGCTGTAAGCGCTTCTTTTACCTCAGGAATCAATTCCACTTTCCCATCGACATATTTCGGTTCATTTTGGTCAAGATGGCCAGCGAAGGGCTGAAATATATCCTCCGCCATAGATTGCGACAGATCAAGAATGGCGCCAATAGACTCTCGATCATAATCACTGTAGCGCTCATGTTCTAACAACTCATCCAAGTTGTGGGTTTCATACATTAAGAAGTCAAGATCACGACGATTTACGATTGTGGACATAGCGATTCCGTTAAAAACTAATTGAATGGTTGGTATTATTATTTAGAAACGTACTCGCTTTATTGATAGCCGTATACGTTCTGGCGTTATTATATTGTACGGTTTTACGCGAAGTGTGAACTATGACATTTCACTTCAATTAATGTGCCATAGCGCATTAAATACGGCCCAAATCATCCCTTTACTCTGCGATAGAATTGTTATTGACATCTACCCGACGACAGCCCACACTGACCCTATGAAAGCAAAACAAATATTCCAACAACTTATTCTTGCAGACACTCGGCGTGTTTGCATGACTGTTCGTGCGCTCACGGCTGTTTCTGCGCTCACGGCTGTTCATGCGCTCACGGCTGTGTGTGTGTTCTGGAAACAACCAGTCTCTAAACTGGCATGCGTGTTTTGACATTTTTTAAGTAGAAAAACTTCGAAACCGCATTCCGAATATAGGGTGCGGTTTTTTTTTACCCTAAATACTCGATTCACACTAACTAATTAAAACTTTAACCACGATTGCTCGCTATGAGAACAAGATCATGAAAATCGATGCATTGAAGACTGGACGATTTAGATTTGCCAGCTTGGCAGTTCCGCTTTCCTTTTTTATTGTCTTAATAATATGGACAACCACTCCATTGGCCATCAAATGGAGCTCAGTCGATGGGCCGATGACCAGCGCCCTGCTTAGAATGCTTATCGGCGTCGCTTTTTGTGGTTTAACCGTGATTTTGATGACTTCAAAATTTCGTATGGATACTGCTGCCCGCAAAGTTTATATAGTGGGTGGTTTGTCAATTTTTGTTTGTATGAGCCTATTCTATTCAGCGGCGCAACTAATACCATCTGGCTGGGTTGCGGTGCTGTTTGGCCTCTCTCCGCTTAGCACTGGACTGTTCTCAGCAATGGTCGAGCCAGAAACCAGGCTGACACCCAGTCGAATAGTGGGATTACTGCTCGGTTTAGGCGGCTTATATCTGGTTTTTTCGGCAGGGTTGGATTTTGCTGATGCATCGCTCGAGGGGGTAATAATCACCTTAATCGCGGTGCTTATCTCTTCTGGTACATCTGTATTAACTCGGCAACTGGTTAAGGATCTGGACCTGCCAGGCATGCAGATCACCACGGGAAGTCTAATTGTGGCTATTCCCTTTTTCATTATCACCGCATTCTTGCTCGAACCTGATATGAAATTCGACTTTAGCCAGCAAGCATGGCTGTCGATCTTTTATTTAGGTTTAATTGGTACCGGAGTTGGTTTTACTCTGTATTACTATTTACTAAAACACATTAGTGCCAGCCGCATTTCGTTGATTACATTGGTGACACCTATATCAGCGTTATCGGTTGGAAGTTGGCTCAACAACGAACCCTTGGTTCCCGAAGTCTGGCTAGGTGCATCACTGGTATGCATTGGCTTATTATTGTATGAGTTCAAACCAAAGCTAGGATTAGGTAAACTTTAAACATGAATGAATCAACAAAATCTACGAATTTGCCAACAAAGTCGTTATTAATTGTTGCTCATACGCCCTCACCTAATACGATCGAAATGGCCAATGCTATTTTAGCAGGCGCTCAAAATGAACTGCTTGAAAATGTCGAGGCGGAATTGGCTTCGCCGTTCGATTGCGACAGCCAAAAGGTGCTTGCCAGCGATGGAATAATCTTATTTACTACCGAAAATTTTGGTTACATGAGCGGTGCCCTTAAAGATTTCTTCGAACGAATTTACTATCCATGTTTGTCGGATGAGTCTCGTAATGACGCTAAGCCATTTGCCGTGGTGATTAAGGCAGGGTTAGACGGAACAGGCACCAAAGTATCGATCAACAAAATAGTTACCGGATTAAAATGGAAGCAAATTCAAGAAACCATTATATGTAAAGGCAACTACGAACCACACTTCCTGGAGCAATGCCAAACACTCGGCTTAACCGTCGCAGCAAGTTTAGACGCAGGCATCGTTTAAGCCTCTCAAATTGAACCTTTTTATTAGAGAACGATTATGAACAAGCAAACTGAAATTGAAGCAGCCGCGTTCCGCCGGCTGCTCGAGCACCTAGATAATCGCAAAGATGTGCAAAATATTGATTTAATGAATCTTGCCAATTTTTGTAGAAATTGTCTGGCAAAATGGTACTCAGCTGCTGCCAATGACCTGGGCGAAGACGTTGATTTAGAACAAGCTCGAGAGATTGTGTATAAGATGCCTTACTCTGAGTGGAAAGAAAAACATCAGACCGAGGCAACGCCTGAACAAATGGCGGCGTTTAATGCGCGTAAAAAATAGAGTGCGCGTTATGAAATAAAAAAGCCGTTACGCCTTAGCGTAACGGCTTTTTATGATACTGACTGACTTACGATTAGCCCAGTAAATGTGCAATTGCAGCACGTTCTTCGCGCAGTTCATTTTCGGTCACGTCCATACGTGCACGACTGAACTCGCTGATTTCTAAGCCCTGAACGATTTCGTACTTTCCATCTTTACACGTGACGGGGTACGAAAACATGATCCCTGGCTCGATACCATAACTGCCATCACTTGGAATGCCCATACTCACCCAATCACCGTCTGCCGTCCCCAATGCCCAGGTACGCATATGATCAATCGCTGCCGCTGCCGCTGACGCCGCGCTAGAAGCACCGCGAGCTTTGATAATTGCTGCGCCACGCTCCTGAACAGTTGGAATAAAATCGTTTTCTAACCATGACTGCTCAACTAAATCTGACGCAGCTTGCCCTTTAATAGTAGCGTTACTAATATCGGGATATTGAGTATTGGAGTGATTTCCCCAAACAGTCATACGTTTGATATCCGTTGTGTGAGCACCGGTTTTCTCTGCAAGTTGACTTAGCGAACGATTGTGGTCGAGACGCATCATCGCCGTAAACTGACCGGCATCTAAATCAGGCGCATTTGCAGACGCGATCAACGCATTTGTATTTGCAGGATTACCTACTACCAACACTCGAATATCACGACTGGCCACGCTGTTGATTGCTTTACCTTGAACCGAAAAAATCGCCGCATTTGCTTCAAGCAGGTCTTTGCGCTCCATGCCCGGACCACGTGGTCTGGCTCCGACCAGCAATGCATAATCAGCGTCTTTAAACGCTACTTCAGGATCATCTGAAATCACAACGTCTTGCAATAATGGAAATGCGCAATCATTTAACTCCATAACCACCCCTTCCAGGGCACCCATGGCGGGTGTAATTTCCAGCAATTGTAAAATTACGGGTTGATCTTGGCCTAGCATCGCGCCTGAGGCAATGCGGAAAAGTAATGCGTAGCTGATTTGGCCGGCAGCACCAGTGACGGTAACGCGAACTGGTTGTTTCATGGTTGATCCTCTAAAAATGTAGTAAGAAACAAGTAAGTCTCGGACAGAATGTCTTGGGAATGAGCATTTTGCTCGCACGCAGTTTACTAAAAATGAAGTGTGCTGGCTATGATTTGCCAATCAGTAGGCTAAATAGTCTGTATTTTTCTGCACTAATACTAAACCCCATAAACTAAAGTTATAAAGCCTGAATCAGGCAGAGTGATTATCATAAGCCGCGTAATTATTAATGAGGTTTCTTCAAAACAGACCACTTAAAAATAGCGCAACTTCTAAGAGCGCAAAATGGTCGCATCACTAAGTTTAAAAATAAAGGGAGGGTAGTTGGTATGGGTTTAGACAACTCACGTCTTAGTAGTCTGGTATATCGAATAATAGGAAAGCCTGATCGTTGGCATCATGACTATATTGATATAATGCATCAAGTGCTCGACGAAACCGACGCAATCGATGCCCCGGAAAATCTTAACGAGCTTAAAATCGGTGACCAAATATTGAACCGCATTAGCAATGCCAACGAGGCGATGCTTGCGTTTGGTACTTTGCTCGATAAAAGCCGATTCAAAATGATCATCCTGGATGACAGTCTCAACATGGTGTACCACAATGAAAACGCCAAACCACTACGCACTCATCTGCAACACCCAAAGAGTTCAAATAAGCTCAATGCACACGCCTTCAATAAGGTAAGACAAGCCGCTCTACAAAATAAGGATTTGTTTCAAAAAGGCAGTCATGATGGTTTATCAGCAATCGATTATCTGGATCAAAACCAGGAGCAAATCTATTTGCGCTCAATCCATAAAAGAGATGAAATCGACGCCACGATTTCCACTCATCATTTACTGCTTGTCGTTGATCAAGCGTCCGCCAATAAAGCATTGAACCCCGAATTTGTTGAACGCTATGAGTTAACTGAAAAAGAACAATCGGTCCTAATCTATCTAATCCATGGCAAAGGCATCAAACAAATCGCTGAGAGCTCATTCGTATCTGAAAACACCATCAAAACTCACCTTAAAGCGCTGTTCAGAAAAACCGATACTAAATCCCAAGCGGACATTTTAAGACTGGTTCTGACTCATGAATCACAAATTTTGGATAGCTATTTCGGGAGTAAGAAACCATTAGTAGAAAATCCATCACGTGAAGTCTCGGTTGATAAGTTTATGACCTTGAGCAGTGGCCTCAGGGTTGCTTATCGAGAATACGGGCCCGCAAATGGACACCCGATAATCGTTTGTCATAACGGTTATGGTTGTCGTGTCACGATACCTCATGGCTACCAGGAAATGTGTCAACGCCAAAATAAGCGCATAATCATACCCGACAGGCCTGGATACGGGCTCACGCCTCTAGGCGGCAGCGAACCTCAAGATTGGAATCACGAACTCAGCGAATTCATCGATCGTCTTGGGATAGATAGCTATGACCTGTTGGGGTCCGTTCTCGGCTCAGTTATCGCGTTGAATTATGCTGCCCAGGCCGACCATAGACTTAGGAAAGTTCGGCTATCATCACCCGTATTTGTCAACCACTCAGACGACAGCGACTACCTAAACGGTATCTTTGTACCGGTAACTCGACTCATTAGAGCCTCGCAACGATTCACGCTCGAAATATACCAATTGTGGTTAAAAAGCGTGACGATCAACTTACCACTTCATTATCGCAAGATGCTTGAAAATGGATTTGGCGTCGCAGAGCGAAAGATATTTGCAAACGATAATACGATAGAGTTAATGATTGAAGGGTTTCAGCAAGGAAGCAGCAAGGGCATCGAGGGCATCGCAAGAGAAATGGTTTACTGCCTATCGCCAAAAAAGATCGACCTTGCCTCTATCACTGTGCCGGTGGAATTGTGGTGGGGCAGTGAGGACAACCGTATATCATTGAACGGTGTTGAAAATATTGCCAAACAACTGCCTTGTGCAACGGTGCATGTACGCGAAGGCTACAGCGAATACATTTACTACGCGCTTTTCGAAGATATTATTGCGTGACTAAAAGTGGCTTTTTAGCATGACCCAGTCGCGCATCGTACCGCCAAGCTATACCTTTCGTTTAACCGAAAGAACATTCGGCAGATGGTCAAGCTTGGCGAGTAAACGACTCATTGCTTCAAAGCCGGTCACTTCGACTAGTGATTCCATCTGTACTGATTGGCTTTTTGCATCGGTGCGCGTGTTCATCTCAAGCACATTGACTTTTTCATCCGCAAATACGGTCGACACATCGCGTAACAAGCCTTTACGGTCAAATGCATTAATCAACACCGTCATAGGGTACACACGTTCCTGATTGAGGCCCCAATTAACCTCAACCACTCGTTCTCCAGCTTTGTGTTTTTGATACAAAATATTCGGGCAGAGCTCGCGATGAATAGTGATACCCGCGCCGCGAGTCACAAAACCTAATACCCGATCACCAGGAACGGGCTGACAACACTTAGCAAGGTTCGTCATTAAATCACTCACACCCTGCACAGTCATATCGGTAGGCTTAACATCATCATTTGCTGCACGTCCACCTTTAAAACTGATTTCAAGCTGTTCATCATCATCCAGGTTGACGGGTTTTAGCATGCGCTGGGCCGTCGCCGCAGCTCGACCAGGCTTAATCGAGCCATCAACCATTTTAAAAAATAGTTCTTCCGCGTCTTCAACGTTTAGTCGTTTAGCGAGCTGGTCAAGGTTAACATCGCTAACATTCATGCGATCAAGTTCACGATCCAAAATCGTTCGTCCATGAGCAATAGTCTCTTCACGATTTTCATGACGAAACCAGTGTTGAATGCCAGCACGCGCGCGACGAGTACGTACATAACCTTTGTGCGGATCGAGCCAATCCAGGCTAGGGCCACCCTCCTTTGCAGTAACAATACTTACTTGTTCCCCCGTATTCAGCCGATAAGTCAAGGGCACCATCTTACCGTTAACCTTGGCACCACGACATCGATGGCCAACTTCAGTATGAATCGAATACGCAAAGTCTATCGGTGTACTGCCGTAGGACAGATCTACCACCTTACCCTTTGGGCTAAATACGTATACACGGTCCTCAAATACCTCGTCCTTAACGCGGTCAACAAACTCACTCGCATCGGCAACCTCGTCTTTCCACTCTAGTAATTGTCGCAACCAGAGAATTTTGTTATTAACGGCCTGGTCGTTGTCAGCCCCACCTTCCTTGTAGCGCCAATGTGCCGCAATACCAAGCTCATTGTATTCATGCATTTCGTGTGTGCGTATCTGCACTTCCACCACCTTTCCATTCGGTCCGATCACGGCAGTATGAATTGAGCGATAATTATTTTCCTTGGGCGTCGCGATGTAGTCGTCAAATTCACCTGGAATAAATTTCCAATTCGTATGAATTGAGCCTAAAGCGGAATAACAGTCTTTTACTGAGTTAACCAATATCCTTACAGCTCTAACATCGAACAATTGTTCAAACTCCAGGCCCTTTTTTTGCATCTTGGTCCAAATGCTGTATATATGTTTAGCTCTCCCACGAATGTCGGCATCTACCCCTTCATCAGCGAGCTGGGTGGCCACACTGTCAATAAATTCATCAATAAAGGATTGTCGATCAACCCGACGCTCGGCCAACTTTCGAGCTATGGTTTTATAGATGTCGGGTTCGATATAACGGAAACTAAGATCCTCGAGCTCCCATTTTACTTGCCACACACCAAGGCGATTAGCCAATGGGGAAAATATTTCCAATGTTTCAGTCGCGACGCGCTTCTGCTTTTCAGATTTAACGGCGTCCAGCGTGCGCATGTTATGCAAACGGTCGCAAAGCTTGATCAGTACGACACGCACATCATCAACCATCGCCAACATCATTTTGCGTAAACTCTCGGCTTTGGCGTTTTGCTTAGATTTGCCACGGTCAGACTCGGTGTCAGTGAACTCCTGAATCACTTCCATCTTAGTGACCCCGTTTACCAGGTTTGCTACATCAACACCGAATTCCTTACGTAGTTGTTCGAGAGTAACTTCAGTGTCTTCGACCGTGTCATGCAGTAGCGCGGCGATCACAACATCGGAGTCTAACCCAAGCTCATGCACAATCGCGGCAACAGCAAAAGTATGGTTAACGTAGTCTTCACCTGATGCTCGCTTTTGCCCCTGGTGGGCACGAATTGCGAAATAGGCGGCTCGCTCGACGCGTTTTACCTCTGATTCTGCGCGACCCTCGGACACCCCTTCAAGCCATTGCGGCACGTCATTGGCAGGTAGCTCCATTTCGGAGAGAGATTTTACAGCGGCTAATACCATGACTTATAAGTACTGTTCGTCCCCCGACAAAACAAGCAATTAGTTAACTTTATTCGACACATAGCTAACCTTTTACGCTGATACTTGACTCGTTTCAATAGCCATTGATTAAAAAATAAGCAATTTATCGATATTGCCGATGAAGGCTAATTATTCGCAGGCCGTTTATTTTTAAAGAGTGCTTCCGTCATCATGCGAGATTTGTCGAGTAACTCTTGATATTCCTCTTCCACTTTAGAGTCAATCACCAATCCGCCACCGGCAGAATACCGTGCGATACCGTCTTTCACCACAATAGTACGAATGCTGATATTGGTTTCTAAACTTCCATCAATTCCGACATAACCAATACTTCCACAATAGAGCCCTCTTCTATTTGGCTCGAGCTCTTCGATGATTTCCATCGCGCGAATCTTCGGCGCACCGGTAATCGACCCGCCAGGAAAGCAGGCTCGAAATAGATCTATCGAATGCAATTCTTTCTTTAACCGTCCGGTGATGGTGCTGATTAAATGATGCACATTAGCGAAACTGTGTACTTCGAACAGCTTCGGCACCTTAACGCTCCCCAATTCACAACAGCGACTAAGGTCATTGCGCATTAAATCAACTATCATGAGATTCTCGGCTCTATCTTTGGGGCTATTCTTTAGTGCCTGTGCTTCAGCCTTATCGACGGCCATATTGTGGTGAGCTCGCGGGCGAGTTCCTTTGATAGGGCTAGTGACAACCTCTCTATTTCGACATTGAATAAAACTCTCGGGGGAATTCGATAATATTTGAGCAAACGGCAGATTTATAAAGCAACCATACGGCGCTGGACTTTGAGTTCTCAGGTAACGATAGGTTAGCCAGGCATCACCGGTCACTTGAGCTGAAAATTGCTTAGTCAGATTTACCTGATAACAATCTCCGGCAATCGTATAGTTGCGAACTTGCTGAAAGCGCTTGCGGTACACATCTCTGGGCATGTTTTCTTGTAATAGACCGCTTAGCAAGCCGCCGGTTTGAAACGGCATTTTGCGCTTTTGTTCAGCTTCATCTTCGTCAAAGAAATCCGCCATGTCTTGTTCGAACTCAACACTCCACTCGACTAAATCTCGCCATTCTTCAACGATGTCCTGAACTTGCTGTGATTCGCCTAATTGCACTAAGCGACTCACGCGATTGCGGTGATCAATCACCAATACCACATAATAAATACCGACCGCGATCATTGGCAGATTCTCATCATCAGCGGCTAAATTTGGCAATTCCTCGTATTGTCGAGCGAGGTCATACGAAAAATAGCCGAGTGCGCCCGGTAAATACGCTTCATTTAACAAGTCTTTATCATCAACATTGGGAATGGCTGATTGCAGTATCGCCAACGGGTCGCCATATAAACGATCTTTGAGAGATCCATGGCGGAAATGCGTAACTTCACCATCAAACACCAGTGTTGATTGTGGTTTTATTGCAAGCACATCAAAATCTGCATGCTTACCCTGTTCAATAACATGAGCTGAGTTATCAGAGCCATTAACACCTGAGTCTAAGAAAATCGCCCAGGGCTGATCAGCCACTTTCTCAAAAAGGTCGGCACTGTCGATATATGGAAGTTCGGTAGTAACGATTTTCATAAGGCTTTCTTATTATATTTCGCAGACTAACTCACGCAGCACCGACGTCGCAAATTGACCACGCTGCAATTCGAACGAAAGACAAAGATCTCCCTGGTCAAATGACCATTGCAGACGCTCTGGTAGTAGGCGTGTCGCACGGCGTTGATATTCGATACCAGCACGTTCCAAGCCATCCATTAGGGGTTGATAATCTCGCAGAGCGGCGTGCTCTAAGCGTCTTAGATCTTGACCTGTTTCGCTTTCTTTACCCGCTTTTATTACACCCCAAAGTGGCGCGGTCGGGTGAATATCCAAATGATTTAGACGCTCATTTTCAGCCTCGAGGTCGTTTACCAAAAATACGCTATTGCTGCCATTTAAATTGGCTGGCTCACCGGCGTAGAGAGATTGCCAGGTTCCGGCTTCAACTCGCACAGATACTACGCTATTAAACAACCATGAACGCGCGGCAGACAATAAGATACTTCGTAAACCACGCTGCTTAACACGCTTACCGGCAAACATTTCTAATGCTTGCAGCATATTATTTGCGTTTCGCCCAAAACGCTGTTCCCCAAAGTAATTTGGCACCCCGTATGTTCTGATTTTTTCTAGCCTGGAATCCAAGAAAATATGCGGGTTTTCTGAACCGGACAATTCAACAATACGAATTTGAAAGTGGTTTGCACTGTGCGTGCCTCGCTTAATTTTGCGAGTGTGCTTGACTGCTCGATTGATGTTAACGCCTTCAAGCGCGTACTCGGACCAATCGATCTCATCACTCCCTGGTTTCCACACACTGAACCATTGCCGAGTAATTGCATGAAAGTCTTTCATGCCAGAATAGCCCACATCACGATTCGACACTCGACCAAAACGCGCTAAAGACTTGGCCACCGCATCCGTATTCAAACGTGTTTTTGTGATATCGAGCCAATAGTGTTCTCCTTCACCCGTTGGTTCAACATCCATCACTTCGGTCACAATAAAATGTTCCGGCGATAGCTTCATGCGACCACTAATCTCAGGTTTCCCATAGGCATAGGCAATCTGTTGCAATCGCTCTAACCAATCAATCTGATTCAAACTTTCATTAGCTGATGCCGCCATAGTCTGTGCCATTTTAACCTTACCTATCGCGAAAAAGTGAAAATTAGAACAATGGCTTCAACGCTAGGCTAACCGCAATCATTCGCTAAATTCCAAGTATAAAGCCTTGGGACACAGAGCGTACATCAAAGATTAGAAATTGAACCAAATAAGTCAAATTAAATAGCCCGCTTCCCGCTCTAAATCTCCCTTAGTAAGGATCCATAATCACATTACATCGGATATAATCCTGCTGTTTTTGTTCCTAGCTCAGCGAGCCATATTATGCTTCCACTTCAATCGACACAAAAATCAGCTTCAGGCGGTAAATCATATTTTCTCTTTATTCTTGTAGCGATTGTCGCAATCGGCTCGGGATTAATGGTCCAGAGCTCTAAAACACCTCCGGCCACCTCACCTGAATTTAAGAAAACTATTCTGCTGCCAAGCTCTAAACCATTAGTCGATGTCAACTTTATCGACCACAAAGGTCAGCCCTTTGGCATTGAGAAATTTAAAGGTAAATGGAGTATCTTATTTTTTGGTTTCACCAATTGTCCAGATGTCTGCCCAACCACAATGCAAACGTTGAAACAGGTCAAAGCGTCGGTCGAAAAAGCGGGTGTATGGCACAACTATCAGGTGATTATGGTGTCAGTCGACCCTGAACGAGACACGACTGAACGGCTAGCTAGCTACGTGCCCTATTTTGATCCCGAATTCATTGGCATTTCAGGACCATTGGATTCGACAACATCATTTGCGAAAAACGTTGGTATCTTATTTTACAAAAGCGGCGACATCGAAAGCGGTGCTTATGATGTAGACCATGGTGCTTCGATTATTTTGGTAAATCCAAACGGTGAATATGCAGGTGTAATAACCGCTCCGCATCTCGAAGCAACAATTAGCCAAGATTTAATTGCTCTGGCTGACTACGCTGGTGTTCAGCCTAAGGTTGCAGATGCCGCCTCCGACAAGACGAATATCGATACCAAATCTGATACAAATCAAGCCTACTCTTCCGAAACAAATCAGGGTTTAGTGTTTGAAAATGCATGGATTCGACCCGCCCCGCCAGGAGTCTCGAGTATGGCGGCTTATTTCGATCTAACTAACCATACTGACCAAGAAATTATTATCGAACAAAGTAATAGCGCGGCCTTCGAGATGACGATGATACACACGACAGTGGTCGAGAACGGCATAACCAGCATGAAACACATGAATGAGCTAGTCGTGCCCGCTAACGGCAAAGTTACTCTCGCACCACTGGGGATACACATGATGCTCATGGGCCCAAAACAGCCACTAGCGCTAGGTGATTCTGCGCAATTACACTTAGTTGATAAAAACGGTGTGCGTTATTCGCAAACAGTGACCGTGCAAGAGCAGCCGAAGTAATCAATAGTGTATATATTTCGGATCACTCGATAAGATAATTTTAAAACACCGCTAGAATGGATCGATTAAATCATGGCGCTCGAATTCAAGATAATCCCGGTGACACCTTTTGCTCAAAATTGCAGTGTAATATGGTGTTCAGAGACAAAGCTGGCCGCGATCATCGATCCAGGCGGCGACCTAGATAAGCTTAAAACGTTTATCTCTGATCAAGGTCTGGAGCTTGACAAAATATTAGTCACACATGCTCACCTAGATCACGCCGGAGGTACGGCAGAACTCGCACGTGCAACAGGTGTCCCAATAATTGGCCCACAAAAAGCAGATCAGTTTTGGATCGATCTATTGCCAGAACAATGTCGCCAATTTGGCTTTGAGGGTGAGTCCTTTGCCCCCGATCAGTGGCTGGAGCATGGCGATTCCGTCAGCCTGGGTAAGCTGACATTTGATGTAGTGCACTGTCCTGGGCACACACCAGGTCACGTGGTGTTTGTTGAAAAAAGCGAGCGCTTCGCTGCGGTAGGCGATGTAATTTTTCAGGGTTCGATAGGTCGCTCTGATTTCCCCAAGAGCAACTCTCAAGATCTGCTCGACTCTATTAGAGAACGGCTATTTCCACTGGGAGACAACATCCGCTTTATTCCAGGGCATGGACCAATGTCCACATTCGGTCAAGAACGGAAAACCAACCCCTTTGTAGCGGATCACCGATTCGGATAAACCGAGTTGGTTCCAGCATAAAAAAGCCTGCAATAAATGCAGGCTTTTTTACATTAAGATCTTTAAACTGTTTATTACTTAAATATCCCAATAAATAGCTTCCTCTAACTGACTATCGGCTTCTTGCAAACCTTTGTTAGTACGACTCATAATGATAAGGTTCCCACCGCGTACAGGCTTTACACGACTTACATAGCCTTCGTAGCCAACATCAGACAATTCGCTTACTGAGTCGCCTTTTATATAGGCAAATGTTACCTGACCATCCGTAGTTTCAAGGCTTGCGTGCAAGCCAACGTATTTTCCCATTGGGCAAATACGGCTAAATTGCAAGTTACTCAAAAACTTCAACTTCATATCTGGTTGATAATTTGCTAATAACGCATTCGCATTTGAATTCGCCCGCTCGGAATCCCAAACTGGCGTAACCGCCTGTTCGTTCATATGATTCACCACGCCAGAAAGAAGCGCTTCATAATCTTGGCCAATATTACTGTTCGCTCCGAACTGATTACTCGCCATAAAACCCGCTACAAATAAGGCTATTGCCAAGCTGGCCGCCATCGCATAATTGCGCAATGGATGTGCTGTCGATAGCTCTTCAGATTCTACTTCTTCGATTATTTCTTGATTCAGCTGCAAGCGAGCCATCAAATCCGATGGCATCTCAACGTCCATACTGCCCGCCAGGTCAGCATCCATTTGTCGAATACTTCCCACATACTTCAGGCAATCCGGACAATTACTGCTATGTTCTATAAAGCTGTGGTCGCGGGAATTCGGGTCCGACAACGCCAGTCTTTTAAAATCTAAACAATTCATTTTATTAAACTCTATACTGTATTACTTCATTTGAAATTTGGTGATCTAACCGGTTTACTCCCCGACCACACCGAGCTGAGGCGCTGATTCGTGCCCCAAAATTTGGCGCATTTTTTTACGCGCTCTGAATAATCTTGTCATGACGGCACTTGAACTAATGTCCAATATGCTCGCTATTTCATCGCACGAAAACCCTCCTAGAACTTGCATTTCTAAGGGTTCCCGATAATCTTCTGGCAATCTTTTTAACGCATTTCGCAATGCAAATGCTTCTGGGCGATCGTCATAACCCATATGATTGTTGTCCTCAATGGTATCCATTGACTCGACGTCTTTATATTGAAATTGCTTACGCTCGAACTGACGTGCATGTTCACGTCGAAAAATAGTGAAGAGCCACCCTTTCGCCGCTTTTGCTTCACGTAAACTATCTAACGATTTCCAAGCACGTAAAAACGCTTCTTGCATAACATCTTCGGCCATATTTTTATCTTTACACAGCCACAATGCATACTTGTACAAATCTTTCGAGTGCGCCTCTATTAACAACGCATATTTTCTTTTTTTATCCATCATGCTGTAGTTGACCTGCTCTTGGTCAGATTCATTACTTATATCAGTCATTTTTTTTACCAAATTGTAAAAAGTTTAATAAAACTGTGAGTACTGCTTGGGGTTGTTCGACATGAAGCCAATGACCAGCGTCAGGAACGACAGAAAATTCAGTCGCTGGAAAATACCTAAGTATTTGATTATGATAAATTTCTTTCACATAGTCGGATTGGTCGCCGCTGATAAACACAGTCTCGCCTGTATTCGTCAAACCATCAAGTTGAGATGATGGAAAGCTTAGAATATTCGGCATATCTCTAAGCAAAACGGGCAAATTTAGACGCCAACTGAAATTGCCCTTACTCCCCGCCAAACTTTGCAATAAAAACAAGCGCGTTGGCGTATCAGAAATGCTGGAACTCAACAACTTGTCCGCGGCACTTCTCGAGTCGAGAGAATTTAGGTCTAAGGCAATCATACTTTCCAAATAGGGAGCATGCGTGTGCGTATACTCAACGGGTGCAATATCCAGTACTGCCAGACTTTTAAGTCTATCAGGATATTGTAGAGAAAACGCCATCGCTACCTTTCCACCCATACTATGACCACATAAATGAACTTGGCCTAAGGCTAAAGAATCAAGTAATTCGAGCAAGTCTTCGAGCATATCGAAATACGTATGCGAATCGGCGTGTGGAGATCTACCATGATTACGTTGATCGACAACTATAACCGGGTGGTGTTCAGCGAGTTTTACAGCAAACCCTCGCCAGTTAAGGACGGAACCAAACAATCCGGGAATAATCACTACAGGCTCTCTTGAATCTAACTCTGGAGAATACGATTCGGGGTACTTTTGATAATAAAGCTGCATAGGGCTAAGTTTACCAATATATTTCACATTCGGCGCCCACTTATACCGAGGCTTTGGTTACAATCCGGTGATGTTTGAATTGGTGCTTCTTGTAATAACCGGTGTCGCGACCGGTTTCTTAAATGTTATGGCTGGCGGTGGCTCAATGCTTTCCGTTCCGATCATGATATTTCTCGGGGTACCCGGTACGGTAGCAAATGGCACCAATCGTATTGCAATCCTTCCTCAAAACATATCAGCCGTGCTGGCGTTCTATCGCAAAGGTTTTTCAAATTTCAAACTCAGCCTAACTCTAGGCATCTGCACTATACCTGGTACACTGATTGGTGCGAGCCTGGCGTCGCGTGTACCAAATGACCAGTTTAATAGTCTGTTGGCTATCATCATGGTCTTGGTACTCATCGTGATGGCATTACCTCAACCTAAAACGATTGAATCAACGCAATTACCTTCAAGAAATCGTATGATCGCCGGACATGCGCTCATGGTTCTAATTGGGTTTTGGGGTGGATTTATTCATATAGGCGTTGGCTTTTTACTAATGCCGGCTCTCAATAGAGTCATGCAATTTGATCTGGTTACAACCAACGCGCATAAGGTGTTTATCGTGTTGTGCTATACAACGGTCGCATTAATGGTTTTCGCGTCGCAGCTAGAGCTGGTGTGGAAATACGGTATTGCACTGGGTATAGGAACATGGATTGGTGCTTGGGTGGCAGCCAATGTGCAAATTAAGCGCGGCATCGGCGCTATTAAGCTCACGCTAAATATCGTGATTGTTGCTTTTATCATAAAGCTGCTGTTTTTCTAGCGATCTTTTTCTATTTTTTTATTAGCAGCTTACAAAATGACAATATCTGATACCAATGCGATACTCGCCTTTGATCGCGACCACGTCTGGCATCCATATACTTCAGCAACGCAACCGTTACCAACTCAACTGGTGGAGAGTGCCAATGGGGTTCGCCTGAAACTGGCAGATGGCAGAGAATTAATCGATGGTATGTCATCGTGGTGGTGCGCAATTCATGGATATAATCACCCGCGTCTAAATCAAGCTGTGAAAGACCAGCTCGCAAACATGGCGCATGTAATGTTTGGCGGCATCACCCATCGCCCTGCCGTGCAACTATGTAAGTCATTGATTGCGATGACAAGCGCAAACTTACAACATGTTTTTCTTGCAGATTCGGGATCTATCAGCGTTGAAGTTGCGATCAAAATGGCCGTGCAATACTGGCAGGCTCAAGGTAAGCCAAAAAAGAACAAGATGCTATCTCTACGAGGTGGATATCATGGTGACACCTTCGCCGCAATGTCCGTTTGCGACCCCGATAACGGGATGCATCATCTATTTTCAGATACTGTGATTAAGCAGCACTTTACCGATCGCCCAAGTTGCCGCTTCGATCAACCATTCGATGAATCAAGCACTCAGGAATTAGAGCAATGTTTTCAACAACATCATGCTTCGCTGGCCGCCATTACGCTTGAACCGATTGTTCAAGGTGCTGGTGGGATGTGGTTTTATCATCCCGACTACCTCAAACGCGTTAGAGAACTCTGCGATGAGTTTGATGTATTACTTATTGCCGATGAAATCGCCACTGGTTTTGGCAGAACAGGTAAACTATTTGCTTGTGAATGGGCAGGCATTGAACCTGACATCCTCTGCCTGGGTAAGGCATTAACTGGCGGCTATATGAGCCTTGCAGCGACTCTAACCAATAGCGACATTGCACAAGGCATTTCGGCAAACGGAGGAGTATTCATGCATGGCCCTACGTTTATGGGTAACCCACTTGCGTGTGCCGTGGCGAATGAAAGTTTAGCACTGCTACGGCAAGGTGATTGGAAAGACGCCGTTGGAGCAATTGAAGCCGTTCTAAAACGAGAACTCGTGAATGCAATACGCAGCATTAAGGTGGCAAATGTTAGAGTATTGGGCGCAATCGGCGTTATTCAAATGCATGACGAGATCGACACGGTTAGCGCGCAAGCATTCTTTGTAGAACATGGGGTTTGGGTGCGGCCATTCGGTCGCCTACTCTATATCATGCCTCCCTATAGTATAGATGAACATGACCTAATCACTGTGTGCAAGGCGATGGTTAAATTTGCCTGCCAATGACTTTTCAAGATGCCTTTTTCTTAAGTTCACTGAAGTAGTCGACATCGGTTGGTAAACTCAACACCTCGCGTCGTACCAAATCCATTGCAATGGCGGTTACCGTCCGCTGGAAACCCAACCGGCCTACCGGCAAAAAGAATTTGCGAGCGCGCATCTGATCCAAACTGCCCCATGCTATCCAAACCAGACCAACTGGCTTTTCTTTGGAACCGCCTTCCGGCCCAGCAATTCCAGAGACTGCGACCGCTAAGTCAGCCCCGGATTTTTCGATCGCTCCTCTAGCCATCGCAACAACCGTTGCTTGGCTCACCGCACCGTGATCGCTCAACGTTTGTTTGGGCACACCCAAAGTTTGATGCTTAATACGGTTAGAATAAACCACATAGCCCGCTTCAAACACATTAGATGAACCGGCTTCGCTGGTTATCGAAGCGGCAATTTGGCCGCCCGTGCAGGATTCAGCGGTGGATAAACACAGCCCCATTGAATTCAAGGCATCGTTAAGTGCTTGGCTAAGGCGTGTACTATTACGACCTATGACGAAATCAGAGAAATGCGCTTCGAATTTCTTGGCCCACTGATTATTTAATTCCAGAAACTGGTCGCCTAAGGTCGTAAATTTCACCTCGATAACTGGCATCTGAACTCGAAAACCGAGTTCGACCTCAGCAGGCCAATCTGGAAAAACCTGATTAATTGTGTCCTGTAGACCAGATTCAGTAATTCCGAAAAGCCGTAGGCGAGTAATATGGCTGGTCGTTTCTATATTTCCATGTTTACGGATCAAGGGCAGTAAATGGTGTTCAACCATTGGCTTGAGTTCGCTCGGCACGCCAGGGGTGCACATTATCAAGCAGTCATTAAATACACAACGAAACCCGACTGCCGACCCTTTGGGATTATCAATAATGTCGCAGATCTCGGGTAAATCCGCTTGTTTAAGGTTTGACTCAGTAAGAATAAAGTCTCGCTTGCATGCCCATTCCTCAAGCTTCTCATAGGCGTCAGCATTACGAACGAGCGGTGATTGTGTGACATTCGAAAGCGCGAGCGCTGTCAAATCATCGATCGTTGGCCCAAGACCACCGTTGACAACAAGCACATCAGAAGCAAGGCTTAGCTCCTCTATGGAACTGCTTAGTAATGGCAGATCATCGCCAACAACTTTTTTTATGTATGGCACCAAACTCAGATCTTTAAGCGACTTAGCGATATACGCCGAGTTTGAATCGACTGTGTCACCAGTCATAAGCTCGTTACCCGTTAACAATAAAGATATCTTCATAGCCGTTTCTCGAAATAAATGTGTTAGGTTTTCTGCTATTGATCGAAACCACTAATGCTGAGAAAGTAATTTTTTGGCCGCATGGCGCATTCGCGTTCTTTCCCATACCAAACGAAACTTGCCTCCGCCTTTTTGCTGCCATAAAACGGCAGACCTAATGGCGGCAAGCAACATCGCTCGCACTTGTTCAGGTACGCCTTCATTTTGCAGGTACTCTTGTTCACCTTGCACAATAATCTGCGGTCGCAAAACACTGATGTGCGTTTGATAAACATCAGAACACGCGCTCTTTAACTCGTCTGTAGAAAACCCACTCAAGCGCTCTACGGCTTGACCAAACGCATTGAATTTTTGCTGATCCTTATACAGTTGATTTTGTAATTGTAAGATTGCCATCATATAGCGCAAAATTTCTAAACTGGATGCATCGGGAGAAGTCAGTACCCCGTCACTAATCAATGTTAAGCCAGCACGCACTCCGCCCAAACCACCGTACACAGCTGGTGTGCTCACCGCATCAAGCACCAATATAGATTGAATACTGTTGTTGTAGATTGACTCTTCCGGTACGCCCTTGCGAGCTAAGCGCTGAACCTGCTGGCAAGCTTGCAGCACCCCAGCGAGTGCAATCGTTCTATCTTCAATTATGTTCATAACTACTTACATTTTATGCTGTGATATCAGGCGCGTAACACGCGCCGGTAAAAATCGAGCTCTTTCTGCCATGCGTCGATATTGTTTTCTGGCCGCTTAAAACCATGAGCTTCGTTCGGATATTCAACGTATTGATGATCAACGTCTGCGTCCTGCAGTACGCCTATAATTTCTTGCGCTACCGAAGGCGGAACAACTCGATCAAGTCCGCCTTGAAATACGATCATTGCACTGTTTAGTTGGCTCATCTTATTAATTGGCGAACGCTGAAAAAATTGGCTGTCGGGCGTGTTAGCGACTGTTGGGTTAAAGACTTCATCAACCAGGCGATCGGTGTAATGTTTTTCAAATTTGTGAGTTGCTTCAGCCAGTGTCACTAAGTTACCAATCCCGTAATAACAGGCACCCGCTCTAAATGTGTCAGGGTACTCGGTCAATGCTCTTAGCACCGCATAACCGCCAGCACTTTTTCCTCGAATGCAAATTCGATTAGCGTCGACTTTTTGTTGTTCTATCAACGCATTGATGGCGCTAACTATATCATTGGTATCGTGTTCTCCCCATTGACCATATAAGGCGTCTCTAAATTCCCGACCATAGCCCGAACTCCCACGATGATTGACATCCAGTATTGCAAACCCTCGACTGGTCCAAAATTGCTTCTGCAAATCGAAATGGCCATAAGCACGTGCGGTTGGGCCGCCGTGTACCATGACCAACAAGGGTGGAAGCGCCTTGGCATTGGTAATCGCTTGTTGCGAACTGTTAACCGGCATGTAATAGAAACCATGAGCCTTTACTCCATCTTGATCGGCAAAGGTCATATGGATAGCGGGGCTGGTTTCAACTCGCGCTGTGTCGGCTTCAATCAATCGCACCAATTCAAATTCGCTCGCGCTCCTCGAAGATTCAAATTTCACCAAACTGGGGGATTCGTCAAATGGTAGCAACTCAAATACACATGAACCTTGACCATCACTGTGAAGGTGCTGAATCGTGCAGGGTTGATCTATCATCTGAAAAGGTCGAGCTTCAAGGGTCTGTTGATCGATTTTGACAATACGATCACCACAAGGCTCACTTACTACTGTAAGAATTTCAGTATTACTAAGTCGAACAATACGATGGTCACCATACACCCAATGAGGATAACCATACTCAGCATATTCACTGGTTACTCGTATCAATTCCTGATTAGAGAAATCGAAAACATGGACATTCCAATAATCATGGGAACCTTTTGAAATTTCGCCATCATTATCTGTTTGAGTACCGTCTAGTCTATAATCGGCTGAAAAAAATAAACGTTGATCGCTAGCAAACAACAATTGACACACACTTGCGCCAACGCTTCCTGAACCAGATACATTAATCTGTGAAACGTTCTTTAATACGGGGCGCCCATGATGTTGAACAACATCTGCGCTAAAAAGTTGCGTGTCGTCCCACGGCATATTTGGGTGATTCCATTGAACCCATGCTACCCGATTTTGACTAGGATTAATGACGAAATTGCTGTAAAAATTAGCGCCTTCAACTAGCGGATAAGGCGGAACATCGGGATCGTCCGAAATTGCACCAATAAACATTGCGTTGTTAGCATGAGGCACATCAGAACGCTCAACTTCAATGATCGCCAGATAGTGAGAGTCACAATACTGATGCACATCAGTGAACATAAAAGTTTGTTGATCATCTGGCAGAAAACTCACTCTTTTTGGAGCACTGAAATCATTGCCTATCAGCTCTTGACGATATAGGCATTGATCGACCTGATTTGCAAATACGATGGACGAATCGAATACCCAATATGGCTTCCCGCCATACTCGTTCACCCGAGTCTGTAAACTAAAGGGCGCAGGCGTAATAGCATCAAATTTATTAATGTGTTGATTACCATCCCGACCTCTGGTCAACCGCGTTACTATCGTGCGATTATCGTCGTTGCTTCTTTCTAAAAACAGAGTCTGATCACGATTCAAAATTGACGGGTATTCAAACGACGTTTTTTTTCCAAATACTTCTTCTAATGATAACGGTGACTGCCAATCGAGATAGTCCATGTCGCACACCTACATTCAGTCTATTCCTAATTGAATTCTAATCAGGCAAGTTTGGTTTAGCCCAGGACATCTTGTTACTTTTGGTAATGTCATGCTTATCAAAAAATCCTTTATGAACCTCCAAGGCGTATAACACTGGTCGCTTCGGTCGATATAATGGTTTTTTGACTTCCAGTATTGAGTACGGCTTCATTGATTGTATGCTCTCGATTCGACCAGACTTGTCAATAAAAGCGATATCGATTGGCGCAACCACATTATTCATATGAAAGCTCGGAACGGCTTCACGCTCAAAGACAAATAAAATCGGCATGGCCTCAATCGTCGACTCGCACACTCTCTGGAAACCGGCGGCTCGGGTAGCATTATTGTCCGCCAGTTTCGATGGCATCGAGTACTGGCTACCATCGTCTCTGGTTAGGGTTATTTCAATACTCGGCATGCTCTGCAAGGCGGCATTATCAGTCTCACACTCAAGCTCGGCATTCGCGCAAGCACTGAGCAGCAATCCCCCAATTATAGCAATTGAACGACCAAAATTAGTTTTCATTGTTTTCAGCATAAAGTGTAATTTGCCTAATATTTATGATACAGAATCACGCATAATCGACTGAATTTGCTCAGCCAGCTGCAGGGCACGCAGGCCTTGAAGTCCGGTTACCATCGGCATGGCTTGGCCCTGCGCCACCTCAACAAAATGAGCTAACTCTACTTGCAATGGTTGCTCGGTATCAAACTTAACATGATCTACATCCAGCCCAGGAAACTCGCTACCTTCGGGTGTGTCTCCCTTGGTAACAATATCCAGTTCCTGATCCATTAAATTGATGCCGTAATAACCTTCTGGACCAAACACACGAAAACGTCGGAAACGTTTATTTGATACGCGACTGGCCGTTATATTGGCTACCGCACCACTCGGGAAGGCGAGTCGAACATTTGCCAGATCGACGTGATCAGTGATCACATTTGAGCCAATGGCCTGCACATCGCATGGCTCCTCATCAACCAATGACAAGACTAAATCGAGATCATGGATCATAAGATCAGTGATCACGTCCACATCGGTCGCTCGCTCCACAAAGGTTCCTAATCGATGAACTTCAATATACTTCGGCTCAGCAACTTTGCTCGCAACAGCTCTCAAAGCTGGGTTATATCGTTCTAAATGACCAATCAAAAAAGGGGCTTCATTTTGCGCCGCCATATCAACTAATTTGCGCGCTTCATCCACCGTTGCGGCAATAGGTTTTTCCATCAAGGTTGCAATACCCGCCTCTAAGAACGGTTGAGCCACATCAAAATGCAATGAGGTAGGCACCACCACGCTAACAGCATCCACTTTATCGATCATGTCCAAGTAGTTGGAGGAAAATTCACAATCATACTTCTTTGCCAGTTCCGAGATCGTATCCTCATGAGTATCGGCTAACATCACAAGCTCAACATTTTCCATTTCATGGTAAATCTTCGCGTGGATTTGACCGAGGTAACCTACCCCTACCACGCCTACTTTGGTTTTTCTACTCATAACCTTTTTATGTTGTTAACGGATCACTGTGCCAGAACTAATCGAAGCGGGTTGATTTGTTCATCACTCAATATCACGAATGCAACATCAAGAATGGACAACATCACCGCTTCTATAATTATAGTGTAACTGTGATTATACGTTAATTTATGTATTTGTGAGGCGGTCGATCTACCAATTCGTGGCGCGAAAAACGAAAAAATTTCATCTCAAGAGTAATGCCTTTAAGCTACGGACGACTAAAACATGCTTCGCCGCATAATAATCTGCCGCTTTAGTGTAAACTTGCACCACCGTTTACCCTGACCTACTGCCGAAGAAGTAAGGCAACATAACGTGTCAAACATCATTTTACTTAACATTTCAGGCCAAGACCGCATTGGTTTGTCGGCTGACTTCTATTCCGTTATTGAAAAAATCGACGTTCGTATTTTAGACATTGGTCAGTCTGTTATCCATCAGCATGTATCTCAAGGTATGTTGTTGCAACTGCCCGATGATCAAAATCCGGGGCAGTTGAAGTGGCAACTATTACAACAAGCCGAGTCGCTAGGTCTCAGGGTAAAGATCCGAGATATTGACGATCATGATTATCAACAATGGGTTTCTCAGCAAGGCGCTGACCGTTACATTATTACCCTGTTGACTCGTGAAGTATCCGCCGAGGAAATCGCTCGAGTGACTAAGGTAACCGCGACACAGGGCTTGAATATCCATGATATTGCGCGGTTAAGCGGTCGCACACCACTTAATGAGCCAGTAACTAACGATACCAAGTCTTGCATTGAATTTACTGTTCAGGGGAAACCCAAAGACCCGGCAGCGATGCGGGCCAGCTTCTTGAGCATTGCCAGCGAGCTGGACGTTGATATTGCGATTCAACAAGATAACGCGTTTAGGCGGAGTCGGCGATTGGTTTGTTTTGACATGGATTCGACATTAATTGAAGCCGAAGTCATTGACGAACTCGCAAAGCGAGCTGGCGTTGGCGAGCAAGTTGCCAAGATCACTGAAAGCGCGATGCAGGGTGAAATAGACTTTAGCGAAAGCTTTACCCAACGCATGGCTTTATTGAAGGGCTTAAGTGAAGAGGTACTGCAGGACATTGCAGACAATTTGCCGATGATGGAAGGTGCTGAAAAACTAATTCGTAATCTAAAGGCATTCGGTTTCAAGACCGCTATCCTTTCGGGTGGCTTTAATTATTTCGGTAACCACTTAAAAAACAAACTTGGTATAGACCATGTGTATGCCAATACCTTAGAGATAGAAAATGGAGTGCTTACAGGCCGCGCTGTTCGACCGATTGTTGATGCAGAACGTAAAGCCATTTTATTGAAACAAATCGCGAAAGACGAAGGACTCGACCCGCAACAAACCATCGCCGTAGGTGATGGAGCGAATGATTTATTGATGCTCAGCGCCGCTGGCTTAGGCATAGCATTTAGAGCTAAACCGTTGGTGCGAGAATCAGCGAAACAATCTCTCTCAACTCACGGCCTTGACAGCATTCTCTATTTACTCGGCTTCAAAGACCAGGATATTCAAAATTGATTCTCCTTTATTGTGAATCCACAAAGTGCTTGTCTTTCGCATTCGACGTAATGAAGCAATAAAGGCGAATTATGTTGGCTTGTTTTCACCCAAAACAACCTCTAAATTGTCAATCAAACGAGCTTTACCCAATTGCGCCGCCGCTAAAATCACCAATTCCTTATCACCTTTTTTTGCGGGTTTTAAATCCCGTTGTCGGCAAACCGTAATATATTGAGGTTTAAAACCCTGTTTTTTCAGATTGGTCTTAACGTCATCTTCAAGCGCCTTGAGAGCGCTCTTGGAAGTGACTGAACTCTTTTCCATTAAAACCTGAGCCATCGAGCGCAGATTTTGTTGCAAACTCGGCGCAACGGCCATTTCCTTCGCACCAAGGTAACCATTGCGTGATGACAGAGCAAGACCCTCTTCTGTTCTCACGGTATCCACGCCAACAATTTGGATTGGGTAGGCAAGGTCTTCAACCATGCGTCGAACGATCGCTATTTGTTGGTAGTCCTTATTGCCAAAAATAGCAATATCCGGTTGTACCATGTTAAACAATCGACTTACAACGGTGGTAACACCGTAGAAGTGTTCTGGTCGATCTTTGCCACAGTACATATCCCCAATTTTGGGTACGTAGACCACCGTTTGTTCATCGAGCTCGCCAGGGTACATTGTTTCTTGTTCCGGGAGAAATAAGACATCGGCCCCTAGCTCAGCCAATCGACGAGCGTCTTCTTCAGGGGTTGCCGGGTAATTTTCCAGGTCTTCATTTTTACCAAATTGAGTTGGATTGACATAAATACTCACTACCACGAAATCGGCACGCCTCTTTGCCACTCTAACCAACTCCAAATGTCCCTCGTGCAAATTACCCATGGTCGGCACAAAGCCAATGGTTTTTCTGTCTTTGCGCGCAGCTTGAACGGCTGCGCGCAGTGATGAAACTCGTTGTACTTTATTCACTTCTCTAACCTAAAATCCTTAATACTATCGCTTCCGTTAATAGTAATGCTTATTGGTAATACTTGTCGGTCCAATAAGCTGTTTTTTCAATCAAAACTATGCTCTTGCGCAGGAAATTCACCGTGTTTCACCTCTTGCACATAGTTTTCTATCGCGCCTCTAATTGTGTCAGCACCATGCATATAATTCTTACTGAATTTGGGACTCTTCTTTGGATAAATACCAAGCATATCCTGCAATACTAGCACTTGGCCGTCACACATAGGACCTGCACCAATGCCAATTGTTGGGATAGTCAAACGTTCACTGATCTCAGCTGCGAGCGCTTGTGGAATAGCCTCTAATACCACAGCAAAGGCTCCCGCCTGTTCGACGCCAATAGCGTCTTCAAACAACTGTTTAGCCGCCGCACCACGGCCTTGAATCTTAAAGCCGCCCAATTGGTGGACCGATTGCGGAGTTAAACCAATATGTGCGCAAACCGCAATCCCTCGCTCGACCAAAAACTTGATCGTCTCAACTTGAAGTTCACCACCCTCTAACTTAATGGTGTGTGCACCCGCTTGCATAAGCTTAACGGCATTTTCATAGGCTTGCTCTTTGCTTACTTGATAACTGCCGAATGGCAAGTCTCCAACGACCATGGAGTTGGGCGCACCTCGTGCCACACACTGAGTATGGTAAATACTCTCTTCAATGGTCACGGGAACCGGTGTTTCATGCCCTTGAATGACCATACCTAAGGAATCTCCGACCAAAATCGCGTCAACCCCCGCTGTGTCGATTAAGTTTGCAAAACTGTAATCGTATGCCGTGAGCCAAGTGATTTTGTCACCCGCATCTTTCATTTTTTTGAGAGTGGTAACCGTTACCGACATCAATGTTCTCCTAAAAATATTTGCTGGTTAGAGTCTACCCCAAACAAGCCTCAATCATGAACTACTATTCACAACGATACGTAACTCAGGTTTTTCTAAGCGGCGCTGCTGCTTTGTATTAATTAAGCATCTATCATCCTAGTGGATTGAAAAAGTGTTTACCTGCCTCTATTCGCATAATATGAGCTAACAAAGCCTGATAATGATCATCGTTGTCGATAGGGTTGATATCTGCCGCATTCACGATCAATAACGGCGAACAGGTATAACGGTGAAAAAACGCGGTATAGGCATCACTTAAATTTTGTAAATAGCCTGAATCGATGCCTTGTTCATAGGCAATGCTTCGTTTTTTAATCCGTTTTTGCAGCACGGGCACCGGAGCCTGTAAATAAATCATCAAATCGGGTTTAGGCGCATCAATACTCAGGCTATGGTAAACCTGTCGATAAAGCGCCACTTCCTCCGCATCGAGCGTCAATTCAGCGAACATCGGGTCTTTGGCCAACATAAAGTCAGCAACCTGCCCAACACGCTTTATGCCTTGAGTTTCAACATCGGCTAGCTGCTGCACTCGCTGGAACAAAAAAAACAACTGCGTTGGTAATGAGTAACGTTTTGGAGATTTGTAGAAGCGCTCCAGAAATGGATTTTCTGACGGTTTTTCGAGCAATAATTCAGCTCCCAAACTCGCCGCTAACTTTTTACTGAGACTGGATTTGCCAACCCCTATTGGTCCTTCAATGGTGATATTTTTTGCTGGTTTGGTTGTATCCATGGAACACGAACTAGGCATCGACTATTTCAAATTATGACCCTAAGTATAAATAACTTTAATTCAGCATAGTTTGCTTTTTATCGTATTATTCGCCTACCCAATACTAATAACCAATACAATATTATGAAAAGAATGAGTCAGTTATTAATCGCTTCTACACTTTTGCTATTAAGCCTAAAAAGTTACGCAGATGCACCCAGCTTTACCTATGTTGGCGCTGAATTCGTTTCGTCCGGTGATATCACCTTAAGCGACGGTTCTCTGTCTATCGATGTCGATACTGATGGATTTGCGGTAAATGCAAGCGCCGAACTCGGTATTTTCTTTATTCAATTAAGTCAATTTGAATTGGAAAGTGACGATTTTCTGGGCGCGTCTATTGAAGACAGCATAACAACGTTGGGACTAGGATTGACGTTTGAACTTCCTCAAACACAACTTTACGGTTTGATTCGAGGTCGATACGACAACATTCAACTCAATGGCGGTACATTCTTCGACGATGATGACGCGGATGGCGGAATCATCGGTGGCGAGATAGGTGTTCGGTTCAACCTAAGCGATCGATTCGAAATAAATGCCAACGTTGGTAAGCCAGACACCGATGAAGGAAGCAGTTATGGAATAGGGGCGCAGTTCTTTGTCACCGAGCATTTCGGCATTACGGCTGACTTCAGATCGATTGAAGCAGAACAGGACGATATTACGGCAGAGTTCGACACAACATCGATTGGTGTGCGTTATACTTTCTAGCTCAATTTTAGTTAGATGCAGTAAACCTAATGAATCAACACCCCGAGGCGGCGGACAGCAGTAGCGACGCCAAGAAAAAATCGAACTCGAATCGAATTTTCGTCGATTTGATCGTTTGCATGTTAATTCCTACGCTAATTCTCAAAAAATTAAGCGGCGACGACATGCTTGGTCCAAATTACGCGCTTATCGCGGCTCTAAGCCTCCCTTTGTGTGTGGGTATTTGGGGATTTGTCTCAGAGCGCAAGATTGGTTTTGTTCCAGCCTTGGGGTTCATTAGTATTCTATTAACCGGCAGCATCGGTATTCTAAAGTTGCCTAAGGAATACATCGCATATAAAGAAGCGCTGATTCCTGGAATCATTGCCATAGCAACGGTCATTTCGACCTACACTAAATATCCTCTGATCAGAACATTTCTGTATAACGATACCTTTATGGATACGGCCAAAGTATCTGCCAGACTCGCTGAAAATAATAAAACCAAAGAATTCGATCATATGATGGTGAAAGCCACATGGATGCTGGCAAGTTCTTTTGTCTTATCCTCAGCATTAAACTTCTTTCTCGCTAAGTGGATTGTGGTTAGCGAATCAGGTACCGACGCTTTTAATAGCGAGCTAGGCACAATGAACCTCTATAGCTATCCGGTTATTGTTGTCCCGTGCATGGTGATCACCATGTTTGCCATGTTTTATGTGTTTAGCAATATCAAGAAATTGACGGGCCTCGGCATGGAAGATTTGGTGCAGCAGTAGACAATCAATTGCAAATGCTAACCACAAACTTCTAACACGCGGATTAATGGGCAGCTAGCCCGACTATTTTGGCAAGCCGTTAACCTCCTGAATCATTGTTTAGAGCGAGTAAAACGGTTACATTAGCGGGCTAATTTGTCACCAATGAATCTTAGTGATTTTGCCCAATGACTGCTGAACAAAAGACTCGTGAAATTCTGATCACCAACGCCCTACCCTATGCTAATGGACCACTGCACCTTGGCCATATGGTTGGCTTCATGCAAGCGGATATCTGGGCTCGATTCCATAAAATTAGAGGGCATAAGGTTACGTTTGTCGGAGGTGATGATCAACATGGCACACCAATCATGCTGGGAGCTGAAGCGAAAGGCATTACACCGCAGCAATTGATCGATGAAGTTGAATCTCAGCATAAAGATTCCCTCGCAGGCTTTGGCATAGGGATCGATAATTACACAGGTACGCATCACCCCGAAAATCAGCGGATTAGCGCCGAGGTTTATACTCGATTGAAAGAGCGCGGTCACATTGATGTACGCGTTATTAAACAAGCGTTTGACGAAGAAAAAGGCATGTTCCTACCGGACCGCTACGTCAAAGGCACATGTCCCAAGTGTAAGTCACCCGATCAATACGGTGACAACTGTGAGGTCTGTGGCACCACCTACGATACCACCGATTTAATTGACCCCTATTCGGTATTGTCCGGTAAAGCACCAGTGGAAAAAGAAAGTGAGCACTTCTTTTTCAAGGTCAGCGAGTTTGAAACCATGTTGACCAACTGGAAAGACTCAGATGCTCTGCAGCCCGAAATTGCAAACAAACTTAGCGAGTGGTTTGAGAGCGGTTTGATTGATTGGGATATAAGCCGTGACAAACCTTATTGGGGTTTTGAAATACCTGATGCACCAGGTAAATATTTTTACGTTTGGTTAGATGCACCTATAGGTTACATGGCTAGCCACAAAATTCACTGTGACAATTCCGGGGATGACTGGGCAAGTTATTGGGAGCCTGGAAATGATACCGAGCTGTACCACTTTATCGGCAAAGACATTGTTCGTTTTCATACATTATTTTGGCCAGCCATGTTGGAGGCAACCGATTATCGCAGACCAAATGCGGTATTTGTGCACGGATTTTTGCAAGTTGATGGCGCAAAAATGTCTAAGTCACGCGGCACATTTATTATGGCCGATACCTATTTAAAACATCTAAATCCTGAGTACCTGCGTTATTATTTTGCTGCAAAACTTAGCAATAACGTGGTCGATATGGACCTAAATCTTGACGATTTCTCGGCCCGCGTGAATTCCGATATTGTTGGTAAAATGGTCAATATTGCATCACGTTGCGCTGGCTTTATCGTGAAACGGTTCGACGGCATGTTAGCGAGCCAATCCGCCGCGCCACAATTGCATGCAGAATTCGCAACCGCCGCTGACGCAATTGCCGAACGCTATGAAAATCGTGAATATTCTCAAGCGATGCGAGACATCATGGCGCTGGCTGACAAAGCCAACCAATTTATTGATGAACACAAACCGTGGATTCTGATTAAAGATGAGTCCAAGCTCGATGAAGTGCAACAGGTTTGCACGGCGGGTTTAAACGCATTTAGATCCTTGTGTATCTATCTTAAGCCAGTTCTTCCGAACTTGGTAAACCAGGCTGAGGCCTTTTTAAATACGGGTGAGTTAATGTGGGACGATTTGCAAACGCCCTTGTTAAGTCACAAAATAAACAAGTTTAAACCACTAATGACAAGAATCGAAGGTGATTCAATAGATCGCATGATTGAAGAAAGTAAAGAGTCGCTGGAAGAAGTATCGACCGTCGATCCAGAGTCGGCCCTCGGCAAAGACCCGATATCAGACGAGATCAACTTTGATGAATTTGTTAAAGTAGACCTGCGTATCGCAAAGATCATCAAGGCCGAGCACGTTGATGGGGCCGACAAATTGCTTCAGCTAACGCTCGATATCGGCGGCGAAACACGTAATGTATTCGCGGGTATTAAATCTGCCTATAAGCCTGAACAATTAGAAGGCAAACTCACTGTCATGGTGGCAAACTTGGCCCCTCGGAAAATGCGTTTTGGGATGTCTGAAGGTATGGTGCTCGCTGCAGGTCCAGGTGGTTCGGATTTATTCGTATTAAACCCCGATGAAGGTGCCAAACCTGGGATGCGGGTTAAGTAATCTCACTGGCGAGAATAATGGAACGCGATGCCAAAATCGATGCCATAGACCAGTGGCTGCCTCAAACTCAATGTATGCAATGCACCTATCCTCGGTGCCATGATTACGCTGTGGCCATTGCTGATGGTAAAGCCGATATTAATCAGTGTCCACCAGGTGGCAACCAAACAGTGCATGGGCTTGCAGTGTTGTTAAGTCAACCAAGTAAACCGGTTGACCCTAAATATGGCGTTCATAAAACCAAGCAAGTCGCTATTATCGACGAAAGTATTTGTATCGGATGTGTCATGTGTATTAAGGCATGTCCAACTGACGCCATTATTGGTGCTGCAAAGATGATGCACACCGTTGTTGAACGCGACTGCACCGGCTGTGAGCTGTGTCTGGAGCCCTGCCCCGTGGATTGTATCAATATGGTCGATCAAATACAGTCGCCTGATGCCAGTTGGCGCTGGCCTGACTACTCGCCAGAAGCATCGCAACGCGCTCGCGAACAAACCAACGCCAAAATCAAACGTGAGAATAGCCGTAAAGAAGCTAAGAGTTCTGTCAAACGGCTCAAAGAATTAAACAAAGAAAAAGGCAGCGAACAAATCAAACAAGACATCGCGGCCGCAATTGCGCGAGTTAAGGCTCGAAACTCATAGCGCTGGCAGTATCAATGAACAAAGCTAAACGCCAAGAAATATTTACTCGATTTAGAAACGAGAACCCAAAGCCTGAAACAGAACTTAACTATAGCTCGAACTTTGAACTGCTTGTGGCGGTTACCTTGTCCGCACAAGCTACCGATGTGAGTGTCAACAAAGCAACCGATAAGCTCTTCCCGGTGGCTAATACTCCCGAAGCAATTTATGCCTTAGGTATCGAAGGACTCAGTAAGTATATTAAGACCATTGGCCTTTACAATAGCAAAGCAAAAAACGTCATTGCCGCCTGCAAAATGCTGATTGACAACCACAACAGCATTGTTCCCGAAGACAGAGAAGCGCTTGAAGCACTACCTGGTGTAGGGCGAAAGACCGCTAATGTTGTATTAAATACCGCGTTCGGCCATCCAGCAATGGCCGTCGACACCCATATTTTTAGAGTCTCAAACCGCACGAAAATAGCACCCGGTAAAACCGTGTTGGCGGTTGAAAAAGCATTGATGAAATTTGTACCTAAGGAATTTCTGGTCGATGCTCACCATTGGTTGATTCTGCATGGACGCTATACCTGTATTGCGAGAAAACCACGTTGCGGCTCATGCGTTATCAGTGATCTTTGCGAATATAAAGATAAAGTTATCGATGATTAAACGACGTGTCGCTACGGGTGCCAGCTATGGTGCTATCGCCAAAGATGAATATGCCCGTGAGGCGGTAAAAAAGGCGCTCGAAAAGATGAGGCCGTGTACCGTCGGTAGTGTTCTATTGTTCTTAAGTAATGCTTATGCACACAGCCCTCAAAACGCGATTAAAGAAGCTGCGAAAGCAGCCGGCACGCCGTTAGTGTTCGGATGTTGTGCCGTCGGTTTATTAACCGAAGAAGAGTGGCTGCTTGATGTCGAAGGTGCCGTTGCTATGGTGTTCCCTCAAGAACTTAATTTACAACCATTGCGCGTACTAAAACCACAAGGCATTAACCCAAAGCTGGTGTTCACACTCGCCAGTCCGAATGCGGTAGATATGGCGATTAATACTTGTAATTCGCCTCAATTCGGTTCCGTTACAAGTGATGAATATGGTCAAGGGCCTTATTCGGTATGGCAAAACGGTCGTATTGTTGAACAGGAATTTTGCCAGACTGCGTTTAGCAATGAATTAGAACCAGAGTTGGTGTTGGCCGAGGGTGTTGAACGTTTATCCCCGGTTATGCAAATTAACCGCTCTGAGGGTAACACCTTGTATGAAGTTAACTTGCAAGGTGCCTGCGATAATATTTCTGGTCACGTCAGCATTGCTTCCCCATTTGATTTATTTTGCGCCGTGTCTGAAACCAATAATTCCGATTCTATTGAGCAAGGTCACTATCAATTGATACATGTGCTCGATATTGACAGCAAAGCCAATACCATCACGCTTGCAGATGAGGTTAAAGCAGGTCGTCATCTATTCTGGGCCAGAAGAAACATCACCTCAGCTCAGACAAGTATTGAAACCGAACTTAAAAATGCGAAGCAACGGCTTGCTAAGGAACCCGAATTCGCCCTGATGTTCGCCAATGTGACCCGAGGACCTGAATTTTTTGGAGGCATAGACATGGACCTCGAAGCCTTTAAAAGTACCTTTCCAGGCACACCATTAATCGGCTTTTATGGTAATTCAGAAATCGCTCCGGGTTTCAGAGCACCCGCGCTACAACGTCATCATGCGACTGTATCGGTATTATTTGCATGATATAGTCAACTCTGAAGGTCTTAATATTAGACCTACCGATACTGCATAATTATGAATGAAATAAGTCCGTTCTCAGAACAAACAATTCGATTCGAAGATGGCAAGTTCGTGCCAAACGACGTTGATCTCGACAATACCGTCAATATCCCGACAACAGGCCCACATTTTCATGAAATTCTGAATGCGCATCATCTTAACTTGGTGCATGAAAAGCCGACTGAACTTCAAATGAATCTTGGAAAGTTGTGTAATCTCGCGTGCCATCACTGCCATGTCGATGCAGGTCCGAAACGCACCGAGATCATGACCTGGGAGGTAATGGAAAAGATTCTGGACTGGGCAAAAGCCGCTGACATCGAACGAGCAGACTTAACGGGCGGCGCACCAGAACTGAACCCCAACTTCCGAAAGTTCTGTGATGAATTGATCGCCATGGGCGTCCAAATTACCTCTCGCTGTAACATCACTGTTCTATTCGAAGCTGGTCAAGAAGACCTCGCTCAATGGTATAGAGATCGTGAGATAAGGCTGGTTTGCTCATTGCCCTGTTATACCGAAGATAACGTTGATGCGCAGCGAGGCAAAGGCGTGTTTGATAAAAGTATCGCTGGCCTACAAATGCTGAATGATCTTGGTTACGGTAAAGATGAAAAGCTAAGCTTAGATTTGGTTTATAACCCTGGAGGCGCATTTCTACCGCCGCCACAAATGAGCTTAGAAGACGATTATCGCCGCATGCTGGGTGACAATTTTGGCATTGTATTTTCTAATCTCCTAGCGATCACTAACATCCCGATAAACCGCTTTGCACACGCATTAAAACGCGATGGGGAGCTTGATGACTATCAACATTTACTGGTGAATAATTTCAACGCGCAAACCGTCGATAACCTGATGTGCAAGAGTTTAATTAATCTGGATTGGGAAGGCCGTGTGTTTGACTGTGACTTTAATCAAATGCTTGAAATACCTATGAATGGTGGTGAAGAGCGTTTTCTGTGGGACATCAAAATTGATGACATTGCCGGTTCCGCCATTGCCACAAACCGACATTGTTTTGGATGCACAGCGGGTGCTGGCAGTAGTTGCGGTGGTGTATTAGCCGAGTAACGGTATGCCGATAAACCACGAACACGGCATCAGTGTCCTGATGCCAGTTCACAACGGTGGAAAGTATTTACAAGCGGCCGTTGATAGCATTCTCAATCAAACCCATCGAAGCCTCGAACTTCTTTTAGTTGACGATTGCTCTAGCGATGGCGCTATTGAAAACTTATCTTCAGACAGCCGCTTGAGGATTGTTCAGTCTCCAGGAAAAGGGATTGTGCCCGCCTTAAACGAGGGTATTTCGAAGGCCAAATACCCTGTCATCGCGCGCATGGACGGTGACGATATTGCACTAGCCAACCGTTTGGAAATACAACTCAACCTACTTCTCAGCTCCGGTCCGACTACCATCGTTGGTGCACAGGTCGAATTATTTTCAGAAAAAGATGATATCGCGGGCGGCTACAAACGTTATCAAAACTGGATTAATCAACAGACCCAACCCGATGCTATTTCGAAGAATTTTTGGGTCGAAAGCTGCGTACCCCACCCCACCGCAATGATGCGCCGGGATGCTCTAGTAGAACTCGGTGGTTACCATAACTCAACCTGGCCCGAAGATTATGATCTTTGGTGCAGAGCCTACTTGAACGGATTTAAATTCATTAAACCCGAGAATCAAATTCTATTGCGCTGGCGAGACCACCCGAAAAGAACATCGCGGGTAGAACAACGATATAACAAACAACAATTTCTTCGTTGTAAAGCGCATTATCTAAGTCAGCAATTATCTGACAACGGAGTTCATAGGTGTGCCATTTGGGGCGCTGGTCCAACCGGCGCTAAGTTACACCAATACCTCGAAGAATATGGGATTCAAGTGACCGGATTTATAGACATTAACTCGAAACTCGTCGGCGCTACGAAATGCGGTAAACCAGTAGTCGTTGTAGATAGTGATACCGATTTAAAACAATGCCGCGTTCTTGAATCTACAACACTTGTTGCTGTTAGCTCATGGGGAGCGAGAGAGGAAATTCGCAGCGCGCTATTAGATTCTGGTTTTGAAGAAGCAATCGACTTTATAATTGTTGCATAGTGTTTACTTCAATAAATGGTTAGCCAAATTTATTTTATTGGCGATAATAAGGTAATAATGAGCTTTGCTTGTAGATCTACCCCGTGTTTGATCCATGATCAAACTTGGGCCATTCATTCTTTCATTCGGCAACCCGTGCTTTATCGATGATTTCAAAAATAAACTTACCGCTATCGCTTAAATTGCTTCGAAGGTTCGATTTTCCAAGAAAGCTGGGTATCTTAGAGAAGTTGTACGGCGCAAACCTCAGCCGACATGGGCGCTGCTGGGTCTCGTGTTCAAATGGCGTTGAATGGAAATTGGATTTAACCGATCCGTGCCATCGTTGGATTGTGTTTGGTAAATACGAAGGTGGCGCAGGTATTGAGCTAGCTCAGAACTACCTAAAAGATGGAGGGGTATTTGTCGATTCGGGTGCAAATATTGGTCAATGGTTATTATATCTGGGTCATATCAGGAACTTAAAAGCCCTGGAGTTCGAGCCAGTCACGTCAGAGAGAAACTGGTTAACAGAATGTTTATCACACCAAGATAACTGGAACGCAGATGTCTTCGAATTTGGTCTAAGTTCGAAAGACGCTGAGGTTGAAATACAACTTGATGGGTCGCGTTCAACGCTGAACATGGATTGGTATAAAGATTCGAATAACGAGCGAGAACGGGTGTTACTAAAGCGGCTAGATGAAACACTCGAACGCCTAGATATAGACCAAGTGGATTTTTGGAAACTCGATACCGAAGGCGCCGAGAAACAAGCGCTACTGGGAGCGCAATCATACTTGGAAAACCGAAAAATCAAATGTATATATTTCGAATGTCACCCTTTAAACTATCAGGAAATTAGGGTTTATCTGCAGTCTCTAAACTATCAAATTTTTGATTTAAGAGGAGCAGAATTGCTCCCTAAAACAGTAGAGCGTATAGAATCAACCCAAGATTTGGTGGCGATTCCCGCGGACTAGACACCAACAAAGTCTGTTACTCTACCAAAGCGCGTCTCAATTACCCAGGCTCAGCTATAGTGAAAAAACAATACTCGGCTTACCGTCTTTATCAACCGCGCGCTGGAACGAGGGGTGCGCGTGCACACGCTCAAACCAGGCCAGGCAATTAGGGTATTGCTCGTTGATATAGCCGTTCGCTTTCATGGATTCAAGCGGGTAGCTAAGCACAATGTCAGCAGCCGAAAGCTCATTGCCGCCAAACCACGGAGCGGTTCCAAGGTCTGCCTCTGCCTGCTTTAACAAAGCGTTCATTCTAGGTTTAGAAAAACCATCTTGCGCCAAATTCAATATTGGTCGAATAATGGGCTTAAGAAAAAATGGCACACGTTCCGGAATAATACGAAACAACACTCCGATTAATAACAAGGGCATCAATGACCCTTGAGAGGCATGCAACCAAAACAAATAACGCGCGCGATATTCACTATCGGGGCCCGGGCGAAGTTGCTCATTAGGGTGTTTATCTAGAATATAGTCTACGATCGCGTTGCTTTCTGACAATACTAAATCGCCGTCAGTAATAACCGGCGCCGTTCCCAGTGGAGATAAGGCTTTGTAATCTGCCGGAGCAAGGCGAGTTTTCTTATCACGCTCGTACAGTTTTAGCTCGTAGTCTATGCCGAGTTCTTCGAGTAACCAGAGGATTCTGAACGATTGAGAGTATTCAAGGTGATGGAGAGTGATCATTTTTTGTGTAGGCAAGGCGAGTTGTTTTAATAAGTCTAACAAATCATTTTGATAACTCTGTCGTCTTGAGCATCGCTGCTCCTTATTCGAGCTTCGATGATTTGGTTCAATCTATTTTTGACCATTGAATTCATTAATTAGGCAGTGCGCTAGTTTATTATTCGACGAAAAAATTACGCCTTCATGGTTCATAAAGGTCGACTCCCGACGATTAAGCTCAAGGGGCTGCCCGTGAATGTTACTCACCCAAACTCCTGCCTCATACGCAATACAGGCAGTAGCGGCATAGTCCCAAATACTGCCACCGCCGTCTTCTTTTTTTGGCAATTTTACGTAGCAAGACTGGCTTGAATCTAACACTTGGCAGGCGTTTTTCACCGCTCCATTTCCATAAACAATAGTTATGTCCTCTAAGTTTAAGGTTTTTGCACACCTTTCAAAGGTAGTAACGGTCGACTCATATTCATTATGCATTTTAAAGCTGCTGTCTGCGTAAACCACTAACGAATTCGACCGATGTTCAGCCTTGCTGAATAGAGTAAAATTTCGATAACATCCCTGCCCGTCTATGGCATGCAATAAAACCTGATTGGCAGGGTCATATACAACGCCGATTAATGGCTTTCCCGATTGCTCGACAAGTGCAATAGAGACAGCGTAACCTGGGCGTCCCTCGGCAAAATGTAAGGTGCCATCAAGCGGATCTACACACCAGAAATGGGTTTTATCAAAACGCTCGTTTGAAAAACTTGAGTTGGTCAACAGCGAGTTGCTCGGTGACGATTCTTCGCCAACAAACGCGATATCGAGAGACTCTGAGATTTTTTGTAATCGCTGGCGAATAATTTCCTCACTGCGAATGTCTACCTCTGTCACGACTTGAGATGCCTCGCTACTTCCAGCGTCTTTAAACCTTGGTTGCAAACTGTGCTGATCAAATTTCTCTATCCACCGACCAGCCTCCTGCGCTGCTTTAATGGCGGTGTCGCACAGCGCTTGCAATTGCTCTGGTGAAAGACTCATGAGCGCAGGCTTTTAATTACACCCGCAGTGAGCTTTTCACTGTAGCTGTTAATCTTCCAGTGATCCGGGCTCCAACCTTTGATAAAGCGATGAAAATCAGCCCATGCGACGGGGTAAACCTCTCGCCATTCATATTCTAGCTCAGCCGTATTTACGCCAATCTTTCTCTGGTCCACTCGATCAATTAGAACGGAAAAATAGTAGTCCAATAGTTGGTTTTCCATGGCTTCGCACTCATCTTCATACAAGCAACTGCCAATGAAATAGGCTACGTCTTTCATGCCGCAGCCGTGCCCAACGTATTGAAAATCAACTGCGGCAACAGATGAAGAACTGAGTGTTGATGAATAAGAGTCTGATCGATTTGGGCGAAAACAAAAATTAGCCAACTTAGCATCACCATGCACTAATGTTTGGTAATGACATCGTCGCAGTCTCTGATCGATTAACGGTGCTGCTTGACGCAGTGCTACATCATTCAAGGCAGCCAATTCATCCGGACGTGTATCAAGATGCCAATACGTGCCGCACTCCCATAAGCCTTTAGCATTACTGTTTAAAAATGTGGCGTGAAAACTCGCCAACCAATCTAGGCAAACGTAGATGTCTTCGATTTCGACGCCGTTTTTTCTCACGTCAAAACCCGCTGCATCGAGGTCTGTCAACACTAATACCGTTTCGCCTTCTAGTGTGTGAACGGCGAGACAATCAGGCACCTCACAATCACTAGTACACTGCGCTGCATAATGTTGATACCAGTGTGCTTCTACCTGATAGGAGCGAATCTTTCGCTGATGAGATAAATTGGTATTCCAACCACGCGGGTGATGACCTGCCTCTGGTAGTTTTATATGTTTAAGTATCACAGAAGAATGGCGACCACCACTCAGTTCAAGGCGTACAATTTCGCCATACCCACTCCATAGGGATTGAATAACCGTCACCTTATCAATTGTTTGAGCACCGGTTGCCGACAAGACAATTTCGGCTATCGCTGGGAGCATGGCGTTAGTATATATAGTGGAAAACAGTATTAGACTAATATAATTTCGTGACGAAATCCCGAGAAAAATGGCTTGAAAGGGAGTAACCTCAACACTTAATTCAGCGTGCCATTTTGCTGCTATATACTCTTAAATAATACTTACTTAGCTCACTCTTCTACCCGTTTGTAAAAAGTGAGCCCAGTCTCTTCGGCCTCTTGCTAGGCAATCTTCCACTGCTGCCTGCACCTCATAGGGAATGCGAAGGTGCTCAACATACCACTCATCGTCACGAATCTCAGCGATAGCGTAAGACGCTTTATCTGTATAATTTTCCATTGAGTGCTCAACGGGTTCTTGGTCTGTATAGGCCTGTAAACCAACGCTACCCGGGTTAAGAATTGATACACCCGATGACAACCTAACCAGCCTTGGCTTATGTGTATGCCCACAACAAATCAATTTAGATGATTGACCTCCAAGCAGCTCTGCTATTTCATCGTCGGAACGAAGCAGTGCAACCCCAGTAGAAACATCTTCAAGTAAGTAAACCAGATCACTCGTTGGTGTGCCATGGCACAAATACAATTCAGATGTTACCTGCAGATCAAACGGCAAAGACCTCATCCACTCTAACGGCTCAGCGCCTAAATCACTCAGGATAAATTGCAGAGTAGGATTTGATTCTATTTCGGAAACCGTCGACTCATAAATTTGGCGGTCTTGATTTCCACTGATCGTTAAAAAGTCATTTTGTAATAATAAATCGTATGTATCCCTAGGGCGTATCGGCCCGTACAGAATATCTCCGAGATTAACTAGGGCATCGCAGCCTCGTCGTTTAGCATCATTTATAACCGCGTCAAGTGCATAAACATTACTGTGAATATCTGAGAGTATCGCAAATTTCATAGATAATTGAGGCGAGCTTACGTTGTTTTAAAGTCATTTGTTTTGAGTATGCAATACCCTGAACCACTATTCAATTTGGCTCTTCTTTGCCCTTAGCGGACATTCAGAGCTTTAAAGACCTTACAAACTTCTAGCTTGTTCTATGCTAAAACAGAATCCGTTGGCTAATTTTATCCGTTTACTATTCCTTCAATTCTGCAGGCTTCCTCCACAAACAAATCGATAGCAGCGCGAATCTTTGCCGGGACGCTACCCGTTGTTGAAGATTTGTACAACGCATGTACTGGATATTCTGGAAGCTCATAATCAGGAAGTACTGTGCGGAGGCGTCCATCTTCTATTAACTCGTGCACGAACCACACCGGTGCAAAATGCAAACCTGCACCTAGACTAACTGATTGGATAATGGCTCCTAAGTTATTGATAGCCAACTTACTATTCATACGTACTCTAACCGCTTTCTTGCCTGTGCCAATATTGAGGTGGTCGGGCGAGCTAAGCCAGCTGTAAACCACAAAGTTGTGTTGCGCCAAATCCTCGGGTGTCTCTATCGATTCGTGCTGCGATAGGTAAGACCGACCGCCAACCAGAGCCATTCGCATAGAGCCAAGAGATCGAGCTTTATAAGAGGAATCTACAAGTTGACCAATTCGAATTGCGATATCAACACCTGACTCAGTGAGATCAACAAATTGGTCATTCAGTAACAGTTCTACTTGCAGGTCTGGAAACTTAGTTTGAAGCTGGATGATCCACTGGCTCACATGCTTAACCCCTAGGTCTACAGGGCAACTCACTCGTAATAAACCGCGAGGGCTTTCAACAGATTTTCCAATCAGAGACTCTACTTCATTTAGTTGTTCCAGTATTGAGAGTAGATGACGGTAATAAACCTCCCCCTCCTCTGTGGGTTTAGATTCATTTCTTGATCGGTGGATAAGCTTTGCATTCACCCGTTGCTCTAGGTTCACTAAACGACGAGTTACCGTAGATGGCTCGGTTCTAAGTTCCAGTGCAACTTGCCTGAGACTTCCCAGCTCAACTATGCGCATGAAAAGCTTCAGATCCTCTATTGTTGTTTTCAATCTCTTTCTCCGACTTCTAATACCTTCGGCCAAAAACTATCAAATTCTAATTTTCTCAATTGCGTAAAATGCAATTATAAATTGTATTAAGCACATGTATTCGTATTTATTGCAATTTAATATGATTTTTCGAGTGATAAGTAATCACGAAAACAACTAATCAACCGAGGAATCAAGAATGAACATTCAATCTAAAAAAGTCGCCATCGTAACCGGAGCATCTCGCGGTATTGGTGCCGCAACGGCGTTACAACTTGCAAAAAGCGGGCATAGAGTCGTCGTAAATTTCCGCAAGGATACAGAGTCAGCTGAGGAAATAGTGGCATCGATCAAGGCGAATGGAGGAGATGCAGTTTCTATCAAAGCCGATGTTGCGGACAGTCAACAAATTAAACTGCTTTTCGAGCAAACAGAAAATTATTTCGGAACACCAGATGTTTTGGTATCGAACGCGGCCATTCAAGTTCACAAAATGTTTAGCGAACACTCTTCGGATGATCTAGACCAACTCTTTGAGTTGAATGCCAAAGGAGTATTTAAATTGTTGCAAGAGGCTTCGTTACGCTTAAATGACGGGGGAAACATCGTTGCTATTTCAACTTCTTTAACAAGTATGATGGTACCAGGCTACGCAGCATACACCGGCGCAAAGGCTGCGGTTGAGCAATTCGTTCGCTCACTCGCCAAGGAATTGGGCAAACGAGGTATAAGCGTTAACGCCGTGGCTCCCGGCCCCGTCGAAACTGACTTGCTAAAAAGCACCGAAACGGAGGAAGGACTCCGGTTTTTAGCGGGTTTATCTGCTTTTTCTCGATTAGGTACTCCAGAGGACATTGCCAGGGTCGTTGATTTTTTAAGTTCAACCGATAGCAAATGGATCTCAGGTCAAATCATCCGTGTAAACGGCGCTTTAATCTAATCGCAAATCTAGGAATAGGAGAAACAAAATGGCTGTCAAAAATAAAATCTTGGTTATTGGTGCTTCTGGTCGAGTTGGCGGGGCTGTAATAGACGAATTAAAACACGACACCTCAATTGATTTGGTCGCGGCAGTGCGCACTGAAAAGCAAAAAACGCGGTTTCAAAATCTAGGAGTTTCGACTACGCATTTTGATTTTGATGATCTTCGTAGTATCGAAAGCTCGGTTCAAAATGTTGATGCTCTGTTGCTCTTAACTGGATATACGGTAGACATGATGAAACACTCTAAACGAGTTCTAGATGAGGCCAAAAAAGCAGGTGTTGGTCACATAGTCCATGTTGGCGCCTCTGGAAATGACACTGCCGAGGTGGCTCATTGGGGTTGGCATCGTATGATTGAGGCTTACATCGAAAAGCTAGGTTTTACCTTTACCCATTTGCAACCCGAGGCATTTATGCAAAACATTGCAGGCTTCGGGTGGCTCAACGGTAGTCAGCTAGTCAATTTAATTGGAGATTCTGTCTGGAGTTGGATAGATGCCTCTGATGTCGCTCTTTTGGCAGCAAGGGCTCTCAGGGAACCGGCTAAATTCAGGGATCAGACTTGGCGACTCGGTTATAGCAAAGCTTCAATGTCAGAAGTGGCGATCATGCTAAGTCAAGCCTTGGGTTCAAAAATCGATATCTCAGATCAGGAGCCGGTTGATTTCTATGAAACAGCGATCTCTAATGGGGCTGATCCTGCTTACATGTCATGTGTCCGAGACCAATTTGAGCTTAACAGGCAGCATAAGATTTCGAACACGGACATGACCTTCAATATAGTCGACTTCCAAAACGCCACAGGTAGAGCACCTAAGCAATGGGAGGAATTTATTGACTCTGAACTTTCAGAGTTAAAGGTTGCTTGAAACGCCAGAGCCGCATACTGCCGAGAACAATAGGGAGTTCAGTTGAATTCCCTATTATTTAGTGGTTAGGTGCCGACATAGACAATCAAAGGAGTCAGAGCCCTTTTTCTGTCCAATGTCCGTTTTGAGTATCTTACAGACATTTCTGAACCTTATCGAACTGAATCAGATGTCGCACGGCTGCAGTCTAATTAAAGCAATTTGGGAGTTACTCACGAGCGGCGATCTGTCAGCGAAGACTAAATCTATTGTTTAGAATCGGACCAAACAGTTAAATAAATTCCTTCGCTAATCGTTAGATCAAGAATAACAAGAATGACAGGTAAGACTATAAATCTAACTTTTTTTCCAGCTCAGCAATAACCGCTTCCATCTCATCAACCTTCGCGCGAGTTTTCTCTAACACAGACTTTTGCGTTTCTAACTCTTCACGGCTTACCACGTCTAAATCCGTAATTACCTCTTGTATCGCGGCTTTAACATTTTCGCGCACGTCATTACTCAATGAATCAGGTACAGCGGCTTTAGCGGTGAGCATAATTTTCTGAATGATGTCAGCGGCTGCATTTGGTATATCGTTCATTTGAATTATCGCAAAATGGTTTCTAATTAATCTTATTGTCTCCCTAGTGCTGACAGGAGTCTACTGTTTTGAAGGCAAAAAAAGGCCCGCCGAAGCGAGCCTTTTTACTCTTAATTCGAACTCAGAACAACTGCCCTGAGCTCAGGTGAGCCGAGCTCGTGCTAATAAAAGCCTTGAGCCCAAGTGCTCGCTCAATTTAAGAGTCTACTGCTTTCATAGAAAGACGAACACGGCCTTGCTTATCAACTTCCAGTACTTTAACCGTGACTTCATCACCTTCTGACAAATGGTCGGAGACATTCTCTACGCGCTCTTGTGAGATTTGAGAAATGTGTACCAAACCGTCTTTGCCAGGAAGGACGTTTACGAAGGCGCCAAATTCCATGATCTTGACAACTTTACCCGTGTAGACAGCGTCTACTTCGATATCGGCGGTGATCTCTTCAATACGACGACGTGCTTCCGCACCTGCAGCGCCGTCAACAGAGGCTACGTTTACCGTGCCATCGTCTTCAAGGTCGATCGTCGCGCCGGTTTCTTCGCAAAGCGCACGAATAACCGCGCCACCTTTACCGATTACATCACGGATCTTATCCGGGTTGATTTTGAAAGTGATGATGCGTGGTGCGTGGTCAGACATTTCTTCACGATGCGTTTCGAGCTCTTTAGCCATTTCAGCCAAGATATGAATACGCGCGTCTTTCGCTTGCGACAATGCCTGGGTCATAATTTCTTCGGTGATACCGTCGATTTTGATGTCCATTTGCAATGCAGTAATACCTTCAGGTGTACCCGCTACCTTGAAATCCATGTCGCCAAGATGATCTTCGTCACCCAGGATGTCAGTCAATACAGCAAACTCTTCGCCTTCTTTGATCAAGCCCATTGCGATACCCGCAACCGGTGCTTTAAGAGGAACGCCGGCGTCCATCATCGCAAGAGATGAACCACATACCGACGCCATTGAGCTTGAACCATTTGATTCAGTGATCTCAGAAACAACACGGATAACATATGGAAACTCTTCAGCGGTTGGTAAAACCGCTTGAACACCGCGACGAGCTAAACGACCATGGCCAATTTCGCGACGTTTTGGTGATCCAACGCGCCCCGTTTCGCCTACTGAATACGGAGGAAAATTATAGTGCAACATAAAGCGATCAGTGATGTCGCCTTCTAACGCGTCGATACGTTGTGCATCACGTTCGGTACCCAGGGTTGCCGCAACAACGGCTTGCGTTTCACCACGAGTAAACATGGCTGAGCCGTGAGTACGTGGCCATACACCTGTGCGTACATCAATGCCGCGAACAGTGGTCGTGTCACGACCATCAATACGCGGCTCACCTGCGATAATGCGACCACGAACAATGTCTTTCTCCAGACCTTTGAAGGCTGCATTTACCGCGTCGATTTCAGCAACCGAAGATTCTTCGCTAACTAATTGTGATAAGACATCGCCATGTGCCGCCGATATTTTGGCTACACGCTCTACTTTGCTCGCTGTTGAGAAAGCATCTTCCAAAGCGGCTTTTGATATTTCAGCAACTTTGGCGGTTACTGAGGTATCTTCGACAGGAGGAGTCCACTCTTTCATCGGTTTAGCAACTTCAGCGGCCAACTCTTCGATCGCAGCAATCGCTTTTTGTGATTCTTTGTGGCCATACATTACTGCACCAAGCATGACGTCTTCAGCTAGAATGTTGGCTTCTGACTCAACCATCAATACTGCGTCTTTGGTACCAGCAACCACCAAATCAAGATCCGACTCTTCTAATTTATCCATGTCTGGGTTAAGTACATACTCACCATTAACATAGCCAACACGTGCTGCGCCTACTGGGCCGTTAAATGGAATACCAGAGGTGGCTAGTGCGGCAGACGCACCAACCAAAGAAACAACTTCAGTGTCGATGTTCGGATCGATAGACACAATTGTGATTACCACCTGAACGTCATAGCCGAAGCCTTTCGGGAACAACGGACGCAATGGGCGGTCGATCAAACGACAAGTTAAAATAGCTTTCTCGGAAGGACGACCTTCTCGACGAAAGAAACCACCAGGAATTTTGCCGGCCGCGTAAGTGCGTTCTTCGACATCAATCGTGAGTGGCATGAAATCTCTTGGCTCACCTGAAATTTTATTTACGACGGTGACCATTACAGTGGTATCGCCACAACTGGCGATAATAGCCGAATCGGCTTGACGAGCGATCTCGCCAGTTTCTAATGTGAACTCACGCTCACCAAATTGAAAGGTTTTCGTTACCTTTGACATACATTTTTACCTATAAATTTTATTGCTTCTAATAGCCCTATTGCGATTGAAGCTTTCCTACATTTATACAAAGCTCGAACCATTTCTCACTTCGCTTTCCTTCTTTTATACCCAAATCACCACTTAGTAATTTGAGCGGGTAGAAGGAAACCCTAAAAGAACAAAAGCCTTATCAAGTGATAAGGCTTTTATAAAAACGCTGATTACTTACGTAAGCCCAAGCGGCCAATAAGTGATCGGTATCTTTCAACGTCATTTTTCTTCAAGTAATCAAGCAACTTACGACGCTGATTTACCAAACGCAACAAACCTTGGCGCGAGTGGTGGTCATGGATATGCTCTTTGAAGTGTGGAGACAAGTCTTTAATTCGAGCTGTCTGTAATGCGATTTGAACTTCAGGTGAACCTGTATCGCCTTCTTTTACTTGGTACTCTGCAACGATGGCAGCTTTATCTGCGGCGGTTAATGCCATAATACTAATCCTCTTCAGATTTAAGTTGAGCTTCAATTCCCTGAAGGGTGGAAAATGAAGCAATTAATCTACACCTATGTCTCCGCAGAAAGGCGCGGTTTTGGTGTAAGGCGCGTATTCTAACCTTTTGAGCGTAGAATTCACCTTTATTTCTAGGAAATTTGCCTATTTTTCAGTCTTTTAGCCGTTTTTTTTCGTTAAAACAGCAATAAGCACTAATTCGACGTATTGACGAAGGTTTTCTGAGCTTTAATCATGCCTTTATCGCTCACCTCACCTACCCCATAAAGATAGCCATTGGGCTGGTAAAACCGTGTCAGCTCATTGGTTTGCAAACCGTTGGCGGAGGTGGGTTTGCCCTGCATCATACTCAGCGCTTGCGCATCACTGATGGTTATCCATGGCATATGCTCAATCAAAATATCGAGCGGTTTTAACAGGTCATGTAAATCAGAATAGAGTATTTTTTCGAGTGGAGCAGCGTCAGCGACATTAATACTTTTTATATCGGTTCTTCTAAGTTCAACAACGTGTGCTCCACAGCCTAGCTCCTGGCCAATATCGTGCGCTAAGGAACGAATGTAAAAACCACTGGAACAGTGAACGCGCAGTTCTACGTGCGTTGAGTCAAGGTGCTTTGCCTCTAAGCTATACACCGTCATGTCTCTCGCTGGCCGTTCAATAGTCTCCCCCTTTCGAGCTAATTTATACAGGGGTTGACCATCTTTCTTTAATGCGCTGTACATCGGCGGAACTTGTTTGATATTTCCACGAAACGGCGTTAATGCCTGCTGTAACCTCTCTGCACTAACATCGACAGGTTTACGGATTGTCACTTCGCCTTCACTATCCAAAGTTTCTGTCACCTCACCCAACTTGATAACGGTGGTGTACTTCTTATGAGAGTTTAGAAGATACTCTGAGACCTTAGTTGCTTGGCCTAAACAGATTGGCAACAATCCCGTCGCTAATGGGTCAAGGCTACCGGTATGGCCCGCTTTCTTTGCATTGAAATGATGCTTTATCTTTTGCAGCGCGGCGTTCGAGCTCATCCCTGCTGGCTTGTCGAGCAGAATTACCCCGTGAATATCTTTCGATTGTTTTTTCATCGATGTTTGGCGGAAATGCAAGGTTGCGACACTCGACTGCAGTAAAGAATAAAGTGTTTTCCTTAATCAGACTTATTTAACGCCTTATCGATCAATGCAGACATTCTCGCGCCTTCTGAAATCGAGTTATCATAATTGAATAACAGATTTGGACAATGGCGCATATCAATCACCGCAGCCAGGGCTCTACGCAAAAAACCGTTGGCACGTTCCAGGGCTTGCATCGTATTGTCGATTTCCATTGGATCTTCAGACATGGACGTGACAAATACTTTTGCCTGTCTCAAATCTTTTGTCACTTCAACATCGGTGATCGTAAGACTGGACACTCGAGGGTCTTTTACTTCGTTGCGCAAAATCATCGCCAACTGACGGGTGATGGTTTGCGCAACGCGCTCGCTTCTGGCGTATTCTTTTGGCATAAATTAAATAAACTGCATGAAAAAGTAACGCCTTAAAGCGTTACTTTAACCTCGACCTTATCGAAGATCTCAAGCTGGTCGCCTTCTTTAATATCGTTGTAATTAACAACACCGATACCACATTCAGTGCCAACCTTAACCTCGCTAACATCGTCTTTAAAACGTCGTAATGAGTCAATATTGCCCTCGAAAATTACAATGCTATCGCGCAGAACACGCACGTGAGCATTACGCTTAACGACCCCTTCCGTAACATAGCAACCCGCAATGGTGCCAATCTTCGGTGCGCGGAAAACTTCACGCACTTCAACATAGCCCATGACGTCCTCGCGAATTTCAGGTTCAAGTAGGCCTTCCATCGCGGCTTTTACATCATCAATTACTTCATAAATAATGCTGTAGTAACGAATCTGTACATCTTCTTGTTCGGCTAACTTTCGAGCCTGAGCATCGGCACGCACGTTAAAACCGATTACAAAAGCGGTTGATGTCATCGCCAAATTAATGTCTGACTCGTTAATCGCGCCTACCATGCTGTGAACAACACTTACTTTCACGTCTTCAGTCGACAGTTTAACCAAAGACTCGCTTAAAGCTTCGATTGAACCTTGTACATCGCCTTTGATTAATACGTTGACGTTTTTGACTTCGCCTTCGCTCATTTGCGAGAACATGTTTTCGAGTTTTGCCGCCTGTTGACGAGCCAATCGAGCTTCGCGCTCGCGCGTGGTTCTAAAATTGGCAGCTTCACGAGCTTTACGCTCGTCTTCCACAACCAACATTTCGTCACCAGCAGCAGGAACACCGCTCAAACCTTGGATCTCTACAGGTCGTGATGGGCCCGCTATTTTTATACTGTTACCCGTATCGTCGACCATGGCGCGAATACGACCAGTTTCTCGACCAACCAGCACAATGTCGCCGTATTTCAGTTCACCATGCTGTACCAGGATTGTGCATACAGCGCCGCGGCCTTTGTCTAAACGAGCTTCGACCACTGTGCCTGTCGCATTACCAGTCGGACGTGCTTTCAAATCAAGCAGCTCGGCCTGCAAGGCAACTGATTCAAGTAAGGTATCTACGCCGTCGCCAGTATGCGCTGACACGGGCACCATCATGACATCACCACCCCAATCCTCAGGAATGACTTCTTCGGTGGCAAGCTCTTGCTTGACTCTGTCTGGATCTGCTGCTTCTTTATCCATTTTGTTAATCGCAACAATAATCGGCACTTCGGCGTTTCTTGCATGATTAATCGCCTCAATGGTCTGAGGCTTCACACCATCGTCGGCCGCGACAACCAAAATAATCAAATCGGTTGCTTGGGCACCCCGTGCTCGCATCGCACCAAAGGCTTCATGACCTGGTGTATCCAGAAAAGTGATTTCGCCATTACTGGTGTGCACTTGATAAGCACCAATGTGCTGGGTAATTCCACCCGCCTCACCATCAGTAACGCGTGCTTTACGAATGTAATCCAATAACGAGGTTTTACCATGGTCAACATGCCCCATGACAGTGACTACCGGGCAGCGAGGTTCAAAGGTTGACTCATCAACTTTAGTTTCAAGCGTTGCCGCCAAGAAGGCTTCTGGGTCGTCTTGTTTGGCTTCAACCGCGTTGTGACCCATTTCATCGACTACCAGCATTGCGGTATCTTGATCCAAGGTCTGGTTAATGGTCACCATGGTGCCCATTTTAAACAACACCTTAACTACCTCGGCCGATTTCACCGACATCTGAGCAGCCAGGTCAGCCACACTGATGGTTTCACCAACCGCCACATCGCGAACTACCGGCGCAACTGGACGCTCAAAGGCATGCTGATCAGAGCTACTGGTTTTGATGTTCGACGGTCTACGCTTCTCTTTACGCTTCTTACGACCTTTAGATACGTGCAATTCTTCACGGCCAGCAAACGGTTTACGCTTGGCCTTCTCGTTCTTATTTGTATTTGGCGCTGGTGTTGCCTCAGCAGGCTTGGGTTCAGCCTGCTTAATGATTGGCGATACACGCTTGCGCTCAGATGCTTTACGAATAATTGACGGCATCGCAACTTCACGACGCGCTTTCAAAATCGCAGCGGTTCGAGCGTCAACTTCAGGCTCGGGCTCGGCTTTTTTCATTTTGCTAAGCTCGGCAGGAGTTGGTTCCTTCGCTTTTGGCTCTGCTGGTTCCTCCGCCACTTCTTCAACCGCTGGCTCATCAGCATCCACCTCTTGGTTTTCAACTTCTTCAACAACCGGTTCAGAGGCTTTGGCAGCTGCAGCGGCGGCTTCTGCTTCTGCGGCTTCTTGGGCAGCTTGAGCAGCGCGTTCAGCCTCTTCAGCCGCAATACGTGCTTTTTCCTCTTCTGCTGCCTTAGCTTGCGCTTCAGCAGCAATACGATCTTGCTCAGCTTTCGCCTCAGCCTCAATTTGACGCTGCTTCTCAGCTTCTTGACGCTGAGCCTCTTCCTGCTCCAGGACTTCGCGTTTAACAAAGGTGCGGCGTTTCTTAGTTTGCACTTGTACAGTACGCGCTATACCCGTCTTAGAGGTCTGCTGAATCTCAGATGTTGTTTTTTTCTTTAGAGAAATTTTGCCGCGTCCGGAAGAAGGCGCTGAGGCGGCTGTCCCTGCTCCAGACGAGCTGCTTTTTTGCAAAAACTCCAGTAGCTGACGCTTTTCACCGTCGGTCAGTGAATCGTCGACACTTTTGCCTGACACGCCGGCGTCGCCGAGTTGTTTGACGACTCGTTCGGCTTCAATGCCAATTTGTTCTGCAAAGGCTTTGATAGTAATGGTTGACATAATATGTGCTCTTTTTTGTTAGATTCAGTTGGTTTAAGAATTCGCTCGGTCTCGACCTAGCTTTCCTCTGCCACCTCATCTGTCGCATCTGGGTCTATACCCATTTCTTCAAACCATGGGCGACGAGCAATCATTATCAATTCTTGCGCGCGCTCTTCTGTCAGTGTCAGTCCTTCGATTTCAAGCAGCTCATCAGTCGCCGCTTCCGCCAGGTCTTCCATGGTTTTAATATTGTTAATAGCTAAAAACTTAGCCGTTGTATCATCCATGCTTTCCATGGTTAATAGATCTTCGGCTGGGTCTGCGCCCTTCAACATTTCTTCTTTTTGAATTGCCAACGTCACTAATGCATCTTCAGCACGCTTACGCAGCTCATCTACTAAGCTTTCGTCGAACTCTTCAACTTCCAACATCTCTTCACGTGGAATATAGGCTACCTCTTCAAGACTCGAGAAACCTTCTTGAATTAGAATAGTAGCCACGTCTGCGTCGATGTCTAATTTGGCCATGAACATCTCTCGAACATCAGAAGACTCTTCCTCCAATTTTTCGTTCGCTTGCTCGTACGTCATGATGTTAATTTCCCAGCCAGTCAGCTCACTCGCCAAGCGTACATTCTGACCACCGCGACCAATTGACAAAGAAAGCTGGCTTTCGTCAACAATTACATCCATAGCGGATTTGTCTTCATCAACCATGATTGACTCAACTTCAGCTGGTGCCAGGGCATTAATAACAAATTGCGCTGGGTCTTCAGACCACTTAATAATATCGACACGCTCACCATTGATCTCATTCGAGACACTTTGTACTCGTGAACCACGAATTCCAACACAAGCGCCAACTGGGTCTACTTTAGAATCGTTTGATTTGACCGCGATCTTTGCGCGCAAACCAGGATCACGGGCTGCACCTAAAATTTCGATAATATTTTCACTGGCTTCAGGTACTTCAGTGCGGAACAACGACAAAACCAATTCCGGTGCCGTTCTGTCTAACACCAGTTGTGGGCCTCGATTATTTTGTTTAACTTCACTCAAGATCGCTCGAATGCGATCACCAGGGCGTAAGCCTTCTCGCTGAATCATTTTGTTGCGTGGTAATACTGCTTCAAGGCCACCAAGATCAATGATGGTATCGCCGCGTTCTTGGCGCTTAACCACACCAGAAAGCATTTCGCCAACACGCGGCTCAAATTCTTCACTGATTTTATTGCGCTCGGCTTCACGTACCTTTTGCATGATAACTTGCTTCGCTGCTTGCGCGGCAATTCTTCCAAAAGGCACTGCCTCAAGCTCTTCTTTGACGAATCCACCAACCTCTAACTCAGGATCATGCTCCTTCGCCGCACTAATGCACATTTGCTTGGTTGGAAATTCCAACTCGGCATCGTCTTCAATGACTTCCCAAACACGGTAAGGAATATACGAACCATCTGTTTGATTAATGGTGCAATGCACTTCGATGTCTTCACGATGACGCTTGCGCGTGGCGGTTGCCAATGCCGCTTCGATCGCTTCGAATATTATGCCTTTATCAACTGCTTTTTCTGTTGATAACACTTCTGCCATCATTAAAAGTTCGCTTGCCATGTTCTTAAGCTCTCTGTTTAAAAATAAACGGGTTAATAATTAAATTTAGTCAAAATCGTAGACAGGGATCAATCGCGCTCTGTCCATGTCAGAATACGGTAATTCAGTTTGCTCGCCGTCAACTTCGACAACAGCAAACTCTTCGGTCGCTTCTACTAGCTCACCGGTGAAACGCCGACGCCCATCAACCAGCGTCGCCATTTTAATCTTTACGTCTTGGCCAACTACCGCTTTAAAATGAATAGGCTTAGCCAGCGGGCGATCCATTCCGGGGGAAGATACCTCAAGCGTATATTTGTTTGAGATTGGATCTTCAACGTCTAATATCGCACTGAATTGACGGCTTGCTTTTGCGCAATCGTCTACGGTGACGCCGTTTGGTGTATCTATATAGACACGCACAATTGACGAGTCTCCGCCGCTTAATTCAACAGCCACGAGTTCAATACCCAACGTTTCTGCGCCAGGAAGAAGGAGTTCTTCAATATGTGGAACTGTTAATGCCATTAAATTCTCTTTTTACTTAATAAATATAAAACTACTAACTACTATCACACTGCCCAATCGTCGCTCTTCTTCATCCAAGCGGTCATAACACACCGTTCATCTTGAACAAAAAAAGGCGAGCATTGCTCACCTCATACTGATTATGGCCATCGACCAAAACCATACTTCACTACATGCGCCGAAAAAAATTAGAAGCAAATGCCACTAAGGCTTCGGTACAACATTTAAAAATTAATTTTTCACAATAAGCTCAAAATAACATGTAGTAAAAACACAAAACCCCGCTTTAAGCGGGGCTTCCAGTGAGCTCGATTTGTAAATAATCAAATCGAACAAATATGGTAGCAGCGAAAATGTTACCAAACATTCTGTACACCGCTAATCCAGCTTACCAAAATAATCGAGCAGTTGACTATTTTTTAGCTAAATCATCCAAGCTTTCATATGCTTAGTAGCGATTAACTAGTTAGCAACAACAAAAGCTTTCACTTGGTAGCGGGGGCAGGATTTGAACCTACGACCTTCGGGTTATGAGCCCGACGAGCTGCCAGACTGCTCCACCCCGCAACATCAAGTGGAGGCGTAATATAATGAATGAAATTGCGAATAGCAAGACTTATTTTAACGTGATTTAAGAATTTTTGTGCACCTTATATAAGGTGCTTAGTGTTTAGACTATCTCCGCTCTCGGTCATAATCTAAATCAAGCTCTATTTGGCCTTACTAATGGGGCTCGCCAAAAAATTTAAAGCCATATAGAGATGCGCAAAACCACCCGGCTTTATCGTGGCATAATATCTTCAATAATTTACCAGCGGTTAAATCTTCCTTTTTTTATGAGAACGTTAATTGTCGTGCCTTGCCTACCACCAAATGTGGACGGGGTATTTGATTTTGCACTAAAGCTCGCTCAAGGTTTACGAGATCATCATTCTATCGAAAATACCGCGTTCTATAGCTTCACTGAAAGTGAGCGAGAAGATTCGAAGATAGATGGGTTTGAAACATTTAGTCAAAAGTCTGATAACACTATTCCATTACATGACTTATTGCCGCGAGATATAGATCGAATCATCATTCAAATTAGCAACTGGCCCTACTTAACCGATAAATACAAAGTCCGGATCCCCCAAGCCTTTGTCGATCAACTTACGAAGTTTATTGCAACTCGATCGTTACGAGCCATCTCTATTTTTCATGAAATTCCGACCGTAAAATACAAGCGATTCTTCTCATTTAACCCATTACAAGAACGCTTTTCAAAACAACTAGCCGAAGCATCAACCCACATAATTACCAACAACGCCACTTTTGAAAACCGCCTATTAAGCTACGGATATTCAACAGTCAAAAACATAAATAACTTCTCAAATATAGGCGAACTTGATACCCCGCGCCCCACCAGCACGAGAGCGTCAAAATTGGTTATTTTTGGTGGCAGTGATCGATTGCGATTATATCGAGATCAGCGACCGTTAATAGAGAAAGCGATGTATGCATTTAACATTGACAAGATCACCGACATTGGGACACCTCTTCAATGGAATACGATTGATACGAGTAAGTTAAACATCGATAAACTGGGTTACGTAGACACTCAAACTGTCAGTAATCAACTCAGCGAGGCAAAGGTTGGACTATTTGATTACTCACGCTTCCCTGGATGCCTCGGAAAGTCGGGTGTTTTCGCAGCGTACAAGGCTCACGGCGTACTACCAATTACAGCCGCAGATACAAATAAAAATATGGATGATCTAATCGCCGGAGATAACTTTTTAACAACAGAACATATGAGTGAATCGTATATCAATGAACAATTGACTGCCTTAGATAATATTACAGCAAAGAATTACCGTCTCTATTCTGATCACAACCTGGAAAAATGGGTTTCACATCTGTTCCAAAATTTAAACTAAATCAGCATGATAAGTTTTCAACCACAATGAGGCACATACGAACCGTGCGATTTACCACGTAACTAACTTCGTTTTTCTTTGCTTACAAAGACATCCAGGTATTCGAATACTTCAACGTTAGAAGTAGCATAAGCTCTCAGCTCGCTTACGATTTCATCGATGGATCTCCATTTGCCCAACACATCGCTATCCCCAACACTGATCATGCCGTAACTAAAGTGACGACCTAAAAACTCCACGACAATATCACTGTTCGCCTTCATTCTCTTCATGCCATAAGGCCAAAATTCGATCGCAATAAGTTGTGCTTGAGATAATACATTCTCACCGCCAGCCAGAATGAATGGTTCAGCACCTTGCGTATCGATTTTCGCTACCAATGGATGATCGATATTCGCCAACATAGTATTTAACGGTTTTGCTTCAACCCTCACCGTTGACCATTCTTGCTCGGCTAGTTGCCCCTGCAAATCCGATAATCGAACACGATTATCTCCGGAATTATCCGGCGAAATTTCTAAAAGAAGAGAGTCTTCTCGCTCAAATAAAGCGACTTGATGTAGCGCAACATTATTATTCTGACAGTTGGTTTCAACGTTTCTAGAAAGCAATTCAAAGTTAATTGGGTTTGGTTCAAAAGCCATGCAATTAACCTTTGCATTCTTAGCAACCGGAATCGTAGTCAATCCTATATTTGCACCAATGTCCAAATAGGTCCCACCATTACTCAAACATTCCATCATGAGTTGTGTCGTAGCGGCGGACCAGACCTTATCTTTGGCGTACTGTGGAAATACTGATGCGTCTGAAACACTGCCTTGTATTACCCCATAATCGCCATTCGCCACAAAACCAGTGACTCCGTGGTAAGGCGCGATTTTCTGCAATTGCGCATATCCAACGACACCGCCTTTGGGAAGCCCTTCTACAATTGCTTTTTGCAGACTGGATCCGAGATTAGAGACGAGCCAAACAATCAGCCTCTTTATTATTCTTTTCATGTCCTATACGATACCTCTAATCGCCTTTCTTATCATTTAAATTCGCGGTCAACTATGAAAAATCATACGTTGATAGAAGGTGATATTCTAACTCGCTAAATTAAACGCGATTATCTAGTAAAATCTGATCACAATTAACTAAGCCGCATTCAATGAACCCAGAACGTAATTCCTTATCTAGATTGGCTCGCGGCGTTATGAATAGAATAAGCAACCTTAGACTGGTCGATATTCGAAAACTACACATACCGCTAGAGAGTAATCATCTAAAAAAATTAATCAGACACTATGAAATAGATTGCGTCTTCGATGTTGGAGCTAACGTTGGTCAGTATGCGCAGATGCTTCGCTCGAAAGCGAAATACAAAGGCTTAATTATATCGTTTGAACCATCACCCGAAGCAGCAGCCAAGTTACGCGAGCTCTCTAAAAATGACCCTCTATGGGTTATTAAAGAGCTGGCACTTAGTGATACTAATGGTGAATTAACATTTCACATTATGCGGAACTCACAATTCAGCTCGCTTAGCGAACCAAGGCATGATGAAGTTGCTCTTTTTGAAACAGAAAATAGCGTAACTGACTCGATTCAAGTTGATGCTGAAACACTTGATAGCGCCTATCCAAAATTGAAAGAAAAATATCAATTTTCGCGTCCTTTTCTAAAAATGGATACACAAGGTTTTGATGTTACTATCGTCAAGAACGCTCAAAAGGTGATCGGGAATTTTATTGGTTTACAAAGCGAGTTAGCGATTAAAAAAATCTATCAAGATTCAACTGACTTTCGGGAAGCTATCTCGCTATATGAAGACTCTGGATTTTCTCTCAACGCCTTTCTACCGAATAACGCCGGACACTTTCCAAAGATGATTGAAATTGATTGTGTAATGGTAAGAAGCGATTTACTTTAATGGAATCACTCGCGCTCTAAAAAAACCTTAACTACTGATGCTCTAAATGGATATGCAGAATCTTTTTCATTATGAGCCGGTTTAGCGCAACGTTAAGTATCGAGAAACAACATATTTCCATACCATTCTCCTATCTTCAGCTCTTAGATAGTCATGCTTCGCCAAATACTTCAGAAAAAGTAATCGCCCTATGCCATGCGCTTTTGCGTAACTGCGCGTCAACCAAAAACGAAATCTAGAACCGTTGGCGTACGCAGGCAGGAATGCGAGACGTGCAACTAAGGTGTCAGCTCTATGTGTTTTGCCAAGCCCTGCTTGTTTATGTTCGTTATTTGGGATCCCTCCATGCTCCCCGAGCATCCGCCAAGGCACATAGCTTTGGACATCTTTCTCCATTAAATAAAAGCCAATCCCTGAGTCAAACGGATAATATTGAGTAGCATCAATCTCGCCAAGTAGCTGTCCAGCATAGTCTACGAGTAAACGAGCTGTTGGTTTAGTAATAGCATAAGCGACGAGGCCACCCGCGTGTCCGCGAGCGAATCCGTTCCGATCGATATCATAAAGTTGTGGTCCACAGGCGTACAAATAACCAAACGACTGATTCTGTTTCCGCAGATCAAATGGTAAATATTTGTCGCCAAATCCTACCGATGGCACAAAATCTGCTTCGAGAATAAGCGTTATTCCATCATGTTCCAGGCATTTTTTCCAACACTCTATATGGGTCAGCATGCAACGAATGGCTGGCGAGTAGGAGCTTTCTTTTTCAGTATACTGCTTACGTATTGTCTTCGGCTTTAAACCCTCACTAACTAGAGCGCTAGTTAGCTCGGACGTATCTTCCTTGTACGCAACAATTAACGCGTTGGTCACGGACTGACTGATTTTTCCGAATACGTTATTGTCGACCGAAGATACACTCATGTTTACATAATAAACGAAAAACACCTGGTTCACCGACGTTGGATACAAAAACTTTATATCCGCCAGCATGAGTTAAAATGGTATTGGCCGCAGTTACATGTTTGATACTTAATGCCTAGGCGCGGTCGATGTGAATTCATCTTGATGGGCTAATCACGGGCATTATCCGCTACTAATCTCATAACAAAAAGCCCCGCTTTTTGCGAGGCTTTATGGCTACGGGCTTAACTCTGGGTAAAACCTTTAAATGGCGGAGAGGGTGGGATTTGAACCCACGAAGGGCTATTAACCCTTGCTGGTTTTCAAGACCAGTGCATTCAGCCGCTCTGCCACCTCTCCAAACCGTAAATTTCGTCAGCGATTAGTCTTTTGCGACCGAACCTCAACGAGCGCGCAATATTAACTGAGACACTCGCAATTGACAATGATTTTTGCAAATAAAATGTTCTATTAATCGACTTTTACTGACTTTCCCGAAAAGTAGTACAAACGCAACAGATAGGTGAAAAACAAGATCAAAAACAAGGCTAATTGCAGATGCTCTGCTAGTCGTATTTTCCACAAAGCAATGCCAACCGCAATGAACACTAGCTGTAACGTAATCGCGATCAATAGAGTCGCGTTTACTGAAAAACCTCGGTCGAGAAACTGATGATGATAATGGACACGGTCGGCAGAAAATGGGGATCGACCTCGTAATGGTCTCACGATCAATACCGCTACCGCGTCGATCAACGGTAGTGCTAGAAACCAAAGTGCGGTAACTGGCCATATTCCTTTTTCTTGTTGCGAATATTGAATCAATAAAAAGGCAACGATTAAGCCCAGCATTGTCGAACCAGCATCACCCATGAAAACGCGCGCTCTTGCACGACCTAATCTTATGTTCCAAACTAAAAAGCCGGCGATGACGCTCAAGCAAATCGCGATGAAGCTTTGAGTAGGATGCCCTATCAACAATAGAGTCAATAACACAATAAATACCAATGTTCCGGCAAGCCCATCTAAACCATCGGACATGTTGACCGCGTTTATAACACCAATACAAGCAAATATAGTCATTGAAATAGGCCAAAGCCCGCTCATCAGTATCCGATCTGTACCTGAAAATAAATAGCCCAGATCAATTAGAATCACCGATGTGAACAAGGTCATCAAGTAGACCGCCACTCCTTGGGCAACAAAACGCACCCAGGACGGCAATCCATAGCGATCGTCCAGGGCACCAACCGCACACATTAAAAACAAACTGGGTAGCAATGGTGCGAAGGAGTTGTCGATCAATATCAATCCACATATTAGACCGAGATACATGGCCAGACCACCAACCATGGGTGTTGGCTCCTGATGTAGACGATGCTCACCGGGTTCGGCAAGCAAGCCCAATTTAGAGGCAAATCTTGAAAGCAGATATACCGCCCCTAAGGTCAAAACAAAGATCAACCCGAGCAAACCATATTGCACGATTAGACTAACGTCCGTCATCATTCCGCATCACCAAATGGGGGCCAAGCACCAATACATCCATATTGGTGCGCAAAAAGCACGCCAATGCTTCTTCGGGCTTACAGACAACAGGCTCATTCTCGTTGAATGAGGTATTGAGCAGCATTGGCACACCCGTCTTTTTATAAAATGCGTCGATTAGCTGGTAATAGCGCTGATTTCCCTCCCGTGTCACCGTCTGCAGCCGCCCGGAGCCATCGACATGCGTAATTGCTGGAATTTTTTCACGCTGTTGTTGTTGAATTTGAAAAACCTTCATCATAAACGGCACAGGCGCATCGGATTCGAACCAGTCTTTCACATGCTCCTTCAATACCGATGGAGCAAACGGGCGAAATGATTCACGTCGTTTGATTTTAAGATTTAAGATATCTTTCATATCTGCGCGGCGTGGATCACCTAGTATCGAGCGATTTCCAAGCGCGCGTGGCCCCCACTCCATGGCGCCTTGAAACCAACCAATAACCTTGCCTTCAATGATCGAGTTACTAACGCGATCAACTAAATCGTCGATATCGAGTTGCCGAGCGATAGTGCAATTCGCTGTGTCCAGTTCTACTCGATTATCCTTTAGAAGTTGCTCGAGCTGGGTGTCATTAAAACTGGCACCCCAGTATGAGTGTCTCATGACAAAGTCACTCGATACATTTCGCTTTTTCGCGGCTTCTATCGCGGCTCCGATTGCTCCACCGGCATCACCTGCTGCAGATTGAATATAGACATTTTTATAAGGTGTGTTCAAATGAACTTTGCCGTTAGCGACTGAATTCATCCCACAACCACCGGCAATGGTTAGGTTGTCAGTCCGATGTTCGCTATGCAAATAATTAAGCATGCTAAAAAAGGTTCTCTCGTAGGCATCCTGCACCGATCGCGCGATATCTTTATGATGTTGTTCTAACGGTTGGTCACTTTCTCTGACCGGTCCCAACAATTCAGCTAGCTGCTCGGTATACAGTTTGCTAACTTTAGGGGATCCACCGTCCCATTCGTAACCAATCGGATTTTTGTGATGTTGAAAGTACTGCAAACTGAGCTCGAAACCGCCGTGACTGATTGGCGCGACAATCTGATCCATTTGCTCACGATAGACGGGCTTTCCATACGGTGCCAGTCCCATAATCTTATATTCGTCTCCGTAGTGAGGAAAACCGAGGTATTGGGTTAGAGCTTGATAAAAAATGCCCAGAGAGTGAGGAAAATAGACTCGCTTTTGTACATCGATGTTGTCACCCTCTCCTAGACCCCAAGCCGCACTTGCAAAGTCACCAAATCCATCCACCGAGATTACACTCGCTCTTTCATAAGGTGAAACATTGTAAGCTGAAGCTAAATGAGCGAGATGATGCTCAATATAGTCGACCTCTCCTTGAAATGGTTGGTCGGGAAATGCATCTCGCAAATGATCTTGAATACTCTTACGCTTCTCTCTAACCAGTAACTTTTCCTTAATCAACGACACAGATGCCTCACCAGACAAAGCGAACTTAACTTTCTTCCAACGCGCTGCCTTTGGGTCGGTATTGATTGCAATGACGTCGATATCGGACAGCGTTAGATCGTTAGCATCAAGACAATAACGAATAGCCTCACTTGGAAAACCCGCCCAGTGTTTAATTCGTCGAAACCGCTCTTCTTCAACCGCTGAAACCATTTCACCGTCGATGAACAGACATGCTGAGGAGTCACCGTGAAACGCATTTAAGCCAATAATATTCATAATAATGTGAGCCGAGGATTAATTTGCTCTATTCAATCGAGCCGAAACTTGTTTTGGCAGGGCAAACAAAGATCCCGCCAAAAAGCCAAGCACTAATAATACAAACAAATCTCCGTAGACTTGCGATGCGACAATAAAGGTCGGAACGTTTGCTAATAAAAACGCCAAAATACCAATGGTGAATGGCAACTTTGATGGCGTTGCCTTAGCAACTAAAGCAATACATCGATGCAAATGCTTTGCAAAGGTAATACCCAGCCATGCAATTACTACAAGCGATATAATTCCTAATTCAGATACTAGTTTTCCTATACCTCCTTCGCCAGCGCCCCCTACATTACCTTGCACAAAATGTTGCGAGCCCTGTGTAGCCACACCTAATCCTCCACCGAACACGCCATGAATTTGATATGCCCATTTTATTGATCCTAACCCTAACGTAGAAAATCGTGAACCGGCATCCTCGAACACAGAGACACCACGTGCAAGATAAAGGTCATATTGAGTTCCCTCAAACGATGGTAAAAACCAATAGATACTCAATAGTGAAATAATCCCTATCACTGATACAGAAATAAAGCGAGACGAAAGCCGATCTTGATAGTAGCGCAACAATGGAAAGTACAGCGCCGAAAAAATAACGATTTGCAATATCATTTTTCGACGACCCGTTAAAATAATCGACGTCATCAATAAAACCACAGCAAAGCTAACGATAATTAGAGAAGGAACGGAGCCTCGATCAAGAATGAGAATAATCAAAAAACAAATACAGGCCCCCATATGCCACGAGGCTATTTCTGAGCTGCGCATAAGCCCGGAATAGGCTTTTAAGATAGTACCCTGATCATAAATCACCAAGCCGCTGCCAACTTCGCCAAAGACTTGATATTCGAGGCCACTAAAAGAAGCAAATACCGACAAAGCCACCACCAGCGCCAAACAACAGAAAACAACCAAGAACTGCCTAGACGCTTCGAATCGACTAAATTGAGAGTAGCCTAGCCCAATCGCAATAAGCGGCGCAAGATAAAATATAGCGCCTAAAACAGGCACAATCGGTGAGCCGTAACGGACCAGAGAGTGCACACCTTGGACAACAATAATCGCGAGGTAAATGATCAGGGCTGGCTTAATGGTATCCGTCCATTTGATATAAGGGTCGAGCAACGATGCGCGAGTGGAGAAAAGCTGCCGTACTGTCATACACGCAACGACAACGCCCACCATCACCGTCATGGCCACAGGTTCGCCGGCTATCAATTTTCGTGCAGGGTCCTGAAGAAACCCGACAAAAACCATTAAGTTAAGCGCCCCAACATCACGTGTAACCCCTCTAAAACAGGCATAGATTAACAACAAAAAGAAGAGTGCTAAAAACATGAAGGGCGATCTAATTCCTGGACTTAAGTATTGAAGATAGTCTTGTTCGGCCTACCAAACTATAAATAGCATGCCTTGATATATAATTTGCTTTGTTGACTAGTATAACCCGACCAATATTAAGTTAACTCGCTATTCTGCATTCTTGAATCAGTAAAACGCAAACAATTGATAAAAACTGACATTAAAAGGAATGGATCAATAAACTGGATTCCGCCCTATAATGTATAATTGGCGAATACCTAGAAGCCTCCTGATTCGTTTTGCTAAACCGAAATAAAGCCAAGCCATTGAAATCAACAATTATTAAACCAAATCCTCAATGGTCGTTCGTCAATTTTTCCGAACTTTGGAGTTATCGCGAATTAATCGGCGTAATGATTGTGAGAGATCTAAAGGTACGTTACAAGCAAACTGTCATGGGGGTTGCATGGGCGGTTCTGCAGCCTCTGACAATGATTGCAATATTTACCATTATTTTTGGCAGACTCGCCAAAATCCCCTCTGATGGCTACCCCTACCCTGTCTTCGTTTTTTCTGGACTACTCGCTTGGAATTTTTTCGCTACGTCAATCAGCACTTCTGGCGTGTCGCTAATATCCGCGAGCAATTTGGTTAGTAAGGTTTATTTTCCCCGCATCATTATTCCCATATCATCAATCGGCGTTTCCTTAGTAGATTTTCTGATTAGCGCATTGTTGCTGATAATACTGATGGCGTTCTATTCGCAAGCGATAACACTGAATATTCTGTTGTTACCATTTTTTCTACTAGGCCTTTTCATGTTGTCTATTGGCATCGGTAGCTGGCTAGCATCGGTCACAGTAGTCTACCGAGATTTCCGCTATGTCATAACCTATTTAGTCCAGATTTGGATGTACCTAACGCCCGTACTGTACCCGATTTCATTCGTCCCTAAAGAGTGGCAGTGGCTGCTCTATTTGAACCCAATATATGGTTGGATCAACGGGATACGTGCAAGCTTTCTAGGCCAAGAAATCGATATCGTTGGAGTCACGATTTCTTTATTTCTGTCACTGATTATCTTTTTATTAGGCATGTTTTATTTTGAAAAAACTCAACGCCGATTTGCGGACATCATATGAAGCCTGTTATTTCGATTAGTGATCTGGCAAAGCAATATGTTCTGGGGGCTCAATTCAAACCTCAGGCCAGCTTTAGAGAGATGGCGCTCAACGCTATTGCATCGCCGGTAAGGAATTTTAAACGGTTGCGTGGGAGCGATTCAGAACAACCGACTTTTTGGGCATTAAAAGACATTAACTTTTCAGTCCAGGCGGGGGAAGTTGTTGGCGTAATTGGTCGCAATGGCGCCGGAAAAAGCACTCTTTTAAAGGTGTTAAGCCGCATTACATCGCCAACAAAGGGACATATTGAGTATCAAGGTCGTTTGGCCAGCCTGTTGGAAGTTGGAACCGGCTTTCACCCGGAACTAACTGGCCGAGAAAACATATACCTTAATGGCGCAATTCTTGGCATGAGCCGAAATGAAATAAATGCTCAACTCGATGATATTATCGAGTTTGCTGAAATCGAAAAGTTCCTTGATACGCCAGTAAAACGTTATTCAAGTGGTATGTATGTTCGCTTGGCATTTTCCGTGGCAGCCCATTTAAGCCCGGATATATTAGTCGTTGATGAAGTACTTGCGGTTGGAGATCAAGCGTTTCAACAAAAATGCCTTGGCAAACTAAAGGACACTGCAGGAGACGGCCGTACCGTATTTTTTGTGAGCCATAATATGACGGCCGTAAGGAATTTATGCAGCAGAATAATTTACTTGAAAGACGGTCAGATCGAATACGATGGCGACCCAGATACGGCAATTGCTATGTATCTGTCCGTCGACAAATCAGATTCAGCATTGTGGTCAGATCAGGATGATCAACTAGAGCATCTAAAGCAAATACGATTATTCAATGCTTCTGAAATTAATACTAATTTATTTCAATATAACGAAAACATTGACGTTTCGATTGAACTCCAAAATAAGAAAAATGGCACTATCACGCCTGCGGTAAGAATAACCGATGTGTTTGGAAACGTTTTATTCACGTCCTGGGATAAAGACTTTCTGGGTGACTATACAAAAGCGAGTCGTCAAACCCTGGTCTGCTCAATTCCCGCAGAACTACTGAAGCCGAGCAACTACATATTAACGGTATTTGTTCATTCGACAAATGAGAACGGCGAGCGCATATTTGAAGAAGCAAATCTCGATATCACTATCTCTCCTGAGCATTGCCCAATTGACTCAGGTCGGTTGGGCCTACTATTCCCGACTCTTAAGTGGAAATCAGCGAATAACGAGCCACACTAATCATGCTCAACTTTTTACGACACATTAAGCATTCTTCAAAGCAAGCAATACTCGACTATTCGATTTCGCGAGCCGAAGCCAAGGTTTTTAATTCCACTAATGGAACCGTTATAGCGGGGCCTTTTAAAGGTTTAAAACTGGTTAACAAAAACGTGTTTGGCTCGGAAATACCGAAACTTTTGGGTAGCTATGAAAAGGAACTTCATTCGGTTTTATCGCATGCTTTAAAACGGCAACCAAACATTATCTGCAATATTGGCGCCGCCGAAGGCTACTATGCATTGGGGTGTGCCATGCAAGCTAACACACACAAAGTCATCGTATTCGAATCGCTTGAATCTGGCCGCAAACTGATCGCCGACAATATCGATGCGAACCAATTCAACGCGGACGTCGATATTAACGGTATCTGCGATGAGCTCGTGTTATGGAACACACTAAACTCAACCTCAGTGGACCTCATGTTAATAGATATTGAAGGTGCAGAACTGGATATACTGAGTCCAAGAAATGTCGGACTGCTAGAAAAAACTGAGCTAATTATCGAGAGTCATGACTTTTGTCGGCCGGGTTGTTTGGAAATTTTGGTAGGATTATTTAAAGACTCACATCAGATAGAGATCATTGACAGCTCCCCTCGACACCTCGACGACTTTCCCAACTCCATTTCAATTTCCAATCATCTGAAGCTCGAACTTATTGACGAAAAGCGCCCTGGAACCATGCAATGGTTAGTTGCCAGCCCCAAGTCGTAATCGCCCAATAGCATGTCACCTTCTTCTAATAAAAAAATACTGTTCATCGCGCCTTCTGCTTACCCTTTAGGTGGTGTACAAACCTGGCTTGACTACTTATTGCCTAGTCTTAGACAGTATAATTATCAGACGGTAATAGGACTCCCGAGCGACTGTGCCAACGACGCTAAGAAATACCTGGCGGTACATCCAATGGAGCATGCCGAAGTAATCGAAGGATCTACCGCCACTACCGAAGGGCGCATAGCGGCAATCGAAAATCTAGTCCAAAAGGTTGACCCCATCATTGTCGTGGTGGTGAATGTTTATGACGTCTACCAAGCGGTTAATAACCTCCGTAGAGATGGCAGAACGACTGCCAAAATTGTTGCAACTCTGCACGGAATACAAGCCGACCTGCTAAGCGGCATTCGAACTAATATAGACATTATCGACGCCGTTATTTCAACTAACCGTCTCACGCAGAAGCTGGTAGAGCTACACACCGGGATAGCAAGTGAGCAATCATTTTACGCACCCTACGGCGTACCCTCGATAACGCCAAAACCCAAAAAAGAAGAGCCTAAGTTCCGCGTAGCTTACGTAGGAAGAATAGAAGAGCATCAAAAACGCATCGATGATCTACTTACCATTTTTTCGAGGCTACTGGTTGAGTTAGACAATATTGAGATCCTCATTGCAGGTTCTGGCGAGGATATGCCTAAACTTAAAAGCTGGCTTAAAGAAGAAAGTAGGCATGCAAGTAAAATAAAATATTTAGGTGTTCTTGACTCGTCATTAGTAGCGAGCGAAGTTTATGCGAAGTGTGACGTATTGTTGCTAACCTCAAGTTGGGAAACAGGGCCGATAGTTGCATGGGAAGCAATGAGCCACGGCGTGACCGTTGTTTCAAGTCGCTATGTGGGTTACCTCGAAGAAGGCAGTCTTATCAACCAGCAAAACTGTTTATTGTTCGACATTGGTGATATCAATGGAGCGGTTGATCAAATTCTAAATGCGCAAAATTTCCAATTGCATACCGCGATAAACCGCAATGCTTTAACCTTGGTCGAGACAAAATACTCCATCAAGAAGTCGGTAGATTGGTGGGCGAATTGCTTTGGAGCGATAAGCAAATTACCCACGAAACCTTACTCTTCAAGAACGCCGTATGTTCAAGATCACAGCCGTTTAACACGACTGGCTAAGTCGATATTTGGATTCAAGGGCATTCGCTATGCTGAAAAGTTTCGACAACTATTTATTCGTAAAAAAATGACGTCTGCATGGCCTCACAGTTATTGTCGTGATGAAATAAAGCTTATCAACCTCGACGAATATTTGTATAAGCGTGATCAATAGAGTACTAAATCTTTCTCGTAGACTCGTACAAACCCCGTTTATGCGACTAAAGCGAGCTATCTTGGGCGAGAGCATTCCAGAAATAAATTTGATTGTGGTTGGTGCTCAAAAAGCAGGCACTACATCATTGTATCAATATCTTTCATATCACCCCGATATTGACGTACCTATTACCAAAGAAACTGATTATTTTACAAGTTTAGGGAATCGATCACCGTCGCGAGATGAGTATCTAAGGTTCTTTCCCACTCGATATGGCAGAAATGCCCGGTTTAGCTCTGTGGATATCTCTCCGACTTATTTGCTGGACGCGGCGAACACTTCTAACCGTATTTATAGTCTCTACCCAACCGCAAAAATCGTTGCAATCTTACGAGAACCAATCTCTAGAGCGATATCGTCTTGGTTTATGTACAAAAAGTACTTTGAAATTAACCCAAACTGGTTTTTCGAAGCAAACTGGGTAAGAAATAGTACAAATTCAGAATTAAAAATTCATCCTCGCTGCACCTCTTTTGGCAAAGATTTTGCGGCCGATATAGAAGAAGAAATCAATGTTCTGAAATCAAGAGGACGCATAGAGTTTCCCATTGTCGAATTCGGTTTGTATAAAGCTCAACTAAGTCACTACTTAGACTTATTCGGTCCTGAGAATACAATGGTGGTTAACAGTGATGAACTCAAGAATTCGACTCAAGCCTGCTTAAATAAAATTACCGCATTTGCGGGGTTGCGAGAACACGAACTGGAGCCACATCAATTGGCACCGAGCTTTGTTGGTGATAATAAACACACAGTTCCAGCCAACTCTATTGATGGATTAATACAATTCTACCAAGACCAGAATAACGGCCTTGAAAAATTGATCGGGCAAAAATTTGACTGGATGTAAAAACTGACTAGTGAATTTATTGGCGAGACGTCACGAGGTCTTTATGTTCCTACAATGAGATCTTTTTGAGATCACCCAGAGACATCGACGATAATTTCATCGGGTGAACAAACACAGTGTTTGAACTCAATAGTTCGTCTGCCATATTGTTTAACTCGTCATCACTAGGCTGGCTAATCCAAGTAAATTCGGAGAACGCTGTTGGCTTATTTGCATGCTTTAACATAACGTTTGGTACGCAGATCTCAACAAACACACGCTCCTCGAGACATCGATCAAAATCCACCAGCATGCGCTCTAGAACATCTCTTCGAACACCAAAAAAATCGGCACAAGCAACACATAAGTGTTGATTTTCCGATTCAGGATCTTCCTTTTCTACATCCAATTTCTGCTCATATGGCCTATTCGTGCCAATTATTGACTTTATCTTTTTATTTGCGCTAGCGACGTCACCCTGAATCTTGCTTAGCCAATCATCCGTGCCAATAACTGGCTTGCATAGGATAGCGTCAACATCATCATCAACATCAAAAAACTCGAAAAAGTTTTCTTGATTGATTTGTGCATTCAAAATCGCATCGTCACCTACAAACCAGAACCATTCGGAATCATCATTTAGTAACAATGACGAAACCTGGGAGATATAGTGGTAGAAAAAATACTGGTCGCCTATCACTTCGAAGATTCTAGATTTATTTTCAGAATAATATTCCGAACCTAATATACTGAACCTACTGTAACGCTTGAAAACCCGTTTTATGAGTTTCAAACTGTAATCCAGCGCTAAATATAGGCCTATGGGTAAACGCCCAGTACGGGAACCCTGGGTTGTTAATCTTGCAAATGTGGTCGGTACTAGGTATCGAATACGATCGAACCGCTCTGAGTAGAGGACCTCTAGTTTTTCAATATTTTTAGAGAAATCTTGATTAAAGATAATCACTAATGAGGACTTCATCCAACCAACTCTCCTTAGCTTTGTATTCCAGACAGATCCTCAACCCACGCTTCGATTAAGGGTTCTTCGGCAGCCTGAATTAAGTTCAACGAAATTAACTTTTGGTAGCAGAGCGCCAAATTTGACAAAATCTCATCTTCCCCAGATTTGAGCGGCAATTTGCTCAGTTCTTCGGCAATAGCATCATTGCTTAAATACCCTGGTATCTCGTCTTCAAAATCCTTGATTAAATTATGTTCGTTCCTGTCCTGATAAACGCTTGCATTGCAAAACGTGAGGTTCCAATTATTTGCCCATAAACAGGCCTGGACGACAAATGATCGCCATATATCCGTCATTCTAAATGAGCAATACGACGGTAAGTACATGAGTTTAAACGCCTCTTTATGCCACTTAGTACTTTGACTATTAAATGGGCACCACATCCCACTTCCGAGGGTCAGAGGATATTCCCGGTCTTTAAACTCTATCTCATTAGAGAGTACCAAGCGAAAAATTGCATCAACATCCGTATCTCCATTGGCTAGAAATTGTTGTACCGGAGAATTAACAGCACACACGTTTGAATTTGTACTTTCGCTGACTGGCTGCAAAATCCGATCAAGAGGAAAACCTCGGGGCCATACTAATTCGTTTGTGAAATACTGATATGCGTTTACCCACTTAGTATTTCCTTGCAACAATTCAGACTGAAACTCTGACTGATGGTTTTGCCAAAAGCGGGGCAACGGGAAGTTATCATCGTCGGTTTCAACGATGACATCAACACCACTGGCAATGGCTTTCAAATATCCGTAGTTCTTTCGCGCGTAATGATTGTCTGGCAGTAGCTGAGAGAGCCGCTGAGTTGAATCACTCATTTGTTGTTGATGGCTTATGAATTCACAGCCATCCAACACAAAGCTATCGGGCGTCTTAAGATCACCAACGCAATAGAAGGCCCAGTCGTTCTCAATTGCTCCCGAAGCGAGTTCTTTGAGCACTCTGTTAGGACTGGAAATGGTTGTTACTACTAACGCCGTTTTATGCATTTTTGAGTTAGAAAACAATTATATTCGGGGCGCTAACATAGCCTGACCATGCCTTTTGTTGCAAGCGCAATCGGTTAATCTAATAGGACAAAGATTCTACGTTGCGAAACTAAATTAAGATACACTGAACTCTAACATCGTAATTACAATTGAACAGTAGTTGCCACCTGGTGAAAGATATAAAATTATGACATTACTGAGTTTTATATTTGAACACGCACCGTTGATTTAAGTCGCTTTAGTGACCTCAATGTCTTGATTTATCGAATGTACTTAACACCTAATAAAATAGCTAGAGACTTCCTACTGTAGGTTCAAATTTGATGAAGCTATCTTTAAGACAATATCTGGCAGCCTTAGTGCTCGAAGTACCGACGTATTGTTACTATTTGGTCCGTAGTAGACCTATCAGTGAAAGCCCGGCATGGTTGTATATTCATAATCGAGGCGAAGCGCTGGAACCGCATGAAAACCATATAGGGCTAAAGTGTAACTGGAAATGGACCTCTGACCTTTATTTGCCAAAGGTATTCCCTGTTTTCGCTAAGAGGTTATTCGCGAAAGCACTAAATACCTTTCCGATCGCATTATCCGGTAGCAATACTGTGACTAAGTCTTCGGCGGATGTCAGCTTCATTATTGGTCATCGAGGCAAGTCTCGAATCGATCTATTATTAAAAACAATAAAGTCGATAGCCGCGCAAGAAAGTTGTTCGGTAGAGTGTATCGTTGTGGAACAAGATGTGGCGCCACTCGTTAAAGATTGTTTGCCAGAATGGGTTAGCTATATTTTTACCCCTGTGGATAAACCTGATACAGCCTACTCCAGATCGTGGGCATTTAATGTTGGTGCTAAACACGCCAGTGCGGACTGCCTTATTTTTCACGACAACGATTTACTCATTCCACGTTGTTACGCTCGCCATACCTTCGATCTTTACCAACGTGGCTTCGAGTTTATTAACCTTAAACGATTTATTTTCTATTTGTCTAAAGAGTCGAGTTCGAAATTCGTTCAAGAAGAAAATCTTGACGTATCGTTGACGATCGATTCAATCATGCAGAACGCTGAAGGTGGTGGCTCGATTGGCGCATCAAAAAAAGCATTTCAAACAATCGGCGGATTTGACGAACGCTTTATAGGCTGGGGAGGAGAAGACACCGAATTCTGGGAGCGTGCCATAACTCAGAATGCGTGGTTGTTTGGTTATCTTCCACTGGTACACTTATGGCATGAGTCTCAATCGGAAAAGCTCAGTCCTTTCACCTCAGAAACAAAAGCGCTGTATGATCGACTGTCGGAGATCCCAGCAACTCAGAGAATAGCCGACCTCTTGGCGAATTCTGAAAATCGGGGTACCGACTAATGTGTGGGTTAAGTGGCTGGCAAATACCGGCGTCTATTAGCGAAGAGCTTCGCCCGATAGCAACCGAATTCACGCTTTCACAAAATCATCGTGGGCCGGACGCTACGGGGAAATTCCACAGTGATGATGGTTGCATCTATTTGGGTCACAATCGGCTAAGCATTATCGATCTGAGTAGCGCTGGTAATCAGCCTATGACTAGCGATGCTGGTGATGTCATGATACTCAACGGTGAGATCTATAACTATCAAGATTTAAAATCGGAACTCAAATCAAAAGGACATACATTTATCTCGCAATCTGATTCCGAGGTGGTTTTAAAAAGTTACCTGGAATGGGGGCTCGCTTTTACCGACAGAATCAAAGGAATGTACGCGATCGCTATTTGGTCAGAGAGCAAACAGGTTCTGCACCTGTTTCGTGACCCTATTGGCATAAAGCCGCTTTATTATTGGCACATTACCGGTGGTAAAGGAGTAGCCTTTGCCTCAGAAGTTAGAGCATTTTTATCGCTCCCAAAATTTCCGGCGTCAGTATCACGCGCTAGTCTTAGTCAGTATTTAGAATTTGGCTATTGCTTTGACCAAACTGATACCATTTTTGAAGGAGTCTCAAAACTCCAGCCCGGTCATCGAATTGAAATTCGAGATGGCATTGCCTCAGACCAGATTCGCTTTTATAAACCAGAGTTAGTACCCAAAGAGTATGCTGATAGCGAATTGCAAGAGCGCCTTTATGACACTTTATGCACCGTTGTAAAAGAGCACCTGGTTGCTGATGTCCCGGTCGGTTTATTGCTGTCAGGCGGCCTTGATTCGAGCCTGATCGCCTCGATTGCCTCGAAATATAAAAATATACACACTTTTAGCATGGGTTTCGCTGATTCACAGGTAGATGAACGCCCTTTCGCGCGCATCGTCAGTGATTATATTGGCTCGAATCATAAAGATATATTGATCGAGCCTCACGAAATTCTCGATGATTTAAGCGATACCGCGGCCTACTTTGACGATGTTTTCGCAGACTGGGGCATGGTATCAACCCGACTGCTCTATAAAAAATGCCAACAGCAAGGAATGAAAGTTGTGCTAGTTGGCGAAGGTTCCGATGAATTATTTGGCGGATACAATCTATTTAAGTATTCCTTAGATACTTCCATCAGGCCTCTGGATTGGAAGCTTTTTCAACTATACCGTCGATACGCCGGGCGCCGATATGGTCGCAATTTTGGTCGATTTCGCGCACTTATGAAATCGTATTTATCGCAATGTAATAACGATTTGTTTTCCGCTATTAGACTATTTGAAACACGTAATCAAATCCCGAACAACTACGTCATGAAGGTCGATAAAGCAAGCATGTCGGTCAGCATCGAGGCTCGAACGCCATTTCTAGACTCTCGAATATCCGATATTGCATACACCATATCAAGAGATAAGCTAATCTCACCAAATGATGAAAAGTTAATACTTAAGAATGTTGCCAAGCGCTATAAGCTATTACCAAACGAAATACTTGAGAGGCGCAAATTCGGCGCTGGCATAGCCACAAACTGGATGGAAGATTCACCGAAATTCAAACAATATGCCAGAGACATTGTTCTCGCACCTAATTCGTGGGTAGACGAACTTGGACTGCGACGAGCGATGGAACTTTATTTTGAACAGGGAAAGCAAGGCTACGGATTTCCACACTCGATTAGCTTATTTGGAAACCTTGCTTGGAGAATTCTGATTTTGTCGCTCTGGAGTCGAGCTCTAGGAGTTAAGGTGTAACATGCAGACAGGTCTTGTTAGCACTATTATTCCGGTATTCAATCGCCCGCGTATGCTACGTGAGGCGGTAGAGAGCGTTCTCAATCAGAGTTACCAATCGATTGAAATCATTATTATCGACGATGGTTCGTCAGACAATACCTTAGAGGTTGCCAAGCAACTTGCTGCAAGCAACATAAATACACAGGCAATTAGCATTGAAAATTCCGGCCCCGGTTTAGCTCGGGAGAAAGGCCGCAAAATCGCTAAGGGTGAATTTATTCAATATTTGGACAGTGACGATTTACTGCATCCTGAAAAATTTGCTAAACAGGTGTCCGGTCTAAATCGAGATAAACACTGCGACGTGTCGTACTGTGTTCAACAACTCTGTGATATGCAAAACAATGTTCTTGATGCCGCCTGGATGCGAACTTCTGAACGCTTCGATAAGATGTTTCCGACAATGTTGGCAGGCCGGATTTGGGGCACACCCGTCCCACTTTATCGTGCATCGCTTTTAAATAAAGCCGGGCCCTGGCTAGACATTCGAAATCAAGAAGACTGGGAATATGACTGCCGAGTGGCCAGCTACGATGTAGCACTGCATTATTGTGACGAGACACTGGTTACTATTCGACGACACGACCAGGAGCACTTAGGCAATATCTCTCATCAACAGACCTACAAAATAGCTGATAAGGCAATTGCCTATTATGAAATTCACAGAAGCGCCCTTCGCGGCAACCTTGATAAGCAAACAGAAGAAAGCCAACGTTTTAATCGCATGGTATTTTTGTTAGCTCGCCAGTGTGCACAACATGGCCTGGTGGCACAGGCAAAAAGCCTAATGCGATTGTGCAGCGAAAGATCACTCGGTCGATTGGACGCCAGCGAGTTTCTATTATACTCAGCAGTATCATCGCTTATTGGCTGGCAAAACATGGCCAAGCTTGCCAGCGCTTTGCGGCGGTATATTTAATGAATAACCCTATTGTGTCAGTTGTTATGGCCGTTCACAATGGCGCCACTGAATTAAAGGCGTCGGTTCAGAGTGTCCTCAGTCAGACCGATGTGGATTTCGAATTTATTATCGTCAACGATGGTTCGACCGACCAAAGCGCGACCATTTTGAATGAAATTGAAGTCACTGCCCCTTCGGTATTTGTCCTCGATCAAGAAAGACAAGGCCTCACTAAGGCGCTCATAAATGGCTGTGCGCTTGCTAAGGGCGAGTACATCGCTCGACAAGATAACGGAGATATTTCCCTAAGAGGTAGACTCAAGTGCCAACTGGACTACCTTAAAAAGAACCCCGAAGTCTCGATGCTCTCATGCGCCACACGCTTTGTAACCCCGAGCGGCGAAACCGTTTACACAGTCTCGCAATCTGAAACCGATGCTAAAAATGGTTTAAAGCAGACATCTATGCACACTCTAAGCGGCCCACCCCATCACGGTAGCGTAATGTTCAGGCGCGATGCTTATATAAAAGTAGGTGGCTATCGAGCTGAGTTTCAAGTGGCGCAAGATATAGATCTCTGGTCGCGCTTGGTAGAGGTCGGCGAACATCATTCAATCATGGAAATCTATTATCAAGCAGTTGTAGCTAAGAATTCTATAAGTATGCTGAAACGCAAACAACAAATACGAGCAACTGAGGCAATTATTGATTGTATTAACGCACGACAAAGTAATGGCAATGAAAATGATGTGCTGGCTACCTACGCGGCAACTGATGAGAACACAACGAAAAGTGTTTCCAGCGCCATGACGGATTCGGCTTATTACTATTTTCTGGGATCCAATTTATTTAAATCTAACCGAGAAGCCAGCCAAAAATACTTGCGTATGGCAGTCAGTGCCTATCCATGGCACTGGAAAGCACGAACGAAACTGATCGCTATTTTTTTTAGTGGTTTGAGTTCAGGTATATTTCAGCGATGACAAATAGTTTTAACATCAGTGTTGTCATCCCAAGCTATAACCGTGGCCAAGTACTACTAGACACGATCACGTATCTGCGTGAACTTAGCAACGATATCCAGATTATCGTGGTAGACCAAACTGAGCAGCATGTCGATCATATTGCAGATCAATTATCAACGTGGCACTCGGATAACACGATCGAGCTAATTAAGCTAGACAAGCCGTCGGTGGTGATCGCAATGAACACCGGCCTAAGCGCGGCGAACAAGGATTATGTGCTATTCGTCGACGACGATATCAAACCGTTTCCGAACTTGCTCTCAGAGTATCAGTCACTTATATCGAACGCCCATTTCGGTATCGTAGCAGGTCGAGTCGTGCAACCCTGGGATGATGAGCAAGGTGTTAACAATAATTCCACAGAAAATTTTTCGTTTAATGGCCTGCAAAACTGTGACGCCCAATACTTCATTGGTTGCAATGTTCTTATCAACAAGCATATCGCCCTTAAGCTTGGAGGCTTTGATCAAAACTTTGTTGGAACCGCTCATGATTACGAACGCGAATTTTCCGACCGTGTATTAAATGCCGGTCAAGATGTCGTCTATTGTGCCGACGCAGCGGTGCATCACTTGAAAGAAGAATCAGGTGGAATCCGTACTTATGGTCATTTTCTAAAAACAATGAAACCACATCATGCTGTTGGCGCTTATTACTATATTCTACGCAGTAAACGCATAAATAATAAGCTATTGCGAATCGTTCACCGCGTGCGACAACGAGTTATCACGCGTACTCATTTAAAGCAACCTTGGTGGATTCCACTGACTCTGGTTGGTGATATTCTTGGCATAGTGTGGGCAAGCTACTTATGGTCTTCTGGTCCCTCGTTAATCAAACAAGAACAGCACCACAAACAAAATTAGTCAAGGTACCCGGCTAGCGCCAACGCCCGTTCAGCGTTCTGTTGAAATTTAGTAATAACAGCCGAATGTTCCTGCGTCTGCCATTGCTGAGAACGCCCACCACGATAGAAAGAAGCGTTCCTGTCCACGATTACCCCCTGCCGCTGTTGCTCAATCGCTCTCGCCTTATCCAAACTTGAGTTTTCGATTGCCTTGTCTAGAGCTGTTTCATCAATATCCAGATCAAAGAACCCTACTGCGCGCTTTAACGACCTCTTTGGATCATGCTTTAGTTCTTCAAACTTCACAACTATACTGTTCACTCCAAGCTCATTGCGCCCATCCCCTAGCCATGATTCTACGTGCTCTTCCCAGGTACGACCGTAATAGTGGTTTCTATATTGCTGATAGTAGTCATCCATACTCAATCGATGTTTATTGCGAGTAACGTGATAGTGATAGGAAGAAATAAAGGCATCTCTACCATCACGCACCAAATACAAAGCTTTATTGATTGATCGCCTGTAAACGCTATGCGTCATTATTATTCGGGGGGATTCTAAAGCATTAATATTCTTCGCATTGCGAATCGATACAGCCGGAATACGTGCATTGAAAACATCTGGGTTACTCATTGCGGTTGAATCGATCGCATTCACTAACATTGTCCGAAGCCAAGTACTTCCTGAACGAGGAAATGCTGCAATAAATGCATCGTCGTTTCGTTTTGAAAGTAGCGCATGACCAATTGGCGTACTCAGTAAATTCCTTAATTTCTGTGTCATTTGTTGCTCACTTATTCAAGGCCAAGCGTCAATTGGTTAACACCAATTCTGAATACAAATCTTCATATTGTCTGGCGACCGCTGGCGCTCTAAATTGACGTACCCAATCAGGTCCATCCTGCCTAACCATTTTGCTAACCCCATTATCCGATACCGCGCTAATTACCTTGTCCGCCAACTTCTCGACATCGTGGGCATTTGCGCGAAGACTTAGCTTGCCACCAACTTCTGGCAATGAGGCGCTATCAGAAGACACAACAGGCGTACCGCAGGCTAGCGCTTCTACGACGGGCATGCCAAATCCTTCATACAAGGACGGGAATAAAACACAATCCACATAATTATAGAGTAGCGCAAGTTCTTCAGGCCCACTCAAAAACAGCTGTGTGACTCTATCGTCTAAACCAAGTTGAGACACTGAGTCATCAAACTCCTTACTATGAGCACCCGTCTTAATCATATGGACATCATGCTTGCCAGAGTTAATCAGGTGCTTAAGCGTTTTTAGACTGGCGATATGATTTTTATAAAACTCCCTACCCGTGATCATTATCCAAATACGGCTTCTATCCAGCTTATACTTAGCAGCAAACTGGCTCACTTCGGCTTCATCAAAAGGCTTATAGACAGAGTTAATAACAGGGGGAATCACAACAACTCTATCATCCGGCAATTCTAGATACTTGATCAAATCCGCTTTTGTGTTATGACTTGCAGCGATAACCCTATCAAAGTATTTGAGGTACGAAAGAGATTTCAGATTAAGCCATGGCTTGCGTGGAGTGCGTTTCAATTCTGGGTCATCGATAACCCCTTTCCAACGCAATAGAGGAATCAAATCATGTACTGTCACACAGCTTTTACCTGCGTTCAGTTTTGGATGCAGATGAGCATACCCATGATCGAGAACATGATGGATATCCGCATTGACGGTGCTAACCATTCTTGGGTATTGCCAGTAGCGCAGGAAACGCATTACATGAGCATTATTTGCATACGTTTCAAATGACGAGACGGGCGTAAAAGAACTAACTTGGATATTGGTGTGCTTCATAGCCGACTCTAAAGAGTCAGCGTAAATGTCCATACTCAATCGCCCATCAGACGCAAAACACCGATATTGTACGGCACGTAATTGAGACATCAATCGCTGCAACTAAGCATTTGAACAGTACTTCTAAACGACAACCACTTTTCGAAAGTACTCAATAGTCTTCACCAAACCCTCTTCGAGCTCAACGCTTGGCGACCAATTGAGGTGCTTAGACGCTAGACCAATATTGGGTTTGCGTTGCTTTGGGTCATCGCTTGGCAACTCTTTAAATACAATCTCAGAGTCTGTATCAATCATTCCCTTAACAGCTGTTGCAAGCTCCAATATGGTAAATTCGTTCGGGTTACCGATATTTATCGGCCCCGTTACGTCATCGCCTGACTCCATTAATGCGACCATACCCCGCACAAGGTCGTCTACATAACAAAACGAGCGTGTTTGGCTACCATCACCATAAATCGTAATGTTTTCGCCTTTCAAAGCTTGAACAATAAAATTTGATACTACACGACCATCATCTGGATGCATTCTCGGGCCATAAGTATTGAAAATACGCATAACCTTGATACGTAAATCATGTTGACGGTGATAATCAAAAAACAGCGTTTCAGCGCAACGTTTTCCTTCGTCATAACATGAGCGAATGCCAATCGGATTAACATTACCCCAGTAATCTTCGGTTTGTGGGTGAACACTTGGATCACCATAAACTTCACTGGTTGATGCCTGAAGAATCTTGGCGTTAACACGTTTCGCCAAGCCTAACATGTTAATCGCTCCGTGCACGCTGGTTTTCGTAGTTTGAACGGGGTCATGCTGATAATGCACTGGCGACGCTGGACAGGCTAAATTATAAATTTCGTCTACCTCAACATAGAGAGGAAAAGTAACATCATGCCGCATCAATTCAAAACGGGGATTATCCAGCAACGGTAAAATATTGGTCTTATTGCCAGTGAAATAATTATCAACACATAAGACTTCATTATTATTTTTCAGAAGCGTCTCACATAAATGTGATCCGAGAAATCCGGCTCCGCCTGTTACCAGTATTTTTTTGCTCATATTTGTTTGCTGCATTCGCAGTCGATGTTAATCCAAGCTCAGGCCCAACTAAGGCACTAAACCAGCACTGAGTTTTCAGGAGTACCTTTTCTTTGTCGAATGGTTGGCACTGAGAATAGTAGCGATATTATTACAAAAAAGTAGTATCGAATGTTAAGGATTTGAAGATTAAAATCGACAAGCGACTGAGCCAACGCCGCAAAAATAACCACCAAACTGGAAATTAACGTTGCACTTACAAGAGTGCTAGTAGTATTCGCAATGCCTATATAAGCATTGCGAATTGCCAGCATCAATAAGCCAAGCCAAAGGCTTAATCCAAGTAAGCCTTGCTCTAGCCAGATATGCAGGTAGTCATTATGTGCCTGATTAAACAACACCTGACGAAAATCTTCATAACCACGAACGGTCTGAAATACATCGGCGTAACTATTGCCACCGTATCCAATTAGCCAAACAGGCTTAATAGCTTGCCAAGTGAGCGACCACTGTGCTGTGCGCTCTCCCAATAAAGAGTCAGACGAAAAACGCGTTAATAGTTCTCCGCCAAAGTAAACCAGTATGGTAGTGACGATCACCCCAATAGGCAGCAACACTGAACGCCGTTGAAGTTTAATGGTGTTAGCCAAGGTGGTTTTTCCGACGCTGAGAAAAACCAGGAACATGGATACTAGAAGCGACAAAAACCCGGCTCGAGATTGAGATAAGACTAAGCCAACTAAACCCACTATCAAGCCAAGCAAATATACTGATTTAAAACTTAGTAATTGATTAATAAAAAGTGAACGAAATGATCTTCGGGTTTGGGAAGCGAGGTTCTTTAACTGATAGGCCAACGCACCAACCAAGCATAAGCTCACGAACGCGGCAAAATGGTTTCGATTAATAAACCATGCTCTTGCTGCCGAAAAATGCCCGTCAAGCTGCTTAGTATCCACCAGTGACAATTGGCCATATTTAGCAAATATACCGATTAGCGCATGCGTTAAACCAACCAATAGAAACACAAATAAAAGCTGTTTCAAGCGTCGGCGGCTGACAAGTAACACTATCGACAACGTAAAGATAGAAAAGATCAATATCTCGCTGGTAAACAACCAGCGAGTTTTGTGTGGCACGATACTCCATCGTGCATTCGGTTGAAACCATTCGGGTGGGGTGCCGTCAAACAGTGAATTGCTAAATAAAAGGTGTTCCATTGGATAGCTTATTGGAATCGCCATTTGCAATAACAAAAGAACAAGCATAGCGGCCAATAGTACTAACATGTATTTTGCTGCGATCAAACCTCGCCAATTGCAGCGTCCACCGTTGATCGCGCTGAAAGCACATAAAACGCAAAGACAATAAATACACGCAGATACAAACAACCAGATTTTACTGCTGTAGAAACCGTTAAGGAACGATACCGCAATCAAGATTAAAAGATACGAATACCAAATAAACGCATCCAGTATCGGGATCGCACGGCTTAGCTGATGAGAATCGGAGGTCATTGTTGTTCGCGCTCGTACCGTCGATCTTTCTCTTGCTGCACAACATTCTTGAGCACGTCGATACTTACCCCCACATGCTGAGCCCGTTGACGCTCTGACCACTTTTCGGGAAGGTTCAAAATCAGCGACGAACACAATTCTTCGCTGAGCTGTCGAAACTGATCGTTATCCACAACACAGTGGTGGCTAATATGGCTTCTGGAGAAATAATCCCATCCATTCAATCGCAACGCTCGATCAATTGTCCAAGCCCGTTCAGTGATATCAACTCCGGAATCTGGTTGCAGATAGCTCAATCTCACCCACAATTGACGATTAAATGGATTAATATTGATCCTTTGTTGCAGCATACCGCTAAGCTCTTGGCTAAGCTGGCGCCGTTCACTATCCCAGACCATAAATTCCAATCCTTTCGACTCGAATTCAATCAATTTGGCCAGTCGCGCATCGTTTATCGATTGCGACGCTAAATACATATTAGCCTTCGAATACTGGTCTAGTTCGCCATCTACCTTTCTGGAGGCGATCAATGCATTGATCGCCAGCAAAGAAAAAACAACCATTACCACACCGCTGAGAAGTGCCTTAGCCTTACTAATTTTTATTCCATCAACGTTATTCATCCCGCCCTATATTAAAGCCATCGCCACCGTATTTTTGGCTAGCACTTTATATCCCCGATTGAAATTCTACGAAACTCACGATTTCGCTTCTTGATTGTCCTCTGTATAGGCATATGCCCCATAGCCATAATATCCACCGTATTGATATGGATTGCCTTTTTTAATGTTTGCTTGTGTGAGAATTAATCCGGCAACCGACACATTGCTGGCATTAAGTCGCTTGACCGCGTCTCGGGCCATATGATGGGTGGTTCGATCAGATTGGATCGCCATTAGTAAGGAATCGCAAAGACGTCCAAGCACCACCGCATCACTCGCCGGCAATACCGGCGCAGTATCGATAATGATGTAAGTGAATTTTTTCCTAAGCTCGGCAAGCATTTGCTCAAACTTTTCACTCGACAATAACTCTAGCGGATTCGGCGGAGTGGTTCCCGAATTAAGCACGTATAAATTTTTGTGGTCTTGATCACGCATCACACATTGCGCAAAATTGGCCACCCCTGCGACATATTCGACCAAACCAGCGGTCGCTTGCGTCTCAATAATGTGCTTTATTCGGGGGCGGCGTAGATCAGCGTCTATCAATAATGTTCTACCGAGTTGGGCGTAAGACAAAGCCAAATTAGACGCCAAGGTAGTCTTTCCTTCACTTTGAACTGAAGAAGTAACCACCAATACTTGAGGCGGGTTATCTATATTCGAATACATCACCCCTGTCCGTATGTGATTAATTGCCTCGGAAAAAACCGAACGAGTATTCTCCAAGTAATGGCGCTCTACTCCGATTAGGTCGTCGCCCATCGACTGGACCACACCAAACAAGGGAATACCCAATTTCTCCTCGACCATGCGACCGCTTTTGAAGGTGCTGTCCAATTGCTCACGAAGGAAAGCAAGCGCTAAGCCCAAAAATAATCCACCCAATGTCCACATAAGAATAATTCTTTGCTTTTGTGGATAGATTGGCCCACCTGGAGGCAAGGCTCTATCAATAATTCGAGCACTCGCAACCTGTGTGCCGGATGATGAAAGATCAGCTTCCTTAAACTTAGACAAAAATGCTTCGTAGAAATCGTTGTTACGATCCACTTCTCGCTCCAGCAATTCAAGCTGTACTTGTTTTTCTCGATTGGAAGAAACAGCCTTTGAGGCCAAATCCAAGCGCGTGCGGCTTGCATTCACTTCAGCTCTTGCCTCCCTTAATTTAGGGTGACGCGCACCGTAGCGCTTAGCAATCTCATCTAAATTGGCTCTAGCCGTAATATACTCAGAGTTTAAGCTTTTTAATTCAGCGGTTGTTATTTGTTCGGTGCGCGAGGTGTCGAGCAGATTCTCGTCCAATAAGAACTGCTGCAGCCTCGCCTGCGATTCGTCTAAAGATACTCGTAGATCATCGATTCTTTGCGAGAACCATCGAGTGGTTTGTTGCGATCTATTTAGCTGAGAATCCAAACCCTCTTCGATATAAGCAGCGACCAGCCCATTGGCTATTTCGGCCGCGAATACTGGGTTAATTGAATTAAACCTTACTTCAACCAAGTTGGTCTTACTACCACCGCTAACATTTACACCGCCTTGAATAATTTGAGTCAGCCAAGCGCGTTTTCGCTCACTTTCCTGCGGTGAAAGGTCTGATTTCTTAGAGACAGGCTGCTCATCATTGATTAAGGAGATCCCTGTAATTTTTTCTACCTCACGGGCAAGTGAGCGTAACGTGCTGGGAGGAATCAACAATTTATGAACGTCTTCTCGTTCCACTAAATTCATTTCATCGACTACCCGCTCGGCGACCGACCGACTTTTAAGCAATTCATACTGTGTTTCGTAAAAACGATAGGCGTAGGGGTCAAACAAAGATTGCGCAGAGCTTCGGCTATTACTCGGCTCAACCGCCATTGTTAGTGAGGCTTGATACACCGGTGTCTCTGAAACGGCTTTAAACACACCTGCAATGCTACCCAGCAGCATTATAAGTAGGATGCTCCATCGATTATCCTTTGCGGTCTGGATAAAACCGCCCAAGGTCACTGATAGAGAGTCACCCACTGGGCCAGATGCCTGAGACCCGAGCTGAGGCCGACTTTCATTTGAGGTGCTGAACCACTCACTGACCGCTGAATCTACATCGGCTGCTGGCCTGCTGCTCGACCTATTGACGCTGTTCCCAAGATCGTTCAAAACCAAGTCGCTCCAACGTTAATTATATCCCCCGGTTTAATAGGAGTATAAAGTTTAACTTTCTTCAACTTTTCCGGCTCTTGATCCTCATCAACGTCTGCGTATCGAGTAACTGAAATCTTCTTACGCGACCCTCTTAGAGTAAAACCTCCAGCGAGCACAACCGCTTTCTCAACTGTTAAACCTCGCCGAAATTGGTACTCACCAGGTGAGACGACCTCACCATGCAGATAGATATAGGTAGCATCACCCTCTTGAACGCCTACCTCTTCTTCAATGCTGATCACGTCACCCGACTGAACTTCGATCTGGCTGTCAATTGCTATGTCGGATTGAATCACACTCCCTTCTCTGAGAATGCTAACACCGTTGCGTTTCGCTGATTTTTTTGTGCCGCCCGCCAATGCGATAGCAGTGCCGATCGTTAGCCCTTCACTAAACGGAAAAGAACCTGTTTGTTGAATTGCTCCACGAATAAATATCGGTCGGTAACTAAACATCGTTACAGACAGTCGAGGGTTTCTTACATAACCCTGCGCCAATAGTTCAGCAACACTCTGTTCCACCTGAGGTATGGTTCGACCAGCGACAACAACCGGTCCAATTAAGGGGAAAGAAACGCGCCCGCTTTGAGGCACGCGTACATTATTTGCACTTAAATCTCTTTCTCCAAACACCAATAATGAGATTGCATCACCGGGCGATATAACATGTAATCGCTCAGCGCTGGTTGTTTCTCCAGCAGCCGATTTAGGGTCGCTTCGAGAGACGCTTTCTATGTCGGCAGCTAATTTCGGTTTGAGCGGTTCGGCTTGTTGAGGTTCGCCGCTTGATTGAGCAGAGTCACTTTTAATGGGGGCCCCAGATCTTGAAACGCGACTTTGTCTGGCTTGCTCATCGCTGCCTGAAAATATAGCAGCTCGATAGCGGCTAGGGGCGAGAATTCTAACAAAACCGTTTCGTCTACCAATTACTTCACTGATATAGCCACGATTCAGTTGCAGCATTACCGATGAATCGAGTGACGGCCTTACCCGCATATTCAAGTTATTCGCCTCGATTCGTGCGCGACCACCGTTTAATGCAACATAGTCATCGCTTACCCATCCAGGTACTGTCCTCTGACTAAACTCTACAATTCGCCAGCGACCGAGATTTTTAACCACGTTGAAACTTGAACCAAATGGAACTTCGGCAATTTTTCGACGGCTATTAACATCATAAACAGAGCGCGTTCGATTTTCAGACTCAATCTCGGCCAGCAATGCGGATACTTGATCTTCTTTCGCAGAATTAGCCGTCTGAGCCCAAGAATGAACAGGAGAGGCAATAAGCATAACGAGAACTGCCAAACATGAATTGAGCGCCCTCGAACGGACACTATTTCTCAAAAAGTTAGCAAGCTCAATTCTCATTGTTAACATGGAAAACTAGGTCTCTGATTGGTCACCATGAAAAGAGTCAGCCAAACACCTGACCGATCTCTTCCCTAATGACTTTACTACTACGCAATATTATTGCACAAATATGGGATTCTTAAGATTTCTAACCCGAGATTAAGTTATTGAGTGGTTCTGGTTTTCCTGGGATAGTCATAAGACGATGGTTCAACTCGTTTTCTTCCTCGCCCTTCAAGCAAAGATCGAAGATCTGAACTAAGCCGAATTCCAATAAAGCGATCATCATATTCCACACTTTCAAGTGTTGATTCACGCTCTATTTCCCCATAGTACAAGCCCGCTGTGAGCCAATTTCGCCAAACATAATCTACACCAAGCCCCCAGTCTACGAATTCGTCTTCACGGTCGATATCATAATCATCTTCGATCCATTTCACATACGCATTGAGCAAAACGCGTGGCGTGAGTGCGTGATCCCATGACACGCCAAAAAATTGACTCTCATAAAAGCTGGAATCTTCATCACCAGGTTCCTCAATAAAACGTGATGCGCTTAAACCAATGGTTGAAAACGGGTTTATGGTGTAATTTAGGTTGGCGTAATAGATACTGCCATCAAAGTCTTCGCGGGCTGCGTCGTCAAAATCGCGATCACTACGCCCCACTGACACAACCCCACTAAGTGCGCTAGCCGGCTTAAAGCGCAAGCCTATCAAGTAATCTACTTGATCATTATCGAGATTCGGCTCACGAACATCATAGTCAGTGTCAGTACTCTGAATTCGACCAAATACCGAGGTTTTAGAGGCGAATCGCCAATTTAGATCAAAGTGAACAGAGTCAGATTCCCGGTCTCGATCAGCGGCGTCAGCGCCGTTAAATAAATCGGAGCTTTCGAAACCAGTTTCACTGTGTTCAAAGCCAAGAACGCCTGTTAAGGTGCCAATTTTACGCCCAAAAACAAGGTCGGCCCCGTAATTCAAGAACTCAACCTCTTCTGGCCCCGAATCCACACCATTGTTAATGAACTGGTCAAAATTCCTTCCACCCGATATGCCTCGTTGCTCGAAACTGTCTCCATAGCTTGCGAACAAATCCAGATCCCAACGACGTGTTAAATCCAGGCCAAGATTTGCGCTGAACACATTGGATTCGGCATCTTCCTGCTCAAGATCTTGATGAAATGTATAAGTGCCACTGTACGATGCATAGAATTTATGCCGACCTATATTTGTTCGATACCCGAGACTTGGTTGGGCAACCACTACCAGGTCCTCTTCCTGAACACCTGGGCGACGACGAACGTTGTCGTGATCCTCAATGGTCACAGTAATTGCTGGATAGAAATCATTCAGCAAATCAAGAGGTTGATTTAAGCCGCTGTCTCGAGCTAATGACGCATTCTGAAATGAGCGATATGTATTTGATGCTGGTGATAAACCTTTCTCTACTACTTGCGCCGACACCCCAGAAGTCGCAGTAAGAGCCAAACATGTTCCAACCAGAATTAACTTACCCGTAATTCTCTTTATTTTCATCTTTTTATTTAAAGGCTCTCCAACAAGCCTATAACGAAATTTCAACGTTACACCGACTGTTATTTTTAAGCCTACTGGGCTTCTTCAGTACATGGTGGAGAGGCACAAATAATACCGCCACTACTGAATGTACTACGAGGAATCGTAAGGCCTATTGCCGCTTGAATAAGGGGTCTTGGACCCTTTGTAAACGGTTTTACTCGAGAGCTGTCGATATAGTAAAACGCAACAGGTACTTTCGTTACTCCTAGCGCATTTAATGCTGCTATCAAATCAGGGCGGTTAAAAATAAGACCTTGACCCATTAAATTCTTAAAGGTGACCGGAGGCCCATCTTCAGGAGCCACATAAGGAAACGCCGACTCCGTTCGAGGATCATCCCAAGCCGCATAAAGTTGCTCTTGCGTAATCGCTATCTTGGTATTTTGCTGCTCGCTATCTTCATCGGCCGACCCTAATACAACCATTAGAAAAGAGGTATTGGTAACCGTGTAATCTTCGGCCTCTTCGAGCAGTTTCTGCCAGGTTTCTGGCTCAAAATCTTCTTCTTCAGGAATATTCAGAATTTCATAAAATTCTTCTAACTTGGCATACATGTGGTATTCGCCTAGCTGCCACTCTGGTGTTGGAGTCAGCATCAGTTTCTTTTCAGAATAGGCATTTTGTACACCCCTTATGGTCAGCGGGTAACCAAGTTCATCTCTCGCACGTTCATTAAGTCTATTAAAAATAAACACCACTGGAAGTCGGGCATTTGGATCATTTTTTAAAGCCTGAGCAATGCGTTCTTCGCCGTCAATTAAGACGGAACTGGTTGCTTCGTACAAAGAAACGAATATGGGACGTCTAGCGACATCCTCAGTACTTTTAGCCTTATACCACCGGACGTCTTTCTGTGGTGCTTGTAAGCGCTGTAACTCTGCGGCGGAAGCCATAAAATGAAACTGCCCTTCGAACCAATCTGGATAAGGCCTGAGAACCAAGCGCTCCTCAAAAAATTTCTCAACGACTTCTTCGACGGAGTAAGCTTGTTGTTCATCTTCTCGTTCAAGATCGTCAAGCTGATAGCCAGAATATAAGTAGCTATCCGACTCCGTTAAAACAGGTAAAAGGTTCACCGCAGATGCAGCGTAATCACGGCTTTTCTCGGGTTGATACTTAATTGATGCTTGAAGCACGCTTTCGATGTCTAAGCCCATAGATACGGCCGTCATAAATACCATCATCGAGGGTGTGTCTTTACTTAGAAGGCGGAGAATTTCGAGCTTGGTCGGTGTACTCGCTTCATTATAAATAAGCTGCCCGAACTCGGTATCATCATATTCATCTCTCGGCACGGCTTCTCGCCAATCTTTAACATAAGACCCGCTTTGGTTATCGAACTCGCTTTCGCCATTGTCGAGCTGTTTGTAGCCTAAATCATCTACGTTTTGGCCTGTACTATTCTGTGCATGCGAAACACCCACACTAAACGAAACCAATAACATAATTGCTATCAGATTATTAAAAAACGCAACACCCCTAAACATATTGCGAGTAGCTAAAGCTACTATATTCATCACAACCATTATCAAAGACCTGTTTTAATAATTTAGCGCCTTCGTTCGCCTAAACGAATTCGCAGTACCGACAACCTGTAATCAAACCAGAACGTAATTTTTCCGGTGTTTTCTAAGTGATCCGCCCCGAGCCACTCAGACAATACCAAATGCCTGAACGTAATTACAGTTGTAGGACTCTAAACTAGTGCATCTGGCCATCAAGGTCAAAGTACTTTAGTCTAATTTAACAAAGAGTTGCACAAACTTTGCTGTGAATCACTTAAAGAACTAGACAAACCAACCATTTGTCCGGTTCTTTTTATGCAAATACGCTCTAAACCGTAATTTTTTCCGCACCACCCATATAAGTTCTTAATGCCTCAGGGACAACTATTGAACCGTCAGCTTGTTGATAATTCTCCATGATCGCCAGCAATGTTCGACCAACCGCCAAACCAGAACCATTGAGAGTATGCAACAACTCGGTTTTTTTCTCTTCCACTCGGTATCGAGCTTTCAATCTGCGTGCCTGAAACGCCTCAAAATTACTGCAAGAGGATATTTCACGATATGCATTCTGACCCGGCAACCACACCTCTAAATCATACGTTTTCGCGGCAGAAAATCCGAGATCACCACCACAAAGAATCACCTTTCGATAAGGAAGGTCGAGGCCTCGCAGCACAGCTTCGGCGTGACCAGTCAACTCTTCGAGCACATCATACGAATCTTCGGGTTTAACAATTTGGACCAACTCAATTTTTTCAAATTGATGTTGGCGAATCATTCCACGAGTGTCGCGACCATAACTGCCCGCTTCACGACGGAAGCATGGTGTATGTGCCACAAATTTGAGCGGAAGTTCATTTGACTTCAAAATTTCATCGCGAACAATGTTGGTGACAGGCACTTCAGCGGTTGGTATCAGGTAGTAGCCGTCTTCAGATTGCGTTGCAAATAAATCATGATCGGCAAATTTAGAAAACTGCCCGGTACCTTTAAGGCTGTCTTCATTCACCAAATACGGGACATACACTTCCTGGTAGCCGTGTTGTTCGGTATGCATATTCAACATGTATTGAATTAAAGCGCGATTGAGTCGTGCCAAGGCCCCGCGCATAAGCACAAATCGGGGACCCGCTATCTTGGTCGCCATTTCAAAGTCCAGCGCGTTCAACGCCTCGCCTAAATCAACATGATCTTTCGCATCAAAATTTAACGGCCTTGGCGTTCCCCAGCTTAGTACCTCGACATTGTCGTCTTCAGACTGACCCTCAGGTACAGAGCTATGAGGCATATTAGGCATAATATCGGTCATCGCCAACAACTCTTCTCTTACACGCTCGAGCTCAGATTGAGCCTCTTTCATGCGATCCGAAAAAGAATTTACCTCACGCATCAATGTCTCTATATCCCCCCCCTGAGCCTTGGTTTTACCAATCTCTTTAGACTTTGAATTGCGCTTTGCCTGTAGTTCTTCAGACTCAATCTGAAGTGATTTACGTTTTGCTTCAAGCGCCTGAAACGCCGACACGTCTAGAGTATGGCCCTTAATCTGCAAACTGGCTGCTACCGCATTAATGTCAGTACGTAATAATTGTGGATCAATCATGATTATTTAAATAAAAAGTCTGAAGCTAAAAATAGCCTCGATGTTCTGCGATCGATACTAATTAGAATCGGCCGCGTAGGGTATAAGCCGTTTAGACTAGGCTGAAGTGTTTGTCACGCGCTTAAAGCTGTTTGGCCACAATTAACCCGGCAAAACACATAACAATACAAAGCATAACCTTAATCCCGATGTAACTTATCGCTTTGATCGGAGCACCTTCTTGAGCCATCGTCACAGCCTCGAGAGAGAAGGCTGAAAACGTAGTAAACCCTCCCAAAAAGCCAGTTAATACAACAACTTGGGTTTCGCTAGACATTTGCCATTTATGCACTAGAGTCCAAGACAAATATCCAATCAGGAAACAACCAATCAGGTTAGCAATTAGCGTGCCGAATGGTAACGCAGCCCACCCCAAATTAACAGTGGCTCGACCCAGTAAGTAACGGAGTAAAACACCCACGCCGCCAGCGAGAACTATGGCTAAATAAAACATAAAGATTACTGCTGGATTATGTCTACGCCGTCACTTGGCTTAAATTCGAACAGGCTAGCGTCTAATTCACTATTGCTGACAACGCTTGATAAGGCTAGTCGCGTTTCGTTACCCAAACCATCGGTAAGCACAATCGAATTTAATTGCTCTTCTGAAAAGCCGATCATGAGGCCTTGATAACCCGCATTTTCATCATTTGGCTTGAGTGCGACCCACGTCAGGCCATCAGTGACACCAAAGTCGCGAATCGAAAAATGCTCTTCAAGGCGTTCACCAGACTGCACCAGCAATAAGGTCGGTACCTGCTCTAGCGCATTTTGCATACTGCGTTGGTTTGCGGTTTCTAAATCTGGTTCATAAAAGGTAATTAATCGCCCGTCGGAAACAATTTGTTGGCCAACTGGATAATCAGGATCACTACTAATATAGTTCCAGCGAAATTTTCCCGGCCGAGAAAATGAAAATACCCCCTTTTTGGTTTCAAGAGTGGTACCACTTTCATCAACAATCTTTTGCTCAAAATCAGCTTGTAAGGTTTTAACCTCGGAAAAAAAACGTTTTAGCATTACTTCCGAAGCCGATACGCGTGTTGCATTGAGGCTTGCTATAAGAAATAGAGCGAGAGAAGCCGTTAATCGGGCACTGTTTATGAACGTATTCATCTAATCTTCCGGTGGTGGTGGTGCAAGCACTTCACGACGCCCGTTTTCTTCGGCCGGCGTAACTACGCCTGTCATTTCCATAGTTTCAATCATTCGAGCCGCTCGGTTATAACCTACCCGCAATTGGCGCTGAACCGATGAGATCGAGGCCTTTCGAGTTCGTGTAACAAACTCAACGGCTTGGTCGTAAAGCGGGTCATTCTCTGGATCATCATTGACTGCATCGTCTCTGAAGGCACTTGGCAAGGCATTATTCACTTCCTTTGGAGCGCTAAGAATCGATTCATCATATTCGGGTTCCGATTCACTTTTAAGCGATTCCACTACTTTGTGGACCTCTTTATCAGATACGAAACTGCCATGCACACGTTCCGGTAGGCTGGTACCCGGTGGCACAAACAACATGTCACCATGACCTAATAGCATTTCAGCCCCCATTTGATCGATTACCGTGCGTGAATCGATTTTGGAAGACACTTGAAACGCAATACGCGTTGGTATGTTGGCTTTCAACAGACCCGTTATCACATCCACTGATGGTCGCTGAGTAGCCAACACAAGATGGACGCCAGAGGCACGCCCTTTTTGCGCGAGTCGAGTAATTAACTCCTCTACTTTTTTGCCAACACTCATCATGAGATCGGCGAGCTCATCGATGATAACGACCAAACATGGCAATTCTTGCAATACTTCAGCCACCTCTCCTTCTTTCACAAACGGATCCAGAATAGGCTCGCCGGCTTCTTCAGCCAATTTGATTTTACGGTTATACCCGGCCAGGTTACGCACCCCTAGCTCAGACATCAGCTTATAACGTCGCTCCATCTCCACAATGCTCCATCGCAATGCATTGGCCGCTTCGCTCATGTCGGTAACCACTGGGCATAACAAATGTGGAATACCCTCATAAACCGACAACTCAAGCATCTTAGGATCCACCATGATCATTCGCACTTGCTGCGCCGTCGCTTTATAGATAAGACTTAAAATAAGCGCGTTAATACAGACTGATTTGCCTGAGCCGGTAGTGCCAGCAATCAATACATGCGGCATCTTAGCCAAGTCAGCGATCACAGTTTTACCGCTGATATCCTTACCCAGTACCAACGCCAAAGGTGAACTCATGTTTTCAAACTGGCTCGACGACAAGCCCTCAACCAGACGAACTATTTCGCGCGCTTCGTTTGGAATCTCAATGCCGATATAGGCTTTGCCAGGTATGTTTTCAACGACCCGTACACTGACAATTGAAAGCGCTCGGGCTAAATCTTTTGCCAGGCCCGTAATGGTCGCTGCCTTAATTCCGGGTGCTGGGTCTATTTCAAAACGTGTAATAACAGGACCTTGATGCACACTAATCACTTCAATTGGCACATTGAAGTCAGCCAGCTTCTTGACCAACAAAACGCTCAAGGCGTTCAACTCGTCATCCGAATAGCCAGCTTGTTGAACGTCGGGCGGATCAAGCAGTGATAAGGCAGGTAATGCACTATTAGAGCTATGCATGCTGTCAAACATATTTGTTTGCTTCTCGCGCTCCATGCGACCACTGTCTTGCTTTTTACTCTCCACCGGGGCCATTTTCGGCATAATAGTCGGTGCTATTTTTACCTTCTCTTTGAGCTCGGTAACCGTTTCCTGGCGAACGATTCGAGCCTTAGCACCAATTTCACGATCTTCTTTTTGTTCTCGACGATCTTTGAAATTTTCTATCAGCTTAAAAACCCCAGCACCAATAGAGTCCATCAAACTAAACCAGGATAAGCCAGAAAAGATCGTCACTCCAGTCAGAAATAGAACCACCATCAACATAGTGGTGCCTATTTGACCAAATAATTCTACTAAACCGCCACTCAACCAGCCACCCAGGTAGCCGCCAGCAATAAAGTGCTTTGACTCAGCCCAATGATTGAAATGCAGGTTCTCTATTCCACATCCGCCCATGACCGTAATCAAAAAACCAGCTGCGATGAGCACGCGATTAAAGTAGGAGGGTTCTGATGTGTCATGACGGTGGCGGAAAAAATTAATCCCTAAAACCAAAATCATGATTGGCACCAGAAACGACATGTAACCAAAACCGTGCAATAGCATATCCGAAAAATTAGCACCGAATTGGCCGCCGAGATTACTGACCTCAGAGGAACTTCCACCACTATGTGACCAGCCTGGATCGGTCGGGTTATAGGTGAGTAACGATAGCAGAGCGTAGAGGGACAGAAAGGCACTGAACACCACCACGATTTCGGAGCCTAACTCTCGCACCCGAGGCGATAAAAGGCCGCCTCCCCCTTGCTCTGTCTCTTTGATTTGCTTGCGCTTTGCCTGTGGCATGATTTTATTGCAGACCTCTCAACTTAATCGCTCTATTCTAACGCGAAATGTGTCATCAACACTATTCCTAACGGTTCTGTATGGAGGGCTAATTAAGGAATTTTGACTTCGATACTTGTGGATATTGAAATTCTCAAATTGCCCGCTATTAATCACTCATTAAATTAATTAGAATTCCTCGCTGAATTGTCTATTTAAACCTATCGGAGCACCTCCAACTCATGTCTGACACAAAACATTGCAAAGTACTTATCTTGGGCTCTGGCCCAGCAGGTTATAGTGCTGCAGTCTATGCTGCACGAGCCAACCTGAACCCAGTATTAATCACTGGCATGCAACAAGGTGGACAATTAACCACAACTACTGAAGTTGATAATTGGCCAGGCGATGATCAGGGGGTCGACGGTAATGAATTAATGGCGCGTATGTTACGCCACGCTGAACGTTTTGAAACTGAGATCGTGTTTGATCATATTCATACAGTTGACGTAAAGAGCAAGCCGTTTACCCTCACCGGTGATAGCGGAACCTACACCTGCGACGCATTAATAATTGCCACTGGCGCATCCGCCAAGTATTTAGGTTTAGAGTCTGAAACAGCATTTATGGGCAAAGGCGTATCAGCTTGTGCAACGTGCGATGGCTTTTTCTATCGAGGCAAACCGGTGGTGGTCGTTGGGGGAGGTAATACGGCCGTTGAAGAGGCATTGTATTTATCAAATATCGCCTCTGAAGTCACCGTTATACATCGTCGTGACGAGTTTAAAGCGGAAGCCATATTGGTGGATCACATTAACGAGAAAGCCGAAAACGGCAATGTGAAAATAGAGTGGGATCACACCTTAGACGAGGTGCTTGGTGACGATATGGGTATGACTGGTGTACGCATTAAGAGCACCAAAGAAGACAGCACCAAAGAAATCACGGCTGACGGCGCTTTTATTGCGATTGGTCATAGCCCCAACACTGGTATTTTTGAAGGTCAACTAGACATGGCCGGTGGTTACATAAAAGTTCAAAGTGGGTCTGAAGGCAATGCGACCGCTACCAGCGTTCCTGGCGTGTTTGCCTGTGGTGATGTGATGGATCATGTATACCGACAAGCGATTACCTCTGCAGGCTCCGGCTGTATGGCCGCCTTAGATGCCGATAAATATCTAAAAAGTATTGAATCTAAGGCGTAACTGACATTCAAAAAGATAGAATCTAGTTGGACTCTGAAGATGACAAAATGGCGCGATTACTTGGGCTTGGCGTTAAACCGCTTAAGCAAGACAAAATAGCGCCTTATCGAAAACCCGCTGATACAACGCCTAAGCAACGCCTTTTAGATGAGCAGCGAGTAATGGACGAACTGCTTCAGGAGTCTGACGAAAGCGCCAGTTTCGAGAGTGGTGATGAACTCAAATTTTTACGTTCAGGCTTTTCGAGCCGTTTGTTGAAAAAACTTCGACGAGGCGACTACGCTATTCAAGATGAGCTTGATTTACATGGCCTGGTCGCTGGAGAAGCTAAACAAGAAACGCATGGTTTTGTTAACGAGTGCGCTCGTGACAATGTCCGTGCGATTCGCATTATCCACGGTAAAGGCCGTAATTCAGCCGGCCGCAAACCAGTACTTAAAAATATGCTAATTGGCTGGCTGAGTAAAAATCAACATGTTATCGCAGTCGTCTCTACCCCGGCAAACGATGGCGGCACTGGCGCTGTTTATGTTTTGCTCGACAAAATGAAGTAAGCAGTAATGAATAGCTGATTTTCACTGGCAGTTTAAATAACTACAAGCACGTCGTATAACGAGTATTTCTTAGTCGTTATTGTGGACCCCCTCCCCCTTTTGATAGAACGTTTAGTCAGCTAGAACGAATAAATAATCGTTCGGCTAACAAACACTTGCCTACTAATCCCTCTTAAGGCAAGATAAATGAAATTAACACGCATTTTTTCATTTTTATAATTATTTATTTATGAAATTTCACGTGATTGGCTAAAAACGTTATCAGGAGACAGAAATGACAGCCCCTTCTAAAGCGGTAGACCCTAATGGTCTACTCGAATATTCAGTGGTTTACACCGATCGATCGCTAAACCACATGTCTAAATCATTCCAGTCAGTAATGAACGAGATCTCCAGCACATTGAAGGAAGTCTACAATGCCGATGCCGTTACAGTCGTTCCAGGTAGTGGCACATTTGGCATGGAAGCCGTTGCTCGCCAGTTTGCAAACAATACTCGTTGCCTGGTTATTCGAAATGGTTGGTTCAGTTATCGTTGGACACAAATATTTGAAATGGCAGATCTACCGTCAAGTTGTACGGTGATGAAAGCTCGCCAAACGCAAGAATCCAGTCAGGCACCTTTTGCACCGGCACCGATTGAAGAGGTCGTAGCGACCATCAAACAAGAAAAGCCCTCTGTCGTATTTGCACCGCACGTAGAAACATCGGCTGGAATTATCTTACCAACGGATTATTTGAAAGAGCTTGCCGACGCTGTTCATTCTGTCGGTGGCCTATTTGTGCTTGACTGTATTGCCTCAGGCGCGATCTGGGTTGACATGAAAGACGTAGGTGTTGATGTTTTGATTAGTGCGCCACAAAAAGGTTGGAGCGGTTCACCTTGCTGTGGATTAGTGATGATGAACAATAACGCCGTAGAGCGGATGCAATCCACACAAAGCAATAGTTTTGCGTGTGATTTAAAAAAATGGTCGGAGATTATGGGCGCCTACGAAAATGGTGGACACGCCTACCACGCCACCATGCCAACCGATGCGCTGGTTCGATTTAGCCAGGTAATGCAAGAAACCAAAGAATATGGCTTTGCTAAAGTGCACGCAGCTCAAGTCGAACTTGGACAAAAGGTACGTGCCGTTTTGGCCAACAATGGATTTGTAAGCGTTGCCGCAGAGGGCTTTGAAGCACCTGGGGTGATCGTCAGTTACACCACCGACAGTGCATTTCAAAACGGTAGTAAGTTCGCGGCTCAAGGTATGCAAATTGCTGCAGGGGTTCCGCTGCAATGCGATGAGCCCGATGATTTTCAAACTTTTCGCCTTGGACTCTTCGGGTTGGACAAACTGTACGACGTGGACAGTGCCGTGGCTAAGTTTGAAAAGACGCTAGATAAAGTGCTCTAAACCAAAGCAGCAACAGAGAACTCTCGGTAGGTTTTGCAGAAACGAGTTTTGCCAAACCTACCAATACTCACCACATCCGGCTGTAATGGCCTACGCCTTGAGGGAGGTTAAACATGAGGATGGCACCAAAACTTACTCTGCATGACGCGCAAGTAATTATGCAAGCCTGTGTTCGCAAAGCGCAGGAAATCAATGTTGATATGAATATCGCTATCACCGACGACGGTGGCAACCTGGTGATGTTTCAACGCATGGATGGCGGACGCGTTACGAGCATTGATATTTCAAAAGGTAAGTCTTTTACTGCGTCAGCGGCACGCAAATCAACCCGCGAGTACGCCGAGGTTAGCGGCCCGGGCAAGCCTGCTTTCGGCATTAACACCAGTAATCAGGGGCGCTTTTCAATCGTCGCTGGCGGTTTACCAGTTTTCTTTGGCGAGGACATTGTTGGCGGTATTGGCTGCAGCTCTGGAACACCTGATCAGGATGAATTAGTAGCACAGGCAGGAGTAGAAGCCTTTCTCGCACATACTCAAACCTAACGAATAAGCAGATTTAAATCCTAGGAATTTTCAATAAAAGCGCTAGGCAGATTCACCACTCATTATAGGAGAGACCATGTTTAACCAACACGAACGCATCGCTGACTTCGATGCAGAGCTTTGGGCTGCGATGTCGGCTGAAGAAAAACGACAACAAGAACACATCGAGCTGATCGCATCAGAAAATTACACCAGCCCGCGAGTTATGCAGGCCCAGGGCTCGGTGCTAACCAATAAATACGCAGAAGGCTACCCGGGCAAACGCTACTATGGCGGTTGCGAACACGTCGATGTCGTCGAACAACTAGCTATATGCCGAGCAAAGGCGTTATTCCACGCCGACTACGCCAATGTGCAACCACATTCGGGGTCTCAAGCCAATTCGGCCGTTTATCTTGCCTTATGTAAACCTGGCGACACTGTACTTGGAATGAGCCTAGCGCATGGAGGCCACCTAACCCACGGCTCGAAAGTGAGTTTTTCAGGGAAGCTGTATAACGCGATTCAATACGGCTTAGACGATAGCGGTATGATTGACTTTGAACAAGTTGCTGCATTGGCTGAAGAACATCAGCCAAAGATGATCGTAGCCGGATTCTCGGCCTATTCCCGGATCATCGATTGGCAAAAATTTCGCGATATCGCTGACGCAGTAGGGGCTTACTTATTTGTCGACATGGCTCATGTGGCAGGCCTGGTTGCAGCCGGTCTCTATCCTAACCCAGTTGGCATCGCCGACGTCGTTACGACCACAACACATAAAACACTGCGCGGCCCGAGAGGTGGCCTAATTCTGGCAAAGTCTAACCCTGACATCGAGAAAAAATTAAATTCGGCGGTTTTTCCAGGTGGCCAAGGTGGGCCACTTATGCATGTGATAGCGGCTAAAGCCGTCGCCTTTAAGGAGGCCATGCAACCTGGATTCTCAAGTTATCAAAAAAAGGTGGTGGACAATGCGCAAGCAATGGCAACTGTTTTTATTGAACGCGGCTACGACGTTGTTTCGGGAGGTACTGATGATCATTTATTTTTGCTGAGTCTTATAAAACAAGGAATCACCGGTAAAGACGCAGACGCTGCACTAGGTCGTGCCAACATCACGGTAAACAAAAACTCAGTTCCGAACGACCCTCAATCACCGTTTGTTACCAGCGGCTTACGAATTGGAACACCTGCAATAACGACACGCGGCTTTAAGGTCAACGACTGCATACAGTTGACACATTGGATATGTGATGTACTCGCTGATATCGAAAATCAAGATGTAATCGACCAAGTCAAACAAAAAGTACTGACGCTGTGTGAAAAACGGCCAGTGTATAAATAAAGATTGAAAACCTAAATTGCTGGCTGCCAAACAGCAATTTAGGCCTCTCTAGTCTATATGTGTTATTTCGAGATAACTTAGCAAGGCGTATAGTTCTAACCCGAAATCGGATAAAAATACAATTCATTCCACGGGTGTAGCCATGTTTAAATTATTTAAAGCAAGCAAATCAAAGCAAGTTGAGCCGAATGAGTTAGATATTAAGATTGCGACGGCTCGTCTAATGCTTGAAGTAATAAAAGCGGATGGTCGTATTGATCGAATAGAACTGATTACGATGACTGAAGTGCTTAGACAGCAATTTCAGTTAGAACAAAAAGACATAAATGAACTGTTTGCGCAAATATCTAAATCACGACCGGACGAAGATGCGCTGCAGAAAATTACCCGGACGATTTGCGAAACCTGGGGCAACGCCAAGCGCATGAAATTATTAGAGAACCTTTGGATCGTAGCGCTAGCTGACCATTCAATCGACCGAGATGAAAATACTCTGGTTCGCAAACTTGCCGGGTTACTTTGCCTGAATGAAATGCAGATATTTCAAAGTCAGGAAAATGCCAAACTCCAAATGGGCATTGAAGACTTCTGACAGAATATTTGCTTAACATCAGCCGTTAACTCAAGCATTTATACCTGCCACGTAACCCGAAGACCACGCCCACTGAAAGTTAAAACCACCTAAGTGGCCGGTTACGTCCAAAACTTCGCCAACAAAAAACAAGTTTGGCTGTCCAATTACCGCCATTGTTTTAGATGATATTTGATCCACCTCTACCCCGCCAATGGTAACTTCTGCAGTACGATAACCCTCGGTGCCAGAGGGCTTGATGGTCCAGGCGTTAAATAGCCGACCTAAACGCTGCAGCTCGTCATTTTTCATTTCGTGTAGCGTAGACGAAGCGTATTCAGGCCACCATCGTGCTTGCAGTTGAATAACTAAAGATTTTGGCAACAAGTTAGTCAGGATTCCGGTAAGCATACTGTTCGGATTGGTTTGCTTTTTCAATAAAAAAAGTTCAGCGGCGTCATCGCCAGGTAGTAAATCGATAGAGATCGACTCGCCGGCGTTCCAGTAATTGGATAATTGCAGGATCGCTGGACCGCTCAAACCACGATGAGTAAACAGCATGTTTTCAACAAACCCTTTGTTGGGTACAGACACTGCAACCGGCAGCGCAACCCCAGATAAGGCGTCCGAGACTTCTTGCCACTTTCCGCTTAATGTCATTGGCACCAATGCTGCGCGAGTTTCACATAAACTCAAGCCGAACTGTTCAGCCAAACGATAACCCAAGCCAGTAGCGCCACCTAAGCTCGGAATAGAAAGACCGCCTGTCGCGACAATCAAGCTATCGGCCTTGAACGCTCCCTGGTTTGTTGAAATTAGGTAGTCCTCTTCGTGACTAACCTGTCTTACTTCGCAATTTAGCCGAAGATCGACGTCTACCGCGACACATTCATCGATCAAAATCTTTAGAATATCTTTAGATGTATGGTCGCAAAATAATTGGCCATGCTCTTCCTCGTGGTAGCCAACGCCGTGCTTTGCCACCATCGCAATAAAATCCCATTGAGAGTACTGTGCCAATGCAGACTTCACAAAGTGAGGGTTCTGACATATGAAATGAGTTGGCTCTATCTCAAGATTGGTGAAATTACAGCGCCCTCCCCCAGACATCAATATTTTCTTGCCAAGCTTGTTTGATACTTCAAGAACAACAACACGTTTACCTCGCTGGCCCGCCGTGAAAGCCGCCATCAAACCAGCCGCACCGCCACCGAGAACCACCACATCAAATTCTGCAACAGACATATTATGAATTGCAGTTTGGGTGGTTATTACATGCTTTGGCAGATGATTTTCCAGTAGTTAATGGCGTTGATATATGCATCAAGGGTCTCTTCCAGAATCAGTGGTGATGATTAATGTTTCGCGCTAAACTGAGATTATACTTATCAATACAAACAACGCGCTGGAAAAAACGCAATTATAAGGCCCATATACAATAAGGAAATTTCTCAAAACTATTTTGCTCGCTGTGCGTTATACCCTCTGAACACATAAAATATTGGGTATTACTGTAGGGGTAATTAAAACAATGGTTGATAATAAGAAACACATAGACGCTGAACGGCTATACCGACGCTATCAAGAAACTCGAGACAATATACCGTTCTCCATTCTGAGTAATTTGGCTATGCACGCGGAATCGGCAAGGCAAGAAGAGGCAATTCATGCGATTGTTGAAGCTGCGAAAGTGGCAAGCCACACGGCCCAAGAGGGTATCTCAGAACCAACAAAAAAGTCGTTAGAGTCTGCTTCTATCGTGGAAAAGATTAAGCGCCTGCTATTCGGCAACGAATTTTCCAGAACGGTTGCGGTGGGCTTTGCCTGCTTGGCGATGGTGGCCGTATTAAGCCCTATGTTGATGACCGACAGCCGATTCACAAACTTCCCCGACACGGCGCATTTAGCCAACTGCCAACAATGTGACACCTATATACTTAATGCGGTCACGGCAACTCGAGGCACCCAATTGGGAACCAGCCAGGTATCGCCGAGTGACAAAGTCGCTGCCAGGTTGGGTCTAATTCAGGCTCGTCTTAAGATTGAAGCACTCCAAAACCAATCGATGGCGGTTACTAATGCCGTCACACAACTCGCCAAGCTTCCCGCTAGCTTACTTAGCAACAAGATATCAGATCTAAGTTCTGAGGATGCGGATGTGACATCGTTACTATTAACAATCAGTCAAGCAAGCCGCAATTCTGCGATCACCAACGCCAGCGATGCACTCTTTGTTGCCAATATTACGTCTCGCTACCTTCGCGAGTCACAACAATCCAACTTTGGTGGTAAGAGTTTCGAGTTAGCGTTAACTGCGTTGGCGACGATACCTGACCCCACGCCGTTACAAAAAGCGGCAACTGAGAAACTGGCTCAAACACTACAATCAAAACCGAGAGATTTAGATAAGCTGTTAAAAGATATAGAGTTTGCCAGCCGATCATTAGGCATATAAGCGCCTCACATTAGCGTTCACAGCGCTCTTGTTTTGAAGCTCGTCTGACAGTAGCATAAGGATTAAGTGCAACCCCTACCGAGCACCCCTTTAGGCCTGTATGAAGGCCCTGAAGATGACCATGAGAATATGAAAAATAACACAGCAGAAAGGCCAATGGATACGCCTTCTACTCAAGAACTTTCGAAGGAGCCATCAAAGCAACCTTCCGATTCCGAATTAATTCGAGACTACCGCGATAATAAATCGAGCTCAGCATTCGAATCCTTAGTTCGACGCCACTACAACACAGTTAATAAGCGTCTACTGCGGTTAACACAAAACCAAGCCGACGCTGACGATTTATCGCAGAAACTTTGGATTCGCGTTATCGAAAATTTGAGCGGCTATAATGAGCGACAAAAATTCCCTAATTTCTTAAATACAATTGCGACTAATCTACTTAAAGATGAATGGCGAAAATCCGGAGTACGAAAACAATCATCACTGGATGAACTTCTGGAAGAGTCAAACGGTCAGGCACTGCTATCATCTGATGACGATGTCAGCGACACCATTGCTAACCAACACGAGATCAGCTATTTGGTTAAGGAGCTCATTCCGAACCTGGCAATCAAACTTCGTTCGGTCTTTCTGCTAAGGCATGAATCTGAATATTGGGATGAGAAACAACCGTTCCAGTGGCAACATTTGGGCGAGCTCAATAAACTGACGACTGAGGATGTTGGACGACGATTTATTCATACACGTGACAGTCTTATCAACTCAAACCACAATGATAAAGATATCAGTGATGAAGATCGTTTGATATTTTTAACCTGGACTCAGGCGCAACGGCAAAACAAATCCGATAAACAAACCGAAACGTATTTGGCATCCTTGCTTGGAATTCCGGTGAATACGTTTAAAACACGATATCGTGCTGCACTTGCAGAACTTTCTACCGGATTAGAAAAATGGCGCAAGCACACCCGCAGCTCAAACTGATATCAATTATCGCATTAGTGTTGAGTCTGGCTGCCTGCGTAAGCGCTCCGAGTGTTAAATATCAACAACGATCACAGGCCTACGGCTTTTTAGAAAAAACCATAAGCACTGAGGTATTCGATCATTCCATCTTCAGCAATCAGAAAGTGAACCCTAGTTCCGCTCTGCACGTTTATATCGAGGGTGATGGACAACCCTTTATACATCAACGCTATATTAACAATGATCCAACTTCGGTTACCGCATTAGGTTTGACACTAATGCACGCTGACCCCAACCCCAGCGTACTCATTGGCAGGCCTTGTTATCATGGGCATAAGTCTGACAATTGTGTAAACAATAAATGGTGGACCAGCCATCGATACAGTGAGCAAGTAGTTAGCTCAATGGCAAAAACCATCAATGCCCTTAATAGCGGCCAACGTGACATTATTCTCATCGGTTTTAGCGGTGGCGGGTCGATTGCGATGCTGCTTGCAGGACGTGTCGACAGGCTCAAAAAAATAGTCACCGTAAACGCCAATCTCGACATTGATGCTTGGACCCAATATCACGCGTATACGCCTCTCAAGGGTTCGCTTAATCCTATCGACTACTTAGATAAAACCGCGCCATGGGAACAGATCCATTTAGTTGGTGGGCGTGATAAAAATGTCACTCATACGGTTTGGCAAGACAAGATACAAAGCGCTGCCAATGCTCGCATTATTACCTATCCAAACTTCAATCACACATGCTGCTGGGCTTCAATCTGGTTACAGATATTAGATCAATACGTTGCAGAGCATTAGTCCTCAAGAAGCAATTGAATAATTGGCGCCATATTAACCTTTAGATCTAAAATCTCTATTTCTAATACGTAGTTCTCTATAACGGGCGCTGGGAAACCATCAATGGGTAATTTAAAGTGAGTTGCTTTAACGAAATAGCGACCTTGTGGTAACAACGTTGTTTCAATCTCAGAAAAACCCGACGGGTTTGACACGGGATCTGAGTCATCATTTTCAAACAACAGATTTAGTGAGCTATCAAAAACGCTGAGCACCGTATCCGCATTTTCGTTATCAAAGGCTGATGTTTTAACTCGCAGTCGGCTAGCTTTACTTAGGTTTACCTGAACCCAATCGTCATCGGTAGGACTATCAAAACTATGAACCTGCCTTACGCTACTGGAAACCACCGTGGCTTGACCTGCCGTATCATCATCTTCAAATTGATCGACGAGGCTGGATCGCCCCAAATTAGATACACCCACCCGGAAAAAACGACCCGTGCCTGTCTGGCAGCGCCTAAAATTGTTGGGTGACACTCTGTCACATACATCCACCAGGTAGGTATATTCTTCTCCACGCACGACTGAATTGTCTTCATAAGACGTTGTTTGAAGCAAGGTTGCCAATCTCACGCATTGACTTAAATCATTACCATTGCAGCGAGAGAGGTTATACCCACCCACGACTGGCGCATATGGGTTCCAATTCACCACAACCTTGCCATCGAGATCGGTCGATGCCGGCACAATCGCAAACGTATTCCCGACAAAATCATTAGTTCCCCCACCGACACCCGTGGTAAAAGCACACACATTATTCAAACAAACGAACTGATCATTGGCATAGGAATAACGTGTTCCAGGCTCTCTGCCCTCAAGCCTCATTCGAAACATCTCAACACCTGTTGCATCGGTAAACGTTTCCAGCTCGTTGATCGATACCACTATGGGATTCTCATTACCGTTGGAGTCAATCTCGGTAAAACGATATTCATCAATAAGCGGGCTCCCGTTGTCATCCGGAACCACTGGCCAGGTAAGTTCAATAAATTCGGAACTTATTCCCGTGCTTGTTCCCATTGGCGCATAGGTAAAACCATTAGGCCCAAGTATGGGAGGCAAAACGGCAACTGGGTTCGCCGCATCAACCGCGCTTGAGCATCGAATCTCCGTAGTCCCCGCTTCGTTAAGAATACAAGCCCGCGCAAACATGTTGGTTCCAATCCACTGAGAGGGGCTAAGCGTGTCTCCAGTCAAGCGACTAAATGGGCTTTGAGTGAATTCCGGAGGCAATGGAAATCTGAAATTGATTCGATGATTTTCAGAGGGATTATTGCTGCCAACCCGGGGTGGGAGTGGTTGAAATACATCTGAGGTTGACACAAGATCGCTCGCGTCAATATCGTTATCTATCGACGCCCACACACGGATCCTGAACCTCTCGCTAACAGCACTGCCTCTATTACTAACCGAATACTGAACTGAGTTTTCATGAAGCCGAACAGTGCTTGGAACACTACTGATGACCAAGTTAGCCTGTGCATAAACAGAAAAGGAGCTTAACAGTAAAAGAGCGAGTAAAACGAAAGACGAGAAACGTTTCAGGGTTAAAAAAGAACCAATAAATGTACTACAAATAATCATGATGAGGGTCGGTGTAGGATGGATTCATATCGATTTCTTGATGTTTTAGAGCACCAAGAAATCGCAGTTGAGGTAAATATTTATCTGACTACTAAACCAAGCTAGAAATCTTTTCGCGCCGACAACGACCAATAAAGATGATCAAAGTCGCTGATGCCCAATGTCTTATTAAGACTGGCATTCAGGCTAAATTGATTTGGCAATAGCGCGTTGACACCGATCAACAGGTTCCCGTAGTCGGCGTCCAATCGCTCGAGCGGCACACTGAATAAATTTGAACCCTGCCCAGTCGCGAGCTGAACACCACTTTCCTGAAAATCAAAGGTAGATGTATCAGCCAGAAAACGGCCACGCAGTTGCCTGTCTCCACCTTCAAATTCGTGTACCCAATTGAGGCGAGCTTGAGGAATCAACACTCCCCAATTAGTACTGAACGCTTTTGAAAGGTTTAGGCTGATGTCCGAGGTCGAAGATTTCAAAGTATAGTCGTCGATCTCGAGCGCTAAACCAAAGCCAGGCTGGCTGGCATCAATATCTTCTGAAAAACGACCAATATCGGTCTCTACGTAATTAAATCTCGCGCCCAAATCGACATTCAACCAACCTTCGAACGCCTTAGTGAGCCCGATACTGATCAATTTTTGGTCCGAATCAATTTGACTATTGGCGGATTGATCGACGCTATTACCATTCGCAATAAAATTCATTTTACGCACACTCTCAGTTGCGACATCGCCAATTCCGATGATTGCATCGAGAGTGAAAAAATTCTTTAGCGCTTTGGCGCCGTAGATGGTAACCGTTTTACTATCGATATCCAGACTGCCTGTATTACCACTAAAAACCGAGTCAGTTCTGCCTTCGCCGTAGGCCATACCCACGACCGCGGATGGGCTAAGCATGTAATCAACACCCAATGTCATTGAGCTACTGCGGTAATCAAAGCCGCGCGATAACAAAGATGCATCTTTGTCTCCATCACCTGTTGTTCCTAATACAAACACACCAAAGCGCCCATCATTATCATCGCCCGCAGCGCCGCCTACTTGGCGAGCATTACTCGCGAGTAGTCCCTGATCTGGATGACCTGTATTGATCGATGCCACATCCTTGGCATTTTGTCTTAAGGTTGGCGTTATGGCCGCTAACCGCCCACCGATGTTACCAACCTGAATAGTATTCAAAAAGGTCAGCGATTGACCTATGTCAGAGTACTGCTTCGCGGCAACTTCGCCGATTGCCAGAACTTTTTGTGCACCCGAAGCTTCACGGTTTATATCGATGCATCGCTCAAGTAAATCTGATTGTGCAGGGCTTAAGCTGGTTTCAGACCTGAGCGACTCACATACCGATACCAGACTACTGGCCACCGCTGATTCAGCTGGCAGATTTGCTAAGGGGGATGGTTGGTCAAACGAAAAGGGTGCGTTCCGTTCTCGTTCCTCTTGCGCTAAGCGTTCCGCTTCCGCTTCAGCTTCAGCAATCGCTGCCAATTCTTCTTCCGTTGGACCGTTATCGACTGGATTGCTATCGTTTGCTTGATTCGCAGCAATTTCTTCTTCATTGAATGGCACGCGGCATTGCAATGTCACACCATCACTACCAACTGAACCTCCACCAATAACCGTGCCTTGTGTACCACCACTTTGTGTGGCCTTACAAATCGAAGCGGCATTATTAATAAGCCTTTGACCTTCGGCAGTTTGATGAGGAGGCGTTCCCGGTTGTGGTGCTGAAATCATTCCCAAGTAATCGCACTGCAACGCTGTATCACTTCGACGAACCTCGCTAAAGGTTGATGGGCAAGATGTCATCGCGAAAGCAGATGAGCTAAACGTCATCTCGATCATTAAACCAATAACCGTAAATAGCTTAAGCTTTAACGGTATTGCGGTTCGTAAGGTTGACAACGCAGCAACGAGCGTCACAAATGTAGACAGACGCATCAATGGTCTAAATACAGAAGTCATGGTTAGGTTTCCCATTTAGTTGTTTACTGACGCAACACCCAATTGCTGATCAGTAACACAATATTCAAATATAGGGAAAGTACCCATATTTAAATCTATTAACCGCTACTACCCATAGCGACAGTTAATATGATTAGATCTTTATAATCTAACCGGAGCTTGTATCAGGGTTGTAGGGACACCGATACTTGCGTAATTCACCGATTTGTCTCTCTCAATTCGGCCACTTAATAACCTTAACGTATTTGGCAGAAAAAAGTTTTAACTTTTTTACAATCGAACGTCAAGCAAAATGCAAACATGCGTAACTGCTATTAAAATAGTAATGTTGTTAACTATTTACCTTTATTTATCAATAAGTTTACTCGGAGCAAAATAAAATTCGCCTCCCTGGTGACCGCCAGCCGCTAACGGCGCATATCGCGGTACTTGCTGTACATTATCCTTGGTTGCAACCGCAACTGAGTGGGCCACCTGTGTTGCCAAGGAATCCGCATCCAGCAATTCGCTATTACTTTTGAGCACACCCAACAAAGCGTTAGCGAATACCGAGTGTTTACTATTATCAAACGAATCTATCACCGGTTGAAGACCACCAGACGACAGCGCGACACGGGTCATCAATTTCACATCGTCATTCAAGCGCAATGCTTTCTTCTCTGCAGACAAACCACTTCGAAGCGTGACAATACCGGAACGCATTAACGAACCGGAATAGCAAGAATCGGCAATAACCATGACGTTTCTCGCGGTCATCGCGCGTATTTGATCGGTGATGCTGGCATTTGAAATCCAACGTACCGCACTATCATTAGAACCATCGATCGGCACCCAATAGCCCTGATCATTCTCTGGATCGACCAAACCATGTCCGGCATAGTACACCAGCAAATTGTCTCGGCTAGTCAGTGTTTTGCGCATTTCCTCAAGTGCGGTCAACATAGTGTCGCGATCGGCGTCGAGCTCCAAACGCACTTTGAACCCATATTGATTTTGCAACACATTCGCCACCTCGGTCGCATCATTTACAGCAGTGTCCAACGGGTCCCAGCCTTTTTCTAAGTCATACGAATTATTACCAATCACCAAGGCATGGTAACGACCAAATTCAAATTTCTTTTGCGTCAAAGAACCCGGGGCTGCTAACACCACATCCAATTCGCTGGATGGTTCGAATCTAACCTGACTAAACGATATTTGACCTTGCAAATCGCGAATTTCGAGGCTGAGTTCTATGACCTCGGTACCCACATCAAGCGACTTTAAAAACAAACCATTTGTATCCAAATCATAGCGATCACCGTTAATATAAAACTCTTTGACATTTGCAAAATTCTCAATCGCCCCAACCAAGTTAACGATCGAGCCGGCCGGCACTCGAGCGGCGCTTAGCTCATTTCGCTGCTCAAATGATGGCCACTTTAAGGCAACTTTCGGTTTACCATTTGGTTCTAGCGCCGCCAGTTTTTGCTGCGCGCTATGCAGCGATGCCTGTGCATCGGACAAACGCTTCTCAAGAATTTTACTGCGCTCTAATTCTTCTACCAGCTCTGTCTCTTTACGATTAATATCATTGCTAATCTGCTTGGATGACGCGTCACTCGCAGTCTGCAATTGTTTTTTTAAGTCATTTACTTCTTGTTTGACCTTACGCAGTAATTTCTTCGAGCGCTCTAAATCTGACGCCAAAACCTGGGATTGTCGTTCAATCGATTGGGCTTTTCGTTGTTGCTTCTCCAACGCTAATTTAAGCTGAGCTATTCTTTGCTGGTCTCCCTCTCGAATGCGCTCAAATACCGAGGCATAGGCAATCTCATCATCCTCTAATCCGGAAGCTTGACGGTATAGATTCATTGCCTTGACCAAATCTTTTGGCACGCCCAATCCTTTTTCATAGAGCCGTCCCATGCTCATCATCGCCGGACTATAGTTTTGCTTAGTTGCACGCTGATACCATAAAATAGCCGATTCGTAGTCAGGTTCAGACCCCATTCCCTTTTCAAAAATCTCGCCAACATAATACTGAGCCTTAGCATCTCCTTGTGAGGCAGCCTCTTGCCATACTCGTAACGAAGAGGCAATCGTTGCCCGATCAAACTGTACGTAGTCGCCGCCTCTAATAGCGCAATCATTAGCCGAAGTTTTCTTCGGTTGTTTTCGCGCGATATAGGTCTTGTTGATCCCCAGACGTCGTACTTTTCCCGGCAATAAGCAATCGACTATCTCAGTTTGCTCTGCGGACAACGAGGCCAGCGCATTCTGCGTAGTACCCAGAGCAGCGGCAAGCAACGCCCCCGTCGCTATGCCAAGGAGCCGTTTATTGGAATAAGATTTGGATCGATTCATATCTATGGCTTGCCAGATTGCAAGCAACCGTTTTTAGATTACCGTGTTCCTCAGGTTCATTGCACTAGCGTTGTTATTTCGACCCGTCGATTTATCCCCGCTGCCGGTTGGGCTGGATCATATAACTCAGTCTCGCCCTTGCCATTTAGCTTCAGGCGTTGAATGTTTACCCCATAGGCTTCGTATAAATGTCGACCGACACTCAATGCCCGGCGTTTTGATAAATCTAAGTTATAGTTCTCAGGACCAGTCGCATCTGTATGACCGTCAATTTTAAAACTAAAGCTCGCGAGTTGATCTGAGTTTAAGGCTTCACCCAATGGTTTTAACTGAGACTTTGCTTGTTCGCTAAGTTGGTCAGAATCGTAGGCGAAGTTGATTCCCATCGCAATTTTCGGTGCAGGGGCTGGTTTCGCAGTTTCTGCGGTATTATTAAACCGAATACCGCGTGTTTTGTAACGTGGCTTAGGCTTTAAAGCGTTGATAATATCACTCGTTGATTGAGATTCGGCATCAATATACTTCGCTTGCGACGAGTTCACACTGGAGTCTTGTGCTAGGGATGACTGTGCAACAATCAATAACAAGGCCGCTCCAATCAATGTTTGCGTCGTTGGTTTCATTAAACGTAGATGTTTAGAAGATGTCATAATTTACTCCCCGGTATAAATGCAAAATGTTTCGCCAAATTCGTATAAGAACATGTCTTGTGAGCCGTTTTTAAACGACGCTGAAATGGCTTGTTTATCGTTCGGCTTCCAACCTCGATCGTTCGAGATTAGTTGCCCTTCTTGCCAACACCGCAGCAACTGTTGACGATCAAATTCAGCCACTTGATTCGCTGCGTTTCCTGAACTGAGTGCCTGTGCAGTAGAGTTTGCTTTTGCCAGATCTTTATCAAACGTAGAATATTGAACTTCAGCACTGGCGTTGGTGATAAGCGTCGCTGAGACAGTCGCCGCGGTAATTGTTATGCCAATAATTAGTTTGAAGTGAATCATCTTGAGTGCCCTTCAATTTTGATTTGAAAGTTGAAATTGAGCGTAACCAAAGCGTCCACTGCTGGCTTGGCTATAGGCTTGCGTTAAAATCTGCGGTGTATCAATTGTGATCGGTGAAAAATCTTTTAATCTGAGATTGTCAGGCAATTGCTGATCAATAGCTTGCTCAGTGACGTAGCAATGTATAGATTCGGCCACATCTCCTACCAGAAACGAAAATGCGTCGTTGTTTGGTAATACTAACGCCTCTGAACTCGCCAGAAAGCCGTCGCCTGAAAAACGATTTGGGTAGATCTTGGCAATCGCTCTACCTTGCTGGAAATAGCAGCTTAGATAACCATCGCGATCTGTTTGAATGCCTAATTTAATTTCTTCCCCAGGCGCCAAACTGGCAATGTTTTTGTCACTCACAATGGCCACACCTATCGGCGTTTGATTGAGCGATACCTCTGATGAAGTGCCGCTAGACTCGACGTCATTGCTTTCATCAGATTGGTCATCTCGATAGCGTTTTTGCGCTTGTCGTAAGGCATCTTGATCAACTAAGGCCATATCAAGCTTTTGCTCTATACCCTCTTTTTCCAACTCTTTTTGTACATATGCCAGCTTGCTAGGTGAAACCGATATAGGTGTCTGATTCAAAAATTCGGAATAAAATGCCAAGTCGATATTGGTGTTTTGAGGTAATCCCAAGCGTTGTTTCAAGGTCAATATACCCTGAAGATATTCGGGGCTAATAGCTTCATCGATCGGCCCATTGTATAAACCCTGAAGGTACAATTGAATTTTTAGAGTTTTATGCAGAATATTAGTACTCGATAACTGATAGAACCAATCAGAGACTTCGTTAACGATATCTGGGTGGCGAGAGTCCATGCCGAGGCACTTCCAATATGGGATTTTTACCAACTTACCGACTAACTCAATGGTTGATAATTCAATTAAGCCACGCAACCCCTGGCCGACGGCATCTTTAGAGTCTTTCGAAAAACTATAGCTGACGCCCGTTTTACTAATGCCCGCATCGTAACTGCTGGCCGAACCCTTGTTAAACAGAGCAACCGTATTACGCGTATTTACACCCGGCAAAATCGCCAGGTTGTGTGAGGTAACCACACTCAAATCAACCGACATAAAAGTGACAGAATTACTGCTCGAACGGCCACCGCCCGCACCCACAACCGAACCGTCGTTAGTCCCGGCAAACTCAGCACTGGTATCAGCCTGAGCTTTGTATATACCATCATCGAATTGCGAAATAGATCCGATAATGTCGAAGGCCGGAATATTTTGATAGGCGCCTCGATTTCCTGACTCATTAAGAAACGATATTAAGTTACCAGAATCGGCTCCATAAGCCACAAGCCGCAATGCGCCGCTTCTCTTAGTCATATCAGAAATCGCGCTGATAACCATCTGCCGTGTCCCTGCGTCAACCTTTTTGGTCTTATCTTTCAGGTCTTCGACAAGCAGCACATAATCACCACGTGCGATACCAAATGACAGAAATAAGCCATCCATGCAACGTAAGCTGTCATTAAAATTAGTGATATTTCGAACCGGTAATTGGGCCGGTCCTTTGCGTACTCGTTCAGCATTTATCTCCACATCCTTGGTCACCTGAGCGGTAACGCATCCGGATAAGAGAGCGCCTAGTGAAATACAGTAAAATAATCTTTGTAGGGTCGATTTCATACTGTGGTTTCTTTATTTTTATTTGTTAGCAAACACAACTAACAGTCATCAGCGACATTAATAACATCACCGACGACGATTACATCTATCGGCTTGATACTCTGACCAATACGCGGCTTCTCAATATTGCCAATCTCGATGTTACCGCATTCATTGTTATTTTCATCGAACGCGTCTTGTCGCTTATCATCAAGTTGTATATAGCTATCTAAATCAATGTTTTGACGATTCTTAGAGGCTAAACGAGACAGCTTTAAACGTTGCTTGGCGGTGAATTCGGTGCCAATCGTTGTGGCCGCCAATGTGACATTCGAAAATGAGCCGACTATCACTAACATACTACCTAGAATAACTGGCTTAGCAAGTGCGTTAAGATTTTTATAAATTTGCATGACTATCGTCTCCCGTTAGTGCCCGTGATTACTCAATAATTGAACCAATAATCACTTCTGATTTGCGTCGACGGCCATTGACAATATCGCCGGTAACCGTAACCGAATTATTAATTGCAGAATTGACATCGGCGTTAAATACCGCGCCAACTAACACCTTACCTTTCTTAGAGCGGTTTACCACATTTCCATGTACAGTCGTGTTCAGAACTAAGTCAGCATTAACATTGGAGCCAACCACACCTCCTATCACGGTCAGTGCTTTCTTTTTCTTGGAATACACGTTCCCTCCCACATGAGTGTTCAGCGAGGCATTGCCGTTGATCGACGAGTTGCTCACACCACCAATCGTCATGTGCGACTTTTTACCTTTGACGTAGGCCCCATTTCCAAGAAAGGTGTTCATTGCTAAATTTCCACTAATATTTGAATTACTTACTGAACTTACATTCATGTAAGACTTCTTGCCTTTGTTAGTAAGATTTCCATAGATAGTTGAATCAATCTCAGCGTTGCCACCAATGTTTGAACGATCAACCGAGTTCACCAAGATCGTCGACTTCTTGCCACTTGCGTAGATATTTCCAGATAAATTTGTGTTCATTCGTAGGTTGCCATCGATGGTTGAATTGCTGATTGATGCAACTTTTACTACCGCTTTCTTACCTTTATTAGTGATGTTGCCTGAAACACTATTAAACATACTGGCGTTCCCGTTAACGTTTGAACCCTCGACACTGGCTACCGAGGTATGGCTTTTTTTACCTAAACTGGAAATATTACCGCTGACGCTATTACCCATGGTTAGCTCGCCATCAACGGTCGATCGTGTAACGGAAGCAACTGTGGTGTGTGCTTTTTTCCCCTTAGAATAGACACTCGAGTTCACCGTATTATTGAGCTGTGCATCTCCGTTAATGGTTGAGCGAGAAATCGAATTTACATTGATCTCGGCTTTCTTAGCGCGATTATTAACACTTCCTGCGAACGAATTATTGACGTTTACACTGCCATTGATGTTACTGCGATTCACGCTTCCCAGATTAATCACACCCTTCTTCTTTTTATTGATAACACTGCCTGCCACACTGCTATCGAATTGTAGATCCCCGTCTATTGTCGATCGATTAACTGAGTTAATTTGGGTATCGGCTTTTTTGCGATTATTGTGCACAACACCTGCAAATACCGCATTGGAATTCATGTTACCGTTAATCGTCGAGCGGTTTATCGAGTTAACAGAAACCACCGCTTTCTTTTTAGTGTTATTAACCGTACCAACGGCAACATTGTTTAATTCTGCTGTGCCGTCAATTCGAGATCGAACAACGCTATTTATGTTGGTCTCGGCTTTTTTTGCTTTATTGTTTATTGTTCCAACTAGCACGTTATCACTCGTTAATCTGTCGTTCACAGTACTCTTAACGATTGAATTCACATTTAGTTTGGATTTTTTTTCCTTTGCAACAAGATCACCCACAATTACGCTGTTGAGCTGGGTATCGGCGTTGATTTTTGATTTCACAATTGAAGCGGAATTCAGCTCTGATTTCTTATCACGCTTACTCATGCTGCCAATCAACGCGGAATCGATACGCGTATCGCCAGCAATATTCGAAGACTTAACCGTTGCGTGGTTTAACACGTTCTTGGCGCCAATTGCCTTGGTACGATGATAGATATCACCTGCGAGCGATGAATCCAGTTCCAGCTGACCGCCGACACTCGAATTAACCACCGATCCAATGTTGGTTTCAGAGCGAGTACCAACGCCAGACGTGTTACTATAGACAGATCCTGCGATCGAGTTATCGAGCTCGACACCTCCACTCACATTAGATTTGACCACGCTGCCCGCGTGCAAGCGAGTTCGGCCAGCAAGCCCTTTCTTTTTATTGCGAATATCTCCTGCGATGGTGGTATTAAGGGTCGCGTTGTTAACCCTAGATTTGACGACCGATCCCACTGCCATCTCGGCTTTTGATAAGGCCGATTTAGATTCATTAATTAGCTGCCCACTGCCTTGAGTAGAAATACTAACATCACCACTCACTCGAGACTTGGTAACAGAGCTAATATTAGAATCTGCTTTACTTAAAAAGCCATTGCCCTTGTTAACTATTTCGCCATTTAACTGTGCATTCAGGGTGGCGTTTCCGTCAATTGAGCTCTTCTTTACCGCATTAGCAACAAGCGTTGCATCAACTAAAGCTCCCCCTGCTCTGTTTTTAACATTATCTACTTCGGTGCTGACCTTTAAGTCGCCACCGATCCGTGACTTCTTAGCACCACTGATTATGGCATTGGCGTTGCCCAAGAAACCGTCAGCGGCGTTTAATACGTCACCATTAGTCACCGTGTTTACTTGGGCATCGCCACCCACTGATGTTTTTCGTAAGCCACCTAAACCCAACTCACTTAACGTCAGTGCACCTGCGGCCCGGTTAGTTACCTTGCCACGCAGCTCGCTGTTTATGGTTAAATCACCTTCTATATGTGTTTTTTTGGTTGCTGAACCGATGTTCGAATTAGCAACCGCTAATACGCCATAGGCACCATTGAGAATTTTATCGTCAACGATGGTTTTGATCTTGGTGTCGCCTTTCACCGTCGAACGTTTCATGCCGCCGATATTCAAATCGGCTTTGACCAGGACCCCCCCGGCAATATTCGTCAGCTCTTCATTCACTTCAGTACTGATTTCAACATCACCCTCTGCTTTACTGCGAATCATCGAGCCAACATTCAAATTCGCGTTGGTCAATGCAACACCAGCAACATTGACCACATCATCATTAAGTTCGGAGTGAATCTCTACGTCACCACCCACTTTCGCCTTGCGTAAGGTCGATGCATTCAATGCGGCTACCGCCAACGCGCCTGCCGCTACATTACTGATTGATTCATCAACCTCCGAATCAATCAAAACATCTCCCTTTAGCTTTGATGCGACCACCGAATCAACAGTATTGGATGCCGACGCTATCGCACCAACAGCGGTATTCACCAATGAGCCATCTACGTCGCTGTTAATATCGATATCGCCATCGGACTTGGTGCGCGTAACCGAAGCCACGTTGTTGCTTGCTAAGGTTCCGATCCCGAGCGCAACATTAACCAACGCTCCATCCACTTTTGAGTCACTGGTTATACTGCCTTTAATTTTGGATCGATCAATCGAGGCCGTGTTGAGCTTAGCCACTGAACCAATACCACCACCAACATTGACCACTGCACCCTTGGTTTGCGATTTTAATGCAAGATCGCCGTCGACTTTCGAAGCAAACGCCGAGCCGACATTTGCCGCCGCAAGCGCGCCAATACCACCTGCAACATTTGTAATAGCACCATCGACCGAGGTTTCTAATTGTGCGTCACCCCCAACCTTGGTGCGCGATATAGACCCTGTATTGGCAATTGCGACAGCGGCAATTCCTCCTGCCACATTAACAATAGCACCATTCACTTCCGTCTCCAGCTCAAGGTCACCCCCAACGTTGGCGCGACTGGCTGATCCATTATTAAGCTGAGCGTAAGCCCCAATACCACCAGCAATGTTGGTCACCGCGCCATTAATCTTGGTAGTTGCCGATGCATCTCCTCCAATGTCACTGCGAACAAGAGAACCAGAATTCGCAATCGCCAAAGCTCCCATGCCACCTGCAACATTTACTACTGCACCTTTGATATCGGTATCTAAATTCGCTTTGCCTGCTATCTTCGTATTTGAAATTGAGCCTGAATTTAGGTCGGCCGCCGCACCAACCCCGCCAGCAATATTTGCGACTGCGCCAATAATCTTAGTCTTAAGTATGGCATCACCACCAAGCTGAGACTTATTGGTTATCGACCCTGAACTTATTTTAGCGCCCGCGATTTGGCCCGCTGCGACATTTGCAACCGCTCCAGTAATGTCGGTATCCATTTGTAATGCGCCATTCACTTGAGATTTAGCAATGGTACTACTATTCATATGTGCCACGGTCGCCATACCTGCCGCAACATTAGCCACGCCCCCAACAATGCCTGAGGTAATCTTAGCGTTACCATTTATCTCGGAGTCGTTTACGATTGATCCTGAACGGGCAATAGCCACCCCTAGTTGGCCAGCCGCAACATTCGCGATACCGCCAGTTAGGTCAGATTCTATTTTCACACTTCCGTTAATATCAGAGTCACCTACGCTGGTTGTTTTAAGCAACGCAAGAGTACCGGTGCCCGCCGCGACATTGGCAATACCGCCAACAATATTTTCATCGATATCTAAGGAACCGTTAATATTCGAACCGTTAGTGATCGAGGTAATATCCGCTTTAGCCATACTTATTTGACCCGCAGCCAAGTTCACTAAACCACCCGTTAGATCGAGTTCTATTTCTGCATTACCATCAACCGAAGAGTCCCCTATAACGGAGTTTGTGTTCATGTCGGCCAAGCTCAATTGACTCACGGCAAGATTCGCTGTGCCTCCAGTGATATCAGATTTTAGTTCGACGGCTCCATCTACCGATGACCGCTTAACACTGTCTATCGAGCTATTAGCATAGCTCATTTGCCCCGCGGTAAGATTGACCAGCCCTCCAACCAGCGTGGTATCAGTAGTGACCTTGCCACCCACATCAGAACGCTTAATTGTGCTGACGTTGGTCTCAGCAACACTCATTTGGCCGATCGCCATATTTGCTGAACCACCAACAATATCGACATTTATATCAGCGTCGTTAACCTCTGATTTGGAAATAGTCGCGACTCTCTGTTTAGCCAATGTGTATTGAGCTAAACTCATATTTGCGTTACCGCCCGTGACCTTGGCGTTGATTTCTACTTCGCCATTGATTTTTGTTTCAGCTGCACCTGCAATCGGGATGCCAACGAGGAAAGTAAGTACGCTGGTAATAATCGTAAGTTGTGGTTTCATGGTTGGGTTCTCAGTGTAGGGTTTGAGAAAACGAGAGTGCTGAAGGGCATCCCTGCCCACAGCACTAACCTTTGAAAATAAGCCTCAGCTGCTCACTGAGGCTATAGCTCGATTACTCGACTGCACCAAAGCTGGCGTCTGCTACCGAATCTTGAGCGGCCGCCATATTGAAGGCACCGCCTTGCTGAATGGTGCTGTTAATAGTGACCGAGCCGTCAATGTCAGCGTTACTTACCGACCCAATTGACAGTGTTGCAACTGAATTTTGAGCCGCGGCCATATTAAATGTGCCACCTTGTTCGATCTGAACACCCACATTCACATTGCCGCCAACGGATGAATTGTCAAGTGCGCCAATTTTAGTTACCGCTACTGAGTCCTGAGCAGCAGCCATATTGAATGCGCCACCTTGTTGGATATCGACATCGATGCTCGCGGTACCATCTACCGACGAATTGCGGCCAGAAGCGATGAGTAGTTCCGCTGTAGAGTTCTTAGCCGCCGCCATATTGAACGCGCCGCCTTGTTCAATATTAGTTTTCAAGTTGACGTCACCACCACCACTAAATCCGTCGAGCGACGAGATCAACATATTCGCCGTTGAATTTTGAGCGGCCGCCATATTAAAAGCACCACCTTGTTTGATCGTCGTTTCTGCTGAGATAGTGCCACCTGACATATCTGAATTACTCACCGAACTCACATGCTGTAGTGCTACTGAATCTTTGGCCGCAGCCATGTTAAACAGGCCGCCTTGCTGAATGTCAGTTGAAATATCCGTGCTATTAACGGTCGAATTTTTAATCGTGCTAACGTGTTGTTGTGCAAGGCTGTCTTGCGCAGCCGCCATGTTAAATACCCCGCCTTCTTCAATATTCAAGGATAGGTTTGCATCTCCGGTTACAGTAGAGTTAGAAATTGTGTTTAATTTTTGTTCGGCAACACTGTTTTGCGCGGCCGCCATGTTAAACATTCCGCCCGCTTCGATATTTCCTTGGGCGTTTACATCTCCGGTAACAGTTGATTGGGCGTGCGCTGTTCCAAGGCTTAAACTCGATAGTACTAAAACAAGTGGTGCTAATTTAAAAGTGTGTTTCATGGTTAATTCTCCAGGTTAGTAGGGTTTGTTTGAAGTAAGGTTGGTAGGACAACCTTGCTTACAAAAGACCTAACGCAAGAGAATTAGAAAAGTTTTAAAAATTTTGCAATTTATAGAAAAAATTTAAACCGCAACATTATCAAATACTTACCTTTTATCCTGATAAAGATTATTGACCCATTTCGCGAAAGGACGCGATTCCCATTGCTTGGCGGTTGCTGCCACTCGCGGCGGCAAGTGTAAAAATTCTGAGACGGGATGATTTGGCGGTCCAAACATAGGGGCGATTAATGCGGCGGCAGCTATATCCGCATTTGAAATCGAGTCTCCCACTAAAAAACGACGACCATCTGCGAGCAATGAGTCTAACCAATCGAGTTCTGATGACACAATCGCTTTAGATTCAGCTTCTTGGTCTACGCCCAAATCCATACGCTTGCTCATCATCTCGATAACTTTCGGCCAAGCAAGCGCCAATAAGGTTCGGCTAAGGAATCCAGACCCCTCAGCAAATACTGGTCGAACGGTTTCAGGGCAATCGAGTAATGATTCTGAATAGAACCAACGACGAACATGGATACCGAGAATATCATCCAAGCGTTTTTCAATTTCAGTTGATTCAGGAGAAATTGCAAACCCTGGTTGAGAATCGTTGGTAAGCTGCTCAATAGACCAACGTAAAACGCCTGCCGAACCTTGAATAATACCGGTTGGTGTTTGGAGTATTGGTAACGCGGAGCTAACAGCACCAATTTGTTTAGCCGTCTTTGCATGGGCAAGCGGCGAAAGAAGCTTTACTTCATGCTCCACAGAACACAGATCAAGTGCCCAACGAGCTTTTTCACAATAGTGTGAAATCAAGAACACATACAGTATAGGTTTTTGCATAAAAGTATCTATCGAAACACCGAAATTAAACTTAATCCAATTTAACATGACGAAAGATACACAGCGTTGATAAAAGCAGCGTAAAATCAAACGATGGACTCTATCATATCAATTAAAGGCTTAACCAAGGTCTATGACAATGGTTTTCAAGCACTAAAAGGCATCGACCTAGAAATAGAACGTGGTGAAATATTGGCGCTTCTCGGCCCTAATGGCGCTGGAAAAACAACCTTGATTTCGGCAATCACCGGTATAGTTTCTGCATCCTCAGGTCATGTGATGGTCGACAATTTTGACAATGTCACACAGTACCGTCAGGCTCGACAGTTGATTGGCCTGGTTCCCCAAGAGCTAACGTTAGGTGCTTTTGAGACAGTTTGGAACACTGTTCGTTTTACCCGTGGTTTGTATGGGGCAAATACTGATAATGCCTATCTCGAGCAGTTGTTAAAAGATCTTTCATTGTGGGATAAGAAAGACAACCAGCTCCGTATGTTATCCGGCGGTATGAAACGTCGGGTGCTCATTGCAAAAGCTCTTTCGCATGCGCCCAAAGTGTTGTTTTTAGACGAGCCAACCGCTGGAGTCGATGTGGAACTACGCAAAGACATGTGGCGCATGATCGAGAAACTACGTGAGTCTGGCGTGACTATTATTCTGACCACCCATTACATCGAAGAGGCCGAAGACATTGCTGATCGAATTGGTGTAATTAGCGACGGAAAAATTCTATTAGTTGAAGGCAAAACTGAGTTGATGCAGAAGCTGGGTAAAAAGCAATTGGTAATCGAACTGAAAGAACCCGCCACAGATTTACCAAGTTGCCTGGCTGATCTAAACGTGACTCTATCGGACGATGGCACCACCTTAAGCTATGCCTACGACGCCACCTCGGAAGCGACCGGCATCACCACCTTGCTTAATTTGTTACGCGAAACCGGATTGCAGCTTAAAGACTTACAAACCTCTCAGAGTTCACTGGAGGACATATTTGTCGATCTGGTACATAAAGGCGCTGAGCAAAACACAAGCACGGAGACTTAGAGATGAATTTTTCTGCGATAAAAGTGATCTATCGAGCCGAAATGCAACGTGCTATCAACACATTGTTCCAAACACTGGCATCACCAGTGATTTCAACTTCGTTGTATTTCATTGTATTTGGATCGGCAATTGGCTCACGTATTCAAACTATTGAAGGCGTTAGTTATGGATTATTTATTGTGCCTGGGTTGACGATGTTGACGATACTTACACAGAGCATCTCTAATGCCAGTTTTGGAATCTATTTTCCAAAATTCACCGGCACCATTTATGAAATTTTATCGGCACCATTATCGTTTTTCGAAGCTCTCATTGGCTACGTCGGTGCGGCGGCCACCAAGTCTTTTATTATTGGCTGTATCATTTTACTAACCGCAAGCTTATTCGTAGACTTAGAAATCAAGCACCCGGTATGGATGATGAGCTTTCTAATTCTCACCTGCATTTCCTTTAGTCTGTTCGGCTTCATAATAGGCTTATGGGCCGACAGCTTTGAAAAACTTCAAGTTATCCCGATTTTAGTAATAACGCCCTTGGTATTTTTAGGCGGCAGTTTTTATTCGATCAATATGTTGCCGCCTTTCTGGCAAACGGTGTCGTTATTTAACCCAGTGGTTTACTTAGTTAGCGGATTTCGTTGGAGTTTTTTCGAAGTATCGGATGTCAATGTGTGGACCAGTCTATCAATGATTTTCGTGTTTCTAGCCTTGTGCTTAATCGTTATTTCCTGGATGTTCAAAACTGGTTACAAACTCAAAGAATAGCCCAAAGAAAATCATGAGTAAGAAAAAATATCAGAGTGAGATACGGCGAGAAGGCAACTGCTGGACGGCACGTATCACGCGCCAAATAACCTCTCGTAAATCAATTGTGTCTAAACAACAAAACGGTTTTATCAACGAGATGGAGGCTCAAGAGTGGGCATCGACGAATTTAACCAAGTTCATCGATACACAAAAAAACGCTAATTCGCGCCAAAGTGTCAATCGTAAAGAACAAGCAGAGCTCAAACGTCAACGCTCATCTCGCCGCGCTAAGAAAACCGAGGCAAACAAATTACAAAACACCGATTCGGCTGCCACCGATTAGCAATTAGATACTCAATCAGCAGAAGATTGATTCCAAGTCCAATCAGTCAAGCTGTTTAACAATGAAGCCAACCGCTTTTAGGCGATTGACCAGCCCTTCCTCACCCGCCATGTGCAATGCTCCCACTAGAACGAATTCCTTGTCTTTGGTAAGCATCATCGCTTCGATTTCCTCAAGCCATGCTTTGTTACGCTTTACTAACACCGTTTGATACATGTTTGGAAAATCTCGCTTCATATCGCGAATCGCTAATTCTTCGAGCGCCACTAAATTACCGGTCTTCCAGGCACTTAACAGCTCTGACCAGGCTGATTCGAGTTGAGTAATATCTTTGAGCCCTGATTTAATTACCTGATTGGGGTCAAGCTGATTCATACTTTTAATAAAACCGAGCTGTTCCTCAAACGATTCAAGAAAGCTCGCTTTTTTTCCATCCCTAATCGCTTGTTTTGAAAAATAGATATCCACACCGTCGTCACCAATTAGATTAAGCCTCTGAAGCTCAAATTGCGTCAATGCCATTATCGCGCCTGCCGGCGTAAATCGATCAAACACCGCGATCGGTATGCCTTTCGATTTGAGCAAGGTATCGAGTTGATCATAAACATCGCGATCTAAAACGTTCGACAGACCTCGGTGATCTTGATAAGACATTGCATTTAACAACTGGCCCTGAACCTCGGGTGCCTCTAACGCGGCGAGATCGGTCTCTAAAACGATCTTATCGGTGTTATCGTAGGCTGTATCAAACCCCGCAGGTAATGGATAATCGTTTTCTGATAACAGATGTATTGTGCCGCCAAGGTATAAGTATTGGTCGCCCTTACTCACCTTCCAGACAGGTGCTTTTGCAATCGTCAACGAACTAAAAAAGAAAAGTACTAGCAAGGCCAATAGCCGTATCGAAAAAAGCTTCATGATTATTAAGATCGTTTCTATATGTTTCATCAAAATATTAAACTAAGTTTTATACAGCACTTGAATCAAATGAAAGCCAAATTTTGTTTTAATCGGCCCTAGATATTTCATATCTTCACTGCCATTAGCAAACACGGCTTTATCAAATTGTGCAACCATCGTGCCGCGACGAAACTCGCCTAATTCACCACCCTTTTTAGATGATGGACAGCTAGAATACTGTTTAGCCAATCGCGCGAAGTCGCCACCTTTATCCAATTTCCTTTTTACTGTTTGCGCTTGTTGCTCAGTCTTGAGCAATATGTGCGAAGCACATGCCATTCTCGCCATGAAATCTGTCTCCTAGCCAGCCATTATTCGCTTAGGGGTTTCGAAATAAACCAACTCACAATTTGATTCGTTAACCTCTCGCCAATGATCGACATGGCATTCAAACGACGCTACCGCTGCAGTTGGAAATTTGTCTAACTGATTATCACCCAATCGATTAACAAGTTGATAAACCGCAGGATTGTGGCTAACCACCGCCGCTCGCCGTGCTTCATCAGGAAGGCTACGAATAATTTCCATTAGCTCATCTTCATCGAAGGTATAAAACGAAAGGTCGGGGACCAGACTGACGTCCGTAAGTTCGCTTAATACCTGCGCAAAATCCAGTGCTCGAGCCGCAGTACTAGTGTAGATGACATCCAAGCCCTCATCAGAATCAGCCAGAAATCGAGCCATGGTAAACGAATCACGCTCACCACGATCATTTAGTGGGCGCTCGTGATCATCCAGTTCATTATCTGCCCAACTGGATTTCGCATGTCGAAACAACAATAACTTTTTCATATTAATTTACTAGTAAGTTGCCAATGCCAAGAGCAATATTATTGGCCGGAAGCGCTTGATGTATTTAGTGTTTTATCACCAATTCGTAAATCCATCCATGTAGGTTCGACCAATTGAAAATTATCAGCGTTTAATGCATCTCTCACACTCTGAAAACTCATAGAAAATCGTGAGTTAACATAAATTCGCTGAAAATGCCCATCGTGATCTTTACGATGAATATAGTGATTTATCTGTTCGCGCCCACTGTCTTCGAATAATATATATTCTTCAACACCATCTGAGTTTAAATCCAAGGCTAACGCCAGACAACTTTTTGCCTTGCAACGCCCAAGCAGATACGGCCGATCGCGTAACATCTGCCAAAACGCCTGATCAACCGATCTGTCTTTTGGAAATATTTCTATTAAGTCTGCCAATCGTTCATCTGTGAAGGATTCACTATTGCGGTAATAACCACGCCCTTTTTTATCAATAACATCCTGAATTCTCTCGGCTAATTTTTTATCCTGCGTCACATCAGATCGTTGCTTCAACAACTCTAACTTGGACAGTCCATAATCACCACTGCGTGCTAGATACGGAAAGTCGAGGTCCTGAATGGCGACCTTACCGGCTTCCAGACGACGCAGTTGACTATCTACCGATAAACGAGCGGCATCCAACATGGGGGTAAATAGTAGTACTATGATTAGACTGGCTAACAAGGCCATACTGGTGTTGGCTTTACCGAAATACTCAGCCCAGTTTCTTCGCTTGAGCAAAATAATTACACTGTACGATAGTACATAGCCAGCCATCAGAACCAGCAAAATAATGGCCAGGATTCGCTCTATGGTTAGACCATATTGGGTCACCCTTAACCAAACTCCATAGGCAGCAAGGGCAAGCAGTGCGTTTAAAACCAGAACCGCGTGTTTGACACCATAGTTAAGGACGTCGTTATAGGGAACCTGTTTGCCACTTTGATATACCGCGTTAAAAAAGAATAAAGTGAGGCCGACAAAACCCACTATAGTCCCGCTACCATAACCCTTTTCCCAAATTAGGCTCACTCCGGTAAACGGCAAAACCGCGACAAACATAGTGGCAATACTGAGAAGTAAGGGTAACAAAATTGAGATGAGTGCTCGTAGAATTCTCTGTACAGCACCCACCGCGTTTATCTTGGTTCGGAAGATAATAACCGCGTAGGCAAATGCCAAGCTGAGCACCGGGTATAAAAACCACTCTTCTTTAAATAACTCTCTAAAAAAAGAAATATCGACAATGCGAAACAGCGCTCCCCATAGCTGAAGCACTAACCAAAAAATAAAGGTAAAAAGCCATGCCAACACAAACGACAAAAAAATGTGCCATGAAAAGCCGAATTGAGATTCATAACTCGGTGGCCAACGATTATCGAACATCCATGCTTTGAAGAACAACAGAGAAATAAAGCCAAGCAGCACACATAATGGAATGAAATAAAAACCTTCGCGAAAGAGATTATCTCCGTCTGATGCGGCCGATGCACTGTAATAGGCTATCCACAAAAACAAGCCGCCCATGGCGATTACCCATGACCAGTAGGGCTTAGTCGGATAATTTTCTCTAAAGGTTATGACAATCGACGTTGGAACACTAATGAGAAACATCGCGATCATCATTGTCGCGACTAGATCTTGTTTAGGCCAAGTTCCACTATCCAAAGCATTGTGCAAAAGATACATGCCGATACCTTGTAGCAATGCGACAACACTAATAACGCTTTTTGCTTTCTTAGTTAATGCGTCTTCCTTAATCGATACTTCCATATCAGCTGCCCTTTTTGTTGCGTTTGATAGTTGTTAGGCTACACGTTATGTTCGGCGAGAATTCGAATTTTGCGCTTCTTTAATATTTCCTTAATTGGCAAAACATAACTTTTGAGATTGTTTCCTCCAATCAAAATACCAACTATTTTTTCCGCCCCTGTTTGATCAGTGACAACTAACGAGCCTGAATCTCCACCCGCGGAAAAGCCATTCACATTTAACGATTCTATTTCATAAATTTCGGGAAAATAAACGGTCCCCTTAAATGTTTGAGAACTGGTAGGGCCATAGTAGCTGACGACGTTATAGTCAATTGACTCCGGTTCACTAACAATTTTTGTGATCTCGCCACGAGTCAGGCCCGTTGATCGCCCCCATTTTTTAACTCGTAATTCTTCTATAACCTTGGCAAACTTAGTCGGTGTATCGTAAGAGTCCTTACCTTCACCTTGTTGTGAGCTTAGACTGCTCGCGTCGGTCAAATCAAAGAATGCAAGATCACAATTATCAGAAATATCAAATACTTGAGGCAGGCCTTGACTCATCGGGCCGGTCGAATCGTGTAAACCGATGACACTTAATTCGAAGTTCTCTGGGCTAACATCTTGGATTCCAGGCGACACTATTGGTGTACCAACACTCGCAGTATTGCATCCGCCAGTTACATGATTACAGGAAATACCAAGCAGCTCACCCTGCTCATTTATTGCAAGCGCAGTCAGAGTTCCAGCATTACGTTGATTACCCAAGCCGATTGACGAGCCACAACTGATCTTATCGTGGTGAAAGTAAACCGGCTTAAAGGTGCTTTGAATGTTCTGATCAACCTTAAACGGCTTTTCGACGCTCAGTTCGAGTGTCACATTCAGCTGTGCATAATGAATGGCAAATTCGGAGATTAAGCGCGCCTTTTTTACCCGCGCAATGGGTAAACGTGTGGCCAGCGAGAGCTTATAGTTGTTGCCTTTTCGTGACAAACCGACTTTAACAATTTTACGTGTTCTGAAGTAGTCAGCAAATTTTGTGTCAAATGGTATAAGTTCAGCGTCACCGGCCAAGCTAATCGCTTCACGCATAACATCATCAGCAAGTACTCCCTGTTCGATGGCCCAGGCGTAAAGCCCGTTTCGTAAATCCTCGGCTGATACAACACTCGCTTTAGTCATGATTCGCTTATTCCTTAATTACGCCGCTAAACTATCTAACTCGACAACACAATCCAGCGGCTGTTCTGTTCTATTCAGTTACAACAAAAAATGTCCGCTCCGGATCATCCACACGACCCGCAACGAGCAACTCGTATACTCCGGGTACCAAATCAATCGCGATACTGAATTTAAAGTTTTCCAAAGACACGCCTTGAAAATTAATTGAGATCGTCTCTCCTATTTCTTCGAGTTGATCTCCGTACTCAGAATCAGGATCAATCGCCATCAATTGAAAACGACACCTGGGGTCAGTCTGCGGTTTAACGAAGGACACCACAATTTCCAAACTGTCGACGGGGCTGTACTCTTCTCGATCGGTGCTAATACCAATCACATCCCCGGCAACCATCTCAGCACCGATCGCTGTATCGCTGATTGTGTGAGGCACAACTCCCAACGGTGCGCCCAGCATTCGAAACAATTCTGCACGAAGTTTTCGATCAGCAAAAATAGCGGCATGTTTTTTCTGAGAAAACGAATGAGGAATAGAGGTGTTTACAGAACTGGAGATAGGCACGGTTCCATCGCCACTGTCACTGGCTTCCAAGTCGCGTAAATCGGCGCCGGTCCACTCGAGTCTTGAAAGCGTTTTGTGTGCCGAACCAACAAAAGAGAAATACTTAATATTGGTGGGACGTTTGCTAACACCGAGTTTTGACCAAAAGTTTTTCGATGCTTCAATATTGCTGGCTTGTAAATCGTATCGAGACACAATAGCCTTATCAAACGGATCAAATATATCAGGCAGCCGTCCATTTGCCGCCGCCCTCAATGTCATGGCACTGCCCTTAGGTGCAATTAGCTGATAGGCCGAGGGGTACCGTGGGTCTGACACCAATTTCTTAACATTACTTGCTGACATACCTAAGTTAGACATCAGGCCCGCAACCTGCTTCAGCGCTTCAGCCGCACCACTGTGGGGTGTACCGAGAGTGATTAATTGAATTATATTTTCGAACCAAGGCTGATCATTGAACTCGCCGCTTTCTATTAAATATCGCAGAATCAAACCACCCATAGAATGGCCAATCAGTACGATTTCATCAAACGGCTCTTGTTGCGCTAAATGCTCCGCTAACAGGCGCGCGGATTGTTCATTCGCTTGTCGCCAATCATATGCGAATGGGATAAATCGCCTGGCAGTTCCATCAACGCTATACCCACAGGCTTCAACGTCACGAAGAATACTCCGGTAAACAGAGTAAAACGGGGTAATACTTTCGATAGGTTTGGTCGCTACAAGGTGTTCATCAAGTAGGGCCTCTGCATTGACGCTCTTCGCAATCAATGCAGATAACGAGGGCGGCCAGACTCTCTTATTGGTTTCCGCCTGCCTCAACTCTGATCCCATAATACCCGGAACAAAGACAACGCATTTCATTGGTTGGGTTCTACCTTTATAACGAGCATATGAGTGAGTACTAAATGCGCTGACTACGTTTTGTAGTCGCTAAAACGATAAATGCAATGCTGATTATCAAACCCGAAATCAACGGTACGCTGGTATAGCTATTAAAACCAAACCAACGGTTGACCCTAATGTTGTCGCCAATGACGCCATTCAAAAATAAGGAATCAACTACCCAGAGCAATATTGGCGCCACAAACGCCAGTAAGAACGGGTTTTTATTTGCCACCTCAGAACAAAACAGGCACCACGCCACCGTTGGCAATAAGGACCAAATGATCATTTTCATCAGTAATGATAGTGAGTTGCTAAAGTACAACGATAGATAGTCAAAGGCTCCGAAACCAAAGAAAATAAACGCCACAATGGTTTGACATATAACGATAGAGAGCGGAGCAACTACCAGCGCAATAATCAGTTTAGAAATAATCGTTGTGCTGTCTGAAACAGGAAGTGACCGCCAAAACAAGACGCTTTGATCCTGACGTTCATTATATAAACACGACAAGGTGTAAAAACAGGCGACGACCATCATGGTCATCGTAATGATATAGTTCATCCAATTGAGCCCGCGGGCGAGCATTCCACTCACCACACTGTCTATCTGAGCATCGAGTTGCAGTTGCGATGGCAACTCAAATTCAATATTCAAATTACCGAATATGAGAGACAAACGTACTAGCATCGCGATTCCAATCAAAATAAGAGGCACAAACCAAATACTACGATGCTCAAGTATTTCTCGTTTTAAGAGGGCTAACATTACTTTCATCTTGAATCTCCTTAAATCACCATCAAACGTTAATCGCGACAAACAAGTCTTCTAGACTCGGCGTAACCACTTGTCCGTAGCCAGATAATGCGGATACGTCGGCATCTTCAAAAATTAATTCGGTCTGCTCTGGTAAGGCGCGTTGATAGATTGGCTTGAGCCCTGGGTCTGCGAACACCACATTTTCAGTGGTAATAAGCTTGGTATAGCGATCTTTAAGTTCGGAAATTTTGAGATTAAGTGTAATGCGACCTTCTTTTATGAATACGACTCGAGTAAGGATGCTTTCAATTTCATCAACCTGGTGGGTGGTGATCAATATAGAACGTTTTTGCGTGTAATAATCTTTAACTAAACGGTCCTGGAAATCGCGTCTTACTAATACGTCTAGTCCGAGCGTTGGCTCATCGAGCACCAGCAGGTCTGTATCGATCGCTAATATTGTTATCAGATGAAGCCGAGTTTTCATGCCTTTAGACAAGGTTTCGACACGGCTATCGAGCGTAATTGGTGTGTCGTTCAGTAACTCTTTCGCACGCGTAATATCAAATTTGGGGTGTGTTTGCTGAACAAAATCCAATAAATCACTTACTTTCATCCAGCCAGGTAATGATGCAACATCGGCAATGTAACTCATGCTCTTAAGCAACTCGGTTCGATTTTTAAATGGATCTTTATCAAAAATCGACAATCTGCCTGAATATTTTATTAAGCCCATGATGGCTTTCAACAAGGTCGACTTTCCAGCGCCATTAGGCCCAATCAATCCGACAATCTCGCCTTCATCGATCCTTAAATTAATATCGTATAAAACAGGCTTACTACCGTACTGCTTAGAAAGGTTTTCTACTTCTACGAAGGTTTTAGGCATAGCGTATGGCTCGGTCCTCAAGTCGCTTGATAACAATCATTCTAGCGCTTTGATTGCGAACCTCCAAATTTACTATTCGCGATCTAATCGGCGTACCTTTCGAGCAGATAGGAACACTCTAATTGTGCCCCTAATGCAGAGACAAAAGTAAACACTCCCGTCAGTTTACGCACCATCAACATGAATTCTGATGGCGGAATAACGAACCCTTTAACCAGCATACCGCGGCTACCTAATTTGCCCGCTCGTTTTAGCAAACGCGAAGATCGCCAATCATAATGACCATTCTTGGTAACTGCGAAACTCGGTATCTGCGACAAATCTGATGCAAATGGTTCTAGAATAAAACAGCAAAACTCAGCAAACGACTGCTTAACCTTTTGCGAATCTGATTCACGCAGGCAAGCGAGTTCAATAGCTCCTTCTATTGTATTGTCGATATCCCCAGCATGGGCCGCTAATATTGTTTTCTTTAGGGCCGAAGTAAACTTTTCTGGCAAGTGATGTACTGCTCCAAAGTCCAACAGGCAGAGCTGATCACGCTCTCCTTGTTCGTCAATTAGTATCCTATAATTACCGAAATTTGGGTCGGTTTGCATAAGTCCCCATTCAAATGCTTCATTAAAAAACAGTTCAAGCATAGCCATCGCTAGCTTATTGCGACGCTGTTGACTTAGGGCCTGCACCTTTGGATGGCTTACTTCGTACCCGTCAATGTACTCCATTGTTAACACGATTTCATTACTTAGATCTGGGAAGTACTTTGGTATTCGGTACCGATAATCGTCAGCTAATTTACTCCGCATGAGCTCGGCGGTTTCGAGCTCGTAGCGGTAATCGACTTCGCGCAATAACGCCAGCCGCAATTCTTTGGTCAAGCTCTCTAGTTGACGACCTGATTTGATCCAACGCGCCAGCGTCAGCATCTGAATTACATTGCCAAAGTCATCTTCGATTGCATTGGCTATTCCTGGATATTGAATTTTGATACACAGATCATCCTGAAGCCCTTTAGCTCGGGCCTTATGAACCTGCGCCAGTGAGGCAGCAGCAAAGCTGTTCTGTTCAACCTCGATATTGTCAAATTGTGTCGACAAAATAGACTTTAAATGAGGTTCGATAACGTTCCAGTCGAGTGAGGTTGTCTGTGCTTCTAAGGTGTGTAGCGCGTCGGTTACTGCGCCAGGCAACAGATGTTCACCATATAACGCCAGCATCTGACCAATTTTGACGTAAGCACCTTTAAGTTCTCCCAACTGCTTAACGAATCGCAATGCTTCGCGTTGCAATGCGGCATCAAGATGAGCTTGCTGCTGATCTTTAGGTAATAAGACGCCAGATACTCTGGATGACAGTAAACCGAGTCCTCCACGTGCCCCAGCAGCCCCAACGGCAAAGCGTCGGCGCAGTCCACCTGTCTTTATTTTTTTCATACCGCGATTGTAACGCTTTAAAACCGATAAAAGATGAATACTGGCGGCTAAAATAGTGTAAATAGGTGTGGTAAATCTCATCCCTGAGAGACATCTCCTTAGACCCATACTTCGACTCAAAAGTATGAGCAAACTGGCTGCCCACCAACCTACTGCTTAAGGTAGTGTCAGTAAGCGTAAGAAACTCTCACCCTGCTGCACAACTTTCTATATCAATCATAAAAATAGAAAGTACGCTCATCCATGAGCAAAAATCTTCCTCATCCTGAATTTTGACTAAATGTCAGTTTGTCCATGGCACCTCAATCCATTGCGGTGCTGAAATTGTCGTTAGCAATGATTACGCTCCATGCGACTATCACGTCTAACCAACAATGCCATCCTAATAAATATCAAATTGACAATGGTTGTAGTTTGCCTCTTTGACTCAAGGAACTCTCAGTTTTATAGCTCTTGCTAACCCCCCGATATGCATGAGTTAGTGACTTCGAACTCCATGCAAAGAAGTTTACAAATTTTAACTCTTAGTGAAAATTGGCGTTTAGTTTAGCCAACTGAACTAAAGTTCAGTTGGCCCGCGAATAGAAGCAATTAATGATATTTTTATTATCATCTATGCTGTTTTTTGATCATTTATTGAATTAACTAAGGGAAAAAAGCTCATCCATGAGCAAACTTCGTCCTTACCCTCGAGCTCGTTCAATAAGCTCAAATGTCTTCCTGTGCAACGCAGATCCATTGCGCTGCTAAATTTTTCCTCAAGTTGTACCTGACTAGGAATTTTACATACAACTATTGAAAAAATTTCTCCCTGATAGATGCAAATTCGATGGTTGTAGGTCGGCCTTGCAACTAATGAACTCTTTTCCCCTACAGCGTAATTAATACCCTTTATTAATATTGCTGAAAGGTCCAAAACCTCATGCAAAGCAGTTTACGAATATTTACATATCGTGAAAATTGGATATTCGTTCAGCATGGCTCAACCTAAGTTGAGTTAGTTCAGGAAAGTTCAGTTCAGGAAAATTTTGATCTGGATTAAAAATTGGGAGCGATGGCCTAATAAAAGTATTTGACGAAGATCAAAATTAGATTAATGATGGAGGTCGATGTAAACCTCTTTATCTTAAACAAATAATTTCGGGGTGGAATATGTTTGTTGGTCACTATACCGCGAGCTTCATAGCCAAAGGACTGGAGCCCAGAGCGTCGCTGGCTTCGTTGTTTGTCGCAGCTCAATTCTTAGATTTTGTTTTCTTTCCGCTCGTCTTATTAAATGAAGAAAGTCTAAACATGGTTGCAAACGCGACTGCTTCCACTCATTTTGAACTTCCTTTTATGCCTTTCTCGCACAGCATTTGGGCAAGTTTACTTTGGAGTGCTGGCGTAATACTTTTTTGCCGTAAGATTGTCAGTTTAAGTAAAACTATTTCTATTCTAATGGGGGCTGTAGTGATGGCACATTGGGCACTGGATCTGCTGGTTCACACTCCAGACCTTGCGATTTGGAATATATTTAGCGAAAACGCGATGAAATGGGGCTTTGGTTTGTGGAACCATGCCCTCATTGCATTTCTTCTTGAGTGCGGACTGCTCGCAATCGCGGTTATTTTTTATGTTAAAAAGACGCACGCGATTAGCCACAAAGGTAACTATCTGGTATTTGTATACTTAGCTTTTCTGATATTAATACAAGCATTCATGACCTTTGGAGGGTATTTTGAACCCAGTAAAACGGCATTCGCGTTGCAAGCCTTAGCCAGTTTCGTAGCATTTACACTAATATCAGCTTATATAGATCGTTTTCGAAAAGGTGGACCTGCTTCATGATTTCAACCGATTCGCAGGTATCAACATAAACTAAACAAGTACAGTATAGTTCTTGTAAAATTGAACTGGGGTTCAAACCTCAGCTGAACCAAAGTTCATATCGATCTAAACTCTCGTTGATTGACGAGCAACGCCTTTGTGATAAGAATACTCGCATGAATATACTAATAATCGACGACCACCGAATTTTCTCGGCTGGACTCGAATTTCTGCTCGATGGCATTAGCGAAAATAATAACATCACCACCGAAGTTAGCTGTGAGGATGTACTGCGGAATAAGGATAATATTGTCGAGCCCGATCTAATTCTACTTGACTACAATCTGCCCAATTCCTTTGGAGAGCAAAGCCTTACTCTTGTAAAAGAGGCATTTCCGGCTGCAATCGTTGTGATTATTTCGAGTGAGGAATCGCACGCGATTATTCATTCGATGATCGAAGGAGGTGCGGCGGGTTATATACCCAAATCATCGGAACCCAAGCTGCTGGAGCATGCACTCAATTTGGTGTTGGCCGGTGGTGTGTACTTACCTCCACAGGCTTTCGACACCTTGGGCCGGCGCATCCAGGTGCCGGAATCTAAATCGCTGACCGAACGTCAAGAACAAGTTCTTAGAGGTGCTGTAGCAGGAAAGACGAATAAAGTGATCGCCAATGAACTCGATATTGCTGAAGGCACGGTGAAGTCTCATCTCTCATCCGCTTACGAATGCATGGGTGTGAACAACCGCACCGAAGCAGTGTTGGTAGCCGCTAAATTTGGAATCGGCACTCCTTATAACGGCTAATCCTTACCCTGTATAAATTTTGGAACACACTAGTAATGACAACGGACGTTAACAAAACTTTGGGCCCAGAATTTGCTGAGCCAGAGAGTAAACCGAGTTACTACTTCAAGCCATTAGAAGAGGAAATACTGTCGGCCAAATCAAAGCCGGCTACCGGGGTAGTAATTTCACTCATGATAATAAGCCTGTTGATTTCGTATTTCGCTTACGATTCGCTGCCGGTCTATGTTTGGGGTACTTGGTTTCTTGCGATGATGGCCGTGATGTTTACTCGCGTCTTCGTGCAAAAAAAACTGGAAGTAGACACCTCCATCCCACTGCCGAAAAGAATGCGCTCGGCCTTGATCCTAAGCGGTATTACAGGGGTAGTACATGCGTCATCGTTCCTGTTCTTTCCTTACTTTAGTTTCGCCGAACGAATGATTCAAACAATCATGTTACTCGGTTTAACCAATGGATCGATTAGCACCAACTCTGGTTACAGACCCTTTTTCCTTGCCTATTCAATCCCGGTTGCGATTGGACTAACGGCAGCCTGGGCATTAACCCCGATCGCGGGCGACTCATTTGTTATTCAGCTTGGTGTAACGGCGTTAAACTTCGTTTATTATGGTATTCAATACTCTAATGCTACTAATCACTTTCGGCTTTTCAAACAATCGTATGAAATTCGTGAGCAACAAGCCTCACTAAATGAAGAGCTTAAGGAGAAGAATGCGGCGTTAGACTCGGCACTTAATCTAGCCGTTAAAGCAAGACACGAAGCCGATCAGGCAAATAAGTCTAAAACTCGATTCCTGGCGTCGGCCAGTCATGACCTGCGCCAGCCTACCCATGCTTTATCACTATTGGCGGGCGTATTATCTAACCGACCACTGGACGATAAAAGTAAAGCAATCGCACACGATATTCACACCGCAAGCCAAAGCCTGCAGTCACTGATGAGCGGGCTGCTCGACATTTCAAAACTCGATGCAGGCTTAATGGTACCTAAAATAGAGACCGTTGATCTTCATTGGTTGGTCAGCCGAGTGTGCTCTGAATTTGAGGCCGACTGTAACAATAAAGGACTGCGCCTAATACTCAATAGCAATAGTCAAAACTGTGTTACACGTAGTGACCCACAACTGACCGAACGTATAATCAGTAACCTGGTTTCCAACGCCGTTAAATATACCGACGAAGGCCGCATTGAAGTAAGTCTTGACGAAGTCGGTGACGATTGGCGAATTACCGTTAAAGACAGCGGCTGCGGCATTGAGGTCGATGAACAAAGTCGTATATTTGAAGAATTCTACCAAATAGGCAACGATCATCGTGATCGTGCTCATGGCTTGGGCCTCGGCTTGGCGATCGTTAAACGCCTCAGTTCAGTACTCAATATTAACCTAGCGTTTGAATCAAAGGCGGGCGTAGGCTCTACGTTCTGGTTCAATTTGCCTAAAGTAAACGATAAAACCACCACCCAACAAGATGTCGATCATCAAGGTATTCTTAAAGGTTTGCATATACTATGCGTTGATGACGAAGCGGATATTCGCAATGCTTTAAGTTTGGTTTTTGAGGTTCTCGGCTGTTCATTTGACTTAGTCGAAGGCACAGATATGGCGATAGACGCCGCAGAGAAGAGAAAACCCGATATAGTATTAGCCGACTTTCGCCTTAAAGCTGGGGATGACGGAATTAATACGATAGACTCGGTTCGAAAACTATATCCAGATATGCCATCCCTACTGGTCACTGGCGACACCTCGCCAGAGCGCCTCAAGCATGCAAATAATGCCGGCATAGAAATGCTACATAAGCCCCTAACCATGGAAAAACTAGCACGCGTCATTGGAGATACGGTAACGCAAAACTAAAGAGTATAGGACACAGGCTATGGTCACAAAGGGTTGGGATAAGCAAAGATTAGATGTCGAAATAGAAACACCAGAACTGTCATCAAAGTCATGGCTTGCTAATGGTATCGAATTACTTTTCGAGCGTCGTGGACTGAACAAGCATGGCAAGCCGTTCGATGTGGTAATCGTCGGCAGCGGTTATGGCGGATCAATCGCAGCTAACGAATTGAGTAAGGCTGCAGAGCTTGGCTTATCTATTTGTTTATTAGAGCGAGGGCGGGAATTCCTGCCTGGTACGTTTCCAAACTCCATGGATGAAGCGCCAACTGAACTTCGCTACTCACCAAAATGCGGCGCCAAACCTGTCGGAAATCTCGAAGGCCTGATTGATACGCGGCTGGGTGAGGATCTTAACATTGTGCAAGCCAATGGCTTGGGCGGCGGCTCACTGATTAATGCCGGTGTGATGGCACGCGCGGAGGATGCTGTGTTTGACCAACCTCAGTGGCCTAAGGAGATTACTGCAAACAGCTTGCGTGACCACTACCAAGAGATGGAGGTCCTTCTTGGAGCACGCAATAAAAATAAAGATGGCTCAATAAACGCAAATACAATTTTTAATCACTCAAACTATATTGACGGAACCATAGGACCCGCTAAGTTTGAATCACTTAAACGGCTCGCGCAAAGCGAAATGAAATCCAGCGCACCAAAGAATACGTCGATACCGGCCAGTTTTAAACGTGCGAATATTACCGTCAATATGCAAGATGGTCATCAAACAGTTGCCGGTGTTTCACTTAATGCCTGCAATCTATGTGGCGATTGTGCATCGGGTTGCAATAACAATTCGAAGATATCTCTGGATAAAAATTTGTTGGTACTGGCAGCTCAACAAGGTGTGGAAATATTTACAGGTGCTACCGCTCTTCAATTGCGAGAGTTTGACGCTCATTGTACCGATGGCGATAAGCAAAAAACACGTTGGCAACTTGATGTTGTGTACACCGATACCCAACTTCGCAGCCGACAATCCCAGCCCTTTTTAACAATAGATACTCACAACATAATACTAAGTGCGGGCGCCTTAGGCTCGACCGAAATTCTTCAACGCTCTGGCGAGAAAGGCCTAAAGCTTTCGCCAACCATAGGAAGCCGTTTTTCCTCGAACGGAGACATGTTGGCTGTTGGATTCAATCAATCTCAACCAGCAAATGCCATTGCAAACTCCTCGGTTGCGCATTCTGATCGTCATATCGGTCCGACCATTACCGGAATGATTGATCTGCGAAATTCAGCTGAAAACATCGTTATTCAAGAAATGGCCGTGCCTGCCGCGGCCAGCCACTTATTTACGGAGCTTTTCACCACGGTTAATAGCTTCAGAGGGCTGTGGGATGCGGATAATACAGCTCACGTTTCGGGTAACAACTTTGTTGATCCAATCGCGATGAGCAACCAGTCGCTAAACAATTCGTCACTTTATGCCGTAATGGGCGACGATGATGCCGAAGGCAAATTAGAACTGGAACCGAACTCAGCCAGCGAGGGCACCATTCAAATAAAATGGAAAAGCTTAAGAAATCATGACCTGTTTGGAACTCAGATAGATACGTTAAATAGACTATCCGGTAAGTTGGGCAACGGCCTTGGAGGAAAGATACTTCCCAACCCGGTTTGGCAATTATTGAAGCCTCATTATATGAAGGTACTGAAATTAGAGAATGGTCCACCACTTAGCGTGCACCCTCTCGGCGGTTGCCCGATGGCCGACGACGCGAGACACGGTGTCACCGATCATTTAGGACGAGTCTACAAAGCTGGCAATGACAATAAACAAACGTATGAAGGTTTGATAGTACTGGACGGCGCGATCATTCCTGGCGCTGTTGGAATCAACCCTGCGTTAACCATTTCAGCAATCTCACTGAGAGCCATTCGAGAGTTATTGGCAGCTGACTACTTTACCTATAGGGACGACGAGAAACCAGGTGAAGCGAAGCCAGGCATCATCAATCGTATTGATATTCCTGTAGTGCGTGATCAACGTGAACTCGAAAGCCTAAGCAATAAAGAACAGATTGATACCGAGATAGAAATTACCGAACGATTAATCGGCAAAACACAACTCGAAAACGACGCAGGTAACCTTGAGGATGTGGTTATAGAGTTAACACTTTGGTCAAAACCGATCGAGGTAAAGACACTGAGTAAAATGGGGAGTGCTACAAACGCGTCAAACCCCGTTGTTGAAATCGACAGTACTAAGCAAAACCCGGTGGTTAAGCAACCCTTAAGTAAGCTTAGAATTTATCGAAAGCAAGACTGGCATGCTATAAGAGCTGGTTCGATCGAGGTCGACAAACACGAGGTAGCCTTAGATCATGCCGCCCAATTTATTGGTCGAATTTCCGGTCGAATTTCTTTGTTTAATCGTGACGAGTCATACCCACTGTCTCGCCGTGTAGAGAGTTTTTATGCATGGCGAAAAAATCGAGGCTGGAGAGACATATATCAACATATGTATCCCAAAAAGTGGGAGGAATCGAATACCAGGTCATCACGAAGTTTTTGGACCTATTTGCGCGAACTTTTGCGCACCTTTGATCGAGCAGGTGAGATCCGAACACTGAACTATGATATTACGATCGCGCAAACCATCAAGTCGGACAACTTTTCATATTTTGGTCCGCAATCAACGGACGCCGAGGCTTCACGCAAGAAGATAATAGGCCGAAAATATCTACACTACACTCGACGCTCAAACCCGTGGATACAATTATCACAAGTTCACCTAGAGAGTGTGCCTGCGCCTGACAAAACATCCCTATTCGCGCTGCCGATTGGCTCGGGCAAACCGAACACTCTAATAAAAAACCTAAAGCAACGTACCAATAAACGGCAGTTAAGTAGAGCCTATCAGCAAAACAATTCACTCTATCTGGATACCAACTACCTGACAAAGGTTGGGGTGCCGCTAATTCAAGTCAGCGCTCAGGAAAACCAAGTCAAAGCCTTAGAAGAAATGAGCTCGTTTAGCACTTACGTACTGCGGATGTTGGTCGGCATACACTTCTACAGCTTTAGAGCGCCGGATAATTCTCGCCCCAGAATCGCTAACCGTAAAGCCAAAGCCATACCGGATTTGCCGATACCAGAACCAAGAACAACGATCACGGTCGATCGTGTACCCGATAGCACCATTAATGGATTAAATGAAGGCGACGCGGTTAACATAGAACTATTGCACTACAAACATCGATCTCCGAAAAAGCCTCCGGTCCTAATGATTCATGGTTATAGCGCGAGTAGCACTTCGTTTGCGCATCATTCCGTTCCAAACGGACTGGCCAAGTATTTTTTCAACGAAGGTCGAGATATTTGGTTGGTGGACTTGCGTACAAGCTCTGCACTAGCAAGCGCGCGATATCCATGGAAGTTTGAAAGCATCGCTGAACAAGACATACCAACGGCTGTCTCGCATATTTACGACTATTACGATCAATCTCAGAAGATAGATGTGATAACCCATTGTATGGGGTCAGTCATGCTGGGCATGTCTATATTAAGTCCTCATGAGAACGACGACAATTTTTTCAAAAATAGGTTAAATCGTATTGTTTTTTCTCAAGCGACGCCGACGATTACATTTTCTGCTGACAATAATTTGAGAGCCTTCGCCACTAAGTATTTAAAGGAATTGGTTCCTGACGACTATCAGTTTCAGGTTAACGAAGATCCGCTCTCTGCGAACACCGTGCAAGCCGAAATAAGTAAAAAGTCTCCGAATACATTATTGGATAGACTGCTGTACACATTACCCTACCCTCGTCGTGAATTTGACTTACTGAATCCCAAACGGCGCCCGTGGAGCCGGCGCGAGTTTGCTCGAACGCGACATCGCATGGACGCCTTCTTTTCACGTACCTTTGAGTTAGGCAACATCAGCGATAAAACGCTGCACTATATTGATGACTTCTTTGGCCCAATCCACGTAGACACAATCATTCAGGCTAGCCGTTTTGCCGACAATGAAGTGGTAACCAATGTGAAAGGTTTTAATTCTTACGTAAGTAAAGAGTCCCTTAAAAAGTATTGGGGCAAGATTCCTACAATGAGTTTTCACTCCATCAATAACGGCCTGGTGGATTTCTCCACCGGAAAACGCACACAACGTATATTTAAAGAAGCAGGTGTCCCATACGAAACCGTGCTGATCGAGGACACCAAGTACGGTCATCAAGATGCCATTATTGGTCCAAATGCTCATCAAGATATTTTTCCTCATATTTCAACGTTTTTAGACAACACACCAACGAATCCTGAACACGATAACTCACAGACCTGTGAAGATTGGGGGGTTGAAACGCCTAAGCACGGTCCAATATTGATTCACCCAAAAAACGACAGTAGGCAAGTTTTAAAGGTGATGTTAGGAGGCAACCCCGCCCGCGCCTGCCAGCCATATATATTATTTGTTCCGGTTGTACGCGTTGCCGATAGATTAGAAGTTGCAGGCGACAACGCCGAGCATAAATCGGAAAATCTTTCCTCTTACATATCGCATTCACTGTCGCTGCAAGAATCAATCGAAAATCACCCGATTACTCGCTGGAATGTGGTTGAGTTGCCAGATCACATGATGTTCGACAAACATCATGGGCTGTCAAACGCTGAAGGATTAGCGTGCATGCTGGTTTATGATGATCTAATAGAATTGTGCCCAAAAACTATTTTCAGTCAGGATTATCAACACTATTTATCAAGCATTAATCAGAACCACGTGAGAGCAATATCAAAGCGTGAAAGACCCGTCGCAGAGCTAAGCAATGAACTGGAAAATGTGATTTCTAACTTTCTCGATTCGCCAAATAACAACTATTACGAATTGTCAGACAGCATCATAGAACGGGAAAGCCTTAAATCGTACGCGGCCAATACCCCACTCAGTTTTGCGTTTGGAAGTTGTCAATATCCAGCCGGGATTATAGATAAACACTTGGCTTATCACTCGTACCAAAAGCTAAACCAAGCGATGGAAACCAAACAATCTCGACGGCCAGATTTTATTGCGCTGTTAGGCGACCAAATTTATGCCGACGCCACCGCAGGTTTTCTGGACCCAAGTGCCAAATTCGATAAATTCGTTCAGCCATACTATCGACTTTATGAAAATACTCACGTCAGAACGGTACTGAGAAAGGTACCGATTTTCGCGATGTTGGACGATCATGAAATTTGTGATAACTGGGAGCCATTGGCAAACCCAAAAGCAAACGCAGAACGACAACAGGTTCTCGATACTGAACTCACTAGTGGCGTTAAGTCTTTTTTACAGTATCAAAGAGGTGAATTTAGACCGGAAACAAACTGGAATCCCAAGCAGGAAAATTTGTGGTACACATTTTCACGACGCGGGTTCGAGTTTTTTATGTGCGATACACGCACCAAACGCAGTGCCAGAACGGCTGAGAACATTTTAAACGCCTCAACAACTCTGCTAGGTCCCGAACAGGAAGAGGCATTGGAAAATTGGCTCACGACTAAGAGCAATCAGAAAACGAAGTTCGTACTTTCGAGTTCAATGATACTTCCACGACATAAGGTGTTGCACGGTAGCTATCAATCTCCAGCAAACGCGATTCGGTCCGACTCCTGGGGAGGCTATCCAGTTTCGTTGCATAAAACCTTAGCATTATTAGTCGATAACGACCTCAATAATATCGTTTTCCTCTCAGGAGATGAGCACATTGCGTGCTTTGCGACAATTGAGATTACTGACCTATCCAACAAAAAAAAGGCAAACGCCTATTCGATTCACTGCCCCGGTTTGTACACGCCGTTGCCATTTGCCAATGGCAGAGTCGATGATTTTGAGGGAGAAACCGCAGGTCATGGTAATTTTAGAATAAGCACGTTCGAATTTAGTTACGATAATAAGCATTATCGATGTCAGACTAAGGCTTACTTCGATCTAAACAAACTGGATTTCAACGGAAAAAATCACCACTTAGGGCCAGTTAATATTGAACAAATTGGCGGTTTCCTACAGATAAGTGTTAATTAATTTCACTTATACTCTCTTTCTCGGCAAAGTTTATTGCTCCTTGGTTAAGCAATGATACAATTAGTGTAATTAAATTACATATTTTGAAGATAAAGCTGTGAACCCACCAATTAATGCACTTAGCGATGAAGCTAAAATTCTGCCTGATCTTTTAGGTGAAGTTATTATTGAACAAGAAGGCCGCGAGATATTCGATGCGGTAGAGCTTCTAAGGCAAGGTTTTATAAGCCAACGCCTATCACCAGATTCAAGCACACAACAAAAACTCTTATCGACCATTGATGGTCTAAACGTTGAAGCACTTGATCGGGTAATTCACGCATTCAGCACTTTTTTTCATTTAGCCAATATATCCGAAGAGCACGCTAACCAAAAAGCTCGTGCTAGCCTGGAAGAAGCTGGAGAGACATGGAGCAATTCGTTCATTGACACTGTGGAGGGTTTTAAACGCGATGGTAAAAGCATCGACGAAGTTATTGAGCTGGTTAGCGACCTCAACTACTACCCTACGTTTACCGCACACCCGACCGAAGCAAAGCGACCTATCGTATTAGAAGCACTGCAACGAATTCATAAAGAGTATCAAGGCCTGATTCGCGGTGGAATTGGCGATGCCGAACAAAGTGAATTTCGTCATCGATTAAAAGCGATGATTCAAATATTCTGGAAAACTGAAGCGGTTCGTCCATCAAAACCAACAGTGTATGACGAGATCGAAAACTCCTTATACTATTTTCGAGAGAGTATTTTTACTTGCCTTCCAGAAATCTATCGCGATCTCGAAAATGCGATAAAGCATTCGTACCCAGAAGCTCGTGGCCAGGCTATTAAGCTACCGAACATCGTACGATTTGGTACTTGGGTTGGTGGTGATCGCGATGGCAACCCTTTTGTTACTCCTGAAATTACTCGTAATGCATTACGTATGCAGCAGATTGAAGTTCTGAATGAATATGCTCGCCGAGTCGATAATTTAAGCAAAATTCTGACCCACAGTATCGATCAAGTGACACTCTCTGATGAGTTCAAAGCATCAATGGAACGCGATCAAGTTCGCCTAAACAAATATTTGGGAGAAAAGCACCACAAAGAACCCTATCGTCGTAAATTAAGCTTGGTCAAACTTCGCTTAGAGCACACCATCGCAATCGCCGAAGCGCACCTTGGTGACGGGCACCCATCATTTGATCCTTTGGCGTTCGAAAACGAGGCCGAGTTCAAGTACGAATTAACCACGGTACGAGATTCGTTAATCCATCACAATGAATCAAACCTCACGCGAGGCGGCTTACAAGATTTACTACGCCTGCTCGACAGTTGCGGCTTTTATTTATCAAAGATGGATATACGGCAGGAATCGACGCTGCACAGCCAGGCCATTTATGAAATCGGATTAACCATTGAGGAACCGATTGACTATTACTCGATGAACGAAACTGAACGTCAAGCATGGCTCACCGAGCGTATCCTTGACACCAAAACGCTCAATTACGACCGACGCCAAATAACAATCCAAAGCGCTGATATTATTTCCGTGTTTGAATTGATGAGTGAAATGCGCAACGAGGTATCAGCCGAGTGTTTTGGTAGCTACATTATTTCAATGACGCATCAGGCGAGTCATTTATTAGAAGTCGCTTTGCTGGCCAAAATGTCAGGGCTAATCACCTCCGACACTAGTGGCAACATCACGAGCGAAATTCATATCGCGCCACTGTTTGAAACGGTAGTCGACTTAGAGCACGCAGAACCGACACTTGAAAGTTTGTTCACAAATCCAGTGTATCGCCAGCTTCTCGCATACACGAATGATACGCAAGAGGTGATGCTTGGCTATTCTGACTCCTGTAAGGACGGTGGGATATTGGCGTCGAGTTGGAACTTGTACAAAGCACAACAAAATATAGTGTCGGTTACTGACAAACATAGTATTCGCTGCCTTTTGTTTCATGGCCGTGGAGGCACAATTGGTCGCGGTGGTGGCCCAACTCATGAATCAATCTTAAGCCAGCCAAAAGGTACGGTTAAAGGTGGCATCAAATTTACCGAGCAAGGTGAAGTTCTCTCATTTAAGTATAATTTTAAAGAAACCGCGCGTTATGAGCTGACCGTTGGTATAACTGGATTGATGAAAGCCAGTGATCCAAACAATGATCGACAAGATCAAGCTGAGCATATCGCAATGATGGACCAACTGGTGATGTCGGGTGAAACCGCTTTTCGGGAGCTGACCGATGATAACTTAGCCACTATGCAGTATTTCTACGAAACTACTCCATCAAATGAGATAGGCTTATTAAATATTGGTTCACGGCCATCGCACCGTAAAAAAGCAGACTACTCGAAAAAATCTATACGGGCCATTGGCTGGGTTTTCGGATGGTCACAGTCTCGTCAGAATATTCCAGGTTGGTATGGTCTGGGCACGGCTCTTAGAAATGCGATCGAAGACGGCGGTTTAGAAACCCTGCAAGATATGCAACAGAACTGGCGCTACTTTCAAAACCTTCTGAGTAACTCTCAGATGGTGATTTTAAAAACCGATCAAAAAGTAGCTAAAGAATATTCCAAGCTTTGCAGCGATCAAGAAATTGCGGAAAATACCTTCTCTCAACTTAATGGGGAATATCGCTTATCGATAGAAAGCATTAGAGAAATAACGGGTGAACGCTTGATGATGGCCGACTTCCCGGAAATTGGCCAGTCGGTACGATGGCGTAACGCGTATCTTGACCCGTTAAATCACATTCAGGTAAAGATGTTGGGGCGGCTAGACCAGGAAGAAGACCGAATGCAATCCAAATGGTTGAAACCGGCACTAGACAGTATCAATGGTATCGCAACTGGCTTGAGAAATACCGGATAAGTCCTTATATGAAGGAATTATCCCAAATTTAGATATGCCTTAGTGACAACCTTGTTCGAGTCTAAATTTTGCTGTTAGATATCAAGGATCTTAAATAATGAACGCAATTAAACAGTTTGCGGCTTCGGCCTTATTCGATCGTATAGTAATCGGTCTTATTTTGCTCACAGCCGCGATGATTGGTTTCGAAGCCTTTCCGAGTTTAATGACTCCATCACTCGAGCGGGCTTTTAATACTGGCCATCAAGTGGTGCTGGCTTTATTTATTGTAGAGGCGATCATCAAGATGATCGCGCTTTCACCAAAACCACTGCGTTATTTTAAGGACGGTTGGAATATTTTCGACTTTTCTCTGATTGTCTTGTCGTTGCTTCCAATTTCAGCCGAATTTGCGATGCTCGGCCGTGTATTTCGATTGCTTCGCGTTCTGCGGCTGGTAAACGCTTTTCCTGAGCTTAGGCTGATTGTCGAAACCCTGGTTCGCTCAATACCATCAATGCTTCATATTACAATGTTGATGAGTCTATTGTTCTTTATTTATGGGGTTCTCGGCTATCATCTATTTTCTGAGCACGACCCGACTCATTGGCGCAATTTGGCCTATTCTTTACTGACCTTGTTCAGGATTGTTACGCTGGAAGATTGGACTGATGTCATGTATACCGCGATGGAACTATCGCCTGCATACGCTCTATTTTTTGTCAGCTTTGTGGTGATCGGAACTTTTGTGGTGGTCAATCTATTCATCGCAGTAGTCATCAATAATTTGGACGAAGCTAAATACGCCTATTTAAAGAAGTTGGAACACCCAGATCTACACGATCAACTAATGGATACAATGGTCACAACTAAAGCCCAAATTGAATCCTTGGAACGCCAATTGAACGCCCTTAGACCCAAGACAAACCGCGATAAAGGGCCTGATAATCGATAGAAGTAGAGCACTGTAATGCAAATCATTCCCCTAGAAAACCTGGCACTGGTTGCGGCACCTACCTTACTAGTACTACTGATTCTTTGGAGATGGTCTAACAATGCTGGCTCGTCAATTTATGCGCTTGCCCGGATGATAATTCAGCTGTGCTTAATCGGTTATGCACTGACCTATATATTTGAAACCGAGCATATCACGTTGGTACTCGTGGTTCTTAGCGTGATGCTTTGTGCATCATCATGGATAGCCCTGCGACCAATCGCCGAGCGCCGCCGCCGCCTTTTTCATAAGGCACTATGCGCCACCTTCATTATTAATGTCAGCCTACTGGCACTAATCACGCAAGGCGTATTGAACGCCTCGCCCTGGTATCAACCAAACCTTGTTATTCCACTAGCCGGCATGGTATTCGCCGTAGGCATGAACAGCATCAGCCTATTTGCCGAACGGTATTTTTCCGAGCTTGACCGCGGTAGCGAAACAGATGCTCGAAACATCGCCTACAAAGCGACCCTAATTCCAATAACCAACTCACTAATGGCGGTCGGCTTAGTGTCTCTTCCAGGTATGATGACCGGGCAGATATTATCGGGTGTCTCGCCACTCATAGCGATTCGCTATCAAATCATGATCATGCTGATGTTTTTCGCCTCATCTGGTTTAACCGCAGCACTATTTTATACTTTGATACGGCAGACAAAGAACAGCCAATAAATATAAGTGAAAACCCTCAACTACAAAATTTAAACGGCTTTTACTATCACCAGTCGATTTTCACTCCAAGCCCCACGCGCTTAGGTAAACTGCCAATGAATCGTTGTAACAAGGCACACAATAAAGGAGTCACGAAGTGAAAACAGAATACACTGCAATTAAATTAGTTAAACGCCCCGAAACCGTTATTACCCCTAACCTATTTGAGGTGGTACGGTTGGAAACGCCTGCGCTGGAGGACGGCCAAATATTGATTAAGCAAACACATATGTCCTTGGATCCGGCGATGAAGGGTTGGATGATGCCAGATCGTGACAGCTATATTCCTCCAGTAGAGTTAGGCGATGTGATGCGCTCCAGCGGTGTTGGTGAAATAGTGGAGTCAAAACACAGCGGTTTTCCAGTAGGCGCTAGAGTTCAGGGTCTGACAGGCTGGGCTGAATACGTGGTAAGCGACGGTCAAGGCATGAACTTGCTACCGGAGAATATTCCAACGGAAGCCGTCTTATGTGTTCTTGCATTACCTGGTTTAACCGCGTATCAAGGCTTGATGAATGTTGGCAAACCTAAAGCAGGAGAAACCTTGGTGGTTTCTGGTGCCGCTGGCTCAGTTGGTTCAATGGTAGGACAGATTGCCAAAGCCGAAGGTCTAAAGGTAATAGGTACCGCAGGTACCGATGAAAAATGTCAATGGTTAACCGAAGAGCTTGGATTCGATGCAGGAATCAACTACAAATCAGACACATTAGTTGATGAGCTGGCCGCAGCATCACCAGATGGTGTAGATTTATATTTCGAAAACACTGGTGGCCCTGTGCAGCATGCGGTGTTTGAACGAATGAACGCACATGGCCGAATCATGGTGTGTGGAATGATCTCAGATTACAACACCCTAACTCCGTCAGCAGGCCCAAATTGGATACCGATCATAAAAAAACGACTTACCATTCAAGGTTTTACTATGCCTGATCATTACGACAACATTCCCAGCATGATGCAATCTATGTCTAAATATTTATTAGATGGAAAAATCAAATACCGTGCGCACACCCTGCATGGGCTTGAGAGCGCGATAGAAGGTATAAATCTGTTATTTTCTGGCGGCAACACCGGCAAACTATTAGTCGAGCTATAGATGGATTGCTGAACAGTCGAAAGTTTTATTAGCAATCATTTCAATTTTATCACTCGCTCTACTTATCAACGAGTCGGTTTTATTGTCGACCCTATGGCTTCCTAAATTCTGATGGCTATAGGGTCCATGAGCTGATTTCAATGATGCGATCGATCAACCATTCAAGCTCTTTTTAGTTAATATTGAACCTCCTAATCTTCCGTACGATGGCTAATTTGTTCGGAACACGCAACAAACAATCATAAATCAGATTAATTTTTTAATTTTTTTTCGTTTTATTCAAAAATAATTTTCTGCCAATTATTTGCGTTTGCAATAACTCCAAAACTCTCATTTCATTGACCGTCCGAAAAAAGACAGCTCATTTAAGTCTTAAAAAGGCAACTATCGAGCAGGCTAGCGAGGTAACCTTCTCATAGCCCAACCATGCACTTGGTTTTTGTGGGTGCTTTATACATATAGAACGCTCATCAAACACTCGGCAATAGTGCTATATTGTCGAACGCGTTAGCATTCAAGTGAAAATTCTAGAATAATCTTTTATATCAACAACTTAAAACCTCATCAAAGCCCACTATTAATATATCAATAACATGATCAGGCAATTTTATTTTGGCTAATAAGGCTGTATCGACTTGCAACAATGCTTCTTGAGCATGCTCGGTGAACATAGTCTCAGACATGTCTATTGGGGATTCATGGAAAAACAACGCACATTATTGGTAACTTCAATCAAAATATAAGCGAGGATTTGCTAGCGCTCTAATTTCTAGACTGAAAAGGTAAGAACGCGTTTTTTTATGTTGTCTGAATTCGGACAATTCAAAGTCAGTCGGATGACCCAAAGTTACCAAAATTAGCCTATTGCGTTTTCCTATGGAACTAATGTAAAACATAGAACACGAGGCAATCATAGGCGAGATTAGGGATCCTTCACAGAGGGGGATTGCTTCTTTGCAAAGGAACAAGTTTCCTTAGCATGTTGGATATTAAGGTAAGAAAAAAGGCCCTTGAGGGGGTAAACTCAAGAGCCTTCCGGAAGATCGTCCCCCCACGGGTTTCTTCCTATTTTTACCTTAAAATCCCATTTTAAGGTGGCCTCCAGTTATTGCAGTGCATCGGGTTGGAAGAACGCAGCAATAATTGGGGGTTCGCGCACTGTTACTATGCGCACATATAAAATACCATAATCTTGACCAGATGTTGCATATTTGATGCTAATCAAATTAACATATTCCTGTTTTTTCGCACTTATTTTACGATGTTTTATTAATTCCGCAGAAAACTAGACAATTGACACATTACTCGCGGAATCAAATTTATTAGACAGTAGGTAAAAATAGAATAGCTTCTTTTAATGGGATTGCCTTAACTCATCCCTTTTAGCATTCTTATTGGCACTAATTTCATTAAACGACACATAAGTGCCCAAGGCCAGGCGGGTACATAATAGCTCGCACCTTCCTTATCGATGGCCTTTAGTATCGCCTTGCAACCTGTCTCAGTATCCACAATAAATGGAACCTTTTTGACTTTTTCGTTGATTTCACTACGAATAAAACCTGGATGAATCGTGGTCGCCTTAATTGGTGATCCAATCAAATCAACTCGAATACCCTCCGTTAGATTAGATAACGCTGCCTTAGTAGCGGCATAAACCGTCATTGCCCGACGAAAACCTCGCACGGCGCTGACGGATGAAATAGTCACTAGATGACCATGGTTTTGTGCTCTAAAAAGTTCAAGTGCGGCTTCGCATTGCGCAATGGCTGAGACAAAATTTGTAATCGCCGTCTGCTTATTTGCGTGAAAATACCCTGTGCCCAAAGACGCTCCTTTACCCATTCCTGCGTTAACTATAACGCGATCTAAATGACCAAGATCATCCGAAAATGCTTTGAACACCTCGAACACCTGGTCATGATCGTTTACGTCTAAAGATCGTACGAATACTTTTATCTTCGGATTCGATTTGGCAATCTCATCGCGTAACTCTTCTAAGCGCTCTACTCGCCTGGCACACAACGCCAGATTTTTCCCTTGCTCGGCGTAAAGCTTAGCCATTGTGAAACCAAGTCCCGAGCTTGCTCCGGTAATTAATATGTTCTGTCTACTCATTTTTTTCTCTAGGTATAGGTAATGAAGCGCTTATTTTCAGCCCCTTCAAAGTGTGTGTGTTCGTTCAATGAGGCAACAAAGAGCCGTGAGCCCGTGGAAACCACCTTTGTTACACCGCAATTTAAGAGTGTCCAATTCATATGCATGATTTTTTCTTGCGGCACGCCGAGCAAATATTGACTCACCAGTGAAATGGGTCCGCCGGATGTAAACACCGCAATATTTTTCTTTTGATCATTGTTTAGTACGGTATTATTTAGTGCTTCGTGCACTCGCTGGGTAAAGCTTGCCCAGGACTCAATATAGTCGTCCTGCTCCCCCGACATCCAACGATCCATCGCGCCATTAAAGTCGGTTTCAAAGGCCTGTTTAGGATTATCTTGCTGACGAATGTATTCCATCATACTTTTTGAAGTGGCAAACTCGGGTCGATATTGACGCAAAATATCCTGGTGATCATATTCGTTCCAACCCTGGTCGAAAATAGGTTTCACTTGATCAAATACTTGACCAAAACCTTCCAGACAATTGACGGCGGTTTGCCTGTGGCGCGTCATTGTACCCAGACAGACAGCATCGAATTTCGGCAATCGCTGTGCTAAGACCTGACCTAAACGGGAGGCCTGTTGGCAACCAAGGTCAGAGAGTTGGTCGTAATTCTCTTGACCGAACGACGCTTGACCATGACGAATTAAATAAATGGTAGCCATGTTCTCTTAACTCACTTGTTTGATAGCTTTGCGACAACGGTGCATAAGATAATGCACAAACACCCACAGAATTTTAAATGATGGGTTTCGAGTTTGCTTGTGGTGATAGCGATAATATATTTGCTGCACAATCCCCGCTAAACGAAACAAACCATAGACTTCGTAAAAGGTAAAATCTCTCACCTCGCAATTCGTTTTTTCGAAGTAGTAGTCAATCACTTCTTGTCGAGTCAGCATTCCGTCTAAGTGAGTTGGCTGTCGGCGTGTCTTATGCGCAAAAAAGTCATCGTCTGCCTCGATCCAGTATGCCAATGAATTGCCTAAATCCATCAGTGGGTCACCGAGCGTCGCCAACTCCCAATCCAGAACGCCGATTATCTTTGTAGGTTGATCCGCGTCGAGTACTAGATTATCTAAACGAAAATCATTATGGGTTAAACAGATCGTTTCTTTATCTGGCATATTTTCCGTCAGCCACTTAATAACCCCCTTGCCACTGGGCACATTCCAGGTTTTGGCTTTTTGATAACGATGTGTCCAACCACTAATTTGACGCTCAGTGTAACCTTGCCCCTTGGCAATACGATCTAAACCTGCAGCTTTGTAGTCCACTTGATGTAATTCAATTAAGCTGTCGAGCGCGTTGTAACACAGCTCTCGACACTGCTCGCTACTCAGTTCTAAGCCTTTAGGCATGTTAGTGCGTGGTATCAACCCATTAAACTTCTCCATCACATAGAATTCTGCCCCGATAATTGCGTCATCGTCGCTGTGAGCCAGCATTTCAGGCACATATGGATAGACTGGCTTTAGTGCCTGCTGCAGGCGATACTCGCGCCCCATATCATGTGCTCCTTTAGCCTTTGTGCCATCGGGTGCGCGGCGCAATACCACTTCCGACTCTGGGTAGCTCAAGCAATACGTCCAGTTTGATGCTCCACCAGAATACTGGGTCACTTCAGGCACACCGCTAATGCTGGGAATCTGTTCCTGTAACCAAGGATTTAAACGCGTAAGATCTAACTCTTCTCCTGCTCGAACTTTACCGGCAGAATCTATTTTTTTGTTCGAATTAGCCATTTTTCTTCAAATATTTCGCGGTTCGTTTCTTAACAATATTTAGATAGCGTTCCATCGATAAAAAGCGTTTCAGACGATACGCCTTACGACCATCTTTATGAGTCACTATCATGAACTTCTTTTGGTTTACTGCGTCGAATACCTTATTTGCAATCTCCTCAGCCGAAACACCGGATTTCTTGATCATCTTAGTAACGACTTCTTGCATTTTCTCATCGCTGCTACGAAGCGAAGTATTAAGATTGGTGTCAAAGAAAGCAGGGCAAACTACCGCAACATGGATCCCTTCTGCTGAAAGTTCCAGGTGCATGGTCTCGGATAGGCTGACCATTGCCGCCTTTGTGACACAATAGCTCGCCATACCTGGAGCGGCTGTCAAGCCCGCTTGAGAAGCGATATTGATTATCGTCTTATTCGCGGCTTCGCTGTTGCGCAATAGCGGCAAGCACGCCTTCGTCATGCGCACTTGCCCCAGTAGATTAATGTCGATAACCCACTGCCACTGATCCATGGTCTCGGAATCAATTTTTCCAGCACTGGCGACACCAGCGTTATTAATTAACATGTCAATCGACCGCCATCGCTCAGCGACCGTCATCACAAGCTTGTCTACATCCCATTGCTGAGTGATATCACATTTAATGAAAAAGGCTTCACCGCCCAGGTTTTGTATTTGCTTGGCAACCGCATTACCACCTTCTTCATTAATATCAGCAATACAAATTTCAGCGCCTTCACCGGCATATTTTTTAGCCAGCGCTTCACCTAGACCAGATCCCGCACCGGTGATTAATATTTTTTTCATTATTGGCCTCTTAATCGCCTTTTACATTGTTAGCTTGCCTCGTCTAAGGATTACGAGACATATAATTCTTAATTTCTAAACGCGTAACCATACCCATGTGCACTTCATCCGGTCCGTCCGCGAGGCGTAATGCTCGTGCTCCAGCAGCGAAGTGAGCAAGAGGAAAGTCATTACTCATACCAGCCCCGCCATGCATTTGCACCGCCATATCGACCACTTGTTGCGCCATCGTTGGAACCGCAACTTTAATCGCCGATATTTCGGTCATCGCATCTTTCACACCAACCGCATCGATCTTCCAAGCCGCATGCAAGGTCATCAAACGCGCCTGATGAATTGCAATACGTGCCTGAGCGATGCGTTCGCCATTACCTCCAAGCTGCAAAATTGGTTTACCAAACGCTTCTCGCTCTAAGCCGCGCTCGATGGCTAACTCTAACGCTTTTTCGGCCATTCCGATAGTTCGCATGCAATGATGAATACGACCCGGCCCTAAACGACCTTGTGCGATAGCAAAACCTTTACCCATCCCCATAATCAAATTTTCTTTCGGCACGCGTACATTGTTTAAGTGCATCTCTCCATGGCCGTACGGGGCGTCATAGTCACCGTAAGCAGGCAACATGCGTTTAATTTCTAGCCCGGGTGTGTCTAACGGTATGATAACCATCGCATGTTGATTATGGCGATCATTCTCGGGGTTAGACAGTCCCATAAAGATGGTGAATTTGGCATTCGGGTGCCCCAAACCAGTACTCCACCATTTTTTGCCATTGATAACCACCTCGTCACCCTCTAAGGTAATCGATGCCTCCATGTTGGTGGCATCCGACGAGGCAACATCGGGCTCGGTCATGCCGAATACTGAACGAATCTCCCCTTGTAGAAGCGGTGTCAGCCATTGCGCTTTTTGATCGTCATTACCGAAGTGATAAAGCACCTCCATATTGCCGGTATCCGGTGCGTTACAATTAAAAATTTCCGGAGTAAACAACATGCGACCCATTTCTTCCGCTAATGGCGCATACTCCAATGTGGTGAGCCCCTTACCTAATTTGTCATCTGGTAAAAAGAGATTCCATAAACCCTGCTCTTTTGCCTGCCCTTTAAACTTTTCGATTAATGGGTGAAGCTTCCAATTTTGCCAATCGCCATCAGGGTTTAATTCATGCAACTCTTGGTAAATTTGGCGTTCTACGGGCGCAATATTTTCGTGGATAAATGCTTTTACGCGAGCGATGTATTCCTGGGCTTTAGCGCTGTGTTCGAAATGCATAATTATGTCCTCAAGTTGACGTATTTGTTTATCCCTAGTGGTAGTCTGGGAAAGCATATGTGGTAAGAATATCTTAACCAATAGTGAACAAAATGAAATATACTTAAGCAACGCTATGAATTTAATTCACAATTAAAAATGACCGATCTCAAGCGTATTAAGCAGCTGGACCTCAACTTGTTGAAAGTGTTCCAGACACTGTACGTTGAACAAAATATGACCCGCACTGCGGATGTTCTGCATCTATCCCCATCAGCAGTGAGCCACGCAATAAAACGGTTGCGAGAGGCTCTTGGCGACCCACTGTTTCAACGTTCACGAAATAAAATGGTACCCACACCCGCTTGCCAACGAATGGCGCCATTGATCATTGACAATCTCACTCGTTTACAGCAAATATTGCAACAATGGGGCGAGTTCGAACCGCTAAGCAGTAAGCACAGCTTCCGAATAGGCATTCACGACGCACTCGAACCGTCAGTATTTCCAAAACTATCAGAGATTCTGGCACGACGTGCTCCAAACACAGGCTTTGCCAGTATAAAAATTGATCGCAGTAAGCTATCTCGCGATTTGAGCTCTGGCTATATTGATGTCGCTCTGGATGTCTCGATGCCCATTAAGCAACCCGTTCGACAACACGCCTTATGGTCGAGCGAATTTTGCGTGCTAATGCGCAAAGATCACCCTCTTCGCACCAGGCTGGATAAACACAATTATATGAATAGCCAGCATATTAGCGTATCAAATCGACCACTGGGAATGACTATGGAAGACACATTCTTTCAGCAGCAAGGCTTAGAACGTCAAACGTCGATACGATGCCAGAATTATTTCGCCGCTGGCAAAATGCTTAAATCCTCAAACCAACTACTCACAATTACCAGGCTAATGGCCGAGCAATTACTCGATGATGACTTATGCATCGCTGATACGCCGTTTAACATTCCGAGTTTTAGCACCAGTATTTACTGGCATGAACACACCGCCAACGACGCCGCGCTTTCTTGGCTAAGGTCAGTATTAATGGAGATGAAGCCGCGACACTGATAAATATGAACGCTGTGTTCTAGAGAACCTCAACGATGACCCGACTTACCAGCTCTTTGGCTGTGGTAATTCCATCCATATCTTGATGAATTGCACCGTCCTTGCCAGAGTGATGTCCTCGTCCGAGTAAACTCATAAAGTAGTAGGGTGTATCATCGCTTAAATTAACCGTCGCTGAATAGATTAACGACGGCTGCGCGGATGAGCCGCTGCCGCTGTATATTGGGTCATCTGGAAATGCATTAGCATGATAGAACTCATTAAAATCAAACGAACGATTGATCTCCAGCTTAACCACAATTGTATCGTGCTGAGTATTAGTTACCGTACGCAGATCGAAGCTCGAAACGGGCGTGGCGCCAGTAACGGCATCCGCAATCGGATTACTTGCACTCGGCATCATCAAACCATCATCGCTCTTGATCCCTCGAGAAAAAGACCAGTGCGGTAAAGCCTCAGGTCGGCGCACCTCTTCACCACCAAACAACGACTGAATATACGAGCTGTCCGACGCCTTCTTGGTGACGTAGAGAGTCTCCAGGTAATTTCCCTGAGTGTCCTCTACCCAGACCGCCATCTGTGGTATCCCAGTAGTCGTCACCCCCAAAATTACCGCGCCCGGCCCAGAGTAATGTGGCCCTGCTTTTATATCGACACTTATATCTCTTCCTTGCTGTTGATAACGCGTATACAAAGTTTCGGACATCTGGCGATCGATCGGCTTCAATTCTTTGAGCGCATACCCGGCGTCAATCACCGTTTGAAATGGAGGCACACCTGCCACTAAACCAATAATGGTTAAGGGAATAAGAACCAGACTGATCCGTGCCCAGCGCTTACCTCTGGGTTGTTTTAGGTATTGTAATATAGGTTTAATATTGTTTTTTAAATGAAAAATACCAAAACCAACAAAGGCAAGCCCAAACACAGTGTGAATCCCTGACAGCAAACTATTATAGCGTAGCCCATAGGACAAAAAGCCCGTAACAATTATGGTTAGAAAACCGAACAACATTAGAATACTAATAACAGGTCGATTTGATGTTTTCGCGGATTTCATGGTGTGTTCCCCTGGTTAGTTGATTACTTTTTTTCCGTGTTTGCTGATAAATTTGAGACTAAAAAATGGATGGTGTTATCAAGTCGCTCCCACCCATCATCACTGGCTATGTTCATTCCGTTATAAGTGGTAATTTTTCGACTTCTTATTGCAAGATAATGAATGGCCCCGGAAAAGAGGCTTGCTATAGACTGCCAATCAGCGTTTGGCGGGTTCATCTGCTCTAAGAATGACATCAGCTCTATTCCCGTTGCCTCGCGCACATCCTCCAGCGCGATTGTCAGCGCATTTCTTTCGATGGTTTCCCACGATAAGACCTCAAGCGTCAAAGGTCGTGATCTTATCGCAGCCGAATAACGCTTAAATACTTCCGCAAAACCTTCGACAAATGGCAATGATTGTAATTGCTCCAATTCACTACCTTCTCCCAATAATTCAGTTGCTGAGGGCCAAAAATCTGATGAATTAGCGTACGCCTTCATCAAACCATCTAGGTTATCAAAGTATCTATAAATCAACACCTTATCGACACCCGCCTCACGGGCCACGGCATTAACTCCTAATTTAGCGAAGCCCTTATCAGCCAACACCTTAGCGATCGCTTTTATTAACTTAGCTTCGGTGTTCTCTCGATTTCTCTGATTATTCAATCTTACTCTCTAAATAGTTAAATCATATGTCACTATATGGTGACATAATATCACCGATTGGTGACATCCGCAAGTCAATCAACTAATAGCGAATCAGTTTGGTGGTTCTATAACCAGCAAACTTTCGTTTCTAACCAGGCTTCAATTTGGGTTGAATCAAGTTGTTTATCGCCAAAGAACAGAGCCATTTGTTCCTCGACATAGTTTGCATATTCAGCCTTTTTGGCAATTAATTCACCCAGCGATGCGACCTCAGACTGAGCGAGCAAGCGATGTAGATATTCCTTAGGTAATGTGTCCAGTGCCTGTTCAGACTTACCGAGCAATCGCTCCCAAAGCTGTTGAATTCGCCAAAACTGAATCACCTTTGTCAGCGTCAATGACTCACCGCCATTCTTTGTTTGCTCGGCCTGAGCTAACAAAGAATCAAAGTCTAGATTTGAAACGGGTAAGCGATCACCTGCCTCAAGAATCATACAAGCGGCTAAGTACTCAGCCTGCATAAGCCCGCCTTGTCTTAGTTTGCTAAACATCAATTCTGGCCCGAGTGGTTTTACTCGATGTTCAGCTATCCTATGCCACATCTTCTGTGCATCGAAAACCAACTGTTGATGGTCACGTGGTCGTTGAATTAACTCTGCTTTGATTTGATTTAATCGGGTCTCGGGCTCGCGATTGCCGGCCACTACCCGGCTCGGCACTAAGGCGATGTGTTCCCATGAATGTGCTCGCTGTAAATGATGGCTGGCAAAACTTTCAATGGATACCGTTGGTGCCCCCGACCGACCCGAAGGCCTTAATCGGGTATCAAGTTCATACAATATACCTTCGCGCATGGGCGTTGACACCGCAGTTTGTAAGCGACTGACAAATCGAGAAGCAAGTTCAAGGCTTGTCTTGTCCTGGTCGAATACGAATATCAGATCCAAATCCGATAGCGGTGACATTTTTCCAACCGCTATTTTGCCCATACCAAGCACCGTTACCGGTACTTCTTCCAATCCTAAATTATCGCTTACCACTTGCAGAGCTAGCTCAATACTGTGTTCGGCTAGTTCGGTTAACGCTTGTTGAAACAGTTCAACCTCGAGCGTGCCATTTAAAAAGCTTAAATAGAGCTGATACAAGTGTTCATTGACAAAGCGACGCATCCGTTCAAGCCGCTCACCATAGTCGTCGGCTTGCATTACATAGCTGCTGTCAAACGGTTCGGGATAACTCCATTGCTCACGCACATAGCAATCTATGATATGCGGCGATTGCTTTAACAATATAGTCATGGCAGGAGAATGCAGTAGTGGCTCAACGATACTCGCTAATAACGCTGGCGATTCAGCCAATAATCTAAAATATTGCTCGCCGCTGGGAAGCGCACGGAAAAATTCGTGTAGCCGCAGTACGGTGTTACTGGCATCGGATCGTTTGACCGCAAGATAATTAGCGATGCCTTTAGTGAGTGGCCGCAAGCGATGACGTACCTGATTCGATACTCCGTAGTTAATGAATCCGCTTTCCCAGGCATCGATAATATCGTCGGCCTGGGCGCTAAGATCGTCGGGCCATACCAATGCCTCACCGTTCGTCGCTGCTTGCTCGGCAAATAATTGTTCAAAATACTGGTGTACAAATATTCGAAACGCGTTTAATTCTGTAACCAAGTCTTGCCACCGATCTTTACCGAGTAAAACCAGTAACGGCCGTTGCAGTTCTTCAGAGGCTGGAATCAAGTGTGTGTGTTGGTTGGCCAACATTTGAATCGCATTCTCTACTCGACGCAGATATTGATAAGCCTCGCTAAGTGTCTTTGCAACCGACTCCGGTAATTTATCGGCATCGAGTAGACCATCAATTGCCTCGAGAGTATTTGGAGTACGCAATGCATAATGACGTCCTCCCCATAGCAGTTGTAAAGCATTGATGATGAATTCGATTTCGCGAATACCACCACTACCAAGCTTCACATTAAAGCCCGCGATTTGCTCAGAGATGGGTTCTGGCCATTGCCGTTGAGCCCGTAATGAAGGGTGCTCCAGGTTAATGCGCTGTTTAATTTCAGCCAGTTCATCAAGTGCCCTGAAATCCAGATTCTGACGCCAGATAAAGGGGGTCAATGTGTTCAGAAATCGTTCACCTAGCATTTTATCACCAGCGACCACCCGAGCTTTCATTAGCGCGAGACGATGCCATGGAGAGGCACGATAAAAGTAGTAATCTTCGGCGGCTTCGACTGACATAGCCAGCGTTGTTGCCGATGCATTGGGGCGCAAACGCCAGTCGACCCTCCAAACAAAGTTCGAGGCACCTCCTTGAGTCAGGAGCTTAGTCAACACCTGAAGAACTTGGTGGCAAACATAGCTTTTCCCGAGAACTTCCGGCACAGCCAATACTTGCGGATCAAAATAGGCAACCAAGTCCACATCACTTGAAAAATTCAGATCATAGCCGCCTAGCTTTCCCATGCCAAAAACGAAAAGTCCTTTAATATCTCCCCTCGATTCCTCGATCATCGAGTGTATTACCCTGTGCTTAGGGGCAATTGTTAACCAGGCCAATCTTAATGCGTAATCGATTGTGGCTTCAGCAAACCGAGTCTGCCAGCGACCAAGCTCTGGTTGGGAAAAAGAACGCGTTAACTCAGCTAATGACCAAACATAATTGAAGTCAGATTTTGCCTTCAGAAGAAACGATTCGGCGGTTTCCAAATCTTGAATTTCGTAGTCTTGCAAGCCATCACATAGTTGTTCCAACGTTGAAGATAAGGATTCAGGTTCAATAGCAGGTTTACAATCGCTTAGCACAGCCAAACGAGTGAGGTAGGTAGAGCATGCAAATTGATCTTCAATCGACACTGGCTATTTTACCGAGCAGCAAGCGCATTACCGAGCCGGGAAAACTGAGATTCATTTAGGCTCCAGATTCACGCTGACGACGCTCCATCTTCTTAGCGGCGTACCAGCATGACGCTTTAATGTGCAGATTATTATTCTTAGCCCACTCAAAAGCATGATCCACCAATTTAGAAGCCAAGGCTTTACCACGATAAGCTTCCGGAACAAACGTGCTATAAAAATCCACCATGGCTTCAGCCGATTCAGAACCAGATAAACTGTATTTTAAAAAGGCTCTCTGGCCATCATCCAGGTGAACGTAAAAAAGAGACTCTTCTGGTTGGTGCTGAATTTGATAATCTGACATTCCGAATTAGGCGGCTAAATATTGGGTTCTATCATTTTAACAGATGTTCGTTATTCACGTACCAAACAATATGCATTCGCCCTGATCAGGATGCCAGGCGGAATATTTTTCCATCACCTCAATAAATAACGGTGACTCGATAAAGAATGCAAGCCATGCTTGCAGCTTAGGGAGGTTTTGACTATCAAAAAGAGGTTTGTCAACAAAAGCAAATTGCCGGACGAACGGAAAAATGCTGATGTCCAAGACAGTTACATGAGGGCAATCTAAAAAATAGTTACCTTTAGCATCCACCACCAGCCTGCTTTCGAGTTCGTTCAAAAATATCAGCGCTTTATCAAAATACCAGGATTGAGATTTTTCTACTTGGGAATCGATTTGGTCTTCCGTATATCGATCAAAATACTTGTAACGATCTAAATTGAATTTAAATTCGCCATCATTACGTTGAATCAGCTCATGATCTAATGGATGAGCAAGCCAGTGAGTGTCGCCAAGTTGCTTAAGCGCCCAAGTCATAATATCTATACTTTCGTCAATAACGAGATCGTGATCCAGCAACACTGGCACCGTGCCTTTAGGTGACGCCTGAAGCATTTCCGCCGGTTTATTTTTTAGTACAACCTCGCGCAACTCGCATTCAATGCCGCTATGATAAATGGCCATGCGTGCACGCATAGCATAAGGACAGCGTCTGAAGGAATATAAAATTGGTCGCATGCTCGACTAACTCACAAGATAAGAAGTGTGCCTGGCTCACTTACTCGGAACTTTTGAAACCGAACAGCTGTTGCTCGATAATGCTCTCGGTAACGACTGCGGGCAATTTTTTTTGCCAGTCACCTTGCCCCTTAGGCAACTCTTTAACCACTTCACGTGCTGAGATATCCAAGTTATGCACACTTTGTATATCGGCCGAAACCATCGCTCGATTAGACGTAAGATGTTTTAGTAAATGTCTGAGCGACGGATCAACGTCAACATTATCGAGTGATATCAGTTTACCGTCTCGAATGGTTGGGTAAACGTACACATTAGTATTATCCGAAAAAAGCTTACCAAATGCTTCGAGTATTCCGCCTTCTAAGCCTTGATAATATTGTTCGGCAAACAGGTAATCAAAATCCAACACGCTAAGCATTATACCAATGCGATTTTGCGTGTAGCGACGAATCCAAGAACGCAATCGAAAGAAGCGCAGGTAATCCGATATAAGAACTGAGAAACCCAGTTGGTTCAATAAATCAACGCGCGCTAAAAAATCAGAATCGGCGTCATCATTTTCAGAATAAAGTTCATTTAGGGTGATTTCAGCGACCACCAAAATCTTGTCCTTTTCAACACCCTCTTCTTGCCCAAAATGTTTTACTGCCGAGTTCATCATATCGATGTGTACATTTGTCGGCGGCTTAAATGAGCCACGAATCACGACTGTGTCTCTCTTACGTAACGCCGAAGCAGGCACCACAGAGAGACCGTTTGGATCGAACATGACCGCTCGGCAGTTCCAGCTATGAATCAAGTGAAGATTCATTAAGCGATTTTCTACGGTGTCAAAATCGGGTCCGGAAAAGTGTATTAGATCAATTTCAATACGTTTGTCAGACCCCATTCCATCCTGCAGATTATCAATGATTGCTTTTGGGTCATCAGAGTGATGATAGGCCCCATGCACCAGGTTTACGCCGAGTATCCCCAATGCCTCTGATTGCTCGCGGTTGGTGTCATCGAGCATCCTCACATGCAGAATAATCGAGCTAGGCTTTCCATGCGGTTCGAGCTGCCGCTTGACACCAATCCAACCGTGGCATTCATTCTTCTGACTATAACTTCTCGCCGTAACCGTTGCAGCGTACGCAAAAAAACGAGTCTCGTCGCCACGGGCTTCGTTCAAGCGTTGAACCATTAAGTCGTATTCATGGTCCATCATTTGTTCACAGCGCTCACGACTTACATATCGACCTGCTTTACCATAGACATCGTCACTAACTTGCATATCATAAGCTGACATAGTTTTTGCCACTGTCCCAGCCGCGGCACCAGCACTAAAAAACTGACGAGCAGTTTCCTGGCCTGCTCCAATTTCAACAATTGCCCCATAGATGCTGCTGTTCAAGTTCACTTGTAGAGCTTTTTCTTGAGTGAGCTTTCGATTTTTGCGGTTTTCGAGTTTAACGTCAGTCATGTTTTATAAATCAAATTAAAAGATTAAATCCCGTTTTCTATGTTTCAGTCAGCCCCTAATTAGCGGGCTCAAGCAATATTACCGCATGCGCCTCTACACCCTCTTCTCGACCGACAAATCCGAGCGCTTCGGTAGTCGTGGCTTTAATATTAATACGGCTTGGTTCACTATTAAAATCAGCCGCCAAGTTTGCTTTCATTGGGTCCAAATGGGGTGCCAACTTTGGTGCTTGAGCCACGACCGTTATGTCTAAGTTACCAAGTGAATACCTCTTCTCAGACATTAGGCTTACAACATGTCTTAGTAAGTCTCGACTGTCTGCGCCGGCATATGCTGAGTCCTTGTCTGGAAAGTGCTTTCCAATATCACCTAAGCCTAAGGCCCCCAGTACCGAATCGCATACTGCATGCAGTAATACATCTGCATCAGAGTGTCCGAGAAGTCCCTTGGTGTGAATAATTTCAACACCACCCAGTATTAACTTACGACCTTCAACAAGGCTATGAACATCGTAGCCGTGACCAATTCTCATCAGTCTTTATCTCCGTCACTTTCGGTATTTTTCTTTTCCTTCTTAGAGCCATCCCCGGTAGCAACATCAACCACGGCGCCACCAACCTTAAATGGAATCTTAGCCACTTCTATCGCTACATCGGCAGTTGTGCCGACGATGGTGCCTAAGCACCCTTGCAACAAAACGCACAGGCAAAGTGTAGAACAGAGTTTAACTAGCTTAGTCATATGGCCTCACAATCACTTAGTACAGGTATTGTACTTTACTTAAGGACAGATTGTTCAACCGTAAGTAAGTACTCGGCAAGTTGTAAATCATCCGGAGTTGTCACTTTAAGATTGCGAGCATCACCTTCAACCAATTTCGGCTGATAACCACTCGCTTCAACGGCCGAAGCTTCGTCGGTAATATCGACCCCTTGCTTCAAGGCACGTATTAGAGATTCACGCAACACGCCATAGCGAAACATCTGAGGTGTTTGAGCCTGCCATATTGTTGACCTATCAAGCGTCGCTAAACTTCGCTGGTTTTGCGAGGCCTGCTTGAGCGTGTCTTTCGCGGGCACAGCGAGTAAACCTCCGACGTCATCGTCTCTCAGCTGCTCAATCAATCTTTCTAACAAGTGATTACTTAAACATGGCCTGGCCGCGTCGTGCACCAAGACCCAGTCGTGTTCATGCGCCCTTAAGGCGAGCAAACCATTCAACACACTCTCTGCTCTTGATTCTCCACCCAGTGTGGTTTCTACCTTAGGGTGCTCTGCCAATCGGGTGTCACCAAAACGTCGATCACCAGTTTGCAAACAAATCATCAACATTTTAACCTCCGAATTATCCAAAAACACCTTAACAGCGTGTTCGATAACGGTTGTGTTATTAATCGTCAGATATTGTTTTGGTGTCGCATTTTTCATGCGACTACCCGATCCTGCTGCGGGTAACACCACCCAAAAATTGGTGACACGATTATCGCTCATTAAAAAATTGATCCAATTGTTGGTTTAACGCACTCATGCCAACCGCTGTCATCGGTCGATCATTCGTAACGGTTAGATCTGCAACAGCGGAATATAAGCCTATTCGATCATTATAGAGTCTTGGTAAGGAATGAGACTTCATTTTCGCTAAGCCGCGACTTGCTTCATTATCAATTCGTTGGGTTAAAGTGCGCATGCTAATCTTAAGATAGACTCGCGCACCAATAGCACCAAGATGACGCATCGCCAATTTGCTGTAAACAGCACTTCCGCCGGTCGCAATAACGTGATTTTCTAAATCAAGCTGTGACAACACGGTACTCTCAAGGGACCGTAAATATTTAACACCTTTGCGGTTAACAATATCTTGAATATGCATGTTTTCAGCCCGCTCCAGAAGGCGATCTGTATCAACAAAGGTCATATTTCGCATGCTAGCTAAGCGTTTGCCAAGCGTGCTTTTTCCACTGCCTGGCATGCCTATTAACGCGATATTCGGTGAGCTTATCACCTGATTAAACACCCAGCTTATGAGCCGGTATGCGAGAGTCGGTTACCCAGTCGAGATGCATGCTTTCACTCTCGAACCGCTTACCGTCTTTGTCAACAAAAAAGCGCCCAAACGCAACCGAGTTTTCAACCACACTGTCGGAGCCAATACGAGTGTACTCAAAAATAATGCTCTTAGATATTTCCGCGCTGCCTCGAATATGGCAGCCGTGGCCAATCCAGGTTGGACCAACGATCGTTGCACCCGCTTCAACCCGCGTGCCGCTACCAATATAAACCGGGCCCTTAATATCACAACCATCCCAATCGATGCTGGTATTCAAACCAACCCAAATTCCGGGTTTCACCTGAGTACCTGGCATCGGAATGGTTCTAAGCTCCCCGTTCATGATTTTCTGATTAGCTTCCCAGTAGTCACTAATTCGCCCGATATCGATCCAATTAAACGGAATATCTATCGCTTGGAATTTCAATCCTTTCTCAACTATTTTTGGAAATAAATCCGCCCCAATATCATAGGTTTCCCCGACCGGAATAAGATCTAAAACTTCTGGCTCGAAAATGTAAATTCCGGTGTTAACTTTATTCGACAAGGCTTCCTCGATTGAGGGCTTTTCCTGAAACGACGTGATCTGACCCGTCTTATCTGACACGACAACCCCATAATCACTAACCGCCTCAGGCTCGACACTGAGTGTACATATGCTTGCCATCGCACCACGCTTCCAATGTTCGCGTACGGCCTTAGTAAGATCTAAATCGATTAAGGCGTCGCCACAAACCACTAAAAATGTATCGTCGAAAAAGCCTCCAAACTCTTGTATCCGTTTAATGCCACCAGCTGAGCCAACCGCCTCGGATTGAATCTCCCCGTCTTCGATATGCCCCTCGAACGAATAGCCAATCTCAACACCCAGACGCTCTCCGTTGCCAAAATAGTTTTCGATTTTCTCAGGTAAATGGCTCACATTAATCATGATTTCGTTAAATCCATGACGTTCTAACTCTTCAATCAAGTACTCCATTACTGGCTTACCAATAATGGGGATCATTGGCTTTGGCATTTCGTTTGTTAAGGGTCTAACTCGGGTTCCTTTACCCGCGGCCAGTATCATTGCTTTCATTTGCGCACTCGCGTATTTGTAATCGCGACATTCTAGCTTTTTTCAATGATAATTACAGCGCATAGCTCTATTTTGCCAAACCGCCTTCAGGCTCGAGCGCCTGCCCATTATTTTTCACCAAACGTTTGACTAATTCATCGTCAAAACGCGCCTCAAGTGCGGCCGCTTCGTTGCTGGCAGCTTGCTGCAGAGACAATTCAGTTTGATAAGCGCTTGTCTCGCTGCGCCATTCTTCTATATAAAGATCGCTACTGCCTTTTCCCGCCCTCATCGCCGCGCGATCGATAGCTTGTTGAAAACGATCTGGTAGCATCGCCTTGCCCTTTTCACGCCCGCGTTTAATGGTAACCATGGACGGAATATCCCGCCAGTACATAACGATTTTCTTCATACTTGCTTGTTTTCTCGAACTCATACCCAACGCCTAACCATCGACGCGAATGCTTGTATTCTTAGGATCATAGGGACTGTCTTCAACGACTTCTGCACTCCATAATTGACCTAACATTTTGACCTCCAGTTTTTGACCAGCGACAGCCAGTTCGGGCGGCAAATATCCCATACCGATACTTTTTTCAAACGCCACTGAATACCCACCCGATGTTAAGCGTCCGACCTTTTTATCATTAAGGTACAAAGCCTCTCTCCCCCACGGATCCGCATCATCCGGGCCGTCTACCAGCACAGTGACACATTTCCAACGGATCCCCGTTTCCTCCATTTCGGCCTTACCGTGAAACTCTTTAGACAGATCGATAAATCTCGGAAGATCAGCTTCCGCAGGTGTTGCATCGCGCCCCAACTCGGTACCAAATGCCCGATAAGACTTCTCCTGCCGTAGCCAGTTTTGAGCACGTGCACCGACTAACTTCATATTAAACTCAGCGCCTGCTGCCACTAATTGATCAAACAAATAGTTTTGCATTTCAATTGGGTGATGCAACTCCCAACCAAGTTCACCGGTATAGGCCACACGTATAGCCCTAACTGGACACATGCCGAGCTCTACCTGTTTGGCCGATAACCACGGGAAACGTTTGTTCGACAATGCCGTTTCAGGCTCAGCGTCTTTAATAAGTTTATTAAGCACCTTTCGCGAGTTTGGGCCGGCAATCGCAAACACACCCCATTGAGTCGTCACATCTTGTATCTCAATGTAACCAAACTCTTGTACTTTATCTTCGGCGGCTTTGCGTAAATAATCCGCATCATAAGCAGTCCAGGCACCCGCCGAAACCAAGTAGTACTCGCTCTCGGCGTTACGCACAATTGTGTACTCGGTTCGAGTTGTACCGGCCGCCGTCAACGCATAAGTCAGGTTTATGCGTCCCACTTTAGGCAACTTGTTGCATGTAAACCAATCCAGAAATTGCGTCGCGCCTGGGCCTTTAACAAGGTGTTTGGTGAACGCCGTGGCATCTATCAAACCAACATTTTTCCGAATAGCCTTGGCTTCTTGCACGGCGTATTGCCACCAAGCTCCGCGCCTAAACGATCTCGATTCCTTATCGTTAAAATCTAAAGGAGCAAAGTAATTTGGACGTTCCCAACCATTTACCTGGCCAAATTGTGCACCGGCTGCTTTTTGACGGTCATAGGCTGGAGACGTTCTAAGTGGTCGGCAGGCTTCACGTTCTTCGTCGGGATGATGTAAGACATAGACATGGTCGTAGCATTCTTCATTTTTACGGGCACCATACTCAGTCGTAATCCAGTCACCATATCGTTTGGGGTCCAGGGAGGCCATATCGATTTCGGCTTCGCCACCTACCATCATTTGAGCCAGATAGTTGCCAACACCGCCGGCTGCCGTTATTCCGAAGCTAAAGCCTTCCGCAAGCCACATATTACGCAACCCGGGTGCAGGTCCAACCAGCGGATTACCATCCGGGGTGTAACAAATGGGGCCGTTATAATCATCTTTTAAGCCACTACTCTCGCAGCTTGGCATTCGATGAATCATCGCCATGTATTGCTCTTCTATTCGATCCAGATCTAGTGGGAACAAATCCGCGCGAAATGAATCGGGCACCCCGTACTCGAAGCGAGCTGGTGCGTTTTTCTCATACACCCCCAGAATCCAGCCACCGCGCTCTTCGCGCACATACGATTGCGCATCAGCGTCCCTGATGACAGGGTGCTCAGGATTGCCTGCCTCACGCCATTTTATTAACTCAGCATCGGGTTCAGTCACAATAAACTGATGTTCCACCACGATCGCCGGAATTTTTATGCCAAGCATTCGAGCCGTTCTTTGCGCATGGTTACCGGTTGCGGTCACCACATGCTCAGCATGTACGATTGTCTGATCATTCGAAGGCACCAAATTGCCACCTTGATCAAGCATTTTAGTGAGCGTTACTTTCCACTCTGATCCAGTCCATTCATAACCATCAACCTGCCATTTACGTTCGATTGAGACACCTCGTTGACGCGCACCTTTAGCCATTGCCATTGTGACATCGGCTGGATTTATATAACCATCCCCAGGGTGATAAATAGCACCTTCTAAATCGGATGTATTAATCAACGGCCAACGATCCTTAATTTGAGCAGGGGTCAGTCGGTGATATTCAACACCAACGGTTTCCGCAGTAGAACCGTAAAGCATGAATTCGTCCATTCGCTCCTTGGTTTGCGCCATGCGCAAATTTCCAACCACTGAAAAGCCCGCGTTAAGCCCGGTTTCTTGCTCTAAGGTTTTGTAAAAGTTGACTGAATAATCATGCAGATGAGTCGTTGCATAGCCCATATTAAATAGCGGCAGCAATCCAGCCGCATGCCATGTCGAACCGGAGGTGAGCTCATCTCTCTCGACCAACATTACGTCGTCCCAACCATATTTTGCAAGATGATAGGCAATCCCCGCGCCAACCGCTCCACCGCCAACGACAAGTGCTTTTACATGGGTCTTCATTATAGTTTTACTCCACCTATTAATTTCATTGGTGATCCAAGGAAAGGGTTAACCGAACCGCCTAAATCTACGTCAAAGTTTAGCCTGCCAATTGCCTAAAAACGACCTACACAATCTTAGCCATTTTCTTAAACCAAATGCTTTACTAATATATTCAGACAAAGTCACCCCTAGGAGCCCAAGAACGTCGCGTCTAAGTAAGATTGACACCGACCAAGAGAAATACAATACTGTCATTATTAAGAATAAAGTTATCATTTTTTGAATATTTGAAGTAATAGAACGACAATAAATCAGTTTACACATCTACCATTAGAGGATTCACACAATGGCCTATAAGACCGATATCGAAATCGCACGCGAAGCGAATAAAAAGCCTATCCAAGAAATTGGCGCGAAGCTGGACATTCCAACGGAACACCTGCTTCCTTTCGGTCATGATAAAGCGAAGGTAACGGCTGAATTCATTAAAGACCAGCAAGACAAAACTGACGGTAAATTGATCTTAGTGACCGCCATTAACCCGACCCCGGCGGGGGAAGGAAAAACCACCACGACAGTAGGTCTCGGTGATGGTTTGAACGCGATCGGAAAAAAGACGGCTATTTGTATTCGTGAAGCATCTTTAGGGCCCTGTTTTGGTATGAAAGGAGGTGCGGCCGGTGGCGGTAATGCTCAAGTCGTACCGATGGAGGATATGAACCTCCATTTTACTGGTGATTTCCATGCCATCACCTCTGCGCATAATCTATTATCAGCGATGATTGATAATCATATATACTGGGGAAATAAACTCGAGATCGACCAACGAAGGGTAACCTGGCGTCGCGTAATGGACATGAATGACCGCGCATTAAGAGATGTGGTCACTAGCCTGGGCGGGGTTGCGAATGGGGCTCCACGCCAAACCGGTTTCGACATCACCGTTGCTTCTGAAGTGATGGCAATATTATGTTTGTCTAAGGACTTGGCCGACTTGGAAAAGCGTTTAGGTGACATTATTGTGGCTTATCGTCGTGATAAAAGTCCGATCTACGCACGAGACATTAAAGCTGACGGTGCGATGACGGTACTGCTACAGCAGGCTATGCAACCTAATTTAGTACAGACACTCGAAAACAATCCCGCGTTCGTTCATGGTGGGCCATTTGCCAATATCGCCCATGGCTGCAACTCAGTAGTGGCAACAACTACCGCGCTAAAGCTTGCCGATTACGTTGTTACTGAAGCCGGCTTTGGTGCTGACTTGGGTGCTGAGAAGTTTTTGAATATTAAATGCCGTAAAGCAGGCATCGCTCCCAGTGCGGTTGTGTTAGTTGCAACCGTTCGTGCAATGAAAATGAACGGAGGAGTTGCTAAAGCTGACCTCGGCCCAGAGAATGTTCAAGCTGTTAAAGATGGTTGTCCCAACCTAGGGCGTCATATCGAAAATCTCAAATCATTTGGTGTACCCGTGGTTGTGGCGATAAATCATTTCGTTTCCGATACTGACGCCGAAGTCGATGCCATCAAAGAGTTTGTTGCAGCACAAGGAGCCGAGGCCATCCTCTCTAAACACTGGGAGTTTGGCTCCGACGGCTCAAAAGAGTTAGCGACTCGCGTGGCTGAGATTGCCGATGCCGATATGGCAAGTTTCGCACCAATTTATCCAGATGAAATGGGATTATTCGAGAAAATAGAGACCATCGCTAAGCGCATCTACCGAGCAGACGAAGTATTAGCTGATAAGAAAATTCGCGACCAACTACGCCAATGGGAAGCACAAGGCTATGGTAGCTTGCCGGTTTGCATGGCTAAGACCCAATACAGTTTCACCACCGACCCGAATAAACGTGGTGCGCCAGATAATCACTCCCTACCAATACGCGAAGTTCGCCTGGCTGCGGGTGCTGGTTTTGTGATCGCCATTTGCGGTGAAATTATGACGATGCCTGGTTTGCCGAGCGTACCTTCGGCCGAAGCAATTCATATTAATACGGCAGGACAAATCGACGGTTTATTCTAAGTTGGGTAACCGTAAATTCAACGATTAGAAAATACGAGCTCGATCCGATGATTCATCGAGCTTATTATTTTGTGATCCAGAATTTCGTCCATGATTCAAATACGCCGACCCCAGGCATTTCATATACAGTCAAGATCTAATGAACAGATCAAATCTGAAAAAAATCACCCATTAGGGTGAGGCTGCGCAGTTAAATTTTAACTATTATTATTTCAACAGCGAATCATCACGGAAGATGTTTTCAGCACGGAACGCAGAACGCTGTTAGCAAGCCGGCTTGGATATCGTTCTGAGTCGGCTTTTTTATTAGTTATACATAAGAGAAGCGTATGAACCGACAAGGATATGTCTATATAGTCAGTGATCGTTTTGAAGGGCGTCTCTGGATTGGGATTACCTCAAACCTAAAACATCGAATCCATCAACATCAAAGAGGCATGATTTCCGGCTTCAGCAAAAAATATCGACTGAAAAGACTGGTTTATTTTGAACAATGCCCCTCAATTTACCGCGCTATTTGGCGACAAAACCAAATGAATGCATGGAAACGCGCCGCTAAATTGTCGTTGATCGAGCGAACTAACCCTGAATGGAATGATTTATGTTCTAATTTATGAAAACTTCTAATTATGTCAGGCCACATTGGGGACTAAAACGGCATTCCACCCCCCCCCATACCACCGGGCGGGAACTTGCCGCCCATACCTGGCATACCCCCCATTCCACGCATCATCTTAGCCATTTTTCCTTTGCCACCCATTTTCTTCATCATCTTTTGCATCTGCATAAATTGCTTGAGCGTCTTATTAACGTCTTGAATCTCAGTGCCTGAACCGAGCGCGATTCGTTTTTTACGACTGCCCTTAATCAAGGCTGGGAACTGCCGTTCTTTTGGCGTCATAGAGTTAATGATGGCGACACTTTTGTTCATATCTCCCATCATGCCTCCCATAGCGCCCGTCGGCAGCTTCAAATTGCCCATGCCTGGTAACTTATCCATCATGCTTTCAATACCACCCATGTTATTCATTTGGGCAACTTGATCGCGATAGTCTTCCAAATCGAAGCCTTTACCTTTCTTTAGTTTTTTGACCAGTTTTTCAGCTTTTTCCTTATCGACTTTTTGTTCAGCCTCTTCTATGAGCGTCATCACGTCGCCCATTCCAAGTATCCTTGAGGCTATGCGATCAGGGTGAAATGCCTCGATACCATCAATTTTCTCTCCAATGCCCAAAAACTTAATGGGTTTACCCGTCACCTCGCGTATAGACAAGGCGGCGCCACCACGAGCATCACCATCGGTTTTGGTAAGAATTACGCCGGTAAGGGGTAATGCTTCGTCAAACGCCTTGGCGCTGACCACGGCATCTTGACCAGTCATGCTGTCGACGACGAACAAAGTTTCTATCGGATTGGCTGCCGCGTGTACCGCCTTAATTTCTTGCATCAATTCCCCGTCTACGTGCAAACGACCCGCGGTATCAATGATGAGTACATCCATCACTGCATTCTTTGCAGCTAGCTTCGCATTAGCCACGATATCAACCGCTTTTTGATCAGCTGAACTCGGGCAGAAGGCGACATCAATAGACTCTGCCAGTGTTTTAAGCTGTTCAATCGCGGCTGGGCGATAAATATCGGCACTGGTCACCATCACCCTCTTCCCTTCGCGCCGCTTTAATAAGTTGGCTAACTTGCCTACCGTAGTGGTTTTACCCGCCCCCTGTAAACCTGCCACCAAGATAACGGCGGGTGGGGTTTGCGCCAGATTAAGCTCATCATTTGCCGCACCCATTAATTCCACAAGCTCATCTTGTACAATTTTGACTACCATCTGCCCTGGATTCAGGCTTTTTGATACATCAACGCCTATCGCTTTTTGCTTCACCTTAGCGATAAATGACTTAACGACGGGTAAAGACACATCAGCCTCGAGCAAAGCAATCCGCACTTCGCGCATAGCGTCAGAGATATTTTCCTCGCTTAGTCGAGCTTGGCCTCGAATCTTTTTGAGTGTTCCTTGAAGGCGATCGCCTAGTTGTTCAAACATATGAGTAAACTTTAAGTCATTGGCTACGAATTTAGGTGTGATATTCTACTCTCACTAACGAGAAATCTCACCTTTTGTATCACTAAAAAGTACCGCCAAATTTGTTTCATACCAATGCCTGATTCGTTACTTGTTTTCATTGCCATGGCTTTTTACAGCTTAGCCACTGTTTTATTAGTGTTCTATCTGCGTGCCATCACCATTAGTTCAGGTAAGCCAAAAGATAATAAAATTACGATTTCCTATATTGCTGCAAGCATCGGCGCAGCCTTTCATATTGGCTACGCCTTAAAATTTAGCTTTGTCGAACACGCATTGAACGTGAGTTTAAGTTCTATGATGGTACTCATGAGCGGGATGATCATGGCAATCTTTCTACTGGGTGGGCTAATCATGCCTATCCGACGGCTTGGTATATTGATGTTTCCATCAACCGTAATTAGCCTGATTTTTGCCTACTTATGGGGTGACCAAATGGCGTTACTAGACGATAAGAGCCTGGCTTTTGGTGCCCATATCGTCATTTCTATGTTGGCCTATTGTCTACTTGCGATTGCCTCTATTCAGGCACTGCTATACATTTACCAAGAACGACAAATCAAGAACCGAACCAATCCTGCGATGTTAATGGCGTTGCCACCGCTTCAAACAATGGAACTCTTGCTATTTCGGTTGGTAGGGGTCGGTTTTTTTGTTCTTAGTCTAACCCTAATCTCAGGTGCGGTATTTAGCCAGCAGATATTTGGCCATGCGTTCGTATTTAAACATCACACTTTTCTTGCTCTATTAGGCTGGGTGGTTTTTGCTATCTTATTGTTTAAACGCGTAAAACATGGTTTACGAGGATCTCAAGCCGTAATTTGGACCATCGGAGGCTTTTTGCTGATACAGCTTGGTTATTTCGGTACCAAAATAGTGTCAGAAAGTTTAAGCCTGCAGTAAAATGCGCCACGCATAACTACCATTTAACGAATCTGCTGTGAATATCACTCGAAACCCCACTCGCGAAGTTACCGTTGGCAATATCAAAATTGGTAACAACAACCCAATTGTTGTTCAAAGCATGTGCGCTACTCGCACACAGGACATCGATGCTACAATCGAGCAGACTAACGCCCTGCATCAACGCAATGCAGGAGTGGTTCGTATTGCCGTAGATAACAAGCAAGATGCAGCGGCTCTAATCGAAATACGTAAAGCGACCAGTGCAACATTGTCGGTCGATCTACAAGAAAATTATCGTATGGCAGCGCTGGTCGCACCTTATGTTGATAAAATTCGTTATAACCCCGGCCATCTTTTCCACCATGAAAAGAAAAAAACCTGGCAAGATAAAGTAAGCTATCTTGCAGATCTGGCCGGAGAACACGATTGTGCGATGCGCGTCGGGGTAAACGCCGGCTCTGTTGACCCAGCAAAACTTGATCAATACGATTCGCGAGATTCTGTATCCCCTATGCTCGACAGCGCGCTCGAGCATTGCGAATATCTGGATTCAATTGGCTTTATTCGCTACTGTGTATCGCTCAAAGATTCAGACCCACAAAAAGTAATTTCGGCCAATATCCGCTTTGCCGAAAACCGACCTGATGTACCACTTCACCTCGGCGTGACGGAAGCCGGAATGCCGCCGATGGGTGTGATTAAAACTCGGATCGCGTTTGAGCAATTAATCAGCCGAGGGATAGGCGATACAGTCCGCGTATCCCTTACCTTGCCGAATAAAATTAAAGCTGATGAAGTTGATGCGGGTCATGAAATTATTGACGACATTTACGCTGGCCGCGTTCGCAGCGTTGTCGCATTTGACCCAGACAAGTTGAATATTATTAGCTGCCCAAGTTGTTCACGTGTGGAAAACGAGGCGTTTATTGAGTTGGCTCAAGATGTAAAAGAAATGACCGCCTATGCAGAAGATCACAACATTACTATTGCCGTTATGGGTTGTCGAGTTAATGGTCCGGGCGAAACCGACGATGCTGATCTTGGATTATGGTGCGGGCCTAAGCAAGTAAATCTAAAACGCCAAGGCGAAAAATTGGGTGCGTTTGGTTACGATGTAATCTTAGACAAATTAAAAGTTGAACTCGACGCATTAATTGAAGTTCAAAAAAGTGCTTAGCGGGTTGGCTATACAACAGCTTAGAAGTAATAAGGGACGCCATGGCGTCCCTTATTACTTTCCGTATTGGCTCATTTCAGGGTTACTTATTGACTAGCCGTAAAATTCCCTTCTAGAGTTACATCGACATTCACACCTTCTACCCTACAGCTGCCACTGCCGGAAACTTCACCCGACGCCGTAGTGCCATCTACGCGACCGGTGACACCCACAGAACCAGTACAAGGATCTTCGTTAATTTGCAAATTACCCGAGAATGAACCATCGTCGGCTAAACCAACGGTAAACGTTTCATCGGGGTCATCGCCGTCAAACCGAACCATCGCATCGTCGGTAACCGTAACAGTGATGGGGAACGAATCGGTTTCGCTAATCCCCAGTGCAGAAGCAGTAAACGTAATTGTGCCAGTATATACCCCAGCAAAATTAGCCGGCACATTTGAGCCGGGTAAGGTATCGGAGACCATGCCGCCAGAGTCACTGCTACCACCCCCGCAAGCAAAAAGGAAACAGCAAGAGACCAGTATGAGTATTTTTTTCATGGAATAAGAATGTTAATTATCGAAGCGTAAGAATAGCAAAAACCCTGTCTCACACTAAAGCGAAAATAGATTTATTTTCATACACTTACGAGCTAGTGTTTTTTACAAGAGGATTACGTTTATGCAGTAAATGATTTAATAAAACACGTTCAGTACCAGCAACATCACGATTAAGAACAAAACAGTCATGCCCGCTCCCGCTTTCATGAAGTCCTTCACTTTGTAGCTTGCTGGCCCCATAATCAAAGCATTAACTTGGTGAGTTGGTATCAGAAAAGAATTAGATGTCGCCAAGGCTATTGTTAGAGCAAATATCGCTGGGTCAGCGCCCACACCTAGTGCCATTTGAATGCTCAGTGGAACCAGCAGCACAGTTGCACCAACATTCGACATCACTAAAGTGAAAACGGTTGCGATGATCGCTAAAAACAATTGAATTCCCCATACAGGAAAACCATCCATAAAACTCAGTGCAAGCGCAGCAAGGTAAGCCGCGGCACCTGATTGCTGCATTGCCATGCCAAGCGGGATCAAACAAGCCAGCAAGAACACAGTTTGCCAAGAGACCGCATTGTAGGCCTCTTCCATATCGAGTACCCGACCGAGCACCATACCAACGGCGCCAACCATCAATGACAATGCTAACGGCAAATCGCTGAATAAAACCAAACTAATCGCAAGTACGAACGCAACCGACGCGTTACGCAGCTTATTGGTACGAAACTCTTCTTTTGGAAAATCCGTTACCACCGCAAAGCGTTTGTCTTTCGAAACCTTAATCATATCTTGCCAGCGACTGTGAACCACGAGGGTGTCACCAGCTTGCAGCGTCAAGCTCGAAAGTTCATCGTCGATTACTGTATCGATTCTATACACCGCTAAGATTCTCATACCGTAGCGTTTGCGTATATCTGATTCTGAAATTGTTCTGTTAATTAAGTCTGAATCAGGCGGTATTACTATCTCGGCAATTCCAGCAGTCGTTGGATTTAGCGCGTCGGCAAATTCATTTAAAAATGGACTGATTGCCAAATCATGCTCTTCAGCATAGCTATTGATTTCTTGACGCGACCCCATAATCGCAAGAACCGAACCGGCTTGAATCGCCGTACTTTGTTCAGGAATAATGCGAGTATTATTTTCTGACTTAATGCCAAGTATCCAGCCCGAGCGCCCGCGTGCTTGCACTTCACCTAGCGCCAAACCAGCCAAGTCGCTGTCTTCACCCACCGTGACTTCAAAAATACGACCGTCGATTCCATATACGTCTCGATAATGCTGAAGGTTTTCGGTGGTTAGCGTTTGTTTTTCAGCCACGGGGAGAATGCGCTTACCCAACAATAAGAAGTAGGCGACACCTGTCGCCACCAAGGCAAGCCCCACTGGAGTGACCGAGAATAAGCCGAAGGTTTCCATCGGGATTGCATTATCAGGAAAGTGCAGATTGGCGCTTTCAATAAGATCATTCAACAGAATTAACGGCGATGAGCCAACCATGGTCATGGTGCCACCGAGAATTGCGCAAAACCCCATCGGCATGAGTAGACGAGATAACGGTATGGCAGTGCGGCGAGAGATTCGGCTCACCACGGGCAAAAACAAAGCCGCGGCTCCAATGTTCTGCATGAAGCTGGATATCCACGCAACACAGGCAGAGAGCACAAACGTTATTTTGCCTTCTGTTTTACCCGCACGCTTGAGAATTTGCGCTGCCATCACTCCCATGACCCCAGTCTTATCGAGACCGGCGCCAATAATCATCACCGCAATGATCGACATCACCGCATTACTGGAGAAACCGTCAAATAGTTGATAGGTAGGAACCAGGCCGCCGTTAAATGCTTCTATCTGCGAAGACAAGCCCAGTAATACCAAAACTAACAGCGCAACCACGTCAACTCGAACCACTTCAAAAACAAACAATGCCACTGCGAACGAAAGAATACCCAACACGGCGATTATTTCGTTAGTAAGGGCGACATCCAGCATGCGTGACTCGGTTAATTTGAGTGAGTTATTGGTTATTCATTAATAGTAACACAGTGTGCTGAAACTGCGTTGGTACCACCTAACAAAAAGGCGACGGTCCAGCGAATAGGATAATATTTAGCAACAATTTGTCATGCTTACCGAAAACTGATTTTGAAAACAAAAAATATTGCAAGCTCAGATAGAAAATATACCGCTTGAAGTACCCCATGCAATTGCTTTTATAATGGCGGTTCTGAAATATAAATAAGATTCTCATGCATTTGGATCCCCATGCAATTTGGGCACTCGGTCTAACCGTCGTTGCCTTGATTCTATTTACCCGCGAACGCATCCCGCTAGAAACCTCTAGCTTAACGGTGGTTGTATTACTAGCCGTCAGTTTTCAAATCTACCCCTATCAAAACTCAGCCGGTCAAACACTCAGCCCGATTGTTTTCTTTGCCGGGTTTGCGCATGAAGCCTTAGTTGCGGTTTGTGGTTTAATGGTCGCGGGCTATGGCATTGTTAGAACGGGAGCGCTTGACCCAGTTGGCCGCGGATTAGCAAAACTTTGGTCTATAAGTCCGGCGCTCTCAGTGCTCATTACGCTTATTGTTTCAGCGTTATTAAGTGCAGTTGTGAACAACACACCCATCGTCGTGCTGCTGTTACCGATCATGTTGAACGTCGCGATTCGCACCAAGAACAACCCATCGGGAATTTTAATGCCAATGGGCTTAGCGACCCTACTCGGGGGTATGACGACAACCATTGGAACCTCTACCAATCTATTGGTAGTAAGCGTGGCAAGCGATATGGGGTTAGAACGCATTGGGATGTTTGATTTCTTTGTCCCAGCCGCCATAGCCGGATCAATTGGTATACTTTATCTCTGGCTCATCGCACCGCATATCCTGCCCGATCGCACACCAAATTTGGAAGACAGTGGCCCTCGAATTTTTACCGCGCACTTACACGTGCGCAAAGACAGTTATGCAGCGGGTAAAACGCTCACTGAAATTATCGAGAAAACGGAAGGCGCAATTCAGGTTTCAGGCATTCGCCGTACTGAGAACACATTTACCGTTCCACTTCCTGATGCGAAAATCAAAGTTGGTGATCGACTATTAGTTAGAGATACGCCAAGTGCTCTTAAAGAATTCGAACGAACGTTAGGCGCCACCCTGTATTCTAAAGGTCATGAAGTAAGCGACGACAACCCACTATCGGACGATCAGCAACATTTGGCCGAGTTGGTCATTGATCGGGGTTCGCCAATGATTCATCGCACATTGAACGAAGCTCATTTCTCAGATGTGTATCAATTAGTAACCTTGGCCATTCACCGCAAGGGCAAAGTGCTCGAGAGCATGCCGCAAGGCATTGCCAGAACACCTCTGCGCTTAGGCGACGTATTATTGGTGCAAGGCTCCAGTGAAAACATTGAGCAGGTTAAACGTCGGGGGCATTTTTTAGTGCTTGACGCGACCACCGAGTTGCCGTCAACCAAATACGCTCCGCGCGCAATCATTATTATGGCCATGACTATTTTGGCCGCTGGCCTTGGTATTGTACCGATCTCAATCAGCGCCGTCGCTGGCGCCTTGGCGATGGTATTAACCAATTGTTTGAAATGGCAAGACATTCAAAGAGCCCTTAGCGCTCAGGTCATTCTTATCGTTGTTGCAAGTCTGGCACTCGGCACGGCGCTCACTCAGACCGGTGCAACGTTGTATGTCGCTCACCAATTTGTTGAGGTGACAGCCGGCATGCCTGACCGTGTTGTCTTCTCACTACTAATGTTGTTAATGGCGGTGTTAACTAATATCGTTTCCAATAATGCTGCCGCCGTTATCGGCACCCCGATTGCGATCAGCATTGCTACCCAGCTTGGCTTACCACCAGAGGCCTTTGTGCTGGCTGTATTATTTGGCGCTAATATGAGCTACGCGACGCCGATGGCATACCAGACCAATCTTTTAGTTATGAATGCTGGTGGCTACACTTTTATGGACTTCGTAAAAGCCGGGATACCACTCACGCTCATTATTTGGCTTAGTTTCAGTTTTATTGTGCCCATAATGTATGGCTTTTAACTTCACTCAAGTTCGCAATCCTAGTGTGCTGTAAGGCAACAACCAAAATTTGGTAAACATAGGCAGCTACCAATTCTATTCAAAACAATAGCAAGGAGAATACGTAAATCTTGACCTGTAGGTAGAATCCACGCATTTAATATTTCGTATTATATGAGTGGGCAACAATTCACTCGCAAGCAGTTGTGATCAAATAGAACGCACGATACTTATCGCGGGGTATTACTAAAGCGGGAAACTCTGTAAAATACGGGGTTTGGAAAAACCAATAACCACGCGCTCCAATTGTAAACGGCGTTAAGGACTATGCTCTTGAATACAGCCTCCATAAGTACGACTCCTAGTACAAGCTCTATAAGAACCTCTTTATTTGACGTTGCAAGTACTGGATTGATCTTGTTAACGCTTTTATTTTTGCCCTTGTTGTCAAAGGCATTGCCTGCAATTGGTACAACAAACCAGCTGCCTGGGAAAATCGAGTTTGTTGAACAAGATACCGTCAGAAATCTGCTCTATGTATCCATACCTTCGCAAAATCAGGTAGCCGTACTCTCCAAAGACGATTTGCAAATCGTCGATACCATTGACTTTGTTGGAGAACCTTACGGATTGGATATCAGTGATGATAACAACACCCTTTACGTTGCTTTATCTGGCACGGGCACAGTCGGTATTGTTGACTTGACAAACAGCAACGCCATCACCACTGAAATCGATGTAACTGGGGGCATCACACCCGATGGCGATACTCGAATAGATACAATCTTCAGCGTACAAAGCATAGATAATCGGGTTTTCGCTGCGGCCGATAGTTCTAGTGGCCTGTCTAACGTCGTCGTTATTGATTTAGCCAACTCAAACTCAGTAAGCCGCATTGGCTTATTGGAAGATGATTCATTTCTCGTTGTACGCCGAAACCCACATCTAAGAATTAACGATGCTGGCACTGAGATTATTTTACCGAGATTCGTAAGCGGTCTGGTTCGGGTTGATATCGTTGATAGAACGTACCCACTTATTTTTTCTGACCGTAACATGGTCGGAGAATTAATAGCCTTAGAAATCGAGGGCGATCGATATATCACCTCTGCGGGTTCCGAAGTAGACGTACAAAATTTCGAACTATTCGAACGATACACTGGCCGTAATTTCGTATCGAGCGCGGACCAAGAATACATTCTGGGTACCGATGGAATACGAGACAATTTGGTCTCTTACCGAGCTGGTTTTTCTAGCGAGACGGTTAGCTCGATCGATGGAAACTCGGTCGATAATACATGCGGAGTCAGTACTCTTTCATCCGATCGGTATAGCCCGATTGTCGCCGAAAGCGACAGTAATGGGGTATTTCTATTTCGTCCGAATGGACTTGTCTGTTTCTTTTCTCAGGATACCGATTTGGATAACCGCTTTGACCTGGTCGACAACTGCCCTCAAGTTGCCAATCCCGGCCAATCCAATATAGATGGAGACAATCTCGGTGACGCTTGCGATGAAGACGATGATGGTGACGGCATCCCTGACGTAAGCGACCCATTTCCCCTATCGGCAGACGGCGACAACGATGGTGTTGACGACCCTGACGATGCATATCCCACTTTTTTTGGCGCAGCAACTGATACCGATGGCGACGGTTTACCCGATCGTTTTTTCGATACCTGTGATATAGATTGCCGAGATAACTCTGGACTTATCGAAGACCTTGATGACGACAATGACCTGATTCCCGACACCCTAGACGATCAGCCTATTATCCGGAGTCAAGCGGCTGTGCCATTTGATTTAGACTCGGTTCGATTTTCTGACTTAGACGGTGAACCAGCTGACATGGTAGTTGACGTTGAACGAGCCTTCGCCTACGTGTCCGTACCAAGCCAAAAACGTATTTATTGGGTATCGTTGAAAAACCTGAGTCATGTATTCAATCGTGAAGTGGCTGGCACGCCTAATGCATTGGAACTCAGTCCCGATGGCACTAAGCTGGTTGTTGGTCTAAACGACAGCGGCAAAATTGAGGCGATCGACTTGACGAGCCCCGAGCTCGAGTCAAAGGTCATCGACATTTCACGAGAATTACGAGACGACCCCGTTGATCGCAATACGATTATCAGCGACATCGCCATCACAGGAAATCGTGTTTTTGTTGCAGGCTCAGAATTCGCAAGCCCCCTTATTGAGTTAACCCTGGATACTCTGGAAATAACAGAGATATCAGATTTCACAATATCAAGCCAAGCATTTTTGCAGATAGATGAGACTGCCCAAGTACTTTACATTGAAACTCGATCAAGAGTCAGTTCGGTTGATATAAGCACCTCTACCGCGACGACAATTGCATCTGAGTTGGTATCTCCACCAATCATTAAACCCGGCTTTACACTATCCCCCAATAAGGATTTTCTATTTTTGGGTAATGGCAGGATTGTACCGACTGATTTTTCTGTTAACGGACTGGAAAGTTTTACTGAAACCATCGAATATCAAACGTTCGAATCTGACTCCATTACCGCAGCTTCCCCTAACCCTTCTGAACAATCAATCGTTGATACTGCAGCGGATCTTATTTTTTCTTTCGACACCTCTAGCTTCACAAAGACGGGCCAGTTGGCCAGTCCTTGCGAAGGCTTGAATCCGGCCAATGTGCCTTTATTCGCCCACGCGCAAGAGGATAAAGGTTGGTTGGTCACAGTAAAAGATGGGAACCAACATCGTGTTTGTTTTCAGCCTCGACCAATGGATTACGAAGATGGCTTTGCTGATGCGCCGACAAACTCTAATATCAACGATTACTTTTTACTCGGCGATACCACGCCGATTTTTTACACACAACCAAATGTTTCTTTTTTTTCACAAACCTTTTCGCCCATTCTGACCAATATTAATGGTATTCCTCATTTTGAATTAGTCGACAGTCGAGGAGCATCTGAATTTTACTTTCGAAATAACGAAGGAGTCTTTCTCTCACAACTCACCGAGCCTGGTGGTAACCTCATATTCGGTGCGTCTGTGCCCGTGCTGCCGCAGCAAATGCGACAAGGATATCGAAATTTTTCCAGCGGCGAATTAACCATTCAACTGCAAGGGGTGCCAGATCAAATACGTCAATATAACGCAGAAATCATTATCGATGACTTCCGCCAAATCACTCTGGCGGATAACGTCGATATTAACGCGTTCAGAATTAGGCGAGAAATTACACTGTCTCCAAACACCACGGTGGAAACCAGCGTTGTCGAGCAGTTTTGGTTCGCCGAAGAATTCGGGTTAGTTAGAATTGATGACAACGGATTTACCACAACACTGGCTTTTGCGAGCCCCGATTCAGACCGTGACGGCGTCATCGATTTTTTCGACAGCGACGATGACAACGACGGAGTGCCCGATACCGCTGATGCATTTCCTTTGAACCCCCTTGAATCTTCTGATTTTGACCGCGATGGAATTGGTGATAACCGTGACACCGACGATGACAATGACGGCATCCCCGATTCGTTCGAAATTGCCAATGGACTAAACCCGCGCAATGCTGCCGATGGGCGCCAAGATCCTGACGGTGATGGTCGCGATAATGCGACTGAATTTAGGCAAGGCACGGATTTATTTGTCGCCGACCAAGGCCCGTCGTTGCCAATAATTACACCAACGCTTCAGCTGCTTTTGGACGACTAAATTAGTCGGAAACTGCAAGATGTGGCGATGCTCAATTGCTGGCCATACTGAGGACTATGCCAGCTAAATCATAGGGGCAAAGAGAGCTACAATACGCCGGCAGGCTAATGGGCGATTATGACCATTGGTCCTGCTCTGTGCTCTGTATTTATTAGCATCGTGACTGAACGTTTGACACGCTATTGGGGCAACGCAACACTCATGGCCCATATTTGGCCAACTCAGTCTGTCTGATATTCCCTGGCAGCATCAAGCAGCCAAAGTCCCAGATAATCGGCGAAGCTGCGTCGAACGATTAACCTGTAAACTGGCGCTTGATCAACTTGCCATAAGATCATACTCGTCTTTGCTATCACGGTCTGGGCACATTGCCCGACCGTAAATACCGACTCGTGCAAATCCAGCGGACATCCCTTAAGCAATAACGCTTGAGCATTTTTACCCGACAGTTCAATCACGGTGTTACCACCACTCACGTCGTTAACAGCCGCAAAGATGCCACTTAACGCTGCTTCAAGCTCGCTAACTAATATAAGAACCCGATCTTCTGATGTGAGCAACAACCATTCGTTTGGCCCTAGCCACATAAGAGTATCGCCATTTTTCTCACTATAGGTATTAGCCTTGATTGGTAAGTCGAGACCCAATACCTGCTTAACTGCACGCGTAAACTTACTGTTATCGCTAGATCCGCGAATATTTATATAGCCTAAAAACGCATGTTCTTTGATCTTTAACACACTCGGATCAAGCCTCAATTCTGAGAAATCTATCTCCATCATCGGGCTTGTCTTGTTAGCGAAAGAAGTCTCTGGACTAGGCATTTTGTTTTGCTCCCTCGGGGTCGATAAACACAGTTGATGAAATCTGAGCAGCAACAAACCGTCCGTCAGGCGTTGTCACGTATACCGTTTCTCCGATGCGATTATGGCCATTTTTTACCAGCGCTAACGCGATTGATCGCCCAACGCAAGCACTATGGTAGCTGGAAGTGACATGACCTAACATTGGCAATGGAATTTGCTCACCAGGCTTATTAACTACCTGCGCACCCTCCTGCAACACCTCTCTGGGGTTTTCGGTGAGCAAGCCTACCAATTGCTTTCGATCTTCACGCATGGTGTCGGATCGAGACAGCGAACGTTTCCCTAAGAAATCTTTGTTTTTTGATACCACCCAACTCATTCCTAAGTCGACTGGCGTCACGGAACCATCTGTGTCTTGACCAACGATCACATATCCTTTTTCTGCGCGCAAAACGTGCATGGTTTCAGTGCCATAAGGGGTGATATCGTATTCGGCGCCAGCGTCTATCAATTGTTGCCACATAAAACGACCGTGGTTGGCATTGATATTCACTTCGTAGCAAAGTTCACCCGAAAAACTAATGCGATTTACCCTCACTGGTAAACCATTGATGGTGCCCGTTCGCGACGTCATAAATGGGAACGCCTCTTTGTCAAAATCGATACCTTCGACTACAGAACTGACGACACTCCGACTATTTGGCCCTGCAACGGCTGCGGTTGCCCAATGGTCGGTTACTGATGTTAGATACACTTCCATTTCTGGCCATTCGGTTTGTAACCACAATTCCATCCAAGCCATCACACTCGCAGCTCCACCGGTCGTTGTGTGCATGAAGTAGCGGTTTTCATCGATACGAATCGTCACCCCATCGTCCATCACCATGCCATCTTCACCCAGCATAAATCCATAGCGAGCACAGTTGATGCCAAGTTTCTTCCAAGCATTAGTGTAGATAATATTTAAAAAATCCCCGGCGTCTTTACCGCTGACTTCAATTTTACCTAAGGTAGATGCATCCATAATACCGACGCTTTTGCGTACCGCTAAACACTCTCGATCGACAGCTTGTTGCATGGTTTCATTCCCCATTGGGAAATACCAGGCACGTTTCCATTGCCCCACATCTTCAAACAATGCGCCGTTTTCCTGATGCCAGGTATGCATAGCGGTTTTACGAACCGGGTCGGACAATGTACTGCCAATTTCAAGGCCGGCGATTGCGCCAAAAGTCACTGGCGTATAGTTGGGTCTAAACGTAGTGGTTCCGGTATCCGATATATTATTACCCAGAGCTTCCGACAATATGGCCATGCCATTAATATTGCCTATTTTCCCCTGGTCGGTTCCAAAACCTAAGGCCGTATAGCGTTTTACATGCTCGATAGATTCAAAGCCTTCGTGCGCGGCCAGATAAATATCAGATACACCAACGTCATTTTGAGGGTCGACAAATGCCTTTGGACCGCGACCAGGCGCTCCTTGGGTTGGTACTCGCCAAAGTGGCACTAAAGCAGTCTGATTCAACGCATCCGTTGAAGGCGGATCAATATCATCCGCATCAAAGCCGAGCGCGCGGGCTGCATCGGCCCCTGCTTTGGCACCTTGAGTTAGACAATCATCAAGAGAAAAGCTCGCGTTCGCTGCACCCACCGACGTTTGCGGCTGGACCGATACACCCGTTTCAAAACAAGCCTTATCATCATTCCAAAGCGCTTTACCACCCGACTGTGAAAATAAATGAATTGCGGGATTCCAACCGCCTGATGTGGCCACTAAATCACAATCAATACGCTGTGTTGCACCTGAGATCAATTCACCGTCATCGCTAATTGTTCGAATTTCAGCCGCGATAACCTTTGCGACACCGATTACATTCACCACCGCGCAACCATTGATTACAGTCACACCTGCAGCTTGGGCTGATTTGGCTTGCTCACTCACGGCCGCTCGCGAATCAACCAGGGTTACCTCACTCCCAGCGACTTCAGCGAGATCGATCGCTGCTTGATAGGCACTGTCATTATTGGTAAATACCACGGCTTTTTGACTGAGCTCGATACCGTATCGATTGACGTAACTTGATACCGCCGATGCCAGCATGACGCCTGGGCGGTCATTATTTGCAAACACGATCGGCCTCTCATGCGCGCCAGTGGCCAACACGACATGTTTCGCACGCACTCGCCAAACTCGTTCACGAGGGCCTCGACGTTCAGACAGCGCTAGATGATCGGTCAAGCGTTCAGCGATCGTCAGAAAATTTGCATCATGATAGCCAAAAACAGTAGCTCTAGGAAGAATTGTCAGATTTCCTAATTCGGCTAATTCACCGAGCGTTGCGCTTACCCAATCGCTCGCCGATTGAGACCCTATTGTCTCTCTTGAAGACAATAAACGACCGCCGAGTTCTTCTTGTTCATCAGCGATAATAACTCTGGCACCAGAACGACTCGCCGCCAATGCAGCCATTAAACCAGAAGGGCCAGAGCCAACAACTAATACATCGCAATGCGCATTAGTCTTTTCGTAATAGTCCGGGTCGATTTCTGTTGGAGATTCTCCAAGACCAGATGCCTGACGAATAATGTGTTCATAGGCCATCCAAAATTTTTGTGGCCACATAAAGGTTTTATAGTAAAAACCGGCGGGTAAAAAGCGAGAAAACGCGCCAAAAATCGACATCACATCAAAGTTAACGCTGGGCCAGGCATTAGTGCTATTGATAATCATGTCCTGATATATCTGTGCTTGAGTACCACGCACATTGGCAATGGTACGCGCACCTTGTTCTACCTGAAACAATGCATTTGGTTCTTCAGCGCCATCACCAACAACTCCTCTAGGTCGATGATATTTCCAACTACGTCCTATCAGCTTCACCTCGTTTGCTAATAATGCTGATGCAATAGTATCTCCCTGATAACCTTGATATCGCTTACCTTCAAAGCTAAAGCTGATTGGCTTAGACCGATCAATACGGCCACCTTTTGAAAGACGACTCATTTAACTCAGCTCCTCGAATTCCTTAAGACTTGGCTGCGGATCTCCAATTTTGTACACGCATTTGAATTTGTAAGTAACCGTGTCACGAACCGCATTAAACCAACGACGACAACCTGCCGAGTGATTCCAGAGCTCGCGATGCAAGCCTTTCGGATTATTTCGATAAAAAATGTAATCGGCCCACTCTTGGTCACTTAGAGCATATGGATCGATTGGGCGTTCATTGTGAGCCTCTCCACCATAGGTGAATTCGCTTTCGTCGCGAGCCCCGCAGTAGGGACATTCTATCAGTAACATATTCGTGCCTTTTGCATTGAGAGGTTAATGAGCCACGCCGGCCGCACCGTGCTCATCAATGAGTGCGCCCGAAATAAATCGATTTAGCGCAAACGCCTGGTTTAGTTCATGCGGCTCATCATTGGCAACCGTATGGGCAAACACCCAACCAGAACCCGGTGTTGCCTTAAATCCACCCGTTCCCCAACCACAATTAAAATACAAGCCGTTGATATCAGTTTTGCTAATAATTGGGCAGGCGTCGGGACAAGTATCAACAATTCCTCCCCATTGACGATTCATTCGTACTCGACTGAAAATCGGAAACAATTCCATTATTGCCGTCATGGTGTGTTCGATTGTGGTGAAGCTGCCTCGTTGACCATAACCGTTATAGCTGTCGATGCCCGCGCCAATCACCAAGTCGCCTTTGTCTGATTGACTGATATATCCATGCACCGCATTTGACATCACCACCGTATCGAGTATTGGTTTAATTGGTTCTGACACGAACGCTTGTAAAGGGTGACTTTCCAGTGGCAAACGCAGGCCAGCCAGCTCAGCAAGCACACTAGAACTGCCTGCCGTTACAACACCTACCTTAGGTGATTCAATATACCCCTGTGAGGTTTCAACACCTTTGATACTCCCATTTTCGCGACGAAATCCAGTTACCTCACAATTCTGAATGATGTCGACACCCAAACTGTCAGCGGCTCGCGCAAACCCCCACGCCACTGCGTCATGACGAGCTGTGCCTCCGCGAGGTTGAAACGACGCTCCTAGCACTGGATAACGGCTGTCAGGTGAACAATTTAAATGAGGAATACGCTTTTGTAGTTCGTTAGCGTCGACCACCTCACCATCAACACCATTCAATCGATTGGCATTAACTCGGCGCTGAATGTCACGCATATCCTGTAAGGTGTGACCGAGATTATAAACACCTCGTTGGCTAAACATCACGTTATAATTCAAATCTTGGCTCAAGCCTTCCCAGAGTTTCATCGATTTTTCATACAAATGAGCGGCCTCATCCCAGAGATAGTTTGATCGAACAATCGTGGTATTTCGACCGGTGTTGCCGCCCCCTATCCAGCCTTTCTCAAGCACCGCAATATTGCGCATTCCATGTTCTTTAGCCATGTAATACGCACTGGCTAAACCATGCCCACCGCCGCCAACAATTATCGCATCGTAACGTTTTTGAGGCGTAGGACTACGCCATGCCCGTTGCCAGTTTTCATGATGACTCAGCGCATTGCGAGCCAGGGAAAAAATCGAATATTTACTCATGATCAACCTTACTCATTCGTTCAAGCCGGCTACTAACATTCGATAACATTAACAGCGAGCCCGCCGCGCGACGTTTCTTTGTACTTGGTCTGCATATCCGCACCCGTATCGCGCATGGTTTTAATTACCTTATCCAGCGAAACAAAATGCGTGCCATCGCCACGCATTGCCATGCGAGCAGCGTTAATCGCCTTGATCGACGCCATCGCATTACGCTCGATGCACGGCACCTGTACTAATCCGCCAACAGGGTCACAGGTAAGACCAAGATTGTGTTCCATAGCGATTTCAGCGGCATTTTCGACTTGCTCAGGCGACCCGCCGAGAACCTCACACAAGGCACCAGCAGCCATAGAACAGGCCGAGCCAACCTCTCCCTGGCAACCAACCTCGGCACCGGAAATCGACGCGTTCTTTTTAAATAAGGTACCGATTGCGGCAGCGGTCAATAGAAAACGAACCAAACCATCATCATTTGCGCCCGATATAAAACGATAATAGTAATGCATGATGGCTGGAATAATACCGGCAGCGCCATTTGTTGGTGCCGTTACCACTCGCCCACCGCCGGCGTTTTCTTCATTCACAGCAAGCGCGTATAAATTGACCCAATCAAGGACGCATAAGGGGTCGCGTAACGATGCCTCAGGCTGTGACCTAAGTTTCTCATACAAGTCTGCGGCTCGTCGCTTCACCTTGAGGCCACCCGACAGAACGCCCTTTTGTTCGCAACCACGTTGCACACATGCCTTCATAACCGCCCATATTTCCAGCATACCTGCCCGAATCTCGTCTTCGGTACGCCACATTTTCTCATTCTCGAACATTACGTCACTGATCGACATTCCATGTTCGCGTGTGATGGCCAGCAATTCCTCAGCAGTATTAAACGGGTACGGTAACTCGGTGGTATCTTCAACGATACGGTCAGCCCCCATCGCCTCTTCATCAAGAACAAAACCTCCACCGACCGAATAATAAATTTTGCTCAATAATTCTTGTCCGTCATCATTATAAGCCGAGAATCTCATTCCATTTGAATGATGCTCCAGAGTCTCTCGACGGTGCATGATCAAGTCATGCGGCTCATCTATCGTTATTGCGTGCTCGCGATTGAGTGAAATCATTCTTGAGCTACGAATCGTGTCGAGTTGCACTGCGATAGAATCAACATCAACGGTTTCAGGAATATCACCCGTTAAGCCCAGCAATACCGCTTTGTCAGATCCATGACCTTTGCCAGTCGCGCCCAAGGAACCAAATAGCTCAGTTTTTATGCGCCCAACTTTAGATAACACGCCTTGCTCCTTCAAGCCATCTACAAACCATTTCGCCGCTCGCATAGGGCCAATCGTATGCGAGCTTGACGGCCCGATACCGATGGTAAATAAATCAAACGCGCTAATACTCATGGCGAATCTCAAAAAGGTTTTATATGTGTTGAAGAATATAGCAGCAAAGTATATCAACTTAACCATCTACGACTTACTATTGTGCGGTAGCGACGCAATAAATCTCCTCCCAGCAACCGCAACGCAAAAGTTACATCTCGTTGACAAGAATCCTTTACAATTCGCCAAATAAATAAAGAGATCGGACCGCGGACGCTATTAAAATTGTCGCCAAAATAGTGTTTTAACAATGTGTATCCTTATGCGCCATCCGGAACTCGACAAGAACAATAGGGTTGGTTCATGCTCACATTCATAAAACACTGTGCTCAAGGTTTACTTGGATTACTATTCCTAGCCTGGCTAATCACCTTTTTAGCGGTTAAATTTGAGAAACATGAGTACACTCAAATTTCGGATGAACAGCGAGCCCAGGCAATTGCTTACCTCGAAGGCAAGGTCACCCCGTTGCCTGACAATTGGAAATTCGAAACATTTACTCCCGAAGATGGCGTCACGCTGAGAACGGGCACCGTTGACGCAGCTAATGCGAAAGGCACAGTGGTATTTGTACCCGGTTTCACTGGCACCATTGAGATGTCGATGGAAACCATCACCCAGCTAAACCGAGCAGGGTTCAGAATTGCGGCGATCGAGTATCGAGGCCAAGGAAAATCGTATCGCCCGATTAGCAATCCTGAAAAAGGCTATGTGCAAGATTTCGGCTTACTAGCAAGCGATGTTGCGAAATACGCTCGCCATGTAAAAAGAGAAGGAGAGCCGTTATTCTTTTTCTCAATTTCGAAAGGCGCCCACATCACGATGCGAATGGCCGCAGAACAAGACGTTGATGTCAATGCTTATGCATTGGTTGTGCCCATGATACAAATTAATACCGGTGAACTAAGTTATTCATCGGTAAAAGCATTGGCACAAACTTTAAACGCGATCGGCCTGGGTAATATGTATTCACCCGGCAGCGCTCAGTGGCCACCGGAACCACTCATATTTGGCGAGGCTAATGGTTGTAATTCTAACCCTGATACCGCTCAGTTGCAGAGCGCGATGTTTGCCTTAGATGAAACTCTCCGAACGCGGGGGGCAACCATCAAGTGGTTAAAAGAAACAACCGATTCTACTGAGTTGTTGCTAAACCCCAACTTCACCAAATCCATTACCCAACCGGTGAAAATTTTCACCGCAGGGGATGACCGACTGGTACGAACCGATGTAGCAACGGAATTTTGCACAAACTTAAACAGTTGCGAAGTAAAACACTTTGAAGAAGCTCGTCACTGTATCAACCGTGAGAGCCAAGAGCGAATGAACGAGATTATTCGTCAATCAGTTGCACACTTTGAAAAGGCACTTCGTTAAAAAGTGTGTTCGGGCTAAGATAGCTTGTCTCGTCGCAGCTGACGTTCGTCGCGCGGCGAGACATCATAACGATCACGGTACGACTTACTAAAATGTGGCGCTGAAACAAAACCGCAAGCAATGGCTACTTCGGCAATAGATTTATCAGTTTGAAGCAATAATTGACGTGCCTTTTTCAATCGCAAATCAAGATAATAACGTCTCGGCACACAATCAAGATATTTCTTAAACAAGCGTTCTAACTGCCTTCGAGAAATACCCACAAGCGATGCCAGATCATCTAAGGCAATCAATTCCTCCAGATTCGCCTCCATGAGAGCAACCGCTTCAGTTAATTTGGGTTGGTTAGTTCCAACTAATAGTTTTAGTGGAATACGCTGTTTGTCATAGTGACCACGCATCCGGTCACACATAAACTGTTCGGAGATCGAAACCGCTAATTGACTTCCATGTTGTTTTTTAACGATTTGCAGCATCATATCCAGTGGCGCAGTGCCACCGGCCGCAGTATATCGATCACGGTCAATTTCAAACAATTCTTCAGAGACAATCACTTCTGGCGCGGTTTCTCGCAAACTGGCAATATTCTCCCAATGAATAGTAGCGCGGTAACCGTCAAGCAAACCTGCTCGGGATAGAATATGAGTACCTGTACAGAGGCCTCCTAATATCGATCCACGTGATTTGAATTTGTGCAGCTGGCGGCTGACTTGATCGTTCCACTGTTCCTGAACCCGCATGCCGCTGCAGACGAACAACACATCTAAGTGGCCGGCGTCTTCAAGTGCATTACCTGGGGTTATTTCCAAGCCATTACTGGCAAGCACCGCCTTACCATCCATGGTGTACGTTGGCCATTCGTAGAACGTCTCACGACCTAGTTGATTCGCCATTCGCAAAACCTCGACCGCGGAACTAACAGCAATCATCGAATACTTAGGGAGCAACAGAAAACCATACCGTGTTGGTTTTGGGTCGACAACTCTCATATCACTAATCCTCTAACTCAAATCAAATAGACGAGAGGTTTATCTGATTCAAGAACATCAATGGTGAACCAGCACATGGGCCCTTACATGGTGGCTCATTGGCGAGTTTTTATTTTTATTATGATTAGGCTATTTTGCCTAAGCGGCTTCGATAATATCATCAAAAACTGACTTGTAAATACGCGACAAACACAAGATCTGAGCAGTCGAAAAAACGTCATAAATAATCCGCAATTTTAAACTTCAGGAGAGGCGAGTCGATATGACAATAAATACTGCAAATTAAGCGCCGAAAAAGCGCTAAAAATCACGATAATTCGCTGTATCTATTAGGTTTCAGCAAAAAGTTCATTTATTATATCGCTCCTATTTCTGGAACCACTATCAGGAGTGCTTTGTGCGCATCAATTATTTTAATACGCTGCCTTTGCGAGTGCAGTTAGAAGAGCTCGGCAAATGCCGTTTTATGGACCGTAACGAATTCGATAATGGCGTCGAGTATATCCGCAACAAGAAAATCGTGATCATCGGCTGTGGCGCGCAAGGTTTGAATCAGGGCCTGTGCTTGAAAGATTCGGGTTTGGATGTGAGTTATGCGCTAAGACCTGAAGCAATCTCGGAAAAGCGTCAGTCTTACCAAAATGCGGTGGAAAACGGGTTTACTGTTGGAACCTACGAAGAGCTGATTCCGAGTGCCGATATCGTGATGAACTTAACACCAGACAAACAACACAGTCCGGTTGTTAAGGCTGTTATGCCACTCATGAAATCGGGCTCTACTCTGGATTATGCCCACGGCTTCAATTTGGTTGAAGAAGGCATGCAAATCAATAAAGATATCACGGTTGTGATGATGTGCCCTAAATGTCCCGGATCTGAAGTTCGTCAAGAATTTGTGCGCGGTTTTGGAGTACCAACTCTAATCGCCGTTCATCGAGAAAACGATCCTAATGGTGATGGTCTCGAAATTGCCAAAGCACTGGCCGTAGGTACCGGTGGCCATCGAGCAGGCGTATTAGAATCGTCACCAATCGCGGAAGTAAAATCCGACTTGATGGGAGAGCAAACTATTCTTTGTGGTGTGTTGCAAACTGGCGCAGTATTGGGCTTCGATAAAATGGTAGAAGAAGGAGTGGAACCCGGCTACGCAGCCAAGCTTATCCAATACGGCTGGGAAACGGTTACCGAAGCCTTAAAACATGGCGGCGTCACTAACATGATGGACCGACTAAGCAACCCCGCAAAAATCAAAGCATTTGATCTATCCGAAGAATTGAAAGACTTGCTTCGCCCATTATTTCAAAAGCATCAGGACGATATTATCTCAGGAGAGTTTTCCAGCACCATGATGGCTGACTGGGATGCCGACGACGCCAATCTACATAAATGGCGAGCTGAAACAGCCGAGACTAATTTTGAAAAACAAGAAATAACATCGGCTGAAATTTCCGAACAAGACTATTTTGATAAAGGCATTTTATTGGTAGCGTTTGTTCGCGCAGGTGTGGAACTGGCGTTCGAAACAATGGTGGACGCGGGTATCATCGAAGATTCGGCCTACTACGAGTCATTGCACGAAACACCATTAATCGCAAACACGATTGCGCGTAAAAAGTTGTACGAAATGAACGTGGTGATTTCGGATACTGCTGAATACGGCTGTTACTTATTTGACCAAGCTGCTCGCCCGCTATTGGCTGAGAAATTTATGCCATCGATTGGTGCAGATGTAATTGGTAAAGGCCTTGCATCCGATGACAATGGCGTTGACAATACTCGTTTAGTCGAAGTAAACAAAGCGATTCGTGAACATCCTGTTGAGATTGTTGGCCAAAAGCTACGCGGCTATATGAAAGATATGAAAGCCATCGTTTAGGCGCCTATCTAGGCACCGTCATAGAAAGCCGAGTTGCTGTGCAGCTCGGCTTTTTTAATGCATTAAACATAAAAATATGACGTTTGCACCTAGTAATAAGCCTCGTATAGTTTTCCTTTTTAAGCACGCTCATGATAGCGTATTCAAGAGTTAAGAAGAAAAGATGAGGACCCCCCATGAGCGCAAGACTCTGTTTTCTAGCAACATTCGTACTCTTTTGGTTAAACGCGATTTCGGTAAACGCAGGTGAATTTAACGCCGGCAAGATGGCCGACGATGCACCAAAAGAGTTGATGCATTGGGGGCAATTGGTTGGCCAGTGGTCCACAACAGAAGAAAGCTTAACGCCAGACGGCTCTGCGTGGGCGCCGTCCAAAGGAGCTGACTGGGATTTTTTCTGGTCATTCGACGGCTGGGGAATTCAAGACAGCTATACCTCACCGCCGATATCAGTAACGCTAGCTGATGAACGCAAACGTCAGCGCGGTATCAACCTAAGAATTTATAACCCAAGTGAGAAGAAATGGGTTCTGACCTGGTTAACCACAGGCTCTAGCAAACCGCTTGCGATGACGGCCAGGTCAACGCCCGAACGTATTGTAATGCTATCTGACGACAAGGACCCACGAGGCAACTACCAACGCTTTACGTTCTTCGATATCAGTGATGATAAATTCGAGTGGACACTGGAATGGTCACAAGATAAGGAGCATTGGCAAACCGTGCACAAAATTCATGCCACAAAAAAGAGACAACGGTCTTAAGTGAATTGATTTCTAATAGATATTAACTAAGCCCTATTGACGAGAATTCAATACATTGAAGAATCGATATATAGGTAAAACTATTCAATTCAGCTTGGTAATAATTGGCGAAATTGTTTTATATAGACGATATAGTAATGAATCAATAGAACCTGGCCTCAACGCATAGACACCTATCCACTAAATCCAAGATCGAATTCTTAAATGTAGAGTAAGACGTTAGATATTCATGTCAAACAAGAAACGCCTAGCAATAATAGGGGCTGGCATATCAGGCTTAAGCACCGCATTTCATCTGCATGATGAGTACCAAATTACACTCTTTGAGAAAGAGCCTTATTTTGGTGGCCATACGGATACACATGATCTGATCGTCGATGGACAGGCGGTTCGCATCGATAGCGGTTTTATTATATTTTGCCCAGAATTTTACCCAAACTTCAGTGCCATGTTGGATAAACTCGGTGTCGCTTCACAACCGACTGATATGAGCTTCTCGGCTTACAACCGACAATCTGGTGTGATCTACAACGCGACGAATCCAAACAAGCTTTTTTGCCAACGCAGTAATTTACTCAGTCCAAGCTTCTATCGAATGATATTCGATATAATCCGTTTCTATCGCACCGCCCCAAAGGTGCTTAAAACCGATGATACGGAAACCACGGTTTCGGAATACCTAAAGCAAGGCAATTATGGAAAGGGGTTTACCAATGACCACCTACTGCCGATGGTGAGTGCATTGTGGTCTGCGACGCCTGAACGGGTTAAGCAGTTCCCAATTCATCACTTAGTTGATTTCTTCAGTCGTCATGGTCTTATGCAAATACTCAATCGCCCACAATGGAGGGTGTTGAAGAATGGCTCTAGCTCCTACGTCAGTGCGCTCCGTGATCAGCTTAAGATCATCTGGAAGTCTGGACACGCGGTAACGAGTATTGCTCGAGATGAAGAGGTCGTTATTACAACGGATGATGGAGCCGTTGAATCGTTCGATGCGGTTGTCCTCGCCTTACACGCAGATAATGCGCTCGCAATTCTGGATCAATCCAGCGATGATGAACGTAGCATACTCTCTGATATTCCTTTTGAGAAAAATAAGGTGATAGTGCATACCGACGACAGCATCATGCACACTATTAAACAATCCTGGGCGAGCTGGAACACAGAGGTGCCAAACGATTTTGATCAAAACACCCAACGTGTTTGTACCGCCAACTACTGGATGAATTCACTCCAGAACCTCAAGCTAGAGACTAACGTTTTTACCTCACTTAATAGCCAACATAAAATTGACCCCAGTAAGATTCTTGTTGAGCGCACTTACTATCACCCGGTATTCACCGCGCAAAGTGTTGCTGCACAAAAGAAGAAACACCTTATCGATGGCAGGCAATCCACCTATTTTGTGGGGGCGTATTGGGGTTGGGGCTTCCACGAAGATGGTGCGCGCAGTGCCAACGATGTTTGCCAACTGATCCGCTCACAAATCAAATGAACGCGTTAAAACTATTTGAAGGCTGGGTGATCCATAATCGGTCAACACCGGTAGAACACAACTTTCAATACCGTATGTTCCAGGTATGGATTGACATACAACAAACTGGCTTGATTGATGACTTGAGCCGTTGGTGGTCCTCAAAAGGCGTTAATATAGTTCAGTTTAAGCGCCAGAATTACCTGCCCAGCAAACAAAGCTTATATCAGGAAGTTCGCTCTGCAATCAAAACACACACTGGCAATGAGTTCGATGGTAACGCCTATCTGATGGCAAACTTAAGCTACTGGGGAGTTTGCTTTAACCCAATCTCATTTGTCATGTGTTATGAAGACGACGAGCTCCGCTATCTCGTCACCGAAGTGCATAACACACCATGGAACGAACGCTTTGTCTACGTGCATGACGTTCGCTCACCTGACAGTCTGGAGGACACCAAGGGATACCATGTCGCAAACTTTGAAAAAGCGTTTCACGTCTCGCCATTTATGCCCATGAACTTAAAATACCGCTGGAAATATCGCGTGGACGAATCCAGCTTTTTTATCAAGATGGGCTTATTGGAAAACGACAAATCGATTTTCAACGCCACCATGAATTTACATGGCCGGCCGCTGAGTCGGTCCGATGCGAATTGGCTCCCATTTCGCTTTCCGCTGATTTGTATTAAAGTTGTTACCGCGATTTACTGGCAGGCCCTCAAACTTTGGTTAAAACGAGTACCTTTTTACCCACACCCTAAGTAACCTACCCTATCGAAATTATGAACAAGCCATTACCCAGCAATCGAATTATCGTAAATGCGAGCCAATTTTCCGAACCAGAAAGCATACCGTCGATATTCTCAACCGTTGGCCAGCAATTGCAATCGGCATCACAAGGTTCCCTGGTAGACCGATTTTTTCGTAGAAAATTCATTGAGTTATTTCAAAAGCTAGAGGGTGGTTGCATACATTTAGTCGACGCATTTGGCACCACCGCGGTAGGCAACACAGAGGCAAAACTACAATGCACATTGGTAATTCATGACCTCAGCAGCTACACACAAATTGCACTGAGTGGCAGTAATGGCTCGGCACAGGCCTATATCAATGGCTTATGGAGTGCGGATGATCTGAGTAAGTTGATTAGAATCTTTGTTAGAAATCGATCAGTCTTAAATCAAATGGAATCTGGTTTAGCCAAATTGGCACAATTTTCGTTTCGACTGTGGAACAAGTTCACCCGTAATACCAAAAGCGGTTCTAAGAAAAATATTGCTGCGCATTACGATTTGGGCAATCCGTTTTTTCGGCTTTTTCTGGACCAACGAATGATGTACTCCTCGGCACTTTATAAAGCAGGGGATGATCTGAGCAGAGCGTCTGATCGCAAGTTGAAACGCATTTGTGACGCTCTTCAATTAACCGAACACGATCATCTAATCGAAATTGGTTCAGGTTGGGGCGGTTTTGCCTGCTTTGCTGCGAGCACGGTGGGTTGTAAAGTTACCACCGTGACCATTTCTCAAGAACAATTCAATGAAACCAAAGAGCGCATACGACGCGAAGGATTGGAAAATCTGGTTACCGTTAAGCTTCAAGATTACCGTGACATAGAAGGGCAATACGATAAATTGGTCTCAATCGAAATGATCGAGGCAATTGGCCACCAATATCTCGACACCTATTTCAGAAAGTTAAACACCTTGCTCAAACCTAATGGTAAAGCGTTGATTCAAGCAATTGTTATTGACGACAATCAGTATCAGCGCGCCTTAAAGCAAGTCGACTATATTAAAAAGTACATTTTCCCAGGCGGATTTATGCCGTGCTATAGCGTCATCACCAACTACGCAAGCCGTAACCGACTCATGCTTGAGGACCTGCACGACATGGGTCTAAGTTATGCACAAACCTTGCGCGATTGGCGCAAACGCTTTTATGACAATATCGACCAAGTCACAGCGCAAGGTTATGACTCAGGTTTTCAACGTATGTGGGAGTTTTATTTTTGCTACTGTGAAGGCGCTTTCGACGAGCGCGCAATCAGCGTTGGGCAAATACTTTTTCGAAAGCAAGCCAACGTTTCCTAATTTCAGACCTTCTCAAGATAAATTTTGTTTGATTTGGCATTTCACATTGGACCAAACAATACATTTATATACACGTAGTAAAAGGCGTAATAGATACTAATGACAAACTCTTCTAAACCCCTTCCCTTTATTGCACCTCTAATCAGCCTGGCTGAGCGTGGAAAGCTACCTGATTCCCTTGTTCGCTACGGTATTCGCCGAATGTGCAAGCAACGATTAGCCGATGAATATATTGATCAGCCCGAGGAACAACAGCGGCGTTTTCAAACACTTATTGAAGAACTTCGTCAAAGTCCCATTGCAATCGAAACCGATACGGCCAACGAACAACATTATGAGGTCGCAACAGATTTTTATTTAGCGTCGTTAGGCAAGCGTTTAAAGTACAGCTGCGCCTACTACCCCGAACCCGATACCAGCCTCGATCAAGCTGAAGAACACATGCTGTCGCTATATTCGGAGCGAGCCGAACTGGATAATGGTCAAAACATTCTCGAGCTTGGTTGCGGCTGGGGCTCGTTGACTCTTTGGATGGCCGAGCATTTCCCCGAGAGCAAAATCACGGCCGTTTCCAATTCAAGGTCACAAAAAGCCCATATTGAAGAACAATGCAATAAACACGGGTTTGGCAATGTCACAGTAATCACCGCAGACGTCAATGCGTTGGAACTCGATCCGAATCAATTTGATCGTGCCATTTCTATCGAGATGTTTGAGCACATGCGCAACTACAAACAATTGTTAGAACGTATTTCAAATTGGCTGAAAAACGATGGCAAGCTATTTGTACATATTTTTGCCCATCGCAACATAATGTATCCGTTTGAGGTTAAAAGTGAGCACGACTGGATGTCGAAGAACTTTTTCACAGGCGGCTTAATGCCATCGATCGACACCCTATTACACTTTCAAGAACAGTTAAATCTTGAGACTCGTTGGCTAGTTAATGGTCAGCATTACGAGAAAACCTGTAATCATTGGCTGGAAAAAACCGACGCCAATAAAGAACGAATCATTAACGCCTTTCGACAAGATTACAGTGAACAAGACGCCGAAAAATGGTTTCACCGCTGGCGGATTTTTTACATGTCATGCGCAGAATTATTTGGCATCGATGATGGCTCCCAATGGTTAGTCGCACATTACTTGTTTAAAAATTCGGAATCTCGTTAGCAGACTGGCGAGCAGCCTCCAAACACAATTTCGACTCTCTCTTTATCTGAGATGAGCGCTAGAGCTATTACGCCATCTATCTGGACTGAATCAGCTTATTAGTTCTCTCTAACGATTGGGTAAACTTTATATAGTCAAAATAGGCTCCCGCGTCTTCAAAAATTTCCGGCAACTCATTTCTATTGCGATCGGAAATCCTCTTCCATCGTCCACTTTTATGACGCGACCAAAGTACCGCCCCGCCACTGGCCGCAGGGCCGGGGTAGGTATTCTCGGCATTAAAAACGGACTTACCGAGAAAGGCGTTCATCTCGCTTTGCAATCCCAGGACATGTAATAGTGATGGAACCAAATTAACGGCGCTCGCCTCGTTGGCATCGATGGGTTCATCTGAGCGCCCATTCGGATGATAAATAATCAAGGGTATTTTATCGGCAAACACAGGCACATAGCCGGGAGAACCTGTCACCAGATTATTATATTCTCTACTCGGAAAAGTCGCATGATCGGTAGTAACCACCACCACTGTATTTTCATAGTATGGTGACTCTTTGAAATAGGCCCAAAACTCTCCGAAAGCTTTATCGTAATTATGAAAGTTGTCCAGCGTCGCCGCGCTTGCGATACCATCCTGAGAATAGCGCGTATTATCCTCAATCAGACGCGCACCCGTATGCGTTTCGAAATTATAAAGTCCTATCGCGAATGGCTTATCCAGACGAGCATCGCGCTCCTTCATCCTTGCAATCAAACCTTTGATTAGGTACTTATCAGCGATCGTTTGCTTTGCTTGGTCTTCAGGAAGAGATAACAAGGGAACCAAATCCTCAGACCCATCGACATAATCGAAACCGGCTCTGATTGCCAGATCATCGAGATCAGTGTCAACCAGTCGCTGCGATACCATAAACCGGGATTCATAACCATGGCGAGAAAGTTCATGCCCTAAACAATGATAGTTGGTGTTTTCCAATAACCGGCCAACTGAATAGATCGAGCACAGCTGGCCGCTCAAGCCCCGATATGTTGCATAAGCATGACTATAATAATTATCAACGCGAGTCGAATATCTAGAAAAATCATTCAAGTTCGGCCACAGATTTGGAAAAAGGTCACTATACGGCTGCATCGCTCTGGTAGAGACACCTTCTACAAAGAACACAATAAGATTGTGTGGCTTTGACAAGCCAGCCTCCGGGAACGATAAGAACGGAAGCAGGCCATGCTTTGTGCCTGCGCGCATTAGAGGATATTCTGTATTCAATTCACCAAAGGGAAGCTTGTGCTCAAGGGCTAACCTGGCGCCCTCCTCGCTCATCTGCTGAGCAGCTTGGTCTACCCAATTTTCCCTTTCAAGGTACTCTTGATACTCTCGAATCGTGTTCTTTAATTCACTGATAGGCGAAGTACGTTCAAATCCGGCGCGCCCAGAATTATAAAACTCGAAACGGTCGTTCAGCGTTTTATCAGATAACCAAGATTTATCGTTCTTAATTAGTGTGCTCACGACAACTAACAACACAACCACGGGCATTCTGGCTTTGATACCCGGGTGTTCCGAAATACAGACCACGATTAAACGAGCGCTAAGAAGTAAAAATATGGCCCATACCACCGCAGCAAAAATATGCTGATCGGTATCGAGAAAGTCAGCGTGTTGTGCATTTTCGAGCGCGATGGAGGGTAAAAAGCCACCGGTTATGTCAAACGATTGGGCTTGAATCAAAAACACTAAAGTAAATGCAACTGCGACAACATAAGCCGTCACTCTAAGCAATAACGATTTACTATAAAGCAGTAAGAACAATCCGGCATACAAGAAAAAGTCCGCGAAGAATCGGTTCAGATAAATTCCTTTATCAATCAATGCCAAATCTCTAGGCCAATCTATTTGCACACTGAAATTAGCCACAATAAAAAGAAAGCCAATGAACAGAATAGTGGCAATTATGAACGCATTCAAAACGTTGATTATTAATGATTTATTGTTCATAACGGGCAATATTTAATACTCAATACTGATAGCATTCGCGAGAAAGTTAGCGCGAATGATAAACCTGTGGCAGAGGATAAACAAGGCAGCACAGATGATCACTTTGTCGATAAAATCAACCACTCTTTCTGTTCAACTGGTATCTCTACACCGTCTTGCGATATGCTGGCAAAGAACATAACAATAAGTAACAACAACAATGCCAGAAAACAGTGTAGTAGCGATCGAAAAAGTTGGGTTTTATCAAGGCTATAATAAGGTTGTTGCACTCACCCCAAAATTGCTGATCTTAGTGATAGTTATATGGGCGATGGTCGCACCTGAACACGCGCAAAATACGCTTAACAATATTCAAAACTGGACAACTAGAGTGTTTGGGAGCTGGTACATGTTAAGCGCTGCCGTGTTTATGTTAAGCATGCTAATTTTGGCCCTAATTCCAGCAACCGGTCGAATTAAACTCGGAACAAATAGTGACCGGCCCGAGTTCTCGACATTTTCTTGGTTTGCCATGATGTTCGGCGCAGGTGTGGGGATCGGCATGCTAACTTACTCCACCGCTGAACCCATTTTTCACTTTAGCTCTAATCCGGAAACCATACTGGGTATTAGCGAGCCACAAACGGTAGAGAATGTACGCAATGCCTATAAATGGGGATTATTTCATTGGGCGCTGACACCCTGGGGTATTTACGCCGTACTTGGAATCGCCCTCGCCTACTTTAGCTACAATAGAGGACACCCACTGACCATCCGATCATCACTACGTCCTTTGTTTGGTAACGCCGTTGACGGTATTTTGGGCAATATCATCGACATTGTAGCGATACTCGCGACGATTATCGGCGTTGCCGTAACCATTGGTTATGGCGTCTCTCAGTTTGCTTCTGGTGTATTCAATATAAGCGGCGCCAAATGGATTCTCCAAGAATCAGGAACACCGACACTAACCGCGCAGCTTATTGCGCTGGGGATTGTGCTATTCGCATCGACTGTTTCTGCAATGTCGGGCGTCAGCCGCGGTATTAAATGGTTATCAAACATGAATATGGGGCTAACAGCATTGCTGCTTCTGTTTTTCGTGTTTTTTGGATCTTTGGCATTTGCCGTTAATGCCTTCGGCTATGCAATTTGGGACTATGTGCTTGAATTAGCTCCAATGTCATTCACTATTTGGAACCAGCAAACCGAATCGGAATTAGCGAACTGGCAAAGCTCTTGGACAATTTTCTATTGGGCTTGGTGGATCGCGTTCGCGCCATTTGTCGGGCTGTTTCTTGCTCGTGTTTCTCGGGGTAGAACCATTCGTGAGTATGTGATCGGCGCCATGATAGTGCCGTCACTCACCTGCCTCACCTGGTTTACCTTAGTCGGCGGCACAGCGTTAGACTTGGAACTAAGCGGTATCGCTAATGGCAAGATTTTAAACGCCGATATTTCAGCCCAGCTCTACGAGACAATCAATCTGCTACTCTCCCCCGGCTTAGCGACAGCTATGTCGGCGGTAATCGTCGTACTATTACTCACCTATCTGATCACCTCTGTTGATTCTGCGATTTTGGTCGTTACAAATTTAGCCTCAGCAGGCAAACAAACACAAAACTCAACTAAACACATAGTGGTTTGGGGCTCACTTTTTGCCGCAGTTATTGCCTCTCTTCTATACGCAGGGGGCATGGAGTCTTTGCGCTCGGCGATGATCATTGGCGCATTACCATTTTCGTTTGTGATGCTACTGATATTGATATCTTTGATGTTTTCACTACTTAGAAATAACCAATCTTAGTTCGTTAATTTAGTTGCCAGACGACAAATATGTGGCCAGTTCTGTGCATAAATTACACAGCGAATTGGTCATTGTGTGCTTTAATAAAACGAATAACTGAAATCGTATAAATACCATGAATCACCAAGAAGTATCCCTACCGCCGAAACTATTATTAGCAGCGGTAAACCAAAATCTAGACCACCATTTCTTTGGCGAGTCCAGAGAGTCAGCCAAACTCATGTTTCAAACGATTCTCAAGGGTGAGCCGTGTCCGTTTATGCGTATAGATACCGGAGAGACGGGCGAAATTTATTGCGAGCTATCGTTAGATAAATCTCTGTATGTTGGCAAACTTAATTTTGGCCGATTTAGGAGGTCGCTGGCGATGATGATGGTTGGAATCAAGGAACGGCTGGAGGCAGACGCGCCACTCAATGCAATGCGCAGCGAGAAAGGTGACGTCATGTTTAATGTGCCCGGTATTGTCAAAGATGAAGATGGCCAATTTAACGTTATGGTTACCAGTTTTAGACAACTAGGCCCAGGCCTTTCTACGGTACGCCTATTATTTCTCGACCCGGATCAGTACGCTGCAGCAGCTCAACTCGCTGCTGAAACCGCGGCAAAAGAGTCTTAAACCCGTCTAACTCGAATTTAAATTATTTCTCCCTTTTACAAACGTTTATTTTATGACTACCAACACGCACTATGGCCCAGACAGCAAATTGGACACACAACGCAGCTACATCAATGGCGACTATGTCGCAAATGAAAGCGGCGATACGTTTACCACTGCTTACCCAGGTTCTGGTGAGGTTATTTGCGAGGTGGAAACAGCTGGGCCGGCTGAAATAGATTTGGCCGTCGCGGCGGCAAAACAAGCATTTGAAACGTGGTCACGAGTTCCTGCTGCTGAACGAGGCGATATCATTCGCCGCGCAGCAACGATTTTACGAGAGCGCAACCAAGAACTGGCCGAGCTTGAAACGCTGGATACAGGAAAGGCGATTTCGGAAACCAATTGCGTAGACATCATTTCGGGTGCTGAAGTCATGGAATACTACGCAGGTGTTGCGCAAACACTGCACGGCCAGCATATCGACTTACCACCCGATGCTTTCGCCATGCTTCGGCGTGAGCCGATTGGCGTATGTGCAGGTATTGGTGCTTGGAACTACCCCATTCAAATAGCCATGTGGAAATCAGGGCCAGCACTCGCCTGCGGTAATACGATGGTGTTTAAACCGGCTGAGCAAACACCATTAACCACGTTGAAATTGGCTGAAATCTACACCGAGGCAGGCCTGCCTGACGGCGTTTTTAATGTCGTTCAAGGGGCTCGCGATACTGGTTCGGCCTTAATTAGCCATCGGGACGTGTCGAAAGTCACCCTTACTGGTTCGGTGGATACTGGTAAAGTTGTTATGGCGCATAGTGCTAAGGATTTAAAAAAGGTAACGCTAGAATTAGGAGGTAAATCTCCAGTCATCGTGTTTGAAGACGCCAACCTCGACAATGCAGTCAATGGTATCTTAGCGGCAAATTTTTACTCCAGTGGCCAAATTTGCTCAAACGGTACACGTATATTCGTGCACCAGGAAGTCTATGAAGAATTGCTAAGCCGACTCGCAGAAAGAGCCAACGGTATGAAAATAGGCAACCCATTCGACCCCTCAACTGACATGGGCCCTCTGGTGTCTGCCGAACATTATGAAAAAGTTAAATCGTATATGCAAATTGCCAAAGAGAGTAAGGCACGTCATGTGTGTGGAGGCGACACGCTAGACTCGCCCGAATTAAACGGTGGCTACTATATCTCCCCTGCAATTTTCGCCGACTGTACCGATGATATGAAATTTGTCGAAGAAGAGGTATTTGGTCCGTTAATGTCAGTCATGCCATTTACTGATGAAAAAGAAGTATTGCGCCGAGCGAATGACACCGACTTCGGTCTTTCAGGAGCCGTATTTACTCAAGACTTCAGTAGAGCGCACCGTGTGGCGAACAAAATTCAAGCCGGGATTGTGTGGATCAATGAATACAATATAACGCCAGCCGAAATACCATTCGGAGGCTACAAGCAATCCGGAATTGGTCGAGAAAATGGCTTGCAATCAATCGAATACTATACTCAGTTGAAAACAATTTACGCTAATCTCGGTGATATTCCTCAATTGTACTAATATTTGTTCCAGCGTCTCGCCTGCCCTGCCATTCTATTCGGGCTGCGAGGCAGTCGCCGTTAAATCGCTTGCCGAAAGAGCTTGCATCACCACGCCAGTCAACACAATGGCTCCTCCGATCAAGGCATAAATTGAAGGCACCTCGCCAACACCTATCCACACCCAGATCGGCCCAAGGATTACTTCCAAAAGTGCAAGCAATGAAACCTGAGCCGCTGGAACGTGTTGCGCCCCAACGGTCACTAACACCATACCCAGACCGATTTGCACCACACCTAGAAACACGCAAATTATCAGATCTCGATTGCCGATGGCGAAATCACTAACAAACGGCGACACCGCCAACATCAATATAAACGCATTGAGAGCACATACCGCGACAATGTTAGCGCCGGACTGAGAGCGAATAGTGACGATGCTGCTTGAATAGCAAAGCATCATCATGAACGCTAAAAACATACCAAATAAGCCGCCACTCGATAAGCCGTCACCAAATATAATTGAAATACCCACCAGCGCTACCGCGATCGCCACCCAAGTGCGCTTAGATACTATTTCTCCTAAAAATACTCGCCCCATGAGTGCACTGCAAAGAGGTGCCAACGAAATAATGAAGACCGCGTTAGCAACTGTTGTGTTCGCCAATGAAGTCACCATAAATAGGCCGCCGCCAGCGATTAAAAACGCAGCTAATAAGCCCTTGCGGCCCATGCGTGTGAATTGCGCAACGGCATTGCCTCGATGCAAAACGAACACGACAAGTGTTAAAAATAGGCACTGAGCGATTGAACGATAAAAAATAATTCTCAAGCTATCCGGCTCATCCATGATTCGCATGCCGATACCCAGCAGGCTTAAAAGCATGCCGCCCAGAATGATCATTACAACCGATCGTCGATAAAAAATATTAGACATCCAGACGTATTGCTTAGCGTAGTTTTATGCTTGGTTTTGCTGATTGATATACCTTCGAATAGTCGAGTGCACATCATCTCTGTCCAAATACAGACCGCGTAATTCACGATCACCGGTGTGCGGATAAAACTCAGCACGCCCATGCAGGATACGCCGATTGTCAAAAATAACCATATCGCCGGCTGACAATTTGTAGCGCATCTGATACTGGTCTGAATTAGCCAAAGTTATAAATAACTTCAAAGCGCGATAACTGGGTTCGATATTATTATAGCTGGTTTGCAACGGTGCTCTGGAAAACGGCAGCAGGCGAACCTCATTGACCTTGCCCAGTGCGTCTAAGGAGATAACAGGCGCATCCCATCGATAATCGGTATCACCCGCTCGATTAGCAAAACACCAATTCACGCTTGTCAGGGTTTCGAACTCTTTTGGGTAGAACTCGGCTAAATCAGCGGCCAATTTGAAGCCATCTGTCATAGTGCTTTCGCCTCCGTCAGCATCAGAAACCAAGCAATGCAATAGTTGAATGCCGGGAGGTGTTTCTCGGGTCGGAATATCGGTATGCGCCGAAAGTGCCTCGCTGGTATAGGCATTGCTATCGCTGTCAGCACGCGACACCACCTGAAAGATACGTTCAAAATGAGTTTCTCGAATTGGCCCAATGCGCAAACCAATCGCTTCAATCGTATCCGACGACGACCCAAGCTTTCTAATTCTAGCCAAGCCGTATTGCTCTACGCTCAACAGGACTTGATGCAGTAATTCATCACTAACTTCCTGCTCAACCGCGTCAAAAGAGATCGGTTCTGAATACGCCTCAGCGTTCCATAAACTTGTCTTTGGTACGCGCTGTTTGCTCAGACCGCAGTGTGCGTATAACCAACCCGGATTATAAATACTTTGGTGTCCATCGTTTTGCCATTTGATTTCGAGCGAACCTTCATCATCAAGATCTATGTTTTCGGCACAAATATCAATTGGAAGATCGGCAACGTCAATCAAGTGTTCGCGAGTTATCGTATGCAAACATCGTTCGCATGCGCAATTATCTCGCAGCCACAAAGGGTGAAAACGACTGACTTGTTTGCCCGCAGTCGCCGCTGACCATCGAACCATTATGGCTTTATCATCTAGCCAACACTCGTCAATGCTGATTGACGTCGGCCAGCTAAGATTATCCGGCGTAGGAGCAGAATAGATTTTTCGCTCAAGCATTATTGCTTTCCTCCTTATTAATAGGGCTTAGCCAGTGAACTATGTTGAATGGCGAGCGATGTTAATTTCGACTTCACCGGTTCAATCGCTGAACAGGATTTACGCGCCTTCAAATCAACATGTATTAACAACTGTTCACAGCTCGCGAGCAATTCTCCAGTTTGGTTACGCATAGCATGTTCCAACTTGAGCTTTTTCGCCTCGCCACTGGCGAGTCGGGTATCAACCGTAATAGCATCACCATGACCGCATTCTTTGACGTAGCTAATCTGCATATCGACAGTAAAATAGCTCATACCACTTTCGACATAGCGTTGGTCAACACCGATTGCTTGCATTACTTCATCCGAGGCAATAGAGAACACCTCACTATACCGACTGTCATTCATATGTCCGTTATAATCAATCCAGCTACTGGGGATTACTCGATTCACGCTGCGAAGGTATTCGTTATCGTCGTTATGATTGAGTTCGAGAGATGACCCTTTTAGGCGGGTATCTATTTGATTTAGCAATTTTCCCGCTCGCCAATTTGTTGTTTTTAAGCTGCGCATCATCGCAACCAAATTGTCGTCTCGAATACGTTCAAACTCGCGAATAGAGTATTGCGCCGAATGTCTATTCGACTGATCTGCAATAGTTTGTACCAACTCTTCGTTCAACTCTGGCACGTCCATCAATTTGGTCCATGGCCACTCGAGGGCCGGTCCGAATTGTTTAATGAAATGAGCCATCCCGGCTTCACCACCGGCGATTCGATAAGTCTCAAATAATCCCATTTGTGCCCAACGCAACCCAAAGCCATAACTAATTGCCTCATCGATTTCCTGGGTGGTCGCAACTCCGTCATTAACCAGCCACAGGCTCTCGCGCCACACCGCTTCCAACAGCCTGTCCGCGATGTGTGCATCAATCTCTTTTTTCACAATCAACGGATGGAATCCGAGGCCTTCGAGTATTCCTTTCGCACGTCGGGTGGAACCCTCGGAACCAACAAGTTCAACCAGTGGTATCAGATAAACCGGGTTAAACGGGTGTGCAACGATAATCTGCTCAGGCCGCCCAGAGCCCGCTTGAAGCTCAGAGGGTTTGAAACCTGACGTTGAGGACGCGATAATTGCGGATTGCCCGCAGTGCATTTGAATGAGTTTTATGACATTAAGCTTTAGCTCTAGTCGTTCAGGGACACACTCAGACACCCAAGCCACATCTGATACCGCGTCTTCTATGGTTTGGCACATCCGTAAAGTACCTTCTTTGGGTAGACGATACTCGTACAGATCAGGTAAAGAACGGCGGGCATTACTCAATACCTCGTTAACCTTTCGCTCTGTTTGAGGATCGGGGTCGTATAAATTGACGTCAATGCCCATCAATATAAACCGCGCTACCCAGCCGCCGCCGATAACACCACCTCCGACTACGGCCGCTGCTTTAATCTCGATACTCATGCGGGTGCTCTTTTCGTCAGCGTCAGCTTATCGCGCACCTTAGCTGGGGATAACACCGTTGAACCCATCGACTCAACGATATTCACCGCTCTTTCGACTAAGGCCTGATTAGTTGCTAAGACGCCCTTCTCCAGCCAAATGTTGTCTTCCAAGCCAACACGAACATTCCCGCCCGCTAATACTGCAGCGGCGACAAAAGGCATTTGATTTCGGCCAATCGAAAACGCCGACCAACACCAGCCATGTGGTAAATTATTAACCATCGCCATAAAGGTATTTAAATCATCGGGGGCTCCCCAGGGAATCCCCATACAAAGCTGTACCAATGCCGGGCTCTTCAGAACTCCACGCTCGACCAGATTTTTTGCTAACCACAAATGCCCAGTATCAAACGCCTCTATTTCTGGTTGTACACCCAACTCAGTCATCATCCCGCCCATGGTTTCGAGCATGCCAGGCGTATTAGTCATCACGTAGTCGGCTTCGGCGAAATTCATCGTGCCACAGTCAAGCGTGCATATTTCTGGTAAGCAGTCGGCAATGGGTTCCATGCGGCTTTCAGCTGAGCCCATATCCGTGCCTTTCGCCAATGGCAGAGGTGAAGACGGTGGGCCAAATACTAAATCGCCCCCCATACCTGCCGTCAAATTTAGAATTACATCTGTTTCTGCATCACGGATGCGTTCGGTTAGCTCTCGATAGAGCTTTGGGTCGCGTGAGGCGGCACCCGTTTCCGGATCACGTACGTGACAATGAACAATTGCAGCACCGGCCTTGGCTGCAGCGATAGCACTATCAGCGATCTCTTTTGGAGAACGTGGTACTTCAGAGCTTCGATTTTGCGTATTACCCGAACCAGTGACGGCGCAGGTAATGAATACATCTTTATTGGGGGCTAACGACATAAAAACTATCCAGTTGATTGCTTACGTTTTAAGCATGGCAAAAATACGATTCCTTGCTATACAATTATCGAAACATAATATACATTTTGCGAATATGGCCGTGAGTGATAAAACCATTGAAATTTGCATTCTGGTATTGAGCGAGTCATCGATGATGAGTTTGTCGTCGGTTATCGATCCTCTGCGGGCGGCCAATCGATTATCACGCAAGCCACTTTTCTCATGGCGACTGGTTTCAATAACCGGCACACCGATAGCGCTTACCTGTGGAATATCCATTAAAGCCGACGCCGCGCTAAGATCAAACGAGCGTGGTGACTTGTTCATTATCATTGGTGGGTTCAATCAGGCAAATAACTGTCCCAATGTCTACCTTGCCTTAATTAAGAGAGTATCGAGTAATTTCAGCACTATCTGCGCAGTCGAATCTGGCACATGGGTACTGGCCCGTGCAGGCATTATTACCAATCACCAAGTGACAACGCATTGGGAAGACCTGGAAAACTTTGCTTTCGCGTATCCGAACTTGGATGTAATTGGACAACGTTTTGTTATTGATCGAAATATTTGGACTAGCGGCGGCGCCTCACCGAGTTTGGATATGCTTTTACACTATCTCCGAACAACCCAGCGCCAGTCGCTTGCGTTAGATGTAGCAAACGCGTTTATTTACACCGAGAGCAAAGTGGCAACTGACGTACAAGCGCATGGTTCATTGGAGCGGCTAAAGCGAATCGAGCCGCGCCTGGCAAGTGCAATGGAAATTATGGAGAAAAATATTGAAACCCCAACCTCTATCCAAAGTATCGCTAATCAGTTAACGCTCTCTCAGCGCACCCTCGAATTGCTCAGCCATAAACATATAGGTGTTAGTCCGTCGACGTATTATCTGCGCTTGAGACTGCAAGCAGCTCGAAGGTTAGTTCTTGATAGTAATGCCACCATGAGTGATATCGCGGTGCGTTGCGGTTTTAACAGTCAATCGGCATTCAGCCGGGCCTTCAAAAGCAGGTACAACCAAAGCCCTAGTGAGCTTAGAAAGCGATCGTGGTCCTAACTCATAATTTAGCCAACTCTAGAATGCGTTAACGCTGACTCTGCATATAATTTTCTGCAATATAAAATGGCGCATCACTTGCTGGCAGCATCTCTCCACCCTTAATTATATCGGCTGCTTTTTCGGCAATCATAACGGTCGGCGCGTTTAAATTGCCGCTCACAATTGACGGCATGATCGACGAATCAACAATGCGCAAGCCATCCAAACCACGAACCTTACAATCACCATCGACAACGGCTAATTCATCGCTGCCCATTTTGCACGTACACGACGGATGATACGCGGATTCGACGGCATCTTTTAAATACGCATCAAGCTCCTCATCGCTTTGTACATGTTTGCCCGGTGCTAATTCTTCTCCGGCATAAGGTTTAAATGCGTCTTGCTGAAAAATCTCACGCGTTAAACGCACAGCGGCCCTAAATTCTTCCCAGTCCTCCGGCTTAGACATGTAATTAAAACGAATTTTGGGCTTATCTCGGTAATCCGCAGAGCCCAATCGAACCCAGCCCTTACTTTGTGAGCGCATGGAGCCGACATGGGCCTGAAAACCATGACCACCATTTGGACTTTGCCCGTCGTAGCGCACCGCCATGGGAAAGAAGTGATACTGCAAATCCGGGTGTTCAACGCCCTTCTTACTTCGAATAAAACCACCGGCCTCAAAATGATTGGTCGCGCCGAGCCCAGTGCGGGTAAACAACCATTGGGCGCCGGTGATCGCCTTACCAAACAGATTATAATATTTGAACAAGGATACTGGCTGTGTGCATTCCATCTGTAAATAGATTTCAAGATGATCCTGCAGGTTCTCACCAACACCAGGCAGGTCATGTTTTACTTCAATTCCGTGCTCATCGAGTTGAGCTTTAGCACCAATACCCGAAAGCATCAGCAATTGGGGGTTATTAATCGGACCACCCGAAAGAATGACTTCTTTAGCTGCATACACCTGTTTGCTCTTACGACCTTTAACGAATTCCACGCCAACTACTTGCTTACCATCCATAATTAGTTGCTTGGCATGCGCTCGCTTAATAACCGTGAGATTCGAACGCTTCATGGCGGGACGCAGGTAACCGACCGCGGTAGATCCTCGATTACCATTACGCGTAGTCCGATCCATTGGACCAAAACCTTCTTGCTGATAACCGTTCATATCTTCTGTGTACGGATAACCTGCCTGTTGGCCAGCGTCGGTCCATGCTTTAAATAGGGGATTGTCGCTGCCCCCTTTGGTAATACTGAGGGGTCCTGAATCGCCATGATATTCGTCGGCACCGGTATTTCGATTTCCCGCCTTGCGAAAATACGGCAAGCAATGTCTATAACTCCATTGGCTCAAGGACTCGTCCTCTTTGGCCCAACGATCGTAATCCAGCGCATTGCCTCGGATATAACACATGCCGTTAATCGAAGAAGATCCGCCGTATACTTTGCCGCGTGGGCAGTGCATTACCCGTCCACCCAAATAAGGCTCAGGCTCAGTATGATAATCCCAATTATAACGAGTGCCATTCATGGGGTACGCCAGTGCTGCAGGCATATGGATCTGCCACTCCCAGAACGGGTCGTTTCCGCCGGCCTCCAGCAATAGCACATTCACACTCGAATCTTCGGTTAAACGATTCGTCAATACACAACCCGCCGAGCCCGCGCCAACTATAATGTAGTCGTACTTCATCATTTGCGTTCCATAGTTCCTGTTTACATCTATTTCTGCCGACAATTTATGGGCTTTCTGAATCTATAGCAATCCTTCTGCCCATTTATTTACAGTGCTATTCGTAAGTTAGCCTAAATGCGACCTCAGACAATTTGATTACGACATGTTAGTTGAGGCAGAGCCATTGCAGTCGAACCGTCTTTAAGCCAAAATGAGAATTAGAGTACTAAAATGGTATTAATGGGGCACCAATGAATTTCAGTAAGGTCCAGCCGAGAAAAAATTCCTTCAGCATTACCTGGGAAGACGGCTCCCTGTCTGAGATTCCGTATATTTGGTTACGCGATAACGATCAAGATGAATTGCATCCAAAAACCGGCGAGCGCACGTTCGACCTAACCTCAGTAAGCCTGGACATTGCACCAGAGAATTTTAAGTTAGCGCTTAGTGATCAAGCGACACAATCGAATATTGAAGTTCAATGGCCAAGCAAAGCTGAGCTATCGTATTATTCGGCGCAATGGTTATACGATCATCGCCCAGGTCATTCACGCTACGATGCGGCCGCCATTGAACGAAAAAGCTGGGCCGCTAAAGAAATGTCTTCATTACCTTGTTTTGAGGCATCGGCTTGCCACCGATCACAACAAAGCTTACTTGATGCGCTATGTACCTTGAAACAAACCGGCATCATACTGATCCAGGGATTAGACGACAATTTAGAGGCTGGTGAGAACTTTGGAAAATTAATCGGCTTTAAACGAGAGAGCAACTACGGTGTTGTATTCGAAGTGCAAAGTAAACCAGAACCTAATAACCTAGCGTATACCTCGTTGGCATTACCCCTGCATACCGACCTTCCAAACCAAGAATTTGTACCCGGTAATCAATTCTTACATTGTTATCGTAATGAGGCGCAAGGCGGTGGTTCTGTCTTCGCGGACGCAATGGCGATCGTGGAAGATTTCGAGCGAGAATGCCCCGATCACTACCAAACGCTCTGCGAGCTGTCGGTACCATGGCATTTCCTCGATGAGAAAGATGATATACGGTATCACCGTCCTATCATTGGACTGAGGCGCGACGGCACCTTTGACACATTAACGTTTAATGCCCACATCGCCGACATACCTGATTTTGAGCCCGAATTACTGTACTCTTTCTATGCAGCTTATCGAGAACTGATGTGCCGGATTCAAAGCGCGAGTTACAACATTGAATACGTACTAAAGAGCGGCGAAATGGTTGTTTTCGATAACCAACGAGTGTTGCACGGGCGCACTGCGTTCGACCCCAGTTCAGGTAAGCGCCATTTGCGCGGTTATTATATTGAGCACAATGAAATAAATAGCCGCATCAGAATGTTAGATAAGCAGGTCAAGAATAACTAGAACAATTGCCTAACGCCTATTTCTCAAGCGATTCAGCAAACAACAATAACGAAAAACCATCGGAGAATTATTAATATGAAGGAGTCAATGAAGCTGATCGATAAGCCTACATTTATGGGCTCATTAGCACTCTTGCTACTGGTAACGGTACCGTTAATAGTTTGGCCCGATCAAGGCGCTGAATACGTGAAAACTGCACGTACCTTCGTCGTGGAGAATCTTGGTGTGGCCTATTTGATGCTGGGGCTCGGTGCCTTTATTTTTATGCTCTATGTATCGTTCAGCGACATAGGACGCATAAAATTAGGGGACCCGGGTTCCGAACCTGAATTTAAAACGTCATCGTGGGCCTCGATGTTATTTTGCGCGGGTATAGGGGTCGGAATAATGGTTTGGGCGCCGATTGAATGGGCGTATTACTATCAAACCCCGCCGTTTCTGATCGAAGGCGGTACCTCCGAAGCAATGAAATGGGCTGCAGCCTACGGCATTTTTCATTGGGGTCCGATAGCGTGGTCTATTTATCTGGTTCCGGCTCTACCAATTGCCTATTTCTATCATGTTCGCAAAAACCGCAAGCTAAAACTCTCAGAAGCGGTTGCTCCGGTTATCGGCAATCGAAATGTGCGCGGTTTTTGGGGTAAGTTAATCGATGTGTTATTCGTATTCGGCATGTTGGGTGGTGGTGCCACTACCTTGGGCTTAGGAGCGCCTCTACTGAATGAGGGCTTACATCAATTGTTCGGTTTTGAAAAAAACATCACCATGCAGATTTTTGTATTGGTCCTTGCCACGGCAATTTTTGGTGCCAGCGCGTATTCAGGTATTAAAAAAGGCATACAAACACTGTCGAACATAAACTTGTTCTTAGCGCTGGTTCTATTAGTGTTTATTGTTATTGTTGGGCCTACCACCTTCATCGCCGAAACATCATTGTCTTCGATCAGTGTTGTCTTCGAGAATTTTTTCTCGATGGCAACGTATCTCGAACCCTTTGGAGGTCTAAACGGCTATGAAGATACGACATTCCCACAAGATTGGACTATCTTCTATTGGGCCTGGTGGCTAGCTTTCGCACCAACGATTGGTTTATTTATCGCTCGAATATCCTACGGACGTACTATGGCAAATATGGTCATCGGGTCACTATTCTTCGGCTCAGTTGGTTGCGCCTTGTTCTTCATGATTTTAGGTAATTATGGATTACACCTTCAACTCAGTGATAGCTTGGACGTGGTGAATATATTGAACACCGATTCACAATCTGCGGCGGTGTTCGCAATACTTGGCAGCTTGCCGTTTAAGACCGTGGTGATCGCATTGTACACGATATTAGCGATTGTCTTTTTATCGACCACCTTCGATTCTATTTCGTATATTCTAGCCTCGGTAGTACAAAAAGAGGTAGATGACGAACCAATGCGCTGGAACCGATTATTTTGGGCTGGCGCCTTGAGCTTTTTACCTATTACCTTGTTATTTCTGGGTGATTTACAAACACTGCAAACGGCCAGCATTGTGGCCGGAGCACCGCTGGTGCTTATCTCCTTAATGCTGTGTATTGCGATCTTCAAAACGGCTAAATATGATCTGAATCGCCAATCGAATGTGCCTGACCCAGAAATCGATCTTGATGAATTTCCTGAGCATGACCCATGGAGCCGTCGTGGATCGTGGGACGATCAATAGCACAGCGTGTAGCAGTACAATGGTTTTCCGATAATGGAATTAAGCCACCCATTTATACGCCTGCCGTTCAGCTTTGATATTGAGCGCCTTAGGCAAGAACTAAGCGGCTTTAAAGATTCGGTTTGGATGGCTCACCCAAACCGAATCAACGGTAATTCGGCTGTTCCTTTAGTATCACTAAATGGCGAAGACAATGACGACTTCTCGGGCGAGATGCGAGTTACGCCTCATCTCTCCTCGTGCGCTTATATTCAACAGGTGATGGCGAGTTTTGACGAAGTGATCGCCCGGTCTAGATTAATGAAGCTGAGTGCCGGTGCCGAAGTAACCGAACATGTCGATTTTAATTACCATTGGTATGATCGAGTGCGAATTCATATCCCAATCGCTACGACACCTGATGTTGAATTTTATTGTGGCGACGCAAAGATCCATATGCAGGCTGGAGAGTGTTGGATTTTCGATTCGTGGCGCCAACACAAAGTAATCAACGGCAGTAATTCCGATCGAACCCATTTGGTTATTGATACAGCGGGCTCTTCACGCTTTTGGAATATGGTTGAGCGCATGGCACAATTTGCACCCGATTTCGATCACAGCAATTTTCAAGAGCAAATAAAACATGTGGATTATGTTAAAGATCGGAAGGTTCAGATTAGAACCGAACGTTTCAATGTTGCACCAGTAATGGCTCCGGGTGAACTGGAAGCCATTGCTAAAGAACTCATTTCCGACGTTGCATCTAACCCGGATAACAATCCCGCATTAATAAACGAATATCGGCGATTGTTAAACAATTTAGCGAAGGACTGGCGTGAAGTTTGGCTTCAATACGGTTATGACAGTAGCGGTGTAGAACGTTATCGGTCATTGCTAAACCGAACAGTGAAACAACTACGCCCCAACCCTCGCGCACTGGTAACCGCAAGCAATGATGTTGGAATAAACCCAATTATCATGCAACGCATTCTTCGTGCGGCCCTGAATGTTGAGCAATTAACGCGCTTTAAAGAGAATGAAGGTTGTTGATCCTTGGAGCAAAAAACAGTGCTTAAAAAACGAGTTAGGCCTAGATCAAATACCTCGACAACTATAATCATCGAAAGTCTGAAGATTACTCATAGCGAATAATTGTGAGTAGTCAATTGAAGTGAGCTCTGCCCTTTGAATTCAAGGATTCAACGTTGTGCAACGAAAACGGTCGCTCCTGCATCTTTGGTTTATTACCAACTCAGTGAACGGCTTTAATATGAGCACCAATATAAAAAAGATACTATTACTCACTATCGTTTTTTTTAACATCTGGGATATAGCAAGTGCCGAAGAAGGCAGAACCGCACCGAAAGCAACCGCCCAGGATACTGAGGTCTCATTCTGGGATTTACCATACCTCGAAAAAGCCTTTATCGATACATCTCCAGCAGACATGAACGATGGTATTCCTGTGGGTAAGTTAGAAATAGATAGCGGCGATAAAGCGAAGATTATAAAGCTGGTAGAGGAAATCGCCGATAAGAAACATGGTCTCTACGACAGCATGCTTATCAACTATAAAGGCAAGCTCTTGTTTGAGTCTTACTACCTACGAGGTCGCATCAACCTACCCCATTTCCAGGCGTCAGCGACTAAAGTTTATACGAGTTTGGCATTGGGCCGTGCTATTCAACTGGGCTATCTCAAAATGACTGATCTGGACAAGCCCCTGGTCAGTTTTTTGAATGACCTCGACCCAGGAAAGCTTGTCGACGGTGCAAAAATGATCACACTCCATAAAGCTATGACCATGCGCTCTGGTATTCGCATCAGTGACGAGAAACGAAAAGAGTTTCAGGAAACTCCCAGTTCATTAAAAGGTCAACAGCAGGTCCAGACTTGGCTTGAACACAGCGCGCCTATTACGCCCGAATCTCAGAGCTACCTGTATGCCTTCGATCCAGATTTGGTGATGCAGGTGATTGAAGCGGTAGTACCCGGAGGTGCACAGGAATTTATTGAAAACGAACTTATAGGAAAATTGGGTATTTCGAATTACCAATGGCGGAATAGCAGCAACGGCTTGCCAAGTGGAGGTGATCGCACAAGCTTTACATCGCGCGATATGATCAAGTGGGGAATCTTAGTCATCAATAAAGGAAGATGGAATGGAGAGCAGCTTATTTCAGCGGACTATTTGGCTAAGGCAACCAGTCCAATCACCCAGCCTACTGCAGACTGGCAACCCAAATCATATACTTATGGATATTTTTGGTATCAAACGAATATTGCAGTCGGAGAAAAAAGCTTTGATGCAAAAATAGCGTGGGGAGGCGGAGGGCAACATATCGTAGTAGTTGAAGAACTAGACTTGATTGTTGCAATTACAGGTCATGACAGAGAAGACACAATAATGACTCAGATTTCAAATGAGATCCTACCTGCATTTGTTGAACAACAATAGATAATGAAAGCGTCATCAGGATAAAAACATAGGTACTAAAATGGCCGTCAAGGGCAAACTTCGGTCACAAGATACTAAATTAAACAGAGCTTTTTAAAAATCATACTCAGGCTTAGTCGATTGAGACGAGTGTTTTTATCTCAAAAACGGTAATCAAACAGCTCGATGTCATCGCGGTAAAACTCGCTCACCTGTTGACGTAACTCTTCGTCGTAGTAATCACGATAGTGACCATGCTTAGAACTATTTCGAATTTCAAGTTGTGTCGAGGGCAACGACAATCGATCAAAAATTTGATCCAGAGATACCTGAATTGTCTCATATCGACCGACAAAATCGATCGCCAGTTTACCGTCGACACCACACAATTGCTGTGCTTGTGACCGAATGAGTACACGCCTTCGGAACTGTGGTCGCGTCATCGCCACCTTCATCCATTCTGTTGAATGATTAGCAAACTCGGGATTACCTCTGTTGAGAAACGCACAGGCCGAAACAAAACGGTCAAAAGGGTTTCGAACAAAAGCAAGTTTTAAATAAGACTGCCATTGTTCTGAAGGTAAAGCCGCTGATATTTCTTTGGCGCTAATATGCCCATGCTCGATTTTGGCTATTTCTGGTATGGGCAATTCCTGCCTACCAAACAGCATTTGTTGCTCCCAGTCGTCAGGGCCTTTGTGTTGCCTTAATGCTTCGCGTATGGAATGAGTGGCCGTTTTAGGGACCGCAAAAAAAATAAACCGATGACGATGAGAGATGATCATTCGGGCATAGGGTAACGAGCAAGAACTTCTAGCCCCAAGGCGTCGATTAATGGTTCTAAATGCGGCTCGAAGTTGCGCCACTGCTCCAAACCAGTCTTATATATCGGCTGCCTCACTTGCTCAGAACTCGGCGTGCGAATATGACGTTCAGTTTTATAAAATTCAAGGCACGATTGTTCAAACGGTAAGCCACAAAATTCTAAAATTCTGTGCACTTGAGATTCCAAATCATCAACGACATCTTCGTGTTGCACACGTAATACAAAACCCGGCAATACCTTATCCCAGTGATCCATTACTCTAAGATAATGTCGATAGTATTCGCCTACTTCCTGTAAACCATAAGTGAATTCCTGACCCTCAGCAAATAACTGCTTAAAGTTACTAAAGCAACATGCCATAGGATGTCGACGAGCATCGATGACCTTTGCGTTCGGCAATATCAACTTGATAAGGCCAACATGTAGAAAATTATTTGGCATCTTATCAATAAAGAATGGAGCATCCTTTCTAAAGACACGCGTATCGTCGATGTACTGTCGACCAAATTTTTCGAAATAATCAGGTTCTAACTCAGTAAGTATTTTCGGATACGGTGCTTCTTCATCTATTTTAACCTTAGCGCGACCTTGCAGACGATGCACCAAACTCATGACGTTGGGCAATTCGAGTGTTCCATCAACCTTAGAATGAGATGCTAATATTTGCTCTAATAGCGTTGAGCCAGAACGCGGTAAACCCAAAATGAAAATTGGATCAGCAGCACTATTCCCAACACCAGACAAGCGATCAAATAACGCTGTATCACAACGCTTGATCTGCGCATCAACGCGTTTGATTATCTCCGAAGATTGGTACTTTAGTAGTGCCTTATTCAGACTATTTCCTTCACGATAGGCAATAATTGCAGCATCATAATCCTTTCTATCTTCAAGCGCTTTACCCAGTGCAAAATTGAAATGTACCTTGTCGGCATCGCTGGTTGTTTCACGATCTTTATAGTCATGAATATGAGCGATTTCCTTATCAGAAAACTTATAGGTTTTGGTGTTTGCGAGACTCCAAAATGCATCTCCGAAATCTGGTTTATGTTGATACAGTTTCTGATAAGACTGCACTGCACCGTCAATGTCACCCTGTGTCTTCTGAGCATGCCCTAATAACAAATAACATTGCTCCATATCGTTTTCGCTATGGATGAGCTCTCTATACAGCTTGATCCCTGTTTCGGTATCACCCACACCGGTGGTCGTTGATGCCAACAGAGACTTGAATTGCACTTCGTCGGGCCGTTGTTTAACCAGCTCTTGCGCGATTTCGTGCGCTGCACCGAACTTTTGCCGTTTTAATAAGACATTACTGTAATCATAACGAGCTCCAATATGGCTTGGATCAAAACTGACTGCACTCTCTAAAATGAACTCTGCATCGTCCAATATTTTTACGTCTACAGCAATGGCGGCCAGCAGCCTCATTCCCTCGACGTCCGTTTTATTTTGCTGCAAATAACCACGACAGATCTCATCCGCCGTTTCTAGATTACCTCGATTAAGATGACTTTTAACCGCCTGTAACGCAGGGTGAAGTTGTTCCAGTTGAGCAAGCTGATGCTGTGCTAATTTGAGCTTTTCAGTCTGCTTAGTTTCAGCGAACAAGGCAGTCAAAGCACGCCAGCTCGCGATTAACGCTGAGTCGAGCTTGAGTGCTTGCTCATAGGCACCAATTGCTTTATCAATTCGGCCTTCACTGACAAATATGTGGCCCAACTCTTGATAAGCACGCACATAGTTATTATCAAGTTCCAACACACGTTGAAGCGCATCGACGGCCTGTTCATTGTTATTGAGTTTTCGTAAACAAACGGCCTGAATATAGACCGCCTCGGCATTAATTGATAAGGCCTCATCCATGCTTTGTAAGGCGGCAAGCGCATCTTGAAAGCGACCTGCCTTGGCGAGATCCATGGCATTTTGGATTACTTCTGAGTGATCTGCTTCTGACATTTTATATTAGTATTGGCGGCGAATATTTATCGATAATACTAACAAAACTTTGCCATTAAAATCGGATAAACGATGTCTAAATACAACGCTGAAGCAACGCTAACAGCCTCGAGAACGAATCTATCAAGAGTTCTTAAAGACTATATAAAGAACTCTCGGATTAGGAGTGTCAAAGCACCAATAAAAAAGGCCAGCTCGAAAGCCGGCCTCTGAATTATTATCGAAATTAGGAGCTCAGTATTCTGAACCCCTAAATTTCAGTGACAACTAAAAAATCAACGATTAGTTGTAGTTCCAGTGGAAGCGAATACCAATGGTGCGAGGCCGTGTAACCGACACTTTTGGTGTGCCATCGAAGGTATTGATGTTAACGATACCGTCTTCGTCGAATACATTATTGATGAACAACTCAGCACCCCAGTTATCTTTGTTCACACCAGCAGACATATTGAACAAGGTATAAGACTCTTGAATATATCTGGCTGCGCCAAAGAACTCACCGTTGGCCGTATTCACGGTTCCGAAAGAACCAGGAATAGCGGTTGCTTGAGACGATGATCCGAACGTGCCCGACAACTGCTCAATGCCTAAACCAGAACCGCGACCGAAAATACGGCGCGTTTGGTCTTCGATGAAATTCGCATCAGCCGTGATGTTAGCGAAGCTATCACCCGTGTAGACTAAGCCAGCCTGGAAAAATGCATCAGCACCAAAGTTAGATAATTCGAACTCATAGCGACCACGAACGTTGGCCGAGAAGTCAGCCGTAAAAGGCAACTCGCTACCAACGGGCGCTGCAATACCTTCAAGCGCTGCGTTCAAACGTGTAATCTCAGAGTCTACGAATGAAACTGCGCCTTGAATCGTCCAGTTATCAGTTGGCACCCATGTGAAATCGGCATCGATACCTTGGACTTCAGCATCGCCTACGTTTTCAAGGAATACCAAAATACCAATATTCGCTGGGTCAAAACGAGTCGCTTGCAAGTTGTCAATTTCAGAGTTGAAGTAAGTGGCATTTAAGCGTAAACGATCGCCTAAGAAATCACCTTTGATACCCAATTCGAAGTTGGTTAATTCATCGGTTTCTACCACCGCTGGTACGCGGAAACCCTGGAATGGACCAGATTGATTAGACGCGGCTGAACCTGCGTTACGATTAACTGTTTGTGGTCTGAAACCTTCAGATACAGTAGCGAATACCAATACGCTGTCGGTTGCTTTCCAGTCTGCAGTTAAGCGAAATAGCGTGTCAGATTGATTCGATGTACCGCTACCATCAAGCGCATCAATACTCAATGTGCCAGCTTGAACGTCTGCAAGCAACGCTGCAGCCCCTGCATCGCCAAAGAACGTCGCAATAGACTGAGCCGACTGACCGCCCAATGCTTCTAGTCGAGCCGTTACATTATTACCCGATCCGCCAGTACAGCCGAGCGAACCGTCTGGACGCACAATTGCTGAAGGACCGTTTGGTAGTTGACCTGGACCAACTAACGGCAATGTCGCAAGATCTGGACCGTTTTGACAACCGCCAAACGAACCACCTGTTGCACCACGAAGACCGAAATCGAGATCGTAGTAACGAGCACCCGCACTCACACTAAACGATTCAGTCAAGTCAAAGGTAAAGTCAGCGAATACCGCCACTTGCTCTTCATCACGAGTAAAGTCGTTAACGAAAATAGTCGGACGATCGCGTGCATTAGGATTACCAATACCGTCTGCTAAACCAGCAGGACGTACACCCGTATCAATCCCGGCACCAATTGCACCAAAATATTGGAACTGACCTTGAGAGTTAGTTTCTACGTCATCTAAGAATCCACCAACAGTAAAACGGAAGTTCTCACCAACTTCGCCCTGGAAGCGCAACTCGTGAGTAGTTCTCTGACTTTCTGTGTTGTCCACGTACTGCTTACGCAAGTCAAAAATCGTGTCTTGAGGGCCAGATCGACCGTTTGTTGAGATATAGTAGTTTTGATAACCACCGGTAAAACTGTAGAGAGTGTAGTCAAGTACAGAGTTCACATCACGATCCAGAAACCCACCTGCATAAATCACGTCTAGCGCACCAATACGACCTTTCACAGTCCATGACGTTAAGCCAAAATCATCGTTATTTCGTTCAGGTGAATAGGATTGAGACTGATCAGTCGCGCCGCCAGCGGCTAAATACTCAAATGAGCCTTCGGTTTCCAAATCTTGATTTGTGTGCTGGAGCAATACACTCCAATCATCGCTGATATCGTAAGACACACCTAAACGAACACCCGTGTACTGGGCGTCATTCCAATCGTCTTCGACAAAGGTAGCGTTATTGGTATCAGTCACAATCGCATCAGCCGAAACACCGGCAAACGCTTGGTTGCGGTTAAAGACTTGTACGGATTCGGCATCGTTGGTGCCTAGCGTAGCAGGTACATTATCAATCCAGCCGCCTTGTGTATCTGAATAGACCACGCCGCGCACAGCCAATCTATCGTTAATAGGTACATTGATCGACGCTTCGACGCTGGTACTTGGATCACCACCGGTGGTAAAGCTATAACCCGCTTTTACACCCGCATCAAAACCATCAGTAGAAGGCTTATTTGTAATCAGCCTCACTGTACCTGCTTGAGAGCTCGCACCAAATAGCGTGCCCTGGGGTCCAGGCAAAACCTCTACACGCTGTAAGTCAGCGGCGTAGATATCTAAGTTACGACCACCAAATGAGGCCGGCTGTTCATCCAGGTAAACAGCCACAGTCGGTGCTGAACCTTGAACAGACGATACAGTGTTATTTGATTGCTCACTGGCAACCCCGCGAATATAGATTTCGCTACGACCAGGGCCACGACCCTGCTGTGTAACATTCGGTAAATATTTAACGTATTCATCAAACGTAGTTACACCTAACTCATCGAGTGCTTCGGCTCCAATTGCTTGAATTGCAACCGGAATATCTTGGGCACTCTCAGCTCGTTTGGTCGCAGTTACGACGATTTCCTCTAATTGTGCATGAGCTGAAGTAGCCACCACACTCGCCCCAATTGCTAGAGCTATAGAGTTAACTAGTTTAGTTTTCTTCAAGATCAATCTCCTCATGTTAAGTTTTATTTTCTAATTAAGACCTCCACCCAATAACCCGCTGTTCGCGCCTGGAGTTGAGGTAGCCAATCGACCATCAAAATGCAGCAATAGAGTAAAATCACAAATTGTTGTAAATGAGACTAATTGTTTCACTACAGCTATTGGACAATTGCAACCCCAATTTAGCCTAGGTTGAAAATTAACTCAACTTATAGCGACAATTTCGTTCACTTCTGCTTAATTTATGACCAAAGTTGTTGATAAATTTGTAAAATTTCACGAGCGTGAGGAATTCGAGGATTGTTCGCGGGTGATCCAGAAGCTAATGCCTGTTCCACCATGGTATCCAACACGGCATCAAAATCGGGCTTAGAAACACCAAATTCGGCGAGCGTTGGTACTTCTAAATCACGATTAATCGCATCTAACTCAGATAAGAGCTTATTAATTGCCACATCATCCTTGTCTTTCGGATCCGCCACCAACATTGCGCGAGCGCAATCGGCGTAACGCGTTTCATTCCCTTGAATCGAGTATCGGGTAACAGCGGGCAGCAACATGGCATTCGAGAGGCCATGAGGCACGTGGAAGAATGCGCCTATCGGTCGACTCATTCCGTGCACCAAGGCAACCGAGGCGTTAGAAAATGCGATACCGGCCAACGTGGCACCTAACATCATTTTTTCTCGTGCACCATGATTCGATGGAGATTGATATACCTCACGTAAATTAGGCGCAATCAAACCCATCGCTTGTAATGCCTGGGCGTCGGTAAATGGACTGGCCTTTCGACTAACATAGGCTTCTATAGCGTGGGTAAGTGAATCTATCGCCGTGTCAGCGGTAGTGCGAGCTGGAACACTGAGAGTAAGCTGATAGTCTACCAAAGCAGCGATTGGAACGAAGCCTCTACCCATGCACAACATTTTCTCATCGGTAAGTTCATTCGTAATAACGGTCGCGCGAGTTGCCTCTGAACCCGTACCAGCGGTGGTCGGAATGGCTATCACCGGCAAGCCAGACTCATCCACCACTCGCGGCACTTTGTAATCTGAAATCTGGCCACCCAATTTTCCCAGAATGCCAATTGCCTTCGCGCTGTCTATTGGACTGCCACCCCCGATCGCAACCAAGCAATCGTAGTCACCTTGGATAACCTGGTTAACCGCGGCCTGAATGGAAGCGGCGGTGGGTTCAGGAACCGTATCCGCATAAACATCGCTGGTAATACCGTCTGCGTTAAGTAACTCTTGCAGTTGCCCAACATAGTTAAGCTCGACCATCACCTTATCGGTAATTATTAATGGTTTTTGACAGTCCAGGCTTCGTAACACCTTGGGAAGCTGAGCGCTAGCGTGCTTGCCAATTTGCAAAATCCGAGGAAGTATTATTTGTGTGGACACCATCAGCTGCAGAATTTCGATTACACCGTTTAGTCAAACTACTTACAGTCTACCCACATTAAAAAATCAAGCAAATTCAGTTTTAAAGTCAGTTCTCAATACGCTGGCTTTACTGAGAACTGGTGCCATGATTAGAGGCTTAGAGTTTAGGAGCAATCAAATCTTCCAACTTAACTTGATCAACCGCAAACGCACGAATACCTTGTGCTAATTTTTCGGTTGCCATGGCATCTTCATTTTGCATCCAGCGAAACGTTTTCTCATCCAAGGAGCGTTTCTCTATAGCCTCGCCAGTGTTGTCTTCCGACAAGCGGCGCACCAGAACTCCATCATCATTGCGCAGCTCTTCCAAATAGTTTGGACCAATAGTCAAATAGTCGCAGCCAGCCAATGCTTCAATTTCTCCCGTATTGCGGAAACTCGCGCCCATCACAATCGTGCTGTACCCATGTTGTTTATAGTAATTGTAGATGCGGGTCACAGAAATAACGCCAGGATCTTCCGTCGGCTCATAATTTTGCTTGCCGCCATTGGCTTTATACCAATCCATAATACGACCAACAAATGGCGATATCAGAAATACACCTGCTTCAGCACAAGCGACAGCTTGGGCAAAACTGAACAGTAGCGTTAAGTTACAATTAATGCCCTCTTTTTCTAATTGCTCAGCGGCCTTGATGCCTTCCCAAGTAGAGGCAATCTTAATTAAAATACGATCTTTTTCGACTCCTCGTTCTTTATATAGGGCGATTAACTTTTTCGCTTTAGCGACAGTGGCGTCAGTATCAAAAGATAACCTTGCGTCGACTTCGGTGGAAACTCGACCTGGAATAATTTTTAATATCTCACAGCCAATATCAACGCCAAAATTATCAACTGCATCGCCCAAATCACCCTTCGCGCTTGCAATTGCACGCTGAATAATGTTGGCGTAGTTCTCATCTTGTGCAACTTTCAATAGTAAGGAGGGGTTTGTTGTTGCGTCTTGCGGAGTGTACTCAGCGATCGCAGACAGATCACCGGTATCGGCGACCACAACGGTCATGTCGCGAAGTTGTTGTAGCTTGTTCATTTTTAGTCTCTAACGTTATTGTGTACTTGTGATTTGGAAGCGATAGCTCTTAGCCATCCGAGCAGACTATTTGTGATCATCAGTCATTCAGTAACTCATTACTTAGTTATCTATCAAAATATCATCTTGGGTAGCCGACGCTTTCTCAGTAGTGATTGCCTTTACAGTTTGAAAACCTTTGGGAAGTTTACGGCCACGTTTTCCGCGCTCTCCCATGTAGTGATCCAGATCTTGGCCTTTAAGGCGTAAGTAACGTTTACCAGCATGTACTAATACATGCTGACCTTTCTTAAACGTGGTGGCGCCTAATACATACTCAGCACGTTCCTTCAACAACTTACTTGGCACATTAATAAGCTTAACACCTTTGCCTTTTGCCAGCTCAGGCAACTCAGTAACCGGGTAAATAGTTAAATAACCAGCCGTCGTCACTACGGCGATAAAGTCTTGCTCGAGACTATTAATTTTTAACGCTGGCAAAGCCTCTGCGCCCTTGGGCACGCTTAATGTAGCCTTACCTTTTTTATTCTTGGTCAGCATGTTCTCGATTTCGCAGATAAAACCATAGCCTGCGTCACTCAGCATCACGTATTGCTCTTTGTCCGCTCCCATCATTACCGATTTAAAGGTTGCGCCAGTGGGTGGGTTTACGCTGCTGGTGAGTGGTTCGCCTTGACCACGAGCCGACGGCAATTTATGCGATGGTACGGCATAGGTTCGACCAGTAGAGTCAAGCGCTACCAGCATTTGATTTGATTTACCTCTGGCAAAGCTGAAAAAACTATCGCCGGACTTATAATTTAGTTCTCGTGGGTTAATTTCGTGCCCCTTCGCAGCTCGCACCCAACCCTGGGCGGATAACACGGCCGTAATCGACTCACTTGGCACCAACTCACTCTGATCAATGGCTTTAGCAGCCTCACGCTCGACAATCGGAGAACGACGAGCATCGCCAAACTCATCAGCGTCTTCTTTGAGTTCTTTTTTAACCAAAGTTTTAAGACGTGCATCGGAACTGAGCAGTAATTCTAAACGCTCGCGTTCTTTTTCCAGCTCTTCTTGCTCACCGCGAATCTTCATTTCTTCAAGCTTTGCCAGATGGCGCAATTTAAGCTCAAGAATAGCTTCGGCTTGTCGTTCAGAGATTTGGAAGCGCTCCATTAATACAGGTTTTGGCTTATCTTCCGAACGAATAATGGCGATGACTTCATCGATATTTAAAAAGGCGGTCAGCAAGCCCTCTAAAATATGTAAACGGTCGGTGACCTTGTCATACCGGTACTGCAGACGACGGCGAACCGTTTCGATGCGGAAAGTCAGCCACTCTTTTAAGGTTTCGCGTAAGTTGTAAACATGAGGGCGACCATCGAGGCCGATCATGTTCATATTTACACCATAGCTTTTCTCTAAATCTGTGGTGGCAAACAGATGCCCCATAACCGCATCAATATCAACCCGATTGGAGCGAGGAACTATTACTAAGCGAATTGGGTTATCTTGATCAGATTCATCGCGTAGGTCACTGACCATCGGCAGCTTTTTGGCCTGCATCTGCGCGGCTATCTGTTCCAGTACTTTTGAGCCCGACGCTTGAAATGGCAAGGCATGCACCACAATATTACCGTCTTCTTTAGTGTACACCGCGCGCTGACGGATAGAGCCATTTCCAGTATTGTAGATGTCTAAGATCTGAGATTTAGGCGTAACAATTTCTGCCTCTGTAGCAAAGTCTGGCCCCTTGACAAATTCGCACAATTCTTCAACGGTCGCTTTTGGTCGTTCTAATAAATGTACACACGCATCAACCACCTCACGCACATTATGCGATGGGATACTGGTGGCCATACCAACCGCAATTCCAGAGCCGCCATTCAGCAAAATATTCGGCAACCTCGCTGGCAGATTAGTCGGTTCTTTTAAGGTGCCATCAAAATTTGCTTGCCAATCACTAGTGCCCTGCCCCAGCTCAGATAATAGGCTTTGAGCATACGGCGCTAATCGCGATTCGGTATAACGCATTGCCGCAAATGATTTAGGGTCGTCAGTTGAACCCCAGTTTCCTTGACCGTCTACCAGCGGATAACGATAACTGAATGGCTGCGCCATCAATACCATCGCCTCATAACATGCGCTGTCGCCGTGTGGGTGAAACTTACCCAGTACATCACCTACGGTACGGGCTGATTTCTTATATTTTGCTGCGTTGTGCAATCCCAGCTCCGACATTGCATAGACAATTCGTCGCTGAACCGGTTTTAATCCATCACCAACAAATGGCAATGCACGGTCTAGAATCACGTACATCGAATAATTCAGATACGCTTGCTCAGCAAACTCAGCTAAGGACTGCTGCTCAGTATGGTCGTTCATTTAGTGTTTTTCGGTCCAAATATTCATTAAGAGAGGCGAAAAACAAGACTACTCAAAGCAACCAAATTGGGCAACGATAAATTATCTAATCTGGAAAAAAAACGAGTTTCGAAAATAAAAAATGCAGCATTGATTATGCGATTGACTACAATAGCAATTCTGCCTTTATTCAAATGTGATCCTATGACTTATCCCGCCGACGCTATGTTTGATATTGAAACCTTAATTAATGTTGCCCAAGCGGAGCAAATATTAGTTGTCGGCAACTGTGACCCAAGCTTTTTAAATGGTTACAAAGAGCAAAAGTTAGTACTCAATCACGAATGTAATATCGTTCATATTAATCGTGACGAGGTGGATCAGCTCTGGGAGCTTCAACAACGTTTTGACGTTGCTATTGTAATTGGATTATTCGAGCAGCTCGACAAAGGCAAAGGTATGCAAGTGCTCTCACGACTTAGAGATGTACTCTGCACTCAATACTGTGTCTGCTTGCCTCTGGCAAAACAATCAAGTGCGAGTCACTGGAGCTTGACCGATCTATACAGTTTCGCTCTGAGTAAAGTGGCGTCTTATACCCAAGAGGATGTGGAATACGGGTTATTTAAATACAACATCAACGACTATAAAAAAACACCGGATTGGTTGAACTCGGACAACTGGGCCAACCCACAGATGTGGGGTAAATACTGGTGGTAAACCCTATAATCAAACCTTTCGAATTAATGATAAAAACAGTCTCATAATTGACTTTTTTGATGTGTTTACGTGATTAAAATTCAAATGTAAAAATTCAGTGTACGCTCTTAAAACAGCGTGCTAACATCGCTTGAAATGGTCATTTGTTATGCAAACTGGTAAGACCAATTTGCCGACCTTTTTCATGATTTACCAAGCAAATAAATGTGCTACAAATCTATTCGATTTGTACTGAAAAATAAGATCTGAGAACTCTGAGATATTTAGCTCCATGAAGGCTACCGACATCAGCAATCCAGAATACTTTCACAAAGTAGTCGATTGCCAATATGCGTGTCCTGCGCATACCCCCGTTCCTGAATATATTCGTTTAATAGGCCAGCGTCGCTACAGCGATGCTTATATGGTTAACTGGGAATCCAATGTATTTCCAGGCGTCCTGGGTCGAACTTGTGATAGACCCTGTGAACCAGCGTGTCGACGAGGCAGAGTCGATGAAGAGCCGGTTGCAATCTGTCGACTAAAACGTGTTGCCGCCGATCATAAAGATGACAACAACGTCAATTCTCGAATGCCTGTCATTCCGACCGAGAAGAATGGTAAAAAGATTGCATTGATCGGCGCGGGTCCAGCCTCGCTGACCGTCGCTCGAGATTTAATGCCCTTGGGTTATGAAGTTGATCTGTATGACGAAAATGCTAAGGCCGGTGGCTTTATGCGCAGCCAAATTCCGTCTTTTCGCCTACCAGAAACAGTGCTGGACCAAGAGGTTGACTACGTTTTGGACATGGGGGTGACACGTCACTTTAATACGCGGGTCGAGAGCATGAAAGGCATTCTCGAACAAGGCTACGACGCAATATTCGTCGGCACTGGCGCCCCCAAAGCCAAAGACTTGAGAATTCCCGGGCGAGATGAGGCTGACGCCAATATACACTTAGGCATTAACTGGCTCGAAAATGTGGCTTTCGAACACGTCGACAATATTGGCGAAAAAGTAGTAATAGTTGGCGGCGGAAATACCGCTATGGACTGCTGCCGCACGGCCAAGCGCATTGGCGGTAAAGACGTCAGTGTGACGGTTCGCTCCACCTACGAGACAATGAAAGCATCACCCTGGGAGAAAGACGATACTTTAGCAGAAGGTATTCCGATTCTGGCAAATCACAGCCCGCGTGAGTTCATCGTGGAAGATGGCAAGCTAGTTGCAATGACGTTCAATGTTGTCGAATCAAGTTACGACAAAAATGGCAAACGAACTATCAAAGAAACGGGTGAGATCGTTAAGATCGAATGTACCGATGCGATCATGGCGATTGGGCAAGATAATGCTTTCCCCTGGATTGAACGTGATGTCGGTATCGAATTTGGTGAGTGGGATATGCCGATAGTTGATAAGGTATCTTTTCAATCAAGTAATGAGAAAGTTTTCTTTGGTGGGGACGCTGCGTTTGGCCCTGAAAACATCATCACCGCAGTAGCCCATGGCCACCAAGCAGCAATCTCAATCGACTTATTCTTGCACGGGCGTTCAGTACTGAGTGAACGACCAAACCCCGGTACCAACTTGGTAAGTACCAAAATGGGCATTCATCAGTGGGCGTATGACAGCGAAGTAATCGATGACGACCGTCAAGCCTCTGCACACTTGCCGGTCGAACAAGCACTATCAAGTCGGAAGATAGAATCGGAAATAGGTTTTAATCTGGATGCCGCCTTTGTGGAAGCAGAGCGTTGTCTGAATTGTGATGTGCAAACCGTGTTTATGGAAAGTAAGTGCATCGAATGTGACGGCTGCACCGATATCTGCCCTACTAACTGCATCACGTTTACCAATAATGATGAAGAAGGCATGCTGCGCAGTAAACTGAATGCACCAAGCAGTAATAAAGAACAAGACTTGTATGTCTCTACCGATCTGCCGACGGGTCGAGTCATGGTGAAAGACGAAGACATGTGTTTACATTGCGGCTTATGTGCCGAACGTTGTCCTACCTCAGCATGGGATATGCAGAAATTTTTATATACGGTGACCAAAGCGGGTAACGAGCCTGCACCGATTCTTGTCGAGCAAACCAATGGAAAACGGGAGCAAGCAGCATGAGTCCTATCAATACTCCCCAAGTCATGGATGAAGTCATAAATGACTTCGTAGTTAAATTTGCCAATGTTAACGGCTCAGGCTCGGCCAGTGCTAACAGCATGTTTGCTAAGGCCATTTTTCGTATGGGTATTCCGGTTAGTCCGCGCAATATTTTCCCCTCCAACATTCAGGGAGCTCCAACATGGTATGAAGTTCGCATAAGCGAGCAAGGCTACCTAGGCCGGCGTGGCGGAAAAGTTGAGTTGATGGTGTCGGTTAATCCACAAAGTATGACGCAAGATGTAGAAGAAGTTTGCTCAGGTGGGTATTTCTTTTATGACAATACCTACCCATTAGACTTCAATCTGATTCGCGACGATATTCATTACATAGGCTTACCGCTCACACAAATAACCAATAGCAATTTTGAAAACCCTCGTTTACAGCAACTGTTTAAAAACATCATCTATGTTGGCTCACTGGCGTTCTTAATTGGCATTGAGTTCTCAGCACTGGAAAGCATTGTTAACGACACTTTTGCCAAGAAACCGAAGTTAATCCAACCCAACCTCGACGCATTACAATTGGGCTTTGATGAGGCTAAGAAAGCCTTCGCCAAACCGTTACCGTTGCAATTAAGGCGAAGCAATAAAAACGATGGCAAAATATTGCTGGAGGGCAATGCGGCCTGCGGACTGGGAGCCGTTTATGGTGGGGCTACGGTGTGTGCTTGGTACCCAATTACACCATCAACATCGGTTGCTGAAGGTTTCGAAAAATACGCTAAACAATTTAGAGTCGATTCTGAAACGGGCGACAATAATTTTGCGGTTATTCAGGCTGAAGATGAGTTGTCTGCAATCGGTATGGTCATTGGCTCGAACTGGAATGGCGCACGCTCGTTCACAGCCACCAGTGGCCCAGGTGTTTCATTAATGCAAGAATTCCTTGGCCTGGCTTATTTTGCTGAGGTTCCGGCCGTATTGATTGACGTGCAACGCACTGGCCCATCAACCGGCATGCCGACACGCACACAGCAATCCGACATTCTAATTTCTGCCTACGCTTCGCACGGAGATACAAAGCAAGTACTGTTATTTCCAGCAACACCAAAAGAATGCTTCGAGCTCACCGCCGACGCCTTCGATATTGCTGATCGCTTACAGACTCCCGTCATTATGTTAACCGATCTGGATCTTGGCATGAATGAACATATTTGCGACGAGTTAGAATGGGACGAAAATCGACTTTATGACCGCGGCAAAGTAATGAGCGCAGACGATCTGGTTAATGCGAAAGAGAAATGGGGGCGCTATCTCGACGTAGACGGTGATGGTATAGCCTACCGCACTATTCCAGGCGTACACGCTGATAAAGGTGCTTACTTTAATCGCGGAACATCACGTAACGAGTACGCCGCTTATACTGAGAAAGGCGACGATTACCAACGCAATATGGAGCGCTTAGAAGTGAAGTGGGCGACCTCGCCGCAGCATCTGCCTAAACCAATTACTATCGAACGTGATGAACGTAATACGATCGGCATCGTCCATTTCGGCACTAGCCTTGAAGCAACGCACGAGGCGATTGATCTGCTCAGCGCCGCAGGTCACACTGCCAACGATTTGCGGGTGCTCGCCTTCCCATTTCATCAGGAAGTGAAAGCGTTTATAGAGCAACACGAACACGTATTTATCGTCGAGCAAAACCGTGATGCACAATTCAAAACGCTCATTGTAAACGAATTGGAAATCGCACCTAAAAGCTTAAAATCGATATTGCATTACAACGGAGACCCAATCAGTGCCACCAAGATTGTTGCAGGTGTAAACGCTGAACTTGCCAACAAAGACGCGTCAGTGAACGTGGCTTAAGATAGAGTTTAAAAGAGAAGAATTATGAGTTTCTACAAACCAAATTTTCGCCACCCAGCCTCACCAAGCAATGAACTTGGCTTAACAACCAAGGCTTACGAAGGCGGCATATCCACCTTGTGTGCGGGTTGCGGTCACGACTCAATCAGTGCAGCGATTATTCAGGCTGTTTGGGGTTTGAATATTGAGCCACATCGTGTTGCCAAGATGTCGGGCATTGGCTGCTCATCAAAGTCACCTAATTATTTCTTAGGTAAGGCTCATGGTTTTAACTCAGTGCATGGCCGTATGCCTTCGGTCACCACCGGTGCCAATGTGGCTAATCGCGACTTAATGTATATCGGCGTTTCCGGTGATGGAGATACCGCATCGATTGGTATGGGACAGTTTGCCCACGTTATTCGTCGTAACCTAAACATGATGTATGTGGTAGAGAATAATGGTTGTTATGGTCTAACCAAGGGCCAGGACTCTGCAACCGCGGATGAAGGTTCAAAAAATAAGAAAGGCCGAGCCAACCCGTTCGAAGCAATTGACTTGGTTGCGCTTGCTCTGGACCTGGGTGCCACCTTTGTTGCCCGAAGCTTTTCAGGCGATAAAGATCAGCTGGTGCCTTTGATGAAAGCGGCAATGTCGCACAAAGGATTCGCCTTGATCGACATAGTGTCGCCCTGTGTTACCTTTAACAACCATGCAGGCTCAACCAAGAGCTACGACTATACTCGAGAACATGTACAGGCAGGCTCAGTACTTGACTTTGTACCTACCGCACAGGAAATCACGCTCGATCAAATCACAGGTTCCACACAAAATGTGGAGCTTCACAACGGTGACTCAGTGCGCCTGAGTAAATTAAGCGATAACTATGACCCAACGGATAGACATAATGCTGTCCGCACATTGCTGGAGCACAAAGCTGAAGACAAGCTAATGACTGGCTTGATTTATATCGAGCCCGATACGGAGAATTTTCACGACACGTTGAATATACCAAAAACACCGTTAAACGAATTAAAGGAAGATGTCTTATGTCCAGGTGCACCTGCCTTAAAATCAATTAATGCTGGATTACGTTAAACCTAGGGTAAAACTAGCCTCTACTGATTGAAGAGGCTAGCAAATATAGAATTATCTATCTTGTAAAACAGCTTGTTCCCAGTATCGCAAACTAAGTCTACAGCTTCGTAATCACAATTAAACATCCCCGTGTGCGCTGTTATTAAATCAGCTAACAATAAAGCGTTCGCTATTTTTCGAGATCCTTTTTCATGAATACGAGATCACCGTTAGAGTGTTTAAAGCTCATTTGGTTATCTCAATGTAAATGGGGAATGATCGCCCTTAGCGGTCATTTGAAAACGAATGTCATATAACAATATTCTTCATCATCTATTAACGCTACGAACTTTTCATAAAAATAGCCTCTCTTAGATTGGCAATCTTTAACTGGGGTATGCTTGCGCCAATCGCTTATAAACAAATAACCGCCAATTTACCATTTCGGGTCTTTATTGGAACACAGATTTCATCGTCTTGTATTGTGTTATCAAGGCGAGCGATATTGTTTCTAGTTTGCCCCCCAACACTCGTAAAACTTCCTGCAATAAGAAGGTCGCCATCTCGTTGTTGGAAGATTGAAAGCACCTCACTGTTTGCGTTCGGGTCAAAATCAGAATCGAGTGCGCCATCTCTGTTTACCCGTGCAATGTTGTTGCGAACATCGCCTCCCACGCCAGTAAATGTACCACCAAATACAATTTTACCATCGGCTTGCTCAATGATTGAACTCACTGCTAATCCGCTCACATCGGCATTAAAACTTTCATCAAGCGACCCATCTACATTCAAACGGGCAATTCGCCTTCGAGTAACACCACCGACTTGATCAAATTCGCCCCCGATTAGAATTTTCCCATTGGGCTGTATGGCGATGACGCCAGCTCTGTTATTCAAAAGTGCATTAAATGATGCATCTAATGAGCCATCGGCATTTAAACGAGCAATCCCGTTTCGAAGAGCATTGCCAACAATTGTAAAGCCACCGGCAATCAGGATTTTACCATCGCTTTGCACGGCTACTGAAAACACAAAGTTGTTGAGAGTTGGTGGTGTAAAGCTCGTATCCACAGTGCCATCCGCATTTAAACGAGCAATATTTTGACGAGCGACCCCACCGATATTAGTAAATAAACCACCTACTAAAATTTTTCCATCCTCTTGTTCCTGTAGTGCAAATACAGAGTTGTTTACGAGTGTGTTAAAGCTCGTATCCAGGGAACCATCATTGTTAAGTCGCGCGATGCGAGTTCGCACAGAGTCATTAATACGTGTAAAGGAACCACCGATCAATAGTTTGGAATCTGAGGTTTCTTGCATCGCTCTAATCGAGCCATTTAAAGTCGGCGCAAAGGCCATATCAAGAGACCCGTCAGTATTTAGCTTGGCAATTTGAGATCGAATCTCGCCATTAACACGGTTAAACCGACCACCAATGACAATCTGACCATCATCTTGTTGAAAAATGACATCAACTATATTGTTAGCACTAGGGTTAAACTCCACGTCCACATCACCATCAACAGCCATGGCGACTGTTTGATAAGTGAGAATTATTAACACTATGATTAGTGAGCTAATTCGGAACAACTTAAAGGTCTTCATATTTTTGTTTTAGCTTAGTAGAACGATATGTAGACTTTATGCAGCATTATGCTGACCTGCGACTGTACTTTAGTACAGTCGCTTGCTGTTTATTTAACGCCGATTATGCTTACGCGAAGTATGTTAGATCAGTAATGAGGGTTTTCAAGATTGAAGGCATAGTTTGTAATTCAAATGTCTCTTCTGAGTTGCGGCTAATTACTAACAGATGCCAAAACAGGGTTTCACTACCCTATAACAAATAGTCTCGCGCTCATTGCCATATAGCCAGTACACTTTTTGCGTGCCTCAATCTGTTACTGTTACAAGCAGACAACTGCCAACCTACCGTTTTGAGCCTTGATCGGAATGCATAAATCGCCATCTTCTTGTACAGTGTTTTCGAGGCGGGCGATGCGGTTTCTGGTTTCGCCATCAACCTGAGTGAAATTTCCGCCTATAAGAAGATCATCATTCTCTTGCTGGAAGATAGAGAATAGTCCACTGTTTGCATTTGGATTAAAGTTTGTATCAAGTAAACCGTCACTGTTCACCCGCGCGATGTTGTTACGAACAACGCCTCCCACACCAGTAAATGTGCCACCGAACACAATTTCACCGTCGGCTTGTTCAATAATTGAATTCACTACTAATCCACTTACATTCGCATTAAAACTTTGATCAACCGACCCATCTGCATTCAAGCGGGCGATTCGTCTGCGAATAACGCCGCCAGCTTGTGCAAACCCACCCCCGATCATTATTTTTCCATCGGTTTGAATGATAAGTGTACGAACAACGTCATTCAAAAATAAGCCAAAAGTTGTGTCAAGTGAGCCGTCTGTATTCAAGCGAGCAATACGGTTTCGGGTAGCGCCGTCGACTAGTGTAAAACCGCCGACAATAATCACTTTACCATCACCTTGCAGTGCCATCTTAATCACACCGCTATTAATGCTCGGCGGTATAAAACTGGTATCCAATGAACCGTTCGCATTAAGTCGAGCAATGCTTTGGCGAGTCACACCGCCTACGGTGGTAAAACCACCGGCTATTAAAATTTTGCCATCTACTTGCTCCAATATAGAAAACACCGCGTTGTTAACGTTAGGGTTAAAGCTTGTGTCTAATGACCCGTCGCTATTCAGTCGCGCGATACGATTGCGTGTGGTGCCATCTATCCTTGTGAAGAAACCGCCAATCAATAATTTAGAGTCTAAGGTTTCTTTAATCTCGGTGACCGCACTGTTTGCAGCCGGAGTAAAGGTCATATCAACTGAACCGTCAATATTCAGCCTGGCAATTCTTGACTTATCTGCGCCAGCCACTTCGGTAAACCTTCCTCCAATTAATATCTGCCCATTACTTTGTTGAAAAACAACATCCACTGGACCGCTTGCATTGGGGTTAAAACTCATGTCTACATCACCGTCCGCTGCGATAGCAGACGTTTGGGTAGTGAATAGTATTAATGCCATAATGAGCAGACTAGCTGTATTGAATATGAGGGTCTTCATGTTTATTTTAGATCTTTAGCTGATTGCGACTAAAAGAAGACTTTATTCACATCGCTCAGGCTCGACGACTGTACTAAAGTACAGTCGCCTGTTCATAATTTAACCGCGATAGTGTACTCGCGCCTATTTGATAAGTGATGAGGGCATCTTTGCTGAAGAAAAAAACGAAAATTTTATTAGTTGATGATCACAGACTCTTTCTTGAGGGTTTACGTCATCTATTGCTTGATATTGATGGTGGCGCAGAGCTTGATATGGCCTACGACGTTGGTGCGGCAATCCATAAGATTGATCAAAACGAAAGATTTCAGCTAATCATAGCTGACTTGAATATGCCTACAATGGATGGGTTTTCATTTTTAATAGCGCTAAATCAACGCAACATTGTCATTCCTACTGTGATTATTTCGTCTACCTGTGAGTTATCAGATATTACCCGTGCGATCGAATTAGGGGCACTGGGTTTTGTGCATAAAAATGCCAGTAGTACAGAAATGCTAATGGCAATAAATCATGTCCTAAGTGGAAAAATATATTTGCCTGATGACGTTTGGCCGTTGCTCAAAAATTACCCACACGTAAAAAGGCCCAAGCAAGATGGGTTAGTAGAAACGAAAGACAACGAGGTAGGTAGCCGTCAACTCGAAGTATTAGACTTGATTATTTCAGGCTTGTCGAATAGCCAAATTGCCTCAGTACTCGATATTAGTGAGTCCACGGTGAAATACCACGTTAGCATTTTATTTAAGCACTTTGGTGTTGTAAGCCGAACAGCTCTCATAAAATGTGCTACATCGAACTCAGTTTCAATTGATGAAAAAAATCAAACAATAAATAACTCATTAACCTGATTCAAATCGAAAATAGTTACGCTCTAAGCAAGTTTTTGTGTATGGCGGCCCTTAGTTCGGCCGGCTGCACCGGTTTATGCATTAGTTGATAACCGCTCACTAAAACGTCTTGCAATTTCGTAGGTGATGTTTCTCCAGTAATAATTACCGTCGGCAATTCAATGTTCAATTCTTCAAAAAGCCGCTCGCAAACCTGTAAACCAGTACGATTATTTTTTAAGCTGAAGTCTGAAAAAACAAGTTGTGGTACCTGCGCACCATCGGCAAAAATTGCAATGGCTTGCTCCTCCGATTCAACGCAATACGTCTTGCACCCCCACGAAGTGAGCAAGCTGTCCATACTCTTTAGAACACTGGCGTCGTCATCGATGACTAAAATAATCGTGCCCTTTAAGTCATCAAAACGATTAACTTTCTGCTCTTGATTCAATGCGAATGTAGGGTCACCGGCTGGTATGTCCAGAGTAAATGTCGTTCCTGTATTTAACACAGACTTTACAGAAATTTTTAAATCAAGTAATTCGCATAGCCGTCGCACTATGGCTAAGCCAAGGCCGAATCCATCTTCATGTCCCAGTTCAGGGTTATTAACTTGATAGTATTCAGAAAAAATATTTTTAATCTCATCATCGGCAATACCTATGCCACTATCCGATATTGTTAACCTAATATAACCATTATCTTGCGCATACCACGTTAGTTTAATAAAGCCGACTTGTGTATAGCGAACAGCGTTGCTAATTAAGTTACGTAGAATACGATTCAATAAAGTAATATCAGTGAATACAGTATGATCATCACCTACAAAACTCAAATCTAACTTCTTCTTATTGGCGACACCATAAAACTCTTTTTCCAGTGTACTTATTGAATCAGCTAAATTAGCGTGTATTCGATTTACCTCTACAACCCCCGCATCAAGTTTAGACATATCTAGAAGACTACTAAAAGAATCACTTAATGCTTGATTAGACTGCGTGATATCGTTAAGTAATGCCTTACCACTATCGTTATCGATATATTTTTCAAGAGCGGACAGCAACAATCCTGTTGCATGTAAAGGTTGCCTCAGGTCGTGACTCGCAGCTGCTAAAAAGCGGTTTTTCTCGTCGACCGCTTGCTCTGCTAATGCCCGATTCTCTTCTAATATCTCATGTTTTGCTTCTAGTTGTTCAAATAAGCTTGCCTTTTCAATCTGTAATGAAATTAGCTCGGTTACATCCCTGCTCGTGGCGAAAAAAAACACCAATAATACGGAAATAAATAAAACAAATAGAACACCAAACTCTCTATCAAAACCGCTGCTTGTGAGAAAGAGGTAAGAGCTTGAAACGATAACAGGAACTGTGCTGGCAATAAAACCTATAGGATGTGCTGAAATCGTTAGCGTTCCACCAGACATCATAGTGAACAAACAAAACATCAGCACCAGCAACAAAGTTGGCTCGTTTGGCACATAAAAATAGGGTAACGCAATGGCCCAGATCAAGCCATTCAAGAAGAGTGACAAAGTAAGCAGGTTAAGCCAAACAACAGCATTCGCGTCGGTAATGGTGGCCTTTTTGTACCTTGGATAAACGACTAGCGCTCGAAACAACGTCAGCACTGTGTTTGCAAACAACCATAGGAACAAAACAGCTGACGCTGCGGTATGTCTGTAAAAATAGGCAAATGTAATCGCCAGCAGAAATGCTGAAACATTCATAATAGGCAATTTATCACCTAAAATTTCTAGCTTTCGAATAGTGATCTCTGACTGTGATTTACCTGGTACCATTTTTAATTTATTCGGCATACTTAATATTAGCTAGATTAGATATAGTACTCACCGGTCAAAGGCATCTAAATCCACAGAAGGATGAAACATCGAATGGCTGTTTTGAATATCCTGCAGCCGGTTCAGGCTGTTATAGAAACTTTATTTTTTGTCGCAGATCATGTCTAACTTATACATTGTTGCCTTAATTAAAAAGCCATCTAATACCCTAATCGAGATCGGATGCTGTATTCAATTTGGTCAACAGTTTTTTGAACTGAGCCCATCGCTCAGCATGCGTGTTGCTGTTTCGGGTGATATATGCGTCTATTAAGTCTTCACCAATACTGTAATTCAATACATATGCTCGATATTGTTCTAAAAATCTAAGCGAGGACTCCGCTCTTTTCTCGGACACTAATGAGTATTTAACTGTTCTCTTTAGTGCTTCTTCACGTGTAATCTCTCCATCTAAATACTGTTGCCCGATTGCAATTCTGGAGTATTTAAGCTCTTTCAATAGTTCTTTGAGTTGCGCTAATATTTTCGTATCTTTCGTCTCGATTCCAGCCATAGGGTAAAGAACATCTTGCTCAAATCTTGCTTTTTCATCGCCAGGAAAAGCAAGGCTTACACCATATTCAGCGCTCCCTTCTGCAATCAAACCGTAAGGGCTAAATAAAGGGTATAAGTTAAATTCTACCCAGCCTTTGCCCTTTATCAATTCTTCTTCGATTAACACGTTCCATACATGGTGGCCTGGGTAACCTTCGTGGCAGCCTAAACCAATTGCGCTATCGATTTTAGTTGGAAAATCCTGATTAATTTGCATCAGGCTAATATTCTCGCCTTGATACCAGTTATAGCCACTCCAACTCTTATCAGTGACGTACTCTAAAGTAAAAGATTCTTGCTCGGGCATTGCAATAAATTGCTTACTCCGTTGGCGACACTCCTTAATCGCCGTAGAAATCACCTTTTGTAATTTATCCGCCGGTATATCAAAATTCGAACGAAAGCTATCCACACGACTCGCTAAATCACCGTCACCAGGCAACATAGCATCGATCTTAACTAGTGCTTCATCAAATTTATTAAAATCAAATTTGGGTAAAACAACATCGTAGATCAAACGCGCTTCGTCGACGAAAGAAAACGTTTCCCCATTAATCATACGCGCACGTGTGTCCATCGCTCTGACATTACGCGACAACGATCGGTGCCTAATTGCATTGTCTCCCTCGACAAACGACATACTCGCCAACGCTTGTTTCAACGCTTTTATGTCGGCTGCCAATTTAACCTTAGAACGTGGCTTAGCGGCCTGCTCTTGCCATTCCTTTGGCCCAAGATACGCATCGACATAATCTTTGTCATAGTGGCCTAGCTCCAACCCCAAACGAACGTAGTTTTCCGCCGCCGCACTTAATTCATCTGGACTACTCGATGCACTGGAAATACTGGGAATGCTAGATACCATTAATACGAATAATAGCTTGCCAACAATTCTCAATTTAGGATGAAGTCTCATGATCTACCTCAGAAGCGGATTACTTGTGCCGGACAACCTTAGCACAATTACCGAGCATAAAAACACGATACGATCTATAAGCTATAACCCGCCTATACTTTACTTAAAATGTCGAATCAGACTGCAGTGTCGAACTTAACTATTTTCGACAATTTCACACTCCGGCATACAGCTCATTTCATTGATAACAGCTCACATGCTGAATATGTAGATGGGAATTCAACTTAGCGATAGAAAGTCCGATTAGGGAACACCAATAAACTGTATTCTCGAGCATAAAAAAACACACCTTAGCCCTTTAAATCCACCTAGCAATTGTTATATTATTACATAACAGCACATTCAAACCTTTTTAAACGTAATGCTCAACTCAAACACACTTGATAAATTCGCAATCCTTCTTTCGGGAGTGTGTTTGGTGCACTGCCTTTTAACACCTGTCGCGATCACATTTCTACCAATAATTTCGGCGTCTACTTTCGTTGAAGACCTGCTGTTTCATCAGCTATTACTGTGGGCAGTTTTACCGACTAGCTTTATCGCCTTATTTGTGGGTTGCCGCAAGCATAAGCAGTTCAACATTGCGGTTACAGGCCTTATTGGAATTAGCATTTTAGTGGCCGTCGCCTTTTTTGGGCATGATTGGTTCGGCATTACGGGCGAGAAAGTAGCAACTTCGGTTGGCGGCTTGGTATTAGCGCTGTCACATTATTTAAACTATCGTGCCTGCCAAGACACCACCTGCGACGATCGCAACTGCGCTACACAGCATCATCACTGACTCTACCGCGTTAGAGGTAGCAGGTAGCAGGTAGCAGCGACTCTAAATTGCCGAGCTATCGCTAACGCGATATAGTAGCTCGATGAAAAAACTACTTACCCTACTGTCTCTTACGCTAGCTTTAAGTGCTTGTCAGGAGCAACCCGTAGCTCCATCTAATGACGCAGATACTGCAAAAGCCGGAGCTCAGACCACTAATCAGGGTCAGCAATACCCGGACGTTTCAGTTGTAATCAATGCAACAATCTACACGGCTGACAAAAACTCTCCGCAGGTACAAGCCTTTGCTTATCGTGAAGGAAGGTTTATCGCAACCGGTTCTTCACAAGAATTACTAGCCAACTATCCCGGCGCGCGCAGCATCGATATGAGCGACACAACGATTATCCCCGGATTAATTGATGCTCATGGTCACTTACTTGGATTAGGACAAAGCTTGGTTCATGTAGATTTAAGAGGAACCACCAGCAAAGCAGAGATTGTTGACTTACTTAAATCACGCTCAGAAACCATGTTAGAGGGTCAATGGCTACTGGGCCGAGGCTGGGACCAAAACGATTGGGACGTTGCCGAGTTACCAACAGCTGCCGATTTAGATAACGCTTTTCCAAACAGACCCGTATGGCTAGAGCGAATAGATGGCCATGCTGGTTGGGCTAATACCAAGGCAATGTCAGTAGCCACCAAAGACTTAAGCGGCACTTGGCAACCGGAAGGTGGAGAGATTACCCGCGACCGCGATAATCAGGCAAACGGAGTATTCATCGACAACGCCGTCGGCCTCATTCAGGCACACGTACCCGAAGAAAGCGACGCCGAGCTCACTAATGCACTAAAACTGGCAATGCAAAAAACAGCCAGTGTTGGGCTAACGGGCATGCATGACGCCGGCACTAGCCTGCGTGTCTGGCGCCTGCTAGAACAGCTCAAGCAAGACAACGCCTTAGGTGTGAGAGTGTATGCCATGGCAGATGGGGCAAATGACATGCTTGGCCACTTATGTAACCAAGGCATAGTTATCGACCCAAACGCTATGCTTACCGCTCGCTCAATCAAGCTATACAGTGATGGCGCCTTAGGCTCTAGAGGTGCTGCATTGTTAAAAGAGTATAGTGACGACCCTGACAATACTGGCTTGCTAATCGAAAGCCAGAACGCACTAACCTCACATTCTAAACAAGCTGCAAATTGTGGCTTGCAGGTCAATATTCATGCAATAGGGGACCGAGGCAATCGAGTTACACTGAATGTGTTGGAAGCCGCTAATGACGATAACAACCCGGGGCGACACAGAATCGAGCATTCTCAAGTAATCGCTCTTGAAGATTTCCAACGCTTCAAAGATCTTAACTTGATCGCATCGGTACAACCGACGCATGCCACCAGTGATATGTATTGGGCAGAAAAACGTGTTGGCCCTGAACGAATAAAAGGAGCTTATGCGTGGCAGAAATTTAATGATCTTGGTGTTCCATTAGCACTAGGTTCAGATTTCCCAGTAGAAAAACCTGATCCGCTACTAGGTTTTTATGCAGCGGTTTCACGTCAGGATGCAAAAGGTTGGCCTGAAGAAGGTTGGTATCCAAAAGAAAAGTTAACGCGTGAGCAAGCCTTACATGGTTTTACTTTAGGAGCTGCTTACGCTGCTTTTCAGGAAGATCAGCTGGGCTCAATTAGTGTGGGTAAGTTTGCCGATTTTGTCGTGTTATCAAACGACATTATGACCATACCTGAACAGGACATCTTAAACACAAAGATACTTAAAACATACATTAATGGTGAGACTGTATTTTCAGCCGTAAAGTAGCCAATGGCTAACCGCCATTTGATTTTACTCAGGGGTATAACGAATAGGCTCTAGACAAGCTCATTTGATTAATTGTACACTAATCAAATGAGCAAAATTGATAACAACCATGGTGGGGCTAGGCCTGGCGCTGGTCGCCCCAAAGGCAGCGGTAAATTTAAAGAGCCGACGAAAGCCATTCGGGTACCTGAAGGCAGTATTACTTATATCAAGGAATTCCTGGAAAGCTACCCCGATGTTACACAAATAGGAAGCACGGCATCGCTGAAAACAGATTCAAACAATGTCGTCCGCCTAGAGATACCATTGTTCAGCTCTACGGTAGCCGCTGGTTACCCTTCTCCTGCAGAAGACCATGTTGAAGATACACTTGATCTAAATGAATACATGGTTCAACGCCCTGACCACACTTTTATGCTACGAGTAGAAGGTGAGTCAATGAAAAATGCGGGCATTATGCCTGGAGATATTCTAGTGGTGGACCGTTCGTTAAAAGCCACGCATAAGAAAATAGTGATTGCCGCAATAGATGGTGAGCTAACGGTAAAACGCCTTTATCATCGCGGCGGCTTAGTAAAATTATTACCTGAAAATCCAGCTTACCCGGAAATTGAACTTGATTCAGAAGCGGATCTTGTCATTTGGGGTGTAGTTATTGGTAGTTTTAGACGCTTTCAATCGTTCTGAGAAGCCGGTCGCAGACATGCAAAAAATAGACTACTTAGAAGCCCAATCAAAGCTCGCCAAAACCATGCGTCAGGTGTGCCGAGAAGATACTCCTGTCACCATTAACGGAGCGGGTAAAGATCAAGTTGTTATGATGCCACTAAAGACGTTTGATAAATTGAGTCAATCACTCGATGACGCAAATAAACACAGCAAAAGTAATGACCTTTGATCAATTACTTTTGCTGCGTGTAGAACGAATGCTACCAGCCAAACGAAACTCCTACAGACCCACCTTCGCTATTCGAGGTTCTGCCATAAGTTCCAAACACCTGGGTACTTTTGCCAGCTCTGAATGTGGCACCGACTGAGATAGCGCTCTCGCCTTCATAGAACCCTGAAGAAAGTGTTATTCGCGCAGTGCTATCTCCGGCGGCAAGGCTCGGCACTTTGGCAGCTAACGCCAAAGCAACACCTTCGCGATTAACGTTGATATCCTGGCGGTTCTCATCAATCAAGCCACTGTTGATATTAATACTATTCTGGTTAGCATTAATGCGCTGTTGGTTTTGCGCGATGTTCAAAGCGTTATCGACAATTCGGTTAGCATTAAAAGCGATATTGTTTCGATTAATACCAATATCTCGGCTGTTAATGCCAATCGCTCTGCGATTAATGTTAATACCTTGCTGGTTACGCTGAACACCTTGTTGGTTCGCCTGAATACCTTCTGATTGGTTAGCCAAGGTATCAGAGTTGCGATCTATATCACTACGGTTGTCGGCGATGTCGATGGCATTATCGGTAATGTCGCTTGCGTTTTGCACAATCTCAGTAGTGTTAGCATCTATATCCGTTCGATTGTCGGCAATATCGCTAGTATTCGCAGCAATATCTTCAGTGTGCTGAATAGCTCCAGCTGCAAAATCATCGACGTCACTGCGGACATCGGCGATATCAGCCGCATTGACATCAATTGCACCTGAATTAGCTGCAATATCTATCGCGTTATCCGTAATGTCACTGGCATTCTGAACGATCTCTGTGGTGTTATCGTCGATATCAAAACGGTTATCCGTGATATCACGAGTGTTATCAGAAATATCTTGCGCATTCTGTACGATATCGACCGCATTAGTATCTATGTCGTCACGAGCATCAATAATATCTAAGGCATTGATTTCAATTGCATCCGCGTTATCAGCAATATCGCTGGCATTCAAAATAATCTCGGTCGTATTGTCTGTAATGTCTAAAGCGTTATCGGCAATGTCGCTAGTGTTGCTAGCAATGTCTAAAGCATTGTCAGTGATGTCACTGGCGTTCTGAACAATCTCCGTCGTATTGTCATCGATATCAAAACGGTTGTCGACAATGTCGCTAGTATTACTAGTAATGTCTAAAGCGTTATCGGTGATGTCGCTGGCGTTCTGAACGATCTCTGAGGTGTTATCGTCGATATCAAAACGATTGTCGGCAACGTCGCTAGTGTTGCTAGCAATGTCTAAAGCGTTATCGGTGATGTCGCTGGTATTGCTGGCGATGTCTGATGCGTTACCCGTAATGTCACTGGCGTTCTGAACAATCTCGGTCGTGTTGTCGTCGATGTCGAAACGGTTATCGGCAATGTCGCTAGTGTTGCTAGCAATGTCTAAAGCATTGTCAGTGATGTCACTGGCGTTCTGAACAATCTCAGTCGTATTGTCGTCGATGTCGAAACGGTTATCGGCAATGTCGTTAGTGTTACTAGCAATGTCTAAAGCGTTATCGGTGATGTCACTGGCGTTCTGAACGATCTCGGTCGTATTGTCGTCGATGTCGAAACGGTTATCGGCAATGTCGCTAGTGTTACTGGCGATGTCTAAAGCATTGTCAGTGATGTCACTGGCGTTCTGAACAATCTCGGTCGTGTTGTCGTCGATGTCGAAACGGTTATCGGCAATGTCGCTAGTGTTGCTAGCAATGTCTAAAGCATTGTCAGTGATGTCACTGGCGTTCTGAACAATCTCAGTCGTATTGTCGTCGATGTCGAAACGGTTATCGGCAATGTCGCTAGTGTTGCTAGCGATGTCTAAAGCATTGTCAGTGATGTCACTGGCGTTCTGAACAATCTCAGTCGTATTGTCGTCGATGTCGAAACGGTTATCGGCTATGTCGCTAGTGTTACTGGCGATGTCTAAAGCATTGTCAGTGATGTCACTGGCGTTCTGAACAATCTCAGTCGTATTGTCGTCAATGTCGAAACGATTGTCGGCAATGTCGCTAGTGTTGCTAGCAATGTCTAAAGCGTTATCGGTGATGTCACTGGCGTTCTGAACGATCTCTGAGGTGTTATCGTCGATATCAAAACGATTGTCGGCAATGTCGCTAGTGTTGCTAGCAATGTCTAAAGCGTTATCGGTGATGTCACTGGCGTTCTGAACAATCTCAGTCGTATTGTCGTCGATGTCGAAACGGTTATCGGCGATATCACTAGTATTACTAGCGATGTCTAAAGCATTGTCAGTGATGTCACTGGCGTTCTGAACAATCTCAGTCGTATTGTCGTCGATATCAAAACGATTATCGGCGATATCATTACTTTTGCTGGCAATATTGTTCGCATTCTCAACAATCTCAAGTGTATTGTCGGCTATGTCTAAGCTGTTTACGTCAATCGCAACAGCGTTATTCGCGATGTCTAAAGTATTTTCTGCTACATCGCTGGTGTTCTGCGTGATTTCCAATGTGTTGGAATCAATATCTTCACGAGCATCATTTATGACCCATCTGTTGTTCTCGATCGCGTTTGCGTTCTCACTAATATCAGACGCATTCTGTGCGATAGCAGCATCTTGAGCTGCCTCGTTGGCATTACCATTGAGAATCCTAGCTAAAATTGATAGCGTTTGAGCGTGGGCAGGCTGGAGCGAGACAACTATTACTCCTAAAGTAATTGCGGTTTTGATAAAAGAATTATGTTTCATTTTTGCACCAATCAGGTAGGGTATTGCTTACGGTTAGGTTCAGTGCGACTAGTCAAACGCAGGGAATTCGCACACCTCCTATGTGCAGTCAATCCATCGAATAGTTCAAATGTGAATTTAATTTCCTCTCTCTTGCCTACATCTGCAATAGCAATTCAAAATTTTTAATTGTGTTTTGAACCTTATGCGTTCAATCACACACATAGACCCTGAAAGCCGCGTTTGGTGCTAACAATTTTTCAAGGCACTGGCGAACACATTTCCCGTTGATTGGTTCACCACGGTTTTTTAAGAGATTTTAGTTTTGAATCTCTTCGTCACTAATCTGTGACCTTCTTATATCTGCACAGACCGAGTTAAAAATCGTGCTCTGCCTAACCATGAAATCGACTTAAGAAGAGACCTACATATCTTCTTAAATAATCAATTTCAAAAATTAAACACTACCCTTTCAGGAGATTTATAAAATGCAATCACCATCAAAAAAAGTGTTAGTCAAAGGTATTCTGGCCCTAACAACAGGATTCTTATTGGCTGGCAACGCCTCTGCCCAAACCACTACTCGTGTAACCGTACAAATAGAAAACGTTGCCCCGAATGCGGCTACTTTCCAAACTCCAGTTTGGATCGGCTTGCATGATGGTTCGACCTTTGATACTTACAACGGCAACACTCCGGCCGGCTCACGCCCTATCGCCGGTTCAGTTAATTCGCTTGGCCAAAGTGCAATGGAAGCAATTTGTGAAGACGGCACAACCGCACAAATTGCAGCTGACTTCGCAACTCTTCAACCGTTTGGTTTAGACACAACCGTTGCAGGCGTTAATGGCGCAATCGCACCAGGAGAGATTGTTGAATTCACCTTTGACGTTGACCCACTAGATCCAAACACGAGCTTCTTTAGCTACGCATCTATGGTTATTCCGAGCAATGACTTCTGCTTATCGAATGGTAACCCAGCAGCTCACCAAATTTTTGATGCAAGTGGTAACTTTGTCGCTACTGACTTCTTTGTTACAGGCGCAGAAACATTAGATGCCGGCACCGAAGTAAACGACGAGATTCCGGCTAACACAGCCTTCTTTGGTCAACAAGCTCCCAATACTGGCGCAGATGAAAATGGTGTCATTGGAACTATCGCTACCGATCTGAACGGCGCTTTCCGATTCATCGAACCGAATCCAGCTGACCCCGCTATTACTATTCTTGAGGACCCTCGCTTTGCCGCTGGAGACTTTACAGTTAATGGTTACTCTTTTCTTAAGTTCTCATTTTCACAAGAAGCAGCACCGACGATTGTGGATGACCTGGACTTCCGTTCAGTTATGCGTGGGCGTAACGAAGTTCCAGCAGTTCGAACTCGTACCGTTGGTACAACCCAGGCACAGTTACGTGAAGCGGGTACCGAGCTAAACCTTCAATCAACAATTATCCGCTTACCTGAAGATGTTGATCTGACGTTGGCTCACTTGCACTTGGGTGCTGAAGGTGAAAATGGTCCAGTCATTGCTGACTTGCTCGCAAATGGCACACTTGAAAACTTAGGCCAAACGCGTCGTATCGACGCCAGTTTATCTTCAAGTAGCCTCGTTGGTCCACTCGCCGGCCAAAACTTAAGCTCTTTGATCGAGTTGATGTTAGAAGGTCGGGTGTACGTCAACATTCACAGCTCTCAAAATCCAGGTGGTGAAGTTCGAGGCCAATTGGTTCAGCAGTAGTCCCCCCAAAGTTCCTTATCGTCCGCGATTGCGATAAGGAACTTACTCGAACATTAACCACCTTTTATCATGTATAGAAGGTGGTTTTTTTATACCCGGTATCGCGGCCTCGAGTATTCTCGCTCACAGGGTCCAATGATTCTGCTCAAATGAACCTTGCTCCAAATACACAACCTACTCTATTGTAGTCTACTCAGTATTTATTCAGAGACAGGCAATGATCAAAACACGTTTTAACCCAGGTAGTAAATTAGCTGCCTCAAGAGCACTCGCAGCAATTAATCATCTACTAGCAGTCATTAAACATCTATTATTTGTCTGCAGTATTGCACTATTAGGTGCATGCTCATCGCACCTCGAGCTGGCTGGTTCGCAGACGACCACTAGCGCAAGCGTTACCGAGTTGACAATCAAATCAAGCGGCAACCGTATGCCTGGGCATATTTACCAGGCCGCGGGTGATGGGCCTCACCCGACTGCGATTATGTTACATGGCTACCCAGGCAACGAAAAGAATCTGGACGTAGCTCAAGCGCTAAGAAAAGCCGGTTGGAATGCTCTCTTCTTTCACTACCGCGGAGCTTGGGGAGCCGAAGGCGAGTTTTCTTTTATAGGTGCCGAACACGATGTCCAAAGTGTTATCAATTATGTACAACAGGCGGACAATGCTGCTCGACTACGTATCGACCCGAACAAAGTTTCGCTGGTTGGTCACAGCATGGGAGGCCATATGGCAGTAGCAGGCATTCTCGATAACCCTAGCATCAACTGCGCTGTCGCTCACGACGGTGCAAACATGGGGGCAGGAGGTAAAGGCTTGTTCAGCGATAGACAGAGCATAAAAATTTGGAGTGACTACAGCGATAGTTTGTTTATGCTTAATGGGTGGTCGGGCAAGAAAGCAGTGGCTGAAATTTCTAAGTTTGGCCAACAACTGGATCTGATACCACGAGCTAAAAAAATAGACCAAAGAGGCATACACTTGATCGCGGCCGACACTGAGGTGATCCCATTAGACGTGCATATCAAACCGTTGCATATCGCATTGAGCAAGCATACTAAAACCGCCTCGTACGAACTGATTGATGATGATCACAGTTTTTCGAACTCTCGAGATCTACTTATTAGTTCTACGATAGGCTTTCTAAACAAACACTGTCGCTAAGCTTATGAACATTGAACTTTGGTTGGCGTTTCTCGCCGCCTCTAGCGTGATGTTGTTGATACCCGGCCCAACAATTCTCACTGTGATAGCCTTCGCATCATCGCTAGGGAAAAGAGCCGCATTGCCACTTGTCGCTGCAGTTTCGTTTGGCGATCTAACGGTAATATGCTTGTCCGTGCTCGGTCTGGGGAGTTTACTCGCTATATCATCAACAGCATTTGTAATAGTTAAAATAGGAGGTGGCTTATACCTGATCTACCTCGGAATCGGGCTGATTAAGTCAGCGAATGCGCCTGAGCAACAAGTAAACAAGACTTTAATAAAGCCACACAGAGACGTGTTTTTCAATACTTGGCTAGTCACAGCGCTCAACCCAAAGGGCATACTGTTCTTCAGTGCGTTTTTGCCACAATTTATTCAGCCAGATAATCCGGTTATTCCACAATTGTTGATACTTAGTGCTAGTTTCGTCTGTCTAGCTGCGGTAAATACACTTTTCTACGTGCTACTTGCCATAAGAGCGAAAGGACTTATTGATTCACCAAGTGTTAAACGACGGTTTGATCTGAGTGGCGGTCTCGCGATGTCGGCCGCGGGTATATGGTCCCTGACAGCCAAACAATCAGGGTGAGCTTATACATTCTGTTTCAGCCCATCAATCATATTCTACTTGATTGAAATACCAGGAACGCAAGCACCTTAGACTGCTTACTAATCGCTAATTTTCTTTGCACGTCTTGAACCTTGGCCATAAAGACTCTTGCCCTTAGTTTTCAAATTGCGGGGCTTGGGCCTACGCGCTGAAACGCGATTCTTATTAACCACGACCTCACTGCTACCTGAGCTTGCTTGCTCTGGTCCACGTGCTTCACGATGTCGGAATTCTTCAGGCAATACAAAACGCCATTGACCTTCTTCTAACTTTCCTAAGCGCAGCTCGCCAACGCGAACTCGCTTAAGACCACTGACATGTAAACCAACAGCTTCGCACATACGACGTATTTGTCGCTTCTTACCTTCGCGTAAAATAATTTGCAATTGCTCGGAGTTAAGTTGTTTTACCTTGGCGCGCTTCAGCGGCTTTCCATCTAGCTCCAGTCCAATAGTCAGCCGTTCAATTTGTTCGGCGGTAACATCAACATCCACACGAACTAAATACTCTTTTTCAAGCTCCGTGTTCTCGCCAATCAACTGCTTTGCAATGCGACCATCCTGAGTTAATACCAGCAAACCTTGAGAATCGATATCCAAACGGCCAGCCGGTGCCAAGCCCTTAAAATGCGAGGGTTTTAAATGTCGTCTTGTTTGATCCGTTTCAGAATGTGATTCCTGAGTAATTAAGCGCACTGCGGGAATATAATCGCCTTCTGCTTGACCAGAGACATAACCAACCGGCTTATTAATCATGATGGTTACACGCTCATTTTGTATCGCCTGAGCCCGCTGTGTTAGTTCGATGTTAACCCCTTCTGGGAACTTAATACCTAGAGTATTAACACGTTCTCCATCGACCTTGACTAGTCCTTGCTCGATTAACCTATCGGCCTCACGGCGTGAACATAGGCCCTGCTGCGACATGAGCTTCGAAAGGCGAACCAAATCGGACATTAACTTTTCGCCAATTCGCCGGCCAAACCAATATAGTTAGCCGGAGTGAGTTTCTTCAACTCGACCTTAACGGCTTCTGGCACTTCCAAATTCTCGATAAAAGTTTCCAGCGCTGTTTGATCAATTCCATCTTGACCTCGCGTGAGTGCTTTCAGTTTTTCGTAAGGTTCTGGAATATCGTAACGACGCATGACTGTTTGGATCGCTTCACCTAAAACGGCCCAATTATCTTCTAAATCAGCAGCCAATGCAGCCTCATTAACATCTAGCTTGCCAATGCCCTTTAGTGTCGCAGCACAAGCTAACATGGTATAACCAAAACCCACACCAATATTTCTCAACACCGTAGAATCGGTCAAATCACGCTGCCATCGGCTAACCGGTAGTTTAAGTGCCAGATGATCAAATACAGCATTTGCTAAGCCTAAATTACCTTCAGAGTTTTCAAAATCAATCGGGTTCACTTTATGCGGCATAGTCGATGATCCCACCTCACCAGCAATCACTTTTTGCTTAAAATAACCGATCGAGATATAGCTCCAGATATCTCGATCAAAATCGAGCAATATGGTGTTGAAGCGCGCAACCGCATGGAATAATTCAGCCATATAATCGTGTGGCTCAATTTGAGTTGTCAGTGGGTTCCAACTTAAGCCCAAAGACTCGACAAAGTTTTTTGAGAAAGCCTCCCAATCAATCTCGGGGTAGGCAACCACATGCGCATTGTAATTGCCAGTAGCGCCGTTAATCTTCCCGAGGATAGAAACCGATTTAATTTGCTCAATTTGGCGTTGTAAACGGGCAACGACGTTGCGCATTTCCTTACCGAGGGTGGTAGGAGACGCAGGTTGACCATGAGTGCGGGCTAACATAGAGAGATCAGCATTGTCGTTCGCCAAGCTATTTATCGCTGAAACAACCTCTTCGAACACAGGTATTACCACACTATCTCGAGCATCCTTTAACATCAAGGCGTACGACAAGTTATTGATATCTTCAGACGTACAAGCAAAATGAAAAAACTCACTGACGGCCGTCACTTCGGAAATCGATTCGGAACGCTGTTTCAGAAAATATTCAACCGCTTTAACATCGTGATTTGTTGTCGCTTCGATATGTTTAACCGTCTCAGCATCTTGGACAGAAAAACCATCAATAATGGCATCCAATTGCTTATTCGTCTCACTTGAAAAAGCCGGCACCTCTGTGATTTTCGCCTCTTGAGCTAAGGCTTGAAGCCAACGAACCTCAACTAGAGAACGGTATTTGATTAAGCCAAATTCGCTAAAAATTGGTCTTAACGCTTTAACTTTACTGCCGTAGCGGCCGTCTAGCGGAGTGAGCGCGGTGGTCACTGAGAGTTCTAAATCGAGCATGGGAGATAAACGTAAAAATGTGAAAGTGTGACTATTTCGAAGGCGAGATGTTACCATACTTAAGCTTTCAATCGCGACCGGGCCTCGATTTTAGTGCCACACTGCCAACTAAAGATTCGCTCGTAAAAACGTATCCTGGCGCTGAACCATGCTAAATGTCAACAGACTAGAAATCCAATGTCAGTCAACTGGTCCAATTATTCTTTAGAACAGCTTAGAGCACATGCTACGCATACCTTTCGCGAAGGTGGGGGCTCTCGTCCTGACGTATTATTGATCGAAATCGGCGGAGAAAAAGCCGTACTTAAAGATCAAGGAGGCGCAGATAAATTGTTCGCTCTATTGCTTGGCCCCCTGCTTAATTGGCGAGAATGTAAGGCATTAGTAAAACTCAGTGAAGTCAAGTGTGTTCCCGATTTGTTGAACAAACCAACTTCCCGCTCCTTTCTAATGAGTTATCATGAATCAGAACAAATTACTCGGCTAGATAAATTTCAACCCGACTGGCAAGCGTTCTTTACAAAGTTAGAAGCCGCTATCAATGAAATTCACGCGGCAGGCGTAGCACACAATGACCTACGCAACCCAACCAATACCTTAGTTACACCCGATGGAGACCCGATATTAGTTGATCTCGTCGCTTGCTTTTGCAAAGGACAAGCGTGGAATCTGCCTAATCGATGGATGTTCAATAAGTTTTCACAGGTGGACCTTTCGGCTATCACCAAAATCAAAGGTCGTGTTGCAAAAGACCTAATCACTGACCAGGATATCGTTGCGGAAGATATCGCGGGCCGATCAGGCATGGCAATCAAGGGTCTAGGTCAGTGGATTCGCCGAATTTCACGCAAACTTTTCACTGGCTAACACAGGATTGAGTCCTAGGGCATTTACGGCCCATAACAAATCTTAGCCCAGTGTTAAAACCAGCCTATCCCAGGCATAGTGATCAACCAGCATCACGGCAAACAAGTACATCAAATACTTGATCGAATAGATAAACGTTGTGCGAGATAGTTCGTCACTGTAGTTTCTGTACAGCTTAAGCACATAATACATAAAACGCGCATTCAAATAGAATGCTCCGAGTAAATAGATGCCGCCAAACATATGAATACTAAATGGCATCAAGGTGACCGCAACCAATATGTAGGTGTATAACAATATCTGTAAGCGGGTAAACTCTTCACCATGAGTAACAGGTAACATTGGTACGCCGGCTTTGGCGTATTCTTCGCGACGATACAATGCAAGAGCCCAAAAGTGAGGCGGTGTCCAAGCGAAGATAATCAAGAACAACAAACAGCCTTCAGCAGTAATTGAACCGGTCATCGCTACCCATCCTAATAGAGGTGGCGCGGCACCAGCAGCACCGCCAATAACAATATTCTGCGGGCTGGCAGGCTTTAAAAATACGGTGTAAATAATGCCGTAACCGACCATCGAGATGAAGGTCAAAATGGCGGTAAGTTCATTGACCCAGCGAACCAGGACCAACATGCCTAAGAAACATAACAATGCGGCAAAAATAATTGCCTGCCACACGTTTAAACCGCCGGTTGCGAGCGGCCTATTTTGCGTGCGCGCCATAATGGCGTCAGCACGCATATCAATAATTTGATTCATCGCAGCGCCTGAAGATGCCGCCAATCCGATACCAAGGGATGCCATTACTACGGTAAACAAGTCAGGCATGCCTCGTACAGCGAGCAACATGCCGACAAAAGCGGTAAATACAATTAGCATCACCACCCGAGGTTTAGTCAGATCGTAATACTGCTGTATCGCGCTGCTTAATGATTCATTTGCCGTGTCGGTATTTGACATGATGTTTTCAATATAAATAATTTATCAACCGCTCAACGAATTCAATAACTCGAAGGCTCAGTTTGAAATTTCCGTTAGCCAATCTGCGATGTTTTTAAAAGCCGTTTTATGTCTTTTTGAATCGCACCTGGGTCAGCCGTTGCTGGGTAACTCATCATTAAATTGCCGGCTGGGTCGATAATATAAAAGCGATCTTTCTCGGCCTCGGCCGGCGCGTCATCCAGCTTCAAAATCTGCGTCCAGTCATCAAAGTTAGACTTTTCCACTGCGTAGGTTTCGATCGGGCGATATTTGGCATCAAGGTCGCTGGCTACCGCCTCGCTCAATCCCGTGTGGATAAATACCGTGCGTATGCGCTTCATATTATTGTTTTGCATAAAGCGTAGCTGGCGAATTTTCAAGATATTATCTTCGCAGGCTTTACCACATTCGCCATCGGCTTTAACCAATAAAACCCATTGCCGACGAAACGAATCAAGTTCAACAGGACCTTCTTTGCCTTGCATCTCCAAATTAGCCACGGGGCGAGCTGGGCGATATAAATCGCCATAGTTGTTAAAACTAGTTGGCTTGTAAAAAAAGGCACCAGCCACAGGTGCTGCGAACACGATGAAAACTAGAACCATCTGCACCCGATTCCAAAATTGAGTTTTGCTGTTTGCCGCAGAATGAACAGCTCCCGGGTTTTGATTTTGATCAGTCATAATATTCAAATCTATTTTCTTCGAGTGCTTTTTCTAAAAAGCACTAAACACGCTATAAAAAACACCACCGCCATCGCGAACCATTGAAATGCATAGCCTTGATGTTTGGCAACCCATTGATCATCAATGTCTGGCCATTTTCTAAGCAAAGCCTTGCTATCACTCGCATCGGGCGCCAATTCTACCACTAATGGAAATACCTGCACCTCTAAAACATCCGCTACTTTTGATATTGGCAGATATTGCCAAACCGCACCTTGAGAAACGGGATATTTTTCGTCCCATAATGGCGGTTTAGCGGGTGCATTGTTTAAACGCCCTTGTAAAACGAGCTGGTCTGAACTGGTCTCAATCTCAGGTAACACCTCGCGTGATTCTCCAACAGAGACCCAACCTCGCGCAATCAGCACGACTAAATCACTGCTGCTTAATTTAAACGGCGTAAATACCTGATAGCCAACCTGACCTTCAACCACCTGATTATCGATAAAAATAACGTTGTTTTTCAAGTATCGACCTGTAATAGACACATTTCGAAAGCGCAGATCGCCTGATTTAATGTCGTTTTCGATAGAGTGCAGAGGCACTAGCGCTTGTTGGCTGCGAGAATTCAGCTGACTAACGATATCGCGTTTTTGCTTAGCTCGATCTAACTGCCAAACGCCCAGACGCAGCATTCCCAGTACGATTGCCAAAGCAATGATACAGAGCACGGGCTTTCGCCAAACAGGCACATCAGATACTATTTCATCGCTCATTCGCAACTCGTTGACTCAAATAGGGTAAACTGCGCGCACCATAGCACAGACACTATAATTCTTGATATATCTAGGGCAGTATCTCTAGACACTTTTTTAAAGGCACCTATATGAGCACGATTGTCATTGTTGTATTACTACTCGCTATGTTCGCCAGCCTTGGGGTCGGTTTATTTCATTTGTTAAAATCACCCGACGAAAACGATAAGGGCGATCAAGTTGTGAAAGCACTTACCTGGCGAATAGGAATCTGGGTGGTACTTTTTATGTTTATAGTAGCCGCGGTAAAACTCGGTTGGATCACACCGAGTAACTCGGTTCATCCACAAAAATTCAATGAAGCTCAAAAAGAACGCATCGATGCGCAGAATAACTAGTTTAAAACAGCTTACAAAAACCTTAAAACTCGCTTGTAATCAGATATCCAGCCTAACCTTAAACAAAGATTAGGGCGATAGTAGTAAGTCTAAGTTTCTCGCTGTGCATTTAAGGTTTTATCAGGAAATACCACTCCATAAAAAAAGGCGTCCATCGGACGCCTTTTTATTAGCCATAACTTATCACTACAAAATATAAACGAAGATGAATAAGCCAACCCAAACAGTATCAACAAAATGCCAATACCATGCACCTGCTTCAAATACGAAGTGCTTCTCTGGTGTAAAGTGACCTTTGATGCAGCGAATCAAAACTATCAACAATATAAATGCACCAAGGCATACATGAAACCCGTGAAAGCCGGTCAACATAAAAAAGGTTGACCCATAAACACCGGTTCCCATAGTAAGACCTAACTCGGTATAAGCTTCAATATACTCTTCGGCTTGCAAGAACAAAAAGATCGCTCCGAGAATAACAGTGATGGCTAACCAAACAATTAACTGTGTACGCTTGTTTGCCCGCAAAGCATGATGAGCGATGGTGAGTGTTACGCTCGATGCTAAAAGAATCAAGGTGTTATACAAAGGTAGGTGCCAAGGATCAATGATCGCGTATTTGGTGCCCTCTTCGATAGAACTTGCATCCGGGTGAACACCCGCCAATAGCTCCGCACCTTGTGGGCCAGTCGACGGCCATGTGGCTTCAAAACCCGGCCACAACAATTCGGTATCTGCTAACCAAGGAATCGCTAAAGCGCGCAGATAATACAAGGCGCCAAAGAATGCTGCAAAGAACATAACTTCAGAAAAAATAAACCAGGACATGCCCATGCGGAATGATTTATCCACGTCCATATTATAGTCCGGGCTCTCCATGATCACTTTACGGAACCAAATAAACAGTAATACCGCCATTCCAAGGAAACCGGCACTCATCATTGTCGGCGCAAAAGCGTAACCGTTTAGATAGCTAGCACCGCCCATCGCGATAAAAAACAATGCGATAGAGCACAGAAACGGATAAGCGCTCGAATCTGGAACAAAATAATGGTCTTTAGAATGTGCAGACATATTGGTTTCCTCGTAAATAAACCGTCTTTATAATTTTATCGTTATTGCCCTGCGTATTTTTCGTTATCGAAAAACGTATAGGACAATGTTAGCTCATGCACATCTTCTGGCATTTCAGAATCAAGCATAAACCTAACCGCCATTTCTTGCTCTTCACCAGGCTGCAATACCTGTTTTGAAAAACAAAAACACTCGGTCTTTTTAAAATGAAAGCCCGCTCTGGGTGGCGTAACGTTAAACGTCGCCATGCCAGTAATCGGTCGATCTGAATAATTTTTCACGTAGAAGACGGCTTCTTTTACTTCACCGACTTTTACATCAAGGCCTTTGGTTATCGGCTTAAACTCCCAAGGGAGATTAGAGTTAGTATGCGAGGTGAAGGTGATAGCAACATCTCGATCAATAACATCGGCTGAACTCGCGGCTGCTTCCTCAATAATATCTGTTTTGCCACCAAAACCTGTAATCCTACAAAAAGCTTCATACAGTGGCACTAATGCATAGCCGAAGCCAAACATAATAACGGTAATTACAACTAACTTACCTACCAGACTACTATTCATTCAACGACCTATAAAACAATCTACAGCTAACCGAGTGGGTCTAGCCAAGCTTAATAAAGAATGAAGCAATAAATAACGCCACCGGAATCACGGCAATGATCAACGCAACTTTCGCATTGCTCATTTTTTTGTCATTGTCGTTATGTTCGTCTGCCATTCTTTATTCAACTATCAAACTTCTTGAAAGAAAGATCGATAAGCTCGCCTATTTTACAACAGGCGGCTCATCAAACGTATGGAAAGGTGCTGGAGATGGTACGGTCCACTCTAGACCCTCAGGATTTTCCCAAACTTCGGCTGTTGCTTTCTTACCACCGCGCACCGTTGCCACTACGATGTAAACAAAAAGAAGTTGCGACAAACCTAAACCAAACGCACCAAACGACGACCACTGATTAAACTCAGTAAATTGAACCGGATAATCAGCATAACGACGTGGCATTCCTGCAAGACCTAAAAAGTGTTGCGGGAAGAAAGTAATATTAAAGAAGATCGCTGTTAACCAGAAGTGGATCTTACCTAATGTTTCGTTGTACATATGGCCGGTCCACTTAGGCAGCCAGAAGAATGTACCACCCATCATCGCCATTACCGCACCTGAAAACAGCACGTAATGGAAGTGAGCTACCACGAAATAAGTATCATGATATTGGAAGTCAGCAGGTGTAATCGCCAACATCAGGCCAGACAAGCCACCCAATGTGAACAAAAATACAACGCCAATGGCGTACAACATGGGTGTTTCGAACGTCATTGAACCGCGCCACATCGTGGTTACCCAATTGAATACCTTCACGCCGGTTGGCACCGAGATCAGCATGGTCGCGTACATAAAGAACAATTCGCCTTGTAGCGGCATGCCCACGGTAAACATATGGTGTGCCCATACGATAAACGACAAGAACGCAATCGCAGCGGTTGCAAACACCATTGAGCTATAACCAAATAAAGGCTTACGCGCAAAGGTTGGAATGATGTGCGAGATAATACCAAACGCCGGTAAAATCATGATGTACACTTCTGGATGACCAAAGAACCAGAAGATATGTTGATACAATACTGGATCGCCACCACCGGCCGGATTAAAGAACGCCGTACCAAAATGGCGGTCAGTAAGTAGCATTGTTACCGCGCCGGCAAATACCGGCATCACCGCGATCAACAAGAATGCGGTAATCAACCAAGTCCAGACAAACATTGGCATTTTCATCAATGTCATGCCTGGAGCGCGCATATTTAATACAGTAACGATAACGTTGATCGCGCCCATGATTGAGGAAATCCCCATCATGTGAATAGCCACAATCCCCATATCAACACTCATGCCACCTTGGATAGTGAGCGGAGCGTATAGAGTCCAACCCGCCGCGGGTGCGCCTCCTGGAACGAAAAAGCTCGCCAATAAAATAGTGAATGCAAATGGTAGAATCCAAAAACTCCAGTTATTCATACGAGGCAAGGCCATATCAGGAGCGCCAACCATTAAAGGAAGCATCCAGTTGGCGAAACCAACAAAACCAGGCATTACCGCACCAAAGACCATAATCAGTGCATGGACCGTGGTCATTTGATTGAAAAAATGCGGATCGACAAATTGCAAACCAGGTTGCCATAGCTCGGCGCGGATAACCAAGGCCATCGCACCACCAACAAACAACATGGTTAATGAAAAGATCAGATATAAGGTACCAATGTCTTTATGATTGGTAGACATGAACCAGCGCTGAAAAAACGCCGGCTTATGGTCGTGATGATCGTCGTGATCGTGAGCAGTCGCTGCGTGTGACATGATTAATCTCCTGATCTAAATTAGTTGCGTTTCGCTTTAACGTCGGCTGGCAATACTACGTCGCCAGTGTCGTTACCGAATGAATTACGTTGATAGGTGACAACCGCGGCGATTTCCTCGTCATTCAGTTGCCCCGCAAAAGCTTGCATAGCCGTGCCCGGCTTACCGAACATAACTATTTTCAAGTGATCGTCGATTGAGCCTGTTGCTACAGCGCTTCCAGCAATCGCTGGGAAGACACCGGGAATCCCTTTGCCATCAGCACCGTGACACGCTGAACATGATGCAGAAACACTTTCACCCTTAGACATTAGCTCTTCTTTAGTCCATGTTTTCGACGATAGCTCCGCTGCTGGCTCTTCAGCCGCTTCCGCTGCTGGAACGATCGCATCGATAACCGATGCCTCATCATCATTACTTTGGTTGGCACTTTCAAGTGCTTGACCTTTTACATTATCGACGGCTTGCTCAGCCAGGCCAGAGGCATCAAATGAACCACCAGCGGCAACCCAAGCATCAAATTCAGCGCCAGTGACCACCTTTACAACAATTGGCATAAAGGCGTGATCTTTACCACAAAGCTCAGCACATTGGCCACGATAGATGCCCTCTTTGCCGACATCAACATTGAACCAGAGTTCGTTAATATAGCCAGGGATAGCGTCTTTTTTTGTGCCAAATGCTGGAATCCACCAAGCATGGATCACATCATTTGCGGTAATTAATGCTCTTACTTTGCGGCCCGAGGGAACCACTAATACATTATCAGTTTCGAGCAAGTAGTTTTCACCAGGCGGTACTGCCGTTTCCTTGTTAAATTGATCAATTTGCTCACGAGGAGTGGATAAGGTGCTGTAAAAGCTAATATCTTGATCGAGACCTAAATAGTCATAGCCCCATTTCCATTGATATCCCGTTATTTTGATCGTAAGGTCAGATTTAGTCGTGTCTTCCATTTTAATCAGCACCTGAGTTGCAGGCACCGCCATGACAACCAGAATCAAAAATGGGATTACCGTCCACACTACCTCAACTGATGTGCTGTGACTAAATTGAGATGGTTCATAATTTTTACTCTTACGGTGAGCAAAAATTGAGTAAAACATGACTCCGAACACGGCAACGAAAATTACCACGCAGATCCAGAAGATAAGCATGTGCAATCCGAAAATATCGCGAGCGACTTCAGTGACAGGATCTTGAAAGTTCAAGCGATATTCTGCTTGAGCCAAACCACTATATAACGTGGATACAAGGAACGTGCCTAACGCCGATAATTTAGCGAAAGACTTTATGTGTTGAGATAACACCATAATTAGAGGTACTCCAATTAAAATTTCAATTCGTAGAAAAACCTTTAAATTCAACAACTTATTGACCTGCAAAAAGATTCGTCAGAATTTTGGTTTTGTCACCAAATACTAGCACTATATTAGCCTGAAAAATTCACCACTGTGAAGCTGGTACGCCACGCTAATAATCTTCGGTATTTTGCCCAAGTTGAGGCGCACGAAAGGTATCACACGGGCCTTCGAGCTTCAACAAATAAGGCCCTGATTGTTAATAAAAGTTTACCTAAAGAGACATTTGTTATCTACCATCAATGTCTAAAGTTTCAGCGCCAACCATTCATCACTGAACGTGTTGATCTCTCCGAATTCCTTATCTTCTTCGATATACGGTAACTCAAATAGCTTTGGCACTGGCATTTGCGCAACCAAAGTCGCAATGTTATTGCTAACATAATCAAAGCATGGGTCGATACGGTTCGCCACCCAACCAGCAAATGGCACACCCGCTTGTTTAATCGCGCGTGCGGTTAACAAAGCATGATTTAGGCACCCCAGCTTCATACCTACCACCAGAATTATCGGTAATTTGAGCTTTTGAGCGAGTGTCTCGATACTGTGAGAAGAATTGGTTGCTAATGGCACCAGCCAACCGCCGACACCCTCGACAACTAAGGCATCTACGTGGTTTAGAGCTTGATTAACATCGCTGACTATCATGTCTAAGTCAATCAGCTGATCCTGCTGCTCTGCGGCAATATGCGGCGCGATCGCAGGGCGATAAGCGTATCTATTGAGCTGTTGCGACGGCAGTGCCACATTACTCGCGGACTTAAGAAGCTCGATATCTTGATTTCGCCACTCACCTTCAATCAATTCGAAGCCGCTGGCAATGGGCTTTACACCAGCCACACCACGGCCATGACGTCGCAGGTAATGAATAAGGGCGGCCGAAACTCGCGTTTTACCACAATCAGTGTCGGTGCCTGTGATAAAAAAGCGGGGTTTATGTTTCATTGAACATGACCAACTTTAATCGCTTTGGCATAAACCACTTGGTAATTGAGATCTATTGTTCCGTTCAAATTAATTAGATCATTCACGCGACTCACTATCTGCGTCAATTTATCCCGGCTCATCAACCCTTTGGATCGATTATTACTGGCATTGCCAGCGCCGAGACTGCGAATACTGCGTTGTGCAGCATCAAAAGAGTCAAAAGACTGAACGTAAGGCTCCGACCAAATTTCCTCCAACGTTAAACCGGTTTTATCAAACGCTTGTTTAAATTCATTCATCGACAAGAAATGTTGATCGTTGTGCCCCCATAACTCACGCCAGCTCTGCAATGTTCCGCTTAAAAATGAGCTAATGATCGCATAGCCCCCTGGCTCTAAGGTTGATGATATTTGCATCAGCGATCGTTCAATATCACACCACTGAATCGCAGAACTACTAAAGCACAGGCTCATACTTTGTCGTCTAAATGGCAAGTTCTCGATATCACCTTGCACTAAGTTTAGCTCCTTTGTGTCTATGCGTGTCTTTGCCGCTTGTAACATGGCCGGAGCCAAATCCAAGCCGGTCAATCTCGCCTCTGGGTAAATCTCAGCGAGTTTGGACAAGCCATAACCGGTTCCACAACCAATGTCACATAATTCGGTAATCGGCGACATTGGTAATTGGGTCAGCAATACATCAATAATGGTTCGCTGCATTCCGGAAACCCGGTCATATTGCCGCGCGGATCGATTGAACTGACGCTTTACATGTTGTTTATTGATACTCATTGGAAACATGCTCGACAAGACGCAATAAATTTGAAGCAACGTCGTGGGGTTTACTCAAAAAAGAAGCGTGACCGGCGTTTAACTCGATCAATTCAGCATCAAGTATTTTAGCCAATTGGGTGGCCGCCACCGGTTTCACTACCCGGTCTAAAAGGCCGCTAACAACTTGAATTGGCATTGATAACAGATCCAGCTGCGATCGCAAATCGACCTCGGCCAGGCAGCAAATACCTGTATGCAAGGTTTCAGCACTCGGGCTAGGTAGCCGACAGATCGCCAGATGAGCGGCTCTTGCCAGCTCGCGCGCGCCAGTGTTACCGCCAGCTTGTAACAAAAGGAACATTGTTAACGTACGCTGGTAATCATTTGCCAACTGTTTAGAGAAAGATTCGAAAACTTCCAAATCTACTCCTTCTGGCCAATCGGTGCTCTGAACAAACTTTGGCGAGGTGCTAATCAATTGCATGCCAAGCATCAATGAGGGTTCAATCATTGCAGCCTTCATGGCGACCATACCACCCAGAGACCAGCCAACCCAGATTGCCGGTTCACGAACACGGTCTAAGCAGTGCTGAGCCATTACTTCAAGGTTATCGGTACCCATAATGTCGATTGATGTTCCGTAACCAGGCAGGTCAATGAATTCAAATTCCAGACTCGCATCAAACTGTCTCAAATGATCGCTGAAACTATGCCAAACACCACTGTTGAGACCCCAGCCGTGAACGAACACGAGCTTAGTCATACTCCACGCCCTCTTAGGTGTTTTGAAATAGATTCTAACAATTGGTCGATTTGTCCGTACGAATGAGCAGCAGACAATGCGATGCGTAACCTCGCAGTTCCATTGGGTACGGTCGGAGGTCTTATCGCCGCGACATTAATGCCACTCTCAAATAAAGCCTGACTCAAACCAACGGCCTTTAATGCATCACCCAATAACAAAGGCTGAATTGGGGAAATAGAAGAATATAATGGTAGTTCCAGCTCACTAGCTGATCGTCTAAAGTAATCAATATTTGAGAATAATTTACGTTGCAACTCGCTCCCCTGTTCACACAATAGCCTCAGTCCGCACAATGCCGATGCAGCAACGGATGGTGGCAACGCAGTGGTGTAAATATAGGGCCTCGCCGATTGAATAAGGTGTTCAATATATAACGCATCTCCAGCGACAAAAGCGCCATAACACCCCAATGCCTTGCCAAGCGTGCCCATCATCAAAGTGTCGCCGCTAAGCGGCACACCAGCTCGATTGAGTACACCGCGACCACCATCGCCAAATACACCGAAACCATGCGCTTCGTCGACCACCAAAAGTGTTTGATACGTACGTGCCAAAGAATACAGCCGTTCCAGCGGTGCAAGGTCCCCATTCATGCTGAAAACGCTGTCGGTAGCCATCAAGCATCCTTTATGTTCACTTGTGCTCAGTATCGATTCGGCATGCGCCAAATCACCATGAGCATAGCGTTTAGCGGTTGCCGCAGTCAGCTTGGCGGCATCAATTAGTGACGCATGATTAAGCTTATCTTGTAGTAGCAAATCCCCTTTTGATAAGAACGCACTTACTAGTGCAAGATTTGCCATATATCCATTTGAAAACAGTATTGCTCGTTGGGCACCCACAAAACATGCTAACTTTTCTTCTAATTTATGGTGCAAATCAAGATGACCGCAAACCAGATGCGATGCACCGCTGCCAACACCATATTGTTTGCATGCTTTTACGGCCGCGTTCTTCAATACCGGGTTATTTGCGAAACCAAGGTAATCATTACTCGAAAAATTTATTAATGATGTATCACCGACTCGGATGTCAACGGCTTGAGCGCTGGACACTATTTTTCGTTTGCGCCAAAGCCCCTGATTGTGAATACGGTCATGCCGACTTGCGATCAAGGCGTGCCAAGAACTTTTCATCTATACTAGCAACTCGCAATTAGAGGCTTCGTGTAGCGCCTCCCTAAATATTAAATAATTAGCTCAATGGTGTTTTGAAGGTCATCACGATTCAGATTGAGGCTTAATACCAAGCTTACTCATTAGCTCGCGATCGTGTTCTATCGAGGCATTACCCGTGGTGAGTAACTCTTCCCCATAAAATACTGAATTTGCGCCCGCCATAAAGCAGAGCGCCTGCATTTGATCGTTCATTGCTTCTCGACCGGCGGAGAGTCGAACATACGAGGTCGGCATAGTGATTCTTGCAACCGCGATGGTGCGTATAAACTCAAACTCATCGATTGGCTCCACCGTGTCCATAGGCGTACCGCTCACTTGAATCAAGTTGTTAATAGGTACACTTTGTGGCGGCTCAGGTAAATTTGCCAGATTTGCGATTAATCCAGCGCGATCGGCGCGAGTCTCCCCCATACCTACAATGCCGCCACTGCACACATTCATACCAGCATTACGGACATGTTCTAATGTGTCCAGGCGATCTTGGTAAGTTCGTGTACTAATGATTTCTTTATAGTACTCCTCAGACGTATCCAAATTATGGTTGTAATAATCAAGGCCAGCCTGTTTTAGACTTTGGGCTTGATCATTACTTAACATACCCAAAGTTGCACATGTTTCTAAGCCGAGTGCGCTGACTTGTCGAACTGCTTCCTCGACGACACTCAGATCTTTATCTTTGGGGCTTCTCCAAGCGGCGCCCATACAAAATCGGCTCGCGCCATTTTCTTTGGCCTTTTTCGCTGCATCAACGATCGCCTCGACCCGCATCAAGCGCGCTATCTCAAGGCCAGTGTCATAGCGCGCGCTCTGTGGACAATATTTGCAATCTTCGGGGCAGGCACCCGTTTTAATACTCAATAAACTACTTAGTTGCAGCTCATTTGCCTCAAAATGCTCGCGATGTACTTGTTGTGCACGAAACAGCAGGTCATTGAAGCTTAAGTTATACAGCGCTTCTACTTCCTCTCGCGGCCATCTAAGTTCTGAACCTTTTTCTACAATAATGGAAGCAAGATTTGATTCAGTCTCAACTTGAGTTGCGTGATTTGTTGACATAAGATCGTTCTAGAATTGATTTTGCGTGTTAATACTGTAGGCGCGTTAAAATACAACTATTTCAGCGATATAAGGAATTATCGCTTACGAAACCAACAGGAGTTGTAAACCAAAATGGATTTTACACTTTACAACATGGTGAGCCAAGCGCTTAATTGGCTAATACCCAAACGATGTTTGCACTGTTCTACTCCCTTACCTGAGCAGAACTCACACGTTTGCGAAACCTGCTATCCCCAATTGCCATTCCAAGATCACTATTGCGTTCGGTGTGGTCAGAATTTTGCCGCTAACACCGATTACTGCGGACATTGCATTCGGTCGGCACCATCATATGACAAGTGTTTTTGTCCTTTTAAGTATGAGTCCAGTATTAAAGAGTTAATATGTGACTTCAAATACCGTGAACGACCGGAACTTGCCAAAACCGTGGCTTCCTTATTGGCAAGCGAGCTTAGGGACCACGGTTATGAGCACCCCGATGCCTTGATAGCCGTACCGATGCACATTAATCGCCTAAGAAAACGCGGCTACAACCAGTCAACACTGATTTCTAAGCACTTGAGTAAACTGCTTGGCGTGCCGCTGTTAAACGGCGCCCTCTGCAAATCCAGACCGACCACTCCTCAAGCCAAGCTGAACTTAAAGCAACGTCAAAAGAACTTAAACGACAGTTTTAAGCTGGCGAAGATTATTCACGCTAAACACGTAGCAATTGTTGATGATGTGGTTACAACGGGTGCGACAGCTGAAGAAATAGCTAAAATTTTGAAAAAAAACGGTGTAGACTATGTTCAGGTATGGGGAGTAGCTCACACGCTATAGTCGTTTAACAGTCATTTGACTTATATTAAATCTGCGCAAATTATCATTACAAAACAATGATTTAACGAATTCGAAGGAACCCGCCGATATGGCAAAACCACAGAAGAAACCGAACCCTGCAGGGCTTATTGCAATCGCCAACCCATCGCTTGCTCAAAAGCTCAACGATGATGTTGCTTCGTCAAAAACTCAGAAAGCTAAGCACGATGCACAGGCCCTACGTGTGCAGGCCGTTACGTTCGACCAAGACCGCTGGCGCGCTGTTTTAACTCTAAATGTGCTTCGGTATGGCTTGGCACTATTTTTGTTAGCATTGGCGGCGCTGCCGGAAGTATTTGACGATTTCCACGCCAGAAACAACTTAATTCACCCAGATGCACTCAAAGTCAGCGCGATCGCGATGCTTATCTCGGCTATTTGCTTCACTATCTTCACCAGCAGACGACTGCTAGAGCTGAATCATATTTTAATTGGCCAGTTCAGTGTGGATATCATATTAGCGGGCATCTTAGTTCATGCAACTGGTAGCATTTCCAGCAACTTCACATTGCTATTTTTTGTCGTAGTCACAACTGGCAGCGTGGTTTTGAGGCGAAAACCGGCGCTGGCGCTTGCCTCCGGTGCAACAATAATACTTTTTTACGAACACCTATATAGTGTATTAAGAGAAAATGCGGTCATCGAATCCAAGTTTGACACTCTTGCGCTGTATTGTTTTACCTTAATGATTGTCGCCTGGGGCATCTCATATATTGCCAGTCGACTACGTCGCGCCGAATTAAAATCATTCATTCCTGGCAATGAATCAATCGAAGAATATTTAGTGCGGGAAGAAAAAACAGCCCTTCAATCAGCACTTGAAAGCACCAACGGCAACAAAACTGAAGCGGCAAAACTACTTGGAATGACCTTTCGCTCTTTTCGTTACAAATTGACCAAATACGACATAGGCTGACAATATTTGTCACGTGAAAATCAGCTTTTACATTGAAAATTAAATCTTTTAATTTCAACAACTTAAGTCTAAAAAAGCATTTAACAATTGTTATCAATAAAGTACTGGCAAGATTCTTTTTTTTAGGTATAAATAGAGTCCACGACAGAGAGGGGAAGCGTTATTGGGTTATTGTGATTGCTTCTAAATCAAGTCGGTAGATAGAAAACGTATTTATCCCCAAATATGATTCGTAGATGATATTTCTGCTTAATGATGGGCACAGATAGACTTTCGAACCTCTATATTTATTACTTAATTGATTAAATTAAATTAGGAACACTGAAATGAAAAACATTCAAAAAATGCATTCAAATGCAAAGGGTTTCACCCTAATCGAATTGATGATCGTTGTTGCGATTATCGGTATTTTGGCAGCGATCGCGATTCCTGCTTACCAAGATTACACAATCCGTGCAAAAGTATCTGAAGGTTTGAATCTAACTTCTGCAGCTAAAGTAGCGGTTGTTGAAACTTTCCAAGACAGAGGCATTCTTGCTGCTTCTAATGCAAGCGCTGGCATCCCACAACCTGCGTCTATCGTCGGCAACCACACTACTGATGTAGAAGTTGATGACGGCGTGATCACTGCTAGCTTTACTGTGCTAGGTGCTGGTGTCGGTTCTGGCGAAGCTATTCGATTGACTCCTGATACATCTAACTTGGGTAGTGTTGTTTGGACTTGCTCTCGCAGTGGTGGTCTAAGCACAGCTCAGGTTCCAGCAGAATGTCGTGAAGCGGCTACATTTACTCCATAGTAGTTGTTGGGTAAATAATCTCTAAGAGACTCCCGCGGCGGCCAGTTCGTCTCGGGAGTTTTTTTTGTCTGCACCCTAATCCCAAATATTGTAAATAGCTAAGCTGTGTGAGCCATGTCGAAGCAACAAAACCTATTTGCGATCTTGCTACTTTTATTACTCATAATTACAAGCTGGGTAATTTTATCGCAAGGAGTTCACAATCAGCTGCTGCTGGATGACACGGTTAATTTTGCACCGCTAAAACAGATCGCCGAATCACCAGATCAGAGAACATTAAAGAGAGTCATACTTGGTAATAGGTCAGGCCCCCTTGGTCGACCACTTTCTATGGCATCGTTTGCGCTGGATGCTCAAGCATGGCCACTCGACATCGCCAGAATCGTAAAACACAATATCTTATTGCATATTGCAACCGGCATTGGCTTGCTCTGGTTCTCCTTTTTACTCTTTATAAGAATTCGAATTCCTGTCGCCCGATCATTTTCATTGGCCACACTCGTGGCAACAATCTGGCTATTTCACCCTCTATTGGTTTCGACGTACCTATACTCGGTACAAAGAATGACCGTATTAGCAGGCTTATTCACCATGTTAAGCCTTATTACATACCTAAAACTTAGGCCTGCCTTCTATAGTGATGGATTCGCAAGGCCAATCACTGCGGCACTCCTGTTAACACTGCCCATCACTCTAGCACTCGCCGCAAAAGAAAACAGCTTCGTGGTATTTTCACTGATTGGTCTGGTTGAGGTATTTATCGTCGCTCGCCTTGCACAACAAATCAATCTCACACGTAAAGTCGTTCTTTCGCTTGCCCTGCTTTCGACACCAATTAGTCTTGTTTGCTGGGCGCTCTTTAATCAGGAAAAATACCTTATTTCTTCTCAATTAAGGGGTTTCAACCTTAGCGAGAGGCTTCTAACCGAATCAAGAATTCTGTTTGACTACATGTACAGTGCGTTAATCCCCAAATTATCAGGAAGTGGGATTTTTCAAGATGACATACTTATCTCACGCGGTTTACTCACTCCGCTTACAACGATTATCAGTGTCGTTACGGTTATTAGCTTAGTAACCCTTTCGACAATAAAGTTCAAGAAACACCCCATAGCCGCATTTGCTTTTTTATGGTTTTTTATTGCCCATTTAATTGAAGGAAGCGTAATTCCCTTAGAATTGAAGTTTGAGCATCGAAATTATGTGCCACTAGCAGGCTTAATATTTGGAGCGGTATTATTGACCGAAGAAAGCAGCACCAACAAATGGCGATTATACATGGTGGGCCTGTTTGCTTTAATCTGTGTTGCTATCACTTCTATGTCAGTGCTTAGGTGGTCAAAACCTCTCATTCAAGCTGAAATTTGGAGAAATACCAAGCCTGCTTCGTCGAGAGCCTCTCAACACGCGGCTTCTCTTTGGTTATCAAGAGGCTTTTTGGAACAAGCCTTAAACACAGTTGAAACATCGCTAGAAAACCACCCGAACAATGTCACTCTTAATATCCAGTTCTTGTACATGAACTGTCGAAACAACAGGTTTACAGTCGAAGATCTATCTCGGATAGAAGAGCCACTAAGCAACGGTGATGTAGACTACGCAATACCGTCAACGTTAAAACTGCTCGGTCACTATGTTTCACGCAGTAATTGTGAAGGCTTGACTTTGGAAATGCTCTTATCGAGTCTTAACAACCTGATTAAAAACCCCAGATTGGCTGTCAATAAGAAGCTTAATGCGGAAACTTATTACTCGATAGCCGAGCTATATTCGTATACCAATGACTATATAACGGCAGCAAACTACTCGAGCTTAGCCTTTGATTCTTACAAAGATGGAAAATATGCACTGACCGAAACTATATGTTGGATTAACAGTCGAATGCCAGAAAAAGCGCTTGCGGCGTTGGAGAAAGCTCGGCAGAAAAGAAGTTCTCTTATTGAGACCGAATCTGATCAAACAAAAGAGATAAACAGACTCTACGCAACAATAGAAAAAATGAGAATGAAATAGTGCTCCTAATGAACGATAAAAAGCCCGAGCCTTTCAAAAATAATGAGTCGAACATAAGACTTAGATCGTTAAGCTTATTGCTGATACTCCTATTAGTCTCCTGGCTAATAATGTCGCACGGAATCCATGGTCAATTTCTGTTGGATGACTCTCATAATCTGGGACCAATTGCGGAGTATTTGCAGTCACCATCGACAACAAGCGCGCAGCAGTTCGTTTTCAATAACAAATCTGGCCCGCTAGGCCGCCCCGTTTCAATGGCCAGCTTTTTGGTTGATATTGACTCCATGCCTCCCGACGTCAGCACCGTGGTTAGAAACAATATTTTCATTCACTTGTTTTCCGGACTACTCGTGTTTTGGTTTTGTTTACTCCTCTTTTCAGAATGGGGGAAAAGTGAGCAACGCGCATATCGTCTTGCCTTGCTCGTATCTGCGATCTGGCTATTACATCCATTGCAGGTATCAACATACCTCTACGTGATACAGAGGATGACCCTCTTGGGTGGCGCATTTACGTTTCTTTCTCTAATTGCTTACCTAAAAGTTCGACGCCTTTTCTTTGAACAGAGCTTTTGGCGTAAGGTAGTGGCCATGTTTGCCGTAGGTTTGCCCTTGGCCCTGGGAATATTGTCCAAAGAGAATAGTTTTTCAGCCTTGTCTCTTATTGGCCTGATCGAGTTATCAATTAGTATCATACATAAGGATCGCCTAAGCATTCTTAGAAAAACGGCGGTCTATTTAGCGATAGCGTCAACCCCTGCTGCATTGGTGGCATGGATGCTAATAAAGCCTGACGCTTACGCTTATGCTGAATATTTTCGAGGCTTTAATTTATGGGAGCGCTTGATATCACAACCCAGAATCATATGGGATTATCTCTCCAACATTATCATCCCGAGTCGAGTAGGTACCGGTGTTTTTCACGATGATATAGTGGCGTCTAAGAGCCTACTCTCGCCTGTAACCACATTACCCGCAATTCTGGGCATAATTGCGGTGGCCGCCACCACGCTTATAGGATTTAGAAAGCAACCAATATTATTATTCGGAGTAGCCTGGTATCTAATATGGCATTTAGTAGAAAGTTCTATTTTGCCATTAGAACTGAAATACGAGCATAGAAACTATGTACCCATACTAGGCATTGTGATTTCCGGCGTTCTTATTTGTGAAATGCTCACAGTCAAATACGCTGCAACTCGGTTTATTCCACTCGCCTTTTTAGTCGCCTGTTCTGCTGTAACGTTTCAATCCATGCAAGTTTGGAGCTCACCCCTCATTCAAGCGGAGCTATGGCAACGAGAGCACCCCAAATCTGTACGCGCTGCCCAACATGCTACAGCCGTTTTTACCGTAAATAATATGCCCGATCACGCGATACAATCTTTACGCAGAGCAGGAAGAGAAAATCCTCAGCAACTAAACACTCAACTGCAAGTTCTGTCACTCGCTTGTCGATACAATATTGATATTGGGGAAGACCTCAACGTTCTATACCCTGCAATGCAGAATGCAAAAATAGACGCCACCACACCCAAAGTTTTGGAGAATCTATTTAAAAACTTCAGTGAGCTAAATTGTACTAATATTGAACTTAAAGATATTTTGAAATTAGCCAATTCACTTACTGAAAATCCAGGCATGCAGCGATCTAAACACATCAAGGCGGAGACTCTTATGATTACCGCAAAGATTTACACGTATTTACCTGATTACCCAAAATGTGCTGAATTCGCCAATCGGGCTTTTCAAACTCTGCCTGATGGGCGCTTTGCAGACACCGAAGTGCGTTGTTGGATAGACAGCAAAAGACCACTTAAAGCGTTCCAAGCGTTGGATCGTGCCCGGGCTCATTCTCACTCAGGACAGCCAGACCCGATTGCTCGTAAGAAAGTACTGGATGGCTATGAGCGAGTAATAAAATCAATTAAACAATAAACGCTAAAGGTTAAACGGCAAATCTAATGAGCCGTTGTTAAAAAGATCAAAATCACGAGTTCGATTGAGGTGAAAATGAAGTTAAGCATTGTAGTACCGTGTTACAACGAAAAAGATACTATTAACGAGATTATCGCATTAATCAAAAAGTCACCTTACGCGGACAAAGAAATCATCGTTGTTGATGACTGTTCAACCGATGGCACGACCGAAATTATTGAGTCTAATTTAATTGAGGAAATCGATCAGTTCATCAAGCATTCGTCTAATCAAGGAAAAGGCGCTGCGTTAAGGACAGGAATCAAAAAGGCAAGCGGTGATATCGTGATCATTCAAGATGCCGATATGGAATACGACCCGGGCGAATATGATCGTCTAGTAGACCCTATCGTTAATGGCAGAGCGGATGTTGTTTATGGCTCCCGATTTATCGGAGATCGACCTCATAGGGTTTTATATTTTTGGCATCGAGTCGGTAATGGCATACTAACCTTGTTATCAAACATGTTTACCAACCTAAATCTTACCGATATGGAAACATGCTATAAAGTATTCAAGCGTGAAATCATCCAATCCATCGATATTGAGGAAGATCGCTTTGGTTTTGAGCCAGAGATCACAGCAAAAATATCCAGATTGAATATACGAATTTATGAAGTAGGTATATCGTACTATGGCCGAACATACGATGAGGGGAAAAAGATAGGCTGGCGAGATGGAGTCCGGGCGATTTACTGTATTGTTAAATATGGACTGTTTAAAAAGTGATTTTCAAATACTTTTTTGTGGGTGGTACAGCTGCGGCAGTCGACATAACCTTTTTCATACTGTTCGGATACTACCTGGAACTGAATTACCTTATTGTAGGTGCAGTTGGATTTATTATCGCTACTGCGGTGAACTACATTCTTAGCATCAAGTTCGTATTCGAGAGCAATGCTAGATTTAACAAAAAAGACGAAATAAGCGCCGTGTATTTGGTTAGCGGTGCCGGACTTGTGTTTCACGAAATAGTACTGGCGATAGGTGTTGAAAAGCTAGCATTCCCATTAATCATGGCCAAATTAGTCGCAACAGGATCAGTATTCTTCTGGAACTACCTAGCGCGTAAGCATTTTGTTTTTAAGGTTAAAAACTCCATTGAAATTAAGTAACCCACTCTATTTACTGCTCTCTGCCATTGTCGCAATAGTGGCCTGTTTATTGCTGTTCGCTTCTTTAAATCATGGAATCGGCATATCACCAGACTCAGTTGCCTATATAAGAGCAGCAAGCGAATTTAGAAGTGGCGGGGGTATTTCAAGTTTACCGAATCACTGGCCACCACTATACCCGGTCGTATTATCTGCCGTGGGCGTGTTCGGTAGTGACGAGTTATTCGCTATTAGAGTGTTTCATTCGATTCTTTATGCGATAAATATTTTTCTTATACCTCTTCTGCTTGTCCCAAAGTCAGACAGACAAAATTTAGTAAGACTGATTTTTTCGCTATTCTTACTGGCATCACCGCAGTTTTTTAAGCTTCATCAAATGGCGTGGAGCGAACCTCTATTTTTGACTTTTTGTTTTTTCGGCTTAGCCTTGCTCTTTCGAGGCCGATCGAGAAACGCTATATACCTATCGGCATGTTTATTAAGCCTCGCTACGTTGACACGTTATGTTGGTGTGTATTTCATTATGATGGGCGTCATTGGCGTGCTCTTTCTCTCTAATGGCAACGCTCTTAAGCGATTACGGTTTGCGTTTACCTATGGCCTCATTGCCATCGTGCCAAACTTAGTCTACGGCATTACAAACAGCGTAATTCGAGGTTCGTCTACAAATAGATCGTTTAACGTTCATTTTGCTACGCCAGAACATTTGGAGAGCCTTAGAAGATTGTTTTTTGGATGGTTCACCCCATACGCCTCAAACTTGATTGGAATACTCTTAGTATCAGCTACAGTAGCCGTTACTATTATTTATATGTTAAGGCTATGGCCTAGGAAAACAGACCATTCGATTTCGGATAAGCGTATCGCGTGGCCATTATTCTTATTATTGACGGCGTTTGGTTACACCCTTTTTATTTTGACCTCAATTTCGTTTTTCGACGCCTACACACCAATAGACGAACGTGTATTCATTCCCTGTTACTTAGCTTTATGGGGAACCATTTTTAGTATTATAAACAGTAATTCTAAATGGCTATCGACCACTGCGCTTTCAGTTGCCGCCATAATGCTTGCAAGTAACTATCTTGATACCTCCAAAATGGTAACTCAAAGTATAAATAATGGTACCGGCTACCTTGTACGCGGAAGTAAGGAGCTGCCTATTCTCGACGCTGTCGAACAGACATCACCAGGCACGATAATTTACAGCAATGCTGCGGACTTTCTGTACATAACTCGAAAAATCGAGGCTCGGCCATTACCTAAAGAATATTCGCCAGTGTCCCTAAAAACATCTGATGACTTTACCGAGAATTTAGCCAGAATCGCAGGTGAAATGCGTGGAGGAAATGCCATCGTAGTTTATGTTTCGGGCTTTAGTTGGAGGCAATATTTCCCGAAGCCCAACTCTTTTATTAAAGCGTCTCAGTTAGGGCCAATTTACTATGAAAACGACGGGCTTATACTTGGCAGCTCAAAGGCCAAAGGCGTAGAGGATAACTGAAATTTTTCGTTCACCATACTTGCTATATGCTGGATTAAATATTCAATTCTATGATTAATAAAATCATCAGGCTGAGCGCCATAGTCGGGGTTATTTTTCTCCTCGTTAAGTTTATAACCGCAGAGCAAGCCAATGCGGTATTTCAAAGTCTTCTAGCCATAGATGCCTTGACATGGGTCAGCTTATTGTCGCTATCATTAATTATTTTCATTGTCTTAGCCTACATGTTTTTAATATCCATGAAGGTTATCGAGGTTAATCTTCCATTCGGAATTTCTTTTAACTACACCTCAATGAACACGTTTTTCAACACTATCCTACCGTTCAAAGGTGGCTTGTGGATTCGAGGTATATACCTAAAGAAAAATTACCAAGTGCCTTGGGAAAAGTATCTTTTCGTCGTCTTTACTAGCCAGCTGGCTCAGCTGGCGATCGTGATCGGCGTTTTGATTACCGCGGTCTACCTAACCGACAGTTTGTTTAATGCCTTAGGTAACCGTGTAGCAAATATTAACTTAGGCATTACGGCCTTATTATTTGTTATTGGGCTCTTGTTGGCATTATTGATTTCTAAAACTCAGGTTGGTAAAAAGTATTTAGAAAAGCTTAAACGAGGCCTTCGCTTATGGTCCAACAAACCTAAACTAATTTTTCTATTTCTATCTAGCGCAACTATACTAAATATCCTAACCGGCTTACGACTTTGGCTATCATTCCTAGCGGTCGGTTACAGTATCGGGATTTGGGACATGGTGACTATATACTGTGTTTTGGCGGTCGGTTTAAGCTGGGCTTTTACTCCCGGAAATCTGGGAGTACGAGAAACGGCCATCGTTATAGTTTCATCACTATTTGGTATTGATATTAGCACTGCATTAGCTGCTTCAATAGTAGATCGTGCGGCTTCAATGATTGTAATAATCATTGTAGGCGGTATAACCGCGCACAACAGCAGTCGAATGGTCGGCAACCCTCCCGACGAATAGTCGTCGGTAATAAACGTACGATGAAAATACTTATTTTAACTCGGCATTTCTATCCAATCGATCGCCCTTCGGGAGTCGTATCTTTAGTGCGAGAATACGTTTCTGCATTGACAAAGGCCAAGCATGAGGTGTGCGTTGCATGTGTTAAGCATAGTGATGAGCAAAATTCGTATCGCGACAATTCGGGTTTACAAATCTATAAATTTCACAAACTGATGCCCACTGGTTTGCGGAAGATTAATACGGAGTTTTCGCCCGACCGCATTATAATATTTTCAAGTATTAGTCGAGGCACACTGCTGCTGCTATGGTGGTATGTGAATTGCTTAATCGCAGGTACGTATAAAAAAACATCATTTTACCAAACGACTAACCTAGAATTATCGCCAGGTGAGAAAAGCGTATTTAAAGCATTACTAAAACCATTTCGCTCGGTGTTGTGCGCAAACAAACCAATCATGGATGAAATTGGCTTAGTTGAGTCCGATAGAAACTTGATTTTACCGGGTGTAGACATTCAATCGATCAAAAAAGCTGCGGCCTTGAAGTCGACCAATCATACCGATAATTCAAAATTTGCTGTCTGTTTTATGGGGCACCTATCTCACGTGAAGGGTGCTGACATCGTCGTTGAGCTAGCCCAAAGCATGCCACAGATTCAATTTAACTTGATTGCGGGTTATTCCCCAGGCGCGCAAAATCAGAATTTCTATGCTCGAATAAAGGCTCGGATCGAGACCACCGAAAATATTCAGCATTATGGGTATACCGATAATCCTATTGCCTTGCTCTCAGCGAATAACTTGCTGGTACTTCCATACAGATCAGGAACAACGGTGCTAGGTGTCGCTCAATCGGCGATAGAAGCAATGGCACTGGGCATACCCGTACTATCGAGCAAGAACACTGCTGTAAGCGAGATACTAATTGATGGATATAACGGTTATCATGCTGAAACTGTCGAAGAATTTAAGCAACACATATTAGAATTGATACGCAGAAGCGATCACTACGGGAGCTTGTCTGAGAATGCCAAGCGAACCGCGCAAGAAGCCTTCAATATTCACCGCCAGGCAGAAAGAATTTTAAATTTGGAAGATTAGCAATGGCTGACTATAAAAATATCAAAGAGTATTACGATAAATACGGTGCCGATTATCACCAAGAGCGCAGTAACACTTATTACTATTCATTCATTAACGAGATCGAAACATCGGTGATCGAAGAAGTGGGTCAGGGTAAGAAGACACTTGAGATTGGTTGTGGAACCGGCATCATTTTAAAACAAGTTTCCAAACTTGCTTCCGAAGCTTGGGGCATGGATCTATCCTCTGGAATGCTAGAAAATGCCAAAAAAATGGGTCTAAATGTCGTTGAAGGCAATGCCGTTTCAATCCCTTTTCCCGATAACTCATTTGATGTTGTTTACTCGTTTAAAGTGCTTCCACATGTAATCGAAATCGAGAAAGCGATGACAGAAATATCACGCGTTCTAAGAAACGATGGGGTTGCAGTACTGGAGTTTTATAATCCAATAAGCCTAAAGGGTGTGGCGAACAAAATAGCAGGAGCGCTGAAAAAGGTCTACATAAGCTATCACTCTCCTTCACAAGTGGAGTCTCTGGTATCCCCACATTTTAAAATTGAGCAAGTTGTAGGCGCGAGAATTATTACTCCAGCCGCATTCGTTCACAAAATCCCGATCGTATCAGGTTTTATAAAATATTTAGAAAAAGCCCTAAGCAGAACATTTTTGGCTCGGTTTTCTGGTTATTACATCGTTGTACTTTCGAGGAAACCGACGTAAGTCAACTGTGCTAATTCGCCGTTAGCGTATCAACAATAATCGCAGATGGTGATTTGGAATATTGTGCTCCTGGTCGCTCATAATCCTGAATATTGTGCATTACGTCGAGGATTTTTGTTAGATCTAGATCACACAACACCGCCGATTCTTTCAAGCCATCGTCGCGCTCTGTGTGCTTTCTCAAAATGAGGCACGGTTTACCCAAAAAGCTGCATTCCTCTTGATTGCTTCCACCATCTGTCAACACACATTCAGACTTCTCTATCAGTTTAATAAACTTGAAATAATCATATCGGTCTCGCAATAAAATATTTGGATGTTTATTTAAAGACTCAAAAAGCCCTAACTTTTCTAATTGTCTTCGAGTTGGTTTGTGCAATACGAATAACAATGTGTATTGATCTGCAACTTTCAGAATAATGTCGACTATTTTTTTAAATCGAGTTTTATCAAAAATATTTTCAAAACGATGAATAGATACGATGGAGTAATTCTGGTTCGGAATCTCAACATTAACTTGATGCTTTCCACTTAGGGCCATTTTTAATGCATCATAAAGTGTGTTTATTTCAGTGTTAACTTTAACTCCGGAATACCCACTCACATTGCTTGTCGCAAGCTTGCCAGGGCAAAAATAATAGTCACTGAGTCGGAATACTAATATTCTAATTAGCTCTTCTGGAAATGGGTGCATCAGGCTATGAGACCTCAAACCAGATTCCACGTGACAGGCTTTATGCCCATGCACCTTTGCGAAGAACGCACCCAATAAGGTGGACAATGTATCCCCATGATTCAGAACATAGCCATTGAGATCTCCCTGCCACACTTTCTTTTTATTAAAGAGAAAAACTGCACATACCCTTAAAAACCAGGCTAATACTCCAAATGGAGTCGTCGACTCTTTGTGTTTGTATAGCTTTATATCCGGTTGCTTTAAGTCGAAAATAGCCAAAATGCTATCTATAGTTTCACGATGCTGGCCTGTAAATACAAAATTGTATTCTATTCCCCGACTATTCAGTTCTGACATTACAGGTGCCATCTTGATTAGCTGAGCTTTGGTACCTAGAACTATATGAATCATGGCGCTAATTCTTATAGTTCAAATTAGATATTTGTTCAGATACCAACCCGATTAAAAATACCGTAACCGCACTGCTCAAAAGTAAAGCGCTCATATTGGTAAAAGTGCCATGCACAGTCAATGTATACGCATACCTCCCCAGCCCTAAGATCAACTGTAAAAGAGCAATCGGCAAAAAGATCTTAAGCGGCGAATAAAGCGTTCCAATTTTAAATATAATCAAGAAAAACTTAATCCCATCTCTGATTATTCTTAAGTGACTCTTACCGACGCGAGGCGGCATTACTACCGGCAAATAGCCAACCTTATAACCGACACGAAAGAAAGCCATGGTTGATGTGGTGGGGTATGAGAAACCGTTAGGCAACATATATAAGAACTGCGTAAATTTGAGCCTGTCGACCACTCTAAACCCGGATGTAAGGTCTTTGATCTCACGGCCAACCATCCATGAGGCAAACCAATTATAAAGCTTATTCCCAAAACCTCTCGCGAGGTTGGCTTGCGAATCTTGCCCGGTTCGCGCGCCCACCACCATATCGTAACCTTGTTGATACATTTCCAATAACTGCGGAATATTGCTTGGGTCGTGTTGACCATCCGCGTCCATAAACAAAATCACATCTGTCTTAACTTCTCGAGCGCCAGACTTTATCGCCGCCCCGTTTCCCATTGAATAGGGATGACTAATGACTCTAGAACCAAGATCTTCGGCCACTGACTTGGTTTGGTCGGTTGATCCATCATCAACCACAATGATTTCCTCGGCCCCCAATTCATTTAACTTAGGCAACAGTATCTTTAATCCTTGTTCTTCATTTTTTGCGGGAATAACAATCGTGTATTTCATATTTATGACGGTTCTTAATTAAGTCAGATAAGCCTATAAATCGTATATTTCTGTGAATCAACCAGTCTGACTGAGTTTTATAAGTAGAGTTTATTGGTAATACAGTTACAATGGTTGCAAAATGTAATAATACGTTTGATTACTAGAGAATATCACTATGCTCGAAAACATATCACCTATTGTTAAGACATTGATTAATTTGGACTTGATCGACGAAGGGCACATCAGCTCCTTGCCGTTGTCTGGAAAGTCGTCTGCCGAATCTCTTGCCACCCTGTTTGAATCGTCCATTATTAGTAGTGACACCTATAATCTAGAAATGTCATCTCGATTTGGCATTCCATTGCTTGACGTCTCCACCCTCGATAAGACAATTATACCCACAGAGCTTATTGATGAGAAAATCGTGTCTCGGCATAGCGTGCTGCCGATTTACAAACACGGCAAAAATCTATTTGTTGCGACCATCGATCCAACAAATAAGAATGCGTTGGATGAAATTAAATTTTATACCGGCTTGCAGATCATTCCTGTTCAGACTGAACTTTCAGCGCTGAACAATTTAATTCAGGATATCGAGAACCAGCAGGAAGACACACTCGAAGACTTTCTTGGCGACGGTGATCTCGAATTAGATATTTCTGAGGCTGACGAGACCGATAACCAAAATGACGATGCTTTTGATCCTAATGAAGCACCGATCGTTAAGTACGTAAATAAAATCTTGATCGATGCGATTAACCAGGGCGCCTCGGATATTCATATCGAACCGTTTGAAAAGGAATTACGCATACGCTTTCGTGTCGATGGAGTACTCCATAAAATAACAGGGCAGCCGATCTCGTTCGCCCCGCGAATCGTCGCTCGTATAAAGATTCTGGCGAAACTCGATATTGCTGAGCGTCGAGCGCCTCAAGACGGCCGGGTGAGGCTAAAAATATCGAAAACAAAAGTATTCGATTTTCGTGTCAATACATTACCCGCCGTATACGGCGAAAAAGTGGTACTCAGGATTTTAGACTCCAGTGCTGCAAAGCTCGATCTAGCGACCTTAGGTTTCACCGAAGACCAGCTAGCACTGTATAAGCTTGTTGTTCACCGTCCCTATGGCATGGTGCTAATTACCGGTCCTACCGGTAGTGGTAAAACGGTGACCTTATACTCCGCCCTAAATATGCTTAATACACCGGCTAAAAACATATCTTCAGTAGAGGATCCTGTAGAAATACAACTGCCCGGAATTACGCAAGTCAATATTAATGAGAAAGCGGGGATGGACTTTGCTGGCACGCTCAGAGCGTTTTTGAGGCAAGACCCGGATATCATCATGCTTGGTGAGATTCGAGACCTAGAAACCGCTGAAATCGCCATTAAGGCCGCACAAACCGGTCATATGGTGCTTTCTACCCTTCACACCAATGACGCGCCTTCGACATTGACTCGATTACTTAATATGGGTGTTCCAGCCTTCAATGTAGCGTCAGCAGTACACTTAATCGTTGCTCAACGCCTTGCTCGAAAACTTTGTATGGTATGCCGAGAACCGTCAGAATTACCAGAAAAGGTATTACTCGAGGCGGGCTTTACGCACGATGAGATTGGCACATTCACACCTTACAAAGCGCATGAGAAGGGCTGCGCTAGTTGCACCAATGGCTATAAAGGTCGGTCAGGGATATTTCAGGTTATGCCAATAAGTGACAAAATTAAAACCATGATAATGGAAGGCTGTACCGAAAACGATATTGAACAATCGGCCATTGAAGATGGAATTATTGACCTTCGACGCTCTGGTTTAATAAAAATTAAAGAAGGCATTACTTCCTTAGAAGAAATTGAACGTGTGACCAACGTGTAATACACTGTTGAAAATAAAGGCTTTTTATTTCGTCTTTGCTGAGAAACGAGCTCGGCGGAGATACAGAGGAATACAGCATCTCATAAGCCAAATAACAAAAACGTGCGCATTGCAATAGAAGAATCTTATGGCTACAGCAAGAAAAAGCAAAACTACCGAATTTGACTGGGTTGGCGTAAATCAAAAACGTCAAGAGATTAAAGGTGAAATCGAAGCACCGACACTTTCCCAAGCTCGAGCGTTGCTAAGACAGCGAGGTGTTCGTGTTACCAAGATCAAACGCAAAACCAAGAGTATTTTTTCGAATACTAAACCGGTCAAGTCGGTTGATATTAGTTTCGCATCACGACAGATGGCGACTATGATTGGCGCGGGTATTCCGGTTGCACAGACCCTGCGTGCCGTTGGTAAAGGCCATGAAAGTGCTTCGATGGAGAAGTTAATGCTTGACTTGGCTAGGGACGTTGAATCCGGCTCAGCTCTAAGCGTCGCGTTGAAAAAGTACCCTTTATTTTTTAATCGCTTGTTTACCAGTCTTACCGAGGCTGGCGAAGAATCGGGTAAGCTTGACACAATGCTTGATCGGGTTGCGACTTACACTGAAAAGCTGGAGGCGATTAAAAGTAAAGTTAAGTCTGCTCTGATGTACCCAATAATCGTGTTAGTTATTGCCGCTCTAGTGACGGTCTTACTGTTGCTATTCGTTATCCCTCAGTTCGAGAGTTTATTTACAGGTTTCGGGGCCGATTTGCCTACATTAACGCGCATAATCGTTGATATGTCGGAAGCCATGCAGAAACATTGGTGGAAATATTTCTTAATTACTGGCGGCGTAATTTTTGGGTTTGTTACGGTCTATAAGCGATCCGAGAAAATGAAGTTTGCGATGGATCGTTTACTGATCAAAGCCCCGTTATTTGGGGTCATATTGAGAAAATCAGCGTTGGCCCGATTTTCCCGTACATTATCAATCACATTTGGCGCGGGTGTCCCCATGGTAGATGGAATGGACACAGTCGGTGCTGCAACGGGTAATCGTGTTTACCAAAAAGCCGTTCAAGATGTGAAAAATGATATTAGCACCGGCCGGGGTCTGGAAAACTCGATGGCAGCAACCGGTGTGTTCCCGAATATGATGTTGCAAATGGTGGCGAGCGGTGAAGAGTCAGGCGAACTAGAGATAATGCTCGATAAAGTCGCCGATTTTTACGAGCGCGAGGTCGATGACGCCGTAGACTCACTGGCCAGTATTATCGAACCACTCATGATTGTATTATTGGGTGGCATCATCGGTACAATGGTAATCGCGATGTATCTTCCTATTTTCAAACTTGCGTCCGTTTTCTAAATAAAACCGACCATGTTAGACGCAATTTCGGCTCTTCCAAACTCATGGTTGAGCGCTTTTGGGGGCCTGTTTGGCTTGATAGTGGGCAGCTTTCTAAATGTCGTGATCTATCGATACCCGGTGATAATGAAACATCAATGGACCGAGCAATCCAGAGACTGGCTAGAGCTCGAACCATTAAAAACCGACCCTCCGCCTACACTATCTAAACCCGCTTCTCATTGTGGTAACTGTAAAACTCCAATAACGGCAGTGCAAAACGTGCCGGTGCTCAGTTGGGTGTTTCTGCGCGGGAAATGCGCTAATTGCCAGGTATCGATCAGTGTACGCTACCCGCTGGTTGAGCTGCTAACAGCCGTTCTTAGTGCGTTGGTGGTATATAAATTCGGCTTCTCCCTTCAATCGGGTTTTGGTCTTCTACTCACCTGGGTGTTAGTTGCATTGTCATTTATAGATTTTGACCACAAATTACTTCCTGATGACATCGTAATTCCCACTATGTGGCTGGGCCTAGCCCTGAGTTTAATCCCTGTCTATACGACAACAACTAATTCTGTCGCTGGCGCCATTGTTGGTTACTTGACCTTTTGGTTGGTCTTCCAAGCATTCTTACTGCTCACTGGCAAGCAAGGCATGGGCCATGGCGACTTCAAATTAATGGCATTGCTTGGAGCTTGGTTTGGCTGGATTTATCTACCTCAAATAGTTCTTATTTCAACTGTTGCAGGCAGTATCATTGGTATCACAATGATGCTGTTGAAAAAGGCCTCTTCTGAAATGGCGATACCTTTTGGACCTTATATTGCTCTCGCTGGATGGATAGCAATGATGTGGGGGCCAGAAATAAATCGAGCCTATCTCAGTTACATGAATCTCTAGCACCTGAATATTTATTAGATATATGTCGTATGTTATCGGATTAACTGGCGGAATAGGCAGCGGCAAAACCGTTGTATCCGATTATTTCGCTACGCTGGGTGTTCCGATAATAGACACCGATGTATTAGCGCGCCAAATAGTTGAACCAGGAGAGCCCGCACTGATAAAGCTTACCATGGAATTTGGCGACAGTATTATTTCTGAAACGGGTCATTTAGACCGAGGGCAACTGAGAAAACTGGCGTTTGAAAATGAAGAGTCAAAAGCGAAATTAGACCAAATAACACACCCAGCAATCAGACGTGAAGCGATTAAACAGATTTCCGAAGTAGATAAGCCATACTGTATTGTAGTAGTGCCATTGCTTACGGCTGAGTCCCCGTTTACCGAGTTCATGAAACGCATTTTAGTCGTCACTGCAGCTACTGAAACAAAAATAGTAAGAGTCCAAAAGCGCAGCGGCCTACAACGTGAAGAAGTTCAACGAATAATGCAGACCCAATTACATGATGATGAACGCAAGCGGTTCGCGGATGACATTATCGAGAACGACACATCTCTTGAGCACGTCTATAGTGAAGTTGAAAAATTACACCAGTACTACTTAGAGGTCAGCCAATCCCTAAACAAGTAGCGCCAATTGTTTAACGTTCAATTCATTAGGCGCTTATTACGAATCAAAGTTTGCTCAAACGGTCTAATATCACCTGATTTCCCTGTAAAAAATCCAATCCATTTAGCTCTTCGAGTGATACCCACTTGAGTTGTTGCCCTTCTAAGGCACTCACCTCACCGTTGAATTCTCTGATTGTATGGACATGCAGGCGCACATGGCGATCAGGGTAATCATGTTCCACGAGCATTAGCGGCTCGCTGGAGGTGACCTGAATTCCTGTTTCCTCTAAAAACTCACGCGCCAAGGCTGCTTCTACCGTCTCATCTGCCTCAAGTTTGCCACCCGGAAACTCCCATTTTTCGAAGTATAAATCTTTAACCACGCGTTGACCCACTAATACTTGGTTATGCTGGTTGTAAACAACACCGACGGCAACCTCAATTCTTTTCATTGATAATAAATTGCAGCGTCTTAGCTTCGATAATCAGCATTAATACTGACATAGTCATGCGAAAGATCCGAAGTCCACACATGGAAACCCTCCGAGCCTTGATTGAGTTCAATATGAATATGAATCTCTTCCTGCTCAAAAACAGCCTTACCAGCCTGTTCACTATAGCTCGCCGCTGGCTGGCCTTTGTCAACTAATGGGATACCACCTATGCGTATATCAACTAAGTCCATGTTCAACGACTCAACCGGCGCTTTACCCAAAGCCATAAGAATTCGTCCCCAATTCGGGTCGCTTGCAAACAATGCAGTCTTAACCAATGGAGAATGCGCAATTGAATAGGCTATGGCGGCACAATCCGATTGATTGTCCCCAGTACTGACTTCTACTTTTACAAACTTGGTGGCTCCTTCACCGTCTCGAATAATTGAGGTGGCGAGATCAATAAGCACCTCTTCCAGTGCTTGATAGAATGATTCGAGTAACGGGCCTTCCAATTCCTGTTCTTGAGCTTCTCCGCTAGCGATTAACACCAAGGCATCGTTAGTCGAGGTATCACTGTCTACCGTTATTCGATTAAAGCTGGCTGCAACTCCTCGTTGGAGCAATTTATCGAGCTGTTGGGACGAGATATTGGCATCCGTTGCTACGTAGGCCAACATCGTTGCCATATTAGGGCAGATCATACCTGACCCTTTAGCAATACCCGTAATAGTTAACAATTCACCGTTCAACTCTATTTGGCGCGACACGGCTTTAGCCACCGTATCAGTCGTCATTATGGCTCGCGCTGCGGCCAGCCAATTATCAGCGGCTAATTTATCACTGAGCGCCTCAACACCATTCGACATAGCAGTCATATCCAGCTGTTCGCCAATAACGCCAGTGGAAAATGGTAGGACTTGCTCAGTGCGGACATTTATCGCTTTTGCAACCTCGGAACAACTTTGCACTGCATTCGACATACCGAGCTCACCCGTCACGGCGTTAGCGTTACCAGAATTAATTAATAGTGCGCGAGTATCGCTGGCCAACATGTGAGATTTAGCGAGGGTGACGGGCGCCGCGCAACACTTGTTTTGGGTAAACACCGCTGCAACACTCGAACCCTCGCTCAAGCTAATCAACAACAAGTCTTCACGGTCTTGATAGCGAATGCCTGCCGCTGTTGTGGCTAGTTCCACACCTTTTACCGGATATAACTGCCCAGGCTCATCTAAGCCAACTGCCATTTCTTAATACTCCTGCTTCGAAACTAACATTCAGTTACCTAAATTGTTCATGCAATTGTGCGCGCACAAAACCACTGATTACCTTACTTCAACTTACCATGGCACTGCTTATACTTCTTTCCTGAGCCGCATGGGCATGGCTCGTTACGACCGACTTTCGGCGTCTCACGGATAAACGTCGCGGGCTCTTGGGGTGCTTGTGACTGTTCCTGTTGAGGGGCTGTTGCATCGGCATGTTGTAACTCCAAGCCCTCTTGCGACATCTCTTGTTGACGACGTTCAAGCTCGTCAACCTCAGATTCCTCGCGTAATTGCACCTTGGCTAATATGGTAATGACCTCAGTCTTAACACGGCTCAGCATCGCGGTAAACATCTCAAATGCTTCGCGCTTATATTCTTGTTTTGGATTTTTTTGTGCGTAACCTCGCAAGCCAATACCCTGACGTAGATAATCCATTTCGGCTAAATGCTCTTTCCATTGCGTGTCTAAGGTTTGCAACATGATCACTTTTTCAAGATGGCGAATAATCTCCGGACCGTACTGCTCTTCCTTTGCGGTGTATGTTTCTTCAACTTTCTCCAAAATTCTGTCGCGCAAGGTCTCTTCGTACAATGATTTGTCTTCATCCAACCATTGAGACACAGGCATCTCGACACCGAATTCCAGGCGCAGGTCATCTTCCAACTGATCGATATCCCACTGCTCTGGGAGGCTTTGTGGGGGAATCGTGCGGTCAACGACTTCATCAACAACCTCCTCACGCATGCTTTCGATGTTTTCAGACACATCATCGGTAGACATCAACTCATTACGCTCAGAATAAACTAATTTTCGTTGTTCATTCGCCACATCATCATATTCAAGAAGTTGTTTTCGAATATCAAAGTTATGGCCTTCTACTTTTCGCTGCGCATTTTCGATGACTCTGGACACCAAACGACTTTCAATCGCTTCGCCTTCTTCCATGCCAACTTTTTGCATCATGTTAGAGATGCGCTCACTGCCAAATATTCGCATCAATGAATCATCCATGGACAGGAAAAAGCGCGTTTCACCGGCATCGCCCTGACGGCCTGAACGGCCGCGTAACTGATTATCGATACGTCGAGACTCATGCCTTTCTGTGCCGATCACATACAAACCACCGTTTTCCAGAACAGAGTCATGTTCTGCCTGCCATTCCGCGGTTATTTTTTCTTTGTCAGCGTCATTAGCTGCTTCAGCAAGGCGCATTTCCAAGTTTCCACCGAGCACAATGTCGGTACCGCGACCCGCCATATTTGTCGCAATAGTCACCGCACCAGCACGCCCGGCTTTAGCGATAACGAGTGCTTCACGATCATGCTGCTTGGCGTTTAAAACTTCATGCGCAATTTTGTGTTTGTTAAATTCATTCGACAACAATTCAGACACTTCAATTGAGGCCGTGCCCAGAAGCACTGGCTGGCCACTCTCATTACGCTCGCGAACGTCTTCAACGATCGCGTTAAACTTCTCCTGCTGTGTTCTAAAGATAACATCGGCTTGATCAACACGAATCATTTCAGTATTGGTCGGAACCACCACAACTTCCAAGCTGTATATCTCCATGAACTCGACAGCCTCAGTATCAGCCGTACCGGTCATGCCAGACAACTTATCGTACAGGCGAAAATAATTCTGGAATGTAATCGCTGCTAGGGTTTGATTTTCACGCTGAATTTCAACTTTTTCTTTTGCCTCAATCGCCTGGTGCAAGCCATCCGACCAGCGTCGTCCAGACATCATACGTCCAGTAAACTCGTCAACAATAACAATTTCATTATTCTGAACAACGTAATCGACATCACGATTAAAAAGGGTATGCGCGCGAATAGCTGCGTATAGGTGGTGCAACAGTGTAATGCTACCAACATCATACAGGCTCGAATCTTCAGATAATAAGCCGATACGAACCATTAATTTTTCAGCTTTCTCGTGCCCAGCTTCGGTTAAATAAGCCTGTTTGGATTTTTCATCAACGGTGTAATCACCATCTCCGTCTTCCTCTTCTTGTCGAACTAATTGAGGCACAATTACATCAATCTTGCTATAGACCTCGGCTGCGGTATCAGCCGGGCCGGAAATGATTAACGGAGTACGGGCTTCATCAATCAGAATAGAATCAACCTCATCAACAATCGCAAAGCTCAAATCTCGCTGGGCCTTTTGGTCAGCTGAAAACGCCATATTGTCTCTTAGATAATCAAAGCCAAACTCATTGTTTGTGCCATAGACAATGTCGTTTTTATAGGCAGCCTGCTTTACATCTTGAGCCTGACCAGAGCCGATAACCCCAACTGTTAGGCCCATAAAATTATAAACTTTAGCCATCCACTCGGCGTCGCGTGCAGCCAAATAGTCATTCACGGTGACCACGTGCACACTACCCGCAAGAGCATTCAAATAAGCGGGCAAGGTCGCCATTAAGGTCTTGCCCTCACCGGTTCTCATTTCCGATATTTGCCCCTTGTGCAGAACCATTCCACCAATTAGCTGAACATCATAATGTCGCATACCAAGGGCACGAACCGACGCTTCGCGCATTGCAGCGAACGCTTCGTTCAATAAATCATCCAGTGTCTCACCCTTCTCTAAGCGAGAGCGAAACTCAGCAGTCTTGGCTTTTAATTCCGTATCGCTAAGGCTCTGAAAAGACGCCTCCAAGTCGTTAATTTTTTTGACTCGTTTGGACATTTTTCGGACCAATCGGTCATTACGACTACCAAAAATTTTCTTTAACACAGGTGGACCTAATTATTGTTATCTGATTAAGAGCTCTTTACAGCCAATTGCTATGGGTTTTAGACACGTTTTGTGTCGAATATCATTCAAGTATAAGGCTTTAAACTTAAATTCCAAGAAACTATTCGAATCAACATTCGCATATAGCCGCTTCTACATCGTGGGAATTTAAACACTAAAATGAGTTAGCCTATCCTGAATTACATATAAATGTTAGAGGTATTAAAAAAGGGCGCATGCGCCCTTTTATTTGTTCAATAAAAACGCGCAGTCATTAGAACTTTTTGTACAAGTACCGAACAGGATTAATGTTTCGATTATTTTTAGAAACTTCAAAATGAACATGGGGTCCAGTCGAGCGGCCTGTTGAACCAATCTCGGCTATTGCCTGTCCTTTAATGACCGTTTCACCTTGAGCTACCAAATTCTTTCGGTTATGGCTATATAGCGTTGAATAACTATCACCATGGTCGATTTCAACAACCCAGCCAAAGGTGCTGCTTCTCTGAGACCGAGTAACAACACCATCTGCAACCGCGAGTACCGCACTTCCCTCCTTACCGGGGATATCAACACCTCGATGAAATTGTTTTTTACCTGAAATTGGGTGTAGTCGAGTACCAAAATTGGAAGACACCCACCCTCCTTGCACTGGCCAACCGGCCGGTGTTTGTTGCGTTTCAAGGCTGTTTCGCGAAAGTAGAAAATCAACAGCGGCAATTTCAGATTCGCGAAGCGCCAATTCTTTCTCGATTGCGACAATCGCGTTTTCGATGTCGATTTGCTCAGAATCAACACTTTCGGCATCGATGACACCGCCAACAGGTGGGTCTTGTTCAAATTGAAAATCTTGGAGGTTGATGCCTGACGCCTCAGCAATACGCATTTCTACCGCGTTTATCCTGGATACTTGAGCTTGCAAACTGCCAATTCGACGACCTAGAACATCCATATGCTGACGAACATAATCCCTAGTTTTAAGAATCTCTTGTTGCTGCTCATTTACTCTGGATTCAACCGCAATTCGATACTGAGGATCGACAAAGGGGTTCAACGAGCGATCAATCGCCGATACAACCCAATAGGTAACCAGTCCTAAACTAATGGGTAGAGCAACAAGCAGAGCAATACCACTGAACAACAATTTGTGACCAGAGAGGCAAAACGCCCCATTCTTAGCAGTATTGTCTTTTAATAAAATGATTTTCAAAATAAACCCAACACTATTTTATTTTCTAAAATGTTATATTCGAGCTATGCCGAATTCAGACGACAAACCTCAAAAGCCACAAACTAAATCACGATCAAATAAACCGTTAAGCAATTCACTGCGCCTAAAGTCGCCCAACAGCACTAAGCGCAAGCAAAATGTTTCAAATATACTCAATCGTTTGCCGTTTCTGCGACAGCTCAATGAAACGCAAAATCAATTATTAAGCGTTACACCAATATGGCAAAAATGGTGTAGCGACCAAATCGGCACATCAATCTCAGAGTTCGCCTCGCCTGCGTATATCAACCAAGGTGTGCTGACGATTAGTTGCCAACAACCAAGCACCGCAACAATCATTAAACATCAGCAAAATGACTTATTAGAAGCCATAAGAAGCGCAGGTATTGACCACGTACAAGCGGTACGTGTTCAAATGACACTTAATAAGCCGTCAAACAGCGATGCAGCGAGATCACCAGACGTGGAACCCACGCCTCAACCAAAAAACTCGCCGCAATCAAGAAACATGTGGCCTAAGCCATCAGACGCTTCCGTTAAATCACTAGAAGCAACTCAATCCCTCATCAAAAACGAGCAATTGGCCGCTTCCTTAAAGCGTTTAGCTGACACACTAAAAAAAGCCACATAAAACGATCGAGCAGTAACGCTGCTTCAACCAGTGTGACTTTAACTAGGCGTTTGCTAAATGCATAAACGCAATCGGCGCTTCAGCAGGATCATCATAGGTGACCAACTCCCAAGCATCAGGTTGCGCAATTAACGCTCTCAACAATTTATTATTAAGAGCATGTCCGGACTTATAGGCGCTAAACGCACCGATCAATTGGTGACCTAATAAATATAGATCTCCAATCGCATCTAAAATTTTATGTTTTACGAATTCATCTTCATAACGCAGACCATCGTCATTCAGAATCGTATAAGAATCCATAACAATCGCGTTGTCGTGACTTCCCCCTAATGCAAGACCTGCTTCGCGCAGGGCTTCTACTTCGTGCATAAAACCAAAGGTTCTAGCTCGACTCACTTCTTTCACAAATGATGTCGTTGAAAAATCGACAGTGGCTTTCTGGGGGGATTTGGCGAAAATTGGGTGATCAAAATCTATAGCGAAAGACACTTTGAAGCCTTCGAATGGCTCGAATTTAGCCCATTTATCGCCATCTTCTATTTTTATCGGTTTTTTAACTCGAATAAATTTCTTTGGCGCCGTTTGTTCAATCACGCCTGCGGATTGAACCAAAAACACAAATGGAGCTGCGCTGCCATCCATTATGGGCACTTCTGGAGAAGTTATCTCCACGTATACGTTATCAATGCCGAGCCCAGCGAGTGCCGACATAAGATGTTCGATAGTAGAAACAGAAACGTCGCCTTCCTGCAACGCTGTAGACAAACGCGTGTCCCCTACCTGATTAGGATCGGCTCGTAATTCGACAACAGGGTCTAAATCAACGCGACGAAATACAATACCGGTATCAACTGCGGCGGGCCTAAGCGTCAAATACACTTTTTCGCCAGTGTGGAGGCCTACGCCAGTGGCACGTATCACGTTTTTAAGAGTGCGTTGATGGATCATAAGCAAGTAGCTATTGGGGGCCAGTTCATCAAGGTTCGTTGCATCACTTTTCTGTTTATTATACGCAATACCGGAGCCACTAATGATACCCCAACGTTGCAATGCAATGCCGCACTCTGGGTAAAAGCTTAGGCATTCCACTGATTATGACAGAAAAGTGAACTTTATGAGTCATTTTACAGTCCACATCATGCTTTTTATCACGTTAGTAGTCATAAATACTAAAAACGTCCAACATCATAAAGACAAGGCGCAAATCCTACACGAAACGGGAGTAATTGTGTAGGCCTCGCGCCCAGTATTAATAAGGCGTAAAGCTTAATTTTACATTTGTCAAACATAATGTGAACCAACTAACTCATAACAAGCCTAAACATCGATTCATTAATCGGCCTGACGACGCAAGAACGTTGGAACGTCCAAACCTTTCTGTCCTTCGGTATCGAACAAGGGTAATTCCGACGAATCACGCCCTCGAGTACCAGAAACCAACAGCGATTCCGACGCTTCGTTCTCGTTTAAAGAATCATATTGCCCTGTTGTAGTGCTACGCTCGTAACCATTTGATCTATCGAACGAAGCACTTTTTGCGTCATAATCACTGCCGACCGCTTTACCTACTTGTTGCACAACTTCCATTTTCGGTTGCTTTACCGCCTGATCCGAGCCGTCCATAATTCCCGTAGCAACCATGGTGACGCGAAGCTCATCTTTCATCTCAGCATCAATCGAGGTGCCGATTACGACCGTTGCATCATCCGATGCCATATCGCGAATCATACCACCCACTTCACCGAATTCTCCGATCGACAGATCTGGGCCGGCAGTTACATTAACCAATATCCCTTTAGCACCGCGGATATTAGTATCTTCCAATAGCGGGCTGCTAAGTGCATTACGCGCTGCTTCTGACGCTCGAGTTGCACCCGTTGCCGATGCAGCACCCATCATCGCCTGCCCCATTTCAGACATTACGGTTTTAACGTCAGCGAAATCCACATTGATAAGACCTGGACTGGTGATCAGTTCTGAAATACCTTGAACTGCATTTCGTAGCACATCATTTGCCATCGCAAAAGCGTCTTGTAATGACGCCTCTTTACCCATGACTTCCAAAAGCTTCTCGTTCGGAATAGTAATCAATGAGTCAACCGACTCCTTTAACAGCTTCAAACCCTGATCGGCCAATTTTGCACGGCGTGCTCCCTCGAAGCTAAATGGACGAGTTACAACCGCGACCGTAAGAGCGCCTATGTCTCGAGCGATTTCAGCAATTACCGGAGCGGCACCGGTTCCGGTCCCCCCTCCCATACCGGCGGTAATAAAAACCATATCGCTACCCGCCAAAGATTCAGCAATGCGTTCACGGTCTTCAATGGCTGCTTGACGACCAATATCAGGATCTGCACCTGCACCCAAACCTTTCGTTAAATTGCCGCCTAATTGTAAAATTGTCGGACAATCAGAGGTTTGCAAGGCTTGCACGTCGGTATTCGCATTAATAAATTCCACACCTTCAATATTGGACATCTGCATATAGTTAACAGCGTTTCCACCGCCACCACCGACACCAACGACTTTGATGACCGCTTGTTGGTCAATCGTATCTAATAGTTCAAACATGTTTAACTCCCGTTATTTAAATTCTAAAAATTACCTTGAAACCAGTGCTTTACTCGCTGAAGTATCGAACTGATTTTAGATTCTGTTTTGGTCTTTTTCTTTGACCCACTCTGGTTAGCGTGTCCAAATTGAACCAAGCCAACACCCGTTGAATAAATTGGATTTTTAACCACTTCGCTCAAGCCGCCTAAATACTTCGGCATGCCAAGTCTTACCGGCAAATGAAAGATTTCTTCCGCGAGCTCGATCATTCCTTCCATCTTTGAGCTGCCTCCAGTAAGCACAACACCAGAACGAATCAGGTGTTCGAAACCGTTGCGTCTGAGGTCGACACGAATGAGCTCGAACAACTCTTCTATGCGAGGTTCAACCACCTCGGCCAGCGTTTGCTTACTGAGCTTACGCGATGGGCGATCACCGACTGTTTGCACTTCGATGCTCTCATCGACAGCAGCCATTTGCCTCAACGCACAACCGTAACGTTTCTTAATTTCTTCCGCCGAGGCAGTAGGTGTTCGCAATGCAATTGCGATATCATTGGTGATCTGATCACCAGCCACTGGAATAACCGCGGTGTGCCTGACCGCGCCTTCTGAATAGACCGCAATATCGGTGGTGCCTCCCCCAATATCAACCAAACATACTCCCAACTCTTTCTCATCCATGGTTAGCACCGATTCACACGACGCTAATTGTTCCAAAATTATGTCATCCACTTCGAGGCCACATCGCCGAATGCATTTTTCGATATTCTTTTCGGAACTTACCGAGGCGGTCACCATATGCAGGTTCGCTTCTAAGCGAATACCATTCATACCAATAGGATGACGAATGCCTTCTTGGCCATCGATAATGTACTCTTGTGGCAATACATGGAGAATCGATTGGTCGTTCGGAATTGCGACCGCTTTAGCTGATTCGATTACTCGATCAACATCGCTTTCATCCACCTCACTATCTCGAACCGCGACCACACCGTGAGAATTAAAGCTGTTGATATGTGCACCCGCAATGCCGGCGAACACTGAGTAAATCTGACAACCGGCCATCAGCTCGGCTTCTTCAACAGCACGTTGAATAGCCGTTACAGTCTCTTCGATATTGGCAACCACTCCTTTGCGCATGCCAGTTGCAGGATGATGACCATAACCAATGATTTCAACTTCATCATCGGCGTTAACCTCACCAACAATGGCGAGCACTTTGGATGTGCCAATATCCAAACCAACTATTAGTCTACTTTCGTCTTTTTTGCTCATTGCAATATCGCGCTAGTGCTAGTTATTCATGGCAATCGCCAATTCTAATGACGATGCGTGTTTACTACTTAAAACAGGCTTTGCTTGTTGCACAGCCAAACCATCCGGGTAACGAGCGTCAACTCGTTTTAACGGCCGATCGGAAAATTTGAATTGCCGATTAAAGAGCAACTCAAAACGACGCAACCGTTCGTCAACCTTTTCATGACCAAGTAACAAATCAAACTCAGCGTCGAAGCCTTGGTAATACAATTTTAATGTCCAAGCTTCGCTTTCACTCAATGCAACGCCTCTCAACTGCAAACCTTGATTCATTAGCTCTTTCTTCCAGAGAGTCGCTTGCAACAAAATACGTTTGGCTTGTGAAACACTTCCATTCAGCTCTACAACTCTCTCTGCAGCGATAGATTCCGGCAGTTCGATAACAACGCCATTAGTACTTACCCACTTATCTTTTCCCCAGCGCATCGCTGGACGATGCTCGTGTACACTCAACACCAAGGTATCTGGCCACTCGCGACGTACATCAATACTTTCAACCCAAGCAAGCTTTTCGGCATCAGCCTTAATACGATTCAAATCGAGTGAAAAAAAGTTCCCAGACACCTTATCAAGCACCGCGGATTCAATCGTGCTTGGATCAACATATCGGAGTTGCCCAGTAATTTTTAGTCGGTCTATTTTAAACGTGTCAGGACGATATAAGTGATCCGCCACAAGTAAACTAACCGCAACAAACGACAAGATAGAGGCACACGTCATCAACACGGCACGCCCGAGCTTACCAAGGCGGCGTGCTTGATATTCTCTCTCTTGATTAGCAAAGGCGCGTTGCTCGCTCATTTACCGTTGCCCTCCTTGCTCAAGAGTGGTCAGCAAAATCTCGATCACTAAGTCCTCAAAGCGTCTCCCGGTGGCTGCGGCAGACATAGGCACTAAACTGTGACTAGTCATACCAGGCACAGTATTAACCTCTAACAATAGCGGCTGCTGGTTGGAGTCCAGCATTACATCGACTCGGCCCCAAACCGAACAATCAAGCGCATTGAAGGCTCTCAATGCTAGGTCGCGTACCGCCATCTCTAACGGTTCCTCTAAGCCTGCTGGGCAAAAATATTGAGTGTCATCCGATTCATACTTTGCCTCGTAATCATAAAATTCATTGTCGGTTGACATTCGAACCACAGGCAAGGCTTGGCCTTTAAGAATAGTGACCGTCAACTCTGCCCCAGCGATGAATTGTTCCGCCAAAACTTCATCACCAATTCGCGCAGATTTACGATAAACCTCGAGCAGCTCTGATTTCTCAGTCACCTTCCCCACACCAACACTGGAGCCCTCGCGAGCAGGTTTTAGAAATAAGGGCAGACCTAGTTCCTCGATCAGACCATCAAGATCAGACTCACTGCTCAATACTCTGTACTTAGCGGTTGGAAGCCCGAGAGTCTGCCAAATTTGCTTCGTTCTAACTTTATCCATGGCCAGAGCACAGCCCAACACGCCGCTACCCGTATAGGGCAAGCCAATTGCCTGTAAGGCACCTTGAACAACTCCATCTTCACCCCAGCGACCATGCAAAATCACGAAAGCTCTATCAAAACCCAGGGTTTTAAGTTCACCAATATTACTGGGGGTTGCATCGACACCATGAGCGTCCACACCCATGGATTTCAAGCCTTCCAGCACGGCGGCTCCGCTGAGTAATGAGACCTCACGTTCGGCCGAAACCCCACCCATAAGTACGGCAACCTTACCCAATTTTGTGCGCATAGATGGCGAGATTTTATCCATTGACTCGACCCTCTAATGCAAATTCTTGATAAAACTGTTTAATGGCTCTGCCGATGCTACCGGCTCCCATTGCCAAAATGACGTCACCGTCTTGCACTATGGGTGCTAACACACTTGCTAGCTCATCAACGTCTGCCACAAAGACAGGATTGCTAGCCCCTCTCACCCGTATGGCTTGCGATAAAGCTTGACCGGTAGCGCCGCTGATCGCCTGCTCTCCAGCGGGGTAGACGTCGCATAAAAGCAGGTCTTGTTGCTCTGACAGAACCGTAACGAAATCATCGAACAAATCGTATGTACGGCTATAACGGTGCGGCTGAAATACAGCAACCAGACGACGGTCTTGCCAACAACCTCGCGCTGCGGTTAGCGTCGCATTGAGTTCCACTGGATGATGCGCATAGTCATCAACAACCGTAATTACCTTTCCATTTAACTCGACATCACCTAGAACTTGAAAGCGCCGCCCGACACCTTGAAACTCCCTCAAACCGTTTTCGATGGCCTGATCGCTCACACCCAGATGAGACGCAATGGCAATCGCGGCGGTCGCATTTAACACGTTGTGTTCACCCGGTATCGAAAGCTCGACGTCTAGATCAATTGCGCGATTTGGTCGAGCTACCTTAAACGTCATTGTCTGACCCGATTGAATAAGGTCATAGGCTCGATAATCGCTTTCATCACTCAAACCATAAGACACTATTGGCTTATGAATTTGGTCGCGAATTGAACACACGTTCTCGTCATCCTGGCACAAAACAGCCAAGCCGTAGAACGGGAGATTTTGCAAAAAAGTAACAAAGGTTTTCTTTAGTGTTCCGAGGTCACCTTCATAGGTCACCATATGATCTTCATCAATATTCGTCACTATCGCCATTTCGGGCTTTAGGTTTAAAAACGATGCATCGCTTTCGTCGGCTTCAGCCACCAGGTAATCACCTTGCCCTAGTTTTGCATTAACCCCCGCGCTATTAATTAGACCGCCCACCACGAAGGTAGGGTCCAGTCCGCCAGCAATTAATATGGCAGATACCAAGCTGGTCGTAGTTGTCTTACCATGTGTTCCAGCCACCGCTATACCTTGTTGAAAGCGCATCAATTCACCCAGCATTTCAGCGCGAGGAATTACCGGAATTCCGGCATCAATGGCACCGGATACTTCAGGATTGGTTTTATCGATGGCCGTTGATACCACAACCACGTCAGTGCCCTTTATGTTGTCGATGTGATGACCAATTACCACATTTACCCCAGCCGCTCTTAAGCGTTCAGTTACCGGACTATCACTGATGTCAGAGCCACTGACGTTGTACTTGAGATTGACTAAGACTTCAGCAATCCCCGACATGCCACTGCCGCCTACCCCAACGAAGTGAATTGTATTTACTCGATTACGCACTAAGATACTCCTGACATACTGCCACCACGTCTTTTAATGCATCAGGTTTATGTAATGTATGAGCTTGTCGCCCCATGTCTCTTAGCGTTTCTTTATCGCGCAACATCGCTTGGAGTGCTTGACTAAACTCTTGCTGATCCAGTTGATGATTGAGCACCATTTTCCCCGCACCCGCGTTTACCATCGCTAAGGCATTCTTCTCCTGGTGATCGCCAGCCGAAAACGGATACGGCACAAGTAATGCGGGCTTCGCTGCCGCGCAACATTCAGCCACAGTCATCGCACCCGATCGGCAAATCAACATATCAGCCCACGCGTATGCTTCGGCCATATCATCAATAAACTCGCTGACTTTGGCGTCAACATTTCGAGCCGCATATGACTCCACAACCTCTTTGTCTCGACCGCGGCCGGATTGATGCCAGATGGAAATCTGGCGAGTGTCCATTCCAGCAAATACAATCGGCAATTTAAGGTTAAAGGAATGAGCTCCTTGACTTCCGCCAATGATTAAAACATTAATTTTGTCTGAAGAATTGGTGTGCGCAGGCTCGATGCTCTGACGCACAGGGTTGCCGACCCACATCGCCGTGTTCGGTAAATCCTCGACATTCGGAAATCCACACAGAACGCGATTGGCCAGTTTTGCCAAGTATTTATTAGTTAAGCCAGCGACCGCATTTTGCTCATGCACTATTAATGGTCGTCTCATCATTCTCGCCACTAATCCGCCCGGCCCAGATACGAAGCCGCCCATGCCCAGAATACAATCGGGCTTTACCCTTCGAATTGCACTGGCACTCTGCCACATTGCGTGAATAAGTTTGAATGGCGCTGTCAATAAGCTTAGAGCACCTTTGCCTCGCAAACCTTCTACCGATATCCATTCGATATCGATATTGTTGGCCGGCACAACTCTAGACTCCAAACCCCGCTGGGATCCTAGCCAAGTGATCTGCGTACCCGCGCGACGCAATTCTTTCGCTACCGCCAGCGCTGGGTATACATGCCCACCGGTTCCACCAGCCATTACCATAATCCGCGAATCACTCATGCGATTGCACCTCCAACCGCAGCCTTCCTTCTGGTTTTCTTTGTAACGGCACTTGTGTCTCGTTTTCGATTCTGGCGATCAACGCCAAATAAAAGCCCCATCGCAATACAACAAACCAGCATACTGCTACCACCATAACTAATAAACGGTAGGGTTAAGCCTTTGGTCGGCAACACACCCAAGTTAACTCCGATATTAATTACCGCTTGGAAGACAAGCAGAAAGCCGACGCCTTGTGCCAAACGAGAGGCATATACACGCCCAACCAATTCGGCGGTGCGGGAAATGACCAATGCACGTTGTAATAGTGTTGCGTACAAGCCGATTACGAGAATAATTCCGATCAAACCTAGCTCTTCGCCGATCACAGCTAATATAAAATCGTTGTTCGCATGTGGCAGGTAATAGAGCTTCTGAATACTCGCACCTAAACCGACACCAAACACTTCACCTCGACCAACAGCAATCAATGCTTGAGTTAATTGAAAGCCAGCACCATAAGGATCTTCCCAAGGATTTACGAAATTCATTAGACGACGCATACGATAATCTGACGTACCAACCATCAATGACATAGCGACACCAACAACCGCCAAACACAAAAAGGTATGACTAATGCGTATACCTCCCAGAAACATCATCAACCCTACGGTAATCACCATTACCACGAAACTGCCAAAGTCGGGCTGCATCAACAGCAAGCCACCAACGATGGCCAGCACAATACCCATATTGACAATGCCTTTCGAAAACTTGGTTATTTCAGCCTGTCTACGAGTCAAGTAACTCGCTGCGTACAATACAATACCGAGCTTCGCAAACTCGGCTGGCTGTAAGCGGAAACCAGCAAATACCAACCAACGAGTTGAACCATTAACTTCTCGTCCCAAAAACAATAAGACGATTAATAATATGATTGCTAAAATTAGCAGAGGAAAGCTTAAGCGTTGCCAAATCCAAACCGGAATACTTGCGACCACAGCCGTAAGACCCACGCCCAATATCATGTGCACCAATTGGCGCCAAAAATGAGAGGTATTGGTCGTTAAATCCTGGCTGCCCATCGCAATGGTCGATGAAAAAACCATCACCAGACCGAGCATTAGCAGAGAGATAAACGTGCCCAACAATATGGAATCCACGCCAGCGGAGTTTGCCTCAGGACCGAAACGGGTTGCTTGCAGTGACGCATTTGTCATACGGCACCACCTAGCATCTGCTGAACACATCGTTCGAATTCCTGACCACGATGCTCGAAACTGCGATACATATCGAAACTCGCGCAGGCCGGGCTTAGCAACACTATCTCACCGGCTCTCACGATACTTGCGGCTTTCGTAACCGCGTCTTGCATATCGTCTGCAAAAGAAATTGACAACAAACCGCTTAGCGCCTGCTCAATCAGAGGTGCATCTTCGCCAATGAGAATCAGTTGTTTGATATTGGAGTTAACGATCGAACTAAGCTCGTTAAAGTCAGCCCCTTTGCTCTGCCCTCCAGCAATCCAAACTACTTTTTGTTCAAGGTTGTTTAGCGCGGTAGCGGTTGCACCGATGTTGGTGGCTTTGGAATCATTTACCCAGGACACATCGTTGGCTGCGGCAATAGTTTGCATCCGGTGCGGCAAGCCCTTGAAGTTCAATACGGTATTAACCAAGCCATCAAGCGGCAGATCTAGGAAATCAACCAGAGCAAAAGCACTCAACACATTTTTGACATTGTGCAAGCCGATTAACGGAATGTCACGCAACGGCATTAAGCGTTTGTCACCCTTCATCAACCAACGTTTACCTGACTTTCGAATTACTCCGTAGTCATTCTCCGTGAGGGGCTGATCCAATTCGAAACTTAATATTTCATTTGCATTCGTTATCTGAGCTAACCACTCATCGTGTCGCGGCAATATTGCACGTTTTGCACTTCGAATAATGCGCGCCTTGGCTAACACGTAATCTCCCATGGAATCGTAACGATCCATATGATCCGGGCTTATGTTCAAAATTGCCGCAGACTCAGCAGGGATGGTGTGCGTTGTTTCCAATTGGAAACTTGATAGCTCTAGCACAACCAAGCTGAATTCCTGTTGATCAGTAAGCGCATCTAATGCTGGTTTGCCAATGTTTCCTGCCACAAGAGGCTTCAAGCCAGCGTCGGCACACATCTTTCCAACCAGTGTTGTCACGGTGCTTTTGCCATTTGATCCAGTGATCGCAATCAACGGCATGCTGTTCTCCTGAAGAAACAGCTCGATATCACCAACTATGTGCGCACCGTTATTTTTAGCTTGCTTCAACATCGGCTCTGCGAGTGAAACGCCTGGGCTTGCAATGATCAAATCCGCACCGTCTAGATCGTTTTGCGAAAAAGCGCCAAATTTCGTTTCCACCTCTGGAAACTCTCGTTCGAACTCGGCGGCCAAAGGGGGCTTTAGCCGAGAATCCAACACGATTACACCTAGGCCGCGCGCTAATAAATATCGCGCCACGCTGTATCCGGTCACGCCTAATCCAATCACCGTAGCACAACGATATTGCGCTACGATTGTTTGTTCAGGATTGTAAGTTTGTGAAGACATGTGTTTACTGAATATCCCTACCGAACCTTAAGCGTTGCTAAACCGATCAGCACCAGCACAAGGCTGATAATCCAGAAACGAACAATCACACGAGGCTCAGGCCAACCCTTTAATTCAAAATGATGGTGAATTGGAGCCATACGGAATATGCGCTTGCCTGTGAGTTTGAACGAAGCAACCTGAAGAATCACGGATACCGTTTCAAGCACAAAAATTCCGCCCATAATGAACAGCACTAATTCTTGACGGACAATCACCGCTACCACGCCAAGCGAAGCGCCTAGAGACAATGACCCTATGTCTCCCATAAAAACCTGAGCTGGGTAGGTGTTGAACCATAGGAAACCAAGTCCGGCACCGACTAAAGCGGCACAAAAAATTGCCACTTCTCCGGTACCTGCAATCTGTGGAATCTGCAAATAATCGGCAAACACCACATGGCCTGATAAATAACAAAAAACAGCCAAGGCCCCGGCCACCATTGCAGTAGGCACAATTGCTAAACCGTCTAAACCGTCTGTAAGGTTAACAGCGTTGCTGGTGCCTACGATCACAAAGTAGGTCAGCGGCAAAAACATAATTCCCAATGGAATAGCAACGCCTTTGAAAAACGGAATGATTAACGAGGTTTCAATCGGAGTCTGCGCAGTCGCGAAGAGCCAGTATGCGGCAACTGCAGCGATAATACTTTGACTCAGAAATTTGTTGCGCGACCCCATGCCAACAGGGTCCTTATGCACTAGCTTTTGATAATCGTCATACCAGCCGATCAAGCCATAAAAGAAGCACGTAAATAAGGTAATTTGAACAAAACGGTTCGTCATATCCGCCCATAATAGAGTGGACAACATCACCGACAATAAAATCAGCAAGCCCCCCATGGTCGGTGTACCAACTTTATCGAAATGGGTTGGCGGGCCGTCCTTACGGACTGTTTGACCTATTTTATAAACACTCAATTTACGAATCATAACCGGGCCGAGCACCAGTGAAACTGTCAATGCCGTTAACACCGAACAAATTGCTCGGAACGTTATGTACTGAAATACATTTAAGAAGCTGTATTGCTCAGACAGCGCATTAAATAGTGCATACAACATTAGTGTTCACCCCGGCTTGAAACTGGCGCATACTCTGCCAGTAATTTATGCAATGCATCTACCACTCGCTCCATTCTTGCAGAGCGAGACCCCTTTACTAAAATTGTTCCGGACAAATCATCCTGGCTTAAATGAGCCAATAAATCGGCTTGATCGTCGAATGCCATTGCGCCTTCGCCAAACCCTGCCGCTACCAACTGCGCATAGTCTCCGCACGCGTACAACTTCTTTACGCCACGCTTTGCTGCTTGCTCACCCAAGTTTCGATGCTCTACTTCTGCAGCCGCGCCAAGCTCAGCCATGTCGCCAACAATTAAACAATTATCTTGTTTTTCAACCAATACATTGATGGCCGCTCGCATCGACGCAGGGTTCGCATTATAGGTGTCGTCAATCACCTCAACTCCTCCGACTGTCTCAATATTCAATCGGCCACCGACTGGCTTAAATTTCGCCAAGCCTGCCTCAATATTCTCCACAGGAATTTTAGCCGCTATCGCCACTGCAACCGCCGCAAGCGCGTTCCTCACACTGTGCTCGCCCACCGTATTCAATTTGATTTTCAGTTTTTGCCCTTTAGCTCTGACTTTGATTACCAAACCATTTTTATTCTCTTGGTAACGACCACTCACATCCGCCTTGGAGGACAAGCCAAAAGAAATAATTGAGTGTTCTTTTGCAAGTTCGAGCCATAATTCAGCGAAGTCGTCATCGACATTGATGACCGCGATACCATCAGCAGATAAACCTTGATAGATTTCGCCTTTGGCTTGGGCAACTGCCTCTATCGAGCCTAGACCTTCCAAATGCGCAGCAGCGGCATTATTCACCAACGCAACTGTGGGCTTTGCCATGGTGCTTAAACGACCAATTTCGCCAGCATGATTCATACCCATTTCGATAATCGCGTAGCGGTCTTCAGGCGTCAAACGCATCAGAGTTAGCGGCACTCCAATTTCGTTATTCAGATTTCCTTTTGTTACCACGCCCTCACCAAATTCAGCAAAGATACACGCCAACATCTCTTTAACCGTGGTTTTACCGACACTGCCTGTAACCCCTACTAACGGCAGAACAAACTGTGCACGCCACCAAGTGGCTAAATCGATCAATGCCTGATGAGTACTTTTCACAGTCACCATTGGCAGATTAGTTTCTATGGATCGCTCTACCATTAACGCGGCAGCGCCTGCGTTCTCGGCTTGAATTACAAACTCATGTGCATCGAAGTTTTCGCCTTTCAATGCGACAAACAATCGACCTTCGCAATCTTCTCGGCTATTAATACTGACATTCCGCAACATTACATCCGAACCTGATTGCTGGCCATCAACCACGTGTGCAACTTGAGATAATTGCATCATGACGCCAACCTCAGTGCTGCTTGCACTTGCATTCGATCAGAGAAAGATAAAAACTGGTCTCCAATTTGCTGTGTGGATTCATGCCCTTTTCCAGCAATCAATACCCAATCATGAGGCTTAGCCAATTCTACGGATACGGCAATCGCCTCAGCTCGGTCAAGCACAATTTGATGGTCACCTTGAATACCTGAAACTATCTGCTCGGCGATGTGCGTGGGGTCTTCTGAGCGCGGATTATCATTGGTGACAATAATCTTATCGGCATACTTATCGGCCGCCTTTCCCATCACCGCTCGTTTCGCTTGATCACGGTCTCCACCACAGCCAAACACACACCATAACTGGCCGTCGCAATGCTCTCTTACAGACCGTAACGCCTTTTCGAGCGCATCTGGGGAATGCGCATAATCGACAACCACACTGGCACTGTTCGTGCCGCGATACAGCTCCATGCGTCCAGGCGCAGGCGAAAGCGACTCCAGAATCAATTGAATATCTTCTATCGACGTACTTAACGCCAACAAGGTGGCAACCAACATCTCGACATTCGGCACGTTAACGGCACCAATCAAAGGAGTACTGGCTGAAAATTCAACGCCATTGCATTCAAATTCAAACTCGATTCCTTCGGCACCCAGCTTAACCTCATCCGCAAAAACATCGCCGCCTTCACCGTATGAGACAATAAAATCAGCATTGGCAACATCCACTAATGACGATCCCAATGAATCGCGTATATTGGTCACCACTAGCTCGCTATGAAACTCAGTGAACAAGCGACGTTTCGCTGCGCCGTAAGACTCCATATCACCATGGTAATCAAGATGATCGTGACTCAAATTGGTAAACAGTGTGCAGAAGAACTCGACGCCGTTTACGCGCCCCTGATCCAGAGCATGAGATGAAACTTCCATGCATACCTGAGTGATACCCTCAGCTTTAAAGCGCGCCAAAGTCTCATGCAATACGATAGGGTCAGGCGTCGTATGATCTGCCGATGCCAAAGAATCCAGCTTACCTACCCCGATAGTGCCAATCATTGCCGCCTGCATTCCGAGCTTGGTCAATGCTTGTGTCAGTAAGTAACAGCACGTGGTTTTACCGTTTGTGCCAGTCACACCAAAAACTTGCATCTCATCACACGCTCGACCAAAGAATTCATGAGCAAGTTGGCCAATTTTTGCCTGCAAATCAGGTATCGAAAAAGCCGGCACGCGCAAGTTGCTGGGCAGCACAAAATCACCGGCTTGATATAGAATTGCTACCGCACCATTCTGTTGAGCTTGTAGCAGGTAGTCGCGGCCATCGGCAGCAGCGCCCTTATAGGCGCAAAACAAGGCACCATTTGACACCTTGCGACTGTCAATTGCCAATTGATTAACCTCAACCGAACAATCCGTTGCAACACCAATTGTGGACAATAACTTAGCCAGAGACATCATTCGGTGGTCTCCACTGCCTTAGTTGATTCCAGGGCCGCTACGGGCCTTGAGATCATCAATTTTAATTCTGGTTCTTCTTTCGGTGCGGTCATGGCGTCAGGCGCCACCCCACGTAGCCGTAAGGCCCCCGCCATAACTTCTGAGAAAACGGGCGCGGCAACTAAGCCTCCATAGTAATCAACGCCCTTGGGATCATTGACCGATACCACCAACACTATTTCAGGATCACTGATCGGAGCAAAACCCGCGAATAACGAGGTGTAACTGTCGTCTTGATAACGACCATTTACGACTCGGTGCGCGGTACCAGTCTTGCCACCTACTCGATATTGGTCAACTCGCGCTTTTGGCGCGGTTCCTTTATTACTAACGGCTGACTCAAGCATCAAGGCTATCTGATCAGTTACGTGCTTTGAAAATACTCTCTTACCCTTAGGCACTTTATCTACAGGATGCAAACTCACAGGCAACAAAACACCATTATTAGCAAGCGCTTGGTACGAACGAGCGAGTTGCAGTGTGTTTACTGATAAACCATAGCCATAGCTCATTGTCGCGTGTTCAATCGGCTTTTTTCGATTTGCTAGCAAACCTTTATGCTCACCCTGAAGCTTAAGCTTATTCGAGCGACCAAACCCAAGCTCACGATAAATCTCGTACAAATCACTCGGATCCATCATCATTGCGATTTTGGCAGAGCCGATATTGCTTGATTTTTTAATGACTTCCGAAACGCTAATTTCCCCAAGTGGCTTTGTATCATTAATACGGCTGCGACCGATGTAATAAAACCCTTTCTCGGTATCAACCATGGTATCCGGCTCTACGACTCCTGCCTGCAATGCCATTGCCACCGTGATCGGCTTAACCGTTGATCCCGGCTCATAAGAATCAGTGATAGAGCGATTTCGAAAACGAGCACTTTTCAAATCCCCTCGATCATTTGGATTAAAGTCAGGCATACTGATCATCGACAACACTTCACCGGTTTTTGCATCCAAAGCAACTAACGATGCCGACGTCGCCTGATGTTTTTTGACCGCCGCTTGAAGATGTCGATACGCGAGATATTGAATGCGCGCATCGAGGCTTAGAGCAATATCGTCGCCATGCCTAACTCGAGCCAGCTGTTCAACGTATTCGACGACGTGACCTACCTTGTCGCGTAACACCTGAGTGCGACCGGCCTGGCCCTTTAATTGATCGTCATACGCCAGCTCTAGCCCTTCTTGACCCTCATTATCAATATTGGTAAAACCGAGCACATGCCCCATTACTGGGCCGGTGGGATAATATCGCTTGTATTCTCTAACCTTGTTTATACCTGGCACATTCAGAGCTAGAATTTTGCTCGCCAATTGAGGCGGCAAATGGCGTTTTAGATAAACAAATTCTCGCTCTTTTCTCTTTTCCGCCTGCGCAAGCAACTCGGCAGGTGACATTTCAAGTAACTTCGTCAGTTCTTTATATGAATACTCTTGTTGCTGACGGAGTATCGTTGCAGGGTGCATCCAAATGGAATCGACCGGTGTGCTCACCGCGATCGGCTGCCCATTACGATCGGTGATCATGCCTCGCGTGGGCGGCTCTTTTTGCACGCGCAAATATCGAGCATCACCTTGTGACTGCAGATAATCATTATCAATGATCTGCAACTGCACAGCACGCGCGCCCAGACCAATAAACAGCCCGCCGAAAACAATGACGATTACGTTATAACGCCAAGTTGACACCGGAACAATCACCTCTTTCGCAGGCAGGTCGATACGACCTTTGCCTTGCGTTTTCACCGGCAATGACTTGGTTCTCGCCATTATCGAGCACCTACCACATGAGAATCTTTTACGTCAGGTACCGATTCCTCACCAATGTACTTAACTTCCCCTTTGACGGGCGCCCGCATAGAAAGTCTCTTGCTCGCATCTTTCTCAACGCGCTGCGCGGAAGCCCACACGTTGGACTCAATCAAGAGCTGACCCCATTCGTCGTTTAGATGGTCACGCCTGCTCTCTTCGGTTTGAAACGCCAAGTAGGCCAGCCGGTGCTGATGCCGAACATTCACCACGAACAACGCTGAAATAACCACACTGCCAATCAGGAACCACATAACACTATCGCGCATGCTTGCCTCCCAATTTATGCCGTTGCATTGAGGCTTGATATGGCACGTTAGTTCGCTCCGCGATTCGCAAAACAGAACTTCTGGAGCGCGGATTCTCTTGCACTTCCTGCTTACTCGGTTTAACGGCTCTGCTCAAAAGCGTCAACGGCGTCAGATAAGCCTCTTTAGTAACCGGGATGTTTTTGGGAGGCAGATCAGGCGTGGATAATTCGCGCATAAAACGCTTAACTATGCGATCTTCCAGTGAGTGAAAACTAATCACCGCCAATCGACCGCCTTCGCGCAGCAGTTGAACCGCTTGCGGCAACGTTTGAGACACCTGACTTAATTCTTGGTTTACGTACAACCGTATCGCCTGAAAGCTGCGAGTCGCAGGGTGCTTATTCTTATCTTTTTTGGGCGTTGCATCCGAGATGATCGATGCCAACTGCAAAGTGCTTTCCAATTTGGTTTCATCCCGCGCGGCAACAATCGCTCTCGCAATTCTCCGCGCGAATTTTTCTTCACCCAAGTCGAATAGAACCATCATCAGGTCACGCTCTTCGACTCTCGCTAACCATTCGGCCGCAGACTCGCCTTTGGTTGTGTCCATGCGCATATCCAATTCACCATCACGCATAAAGCTAAAACCACGTTCCGCCTGATCCAGTTGCGGCGATGAAACACCCAAATCCATTAGTATTCCGTCAACGTGCTCGATTCCCACATTATCAGAAAGCAGCTCAGCCATCCGGCTGAACTCACTATGAATAACAGCAACCCGTTTATCGCCCTTGAACACATCACGACCAAGCTCTATCGCTCGTGGGTCGCGATCAAATGCAATCAACTTACCATCATCACCCATTCTCTGCGCGATTTGCCTCGCATGACCGGCACGACCTAAAGTGGCATCGACATACACACCACCGTCACGAATATTCAACGCGTCGACTGCCTCTCTCATTAAGACAGGAATGTGCAGTTCAGAGGTAGTCATCGTAAGCCTCTAGAAGGAAAGTGATTCTAGCTCGACCGGCAGTGCCGATTCGTCTAGTTCAACAGCCAAGAGGGACTCGCGTTGCGCAACCCAGTGCGCTTCATCCCAAATTTCATATTTGTCACCCTGCCCTACCAAGACAGCTTTTCGATCAATATTAGCGAATTCACGTAACTGCTGTGGCAGCAAAATACGACCACTGGCATCCATAACACAGTCATCAGCATGACCAATCAACATACGCTTTAATTGACGAACCTGAGCATTTAGAGTCGGCAACGAGGTTAGCTTTTCTTCTACCGCATCCCAATCATCTAACTTATACAACAACAAGCAGTGATCGCTTGGACTGATCGTAACCACCAGACGGCCTTCCGACTCCCCTCTCAGGGCGTCACGAAGCTTGGTCGGAATAGACATCCGTCCCTTAGCATCTAGATTTATATGGTTACTTCCTCTCGCCACGACTCTTTAGGTCCACTTATTATTAGTATTCGCTCTGTAATTCTAGAAATTTAGGGGAAATTATCCTCAAATTCCCACAATTACCCACATTTCGCCACTATCTATGACGAGCGACATAGAGTCAAGGATTAATTGACAAGAAAACCTTTTTCTTTCAGTAAGTTAGCTCACTTTTCCATGTGACTTAAGATTGCTATTTAAAGTATCACTTTAACTTTAATTCGCAACGGATTATTTAATATTAGATTAATAAATAATCACATCAAGCTTAATTTAGCACTCTGCCTATCATTATGTTTCGTTAATGCGACTTGGAGAAACCAGAATGATTACATTGACTCAGATTAACACATACTGTGAATAATTACAGGCACAAATTCACTTTAAATTGCGCAACTAAGCGGGATTAAGGCAGTACCCTATGAATCAAGAAGCGCGCGGTGCGCGCCAGAATGAGGTGTTCGTTAATTGGACCAGCGATTCAATTCGCTGGAGGCTACGAAGGATGAAACCATCACCCTGCATTCATGCTTTTATCTCACATCATTGCTAAGGATTTCAGATGGTCAGAATTCGACTCAATAATAATTTCGAATAACCTGGGGGCTGCCGCGCGTCTCATATTTATCCTCAAAAAAGGGTCACAGTAGCCACCATTGAACACCAATGATCAGACTCACGGGTTGCGATATACAACACTCCTGAGTCATCACATTAGTTAGTGCGAGCCAACCTATAAGCCGGGTCCTGTCGAGGACAGTCATTCATCTAGGACACATATCGCTATATGCCTCAAGCAACCTACCCGTGTTCAACGCGAGCAACGCCTTAACCTCAAGTCAACGACTTGAAGAACGAACACCTATTTGGTCTTGCTCCGAGTGGGGTTTACCTTGCCGCTCATGTTACCACTTGCGCGGTGCGCTCTTACCGCACCATTTCACCCTTACTACTCTCTAAAGAAAGCAGCGGTATCTTTCTGCTGCACTGGCCGTCGACTCACGTCGCCCAGACGTTATCTGGCACTCTGCTCTTCGGAGCCCGGACTTTCCTCCCCTTTTTACAAAGCGGCGACTGCCCAGTTGACTCGGGTCGCAGTCTACTCAAATTCGGAGGCTTTGGCAAAAATAGCAAAGTAGTTCTTGGGTTATTTACGTAAGGCCTCTAAGGCGGTCGGTAGGTCATCAAATCCATGGGAATGAACTTTTGCCGTCAGACCCTTTACAATTTCGCCAATCATGGCTGGCCCCTGATAAATAAATTGGCTGTAGATTTGCAGATAGTCAGCGCCGGCTATCAATTTTTCCCAGGCATCATCAGAATTTTTTATGCCACCTACACCAATAATTTGAACGCGTCCTTTAAGCAAACGATAGAACTGTCGAATGCATTCTGTTGACATGTCTCTCACCGGTGCGCCACTTAAGCCACCCGTTTCACTAGCATGTTGACTCAATAGGCTATCGGGCCGTGCAACGGTAGTATTGGTCGCAATTAAAGCGTCAAATTGATGTGACATTAGCAATTCGGCGATGGTTTCAATTTCGTCGATCTCGAGATCAGGGGCGACCTTTAAGGCGATTGGTACATATCGCTTGTGCACCTTCTCACACTTCTTCTGGGCAGTTTTGATTTTCAATAATAAATCATCTAAAAACGATTCGTTTTGCAGATCTCTTAAGGACTTGGTGTTTGGCGAAGAAATGTTTACCGTAATGTAGTCGGCTTGAGAATAAACACGTTGCATGGCTGAGACGTAATCAAAATGCGCATCTTCGATCGAGGTTATTGCATTTTTACCGACATTGATCCCTGCGATAGCGGTGCGGTCTGTTTTCTGGATATTTTGCAAAAAGGCGTCGACACCGTCACTATTGAAGCCCATTCTGTTTATTAATGCTTCATCCTCTACTAAGCGGAACATTCGGGGCTTATCATTACCGGGTTGCGGCTTTGGCGTAACAGTCCCCATTTCCACACCACTGAACCCCATGGCTGAGAACGCAGGTAAGGCTCGTGCGTCTTTATCCAAACCCGCAGCCAAACCTACCGGATGACGAAACTTTAAGCCCATACAGCTAACTGGCAAATCAGGTACATGTTTGCCGAAGAAACGATTGATTTGCGCGGTTAAAAACGACGATTTTGAAGCGAATGCTAATTTCGACAAAGTAATATCGTGAGCACGCTCTGGATCAAGCGCAAATAATGCGGGCTTAACAAATGAGTACATTAGTTTCGATGGATTGGTCATATTCTATCGCGCAATTTTGGATTAACTTTATGACGCTTTTTATGATCAGGGTTAGTATCGGTAAATTTGGTGCCGCTAAGAATATCAGACCTAAGTAAGTTTTCCTTCGATTTCAAGCGCGATAAGCAAAAAGCCGTCAATCATTCTGTGTTTTGCAGCCTCCAGGAACTTGCATATAAGCCGTCTAATTCAAGCAGCTCAAGATGAGTGCCTTGTTCTGCTATTTGGCCTTTTTCCAATACCAATATTAAGTCTGAATCGACGATGGTTGATAAACGATGAGCTATTACAACGCTAGTATAATCCCCTCGCACTCGCTCCATCGCCTGCAATATCTTTTGCTCAGCTCGACTGTCCAAGGATGATGTTGCTTCATCAAAAATCATGATCTTAGGTTTTTTTAGAATTGCTCTGGCAATAGCGACTCTCTGCTTTTCACCACCAGAAAGTTTTAAGCCACGCTCACCTACTTGAGTGTCGGCACCGTCAGGCAACTGCTGGATGAAATCATCAAGATAGGCCATCCGAATTGCAGCCCACACATCTTCCGGGCTTGCCAAAACGTTACCATATTGAATGTTCTCAAAAATACTGGCATTAAATAAAACGGTATCCTGCGGCACAACACTAATCGCTTGACGTAAACTCTGTTGAGACACCTCCGCAATGTCTTGGCTATCGATATAAATGCTGCCTGAACTGACATCGTAGAATCTAAACAACAGCTTCATAATGGTTGACTTCCCCGAACCACTACCACCCACAATCGCTACTTTTTGCCTGGGCAATACGGTGAAACTAACTCCTTTTAGAATAGGCCGCTCAGAATGATAAGCAAAGCTAACATCATCAAATTTAATCGCCCCATCATGCACATTCATCGCTGAAGCATCGGGTAGGTCTTTCACAGCCGACTCCACTTTTAGCAGTGCGAACATTGCGTCGATATTCGCCATTGACCCCTTCATTTCTCGATAGACAAAACCAAGAAAGTTTAGCGGCACAAAGATCTGCATCATCAAGGCATTGATTAACACAAAATCACCAATGGTCATCTTTCCCTGACTAACGTGGTAGGCGGCTAGCACCATCGAGGCCGTCGCAGCGGCTGAAATAATCAACGATTGCCCCCCATTTAGACCGAACAAGGTCAACCGATTCTTACGCCTGGCGGCCTCCCAGTCGGCCAGATTTTCATCATAGCGCTGCGCTTCAAAAGCCTCGTTATTAAAGTACTTCACGGTTTCGAAATTCAATAAACTATCAACCGACCGTGTGCTTGATTTGCTTTCAGCACTGTTCATTTGCCGAATAGTTTCAGTGCGCCATTCAGTCGCAACAACCGAAAATCCAACATAAGCAACCACCGAAATTAGCACGATCAAGGCATACCAAACGGAATAGTTCCAAAACAACAGCACCATTATCATGCCAATTTCAACAAAAGTCGGCACGATATTGAACACCATGAAACGCATTAAAAAGCTAATGCCATTCACACCACGTTCAATATCTCGGGAAACACCGCCGGTTCGACGGTTCAAATGATAAGCGAGGTCCAGGGAATGCAGATGCTGGAACACCTTATGCCCCACCCTCCGCATAGCACGCTCGGTAACACGACCAAATAGGGTATCGCGCAATTCACCAAACAGCACATTAGAGAACCGAACTAGACCATATGCCACCAACAAAGCTACCGGCACGATAATCAGCGCCGACTCGCCCTCCAGGCTTTCTCCATTGAGTTGATCTACTACTCTCTTTAGTATAAATGGCAAACCAACACTGGCTAATTTCGCGCCAACCAGGCACAGCAGTGCCAATGCAATACGACCTTTGTATTCGGTCATAAATGGCACTAACTGCTTAAGGCTAGACCAGTCTACATTCTCTAAATTTTTCGCGTTTCCAGAACCGCGTCGTGCACCTCTCATGCGAAATTAGCAAAGTAGTTCAGCGTCAGAATTCTAATATTGGTCATGATACCTTTGGCTAGCGTTTTTCCAGGTCATCGAGCAACTGCTCAAGCACCTGATCGCGGTAACGATATGCTACTGCTCGATTAAAGTTAAAAATAAAACGATAATTTCGGCTTGGGTTGTTAGCAGATTCAGCCGGGAAACTGATAAAACCTGCATAACTACGAACTCCATTGAGGGTACCCGTCTTGGCATAAACCAATGCAGATTTGGAATTGACCTTAATTTTCTTTAGCAAGTGCTTATGAGGTTCAAGTGCGACAAGCAATTGATCAATTTGACGCGCACTCATACGATTTTTTTTCGACAAGCCGGAACCTTCGTCGACCTTATGTCCTTTCCAGGCAAACTTTTCTGAGAGCTTTGTATTCGAGTACTTTTGGGCACCATCAATTGATACGCTCATGTCATCGTCCACTTCTCCGAGCTTCAAAAACAACTGATTAGCAATAAAATTATTTGAAAATTCTAGTGTGCCACGCAGCACATGCTCTAAGTCATGGGAATTTCTGTGTTGATAAACCAAGTCCGCATTCTCGGGCAGTTTTTGATTAATCTTAATCTCGACATTTGTCCAACCAAGTTTTATCAATAGCAGCTCAGCAAAGTGTGATTGGGCATTGTCGGCATTCACTAAATTCACTCTGTCGGTGTTCTTCTTCAGTGTATGCGCGAATTTTTTTGCGGTAGTCGTCAGCGGTGTTTGCGGCTCAGCACTGACTATTTGACCACCTTTGTTGCTCAACATTGCAGTGTTAAAATTGGCCGATACCGCGGATACTGGGGCGTTATAGGGGTCCACTGCATTGCTACGCCCAGGCACCGATACAAGGTCAAAGTAACTATTGTCGATATGCAAGTATTTGATTGGCGGCGCACCGCTCAATGTTAAATGGTGCTTGAGCTTGGGAACCAATTTATCAAGCTCTTCCGACACCAAAAATGGATCGCCATAGCCTTTAACCCAGAGCGTATCTTCAGCAATTAAAAAGTCTGTGACAAAACGATGGCTCAAGCCCCATTTTTCAATAGCCATATGTGCAGTGGCTAACTTGGCTAAAGACCCCGGCACCAGAGGTTTCGTATCCTGCCAAGCGAACAGGGGTGTATCCTTGCCCTCGATCACTAATACCGAATCATTTGCCGTGAATTTTATGCTATCTAATACCGCGGCATGTGTGGACACAGAAAATAGAGCCGCGACACATAAAACAACTAATTTCATTATCACCCCTTGCTCGTCAACCTATCGATTTAGTCCTTGCTTAACCGTTAACGCTAACTCATACACTTGGTTCTTGCGTTTGCCCGTAATTTTAGCCGCGATACCTGCGGCTTGTTTTACTGGCAACTCAGCAAGCAACACGGTTAATAGAGCTGTGGCATCGGCATCATTTTGAGCAACGGGCTCAACGCCCGCTAACATTAATACAAACTCTCCGCGACATTGATTATCGTCGGTATTAAGTATCTCTAACACTGATTCAGCAGTACCTGCTAATACGGTTTCGTAACGCTTTGTTAACTCACGCGCTAGCGCGATTTGGCGCTCGCCACCCAACACGTCGACAACATCGCTAAGGCACGCTTTTATGCGATGTGATGACTCCAACAAAACCACCGTACGATGCTCGTTAGCATAACGAGTGAGAGCCGTCTGCCGCGACCCGGCTTTTGAGGGCAAAAAACCATCATAAACGAACCCATCGGTCGCCAAGCCTGCGATCGATAGCGCCGCAACGATTGAACTTGGCCCGGGAACGGCAATAATCGAATAGGACTGCATACGCAGAGCCCGAACCAGCACGAAGCCAGGATCACTAATTAACGGTGTACCTGCATCGCTAATCAAGGCCACGTCTAAGCCTTGGTCTAAGGTCGATTTCACCCACTCTAATTGAGAATCTTCATTGTGTTCGTGACAAGAACGTAATTTGCTGCCGATTCCATAGTGATTTAACAATCGTTTACTATGCCTTGTGTCCTCTGCCAATATAAAGTCAACTGAACCCAATACCTGTAAGGCCCTGTGGGTTATATCGCCCAGGTTACCGATCGGAGTAGCAACCACGAAGAACTGGCCTAAACCGCTAGAATTCGTCTTACAGCTGTCTTTGCTAATTGGGTCGCTCACTCGGTATACTTCGCTTGAAATAAAAAGGCTGTCCAGAATAATCGGAATACTTGCAAAATGCATCCAGAATTAAATAACCGCATAAAACTCTTCGGCATCATTGTTAGTGTAGCCTTACTTACGAGCTGTGCTTCAGCACCCACTTCACGCTCGGTCGAAGTAGAAACTCGCGACATTGTGGTTATAGACTCTACCGCCGCAGAGCAAAATCTACCAACAACACCATTGGAAAATCGGTTTGATGATCGAATTCTGAAAGCGGAAGAGCTCAACTCGAGCCGTGCTGAGTACTATCGTCAGCAATCGCAAACACAAAGCGACTTGGGGTCCAGAATAAATTCAGCCTTGAGCGCTGCGGAGTATTATATTCAAGCGCAGGACTTCCTAGGAGCCGAAGGAGCGGTGTTCGCCTTAGGCAACCAGACCCTGGATACCGTTCAATACGATCGACTGACGGTAATTAACGCTTATGTCGCCAACGCAAAAGGGGATCACGTTCGCGCAATTTCTCTATTGCAACCGCTCTGGAGCCGCAAGCCAGTGGAAGAAATAACCGACTCAACGGTGTTTGAACAACAGCCTTCTATTCCAGAACCGAACAAATTAACAACCCAACAAGTTGACGCACTTCTACTTGGCTCTTTTAGTTTTCAAGCACTGGGCGACTATAACTCGGCATTGGATGCCTTAATTAAACGCGAGCGAGCACTGGTGGGCATTACTCGCAGTGAAACGACTCGGTATATTTGGCAGCTCATTAACTCCTTACCGGTCGAGCGCCGACGACTCATCTTCGAAAGCACGCAGAACCCGTTAGTGCGAAATCGAATCGAACAAAGCTTGAGCTCAGAAATCGCCCCAATATCGACGGAACCGCAACAATTTGAACAATGGCGTGAAGCCCCGCAAAGCGTTGCTAAGCAAGCAGTTGTGGAAGCTTGGAACCTTGAGTCGCCTCGCAGCATTGCGGTATTACTTCCATTGTCTTCTAAATTTAGTAAAGCGGCGCAAGCCGTAAAAGACGGCATTAATTATCAGCACAGCCTCAATCAATCATCATATCGCCCGCAAGTGCGATTTTACGATATAGGCGACGACCCATATATGGCAACGCAGTACTATTCTGCGGCACTCCAATCGGGTGCGGATTTTATCATCGGTCCATTAGGAAAAGATTACGCCAATCAAATTGGCAATTATACCGGCAGCCGAGTTTCGACCCTGTTGTTGGGTGGCGATAACTCTTTAACGGCATCGACGTCTCGTTTTACCATGAGTCCCGAAATGGAGGGCGCCCGTGTGGCTGAACAAGCGTGGCGAGATGGACATCTAAGCGCCGGCCTACTTGTGACCGAAACCGCCTCAAGCCGACGCGTTGTGGACGCTTTTAATAGTAAATGGCGAAGCCTCGGTGGCAAAATAAGTAAAACCGTCACCTACTCGCCAAAACAATATGACCACAGTGTCGAGTTGAAGCAATTATTCGATATTAATCAAAGCCAGTATCGATACAGTCAGATAAGTAGAACCTTAGGTTTCAAGCCAAAATTTTCGGCTTACCAGCGCTCTGATATTGATTTTATTTTTATGATTGCAAACACGCAAACGGGCAGACTCATTCGTCCACAAGTCAATTTTTTCAGTGGATCGAAAGTACCTGTTTACTCAACATCATCCATCTTTAACGGAATTCAGGACAAGGTCAATAACGTTGATTTAGACGGCACCCGCTTCCCAGTGATGCCTTGGGTGCTACGCTCAGCAAAAATAGCGCCGTACGCGGGCCAACTAAATATGCTTTTCGCACTTGGTAGCGACGCCTACAGCGTCGCGGCTAGCTATCAGCAACTACGTCGCGACAGTGAATTAGCCATTAATGGAAATACTGGCCAAGTCAGCATTAGTCGATATGGAGAGACTGTGTATCAACCTGTCTGGGCCCAATTCAGAGGGGGAGAAGTTGTTCCGATCGAAACACTTGGTCTTGACATAGACCCACTCGACACGCCTAATGGTACGACCCTAGAAAATCTCAACGTAAATGGACCTTACAATGATTCGACCTATAATTCGCAAACTTGGGATCGTCACAACGATTTGCGACGAAAATCACAAGAAATCCGCCCTCAGACAGAACCAAACGTTGACACGCAAGACACCGAAGATGACCTCCGGAGATCGCGCTGAAGACCTCGCACTTAACTATTTCAAAAAAAAGAAATTCTCATTAGAACAACGCAATTTCCACTGCCGCTATGGCGAAATAGACTTAATTATGTGGGACCAAGAATACTTGGTCTTTATTGAAGTTCGCCATCGGTCGTCATTCGATTATGGTGGAGCACTGGAGAGCATCGATCATATTAAGCAAAACAAATTAAGACGTGCTGCAGAATTTTATTTACTTAGCACTAAAAAAAACGATTGCGCCTGCCGTTTTGATATACTTTGCGTTAACGGAAACCTAAATAAACCAGACTATGAGTGGATAGCAAACGCTTTTTAATCCACTTCTTTTGAGAAAGATTATGTCTATCATTTCTGAGCATTTTCAAGCGAGTGCCAAAAGCATTCTTGATAATCAATTTCTAGAGCCGCAAATCAAGCAAATAGCCGAAACGCTCTACGCCAGTTTCGAAGCTGGGGGCAAATTAATGATCTGCGGCAACGGTGGTTCGGCTGCTGATGCACAACACCTTTCATCAGAATTATTAAATCGCTATAAGAGGGAACGCAGAGAACTTCCTGGCATTACACTAACCGCGGATGGATCCACACTCACATCTATTGGTAATGATTATGACTATAGCGAGGTCTTTTCAAAACAAGTGAGCGCGTTAGGCCGTCCAGGAGACTGCCTGATGGTAATCACCACGTCGGGTAATTCCGCCAATATTATGAAAGCGGTTGATGTCGCACATGACAAATCGGTTACTGTCATTGCACTCAATGGTAAAAGTGGCGGAAAATTGAATGACGTTTTAGCAAGCGGCGATATCAACCTTGTTGTCAAAGGTGATGTCACCGCCCGCATTCAAGAAGTACACGGCCTGATCATCCATTGTATCTGCGAGTTGATTGATAGTTACATACTGGATTAGCAGGTTTTCTATAAAACCATATCAACTGCTATTCTCGAAATTACACGAGTATGGGTTTGGAGCAAATATGAGCAACTCTAGCGCGCCTATTAAAAAGGTGATAAGAACCACGATCGTAGGCCTACTAGCCGCAATGACCTTAAGCGCCTGCGTGACGGCAATTGTTGCCGCGGTTGCCGTTACAACCATCGACATCATCCATGACAGACGTACTGTGGGTGAATACATTGACGATGGCGCGATTGAAGTCACCGCTCGTAATATTCTGGTTTCGAGTAACGAATTTCGAAAAGCGGCCCATATCAAACCCCAGTCTTGGAATGGCATTTTGCTGTTAACCGGTGAAATCGATGACGAAACCCTCAAGCCAGCTATTATCACTAAGCTGAGCTCGATTACAGGCGTAAGGCAAGTAGTGGACGAAACAACCATCACCGGTAAAACCAAGCTTTGGTCGCGCACTAATGATGCGTGGATAAGCAGCAAAGTAAAAAGTCGCCTGGTGCTAAAAACAGGCTTAAATGCGAACCGAGTTAAAGTGGTCACTACACGCGGCAGTGTCTACCTTATGGGTATCGTCACTCGAGAAGAGGCCGATCGTGCTACCGAGCTTACACAAACGGTGAGAGGTGTAAAACGAGTGGTTAAAGTATTTGAGTACCAAGACACTAAGTAGTCCATGAGTCCGACCAAATCGTTGAACGCACAGGCCAAAGTAATTTCACCTGACGCAAGCCTCGAACAAATTAGTGAAGCAAGTTCACAACTCGCCAAACCAGTGGTCTTCACCAATGGTTGCTTCGATATTTTGCATCGAGGACATACGACTTATTTAGAGCAAGCCCGAAATATTGGCGCTTCACTTATTGTTGCAGTCAATACCGATGATTCAGTGCGAAGACAAGATAAGGGCAGCGATCGACCAATCAACACACTCGAAGACCGCATGGCGCTGTTGGCAAGTTTAGAATGCGTAGACATGGTGGTGTGTTTCGATGAAGATACGCCGTTGACCCTAATTAAAACTCTCCTTCCAAACCACCTTGTGAAGGGCGGGGATTGGAAAGTCGACCAAATTGTTGGTGGAAGAGAAGTTATCGCCAATGGTGGCGAGGTACATTCAATCGAATTTGAATTTGCACGATCAACCACCTCTCTCCTAAAAAAGATACGCGGTTAGCCATTCTAGTTAGACGCAGACAGAGCCGCGGAGCCTTGTGATACTAGATTGTTGTCCCAGCTCACAGTTTGACCGTCTCGCAAGCGTTCACCGCCTCTAACAATCACAATATCATCGGCGCTAATGTCACCGATTGCTTCAATCATTTCGCCTTCGGCAAATCCAAGTGCGATATCTCGGCGACTCGCAACCCCGTTTGAACCCACTACAAACACGTATTGTGAGTTGGTTCTTAATATGACTGCATCACGAGGAACAGCAACAACCTCTTTAGGTTGAGCACTTGGCAAGCTCACTCGTACCGCTGAACCAACCAATAAGTCAGAGTTAGTAAGTTCAACACGCAACTCCATGGTACGACTGATTGAATCGCCCACCGGAACCAATGCTCTCATAGGTGCACTTATGGTTTTACCCATTCCAGTAACCTCTAAGCTACTACCAACTTGAATAGGCTGAACCAAGGACGCAGGTACTTGCGCGCTCACTTCAAGATTGTCGGTGTCAACCAGGCGTACCATTGGGCTGCCAAGCTGAGCGTATTCGCCAACTTGAATCGACTGACTGACCACACGTCCAGCGAAGGGAGCCTTTATTGAAGTTCGCTCCAGTTCTAATTCGGCTGATCTCAATGCGGTTTGGGCGGCCTGCATATCCGCTTTGGCGGTTTCCATGTTTGACCTTAACTCGGCGACTCCTATTTCGGGTATACCTAGTTTACTTTCCTCCAAATTTACGCGAGCAAAGTAATCCTTATGATACTGATATAAGCTGCTTATTCGTGCCAACTCAGCTTTGCGTTGGGAAACTAATTGCTTTGCGTTTTCAGGATCGATTTCCGCCAAGCTGTCGCCTAGCTTAACGATATCGCCTACCAACGCCACTGATAACACTTTACCGGTCGCTTCTGATGCAATTACCGCATCTCGCTTACTGATAACGGTGCCAGGTAAAACAGTGTGTGGCGCCATGGTAACCTTCGACGCGCTCGCCACGACCACTGGAGCGGGAGGTGGCCCAGACGGCCCAGCTGCGCTGCGCTGATCAGCGCCGTTAAAACCGATAAAATAGGCACCACCTCCAATTAGACTAAGCAGTAAAATCACAATGCCTGGTCTTTTAAATCGATGATAGAAACCGGGTTCAGAAACGCCTTGCTCAAGACTATCTACTTCCAAATCTTCATTGTCTGTCATTTGATCAATCATGTTATTTGACCTCTTTTTGGAGCGTGTGCTGATAATGTTATCCCAGAAAATTGAGCCCTCTCCAGACGCAATAAGCAGGGTAGTAATATAAGAGTGAATAGCGTCGAGATAGCCATACCGCCAACAATAACGGTTGCCAAACCTTTATAGATTGCGCTGCCCGCCCCTGGTGCAATCACTAACGGTAGCATCCCCATCAAGGATGTCAGTGTAGACATTAAAATCGGCCTTAAGCGTGTCTGCAGCGCTTGTCGAACGGCCCCTGTTTTATCTGCCCCCGCTCGCTCTGCCTGGCGAGCTTCTGACACCAGTAAAATGGCGTTATTTACCACTAAGCCAAGTAAAATTATAAAACCGATCATGCCGAGCAAATCCAGTGGTGTTGGCGTGATTAAATCAATCAATCGCACCGCGATAACCCCTCCGACCGCGGCCATCGGCAATGAAATTAATACCAGAGCGGCATCAATTGGCGACTTAAAGAGGGCTGCCATGACTAAAAATAATAGCAAAATAGCAAGCAGGAAATTGCCTTTCAAGTTGCTGATTGCTCTGGTTAAAGAATCCGCGTCACCGCCATAATAAATCGAAATATCCGGCGGTGACATCGATCTGACTTGCTCTTCTAGGCCGGTCAAAATCGACATCGTCTCTCCCAAAGCCAGATTTGGAGGAGCCGAAATATTCAACGAAATAGTGCGGGAATTGTTCAACCTGAAAATCTGATTTGGACCAACCCCTCGTTCAATTCGAGCCAAATCTCCAAATGGAATGACTGAGCCTGTTGGTGTTACCACCGGCATGGCTTCTAATTGTTCCGGGGTAGTCCATTCATTGGTTTTTAATAAAATATCCAGGCGCGAGTCTTTGTGAAAAAACTCTCCTAACCACAACCCATCACCCAGCGCACGCAGAGTTCTCGAAAGCGATTCACGAGTCAAACCGACTTCAGCTAACCGTCTGTCATCGGGAATTAATCGTAACTCGGGCGTCACAATTTGTGGGTCTGGGTTTAGGTTTACACGGCCTCCCGGTAAGTTTTCCCGCACTAAATCCGCGACATTCAACGCCGACTCGTTTAGCGCAGCGTAATCAGACGATTGTAAATCGATACTGATACTCGCTCCCCCGCCAAAACGGCCAAACAATGAACCTTGTTGCGCAAACGCTCGCGTGTCCGGAAAACCCGATAATATTTCCTTATTAGTGATATCAACCATCTCATCAACGCGCGATTGATCTTCCACTCGTATGCCGATGTTACCGCCCCATGGCCCAGTAAATAGATAGTAGTTTTTAAGCGCTGGCTGCTTCTCACCACGCATATAGGGGTCTAGGCGTTCAACAACCACTTCGGCAAACTCCGACTTTACAACGTCGGTACTTGCTCCACTGGGAAACGAGATAAAGGCGTCGACCGCGTCGCGTTTCACAGGGGGTAGGTAATTCAATTGAGGCCAAAGCAACCAGCCAATTAGCAACGGCAGGATCGTGAGCCCTGCAATCCACGAGAATCGCTTGCGCGAGCTATCGGTAAGGCTCATTAATTTGTCGACGATACGATCGAGCGTCTTGGTGTTGGTCGGTCGAGTATAAGATGAATTTTTTACAAAATAGGCTGCGCCTGCTGGCAATATCAATAGCGCGACAAGAAAGCTAAACGCCACCGCTATCGCAATGGTTAGGGCAAGGTCAGCAAACAACTGGCCTTCAACGTCTTCAAAAAACACAATCGGAACAAAGATCACAATTGTCGTTAGCGTTGATGCAAGCAGTGCACCGCCGACACTCTTTACTGAATTTATCGCAGCTTTGGCCGATTGAATCCCTTTATCAATTTGTTGAACATAGTGTTCCATCATGACAATGGCCGCATCAAGCACCATGCCAGTAGCGAAGGCTAAGCCGGCGAGAGAAATAACGTTGATACTTCGGCCGAATAAGTTAAGTACGATGAAGGTCGAGAATAGGCTAATGGGAATCGCCGCGGCGATCAATAAGGTTGCTTTTAAACGACGGACAAACCACCAAAGTGAACCAACCGCCAGCAGCACGCCTATGCCCATATTCTCACTTAGCAACGCAACTGCACGCCGAATAAAAACCGATGGGTCAAAACTCTTTTCCAGGGTAATACCGTATTGGCCTGGCAGCGTCTGATTCAATACTTTCATCCGTTTAAGCACTTCATCGATGGCGGCGAGTGTATTTCCACCCGGTTGTCGAATCACTCGCATGCCAATTGCCTGCTCACCGTTCTGATACGTGATTCCTTGAGCTTCATCAGGCGCTACGTTAATGGTAGCCACATCACCCAACTTTACAGGAGCGCCGTCTCGCCAGGCTAGAATCGTGTCGGCAAGTTGGTCCGCAGCATATCGGCCCTCGAATCGCAACGTGAAATCTCGCCTGCCTACCTCAACCTTTCCACCGCTAACATCACTTGAACGATTAATGTTTTGAGCGATCGTGTCGACGGATATTCCCAGTTGCGCGGTAAGAAATGGGTCAAACTCAATACTGACTACTCGATCGCCAGAATTACGATTCACATCAACACTGCCAACACCCTCGATACTTTCAAACTCTGGCGCAACATTTTTTTCAACAAACGTATGCAGTTCCTCCAGTGGAATAATTGAGTCCTTTGCATGCTGTATGAAAATAAAAATCAGCGACTCGGCGCCGTTACCACCACCATTGCGAAATATCTGAGGGCGGTCGGCGTCGGCCGGCAAACCTCGTACGCGCTGCATTCGACTCGACACTTCGGTAAATGTTCGATCCATGTCGGTACCCAGAGCAAACTCCATATTTATCCATGCATTTGCGTTATTAGAATAGGATTCCAGTTTGGTCATGCCATCTATTGCGCGTAATTCTCGCTCAATAGGCTCTACAATTTCACTTTCCATCTCGCGAGGGCTTGCCGCTCGCCAAGACACCTCTACGGCCATAACAGGCCTGGCAATCGACGGCAACAACTGGATGGGTAGCTTTTGAATGGACACAAACCCTAAGAGAATCAACAGGCAAATCGCCGCCGTTGTGATCGCGGGGTTTTTAATAAAAAACCGGGTAGCTTGCAAAATAGTTTCCTGGGCAGTAGGTATTATGGCACTCACAAAAAGGCAAATTTAATGGCCAATTCGCGTCGTACAGACATCGTTCTATTTAAATTAAGATGTAAAACCTTGGGGAAAGGTTGCAAAAAAAATAATTAAATACTCATTATTTTTAAATTTATAATCAACTGGACGTGTTTAACGCTTAAGTTGAAATCTGATGACGTTGCTCAGAACTTATAAAATATCTCGTAATCTATGCTCTATTCAGCGGATGCGGCGATAGAATCCTTTTGATCTTGATCAGTAAAGTAATGGTAGATAAATTGCCGTGCAACATAGGCGCTGCGCACATACCACTTCTCTTTATTAATAATTAGTGACGCATAGGCAACTTTTCGACCATTCTTTTCAGCATATCCAACAAACCAATCGTGCCTTCCTTTGGGGGAATAGCCGGTGAGTGATCCGGTTTTGCCACCGATCTCCATGCCTCGATAAACCTTGTATCGATTTATACCCTGAAACGATTTTCTCGCCGAGCCTATCCGCGTTGTTTCAGTCATCAAACTGCGTAATGCCTTGGCGGAGTCTTTACTAATTACTTGTTTGTTTTCCGATGTGCGCTTTGCACTATAAATTGATTGGCCTGAAGCATTAGTAATATCTTCAACCATATAGGGTGTCACCATGCGTCCTTCATTCGCCACGATCGCTGCCATCTGCGCGGCGTGTATTGGGCTTAAGGTAATATCTTTTGTATAACCGGATGCCGCTTCAGCAATTTGCCATTCATCAGCCAAATCTAAGCCCACGCGGCTTAACGGCAGATTAAAGTCGGTGTGCAGAGGCTGTCCAAAACCAAATCGGCTTGCGTATTTGCTGAGATTCTCGCCTCCCAATTGATAAACACCAAGCCGACCAAAAACAGTATTGATAGATTTGGCGAAAGATTCTTTAAGTGTGGGAGTTCTGGTCCACTTATTGGTTTTATGCTTCAACACTTGGCGTTTGTACAAGCTAGTCGATTTTCCATTAAACGGCAATACGGTACTCGGAGAAACTTTGCCCAAATCCAAACCGGCTGCTGCGGTTACCATTTTAAATACTGAGGCCGCAGGATAATCAGATCGCATAACCAGGTTATCCCATTGCTCGTCTGATTTAATGAAACTGGTAAGGTTGAGAATTGCACCTGTCTCAACATCCAACGCCACAAAGCACGCGTAATCAGGTTGATATTTAAGATATACGTCAGCCATGTCCTGATGAACATTTTCATCAAAGGTATATCTCACCACACCTTGAGTTTGTCTACCGTGGTCATCGGTAAATATCAGTTTGTTTGGGAAGCGATTTTGTTTCGCATGAACGGTAATCGCATTGGCCACCACTTGTGTTGATAAGCTATCTGCTGCAAAACTGACGGACACCGCATTAAGAACAATGATAAACACAAGGGGGAGTGATGCTAAACGGGTTGGTTTAGCATTAAGTAAGCGAATCATCTGCATATTTCCTTAACTTGTCGGCAAAAATTGCTCGAGTTCAGACAGCGCTTTTTGGTAAACGCCACGCTTAAAATCAACGATGTTATCAATCGCATGATGCGTATCGACCCAACGCCAGCTATCGAATTCCGGGCTCTCCGGCCCAGCTTTTAAATCAACCGCAGAATCATCCTCGGTTAACTCTAATAAGAACCAAACTTGTTTCTGCCCCTTAAAATTGACTCGCTTACGTCCCGCTCCATGCGCTCGTCGTCGCTGATTTCGTAACAAACGCTGAGGCAGATCATAATGAAGCCATTGTTTAGTATGAGCCACCAAGCGAACATGTTCTCGGATCAAGCCCGTTTCTTCATGCAATTCTCGATACATTGCATCAACCAAAGACTCATTTCGGCTAACACCCCCTTGTGGGAATTGCCATCCATCCTTATTGATACGCCGAGCCCAAAACACCTGCCCCTCTCGGTTGCAGATAATAATGCCGACGTTCGGTCTATAACCGTCGTTAGCAAATATGGGTTCAAAATCTTGCATGATTGAATTTGGTACTTTTCTTGAGAGTTTATTCTACTGGCAAACTTTAGTGCATTAAACTTTCATAAGTTAACCCAATGCCTAAACTCTGTAACGTAAAGCCATTATAATCAAACCGCTAGGCTTTGTGCATTAACTAATTGACTATGGAGTAACTCGTGGCATTAGCCCTATTTGACCTTGATAACACCCTGTTAAATGGTGACAGCGACCATAGCTGGGGCATTTATCTTGCCAGTATTGGCGCAGTAGATCCGATTTATCAGAAGCAAAAACAAGATTTCTTTTATCAACAATACCAAGCGGGCAAGCTGGATATCTATGAATTCTGTGAATTCCAATTCTCGGTTCTCACTCAGCACTCCTTAGATCAGCTATTTGAATGGAGAGCTGATTTTTTAGAAACCGTCATTGAACCGATGATTTTGAGTGGGAAAGCAAACCTGGTTGAAGAACACCGAGAAGCAGGAGACGAGCTACTCATCATTACCGCAACCAATGATTTCATTACGGCTCCGATTGCCGAACGACTTGGCGTACCGACTCTAATCGCTACTAATGCGGAAATGATCGATGGAAAGTTCACTGGTAAACTCAGTGGGACACCTTGTTATCAAGCGGGCAAGGTTACCCGGTTGAACGCCTGGCTGAAGCAACATGGTAAAAAGTTTGAACATAGCTATTTCTACAGCGATTCGATTAACGACCTACCGTTACTTGAACGGGTCGATACGCCTGTTGCAGTGACACCAGATGATAAGCTCCGCGCTCATGCACACAATTTAAACTGGCGAATCGTAGACTAGAGCAATTATCCAACCCTATTTAAAGACAAAAATTTATTCACGACTATGACAATCAAACTTGGCGACCAGATCCCGAATCTAACAGTAGCAACAACTCAGAATGACGCACTCAAATTGCGTGATCTAAATGGCGAAAATCTGGTGCTTTACTTTTACCCAAAAGACAATACTCCGGGATGCACCACAGAAGGTCAAAACTTTCGCGATGCTTATCAGGACTTCAGAGCGGCGAATACTCAGATTTTAGGCGTTTCTCGCGAAAGTATTCGCACACACCAAAATTTTATCAATAAACATGAATTCCCATTCGATCTGATTTCTGATCCAGACGAGATTTTGTGCAAAGCAATGGACGTGATGAAAGAGAAAAGTATGTACGGCAAAACCTATATAGGTATCGAACGAAGCACCTTCGTATTTAATGCGAAAGGTAAATTAGTGCACGAAGTGCGCAAAGTTAAGGTCAAGGGTCACGTCGATGCAATTTTAGAGGTGGTTCAAGACCTTTAAGCAAACGAACCAAAACCTCGACCTCTCGGTTCGAGGTTTTGACAATGAAAAACGCCTAGAATCCTTTCAGCTTGAGCGCTAAATCGGTCGCGCTTGACGCGTTTGTTAGCGCAGTCTCATCGGATATCACTTCTTCTTTAACCAAATCTTCCAAATGCTGGTCAAAATGCAGCATACCTTCTACTTTGTCACCACCTTTAATCAAATCCTTGATTTCTTTGATTCTCTGCGGCTCTTGAATCAATTCTCGCGCCAATGGGGTAACGGTGAGTACTTCACACGCAACGGTTCGACCGCCGCCCTCTTTTTTTGGCAACAAACGTTGGGTCACAATCGCTCTCAGGTTATGCGCTAATTTTGAACGAATTGTTGACTGCTCTTCACCACTGAAACTGGATACCATTCGTGTAATCGCATCAGCCGAGTTAGGCGCATGCAATGTGCTGAACACAAGGTGACCGGTTTCAGCGGCTGTTAATGCAATTTCAATACTTTCTGGGTCACGCATCTCCCCCATTAAAATGACATCGGGATCTTCTCGCAATGCGGCCTTCATGGCCAGCGCAAAATCAGGCACATCAATACCAACCTGACGCTGGGAAATAACACAACGTTGCTCGGTAAAAATATACTCCACGGGGTCTTCAATTGTTAAAATATGCTGATAGCGGTCACGGTTAATCTCATTTAACAGTGACGCCATAGAAGTTGATTTTCCAGAACCGGTAGCGCCTGAAAAAATGACCAGACCTTGACGCATTTTAGCGATTGTTTTTACCTGTTGCGGTAGGCCTAAATCATCGGGGCCAGGAATGTGATTTTCAATCACCCTCATCACCACCGCTAACTGCCCCATTTGACGAAACATATTCACCCGTACTCGATTTCCCGAATTATCACTCAAGGATAAGTCGACCTGATTCTCTTCCTTAAATCGATTCAGGTAATACTTGGACATAAGCGGGAAAATCAAACGTTCGATCATCTCATCGCTCATCTGCGGCGAACCTTTTACTTGTCGAATACGACCGTCCAGGCGCATCATAATTTGATGACCAGAGCGAATATGAATATCCGACGCTTTAAATTGGCAGGCAGAACCAACAATACTGGTGAGAAACTCCAGTGCCTCTTTTACTTGTGGAGTATCCGGCAGCTGTTGAACGATACTGGGTTTAGACTTAGCCATATTATTATATTGGGTTAGGTAATTTAATCGGCAAACGCTGTTAGCGCGAGTTAATTATATAATACGCTAGAACATACAATACGCGAGGATTATATTATTCAGCGACGTCTACGTTGCTCAATGTACAATTGTTTTCAAGTATTCCTTGCTTACATTACCGCGTTAAAACACTCTTTCGCTGCACCATTATCTAAGCTCATTTTCACTTTTTCAACAGCGGTGGACAAAGTTAAGTCGGGCCGATGAGCCAGCAATATCTGCGCGCTCGCCAAACACAGACTGTCTCTCGCAATAGATTTAGCGCCATTGAGCACGTTCAAGCCAAGTTCCAAACATTGCTCAACGGGGTATTTTGTATCATCGAGACGTTGCGCTGCTGATTGAGCATCAGCGAATATTGGCTCCAGTTCAAGAAGTTGTTTTTCTGCGTTTATATCACTGGGTAAATCACCGTCAAAGAAAAAACGTCTCAATGGTTTATTAAGCGCAGGCGCCACCCCGCCTTCTACGCCTTTGAGTAATAGCACGCTCTGATAGCGGGCTTCCTTAGCAACTCGAGCATAAATCTCCGGGTATGCGTTATGTACATAGCCAAGTACCAAATGCGTCTTTCGCCTTCCTTTAATAGGCATAATCAAGCGCTCCAGAGTCGTTAACGCGGTACGTTTAACAATACGGTCACGTAGATTCTGCAATTTAAACAAGGCTGGTGCATACGCACTTTGATCGACATAACCCCAATCGGATTCACGAATACCCACTGCCACTTCCTCAGCAGATTGGCCAGTATTGATCCCGGCAAGTTTAAATACTTTATGCGCCGTTATGCCATGCTTTGGCCCAACCGTTTCCACCCCATGCATCAAGCAATTCACACCGCATGCTGCAAGTACCGCTGGTATGAATGGCGTCATAGTCGCCGTTCTAACATAGCCATCAAACGGGTCTGCCAACACCACTAATTCGTCCGCCTCAGCGACCGCCGCCTGAGTCGATGTGCGCAGTGCATCAAATACGCCCATAAATTCTTCGATAGACTCCCGCTTCATTCGTAACGCGATAAAAAACACAGCGGTTTGAATGTCGTCTATCTCGCCATCAAGAATTCCATGCATCACGGTAGAAGTGAGTTCGCGTGATATATCTCGACCACGGTCGGGGCCAACCGCGATGTTTTGTATGGCTTCACGCATTGCTCGTCGACTGGCGCCCGCAGCGGGATTTAAGTTATTTGATTCAATATGCATAACTTGGATAATGCCACATTACATTGCTAGCTGCGCTAAAATACACCTATGCAGAATTACCCTATTTTTATCGACCTCAGAAATCAAGCTTGCCTAATGGTAGGCGGTGGTCCGGTAGCACTCAGAAAAATACGCTTAATGGTCTCTGCCGGCGCTAAGATTACGGTCGTTGCGCCTGAACTATGCAATGACCTGGTTACCGAGTTCGGCGATCGAATACAACATCATTCCCGGCCTTTTAACGACGATGACATAATGGGTTATCGCTTAATCACGGCGGCGACCAATGACCACAAAGTCAATAAACGTGTTTCCGAACTGGCTCAACGTGCCAATATTCCTGTTAATGTAGTAGATCAACCTGAGTTATGTAGCTTCATTACGCCGTCGATTGTGGACCGGTCGCCGGTGTTGGTCGCCATTTCGACTGGCGGTGATGCGCCGGTATTAGCAAGAATGTTACGCGCCAAGCTGGAAGCTTTTATCCCATCGAGCTACGGAAAACTGGCGGAAACAATGGGCCGATATCGTGATGCAATCAAGGCGGCACTGCCAACGGAGCGCGACCGTCGAATGTTTTGGGAAAAGGTAGTTCATGGGCCGATTGCCGAGTTATTTTTCTCAGGTCGCAATGCCGAAGCTGAGCAACGATTGCAGCTAAGCCTTGAAAACAGCAACAAGGCCCACGCTGAGGTTGGCGAAGTTTGGCTAATCGGTGCAGGGCCAGGCGACCCAGACCTGCTTACCTTCCGAGCACTTCGGTTAATGCAACAAGCGGATGTCGTATTGTATGACCGCTTAGTCAGCCCCGAGATTCTCAATTTATGCCGACGAGATGCCGACCGAATTTACGTTGGAAAACGTCGCGCCGATCATGCTGTACCACAAGGCGATATTAATCAACGACTGGTAGACTTGGCACTACAAGGCAAAAGCGTGGTTCGCCTAAAAGGCGGAGACCCATTCATCTTCGGCCGTGGAGGCGAGGAAATTGAACTGCTTGCACAATCCGGTGTACCATTTCAAATTGTTCCAGGTATAACAGCCGCCAGCGGTTGCGCTACCTACGCAGGTATACCACTGACGCATCGTGACCACGCTCAATCCTGTGTTTTCATTACGGGTCATCTCAAAGATGGTACGGTCGATCTAAATTGGCCGATGCTGGCCAATCCGAACCAAACAGTTGTGATTTATATGGGGCTGATTGGTTTACCATATATATGTCAGAAATTGATTGAACACGGGGTCTCATCTAGTATGCCAATAGCCTTAATCGAACAAGGCACAACCGATAGACAACGTGTTTACACCGGAGATTTAGCGACTATGCCAAGCATTATTAAGAATAAGCAGGTAAAAGCTCCGACTCTAATCATTATCGGGTCTGTTGTGTCATTACACGACGATTTATCTTGGTTTAAGCCTTAAAAGTTAGACACACTAGATGAGACAGAGACTAACGAATACATTACTTTGCACGACATTAATGTTGCCGCCAAGTCTCGTGGTGGCAACGCCAATCGTTCAAGTTACTACGGGTATTGAGTCCAGCAGATTCGTCGACGGTCAAGATATCAGCGGAGGCAAACCCGCCGTCAATTTGGCTGCGGATGTGTCCTTCGAAAATGGCTCATTTGCTGGGGTAGATTGCTATAAAACAGAAACTCAATTTTTTCGCGATGGCATCGATACTGGATGCAACTATTATTTAGGTTTTTTCAAACCGATCAACAATGAGCAAGCTGTCTCAGCCACGGTTTCACACAGCGAATACGCCCCCATACCCAGTCCGGCACGTCAATGGGATTACACCTCGGTAGCCTTGAGTTGGCATGCCAGTCGCTCGACGATACTCACGGTTTCAGGGTCAGATAATTGGTTTGGTCGAGGATGTACTTCACTTGGCGTCAACGCCGCTTACCAACACACACTGAGCGATAAATGGTCGGCAAATATCGAGGCTGGCTTTATCGACTTTGAAAGCCGTTCACAAAGAAATTCTCTTAGTTATGGACGGGTCGGATTACGTTTCGAACAAGGCCGATGGGGCACCGAACTAAAACTTCACCTCAGGAATACGGGCCCTAGAAATCTCATACCGTTTGAAACCGATAGAACGGATGTTTCACTTAGCCTTAGCTACCGCCTTTATTAATAATAGGTTGCAAGTTACTAAGCTAAGGGCGGTATACCACTTATCTAGTTAGAGACAACAACGTATTGGTTTGTGAGTAGGGCACGGTTAGTGTGAGGAGATTGATCGATAAGCTGCTTCATTAAATCTTTGGCTCTACTGGATTTTGAAAATTCGCGCCAATCAACTGGTTCAGCACGTTTATTTGACCCCAAAATGCTATTTCGAAACTGTTTGCGCAGTGCGAGTACTCCACTTGTATACGCCGTAGCGATGGAGTGCCCTTTCATGAAATCATAACCATTGCCAGGAGTCGCAACTACCCGCGCACCCGGTGCGGTAAACACGCCTTCAAACTGGCTGTCCATTTCTTCAGCACGCACTATCAATACGCCTTCCTTTTCAGAAGGAAAACGTGATTTACCAAATCGCTCAGGGTCAAATGCCGCAACGACAACCGTTCCATTAGCGATGACTCGATCAAGTAAGCGATCCAGCAAAATGTCTTTAGGTCCTGACAGACTCAAATTAAGAATATCGGCACCGCTGCGCGCAACTGCGTCTAGCGCGCGAGCTAACGAAAGAGTATTGCAATTGGTGTTGCCATCGGCATTTTCCCAACAACCTCGATAAGCCAGTAATTTAGCTTGAGGTGCAACACCACCAATGCCTACTTTGCTGCTGGTTTGCGCGACCATCACTCCAGCTATTGCCGTGCCATGTGCTTCACCTTCACCATTGTTGTACAGATCAGAACCATTACCAGATATTACAAAATCCTGAGTTAAGGCAACCGCAGAAGCGAGATCAGTGTGGCCACTATCCACCGCAGAATCGACCACCGCTATGGTGACACCTTTACCAGTAATATCAGAACTCAGTTTTTGACCAATATTATTTTCCAGATTAATGACAGAAGCCGCCTCGGGTATGAGGTCGGCTTCCGACGAGAGTAATTTAAATTCATTTGATTCTTGAACCCATTTAACCCCTTTGAGCTTTTCAAGCGCCTGGATCGTTTTGTCTTTGTCATCATTGAAGCTAACAATCAGGCAATACACACCTAGACTCTCGATCAACCATTGATCCTTTAGAGAAAGGTTGTAATCTTTCGCGAGGCGCCCGCCAAATCGTTTGAGCTCCACCGCACTGCGATAGTTATTACCTCCGCGGTAGCCCGTGCGCTGCCAACCTTGAAGCCTCTTTGGCCGCGGGTCATCCAACACCACGACCCACTCTTCGGCACTTAAATTGTCTGACTTCTCATCATTTGCCCAAGAATAATTTAGACCAAATAGCAAGCAAACCAAAACGGCAATATAGTTCTTCTTCATGATAGTGACTCGTAGCTACTTAGTACCAAATGATACCAATTCAGCATTAGTAATTCGCTTATCGTTAACTAAAATCGCGAGTTGTTCGGCGTTGAGTGCTTGCTTTGAGCTTGCCAACACAGTCTGTCCAGCAGCATTCGACTGAATTGATTGCAATTGATAGCCATCTAATAACTCCGATATTTCAGTCGAAGCCAGCCCTTGCATTAATTCGATCTTAACCATGCGTTGTTGGTCTACCAGACCTGCAAAATCAATCTCAGAAGACGCTGTTTGATTAGACAAAGTAACAAAATCTGGCTCGGTTGTTTGATGAAAACCGATAACACCAATCATCGCGATAACGGCGAAGCTTGCCGCAACATTGAATTGCCGCTGCCAGCGCCATGGTTTCACGACAACCACATTATCGGCCGACTCTATGTCACTCGATAATTCGCCGCCATCTGTATTAACATCGCTGGCTTCATCCGTCTCACCCTCGATTCGCTCTAATAAAGCATCAAAATTTTTCATCGATACCGGTGCCGTAGCCTCTTTAGGGTTGACTTGTGCTAATGCACTTCGTAGCTGCTTTTCTATTTCAACGTCTTGAGCTAAATCGGCATCTTGCTCAAGCAGTTTTTCAAAGTTTTTAACCGCACCTTCAGATTGCTGGCCCGCGACATAATCAAACACGGCTGTGTCTTTTATGATGGATGTTTCGCTTTTTGAGTTTTTCATATCTATCACTCTAAGTAATTTAACTTATCGATTCTTGTTCAGCTTGCATTACGTTTTTCAACTTCTGCCTTGCATGAAATAATCTTGTTTTGACCGTATTTACAGGGCAATTTATCATTTCCGATATTTCGATGATGCTGTGCCCATAAAAGTAAGCCATTTCGATAACGGTTCGATGATCTTCTGAAAGCTCAGTTATTGCAGCTCTCAAATGCTCTACCAGGCTCGACTCACCTTCTAGTGCTACTTCTTCTAACTCGTATTCAACCGCATTAGCGGTATGTTTGGTTTCTTTGCGAGAATGTGACAAGCACGTTCTATATGCGATGCCAAAAATCCAAGTTGATGCTTTTGAGTCACCTCTGAACACCTCGGCTTTTTGCCATATCGTCATCATTACGTCGTTATACACCTCATCTACGAGTTTTTCTTGGTATAGCTTACGACGTAAAAACCCGCCTAACGAATGTCTATATCGATCATACAGTTCAGCTAACGCCTGCTTATCTCGCTCCTGACCGATCAGTAACAGTAACTCTCGGTCGTCTGCGGTGGCTATGTTTATCGGGGTAACCATCTCTATATTCATTTTAAAGGATTTGTATTGACTTAACTCACGTTATCGATATTCACCGAGTCGCACCAATGCTTGCAGTGTTGATTCACTACCTTAGTGACTCACGTAGGCAAAAAGGTTCAAACTGATCCAGTTTTTCTTTACGTAAAGCGAAACAGTTGAGCAACACCTAATTTAATAGTTTTTTATCAACAAATGAACCTTTTGCTACAGCGGCTGCACCTAGTAGTGAAATCTATAATTGCAAGTTTTACGCTCGGCGGCAATAAACTGATCTGACCCCATGATAGTGAGTTAGATATTGTTTGCAGTGCAATGTTAAAGCTCACTGGAATGGCGTCTTCAATGACGATTCGGGAGTTATTGGCGACGCAGGCAGATTACGTTTGCCGCCGAGTGTTTTTTTATAGTTTTTTCGAGTAGTAGCGGGCCACTGATCCATGTCGTTCCCATCCCTCTTTGTGGCCCGCTATGATTCGCTCGCATCTATTCATACATTTGTACATTATTCTCATTTAATTTTGCTCTAAACTGGAAATTTGTATAGGAATATACTCCATATGGACTATTTACATAGCCAATAAGATACGTTTGAATAATAGGCGAGAGAAATCAAGCCACTGAGACACTATTATTACGGGACAAATGTGTTCGGCTACAGATACTTTCGAGGGTAAAAAAAACAACATCAAGCGGACTACCTAAACTTTCATAGAAGCTTAGGCACTATAAGATCGCGCAATGACTTTTACCGTTAAGGTAAATGGTCAGTTCTATGATTTAAGGGTATTCGGTAGGAAACAATGGAGTTAATAATAAGTTTTCTATTGCTGTGTAGGGGTACACATTGATGGAGAAAACAATGAACACAGAAATAACGCTGGCAACCAATGATCAGCGAAGCGGGTTAAACAATTATTCACTGGCGTCTGGTAATAAGCTAGCCGCTTTAAAGCATTTTCCACAACCGATCTTTTTATTACGTAGAGATATGACCTTGATCGAAGCGAATACTCAAGGTGAGTGCGCGATAGATAAACATTGGGTAGGTTTAAGCCAAGGAAAAATGCACTTCAACAGCACAGAGCAAAACAAACAAATATCGGCTATGGTCGAAAGCCTGTTCGCTGCCAGAGACACCAACAACATAAAAGACATGCCATCCAAACGATTTATCTTAAGAAATGTTGATATGGAGTTTCGTGCTTATACCATGTCTATCGAGTCGCCAGACAGTGATGACATTTTGTTGTTTATCCAAGGTGACTTGAATTGCTCTGAATCAAAATTGCAAAGTCTGGCTAATGCGTTTTCGTTGTCCAATAGTGAAACCAAAATCGTTAAATTGATGGTTGACGGGTTAAAACCAAAAGAAATTGCCTACGAAGCTGGCATTTCACTTAATACGGTTAGATCTCATTTAAGAACGCTCTATGCCAAAATGCAAGTCGGGGACTATAACGAAGCCTTAACGGCTACCATAAAGCTCTTGGTTTAAATTGCTAAACTAGATTTCGAAGCACGCAGTCATCTGTAGGTATTCAGGCGGGGTCCAACAGTTCAGAAATCGAGGCTGAAAATATTGGGCAATGGCTGAAGAACACTCATTAACGTCGTTCATAAAATGTTCGTGCTAAGCCTCCTCGACTAAACATGGAGACTGCCGGTCGTTAACATCCATCGAATAGTATCAGCTGTGTTCTTAATATGTTGAACGTTAGGACGGTTGCGTTTTTGAATATAAATACGTCAGCCAAATTAGCGAATCAGGTATTCTAAATCGCCTTATGAGAAGGAGGTTACATGGTCAATTATTCAATATGTATATCTCGGAGAACGCGTCGTATCCTGCTGGTGGCTGCTACATTGTTCTTGGGTTCCTCTTACGTGCAAGCGCAACAACGTGTTGTTGTAATTCCGTTAATCGAGTCAGCACCAGCACCCAAGCCCAAGCGCGTGTTCGTGTCATCCAGTCAACATACTGGTAACTTAGGTGGCGTGTTTGGCGCCAATACCATCTGCCAAACACTGGCCGATAATGCCGGTTTACAGGGGACCTTTCGCGCCTGGCTTTCAACCGGAGGCTCTATTTCTCGCTATTCTCCTGATCGTTTTTTTATCAAACATTCGCTACCCTATGTGAATATGCAGGGTCAGGCACTTGCAGAGAATTGGGATGATTTGACCGATGGTTCATTAGAAAATCCAGTAAGGTACACCGAGACAGGAGCGTCAGCAGGAACTCAGACCGCTACAATGCAGCGAGTTTGGACCTACACCCAAGTAGATGGTACTTCTAAAATCCTAAGCCCAAATCCTTTAAACTTTAGCAGCTGCAGTGGCTGGATTGATAATCGCGCGGTTGGAACTGGGCATCATGGGAATTTTAGAGCCTCTAACTCTCTCTGGACGGATGGCTCCACCGTATCGTGTAATAATTTTTCACGCTTGTATTGCGTGGAACAGTAGTTTTGCTCCTCGTTGAACAGTATGAGCGTTTGTTGCGGTTGATTTATTGAGGGTTTACATCAATGGTAATGATGTCACTGTATTTCCCAGAAAAGCTTTTAGTCACATCTCCGATCGTCACTTGCATTGGGTATGCTGAGCCCCTGAAGTTTTTTGCGACTGGCCGCTCTACGCGCATTGGTGACTCGAGACTGGATGTCTCTCCGTCTACGTTAACCGTATAATCCACGTACCATTTCGGGTTAATACTGTGCTTCATCACGCCTTTGTTCTCCGAACTCAACGTAATCATCGCTTTAGAATTACCGCGCACTTGAATAAACACTTTTTTTGACGCACCCGTCTTGAGGCTACCAAAGTCCATAATGGCAACATCGACTCCATTATCAAAGCTGCCTATTTGGCCCGCCAAATTAGTTTGTAATTTAGGCTCCACCGTCGCCACAATATCCAGCGTCTTAGTTACCATAATTTCTTCAGGATTGTTGGCATTTACCAGCTCGACTAATACTAATTTTTTATAACTCCCCGGAGCCGCCCAAACCGAAGGCTTAATTGAAAACTTATAGCTGAGCTTAAGGGTTCCTTCTTGTTGATTAGAAAAATTAATGAAATCAATATAGTGTCCATTTTGAAAGCTTAAGCGCTGTTTGGCCGATGAGCTTACTTCTAATGGTAACTTAGTACCGTTATCGCTTACCAGATCAAATTGCTTCGATCCAGCTGGTCTAATTCGAAGGTTGAACCATTGATTGGCAATGCTAGAACTCGATACGGTGGTCGCATCCCGAGTACTCGGCTGCGAACTTAATAGCGCTTCAATCGCCAACTCTATCGATTGATCGCCAGCCTGACCTGAAAAGGGGTCGTACAAAAAGCTTAGACCACCTGGCCCCGTAAGCTCGAGAGAACTCCCAGCAATCTCCTTAGCTAAACTGACCATCGGAGCTGTAAAGCAAAATATCAACGCGACTATTAACAATACGACTTTACTGTGTTGAATAGATTGAGATTCGAGAGTGATCATTGGGCTTTCTCTAGAGTAATATTGCCAAGAATCACTAAGCCCGGCTCGTCACCTTCCGCCACATTAATCACCGCACTAAATTCGTTTTCGTCACCAAACACAAGTTTATACTCGCCATATCTCATTTTGTCGGCAACGAAGCGACCAGTACGATTGGTGAAAATATCAGCCGAATCACCGCCAGCGATCGGCGTGATCTTTCCGCTATCAAGGTTCAATGGCGTTCCGTCTGGCCATAACAATTTACCCATTACGGTATTAGCCGCATCTGATCCTAAGGGGTAACGATAACCGGCGGAGGCACCGGGAAACAATTTGACCAGTCCTCCACCTAAATCATAGCCGTTTGGCAAGTCATCAACACCAAATACATATCTTTCTGATCGATAGTTGTTTGATAGCGGGACTAAGGTTTTACCACGCTTTTTAAAATTTGTAACAGTATCGCCTGTCAAGGAACCTCGGCGGACAGCAACTCGTTTCCCACGTAAATTTTTATGTTTATCAACGATCATAAAACCACTATTAAATGGCCGGCCAAATGCAACGGCTCCGTCTGCGTAGCCCGCAGCGCCACTCACTGTTAATGTCGATACATACGTGTCGTCCAACTGAGCATCACTTGGCATGGTTGCTAAATGCTTAAAGTTTGCTTCGAAGCTAGAACCAATATAGCGCGAATTGAGATCCACCGCTTCGCGCCCTTGAGAAACAATCGTTGAGACTCTTGAACTCGATTGCCCCACTTGGCGTGCAGCATCATCTGACCAATCGACTCTTAATTCGCGCTTATCAAACTTATACTGCGACCTTAATCGTGAGCTATCAAAGCTTTTAATTATCGATAGACTAAGCTTTGAATCATTGCGTCCACCATCGAGCATTTCGTATTGATAACCGAGCGCAACCGATAATCCTGCAATCCGCCGGCTATGCGACAGTCTCAAGCGTTGTGTGCCAATACCGCTTTGCTCAGAGTATTCTCCGCCGATACTGTAGGACGAGCCAGACTTTGAAAAGGTCGCGCCGGCACGAAACGTTAACGACTCTTCTCTAGGTCGAAGGTCTCCCAAACTGATAAAACTGTCTGATCGATACTGTACCTGAGCATCATAGTTATACGACCATTGAGAGCTTGAAATTCCTCGTTTACTGTATTGCCCTAAAAGCGCAAAACCCGAGTCGTGCTGCTGTTGTTTTGACACCGCCGCCTCGACAGCGACAACACCAAGTCGCCCTCCATAGACACCACTCGATGATAATAGTGCATGACCATCTGACAGCTCTGCCTGGGCAGCCAAGGTCATATTATTGGTGACGCCCTTCTCATAAAAACCAAGCAGCGCAGGTTCACTGTCGTATTCTCGGCGTCGGCTGCTTCCTGACACCTTACGCCTAACGCCCGCAGTGACACCGAAATTGGTAACACCGACGTTCAGTAGTGATGTATCGACATAGGTAGAGAAGTTCGATACTTCTACCTGCCCTGCACCATCGTCAACAAATATTCTAACGTTGTTGGCACCGTTTGCCAGCGGGAAATCGCTGATTGAATACGTTCCCTGAGGAAGCAATTCGATCGATACAATTTCACCGTTTACTTCGAAGCTTACTTCAGACTCACGATCCAAGGTGAAGCTGCTGCGCCCTGATGGACGTAGATTTCTAAATGGGTTTATTGTTGAATAATCTCTTTCATAACTAATGCCCAGTAAGTCTGGAGATGATTGGAAACGAGATACGGTAGGTCTAACGTCACCAATCGATAAGCGCATACCTCTATTAAAATTGTCACGTACGAGTGTTACGTCTTCGCGAGCAAGCTTAACATCGCTGTTTTGATCATAATTCGCATCATAGAATAAGGACCAGCCATTGAAACCGCCGTATGAAACAAAGCCAGTCAGGTCTGCATCCAATCCGGTGAACCCTTTGCGATTGCCTCTTGAATTAGTGTGATTGTATCGATCACGTATTCGATAATTGAGCCCCGCCGCCAACGTTGCCTGCTGGAAATGATTGTCAATGGACGGAGATTGGTCGCCATTCAACGACATATAATGTGTGCCTAACCTTGGAACCACGGCGTGTATTTCTAACAGCCCTGAATCAAACTCTATTTCTAAGCCCCGAGCCCGCAACAGATTGACATTAAGGTAATCGTTATCGAGATTACCCTGAACCCAAGCTGCGAGCTGTTCATCGTTAGCGTATTGAGCGATAAGCTCTTTAAATCTTGCCACAGGTAACGATGCAGAAGTTTCTTCACCCAAGGCTTGATCACCCAAAGTCACTCTGGTCGAAATATCTCCAGCAACGGCTTTATTAACGATCAGCGGTAATTCAAAAGTGAGCTCTCCCTGAGCGTACACATTGTTACTAACCAGAAGGCCAGCGATCAAGACCATAGCGCTCTTCCAACAGGCTACTCTTTGTCTATTTTCGCTAAACATTTCACACCGTTCCAATCGTCTATAATTGTCGTTTTAGCGGATCGTGATGGTGGTTGTCTCTGGGTTAAATCCCTCAACCGGCTCTACTAATTGTGTCAGCTTGGCCCCAGGAAGAACCAGATTTTTTTCGGTAAGCGCTGCCGTATCAGCTGTTTTTAATGTCTTTTGAATGCCGCTCGAACTGTCACTTAATGTCCATTGAGTTTTCGACAAACGTGCAAAACGAGAGCCTGAGTTTTCGATCGTCAACGCCCATTTTCCATCGTCGGCTTCTTCCAAATTAGTTACCGACAAGCGTGCTGATGAGCTAACAGGAACGACGTTGGCTAAAGTATTGAAATTCACCAGCATCGCCACTCCTGTTGAGTTGGAATCTTTCAAGGTTACTGGAAGTTGTTTAACCGATACTCGGTAAGCAATAGACTTTTCAAGGTCTGGCTCACCGACGTACTTTACCTTTACTATCTGTGTTTTGCCCGGCTTGATCAGCGCTTGTGGAGGAAAAATCAGAAAATCATCGTCAGCTTCCAGGTTGGTTTCATTGCCGTATTCATCGAGAAGTATTTTCGATACTACAAATTCCAGAGTCATTGGTACCGACTTGGTGTTTTCAATTCTCATTGAGGTTGCCGAGTTGGAACCAACTGGCTCGAGCTCGAACACCATTGGTTGTACGCGCTGAGCATATGCCGATGGCAAAGAAATTATGGTTAAGACAAATAAACCACTCATTAAAAGTGATAGTTTAATCGTACGGTTAAGTAATACGTTTTTACTTTGAATATTCATTGTTAAGCCTCAGAATTCAAACTCTATTTATGATTTGTTCTTTTTATGTTCAATAACATTTGAGTCCAGGTCCTCGATTGGTCGTCTTAGACCTGCAATCTTTTTGATTTTGTAGTAGACAAAAAAGGGCAGCAAAAGTGCTGCCCTTTTCCGCTATAGACCGATTATCTTAGTTAGCTGTTAAGTTAACTGAGATAGTGTCTGAATAGCCACCTGAGAACAAAGGCTTGTCAAGTAAAGTTACCTTCAACTGACCACCTTGGCCTGCCGCTAGAGCAAGCGCGTCTGCAAAGGTGCTTCCAATCGCGGCTTCTGCAAATTCGTCGTTAAGACCAACACCAGGAGTAGTCGTCAATGTTACGACTGGAGTTCCACCAACGGACGCTTCAGCAGTGTACTCAATTGAAAGGTCTTCGTTGTCATCAGACTCTAAACCCCCTTCAGATGATTGAACACGAAGCGTTGCGCCGTCACCGTCATTACATTGAACGCTGAAGTTAGTTGATACCATCGCACCCGCATTTGGGTTAGGGCCAAAGTCTAACTGAGTGTTGCCGATATCAAGATCACAGATCTCATCAACTGAGCCGATAACGTGAGTTTCAGCAGCATTTACATTACCAACAGCTAGTAGGGTAGCTGCGACGATTGAAAGTTTGGTTAGGTTTTTCATTTCTATTTCCTCTTATAGGTTTAAACATGACTCAAGATAGGAGCTTGTCTTATGTCGTTTAAAGTGAGCTTTGAATCCTTTAAAGCAACCCTAAGTTCCCCGTGGTACGACCCTCAACGTACCCCTACCTAATTTAGTAACTCTGATTTAAGTTACCCGAGCAAGGTTATTTCAAATGTAAATTATTGTTAACGCCAAGAGTGTTGGCCAAATCTTGCCACTGGAATAAGTCATTGATCTGGATCATCACACTCAATTATTAAAGTCAGTGAACTCACCAATTCATTAATACCAATCATCAAATATATTCAGTAACAATAATCATTAAATCAGATCATTGTTATTAATCACGATTTTTACTTAATGAACTCAATGAACAGTTTTATTCATTATTATTGATGATCATGAATGTTGAAAAACCCAGAGAAACTTAACGCAACGATTAAGTAACGCCTATTCAACTGACAAAAACGCTATTCATTACTGACTGATTGACATTTTTTTGAACGTTTCGGGTATTTGCGTACGCCTCTTATCGTCCATCTAATTCCTTAATGGCTCGCCAAAGCTGTTTTCTGAAGTAATCCTTAAGGCGTATATTCGAGACTCCGAAAACGCACTGAATTTTCGACTGACACTCGGGTAGTCCATTTCGGTGCATACTCTAAAGCGAACTATGGCAATGGTTACCGCATCCAACGGTATAGAGCGGAGAAACAGCGAATGGCGTACTACAACGGCTTAAGACTTATATACTGGCCGTGTTCGAATTAAACCTAAACAGATGACAGACAAACATTAAGACAGACTTTTTCCTTGCTCTGTGAGAGCGAACGAATAAATCGCACCGTGCAGTGTAGGATTTACAATTTAATTGATGAACGAGCTGGCCAAAAAGCAAAAAGCCCCGCGATAGCGAGGCTTTTTGATAAGGCTTATGAATCTCAGGTCAATACCTGAAACGCACAACTCTTTCGTCTTTATGCCGCTGCTTCGTCAGATGCAACGATACTGACATGCTTGCGATTTTTGGGGCCTTTTACTTCGAATTTCACAACACCAGTTTTAAGCGCGAACAATGTATAGTCTTTACCCATACCAACATCAGTGCCAGGGTGAAACGAACTGCCACGTTGACGAACGATGATAGTGCCTGCGTTGATGTGTTGACCAGCGTAACGCTTTACGCCAAGACGTTTGGAATTAGAATCGCGACCGTTCCGTGAACTACCGCCTGCTTTCTTATGTGCCATTTTATCTTACCTATAGTTAGCGATTGAACTAGCCTTTAGCGAATTCAGTTGCTTGTTTAACCCACTCATCACGTTCGATACGACCTTTGAAATTTAATTCAGCGTCGATTCGCTCGATGTCTTCAGCTGTGAAATCAGCAATTTGCTGGAAAGTAGTAATGCCTAACCCTTCTAGTTTACCAACGATTACCGGACCTACGCCAGAAATCTTGCTCAAATCGTCACCACCTTCAGCTTTAGCGGCTTTCTTAGGTGCCGCGGCTTTCTTAGGAGCAGCTTCTTTTTTAGGCGCATCAGCTTTTGCTTTCGCCTCAGCTTTCTTTGGAGCAGCCGCTTTTTTAGCAGCGGCTTTACCGCCAATTGCAGTAATCTCAAGCTCAGTGAAATTCTGACGATGGCCAGTGCGTGTGCGTGAATTTTGACGACGGCGAAACTTAACAATGCGTAGCTTTTTACCACGACCATTATTCAGTACAGTTGCCTCGACAGTTTTGTCTAAAGTAGGGGTACCTACTTCAACACTGTCACCATCACCAATCATTAATACGTGATCTAGAGTCACTTTGTCGCCTTCTTGTGCATCCAAAGACTCTACTTTCAATTTGTCGCCAACTGCGACGCGGTATTGCTTACCGCCAGTTTTAACTACTGCGTACATATAAATGCTCCGGCTTCTTCAGCCTGTATTTGCGTTCCGAAGGGGTAAATAGTAAAAAAGTCCTATTTATCTTTCTTCCAATGGCGGACCCAGCGAACAGGGCGAGAATTCTAGTGTTTACAAGGGCTTCGGTCAACTCTCAGGACAAAATAATTAGCAGTTTTAACGATTCGTTGTTATACAGAAATTGGCGCTTAAAAAACGCCGTTTTCCATCGCACTGCGTTATAATTGCTGACTATGACATTGAGTAGCACACCCATCTCCGATAGTAAGTCGCAAACCATTGATATTCAATCAGTTATTTCTCTGGTTGAGGCAGACATGACAACTGTTAATCAAACCATTGCAGCTAATTTGGACAGTGATGTGGCACTGATTAATCAGCTTGGCGCTTATATTATTCAAGCTGGCGGCAAGCGCTTACGACCTGTGGCATTACTACTCACTGCAAAAGCCGCTAACCCTGAGCAAACAGAGACATCAACCAACCAAACCTTGCTCGCCGCAATTGTCGAATTTATTCACACCGCTACTCTATTACACGATGATGTGGTCGACGAATCTGAAATGCGTCGTGGCCGAGAAACGGCTAATGAAGTGTTCGGAAACGCAGCCAGTGTGTTAGTCGGTGACTACCTCTATTCGCGCGCATTCCAGATGATGGTAGAGGTAGGAAGTATGCGGGTAATGGAAATATTATCCCGCACGACGAATCAGATAGCCGAAGGCGAAGTTATGCAGTTAATCAACTGCGGCTCTGCGGATACTACCGAAGCACAGTACATGGAGACAATTCAGTCTAAGACGGCAATCTTGTTTGAAGCAGCAACCCAATTAGGCGCAGTGATTAGCAAGCAAGCTCGACCGGTAGAAGAAGCGATGGCGGCTTACGGATTGCACCTTGGAACAGCCTTTCAATTAGTAGACGATATTTTAGACTACACCGCTGACGCAGCAGCTATGGGTAAAAATGTCGGCGACGATCTCGCTGAAGGAAAGCCCACTCTGCCGCTGATCAACGCGATAGAACGGTCAGATGGTGCCGACAAACGACTACTCGAACAAGCAATCACTAACGCCAACCGCGATAATCTTGAGGCTGTGCTCGCTGTCATTGAAAAAACGGGCTCACTTGCCTATACCGCGAGAATCGCGCGCGAGCAGGCAAGCTTGGCTCAATCTGCATTGGACGTATTACCCGATTCGGAATATAAAAGTGCATTAATGGATTTGGCTAAGTTTTCGGTTGAACGCGCTTACTAAAGCCTTAGTTTCTCCACTACTTAGTTTCTCCACTAAGAGTCACCGAAACTCAACTTGGTCGGTTTTTATGCCGCAACCTTGTATTGTATTGTTCTATATAGAGTACGTTTCTCGATTGCCTACATAAAAGTTATGTTATTTAAAAAGAAGAGCCCACCATCGCAGCAAGACCGGTCAGCCAGCCGTGAGCAAATGATTGCGCACATCGATAGCCCAAAACACTACCCAAGAGCCACTTTGTTCCAGATTTCGGGTTGGGTTGCCTGCGACTCACCGATTGAATCGGTATTAGTGGGTAGTCGAGAAATGACTCTCTCAAATAGAGCGGATGTACTAGACGCTTATCCCGACTACTCATTTGCCACTGGATTCTCTGGATTAGCGCGCGAAAGTGAACTCTCCGATCAGCAACTTGACATCAATGTGATAAGCGCAGGAGATTGCCTCACGACCCATGCCGAACTTGATAATGATGTGATGTTGTCACTGAGCAAACAAGAAAAGCTCGCGAAGTTAAGGGTCTTATTCGCCAATGACGATCCAGAATACTTAATCAAACAGTCTCATTCGGTGGAGATCACCAATACCAGTACGACAAAATTTGAACGCCTTAAATCTATCCTGAAATGTCCTCAATGCGGATCAGTTGGTCTTAATGAACAAGATAACCGATTAGTATGTGATAGTGGTCATGAAGTCGAAACCATCGATAATGCCTATATTTTTCTAAACGCTGAAATGCGAGAAAAGCATAATATTAAGAGTAATATTGAGCCGGCATCTCGTGCCCAAGACCCGCTTGCAGTGTCATTGATAGGCAAGTTTAAAGACGGACTTATTTTAGATTGTGGCTCGGGCCTACCGTTTCAAAACTACAGTAATGTGATTAATTTCGAAATCGAAAAATTTTCGAATACCGATGTAATTGGTGTCGGTGAAGAACTACCTTTTGCCGATAATAGTTTCGATGCTGTGTTTTCATTTTCAGTGTTAGAGCATGTGAAAGATCCGTTTAAATGTGCTGCTGAAATTGAACGCGTATTAAAAGCCGACGGGGTCATCTACAGTTCGGTTCCTTTTTTAATACCGGTGCATGGTTACCCACATCACTACTACAACATGACACAGCAAGGTTTAGCCAATCTTTTCAGTGATGAAATCGATGTCGTTCAAGACGGAGTACCAATCAGTGGACATCCATTGTTCACGCTCAACAGCGTAGCCAATATTTGGCACAGCAGTTTAAGTGAATCAGAGCAGCAGGCATTCAAAAATCTGACACTTGAAGACATTATGAATGACCCTGCTCGATTAATTACTCAACCATATTGTGCAAATTTAAACCAAGAAACCCAGGCTCTTATCTCATGCACAAATATGATTCTGGCACGAAAAAACAAACCCAAATTTAGTCAGTAATCGCGCTCACGCGTGGGTACAACTCTTCAAGTGTTAGCGACTTACCGTTGGCAACTACCACTCTAGCGTGTGTTCTATTTAAATCTCTCGGTCGTTTAGCACCACAGGAATTGGCAATGATTCGAATTTCCTTTTCTAAGTTCTTTAAATAATAGGCTACTCGTTCTTTCTTATTTTCGACCACAAGGCCTTTTTGAAGCTCTTTATCATGCGTCGTGATACCGGTCGGGCAAGTATTCTTATTGCACTGCAATGCTTGAATACAGCCAAGTGCAAACATCGGCCCTCGAGCTGTTGATACAAAATCAGTTCCTATGCACATAGCCCAAGCAACTTCAGTTGGATTTACCATTTTACCGGATGCATTAACCTTGATACGTTCTCGAAGCCCGTATTCATGAAGTTTGTCGATCAACATCGGTAAACTTTCTTTAACTGGCAACCCCATATCGTCCATAAGTGACATGGGCGCAGCGCCTGTGCCGCCATCTGCGCTATCAACACTGATAAAATCAGGCGCTGAATCCAATCCCCTTTTGTTAATAATAGAAAATAGCTCATCTAGCCATTGAGGACTGGAAATCACGGCTTTGAAGCCAACTGGCTTCTTAGTGATTTTACGAACACGCATGATCATATCAAGTAGATCATCATTACTGTTTAATTCAGCGTGGCGGTTCGGGCTTATGGCTGACTCCCCTACTTCCAAGCCTCTAATCTTAGCGATTTCAGGCGTTACCTTTTCGCCGGGTAACATTCCACCTTTCCCTGGCTTCGCTCCTTGACTGAGCTTTATTTCAAACATACGTACATTATCCTGCGTTGCTATGGCGGCAAGTTTTTCCTCAGAAAGGCCCCCGTCAGGTGCGCGCACACCGAATTTTCCAGTGCCTATTTGAAAAACAATATCGCAGTCACCTTCCAAGTGGTAGGGAGATAAACCGCCTTCTCCGGTATTCATCCAACAGCCTGCTTTCTTGGCACCGTGAGACAGCGCTTTTACCGCTGGTTCTGATATAGCGCCAAAGCTCATGCCTGAAATATTAACCAGTGCACTACTAGTGTAAGGCTTTTCACAATAGCCTTCACCGACGGTAATAGGTTTAGGTGGCAAGGATTCATCCGTCATTGGCGGAAATGGAGCATTTACGAACATCACCGTGCCGGCAGGCCGCAAATCACGAGTAGAACCAAAAGCGATCGTGCTATCTATATTCTTGGCCGCTCGATAAACCCAGGATCGCTGCGCTCTATTAAAAGGCATTTCCTCTCGATCCATGGCAAAAAAGTACTGACGAAAAAATTCACCCAAATGCTCAAAAAAGTAACGAAACCTACCTATAACCGGATAATTACGCCGCACGGTATGTTCTTTTTGTGTTTTGTCGATAACGTAAAGAATCGCCAAATAGAGCACTAACAAGCCAAGAACAAACACGAACAAAATTACAGCGTAAGTTAAAAAGACTCTGGCAAATTCGCTAATGGCTGACATACGATCCCCTCAAATTAGGTAATTATATTTCTATTGTGTTTTAAGACACTCCGACAGGCGCGGCGTTATCTTTACAAAAGACTAGTAACCACACAATTGAGCCGCTGACTAATTCTTTGATAGATAAGCTTGTCTATGTTCAAAGACAGGCTAGTAGCTGATTTGCATACAATTAATAACCTGGAATTGAGAATTTTATTTTTACTGAGTTATTTCAAAATCAGCAAGACAGATTGTACATTTTTTCTCAATATGAATTACTGAGCACAAACAATAAAAGCAAAGCTCATGAAAACCATAAAATAATAACTGAGGAAACGCCATCGAGAATCATTAATCGGTAGCAGTGTTGTAGTTGTGTAATTAATTTCCTTAGGCACAATACAGGAGGATACACAGATGAAAAAACATCTGATGCTTATGCTGACAGCGAGTTTCCAGCTTTTACTCGCTAATACAGCGATCTCGGCAACGCCAGCTAATAAGGTGGACAGTCTTGCCCAAGGGTGCTATTCGATTAAATCGCCCACAGATGGAAAGTATGTTAAGCAGTACCATTCAGGGGGCACAATCAATGGTGGAGAAAGCTTTGCCTTTCGAACAAGCAATTTAAATAACGCCGCGCGATTCTATTTCAAACCCACTCGATTCAAGCATTTCATGCTTACCAATCAAAACGGAAGATACCTAGCAAGTATCTTGCCAGCCGAACCTACAGCTGGCACCTATGCAGGCAAATTCGCTGAATGGTACATTACCGCGGATTCGCACGCGACCGACGAATATCGTTTTAAATTTAAGAACATTGGCCTCAATCGCACCTTACGACACAATTACAGCAGTAATAATTTTTACTACTTTGACTTGCTTAACCCCAACAATAATACAAGCGAAGATGAGTTCATTTTAGTTCCTCAAAGCAATTGTGTTCCGCACCCAGAAATGCAAGTCAACGTAAGCGGCGACGCAGGCGCACTACGAGGTGATATAAATACGCCAGTACGGGGGCTTGTCGATGCGCATACCCACTTAGCTTCTTATGAGTTTCTTGGCGGTAAATTTCTTCACGGAGACCCTTTTCATAGATTCGGTGTTGAACAAGCTTTAGACAATAGCGACGGTATTCACGGCCCCTATGGCGCGTTGGATTTAATCGGCAATTTATTCGCATTTGATAACTTAGACAATCGCTATGATACACGCGGATGGCCTGAGTTCCCGCATTGGCCCAACCATCGCACCGTAAGTCACACAGGCTATTATTATAAATGGATTGAACGTGCGTGGCTGGGTGGGACTCGGATGATGGTCTCGCACATGGTGGAGAACAAAGTACTTTGTATAGCGCAAAGCACGATCAATCCAGCGGCATGGATTAATCCAAATAGTTGCGAAGCGAAAGACAGCGTACGTTTACAAATTCAACGGCACTATGAAATGCAAGATTATATCGACGCGCAATACGGTGGTGCCGGTAAAGGATGGTTTCGTATTGTCAAATCACCTCAAGAGGCTCGTCAGGTAATAGCCGATGGCAAGATGGCAATTATTATGGGCATCGAAGCTTCTGAGATATTTGACTGTGGAATTCAAGGTGGCTGTGACCGGGATTCGGTGTTGAACGAGATTCAAGAAATGTATGATCTTGGTATTCGTGGTTTCTTCCCAACTCATCGATTCGATAACAAGCTAGCGGGGTCAGAGCTAGACCCATCGTTCATAAATGTGGGTCAAAAACTCAGTGCAGGTTATCTATTTGATGTTGAAGAATGTGACGCTGTCACAAAAGGATCAAGGTTCACCGTTGGCTTTCCACTAATTGGAGAGATCGATTTCTTTGGCAATATTATAAATTCTATTACCAATGCACCCGATTACAATCCCGAGATACGCTCATGTAATCAACAAGGCTTAACCGAATTGGGCGCCCATATCATTAATCGTATGATTGATATGGGCATGCTGATTGAACTTGATCACGCCAGTGCTCGCGCGACCGACGCCATTTTAAAGATTGTTGAAGCTCGCAACTACAGTGGTGTTATCTCTGCTCATAGTCACTTACAAGTTCATGTTGACGAAACATTAGCGCATCCGCACTTGGAGCGCTTAGTGAATGTTGGCGGCTTTGTATCCCCATTTAACGCTAATGCCAATAATCTACAAGACTCACTCGGCCTGTATTTGGATGAAGTCGAAAAAACACCCTTCCTCAATGGAGTCGGTGTGGGCACCGACATGAGCGGCCTGGCCAATCAGCCCGGACCACGCAGTGACGCAAACTCGTTACCACTGCAATACCCTTTCACATCCGAGTTTGGATTGGTGTTTGACCGCCAGATTTCGGGTAATCGAGTCATCGATTATAACGTCGAAGGCATGGCGCATTACGGCATGTTAGCCGATCATATTCAAGATGTGAGGGAGCGTGCTCCAAGTCGAATCTACGAAGCAATGATGAATTCAGCCGAAGCTTATCTTCAAATGTGGGAGCGTGCCCAGTCTAATTCAATCAATCCCAATCACAGCAACCCACTCCAGCAAGTCGTGCGTATTGTCAATCGACATTCAAGTAATTGTCTAGGTGTGCCGGGTGACGATGACAATGTTAATAATGGAGTTCGCGTGCGGCAAGAACGCTGTGATCATAAACAAACTGACCAGACATGGATTTTTGACGCACAAGGCCGTTTACGAAGTGCCGTCGATACCAACCTATGTATTGATGGCAGCCAAGCCTATCGGTACGGTCAGCCATTACTTCGTGCGTGCACTGACTCAGATGTTTCTAAATGGGACTATCACGATTACAACATACGTCGTCGCGGTGCCGATGGTTACACACTCGATGCAGAAAAAGGCGGTGGCCGTATTTGGTTATATCCGCATCATGGTGACTGGAATCAAGATTGGGAACTTAGAACAGAACGTGAAGTTGATAACTGGATTACCTTTAGAACGGCGATGGGTAACGGTTGTTTAGATGTCAACAATGCAGACACGACCAATGGTAATTACCTGAAACTGGAACGCTGCCATGATCACTATGCTCAATTGTTCTATTACTTCTCGTATGACAGCACAATTCGAAGCGCGCTTAACGTAAGTAAGTGTATCGATCTTCCTAACGGCAATACGGCCAACGATACGCCTATAGTAATCTGGGACTGTAATGGCGGAGAAAATCAGAAATGGGATTATGCAGGTGGTGCATTGCGCTCACGACTTGATCGCAATAAAGTCATCGATGTCAATGGAAGCAATCATGGGGACGAAGTTTCTATTTACAGTTTTCATGGTCGTCAAAATCAGAGATGGCGCACTGTCCTCCAGTAGGCAAGGGTAGCTAACTAAAGGTATCGTCGGCTTATCGGCGGCCGCCTTAAGAGCCAACTACTTTTTCGGTAGTTGGCTTTTTTAGTCAAGCGAACTTGGAGATATCATCTACAGTTAACAATATTTTGATCAATTCTAACGCCTTACTGCACTCCAATAGTATGCATCAGAGACCAACTACAAGACAGGATGTCGTTACAAATGCGCTTTGGCGTGGAATACACACATTGATCGGCTGCCCAAACATTTAGCATCTAACACGTTTTCAATAAAAAAGCCCATGCCACTTCAAGTAGCATGGGCTTTTTAAGATTTGGATCTGAATGAACCGACGCTTAAGCCGCGTCTTCTTCTTCAAATTCTTCGTCGTCTTCAAACAAAGCGGCGTGAGCCTCTAAATCAAAATCAACCAATTGAATATAGGCCATTGGGGCATTATCACCGGCACGGTTGCCACACTTCAAAATGCGTGTATAGCCACCAGGTCGATCTTTCATTCGCTCACCGATCTCATCAAACAACTTCGCCACGATATCACGATCACGTAATTTAGCGAACGCATTACGCTTATTAGCCAAAGTCGGTTCTTTACCAAGAGTGATGATTGGCTCAACAAACATACGAAGCTCTTTGGCTTTCGCAACAGTAGTTTTAATTTGCTCGTGTTTCAACAAAGACACCATCATATTGCGGAACATGGCTTGACGGTGGCTTGAGTTACGGTTGAACTGACGGCCTGATTTTCTATGTCTCATGACAGAAACCTATCTCTTTAAAATTAATTAATTGCTTATGCAATTACAGTGCTGAAAATTTGGGCTTAGGCGAGGCAAAAACACACGAAAGAGCGGAGCGTACAATTGTACGTGAGCATCTGAGTATGTTTTTATCGAAGCATAAGTTCAAAGGTTCGGTGCTGTATTTGTATAACTCTAGCTATCACTGTCTACGCGTAGAGCAGCTGGCGGCCAGTTTTGTAATTGCATACCCAAAGACAAACCGCGCTGTGCGAGAACGTCTTTGATCTCAGTAAGTGATTTTTTACCCAAGTTTGGAGTCTTCATCAACTCTACTTCTGAGCGTAATACCAAATCACCGATGTAGTAGATGCTTTCTGCTTTCAAGCAGTTAGCTGAACGAACCGTTAGCTCTAATTCGTCTACTGGGCGAAGCAATACAGGATCTACTTCTGGTTCTTTCTCTTCTTGCGCTACGGCTGCGATTTCTTCCAAGTTAACGAATACTTGAATTTGTTGGCTAAGCGCCGTCGCTGCTTTACGAATTGCATCTTCAGGGTCGATTGTGCCGTTGGTTTCAATCTTCAACGTCAACTTATCGAGGTCGGTACGCTGCTCAACACGAGCGTCGTCTACTGAGTACGCAACCTTAAGAACTGGGCTGTATGTCGCATCAAGCTGCATTAAGCCGATTTCTTTGTCTTCTGAGTCACTCTTACGAGCTTCAGAAACTTGATAACCACGACCGCTGCGTACAGTAAGTTCAGCGTGAAACTTCGCGTCTTTCGACAAGTGCGCAATAACGTGATCAGGGTTAGCGATTTCAACGTCTTGCACCGTTTGAATGTCGCCCGCCGTTAAAACGCCTTCGCCGTTGCCACTTAAGGTAAGTGTCACCGCTTCGTCGAACTCTTTCTTAACGGCAACGCCTTTTAAGTTCAACAGGATATCGATTACGTCTTCCTGTACGCCTTCGATTGAAGAGTATTCGTGCAATACGCCATCAATCTTTACTTCTGTAATCGCGGCACCAGGGATGCACGACAACAAAATACGACGCAGTGCATTACCTAGAGTGTAACCGAATCCACGCTCCAGCGGCTCAATCACTACTTTAGAGCGCGTACCGTCTTCGGTATTTACGTCTACAAAGCGTGGGGTTAACAATTGTTCAATAGTGTCTGACATGTTGGTCTGTCTCCAGTTATTTACCTGACCCTCTGGCGGATCTCGGTTAAATTTTTAGGGGTCTTAAGATCAAGAGAACGCTATAAAGCGCTCTCTCAAAGCAGCGCTTTATTTTGAGTAAAGTGCCACTACTAATGATTCGTCGATGTCAGCGGACAATTCGCTACGCTCAGGAGCCGCTTTGAAAACGCCCTTCTTCGCCGCTACGTCAACTGAACACCATTCAGGCAAACCAATTTGTTCGGCGATTTCTAATGCTGCGCCAATACGTAGTTGCTTTTTGGCTTTGTCGCGAACTTCGATCTCGTCACCTGCTTTAACATTGAAAGAAGGAATGTTTACGATTTGACCGTTAACTTTGATTGATTTGTGGCTCACTAACTGACGTGCTTCAGCACGTGTGACAGCAAAGCCCATGCGATATACAACGTTGTCCAAGCGAGACTCAAGCAAAGTCAAAAGATTTTCACCTGTTGAACCTTTTACACGAGCGGCTTCAGCGTAGTATGAGCGGAATTTCTTCTCAAGCACGCCGTAGATGCGACGTAGCTTTTGCTTCTCACGAAGCTGTGTACCGTAAACAGTAGTACGTGGACGACGAGACTGGGCAGTTGCACCCGGTACTTTGTCCATCTTACATTTTGATTCTAACGAGCGCGCTGGGCTTTTAAGGAATAGATCCGTGCCTTCGCGACGTGCCAACTTACAAGTTGGGCCAATATATCTTGCCATTTTGGTTTCTCTAGTCTGTTTAGTGTTGCTCTCGTAGTAGTGCGACGAACACTCTTACGAACGGGTTATACGCGACGCTTCTTAGAAGGGCGACAACCATTGTGTGGAATTGGAGTTACATCAGTAATTTGTGTTACTTCAAAACCACAATTATTAAGTGCACGAACCGCTGATTCACGACCAGGGCCAGGGCCTTTAACACGAACTTCAAGGTTCTTCATACCGAACTCTTGAGCCATTTTTCCACATCGATCTGCGGCTACTTGAGCGGCGAAAGGAGTGCTTTTACGTGAACCTCGGAAGCCTGAGCCGCCCGCAGTAGTCCAGCATAAAGCGTTACCATGACGGTCGCTGATGGTGATGATCGTGTTATTGAAAGAAGCTTGGATGTGCGCAATGCCATCAACAATATGCTTTTTAACTTTCTTCTTTGCTTTGCTAGGAGTTTTAGCCATTTTAATATCTCAAAAACAGGTCTTAAACGACGCTTCCTTTAAATAAATAGGAGCGAACATAAAAGCTGGCGCTTTAGCGCTTGATTGGTTTACGTGGACCCTTACGAGTGCGCGCGTTTGTTTTAGTACGTTGTCCGCGCAATGGCAAACCACGACGATGACGAAGACCGCGAAAACAACCCAAGTCCATCAAACGCTTGATGTTCATAGACACTTCACGACGTAGGTCGCCCTCAACCTCAAACTTAGCCACCTCAGCACGAAGCTTTTCGGCTTCTGGCTCAGACAATGCACTAACTTTAGTAGAGCGTTCGATTCCTGCTGCGTCACAAATTGCTTGTGAGCGTGTTTTTCCAATGCCGTAGATTGAGGTTAAAGCAATCTCAACATGCTTGTGTGATGGTAGGTTAATACCTGCAATACGTGCCACTGTGTGTCTCCGGATGCGTTTCTCTTACCAGTAAAACCCATCGCTGAACCACGCCATATATAGCGATCTGTACAACAAGGTCCTACTGGACATTTTAAATTACTTTCCAGGCATGCCTGAAAGGCGCGCTAGAATACTGTTTAGATTCAAGGAAATCAAGCATTCACAAGCTAAAAGCAAGTAAAAACTGTCTACTAAAATCTTATTTTCTTTTAAATCTCTTTTTACGGTATAGAAAAAAATAAATTCTATCTAACTCGTAAAACTGGTTTTGCCTAAGTGGTGCCGTAATTTTGATTCCAGACAAGACGCTTAGTGAATTTAAGCGCGTCGTGTACTGAAGTACATGAGCACCTAAATTTGCTAAGGAACGAAGAATCGGATCAAAAGATCGGTACCAATAAAGTAAAACTAACCCTGACGCTGCTTGTGTCGTGGATCCGTACAGATCACACGAACAACACCCTTGCGGCGGATAACTTTACAGTTTCGGCAGATTTTTTTTACTGATGCACGAACTTTCATGATTTACCTCAGAACAACGTTCTCAAATACTCGATTACTGTCAGATAACTCTAACGACGGCGCTTACGGCCACCACCAGATTTACCGGTCAAGTTTGTTTTCTTCATTAAGCTTTCATACTGTTGCGACATTAGATGCGACTGTACTTGACCCATCAAATCCATAATTACCACAACAATAATAAGCAACGACGTACCGCCAAAATAGAACGGTACATTGTAATTAACAATCAAAAGCTCTGGAAGCAAGCAAACGATTGCTAAATAGATAGCACCAACTAACGTTAGCTTGGAAACAACGCCATCTATATAACGTGCAGTTTGTTGACCCGGTCGAATACCCGGAACAAACGCACCTTGTTTCTTTAAGTTCTCTGCTATTTCTTTCGGGTCAAAGGTTAACGCGGTGTAGAAAAAAGCGAAGAACAGAATCATACCGATGTACAGTATCGTGTACACCAGCTCACCCGGTTGCATTTTAGTCGAGATATCTCTCAACACACCTGCCACACCTGTTGCTGATTCGTTACCGAAAAAACCAACCAAGCTAGCGGGGAATAAAATAATACTCGAAGCGAAGATTGGTGGAATCACGCCTGCCATATTCATCTTTAATGGAAAGTAAGAAGCCGGAGCCTGCATCACTTGATTTCCACGTTGTTGACGTGCGTAATTCACGGTCAAGCGACGTTGGCCTCGCTCCACGAACACGACAAACGCCGTAACCACTGCAACCGCAACCAATAAGAAGACGACAAACAATGGTGAAAATTCACCGCTATTAGCCAATTCGATGGTGCCACCAATCGCACTTGGCAAGCCTGCCACGATGCCGGCGAAAATGATTAACGACATGCCGTTACCAATTCCGCGCTCGGTGATTTGCTCGCCTAACCATACTAGGAACATAGTCCCTGCAACCAGCGCCAAAACACAAACAATGGTGAACTGAATCCCGGATATCAAGGTAACTGGAACACCATTCGCAGTCTGCGATTGAACAGTACTAGCGACACCCATTGCCTGGAATGTGGCTAACACAACAGCGGCATATTTGGTCCACTTTTGGATTTTACGTCTGCCAGATTCACCTTCAGCTTTGATTTGTTTTAAGCGAGGTTCAACGGCCGTCAGCATTTGAATAATAATCGACGCTGAAATGTAGGGCATTACGCCAAGTGCCATTACTGACAATCGACTTAATGCTCCTCCAGAGAACATATTTAATACATCAAGAATAGAACCTCGGTTCTGTTCAAAAAGAGCCGAAATCGCAATCGGGTCTACGCCTGGTACAGGTACGTGAGTACCCAGGCGATAAACTATGAACGCGGCCAAAACGAAACCAATTCGTGACCATAGTTCTTTTAATTTTCCTGACCCTGCGAGGGCGGCAGCTTGTTCTCGTGACATTATTTAATCCTAAGCTCTCAGTCTACGACTCTTAATACTAGTTGAAGACTCTAATTCTAGTTATCGTAATAGCTTTATTGGGACTTAACAGCAACTTTAAAGGGCGTTTGCACAAGGCCTGACTAGCCTTCTACCTTGCCACCAGCTGCTTCGATAGCTGCTTTAGCGCCTTTCGTTGCGCCAACGCCTTGAAGCGTTACTGCTTTAGTCAATTCGCCAGACAGAACAACCTTGGCTCGAAGTTGACCAGCATTCATCAAACCGGCTTTTCGTAAAGCGGCCAGATCTACTGTCTCTCCGTCAACCAGGTTAAGTTCATGCAATCGAATCTCGGCCATATTCTTAGCCATTGCAGAGCGAAAGCCACGTTTTGGCAATCGACGTTGAATAGGCATTTGACCACCTTCAAAACCGATTTGCACCTTACCACCTGAGCGTGATTTTTGGCCCTTAACACCGCGGCCTGCTGTTTTACCAGTGCCAGAACCGATGCCTCTACCGACGCGCTTACGCGCGTGCTTAGCACCTTCTGCTGGTTTAATAGTATTTAAACGCATCGTCTTATACCTCTTCTGTTTTTAGAAGGTAAGAAACTTTATTGATCATGCCACGATTTTCAGGTGTATCAATCACCTCTACCGTGTGATGCATGCGACGTAAACCTAAGCCTTTCACACAAGCCATGTGCTTTGCACCACGACCAAACATGCTTTTAACTAAGGTAACTTGAATTTTCTTTTCGTTAGCCATTTGTCTATACCGAATGTAATTAGGAGAAGCGTCAGCCGCTTACTCCATAATTTCCTTAACTGACTTACCACGTTTAGCAGCAACAGACGCTGGACTGTTGATCGAACGCAAACCTTTGATTGTTGCACGAACAACATTGACAGGATTGGTAGAACCAATGCACTTCGCTAACACGTCTTTGACACCCGCCGCCTCGAATACAGCACGCATAGTACCACCAGCGATGATGCCTGTACCTTCAGAGGCAGGACGCATAACAACGGTCGAACCAGCATGTGTCGCCACAACAGGATATTGAAGAGTGCCGCCCACTAAATGAATTTTCTTCATTTCACGACGACCAGATTCCATCGCTTTAGACACAGCGAGTGGCACTTCTTTCGACTTACCTCGACCGATGCCGACGCTGCCTTTTCCATCGCCAACTACTGTTAATGCCGAGAAACCGAAAATTCGACCACCTTTTACTACTTTCGCTACACGACGTACGTTAATAAGCTGCTCTAGGCTCTCATCAACAGGTTCGCGATCATTACGATTATTTCTTTTTGGACCAGCCATGATTAATTCTCCTGGTTAACCGTTACAGCTTGAGGCCAGCTTCGCGAGCGGCTTCAGCTAATGCTTTTACGCGACCGTGGTAACGAAAACCAGATCGATCGAAGGCAACTGATTCAACACCAGCTTGCTTAGCAAGTTCAGCGATTTGCTTACCAACTAGAGCGGCAGCATCGCAGTTACTTGTGTTCTTAGCTTCTTTCTTGATGCCTGCATCCAGCGTTGATGTAGCGGCTAATACTTTACCGCCAGTTTCATCGATTACTTGTGCGTAGATATGCTGGGAAGTGCGATGTACGCTCAAACGGCTTACTCCTTGGCGAGCAATCTTGGCACGTAGCTTCTTAGCGCGACGCAGACGAGCTTGTTTTTTATCTTTCATCTTAGACTCCCCTTACTTCTTCTTAGCTTGCTTACGCAATACATATTCATCAGCATAACGGACACCCTTGCCTTTATATGGCTCAGGTTTACGATAAGCACGGATCTCAGCAGCGACCTGACCGACCTTTTGTTTGTCGATACCCGCAACAACAATTTCAGTATTGCTTGGAGTCGTAACTGTCACGCCATCGCGGACTTCGTATACAACAGGGTGTGAGAAACCAAGAGTAAGGTTTAGTTTTTGACCTTGGGCTTGTGCACGATAACCAACACCAATAATAGTAAGCTTTTTCTCAAAACCTGCTGAGACGCCAGTTACCATATTGTTGATTAACGCACGGGTTGTGCCAGCAAGCGCGATCGCGTTCTTGCTCTCTTCATTCGCTGCAACTTTAATGGTCGCATCTTCTTGGGCTACTGAAACAAGCTCGTGAACATTCCACTCGAGCTCGCCTTTTGAGCCTTTCACCTTAACCAATTGGCCATTCAGCGTCACATCGACGCCGCTTGGCAAACTGACCGGTGCGTTTGCAATTCTAGACATTCTATTTTCTCTATTAATGCAGCTTTGGCACCATGCCGCAGCTTACTTAATTTATTTACTACTACTGCATTAAAACCTCCTTAATAAAAGGAGCTGATAATGCAACCTCGGAGGGTAAGCCTCGAGGGGCGGCTATACTAACAGCAAAACGCGTATCACTACAGCCATTTGTTGAAACATATTCGACTAAATATTTTTATATTTGAATCAAGCAAGAGCCTTTAGCTGAATGAAAGCCTTTAGCTGATAAAAAGCCTTTAGCTGAAATGAGCCCTGAATCTATATAGATATTCAGTCGTTTGTGATAACAAGCTTTAATTAAAAAGCTAGCTAACGCTGCAAAGAACCTCTCCACCAACACCTGCAGAACGAGCTGCACGATCAGTCATGATGCCTTTACTAGTCGAAATAATTGCCACACCCAAACCACCGTTAACTTTTGGCAGCTCTTCAGCATTCTTATAAACACGAAGACCAGGCTTACTAACACGTTGAATGTGCTCAATTACTGGAGCGCCCTCAAAGTATTTCAGTTTGATTGTCAAAGATGGCTTTTTGTCTTCGACACTCGCCGAAAAATCTTCAATATAACCTTCTTCCTTTAGAACCTGAGCAATCGCTGCTTTGATCTTTGAACCTGGCATGGTCAAAGAAATTTTTTCAGCGTGATGTGCGTTGCGAATACGAGTCAATAGATCCGCGATTGGGTCAGTCATCATAATGGTGTACCGTTTTTATCTGTTTTGCGAATGTGAGCTATGCTCAAACTCGCGTATGTACTAAATGTTGTGGAGTTCGAACTTACCAGCTCGCTTTCACTACACCTGGCGCTTGGCCTTTAAGAATTACTTCGCGTAGCTTGTTACGGCTCAAACCGAACTTGCGGTAGTAACCGTGTGGTCGACCAGTCAAACCGCAGCGATTACGCTGTCGAGTTTTTCCCGAGTCACGTGGCAACTTCTGCAATGCCAACATAGCGTCCCATTTGTCGTCATATTCGACATCTGGGTTGCTTACAATCGCTTTTAGCTCGTCACGACGTGCCTGAAAACGGTTGTTCAATTTTGTGCGCTTAGCGTCACGAGCGATCATAGATTTCTTAGCCATGGCTTTAGTCTCTTTCTACCTAATTCCCTAACGGGGCTTATTTAGTCTTCAGAGGAAAGTTAAAACCGCGCAATAGCGCCTCAGCTTCCTCATTATTTGCGGCGCTAGTAGTGATGGTTATATCCATACCGCGCAGTGCATCAACTTTGTCATATTCGATTTCAGGGAACACAATCTGCTCTTTCAAACCAAACGTATAATTACCGCGTCCGTCGAACGATTTGAGATTCAAACCACGAAAGTCGCGTATACGCGGAATTGAAATACTCACCAATCGATCAAAAAATTCATACATGCGATCGCGACGAAGGTTTACCTTCGCGCCAATTGGCCAACCATCACGAATTTTGAAACCCGCTACTGATTTACGTGCCAAAGTAACCACTGGTTTTTGACCACAAATTTTTTCAAGATCAGCAACCGCGCTTTCGATAATCTTCTTATTACCAACCGCTTCGCCCAAACCCATATTGATCGAGATCATGGTAATGCGAGGCACTTGCATTGCACTTGAAAATTGGAATTTTTCTTGCAATTGTGGAACTACGTTCTTCACGTAATGTTCTTGCATTCTATTCATTGTTTTATACCTAATACTCGTTTCGAGTGTCGACGGAGCCTTCAGCCAACAGCGTTAGCTGTCAACTCGAGATCCATCAGATTTGAATACACGATGCTTATCTTTGCCTTCGCCTTCAATGCGAACTTTGTCCGCTTTGTTAGTCGATGGATTAAAGATCGCAACGTTTGAAAGTTGGATTGGCGCCTCTTTAGAGATGATGCCGCCCGTTACACCCGCCATAGGGTTGGCTTTAACGTGCTTCTTTACCAACTGAATGTCGTTCACCAATGCGCGACCATCATCCAAAATCTGAAGTACTTCTCCAGTTTTACCTTTATCGCGACCGGTAATTACGATCACTTGATCGCCTTTTTTAATCTTATTCATTGTCTTAACCTATTCTGAACCGCTTACAGCACTTCGGGTGCTAGTGAAACGATCTTCATAAAGTTGTCACCACGTAACTCACGAGTCACCGGGCCAAAAATACGAGTACCCATTGGTTGTCTTGAAGCATTCAAGATAACCGCAGCGTTCTTATCAAAACGGATCACTGAACCATCTGGACGACGAACACCTTTACGAGTGCGAACGATCACTGCGTCATACACAGCACCTTTCTTAACACGTGAATTAGGAAGCGCTTCTTTAACACTCACTTTAATGACGTCACCGATGCCGGCATAACGTCGCTTAGAACCGCCAAGAACTTTGATACACATTACTTTACGTGCACCACTGTTATCAGCCACTTCTAACATACTTTGCATTTGAATCATGGGTTTACTCCAATTCTATTCAGTGCCTAAATTCTTATGGATAACTAAAGAGATCGACTAAGCAACAACGGCTTTTTCAACAACTTTAACCAAACGCCAAGACTTGTTCTTTGACAACGGGCGACATTCTTCAATGATCACTGTATCGCCTTCGCCACACTCATTTGTTTCATCGTGAGCTAGGAACTTAGTCGACTTACGAATGTACTTGCCATACAAAGGGTGCTTTTCACGACGCTCAACCATCACAGAGATCGTTTTTTCGCCTTTATTACTCACCACTTTGCCTTCTACGCTACGAGCGCCAGTATTTTCAGTCATTTCAATAACCTCTAACTTTGAGCAGCTGCTGCAGCTTGCTCGTTTAGGATAGTCTTGATACGAGCAACATCACGACGAATCTTCTTAAAACGTGATGTATCCGAAAGTTGACCAGTGCCTCTTTTCATACGTAGGCTGAATTCTTCCTTACGAAGCTCAACCAATTCGTCCTTCAGCTCAGTAGCTGATTTTGCGCGTAATTCCGCAGCTCTTGATTCAGTAGCCATTACTCACCTACCTGACGCTTAACAAATTTACATTTAAACGGAAGCTTGGCAGCGGCAAGTGTGAACGCTTCTCGAGCTAGCTCTTCGCTAACGCCCTGCAATTCATACAACATTTGGCCTGGCTTAACTTCCATAACCCAAAATTCAGGGTTACCTTTACCTTTACCCATTCGAACTTCTAATGGCTTTTTAGAAACTGGCTTGTCAGGGAAGACGCGAATCCATACTCGACCGCCACGTTTAATGTGACGAGTAATGGTTCGACGTGCTGCTTCAATTTGACGCGAAGTCATACGACCACGAGTTGTCGATTGCAAACCGAATTCACCGAAGCTCACCTTGTTACCCGTGGTGGCTAATCCGCGATTACGCCCTTTGTGCGCTTTGCGGAATTTGGTACGTTTTGGTAATAACATTTTTAGTTACCTCTATACTCTGCGAGCAATTAAGACGCAGGTGTAGCACTGTCATCAGAAGCTACACTGTTAACAGGTTGGAAAACTTCGCCTTTGAAGATCCATACTTTGACACCAATGATGCCGTAAGTAGTCAATGCTTCACTGGTAGCGTAGTCAATATCTGCACGTAGTGTGTGTAGCGGAACACGACCTTCGCGATACCACTCTGAACGTGCGATTTCTGCACCATTCAAACGACCCGAGATCATCACTTTCACACCTTGGGCTCCCGCACGCATTGCTGATTGCACAGAGCGCTTCATTGCACGACGAAACATCACGCGTTTCTCGAGTTGCTGGCAGATGCCATCGGCAACTAATTGAGAGTCTATCTCTGGCTTGCGAATTTCCTCAACCGATACTTGTGTTGGTAAGCCAGTCATCGCTGCAATTGCTTTACGCATACGATCGATGTCTTCACCTTTTTTACCAATAACAATACCCGGGCGAGCCGTATGGATAATCACATTGATATTTTGCGCTGGGCGCTCAATGGTGATATCACTTACCGCTGCATTCTTAAGTTTCTTTTCTAAAAACTCACGTACCTTCAAGTCTTGAAGTAGGAATTTAGAATAATCGGCTTTGTCAGCAAACCATTTGGCATTGAAATCTTTAACAATACCTAGACGCATACCGTTAGGATGTACTTTTTGACCCATTTTATTGGCCTCCAGCTAGTTCGTCGCTCACGGCAACCGTGATGTGACTTGAACGTTTCAAAATTCCAAACGCGCGACCTTTTGCACGAGGGCGCATACGCTTCATGGTTGGGCCTTCGTCGACGAAGCACTTAGAAACAAACAACTCATCGATGTCTGCACTTTCATTGTGCTCAGCATTAGCGATAGCCGATTCGAGTGTCTTCATTACTAGACTTGACGCTTTGGTCTCACCAAAAGAAAGTATCTCTAACGCACGAGCAACCGACTTACCGCGGATTTGATCCACCGCTAAGCGTGCTTTTTGTGGCGAGATGCGAACATTTTTCGCAGTAGCTTTAACTTGCATTTTAGTTAACCTCTATCGACCTTTCTTGTCAGCAATATGGCCTTTAAAGGTACGTGTTGGTGAAAATTCACCCAACTTGTGACCAACCATATTTTCTGAAATCAACACAGGTACGTGCTGACGACCGTTATGTACAGCAATAGTCAAACCGACAAACTCCGGCATGATCATGCTACGACGTGACCAAGTTTTGATAGGCTTACGATCATTCGCCGCAACTGCCTTCTCAACTTTTGCCCATAGGTGGTGATCTACGAATGGACCTTTTTTAATTGAACGTGCCATTAGTTAGCCCCTATTTCTTGCGACGACGAATAATCATCGAATCGCTACGTTTATTTGAACGAGTACGGTAACCCTTCGTTGGTACACCTGTTGGCGATACAGGATGACGACCACCCGATGTACGGCCTTCACCACCACCATGCGGGTGATCCACTGGGTTCATAGCAACACCGCGAACAGTTGGACGGATACCACGCCAGCGCTTAGCGCCTGCCTTACCTAGCTTACGCAGAGAGTGCTCAGAATTACCTACTTCACCTAGAGTTGCACGGCATTCTAAAAGAACTTTGCGCATTTCGCCTGAGCGTAATCGGATCTGGGCATATTTACCTTCTTTACCAACGAACTGAATTGAGGTGCCTGCAGAACGCGCTAACTGGCCGCCCTTACCTGGTTTCAATTCAACGTTGTGCACCACCGAACCGACTGGGATATTACGCAAAGGCAAGCAGTTACCTGCTGCAATAGGAGCGTCAATACCAGAAATCACTTTGTCGCCAGCCTTGATACCTTTCGGCGCCAAAATATAACGACGCTCGCCGTCGGCGTACAACAATAGAGCCAAATGTGCGCTTCGATTTGGATCGTATTCCAAACGCTCAACCTTAGCAGGAATAGCGTCTTTGTTACGACGAAAATCAATAACACGATATTTACGCTTATGACCACCACCACGGTGACGGACAGTGATGCGACCTACATTATTACGTCCGTTTGTCGCGCGTTTTGACTCAAGCAAAGCCTTATGTGGCTCGCCTTTGTGCAAATCGGGATTAACAACACGTACAGTGCCGCGACGACCCGGAGAGGTAGGCTTTAATTTTACCAATGCCATTTTATTTACCTTACAGTCTTATGCTTGGAACTCAGCGAAATCAATATCGCTGCCGTCCTTCAAGCGGATGTATGCTTTTTTACGATCGTTGCGCTTGCCCAGTGTACGACCAAAACGTTTAGTCTTACCTTTAACGTTCAAGATTTTCACTGATTCAACTTCAACGTCGAATGCTTGCTCAACTGCTGCTTTCACGTCATTACGTGTCGCACTGTTTGCCACTTGAAACACAGCCTGGCCATGATACTCAGCGGCGCGCGTGCTCTTTTCAGTTACAACAGGCGCGATCAGCACTTGATATAATTCGTCTTTTGTCAATTTACTTTGGCTCATGCGAAAGTCTCCTCGATTTGTTTAACTGCTTCAGACGTCATTAAGACTTTGTCGAAGCCGATTAAACTGACCGGGTTAATTTCATCAGCCTCCATAAGACCGACGTGATATAAATTGCGTTGTGCCAGCGCTAAATTCTCATCAAACTCATGCGTTACTACCAAAACGTCTTCCAACTTCATTTCGTTCATTTTGGCCACCAATTGCTTTGTTTTAGGTTCTGCAACCGTAAAATCATCAGCAACGATCAAGCGATCTTGGCGCACCAACTCCGACAAAATTGAACGAATAGCACTGCGATACGCTTTACGATTCATTTTTTGTGAGAAATCTTGTGTCACAGCCGGAAAAGTCTTACCACCACCGCGCCAGATAGGGCTTCGTGATGTACCAGCACGTGCTCGGCCAGTGCCTTTTTGACGCCAAGGCTTAGCACCACCGCCGGAAACTGCAGAACGGTTCTTTTGTCCACGCGTACCTTGACGAGCGCCCGCTTGATAAGCGACAACTGCTTGATGGATCAAGCTTTCGTTGTAGTCTGCGCCGAAAACCGCGTCAGACACATTCAAAGCTGAACCATTATTTTGTTTTAGTTCCATGATATCGACCTACTTCTTAGCTTTAACAGAAGGTTTGATGATCACGCTACCGCCTTTGGATCCGGGCACAGAACCCTTGACCAAAATGACGTTACGCTCAGCGTCTACTCGAACCACTTCCAAGCCTTGCTGAGTACGCTTACGTGCACCCATGTGTCCACCCATTTTCTTGCCTTTAAAGACTTTACCCGGGTCTTGACACTGACCAGTTGAACCGAGTGAACGATGTGATATAGATACACCGTGAGTCGCGCGCAAACCACCGAAACCCCAACGCTTGATACCACCAGCAAAACCTTTACCGATCGTAGTGCCCTGGACATCTACCTTTTGGCCTGCTTCGAACAGATCAACATTAACTTCAGAACCTATTTCAAGCTCCGCTTCTGCAGCAGAAACGCGGAATTCAGTAAGACGTGTGCCTGGCGCAACATTCGCTTTCGCATAGTGGCCAGCCATTGCTTTAGAAACGCGGTTAGCTCGACGCTCTCCACTAGCAACTTGCACGGCTTCATAACCATCAGTTTCAACTGTTTTTACTTGTGTGACACGGTTGGTAGCAACTTCTACCACCGTAACAGGCACCGAACGGCCATCTTCTTGGAAGACGCGCGTCATGCCTATTTTTTGTCCAATTAATCCAAGTGACATTTTTCTATCAACTCTTTTTAGTGTTTTGGTCAGAGGTACGTAACTGAGGATCAGCTAAGTACTAGTTAACCTTAATTTCAACGTCTACACCCGCTGCCAAATCAAGACGCATTAACGCATCTACAGTTTTGTCAGTTGGCTCAACGATATCGACAATGCGCTTATGAGTACGCACTTCGAATTGGTCTCGTGCTTTTTTGTTCACGTGCGGTGAACGCAAAAGAGTCAAACGCTCAATTCGAGTTGGCAACGGAATTGGACCACAAACAACCGCACCAGTGCGCTTTGCCGTGTCAACAATCTCTTGTGCCGAGCGATCGATCATGCGGTGATCGAAAGCCTTAAGCCGAATGCGAATTTTTTGATTTTCGACGCTCATAGTTAACCTATAACCTTATAAAATATTTCTAATTTCTTACGCTATTACGTGCAAATTTGACTCAAATTTAGGCACTGCCATTTTGTGAGGCGCGCATTGTACACTAAGTCAACGCGCAATACTTCAAAAACGTCAGCAATAAATCGTTAAATCAAGTCACTTTTACCCGGCGCCCGCCTTGGCGGGCTTGAGCTCAAGGCTGGCTTATACTTCAAAACCAGTTGAGGCGCTAGGCTGCTTAATTTCGCCCTGAATCAAGGCGGGACTGCGCGGAGATGCGGAGCGTACTAACAGTACGTGAGCATTCGAGCACAGCCCCAACGAAGTGTCAGGGCTAAAGCAACAGCCTAGTCGTTGATTTTAGCTACTACGCCAGCACCAACTGTTCTACCACCTTCACGAATCGCAAATCGAAGACCTTCTTCCATCGCGATTGGTGCAATCAGCTCAACATTCATTTTAATGTTGTCGCCAGGCATAACCATCTCAACGCCATCAGGCAACTCACAAGCACCCGTTACGTCCGTAGTACGGAAGTAGAATTGTGGACGATAGCCTTTAAAGAATGGCGTGTGACGACCACCCTCTTCTTTGCTCAGTACATACACTTCTGCTTCGAATGACGTGTGCGGGTTAATTGAACCCGGCTTCGCCAATACTTGACCACGCTCGATGTCTTCTCGCTTAGTACCACGAAGAAGAATACCAACGTTATCGCCTGCACGACCTTCGTCAAGCAACTTACGGAACATCTCTACGCCTGTTACAGTCGTTTTCGCTGTCTCTTTGATACCAACGATTTCGATCTCTTCACCAACCGTAACAATACCGCGCTCTACACGACCGGTTGCTACCGTACCACGACCTGAAATTGAGAATACGTCTTCAACTGGCATGATGAATGAACCGTCGATCGCACGCTCTGGCTCTGGAATGTATGAATCCAGAACAGAACCCAATTCGATGATCTTCTCAACGTACTGAGCGTCGCCTTCGATTGCTTTCAAAGCAGAACCGATTACGATTGGCGTGTCGTCGCCTGGGAACTCATAGGTGTCTAGAAGTTCACGAACTTCCATCTCTACCAACTCTAACAACTCTTCGTCGTCAACCATGTCGGCTTTGTTCAAGAACACAACGATGTATGGCACACCTACTTGACGAGCAAGAAGGATGTGCTCACGCGTTTGTGGCATTGGACCATCCGCTGCTGAACATACTAGAATCGCGCCGTCCATTTGAGCCGCACCCGTGATCATGTTCTTCACATAATCCGCGTGGCCTGGACAGTCTACGTGCGCGTAGTGACGTGCTTCAGTTTCATACTCAACGTGGGCCGTTGAGATTGTGATGCCACGCTCACGCTCTTCTGGAGCGTTGTCGATGTTTGCGAAATCTACCGCTTCACCGCCGTACGCTTCTGACAAACATTTTGTGATCGCAGCGGTCAACGTAGTTTTACCGTGGTCAACGTGACCAATGGTTCCTACATTCACATGCGGCTTGGTTCTTTCGAATTTTTCCTTAGACATAGCGTTTCACCTAATCTTCTGGTTTTAATAAATATTTCTTAAATTTTTACTTAACTACTAACTTTACAAACTCAAACTCGATTCACTTAGGTCATCTGAGCCTTCAGCCTTTAAGTCTGATTCTTTTGCGGACTTAAACTAAATCAGTAGCGATTTACAATTGCATCAACGACATCTTTTGGCGCTGTAGCATATTTCTCAAATTGCATACTGTAAGAAGCTCGACCTTGTGTTGCACTGCGCAACGCAGTGGCATAACCGAACATCTGTGCCAGTGGTATCTCTGACTTAATTAACTTGCCCGCAGGCGTGTCTTCAATACCTAAAATCACACCGCGACGAGAATTAACATCACCACTGACATTACCCATGTAGTCTTCTGGAGTAACAATCTCCACAGCCATCACAGGCTCCAACAAACTCACACCCGCTTCACGGCAACCCTCTCGGAATGCCTGGCCAGCAGCTGCCTTAAATGCAAACTCAGATGAGTCCACATCATGGAACGAACCATCGAACAACGTAACACGCACATCGACCATCGGGTAACCTGCAATAACACCGCCACCCAATGCGTCTTCTACGCCTTTTTGAACTGATGGAATAAACTCACGTGGCACGGCGCCACCTTTGATTTCGTCCACAAATTCGAAGCCGGTACCGCGTGCCAGCGGCTCCATTCTCAAGAAGACATGCGCGTATTGCCCACGACCACCGGATTGCTTCGCATATTTAGTTTCGTGCTCAATCGACGATTTGATCGCTTCGCGGTACGCCACTTGCGGCTTACCAACATTGCAATCAACATCGAACTCACGCTTCATTCGATCAATAATGATGTCTAAATGAAGCTCACCCATGCCAGAGATAATGGTTTGACCAGACTCTTCATCGGTTTGCACTTTGAAAGATGGATCCTCTTGGGCCAACTTGCCCAGAGCCACACTCATCTTTTCTTGATCCGATTGAGTCTTAGGCTCAACCGCTTGTGATATCACTGGCTCCGGAAATTCCATGCGCTCAAGTGTTACCATATTCTTCACATCACACAAAGTGTCACCCGTGGTGATGCTTTTGATTCCGACTGCGGCAGCTATATCGCCGGCCCGAACCTCTTTAATCTCTTCACGATTGTTCGAATGCATTTGCAAAATTCGTCCAATTCGTTCTTTTTTACCTTTAACCGGGTTATACACGGTATCGCCTGTTTTCATCACTCCGGAATAAACACGGAAAAACACTAGCTGACCCACAAAAGGATCGGTGGCGATCTTAAATGCCAAGGCTGAAAATGGAGCCTCATCATCTGATGGCCGCTCTACTTCATTCTCCTGATGATCAATTCCCGTAATAGCAGGGACCTCAGTTGGCGATGGAAGGTACTCTACTATTCCATCCAACATTGCCTGAACACCCTTATTCTTGAATGCACTACCGCACATCACGGGGACGATTTCATTGGCAATGGTCAGCTCACGTAAGGCGGCCTTTATTTGGCCCACCGATAACTCACCTTCTTCAAGATAGCTATCCATTAATTCCTCTGAGCTTTCCGCAGCGGTTTCAACCAACTGCTCACGATACTCAGCTGCTAGCTCAGCCAGATCAGCAGGAATATCTTTCTCTTCAAACTGCACACCCATGGAATCTTTATCCCAATAGATGGCCTTCATTTTGATCAAGTCGATCACACCTTCGAACTCTTCTTCCGCACCAATCGCTAATTGCAATGGCACAGGCTTAGCACCCAAACGTGATTTAATTTGCTCTACCACACGCAAGAAATCAGCTCCTGCACGATCCATCTTATTGACGAATGCCAACCGTGGAACACGATACTTATTTGCTTGACGCCAAACAGTTTCAGATTGAGGCTCTACACCACCAACCGCACAAAATACCGCAACCGCGCCATCGAGGACTCTCAACGAGCGCTCAACTTCAATAGTGAAGTCAACGTGCCCGGGGGTATCGATGATATTAATACGATGCTCTTCAAATGAAGCATCCATACCGCGCCAAAAGGTTGTAGTAGCTGCAGAGGTAATAGTAATACCGCGTTCTTGCTCCTGCTCCATCCAATCCATCGTCGCTGCACCATCATGCACTTCGCCGATCTTATGGCTGATACCTGTGTAAAACAAAATGCGTTCAGTCGTCGTGGTTTTACCCGCGTCGATGTGCGCCATAATGCCGACATTTCGGTATCGATTTAGAGGAGTTGAACGTGCCATTTCTATTTATCTGTTTCTATCTTTAGTAAAAAGCTATGTCTAACGACTAATCTAATTTCAATTTTTAAAAGAACATTTTACCCGGCACTTGCTTAAGCAAGCTTGGGCTCAGGGCTGAAGCTTTTTTACCAACAAACCCTTCAAATCCGAAAGCGCAGAAAAAAACAGCGCCCGCGGCTCGGGCCACCCACCTAAGCGGCCACTTGCGACAGCAAGTGTCGCGAATTAAAAAACGAGCGCCTGCGGCCCTAATTGGCTACGCCAATTAGAATCTAAAGTGCGAGAACGCTTTATTCGCTTCAGCCATACGATGAACGTCTTCGGTTTTGCGCATTGCACCACCACGTTTTTCGAAGGCATCAATCAACTCACCAGCCAAACGCTGCATCATTGATTTTTCAGAACGGTTACGTGCGTACTCAACAATCCAACGCATAGCCAGTGCAGTACGACGACTCGCACGAACCTCAACTGGCACTTGATAAGTAGCACCACCAACACGACGAGACTTAACCTCAACCATTGGCTTAACATTTTCCAAAGCACCGTCAAAAATCTCTAACGGGTCTTCCTCACGACGCTCAGCAATCAAATCCAGGGCGTCATAAATAATTTTTTCTGCGATTGATTTCTTACCATCTTTCATCAAGATGTTTACAAATTTCGCTAGCGTAACGTTACCGAATTTCGGATCCGGCAATATTTCGCGTTTTGGGACTTCTCTTCTTCTTGGCATTTCTCTTTACCTATTAATTTCAACACTCAAGGCCATCTGTATTACCGCCAGGATTGCTGAAATACTGTTTAACTAATACTGTTCTTCTCAGTTAACCAATGCCGTTTTAAGACTTTGGCCTCTTAGCACCGTACTTAGAACGACCTTGACGACGCTCGGAGACGCCTGATGTATCAAGCGCGCCACGTACTGTGTGATAACGAACACCGGGTAAATCTTTAACACGACCGCCGCGAATAAGTACCACACTGTGCTCTTGCAAGTTGTGACCTTCACCACCAATGTAGCTGGTCACTTCAAAACCGTTCGTCAAACGAACACGCGCTACTTTACGTAGAGCTGAGTTAGGCTTTTTAGGAGTCGTTGTGTATACGCGAGTACAAACACCACGGCGCTGAGGACAAGCCATAAGCGCTGGAACGTTAGATTTTTGTACCTGCTTCTTACGCGGGTTACGTACTAATTGATTAATAGTTGGCATAATCTAATTTTATTTTTAAAAAAATCGTTGAAAAGTCAGCAATTCTGACCCTTCAGAGCGACAAAAACCCCAAACACAAAGCTTGAGGCGTCAAAGAGGTCGCGATTCTAGGTATTCGCATAGGCAAAGTCAAGCAAATACGCGGCAACCACCACGATTTGTTCACTAAAATCTCGATCTCAATTATGTGTTCTTTCTGCTGCTTGAAATATAGGAGAGCTCAAGCAGAATCCGTCTTACCAAAGAGGCCTGTTTACACATTTATGTGACTTATCACTAAACAGTTACTTTCTAAAATAGAGAAAGTGAAACCAGGGTCTAAAGCAGTAACGGCTTTTCAGTGGGGCGGATTCTAGGCCTGTATCGGCGTTAATGCAAGGCTAAGCAACTGAAAACCCAACAAAATACACGGTTTTTATCAAACTATGAGTTTCTTGTTAAAAATAGACCTGTTTCACGGCAATTCTTGCGGATACAAATGCACTTATTCGCAAAAAGTATCAGACACCGACAACGCGAATACTAAATTTCTATTTCTGATTCCGTAATCAGACGTATTTAACCACCAAGCTCCATGCAATCGGGGCGACTGAAGCCGCTAACAATAGGGCCATCGATACATTAAAGAAGTGTTGATGCTTTGGCTCACTTAGGACCTTTTTTAAGCCTGCTCCGAACATCATCCAGACTCCGGCACTGGGGAAAGTCATCGAAAAGAACACCAGGCCCACGATAATAATTTGCAGATTAATATCCGCACCGACCGTGGTATAGGTGGCAATAGCGCTTGTTCCCATTATCCACGCCTTAGGGTTCACCCACTGAAATAGTGCTGCCTGTATAAATGAAAGTGGCTTTGAAGTTTGCTCACCATCCATGCTTGTGGGAGCGGCTACCGCGATCTTCCATGCTAGATACAGCAAATACAGAATACCGATAATTTGAATAAACTCATGCAATAACTCATACCGCTCGAATAAGTAACCCAAGCCAAAGCCAACCGCAAAAAACATGCTTGGAAAACCGAAGCAGATACCAAAAAAATGCGGCAGGCTAGCGCGCGGCCCAAAATTTAATCCCGACGCCATAATCATGATGTTATTCGGACCAGGAGTAAACGCGGCTGCAATCGCAAACGGTATGAGTGATGGATGTATTTCCACAGCCAAATTGATGGATTAGGTAGTGCTAAACTTAGTTCTATAGACGTGCGAACAGGGGCACTAGCAACAACCCCCGCCGTCATTTACTTGTGAATCATCAGATATAAGCTGGGTGCTGAATGGCATCGCCGTACCACATCCTTCAAATATTCCGAAGTGATTACCCCAATCACCAAAAAACTCGAAATGCTCTGCAAAACGTGTTTCCGCCAACATTCGATATGTATTTCCACATACAGGAAATATTTTCCCGGTTTCAATAACGTGATGCTCGTCCAGCACAAATTTGTCAGCGTGATGTTCAACTGAACCTTTGTAACGGACCGCCTGACCATAATCTTCACAGGCCGGCTCAAGCGAGTCTAATTTAAATAAACGATAAGTTGCAGAAAAGAATTTTCGATCTCCCAGCATCTCTTGCAGGCGTGCATTTTCAATCGCCAATGGCCGACTCTTAACCAAACGCGGGTCCAGAAAACCGCACTGTTTCGATAAATTAATAAAATCGTTCCAATATAACGCGCCAGAAATACATTCTCCGTATAGCTCTTCGTCATCGATAAGATGCTGTGGAGTACGACGCTCAGCATAAACATCGGAAAAATAGATTTCTCCACCTGGCTTCAGCAAGTTATAACATTGTTCCAATACTGCGTGTTTGTCAGGAGACAAGTTGATTACACAATTTGATACGATGATGTCGAACGAGTTCGGCTCGAGGTCCAACTGATCTAATTGCTCAATAAAGCCTTTATGAAACGAAACATTAGGCGCACTAAAGCCGAACACATCTGCGTGATAATCTCGATATTGATCAGCCACCTTTAGCTGCTCATCGGTCATATCAACACCGACAACTTCACCTTGTTCACCGACCAAGGCCGACAATGCATAAACATCGCGGCCAGCACCAGAGCCTAAATCAAGAATTCGCATACCGTTTAGCTGTTCAGGTAATACTAAGCCACAGCCGTAGTAGCGCATTAACACTTCATCGTGCACTTTAGACAAAATCGGCTTTAAATAAGAGGGTAAACCTTCATCGGTGCAGCACGCGTCGGTTTTCAAATCGTCACTGGTTTGCAGCACTTTGCCGTAATAATCTTGAACTTGGGAATAGGTAAGTTTTTCGTTCATGGTAATTGTCGTTGCTTAATATTATCGCTTTCAAACTGAATCGGCGAAAATGGCCATTTACATAGCCATTTATTCTACCGCCTTAACCATCACTTAAATAGCGCTATTTAACCAGAGTTAACGCCCCTGCTACTATTTATTGGTTATAGTAATGTTTATGACCCATGGCAGGCTATCACGATTACAAGCGTTCTCAATTATTGCTGATGCTAAAAAGCGACTTATACCTAAGCAACATTAGTTTGCCCTACTTATATCTTAGAGGAATGTACTTAAGGTGATTAGCCGAAGACGACTTTTAGCCAGTGGCGCATTATTAACGACACTGGGAATTTATTCCTATCACAGAGGGCTTCGTTATCCCAGATTGTCATTCGAACATCGATTGCCAGATTCAGAACTCGCGATCCCAGGGCTGGAGATGCGATTTAAAGACTGCATCGCTATCAATACTAATAAACTCAGGGCGATCGCTCCAGAACCCAGTATCTCACTGACGACCATACACGGCCGTTATTCGTTCGAGCTAATTAACCTTGCCAATAATGCCGAGCTCGAATTCGAAATTGATGGTAGTGGCACTGTCGATGAAGAAATCAACGGAACTCAGCGAATCATCCATATCAAATCAGCGGCCGAACAGCAGGTCACACTGAACTGGACATTACCTGTAAGCGACGGCTTCGAATTTGCAGTAATGGGAGATACTGGAGGCGGCTCGGAATTAGTCTGGACTCTCAAACGCGCACACCAGCTTGGAGCCCAGTTTCTGCTGCATCTCGGTGACTTCAATTACAGTGAAGGTGAGTACGATCAGGCGGTTGGGTTGTTTAATAACGCACAATTACCGTGTTACGTGAGTATTGGTAATCATGACTTTCACGACAATGGCCTCATATACGATACGTTTCTAGAACAGCTCGGCCCAATGAATCACGCATTTGAGTTGGCCGGCACGCGATTTATCAATATTGATACCGCCGCAGACTTTTGGCCAGCTCACTCGGGCCTTAGAGGTGAATTATTTGATTCGCTGAAACGCACTGAGCCGTTTAATGGCGAACAGATCGTATTCACTCATCGCCCGCTAAAAGACCCAAGACCTCATGATGACCACGAAATCGGAGGAATAGGCGCAATCGATTGGCTGGCCAAACAATGTCAAACACTGGGAATACAAACGTTCATGAACGGCCATGTGCACCACAGTGCCGAGCTCGATTTCCAAGGAATTCGACAGCTCACGATTGGCGAAGGTTTAGGTCATGAAAACCTGGTTTTGCAAAAACAAGTAGCGCAAATCATGCTGGCTAAAGTTGAGCCAGGCAAGAAACTGACGCATAAATGGGTTGACCTTAATATGCCTTGGTCTGAGCACCAAAGCCCCACGCATCTTTACAAGCTAAAGAAGTTTGGTCGGGACCGGCAGTTGCAATGGTATGAATCGATCCTTCGCGGTGATACACATGCATAAAATAACGCTGGTTCACGGAACTTTTGCCGCCGAGTCTGACTGGATTACACAGCATGAGGACGAGAAACCTGATGGATTTAGGGGGCGATTGAAATCGGTTCTGGGTGAAAGTACAACTTTCAATCTACCAACACCTTGGGGTAGTCAATCTTTCTTTGGAAAACTTAAAGATCTAACCAATACTGCCAGACTGAATGGCGCAGAGCGTTTAAAGCAAGAACTTCTGGAAGGCGAGAAAAAACCAGGGGAAAAGCACTTTTTGTTGGCACACAGCCATGGGGGCAATGTGGCTATGTATGCATTACAAGACCAAAAAGTACAACAACGCATCGATGGCTTGATTTGCATGGCTACCCCATTTCTATTTCCCCGTCGTAGACCGCTCAGTATCGTGACGCTAATATTATCTCTGATCATCATGATTATTGGGGTCACTCAGTTTTTATGGGGTATGGGCGCGGCCAATCAGAATGGCATTTTTTGGGTAATGGCATGCGCATTAATTACAGTAGGAATAATCGTGCCCGCCATATTGATCTGGATGATTGTACGTGTACGTTATAAACAGCGGGGCGCTAATGATTCGAATCTGGGCAGTTCCAAACTGCAGGATCATATCACCAGGCTAAGCTACACTGATCCCAATATACCAATTTTACTTATTCGTTCGAGTGGCGATGAGGCTTCGGGGCTATTGCGAGGCACCCAGTTTCTAAATTGGTTAGGCGGAATGGTGATGCGCATCGGTGGCCGACAAATTTACCTGCTTATTTGCGCAAGTGCCCTATTGCTGTTTTGGATGGCGTATAAAGACGCAGCGTGGATTCCTGCAGGCACCTTCACAATACTCAATATTGCACTGATCTGTTCGGCCGCGATTATGATAGTAATGCTCGCGGCACTGACTCTCTCGAGAGTACTTATTGGCTTTGATGCGTGGAGATGGGTAGGCGAACTGGAAACCATGATCGAAGATGGGCCACCCGGCATTGCCTCCGATTTATTAGTCATCACACCAAGACAACCCAAAGACGGTCTGTCACACACCGCCGTTTATACCGAACCTGAAACCACACAAGCCATCGCTGAATGGTGCATGAGGCACTGACTAAACTGCCATCAATGTCAGCAAATAAATTTATAGCGACATCATTAGAAACCCGGAAAAAGCCGCGTTGCTAGGCGATAAGCTTTTGGCTACTTTCTTTTTATTGCGATTTATCAAGGTTCGATAGCTTTTATAAAAGGCCCATGTTGGTTGAGGTTTATACACCAAATCCTCCACCTCAAAATGCGCGATCACACCTTTAGCCGTTGTCGGTTTCACGAAGACTTCTTTAGTCGGAGCATAGTAGGTGGGGATAATGGTCATCAAGCTCCATTTAGCCAGTTTTTCTGATCTTAATAAATCTACCATTCCTTCGAACCCGGCTTGTTGATCACCGTGCAAGAGTTCGATCAATGAATCAACCAAAAACGCTTTTTGCGCAGCGTCCAAGCGTGCACAAAAATCCCGAAATTTAGGCTTTTCAAACATCGACACCATCGACGAGCGGCTCACACATTTGACCATCGCCGCAATCGTTTGCTCAACATGCGAGTAACAATCTGGAGAAAAGCTTTCTTGCGCAAACGCCAACATTTTATCCATATTATGCCGCTTTAAAATTGTCTGCATCCCCTCATCGGCAAAGCCCTTAGGGTATTGTGCGAGAAAGTTAGCTTCGGCTACTTTTAATTTATCTTGGTTCATATTTCTCTTTACCCGGCGCTCGCCTTAACGAGCTTTGGCCGCAGGCGCTTTACCCGGCGCTCGCCTTAACGGGCTTTGGCCGCAGGCGCTTTACCCGGCGCACGCCTTAACGGGCTTTGGCCGCAGGCGCTTTACCCGGCGCCCGCCTTAACGAGCTTTGGCCGCAGGCGCTTTACCCGGCACCCGCCTTAACGGGCCTTGGCCGCAGGCGCTTTACCCGGCACCCGCCTTAACGGGCCTTGGCCGCAGGCGCTTTACCCGGCGCTCGCCTTAACGGGCTTTGGCCGCAGGCGCTTTACCCGGCGCCCGCCTTAACGGGCTTTGGCCACAGGCGCTTTACCCGGCGCCCGCCTTAACGGGCTTTGGCCACAGGCGCTTTACCCGGCGCTCGCCTTAATGTACTTGCATGCTCAGCACCTATTTACCTTACCGCTTAAGTCAGCTTGGTTGATTAAAATTCATCTTACTCTATTCCTGATCGCTTACCACTTCAAAGGTTAACCCTCCTTTATCTTTTAAACGCTCCAAATAAGCGTCGCCAAGCGCGCTTGCTGGTGTCCAGAAGCCACCATCGGTCTTTAATTCATCCAACGCCAGACATACCGCGGATTCAGCTAACATTTTTGAAGTAGATCCATAACCAGGGTCACCATCACCCACTAATTTGGTGACAAAACCTTGGCCGTCCGCAGTCTCTCCATTAAACTGAATATGATAAAAACCAGGGTTTTCTGGATCGACCTTGGGTCCTTCTCCCTGGGCCGGCAAAAACAAACCTAAGAACTTACGGCCGAGACCTGTAATACTCGTTAGCATTATGGTTTTGATTCCACCCGACAACGCCTTAGCTGCGACATAGCCACTGGTGCCTTTACCCGTCACCATCACTTCCGAATAACGAAAGTCTTTGCCATAGGCGAAATCCATAAGCGCATTTGAACGCCTTACAATTCGAGTATTAATTCCAGCCATTACAAAGGGCGCTGTCCACTTTTCCAGGACCTTACTGAATTTTGCGCTCATCTGATCGCCTTTATCTGGTCCTTTGAATGTCGGATCTGGGTTGAGCGAATACGGATTGGCCAGTAACTTGCGAATAGATTTGTCTTTTACCGCAAGCTCAACGATATTCATCATGCTGGCGATGGTTCCACCACTAATGCCACCCTTAGCCTTGATAAGCTGGTAGCGCAAACTATTCAGCGGTTTGCCTATGCGTTGCTGTGCTTGCTGTTGAGTATAGTAGGTCCCCATGTCCGATGGCACCGAGTCAAAACCGCAACTATGCACGATTTTTGCACCACTGTGTCTTGCTGTGTCTTGATACGTGTCGATCATTTCTCGCATCCATGGCACTTCACCGGTGAGGTCCACATAGTGAACTCCTTGCTCAGCGCATAGCTTGACCAATAGAGACCCATAGTAAGCGTACGGGCCCACCGTACTGATAACCACTTTAGTACTTGCCACCATGTCTGTTAGCGATGTGTCGTCATTACTATCAGCAACTAAGCCATCAATGGTTGCCTTGCTATCTCCGATAAAATCTCTAACTGTGTTCAACTTTTCGGAATTACGACCGGCGATCGCCCACTTCAATCCACTGCTGGAGTAATGATCGTATAAGTGTTTCGCCACCCATTTGCCAGTGAACCCAGTCGCACCCCAAACTACAATATCGTATCGCCGTTGTGTCATATCTATTTAGCCTTGCAAATGGTTATCGTTAACGAAGTCGATGATAACTTGCGCTAACTCTTCGCCTTTGTCTTCTTGCAAAAAATGCCCCCCATCTCGAATGGTAACGTGCTTCTGACCCTTCGTGCTTGGGATCATTTTTTGAAACCCTTTATCACCGCCTGCTGTGACCGGGTCTTTATCACTGAATGCCGTTAAAAAGGGAATACTCAATTGAGATAACACATCCCATGCCTCCCTATTAGGCTTTGCTGCCGGATCATCAGGTTTGGTTGGAACCAGCAATGGAAACTGTCTTGCCCCGGATTTAAAACTTTCATCAGGGTAAGGCGCATCATAGGCTGCCTTTACCTCATCGCTGAGTTCAGACACGGTTGCGCCATCAATTATTTGTCCAACGGGAAACTCCGGCACTGTTTGAGAAAAATTTTGCCATTTAAGAAAGGCCTCACCGGCAGGAACATCGCCCGTAGGCAAAAAGGTGTTCCCCGCGATTACTCCGCTAAAGATGTGGGTTTGTTCAGCAACTAAGCGTAAACCAATTAGCCCGCCCCAATCTTGGCAAAAGAGCACTGCGCTATTAATTTCGACCGCTTTTAACCAGCGCGTCATCCAATCAACATGGTTTTGGTAAGTGTAATCGTCACGTTCAGCAGGTTTATCTGAGCGACCAAAGCCAGGCAAATCTGGTGCAACTACTCGGTAACCAGCAGCAACTAAGCCGGGTATCATTTTTCTGTATAAGTACGACCAGGAGGGTTCACCGTGCATCAATAAAATCACCTGACCATCCGGTGCACCTTCGTCTAAATAATGCACTCTGAGTTCGCCGCCATCGCCGTCATCAATGTTCAGGTAATTAGGTTTATAACTATAGCCCGGAAGATTATCAAAATGATGATCTGGTGTTCTCAATGCTTTCATGTGGATCCGCTATTATTGTGTTTTAAGAATAGACTCATCTTATCAGGGTGCTGTGACAAACATATGCGGGTAGCGCGCTGAGCCAAGTCGTTACTTGACAATCATCCACATGAATATTGTGTATGCGTTTAATTGCTTTGATTCTGCACCATTTAGCACACAAAATGAATTGCCTGAATTTTACGTAAAAGGTACTCTTTTAAACGAAACAAAGTGTCAAGCAGTACAAGCAACCAACTAACCAATCCTAAGCATTGCAGGTCGAATAATACGCACATTAAAAAGTGTTTGTTGGCTTGTAATTGGAGAAATAAATAGAATGATCCCAAATCAAAATGTAACTCCGATGGAGATGTTTGCCCGTCGTGTTAGCGAAACACCGAATAAGGTATACCTTCGCCAGCCAGCAAACGGTGAGTACCTTGAAGATACATGGTCAGAGGTATATGACAAAACCCTCCGCTTAGCTCAGGGCCTTATTGGATTAGGGCTAAAAAAAGGAGAGCGCGTTGCTATTTTGGCAAACAACTGTGCAGATTGGTTCATCGCTGATTACGCTTTGGTAGCCGTTGGTCTGGTCCCCACCCCTATATACGCCACTGCTGGGGAAAAAATTATCAGCTATGTGCTCGAACACAGTGATGCTAAGGCGATTATCGTTGGCGATGTCGCTAAACCTGCGATCGCTGAACAATCAATTCCTGACTCGGTCATATCGATCGGAATGTCTGTCACCGAGGTTAAATGCCAGCACTCTATGGCTGATTTAATCGCTGACAATGAGGCTCTGGAACAGGAGAATATTAATCAGCCAGAGCTCGCTGATATATTTTCAATTGTGTATACCTCTGGTTCTACCGGCAACCCAAAGGGCGTTGTCATCTCTTACGAAAATATTTGTTTTTCCGCGGCTATCAGCGTACATGCTCTTGGCACGGGAGATGACGAGCGCTATCTCTCGTATCTACCCTTGGCCCACGTCACCGAACGCGGCTTGGTTGAGTACAATAGCCTATATGGAGGAGCCACCGTTACCTTTAACGAAAACCTCGACACCTTTATTCGAGATTTGCGTAATGCCCAAACCACGTCGTTTATTTCAGTACCTCGATTATGGGTGAAATTTCAGTCTCAAGTGCTCGCTAATATTCCGGAGAAAAAGCTTGATCTGATGCTTCGCATTCCAATTTTAAGCGGCATCGTTAAGAAGAAAATCAAAACTCAGCTCGGCTTTGATAACACCAAATCATTCGGCAGTGGATCAGCGCCAATATCACCATCGATTTTGAACTGGTATCACAAATTAGGCATCGATATTGCCGAGGGTTGGGGCATGAGCGAGACCATGGGCCTGGCGACGAGCCAGCACCCATTTGACTTAAATAAGATTGGCACGATAGGTAAAGCCGTTGAAGGTTTCGATCTTAAGATATCAGACGTCGGTGAAGTGCTTATCAAAGGCCCAGCGGTCTTCAAAGAGTATTATAGAAACCCAGAGGTAACTGCGGAATCGTTTACTGAAGACGGGTACTTCCGAACCGGAGATAAAGCCGACATCGATGCGGAAGGGTATCTTAAAATTACCGGACGAGTGAAAGATATTTTTAAATCCGGCAAAGGTAAATATGTCGCGCCAGTTCCGATTGAGTCCAAGCTCGCCAGTAACTTGCTCATTGAGCAACTTTGCGTAATGGGTAGCGGACTGCCAACGGCTATGGTCGTTGTTGTGCTGTCCGGTGAGGTTGCTGAAGAGATGAGCAAAGAAGAAATTGAAAAAAGCCTCATTGACACCGTTACTGAAGTAAATGGCCAAATCGAGAAACACGAGGTCGTAGGCGGCATTCGCATTGTGAACGAAGCCTGGACCATCGAAAATGGCTTACTCACGCCAACCATGAAAGTAAAAAGAGCAGAGCTGGAAGAGAAATATTTACCCGATCTTGAACAACAAAAAGAGACCGTTGTTTGGGCTTAATAATTTAAGCCTAACAAGGTCGACCTACTTGTTTTGAGCGATCTAAAAGCATCTAGCACAGTATCTCTCACCGCGCCGGTGTTGGTATATTTAGACGCTATTTCACTTCCAATAAACAAAGACGTTCATCATGGTAACGACCAAATTGTGCGTGATCACTGCGAGTATAGTCCTCACTTAAACCGTGACTCATTCACGGCCGCTGTGCATTCTCGGCTATTTCCCGACCGCTTGTATCTCATTTCAGGCTGTGGATCTAATCGTAATGAAGACCTACAAATAGAGCCGCCACCCGGTAAGTTTTCCGTAATGGTATAGCATACGTATAGTGGCTGAGAGTTATCGATATTAATTACTTTGGTGCTGGCTTTCTTCGTCAATTTGATATCGCCGAGACGGTTATTAATGTAAAAACCACCATCAAAGCGGCATTATGGTTCGCCCGCCTGCAACGTAATAACCGTATCCATCGAGTTCTATAACAGCACTGTCTGATACTGCAGCAGATAAATATCATCAACAATTAACTTTGTTGTTGAATCTGACTCAACAACCGATACGTCTTGAGACAACCCTGCAGAATTAGCGCGACGATTACTGATAGTATATTTTTCATATGATCTAAATTTAGATCTGATCCTTAATAGACTCACAATACCTTACACAGTATTTCTTGAAGGCCCAGACATTTTATCGCGTCCTGGCCAGCGCTATTGACGCGTTCTATTTTAGGCTCGTTAAGAGCCACCAGGATTATTAACTTGGTTTACACTTCACCCTATCCACCACTGTATGATTAAGACCCACAGCAACGACGATTGCGCCGCCGCCCAACAACTGGCCTGAAAGATAGGACCTCTTTATCAACTATCTTAATTTAACCCGCATTCATAAAACCGAAGGTTTACTCATTCTGCGTTTACGTTGTAAATCAACAACTTGCAACTACCACCTATCGTATTGCAAGTTCTATAAATTATCTTTTTCAATAATTATTTTATGTTTATCATAAATTATTTATTGAAAAAGATAATTTATACCTTTAAGCTAGAAATATGGATATTCGAATAAATCTTGACGTAGAAATGGCAAAGAAAAAGATGTCATTGAAAGAGCTCTCTCAGCGAATTGGCATTTCAGTGACGAATCTATCGCTGCTGAAAACGGGTAAGGTGAAGGCAATAAGGTTCACGACCTTGTCGTCTATTTGTCACGAACTCGACTGCCAGCCTGGCGATATTCTTGAATACGTGGGAGAGCTTCCCACTCCGACTGGCTCTGAGAAAGATAGCCAGCCCAACTAACATCTCAAGGAGAGCAATTATGCAAAATAATGATTACTTATTTCCGAGTATCGCCGCGATTGTGTTGGCGGTTATTTTCCCCATTTATTGGCTTAACGAATTTTCGTTCAGCACCTCCAGCATGGACGCCGCTCTAATGGAAAATCTAAGCACATTGGATTTCTCTGATGCCGTGTTTCTAATCATTGGCTTATTGAGTATCTATGTTTATATAAGTCTTAGAAAAATTCTTAACGACCAGCTAAATTTCAAAAGCATCGACCTATTGCTAATGTTAATAGTTGGGGCTCATGTTATCCACATAGCAACCTTAGGCCTGGATCTTACCGCCATCACGATGAGCTACGAAGAATTACAGGACAGCAGAAATGTTTTCATTGGTGTCGGTGTAGCTACTTTAGTAGGTGGCTCGGTGCTGTTCGGTTTACTTGACATATTGATCGGCGCGGTACTGCTGAAAAACTCCGATAAACTCCCAACCCTGCTGAAAATATTTGCCCTCATCACCTTGATTCAGGGAGTAGTGGGAGTCAGTGTCATCTTCTCATTTATCACCTTACTGAGCTTTCCGGTATCGTTGATTATTCTGGCGGTCTACTTCTTACGCAAACCAGACACGTTAGAAGTCGTTTAGTCCTTTATATTTCGGAATAAATTCATTATGAAAAAGTTATCACTGGTCGCAGCATTGCTAGCGACGGTCTTAGTGTGGGCATCGATTAGCGTCTATGGATCACTTTATGGGTGGTGGTTATCACCAATCGCGGCTAAACATGACATTAACGGCTTCAACAATGTCATTCGCGAAAAGCTCAATCGAGAGAACAACGGTAATACCGCCTATATCTTAATAGAAAGTGGTCAGGTGGTTGCCGAAGATTACTCAGCATCGATCGATTCAATTAACAAGGATACTTTGTTTCCACTCGCGTCGATGAGCAAACTATTCACCGCGTATGGTGTCATGCAACTGGTCAACGATGGCAAGTTAGATCTGGACAAACCGATCTCCAATTATTTAACTCGCTGGAAATTACCAGAAAGCGGTTTTGATAACAGCAAAGTTACTGCGCGACAACTTTTATCGCACACATCGGGTCTTGGTGATGGACTCGGCTTCGGTGACTACACCCCTGATGAAACTATCCCGACTATCGAAGAATCGCTCAAAACTCCCAGGGCATCAAATGGTGATAAATTTATTCGACTCGTCCATGAACCCGGTTCTGTTTGGGAATACTCTGGCGGTGGGTATCTACTTATTCAATTGGTGGTGGAAGAGGTCTCTGGGTTAACATTTGAGCAGTGGATGCAGCAAGCCGTATTTTCACCTTTGGAAATGCATCGCACAACCTATCAATATCTTGGTGATCTAGACAACACATCGCGTTCCTATGACAGTAAGGGTCGGCCTGCTGCGATCTATCGATATGCTTCTTCAGCAGCCACTGGTCTGTCATCGACGCCGGCCGATCTAATTCGTTTCGCAACCGCGATTTCGAACGCGAGCATCACAAAGGCAAGCACGACGGCTACAAATAATGCTGAACAAATGCGCCAACCATTGGGAAGAAAATTCGGAGCCGATATATGGGGCTTAGGTGTCATGCTCTACGCCCCTACCATAGATGGCGATCACGTATTTGGCCATGACGGTGCTAATTCTCCTGCGATTAATAGCGCTTTGCGTATCAACCCTTTAAATGGCGACGCGATCATTATTTTGACTACCGGCAGCGAAACCCTCGCATCATCCATCGCCTATGAATGGACACTATGGCAAACCGGTTACCCAGACTTTCTGTCATTTGATAAAGCAATAGAGAGTGCGATAAGGCTCTTCATACTTGGCATTCTCTTTATTATTGCGAGTGTTGCAATCTGGTATCGTCTCTCTCTATAGTGCTATCAACTTTATATAACTCTCTAGATCGCAAGAAGTCGCATCCATTTTCTATGCACATCTAACCGTCAATGTTGCGGAGTTTAACATTCCAGCGTCACCGCCAGCATTATCGTTAATATTAAGCACCCAATCACCATCCGGGTCTTGACCGTTAAACACGCCGAGAGCACCACCGGTAGTGAACGCACCTGTAATCGGCGTGTTGTCGCTTGGGCAATCAGCGATATTCACCGGCAATGTCGCTGATGCGCTATCATCCAGAGTCACTTGAAAAATTTCTGTTACCGGGTCAAAACCACAACCAAAGAGACTGTCTGCTTGTCCAATTCGATCGACTAAAACTGAGGAAGTACCCTGAGGGCTGGTTAGTGTGAATGTCAGATCCCCCAGAAAAGTGTGTTGTACATCAAGCGCGAGCGTTACTTCCACAATCGAAAGTGTTGGCGCACCCGGATGACTGATTGGCACGTCGATATCAATCACTATTCTATCTGGTAACTCGACTGATGATGCACTGCCAGTGGTGGTAATTGGGCCCGAATCGGTTTCACAGGATGCTGACGGCAAACTTCCACTGCCAGAAGGAATCGATACCATACTGCCATCATCGAACAGTAAAATAGCAGCAGTGGCATCTATCGATTGAATTCGGGCTGAGATTGAACCGACTCCCAAATCATCACTAAGACGACAAGCATCTTCGTTCAAACTCAGCGGACTCAGGCTTTGAGTAGAAATTGTACCGCTGTAAAGAAAGTCAGCCCGCGCGAGATTCGTATTACTCGGTAGATTATCCTCCACACTCGCTAATAAGGTGATGGTAAAACTGTCACTACCTATAGCCGTTTCTTCAATCAAGGCTTGTATCGAACTAAAACGGGCGGATGATGGGGATTGTGCTATAGCTTGAGGTATGACCCTATTAAGCAATTGTTCCGCGTTGAAAATAGAATTATTAGATGCAATGCTGGGAGCTCCGCCGCCAAAAAAAGTTCGTGCGCCCGAGGTTTGCGCGTGCGCAGGTAACATAATTGTATTGATTAAAGGCTGATGCCAAATAGCAACACCTGCTCCGGCCATTGCTCCCATTAGATGGCGACGACTTTTTGACAATGGTAAATGGCGCCCGTTGGAAATTTCGCTTGACTCAATCGAGTCAGTTGACCTACCAGTGTTTGTGATCGATATTTTCATCATTGTTCCAGGTGTTCGTTTTTTAATACGCGCGCAATTATTATAAGCAGAAAATTAAAAAGGTCTTTAGTACTTTAGTACTAGACCGACATCTATTCATCCAGTTATTTATCGTCACTGGTAGGGAATGCAGTGGTAAGGTATTTAATACCGTGGAATAAAGTGTAGGCGTGTAAGAATCAGCTGATCTTATTTAAGCTTTAAATACGCTTCGAGATCCTTTTTAAATCTATCCGATTTATATGCCTCATCATTTTGTGTATATCGATAGGCATTGTTAATCAACTCGGTAAGCGCCGGCTCTTCAGGTAGGCTATAGCTCAGTGCGTCCATCGCCATCACGGCTTGTTCAGCCGCAACATAGTCTCTATATTCACCGCGTGCACCAAGGCGCATTAAATCTCGGATCATTTTGCGTTTATCGGCGTCAGTCAAATCTGCCTGCTCAAACAACGCTAGGCTATCAACCGCGAATGTCTGCAAGTTTGCAGCGGCGGTTTGCAACGCCTCAACTGACTTAGTCGAGGCCCGGTGAAGTGTTTCTATGCCGCTCAACATGTTACTCTGAAGCGCGCTGTCCAAGGCGCCGGTCAATGCTGCCAGTAATATGAAGCTGCTATCGTTGAGACGAATTGCGCCCGGTTGCAGGCCTCTCGTAGTCGGCCGTTGTTTCCATTTCAAATCGCTAAGAGAATGGTGACAGGAGTGACAATCATACAGCGCAATCTCAGGGTGGCCTTGCGGGTTATTGATGAGCGAACCGCCTAAGTTTTTTGCCACCGATTGCGCGTGTACCGCAGAGCCAACCAAAAGCCGCAATACAGGGTTGTCTGGATTCTTTCGGGCTAAATAATCTTCATCAACAACATAGTGCTCAGGCTGTCGGATGGTAAAGGTATCAAGCTCAAAGCCTAAGCGTGGGTGACCCGCCCCCATAATATTGTGGTTGGCTAACTTTTGTTGGTTGCCTACGTGGCAACTCGCGCACAACTGAGTTCGCGCAGCAAGATCTCCGGTTGGGTACATACCATCGTTTAAGTTTCGCTCTAAACTATATGGTTTTATCGTGTGCCGACTTAACCAAGATTCAGAACCACCATGACACGCCTCGCAACCCACACCATCTGTTAGATAAAATTCTGGGCCGCGTTTTTCTTCGGATACATTGTCTGAGTGACAATCCAAACAAATATCAGCGGTAGAGGCATCAGAAAGACCAAGCTTTGACGCAATACGCTTTGATTCATCACTGAGGAGGGTCTTATAGGCATTTGAGTGCCGATCATGAAACAACCAGGTAGTGTACTCGTTCTGCAATACATTGCTTGGTTCTTCAAGCTGCTTAACGGCATGACAGGTCGAATTGCCACACGTCGCAACTCCCATGTGTTTTTCTGGGGCGAACTGCGGTAACTCAGCGGCAAGACTGCCGCTGATAGGTAAACCGCTAATAAGTATCAGGCTTAATAAAATGGTTGATTTCAACTTAAGCATGCAATTCCTACTTAATATCAACACGCGCTTTTCGATTTACCTTATTGTTGACAGTCCACGGTTTACCGTTTTCATCGAGGTAGAGTTTGCGCATTTCTTTCATATTTAATGGTCTTGAACCTAAACGCCCAAAAACCGCTATTTGCCCGCCCGTTTCATCCACGGCTCGGTCTCTATCGAGACCTTTAGAGAGCGCTATCGCCGGTGAATTGGTTTTACGCCAAGCAATTAGCTCAGGTGACGGTGATGGACTAAAGCCATAAAATTTAGGTTGTGAATCAGGCGACGTAAGTTGCACCACTTTCAGGCCATTGACGCCGTCAGCGACATAGGCAAATAAACTTGCATTAGTACTACCCACCACCACATCGCGCGCATCATTAATTTTTCCTTGCGCATCAAATTTCTCGACCAGCTTGATACTTTCGGGTTGCTTAACATCAATAATCGCAAGACCTTCTGAGCCAGCAGCCACGTAAGCATAAGTGCGCGCAATATACAGTCGCTGCGCATCCTTCAATCCTATCGTGTTGTTCTCCAGCAATCGGGCTTTTTGTCCTTGAGTCACATCAACGACCTTCACACCATCGGCATCAGTAACAAACAAATAGCGAAATTGCAGCGCCGACGCGCGACCGTCATTCAATTCAATGACCTGTTCAACCTTTGGCTCCAACGGGTTATCCAGATTGAGGATTACTAAGCCTGCATCAGCCATAATGTAGGCGTAGTAACCGCCAATTACGATGTGCTTCGCTCCATCTAACACACCACCTTCGTTCCAAACCAGTTTTGCTTCCAAAAAGTTATTACGAAACTCACCGTCAACCAAGGTGTTGACATCAACCAGAATCAAACCGCTTTTTGAATCAGTGACTAAGGCATAATTATAAATCGGATGGAACGGTTGCTCCTGGTTAACAACGCGCATCAATTCACCTTGATTACGTTCAGGCGCGATATTCTGATTGGTTGGCAATGCCATACAGGTTGCGTTATCGGTACTAACTCTGGTGTCGTGCCCAAGTGGGCTGAATGGCGCCGTTACGAACCGTAAACTGTACCCTTTGTTAGCAATATTCGCGACGTCATAGGCCTGAAAGCCATTCTTTCCTTCTGCGGCGAACAGGTACTCACCTCTCAATTGCAAACAGGCAGTGCGGCTAGACTTACGTTCGTAAGCCGTTTGCAACTCTTGGTTGTTCTCTTGATGTTTAGCAAACCAATCAGGATAAGCGTATTTTTGTAAGTAACTGCCAATGACCGCCTGTGGCTCTTCCCATTCAGTAACTTGAATCGCAGAAATACCTTTCTCATTTCCAACCCAGGCGTTGTAACCTACAAAGTTAACAAAATTCGTACCCTGAAGTAACAATTGCGCCATGATAGCGTTGTTGTCATTGCTCTCTGAGAGGTGGCAATCATCGCAAGTCTTAGTCTCGGTTAAACGCGCCGTATGAGGAAAATGCGGTGCAAATGCTTGCGAGCTATACCCACTGGATGCAATCGGTGGTTGTTGAATATAAATTTTTTCACGGTTGGCATTAGTCGACGACAATACCAATGCCGATGATGATCTTACTGGTGCGATACGGCCACCATTGATATCGCCACGACGCCCTAATTGGAACATCTGATCACGCGCAACTTGAGGATTGTAGGTAGCGTAGTTTCGAGACTCACCGCCCTCGTAATGATTTCGCTCGGTTTTCCAATTCGCTTCAATGGGTAAATGGCAACCGCCACAGGAAGTAGTCCATGAAGTATGACACGAATAACACTCCATCTCCTCATCGTTGTGAGCACGATAATCCGCCGGTATCCCCTGCCCCCAATTTTGCGATTTGGTATCTTTACTTACGGTTTTCGCCAGCGCCGCTTTCTCGTTATAACCTGCGTGGTTTGGATTGATGGTGTCTTTCACTAGCGACATTTCCCATTCCAAACCAGGGTTAAGCAATGAACGCTGAATCAGCTTTTTGCCAATCCACTCGAAACGCAATTTACCATCCGGATTTCTCAAACTTGCAAGCTTATTGCCTCCGGGAGGAGCGGCTGGCCCTGATGTGGCTAAATTCGGGTACTCGTCGGCGGTGCCATGACAATCCACACAATCGATTTCGACCGCGTTAGCCACCTCTCCATATATGTGGCCGTTTCCATGGGAGTCTTGAGAGAAATGACAATCGGAACAATGCATGCCTTTATCCGCATGAATCGACGACATGTGCACGCCTTTCTTAAACTTATCCGGGTCATCATCACTGATGGGTTCGCCTTCGGCGGTTAATAAAGTCCCTTCACGATCACGTTTAAACACGGCACGAAAATTCCAGCCGTGGCCATGATAATCAGCGAACTGTGTATCACGCAGTTTTGGGTTCAACTCCGACACTTTTGCAACAAAATCGGGGTCTGCCCATTTGCCACGAATAGCGGCTTCTTCCGGATTGCGTAAATTAATTTTACGTATCTCTGAGTCGCTCGGGTATTGCTGCTCTTCTGGCCACATAAACGGCGCGTCCGACTCGTAATCCCACATGGTGTAACCAAGATAGGTGTTAACAAACATGTTCGGTTGATGCATATGACAAATCATGCATTGCGAAGTTGGAATCGCTCGCGTGAATTCATGTTTTAACGGGTGACCGGGCTCGCCCTTAGGAATGGTTGGATCGCTGGTTTGAGTGTGACCTAAATTACCGTATTTGGCATACGGACCAGAATGCTTTGGATCTCGATCGTTAGCGTAAACAACATGGCAACCACTGCACCCTGACGAGCGGTAATCACCCGGGTTATCATTGGTTCCCAAAAACCAGGAGATCGGGTCATTTAAACGCGTTTTGGTTAAATTGATTACCGGCACCGAAATCCGAGCTCCGGTTCCAGGGCCTCGATTCGATTGACGAATATCAGGACGTCCAGGCTCTTCAAGTCGCTGTAACTGACCTAAGGCATTAGGTAAACCTGTTTCGGGAAAAAGGTTAGTTAGGTTTCGGCCGCCACGCTCAAAAACACGGAATATATCGCCGGGTTTTACCGTTTCCCACGCCGGTAGTGGCGCCAAGCTTGGCAATACACCGTATTTCTTGGCTAATATATCCGGGTTCTCTACCAATGGGCCTTGGATCGCTGCGGGGAGGCCTTCGCGGGTGTAGGCTTCACCGATGATGTAGTTTTTATAGGGCAATATCCCATTGTTATAGGACGCCCCACCCCATAACATAGCGCTGGTGCTCATCAAGCTACGCTTCGCGGCTTTGATAATGGGCAGGTGACAAGCACCGCAGGATTCTTCGGCAATGCGATAGTCACCGGGGTTTACAAAGCGAACGTATTCCGGGCTCTCTTTATTCAGAACAGTGTATGCGTGTGGCGGATTAGCACTCGATGGGTAGTGCCAGGTTTTGGGCAAGGTTGGCGTTACATGGGCCGCGTCCATCGCCGCACGATAATCGGGTTGATATTCTTTGTGACCTTTACCATGACCATCACCATGGTTATCCTTTTTTGCTTGGGCCTTTACTATGTGGCCCTTGCCTTCGGCATTATTCTTGTCACTTTGATCGACCGACTCAATAAGCTCATGCGATTCAATCGAATCATGGTCAGATTTGTGGGCCGCCTCGCCTTGGTGTTCTTCGCGCAAATGACTGCTGATGCTGACATAAGCATTGTGTCCAGCAGGCGCTTTAACACTTGCATCGCCTCCATGACAATCGGTACATCCTAATACCACCGCTGGATTGCTGTGCATGGTGTGCCGATCAGATGAAACGTGGCAACTAACACACCCTTCAGACTTGGCGTCAGCGGCACTCTGTGTCTGAGACTTAGGCGCTGGTGGGTAAAATGGGTACTCAACTTTCAGCGGCGTTTCGCCACCGGCAGCCATCAACTTGTTTATACCAACCGCTGAGCCTAGCAACACCAACGCCAGCGGCAAAAAGAACCCTAGAACGAGCCTTCCGTTCATTTTACTCATGATTAATTTTGCCTGAGACGTTTTCATAGTATCTTGTTTGTCATTCTTTTGGATTAATAAGCAAGAATCAAATTACCCAAAATCGAATACGGTGTACCATCACCGTATAGATCCTCAAACCCGCTTCCGGGATTCAACACCGCACCTGATAATCTGAGAACAATGTTCTGGGTTGCCAACGGGCGCCAGATTAATGCCGCCGAGATATCTTGCCCTATATTTTTACGAACTCGGCTTTGATTTCGTGATACTTCCAGGGTATTAGTCTCATCAAACCACATTTGATTAATGTTAAATGAAAGACGAGTTTGCGGCGTTAAATCGAAATCAGCCCCCACACCAAGCAAGGTTATCCCTGGATTAGTAAAATTCGATTGACCGTGTTCTTTCGACGAGCGCAAAGAGGGAATGATAGAGTTACGACCATTAAGGGCCACTCGTCCACCGCCAATCAGTGGCACATTTTGGCGAATGAAAAACGCCGTGTCGCCACCGGCAAATTGAGGGTTTTCAAAAATTGCATCAAACCCTTTTTCATCGGTGTCAAAGGCATCATCGTCACCACTTGAATGCAAGAACGACACTCGAGCTCTAATCCAGTCGTAATCTCTGGAAGCTTCAGCTGCGAAGAAGTAGGCGTCGATATCGGTTTCTTCATTGGTGAACACGCCATTAGTCGCATCGCCCAATGCGTAGTAGGCTGAGAAGGTCAGATTATTGCGGCCAAAATGGCCGTCGCCGCTCAAGCCCAAATAGGTCACATCGTAATCTCGTCCGCGTTCAAAGCCTAAGGAACTGGGGCGCGCTATAAACTGGTTATCATCGAAAAAGAAATCATCTGCTTCGCGATTGCGATTATGCGTTATCGAAGCTTGTGAAATAAAACCCTTGGTCGGAAAATCTTGCCAGTAGAGATTGGCGATAAAAATATCATCCTCTCTGATATCGTCGGCAATATCATTTAAACCACTGTTGGAATCTTTCTCAAGACGTCTAAACCAACCGAGATTGTATTGGAAAATATTATTATTTCGCGTACCGAATACGCGTATTCCTAACTGATTATCTTGAAACAAGAAGCCTCTAAAATCGGTGCTAAACGGTTGGATCCCAATCCTAAAACTATCGAAATCATAACGGTCAGAAACGTTACGAATATGATAATCCCAAAAGGCACCCTGAATTCCAACGAAACCCTCGGTTCTCGTATCACCCTCCGCAGGGTCCGCTTTTAATACACCCACCTCGTCCGCTACGGTGTGGTTAATATTGAAGACCGTAATCAGGCGAAACTCATGGTCCGGTGGACGAAATACGGTATCGCCGCGATAGAGCACATTTTCAACAATCAGGTTTTCATTAATTAAGTACTGATCCCCATCAGCGATCAAATCCAATTGACCAGGTCGAGCCGTCGTCGGATTACCAACCGGTAACGGAAAATTACGCGGCTCATACACCGTGTCAGAAATAGCAGAAAGATTATAAAACCAGTCTTTTCCGGGCTTTCCGAATATCGGCTTATCGCCCTTTAAAGGGTTGTTGTTATTGTACGGGTCCCAACGATTCTCAGGATAACCCAATGACTCGACAATGCGCCAGCGATCGGGTACCGGGGCTAAATCCGGTAGCAATAGTGCCTTTGGTCGAGCGAGTCTGTCAGTGTCACAGTAGTCCTCTTCAAATATTAATACTGGATAGGCTGGCCGTCTGCGTGGTCGACTGGTTTGCTTAGGCGCATCACTGCAATCACCACTCGCAAACGTCGCCGGAGTAATTCCCGGCCGCTCCTCGCTCTTTGATTCGTCCTCAATTGAATCGTCCGTTCTGTCGATCTTTACCGCGACCGAAGACGCTTGCACGATTTGACGCTGATTGTTGTCGGCGGCTTGGACATTGCTCGCGATTTGAGTACCAGCCTGAGGTTCAACGGATGTGTCAGTCTCATCACAGTGTGTGCGATATGACCTTTCCAGCCGATCCATTTCACAGCGAGTTGCCAGTAGCCGAGGAATATAATTCACCACCGTTCCCGAAAGCTGTTGAACTCGAGCCGCCTGTTCCGCACTGGCTATACTGTCGTATCGGCCAGAGACAGTGAACCATCTATCTTCCACAGTGCTCGATTCAAAACAATAGACATCCTTCTGACTTTGCTCTACCTCTAAGCAATTCTCAAATCCATTAATCGTGGCGAGCTGTAAGGTAAATCGATTATCAGCCTGAGAACTAAGCCATGAGTACGCTCTCTCATGTTGCAAAGCCCTAATCTGTTCGTCGTCAGTTTGCGCAAACGATGGCTCAATCATCAAACCAATTGCGATTGCAACGGCCTTGATGACAGGTCTCATGCTTAACAAGTTATCGGTACTCATGCTAGTTTGCATAGTTATTTATTAGCTATTGATTAACAAAGAAAGGCCCAAAATATTTAGCTGGACTACTCTGATTATTCTCTACTTACCATTACACGGGAACGCTTCTGTCGAATCGATAAAAGGAGCTTGCGGGCAATTGATATACCGCAACCTTACACCCTGTGGTGACAGGGTATCAGCTCGAATCGATGGGTCAGCATTATTGATCGTACCACCAAGCTCCAAGCCTGCATTATGCAATCCTAGAAACGAAATCATATCATCTTGATCAACACCATCACCGGATACGCCAATGCCACCGATCAATTGGCCTCCTCGATAAATCGGCACGCTTCCAGGGAATATTTGAATACCATTAGGTATGTTGGAGATACCGGTGCATCCTGTCCCTGGCAATGTTAAACGATTCGCCACTAGATTCAGTTGCAATCCAACATTGAATGGGCTCCAGACACTGATCGGAAAACTGAATGGGCCGGGAGGGTTGGCATCGATTCCGTCTGGATAAAAGGGTCGTGATAGATTACCGCCAGCTCGGTCCGAGAATGCGATGCCATCGGCTAATGCGGTTGGTAGCCCAAATGCACGCACCGCGTTTACAAAGTGAGCATGACCGGCGTTAATCAGAATCTGGCCAGCATCAGGCCTGGAAAAGAATGCAGCAGTGCGCGCTTTTTGCAACGACACATCGGTGCCGAATATCGGCGCATCCGGGGTTCTCGCAATACCCAAAACCACGCCGTTACTATCGACAATCGATATCGATACTCTGGCAGATGATTCAGCAGGGTTACGAATTTGTGCCCGTGACCGCATAGCAACTCTTAGCGCGTTAGAAATCAACACGCGAACTTCATTCTCGGTTAGGGCACCCGCATCGGTACCGGCTCTTGGCCGAAAACGATCACCTAATACCACTGCGGGAACGCCAAAACTGTTGCTTGCGACAAAGCCAGATCGACTGGTTCCAAAACGAACTCCGGTTTTAACTCGACCATTAAAAAAGCCAGGCACTTGACGAAAATTACCATTACTAAGACCGCTTGCTGAACTCGTTCTCAAGTCTCCGATATTGTTATCGGAATAACGCACAATCTTTCCGTCAAGCGTGACTTGGCGCAAAGGGCCTGGAGCTTCAAAGCCTCGAGTGCCCGCTAGGGCCAGTATTTCGTCAATGGAATCATCTAAATCTGAGATAGAGTTATCTATCGAATAGAGTCCATCCGCTATTACCCCAATACCACCAACAACCTCACCTCCCTTGTATAGTGGAAAACCACCGGGGTCAGCCGACAAGCCTAGCGGCGACGGTTTAGGGCCTTGGGTAGTGCCCGCTTCGGTGGTTACATCTGAACACTGAAGCTGACTAAACTGAACGCCGAATAACGGGCCAGCAGGTTGATTAAACTCACCAGGATTAAAGTGCTCCTGCACAATTTGACTGGCCACCCGTGTACTAAACGAGTTGCCACCACTGGACAAATAATTGCCCGTGATGGCCTTAGCAATTGCCGCTAATGTCGCCGGTACAACCACACCCTCGAGACCATTTCCAGCGGGTATCCCTCGTTGAGATGAAATGGTTACTTCAGACGCCGCACCCGACATTTGATATACCGCGAGCACATTGCCAGGTCGGTCGACCACCGCAATTGTCGCTGGCGCGCCACGAGCATTGGCTTCACTCACGACCAAACCAACGATGCGACGCACTTCTGAGGTGCTCAGAGCGGCTTGAGCATAAGCACTATTGATAGGTAATAGCATTAAGGCTATTAACAGGGTAATACCAAACTTATAATAGGCCATCGTTTTTTTTATCATTTGCATTCTTCTGTATCAAAGTTTGTCGGTGCCAACATTGCCATTAGACACCCTATGCTCATCAGCAATGAAGTCAAGGCCTGGCAACCACTTGAACCGATTCACTACTGTCGTTAATTTTTATCTGTTCAATAAGCTTACGCGCTGAGCCAGACTCCAGCGCATCTCGCCAACCTTTTTGCTCTGGCAGATGGAATTGGTGACATGATATACAACTACTCGGCGTTTTATTCTCATGCGTACGTTCACCAGTATGACACTCCTCACAAACGGGCAAGTCAGGCATCAATACATCAGCACTTTGCCTTGAGTTACTCGCATCATGACACAGCGAACAATCGGACGTACGGTGACGATAATGGTCAAAATCAGACTTCGGCATCCATTGCTTGGTTAATCGAATAGGATCAACTCGCCATTTTGATAAGTGTGTGCCACTCTCATCAACACTGACTTCATGACAAGTCTTACATGTTGTTTTTTCAAAAATTTCCTGTGCCACACTGCGCGCTTTACCCCATGGGCTGGCCAGATCCAGAGCCTGTTCAGCACGTCGCGCGACGTTTCCACCAGGACGTCTCAAAACAAAATCCTGCATTTCTTGCGGGGTTGGTTTGCGCCCCAAACTGTCACGCAAAAATTGGCGAGCATAATACTCTTCCAACGTTAACAACACCGTATCAGGATTGCCATGCGGAACTTCCCGCTCTGGCGCATCGGGATCGAATACCAAGGTATGACAAGCACGACAATTATTTTCCATAGTAACGGCTTGCATCAACTTACCCGCATCGTCGGTTACATGGCAGTCGTTACAGGCCAACACTTTGGATCCTTCAGGCGCGTCAATACCGTCGGGGTTTAAATGCACATCATGTGGAAAAATCAGGTTCGATTTTTCAATAGGCTTATCGGCTAAACTCACTCGGCGCATAGACCAGGTCATGGCATCAGCCTTACCTTGCGACACCAACATGCTAACCTTGAATCTGGGGTGAGGTACATCCCCACCTCGTATTTGTTCTTTACCAAAACTGTCAACGTCGGCTAACAGTGTGTCAACGGCCCCGCTGCTGGACATGTCTTCATGGCAAGAACTGCATAGCTTATCATCATGTCGAACAATGCTACTGGGTTCATCATGCTCGATATGACAACTTGCACATCGACTGCCATCGAGCTTGGCAACATCGTGTACCGAGGTATCAAAGTGATGATTGGTATCGTTGTGGCAGCTTAAACACGACTTGTCCTGAACAACTTCAAACGCGTTAACATGACAGGCTTGGCAGTTTTGATTCAGATCGGGTATTTGATGCGCTTTTGACAGGTGGCCTGAAATCCAAGAATTGTCAGATGGTAGCGGCGAATCTCGCAAAGCCTTTGCCGCGTCGTCGCTGATTAAGCTAGCGATAGGCACAATAAGGAAAAGAACCAATATGACTACAAACAACACCCAAGATACCAGCCTTTTGCTCAGGCGCGTGTCTTCAAGAGAGAGCTTATAATTAGGCTTTTGGTCGCTCACGATTTGTTGATCCAATTAGTTATTGTTAATGACATCGCGATTACCAATAGTAGAAAACAACTATTACATGGGTAATCAACGCCGCTAATAGTGCAAATGAAATTGGTACATGAACATAGAGCCATGCCTTTAAAATCGCGCGTATTTGTACATCTCGGCGAACTCGTCTAAGCAATGTTTGTTTCGCGGCAAAGTTGGCCAACAAATTTTGTACTGATCCAGCTTCTTCCCCACCACTTAATTGCGACAGCCTATTGGCTAACACATCGATTACAAGATTTTGATCTGTATTCGACTGAGTTTTTTCCTGAGCGTCGGGGTCTAGTGCGAACGGTACTGTCATCGAAGACGTATCTTTGGCGGTTATCTGTTGCCACCAACCCCCACCAATCTCGCAGCCACTATTCGCGCTCTCCACCAATAAGCGAAGGTTTTCAGTTGATGCCACACGCAAGTTTCTTTCATCCACCTTCTCGATTTTCTCAAGCAAGCCGGCGAGTGTGTCGCCTGAACGGTTAGTCGTCATCAAATTCGGGTAGCGTATGTAAGCAAATATTCCAAAAAAGCCGCTCAAAATCACTACCACCATAAGCACGTAAGCGAGAGTGTGTACGTTGACACCAAATTGAAATCCACCATGCAGCGTTCCAACCAATAGAAGCGCTGTACCAAGATAAACATGCGCTGAAGTCCAACCCTGCACTGTTCCCAGGTTAGAGTGGTAGCTTCGTTTTCTAACGCCGAGCATCATTAGCCAAATGATCAATAGAGCACCAATGGTTCCAAGAGTGTAACCGAGCCAAGTACCACCATTGGGGGCGCCGATAGGATCGTGCCATCGATATGCCACAATTGACGCAACACTCAGCGCCAAGGCTATCCATAGATAGCGTGCACCCTTAAAGTTTATAATTGATTGATACATGATTAGCTCTTCTCAATGTGCATATTATTGACCTTAGCTATCAAATCGACTGCCGACTAAATCGACAAACTCTTTCGGATTTAAACGCATTGCAGCGCCTGTAGGACATGCTCTTACACACGCAGCTCCACCCGCATTATCTTTACAGGCATCGCATTTCACCGCTTTTTTAATTGATTCACCCTCAGCGTAATGTTTGCCACCTGGGCCGGGACCTTTGCCGGTCAAAAGCCAATGCAACAAATTTGGTTTGGGCGCCGGATTTTTTTGTAAGGAAATCACATCATACGGGCAATTACGCACGCAGTTGCCACAACCAATACAGGCTTCTTGATCAATAAACACTTCGCCATCACTGGCTCGATGAATCGCATCTGGCGGGCAATCTTTCATACAATGAGGATGCTCACAGTGGCGACACGAGATCGGCACGTGAACATCCGCAAATGATGCACCTGCTTCCCGATTTAAACGAGAATTGCCATCGTGAGTTTCGGCACAGGCCTTTTCACAATTGTCACAACCCACGCACAAGGTTTCATCGATTAATAAAACATCGGTACCCTCGCCCAAGCCCTCGCTCATTAAGAACGACATCAGCTCGCCTCCTTTAGGCTGCGCTTCCATGCGCGCTTCGACCGTTAGGCGGTCGCGTACATGAGATTGAATTTCTTTTTGCAATCCTGGCTCTTTTTGCAAGAGAGACACAAAGCTCTCCTTACTGAGACAAATCGTTTCAGTTCTTACATTAGCTCTAGCGGTATCGGTCCGAATACCGTCACCTAACATTCCGGTTTCACCAAAATAGTGGCCTACCGGCATATAGGAGGTGATTACTTCTTTATCATTGACTTGCTTAATCGAAGTTACCGAACCAATTCGAATAAGGTGCACTTCATCACCTTCATCACCTTCAGAATAAATGTCCTGGTTTGCGTCGTAGGTTTTTAATTCTGTGTTGGCGACAACCTCTGCCAGCTCCGAATGAGGTGTGTTAGGTGTGAATTTTGAATGCAGAGCACGCAAAATAAATGTCTCATCAAGCACTCGCTTGACCGATTCTACCGAGTTAATCAGCTTAACCATGCTGCGGCGAGGCGTTTCGACTACCACACAATTCTCACCGGCATAAACGGTTGCCGTGCGACGTCGGCCCGATATCAGGCTTTGTTCACCAAAAAATCCGCCGCGGTTAAAATGAAACTCACCCACGCCCGGCAATTTAACATAGGCGTTTCCATCTATTACCACAAAGAACGAATCGGTAAATTCTCCATTAACACAGAGCTTATCCCCAGGTGCTCGCTGTGAAACTGTACTTTCTAAAATGAACTCTCGGAAATTGAGTGGGTTAATACCGTTATAAATGGGCGAGGAACCTTGCAGGTACTCCAAAATTTCGTCGACCGTTTTATCGTATGGCAAACCGTCAAACGCCTCTACTAATAGGGGGTGATCTGCTGGCTCGATATCGTTACCTTGAATGTACTCAACGACTTCATAACCCTGATTCATCGCCTGCTTAATCAGCGGGTAACCGCCAAGCGCACCAATGACGTACATGCCCTCAACATTGGATTCATATTGGCCGCTTAACTCGGGCAGCGCAGCTGGGCTTTCGTTTGGAAATTCGATTCCAAATGACTCTACTAATTTACGTGGTGGAATTGCACCTAGGCGAGCAATTACACGGTCAACTGGCACCGGCACTTCACCTGTTGGCGTGCTTAAATAAAATATATATCGACTGTCATCATTCGGATTCTCTTCGATCCTTGCCGGGTTAGCTTCATAAAAGCATTCAATTTTACCGTCACTGATCGACGACGTAATTAAATCTAAATTGCCTTGCTTAGCACGCGCAAATTCATCACGACGATTAATAATGCAAACCTGATTCTGATTCTGTAAGCCAATTGCATTCTCGATTGCCGCATCACCTGCACCCACAATAGCGATGCGTTCGCCATTATATTCATCGGGGTCGTCTAATTGATATTGAACGTGTTCAAATTCAGCTCCGGGACAGGGCAACTTGCGCGGATTACCCTGAACCCCAATACCTAAGATGATGTGCTTCGCTGAGACTTTATTGCCATTAGCAAGCGAAATTGTGAAGTCACCTTTAGTGCCTTCAATCCCGGTAACTTCAGAACTGTATTGAATATTGGTCTGGGTGGCGGTCATGCCCTCTTCCCACTTATCCAAGATGTATTCTCGTGTTCCGGCTGCGAACTCTAAAGGGCTTCTTAATGGCAGCTTGGTCGGCGTATCCATGACGTGCTTGCCTTTCTGATACTTCTGGATGGTATTCGAATGCTTAGGCGAACCCTCTAATAGAATATGAGACAGCCCAAGCTCCGCAGCGTGTGCAGCTGCGCTCATGCCACCAGGGCCGGAGCCAATTACAGCTATATCATACGCGTCCATCTACCCTCTCTTAGTTATTATTTTTGTGTCGCTACAACGGAAATATTAACTGAATGTTATACTAATTTGAAGGAATAGATATACGCAGTTAAGACTATACCCCTGATTGCTTAAGTTTGACAAAATGAATGACCAGCGGCAAGATCGATGTTAATCGCCACAGTTAGGCTGAATAATATTAATAAAAAACCACAATCAAACCACGTGTTTGTAATCTCTATACAGACGATTTTCAGTGAAGCATTTTATGGCATTGTTTAATCCGCACCAGTTTATACGCACTTAGGTACCTTATCAGGCTATGCATTGTTCAACACGTTCACCATTACAATACTTCAAACAGTTGAAACAAATTAAGTGGTTACGACAAACGCTTAGACTGCAAGCAATAGTCAATGCTGCATTCATTGGCTTGGTAGTCTCGCAAGCTGCCCACACGCAAGAATCACAAGTTGCCCAGAACGATGCAAAGCATTTAGGCGTCGCAAGTTGTGCTGGTAGCACCTGTCATGGCAGTTCTGTGCCATTTGCAGATTCAAATGTGTTACAAAATGAATTCCGCACATGGAATGAACAAGATCCACACGCGCGTGCATACCAAACACTACTCACCGATGAATCGAAAAAAATTGCCCGGAATCTTGGCCTGGCATCGGCTGAAACTGCCGATGTTTGCTTAAACTGTCACGCCGACAATGTGATGGCCGAACAGCGCGGAGAAGAATTCATTGTGATCGATGGTGTTGGCTGTGAAACGTGTCATGGTGGTGCCGAAAACTATATTCAATCGCACACGTCGAGTACTCATCAAGAAAATTTAGCCGCAGGTCTTCGAAAAACCGAAGACCCCGGCATTCGTGCTGAGCTGTGTGTGTCCTGCCACATAGGCAACCATACTGATCGAAAAATAACTCATACCATCATGGGTGCAGGTCACCCTCGTTTGAGCTTCGAATTAAATACTTTTAGCAGTATACAACCGGCACATTATCAAGTTGACCAAGACTATGTTGGTCGAAAAGGAGAGCATAATGAGCTTCAGATATGGGCGATTGGCCAACTGGTGGCCTCTGAACAACTGCTTACCAACATAGAAGAATTTCCACGATCAGGACTATTCCCCGAACTGGTACATATGGATTGCCTTGGGTGCCACCAACCAATGAGCAAGATTGACTGGGCACCTAACCCATTAACCAACCTTTCAGCGGGAGCACTGCGATACAATGATGCCCACCTATTGATGAGTTATCAATTAGCAAAAACTGTGTCTCCCAGTTTGGCAAATGAAGTATTAAGCAATACCCAAGCTTTTTTAAATAATGGTGTTTCACAAAAAAATACCAGTAAGCTGATATCAAATCTTCGAAACAATATTAAAGCTATTCGCCAAGGCCTGGAGGACTCGCCACTAAGTCAAGCACAGGGCAATTCAATTCTGGATGCGTTAATCAGCAATGGTCTGGGAGCCAGTCACCAGGGCTACGCCTCCGCGGAGCAGTCTGCGATGGCAATCAACTCGATTGTACGGGTTATCAACACCAGTCAAGCAAACGCCAACAATAGAGAACAATTGTTAAGCGGTTTAGACACCATGTTTAATGGCGTTAGAGACTCTGAAAACTACCGTGCTGATGTGTTTGTTTCAGGCTTAAGAAAAATTCGCTCATCGCTAGCCGCACAATAACGCTTATTTAGAAACACTAAGACTCTGAAGCTGGTCTTTATAGCGCAGACTGACACCATCTGTGTCAATAGATTCAACATGCCAGACATCAAGCAAATCGCCTTGCTTTAGACGAAGACTTTTCTCAGTGTCGTTGATAGTAACCACCGCAATACGAGCATTATTAGAAATATTGATTGCCGCCACGCGATAGTGATCTATGCTTGGCGACGATAAACGCTTACGAGCGTTAAGGTCAAACAAGCCCACAAGCGTATTTTGCTCGTGCGATCTCGGTGAAGAGCCTTCAGCTGATATCGAGCCTTCAGCTAACAAAGAGCCCTCAGCGGGTGAAGAGCCCTCAGCCAATAAAGAGCCCTCAGCCAATGAAAAACCCTCTGCATCAAAATAATTATTCTCGATCAGCAATTTGGCGATGGAAGTTCCACGTTCGACATACCACATAACCAGCTTCACTCTGATGTCTAAATCAGCGGTTCTTGAATCAGTAGAGTAGCGAGCGCTATTACGAATGCTCAATAATTCTATATGCAACCTTGGTACACCTTCGGCAAGCGAGTCGAGCAACGGCTGCAATGACTCATTAGGCATTCTGATGTTCAGCTCGAGTTCGCTTTTGGCAAGACCGCTTGCGAGTATTTCGCTGTTGGGGCGAAGCTGACTAATCACAGCCGAATGTGGTTTCAATAATTGCTTTATACGCTGCTGCAAACGATGACCGGCATCGGTTGCATTCGATGCAAAACTGATGCTATCGGAGTTGATCAAATAGGCTATTTCCGAGATATTTTTCGCTTTATTTCGTTTAAGCTGTGCGAACTGATCTTGGCTACTACGCAATTCAGCTTGCATCGATATCGTATGTTGAACCGCTGATTGCCAATCGTTATATGCAGGCTGAAGTGCCAATTTCAGTATCAAAAACAATAAACCGAGTAGGATTAAATACGCGAGAAAAATATGCCGGCCTCGAGACATTAATTACTCTCCTTCAAGCGCACCTTGATACGAAAGCGTTCAACTGTATTGTCGGTGCTTCGCGAAATTGTACTTACGAATTCACTTGAACCAAAGGCATCCGTTTTATCTAAGTTTGCGTGAACCTTTGTTGCACTCCTTGCACTTGCATCCAGCACCAGTTCATCAGTCGATAAAATCAATTGATCGAGTCGTGTGCTCTCAGTTAACGCACTTGCCAGCGATTGCAGACTTGACTTTACATGTAATGAACTCCTGATGGTCAGTTCTTCAGCTGGCATTTTGATCGAATCTGAGTCATTCGACAGCGATCGCAACGCAAACTGAGCGAGCTCATCTTCGAGCTTGGCATGTTTCTCCGTTTCGGTGTGAGACAAGAGCAACATCACAGCAATAGGTAACGATATAGCGAGTAAAGCAGCCAACCAACCGAGCCTGGCGGAATTATTGCTTAAGTTCGAACCTGTGTTAGGTGATTTGAATTGCTCCGAATACAGGTGCTTATTGCCTGCAGCGAAAGCCAGTCCGATAACATTCATGCCTGTGGCTTCAATTTCAGACCGCTGATCCGATATATCTGCCACAAGTATTGCATGAACGGTATCGTTTTTAGGGTCTGAAGCAAGCACCAACTCATCCGCATTGAACGGCAGAATTTGCTCTACAGTTTGTGTTAGAGATAGGCCTTTCGCAGCATCGGAAACTCGCTTTGACATCACTCGCTCGTTAGGTGCTAGCAGATAAACACGCTGACCTTTCATGCTCGAAATTTGAGTGCTGCTGAGCGTCGCTCCTGTGTGATCGGCCAGTTGTCCATCAACAATGCTCAATATTACCGGCTTAGATGCTGCTCGGTTAAATAAACCTGCAAACGGATAGGTCAACCCTTGTTTCCACCAAGAAAGAAAACGCAATATAAGTTGTTGGTTTACGAGCATGATTCAAGATGCGGGTGTGTATCTACTAAGATAATTGTAGCGAGCTTGTCGCGCTCTGAATACCAATAACCTTCGAATATTATTGAAGGTCTAGAACCGGGCCTGCAGTTCATACAATTTTCCGTGCTGATTAATCATCTTAATTATTTGCACCCTCGAATAACGTTGCCCCTGCAACACTACGGATGTACTCACCCGGTAGTAGGCTGAAATCGTTGAACTAAAGTGATCGTTATTTACCGGATTGCTCACTAAACTGGTTATTTTTTTGTTACGAGCCTTAAGTATTCGTTCACGTTCTGGTGCCGATAATCCGGGCACTAGCGTCAATACTGATTCCGGTGCCAGCGCAGGGTGAACACCTGATTGACCATTGTGCAAGCTTGTAACGGATAACAATTGATTCGCATGCAGCGTCGCCGGCAGTAATCTGCGCAGTGACCGATAGCGTGCACCTGACCGCTGTTCAGCTAATGACCGTATTGATTCAATAACGCGCGTTAATTGTGTTGGTGCTACACCATGCTCAAGCAACGCTGAAGCCAATAGTTCCCGATCAGCAGATAACAGATCAATAAAGCCCGCCTCGTTGTGTATTTCAATAATCACATCTTCACCTGCTTCAGAATAAACAAGGTGAGCGGAGGGTATCGCAGAACCCGACACCTCAGCGCGCGGCGACGCCAGGCTCAGCGCAGCATAATTAACGCCCGACGCCATCAATTGATCAGCCTTAATTCGCTGCAAATCAATGACGGTGGCACGTGTATTGCCTAAATATGCATTAACCATTGCCAAACTTATAACGCTAATGATCGCCACAATCAAAACAATCGAAAATAGCGCAAAACCGGAATCTGTAACCCTTAGTTTCACCGTATATCAAATCTCCAATGCCGCAAAACTCCATTCTGCATCCAGCGTAACTCTACTGCGCTGGGCGTCTGATCGCCAACCCAATTTTGCTGAGCCAGATCATCATCAACAAACCAAAATTCAGCTTGCTCTAACCCAGACAACAAATGAGTTGTATGCAATTGCGTATCAATATTGGCGGATAAGGAATCATCTTCGCCGAGCACGAATTGAATACGATTTGATCCCTCTAACCAAGAACTGTCTGCTGTGCTTAAGTCGAGATCAACGGAAAACACATTTCCCGTGATTGTTGCTCCAGAGTCGAAGGCATTAGCAAGCGTGCGGTAGGTTGCGCGGCGCTCAGATTGTTCTTCAATCAGCTGAGATACGCGTAATTTAGCTAGAACTGTTGTTGTCAGCGATTGGTAAGAAATCAGCATCAATAAACTGAATATACTCATTGCGAGCAATAGCTCTATCAACGTAAAACCTGCTGCGTCAAATGACTTGGGCTTGGTCATTGAACGATTCACTTATGAGCTCCTAAGCTGAATTTATTTTCAGAATGTGCCTCGCTCTTTAACGGTTCGAGCAACAACAATGAGTGAAAGCGCAATTCGCGTTGGCCCTGGTTTACCCAGACAGATAAATCGGCTCGTATTGGCCGAACTTTAAGGCTTAGCGTTTTAGAGTAAGGCTCGAGGACATTCCCGGCCAATGGCTCTAGACTAAGCTGCCACGGATAACCTTCCGCGTTCAAGCCTCTAGAATACTCACCACGTTGCAAACCGATTGTTAAGCCGTTTTGAGTCCTCAGCTCATTTAAATGACTGTCAGCGAAATGACCTGCCTCCTGAATTTCATGACTCACCGATAGGTGCTGGTAAGCCGTATACCTAAGCTGAGCAACGCCCGCTACACCGAGAGCAAGTATGCTTAACGCAACCATCGCCTCGATTAAAGTAAAGCCTTCAGAGAACGTTGCCTGTGGTTTATTCTGAGGCCAAGGCCTGTCCACCACTTTAGTTCGCACGCGCATCATCCAGTACGCGAACAGTCGCGGTTAATTTATCAATTGTTACAACAGCCGTATCCCCTTGTGCCCTATTGATCTCAATATGTGCGGAGTGACTTGTTGTACCATCGGCATTAAAATATGGCATTGATTCATTCTCGACTTGTATCTCTTCGGGTAACGGGCAAGCGGATGAGCCTAAACGAACTGATCGCTGTTGCTGTTGAGCCGTTAGGCCACATTGCCGCACTGACACCACGGTGTTTTGTACCAGAGCCTGATAATGACTCCTCTCATACAAGGCACTTAATCCCTGAGGAAACATTGTTATTATTAACACCAGCAGGGCCAATACCACCAGGATTTCAATCAACGTAAACCCGTTCAAGCGAACAACATTCATCGGTTGGCTACCAAGGTCATAGTGGAAGATCTCCCATGCTTTGCAATGTCGAGAACACCGTAATCACGATCAAGCCGATCACTAAGCCGAGTGTCAAGATAAGTGTTGGCTCCACCATTGACGCCAGACGCTGCGCGCGCCGACTAAAATCTTTTTCCAAGCGCTGAGCCAGCACACTCAGAGTTTCAGACAGCTGACCCGCTCGTTCACCACTTTCGATACTGTGAGCGTAAAGATCACCAAAACCTCGAATTCCTTGAATCGCACGGCTAAGCGACTTACCCTCTTTAACCGTTAATATTGCAGATTCAATCTGAAGCCGATTCTGCTTGTGTTGAAAACTCTCAGCCGCTATAGCGAGGGCATCGGTTTGGTTGACACCCGCCGCCAATAAACTCGAAAGTGTGGAGGTAAATCTGGCAAACTCGATTTGACTTAGCAGCCTCTTAATAAACGGTAGCCGCCTAGCTAACGAGAGTGCTCTCTGGTTGATATGCAGCATGTCGTATACTAAGTACAGCAATATCAATGCCGCTGCTAATACAGTTAGAATCGCCAAACCCCAGTTATCCATAAACTGCCCTATGGCCAATAACAACTTTGCCATCGGTGAAAGCTCCCCACCGAATGATTCAAATAATCCAGTAAGTTTCGGCAATATAACTCCCATTACCAAGATTATGCTCAGGCCCATTGCAACCGACAAAATAGCAGGATAAATCAATGAATTATTGATTTGACTTTTCAGATCCTGGCTTCTTTCGAGTTGGGCCGCGATTTGTTCTAATGCGCTTGCAAGTTGACCCGATGCTTCGCCACTGCGCACCATCCCAATAAAATAATTATCAAACAGTGTTGCCTGATCCTGTAATGCTAAACTCAGTGGCAGACCTTGGCGAACCATGGAACGAAGCTGAGAGATCACGGGTCCCAGAGGGCCGCTCGATCGTACGTTTGCAATAACTGCAAGCGCCGAATCAAGATCTGAGCCAGCCTTCAACAGCACTGCCAAATCTTCAGTAAAGGATATAAGTTGTTCAGTTTTTTTCATTAATCCTTAAATGCACCAAACACTCATCATTCATCAACCACGCAGGCCTAGTACACGAAACACTTCGGCTGCGTCAGTCACTTCTCGTTGTAGAAGTTGGTGGGCGCTGTCCGCCAAACTCGTTCCTTCTAACAATTTATTTGACAAGGATTTCTCCGAAACATCGTCGATGTTTTCAAACGCCTCAATTGGCAATAACTCAGCTATTGTGGTTCGTCGGGAGTAGTGAGTTCCAGCGCAGTTATCACAGCTATTAGAGTCGAGCTCCCCACTACACTGATGGCAGACACATCTTAGTAAACGCTGGGCCAATACCGCTTTAACGGTTGACGAAATAAGATATTTTGGCAAACCCAAATTTTGCAGACGAGTAACGGCTGATGCCGCTGATGGCGTGTGTAAGGTGGCGAGCACAAGATGCCCCGTTAATGCTGCCTGCGCGGCCAGTTGTGCTGTTTCTGTGTCCCGGATTTCTCCAACCATAATCACATCTGGGTCCTGTCGTAGTACCGTTTTCAGCGCGGCAGAAAAACTCACTCCATGCTCTTCATCAACCTGTATTTGATTTATTCCTTCAATCTTTAACTCGACCGGATCTTCGATGCTAATCAGTTTTAGTTCAGTCTTATTCAGCTGATTAAGCAGTGAATAGAGCGTGGTAGACTTGCCCGAACCGGTTGGACCGGTAACTAAGATTAACCCCTGTTGCGACCGAATAGCCTGGCGTAAAGACTCGGCTATTTTATCGTTAAAGCCTAATTCGGTTAACGATAGCTGACTAAGTCCGAATTCTAACAAACGCAGCACAACGCTTTCGCCATTATGCAGCGGCAGGGTTGAAACACGCAGATCAATAACACGCCCATCGGCCGGAAACTTAAACCGACCATTTTGCGCATCTCTTCGTTGAGTTACATCTAATTTAGACATTAACTTCAATCGCGCAATTACCTGATCACGCTGACCTTCATCAAAATTCTGAATTTCCCTGAGCATGCCGTGTACTCTAAACCGCACTCGTAAACCCGAATCAATGGGTTCAAAATGTATATCAGACGCATTAGTACTTACAGCACGTTGTATTAAACGATGTATGTCACGCACAAGCGTGGATTCATTTGATAAATCGTCCGGTAAGTCAACATTGTTAACAAGCGCTCGTGCGCTGCTGCTTGCGGAGTATATCTGCGTTAATGCGTCAAGCAGCTCGCTTCTCAGTGCGATGCAAACTGTGAGCTCACACTCCAATTTTGAACGCAATACTTTTAAGGCGAACTCATCATAAGGATCAGACATCGCGACACTCAGAATGCCGTCTTCCATCGAAATTGGCATCACCTCATGCTCGATTAAAAAATCCGCTAAATCAAGAGTCTTCGGGACGGCCGAAGTGGGCATTTGCGTTCGAGATATCAACCGCAATTGATAGACCTCACTCAGCACCGTGACCAATGCTCGTTCTGAGACCAGACCATTATCGATTAATGATCTGAGGTTTTCCGCATTCGATAACTTGAGCTGATCCAGCTGCGCGGTAGACAAATACCCTTGTTCAACAAAGTGATCGAGAACGTCGGCGCTCGCAGATCTGGTGTTTGTGTGATTCATGAGTGATGTGTACAAATGCGTTGACAAATATTCAAACTCAACCATAACAGTGCTCAAACGTACGATCAAATGTTAGATAGGTCGATGACCAACAGCCGACTTTCGGCCTGTTGTGCGAAAAACTAGGCTGATGTACTCTTTGATTTCGCGCTTTTAGGTGTTAACGACCTGTCCCTCGACCTTCAGCGCCCACCATCAAACTAGCTATATAATAAAAACAACTATTCGCATCGAGACAAACTATGAGCGGTTTAAAAATCAGCCTCTTCGACAAAACGCATCACAATCATCAACGAAAATGGACTAAACAAGGGGTGGCTCTGTTAGTACTGGCATCCTTAGCTGGCTGTGAAACAATTAAACCGACATGGGACAATCACTCTGAGATTATAGAACCGATCGCAGCACAGACCCGTGCGGAAAGCTCGCCATTAAGTTCAGACGATAGCAACAGAACACTCCCTGATACCCGCCCAGAAGCAATGCTTTTCCCTGGCAAGGCAGTAAATCGCTCAGCAAATAGTACATCACACACACCAACGCCACGCTTTCGACCAAAGGGCGGCGACATTGTACTAAACTTCGCTGACCTCCCAATACGCGAAGCAGCTCGAATGATTCTAAGTGACCAATTGGGTAAAGATTTCAGTATCGACCCTGAGGTTCAAGGCAAGGTTAGCTTGAGTAATACTCAAGGCTTAGCGAGCAGCGACTTGGTACCCACCTTGGAAGCGCTTCTCGCAACCATTGACGCGCGCCTGGTCATTGAAGGCAACAATTACAGCATCGTATCCGGCGCTGCAAACAGCTTGACCATCAGCCAAGATAACCTCGAAATTATTCCACTACGCTATATCGACGCGTCGGAATTCACTAAACTTCTTGAAGGCTACCAAGTAGCAGCTACACCCATTAAGCGTGGCAATTTGCTTGCGCTTAATGGTTCAAGCAATCGAATAAAAAGGGTACGCGAATTGGCTCGTAGCGTAGATATTAATTGGCTCAAGGGTATGTCTATCGGTATCTTTCCCGTAGAAAACACCAACGCCAACACATTGCGTGACGAGCTACATGAATTGTTCGGCAAACAAATCGATAAAGATAACGCACAAGCGTTGCGTATTTTAGCGATAGAACGTTCAAACTCAATTATGGTCATCGCCAATCAAAATGAGTATGTCAAGATGATGGGAGATTGGGTCGAGCGCTTAGACAAAGTTGGTGGCGCGTCCAATCAGGCGTTCTTTGTGTACAGGGTGCAGAATGGTCGAGCAAGCGATCTGGCAAAATTACTCGATTCCATGTTTGGCGAAGGCGCACACCCGGTAAACGAGGACGATAAACTGGCGAGAACAGCACCTCGCTCATTGGCAAAACTAAACGCAAAGAACGGCTTCAGCGTTGTGGCGGACGAAAGTACCAATAGCTTAATCTTTACCGGCAGCCCTCACTACTACAAAGCCGTGCGTGACGCGATGAAGCAACTAGACAGCACGCCATTACAAGTATTGGTGGAAGCCCGAATTATGGAGCTGACTCTAAGTGATGATTTACAATACGGTTTAGAGTGGTTTTTAAATGGCTCCCGCGCCAGCTCTAACACCAGCGGCATACTGGATTTAGGGGGGCCGGGAATCGGCGCAATTCAACCCGGTTTCAGTTACGTTGTTGAACGGGCTGGCGAAGTGAGGGCCGCTCTCAATGGCTTAGCCGACGACTCTCGATTAAAAGTACTCTCCTCTCCATCGCTAATGGTGCTTAATAACCGCACTGCCAGCATCTTAGTTGGCGACGAAGTCCCAATTCCAACCCGTCAAGCGGTAAGTAATATATCACCGGATGCACCCACCGTTAACGAGATCGAGTACCGCAACACGGGTATATTACTCACGGTTTCACCGAGAGTTAATTCAGGTGGCATGGTTACCATGGACATAAGCCAGGAAGTGAGCAGTGTGGTCAATAACATTACCTCACAGATTGATGCGCCCACCATTCAACAACGCCAGCTTAATAGCACGGTTTCGATCAGGGACGGTCAAACGGTGGTACTGGGCGGCTTGATTCGAGATCAAAGCTCTAACCGCGAAACCGGTGTACCAGTACTAAAGGAGATTCCCGGCGTCGGCAAATTATTCAGCACCACCGAGAATCAATTGCAACGCACAGAACTGATCGTCTTGATAACGCCTCGCGTTATCTCAAATGAAAAAGATACCGATGCGATTACTCGTGAATACCGAGAAAAAATGATTGGTCTGCGCCCAATCCCGCTAAGCCAACTATGATCAAACAGCGAGCGTTATAAAAAGGGCCGCTCCATAAAAATAGAGTGGCCCTTATGTTTTTAATTTTACGACTTAAAGCTTTACATCACGCCGTACGCCAACATTGCATCAGCCACTTTTATAAAGCCGGCAATATTAGCGCCTTTTACATAGTCAACTTGATCGGTCGTTTCATGTTGCCCTGAACCGTACTCAACGCAACTATCGTGAATACCCGACATAATTTTGCGCAGGCGTTGATCCAGCTCATCACGATCCCAAGATAATCGCATACTGTTTTGCGTCATCTCCAAACCAGAGACAGCAACACCGCCAGCATTCGCTGCTTTGCTCGGGCCGAATAACACACCGGCATGCAATAGTGCGTCGATGCCATCTTTATACGTAGGCATATTAGCGCCTTCACAGACCGCCATCACCTTATTGGCAATCATGGTTTTGGCGTCGTCAAGATTGATTTCATTTTGAGTCGCACAAGGGAAAGCCAGATCAGCGTTCACTTCCCAAGGCCGCTTACCTTCATGAAACTCGCAACCGTATTTATCGGCGTATTCAGAAATTCGGCCTCGACGCGTGCCTTTAAGGTCTTTCACATACGCAAGCTTTTCAGGCGTAATGCCGTCCGGGTCATAAATATAACCCGATGAATCGGACAAGGTGACCACCTTCACACCAAGCTGTGTGGCTTTTTCACAGGTGTATTGGGCAACATTACCGGAACCCGACACGATGCCTATTTTGCCCTCTAAAGAGTGCCCATGATGCTTCATCATATCTTCCATCATATAAACACAGCCGTAGCCAGTTGCCTCGGTGCGAATCTCGCTTCCACCAAACTCAAGGCCTTTACCAGTCAGCACGCCGACGAATTCGTTCTGCAGGCGTTTATATTGCCCAAACATGTAACTTACCTCACGCGCCCCCACACCGATATCACCCGCTGGCACGTCAGTATTCGGGCCAATATGCCGAAACAGTTCGGTCATAAATGCCTGACAGAAATTCATTACTTCACGATCCGACTTTCCACGCGGGTTAAAATCCGATCCGCCTTTACCGCCGCCCATTGGCAGGCCAGTCAAACTATTTTTAAACGTTTGTTCAAACGCCAGAAATTTCAAAATACTGGCAGTAACACTTTTGTGAAAACGAATCCCACCCTTGTATGGACCGATCGCATTGTTGCACTGAACTCGGTAACCGCGATTAACGCGTACATTGCCGCTATCATCTTCCCATGCCACACGAAAACTGATCAGTCGATCAGGCTCACACATACGCTCAAGGATTCGAGCCTGCTTGTATTTTGGCTTGTCATGAATATACGGAATAATCGTAGCAGCAACCTCCTCGACTGCTTGCTGAAACTCAGTTTCTCCAGGATTTCGGCGTTTCAAGCCGGTCATGAATTCTTCTAATTCTTCGTTGATATTTTTAGTCGTCACTGTATCACCTCGTGTTTTGGTAGATCTTTTTATTAGTTTAATTAACCCTCTATCGAGAGTATTAGTGATCTATAAATGATTATCGAAACGCCTTATCCCAGCTGCGTTGATACCCCTAGATTCACCCCTGTGCCTTATGACTTATTGGACAATACCCCCTTTTTACGGGCATATTGAACCAATGTCCATAATACTTTTGTTCTATTGCGCATCAAACGAGCTGCAATAGAATGATAATTCTGGTGGTCAATAGGGGGGCAAGCAGCTGTAAACTGTGACAATAACACTTCCAGTTTTTCGATTAGATCAACGATAAAAACTGGGCAAAAAAACTAACTAAAACTGCAAAAGGGTAACAAATGAAAACTTCAGACTTGTTCGTAAAGGCATTAGAAAATGAAGGTGTAGAATATATTTACGGTATTCCAGGAGAGGAAAACTTAGACTTTCTAGACTCTCTACAAGGATCTTCAATTAAACTAATTTTAACGCGTCACGAACAAGCAGCTGGATTTATGGCTGCAACTTATGGCCGATTAACAGGAAAGCCAGGGGTTTGTCTTTCTACCTTAGGTCCCGGTGCCACAAACTTTGTTACATCCGCTGCCTATGCGCAGCTGGGCGCAATGCCAATGATTATGCTTGCCGGGCAAAAGCCTATTCGTAAAAGTAAGCAAGGTCGATTTCAAATCGTCGATGTGGTTGGTTTGATGAAGCCTATAACTAAGTACTCGGAACAAATTGTTGATGGTAATAATGTACCTTCAATGGTCAGAGATGCATTTAGAATCGCGATGGAAGAGCGCCCGGGTGCTGCCTATCTGGAACTTCCAGAGGACATCGCAGAAGAAGATACCGATGCAAGTTTATTTGATGTGGTCGGCCACCGACGTCCTGCCGCTGACCATAAATCAATAGATGCTGCAGTGCAGATGATTCAAGAGGCAAAACTCCCGCTGTTGCTTATCGGAGCGGGGGCAAATCGAAAACTCGCGGGTAAAATGTTGCGCAAATTTGTCGATGAAACCGGGATTTATTTCTTCAACACACAACTCGGTAAAGGCGTTATCGATGAACGACACCCGCAGTATTTAGGTGCAGCAGCACTTTCCTCAAACGACTATCTGCATTGCGCGATTGAACGCGCTGATCTGATCATCAACGTCGGCCATGACGTGATTGAAAAGCCGCCATTCTTTATGGAAAAAGGCGGTAAAAAAGTAATCCACGTAAACTTTTTCGCAGCGCAAATGGATGATGTATATTTTCCACAATTGAATGTCGTTGGCGACATTTCGGCATCGATGTGGGAGATTTCCGAGAAAATTAAAATCAACGAAGACCGAGATTTCTCCTACTTCAATCGTGTTAAGGACGAGGTAGACAGCCATATTACCAAGTACTTTGAAGATGACCGCTTCCCGATGTTGCCACAGCGTTTGGTAAACTTGCTGCGACAGAGCCTCGATGACGAAGATATTGTCACGCTGGATAACGGCGTGTATAAAATTTGGTTTGCGCGTAATTACAAATGCCATGCACCGAACACAATGTTACTCGATAATGCGCTCGCCACCATGGGAGCAGGCTTACCGTCAGCCATGGCAGCAAAACAAATACACCCTGAGCGCAAAGTAGTCTCGATCAATGGTGACGGCGGCTTCATGATGAATTCGCAAGAGATCGAAACGGCGGTCCGTATGGGTTTGGATTTAGTCGTTATTGTTCTCAATGACAGTGCTTACGGTATGATTAAATGGAAACAAGAGGGCGTTGGTTTTAATGAGTTTGGTTTGGATTTCAATAATCCTGATTTTGTAAAATATGCCGAGAGCTTTGGCGCACATGGATACCGAGCCGAATCAGACGAGCAATTTCAAACTATCTTAGAAACCGCGTTAAACTCTAAAGGCGTTCATATTATCGATCTTCCAATCGATTATTCGCTTAATCACTCAATTTTAAATGTCTTACTCAAAGAAAGCGCATGCATTGTTTAGAGCTGAATAAACGTCGAGGTTAGAAAGAATATGAGTACTATCGAAGTAAACAATCCGTTCGATCAGCGTCTAATTAAGAGTCTGCCAGTCAGCACGTCAGAGCAATTGGAATCCGCAATCAGCAAGGCTTATAACCTGGTTGAAAATCGCGACAATTGGTTACCCGCACATCAACGAGTTGAAATACTCGAGCGGGTAATCGAGATCATGAGTGCGCAAATTGAAGAGCTTACCCAATTAGCGGCGAGTGAGGGTGGCAAACCCTATATCGATTCCAAAGTCGAAGTACTACGGGCCATCAATGGCGTGAAGCTGGCAATAGAACATATACCGCAAATCAAAGGCGAGCAAATCCCAATGGGGCATACCGCGTCATCGGCCAATCGCATCGCCTACACACAGCGAGAGCCTATCGGTGTTGTGTGTTCGGTCAGCGCCTTTAATCATCCGCTTAATCTTATTGTTCATCAAGTTATACCTGCGCTTGCGGTTGGCTGCCCAGTATTAATAAAACCCGCCGCGTTAACGCCCCTATCCTGCTTTCGCTTGGTTGACATTCTTCATGAAGCAGGCTTGCCAGAAGGTTGGTGTACTGCGTTATTAACCAGCCGCGAAGATTCAGAAAAGATGGTGTGTGACAAACGAGTCAACTTCTTTTCTTTCATCGGTTCAGCAAAGGTCGGGTGGATGTTGCAGTCCAAACTATCTCCGGGAACACGCTCGGCCTTAGAACATGGCGGAGCCGCGCCCGTTATCATTGATCGAAGTATGTTCGATCAACAAGGGGATTTGGATGAAATGCTCGAAAGCCTGACCAAAGGTGGTTTTTATCACGCGGGGCAAGTATGCGTATCCGTGCAACGTGTTTACGTGCATGAATCGCATGCACAAGCATTTGCTGAAAGCTTAGCCAGCAAAGCCTCTGAATTGCGTGTGGGTAACCAGCTTGATCCCGACACGGAAGTTGGTCCTTTGATTACGCCCAAAGAGGTCGACCGTGTTGCCAGCTGGGTTGAAGAAGCACGAGAATTGGGAGGTCAGATTTTATGTGGTGGTGAGAAAATTTCAGCAACCTGCTATGCACCTACCGTGATTCTCAATCCGTCAGAAAACGCAAAGGTATCTCAACTCGAAATTTTTGGACCGGTGGTCTGCGTTTACTCCTATTCTGATAAAGCAGATGCAATCGCTCGAGCAAATAGTTTGCCTTTCGCCTTTCAGGCATCTGTTTTTACCAAACTATTAGACGATGCGATAGATACTAGCAACCGATTGAATGCGACCGCCGTGATGATTAACGATCATACGGCATTTCGAGTAGATTGGATGCCATTTGGTGGACGCGATGAGTCGGGTATTGGCATGGGTGGCATTCAGTATTCTATGCATGAGATGACACGAGACAAAATGCTGGTGATTAAGAGTAAGGTACTCTAAGCAGATTACCGAGCCGCAGGCATTTACGTATTAGCCACCGCCGTGTCGAGCTCGAAGCCTCTTTGTAAGAGCTTGATCACGCGATTTTCCATGGCGGCTTCCCTATTAATGGGGCTATCGACAAGATAGCCCTATGTAACATGCCTTCTTGTTCGCTATGGCGTTATTGTTCATCCACTGGATATCATCCGCTGCTAAGCAAATATCCACTATAAATCAATAACAGTTTCAGCCTTGGCAATCTCAAAGTGCAAACCGGCCTCTTCCGATTGGCTTACCAAACCTGCATCTATGTCTACTAGTTCTGCCCAGCTGCGACTAGGGTCGTGATGTCCGATGTAGGTTCGTTTTACATTGGCTTTTATCGCCATCTCAACCACATCTTCAATACAGCTATGGCCCCAGTCTTTCCTTGGCACGCCTGTGGCACCACCTAGTGGTTTCTTTGCATCGTATTCGTCACGAAGAAACTGGCCGTCACGATACAAAACATCTGCATTCATGGAATGTTCAATCAAACGTTGTTCAGCATCCAGACTTTCCAGCTGCAAAGGAAAGTCCGGGTCAGGTCCACGACGTAGTTCATGATCAGTGCAAAACACAAATACTTTTCCATTATGTTCAATCCGATACGCCAAACAAGGATCCGGATGAAATACGCTGAACGGTTGAATTATCGTGTTGCCTATTTTTATCGGTTGATTTATGTCGTGGTAGCTGCCCACCATCGCGTTGGCCTCATCTCCATCGCGCGCGATATCTCTGATTTCGGTGGATTCAAAACTGGCTGGCATCATTTCATAATTCAATGGCGTAGGGCGCCCTTCATCACTGCGATCTGCTTGATGTGAAAAGATACCAAGATGTCGATCAATTGATGTTAGATATGATCGGTTAGCATAGAAATGAATATGATTCCGAGGGTCGAAACACACATTCGACTGATCGAAACCTTCTGTGTGGTCAAAGTGCGCATGTGTACCTAAAATGTAAAGTGTTCTTTGCGCTTTATCACCCCATTTTCGATCTAAGTCTTGAGCGCAAAGACGAAACCCGCTGCCACAGTCAATCACAATATCGTAGCCGTCAGAGGTTTCTAGTCTAAAGCAGGTAGTCCAGCCACCGAAGATGGTTTGTTCTTGCAACTCAAGCGACTCTCGAAAGCGTTTCAACGATGCGACAGAGACAGGACCGCCCAGAATTTCTTCGACCGAACAATCTAGGGTATTGTTAGCAGTTGCTTTATCTTGTAATTTAGAAAACACTTTCTCTAACAAGTCCAGGTCAGAGTTCAGGCGAATGTCATCTCGCTCTTCCTTTATGGGGAAAACAGAACCACTGCCCTGAACACCGTAAAAGTGTATTCGTAGGTTTTCTATATCGCCTATCATTATTTTTATTAACCTATGGGTAGCAATCAATTTATAGCCTATCGTGATGAGCACTTCAACTAATAGACAGAAAAGCTTTGTAAAAGTAACCGTTTCTGAGTATCTGTACTTAGGTAAGCTGTTAACGACGCATGCTTGCGATCAGGCCGATTATGATGAATCAGACATCACAATCTTTACTTACTCCATATTCAATAATCAATGATAAAAAAGTATCTAAGTAGAATACTCGTTGGATTCCTCCTCACGGCCATTTTCATCGCTTGGGAGAGAAAGGCAATAGAACTACCACTGATCGATAAGCTGGAACTTATCGCCTATGACGCCCGCCTCGCCGCGACTGTTCCGGAAAAAGAAGTTGACCCTAGAATTGTGATCATCGATATAGATGAACGTAGCCTGGTTGAGGAAGGGCATTGGCCATGGAATCGCGTTAAACTCGCGAAAATGGTCGACACGCTGTTTGACGTATATCAACTTGATATTTTAGGCTTTGACGTGGTGTTCGCAGAACGTGATTCATCAGAAGAACTGGACTTACTAGAGAGTCTCGCCAAGCAGACGCAAGATGACGCATTCTTAAATCGCTTCCAAGACTACAAACCCTACTTGAATCCAGACGCGATATTCGCTCAATCGCTCAAGGAAAAGCGCGTTATCATGGGTTACTACTTCGATAAAAGCATCGTGCGCTCTACTCGCACTGGCTTACTGGCAGCACCTGCGTTCGAGAAAGGAACGCCCTATTACGACATGCTTACATTGCAAAGCACTGATGACCGCAGCGAGGGCGCCAGTTCAGGTGAGATGGTAGAAGCTGTGGTTACCAGTTATACCGGCAATGTGCCAGAGTTGCAGGAAAGCGCTCTCGGAGGAGGCTTCTATTCAATTCCTTCACAAGACAGGGATGGTATTTTGCGACGAATTCAACTAATGGAAAAATTTGAAGGAGCTATTTACGAATCGCTGTCTCTCGCCTTAGCGAGAAATTATTTGGAAAGTGAAATCGAATTAAAAACGGCATTGGACGAAGAAGGTAAAGAGGTCGTCGAGGGCCTGGATGTTGGTGGCAGTGTTATTCCAGTCGACGCCCAAGGCAGCACCTTCATCCCCTACAACGGTCGTGCCTATAGCTTTCGTTATATTTCGGCGACCGACATCTTAAACCAAACGGTTAAGAACCCTGAAGATTTGGAATACGTGATCGGCATTGTTGGTACCACTGCCGCGGGCCTGGTGGATTTGAGAAATACTCCATTGCAGCAAAATAACTATCCTGGGGTTGAGGTTCATGCTGCGACCATTGCAGGCATTATGGATGAGAGTTTTAGATCCCGCCCCTACTACGCGGCGACTGCGGAATTTCTTTTAATACTATTAGTTGGTGTGCTTCTCTCGATCATTCTTCCAATGCTGGGTGCGACAACACAAACTCTCACCTGGCTGTTATCGTCTGCCGCCTTAGTGGCCGGCAATTTGTACTTATGGTCTTCAGAAAACACCATATTGGCGATTGCTCCACTGCTGGTATTAGCAACTGGGCTTTATATGATCAACATGGCCTACGGCTATTTCTTCGAATCACGCAATAAAGCGAAACTCAGCGGCTTATTTGGGCAGTACATTCCACCCGAATTAGTCGACGAAATGGCTAAAGACCCTGAAACCTATGACCTTGAGGCAAAACGAGAGCAATTAACCGTCCTATTTAGCGACGTACGCGGATTTACCAGTATCTCTGAGGGGTTAGATCCAAAATCCTTGTCGACCTTGATGAACGAACTCCTGAGTCCAATGACGCGCATTGTTCATGACAATGGAGGCACTATTGATAAATACATGGGCGATGCGATGATGGCATTCTGGGGTGCCCCAATAAGTAACGAAAATCACGCCAGTGCAGCGGTGCAATCAGGCATGGCAATGCTCGAAGAGCTTGGCCCTCTGAACGAACGCTTTGCAGCAAAAGGTTGGCCTGATGTAAAAATTGGCATCGGCTTGAATACAGGTAATATGAATGTCGGCAACATGGGTTCAGAATTTAGAATGGCCTACACCGTGCTGGGCGACTCCGTTAATCTGGGCTCTCGTGTTGAGGGCCTAACCAAGGAATATGGAGTGTTGTTTATTGTCACCGAATTCACTGCGGCCGAAGCACCAGAGTATGAATACCGTATACTCGACAATGTTCGCGTAAAAGGCAAAGACAAGCCCGTTACGATTCTTGAACCAATAGGTTTGACTGAAGAGGTAAGTACCGCCGAAAAAGATGAGCGAGATCGCTATCATGCGGCGCTGGACTTATACAAACAACAACGATTTGCTCAAGCAATCGAAGTTTTCAAACAGCTGGATCGAGAATATGGCGAACGCTATGTACATCAATTATACGTTAAACGTTGTCAGCATTTTATCGCCGAACCACCCGCCGAAAACTGGGACGGTGTTTATACCTTTACGACTAAGTAATTTATCTTAACGAGTTTTCCAATTCGAGAATCAAGGCCGCCAATAAATAAGGCCCACCTTTACAGGTGAGCCTTACCTTTGCCTCTAGTCGGCGTAGTTAACGTAAAATCTATCGACACTGATTCTCCAGAGTTCTGATCTCATCGTCGTCGTCACTACGAGTCGTCGGTCCGAAACTGCTTGGATCTCTAAAACCAGGCCGACTATCCTCAAACGCAATAACGTCGTTAATGATGTCATCCGGTGGATCCATAATAATCGGATCTTCAGGTTGCTCCACGATCGGCATTTCCTCAACCGGCGGTGTTGGTACCACCGGTGGAGTTGGGTTTGCCGGTGGCGCAGTCGGTGGAGGAGCAGGTGGCGCGGGAGGCATTGGTGGCTGAGGCGGTGCGGCTACACTCACCACAACGCCCAATGTGCCTGCTGCATTAAACGCAACGTTCAAGGTATCGAAACCCGTTGCAGATTGATTAAACGGTGTGGCAGATTGAGTGACAGCGCCACCAACCTGCAAAATGTCATGCGATAGATTTGGATCCGGGTTGTAGTTACCCAAATTAGTGATGTTTAAAACAACACCTGGCGCAGGAGCGGCGGTTGGCCCCGGACCACCGACAGCCAGGTTGCCCATAATATCAATAAAGTCAAACTCCTGAGGCGTAGGCCCCGCAAGCTCGATATCCAAAATCGCGCCATCAAACAAACTTAGGTCGCTCGCGAAAGCCAGCGCACCAGGAGAATTTCCGGGTGCCAGTATTCCACCTGACTCAACGCTCACTAAACCATCGGTCATGATAATTCCATTGCCGGTAATTGAGGAGCCCTCGCCAATTGCGAGATTTACAGGAATCGGATTTCCACCACCATCATCAAACAGATCTAAAATACCACCACCATCAAGATGGACTTCACCTTGATTTAAGTCCAATGACCTAAGCTGCAGCAGCGCGCCAGGGTTAATGTTGAGAAGGCTGTTGTTTTCGAGCCCGCTAAAAAAAGCAACTCCAGGATTGAGCACCGGTCCTAACGCGGCATTTATGTTGATGGTGCCGTTGTTAACGATCGGTTCTTGACTGCCAATGCCAATACCCCCGTCAATATTAAGGATTGCGCCCGCGGTATTGGTAAGCGTTCCTCCACCTGGAGAAGGCATTCCGATAAAATTAAAACCAAGATCGATAACACCGTCTCCAGTGATATTCAGTGTGCCCTGATTAATTAAGTTACTTTCAATAATGAGCTGAGCTTGCATTGGGGGTGGCACTTGCCCACTGGTATCAAGTTGGAGAGCAATAGACCCGCCATCGAGCAATACATAATCCCCGCCTAGCAATCCAATCATCGAATTTGATATCGGGCTGGCGGGGAGATTTGCGGTCAAGGTCCCGATCGTCACCGTGCCCGCTGGGTCGGAGTTGATTACCGGGCCACCCTCTACGCCAGGGTTCAAAATAAGCTCATCAATACTGACGTCGCCACCAATCAGGTCTAAGAAGGCGCCCGTTTGCTCTAAGCCCCCAACAATATTGGTTTCTACTGCGATGATATCTGGGTCGGAGAAATCCAGTAAGGTCAAACCGCCGCCGAGGAACTCAACCGTACCAGCTTCGATAACGGGAAAACCACTAATTATGGTCGATCCCTCACCGGTTCCCGCTTGGTCTGAATTAAACTGAAGTGTCGTTGGCCCGCCGAAGGAATCAGGTGCAACAGTAACTCGAACATCCGCATTAATAGTGATATTGCGAGCGGCATTAAAGGTTAGGCTATTGCCCGAACCCGAGATAATGCTATCATTAATGGTGATATCACCGTCTTCGGTTCCCGTATCGCCAGTATCGATAGTCACATTGCTGCCCATTAACACATCTTGAATGGTAGTGTTAAGAATCGTCGCTCCACCTGCAATAGCGGTAAATACCTCATTATCGATATCAGTCGTTTGTTCTATACCAGCCTCTGTTGCGTCACTTGCCACAACGGTAATGTTATTCGGATCGATCAGCCAGGTACCTGCTGCACCGTTAGTGGCGCTTGCATCTGGCGTTGAGTTCACTCTCAAACCAATTAAGCCTGATGTTTCAATAAACCCACCGTCGCCGGACTGTTCACCGCCTCGCGCGGTGAGATTACCATCTATTCTCGCGCTGTTTTCGGCGAATAAAATCACAGTGCCGCCGTCACCATTAATACCGCCGTTAGCGCTGACCGAGGCATCTCGATCAAGGTAGACAAACTCACTGGTCCGAGTATCGCCACGGCCTTGTTGCTCACCTCCGATCAAAATCGTACCACCACCGGTATTACCTGTTGCGTTGACCTCGGTACCCGCAAACAAGCCTACTCTATCGCCAAGTAAGGAAATATCCCCGGCAACAGCATCGCTACCCGTATCAATGGAGGCATTTCGAAGCTCGACTTGAGTTCCTTCTACGTGTACATCACCACCGTTTGAAGTTAGCTCACCATCAACAATCGCCAAATCAGATGCCTGAAGGAAAATACGTCCATCGGGGCTTTCAACGAGTTCTACATTGCCGTTATTGGTGATACGACTACCAACCAACGCAGCATTGCCACGCGCAGCAATAATAGACCCTAAATTAGTCACTTGATTCTCGGGCGATTGCACCTCAAAACTCAGATTTGGCACGCCATCAAAGCTCAATGACACCGATTTACCGGCCGCCAATACAATGTCGCCATTATCACTTCGCAACACACCGGCATTTTCGACAGAACTTGCTATTAAGGCAATATCGCCATTACCGCTAACGTGTATTAGGCCTCGATTTTCAATCGTGCCTCCGTCGCCGTTAAAGTCATATTGGCCTGCTAAAAAAGCCTGATTAGATATGTCCAATGTGGATCCAACAAAACCAGCGGTATCGATAGACGCTCCATCACCGACGATTAAACCGTTCGGGTTAATCAAAAATACTCGGCCGTTACTTTGTAGGTCGCCTAAAATTTCGCTCAAATCTCCCCCAGTCACCCGATTCAAAACCGCCGAAGACGACGATTGTTGGATGAACTGAGTGATTTCATCTCGCCCAATTGAAAAGCTATTCCAGTCGATAATCGCTCCTGGAGTATTTGTAACATTCAAGGCCGAACCCGCTGTTTCAAAACTCGCTGAGCCTGAAATCACGGTCGGATCAGTGGGGTTGCCGAAGGCTGAACCAACTCCGAGCAATACTCCAAGTGCACTGCCTAAAACGGTATTGCTGAATCGTGTATGTTTGAATTTTGCCATGATATTTTCGCCTATCTGGTCAGATCAACGCTGACCTCGTGTTGAACTGTTTCGATTAACTACCGTAAATTGAGCATTGCCCACCGGTATTAAAACTGTCTGGAAAACGATCGACCTTGTCTAGCTCGGCATCACTTGCATCAGACAACGCAAAGTACGGGTCTTTACTTAAGATATTCGGGGTTCTTGGGAGCGCAATAGGCCGCTTGGGCAAGGCCGTCACACTGCCTTCTGGTGCTCCAGCTGGTGGCGCAGCAGCACCCACATCTGGGTTATAGCCGGTGTAGCCCGCTGCACCGGCGCCTAAGGTGACATCGGTGCAATCTGTCTGTTGGCTAATTCGGCACTTACCCAATTCAAAGCCTTCAGACTGGCCAGCACATTGACTCATTACGATTGCTCCAGTTTCACAGCTTCCGTAGAGACCCTCAGGTAGCTGTTGATTGATCAATTCCGCAATGTCTGCACTTTGTGCCTTAGCGTCATCGCCGTATTCACCAAATGATAACTCTTGTTCATCGATCAAACATTCGTCATCGGCACAAATTCGGGTGATAAAGTCGGTGCCGCGAATACCGATTGAGGCAATTGGAGTATCAACTTGAAAAGATTCTGGCTTTCGCTTACCAATTAAACCAGTGACAGTACGAAGCCCCCCTTTCACTAAATTGATGCAAGCTTCCTCTTTGCCCTTCTCAGTACTGAATTTACCAATCGCGATAGTGGTGCCAGGCTTTAACGTCAGCTTGGTGTTATCGAGCATACGAATCACCGCAAAACTCTTCTTTGCTGTGTTAATTACATCACCCTCTTCAACCGCTGCGCCTTTCGCCAGTACTCGATTAGTATTGTCAGCACCCGTTGCAGTAACAACTCCCTTTGCAAGGATAACGGTGCCATTAGAGGCATGGATTGATAGGGAAGTCAGTGCGCTAAACATAAGGATAATGAGCGCTAAATAGTTTGAATTCTTCATTGTTATCAGCTCTCTTAGAATCGGTATGTCAGGTTAAAATGCAAACGCCCATCACCATCTTCAGAAGATCCATCAACGGCGGCTGCGCCATCAATTCCATCAATCAGATAGCCGTAACTTGCGGAGGTAGAAATTCGATTGGTCGGGTTCCAATTAAGTAACACGCCGATGGACATCACGTCCTCCGAACCGAACTCGCCATCGAGACGGTCGTTATTCGAAACATGCCCGATGTCGATAAACCCGACTGGCCTAATATTTTTATAAATCGGAGGGGCCCAGGCCTGAAGGTTAATTTGATAGCCCTCATCACCTCGCAACTCCCGTTCGTCCATGCCGCGAACGCTCGTACTGCCACCCACCGCGAATTGTTCACCGGTAATCAGACGGTCATCCGTAATCGCTATTTTCAAGGCAGCGGTATAGAGCCACTCATTTCGTTTGTATTGATAGTTGGCACCTAAATCGATCTTAGTCCAATCTCGCGTAGCACCCGGCCTGGAAAGTTCGTATGAGCGTTGATTGTTGAACGAACCGCCACTTAGGTTACTGGTTGCCGATACAAGACCCGACCATTCAAACCCCTTACCGTTGCCCCAACTCGCCTGGTAACTCAATGCCAATGGCCGACTGCGAACATCTTCCAGAATTTGTTGCCCTTGAAACTGAACATCATTGTCGAATAACTTGTCTTGAACTTGCAATTGCAAACCATGGTTGTACAAGCCAATACTCGACAATACATGGGAATATCCTACGCCATATACTTCGCCGCGCCCGGCGACATCAAATACGTCGGCAACTACGCCAGTATCAATATCTGAGTTCACTGCAACAAAGTTCAAACTGCCGCCTATGGAATACAACGGAATACGGTAACTCGCAGCGATTTGTTGCACTTCGTCAAATCCCTCCGGCGATGTAATAAAGGTTAACGAGCCATTGTGGTCTAAGCCGAAAATATTTCGATGTGTTACGCTCGCACCGACGCGGTATTCTCCTGATGCGTCTGTGCCAGTATTGTTCAGCCAACTGGTTAGCACCAGCGGCTGCTGATCCTTGACCACGACATTAGCGTCTATCTCATTTCCTTTGTCACCAGGAGCCAATGTGACCCGAACGCGTTTGCCTGAGTTCTGGTTAGCCACTCGCAAAGAACGAGCAATGCCCTTAGTGCTTGGCGAGCTGCCTTGGCGCAATAGTGGCAAACTGGATCGGATGTTTTTCTTGGAGTAGTAGTTATTACCCTTAACATTAACCTTGCCAATTTTATATCGCGTTATCAGCAGATCAACATCGCCATCGCTTAGCTCCTGTGGCGGAAACGACACTCGGTAGAAGCTGAAGCCTTTGTCCGACATGGCTTTCTCGAGTGCATCCGCTGCATTTTCAATATCGTCTATTCCGCGATTAGCGCCGACGAACGGCGCTAAAATCGATTTTGTACTGGACGAGCTCAAAGGGTTATCGCCGACGATATTAAATCTTCTGACATCAAACGCCACTCGTTCGGTTAAACCTTGCGTGAGTCGCGCAACAGACCCGTCAGATCGAGTGCCAGATTGTGAGAATGAAGGTTGACTAATCAGTGCGCCACTAACAATCAGAGTGCTCACCAAAAAACGTGATCTAGTTTTGCGGCTAGACAGTTTCTGGTTCCGCACACTGGCATCATTACCAACACGGCTGGAATAATCAGACTTTCCCCTACTAAATGAAATTCTATTTCCCATTTTATTTTACCCAAGTATTTTCATACTTTTTTAGCTCGGACTGAGCTAGATCAATTAACCGAGAATCGGCTATTTAACTCTTTTTCGTGGACGAATGATCGAGATGATCATGCGTAACTTGTTGCGTCACCGTAATTTCGCGCGGACGTATCAAGCTGTTGTTATTTTTATCTATATTCTATGTCAAACGAGTTGCTTTTATTAGCTCTACATAGGCAAAACACATTAATTTTAGCCTTTGTCTAGCAATAAAATAGCTTACAAACAGCAAATCTAGGCTGATAGTAAGAATAGTGTTGTATGACAAAATGCTCAATAGTCTTAAAGGACTAAGGGTTTGTCACCACAGCGACAACGAACCAACTTAGCGTTCTTGTTACGCAATTGAACCCACCAGCGGTCAAGTATCGTTAAACCGACAAATCTTCGATCTATAACAAATTCTGAGACTCGATTTATGGATTAAAAATTTGAAAGCACGACTCTAAGTAGCGCACTTAATCGCATGCACCAAACGCTCGGCATCACCTTGCTTAACGCCAGCAATATTAATCCTGCCCGAGTCGGGCAAAAATATCGCATGATCATCAGCCAGGCGTGCAACCGCCCCACTCCCAATAGGTAAAAGCGAAAAAATTCCTTTTTGATTGGAAATATAAGACAACTCTGCCACGCCAGCCCCAAGTTCACTCAATGTTTGTCTCACTTCAGCAACGCGAGCTTTCATCTCACTCAGCTCTTCTAACCAAAGTTGTCGCAACTGTTCATTCGACAAAATTGCAGCAACCGCGTTTGCGCCATGAGCCGGTGGCATTGAGTAACTTGTTCGCGCCAGCTTCTCTAAAGTGGCTTGAACCAGCGCTTTTTGGGTTACGTCCGGTGTCGCTGCAAACAAAACTCCGGTTCGTTCACGATACAGCCCGAATGTTTTTGAACAAGACATAACCAAAAATGCCTGAGGGCACATTTCCAGTGCCAACCTCAACATAAGCAAGTCTTCATCTATATCATTGCCAAATCCATAGTATGCTGCGTCTATTAAGGGGATTACACCGCGTAACTCAGCGATTCGAATTAACGCCAAAAATTCATCATTACTTAAGTCTGCGCCGCTGGGGTTGTGACATGGCCCCTGCAGAATAACAACGTCCCCAGCGTCGGCGGATTCGATCGCTGAGAAGATCTCGTCCACACACAGTGTTTGACTTCTTTTATCAAAATAACGAAACGATTTGGTTGTAACGCCAAGTGACTGACAAATTGAAAAATGGTTCGGCCACGTAGGGTTGCCGATGTGAACGGTTAAGTCACTATTTGCAAGTGACGCAATTTCAATCGCAAGCCTAACTCCTCCACTGCCACCCACACTTTGAATCGCAGCGTATCGATCAAACTCAGCGTCACCAAATAACAAACCTCTCATTGAGGTTACAAACCGTTCGACGCCCGCCAAGCCCAAGTACGACTTAGACATTTCCACATTAACGAGCACCCGTTCAGCTTGTTTGATCGCCTTCATTATGGGCGAGTAACCCATTGCGTCACGGTAAATTCCAACGCTTAAGTCCATTTTATTTGGTCGTGTATCCGCTTGGTATTTAGCCATTACTCCATACAGAGCATCGGCCTCAGGAATCGCCAGAGTAGAATAAAAAGGGTGCATGAGGTTTCGTTATTGTGAGTTATTTTGACCTTCATCTTTTCGATAAACCCCATCGCTGGCCAGACTTAACTGAACGAAGTCTAACAATGAAATGAGACACATCGAGTTGAGTATATCACCGCCTAAATACTTTGATTAGCATTATCCAAATTGCGATATCAACCATACAAGCCCTGTTTAACAACAACGGCCTGCCCCGCTCGTCTAGTGGCTAGCCGCCTTATCTTTGAAAACAAAGAGGACCAAGCAAGCAACCATAAATGGAATCAAACGCTCCGCGACATCACCGGGCGCATTGGGTGTAAATGATAAAATCACAGTTAGCACGAAGCCTGTCAATATCGAAACAAATACACCAATTGGTTTAATTCTTACCCCAGCCAAACGAGCGAACAGAATTGGCCCAAACGCCGCTCCAAGAGCCATCCAGGCGAACAATACTCGACTGAATATCTTCTCGGGCATGTAGATTGCCACCACCACCGACGCTGCTACTAATCCAATAATAGTCAGCCGTGATATTAACAGTGTTGTTTCTGGTTTATCCGTTGCTAAACCCAGGTCATTGGCTATCGCAGCAGCGGCCGAAAGCAGTTGACTGTCGGCAGTAGACATAATTGCTGACAAGACAGCCGCAAGAAAAATTGCTCCAATTACAGGTGGGAACAAGCCATCGAGCATCACGAAAAATATCTGCTCTGAATTTTCCAAACCTGAGTGCAAAACATGGCCAGACAAACCCACAAACCACATTCCAAGGAATACGATTAGGTACCAAACAATCGTAATTGTTCGTGCTTGACGCATGGCCTGCACATCACGTAAGGCCATAATACGTGCCATTAAATGTGGCTGACCGTAGGTACCAAAACCAATCGCTAAGCCACCAAATATGACGCCCAAAGCGAATAGAACTCCGTTACCCGCTGTAAAACTAAACTGGGCAGGAGTGCTTATCGCCGCCAAGCCTTCGATAAGGCCGCTTAGGCCGCCTACCGCGTTGAACGCAGCAATCGGCATCACAATAGCGGTAATCGCCATCAATGAGCCTTGCAACGCATCAGTCACGCTGACTGCCCAAAAACCACCCAGCAAGGTATATATCATAATAATAAAAGCCCCCAAGGCGATGCTTTCGGGCATTGACATAGCAAAGGTAGAAGCAAAAGTGTTCCCCGCCCCCTGAAATTGGGCCGCGACGTACATCACAAATGAGGCCACGATAATCAATGTTGAGAGCCACACAATACCCCTGCGTTGCCGGTCGCTGGTTTGGTGTGACACCACCTCGGTAAGCGTTATATGGTCATGTTTATTACTGAACGCCATGAGTCTTGGCGCCAGCCAAAACCACACCACCAGCATGGAGCTTATCGACCCGAGCGCGACCCAAATCGTTGATAAGCCATAGGAATAGGCAATACCCGTGAGCCCAAGAAGCACCCAGGCTGAGGCAGCACTTGATGAATAACTGAGCGCCGCGACAACGGGCCCCAAACCACGACCTCCAAGAAAAAACTGGTCGCTGTTATTGGTGCGTTTAGAAGCCCATAGACCGATAGCGACTAACACCAACTTGTAGACAACGAGGGTAATGAGAACTACGTGTACTTTTTCCATTTGTTTAGCTGGTTTTCACGGGTTATCGATAGAGGATAGATGCAGATATGAGTTAGAGCCCTAGGTCTCTAATTCTTTCAAATTTTGATAGAATTCCAAGGCTTCCGGGTTTGCTAACGCTGTTGTGTTTTTGATTTTGCGGCCTTCCACCACATCTCTCACGGCTAATTCACTGATTTTGCCTGACTTAGTTCGAGGGATATCGGCCACTTGAATAATAAGCGCTGGCACGTGCCGCGGACTTGCGCCTGCTCGTATTCTCGATTTGATTTTAGCTCTCAGCGCGTCATCTAATCGCTTGCCTTGAGCCATCACCACAAACAGTACCACGCGCACATCACCAGACCAGCTTTGGCCAATTACCACGGCTTCTAAAACTCCGTCTAAACCTTCAACCTGACGGTATATTTCTGCCGTCCCAATTCTCACACCGCCTGGATTAAGGGTCGCATCCGAGCGACCATGAATAATCAAACCATCATGTTGAGTAATTTCAGCATAATCTCCCTGAGCCCAAACCGTGCCATAACGGTCAAAATAAGCGGCGCTGTATTTTTCCTTATTCGGATCGTTCCAAAAATAGATCGGCATCGAAGGGAACGCCTTTACACAGACCAACTCGCCCTTTTCCTGGCGTACTGGGTATCCGTCATCATTCCATACTTCAATGGCCATCCCTAAACCGCTGCATGCGATTTCACCGCGGTAAAGATCGCTCGACGGATCACCCAGAACAAAACAAGAAATAATATCAGTTCCACCTGAAATCGACGCCAGGTAAATGTCTGATTTTATTGACTGGTAGACATAATCAAAATTCTCCGCAGCAAGTGGAGAACCCGTCGAATTCATTACTCGCACCGACGACAAACTATGTGATTTCCCGATATCCAGATTTTCTTTTTTCAAGGCATCAATGTATTTCGCAGAGGTACCTAAATGAGTCATCGCCTCAGCATCCGCGTAATCAAATAGTACGTTCGGACCTGGGTAAAACGGCGAACCATCGTAAAGCAATAAGGTCGCTTGCGAGGCCAGGCCAGACACCAGCCAATTCCACATCATCCAGGTACAAGTAGTGAAGTAAAAAACTCTGTCCCCGGGCCTCACGTCGTTGTGTAACTGATGTTCCTTAAGATGTTGAAGCAGGGTTCCACCAACGCCATGAACAATGCACTTAGGCGCGCCAGTGGTCCCGCTCGAAAAGAGAATAAACAGCGGATGATTAAATGGCAGCTTAGCGAACTCTATATCGCGTGCTTGATACGGCTGCAAATAGTCAGCAAATTGGACAGCATTACTGAGCGTATTGCTAATGTCATCTATTGACTGTGTAGGAGTGTTGTCACGTAAATAAGGGACAATAACGAGCTGCTCCATCGACGGAAGCTGATTAGCAATTTGTTCAATTTTTTCAAGATTATCAATCTCCTTACCGTTGTAAAAATAGCCATCGGCGGCGATTAATACCTTCGGCTCGATTTGACCGAAGCGATCCAGTACACCACGCACACCGAAATCAGGCGAACACGAACTCCATATCGCACCAATCGAACTCGCGGCCAGCATAGCCACAATAGTTTGAGGTACATTTGGCATATACGCAGCAACCCTGTCACCCTCTGCAACACCCGATGCCTTCAAGGCTTGCGCCATTTTCGACACGTCGCGCTTTAGATCTTGCCAGCTTACACGATTTTTAATTCGATCTTCACCCCAAAACACCAAGGCATCATCGACTCCGTTATCTGAGGCATTTGCCAGTAAATTTTCAGCAAAATTCAACCTTGCCTGCGGAAAAAACTCTGCCTCTAACATCGAATTTCGCGGATCGAAAGACAGGTTTCCTTTCTCGCCAATTACGCCACAAAAATCCCAGACTTCTGACCAAAACTCGGCGATATTTTCCACCGACCAAGTATGTAATGATTGGTAATTTGATAAGTCCAAATCAAAGCGAGCGTTAATGTGCTCACGAAATCGATTGATGTTGCTTGCTTTACGTTGCTCTTCAGAACAGGACCATAATGGAGTTGTCGCTTGCATAGTTTTCATTGTGGTTAAACAGAATGCGATAAAGAGAAACGGTATCAGTTATTACCTTTCATTGTCGAGAACAATCGGACCGAGATAGCCCCCCCAGTTCCGCGGGGGTACTATTGTCCGTGTTAGCGAACCAGGCAATCACATTATTACTTATTCTTTCGGGCCAATTTCGAGGCGTTTTTCTCTAACCACAATAAGGTTTCAATATAGCTGGCAAACCGCCTCAAATAAGGTGGAGATAAATCACGCATGTGGGTCAACGACCTAATTGCCAGCATCTGAGGGTTTAGCGGCCCTGGGTTTTCTGGCCCCTGATCAATAGCACGTGCGATTATTCTATCAATATTGAAATGCTTCATGGATTCACGAAACTGCTTCATGGACTGCATCACCAATTGTTCACCACTGCCATCGGCATTATCCAACGGAATATCACCCGCAGCGACTAAGGCGCTCTGCTCTTGCTGGAACAGAATATCGTCGATCGAAAGTTGTTCTGGCGCTCCAACAACCGATTCAGTCAAACGATCAATATCGCCCACTAGGTTTCGAAGTTCGCTCAGGTGTTGCTGATTAACTCGCTGCTGCTTTAATTTAGCATTCAAACTCTCCAGCTGTTTGAATTGGCAATGCTCAAATAGGGCCAAAGCTTGGTCACGATGCTGTGGCGAATTCTCTGACAGCTCGGTCAATATCGCTCTTGCACGCTCTCGATGAGCAGCCAGGTCCGCCTTATATTGCTGAGCACTTGAACACGCCTTTTCGATCAATACATGATTGGTTTTATGCGACTGGGTCGCTAAACGTTGCGACAGGCTTTGAATAAAAGCAAATCGCACCGGATCAAAGTTCCTGGCATAGGCCGCATCAAGTTCTTCAAATATTTCAATAAACGACGAGATGCTCATCACTGTTCAGATTTGCCTGATGCTTGGTTGTTTTTCGGTACAGGAGCCATCTCAACACGACGATTTTTTGCGCGGCCCTGTTCATCGGTATTGCTCGCAACCGGGCTTTGCTCACCAAAGGCAGCGGCAAACACTAGGGTTGCCGGCATTCCCTCTTCTATCAAAACACGAGTAACCGTCAGCGCGCGTTGCGCCGACAAATCCCAGTTGTCGGTGAAGCTTCGATTATTCAGGCGTATCGGTCGGTCATCGGTAAAACCACTGACCATTAACATTTGCTCGCGCTCTGCCAAAAATACCTTCAGAGGCTTAACCAGGCTGCGTAACAGGGCACGGCCTTCGGGTTGCAATTGATCTGAATTAACCGCGAATAACACACTGCCACTAATCGCAATTCGTCCATTCTCTAAGGTCACACGACCATTTTGCAAAGGGTCGGCTAAGGCTTGTTCTAACGCCATCCGCCGCTGCTCTTCGGCCTGGCGTTTGGCGGTTTCAAGCTTTAGCGATTGTGCCAGCTCCAATTGAAAACCAAGCGCCCATATCAGTAATAAAACAAACACGCCCACTAAGCCAGACATCAAATCACCAAAAATTGCCCATATAGGTGGTGCATGGGACGCATTTTCATCTAGCTCGTTCATTAGCCTGCTCGCTTTTGCGTCGATAAGTTTTGCTGTTGCATTTGCAAAGCGTCTAGAATTTCTTTATGAGTCAAGAGATTGTGGTCGATGATTTCACGAGCCTGCGCTACGTAATACGCCAATTGCTCGTTGCTACGACTGTCTGATTTTTCTAAGGATGTTTCAATACGCCCAAGATTTTCGATCAACAAGTTGTTTGACTCACTGAATACATTCACGGCGGCATTAAATGCATCACCTAAACTCGCCATTTCAGCAGAACTACTGGCAAAATTTTCCACTACCTCTGAGAGTTTAGATGATTCATTTTGCACATTCTTGCCAAACTGTTGTCCAACGGTGCTTAATGTCTCTGCGGACCGTTCTATCAAGGTGTCAATCGCATCGCGTTGACCAACAGAATTTTTTTCCAGGGTGTTTGATAAGGAATCGAGCTGCTCCATTAGACGAGCACGTTCAGCCAATAAATCGTTGTCTCGCTCAAAGTTCTTAGTCATTTCACCGCGCAGCTTTTCGATCACGTCAGCCGCTGCCTTTGGTGTTTGCGACGCCGTCTCTATGAGACGCGTCATAGGTTCTTCTAATGATTGGCCTAGAGATTGAATATGTTGAGCCACTTGCGATTCCAACTCTCTAAGCCGCTCTATGGCCGCGTCTCCGCGCTGGCTTTCATCATCCCGCAACTGCGTAAGCCGAGTATCAACCGTAACGTTAAATAGGGTTGCTTGCTCTTGTTGTTGCTCTGACCACTGTTGCCCACGGCTAGCAAACTCTTCCAGCAGTGCCTTGCTGGAATCTTGCATCTCTTGAGTAATCGTCGATACCGAACGATTGACACTGTCTATCAATTCATGTGTGGAGCTGGTTTGCTGTTTAAGACTGACATCAAGCGCTTCGCGCATTATCGTGTTGCTGCCCGATAAGGCCTTATCGACAGCCGCAAGCTGCTGTTGACTCAATGCCGCCAATTGCTGTTGAGTCTGCGCAGCAACATCACTTAGATGATCCAGGGTTTTCTCCGCCAAGGGTGTGACACTGGAACTGATCAGTTTCGCATTTTCAACCAGGCTGGTTTTTAATGAATGATCTATCGACTCATTTAACTCTCGATAAAGCTCAGTTGTTGATCCTTGAAATTGTTCTTGATTAGTAAGCAATCGCGCCTCCAGACGTTCAACCACTTCATCAAATTTACTGAGCAAATCACCAAGCTGTTCGGCAACAAGTGGGAGTGTGCTTGCCTGATCTTGCATCGCTCGAAAAGCAAGCTGTTGCTGATGGCTACTTGAAAACTTCCGCAATTCCTGACCGATTTTAGCATCCAGAAAACGACTTGCTTGCAATCGCTCGCGGCGACTGATGGTTGAAAGCAAGCCCAACATTGCAGAGGCTGCTACACCAGCAACCGATGTACCGAATGCGATGCCTAAGCCCTCAATCGGGGCCGCGAGACCCGCGCGTATCGCTTCCAACTCGTTAGTACCTTCCAGCGCCACGACGGCTCCTTTTAAGGTGTCAACCATACCAACAAAAGTTCCTAGCAAGCCCAGCATCACCAGTAAGCCAACCAAATAAGGCGTTACTGCCGGGGCAGGCAAACCATTAGCGTGCCCTTCCACTCGCAATCGCACGGCACTTTGTAGGCTGGAGTCAAGGCTAAGAAGCCATTGATAAATGTCGTCTAGCGGCTCTGACAAGGTATTCAGGGCCTCATTCAACGAACCGGTGGCTCGCCGAAAGCGTAAAAGCTCCCATGTTCCAATGGCGTAGACTAAACCTATTAATAGAGTGACACCAAAGCCAAGATTGTCCGCCCCTAGAAAGACGCCAGCAACCCAGAGAATCGCCAGTGCGCCTATTACAAATGCGCAACTAAATAAGGTTCCTGTAAATAGGGTTCTATTCATGATTATTAACTACTCGCTTGTTCGTTCAATGCTTCTAGTAAGCCAAATATTGGTTGTAGGCGCACATCTAGTTCAGCCAACAAGAGTTCTTGCATCTCTTTATAAAATAGCGCCAACCACCCACCTGGAGTAAGCCATTGCTGCGGTTCGTCGTTGTTAACACCACCGGCTTGATCACGGTGTGCGGCTAGCAACTCTTTAAAACGTGACTCCAGCAGTATCGGAGTGATATTAAACAATTTTTGCGTATGCCCAGCGAGACTATCGCTGAGTATTCTGTCTAGCTCAGCCAATTTGTGCAGTTCAGCGGAAAAGCCCGAGATTGTGGATCGAACTCGCACGCGTAAGCGTTGTACGCTACCCGCCATCTCTGCCTGATGCATACTGTAAAATCGCTGATACGGATCATAGGTCTGCAATGCTTCAGCCCGAGTGCCAGTATTAATACTTGGCGCCTGAATGCCGGCGCCTTCCGGACTTGCTGCGAAGCTCTTGACAATAATCTGCATCATTTGCTGGCGGCCAATCAAAATTTCTTCACGTACCACGTCCACACTATCAACAATCTTGTTTGCTTGGCTTGCCGGCAAACTATTCAGAGACCGTGATAAAGCAATCGAATCAGACACGCCGATCAAGCGTCCCAATTGCTCCGCCAAATTCGGTTCAGTAAGACTCACCTTAGACACCGATAAATCGGTAAGTAGGCGCACCAGGCGTGAACGCTCTGCTAAAGTTGAGACGGGAGTATGAGACATGTGAAAACGTGGTATTTGTTCAAGCCGCTTAGGTATAGTCGGTCAATCAACGGTTTTGAGGTATTCTTTCATGGTAGACATTCTCACTAATAGAAGTTAATCGATTTTCGACCTACAACAGCGGGTTGGCAGTATACAGAATTGCATTAGTGAGGTTAACGTCATAATAGACAGTTTATGGTTTCCTTTTAGTTACAAGTGTCGCTCATCAACGCCACCTTTTTGCCTGACAAGCTCACTATCCTCATCAGCGACTACAGACACATTAGCGTATAAAATTGGATTCTTTACGGAACGGCTTTGCTTATTTTCTGCACAGGCGGTGATAGTGCAATACGCGACCAATTTTAGCGCTATTATTACTGATAAGGATGATTATATTTTGCTCCGATAAGACAAAAAATATTACGTTTAAAAAAGACCTATAGTCGTGCATATGTTGAATAGATTGATATCAGTATCTAAGTTTTTATTTACAAGTATTTTTATACTTAGCCTGTGCAGTTCTTGTACAAAAGACGATTCGGTCGAATGGCATATGGTCGATGTTAATTTCTACCGGGGCTTGCAGGGCGACGCCCACCTTATTTTAGACGCTGGTCACGTAGCGCTAGTTGATGCCGGTTACGGTGGAGTCATTGGCGATGGTTTAACTCGCTACCTCCAAGACTTAGGCATAACAAGAATTGATAAATTCATTATCAGTCATCCGCATCGAGATCATTACGAGGGAATTCGAAATATTGTCGCTGCAGGCATAAAGGTCGACGCTGTCTACTACAACCATAATGTTTCCGTGCGAGATTGTTGCTATAAAGAGGAGGATTTTCTCGAAGTTCTGACAATACTGACAGCACAAGGAGCTAAAATACACGACGTGCATGAAGGTCAGGATATCACTTTAGGCAGAACTTCATTCAATGTATTGCTTGCCGCGAAATCAAACACACTCGATGGTCGCAATATTGATTTGAATGACGCCAGCATTGTCATGAAATGGCAAGTCTTTAATCATCGTGTTCTTTTTGCTGGCGACCTAAATGATGCGTCAGGCGAGTATCTAAATAATAATAGATCTCAAGACATTAAAGCGGATATTCTGAAAGTTCCTCATCATGGGGCGACCGGGATAGCGCCTATAGAGTTTTTTGAAACGGTATCACCTCAACTATTGATGTTCCCAGACCCCGATTGGGTCAGGACCAGCCCTCGAGGCGAAATCGCATTTGGCTATGCGAGCCGATCAGCTGTTAAAGAATGCAGTAATTCGCTGAACGGCACCGTCAAACTGACCTTTAAACTCGACGCTGTTTTTTCAGAACCATCGAAACCTAGTGAAAAATGCGCCTCTGGTATTATCGTCACCAAATCATAGAAGAAACGAAAAGGCTGAGTAGTTAACCGCCGCGACAAGCCACCTATTTCTTAGTTGGCACCATTTATTAGAAATTCTTCCACAATTTGAAGCACCCTGGTTGTCATTCCCTCCTTTTTCGAGCTGTTATTAGAATAGGCCCACAATCCGACTCAATTCATCAAGCGCTGCCAACGAGCGAACTAACTTACTGCCGACTTTTACTCAAACCGATTGAACCATTGTCGAGATTGTTATCTCTAACGTGTATAGGGCCTCTTTAATAACGCCGAAAACAAGTCCTCAAACCTAATAAAAAACATTCGATATGAAAGATGACTAGCACGATCAACATACGCAAAGACATATCGTATAAACGGCAGGATTACAGCGACTTTGAAGATGACAAATTACTAATATTGATCGGAAGTAACCGCGATAACACGGCCTTAGATGAGCTGTACGAGCGATACCGCCCCACACTCGGGCGTTTTTTACAGCGCGGCATGCATGAAACCACCCTGATAGAAGAAGTTTATAATGATGTCATGTTAACGATTTGGCGGAAAGCAAGTACCTTCAGAGGCGAGTCAAAAGTATCAACCTGGATATTTACCATCGCCTATCGCCTTAAGATCGCTCTTAGCCAAAAAGAAAAGCGCCACGCTCATTTGACTACGGAAGATTTTATGCACGAAGTTGTACCTGAAACAGGCGCTTCAATTGAAGAAACCATCGAGGATGCCATGATCAAACTTTCAGAAGCGCACCGTACCGTGATCGAGCTGTCCTATTTTCACGGATACAATACCTCAGAAATTGCTGTTATCGTTGGCTGCCCGCAAAATACCGTTAAAACCAGATTGTTTCATGCACGACAGAAACTCAAAACAACCATTGAAGTCGACCAGTCTTCACTGGAGAATGATTGATGAATACACAAAAGACGAATACTCAAGTTAATATGTTTAGTGAAAACGCCGTTCATGATTATGTATCTGGCCATATGAGTCAGGAAGATCAAACTCGTTTTGAAGAAGCCCTTGCGAAAGATGAATCGCTACAACATGCCGTTTCGGCGGAGCGACGCTTACGCGCTGCGTTGCTAAAATATGAAGATGATCAAGAAAAACCGATCGCCGTCAGTGATAACGGCATAGATGCATTGAATGCGACGCTAGATCAGCTCAGTGAGCATCCATCTGAGCGTATGCAAACGCGTTGGTACAATAGAAATTGGTATGCGATGAGCGGCGTTGCTGCAAGCATCATGCTCGCAATTTTTATCGTTACCAGTCAAAACGCAGACGATTCGGACAAGAATTACGCGCTATTGAGCGACCAAAGTACTTCGTCAGATATCGATTTTGACGGTTTGGTTGAGGCAAAGAGAGTCGCTCAAGTATGGCCAGCAAAAGACATGCCCGAGCAAGAGCTATCAGCATTGTTCTCTGAGCATGGTCTTAAACCCATTGGTCGAGCAGGACCAGCCTGGATTGTTTCTTCGTCAAAAACGCTATCGAATATCGATCTTTCCAATCTTAAATCGGTCGGAAAATTCGAACAGGTAAGCTTGATTTCCTACGGTAGCAAAAGTGAACATTGAGGTTTTGCATGTCCATTGCTAGCAAACTGATATTAATTCTCGGCCTTATTGCGTCATCATCACCTCGCGCAGAAATCATCCAGACTGATTCCGAGTGGGTAGTTGTTCTTGAAAACCCTCGTCCTGAACGACTGCAAGGGTGGCAACGAGATGAATACACCAGTGGTGGAAGTTATAGCGGCGCATTAGATTTAAAGCGTGTTGCACGCAGAATTGCGAGTCGCCATGATTTGCTTGTTAAGGCCGAATGGTTTATCGAAAGCCTCAATGTCTATTGCTTGATAGCCGCATTTAAAGGCGACGAACAAAAAACCCTGGAAGATTTACGCTCAAGTAAAAGAGTTAAATGGGTCCAGGCATCAAATAGTTTTGAGTCGACCTTAGTGCCTAAGGAATCCTCACTTGAAACTGGGTTGTTTAACCCTCCTGAATTACGCTTGCCAGCCTCAATCAACGGTAAGGGAGCGGTGGTAACGCTGATTGATTCTGCGGTGGATGCGACTCACCCCGATATAAGCAACAATGTTTTAGAAAACATCGATTTTGTTAAACAGAACGATAACCTTTCCAATGGAGAGGCTCACGGCACCGCGATTGCCAGCATAATCTTGGCTGACCAGGAGAGTGATCTTGGCGTGACAGGAATCGCCTCTGGAGCAAAACTAAAAGCCTATCGAGGGTGTTGGGAAACGAATGATGATTCCGATTTGAGCAAAGCTAACTGCAATACCTTAACCCTAGCGCGCGCGCTCGACGCGGTTGCGAGATCAGAGTCGGATATTTTAAACCTGAGTTTATCGGGACCAAAAGACAGATTGCTAGACACCTTAATTGATCAAATCATCTATAACGGCACGCAAGTAGTGACGGCATTCGACCCAAGCCGCCCGGCGAAAAATCGCTTTCCATCTAAAAGTACCATTACCGTGAAAGCTAACTCACTTGACCAACACAGCGGCCATGTCTTGTCAGCACCCGGAACCAAGGTTGTCGCATCGCCCGGCGGTCGCGCCGACTTTATGCAGGGTCATTCTGTGGCGGCCGCTTATGTCAGTGGTGTATTGGCTTTGTGCTCGCAAATAGAAGCACAATTACGAGAAGAAATTTGCACCCATAAAACACTTCAAGAGCTTCAAAAAAGCAAGGTCAATACGGTGGAAAGCTTAATCTCATTATTGGAAGGCAAACTCAAGCCCTCATCATAATTCTAAGAAAAATGGCTGATCGATTCAGTAAAGTCGGTATCTCAAATTAAAGCTCGCTTCGGGCTGATCGAATTCAAGTTTTACCAATTGTTTATAGTCGGAACTGCTCACCATTAATTTCAGTTCGGCGGCCCAACGACCACGCCCGTACTCTAGACCGACAAGACCGTATTCAAGTTGACTCACTGGTGCGCTTCCTTCCAAGGCAGTCAACCCAGCCTCAAACTTAAAACGCCATTTTTCACTTAAGGGTCGTAACGCATGGTACGACGTGGTTACCGAGGCAAATCCTTGACCAAGTAAAGAATCACTGGTGCGAATTTTAAGCTTATTCAACCTGCCAATATGCCAGCTCACACTCGCATCAGTATACTGCCATCCAGTTAATTTAGGGCTGGAGTAATCGTGTCGAGAGAGCGCAAAGGTAAAAGCGTGATTTTCGTTAATCGGTTTAAACCAACCTAAGCTGCCATCACAACCTCGTTGTATCGCGACGCTAGCATCATTTTCACGTGTAAAACATGATAAAGAAGCAAATGCGCCATTGTCTCCTGACCAGCCTGCAGCCAAGCCAGTGCTTAACTTATTAGCCGTCAAATTTACACCATCAATAAAACGCCCGGACTCTAAACCGCCGGTCAGCTCAACGACGTCAGCACGCGCTACGGCGGTAACCGTTTGATGCACGATTGGCAACATCAATATTGAAAACATTATTTTACGCATAGAGGCCTTGGTCTCGCCTAAGGACGGTGACTGGCTGTCACCATGGTGACACAAGTATAATTTATTCAATCAGTAATTCAAGACTGAAAACATGATTTAACGGGCCTCAAATTACGTTGAGACAGATTTCTTGCAAGCCCGGATCAGGTGCATTTGGTTCGCCCAAAACGATCAACCTTTCCAATGATCGACCGAAGGGTATCGGGATGGAGAGTATCGATCAAAAGAAAGGTTAACCTTGCACGCCCCATGAGAGCAAAACGAATCCAAGTCGACTGCTGTTCGACTCCTCACCATAAATCAAGAAAATCACTCTTCGGGCTTGTTGCAGCTCTCCCAACATCGGCAAAGGCCCCAAGAACAATAAGCTTTCTACTTCTCACGGGTACACTTTGTTAGAGCACGTAGATTGCTGGAGGGTTCAATTAAGGATAGAAATTACAAACAATCCCTACTTCAAACTGACACAAACACCTGCAGGACAAGTTGATCAAGCATAAACAATAAGGCTAAACCCTTGTAGCCACACCGAACCTGAACAACTAAATTCCATGTTCATCCAGAAATCGTTGAATCTCCTGCATACACACATCCAGTGCCGATTCATGACCAAGCAAAATATGATTATTGCTTTCCAGCGGTACAAATCGGGCATTAGGTATGCCGCTGGCAAGTTCTCGGCCTTGCTCTAAGGATATTCTTTGATCATGGCGGGAGTGAAAAACGATGGTTGGCACGCGTACTTGCCCGAGAAGATCACGCACATCTATATCGGCGAACGCCTGTTGAAACCTTACTGCATTCTCTGGTGACGTTGTTTGTCTTTGAAATTCATCAAACCAATCAAGCTCTTCCGGTTTGGCATCGGGCATAAACGTTTGAGTGAAAATATGACGATAGGCCGGGTTCTTAGAGCCCCAGCCATGCTGCGTTAGCGTCATCACAGCCTCACGTTTTGCCTGCTCTTCAGGGCTTGAGCCTATGCGCCAACCGCTCGCATAGCCAGAAATAAGTATTAGGCCCGATACGCGTTCTGGGTGTCGCACTGCGTACTCAATTGAAACGGCACATCCTTGTGAAATACCTAATAGCGGAAATTTTTCCAATTCAAGTTCATCCACGACTGTCTCGAGATCTTTAACAAAGGCTTCCTGGCTTATTTCGCTTACCTCCCAGTCGGATAAGCCATTACCACGCTCGTCGTAACGAATAAAGGTTCTGTTCTTTGCCAAAGCGTGAAACAAATCACCCCAAATAGGGCTATCCCAATCCAGTTCCAAATGATTTAGCCAATTAGCCGCCTTTACAATGGGTGCTCCAGAACCGACCGTTGCGTAGGCGATACGAACCTCATTAGCGGTTTTGCAAAAACTAATGTCTTGCCGACGTAATAAGGTTCGCTGAGAGTGCTCAACTTCTTGGTCATCAACCTCTTCAAACTGAGTCTCAAATTTAGCGGTAATGGGAATGCCCGCATCGCTTAGCGAGGATGTAAACGCATTAATAACAAGCTGTGCCTCGCCAGGCTTGCCCAGCCTGCGCAGTGTCATTACCCTAGTCTCTGCAGCGCTATTACTGAATGGGGCCAATTCAAGCCACCGTCGAGCCCAATTTGCTGCTTCTTGAGTATCTATATCTGGATGCAACGCAAGTCGTCGCATTACATTCAAGCGCAACAGCTTTGCGTCTTCTCGTTCCGCAACTAACCACGATTGATACGACGGCTGATTAGGTAAATCAAGCCCATCCAGCAGTGTCTCTTCCAGTGCATTCGCCAGGTTACGTAGCTCATGAAGCGGTAAAACAGATTGTTGATCGAATAACTTCTTCCGAATAATCGAAAAGTCGATCTCAATACCCTCGAGGTTGACTTGCGCTCGCTCACGATCAGCAATAATCGGATCTACTTCATCTAGCTTTAATACGCCCCGCAATTTACTAAGTGACCACCTCAGCGATCCTCGAGGATCATCTGGCATATCCCAAAAAAGCTCGCAAAGACGTTCACGCCGATGAGGCCTTGCTGTTATCAGTAGAAAAGCCAACAAGGCACGAGTTTTCTTCGAGGCGGGGAGTTTTAGCTCAACACCCTCTCGGTGAAGGCTTAGCGACCCTAAAGTTTTGATAATAATCGTTTTATTCACGTAAAAACTTCTCTTTTTAAAAAAATACCACGCTATTTGTTACAAATTACCACGGTCGTTACAACGCTGGTTCGATACAGTTGCTTCAAGACATAAGAAGGCATCAATCGCTTTATCGAGGTAGCACAACGCAGACTGCTTCGATGAACGTTTAATCATTAGAGACATCAACGAATAATAGCAAAAGCCGTATTACCTATTAATATGTACTATTGTTTCAGCGACCGCGACCTTCAAACTCTAATGCCAACTACCAATCGCAGGTTGACTAAAAATGACAAGCACTAAGAAAGGAATCATTGCTACCAGACCTAACGGTAGCGAGTACTCCGAGTGTAGCGACGGAGAACTATTACAGTTAATAAGCGAAAATCGCGATCGAGCGGCACTAACGGAGTTGTACCTGCGATACAAGTTGCCACTTGGGCGGTTCTTGCAAAGACAAATGGGTGGCAATCAACTCGTCGACGAGTCATATAACGACGTCATGTTATCGGTTTGGCAAAAAGCAGATCAATTTAAAGGTAACTCGAAAGTCTCTACTTGGATATTCACCATCGCCTACCGCAGTCAGCTTGCGCATGTAAAAAAAGAAAGCCGCCACCAACACAGTGATGCAGACGATGTCATGGATATCTATACCTCACAGAAACAAGCCGAGACAGACAATCACACAAGAATTAGCGAAAACTTGCATGCCGCATTATCGGAGCTATCGGAAGATCATAGGTCAGTCATTGAATTATCTTACTTTCATGGATATAGCACCGCCGAAATTGCCGATATTGTACGTTGCCCTCAAAACACGGTAAAAACCCGTTTATTCCACGCTCGTAAAAAACTCAAAGAGGCTCTTGAAAGCGACGAGCCGATTGTCGAAACAAGACCTGAGGGCGATGTTTTAGAAATAACACCAAGACAACAAGCCATCTTATCTCATCATGATGGTTTGTCGAGAGGTGCTCGACCTGAACGACTGCACTAGAACGTAAATCAAACATCCAAATTGATCCGCAATTATTGCAAATTAGACTCTAACACCTCCAGAATCACGACCTGCAACTGGTCCGAGTAAATAGGTTTATGTGGCAATATTGCATCAACATTTGCCACGTCTTCTAAGCGTGCAACCAACATCATAGAGTTGCCCGGTTTCATTTTCTAATTCGACTACTACTCCCTCTTTCTAATCGCCGCTTGCGCAACAATGTCGCCACCCTTTCTATTCGCTGCATGGGTATATGCTCTGATACATCTCGACCATACCATGCGTCGATTACTTTTCCCTTGGGGGTAATGATAAAATCCGCGGGCACGAGATTAATATGTCGATTAATAGGATTAAACCTCCCACCAACCAGCCAACCTTTTATGAATCGAGGTATGTTGCTGACCACGCCTAATAAAAATTTTGCGAATGACTTCTCGACCAAATACTTTTCATAGATTTGCAAATCAGGGTCGCCAAATGTTTTAAATGGCCGAGGGTTTTTAGCCACAAACTTTTTGACCTTATCCGGTGAAGAGGTGAATATGGCGATTACTTCAATACCAAGTTCGGCCCATTCTTCATGTTTTTTGGTGTACTCATAGATACGCACATTGCAAAATGGGCAGGAGGCATCCCGAAAAAACGACAACACCGTGACCTTGTTCTTCTCTTCACTCAAACGAAAGTGGTCACCATTAATGTCGTAGGCCTCAAAATCGATAGCCTGAAAAGGGGCAATTAATCTCATTGTCCTTAGCCTTTGTAGTGTTGATTAGCTGGCACAATACAAATAGACAGACACCATCTTGCAATATTGAAGCGGACACAGACTATTTGTATTCCTAACTATTTAGAACAAACATTCGCGCCATTGGTTCAACCCCAAATAAATAAATCACAAAATTTTTCGATAGTGTGCGGTAATTACACAGAGTTTGTATGCGAATTTACACTATCGAGTAGCGTATGCGGCTTTAACTTGAGTAACGAAAAACAAGTATTATTCCTGAGGCAACTGAGCATTGATGACTAAACTCGAATCCAATCATAACGGGTGTATGAATTCAGCAACGAGATAGGGTTGTGAGTTTCTGTATCTCAGTGGTACATTTGAATGACGCCTTGAATATTCCGTCGCTGGTTCTACTCTCAGCACATACTGACTGGTTCTGGTTAACGGATGAAAAACAAAACACGGTACATTCCAGATTCAACCGCCGACTGCATTCGATCGCCTAAACCATTTTATCGCTCTCGCTCCATTGTTGAGCCGCATCATTCACTATGACAAACATCTGCAAATCAAAGCCTTGCAAATCACGTAAACACTGATCGAAAGGAATTGTGTTATTGAAATACCAGCCTAAGTTGTCTAGATATTACTCATTGGTCTTCGTAGCCTGTCTATTGGGCGCGATGCCTTTGATGGCGAATGCAGATGCGAGAGATCTAAGCTGCTTTGAGACCAGTGCAACTATTAATGGCTCAGAACTGCGTTCCTATCTATACCATTATTCGGATTCGTCTGGCTCCGTTAAGATCCCTGATCTGAATTCCGGATACGAATTGAGCCAGACAACTCAAGACTTACCATTCGTACAATTAAACAATTCTGATCAAGACGTGGTTTTACAGAAGACTCATCCTGACCAGTGGTTTTTATTCTGCATAAGCAACCCCAGCACGCAAAAACATGAGTTGGTACTTACACTGGCCCCCGCGACCTTGTCGGAAATTGATTTCTACCCACAAAAACCTGGCTTACCATCATTTAAAACCGGCAGCACCAAGAGTATTAGCACCCGTGATGTGCCCAGCGCTGGGTATGGTTTCAAAATTAGCCTTGCAGCCAATGAGATACAGAGCTTTTATATTCGAGTAAACGCCTCTGATAATCCATTTTATCGCCGTACCAATATAACTGAAAACCCGTTTTTTCAAGCAGCTGTTTGGGATAGGGATAGCTATGACATAGAGAACAATAAACGCGAAAATATCTTTGGAATAATTGTTGGCGTGCTTATAGCCTTGGTGATTTACAATCTACTGCTATTTATATCAACTCGTCAGTTGACCTCTCTACTGTATATCTTGTCAATCTCGAGTGTTTTCATAGGGCTGATGTCACTGGACGGTCGTTTGGTTCAGCTTACACCCGCCAGTTATCCGAATCTTAGCAACCTTGCTATCGCTATTTTCTATCCACTCAGCCTAATTTTATCAGCGCTTTTTCTTAAAGAATTTATCCGACTTAAGGAATACCCCAAACTAAATTTAATCGGCAATATAATCATAATAGTGTGTGGAATGATATTGTTAATGTCCCACACTTACTATCAGGATATCCTTGTTCAAGTGAGCGACTTAGTTGCCGTATTGGTAACGTTTTACTTTGGTGTATTTGTATCCGTTTATACCTTTATCAAAGATCGGCTAATTGTTGCAAAATATGTACTTATCTCCCTTGCCCCGCTTATCTTTGCTCTTGTTGACCGAGCCTTGTTTGGCTTTGGAGTGACCGATCAATACTACGCACCCTTCAAGATTGTGACCTCCGCAGGGTTCGCTTTGATTCTTTTCTCATACTTAATGGGGCTCATTGCTTATCGCGAAAAACAAGCGGTGCAACGATCTGCGTTGAAGCATCTAAATTTGTCTAATACCTTAAAAAGTAACTACAACAAACAACTTGAAGAAGAGCTAGAACAAAAAACGGCCGATATTCGCTTGATGAACGCGGATTTGGAGCAGAAGGCCAATAAGCTTTTGCAACTCGACGAATCTAAATCCAGATTTTTTGCCAATATTAGCCATGAATTTAGAACACCACTCACTCTAATTGAGGGGCCATTAAGCATGTTGCTTCAGCAAAAGAACTTTGCCGAGAAGCGCACTATCGAGGGCGTACTGCGTAACTCAAATTCGCTGAAAAACCTGATTGACCAGATATTATTATTAAGCGAGCTTGATGAAAGATTACTGGACCTTAAAGCGTCTGAGATAAACGTTGTGCAAGCGGTAAATGAGTTTTCATCCCAATTTTTCAGTCTGGCGGTACAAAAAGATATCAAGCTTAGTTGCATTGCTGATCGACCCATTATTAACGCTTATATCGACAATGAAAAATTACAAACCATTATTAATAACCTACTCAGTAATGCCATTAAATTCACAGAAAAACGAGGCCAAATAACCATTGAAATTAGTTCAACAGTGCCAGTAACAGAAGAGGAACAGGAACACAGTCGAGACGAATATGTAAAAATTACAGTCAGTGACACTGGCCTCGGAATTCCAGAAAACGAACTTCCCTTTGTTTTTGATCGTTACTTTCAATCGGGGGCATCAGAGTTATCGAAATCCGGTGTTGGCACTGGCATCGGACTTGCCTTAGTCAAAGAACTGGTTGCTTTGCACGCAGGTGAGGTATCGGTTAAGAGCGTTTTCCAAAAGGAAAGTAACGAAACGGTCAGTGGTACTTCATTTTGTGTGACTTTACCTCTAGGTCGAGCACATCTGACTGACAATGAGATCGTTCAGGGCGATGAGTCAGGTCATCGGAATTACACGGTCTCGTCGCCCCCCCCAATAGACAAAGAACAAGTCAGCGATGTCGCTTACACATCTGAAAAACCGCGGGCGACGGTGTTGGTGGTCGATGATAATCATGATATGAGGGACTACATTCAGAGTTTACTGAACGAAGAGTATCAGGTGTTAACAGCGCAAGACGGTTTACTGGCAGAAGAAGTCCTTAGCAAGCAATTGCCCGACCTGATCGTAACGGACTTAATGATGCCAAATCGCGATGGCTTAGAATTTGTGCAGGCAATAAAACGTAATCCTGAACTCGTCAACATACCTGTGATCATGCTCACAGCCAGAGCCGGATTACACGATCGACTCAAAGGTTTAATGGCCGCAGTGGATGATTATATGGTCAAGCCGTTTAACGGCCTGGAACTTAAATTGCGTATTCACAACTTACTCACTAAACAGGCCCAATTTAGAGCTTTTTATAAGAACCAAAATCCACGGCCTGATAACCCGTCTGAAAACCAGAGTAATGAAATCTCTGAAAGCTACCTCGACAAAATAAAGGCCATTATCGATCAGAGACTTAAAGAACCGGGCTTCGGTGTTAGCGAGCTAGCCAACGCGCTCCATGTTAGTGAAGCAACGTTAAGGCGTAGACTAGCTGAACACGCTAATTTCACACCGGCCGCGTTCATTCGACATTGTCGTTTAGAACAAGCACGTCATCTTTTACAGCTCGGCAAGGTCAGAAGCATTGCTGAGCTAGCCTACACCGTCGGTTTTAGCAAACCCAGCTATTTCTCTCGCTTGTATCAGAGAACGTTTAATACAGAAATAGATATTGAAAAAGCTAAGAAACCAATCGAAGAAGATTCGATCACTCGTTAGGCTCCGCGACAAACTCTCTCGATCGCAGCGCAGACACAAGTCCGCTCTCGATTAATTTACCGCTGCGAATTCTTAAGTAAGTTGAAGCCCCTTATCTGAAAAACAATCTCTCTCTATAAGCAAAAATTCACCACATTGCCATTCGAAACCTTGATTACGAAGCATTGCTCTTGATCTTCGTCCACCACAGGCGGTGTATCGATGCGAACGTATTGCTCCCCCAAAAACACCAGCGCGCTCACATTTCTATTAAAATCGAGCTCAGCATACACCAGCCGCTCTCCAAAAACAGAATCTGGCGGCGTTCGTAATTCATGCCCGTCAGGTATGAGCTGCCAGGAAAACTCAGCTTCGTTAGTCCATGTTGCAGCTCCGCTAGGGTCAATCGTAACCGAGACCTGGTGAAAATTATTCTCGACCGGGAGACGTTCAAACTTTCCCGATATTTTTTGTAACGGAAAATTTTTGAAGTCTGCCAATTCCGGGCGAATTAACCGTTCTTGTATAGTTGGCTCGGCATCGGTCAAGCGCCTGCGTAACGCCTCGGCGTAATAATCTGGCTCATAAAGGCCCACAAAATCACTCGGCCATGTATTCAGGTTGAACCACTGGTGAGAGGTCGCCTCTAATTCAAACTCGCGAAACACTCGAAATATATGATGCATGAACTCATGTTGAAACCATTGAGGTATGTACACGCGCCGCTCGACTTCTGAGTAATCGCCTTTGCCTAAGTGAGAAGGTCTACGCAAAAACCAGGCATCATCTGACAGGATTACCGGCGCGCCACTTTCAGCTAAACCCGCGCCCCCTGTAATAAAAACCTTATTAAACTCGCTGCCATCACCAGGCACACCAGAAGGAACCACAACCCACCAGATATCGGTATCAGCAACCACCTCAAATGGCACGTTCGCAAGCAAGCTATTGGTGTCTGGAAAACTAATAATGTTGGTAGCCGTCACTTCAAAATCAACCGTCGCACATTGCTCGACGACATGCACATTGAGCTCTATATTGGTACCACTCGTGATTGCCGAAAGCCAGCGCCGAAACAAATCAGTGGATTGATATAAAACGTCGGCATCATTCGCGAGAATTCGATCGTCGATGGTGCGTTGAAGGGTCTCTGGCGCTAGGTTCGGCAATGTTGGCCGAGTCACCTCGGCGCACAAGGGAACCACCGCTGTCATTTCAAGAGTTTTCCCGTTGTCCTCGGTTTCCAGCTGCAGAATTTGATTCAGCATTCTAAGCCCGTAGTAGGCAATCGGGTCTCCAACGTTGAGATCAAACAGCGTGACATCCCGTCGCCAAATAGAATCAGACAATGGCATCTCAGTAAAAACAGCGTCTACTATTTGTATTGCGGCATCACGTTGCCCCGCAGCCAATGCGTCCTGCGCGCGTAATAACGCCTCGATAGCAAGCACGTAGTGATTGGGAAAATTCGATTGACCACCTTGTGCTTGATAAAAAGCCTGCAACTGCGTGTTGGTGTCTTCGATCTGTGCCGAGGCGCTGGTGGGCAGCCATAGCACTATCAAAAAGAAACGGAATAACTTTTTGACTAGTCTAAAGTTTTTCATGTCTAAATCGATATTAGAAAATCTATTTTAGTTAATGATAGTTTCGCTAGTAACAAAGCATCCGATCACATGATAAAGCCGCATGGAGTAAGTCTGGCAATCGTAATTAGGCCTCACTGAAATTTCAGCACCACTATTAGTAAGAGTGTTCAAAAGACAGATTGGTTCAATCTTGAGAAAATAAGCAGGAAATAATGAAAAAGGGGGGGCGAAACCGAATTCTTAATGATCAAAATAAAACCGTAACGCGGCCGATTACGCGATGACGATGACGTCACTTGCGATGTTGACGCATTTGAATTAACCAAGAATTAGACCTCATTATTATCCCCTTGAGAGATGGCAAATCGGTGACTTTTGGGCTTAGAGAGATGATTAGGGTCGTTGAGATACAACGCTCATATCATTGAGCCTTAGATTCTATAAACATACTACCGTGATGCCCTGATTGGTCTTAATTGGAACACACAAACTATTGAGGTCAACACCGTCTTCGACAATGACTTGATTAAACGGCGATTGTTCCACACCACTGAGCTTGAAATCATCCATGCGCGATGTGAGCGGTGTGCCAGATTCTAACCTTATACGCATTTTAAAGCGTTGACTTGGCTGCACACTGGTATTAATTAAGCTGACCGGGGCCAGCGACGGAAAGCCGTCTGATATCCCTGTAAAAAAGGGAATCGCTTCATCGAACGACATCCAGGTCTCATCATCAGTACTGACCTCTATATGCAAGGTTCCTGGTAAGTTAAACGCTTGAGAAAACTCAAAACGTAAGACCTCATCGCTTCGCCTTAACCAAGGGCTGACAAAGGCACGAGTCACTCCCGAACGTTCCGTAGCCAAAAAGGGCTCGTCGACTTGTAACAATTCATTCCCATCGATGTCTTCTACCTGCCAGCGAGAATCAACGAATGATTGAAGCTCTATTCTATCGAGCTGCCAGTCTTGAAATGCGATTTCAAGCTTATTGCTGATAGTGTTTGTAACCGAGGCTTTAGCTATATCAAAATGAGTGCGAAACGATTGCTCTTTCAAGGTCGATTCGCCGGCAATACTTACTTCTATCGCGAACAATGTTAAATCGAAATTTCGCTCATGAGTGAGCCTCAGGGGAAGCCTGATGGTGACGTCAGCACCGATTGCTAGATCTGTAATCGCTACTTGCCCGGAGCCTAGAGTTTGATAACTCGAAGAGTCTTCGAGCAATTGGATATCCGCCTCTGTAATCACCTCGAAACCGGTATTGCGAAGCGTTAATTCCAACACTCCGTTTTCACCATTGTCTAAGATGCCATCGCTGTCCAAGCCTCCGGCTGACTCAACTAATTGCGATTGCACCACGCTCAGATTAAAATCGCCAAGCAAAAAACTCGACACACGCTCGGTAAATTCTTTTGATTCACGCGGTGGTGCGACTGAGCCAGACCCCATTCCTTTGTTCACAAAGCGTAAACGGCACCGGTTAAAGTTAGTAACCGAGTCAGCTCGAACTGCGGCCAGCAACGCGTCTCTAGCTTCAAGAAACGTTGGGTTTTGAGGTGTCATCGCCATGGCCCCAACGATGTAGTTCGCCAATTGTTGTCGAGTATCGATAAAACTGCTGGAGCCACTGCTGGCAATCACATCTCGAAAACACGCCAATACTGTATCAGCCCAAATTTCGCCGGCAGTATGGATTTGAGAATTTTGCGTGCCACGCCCTAAATAAATCGAAAAATCGAAGCCATTAGGTAACGGTGCTTTGTGTGCGATATGTTCAAATGTGAATGGGTTTGCCGGCCCATAAGGATAGCGACGGATGCCGTAGAAAAAGGGGTTTAAAAAACCATTCTGTACAAAGTCTTGTCGAAAATAGTCTCCGATTGCGTACGTGCTTTGAAATCCGGCGCTTTGAGCATCGGCAAAATCTTGTGCCTTCATTCCCATTAACACGCCGACTACATCCGCCCAACCCTCGTTCAGGGCACGTGATTGATTGTTTGTAATCAACAGTGTTGGATTAACCAAGCGTCGATGCATGTAGTGCGTCCACTCATGCGCAAACACCGTGGTATCCAACGCAGTATTGCCGCCCGACGTTCGACCCAATTGAATTACCGGTGACTCGCCGTCCATTGGGGCAAAGATAAACGTAAAACTATTAATATGGATAATTAATGGGTCACCTTCGATGCCACCACGGCCATAATTTGAGGTTTGAGCATTGCCCGCCGACTCTGTAAAACCGGCATCGTAAAATAAGTCGCGTAAAAAGTTGGCTAGATAAAAAGCCTGCACTTGCTGGGCATGAATGGCTCTCACCTGTTCGGCATTGGGGTCGCCGTCACTTTCAAAGAATTGCAAGTATTCCGATTGATAGTCAATTGCATCGTAATCAAACGATAACTCATTTTGATCGCTAATCGGTGCGCGGAAATCTTGATCAGATTCGTCACCGCGCGAACGATACTCTGGCCCAAAACCGTCACCCCCGAAGTCGAAAACACCCTCTGGTGTGCGAGTGAAGTTATAAAACACATCGACATTGTTGCCGACCGTTTCAGTGGCACCCTCGGGCAACCAGGGATCGTCAACCGTATTAGATAGTTCACTGATACTAAAGTCTTGTTGTTCAACAAAAGCACTTGGTCGCGGGTCACCCGGCTCAGGTAATGTACTGGGCGACGTATAACCATACGGATTTTGAAATGGTTGCAACGGCGTGCCGTCGGCGTAAATTCGATATTTGTACTCAGTTAAATGTGTTGAGGCCAGTGCCTTTTGCAGCATCTGGCCAGACTCGGCATCGATCAGCACGGTATACAATACAGGATGGCCATCTAACATCTCGCCTGCGGTCACTGAGTAGGCTGCAATCAGAGTTTGCGCTTGCTTAAACCACACCTGTCTTATTGAATTTTCTAGCGCTTTAAGACCCAGTGTTTGAATATTTTTTACAATACTGGACTCTGGCATTTGCCAAACTGTTTTAGTATTGATAGTCGATGCTAGCTTGCCGTTAGTTCCGGTTTCAATTTTGGCGCTCTGCAGCACCGTGCCTTGGGGTTTGCTTATTTGGTACTGCACGCTATCAAGCCAACCACCTTTAGCCACTGTTGCCATAGCCCAATCACCGACTATAGGCTTACCTCGATAGTGATGCGCGTACTTGTACACCTTGGCGCCAGAACTCAACACCACTTTTGATGATTCGACGAGTTGGCTAGCGGAGTGCGAACTTTGTGTTTCTAAACCTGCGGCTCTCATCACCATTCGCTCCGGCGACCCGCCGCCACCGAACAGCAGAAACTGTTGAGATCCATGTTTCGCGGAGACACTATGAATCTTCACCGATGCATCTGCGGTTAACCAAGCGGAGCCTATCGATATACTAACGGCGATCTTGAGTATTAAATTGAGTTTAGTCATAAACGGCCTGTTGTTTCACTGCGATGCAAAAAATAATCTGATATCGGAAAGTGCCTACCACGCATAACGGCGCCAGCGGGTATAAAAATAGCTTACTTATATAGGAGGGTCATTCCTCGCAGCTTGGTTCAATGATCGTTAGAATGCGACCTCGCGAATCAATGTGAATAGCTTGCTAACAGCGAGCTTTTATAGGACTGCGGTAATCTTCGATCGCGACAATGGGAGTGTTTGAAATACCGAAAATGCTCATATGCTGACTTTTAACATGTGATAAGCAATTCTCAACAACCGACGTTTTACGCCCGATAATGTCAGCGACCTCATCAAGGGTAAAATTGTACTTATAAGCCAGCTCAATAATATCTCGATGTAAGCTCGGAAGGCTCGCTATCATTCGATTAAGCTTATTAATAGACTGACTGCTTTTGCTAGCAGCATGCAGCGTCTTTTTTTTATTCTCACTGGCTAAATACCTGCGCCGGTTCGCATAAGCCATGGTAAACAATTGAATCGATACACTACTTCCCCTGCTATGAGACGACGAAGCACTCACCAGTTCAAGCATCATTGAGTTAAAAATGTCAGTGACGATCTCTTTGTTATTAATTTCTCGATATAGATAGTTGCCGACTAATACACGGTAACGCTCGTACAGCTCTGCTACAGCCTGCCTATCTCCGAACCGCGCATACAAATCAAGTAACTCCTGATCACTATGGTCTTGATGTTTAACCCGTTTACTTCTGCTCATCCACATTTCCAAAAGGCTTTTAACGTTATTGTTGCGATACGAAACCTTGTCTGTCGCCGCAGACTTTAGAAACGTATGTGAGTTCACCCAAAACGACGCTCCTGCAAGAATAAGCAAACACGGAGTCACTACGCACTGCTGATACGGTACTTTGACGGGTTTGTAGCCGAAGTTGACAGGTTTGTGCCGGAAACTCCCAATTCGCAGCCCTACTCCTCCACGGAAACATCGCAGCTTAGAGATGCTGACAAAGATGCATGGCTTAAGTTTCTTTGACGCGAATAACAAAACAACTTGGCTGGAAAAACCCAATGACTCGTGCCAAATCGAAGATATCGTGATATTACAAGCGTTCTGTACGCGACCGAGCATCAAGACAACCTATCATAAAGAGACACCAACGCATCCCTCATATTGTTTGCGCTCCATTTTGTTTGCACCCCATAATTCATTCTAAAAAATGAGATCACCTTGCCAAAGAGCAAATACAGGGGTAGCTGCTCGCTCTTTGACAAGGATAAAACCAAACATTTCGATCACCGGTACAATCTTCGCAATTTGGTAACCAAACGCCGAAATCTACTCCGCAAAGCCCGGAGCCAACCTTAGAGCTCAACCTAGATTGGAAAACAACCATTTCATTTCGGCTACGTTTGGATTGGTCTAATTATTATCACTATTTCAAGACTAGACCTATCTCGTTGACAAACACAGAGTGCGTCAAACCTACTACCATCAAAACTGTTTTTATCTCATCTCACTGTAATTAGAGCCACAGATAAAAGAATTGGTTCAATCGTTTCTAAAATACGCCGTGTTACGTACCCATCGATGGCCAAAAAAGGAAACAATTCGCGGAGTCAGATTTAAAGATTTAGTGCGCAACGAATCATCGTTGCGCACCAATTGCACTATATTGTCGAACACTCAAATCGTGCGTGTTTTAGCGAATAATATCGTTGACCGCTGAATTCAGCCGACGTACTTGATCTTGCGACACTTCAATAAAGCTCGGGTTACGATCCCTTAAATTAGCGAAGGTGATTTGTCCTCCGATCTCGCTGGTGCAAAAAACTTGCTCAACGTCTTTTAATCGAACCGTGACAGCTGGGTTGGTCGGGCGAGCACGCACAAAAAATCTAACCAAAAAATCAAATCCCAAATCGGTGTCTTCCACTGCTTCCAGACGGCAAAAGCCCGGTGAACCAGTAACCTCAGCAGTCGGAATGCCAGTTTCGCTAAAGCGACCACTGACTGGGCTGAGTATTGGTACATCGTTTAGGTCTCGGTCTATCACACCAAAGACTTGGGCATCGCGTGATCCTGGGCCACCAATAAACGCGTCACTTCCATCACCGGGCGCCCAAATATTGATGTCACTGCCTTCACCACCTAGCACAACGTCTCGATTGCCAAAGCCATCGGGGTCAAATTGCTCTGTACCTCCAATTAAAATATCGTTGCCATCTCCTCCTAATAAGACGTCATTTCCAAACAAGCCGATAAGAACGTCACAGCCACCACCACCTTGAAGAATGTCGGCATTGTTTAGGCTTTGGTTAGACGGCGGGGTAAACGGTTGAATTAAGGGATTGTCAATATTGTCATTGTCTTGACCAATGAACACTTCCGACAAACCATCACAACCATCACTGCGCTCGCGACCACCTTCTTGTGCTCCCGCAAAGGCAGACGTTGTTGTCAATGAAAGCAGCAATGCGACAAGGGTCGTCTGCGTGCGATTTTTTATTGTAGTCATTGTATTTCTCCTGTGTACGTTAATTGAAATGTGTACTCGAGTCGGTAATGTTGAAACCTAACTGTTTGCACATAACTAGTGAGAGCCGTCGATATGATGATTAGTTCAATTCGAATACTAAATTGAGTACAATGGCTATCCAATTTGCTTTGCTTAGCGAGAAGGCGTTTCGCAAAAATTAAAAATATTTTTAGTTGATTGAACCGATTCGGAAACGGCGCTCTCTAATTAAGAGTAAAGATAAATTTATTGATTATGCATAACGTCAAATTGAGGCCCGAAAATGACAGATTCCCTACACGATAAAACCAATAAACCAACCAACCAGAAGCGTCGCAAAGTACTCAAGACCGCGGGCGTAGCAGGCGGAGTGGTCGCCGCCGCTCAGTGGCATAAACCAGCCTTGGACACAATACTATTACCCGCTCATGCACAAACATCGGTCGCGGGCCCAACCACCCTAGTCGGTAGCAGCGCAGGTGTACCAAGCGTGGTCAATGCCAATCAAGGCAACAGCGTCGATAGCATCGCGTCACGAGTGCTCGATGGCATAATTCCCGCGGCAAATGCGGGTATAGCAAGCGCTGGGGGAAACCCAATCAGTATCTGGCGCGGCCTGGTCAATGATGTAGAAGATTATCAACATTGTGTAAACCTGACTCTGCCTGCCGGCGAAACCTCGCCGACCTCAGTTGATGTGTCTCTTGAAGGGCCGACAATTTATTATGATTTTTCATCTTATGATAGTGCCGGTGGTTATTACTTTGATCAGTCCGTTAACTTTTCCGGCATGTCAACAGCCACTCCATTAGTTGAAAATGGGGGTAACTTCGAGTTTTCGACTATTATTAACGGCATTGAAATAAGTGGCTCAATCGATTCCACATTAAGCTCGGCGTCGGGCGCGCTTATTCTGCAGTCTAATATTGGCGATGTTGATTTCTCAGGAGGAGATAACGACCAAGATGCGGGATATGGGGGAGCATTTCGCTCTGATGGCTCAGGCGTTAGCGGCTATGGCGCCTATTGGGCAAGCGGCGAAGGCGGCTCATGTACCGTTGGTGCAGGGTATAGCGGCGCTCAGATTACCCCGAACAACTGATTTTGTTGTTACACACGGTACTACCAACGGCCTGGTTAAGTGAACCAGGTCGTAGAAACCATTAACATTGAATCTAGGGTTTACAAAACACGTTTGTTTAACTGGAAAACACTATCAATATGCAAAAACAAATTGATCAAATGTACAAAAAGTTAAATAATATGTAATCTTTCGAAAAGTGAAGGAAAATCACATTCCTATTATAAACGTATACAGGGTAACTAGAATGAGTGATTCTAAACAGGGTAAACAAAATGCGTCGACCAATGAAAAGCGACGCAAAGTCTTAAAAACAGCTGGCATCGCTGGCGGCGTAGCCGCCACTGGGGCGCACTGGCATAAACCGGTATTAGACGCCATGCTGTTACCGGCACACGCACAAATGTCAATGGCTGCACCGGTGCTAACCGGCGGCAGTTCCTCAACGGCACCAATAGTAAATGCTTTAGACAGTGGTAATGTTGAGAGCATTGCATCACGAGTACTCAATAGCGTGGTTCCCCAGGCACATGCCGGTCTCGATCCCGCGAATAAAACACCGCGTGCTGGTATTTGGCGGGGTTTGGTAGGTGAAGTTGATGATTATCAACATTGTGTCAGCCTTACTCTTCCGGCTGGTGAAGATACGCCGACGTCAGTCGATGTGACTCTTGAAGGCCCAACGGTTTATTATGATTACAGTTATTACGAAGGCTCTCCACCCGTAAACTATTATTATTACTCAACCAATTTCAGCGGCACATCGATGGCGACCCCATTAATGGAAATCGGCGATAGGTTTGAGTTTTCAACCGTCATTAATGGGGTTGAAGTTTGCGGTTCAATTGATGCAACCCTAACCACAGCATCCGGTGCGCTAATACTGGAATCTGATGTTGGTAGCACCTTTAATCCCAATTCTCCTCGTGTTAGTTCAACAGCACAGACATTCGGGGGCGAGGGTTATGGCGCGTATTGGTCTGTTGGCGGTGAAGGCTCATGTACGCCCGGCGCCGGCCCAGGCGACGTAGGTATCGCTGACGTAAGATCATAATTCATTCATTAATGTAAATTAAAAGCTCGGCTCTGACATGCCGAGCTTTTTTTTGCCCTCAATATATCAAGCTATTAAGTTTGGGCGGTCTTAAGCGGGCATTACTTAACCTGCATGCATCAATTTGATCTTGCTTATTATGAATGGATTCTGAAATATCATGCCCCTCGGTATAGAGGTACAACACCCGACTGCAATAGTGAACTTTCTCATAGCCAGCCATATAAAATAGAGGCCGTGCCAATACCGCATCGGACGCGTAAAACAGCCAATCGCCATTATCATCTTTAAAACACGTCAGTGTTGGATCAAAGTCTTTAAGTTTATGGAACAGTGCTGCTCGGTGGGTAATTGGGTGCATCGGGAATCGTTGACTTCCTGTTTCGAGTTCTTCGACCAGGCTTTTTTGAGTTGGATAGGGTTGCGCATACCCAAGATTGCCACGCTGAGACAAATACTGCCCATAGGTTAACCAGCAGTCTTGTTCATTATAAAGTGAGTTCAAATAGCTGAGTACATTGTCACTGGCAAGTTGATCATCACCATCAAGGTACAAAACAATATCGCCAGGCTCACAGCTATTAATGAAATTCATTCGATTCACCAATGGCCCCACACGCTCGGAATTCACCACTAAATTAATTCGCTCATCATCGGTTGGAACATAGCTATTAGAATTATCAGTAGAACAATCATCAATAAATGTCGCGCTAAAGTTTAGGTAGTCCTGGTTAAGCAAAGACCTCGCCGTGTCTTCGAGTAACGGCCCGGCATTACGATAAGGCACGACAATTCGAAAGCGATTCATGATGTGTTTCTGCTCGCTGGATCTGCGTTCTTTTGTGCTACGCAAGAGAGCAAGAGAGCGGTCACGACTGGCTATCAGTGAACGAAACATGTTTTTATTCTGGTTTCGATTTTGAATCGCTCTATTGGTCGCAATAATCGCCTCTTCCTGATGCCCCATTTTTTGGCAGGCGATGGCGTATTCATTCGGAATCAACCAATGATATACATTAAGATCCAAATCATAGGCCTCGCTCTCCGGTAAAGGAATAACAAAGGATTGATGCGCGTGTAAGTGTGCCTTGGCGGGCTGATCATTTTCTCGATAGAGCCTTGCCAACTCATAGAGGGGCTCTGCGCGCCTTGGCCTAAATTGATAAGCTTCTTCATACGCCTTGCTGACTTCAGATATATCAGACTTCAATAACTCGAGTAATTTAGCTCGATGATATAAGGCATACCATTGCCACTCCGGGTCCCATTGCTGAGGTGCATTTAGATATCGATCAAAAGCATCCAATGCTTCCTGATGATCGCCGTCTAGCATCAATAATTTGGCAAAATGAAAGAGTGCATGCCCGTCTTCTTGATGACTTAATAGATGCTCTTCGAGTAGGGTTTTCTTATTAGCCTTTTTAACACTCTCAATCGCTGGGTCAATTAATTTTTGCGTGCTCACTCCGCTTAACAACAACGGCTTAGAGTTCGAGACCAAAAATTCTGAGGTTACCCCATGGTAATGCCAATCCAGCTCGGTCTTTACTAGCCTTAGTTCAGCGCGCCTCGGTGAGCCTTGGCTTAACAATAAAAATCCATCCGCGGCTAATGTTTCACGCCAGTCTTTATCTTCTTGCTCAAAGCTGATTCGTGTATTGCTATCAAGCATTAACAAATAATCGGCCCTTTCAGCCGAATATTGTATTAATGCATTACGAGAAGCGGTCACATCATTCGAGTCCGTAGCGACAATTTCACCATCGACGTCAGCCAAAACTTCCTCAATGAGTTGCTCTGCCTGATCACTCATTTCGAGGTCGGCGATTACCCAGTAGTCGATGTGTTGTTTGACTGAATTTAGGGTTTCTCTTAAGCCAACAAAGTCGTGATTCGTCACAACCATGTTTAAGCAAATCGTCTTACTCATCGGATTTTTTTCTATGTTATTCTTTAAGTTAACTAGTTTAACAGCAACGCATTAAAACACCACTAATGACAAGCAAAACGCTGATGATTGGCCTTGATGGTGCCGAATCAAATTTAATAAAAAGCTGGGCTAATGAAGGCTTATTGCCTAACTTAAAAAAGGCGCTCGATGGCTGGTATCATCGCGATATGCAAACGCCACCTGGCTTTGGTGACGGCGTGTTTTGGACCTCGTTATTCACGGGCGTCAATGCGGGAAAGCATGGCCATTTCTTTCCATTACAATTTAACCCTATTAGCTACGAATTATACGACTATGCGTTAGACCAAGAACTGGGGCGCGATCCATTTTGGCACTATTGCAGTATGGCCGGTAAAACGGTCGCGGTAATCGACGTATACACCTCACCACTGGTTGCAGGCCTAAACGGCATTCAAGTAATGGATTGGATGATTCACGACCGCACGGGTCAGCCGCGTAGTTGGCCCTCACCACTGATTGATCATTTGCACAAGCAATACATGACTGACCCATTAAACGGCAATAGCGAAACCGAAGGTCGAAGCGAGGCTGAAACTGAGCAGTTTCATCAAGACATGGTCGACAGAATTGCAGCTAAGCGAGACGCGTGTGTCGAACTGTTGAACAGTAATAATTGGGATTTATTTTGCATTGGTTTTTGTGATGCTCACGATGTTGGCCATCAGAGCTGGGACTTTAACCAAGAGCAAGACAACGAAGACGAAACTCAGCAAGCCGGGAACGCCGTGCTGCGTATTTACCAAGCAATGGATTCAGCACTGGGTGATATCATGCAGGCGGCAGGCAGCGATCAAGTATTTATAATCGCGGGGCTCGGCATGGAGCGCCAAACACCTTACAACAGCATTCTGCAACTTAGTTTAGGACACTTTTGCGGACTCAGTGGCGACCGTAAACAACTCACCGACATGCGCAGGCAAATGCCCTACTTTGAATTGCCTCATAACATGAATGCCGGTGCGGTGAGAGTCAACCTAAAGGGCCGTGAACTTAAAGGCGTTGTCGAAGAGCAAGACCATTTAGCGGTAATCAATGACGTCGCAGAAAAATTGCTTGGCTTGCGTTGCGCCGATACCGATCGGCCGATTGTCAGTAAAATTGTAAAAATACACGAACATTACACGGGCGAATATTTAAATAAGCTTCCTGACTTATTAGCTGTTTGGTCACGCGATACCGTCGCCAAGAATGTACGCGTTGACGAACAAACAGTATTCCCGGTGGTGGCCGAGTTTAAACCTGAGAAACGCAGCGGAGACCATTCTGATCGAGCGTTATTTATTTCAAGCCAACACTACCTCGACGAACACGTTGCTGCCGAATCGGTTGCGCCAACCATAAGCCGATCACTGGGTGTTAACATGGCGAACATAGACGCCAGCCCGTTACGTGAAGCCTAGCTGATTATTATTTATAACTCACAAAGCAAGTTGTCGATATGCTTGATTCAAGCAATTGAAAAATGATTGAATCAATACAGAAAAACGGTTAACCGCCAGATCAAGTCTGAACGTCTACCGCTTAGTAATTACTGCGCATTGACGCAATAGTGGTTTTGAAGCGGTCTGCCGACGCTGTTACCTAAGGCTCCATACTGTATTCATCGTTGTTGATAAGCGCTTATTTAATTATCGTCAATCGACGCGCTTCGCTAACGCAACGCATCCTGTTTGAGGCCTCAAATAAGTTCATGAGAGATGAAACATGAGACTTAACCGTGCTCTGCGTAATTTGCATGGCATGCGCTACTTCTCCATTGCTAAAACCTTTTGCTAATAACCTAAGAACTTCCAGTTGACGCGCGCTCAAACTCTCGCTGATATATTTGCGCTCAAGCATTTGGCTCCCGCGGTAATGTTTGCGCTCCTGTGAGTAGTCTGATGACAAAAACACCCGCCCCTTTTCAATGGCGAGCAGGCAGCGTTCAAATATCTCTTTGGTACTTTTTTTCGACAACACTCCTTTGACCTGCAGCGACAATGCATCATCGATCGTAGGCGGATCAAGCCCATCAGAAAAGAGAACGACGTTAGCGGTTAGCCTCAATTTTTCCAGTTCCGTTAAAAACTCGAGGTCAGCGGCACCTGGCATATTTAGATCCAAAACAATCCAATCGATGGCCCTGTTGTGTTCTACTCTTCGAAGCGCATCTGAAACACTACTGGCGGCTAAGACCGTTGCAGTTGGACGAATACTGTTCAGCATCGAACGCAGGCCTTCTATAACTACAGGATGATCATCTACGATTAATATGTGCTCTTTTTCTAACATATGTTTATGCCATAAATGGTTGCTATGACCTATTGCATTCTAAGCTAGCGTTTGCTCGTAACGCTGACCAAAACACAAAAGGCAGCCGACTTAACGACAAAACGCATCTGTGTTTTTTTGCCAGATGCTTCGCATTCTCTCTGCGTATTAAACTCCAGTTAATTGCGGTCACTGTCTAGTTGAAACCCAGCGCACCTTAGGTCTTTAAGGTTACGCTGGGAAACTTTGGCCCAAACTCTTACCAGCCAAATGAAACGCCTATCGAACCACCATCACTGTTTGATGTGCGGCCATAGGTGCCGAACACTTGAGTTCGTTCACTTGTTCTGAACGTCGCACCGATAGACAGTGCGCTTTCGCCCTCAAAGAAACCTGATGAGATGCTCACCCGGCCTCGTTCACCAGTTCCGTTCAGGCTGGGAGCACTTGATGCAAGAGACAGTGCGATGCCCTCTCGGTTCACGCCAATTTCTGTCGTGTTGTTGTTGATCAAGCCACGGTTAAGATTAATTTGATTTTCGTTATCGTTAATACGCTGCTCGTTGGCCACTAGCCTTAATGTATTCGCGACGATAGCCTCAGCATTAAGGCCAATGTTGGTGCGGTTGGTATTAATATCCCGGCGATTAACGCCGATGTTGCGAGCATTGGTTGAGATACGACCGCTGTTAAGGTCGATATCTTGACGATTAGTTGCGATGTCTGTCGCATTGGTTGCGATGTCGGTTGCATTGGTTGCGATGTCGGTTGCATTGGTTGCGATGTCGGTTGCATTGGTTGCGATGTCGGTTGCATTGGTTGCGATGTCCGTCGCATTAGTTGCGATGTCTGCGGCATTGGTTGCGATGTCGTCGGCGTTGGTTGCAATGTCTTGGGCATTGGTCTCAATGTCGTCGGCGTTAGTTGCTATGTCATCCGCATTGGTCGCAATGTCATCCGCATTAATTGCAATGTCATCGGCGTTAGTCGCTATGTCGTCCGCATTAATTGCGATGTCATCCGCATTAGTCGCAATATCATCCGCGTTAGTCGCAATATCATCGGCGTTAGTCGCAATATCATCGGCGTTAGTCGCTATGTCATCGGCGTTAGTCGCAATGTCATCGGCGTTGGTCGCAATGTCATCGGCGTTAGTCGCGATGTCATCGGCGTTAGTCGCGATGTCGTCGGCGTTAGTTGCAATGTCGTCGGCGTTAGTCGCAATGTCGTCGGCGTTAGTCGCAATGTCGTCGGCGTTAGTCGCGATGTCATCGGCATTAGTTGCAATGTCGTCGGCGTTAGTTGCAATGTCGTCGGCGTTAGTCGCAATGTCATCGGCGTTAGTCGCGATGTCATCGGCGTTAGTTGCGATGTCATCGGCGTTAGTCGCGATGTCATCGGCGTTAGTTGCGATGTCATCGGCGTTAGTTGCGATGTCATCCGCGTTAGTCGCAATGTCATCGGCGTTAGTCGCAATGTCATCGGCGTTAGTCGCAATGTCATCCGCGTTAGTCGCAATGTCATCGGCGTTAGTCGCAATGTCATCGGCGTTGGTTGCAATGTCATCGGCGTTAGTCGCTATGTCATCGGCGTTAGTTGCGATGTCGTCTGCATTAGTTGTGATGTCGTCTGCATTAGTTGTGATGTCGTCTGCATTAGTTGTGATGTCGTCTGCATTAGTTGTGATGTCGTCAGCATTAGTTGTGATGTCATCGGCGTTGGTTGCAATGTCATCGGCGTTAGTTGCGATGGCGTCGGCGTTAGTTGCGATCGCGTCGGCGTTAGCGGCGATGTTATCTGTATTTTCCGCTGTGGTTTGTGCATGGCCAACCGCTGGTAGGAGTAAAGATGCCGCTATTAAGAGGCTAGCAATCGCATTTTTCCTTTCTGATTTGTATTTGTTTCCCATTGTCTTTTCCCGATAGGTTCGTTGTAGGTGTATGTGTGATGACACTCATCAATCAAGTCTTCCGAAACGTCTACTAGCTCAGGCTAAGATTTCAAGACCATGTAATTTCGTGTCTACACCTTAGAGCAAATCAAAAGTTAAAATAGTTCAAAGTCCTCAAAAAAAATTCGGACGACCCTCACTTCACAACACTAACGGCAGATTAAATTTTGTTAGCATCTGAACTGGATGAATAAAAAAGCGAGCCGCTAATTTGAAACAAAAATGCTAGGAAAAATGAACATCATTGCTCGTGACTTTGCATCACGAGAAAAGAATGGCGGATCGCTTTTAAAGCCTGCTCACTCGGCTTTTATTCATGCTGTACAGTCGCCTTTTTTGCGATGCTCAGATTGGATCAAACCTAACTCTAAACGCAGATCTCACCCAGCTGTTCAGATATTTTCCCGAGCAGACGAGCGAGATCAACCGGCTTGGTATCGTAATCATCGCAACCCGCCTCGAGCGATTTCTGTTTATCCAACTGCATTGCATGAGCGGTAAGCGCGATGATTGGAATGTTCTGTAACGCTCCATTTGCCTTGATCAAGCGAGTCGCCTCCCAGCCATCCATTTCGGGTAGATTCATATCCATCAGAATAATGTTTGGCTGCTGGCTTTCAGCTAATGCAACCGCCTCTAATCCGTTAACAGCGATAACAAGCTCAAACCCCTTGCGAATCAGACGCCGAGATAACATGTCTCGGTTCATCTCATTGTCTTCAACCAACAAAATTTTAATCATAGTTTCTTGTCTCTCAAATGTGACTTCATTGCGAATGAACACATATCTGTATTTCTCGTTGTTGAAGAAAAATACAGATCAATACAAGATATTAGAGAGAACGATTGATCAAACGGTTCAATTTAAAACAAAATTTATTGGTAACCTGCCAGCATTTATTTGGCTTGGGTTATATCGGCTTTGTTGGTCACTACTCGAGTGTTTGAGTGAACAATTTGCCTGCTTGTTATTGCTCTGCTTCCTTTACTTCCGGCTTTGGTAGTGGGCTCTTTGTTGATTTGCAACAAAAATATTAGCGATAAAATTCAACATAAAACCGAACCTTACCTAACGGCTTAATATGATGGAGTATGGTTGGCTCAACAATCCCGTGCCTATCTGGGCTGAGCTCGATTATTTCAAACTCTGGTTCAATAATTGTGTATTCGAGGCCGCCTTCTAAAATAGTAATTTTGCCCCAGACTCCTTCTTTGGTTTGGTGGTCCTTTAACAAACCTTTAGGAACCGTTAACTCGGTAAATTCAGGTGTTCTTTTATAGGCTGTGACGTTATCGGGCAAGGTGTTCATGTTTCAAATCACCGATTACATAAAGGGTTGATTAAGGCTTATAGACTCACGAAAATCAAAGTTGCCATAAGCCGTGATCAACAACGCCATTGATGTATATTGCAAACGTTCCCTTCCCTGGAATTTCGATTGGAGGAAGTGCAATTTCAGCGCCCTGCGCCTTCACCGAACTTATGGCCTGCTCAATATCATCCACAAGCCAATAGGGTCGAACAATAGGTTCTTCTGTCTCTCGCAATGGCCCACGAACGCCAACAATGCTGCCATCCGCTAATCTGCCAGTCTTAGCACCACCGAGAAGCTCATCTGGTTGACCAAATTGGACATTGTGAACCGATTCATATGCGGCACATATTGCATCAACATCGGGAGAAACAATTTCTAAATAATGTACTTTCATATTCTTTGCTCACTATTTGAATGACTAGCGCCAAACGCACAACGTTACGTTGATCGGAACCGTACGAACTTACACCTCGTGCGCCAACCACATGCATGGCTCCATATTCATATCTGTAAATCGGGCTGTAAAGGATGAGTTTAGCGGACTGCAAGCGTAAACACCAAAACTCACCGCATTTTGAGCAGGTAGAGGCGGGTTGGATCTCCCCATTTCAAGTGTGGTTTCACCTAGCTTATGTAAATGAAAAATGCGCATTTGTTTAAACGTCACACCATCGAGTGAAGATTCGATTAAAAAGTCAGGACCGCGCCGACTTAAGCGATACCAAATCTCTTTTGGCAGAGGTATGTCAGATGTCGCCCAATCGGAATATCCAAAGTTAGTAACGACACTTCCTAATTTCGAGACCTTTTCATTTTCGTATTCGATGGACGCCTTGAACCAATTTTCGCTGTCGAGATAAATAATTATGCCGCATTGATCAAATAACGCGCGGTAGTCAAAACTCACTTTAGTGGTAAACGTGAAATTGTCGCCAGTTTCTATCTGCAATGCAGGCGCATTATCATTGCGAAAACCATAATAAGAACGCTGCCAAAAATCAGTTTCAGGTTCAGTTGTGATCGAAATCGATTCTAAGTCAACCTGACTCTCCTTTGGTTCAAAAATCCACTTGCCGCTCGTGAAGTCTGCCATAATTAATTCTCACACTATTATTCAACGTTTAGCCCGTTCGAAAAACGCCCCTATCGTCGACCGAAATACACTAAACGGCCTTCTACAACATCGATAGCACCGACTATATCTCGATTTAGTGACTAACTATCGACATATTTTGTGTTTATAACTTAAGCAAGATTGAAGATATTGAACTCACACGCGATAGAATTGCCTACAAGAAATAGCCTTACGTACGCCGAGCAATATTAAGAATGGTTTAAAACAGATGGTTAGACCTAACATAGGCTACTAATACAGGTGTCGAGCAAAATCCAATTAAGATCAATTTCGGCTAGCCCAATTCTGATCTGATGTTTTAATCGCACCATTTACTATTGAACCGACCCAACTCTCACGAGGAGCATCACTGGCGAAGAAATAGAGTTCATCGTTTTGGACATGCCAAATTAGCGGGTCAACATCCGCTGTCACACCTTTCATTACAGCATAAGCGCAATACCCACCGTATTTAGGTGCATATCGTTCAGGATCAGAGTCAAACAGTAATTTGTTATCGCGGCTTGAAAAATGCCATTCGACACCAGACCATCTTGAACGGTGTGCTTTTATGCCTTTGACAGGCCTGCTTTCAGTCTGGTAACTCACCACGTCATATCCTGCCGCTGCAAGCCCGGATTCGTTGTTCACATTTCCCCAAACATTCCAGGAAACCGGGGCAATTTTCCCACTGATCGCAATCCCAATAATCGCTAAAAGGACCACTGCAACAATTGATGCTAGAATTTTTTTAAACATAATATTATTCCTGTTGGTTAATTAGGTTAAAATTAACTTCATGAGCGCCAACGCTTCCTTTGGGTCCATTCGCCCTAGTGGAGAATTGCTGTAAGTCGAAGACATGACTTTACCCTCACCAGATAGGATAAACTCAGAGGGTTGGATATACCCTCCTCTATCGTCATTCCACCAAGCGCCGATCGCATCTCCATCTGCGCGCGACATACTGTGTGCGAGTGGGTAGTTTAGCGATTTTGCTACTTCTGCTGTTTCTGTTTCGCTATCAACTGATCCTGCGAAAATGCTAAAACCATAAGCGGCAAGTTCTTCACGATACTCTTCAAATCCAGCTAATACACGTCGACAGAACGGGCACCAGTGCCCCCGATAGATCAATAAAATCGCGTATTCAGTGTCAATATCATCAGGTAATACTATTTTCTGTCCCCCAACCGCGGTTAAATTCAGGGTTGGAAAGGAATCACCGGTCGTTAATTTGTCAATTGCGCCCATGAACGGACCTCCATTTTCTATCTTTTTTTAAGAGTTGCTTTAATGATCGCTTGCCGCTCTGCATCGGAGTAAGGCTCGGGAGTCTTACGCCCCAGTACCACGGCTGATCGACTGGCGACTAGCTCTAGCCAGCGATTTAGATTAGGAAAATTCTCTAAATGAATATCAAATGCGCCAGCAACCGAGACCCATGGATACAGTGCCATATCAGCGATTGAGTAATCGCCAGCTACGTATTGATTGTTCACGAGTTGATTGTCCAGCACGGAACACAATCGCGCAGCCTCGCCGGCAAATCGCTGGTAAGCTTTCGGGACAGGCGTTGGAAAATTTTTAAACGCGAAAGCCTGCCCAAAGTTTGGGCCAATACCACTCATTTGAAACATTAACCACTCCATAACGGCTTTACGCTGTTTTGCTTGAACGGGTAGAAATTTTCCAGTTCGTTCAGCAAGGTAAATCAGTATTGCGCCCGATTCAAAAACAGATAAGTGCTCTTTCCGATCGATAATCGCTGGAATACGACCATTTGGACTAAATTCGAGAAATTCTTGCTGCTCTGTATCTTTCTCTCTGAAGCTCAAGACGTTGATTGCGTAAGGAAGCTTCATCTCTTCAAGGGCAATAGACACCTTCCAACCATTTGGAGTTGGCGCTGTATGAAGTTCGATCTCAGCAGCGGGGTCTTCTAACTCCTTACGGTATTGACTGTTTATCATAAAATTTTCTCGACCATCCCTTATGTCTACGAGGTTAAAGGTTGAATAAGCGAATTAGGAAATAAATGCCCAACCCCAATCCAACCCAGCCTGTTAGAGTCGCCCCCACGACACGAAGGCCTAGGAATAATTTGTTACCTTTTACATTCGCGTGAGAACCGTCCAGGTGTGAAAACCCTATTGCATGACACACTCTCGCCAAGGCGAAAGCCAGGGCAAAACTGACGACAATTTTCATAGGCGCACCGCTGAGTTCAGTAAGTGTCAGCACTAACACGAAGATACTCGCATTTTCAGCCAAGTTTCCATGACGACGAATCTTCCGTTCAAGATGCACGTCGTCTCCGTATCCAATTCCGACCCGCGCGATTGTCCGATGAAATCCAACGGAGATCATTAACGCCTGTTGAAGTGTCAGGAGAAATGCACCTAATAGGGCAGAGTAGTACGGGAAGCTCATATCAATTACTCACTTGTTGATGGTCATTCGCAATCAAGTCATTTTGTTTGTCACAAAGCGCCTTTCTTAGACGCGATTCTATTATTTGACTAATTGATCAAATAATAGAATCGCAAGCAAACAAGAGTCAAGCTTTATTTGACCGAATAGTCTTTTAATATTTCAAGACGCTTGTAAACCGGTATTCAGATGATTAACGATCAAGAAATCAGGAGCGGGAGTTGGGTTTTCTGGAAGGTGAGTCGACATTCTCTTCAACCATTGTCTTACCATTGGGTGAACAGCGGCACTTAAATTTTCCTCCAAGCCAAACATATACCCCCAAACAAGTTGAGGAAACAATGCCAAATCCAACATGGTAGGCTGGTTTAATCCCCCAATATAAGGCCCCCCCCCCAGATGCGATACGAGCTCCTTGAAAATTCTTGACATCATCTCCGCATAGCCTTCCTGAAGATCCATGTGCTTGGCCATGTCTTGAATAAACGGCGCTGCTTGAAGTATTTCAGACCACCGATGCCTGGTCTCATCACTGAGTGGCGTAGATGCACTCACGATCGAGGCGAGTCGCCATGCCCTAAACTTAAACTGCAGGTTGTCCTCACCATCAATAGCGTAACGAAATATACTGGTCAGAAAGGAATGACTAATCCACTCATCAATATCCTTGATTAAGCCTTCGTGCTCCTTTGGACATAGAGGTTTCTCAGGAAAGATTTCATCCAACCACAAGGCATGAGCCGATGACTCTCGTTTATAGACACCATCAATTTCAAGCACTGGAACTTGTGTGCCACCTATGTGCGACAACGTAGCCTCGGGATCGACAGGGTTGACTGGAACATGTGTAAACTCAATTCCTTTATAGTAGAGAAAGCAAGCCGTTTTTCTAACGAACGGACTGGTAACATAGCCATATAATTTGACAGATTTCATTTTCAATTCTCCGTGCTTATTTCTCAATTAGTGACCAATCGTTCAAATTATTGTCAAACAGATTGGAACTTGCGTGTAATTACTTGCATGTAGTTAAAAGGACGCTGCTTGTACAGCCGCTATTTAAGTCAATGGGGTGATGAGAGCCTTCTGTTACTCTAAGCCGATTACTCTGGGAAACGTGTCAAAAACATCATTCTTAAATGCTTCAGAGACGCCGGTCCTGGACATAGCTAACATTCCGTTAACCGTGGCACATATCGTTCGAGAAACACTCTTCGGATCAATATCTGAAGGAATACCTCCTTCTTGTTGCGCTCGCTTAATTGTTTTTTCAAACACCCTCACACCGCGACTCTGATTCGCTTTCACAATCTGATTGACTTCACTGTCCAAGGGAAAGCCTTGGGTGCTTGTGTTAACCATCAAACAACCTAGGGCTTCGGGCGTACTGACTGCCTTGCGCCAAACGGCAATGACATTTCTCAAATTATCAACCGCCGGTCCGTCCGCACTCATGACATTGATCACGTTACTGGTAACGTTTTGATCGTAAAACCTAAGACACTTAACAAACAGAGTGTATTTATCGGTAAAAGTTCGATACAAACTTTGTCTTGGTATGTTCATTGCGACAAGTAAATCGTCTAACGATGTCGCAGCGTAGCCCTTTTGCCAAAACACAGACATAGCACGCGCGAGCACTTCAGAATCATCAAATTGTTTAGGTCTTCCACGAGGCATGGCGTGTATGATAATACTTTAAACAGGAACTTAATAGGATCTCTTACTTGATTGCATTTTAAGATACTCAAGCAATTGAGTGGCACCGAAAAATAAAGATTTTTAATCATTCACCTATTTCAGTATTAGCTTCAGTATCAGCCCCATAAGATGCTCAGATCGTATAATACGGCAAGGCTCTGCTAAACAATCTAAGGTGATTCTGTTGGCGCCGGCATCAATCGAATGAGTCGCGAATCCGCCACAGCCGCCCGACGGTGAAAAGCATGTTTCTGATACTCGGGATCCTGAACGAGCGCCAAAAATGCAGCCAGATTCGGGTACGAAACGATAAACACCGCATCCCATTGTTCATGCATTGGGCCAATCATCGTCAACTTAGGCATGCCTAAGTATGTAACGCTACCTCCCGCGCGTTGGGCAATCGGAGATGAGTGGCGTGAATACTCCGCATATGCCTCGGCGCCTGTCCACCCTTTCTCTTCGAATCCGCTGTTCTTCTTATAGTCAGCTTGGTCTTTGTATCGAATCATATTGAGCATATCAAAGGGCTGATCTGTTGGAAGCGCCTGCATAGCGGCATACGCTTTTGCATCAGAATTGACGTAAGTATTAGGCTCAGTCGCCTTGTCTTCAGCTTGTGCTACTGGCACTAACCAGCACCATGAGAACAACAGTGACGTGGCGATTAAAATCGATTTATACATCGTACTTTCTCCTAAGTTTAGTTATTTAGATTGCAATTAATAAAAGCTTCAACTATTCGTTTTACACACTAAAGTTCAACGATAAGTTTGCCTTTGTTTTCACCTGTAAAAAGGAGGTTCAATCCTTCTATTGCCGCCTCCAAGCCATGAATCACGTGTGAGCGGTATTTGATCTTCCCATCACTGACATAGGGTGTGAGCTTCTCCAGCAATGCAGGGATTTTGGCGTAATGATCAGTCATTGCGAATCCCTGGATCGATAAACGCTTCTTAATGATCGGAATCCAATTGGGCCCCGGGCTCCATACGGGTTTGTTGTAATCGGCGATCATTCCACACACGATAATTTTGCCGTGCGCATTCATGTGATCAATCACATGCTGCTGGATGGGCCCTCCTGTATTTTCAAAATACATATCAACGCCGTTGGGGGCCAGTTCAGCTAAACGCGCACTTAAGTCGTCGACCTTGTAATTTATTGCTCCATCAAAGCCAAGTTCATCTGTCAGCCAATGGCACTTTTCACTGCTTCCCGCCACACCAATAACCGTCAATCCGTCTGCTTTGGCCATCTGGCCAACCAAGGACCCAACCGAGCCTGCTGCCGCCGTAACGACAAGGGTGTCGCCCTTCTTTGGCTGAGTGTAGCCATATAAGCCCTGAGTCGCGGTAAAGCCGGGTAATGCAAAGACGGATAGGGCCAATTCGGCGTCCATGTCTTTTGGTACAATCCTTAGCCCCTCTCCGGTGCCAAGATAGTACTCGGTCCAACCGATTAGCCCCATAACTCGATCACCGACCTCAAAATTCTCGTTATTGCTTTCAACAACTTCACCGAGTCCCGACGCTCTCATTACCTCGCCAATTGCAATGGGGGCAATGTAGCTGTCTTTATCGGCATCCATGAAGCCTCTGACTGCCGGATCGAGAGACATATGGGTTTGCTTAAGCAGTATCTCACCAGGGCCTGCCTGAGGAATGTCATTTTCGACCACTTCAAATAGGCCAGGCTTAAGTGGACCATGATCAGGTCGAGCGACTAAAATAATTGATTTATAGGTATTCATCGGTATTGCTCGTGTTTTTCAATGATGGATATTCGCTGTTCGGTTCAAGGCATTCATTTAGGGGTTATCTTGAATAAACTGAATCAATAAACGGGAAACCTCTTCCGGCCGATCATCCTGAATAAAATGCGCGCCACGCTCTACAATAGTGTGCGGTTGATCTTTAGCGCCGGGCACAATAGTTTGCCATTCTTCATCTCGCCCAGCCATCAAAGAATCATCCGCACCAAAGGCCGTAAGCAGAGGCTTATCCCAGCTTGTAAAAAAGTGATCCATCACCTTTTTATTTTGCCTCAACTGACTCGCAACCAGTGATGGAAACATGCGAACGCCCGCTGTGAACTCACGATTTGGAAACGGTGCGGAATAACCTGCCAAATCTTCATTGCTCAACGTTCTCGTTGTGCCTCTTTGAAATAAACCTTCGAAGTCAAATTGTTCGGAATGACGCGCGTAAGCCACCCACCTTGAAAAACTAAACGCTTCGTTTTCCGCTTGCAGATCCTGAACTTCGCCTTCATTCCAAACGGCCACCCTAAATAGTGGGTAGCCTAGCCATCCCTGTAGCCCGCCTACCGCTGGAAGCGTTGTATTTGAGATCATGATTCTGGAAAAACGTTCTGGCCGGTCCGCCACTACTCTCAAGCCTATTAACCCGCCCCAGTCTTGCCCAAAAAAGGTAATGTTATTTAGATTCAGTGCGTCAATGAAATTGTTCATGACATCAATGTGCATTTGGTAACTATGATCAGAAAGTTCTACCGGTTTATCCGACTTTCCAAAGCCCACGTTATCCGGAGCAATAACTCGATATCCCGCGTCAACCAGAATCGGAATCATGTGGCGATACAAGTAACTCCAGGAAGGCTGCCCGTGCATCAATAAGACCACTTGCCCATCGCGAGGTCCCTCATCTACATAGTGAATTCTATACCCAAGGCTATCTATGTAGTTCGGGCGGAATGGGTAATCCTTCAGATTTTCAAATTCACTATCCGGAGTTCGAACCACCTCACCCACTGCCCACTCCTCAGAAGCTTGCGACAAGACAACAATTATCGAGACTGCAATCAATCCAGCCAGCGCGACTATTCCAATTTTCTTCAGCATAATTCAATTATTTAAAGACTATTTGATCACAAAATAAATCAAACCAAGATTTCAGTCAACTATTTATTGACCAATTAGTCTAAATATAATCAAAAAGCACTCTCGAAGTGCGCTGAGTAGAATGTGCCTGGATTACCGACGTCAAGAAAAAAACTCTTTATCAGGAAATTCGCCACAAAATTCTTGCGGCTATCTGAAGATTAGAATCAGTGCTGATCGTCTTCTATCATCAAGAGATGTTTGTCTGAATAACCCACTTGGCCGGCAACATGGTGCTAGCAAATCATGATTAAAATCAAGTATGACTGCGCTTCTTCCAACCTAAGGAACTGTCGAACGCCAACAAATAGTTATTATTGCGGATTCGCTTTGAATCGGCCTAAATGAGCAATGGAGAACCAATACCTAAATCGAGACCCAAATATATAATGGATATTCATCCATTTACATAAGCAATAGTCCCCTGAATACACAATTCGGCCATTTTTAAGGAAGTAACGTGAGAGAAAAGTCGAGCACCTTTCACTGTCAAATTGTTAGTAAGTTCGAATTGGGCTTAATGCTCGAAACTGTCAAGTCACTAAGGCACAGTTCAAATTTGATTAAGAAAATATGGAGGGGAATATGGAAGAAAGAGATGTCGATCAAATAGTTAGAAAAATTCTGTCTGAAGAGGTAAGTGAACACAGAAAGTTTCTTGGTGAACAGTTCCAACAAATCACGTGGGGGGTCGCCACTCTTTTCACTGTTGCGGCAGCCCTGTCAGCATTCTTGATTGGTAAGTCCTTAGATGACGCAGAGAAAAAAGTCGTTCAGACCATAGACGAAAAAGTTTTTGAATATAGAATTGCAGAAGACCTCAAATATAAGGTTAATCAACAAGTTTCAATAGCGGTATCAAATAGCGTTGAAAGTGAAAAAACAGTTAGGCAAATAAATGGCCTTATTGTGGAAAAAGCAAACTCTGTTACTAGTGGGTTAAAAGAGGATATTGAAAACTCTATCTCGACAGCGATAAACAAAACTATCAAAGAAAAACAAAACGTTGATACTGAAGCTTTAATCAAAAAGTATGTGCTGCCTAAAGGTGCGGTTTTGTCTTTCGACTTGGAACAATGTCCATTTGGGTGGTCAACTTATGAACCCGCTTACGGAAGGTTTATAAGAGGAGTTGATCGAAGCGGTAAAATTGATCCAGATGGAGAGCGATCTTCTGGAAGTTTGCAAGAAGATGAATTTAGAGCTCATACTCATAGAGTCCAAGTAGCTTATGGTCCCGGGGGACAGGCTGCCGCATGGTCCATGACTCATAACTCCCCAACAAGCTTACCGGAGGAGGGAAAAATAAGTATCGAGGGAGGCTCTGAAACTAGGCCTAAAAATGTATCTCTGCTTTATTGTGTGAAAAGTTAACACGTGCTAATGAGTGACGGAAAGTCAAATTAACTGCAAAGGGCAAATTTAAGCCATTGGTCTGATTGAAATGCTTTGATAGCTATTCCATACTCAAAGCGGATGTTGAGCCTTGAATCCTGATCTGTAATCACCAACTTAATTGTGGAATAATGTTAAGTCCTTAACTTATTTGGTCGCCGGAGCTTTTCGTGGATTTCGACTCAATTTGGAACGAATACCGAGGTAGCCTGGAAGCGTATCTAAATTCGCGCGTGTCCGATCCCCAAGAAGTTCAAGACCTTCTCCAGTTAATCTTCTTAAAAGTTTTTGAATCGCATCATTTGATTAAATCCAGCAAAAGCACAAAGGCTTGGCTTTACCAAGTTACAAAAAACGCAACAGTAGATTACTACAGAAAGACAGGGCGTCCATTAAAGGAAGCGCAAAGCTCTAGCTGGTACTCAACCCTGGACGCAGATGCGATTGACGGATTATCGCAATGTATTGCTCCCTTTATCACGTGTCTCCCAAAGGAATCGTCGTCGTTGTTAAGGGCGATCGACCTTGGTGGCGAATCCCAGAAAAACTATGCAATGCGAACAGGAACAAGCTATTCCACGGTTAAATCTCGTGTTCAGAAAGCTCGGGCGCAGTTGAAACAACTTTTTATCGACTGTTGCCACTACTCTATTGATCATCAGGGAAATATAATGGGGTTCGACCCTAAGGAAGAAAACTGTAAAAACTGCTAGAAAGTTTCGTCTTTTTGTAAGCTCATTCGTCTTACTGGGTATCCAAATAAAATTTTGAGGTATCCGATCATGATCAAAGTAGTTAGTTTTAAAATTTGCCCCTTCGTCCAGCGTGTCACCGCACTACTCGAGGCTAAGGAAATCCCCTACGAAATCGAATTCATTAGCTTGAGTGATAAGCCACAGTGGTTCTTAGATATCTCACCCAATGGACAAGTTCCGCTCTTAATAACTGAGTCAGGACAAACCTTATTTGAATCTGACGCCATAGTGGAATATATCGATGATGTATATGCTCCTGTAGAATCTGGCGTCAGTCATGAACAACGTGCGATTGATCGAGCCTGGAGCTATCAAGCAAGTAAACATTATTTAGTCCAGTGCAGCGCCCAGCGAAGTGCGGACAACGAGACACTGGCTGAACGATCCGAAAAACTTGGCAAGGCTTTTGCCAAAGCAGAAAAGGCACTCGGGGAGGGACCTTTCTTTAAGGGTGAATCTCTCAGCAATGTGGATATCGCTTGGTTACCGTTACTTCATCGTGCAGCAGTCATCCAAAATAAATCATGCTACGATTTTTTGGGCAGCTACCCAAAGGTAAAAGCATGGCAAAAGGCCCTACTAAAAACAGGGTTGGCCGAGAAGTCGGTACCAGAGGATTTCGTCGAAGTATTTTCCGGATTTTATCTCTCTGACAGTACTTTTCTCGGTGCTGGTAAAAACTGCGCGGAGGAGTTGTGTGATCCGCTATCGTCAAGCTGCTGCTGAGGTGAGGATTATGAATACAACATTAGAAAAGTTTGTAAGAGAGTCGCGTGCAGTCATTGAAGCCGAGTTAAGTCCGGCAGTTAGTGTTCAGCATATTGCGCCCCTGATGCACGAACTTTTGTCAGGCGATAATAGTTTCCTAAAGCCAGAACATTTTAAGTCACATTCCGATCATTACGCTCGTAATGCAATCTACATCGATGATAATAATTTGATGAGTTTATACGCGCTGGTTTGGATGCCTGGCCAATGGACACCGATTCATGATCACGGTACTTGGGGCGTTGTGGGCGTCCATGAAGGCGTTTTAGAGGAGTGCAGTTTTATTTACAAGGATGAGCACCCTGGTGATTCACTCGACAACATTGATTTGGTAAGGGGAGGTGTCGTGCTATTGCCTCCGAATTCAGTCACTAGTTTTGTGCCAAATCCTGACCACATACACATTTCAGGAAATCCTAATCCTAATCATCAGGTTGTTTCACTGCATCTGTACGGCAATGCGATGGCAGGCTTTCATACTTACGATAGAAAGACTCGTACTCGAAAGTGGGTCGAAGTAAGCCACAATGAAAGTTGACCATCCGCCGCCATATCTTTACGAATCTGGTTTAAAAAGCTCAGCTCGAAAGGTAGCCAGCAACGCTTGATATCGCAACAAGAGAATCTTGGTCAGGGACATAGGTCATAGTTAGGCTTTCAATGTCCGGTTAGGGCAATTAACCGTCAAAAAAATAAAAACGAGCAAGAACCAATGTTGGTCTCGATCAGACATGGAATATTTAGAAGTGCAAAAAAAATCAGCCTAAGCGGCTGATTTTTTTTAAAAACGATGGTAGCTATGACTGGACTTGAACCAGTGACCCCAGCATTATGAATGCTGTGCTCTAACCAACTGAGCTACATAGCCATCGTTTTTCGCTCTCGAAATGTTGGGCACATTCAAGGATGCGTGAAAATACACTTGAGGTTAGTTTGAGTCAAGCGAAAGTGATTACTTTTTTAACTTTGTTAAGTTTTCACGGTACGGGAGCTGCACGTTAACGCCGGTCTGGCCAATGGCGCCTAATAGTTAGTATACTCTTCGCCGCTCTCATCTTGTTTAACCTCACGCTGGAAGAATCGCGCGATTCGATTACTCAATCGATTCGTACGCTGCTGAATAAACCGTTTCTCCTGTTGTCGGTTCATTGCAATCGCATTTATGGCGTCGTCTTCTTCAGCTTGCCAGCGCGCCACGCTGGCTGCGATTGCTTCCATAATCTCAGGTTTTCGATCAAATAAGGCGTGTAGCGAATCACTGCTGATCTCCCATACTGCGCACTCTTCTTTGGCTCTAATCGTAGTCTTCTGTGGGCTACCGGTGAGCAGTGCCATCAGGCCAAGCGTTTCAGACTCACCAACAGTGGCCATTAGGGTCTCATTCTCATTTTCATCGACTTCAAACACATCTGCTGACCCGGACGCGATTAAAAACATTGATGAACGCTTCGAACCGGCACGAATTATTTTCTCTGGTGGGCCAATGATGTGCAGTTGCGCAGAGCGTGCCAGTTCTTCCATATCTTTGGAGGTCATGCCTTCGAACATAGGCACTTGATTAAAGCGTTCGACCAATGAGCGCCAGGTGGCGTCATCGTAAGCGGAATCGGGCAAGCTGCGTGAGGCTTCATCGGCGCTATTAAAGTTGAGTTTTCGTTGTTGCGCGAAGCGTATACCTTTGCGCGCAAAGCGATACCAAATAGCGTTCATCAATTCGTCGCTGGCAAGCCACCAATCATCAAAATGACGCACGTAAAAATGAATGCGATATTGCATGCCCCTCTCATCACTGTCTAGGTAACAGGCGAATTGCCACGGATGCGGCACGATATGCGGGCATTCATTCATCGCCGCATTGCATTGATCGATTACCACACGCGGCGGCACATTGTATTCAACTCGAATATGCAGAACCCGCCGTGTGAGCGAGCGAGGCCTGTCCAGGTTGCGAATTTTACTCGCAGCCAACTTAGTATTGGGAACCACCACATGGTTACTGTCCATGTCTAAATAGGTGATGCTGCGCCAGTCAATTTCTTTGACATAACCCCATTCGTCATTCAATTGAATGAGATCTCCTTTTTCAAACGGCGCATTGATATTGATTGCGAGGCCGGCGAACACTTCATCGATTTGCGCCCTCGCCGAATAGGCCATCACTAAAAGCACAGCACCGGATGCCGTGATCAAACCGATTATTGATTGGCCATATACCAAACCGACGATTAGGATCGTCGCTGACAGGTACACTAAGGCGGTTACCAAATATTGAATTAGCAACGGCACCTTAGAATCGCCTTCTAAGGTTAAACGGCGCGGATAAACAAAGTGCTTAATGAGTGCATTACAAAAATAGGCGACGCTAAACCAAAATAAAGCACCGTTGATCTTTTTAAGCTGATCAAGATCCAGCCAGGCTAATACACCTATGTTTCGAATTTCCGGCGCGATGATTTGATCAAATAAGGCATACGCGGTTCCAAACGCGAGCACCGCGATTAAGCCAAGCACGTTTGTGTAGCGTTTACTCACAAATACGCGATGAGCCGCCAACCCGCAAAGCGCAATAGCCAATATTCCCAAAGCTAAAATTTTCGTTGTGAACATACAAACACCGCCATGCCGTCATCTATTAACAGCCTAGGTTAAGCCTAAAGTTATAGGCCTTCAATCAGGCGAAAAGTACTCCCGATAGCAGGTGTAGTCAATCAAATTATCAACGGTTTTTTGGCGATCACTTATATTTGGTTTAGTTAAAAAAGACCGTATTTTCGTGGCGCTTATCCAACCCTGTCAACAGGCGAGTAAAATCACTCTGATTCGATGCATGCGTTTAGCTGAGCCAGATACTTCTCTTTATCCGTTTGTTGCAGAAAACTGGCTTTAAAACTGTTTTCAATTAATTTGATTGCCTGCTGTCGTGTGCAATTGAGAGATTGATGCAGCGCGTCAAAGTTTTGGTTCAAATAGCCGCCGAAATACGCCGGATCATCCGAGTTGATTGTGACTAAAATGCCACTGCCCAAAAGTTCCAAAACGTTGTGTTGCCGCATGCTGTCGAACACACAAAGTTTGATATTTGAGAGCGGGCAAACCGTTAATGCTATTTGGCGATCACGCAAATGAGCGACTAATGCCTGATCTTCAACACACCGCACCCCGTGATCGATTCGCGCAACGTTTAAACGATTTAAACTATCCCAAATGTAGCCTGGTGGACCTTCCTCCCCGGCATGGGCGGTCAATTTATAACCCTGAGCCTCGGCGCTTTTATAGAGTTCCTCAAACTTACTTGGTGGATTACCGGCCTCCGAGCTGGCTAAGCCAATCGCCACAAATGAATTTCTATAGGCCTCGGCCTCGGACAACATAGCCAGGCACTCGGCTTCGCTGGTGTGACGCAAAAAGCTCAGAATCAGTAGCACCGATTGCCCCCATTCCTGCTTTGCTTGGTCCATCGCCCGTTGAAAACCAGCTAACATGGTCTCAAACGACACTCCATTTGGCACATAGGTTTGCGGCTCTACCATAATTTCCGTGTGTACAATATTCTGCTGTCGACACTGCAAAAGGTAGTCCATCATCAAATGGTAGAAATCATGTTCGTCCACAAGAACCGAGGCACCAAGATAATAAAGATCTAAAAAGCTTTGCAGATTTTCGAATTGATAGGCGGCCTCAACTTCCTCAACACTGGAATACGGCAAATCTATGCCGTTCTTCTTGGCCAGAGAAAGCAAACGATGAGCCTGCAGGCTGCCATCGATATGTAAGTGCAATTCAGCTTTTGGCAGCTTAGCCAACCAAGTCGAAAAATTGTGTTGTGATTCCGGACTCATAGTAAAATATTATCATTCGCGTGTTATCGTTATTATAGACAGTTAAACCTCATTCTTTTGGAGATTCTCAGGTGACCAGTTTAAAACTCAATGTGCTAAATATCAGCTCTATAAAGCAAGGCATCTTTTTCGCCTTGGTCAGTCTTGTGATACAAGGCTGTGCGACAAATCCCTCGTCGGTGCCTGAAGTTGAAACCATTACTGTAACTAAATCGACTTACTACATTTACCTTGCCGGCCCAGAAGTATTTTTACCCGACCCTATTGGTGCGGGTGTCTCAAAGAAAGCCGCCATCGCAAAACTCAACGAGGAAAATGATTGGCCATTTACCTTGGTAGGCTTGTACCCGATGGACAATGAGATCGAAGATTTTGCGTCAGACGTTACAACCGGCATCAAGATCTACCACGCTAATGTTGACTTAATGGACAAAGCCGATTTCATTACCGCAAACATGGTTCGTTTTCGCGGCCCAAGCATGGATGTGGGCACCGCATTTGAGATGGGTTACATGGCCGGGCTTGATAAACCGGTGTTTGCCTACTACGATGCCAAACCTTTTTATGGGCAAGATGAAACGCCCGGTTTGTACGCCGATCGAGTGGCAAAGTTTTACCAATTGTCAAAAGACAACCCCGACATCGATGTTCACGGCCAGAGTATTGAGAACTTTAAAATGGCCGATAACCTTATGATGATAGGCTCACTGGAAACGGGTGAACGTAAAATCAGCGAGAGCTTTGAAGCGGCTGTGTTAAACATTGCTGAAATGATCAAAGCTCAGCAACAATAGCTGAACTCACCTACCACCAGAACACACCCTCCTGCTTACAAATCAGATGAAAAATTGGCTCAATACCTTCTTTGCTATTGAACAGAACAATAGCACTATCCAAACCGAGCTAATTGCTGGCTTAACAACGTTCTTGGCCATGGCCTATATTACCGTCGTTAACCCATCAATATTGTCACAAGCCGGGATGGATTTTGGTGCCGTGTTTGTCGCCACCTGCGTTGCCGCGGCATTGGGCAGTATTATCATGGGGGTGTACGCAAACTATCCAATCGCGCTCGCACCCGGTATGGGCCAAAACGCGTTCTTTGCGTTTGGCATATGTATTGGTATGGGCAATAGCTGGCAAGTGGCGCTGGGAGCCGTCTTTGTCTCCGGTGTATTATTCATCATCATTAGTATATTGCCCATTCGCGAATGGTTAATTAACTCGATTCCCAAATCGCTGAAGCTTGGCATGGCCGCTGGAATTGGCTTGTTCTTAGCGATCATCGCGTTGACAAGTGGCAAGGTGGTGGTGGATAACCCTGCGACACTGGTCAGCTTTGGAGACCTGGCAAGCGCTGCCCCGTTTTTGATGTTGCTGGGTTTTGTCATTATTGCGGCCTTAGCGGCACGCAAGGTGGCCGGCGCGGTGTTGATTGGCATCATGAGTGTCACCATAATCGCCTGGTTAACCGGTTTTGCTGAGTTCAAAGGTATCGCCTCCATGCCGCCGCCAGCCAGCGCATTGCTCGAGCTGGATATTGCCGGAGCCCTCAATGTATCCATGCTAACAGTAATATTAACCTTGCTCTTGATTGACGTTTTCGATACCGCAGGCACACTGGTTGGCGTGGCCACACGAGCTGACATGTTGGATCAAGATGGGAAACTCCCTCGTCTCAGGAAGGCCTTATTAGCCGACTCTGGCGCGACCGCCGCCGGTGCACTGTTGGGTACGTCGTCCACCACCAGTTATGTTGAAAGCGCCGCGGGTGTTGAAGCAGGTGGCCGCACTGGTTTAAGTGCGGTGGTCACTGGCTTATTGTTTTTGTTATGTTTATTTGTTTCGCCACTGGCACACAGTATTCCGAGTTTTGCCACAGGCGCCGCGTTGCTATTCGTTGCCTGTTTGATGGTACGATCGTTTGCGGACCTGGAATGGGATGACATCACCGAAACGGCACCCGCGATTGTGGGAGCGGTCAGCATGCCACTGAGCTATTCAATCGCCGACGGAATAGGTTTGGGTTTTATTAGCTACGCGGTGATCAAATTGCTCGCAGGAAGAGCCAAAGAATGTCCGATCGCTGTCTATATCATCGCCGTAATCTTCGCATTGAAGTTTGCGTTTTTGTGAGAACCTAATGATGGAAAAAGTATTTATTACCGCCGAGGAACTGCTTCGCGACTCGTTCAAGCTTGCTAAGCAAGTTCACGACAGCGATTTTGACCCTGACTTTATCATTGGTGTTTGGCGAGGTGGTGCGCCCGTCGGCATCGCTATTCAGGAGTACCTCGATTTCGTTGGTGTTGACACAGACCATATCGCGATACGCACCTCATCGTATACCGGTATAGATCAACAGGAAAAAACGGTGCGAGTGCATGGTTTAGATTACATCGTCGACAACATCAACGCGGATGACAATGTGCTGTTGGTTGATGATGTGTTCGACTCAGGCCGCAGCATCGATGCCATCTTTGCCAGCCTTGAAGTCAAAACTCGTCGTAATATGCCTCACAATATTAAAATCGCCTGCCCCTGGTACAAACCAGAGCGCAACGTGACTCGGCGAACGCCTGATTACTATATAAATAAAACCGATAGCTGGCTGGTTTTCCCACATGAATTGAAAGGACTTTCTGTGGAAGAATTAGCGGAAGGTAAACCGTATATCGCTGATCTGCTACCCTAATCGCGGGCACAGTCCTAGGTAGCTTTCGCTTGATTTACGTTGGCCGCCAGGTTAACCAGACAGCCCCCAGAGTCACTCAACTACTGTTTCAGATCCTGCACGTAGAGATGATATAGCTTCGGCTCCATGATTGAGTTGACCGGTGAGTCTAACTTGGCAATGTCTTTACCAAATACAGCCGATGCTTGCATGGTGTTTGCTGTCAGTGATTTAGTCTCCACATCAAACGACCATTGGGTCGGGAAATCACCCTGATTACGCGCCATGTGAAAACCCCATATTCCAAACGATGGTAATGATGTTTGATAGCTGTAAGTTGTGTCAAAAACCGCATCCAGAGTGCGCTCAATCGACCAATACACATTACGGGTAAAAAATGGCGAGGAGCTTTGTGTGACCAATACGCCGTCAGGAACCATGCGGCGTTTAATCATAGTATAAAACTCTCGAGAATAGAGCTTATTTATCGCTTCGTTATGTGGATCGGGCATATCAATAATCACGCGATCGTACAACAGACCGGGTTTATTTATAAAGCTGAATGCATCTTCTGCAAATGCCGTTAGCTTGGGCGATGACATGCTCTTGTTATTTAATCGCCTAAGCATTGGAAGCTCAGTTCCGATTCTGATCATCTCCGGATCAATATCAACTAAATGAATTTGCTCTACATTCGTGTGCTTGAGAACTTCGCGCGCCGCTAAACCATCTCCCCCGCCCAGAATCAGCACATTTTTCACCTCACCGGGTATCGATAAAACCGGGTGTGTCAGGTACTCGTGATAACGATATTCGTCTCGAGATGAAAACTGGATATGGCCATCAATATAAAGGCGTTGATCACGATTTGCCGTTGAGCGAGTAACAACCAACTTTTGATATTTGGTTTGTTCAGAGTAAATAATTTGATCAAAGTACAACTGCTTTTCGGCAAAGCGAGTTATGTGCGCGCCGTAAACAATGAACACAAACAACATGACTAAAATAGTTATGCAGGCAAACAGCAAATTCTGAAAGCTCTTGAGGTGCTTGCGAAATATGACAACGTTAACAGTGGCAACCAGTATATTGATCAAACCAATCGCAAATGATGACTGAACGAGCCCTAGGCTGGGCAATAACAATAAAGGAAACGCCACGGACCCAATCAAGGCGCCAAGATAGTCCAACGACATCACATTTGCGATGGAATCTCGCACCTCGTCTTTCTGCGACAGCAATGCCGTCAGAATTGGGATTTCCATTCCCACCAGCGCGCCAATAATCAGAATCAGTGTGTACATTGTCAGCTCGTACAGTGGGCGAGCGAACGGAAACGCCATAAACAGCAAGGTGCTGCTTATACCGCCGACCAGAGCGATCACAACCTCTATTGTGACAAAATTACGGATATATTCTTTGTCAAAGAATTTGGATATCCAGGAGCCTACCCCCATGGCAAACATAAAAAAGCCAATGGTAAGAGAAAACTGATAGACACTGTTTCCCAGCAAATAGCTGGACACGGTTCCGATGATCAGTTCATATACGATGCCACAAAGCGCAACGATAAGAATTGAAAACAGCAACACACCGGCTTGCGCATTACTAAGAGAGGATACTGGAGATGAGTGATTAGACACAGTAAAGGCCTACTAATGAGTGAGCATGAACCTGCTCAGAATAAAGATATCTAAATGTAAAGGCGGCTTGAGCAAACACCCAAGCCGCCGGTAGCACCCTTAAAACCTTATTTGCCGCGAGAATGACTACCTGAACCAGCGCGTGACCGTGCTGCTTGCTTAGCAGTTTGAGTTTTCTTGCTGGCCGGGTTAGCACCAGACGCGCGTTGACGGCTTAACATACTGCCGATCAACATTCCAGTTAACAAACCCGCGCCGCTGATGCGTGAATCGTTCACAGCACCGCTGCGACTGGTCGCAATAACACGTGAGTTTTCACCATCAACTTCAATCATATAGAGCGCGTCTTCGCCATCATCAAAGTTGCCGTTACCGTTTGCATCGGCAAAGGCAATCAGTGAGGCGTCTTGTTGTGGCAATACTGAAATCGGGTCTTTATAGATCGCAGGAGTCGCGGCATTGTAATTGGTCGCTAAGTCTTCACTGAATTGAACGAACGCACCATCCTGATTGTCCTCTTGCGCAGTGGCAAACTCAGGGTGGTTTTCTTCGAAGGCGTAGATGGTTTCTACCGTCACGTCCAATACCTGGTTTAGATCAATATCGTCCTCGACATAGCTTGGTCCAGAAAAATTGATGTACAAAAAATAGCCCGCGATTAAGGCGATCGGTACGTAACGAATAAGGTTGTTCATAGTAACTCCGTTTCTTATATTATGTTTTTTTCTAAGCTTGGTAACAGTAGGGGCAAGCTGCGCTTCTTCAAATTATAAGCTAATTGCGACTAAACCAGCCCTTCCAGATCATGTGAAAAGTGCAGTTCATGTAAGCCCTCTTCATAGTAGTCCTTGAGCTGCCCAACATACTTAAACCCAACAGCTTGAAGAGGCCTATGAATTAGAACCAAATTAGATGGGAAAGTCAAAAAGATCTTTCGCCCACCCTGCTCTTTTACAGTACGTAACCCCAGTTCAAGATCCTCAGGAGTGAAGCTGCGCTTGCCGAAAAATCCAGCCGATTTTTCAACCGTCCAAGCAAACGTATAGGCGCCCTCGGTTTCAGCAATTTCGAACAAACCATTAAAGCGAATAACAGGCTTCTCATCGGCCACCGAGAGATCTTCAGACTGCGGTTTAAATTCCAGCCCAAGAATGGTTTGAGATTCTCCTTCATCATAAAAATCTTCACCAACGACCTCGATCTTAAAACCGAACGATTGATACATACTAAGCGCGGCGGCATAAATGTTGACACCATTTTCCTGATAATCGGAAACCTTTACGAATATCTTTCGTGCATCCTGACTTCGTAAACGATCAAGAACGTAGCCCAGCATTTTTTTACCTAAGCCCTGGCCACGGCAGTCTTCATCCAGATACGTCCACGACAAATAATACGTACCATCGCAGTTCTCCACTTCTCGATAACCCGTAATACCGAGCACCGTATCGCCGTCAACTAAGACAAACTGCCCGTCAATGCCTTCGTCGTGAAACTCAGCTTCAGCCGCCTCACCATCGTCTTCATCATGATCACTGATGATTTCGATCACTGATGCAGTATCACTCATATACATCGCTCTCATCTGAGCTCGTTCTAATAAGTCGGTCACGGTTTTTCGCCTATTATATTTGCCGGCAACACCGTTTTCTCGATATCACCATATTATTCTTAATGCTGTTAGTGTAGCGGTTTTACGCTCAGTTTTATTGTCGATTACTTGGGTCCTTCCAAATATCGGCGGGATCCGCTCTTTGCTTCCAACCATGGTAGGGGTGATTCACCAGCATTTCGTCATCTTTGAACAGCCAAACGAGTACCACACCAGCAACGAAGCCACCAACATGCGCCCAGAAGGCGGTTCCTCCACCACCGGCTCCGATCGATGAAATGCCACCTAAAACCTGCACACCGGCCCAGTAACCCAACATGGCTATGGCAGGTACGCGAAAGATCATGATAAAAACCAGCAGATGTACTTTTACCCTCGGATACAAAACGATATAAGCACCCATCACACCCCCTATCGCTCCTGAGGCCCCAACCATCGGGATCAATGACCCTGGGTCTGAAAATATTTGTGCAGCGGCGGCGGCCAAGCCCGACACTAAATAAAAAATAAAGAAACGAACCGTGCCCATAGAGTCTTCAACATTGTCGCCAAACACCCATAAAAACCACATATTGCCAATGATGTGCATCCAGCTACCATGCATAAACATTGACGACACCATGGCGCTCCACCCACCAACAGGTCGGCACACGCGTTGGCCGGTTCCATCGCCAAACAGATCACCCGGTATTAATCCATATTGACACACCGATGCATTTAGCGCCGACTCATCTCCCAACCCCTGGAACAAAACCCAAGCCAGGATATTCAACGCAATTAAGCTATAGGTCGCGACTGGAATATCGACTTGTGGATTGTCATCGCGAATCGGAATCATATAAGGTTAACAGGCGTCAAATGGCAATTTACCGCGCCACAATCAAACGCGGGTTTAAGTAATGTTAAATACTTTGCGAAAATCAAACTTACCATTTTCATCCAGCATAGCAGCGCGATATCGTCGCATGCCATTTATCCATCGAGAAGGGTCGTTGGCTCGATTGCGATAAAAATCGGCGACTTCTTTATGCGGCAAGATCATAAAGGTTTCATCTTCAATGCCTTTTATGATTGTCGCCGCACACTCTTCGGGGGTAATTACGCCCTGCATTTCTTTCTCACGTTGATCTTCTGAGACCGCTAGAATATTGGTATTTACGTATTGTGGGCAAACAACCGAAACTTTAATGCCGTCATCACCATGCCCAATCGCAAGCGACTCGGCCAGAGATACTGCCGCATGCTTGGTCGCGCTATAAGCGGCATCCGCTATCTGCACCAAAAGCCCCGCGGCCGACGCCGTATTAACTAAGTAGCCATCGCCGCGTTCAAGCATTTTGGGCAGCAACGCTCGTGACGCCCAAACGTGAGACATCACATGCAGCTCCCAGTTCTTTTGCCACACATCATCGCTGGCTGAGGCCACATGATCTGGTTCGCCTACGCCAAAACCCGCATTCGACACAAACAAATCGATGTCGCCCAGCTCGGATTCGGTTTCGCTAACTAACGCTTGAATATCAGTTTCACGACTTACATCGCACGCGATCGCAATGCCTCCGATTTCATCAGCTATCGCCTGCGCTGCGCTAAGATCCAAATCGGACACGACCACCTTGGCACCTTTACTCGCCAATGCTCGACAAAGCGCCGCTCCAATTCCACCTGCCCCGCCCGTAACGACGGCAATTTTGTTTTCTAATTTCATGGTTTTTTTATGTTATTTACTGAGTTGTTTTATACCACCAAAGATGTGATGTTGACAGCAGAACACATTTCCTAAACAAGCCTACGGCTATTCTCCTAACAGATCACCAATGAGCACCAAGATAGAATTAAATTGGACAAAACCAAACCCAACACTATTGCTACCCATAAAACCAAAGTAGTCGTTTACGGCGGCAATGGATTTGTTGGCACACGCGTTGCCAAAGCATTGCTCGAGCGAGATGTGTGTGCAGTTTGCCTTAGCCGTACCGGCCACAAACCACTTCACCTGAAAGACAGAAAGTGGAGCGAATCAGTACGTTGGTGTAAAGGTGATGCGAGTTCACCAGATACTCAATTGTTGCAACGCTTGGACGGGCTTGTAACCCTGGTCGGCTCTCCACCGTTGCCCACATTTTCAGAAGAAGCATACGATCAACAAGTGTTTATGAACGGCACCGCTAACGCTAATGCGATTCGAGAAGCCGGTGACGCCGGTATCAAACGAATAGTGCTGGTCGGTGCACGAATACCGTTTTTTATGCGCAGTGATCGTGTAGCTTATGCAAAAGGAAAACGCCTTGCATTTGAAGCGGCCGAAGAGTTCTCTAAACTGTCTGAGGAACATCGCGCCATCGTTATTCAACCGGGTGTCATTTACGGTCGCCGCTACCTAAAGAACGGCAAAGCGGTTCCTCTCGATGTATTTCTTAAGCCTCTTTCATGGGCCATGCCTTGGCAATTCGTCAGCGTAGAGAAAATCGCTGAACGCATCGCGTGCGAAATGCTGTGTGATGACCCTAATAAAGGCCAGTTTATCGTTATCAAGAACAGCCAAATCTAATTGGTTCTGCTATAAAATTTACTTAACCTAAATGTATTTTCGGGTGTACACTCGAACAAAAGTAATTCATCTCAGACAGACACCACGAGGAACCCTATGGATACCAGAGCAGCCGTTGCATTCGCCGCGGGCGAACCCCTAAGCCTTGAAACAGTACAACTTGATGGTCCACAGGCCGGTGAAGTCCTTATTGAGGTTATGGCAACAGGCATTTGCCACACAGACGCATTTACCTTGTCAGGCGACGACCCAGAAGGGGCATTTCCTGCAATTCTTGGGCATGAAGGGGCGGGTATCGTACGTGAGGTCGGTGCGGGTGTTAGCTCATTAAAACCAGGCGATCATGTGATACCACTTTACACGCCTGAATGCCGCGAATGCGATTATTGTTTACACCCTAAAACTAACCTTTGCCAAGCAATTCGTTCAACTCAAGGTCAAGGGCTGATGCCAGACGGCACCTCTCGTTTTTCGTTTCAAGGCAAACCGCTTTTACATTATATGGGGTGCTCAACGTTCGCAAATTTCACGGTGCTTCCCGAGATCGCTTTGGCGAAAGTTCGTCAAGATGCTCCGTTCGACAAAATTTGTTACATCGGCTGCGGTGTAACAACCGGTGTTGGTGCGGTCGTTTTCGACGCGAAAGTTGAACCCGGGTCAAATGTCGTGGTGTTTGGCCTGGGCGGTATTGGTTTAAACGTAATTCAAGGCGCGAAAATGGTTGGGGCTGATAAAATAATTGGCATCGACATTAACGAAAGTAAAGTCGATACAGCCAAGGCTTTTGGCATGACAGACTTCATTAATCCAAAGAATGTCGACGACTTAATTGAAGCCATCGCTGACCTAACCAATGGAGGTGCTGACTACTCATTCGAATGCATTGGCAATGTTAATACCATGCGTCAGGCGCTTGAGTGTACTCACAAAGGTTGGGGTGAAAGTATTATTATTGGTGTCGCAGGCGCAGGACAAGAAATCTCCACTCGACCATTTCAATTAGTCACCGGTCGCGTCTGGCGTGGGACCGCATTTGGTGGCGCACGAGGCCGTACAGACGTGCCCAAAATTGTCGACTGGTATATGGACGGTAAACTCAACATAGACGATTTAATCACCCATAAAATGCCGCTTGATGATATTAATGACGCCTTTGACTTAATGCACGCGGGCAAGAGTATTCGCAGCGTGGTCGAATATTGATTACTCTTGTTATAGAGCGAATAATAAAAAGGCCACCTCGATTAATTTCGAGGTGGCCTTTTCTTTAATTCTTAATATTGATGCCACTCACACTCGCCCCCAGACAGCCTCTACGAATATAGGCTCGGCCATCACCCCTTATTCTTGATATAGTCTTCAATGGATTTTGTTAGCAAGGCATTATCGTCAGACAAGCGTAACAATTCCTCGTGGCTGCAAGAATATTTGGTGTTTAAAACTCGCAACGCGGCCAGTCGAGTAGATAGGTTACTGTGCTGTCTGGCGATATCAAACAGTACTTCTCCAGTGTTCTCATCGCCCACAGCTTCAGCGACCTCTATCAAGGCAACCTGGCTATAAACCGCGCTCGCATAATCGATATGACTAATCTTAGCGCGCCGCTCTGAGATAAGATCAAATCGATACTGCCGTCGAACAAGTCGATCGGTCGGTAATGAAATGATATTCAGGGAAATAGACATTTCTGAAGGTGGAAACTGCGCATGAATATCTTCGTTGGCCCGCATAAAAATCATGCGGCCCGGAGTAAAGCTTACCCGACCTTGACGCTCTATTTCGACCTCCTCGCCGACGATGCCATCGACATGGTCATGATTATATTGAAACAGCTCGGTTTCATAGCCAGGCCCAAACAAACTTAAGGTTAGTAAGTCAAACGTATGATCGTGATAAATGTCTTCAACAAAGACATTTTTTCTAATATTTTCTGAGTGGCCTGAGTCAGGTGGCATCCAAACAATAGCGCGTAACATATACCCTTTTTCTGAGCCACCTATCAGAAACACCTGGCTCGTTGGTAGAAAGGTGCCTGGGCTATTCATGCCTGTGGATAGTTGAGTAAGCCTTGCGGTCAGAAAGTCAGCAAACCATTGCTTGTCCTGCCCCAGCTTTTTAAGGATATGAGCCACCTGTAAGCAACTGTCTTTTTCCTCAATCTTAAACTCCGCATCCAGCTGCTCTCGAGCCTCCTCAAGAGTTATTGAATCGTGCGGTTCTAGATCAATGATCTCAGCCATATCACTTTACAATTTCAAGGTATTTTGGTGCATGGTGAACCCAACTAGACAGCGCATTGACTCATTAAACGCTGGCAGGATTGCCGAACATCATCGTTGGTATCTTGTAAACCCAATAATAACGCTCGTTCGGCGATACCACTCTCGGCTAATACGGAAGCTTTGATTGCTTCCCAACGAATCGTGTGATCCAGCGAAGCCAGACCTAGCTCAATAAGCTCGTCAACATTACAACCGCTCTGAGAAAGCATGGGAAGTATTTTTAGTAACACTTTGATTTGAGATTTATCACTCGTGGCATCGATTATGCGCAGTGGCGTTAAAGTATTCGAATCGAATTCAATTTGAAAATCCAGCAATGGTTTTGTTGAGATTGAGAGGGCAACAAATCTATTTTGCAGATTGACTTTGACAAGGCCAGACCAACAAACCGTATCAAAGAATTCGCCTGGCTTGACTAATACTGACTCCTCATCTCGCAACTTTATGGTCGATAACTGTCTATCCCAATACTGATTAATTAACGGTGATTGATATTCCCAGCGTTGAATCGACATCTCACCATCAAGACAATAAATACTTGAGTTATGGGCCAATGAGAATTGGCGGCCACTCTCATCTGGCATCTTATCTGAGGCCAACAGCGTTAAGGTAAAGTCGTTATTATAGTAAAGATGAACACCTCCGGGACCGCATGGAAGATCAAGCGTTTGATCGCTAAGCACAAACGCCATTACATCGGTATACAAGCTTGAAAGCCGCCGATATAGATCTTGAGGTTCATGCCTGATCAATAGCGCCTTAAAAGCATGTTGCTTTTCTACTGCATTCTCGAGATTTACGTTGAAAAACAGCTGATCGAGTTGGGTAATAAGTTCGAAAAACCATCTATGCTGGGGCGATTTCTCATACAACGCATAAATTGTGTCTTTGTATTGAACCTTAAACATGAAGTCTTGTCAGCGAGTAAAAAATGAACATTAATAACCAAACTCTTTGAAACGCATATTTTTCAATTTGAGGAGAACTAACACCCAATAATCGTCGCCACTATCAAAGGGACGCAGAAAATACACGCTGCTTCTTCCGACAATGCAGCTTCATTTTCCAGATCAATGTTCTTAACTTTATCCAGATCCAATGCCAGTTTAACGGCCTTTATGTCAATATTATCCTGTTGCATGCTAGATCACACCTTGTGTAATTTTTCAGGTTCAATATTAGAATAGGGTGTTGAACGCGAAATGCCAACTAATTCGATCCCAATTGTTGCTCGCCTTCTTGGTTCGCGGCGTCACCGTGTGTGTGAGTTATCGCATTATTTCGAAACTGCGCTAAGTTATTGAAATCATATTCTTCGCCATCGTAAACCGACCGTTACATAGAGCATCTATCAAAACGCAAGGTCTAAACTGGATCATCATGACCTTGGAATAATAGAGTCTATTTCTGCGGGTCGCACCTCAGATTAGGCTCCTCGCTAAGGCAATAAATCCTTGAATTCCAGTTGCTGATCGGCCGATCGAGACTTCTATTTTTCTTGAAATGGTTCTATACTTTTGACTAACTGTATTATAAGTCCCTGCCATGCAGTCGATAAAAGTAGGGACATATTCAATATTCTGAGGCCATAAAATGAAAAACCGTGATCAAGATAATCAGCAGATCGACCAGAATAAGGCGCAAGACCGTAAGTCTGCCAAACGTCGAAAAATGCTCGTTGGTGGTGGAGTGATGGGTGCCGGCGCTTTGTTGCCCGAAGCCTGGAAAGGCCCAGTATTCAATTCAATCGTTTTGCCGGCACACGCTCAAACAAGCACAGTCACTATTACGTCTGGCATGTTTGCTGGTTCAGGCGCGATCCCATAGTCTTGATGTTTAAACTTCTAACACTACGATTATCAACCCAGTTATAGATCACGTAATTAATTGATTTATATCTCGCAATCAGGATTCTAATCATGACTTTAATCATCGCGCCCCCGACATCGGCACCAACATCAGCTCCGACATCAGCTCCGACATCGGCACCAACATCAGCTCCTACGTCTGCACCTACATCGGCTCCCACCGCGGCACCAACCGTAGCTCCGACAGCCGCACCTACGTCAGCACCAACATTGCCACCTACTGTGCCCGGTGTGTCACCTACGGGGCAAATTGCGGTACAAGTTTGTATCGCCAGTGGCACCGCGAATATTACTCTTGAAAACTTGGTCACTTTAACCTCGCCTTGGGATGGAACAAGCTTTCCAGCGGTGACGTTTTCAAGTTTTAATACTGCTAACAATAATTACGCCGCTTTTATGGTTTCAGGGCAATTAAACGGCAGCAATTTGGACGTGACAATAAACGATGGCGGCAGTCAGTCGGTTATCACGCTCGCGTCAACGGGTGGTACTGTCACTTCTTGTGCTGGCTCAGGAACACCTACATAAACTGATAACGTAGAGTTTAAGAGCAATTTATAAATGCGAAGGGAGCTAACAATTTGTTAGCTCCCTTTTTTGTGTTTTCGTTTTATCCGCACTCAATAGTGACTTGTCTGAAAATCTATTGATGTGTTTTTCTCGATAAAACCTTGTCAACAATGAAAGAGTTTTAGAATTTACCTAGTCATTACTCGTCGCAACCAGCGCCCGTTTGATTGCCTTCAGCGTCGGTAAATTCGGTCCAGTGCACCCAACCGTTAGGACAGTGGAATCCCCATTCACGACTTTTTTTGCCCGTGTAGAAAAGAGTGAGAGCTCGACTGCTCTTCAAGATAAGTCGATGGCTGTACTCAGCTGATCGAAATTTTGGTATTAATGGCCAGATACGCTTTTCTCCGTCCTTTGTAACCTCAAATAAGCTCCCCCATAGCAATATACTCCAGGATGACCAGGGGTGATCATGCAGGGCTCTATCGTCGTCACTGCCCAGATATAAATGCAGATATAGATTGCGAACACCCGGTTTTCGCACCAGGTGCCATCGTTTCATATAGTTTTGTCCGATCGTTTGATCTGCGGCTCGCCATCTTAAATTCATCATCGTATATAAATTTACCCTCAAGAGGAGAATGAGCCCGGCAATCAAAGCCGGACTCACCAGATCATGTTAATCAAATGTGCATTTGAGAGAGCACTGCCTGGCTGGTTTCATCAATAACCCAGACACGTTTGGGTTATTTTAGCCCAATCTTAGAAACACTATTTCTGTGAATCTATCCAAGCTGATACTTTTCGATCGAGCATGCTCATTGGTAAAGCACCACCGCCCAGCACGGTATCATGAAATGCTCTGATATCGAATTTGTCTCCCAACTCAGTTTCAGCCTTCTCTCGCAACTGTTGAATTTTAATCATACCCACTTTATATGATGTTGCCTGGCCAGGCCAAACCATATAGCGGCGAATTTCGGTACGAATAGTTTCCAGTGGCGCTGGCGAATTCGCAGAGAAGAAATCGATCGCCTGCTGTTCGCTCCACTTTTTGCTGTGCATGCCACTATCAACAACCAGCCTAATCGCACGCCAGATTTCACTGCCTAAACGACCAAAATCTGAATGCAAATCGGTGAAGGTATTTGGCATCTCTTTCGCCAACTTCTCAGAATATAAGGCCCAACCCTCAGAGTACGCGGTGAAGCGCGCCTGAGTTCGGAAGGTTGGAATACCTTTTAATTCCTGTGCGATCGCGATTTGCATATGATGACCAGGCAAGCCTTCGTGATATGCGATCACTTCAAGTTCGTTCTTTGGCATCGTACTCATATCTGAAAGGTGCGCATAGTAGATACCCGGTCGCGAACCATCTGGCGTACCTGGAAAGTAATGCTGAGGAGCACCATCTTGTTCACGAAAAGATTCCACACGCTTTACAATCAAGTCTCCCTTCGGCAAGATTCCGAAGTAATTCGGCAACTCTTTTTTGATATTATCGATCGCAGCAGTCGCGTCATCAATATAACCTTGACGACCTTCATCGGTGTTAGGGAAATAAAACTTCTCGTTATCCTGACTGTCTCTTATGTAAGCAAAAAATTCTTGAAGCGACCCATCGAATCCCGATTTGACCTTAATGGCCTCCATTTCAGCGCGAAGGCGTTCTACTTCGCTCAACCCGAGTTGATGTATTTCATCAGCGTTCATGTCGGTAGTCGTCATTGCGTTCAAGCGATAGGCGTAATACTCATCTCCGTTTGGATTGGCGTGCACACCCTGTGACTCTGCAGACGTGTTATCGATGTCCGTTTTGACAAACGTAATCAGATTCTTATACGAGGGCGCGAAGTCGTTTAGCAATGCCTTCTTAGCGCTCTCTAGTAACGGGGCTGCTTGTTCCTGACTAATTGCTTTTGTGTCTATTAAGGTCTTGACCTTAGATTGAACATCCGCCCATAAAGAGGAATCGGTATCAGTTTCGGTAAATGGAACGCCCGTAATTATTGACTCAGCTTCATCTCGAACCACCTCATAGGCAAACCGCGGTGGCCTAATACCCTCGGACGCATTTAACTTAGCCCGATCAACCAGCTGATTCATAGCGCGGCCCAACTCAGTTAAGCGTGAGATATAAGCCTGCATGTCGCTTAGCGACTCTACCTTATGAAAACTCATCATAAACGTAGGTAAATAGGCATGCACACCATTCATCTGATTGAAAATGTAGCGACTGCGACGAAACTTTGCGCCTTGCTCTGCCAGCGTATACTGGTATTCCCAAAGATCATAAGACAGCTTGGCATCCTCATTAAGCTTGTCGTATTCAAAAAGCTGTTTCATTTCAGCCACCGAATTACGCTTCCACTCAAGCTCAGCGATTTCTGCGGCCTCACTCATATCGTCAATCTCGCCATAGCGCTCTTTACGCCCTAGTGAGGTTAGCGACATGGGACTTCTCATCAGCTCCATTTCATATTGCTTTTCAAACCATTCATTGAGCTCTTCGCTCGTCGACTGCTCGTTAGAATCCGCAATCGCAGCCTCGACTTGAGCGGTTGGCTCAGCGTTATTATTGGCAGGTGCGTTACTCTGATTCGATGCTTGATCACCGCAAGCTGCAAGAAATAAGCCGATAGTGATGGCTAAAATTAATTGACGCATGTTTTCCTCAATTTAGTTAAATGTTCATTGCACTCGCTGGCCGTTAAGCTTTTCTAAGCTGCAATTGATACAAAGTTTCGTATTGGTTCGCGAGTTTGTCGTTTCCAGGAATTGACGACAAACTTTCACTCAATAGCTTGAGCGCACGAGTAATATGGCTATTGTCCTTACTTTCCTGATGAAACATGTGAAGTAAGTTCACTACCTGCGAATATTGCCCTGTTTCGAACAAGCTTTTAGCGACTAATAACCGTTGTTCGTGATTCTTAATCACAAATTCTGGCTGCTGTTTTTTCAATTGTAAATACGCATCGGCTAATTTATCCGTCTCGCCTGTGGCGTCTAGCTTACTGGCATAATCGTTGAACATGAGTATGGCTTTCTCGCTTGGTTGAGACACACACATAAGAGTAAAGGCGCGAGACCAGTCCCAAAGGTTGGCACTTGGCTCATTTAAAAGCTTACGAGCAATATCGCTGGCCGTTTCATAATCGCCAGCCTTTATTAACACCTCTAAGCGCGCCTTATCACGTTCCAGATCAGTCCTGGCAGCTGCTCCTTTTTCACGCTTAATATTGGTTTTAAACCCAAGCTCTTGGTGATTCTGATACACCAGATATCCCATGATGTGGTACGTCACCACACTATAATAATTGCTGATTAAAGATTGCAACAGAATGCCAATAAATGAATCGGCCTGAACACCAAAAAAAGCAATCAAAACGAATACTGACGACATCATAATAATGATAAACAGAATCATCACGAAGTAAGATATACCCGTTGCGCGCATTACCGAGAACAATTCTGCAGGGTTCAGTGCGGGGCCTAGCTCTTCCTCTACGGCTATAATAATGATGATCGCCGGTATCGCTAAAATAAAGAACGCGCTCGCCATAATGCCAAGGCCAGTGCCAAAATATTTGAATACGTTGTAAACCCCTGAGCCAAGCACCAACACGGCAATAAGGACATATATTATTTGAGCAACAGATCCTTCAAAACACGCCTCTAAGCCCGGCGCTTTGAGGTTACCTTTTGCGGTTTCGCGCAAACAAGCGAAGGAATACAACATCATCGCAATGGAAGGCAAAATCAATAGTAAGCTGGCGTTACCGATGAATGCAGTCAGCAATGACACAACAAGTAGAGCAATAATCGCCTCGATGTTTAACGGATAACGATAAACGTCGGTCAAACGACTCCAAAAAGGAGGGATCAGCTGCGCTGTGCCGATTGGCTCAAGTGGGCCTCTGCAGACAAAACAATTATGCTCTACTTGCTCTGAGCGAGCATAGCGTGAATCTCTCGCAGCAGACTCATCTGAACAGAATTCACAATAGTCCGCTTTGCAAATAGCGCAATGATTTATCGCAGCGTCCAATGGATGAAATTTACACGTCATAATCACCCTCGCCATTAGCGTTAACCAAATTAACATTGGATTGTGCCAGCTGAGCTGCAAGCGTATTGTATTTTGTTGTCTTGTCGGGTTGACGTGTACTTTGACAATAAACCGCCAGCCGTTTAGCCAGCATGGCAATGTCCAAATTCTTATCCGTATCAGATTTCAGGTCGTTAAAAATATTCTCTGCCACCGCAAATGCGTCATCATCGAGAGCGTTTTGTAGCAACGTACTTTTCTTAGCGAAACTTAGGTTTTGCCTTTGCTCAGGCGTATAAGCTTGCCATTCGCGAATTTGTGCATGAATCAGCGATTTATTGTTACCGGCCTTATCCATACGATGTTTTAAATAGTCGTTCAGCTTTCTGGGGTGCAACGCCCGTACAAGGTTGTATTCTATTTCTATTAGAATTGGGCGATTTGGGTACTTGGCTTTTAACGGTTTCAAAATCTCCCAGGCTCGTTTGAATTCACAGTGTGCTATTAAGGTGTACAATTTGTTCAAAGACTGTGCAAACGGATCAACTTCTTCCGGCTCAGCTTCAATGTACCGTTCATCAATACCAGATTTATTAATGTTCTGAGTAATAAACACCAGGGTGGCACCGACTAAAAAGCCACCAATATGAGCGGTGTAAGCGACATTAGAACCATCATCACTTACGAAATTATAGACTTCGAAACCAACATAAAACGGGAGCATGATAATTGCCGCGGCACGCACATAACCCGTAAATATAAAGAACCAATAAAAGAACTGTATTTTGCGCATTTGAAACAAGGCAACATACATGGCCATAACGCCAGAGATCGACCCCGACGCTCCCACCAGGGTAACTCCACTCGATTCAAACAACGCAAACAAAAGGCCCGCCCCTACCCCGGAAAGAAGGTAAAAACCCAAGAATCTCAAACTCCCTAATGCCGCCTCAACCGCAAAACCGGTAAGAACTAGAAACACCATATTGCCGAGAATATGCATCACGCCGCCGTGCAGGAACTGGTGGGTAATGAGTTGAATTGGGCTAACATTCGCAGAATCAAGCCCAAATGCGGCACCACTCAATTTGGATGACGACTCTTCGACGTGATCTCGAGCTTCACGCCAGCGTTCATAATCGTCATCATTAATATAGTGACGATGATTTTTCCGCATGAATCGATCAAAACCCTTATCCGAAACGATCATCCAAGGCATATTCGGGTCTGATTCATCGAGCTCGAACGGCATGTCTCTGCGCCGCGCATAAGACTTATACGCGGCCCACTCCTTCTGGAACAAGCCTCTTTGCTCATAGCTTTCAACCGCATCAGTCAAACGGTCGAGATCTCCACTTTGATAAAAGGCAAACACCAGAACGTTTATTGCCACTAAAAAAATCAATACGATGGGTGGTCGCTTCCAATCGACCTTCTTTTCAACAGGCACAATAATCATTACGTGCGTCCCTTTTTAGCTATTATTTTCGAGTCGGTAGCCTATGGTAACGGATACATACCCAGCTTACTAGCAACCTCCTGTACTCTACCTCGAAAATAGAAAATGCAGCCTTAGATTATAAAAGCATGGTTTCTCGCTTCTTTATCCGTTCTTGCTCTCTCAATCGTAAGTTTTATCTAATTTATCTAAGCTGCGGAGCTAACAGAATTAACGTCGCTTGAGTCACCCGCTGGTGCGTTGTTAAACCGCTGTTCGGCGATCTGCTCAGCTACCACACTCGTGCAAACCTGTTGCTCACTACTTTGCTCAAAAATTTGCGTCAAGGTTGCACCGATTTCTTCGATCTGACCATAACAATCGGCTACTGAAGTGTTCTGATATTGACGACATATTTCAATAATTCCGCCTGCATTGATAACGAAATCCGGCGCATAAAGCACACCACGTTTACGCAGCATCTCCCCATGTTGCGGCACAGCGAGCTGATTATTAGCGCCGCCAGCCACGATTGGCGCGCTAAGCTTGGCGATACTTACATCGTTGATAACCGCACCCATTGCACACGGAGAAAACACGTCGGCGTCCAGGGCTACTATTTCATCGGTTTCCACCAGTTTGGCGCCTAGCGCTTCCGCCGCCTCGAGATTAGCCGAGTTAATATCGGCTGCATAAACATCTGCACCGGATGCGATAAGTTCCTTGGTTAAATATCGCCCTACGGCGCCGACGCCTTGAACGGCAACTCGCACACCACTCAAACTGCTACGCCCAAACTTATGCTCCACGGCCGCTTGAATTCCACAAAAAATACCGTGTGCTGTGAGTGGTGATGGGTCTCCACCGAACTCTTGCTCGTCATTAATACCAAGCACATGCTGGGTCTGTTGGGACATTATTTTCAGATCTCGAACACTGGTACCCGAATCTTCAGCGCTAATATACTGACCATTAAGAGAATCAATAAATTGCCCCATTTTCTTAAACATGGAAGGCGACTTCTGAGTTGATGGATCGCCAATGATTACGGCTTTACCGCCCCCCATTGGTAAACCAGCCAGAGCCGATTTATAGGTCATGCCACGGCTTAGTCTGAGCACGTCTTCCAATGCCTCTGCGCGGCTGGCATAAGGAAACATTCGGCAACCGCCAACAGCAGGCCCCAGATTGGTGTTATGAATTGCGATAATCGCGTTCAAGCCAGTTTCAGCATCGTCAATAAAGACTACTTTTTCGTGATCATCGTAAGACGGAGACAAAGTAACGTTCATGGTGTTATTCCGTGATTTAGTATTAGCTCGGTGTTATTCGTGTTTCGTGTCAGCCTTAAGCGACATTAGCGACTTCAACATTAATTGATTTCAAAGCAGAGTCAGCATCGGCATAACGGCCTAGCTGTTGCTTGAGTCTCAATCGATACTGGTGGTAATTCTTTTCTTTGACATGACCGTAACCGCGAACCCCTAGATACAGCTCAACAATTTCTGTAGCAAGCTGACGGTTTTGCAGATTAAGCGAGTTAAGAAGCACGTCGATAGTCAGCTCTAATTCTTCTATCAAACGGACTTCCATTTTGCGTTCCGCTGAATATCCAAATAAATCAAACGCACTGCCCCTTAAACCCTTCAATTTGGCAAGCAACTTGAACGCGGTATACATGTACGACCCAAACTCAATTTTACGAGGCGAGCCTTTCTTGGACAAAATAGGCGGAGCCAAATGAAAACTAATTGATGGATTGCCTTCGAAAGTTTGTTCAAGCTGAGCTTTAAAGCGACCATCTGTGTACAACCTGGCCACCTCATATTCATCCTTGATAGCCATAGTTTTGTAAAGTGCTTTGGCTACCGCCTTGCTCAAAATCAGCTCCTCATGTGAGCTATCCAAAATAGCGCTCTCCGCACTAATTACTTTATCAACAATCGTTTTGTATTGATTGGCATACGCTGTATTTTGATAGGCCGTTAACTCTTTGACTCTGTGATCAACAATATCGCCAACCTGTTCCAATGGAGTGAATCGCTTTTCGACTACCCCGGCTGCCTGCTCTACTTCCTGAAGGTTCAGGAATGCTCGTCGGCCCCAATTAAAAGCTTGCTGATTAAATTCTACTTTTACGCCATTAAGTTCTAATGCTTTATGTATCGCCTTGGCAGAAACCGGCAGCAAACCTTTTTGATAGGCATAGCCGACCAAAAACAAATTGGTCGCAATTGGATCACCCAGTAATCCTTCGGATAACTCGCCCGCAGCGATAAAATCAGCTCGGCCTTCTCCGAGCTCATCAACAATGCTGTTTTTCATAGCATCAACCTGAAATACAACATCGGGATTGTCGATGAATTCAGCCGTTGCAGTCACGGTATCATTCACTACGGCGTGACTTCGCTGATCATGCATTTTAGCCAATGCGTCATCGGTTGCCGTGACTAAGAGATCGGCGCCAAGCACCAGATCGGCGTCTCCAGCCGGTATGCGAACTGCGTGAATTTCTCGTTGTCTATTTGCGATACGAAGATGACTTACCACCGGTCCAAATTTTTGAGCCAGGCCGGTTTGATTCATGGTTGCGACGCCTTTGTACTCTAAGTGCGCAGCCATCGACAATACAGCCGTAACGGTAAGTACCCCAGTGCCGCCGACGCCGGTCACCAATACATTCCAAGGCTGATCCAGGGCCGGCATTCGTGGCTCGGGTAAAACTTCCTCAGAAGGAGCTATGGGTTCTGGACGCTTTAATACACCACCGCTTACGGTTATAAAACTTGGGCAGAAGCCTTTTACACACGATAAATCCTGGTTACAGCTTGCCTGATCTATTTTGCGCTTGCGACCAAACTCGGTTTCTTTGGGAATTACAGATAAGCAATTAGATTTCGCGCTGCAATCACCACAACCTTCGCACACTAAATCATTTATGAACGCTTTTTTGGGCGCAACTGGCATGGTTCCGCGTTTACGCCTTCGACGCTTTTCAGTGGCGCAGACCTGGTCATAAATAAGCACCGTAGTGCCCTTCGTTTCTCGTAAGGATTCCTGCACACTGATCAACTTCGAGCGGTGGCTAACATTGACTACCGAATCTTGCAAAGCTGTGTGCACACCAGGTTGTTCAGCGACAATTTCGATTCTCTCAATGCCCTCGCCTTTTAACTGCAGCACTAATTCGGGTACTGTCAGACTGCCATCGACCTTTTGACCGCCGGTCATGGCAACGGCATCGTTGTATAGAATTTTATAGGTGATGTTGGCTTTCGCTGCAACCGCCTGACGAATCGCCAATATGCCAGAATGAAAATACGTTCCATCACCTAAATTTTGGAAAATATGCTTTGTGTCAGTAAACGGCGCCATACCCACCCAGGTCACGCCTTCACCGCCCATGTGGGTGTAATTGTGTGCGGGTCTGGATTTACTCCAGGTACTCATGTAATGACAACCAATACCGCCAGCGGCAATGGATCCTTCTGGCACCTCGGTCGAGGTATTGTGTGGGCAGCCGGAGCAAAAGGTTGCTTTGCGCTCTGAGACTTTTCTTGGCTTCGCCAAACGACGTTCTTTACGGTTAATGAACTCGACTCGCTCCTTAACCATTTCGCTCGAGTAAAACCGCTCTAAGCGTTTGGCGATCACACGAGCAATCATTGCGGGCGTGAGTTCAGAAAGATTGGTCAATAATTCTTCGCCATTTTCATCATACTCACCGACTACTTGTGGTCGTTCATCCACGGGCCAATTGTAGAGCTGGCCGGTCAACTGGTCTTCCATTACCGAGCGCTTTTCTTCGACCACTAAAATTTCTTCCAAACCGGTCGCAAATTCATGCGTCTTGACGGGTTCAAGCGGCCAAGGCATACCCACTTTATATACTCGTACGCCAATTTCACTCGCAAGCTCCTCACTCAAACCTAGATCGTCGAACGCCTGTAATACATCCAGGTAACTCTTACCCGAAGTAATGATTCCAAGTTTTGGGCTTGGTGTATCGATCACTATTTTGTTTAATTCATTCTCTCTGGCAAAGGCCAACGCAGCGTATATCTTATATTTGTTGAGTCGCTCTTCTTGTTCCAAAGGCGAATCGGGCCAGCGCACATTCACGCCACCGTCTGGCATTTCAAAATCCTTTGGCAATTTAATCGAAACACGATCGGGGTCGATCTCGGCAGAAATTGCCGAATCCATATTTTCAGTAATCGCTTTTAAACCTACCCAGCAGCCACAATAACGAGAGAGCTCCCAGCCATATATGCCGAGATCAAGCACTTCCTGAACATTCGCCGGTGCCAGTACTGGCATAGACATACTCATAAACAGGTGCTCTGATTGATATGGATAGGTAGACGATTTACAGCCGTGGTCATCACCAACAACGGCGAGCACACCACCGTGCTTTGCGGTGCCGGCAGCGTTAGCGTGACGAAACGCATCGATACTGCGATCAAGCCCGGGGCCTTTGCCGTACCACATGCCAAAAACGCCATCGTATTGGCTTCCCTGCATCAGGCCAACTTCTTGTGAGCCTCTAACCGCAGTGGCCGCGAGATCTTCATTCACCCCTGGGACAAATCGTATATTGTGCTTATCGAGATACGATTCAGCATTCCACATTGCCTGATCGACACCACCTAACGGAGAACCGCGATAACCTGAGACAAAGCCGGCGGTGTTTAAGCCACGTTCCTGATCACGCTGATGCTGCAAAATAGGTAAGCGCACTAAGGCATCAATGCCGGTCAAATAAGCTCGCGCGGTGTCTAAAGAATATTTATCGTCCAACGACACATCTCTCAACTCAGGATCACCTTTTTGCGTGTCGGTTTGCAACGAATGTTGCGTAGAATGACTAAGGGGCATGCTCCATCCTCAAAATTAATACTTAATACGTTATTTTTATTGTCAAAAGTATATCTATTCAGCGCCGCACTTTTTATGCTGTGTCAGTCGCAATGATGGCTTATTTAGTCTAAATTAGACCAAATAATATATTTTATAGAATTATATAATCAAACATGACTGTAGAACTGACTTCCCAAGACGTAAAAATTTTAGAATTAATGCAAGTTAACTCCGACCGAAGCTCAAGCGAGGTGGCTGAAAAACTTAACATGAGTCAATCACCTGCGTGGCGACGAATTAACCGACTCGAAGAAGAAGGTGTGATCGAAAAGAAGGTCGCAATATTGAGTAAAGAAGCGTTAGGAATGGAGCTGGTCGCCTTCACCACCATTAATTTAAGTCAGGCTGGTCGAAAAAATATGGAAATGTTTGAAGATGCAGTAAAGCTATTAGACGAAGTCGTCGAATGCTACACCATGACCGGCGCCTGGGACTACATGCTAAAAGTGGTGGTTAAAGATATCAGGCACTATGAAAAATTTGTTCGGAGTCGTTTATTAGCGGTACCGATGATCGGCGAAGTTCATTCACACATCTCGGTAACCGAGATTAAGAACACGACCGAGTTACCATTACGTCAATTATAATTTTCGACGGTACGTGTACAGAATGAACACCTTCGCCTCTTACTATTGAGTGGTTCTGCACAAAGCTTTGAGACCTTTTTGCTCATAAGAGCATCTTTATGTCTAAGCAACGATAAACACAGTTGCATTAACCATTTCAAAGGAGCTTCCTATGACACCACGTCTACTCGTTTCATTAATCACGATACTCGCCGTTTCCAGCACCTCAATCGCTGGAGAAAAAGAAGATCAATTGATTGAAAAAATTACGCAAGCTTATGGCGGCGAAGCCCTGGTAAATCTAAATAGTTATACCATCGTCGACCACTTTTTAAGCCCAACAACTGGGCAAAGCCACACGCCATCTCTCATGGAAGTATCTACAAACAAACAGGTACTTAGCGTGGATATTAAGAATAATCGCGCCGTCTACGATACTTGGAATGAAGGGCGTTCAGGATCATTTCAAGGCGCAACAATAAGTGATGGTGAAAAAGCGTACACAATAAACTATCAAGCAGGCACCTATGGTGAGGCAAATAATGTGGATCCACATGTATTTGCTGGTGGATCCATGAGAACGTCTGATGCGGTGTTGGTGTATGAACTCAATCAAGTAAAGGATAAAGCAGTACTTAAAGACGATGTGAACTATATGAACCGACTTCATCACGTTGTTTCCATGCCATTTCCTAGCAGCCCAGACTTAAACCTATTCGTTGATGCAGAAACATTCTTAGTGTCGAAGATGGTACGTGAAAACCCCAATTTAGGAGACCTGTCCTACGTATTCTCCGGACACACTAAAGTCGGCGATATCACCACGGCTACGGCGATTAATTTCTTTGTGGCCGGTCAGCCCAACCTCATAAGTACAAAACATGCACTTAGTTTTAACCAAGGTATCGAGGCGTCCAGTGTTGCCTTACCAGACAACCTAAAAGCCGAAGGTGAGCGAATCGACGCATCGAACATGGTGATTAATAAGCTGTCTGACCGACTGTATCACATTGGCCAAAACGGCGGCTTCTCATTGTTCGCCGATACTTCTATTGGCGTAGTTGCAGCAGGTGGTTACCCTGGATTGAGCACGCGTTTGAATCACTTTCAAAAAGAAAGCGGTAGCTTTAAACCCCTTAGCCACCAAATCGTTACGCACCACCACTCAGATCATATTGGCGGCATCGGCGAAGCAGTCGAATTGGGCGCAAAGGTGGTAACAGTTGCTGATAACGTCGAAACGGTGCGAGACTCGATTAGCCCTGCACCTGGCAACACTGCATTTTACAAATCGGGGGCTAGAACGACCTTGGGCGATGGTCGCAGTCGTATCGAAGTCTATGAGGTGTCTACCTCACATGCAGCAAGTTTTTTAGTGATGTATTCACCGGCCGAAAAAACGGTGTTCATTGCCGATCATTACGGATCGCCGTTTGCCAAAGGCTTGCCCACTGCCAGTTCTAGCAGCGTTGATATGTTTAATGAGCTGGAAAAACTTAATATCGATATCGACAAAATTACCACGGCTCACAATGCTCGAATTTTCACTATGAAAGAGCTACGTGATTCGGTAGCAGCGTATCAACCTACCGTGTGTAGCGGTAACCGACCTATTTGCCACTAGTAGGGTAATTTGAGGTCGCTTCATTCCCCCCGAAGCGGCCTCGTTTTTTTATGGATTGATTACGCCAGGCTAACAAATTTCGCAGTGTCCTTCGATATGACGATTGATAGTGATCGAACAAACAAGCCTCACCTTATGAATATTCATTGGGTTTTAGTGATTCCCTAAGTAATCATCAAGATGACCTTAGTACCAACTTAGGCGGCACAGTAATCAATAAAACTGATCTAGTGATCTAAGGCTGAGATTTCGTCAATGATTTCGGCGGTTCCCTTACGCTTTGCGAGCTCTAATTGTTCTTCTAATATCGCGCCTAAGGTTTCTAAGGTTGTCATCGGATTAGCCATCACAACTCTGAATACCGAAACCGCTTCACCGCCATACTTGTGCTGTGAAAAACGGGTTCTCGAGACGAACGTTTTACCAGCAGCACGTTGTTGTTTTTGCATGCGTTGATTGGCACGATCGAGTATTTCATTAATTACTTTCTGCTCCTCATGCGATGCGACTTTGAGCCTGGCTTGAATTTTTTCGGGCACATAGCGATAGTTCAAGATGTTCAATTCGGGATCGGTAATAAGTTCAAAGTCCGCCTTTGCATCGATCATTCGGGCAAATGCTTTCGCTTTCTCCACATTTTGATCAATTAAAATTTCATAGCCTTTACGACCAATAATGTGAAAGGCGGCATGAACTAACATTGCCATTCCGGGGCGACTGCCTTCGATCGAATATTGTCCCAGATCTTTTGAACCCGCTCGAAGTATGTATTCGGCATGGTGCTCCACTGCACCTATAGACGTTGGGTCTTTAAAGATAACCATTCCTGCGCCCATCGGCACATAGAGTTGCTTATGCGCATCAATGGTAACCGAATCCGCCAGCTCAATGCCTTTCATCACATGTTTATGAGTGTTTGACAACAAAGTTGGCCCGCCCCAGGCCGCATCGACATGAAAATGGGTATCAAACTCGGCTGCAATTTTAGCCAATTCATCTAAAGGGTCGACCTGCCCAGTTTCGGTAGCCCCAGCGATACCCACAATCGCGATAATCCCGATATTATTCTCACGCAACTCCTGACACTTTAATCGCATCTCTACGGCGTCGACTTTATGATTTGCATCGGTTCTAACCGAGATAACATTTTCTCGTCCAATGCCGAGGACGTCGGCAGACTTACCCAATGAATAATGACCACGTTCTGAGACAACAATGGCAACATCATCATAGCCTTTGTATTTCAATGATCGAACTAAACCTTCTTTGGCGATGCCACCAAAGTCAGATGTCGAACGAAACATTTGGTTCCGAGCAACCCACAATGCGGAAATATTCGCGGTTGTACCGCCCGAACAAAAGGTGCCCAATGCGCGGCGGCTGTTGTGCAAATTTTCTCGGTAGAAAGCATCATCACGCTGGTAAACCAAACCGTGCAACATACCAAGAACCTGTCGTTCAAGCGGCGTAAACGCTTTGGACGTTTCAATTTTGACCAGATTTTGGTTTAGCGCCACCATGATTCGCGACAGCGGTAACATGAAATAGGGCAAAGGCGTCGCCATATGACCAATAAAACCCGGCGCCGATGTGTGTACTGAGTGAGCCACGAGTTTATCCAGCACGAACTCGGTGTACTCAGATACGAATTGAGGTACTTCAGGTATATCCGAATTCGAAAAATCCTCTTCGATCGCGCTTAAAGAGCGCTCTCGTGCAACAATCCGGTCACCTAGAAACCCCATCAAATTATCTGAAATTTCTTTATCTATCGCGCCTAAGGTACTATTCGGTGCCTCCGGAACGGTAAATATTCGATATAGATTCTCTAAACTGGCGGTCGCCAGAGCCTGAGAATCGAGTTCGTCGTTGAGTTTGAGAGGCGTTTGTTTCAAGGGGCGATTACGTCTTGGAAAAGCTCATTATTATAGATGTTCGCTGAAGGAGCGACAAACGCCTTAGAGCCGATATTCTAGAACCGCAGTCGAGGACATGGCTCAGGTTTCGATTTGACCAAGGTTAGCGTCGATGATGGCCCCGTTTATCACCGGATTTTGACTTGCAAACCAAATAGTATCGGCAATCTCGCTTGGTTGTGCCAAACGCTGGTGCGCGATGCCGGCGGTTATTTGCTGATGGATTTCCGGGTTTGCTCCGAGGTGCTCACTCAGCATTTCGGTTTCAGTAAATCCCGGGCAGACCGCAGCCGTATGAATCATACTGCCAGCCAAGTCCTGGCAACTCGCCCTCATTTGTCCTATCACGGCGTGCTTGGATACCACATAAGCATGTGTGTTCGCCACAGCTTTTCGGCCCAGTGTCGAGCTAATATAGATAATGGATGAGCCTTGCTTCATTTTTGGAATCAACAGGGTATTGAGTTGCGCAGCGGCGATAACGTTTAACTGCAGTACATCTCGCAGTGTATTCGCCTGTATATCACTGACCGATTCTTTGGTCATCATTGCTGCATTATGCACCAACACCATCTCTTCGGGATCGCCAACCAGTGTGAGTAACTCAGCACCAAACTCCTCGGCCCATGCATGACTGAGCAAATCAACACTCAAGTTGAATACACCCTCTATGTCACACCGTGATCGAGAGACATTGATAACGCGATAGCCTTGTTTTAAAAATAGTTGTGCAGAGGCAAAACCAATACCTTTACTCGCGCCGGTTATCACAAGTACTTTATTCACGATTTATCTCCTTGTTGTTGCTCTGATCCGAGATTATTGACCGCATATTGGCCCTCCTCTATTTGTAAGTATGGCCTTAACTTGTGCACCAAAATATAGATTATCGGAGTATCAGCAAGCGCTGAAACCAACTTGAATACGTAGTTACTCAACATTAGACCAATGGCAATCGCAATCGTCATATCACCCGCCAACACAACAGCTCCGAAGGTGATACTAATGACCGTGATAGAATCAACCGCTTGACTGACTAAGGTACTACCATTATTGCGAAGCCACAAATGCTTGCCATTGGTTTTTTGCTTTATCCAATGAAACAAAAAAACATCAACGTATTGCGCAAGTACATAGGCAAGCATTGAAGCAAAGACTGCGCCAGTGGTGTTTGCATAAATCAAACTGAATAACTCTACAGAACCACTCACAGATGAACCATTGGGTAGACCAACATCGCTTGCCAGCGCTAATGTTTGCCAGGGTGGCTGAGCGCTGGGGTCTATCGCTGGCAATGTATTACCCAACCACATTACAAGTAAAATAAAACCGTTCAGAAGCAAGCCCACGGAAACCATAAAGTTCGCCCGCGAGCGACCGTAAAGTTCCGAAATCAAATCTGTACACAGAAACGTCAGTGGGTAGGCCAATACACCAACTGCCAGTTGCATTGGCCCAAGTTGCACAAAACGCGTGATCCCAATCACATTCAGTAACGTCATTGCGCACAAGAAAAAACCTGCGAGAACCAAAAATACTCGTTCTCGGCGCTCTTGAATGCTTGAATTTGGAACGGCCAGCAATGACATTACCGACTCCAGCGAGCAATGCCCCATTGATTGGGGCCAGACGAAACTCGCATCTCAAACGCGTGAATATTCAACTCGTCTAGATGGGCTTGGTCACGGGTTAATTCAGACAAAAAATAGTGCGACAAAGATTCAATCGTGACATTTTTCACCGGCAACAATATGGTATCGGTTTTTAGAAGAGGCTGTGTTCGCCCATTGTGTTCGACAAAATAAAAGTCATCGTCCTCAGTGATCGTGAGATACGGTGACTGCTCCGCGATCAATGTGTATTCATCGTATTTGGCACACAGATCTTTTAAGATTTTCTTATAGATCGCGTAATCAAAACACAAACCGTCTGCACCAATCTCACCGGTGATCTCAACCGCGATACGCCAGTTGTGACCATGCAATCGTTCACGATTAGTCGCCGAAAAAATGGTGAAGTGGGCCGCTGAGAAGTGTAAATATGACTTTTCTATTTCAATGGAAGATAACGTTGGCATGTGTCGAATGATTGTGAAGTATGTTTTAATGATGCTACAAAACAGATAGTAAAGGATTTTATCGAGGTAACCATGAAATTTTGTATTACAGCGCTCATTAATTTGATATTGGCCACGTTTCTGTTCACATCTATGGCCTCCGCCAATAACGTCGAGTTTGACTTTTTGGCGGCATCTCCGGAAGGAAGCTGGCAATTGCGTGAAGACTCAGACACCAATCACAAAGGCAAAGAAACGATCACAGTCGTTAAAACCTCAATTCTGGAAAAAGAAATCCGTAATGGACAGCCCTACTACTGGATAGAGATGGGCATGGATACCTTCAAAGTAAGCAAAAAAGGTAAGCGCAAACCCAAGGGCAAGCGCCTGGTCGTGAAGTCTTTAATCGCCGAGCAAGCACTAAGAGGTGATTCGGCCAATATTATGAAAAATCTTCGTGGCTTTGGTGAAGAAGTCATTATTCAGAACGGCAACGAAGACCCAATTCGAATGAGTAACTCGGGCGGTCTTGTTGCCAACATGATGAACGCAATGGGTGCCGAGATCCGCTACGACTTTAGTAATCAGGGGACCGAGACGATTGACACACCAGCCGGAACGTTTGACACGGATAAACTAAACGGCAAGGGCGAGGTCAATATGAAGGTGGTTTTCAAAAAGATTGATGTCCAAAGCGATACAACCATGTGGATTTCCAAGAAAGTACCGTTCGGCATTGTGCAACAACAAGGCTCAACCATATCAAATGGTAAAACCAGCACTCAATCATCTAAACTATTAGAGTTTGGTATGTCAGGTGCGGTCAGCGAGATTACTAAGGAGCCCGAAAATATGCCTGAGTTTGGTGGACTGCTTGGAGGATAAGCCCTCGGGCTAAGCAAATACGAAACGCGAAACAATTTTGGCTTCGCTGGTCGAACTCAGTGCATGCCAATAGACTTGAAGTCTGATAAAACCACCGCATGTAATAAGACAGCCTTTCGCGCCACAAGCTAACGTAATCGTCGTGGCTAAATAACTCGCATAAAGCAACTATATGGCCAACAAAAATTACTCAGTACTGCTGCGTTTAGGGAGCTTCTTACTCAATTACAAAGGTACTTTAGTCGCCGCTGGCTGTGCCTTAATATTCACTGCAGCAGTGACACTTGCGATGGGGCAAGGTGTTCGTATATTGATCGATGATGGCTTTGTGGCCGGCTCGGTCGAACAGCTCAATAAGGCCGCTTTGTTCATTGTCGGCGTTGCCGTGTTAATGGCCGTCGGCACCTACACTCGTTTTTACCTTGTCTCCTGGCTTGGTGAACGAGTTTCAGCCGATATTCGACAAGCCGTGTTCGATCACCTGATCACGCTGAACCCGAGCTATTACGAAGAAAACCGCAGCGGCGAGATAATGTCTCGCTTAACCACCGACACCACGCTATTGCAAACCGTTATCGGTTCATCAGCATCGATGGCCTTAAGATCGTTTCTGACATTCATTGGTGGGTTGATATTATTGCTGGTTACCAACTTAAAGTTGACGGCATTCGTTCTTGCCGGAGTACCAATCGTTCTGGTACCGATTCTGCTTTACGGTCGCCGAGTTCGAACTCTCTCTCGAAAAAGCCAAGACACGATTGCCGATGTAGGCAGTTATGCCGGTGAAATCATTCAACAAATCAAAACCGTGCAAAGCTATACTCAAGAAGGAAATGAACGTAAAGCCTTTGAAACGCATGTTGAAGGCGCATTTGCAATTGCGCGTAAGCGTATCAAGCAACGAGCCATGCTAATCGCAGTGGTAATTTCGCTGATATTTAGTGCCATCGCTGCCATGCTATGGGTGGGCGGTAACGACGTTATTAATGGCGTGATGACTGGTGGAGAACTCGGAGCATTCGTATTCTATGCAATTGTGGTAGCAGGTTCAGTGGCAACAATCTCAGAGGTAATCGGCGAAGTACAGCGCGCTGCAGGAGCCGCCGAACGGTTGCTGGAGCTGCTGTCAATCAAGAGCACCATTGAGCTACCCAAGCACCCAAAAAGCGCCAGTAACAACGGTTCTAATGTGTTGTTGAGCAATGTTACGTTCCACTATCCATCACGACCTGATCAAACAGCACTCCAAAACCTAAGTCTTTCTATAGACGAAGGCAAGTCACTGGCATTAGTTGGTCCCTCGGGTGCGGGCAAATCAACCGTGTTTGAATTACTCCAGCGCTTTTATGATCCTGACCAAGGCACCATTTCCTTAGGTAACATCAATATTCGAGACTTACTTCCATCGGACCTGCGCTCACAACTTGCAGTTGTAGCTCAGCAGCCCACCTTATTCAGCGGTGATGTATTACACAATATCCGTTATGGAAAACCCGACGCTACAATAGAGCAAGTAATTGCCGCAGCGAAAGCGGCAAATGCACACGACTTTATTGAGAAGCTACCTCAGGGATATCAAAGCTTCCTGGGTGAGCAAGGTGTCCGCCTGTCTGGAGGGCAGCGTCAACGTATAGCCATTGCTCGCGCCATCCTTAAAGATCCCAAAATCTTGTTGCTCGATGAAGCAACCTCAGCGCTCGATGCTGAAAGCGAGCATCGTGTTCAGCAAGCACTCGAAAATTTAATGCAAGGCCGAACCACTGTGATTATTGCGCACCGCCTAGCGACCATTAGGAATGCCGATTCAATTGCAGTACTCGAAGATGGAAAGCTGGTGGCACAAGGTAAGCACGATCAATTGCTTGAGCGTTCGCCATTGTACAAGCGATTGTCCGAACTACAATTTCAAGAACGTTCTAAAGACACGGTCGAATAGCGGACGAGCAAATGAGTCTACGGCAACACCTTAAGAAAAGGTTTAACGGTAACTTGTTGATAAACGCCATTTAAGAAATAAGGGTCACTGTCGGCCCAGCTTTTTGCTTCTTGTAGTGAATCAAAATCGGCGACGACTAAGCTTCCTGTAAAACCGGCTTCATCTGGCTGAGACGTGTCTTCAGCGGGATGCGGGCCCGCGATCAATAGTCGACCTTGCTGGTTGAGTTCTTCCAGGCGTTGCAAATGAGCCGGGCGGTGTACTTTCCTTAGTGGCAAGCTATCCTCGACATCATGACTAATAAGCGCATACCACATTAATGCAACATTCCCGAATTAACGGTTTGCGATTCTTCAACACGCTCTACTTGAATATCACGGTACCGTTCGATTCCGGCTTCCACCATTGACTGCGCGATATCAATCTTATCCATCGGCATTAAGTCGTCGACCTGATCAGATATAGTAATGACCACTAAAGGCTCATCCGGATTATCTGAGTGGCGCAAGGCAATATCGCCATTGGCGAGTTGAACAAGCTCTATTCTCGATTCTGATGGGTTATCTGACATAATGTGTCTCTCTCTCTGCGTAACACAAAACAGTTTTCATGACGCTCATAAGAAATGGTTTATAGTGTCTTACTCTAATAAAAACAAGCCGATAGACGCGTATAAGTATGAAATTTTGGAAAAAGTGCATTCTGGCACTACTATTACTGCTAATTATTTTTGTAATTTACCTGTTACTCAACATACGTAGCTTAACCGTAGAATCGCTGAGCGATGATATTCATGTCATTAGAGGCGTTGGTGGCAATACTACCGTCTTGAATACCGATGCCGGTGCTGTTGTTATCGACAGCATGACATTTAAGATGCAGGGATCGCTTATCCAAGAAAGAGCCGAGCAGCTTACCGGCAAAGAAGTGGTATTGCTGGTAAATACTCACTACCATCTGGACCATACTCATGGAAACCCTGGTTTTGATCCTGGCACTCAGGTGGTATCAACTGAACGAACCTTATCTCACTTGCAGGCACTCGATGCCGATAGCTGGCAAGGCGACGCCGCGAAGTTACTACCAAATGATACCTTTACCGACCGCAAACAATTTAAGTTTGGCAATAAGACCATCACCCTACTCCACCCCGGTAAAGGCCATACTGATGGCGACTTGGTAGTGCTGTTTGAAGAAGATAAGACCTTGGTAATGGGCGATCTGTTTTTCAACAAACACTATCCGAATATTGACCTCGAAGCTGGTGGTTCGGTTCAAACATGGCCAGCGACACTGGATAAGACATTAGAACTGGACTTTGATATTGTCGTTCCCGGTCATGGCGATACTACCGACCGAAACGGGATAATAGATTTTCAACGCATGATGACGCAGCTTGCATCGATAGGGCGATCAGCAGCGGCTAACAACGATTCTCTGGATGACATTTTGAATTCAAACGAACTCACTGAAGACTCTGGCTATGAACCTATTACATTCGCTGGCTTCTCGTTAGGCCTTAACCGCGAGTTTGTATTACGACGCGCTTGGGAAGAGAGTACGGGCAACTTCGAAGTAAAAAACTAGACAATAACAAGCAAAACAATGAGTAAACAATTAAAAGCCGTGTTCTTTGATTTGGATGAAACGCTGATCGAGAATAAGATTCCAGTACGCGAATTATTTGCACGTATGTACTTTGACTTTGAAGGACAACTTGGCGAGCAAAATAAAGAGCTTTTTTTCGCCACCCTTAGGGAACAAGCTGCCAATCTTTGGGGCAGTATGTTTAATACGGAGGTGGCGCCTGAGCAACAATTTGTCGATTGTTTCGCCAAGTGCGTTGAGGCAACGGGTGTGGCTAATGGTCGTGATGCTCTATCGATAGGACAAAACATGTTCGATCACTACGAAAGCCTGAGTTCAAGTAATGTTATATTTCATGATGGTGCAGTGGAATTGATTGCAGAACTTAATAATCGTGGCCTTATAACTGGCTTGATTACCAACGGTATGGAACAAATTCAACTGGGCAAGGTCCACGCCTTGGACATACACAATAAAGTAGACCACGTAACGGTAAGCGCCCAAGCACGAGCGCATAAGCCGCATGCGCCGGTTTTTGAGCTTGCGCTTAAAAGAGCAGGAGTGTCAGCCGAGCATGCAATTCAAATAGGAGATCACGCTACCAATGACGTAGCCGGAGCAATTCGAGCTGGCCTCGGAGGTGTTTTTTATAATCCCAACAATCTTTCGGTCGAAGAATCCTTTGCCGATTTACCAGAACGGCCGACACACCATATCAAGCACTTAGCCGAGGTTTTGAGCTTTGTTTAGTATTGTCGTGAATCAGGAAGGCAAGGCATACGTTCCAACTGCATGAGCGATTGGTTGATCGTCGCCATCTGAATACAGAGTTACTTCACCGACCAGCAATTTACGCCCTACTTTAAGTAGCTCACACTCTGCAATCACGTCTGCATCAGCTCTTGGCTTACGTAGAAAATTGAAGTTCAAACTGGTGGTCACCGCAAGTGCAACCAAGCCTAATTCTGCCAACACTGCGACGTATAAAGCACTATCAACCAAGGTCATCATAAACGGCCCTGATACGGTATTGCCTGGTCGCAAATCGGCTTGTGTCGGCGTTTGGCGAATGCGCGCTTTCTTGTTGCCAATCGATTCTATTCGTAATTGATTGTTCGGAAACTCTTTATCAAAGAAAGCGGCTAGAATCTCTTTAGTAACTGGCTCGTAATTCATGAGTCCACTCGCACATGGATAAAGTTAAACACTCTTCGAACGGTAAAATTTTTTGCAAAGGCAGCAAGCACCACAATAAGAGAGATGATCAGAGCCGCTTCGGATGGAATGTCGACACCAAACATTGGGTAAATCCACAGTTGAATAAGCACAGTAAGAATGTAGCCTGCAATGACACTGACTCCACTTTCCACCAAACTCATCTTTGTTGATTGTCCTTTAGTCATTATTCACCTCATACTTCTTCAGGGTAGGCTTTAAAGCGTTTGCACAGCCGACAAACCAATATTTAGCCACCGAGGACTTTCATCGACGAATAGGTTAGCCGCTGGCTCTATCGCAGGCATCTCGTCAAGCGAACCAGCGGGAATAACTAAACTTGTTTTACTTTTATTGATATGTGGCACACCAGAACCACAGAGCGAGCAAAACGTTTTCGAGAATGCGCGAGACGGGTGTTCGAAATGGGTCAAAAACTCTTCGCCCGACTGCCAGGAAATGCTATCAATCGGTGCAATCATATTCGCTGCGAAACCAGAGCCGGTGACTTTTTGACATTGTTCACAGTGACAGAAATAAAACTGTGTAGGTTGATGTGTAAGCTGGTAATTAACCGCACCACATAGGCAGCTTCCGTTTAACATATTGATTTCGGTCATACCTACCACTGGGTATCTGATTTGAAGTGACTATTAAATGTCGCATCAACTTTAGCGATAAAAACATCTTTCGACTCTCGATTTTTATCATCAATATTGGCTATGGCGGCAAGTAAGCTCATCACTGAACGCGCTTTTTCATGGGTGAACGACTCTAGCGAATGACGTAATATTTTTTCGGGCTTTGATATTGCATCTTGCCCGTCACCAAATAAGTAAATACTGGACATCAACAAGTCCGATGCTTCCTTTTCTGTTTTATGAAATTCACTTTGAAATAATTCGAGTAAAATTGTCTTCTCTTGCAAACTCAAATCACCATCGATCTTAGCCGTTGTTGTCGCCAGCAAAGCAGCGACTTCCAATGGTTCTGACATAGAAAATATAGGGTTTCCCTCATATTTGTTTCGCCACGCTCTTCGTCGACGCCAGGCAAACGGGTTCAGCCAACCAATATCAATTCCAGCGTCTGACAACCGCTTGAATAATATCAATATGGTTACAATGGTTCCCAAGAGTCCTAAAATGATATGCATGAATAATTCCGTTTATTTAACTTTCTAATGAGTTTATCAGCAAAATATCAATCTGACGAACTGACTATTCTCACGAAAGTTTACCTTGCCAATAGCCAACATCAACCCAGTTACCGAACTTGTGCCCTACTTCTTCAAAATGGGCCACTTTACTCATGCCAAATTTTTCATGCAGCGCAATGCTGGCTTCATTTGGCAGTGAGATACCGCCCAATACCACGTGTATAGACCTGTTTCTCAGCAACTCGAATAATTGGGAGTACAACATGGAACCGTGACCTTTGGCTGTTGCTAAATGAGAAAGATATACCGTCACCTCTACCGAATGCCGATAAGCGCATCGGCCCTTCCACTTACTCGCATAGGCAAAACCGACCACTTCATGATTATCTTCAACCACCAACCACGGTAAGTTTGCCTCTAGAGTTTCCGACAGTCTCTGCGCCATATCGGCCTCCTCAACGGGCTCTTCTTCAAAGGTAACTACGGTGTTAAGGACATAGTAATTATAGATATCGCTGAGTGCTTTCGCATCACTTGCTCGCGCCGTTCTAATCATCAAACCTCCGATTACTCAGTATGCGTTTTTTTTGCCCGTTAAAATTGTCATAGTAATCTTGATGGGCACGTTTCGAAAATGTATCCCTTCTATTTTCGTAGTCCTTTATCCAGTCTAGCAGCATTGTTAGATTTTGATCTTGCGCTTCTTTCGAAGCGTATTTATGTTGTTCCCAGGGCCTATTCTTGGCATTTTCCACACATTCAGCAATCGGCAAGTCCATGAATATAGCTTCATTGGCACGTTCGCTAACCATCTCTAACAGATCCGAATAACATCCTTCGATCACCCAATTATCAAATTCGCTACAAAAAGCGTCAATTGCCCGCTTTGATTCTAAGCGAGATTGCCGCTCGGGTGGTTTCTGTGGATCTGATGCAGCTTGCCAGGCGATGGTATCAAGATCAAGATGTGCCAGCCCGTATTGATCGACCAGCCGCTTAGCCAGGGTAGTTTTCCCGGATCCTGAGTTTCCAAATATCAGAATTTTCTTCAACTAAACACCTCATGCGGCTGGCTATTTCGATGGGAGATCTGACGCCTTAATCGCGTTAAGTAATACAACACTTAACGCAATAAGTGGGATGTTTGTTGTTACCGGATTAAACGCTTCTATCAGTAACGATGGCATCATCACTACGACATACAGCAGTAGACCAATCAATGCCATAATATTCAACCGGTGAACGGTTTTATTTTTGTACAGCACTATTAGTAATACGCCAAATAGAATTTCGCCTACTCCCGCCGCTCGGGTAATCAAATCTGATACCTGAGGTGAGAAACCCATTGTCGCGGTAAGTTGACGCTCTAGTGGTGCAATTGCGAACAGCTTTGGGAAAAACCCTTGATATACCCATGATAAGCCAAGGACGTATCGTGAAAATTGAATAACAAAATCATTCATTCAAGTGAATATTTTGGCTGCTCTCGCTATAAAACAGATCAAATGACATCGTGTTTATGGTACACCGTAACCGGTAGAGGCCACCCAAATTCGGTACCATTGTTCACGACTGAGTGTGAGTTTCAATGCGTCCACCGCCGCCTCAACACGCTCGATATTGCCACTGCCAACAATCGCCACTGGTTTCGATGGCAATGCCAAACACCACGCGTACAAAACCTGATCGATTGAAGCCGCGCCGATCTCTTCAGCTATTTCAGTCAAGGTTGTGTTTAGTCGAGCCATCTGTTCGCTTTGTTCGGTAAACACACGACCACCAGCCAAACACGACCAGGCCATGGGTCGAACCCGATTCTGATGCAACTGATCTAAGGTTCCATCGCTTATCGCCCCCATATTGATAGGGTTAATCTCGACCTGATTGGTCACCAACGAGAAATCCAAGCGCGATTGCAATAATGCATATTGAGAAGCAGTAAAGTTAGACACACCAAAGTGCTGTACTTTGCCCGATGCCTTCAATTCGATAAACGATTCTGCAATCGCATCAACATCCATCAACCAATCTGGTCGATGAATAAGTAACACATCAAGCGATTCGATCCCCAATCGTGAAAGTGATATCTCAACAGATGCCTTTATTGCCGCCGGCGTGCTGTCATAATGATTTACATTCTTGCCGTTGTCATTAACTAATTCGATACCGCATTTCGAAACGATTTCTATTTGCCCACGCACTCCCGGATCAAGCTTTAGCGCTGCGCCAAATAGCTCCTCACAACTCGGGCCAGCACCATACACATGAGCGTGGTCTACCGTGGTAATACCCAATTCGATATGCGACTTAAGAAAACTCAAATACTGCTGAGAATTCATACCCCAATCGCCCATTCGCCAATAACCTTGAACGATTTCTGAGAACTCAGGGCCTTGCGGGGCCATTACTATTTTTTCTACGCGGGACATGGGGTTTTATATTGTGAAAAATTAAACGTTAAAACGAAAGTGCACAACGTCCCCGTCTTGCATGACATAATCTTTTCCTTCCAAACGAAATCGACCTGCTTCTTTCGCTCCTTGTTCACCACCGTACTTATCGTAATCTTCGTAGGCCGTAGTTTCCGAGCGAATGAAACCCCGTTCGAAATCGGTATGAATGACTCCGGCGGCCTGCGGAGCCGTATAGCCCTTGCGAATGGTCCAGGCCCGGACTTCGGTTTTTCCTGCAGTAAAATAAGTTTGCAAGCCTAATAGCTCGTAGCCGGCCCTAATAACTCGATTTAAGCCGGGTTCGTCTTGACCAATTTCAGTTAAAAATTCGGCCTTTTCTTCGTCATCCAATTCGGCTATTTCGGCTTCTATCGCCGCACAAATAACCACGACACCCGCGTTCTCCCTTTCGGCAATAGCCTTAACGGTGTCTAGATGTGGATTATTTTCAAAGCCTTCTTCATCTACGTTAGCGATGTACATTGTTGGCTTTGCCGTCATCAAACATAGGTGTTTTATTTTGTTATTGTCGTCTTTGTCTAACCCCATCGACCGAACTGGCTCACCGTCATTCAGGTGAGCGTGAATTTTTTCTAACAGCTCTTTTAGTTTGATTTGGTCTTTGTCCCCTGACTTAGAACGCTTAGCCGCGCGATCAATCGCTTTTTCTACGGTTTCCATATCCGCCAAGCCTAACTCCGTATGAATTACATCGATGTCTGATTTTGGATCAACCTTTCCCGCTACATGAATGACATTTTCATCATTAAAGCAACGCACTACATGAGCGATGGCGTCGGTTTCACGAATATTTGCCAAGAATTGGTTGCCTAACCCTTCGCCCTTTGATGCGCCTTCTACCAAGCCTGCGATATCAACGAACTCCATGGTTGCTGGTATGGTTTTGCTTGGTTCGGCTAATTCAGTCAGACGCTGCAAACGCGGATCGGGCACTTCAACCATACCTACGTTTGGCTCGATGGTGCAAAATGGATAGTTCTCGGCCTGAATTCCCGAGTTCGTCAGTGCATTAAAAAGGGTTGATTTACCAACATTGGGTAAACCGACAATACCGCATTTAAATCCCATAATATGTTCCTGCTTATACTCGCGAATCTCAGTTCGAGGCTTTCGCCAGATTTGTATGAAGTTCATTCATTGCCCGCGGGTACTCACCCCGTGCAATCAAGTCAATAACCCGCAACGATTCCGCTATCGCGTTATCAATGCTGTCTTGGTCCGCTTTGTTAGCGGGTTTCAACACATAGCCTGACACATCACGGCCAACACCAGGGTGTCCAATACCAATTCTTAAACGCGCGAAATCATTGGTGGCGCACTTTTGAATAATATCGCGCAAACCATTATTACCACCATGCCCACCGCTCAGCTTTAAACGAGCAACGCCAACATCTAAATCAAGCTCATCATGCGCCACCAGTATTTCTGACATGTCAATCTTGTAGTATTGAGTTGCCGCATTTACGGCCTTACCACTCAGATTCATAAACGTATCGGGAGCAAGCAGTCGCACTTCCTGATTCGCAATCGTGACCTTAGCACTGCGACCAAAGCAATGTTTGTCCGCTTTCAGGCTAACACCAAGTTGTTGGCATAGCGCGTTTAAAAACAAAAACCCGGCATTGTGCCGGGTTTTCGCATACTTATCGCCCGGATTGCCAAGACCGACAATCAGTTTAACTGGCGATTGACTCATAAAGCCTATTATTCTGAAGCGTCTTCGTCACCTGCCGAATCAGCGGCAGCAGCTTCCTTAGCTTCAGCAGCAGCGGCTTCTTCTTCAAGTGCAGCCGCGCTTGGTCCTTTCAATGCCAACACAGACGCGACAGGAAGTTCCATATCGTCATCAGAGTAACTGGCCGAAAGCTCTACGTCTTTCGGTAAGATTACTTGCGATAAATGAACAGAATCACCTGTAGATAGTTCTGACACATCTACTTCAATGTACTCAGGCAGATTAATACCCAAACACGTGACATCAACCGACGTCATGTTGTGGGTCATTACCCCGTTTTCAATCTTGACGCCTGGGCATTCTTCTTCGCCTTTAAAGTGCAACGGAACCGTCATTGTAATGGTGTCCTTGCGACTTACACGTTGAAAATCAAGATGCATGATTTGTTGCTTGTATGGGTGCATTTGCACATCACGCAGTACCGCGCGCTGCAAATCATCACCGACTTGTAATTGGACCAATGCGGAATGGAAAGCCTCAACTTCTAATTGGCGAATGATCTTATTGTGATCAACCAACAGATATTGCTCATCTTCTCCACCGCCATAGACTACTACTGGGACTTGACCATTGCGTCGTGCACGACGGCTGGCTGCTGTTCCAGAACCAGTTCTTACTTCAGCTTCTACTATAAAATTAGCACTCATTTTAAATATCTCTTTAAATGAATAGTTTTAAGAATTTGCATAGTTAAAAACGATGCTCACTCTCGTTTCCATCACATACTGGCCTAAACCAAAATGTGTTCTAAATCGTTGTCGAATAAACTAAAGGTTATCTTCTTCAACGAACAACGAACTGATCGAATCACTTACCGTGATACGTCGGATCGATTCTCCCAACAAGTGAGCCACCGACAACTGTCGAATTTTGCTACTTGCTGCTGCCGCGTCTGACAATGGGATAGTGTTTGTTACAACTACTTCGTCCATTGTTGAGGCATTAATTCTGTTCACAGCTTCACCCGATAACACTGGGTGAATCGCATAAGCACGAACCGCCGTCGCACCATGCTCTTTGAGTGCATCAGCCGCTTTGCAAAGCGTATTCGCTGTATCGACCATATCATCGATCAATACACAACTTCGGCCCTTCACGTCGCCAATAATGTTCATTACTTTAGCAACGTTCGCTTTCGGGCGACGCTTATCTATGATCGCTAAATCCACACCTAGGCGTTTTGCTAACGCTCTGGCTCGAACCACACCACCAATATCGGGCGATACAACAATCAAGTTTTCTTTATCCAACTTATTCAAATCATCCAACAATACCGGTGAACCATAAATATTGTCAGTTGGTATATCAAAAAAGCCCTGAATCTGGTCTGCATGCAGATCCATCGTCAACACTCTGTCGGCACCCGCAGTGCTGACCATTGAGGCGATTAACTTAGCGCTAATCGGAACTCGCGAATTACGCGGGCGCCGATCTTGGCGAGCGTAACCGTAATACGGCATTACCGCTGTAATTCTGTGCGCTGATGAGCGCTTACACGCATCAATCATCAACAATAATTCAATCAAATTCTTGTGACTCGGTGCGCATGTCGGTTGGATGATAAATACATCTCTACCACGAACGTTTTCCTGAATTTCGACCGTAATTTCGCCGTCACTAAACTGTTCTACTCGGGCTTTGCCCATCGGCAACTTCAAATAATCGACCACTTGATCTGATAAATTTGGGTTTGCATTGCCAGAAAAAACAAGCAGATTTTCAATTGTCACTATTGCCTCGCGCTATCGACCTATGTCGATATTTTCTCTTTATTTCAAAAAGGGTTAATCAAAACCTAACCAGCGACTACATTACTACATAATACAGAAATCGTATCAATGCGATAAAAGCTGACCGAAAACTATAAAGCCTGGATAGCCGAAGCCATTCAGAGATCAAATAAAGTTGAATTGGAATGCCGCGCTTAGAGAATGAATGAGCGCTAAAATGACGATAAATAAATGGCTGGGGCGGAAGGATTCGAACCTTCGAATGCCGGAATCAAAATCCGGTGCGTTAGGCCACTTCGCCACGCCCCATTCTATAATTTCATTTATCGCAATTCTATGGCTTCCCTCGCCGCGTTTAAAGCTGAATCCGATAAACGGATGCGAATTTTAACGCTATTGAAATATAGTGCAAGCATTATCGCTAAACTAGATTCAATAAAGGGTGATTATTTAACCCTTTAGCAACAAAACCAACTGAATATGATGGTCGCTTGGCGAGTATTTCTAACCCTTGTTGCTGACTGGAAACCGGCATAAAAACCGAGCCTCCTGAGCCACTCATACGCGGGTGACCATACTCACTAAGCCACTCGATAAGGCTATTTACTAGCGGGTATTCGGCCCTAACAATCGGTTCTAATTGGTTTTCACCAAACTTCGAATCGATGCCTTTCTCGAGAGCGCGTATTTTCTTCATCTCAGGGGCCGGTGTCAAATGTTTATTTGTAAAAATATGTGCCGTTGACACACTTATTTGAGGGTTTAAAACCAGAAACCAGTTTTCCGGCAATTCAAGTGGTGTCAGTTGCTCACCAATGCCTTCGGCCCAAGCCGCTCTGCCCTCAACAAAGACCGGTACATCAGCACCAAGCGACAGGCCCAGTTCGGACAATTTTTGTCGAGTTAATCCGAGTTTCCATAATGAATTAAGGGCAATCAACACGGTAGCCGCATTAGAACTGCCTCCGCCAAGGCCGCCTCCCATGGGCAGCTTTTTGGTTAAACCTATTTCCACTCCGCACTCGGGCGACGCATATTCTTTTAATAGCTTTGCAGCCCGCATGCATATATCAATGTCTTCATCAAACCCTAAGTCGTAACATCGGCTAATTTTGCCTCGACTATTCAGATTAAAATAGAGCTCGTCGCCGTAATCGAGAAACTGGAATACGGTTTGAAGGTTGTGGTAACCATCGGCCCGCTTACCAACCACATGCAAGAAAAGGTTTATTTTCGCTGGCGCAGGCCAGGCGTTATTGCGCATATCGGGCATAGAATTACTGACTCCAGCTTTTGGTTATCAGTTTCACCACAACTTGCTTGTTACCTTGATCATCCGACCCAATGGGTAAGGTTCTGGTGGCAACGATTTTCCTTGGCATTAGTTGATCGCCATAATATTTGTAAGCCGAGTACTCAATTGACCAGCCTAACTGTTCGAGTCGTTTAATTCGATTGTCCTCGTTCAATTGATACCTAAAACTCGACTGCGTTGCGGGCATCACGAATATCCAGGAACTTAAGGCATCTATTGGAATTGGCCAGCCGACAATTTGAGTCAGTAATTGCTCTGCACTATCCCCGCGATGAAGTAATCCCTTATTATCAGACAACACCACACCGTATTCATCGAATTCTAATTTAATCGCGCCGACACCCAATGGCCCGAAAAGTCGAACCTCATTGGCTTGGTCACGGTACTCCCATACCAAATTGGCTTGCTCACGCACTTCTGGGGACGAGATACTCACTTTCGCTGAATACCGCCAGGTGGCCTGCTGATCAATGAAATCTATACGCGGTAAAAAATAGGCCTCGTCATCAAGCCATTCTGCTTCAGGCTCCTCGACTCGCGGTTCGGGCAGGGTATGGCAAGCAGTCGTAAAGACCGCAAACAACACGATCAAACACAAGCGATAATACGTGTTCACAAGCCCCCCGGGAAACCGATCCAGAATGCTACTCTGATGCGCTTTCAGAGCTAACCGTTACTTCATCTTCGCCACTTATCTGAATGCCGTAACGTTCTATCACATTGTTCAATATAGGATTATCGTTGTCTTCTGCAAATGACTTTCGAAATATCTCGTTGGCTTTTTCGCGTTCGCCAGACTCCCATAAAACCTCGCCTAAATGCGCCGCTACCTCAGCCTCTGGACTTGCATCATAGGCTTTCTGTAAATACTCAATCGCCGTTTCAAAGTCATTCAGTCGATAGGACACCCACCCCATGCTATCTAGGATATGAGCGTCATCTGGTCTCAATTCCAATGCCCGAACAATGAGCTCCTTGGCCTCGTGATAACGATCAGTTTGGTCCGCCAAGGTGTAACCTAATGCATTCAAAGCATTCGCGTGCTCGGGCTGTTGATCGATGATGATGCTTAAATCCTTTTCAGTAATATCCACCTTGCCAAGCTCAGCGGCGACAAGCGCACGTGCATATAAAAGCTCGAGGTTTTCAGGCAAATAAACCAAGGTTTCATTTATATAGCCGAACGCTTCTTCATATTGATACGCGCCCATTAACAAATAATGACGCGTAATCGCCACTTGCACATAATCGGCCTGAGTCCTTGGTTGCAGGGCACGCAGAGTGTTTACCGCTAATCTCACGCCCTGAGTTTCATTACGCATATTTGCGACCTGAATTTGCGCGCGAACATACATTGACTGATCTCGTATCTCGTCAAATAGCCGCTCAGCGGTAGCGTACTTTTTGTCGATCGCCGCTAATCGAGCCAACGACCAACGAACCTCATCATTTTCCGGCTCAACTCGAAGGGCCTTACTTAGATGCTCCTCAGACTTCTTGTTGTTGTCTAGTTGCTCAGCCAACGCAGCGGCGTATTGCAAAGCATTGACGTTTTTGGGTGCATCCTTCAACACTTCTAACATCAAATTATAGGCATCTTCATAATTCTCAGAACGCCCCAACTCAGCTGCATGATTGATTCTCATTGCAACCGAATGTGGAAAATCTGCCACAAACTGGCTAATAAAGGCCGCACGTTCCTCAAGTTTATTTTGTTCGTTCAGTAAGTTAGCATTAAGTTGAGCGGCCAAATCCCAGCCAGGTTTTAACGACAAAGCACGATCCGCCCATACCTCGGCGGCTTCGTATTTCTTAAATGTTTGAGCAACATAAGCCGCGCTCGCAAACACCTGAGCAGACGCCGGATATTGCTGTGTCATATAGTCAGCGATCTCGAAACCTGACTCGGCGCTCTTCTGTCTAACCAATAACCCAGCTAATTGTTTTACGTAGTCAGTGATGTCTTGTTCGCCGATTTGCTCTTCGATAGCTAGCTTCGCGGCGTCAATCTGATCAGAACCGACCAATGACAGGATATTCATATTCTGTGCATTAATGCTGTCCGGTTTGAGTTCTAACCACATTTTCGCAGCGGTAGCCGACGCCTGATAGTCGTCATTTCGTAGCGCCAACAGAGTTGCTGATCGAGCAACCCTGAAATCATTGCTACTCATTGCCGCTGAAATTGCGCTCGATGTTGCGGTGGCCCAATCGCCTTGATACGAGGCAAAATTCATTACCAGTAACTCTTCGAGTGTTTTGGTATCGAGATCTTGCAACGGCAAATCTGGATCGTCACTCAGCTCGAAATCAGAGCTCATCCTGACTTGATCAGGGTTCACTTCAACAACGACATCCCTATCTGGCTGAACATTATTGTTTTGCTTAGCCTGTGCTTTTATAACCCCTTCGGATACACGTGGCTGATGATTGCCGGGACCGCTAGCGCAAGCAGCCAGGCTGATTCCCAATAGTAAAACCAGACCGGTTTTAATCAGCGGGGACTTCTTAATAATAATTTCTGACATGTGTGACATCTTTGGGATTATATAGTGAGCAGACTGACTTAAAAATGAATTATCTGCCGCCTCTTAACTTTATCAGACGGAATAACTACAATCAGCACTCTGTTTTTACATTGACCTTAGAACTTTTTACCGTTTATACACCAAATAACAATAACGACCTCTTTCATTACCTGCAATATAGCTTTATTTAGCAGATCGCAGTGAAAGGTTCATATAAACCTTAGCAAACCTCGCAAAACACTATGCATAGCAGTCTTATCGCGTTTCTCGCCGCACTCGGCTTTGTAGTATTCGGCTACCTAAGCATGGTTCGCCTAGTTACTAAACAGAGGTTTGGGCAACTCGGCTTTAAACAACTCTTCGGCGGCATTACCACAAAACAGTTTCTTAGCAACTTGGGCAGCAGCGCTTTTTTTGTTAGCTTACCAGCAACCAGCTTACTACTATTCTGGGGCTGGGGACCGGCATTGCTCTGGTTAGTGATCTTTCATTTATTGATAGAATCACTCTGCCATTTGCAATACAGCTCACAAAAAGGTGGCGGAAGTATTGCTGACTACCTTTTGCGGTCTGAAAACAACAAACTCGCAACCATTGAACAAGGGCTTATTCAAGCTTTCTTTCTCTTATCAATGGGTGTGGTCACCGCCTTACTCGCCACCCTTATAGACCGTCAATCGGGGCTTTTGTTTGCACTTCTTTTTCTTCTTCCTGCTCGAACCCTTCTTCGTCATCCCACTCCGGCGCTGCCAAGGGCGGCCAAAGCCCTTGGGGCATTGCTGTTATTGGCGCTTGGTCTGGCATTTAGCAATCAATTAGGATTTTCGATTTATGGCGACTGGGCGCCATTTGGCGAGGCTGTAGCATGGCTAAGATTCAACAATCCAACGGTAATTGCTGCAGTGTTAACGGTCGCGGTCTTTAGACTTGAAAGAGACTCAGGCTTTAAAAAAGATTTATCCTCATTTGCTGGCTTGATCATTGTGATATTGATTGTCGCAATGGGATTTCAGCTATTTTGGTCACAACCGGGCCTAGATGCACCAATCAATGTTAAAGGCTCGGACAATCCGACCTTACCATCGTTTATCAGTTTAAGTTTAATCGTATTTGCTGGTTTTTCTGCCTTACTGATACGGCTTTTGAATGAAGAAGACAACCAACTGGAACCCAGCGCTGAACAATTCGGGCGATTACAAGGCGGCGGCTTGCTGCATTTGAGCTTTATGATGCTACTTGGCTTGAGTTTAGCCTCAGCATTGGGTATTGGCGCATGGAAAACCCATTATCTCAGCTGGGACGAATCCCTTAACATTCTCGACCATCTAAACCTCGCAATCTCCAGCACATTACATCTGATAGGAACACAGACCGAATCTGGCACCTTAATGCACACCATATTACTGGCTGCACTGTGCTTTGCTGGCTTCAGTTTTATGCTCAATTGCGCAGTTCAACTAACCGTTGAAGAAGGTGAAGGCGACACGCTCTATGCGCTGATTCTGGAATCAAAAATTCTACAAGCTATTCTTATTTTCGTCTCAGCCAGCTACTTTATTTCTAACGGCATAAGTATCGATATGTGGCTAATTATCGGTCTATTGGGATGGATTTTAGCCACTCATCTTATACTTGGTATGACACTTGCACAATCAGAAACTGGGCTACTTAACTCTGTTTTCATAATTGTTAGTAGCGCGTTGATCATATTAGGTACTTTGCAAGCCTTGCTGATTACCATCGAGTGGAGTTTATCAACACAATACGGTTACGCGGCTTGCGGCATGATCTTAATTTGCATTGCTGGCTCGCTTTGGTGGCGTTCAATCGGCGAATTAATTCAAAATTTTGGCCAGAATTCCAACGACGATTTGTTCTAGAACCCCACAAAACAGGGTAAAATACGCTGTTAAGACAAATCAATGTCAGCAATTAATTACGAACCAAGCGTTTATCGAACTCACGATATTGATTTGAGTTAGTGATTTACCGCAAGGTTCCCAGTAGTCGAGAAAGGCCGATACCAAAAAGTCATGCATGTTTTATCCATAGGTTTGAATCACACCACTGCTCCGGTCGAGGTGCGCGAACGCGCCGCCGTCGCCGCTGAGCATTTGGATGATGCCTTATCGGATATTTCCAACTGCACAGGTATAGAAGAAGCAACTATTTTGTCTACCTGCAATCGCACTGAAGTGTATTGTCAGGTGCCAGAATCCAATATTGAGGTTGTCAGCGATTGGCTTTGTGATTTTCATCAATTACCCAAAGATGATGTGGCGCCATTTTTGTACACCTTTCCGGATCAAGCAGCAGTGAAACATGCGTTTCGCGTCGCTTCTGGCCTGGATTCCATGGTCATTGGTGAGCCTCAAATATTAGGTCAAATGAAAACCGCGTTCGCCAAGGCCCATAAAAATGGAAATACTGGCAAGGTATTAAACCGACTGTTTCAACACACGTTTTCGGTTGCCAAAGAGATTCGCACTAGCACCAGTATTGGCAGCCATGCCGTCTCGGTCGCGTATGCGGCGGTGTCGCTGTCAAAACAAATCTTCTCTGATATATCACAACAAACCGTATTGTTAATCGGTGCTGGAGAAACCATCGAGCTTACTTGTCGCCATCTATACGCTCAAGGTGTGCGCGATATCATTGTTGCAAATCGAACCGTGGAACGTGCCGAAGGATTAGCCAAGGAGTTCGGCGCTAAGGTTATCTCCCTACATGAGTTACCTACTCGATTACCCGATGCCGATATGGTATTCAGTTCTACCGCCAGTACCCTACCCATCTTAGGCAAAGGCGCGTTTGAAAGCGCGTTAAAAAAACGCCGCAATAAACCCGTATTGGTTGTCGACCTAGCGATTCCGCGAGATGTAGAAAAAGAGGTTGGCGACTTAAGCAATGTCTACCTGTATACCGTAGACGATCTGCAACAAGTGGTTTCGGAAAATCTAGAATCACGTAAAAATGCTGCGATTGAGGCGGAAAAGATTGTTGAAGAACAAACCCTACAATTCATGCATTGGTTTAAGAATTTGCAGTCAATTCCCACAATTCGACAGCTCCGCGACCGCACCAGTTCGATTACCGAGAATGAATTAACCATCGCTAAGAAGCGTTTAAGGGCCGGTGAAGACCCGTCCATCGTGTTGGAACATTTTGCCTATGCTCTGTCGCAAAAATTCATGCATCATCCAACCGAATCATTACGTCAAAAACACGATGAAGCCCTACTCTCAGCAACCAGAGAGTTATTCGGCTTAGATAACGAATAAAATAAACGAGAAATACCGTGAAAGATTCCATCCGCTTTAAGCTGGAAAACCTAGTTGATCGTCAAGAAGAACTGAATGCACTATTGTCACAGCCAGACACAATGAGCGACCAGAACGTGTTCCGAAAACTGAGTATCGAGCTTTCGGAGATCGGCCCAATCATTGAAAATTTTCAAGAATATCGCGGGCTCGAAGACGATGCCGAAGCGGCGCAAATGATGATCGAGGAAGACGATAAAGAAATGCGCAAAATGGGTCACGATGAGATGAATGAGATAAAAGCTCGTCAAGAAGAATTGTTAGCCGATTTACAAAAACTATTGCTGCCCAAAGACCCTAACGATGACAACAATATCTTCCTCGAAATTCGTGCCGGTACGGGCGGTGACGAGGCCGCAATTTTCTCAGGCGACTTATTCAAGATGTACCAAACCTATGCTGAGTCGCAAAAATGGCAAGTAGAAGTGCTTAGTAAAAATGAAGGCGAACACGGCGGCTATAAAGAAATCATATCCCGCATCGTAGGTCATGGTGCCTATTCAAAATTAAAATTTGAATCAGGTGCGCACCGTGTTCAACGTGTTCCGAAAACCGAGACGCAAGGGCGAGTGCATACTTCTGCATGCACCGTGGCGATTCTTCCCGAGGCCGATGAAGTCGCTGACGATATGGAAATAAACCCCTCAGACCTTCGCGTTGATACCTACCGCGCATCAGGCTCAGGTGGCCAACACGTAAATAAAACCGATTCAGCCGTACGCCTAACACATATTCCAACCGGCACCGTTGTCGAATGCCAAGACGAGCGTTCGCAACACAAGAACAAAGCACGCGCCATGTCGATGCTAAAAGCAAGAATCCTCGACGCTGAGCGCCAGGCGCAAGATGCCGAACAAGCCGAAACTCGAAAAAGCCTGGTCGGTAGTGGTGATCGATCTGAACGCATCCGCACTTATAATTACCCGGATGGCCGGGTGACTGACCATCGTATTAATCTGACACTCTATAAGCTGGATACAATTGTAGGTGGTGACCTTGGCCAAATTGTTGATCCGCTAACCACCGAACATCAGGCTAACCTATTGGCCGAGTTAGGCGACGACGTATAGTAAGCCGAGCATCGATATGCTTACCTATAAGGCCCTGCTGGATGACGCTACACATCGCCTGTTTGAGTGCAGTGATACACCAAGGATTGATTCTGAAGTGCTCATGCAGCACGTTCTGCAGAAAAATATCGCATGGTTGATTGCTTACGGCGACAGCGTCGCAACGGCCGATCACGTTAACGCTTTTTACCAAACGATCGAAAAGAGAGAAATCGGTCAACCAATTGCCTACATCACTGGCTCGAAAGATTTTTGGTCACTCAGTTTAAAGGTTGATAAAAACGTATTGATTCCAAGGCCTGATACCGAAACCTTAGTTGAACAGTGCATCGAACGCTTGGCGAAAGAACAGCAAGTCGATGTGCTCGATCTTGGCACAGGCAGTGGCGCCATTGCTTTATCGATCGCCAAAGAGCGTCCGTTTTCAAACGTAACTGCACTGGAAAAACACGCTGCTGCGCTTGAGATAGCCCGGAAAAACTCACGACTGAATAACGTTGAGAATGTCGACTTTCGACTTAGCGATTGGTTTGGCGCAATCGATAAATCCGAGCGGTTTGACTTAATCGCCTCAAACCCACCTTATGTGGAACCGGGCGACCCGCATCTTAAGCGTGGCGACTTACGTTTTGAGCCAATTACCGCATTAACCGCATCGGAAAGTGGACTTGCCGACATTAGAATCATTGTTGAATCAGCTCCAAAATACTTAAAAGATAACGGCTGGTTAATCATCGAACATGGCTATAACCAAGCAACACCGGTTGCCGAACTGTTTGAACAAAATGGCTTTATCAATATTGAATTGTTCAATGACATCAACAAACTTCCGCGCTGCACGGCCGGAAAGATGGTTGCTCAGTGATGAAGGATCTTTTTGAGGAAATTCATAGAATCATCTTAATTGGCGACGCTGAAAAAAAATGCCAGGCTACTCACACGCTCCACGCCAACATAGAGCGTTTTTCCCTAAACCACCACAACACCGTTAAAGAGATTCTTGAACCCGGCTATCCGGCCAGTTTGCGACTGGTTGCGCCTAAGCAGCTAAAACGTCGAGGCATACAAAGTCAGGACGGCCGCAATACCTTACTGCATGCCGTGGCACACATAGAGTTCAATGCCATCAATCTAGCATTGGATGCAGCCTATCGATTTCGCGACCAGCCAATGGAGTATTATCAGGACTGGATTAAAATCGCTGACGATGAGGCCAGGCACTTTGGTTTGATTCGAGACTATTTAGTTCAACATGATTGCGAGTATGGAGATTTCAAAGCACATAACGGACTTTGGCAGATGGCGATCGATACACAACATGATGTTGTTGCCCGAATGGCCTTGGTTCCTCGCGTATTGGAAGCCAGAGGTTTGGACGTAACACCCGGCATTATCAAAAAGCTAGAGCGCGTCAACGATCTGGCCGCGGTCGACATTTTAAAAATAATTTATCACGATGAAATTGGCCATGTTGGGCTTGGTTCGCGATGGTTCTTTTACCAGTGTGAAATACGTGGGCTAGAGCCTAGAACCACCTTCACCAAGATGGTTGAAAAGCATCTGCATGGAGAACTCAAAGGACCATTTAATATTGCTGCCAGACTACAGGCTGGCTTTGATGAAGTTGAAATGGCGGCCTTAGACAAACGCTACGCGTAAACCACAACTTGCTGCGAAGTGATTAACAAATATTTAAGTTGAAATATTCATTAGCACATATATAAGTACAGTCAATAAGTCGACCATGCGGTTAAATTACACCAATAATCATAGAACATAATTAGAACGAGGCTTATCAGTATGCATGCTGAATTTAATTCACTTCGCCAATGGCTTACTAGTCAAATTCTGGGGCAACCGAAGTTAGTCGATCGATTACTCATAGCATTACTTGCTGATGGTCACTTATTGGTTGAGGGTGCGCCCGGCTTGGCCAAGACCAAAGCGATTAAGTCCTTATCAGATGGTATTGAAGCTAGCTTTCAACGGATTCAATTCACGCCCGATTTATTGCCATCGGACATCACAGGCACCGAGATTTACCGCCCAGAGACCTCGAGTTTTGATTTTCAACAAGGCCCTATTTTTAACAATTTGGTATTGGCCGACGAAATTAATCGCGCGCCCGCTAAGGTTCAATCGGCATTGCTTGAAGGCATGGCGGAGCGGCAGGTTAGTGTTGGTCGAGAAACCCTCGATTTACCAAACTTATTTTTGGTCATGGCGACCCAGAATCCTATCGAACAAGAAGGTACTTACCCGCTGCCCGAGGCTCAGTTAGACCGGTTTTTGATGCATGTTCGCATAGGCTACCCTGATGTGATGGCCGAAAAGCAAATATTGGCACTCGCTCGCGGAGAAGCTTTGGCCGAACAAGAAGCAAAACCTGAGCAAGAAATATCCCAGCAAACTATAGTAAGTGCCCGTAAAGAAGTAATGCAGGTTCACATGGCGGAATCTGTCGACGAATACCTGGTACAACTTGTATTAGCAACTCGGACACCGAAGGCATATGGGGATAATTTAGCCGAATGGTTGGAGTTTGGAGCCAGCCCACGTGCGACAATTGCCATTGATCGTTGCGCTCGTGCACACGCTTGGTTAAATAAGCGCGATTTTGTTTCTCCCGATGATATTCAAGCCATAGCGCACGACTGTTTGCGACATCGATTAATTTTAAGCTATGAAGCCGAAGCCGACGGAGTCACAACCGACAAGGTAATTGACGAATTGCTTTTGCGTGTGGCAGCCGCGTAAACTGAGTCAATGTGAATTAGCGAATGAGTAAAGCGTCACAAACAGCAAACTCGGCACTCAGTGAGCATGGCATCGTCACGGATTTGGCTCGCTTACTCAGAGCTCGCCATTGGGCGCAAGGCCTAACCTTGTTCTCACGGCAAGCTGCGCGCAACCTGTTGCTCGGTAATGTTCGTTCACGCTACCGTGGTCGAGGTATGGAGTTCGAAGAAGTACGTCGATATCAACCGGGGGACGACATTCGCACCATCGACTGGAAAGTATCGGCCCGCGCACCGGGCACCTATACCAAACTATTTTGCGAAGAAAGAGAGCGCCCTTGTCATATTTTAGTCGACCAACGCCGCGCGCTCTACTTTGGTTCAAGCATTCAATTTAAATCAGTGTTGGCGGCCGAACTTGCAGCAGGCATTGCCTGGGCGGCACTCAAAGGTGGTGATCGCGTTGGCGGCCAGGTTCTGGGTGACTATCAAGAGAGCGATAGCCGTGCGCGTCGCAGCAAACAAGCCGTACTGCGCTTTATTCACGACGTACACGAACTCAATCATCAACTAAGTCATTCAGCGGACTTAGAACCAATTGGTGTTAGCCTTGCCATGAGTTTGGAAGAATGTCGACGTATTACTCGGCCTGGCACCGCGATCTTTATTATCAGTGACTTTCATGACTTTAATGAAGCCGCTGCCAAATCGTTGAGCAATTTGGGTAAACACGCGGACCTCACTCTATTACAAGTTAGCGATAAACTCGAACAGCAATTGCCGAATATCGGCGACGTTGCAATCAGCGATGGAAAGCACACGTCAAAAATAAACCTTTCTCGTTCGTTGACGGCCGCATACCAACAGACAATATCAGACAAACAGAACCTGTTGATCACAGCGGCCACCAAAGCTCGCGCGCTTTACGCCAACATCGATACATCACAAACAGCAAGACAAGCGCTGATTAATTTGTTTTCAAGTTAAGCTATGAACGACCAATTAAAAAACGTTCTCGAACAGCAATTACGCGACGTCCATACGCCAGAGGCCATCAGTTGGTGGCCGCTCTCCATTGGTTGGTGGTTTCTCATTGCGACTGCAGTGATTATCACCCTGCTTGTTTCACTCAAGCTACTGAAGCGCCGACGTCAAAATGCCTATCGAGGAGTCGCTATCGCCGAATTAGATCAACACTTTGCATTATGGCAAGAGCAACAAAAAAATGACCTCTACCTGCAGGCTGCGAATGCAATTGTCAAGCGTGCATGCTCGCACCTTAATTCAGAAGCACTTAGTCTATCCGGCCAACAATGGCTTGAATACCTAAGCGCGTATTCTAAGGAACTGTTCTCGTCAGATACCGAATTCGCATTGAGCCGCGGGCTTTATCAGGCGGATCCAAGCTTAAATATCGAACTCGTTCACCAGGAAATCAAGGCGTGGCTAATCAACCACCAGGTGACGCACGTCAAGGGAGTTAACCATGCTTAGCTGGCAATGGCCCCTTCTGTTTATTTTACTTCCACTGCCGTTACTGGTTCGCTGGCTAGGTGACAAACAGGAAAGCAGCATGTCGGCCATACAAGTTCCGTTTTTCGATGCAGTGAGCACCCTAAATAACGCACAGTTAAATCCCAAGCGCAGCAATTGGCTCAAGGCCGTCTTACTTTGGTTACTATGGGCTAGTTTACTGATCGCAGCAGCTCGGCCTACCTGGGTTGGCGAACCCGTAAATTTGCCACAAGATCGTCGTGATCTAATGCTGGCCGTCGACATCTCAGGTTCTATGCAAGAACAGGACATGTTGGTGAACCAAGGCTATACCGATCGTATAACCGCTGTGAAAGTGGTGGTCGGGGACTTCATACAAAAACGCGCTGGCGATCGAATAGGCCTGATCTTATTTGGTCAGCAAGGCTATCTACAAACCCCTCTAACCTACGATGCTAAGACGGTTGGCCAACAGTTACATGAGGCTCAACTGGGGTTTGCTGGTAATGCTACTGCTATCGGAGATTCAATCGGTTTAGCAATCAAGCGCTTACGTGGCCGACCTGCTGAGAGTCGTGTATTGATTTTACTTACCGATGGCGCAAACACCGCAGGATCAGATCCGTTGCAAGCCGCCGAAATAGCCGCCGAGGCGGAAATACGAATTCATACGGTGGGTGTTGGCGCTGATGAAGTCATAAAAAAGGGCTTATTCGGCCGGTCCAGACGCATTAATCCATCGACCGATTTGGATGAAAAAACCCTATCGGCCATTGCAGACAAAACCGGGGGGAAATATTTTCGCGCTCGCAACCCGAACGAGCTGCAGCAGATATACGCGGAAATTGAACGCCTTGAACCAATACCTGAAGATCAAACATTTAGACCTACGAGAAGCCTACTTCACTGGCCACTGGCTGCGGCGCTTGCCCTGGTAACGTTCTTAATATTGATGCGAAGGTGGGTACAATGAATGCACTTCTTTCAATGATTGAACAATTTCATTTTATTAGAACCGAATGGTTGTGGGGTGTTCCCGCTACTATTTTGTTATGGCTTCTATTACGCAGACAGGCAGACCAACAGCAATGGTCAAACTACATACCTAAAGCGATGTTGGCTGCGCTCCAAATTTCGTCGAATACGCAAACAACTCAGTGGAAATGGTGTTTGTTATTGGTATATATAACGGCCGTTATCGCCGCAGCTGGCCCTACATGGTACAAGCAGCCAGCGCCGACAGTGCAAAACCAAAAAGGCCTGGTAATTGCCTTAGACCTGTCGCCATCAATGTTAGCTCAAGATCTGAGTCCCGATCGCCTGACCCGCGCCAAATATAAGTTAATCGACATACTCAGACGATACGCTGACGGACAAGCGGCGCTGCTTGCCTACGCTGGCGATGCACACACCGTAAGCCCGCTGAGTGATGACCCAAAAACGATCGAGGCTTTGTTACCCGCACTGCACCCCAATGTTATGCCAAGTCGTGGCAGCAACACGGAGGCGGCAATAACATTAGCACAACAACTTATGAAGGACGCTGGGTTATCTTCAGGGGACATACTACTGATCAGCGACGGTGTGGCGAGCGACGCTATCAATACCATACGCAATTCGATGGACCCAAGTTTTCGATTATCGATATTGGCGGTTGGAGGCCGCGACGCGGCGCCGATACCTGCACCGAATGGCGGCTTCGTTCGAAACGCCGATGGCGAAATCGTGTTGTCCGCCGTGAACGCATCAGAGTTGCGCGCTATGGCAACATCGCTCGGCGGGCGCTTTTCTACACTAAGCGCCGATGATTCTGATATTGACACGTTATTAGTCGACCAATTCGATGCCAAGGATAGCGAACAATCACAACTCGGCAGCGTGGTATACGACGCCTGGGTAGATATGGGGCATTGGCTAATAATATTGGCACTGCCGCTAGCGCTGTTACTGTTTCGAAAAGGGGTAATATATCTGCTACCACTAGGGGCTTCTCTTGCGTTAATAGCACCGCAGGATTCTTATGCTTCAGAGTTTACCTGGAAAGATCTATGGCAAACCAAAAATCAGCAGGCGGCCAAACAGTATCAGGCAGGCGAATACGATAACGCCGCAAAAACGTTTCAACGAGAAGATTGGTCAGCTGTCGCTCATTATAAGAATGGCTCTTACGAACAAGCTATTAAACAACTCGAAAACAATGGTGATGTACGCAGTCTTTATAACAAGGGCAATGCTTACGCATTTAATGGTCAGCTGGAAGAAGCGCTCGAAGCGTATACAGAAGTATTGGAACAACAAGCAGACCACCAGGATGCAGCGCATAACAAGGCCGTTATTGAACAACTGCTGCAACAGCAACAAAATCAACAAAATCAGCAGCAAAATCAAGACTCTGAAAATTCGCAGGATAGTCAGTCCGAGAACAACCCTTCGCAAGATCAGAAACAACAAGCGTCGGATTCTCAAAGCCCTAACAATCAATCAGAAGAGCAGCAATCTAACGAGCAGCAATCAGAACAACAGAATCAGCAAGCACAGAATTCAAATTCTGAGCAGTCTCAAAGTGAGAACCAAAGCGCGCAACCCGAGCCCGACATTGACAGCGAAGATACTGAACAGACTGACGCTAAAGAAGAGCAGTCGAATCAGGCTGATGAACCCGAAGACAATGCAATAGAACAAGAATCTGATCCTGAAACTGGTGCGGCCCAGCTTGAACAAACCGACCAACCACTAAAAGACAGCAGTGAACAATGGCTGCGCACAATTCAAGATGACCCAAGCGGTTTGTTGAGGCGAAAGTTTGATTACCAAGCCCGTCAGCGTGCTCAACAGCGCGACCAACGAGCCACTGAACGGTCTGCCAAAGAACGATACTAGAAACATGAAACCTTTATCTCATTTTTTGTTACCGATTTTGCTTGTGTTAACCGTGCCCTCATTGACAAATGCGGCCACGCTTACCAGTACGGTAAACCGTAACCAAATTAGCACTAATGAAACATTGACCTTGACGGTTTCAATTGATGAACAAGTGGATTCATCAGCGCTGGATCTCAGCACCTTACAAGAGAACTTCGAAATACTGGGCACCACGCCTCAAAGCCGCAGCTCTTTCAATATCATTAACGGAAAGTCGCAAAAGAGTGCGTCAACAACTTGGACCATAACGCTTGTTGCTAAGAATGAAGGCATATTGACCATCCCCTCGTTCAGCGTCAATTCAGCCACTAGCCGACCTATCACCGTCAAAGTGAGTGATGCTTCTGACGGAAAGAGCAGCAATCTTCCGTTAGAAGTTTGGGTTAGTACCAGTGCATCTGAAGTCTATCCGAATCAACAATTTGTAGTGGAAGTAGAGCTGTCGGCAAGCAGTAATGTCAGAGACCTGAATGGACCACAGCTGGTGATCGCGGATGCTCAAGTTGAGGCATTTGATCAACAAAGCTTTCAACGAGTGGACAAAGGCCTGGCTCGTCAAATCGTTATACTCAAATATTCGGTGTTTGCTAACCAAGCAGGTGAACTGACCATCCCGGTGATGACCTTTACGGGTTTGCAAAATGGACAGCGCAGAGTGTTCGGGTCGACTGGCACTCAAGTTATCGCGCGCAGCAAGCAATTAACAATCAAGGTTAACGATGCTCCGGTAGTCGATGGCCAACAATGGTTCCCCGCCGACAATGTTTCAATCGAGTCGGATTGGTCCGGCGATATTTCTGCGCTCAAGGTCGGTGAACCCATAACGAGAACAATTACAGTATCAGCGATTGGTCAACAAGCAAGCGCCATACCTCCACTCACCTTAGAAAACCTGGATGATGGATTAAAATCCTACAAGGACCAGCCTCGACTGGATACCGGTAAATCGTCGCAAGGTTTTGTTGCGACTCGAATAGAGTCTGAGGCAATCGTAGCGAACAAAGCAGGCAGATTTGAAGTTCCCGCGGTCACCATTGATTGGTGGAACACCAAAACAAAACAGTGGCAAACCTCTACTCTTGAAAAGCAAACCCTGGTGGTAAGTGGCGCTGTATTAGCCACTAGCGATCAAAGCATCTCGACAGGCGTCGCCAACCCAATCGTTGTTTCAAATACAAATGATGCCAGTTACTCGAACCGCCTTTGGCAATTATTCTCGGGGTTCTTATTAACGATTGTTGTTATTCAGTTTTATTTTCTAATGCGCCGGTCTGCCGTTAAATCAAACACCGTTGTCGCTAAAGATAAGTCAGCGTCAGAGCGAGAGGCATGGGCAACGCTACAAGCTTCGATCAAATCGGATAATAGCCGAGCGATCAGGCACAGCATAATAAACTGGGGGCGCGCGCTACTCGATGTTGACCATCAAGTCAGCTTACAGTCGATAGCTAAACTGGATAATTCAAATGCGCTTAGAGAACTATTCGGCGCCCTGGATCAACATCTTTATCAGGGTAAGAATAAACCGGATAATTTGGAAATCGGGAAAGCGCTCAAAGAACTCAGAGCACATATTAAAAAATCCGACAATGAAAAACCGGATACCCAGCTAAAGCTGAATCCACTCTATCCAAACTAAGTCATCACTCACGAGCCAATTTAACCGCTCGTTACGACAGATCTAAATCATCCGGCATTGCCTCTGATGGGATTATCGCTCCGTAATGTTGAATCACCGTCGAGGCAAGGTTATGCCCGGCTTTACACGCTTCCTCGATCGTCCCTCCCTGCAATCGCTCGTTTAAATATCCAGCATTAAACGAGTCACCCGCTGAGGTGGTATCAACTACCGGCACATCTCTAACCGGCACAAAACCCAGTTCTCCGTTGCTTGCGAAGTGACAACCTTCGGCACCCTCTTTTAAAACAACCTCGGGCACCCCACACAATAAAATGGCATTAAGCGCCTCATGAGGCGTTTTATACCCAAATAATGCTTGTTCATCTTCAAACGTTGGCAGCGCAATATCAGTAATTTGATACATTTTCTTATAGCACTCCATTGCTTCATAAGCATCCTGCCATAAGTTGGGACGATGATTACAGTCGAAGGCAACCCTGCCGCCGCGAGCACGAAAATCAGCAAGAAAGTCGATCAATCGTACTCGAGAGTCGGGCCTAAGTATCGCGAGACTAATGCCGGAGAGAAAAATTGTATCGAAGTTACTTAGTGCCTCAAACACGCGTTCAGATTGATGAATATCATCGAGTATTTTAGACGCAGGAGAGTTATCGCGCCAATAATTGAACGAGCGCTCTCCGTGTTGGTCTAACTCAATCATGTACATGCCGGGTACTTGGCCTTTAGATACAATTACATGTTCACAACCGACGCCTTCAGCTTGCCAACGGTGGATTAACCATTGGCTAAATTTATCATCCCCAAGTGCGGTGACGTATTCAACCTGAGTACCTAATCGCGCCAGATACACCGACATGTTGAGCGTATCACCACCATACGCCAGCTTAGCTGGCGCCGAGTTATCTGATTGAGATAACGACTGCAAGCTAAGTTCAAGCATACACTCGCCAAAAACGGCGATACGATTATTTTTGCAACGATTCATTCAGAACTTATCGATGATGTCAGACTTTGAAAAATCAAAATTATATAAGAAGACCGCCCTTGGGTGCATTGAGTCATACTATGGGGGAGAGGAAGTTCGCGTATGAGTGCAGCGGGTAAACTGCCGTTTATACACTCCAAGGGCAATCAATTCTAACAAGTGGTTTGCATTTTAAGAAAAAAACAAACCACCATTGATATCTAAGTTAGCTCCAGTAATAAATGATGACTGGTCGGAGGCCAGGTACGCAACGGCATCAGCAACCTCAGTTGGAGATCCTTCACGACGCAGAGGCGTTGCATTGGCAATATTCTTTCGAACTTCATCTTTGCTAAACGTGTCGTGAAAAAGCGTACTGATAACCCCTGGGCACAATGCATTTACTCGAATGCCTTTTGGCCCTAGCTCTTTAGCCATTGCACGAGTGAACGTGGTTACTGCCGCTTTTGATGTTGCGTATACGGACGCGCCCGGCCCGCCACCATCGCGAGCAGCCAATGATGAAAAGTTTACAATCGCCCCGCCTTCTGACATGTAAGGCGCACAGGCTTTTGTGGTAAGGAATGTAGAATTTAAGTTTAGGCCCATCACCAAATTAAAGAAATTTTCATCCATTTCATCAATTGTTTTGCGCGCCACCAATCCACCCGCAACGTTAACTAAATTGTCTATCTTAGAGCCAAAAGCCTCTAATGTTTTCTGAATAAGCACGTCGACATCAGCGCTGTTAGTCATATCGCCTTGAACAATTATCGCTTGCCCCCCAGCATCCGTAATTTGCGCAAGTGTTTCCTTGGCTTTAGCTTCAGAGCCGTGATAGTTAATTGCGACCTTAGCGCCTTCACTTGCGAGCTTTAGTGAGATCGCTCTACCGATGTCTCGAGCACCACCGGTGATCACAACTACTTTATTCTCAAATTTCATAATATTTCCTTACTGTATTCCAATCTAAATAACTACTAACTTATTGAATTCGGCTGACAGATTTCTCACTTCAGCCATTTTTGAGCAAACACCTACTGCTTACTTTCTAACGGTTCAATTTTTGGGCACAAAAACAAGATGCTGGCCATTACGACCGATGCGAGAATTGCACCCAAAATAAAGACGTTTTGATAATTTGCGCCAGCCGTCAAAAATGGTACTGCGGCGGTTAACCCAGCGGCCGAAAATTTGGCAGCCATGCCAGCAAAGCCGGCTAATGAACCAACCGACTCCTTGCTAAGCATGTCGCTCGGCAAAGTTTGAATGCTGCCGATAGACGTCTGAAAACCAAATAAAATAGTGGTCATCAGAAACACCGCGGTATGAGCGCTACCGGGGTTAGATAACATCAATAACGCTGGCAACATAATCAAGCATCCAAGCACAATGACCGATTTACGAGTTTTATTAACTGACCATCCTGCCTTAATACGGTTTTGTGCCAGCAGGCCACCGAACCAAGCGCCGAACATCGCACCGACGTAGGGCACCCACCCTAGCTCAACCATTTGTAAACGATCGAAGCTGTAGACTTCAACCAGGTAAGTAGGAATCCAAACGATAAACAACCACCAAATTGGATCAATTGCGGCAGTTGCAATGATAACGCCCCAACTTTCTTTACGAGACAACATCTCTCGATAGCTGGGCGTATACGCGTCAGCAATATCGTTAGATTCATCTGATTGTGGAGCTTTTTGGCCAGATAAAATGTAGTCGCGTTCTTCGTCAGTAATCCATGGGTGTTTTATTGGCGGGGCTTTGACAAGCACTAACCAAGGAATCAACCACACCAAACCCACCAGACCAATAAGAACGAAAACGATCTTCCAACTGAGAAAAATAGCAAGGTAAGCAATTAGCGGCACTGAAATAATGCCACCGATGGCAGCTCCAGAATTAAAAATACCCTGTGCAAGCGCTCGTTCCTTACTCGGGAACCACTCGGCATTGGCCTTCGCTGCGCCTGGCCAGTTACCGGCCTCTGATACCCCTAAAATGGCGCGAAAAAAACTGAAAGTCAGCACGCCCTGAGCAAAGGCATGCAATGCGGTTGCAATTGACCAGACGCTGATCGACAAAACAAAGCCTAAGCGGGTGCCTATCCAGTCAAAAATCCTACCGAACAAGGCTTGCCCAATAGCGTACGAAAATAAGAAAACGACGCTGACCGTGCCCAGCACTTGCTTAAGCTGGTCGGCAGTATAGTCCGGATAAATCTCTTTACCCATGTATGGCCACAACACACTTAACGCCTGACGGTCGATGTAATTAATGATGGTAGCGAGGGCTATCAGGGCGATTACCCACCACCTTAAGTTTTTCATTTGCATGGAGTTCCTTTGGATCCTAACTTTTTATCGTTTTCTTGTTTCTAATCTAGTCTTGCAAAAAATCTTGGCGCGATGGGCTGAACACATCGAGCAATACACCTGCTTTTTTACATACCGCACCGTGAATTACATTTGGCTCAATAAAAAATGAATCACCCGCTTTCAGTAACTTAATTTCACCACCAACATTCACCTCAAACTCTCCGCTTTCTACATAGCTAACTTGCGAATGAAAGTGCTCATGAACATAACCAATCGCACCTTCGTCAAACCATACTTTCGCCATCATTAATTGACCATCGAAACCAAGCATCTGGCGTTTAATACCTTGCTCTACTTGTTCGACCGCTTGTTGATCGGCAAAAATAAATCGTTCGCTTTGAGTCTTCATTTGTTCACCTCGAATACATGATAAAAACCAATCCACGATAAAGCCTGATTGTTTATTTCTATATTGTGCTTGGTAGATGCGTCGCCTCGTAACGCGATTGCTAACCCAAATTCTTGGCCACTATGCAACTCAATACTCGCTACTTGATATCCCTTCAATTCCGTTAGTATTAGATCTTTGATCCTGCTCGTACTATCGTTAGTGTATTCAAGATCGGCGTTGTATTCGCCATGCTTCTCCAACACGGTTAAGAATGTGTGATTTGACTTATTACGCAGGCGTTGAATAACCGCCTGTTCTGGCCGTAGATTAAAGTTCGGGTCATTAGCACCGAGCTGCGTGAATATGAACTCTTGGGCACCGGCACCTGTTTTGGCGTAACTCGCTGAGTAAAAACGCTTATCTTTAATCCAGGTTACTTGTGGCAATACGTCGGTCGCGCTGCCTCGGGCTTTATCCCATAAGAATTGATACCCATTGTCATCACCCAGTGATTTTTGCACACGGCTATTAGCGGTGACAGGGAAACTTAAATTGGTGAGATGACCATTAAAATGAATGGGTAAATCGTATTGATGTTTGGTCTGGCTACGGGCACTCAGAAAATCGATAATCAATGGAAACTCAAACAGCTCTTTCTCATTTTTAGTATCTTTTAACACAGCGATTGTTCGACGTATCTCGACATCTTGATAAGCGTCGGCGACAGACGCTGATGTAATATCGATAAATTGATTGCTGTCAAAGAAATGAATGTTCGGTGCGCTTTTTTGGCCAAGCCGCCAGTCACCGCCGTACTGACTCATCTCATCAACCGCCAGCGTGTTATGCGCAATAGTTTGCTTTGCCCATTGATTATTTTCCGGCAAATAATGGCCGCCGTACTTTGATTCAACATTCAAAAATCGTGCGGCGCCATAGTCGGTGACAATCTCATGGCCATTATCAAAATAAAGCCAGTTGAGTCGATCAAAATGACCGTGCCCATAACCCTGCGATGTATTCTTCACGATCAGTGCCTGATGATCATCTCCCTCACCAGCACGAAAAATAGCCAAGCCACCTTGATCACCTTTCGCTCCGTCTAGTAGCTGTTGAGATGTAAACTCAAAGGGCTGTGTCAGACCAGCATCTATGCCCTGAGCCAGTGCTAATCCATCGCCCGATATGCTCAGTGTGTTCTGATTCTGAGCGATATTTAATAGCTGAGGGTCTTGGGTAATTCCGTAGGCTATTGATACACCATGAATAAGCTCAACGGTATTCAGACCTTTATCTTTAATCGCATCATTTATCGGAAAAAATAGACCGTTGTAACTGAGATGAATGGTGGCATAAATAGCCTTTAACAGGATGTCATCACGGTACTTAAAAATTTCCCGTTGAGGTTCATTGTTTTCAATTGCCTTGGCAAATACCACAAACGGCATTAGCGCATACCGTTGATAGTATGGCCCCTCGGTATAGTATCCATCAGGAGAGAACAGTTCATCGAGTTGTTTAAGAAAACCGGCATCGCCCGACTTATCCAATCCAAACAGCGCTTTTTCCACGAGCGCTTGATCACCTAATACATATCCCGTCATCCCAACACCTGCGACTGCCCAGGTACCATGATTATGTACTTTATTAAACGTCTTCGGTGAGCCCTCTGATAAAAACGTCGCCATCGGGCGTATGAACTTGCCCTCAATCGTCTGCTTTTCGGACTCTGACAAATCATCCACGATGGCGTCATAGCCCTGAATTGCATAAACAAGGAACACTGTTTCATTTAGACTTTGCCAAAACAGGCGCCCAGGGGATTGCTCTTTTTTCTTCGGATGCTCGCCCAAACTGGGGTACAACTCGGCATACTTTAAGAACAAGGTTTTCGCATGTTGAAGATATTTTTCCTGGCCTGTGATCTGATACAAAAAACCGGCACCTTGAATCGCTTTATAATTTCGCTTGTGCTGTTCGTGCGTATATCCTCCCCCTGCATCAATAGGCACAGGCACATCCAATGGTGTGCGCATAGACAATTCCACGTCTTTTCTAAGCTTGTCCAGTGCTGCGTCAAATGAACTTACCTTACCAAGGTGCGACTTTATACTTTGTACACCTTGTTGAGTCAGTACCAAATTTGGATGGGTTTTAGCGCCTGCACCGGTTGCAATAACCAATGCAATGAAAAAGCATGAGGTGTGTTTAAGTAACGACGTCATAATTACTTACTCTTCGATAGCGTTACTTTATTACCAGAAAACAGCGCGGTATTTTCTTTGTCGCTGTTTAGTTCCTGCACGCTCGGCAAGGTAACGTCAGAGAAAAGATTATTATTAATCTTAGTAATGGGCTCGCCGACGGTATGATTAATGGTTATTGATGGCGAATCGATAAATTTATTGTCATTGATATTGGTAACTTGTACTCCGTGTAATCGGGCAAGCGATTTAGACTTATTTCGCTTTCCAGCCCCGACGTGCTTGATCGTGTTTGCGGTCATATTCAGATGCGGACCGAAGGTGCTTTCATCGGTACCACCGCGATAAAAATCGATTAGCGCGCCTTTAACCGAGCTAAAGCGGGAGTTCTTAATGGTCACGTATTCGGCATTATAAATTCCGTAATCATCACTCTCTTTGTTCAATGCTAATATCGCGCCGCTAATATTTTTAAAATTCGAATTACTGATTTCGATACGATCGGCAAATGTACCTTTGGCAACGTTTAGAAAACTGAATGAGTGATTCACGTCTAAATCAACGACTTCCACCTCGTTAATCAGCAGTTCATAGTTCGTTAACATTGAGCGATTTACCGTACGAATTACGGTATTTCCAGAGCTATCTGGTGATTCAGCGCCACTAATCTTAATACCGTCAAGCTTGAGGTTTCCGCCATGTTGAATCTCAAATAGCGCGCCGCGTTCATAGCTAATACTGGCACCATCACCAACAATACTAATCGACTTATTTATCGGCAGTACCCGCGAAACCACATAATCACCGTCTGCCAGGCGAATAATGTCGCTGTCTTTAGCGCCTTTTAACGCGTCAGCGAGCGTGTCCAGACCGGGATTTACGTTTATCGTATCTCCTTGATCAAAACGATTGTGCGCTTCAGGCTTGGGATACCAACTCGGCCCTACCTGGTTCTTATTAATTGGAGACAAGTTACGGGCGACCCCAACATTGTTGGACTGGTCGCTAGGGTACATTAGTCCATTCTTGGCTCGCTTGATACCAATACGTTTATTTATAAAGCCTGACTCAATCGAGAAGTCTTTCACATTATTGATGCGATTATTATCAAAGCTAATACCGCTAATATCATCGTAAATGGTAAACGTGTCGGAACGATCTTTATTAAAAATCAAATTATTTTTGAAGCTTGTTCTAATCGGCACTGCTGACCGTTCCAAATCGCTACCCGCCGCCAATTGAATATGATCAGATTCGATGATCGAATTATTCTCTATGTGAGAATCTTCAACTTGGTGATAACGATTAATCGGTGAGTTTGGCACTCCATTCATCACGACCAACGCACCACCGAAGCGGTACCCAGCTAACCCTTCCATGTAGTTATTGCGAATGGTTTGGCGTTTGTTAATCAAACGAATACCACCGGTGTGATCAACGCCGTTGCCAAAAAATACGTTATCCTCGACCAGATTGTCGTTGCCATGACGCATGGTCAATGTACCACGCGATTCAAAAAAGACATTGCCTCTAAACACATTGTGGCCAGCCTTGTTGGAAATAATCTCAAGCTCACCATCACAACGATCAAAATAATTATTTTCTACAGAAGTAAACGAATCACTCAACGAATAATGACTGGTGCCTACGCGTAAGGTCTCACCACCATTAGAGCCAAGAATCGGTCGAGGACCAAAGTAATTATGATCAATGCGGTGATAATTCTCCTGACTTTCCGGAGTGTTCAACCTAACCGCCATAGTCACTCCTTTATTTCGCTTACCTGCCAAATAATTATGGTCAAATCTATTGTGTTTGCCGTACATAGCTACCCAATAGTCATTTTCAAAGCGCTCAGGATTATTAAAATTGTCGATCACGACTTCGGTGACACGAGTGTGATTTGCCAACTCGTGTTTGCTTTTACGATAACTAATAACCGCACTGGTTGGCGTATAACCATCTTTAAAAACCAAACCTGATACGATCAAATGCTCACCCGCAATCCGCAGGTTTGATTGCCCTGAAATAATCACCTTACCCTTAGTATTGGCCGTTAGTTCGATGGGTTGTTGTTGAGTGCCCTTAGCCTCAAACAGTATTTCAAAGTCGCGCCACACTCGATCGGCGAGTATTACCCGATCTCCAGGCAATAGCCGCCCATGTAAACCTCGGTACTCGGCTTGATTACTCACGAGATATTCTGCCGCAAACGCGTTGTTGAATAGCGCTAGTAGCGATATCACTGGAAGCAATTTTGTTGCGCGTGTAAACAGCTTAATCATTTTTATCATTTGACTCTTATAAACAATCGTCAACCTGAGTTGAGGGTGTATTTGATCGTGATGGCATTGCACTTTTGCGTACGACAACTAGTTCAACAAGCCGACACGGACTTAGCTACATCTTGGTAAAGCAGTAACAACCCTAGCCTGCTGCGAATTCTTGATTGGCTAAAATTGCAGATAAACCATTAAAGTAAAATTATTAGAACAAGTCATCTTACCTATGTCAACGTTTTTGTAATACAGATGCAAATATTTTGTATTACCAAAATAAATTTAATTGGTAATACCTTTTATTAGAATCTGAAATTTCAGAAATTATAATTTAAACAAGTAACACAGGCCTAGTCAGTGATAATTGGCGCCGCTACTCGAGTTTTCTGAATCACCTTTTATCACCTTCAAATCATTAAATTTACAACAGTACATATTGTTGAATATTCCCCGATATAAAATTGGTCATTGCAAGTTGTCATACAATTTAGTACTGTTGTAAAGTATATTTTGATTTTTAATACTCAACCGATAAGTAACTATGGCGAACAATCAACGACTCTATCGAAAGATATTTAACGAGATCTCGGCAATGATTTCGTCAGGTGAATTCGCACCGGGAAGCCGTTTACCTACCGAGCGCGAATTAGCCGAGAAATATCAGGTCAGCAGGCCAACAATCCGCGAAGCTATTATTGCGCTAGAAGCTACTAATCGAGTTTCAGTTAAGACAGGTTCAGGCGTTTACGTGCTCGAAAACCCGATTCAAGGCGCTTATTACGATAGTGAGGTGAGCCCTTTTGAGGTGCTCGAGGCACGTGTGCTATTGGAAGGGGAATCGGCCGCTCTGGCAGCGAAAATGATCACCGAAGAAGAGTTGGTTCTATTGCAGGCGGCGTTTAATAAAATAGAGCAAGAAGACCAAAACTTAGACCATTCATCGAGCGATGCAGATCGCGAGTTTCATACCATAATAGCCAACGCCACGCACAATCGAGTGCTTGGTCAGCAGATTCATATGCTGTGGGAAATGCAAGAGAACTTAGAGCACATTAAGGTGGCGCATCAGGCTGTTTGTTCAACGGAAGGTGCTAAGCGAATTAGAGAGCACAAAGCTATTTTGGTTGCCATCGCACAGCGCGATTCAGCGGCGGCGCGTACCGCTATGCGCAATCACTTTTCAAATGTTTTGGAAACCATGCATGCAGCAATTGAAGAAGAGGCGCTCAAAGCGGCTAGATTAAAAGGCTCACAGATGCGCGAGCGTTTTTCCTTGGGGCTTTTTGCTAACGCAGATTAGGCATAGTAGCCTCTATAAGTAATAATTCTCGACGAGATCTTATAAACCATTTTTGCTGGCATCCAATTGCACACTCACTACTCTTAACGCCATAGACTTCCAATCGATCGAACCGTCGTATGATAATTCAGCATGGTGACTAATGCTCACATAGCCGTGCACTATTGCCCAAATATCGAGAGCAATTTGCCGCTGATCACTCATAGTTGCGTTGTCAGGCAGATACGATCCAGCCACACCAACTAATTTTGCGAATGCTGTATCGCGCGCCTTAATCGCTTCTTGAGAAGGCTGGTAGCCTGGGTCTGCTTCTCCAAAAATGAGTCGATAATGCGCCTCATGTTTCTCGCCAACATTAAGATAGCCTTTACAAGATTCCAGCACCTGTTGCTTAGTGGCCTTACCCGTTGGCACCACATCCATAGCCTCTCGAACAAGATTAAAACCTTCTATATATAAGGCGTCCAAAATACCTTGCTTGCCTTGAAAGTGACTATAAATACCAATTGTTGAAAGACCTGCGCGTTTTGATATAGCGCGAACACTTAAAGCCGAGCCACCTCCCTCGAGAAATAGCTCAGTTGCAGCATTTAGAATTTTTGTTCTAGCGTCCATCAGCGATGTATTGTTTGGCTTGACAAATATAACAGCGTTATTTTAATATATAACACCGTTATATTTCAATCTCTAATGTTGATAACAAGCTAAACCTATTTATTCGCTAACGAGGGAAACCATGAGCGTGCAACAACTTGAAACTGATTATTTGATTATCGGCAGCGGCGCTGTTGGTATGGCCTTTGCTGACGTTTTGTTAGCAGAAACTGACGCAAATATAATTATCGTCGATAAACATCATAAGCCTGGAGGCCATTGGAACGATGCGTACTCATTCGTCACGCTACACCAACCATCATCTTTCTATGGGGTTAGCTCTAGTGAACTTAGCAAGGGCAATCGCGACGAAGTTGGTTTAAATAAAGGCCTCGCTGAGTTGGCTTCAGGCGCGGAAGTAATGGCCTACTTCGATCAAGTTATGAAACACACATTTCTACCAAGCGGCCGAGTTCAGTACTTTCCAATGTGTGAATATCAAGGCGATGGCAAGTTCAGCTCGATTCTGTCAGACAAACACTACACGGTAAAAATTAATAAAAAACTGATCGATGGAACCTATTTCAAAACCTCTGTTCCATCGACTCATACGCCCAGTTTTGAAATTGCTGAAGGAGTGCAATTTGCGCCTCTTAATGACTTGCCAAGCCTTATCGAACCCAGAGATGGTTATGTGATAGTGGGCGGTGGTAAAACCGGTATCGACGCGATCTTGTGGCTACTCGAAAATCAAATCGACCCAGACGATATAAGCTGGATCATGCCTCGCGATGGCTGGTGGATAGATCGAAAAAACACCCAACCTTCGCGTGACTTTTTCATGAATACTATCGGTGCGCAAGCCACCCAAGCCGAGGCCATAGCAGCGGCAGAGAACGTTGAAGATTTATTCGATCGTCTTGAAAAAGGCGGGGTGTTGATGCGCCTCGATGAGAATGTCAAACCGCAAATGTTTCATGGTGCAACGGTTAGTCGTGACGAGCTAGCTCAATTACGGCGTGTTAAAAACATTATTCGTAAAGGTCGAGTTACGCGACTCGATACAGACAAAATTCACTTTGGTGACGACAGCATAGACACAACACCGAATACTATGCACGTAGACTGCTCCGCACGTGCAGTACCAGTTACCGAAACCTACGATGTATTTCAAGGGAATAAGGTCGTGGTACAGACAGTACGATCATATCAACCTGTATTCAGCGCTGCATTCATTGCCCATATCGAGGCAAACTACGATGATGAAGCTTTGAAAAACGAGCTCTGCCAAGTTGTGCCGTTACCGAATCATGACACCGATTGGATAGCTGGCACGGCTGCACAAATGCGAAATCAAATGCGCTGGTCGCAGGAACCAGGATTACGAGAGTGGCTTATTAGTAATCGTCTCGATGGCTTTACCGCCTTAGTAACACCGAGCGAAGAGACCACTCCAGAACAACTGGAAGTATTAATGCGCCTAAAAGCAGCGGCACCGAAAGCCGGAGCCAATATGCCTAAATTAATGGGCGAAGTAATGCAAATTATGGCTGCGCGTGCCGCCAATACCTAGCCCTTCAACAAAATAGGAGAAATCATGCAAGAATTTCAAACCAATAAGAGCGACCTGACTCAAGGTCGTATTGTGGAAACTCAAGCAAGTGCGATCGCCGACGGCGAGGTGCTTGTAAAAATTGATCGCTTTGCGTTTACCGCTAACAACATTACGTATGCTGCAATGGGTGACTACTTACGCTATTGGCAGTTTTTTCCGCCCAGTGGCGAAGAAGCAGAGAAATGGGGAATTATTCCGGTGTGGGGTTTTGCCGATGTCGTAGAGTCAAATAGCAGCGAGCTAAGCGTTGGGGAGAGACTATTCGGTTACTTTCCTCCAGCCAATGAATTAGTTATGACGCCATCAAAAGTCACACCCGCAAGTTTTATCGAAGCCAGCGCACATCGCACAGACTTGCCGCCAGGCTACAACCTATATCGCCGCGTAAACAATGAACCAGGTTACGATAAGGCAAATGACAATCAACGCATGTTGCTGTTTGTGTTGCACTTAACATCGTTCTGCTTACACGATTTATTGCAAAGCAATGATTGGTTTGGCGCTGAGCAAGTTGTCATTATTAGCGCCTCAAGCAAAACAAGTACAGGCTTAGGCTATGGGTTAGCAGACGACGAAAATGCCCCTCATGTAGTTGGGCTAACGTCGGAGCGTAATATCGATTTCGTGAACTCGATTAATGCTTATGACAGCGTGTTTAGCTACGACAATTTAGACCAGATTGATCCGAATAAGCCCACTGTGATTATTGATATGTCAGCAAACACTGACGTTTTGAGTCGCCTTCATAAACACTTAGGCGACAATATGCGTTACACCAGCAATGTTGGTTTAACTCACTGGGATCAACCACGTCATGTTGAGGGTATAAATCAAGAACGCAGCCATCAATTTTTTGCGCCAGGTCATATCCAACAGCGCATGAAAGATTGGGGGGCTGAAGAGTTTGGTAAGCGTTCTATTAGCTACGTTATGAATAGCACGGCAAAAAGTAGCACCTGGCTAACGGTTAAGGAGCTAGACGGTGTCGGTGCGCTGGCCGATGTCTATCAGGATGTCTGCGATGGTAAAGTAGCACCGGATGAAGGTTTGGTTGTGGTGATGTAGATATCACTCTCTGCCTTTTCCTTTAAATAGAGAGCGCTAGCGATAGCGCTCTCTATTTTTTTGTCTGGAACCTAATGCTGAGGCCCCACATCTTTTAAACCAAGCATCACAGCTGCGGTTAAGAACAAACCGCCGGACAGCACATTCAATGCGCGACCATAACGCTCAAGTATTCGTTCTCTAAAAACTTCGGCAAATTTACCGTAAAAACAAAGAAAAGCCCCGTCGATCACCAGGTAACTAAGACTCAATATCACAAACTGAGGCAGTAAAGGATGCTCCAATGATATGAATTGAGGAAACAAAGAGGCAAAAAAAATCACCGCCTTGGGGTTCGCCGCCGATGTGATAAACCCCTGCCAATACAATGAACTTAGCGAGCGATGGTTGCCAGTGACCAAGTTTGATTGTTGGACAAAAAGGAGTCTTAGACCTAAATACGCCAGGTAGGCTACGCCAGCCCACTTAACAACGATAAAGACTTCTTGTGAGGAACTAAGAATGGTTGCCAAGCCTAAAGACGCCGCGATCATTTGCAAAAAATTAGCGCTAAGATCTCCCGCTGCTGTGGCCGTCGATTTGTTAAAACCGTTGCCAAGGCTGTTCGAGAGCATCAATAAGTGACTTGGCCCAGGCGTGCTCATGAACGCCAATACGGTCAGACAATAAAGTAGCCAAATTTCGAACGTCATATAGTCGACTCCGATGTCCCGTAAAGACCTGTCTCTAAGTTCACTCGATTAACCAATTCGCTAATGACCTCGCGGGAACGGTAAGCCAAAGCGATTAGCATAATAAAGGCCTATGTCTCGAGCATTATCGATAAAACGGGTGCCTTGATAAACCTGAATTCCACATTGTTCAAATTCGGGGCTATTACTCGATAATATTAAACTCGGGCAGTTTTGGTTATCAATGCCCAAGACATTGATCATCTCAGTACGTGGTTTTGAAATTGATTGATAGACCACCTCAAGGCTATCTTTAACCGCTGGAAAGTAGTTAAGAAAACCCCATATTTCCGCGCACTCCGGGCAATATTCTCGTCGTTGATTATCTGAAAAACCAGGGGCAAGTAAAAACAAGGTATCTCTTTTCATTGTTTGTAAATTCTATTAAGCACGTAAGCTTGTTCTGAATAACCGATAAATTCAATTCGACACTATCACATTACCTACACGTTCAAACACCTTATTTCTTGTTACAATAACCACACAACTTAATTAATCGGAGAACCCTCGTGCTTAAAACGTACTCGGCAGCCCTTGGCGCTGCGCTATTACTATCGGCCTGTAATCAATCATCAGACCAAGCTTCAAACCAGGCCCATGAAACAAAGCCATCCTCGGTCAGCGAGCAAGCACCGGCCACGCCACAAGTCTCCGAGTCTGAGCGTGTTAATGCATTCTTTGAACGAGTATTCGAGGAGTCTGTTGCTCGCAGCCCTGAATCGCTTACTTTTCTTGGACGTAAAGACCGTGCCAATGAGTGGAATGATCTGTCCGAAGCCTATGCCAACGAATCTCTGGAAATCACCAAGAATCAGCTTGCCGAACTAAACGCCTTTGATCGCTCGAAACTTGATGACGCTACGGCACTGAGTTACGACTTGCTAAAGCAATCGATGCAAGAAGAGATTGATGATAATAAATGGCGTTTATATAACTACCCGGTAAACCAAATGTTTGGGCGTCATTCGAGTGTTGTATCTCTGCTGATTAATCAACATCGAATAAATGACGTACAAGACGCAGAGAACTATGTTGCTCGATTAAACGGTGTATCGGCCCTGTTCGATCAATTGATCGAGAATATCGAAGCACGTACGGCGGCGAATATCATTCCCCCTAAATTCGTCTTCCCTCATGTTATTCGCGACAGTCGTAATATCATCAAAGGCGCGCCCTTCGACGAAGGCGAGCCAAGTGCACTACTCGCCGACTTCACCAAGAAACTGGAAGCGCTTGATAGCAGTGACAGCAAAAAAGTTGAACTGATGGAAGCCGCTACAGCCGCACTCAATAATTCGGTTAAACCCGCCTACGAAAAGTTGATTGCACACTTAACCGAGCTCGAGTCGAAAGCAACAACCGATGACGGTATATGGAAATGGAAAGACGGCGATGAGTTTTACAATGTAGCACTCAAACGCACCACCACAACCGACCTTACCTCAGATGAAATTCATGAAATTGGTTTGAAAGAAGTTGCTCGCATTCATGACGAAATGCGAGCAATTAAAGACAAGGTTAAGTTTGATGGCGACTTGAAAGCCTTCATGCAGTTTATGCGTGACGATGATCAGTTTTACTACCCAACTAACGACGAAGGTAAAAGCCGTTACCTAACTGAGGCTACGGCATTAATCGACGACATGAAGGGCAAGCTTGATGCCATGTTCATCACCAAGCCTAAGGCTGATCTAAATGTAAAAGCAGTGGAAGCATTCCGCGAACAATCCGCGGGTAAAGCATTTTACCAACGCCCATCTGAAGATGGCACGCGACCAGGCCTTTACTACGCTAATCTATACGACATGAAAGCCATGCCAACCTATCAAATGGAAGCACTGGCCTACCACGAAGGCGTTCCCGGTCATCATATGCAACTGGCCATCCAGCAGGAGCTGAAAGGAGTACCAAAATTTAGAAAATTCGGTGGCTACACTGCCTACATTGAAGGCTGGGGTTTGTACTCAGAATATTTACCGAAGGAGTTCGGCGCCTATCAAGATCCCTATTCTGATTTTGGTCGTCTGGCAATGGAATTGTGGAGAGCTTGTCGTCTGGTTGTCGACACCGGTATACATTCGAAGAAATGGACACGCGAGCAAGGCATTGCCTACTACTCTGACAATACGCCAAACGCAGTCTCCGATGGCGTTAAGATGGTTGAACGACACATTGTGATGCCATCACAAGCAACCGCTTATAAAATTGGCATGTTAAAAATTCTCGAACTTCGAGCGGAAGCAAAAGAAAAACTGGGCGACAAATTTGATATTCGTGAATACCACGACGAGATTCTCAAGTATGGTCCTCTACCGCTTAATGTCGTGGAGGCTAAGATTAATGCTTGGGTAGCATCAAAATCAGCCAGTTAAGGCTCGGTGTTCGGAAACTTCATTCCGAATAAAAATAGACTGGAAAATAGGAAGGGCGACGGTATTTTCGTCGCCCTTTTTTGCACCAACACGATATTTAAAGCTCAATAAGCCTCGTCGCACTAGAGTTTTATCGGTAAATCTCTGGCGCGAATACCGCTGGCTGCAAAGATCGCATTGCCAATAGCCGGCGCAATTGCGATTAACGGAGGCTCGCCTAATCCAGTTGGCATTTCGGTGCTCGCCATGAAGGTAATGTCCATGTCAGGCACGTCGCCCATGCGTAACGGTGTGTAGGTGTCAAGATTTCGGTCCACCACATTACCATTGATAAATCGAGTGCCTTCATGCAACGCCAGACTGACGCCCCACAGCATCGCTCCTTCTGCCTGTGCAAGTGCACCGTCAGGGTGGACTACGGTGCCACAGTCAATACTCTGCCACATTTTTTTGATGCTAACCTTTTTGTTCTCAAGGTCCACCGCAACGTGAGCAATAACCGCTGTCCAGGTAGGCATCGTGCGCTCTTGACCGTGTGATACGGCAACCCCGAGACCTTCACCCTTAGGCAACTCCTGCCCCCAAATCGAACGCGCTTTAACATCCCGCAATACGGCGGCTAACCGTGCTGCACCACCAACCGCTTCAGGTGCCTTGCCGGCATTTTTACCATCAGCATCAAGCATCCTTAAACGAAAGTCGATTGGGTCTTGCTGAGCCTTGATTGCCAACTCATCAATAAAACACTCTACTCCCCAACCGATCCAGCCAGGTGCAACGGCTCGTAGGTAACCGGGTTGAAATGTGCGTTGAGCAAGATCATTATTAATCGCACGAACCTTATGGTTAGCCAGTGTATACCAATGGTCTGCACCACTAATCGAAAAAGTATCATACTTACCATTGCCATCAACACCGTCTGCAAGAAAGCCCGGAGCAAGATTCAATGTTGGCCAGCCTGCCGCCGCCGCATGCTCGATACCGGTCACTTGATTTTGTGAATCCAGAGACGCATCAAACCGCTGAACCGACGCCGAGCGCACACAATCAAAAATACTGTCGTCAGCACGTTGAAACACCAATTTAACAGGCTTGTTTAACTGCTTGGCAGCCAGGCCAGCAGGAATCATATAGTCACCCCAAAGCCGACGACCGAAGCCACCGCCTAAATAGTACTGGTGAATAACAATATCGCTTTCCGGCATTTCAAACGCCTTAGCCAACGTAGGCATAACTAACGACTGCCATTGATTCCCAGCATGTATATGGCATTTCCCTTGTTTAAACTCGACCAAAGCATTAGCAGGTTCTAACGTAAAGTGCAGAGCCGTATGAGTTCGATACGTTGAACTATGTGTGCTTGCCGCGTCACGAGAGGCTTTAGTCACGTCACCATCATTAACGACCAACACACCGCTGCGTTTATCGGCAATTAATTTGGTGCCTTCGGCCAGAATATCTTCTTCACTAACACTCGCAGTATCGCCGGCTTGCCATTCAATTTTCACTGCCTCAGCTGCCTTGATCGCAGCGGGATACGAATCGGCAATTACCACAGCCCAGCCTTGTATTTCGTCACTCGGATCAGAAAGCTGCAATGTTTGTTGATAACCCGAAATGCTTTTAGCTGCATCGTCATCGACCGCGAGAATCTTGCTGCCTCGGCGTGTTGGAGGCAGAATCGGATGAGCGAACACCATATTTGGTAACTCGATGTCGATTCCGTAAGTCGCCTGACCTGTCGACTTTTCGGGGATGTCCAACGCGTCGATGGGTTTACCGATCAGATCGCGCTGATTAGCCGATTTGATCGGCAAACTAGCCAGTTCATCGGCGCTAAAGGTTCGACTAATATCGCCACTTTGCACGATCTCTGCAAAACTTATCGACAGATCACCGCTGCGAATTTGCCCATCTTTCGCAATACAACTTTCTGTCGACACACCAAGTAAACTTGCCCCCGCATCCAGTAATACGGTGCGCCCAGCAGCCCCTGCTTGCGATAAGGCTGCAAAGCTAGTGAACACCGACCAAGATCCTCCGGTCACCATATAACCCCATTTAGGATCGGTATCCACGTGCCGAATTGTCACGCGACTCCAGTCGGCGCCTAATTCGTCAGCGACAATTCTGGCCAATGCGGTGCCAACGTGTTGACCCATCTCGGCCTTAGCGATATTAATTAACACATCACCGTCGGTGTTTATCTCAAACCAAACTGCTGGCGAGAAAAGTCGATTTGGATCATATTCTGACCCTCTATCGGTAATCTCTTCCACAGCTTGTTGCTCATTGCAGCCGGACAATAAAGTGCCAAACCCCATAAACAGACCTGTACTCACTGAACCCGCCAGGAAAGAACGACGCGAAACCGCAGAGGATAAATTCGCTAATTTAGTCATAACTACTCTCCTCCGTTGTCAGCTGACGCGGCTGCAACTTTAATCGCCTTGCGAATCCGCACATAGGCCATGCAACGACACAAATTACCATTCATTGCCGCTGTGATTTCGTCGTCACTGGGGCTTGGATTGTTGACGAGAAGGTTCGCCGCCTGCATTATTTGCCCAGACTGGCAATAGCCACATTGGGGCACCTGCTCGGTTACCCAGGCTGCTTTTAACGCCTCTCCTACAACGCTGTCCAGGCCTTCGATGGTGGTAATAGATTTGCCCTCTGCCGCACTGACTGGCAATGAACATGACCGCACTGGCGTGCCATTCAAGTGAACAGTGCAAGCACCACACTGCGCAATTCCACAGCCGAATTTTGTTGCTTTTAGTCCAAGTTCATCACGAACAACCCAGAGCAGTGGTGTATCGGCAGGGCTATCTGACGACGTCACTTCGCCATTAAGGTTAAATTCTATCATATCAAAAATCTCCTAATTGCTTGCTGTACTGTTGACTGACACCGGAGGTCAAAAAATCAATTACACAATCAGTCTACACTATAGATAGGCTGAAATAGAGGGTACGAAATGAAAAACCAAACGGATAAGTTATGAGATTAATGGCCGCACAGATCAATCGACGCGGAGATCGACCAATCAAAGCTTACACTGCGTTAAGCCTAATATCGGCAAATAGGAATCGAGTTAACGTGCTTGTTAGTCGTGTGTTAAACAGGCAAAACGTCTATCGTTAGCGCAGAATGGGGTAGCCCAAGTTCAGCTGTATCAAGGTCACCGCGTAGACTAAAAAGCTAAGCACCAGAACAACGATAACGATCTTTCTCAATAAACCATGTTCAGAGCGACCACTCATAGAATCAGGTTTACGCTCGGCAAAAATATAGAAACTTCCGAGAACCATCGCCACACCCGAGATGAGTGATGCCCAGCGCCAAAAACCATTGAGTACGAGGAACCCATAAATCGCATTCCATAGCCCCAGGCATAACAGTGTTAACGCAACAAATAATACGAATTTAGGAGCGTGCTGGTGAGTTCGCTTAGAGTAACTCAATGGACTGGGCTGCAATACAGCTAAGCCCAACAACATACAAATGCAGACAACTATACCCATCTCTTTCTCTCTAATTCGAAGCTAAACATTCTCAAAACAAATCCGAATAACTATACCCTAGTTGAGATTTGCGGCTTAGCATTAAATTCACGCATATGCTGTGCCAGACGGCGCAGTAACAACAATCCCACTAGAGATAAGCTTACCACCATCGCAAACCACATACCTTTAGCCCCCTCTAGGCCAGGCCACCATCCATAAAATGACAAGCCTACCCCGATTGGCAAACCAAATATCCAAAAAGCAACAAATTGATACTTGGGCGGGCTAGACGTGTCGTGATAGGCCCGAAGAGCGCATACCATTGCCACTTGCAAACAGTCAGCAATTTGAAAAGCGGCTCCGAAATACAATAGTACGACGGCAGGTTTGATCACCTCAGGGTCGCTGGTAAATAATCGAATAAGCGGTTCAGTGAAAACAATGAACAAAATACAAATCAGCACAGAAATTGCCAGGTTAAATAGCGTGCCGACCTTCACGGTATACCATGCCTGATCTGGCATGGCGGCTCCCAGAAACTGAGATGCTCGTATCGTCACGCCCTGCCCCAATCCGGTGTATAGCATAAAGCTTAGAGATGCTACGACAATTGCAACAGCATGCGCACCCGCTTCGACAGAACCGAATTTGGCAATCATTATTCCGGCGCCGGAAAACATTGCTAACTCAATCACAATCGACATTCCAATCGGTAAACCGAGCTTAAAGGTTGATTTGATAGATTCTATATCAGGCTTTTCGAATTCAGAAAAAAGTGCTTTATGCTTCAATTCCACGTGCCAATTTAACACGCACACGTTAATCAAAAACGCCACCCACATCAGAATCACGGTTGCCCAGGCACAACCGACCCCGCCCAGTCTCGGCAAACCGTATAGGCCATTAACAAGAATATAATCAAGCGGAATATTGATAAGGAACGCTGCAAAATTGACTAGAAAAACGACTCTGGTCAAACTCATTCCTTCCAGAGTCCCGCGCACCGCAGGCATCAACGTCATTGGAATGGCGCACAAGCTGATGGCGAATAGAAAGTCTCTCGCAATGCGCGACATTTCAACTTCGAATTTAATAAACGTAAAACTCCAGGCGGCTAACCAAACTACCAACATTGCGATGACGCCAAGCGAGAAACACATCCAAAGGGATTGATGCAATTGATGTTTTATTCCTCGTTCATCGTTGGCACCAAATCGTTTTGCCACCAGGGGCTGCGTTGCGAAACCAATGCCCATGAAAAACAAAATAATCATATTCCAAATATTCACCCCAAGATTCATTCCCGCTAAATCTAAGGTGCTGGCACGCCCAGCTATCAACACATCGGTGGCCGACATGCCGACTAAGGAAAGTTGCGCAAGTGAAACGGGAGTTGCTAACTTTATTAACGATTTTAACTCTGTAAATACTGACACGGTGAGTAGCGCGGGATTATGAAGCTCAGCTTGGTGGTTCTGATTTTTGGGCCTGATTTGCTTTGATCATTATCAATCATTCAGCAAACCACAACTATATTCTTGGTGTCGATAAAACACTATGAATTTCGTAATTTATGGCGAAACAAACCACAGGCACATCAATAGATAGATTCCCATTATCAGTCGGAATGAAACCTGTTTATGCAGGAATTTACGGGTCTTAATCAATAAAATTGATTGCCCTAACAAAAAAAATAGGTGAGCAATTTAGAATATCAACCTAAACATAATCAGGTACTTATGTATACTTCGAGGTAGATGCTGAAGGTAAGAGGGCATTTTTTATAAATCAATTATTGCGGGTTACGGCATACGATGCTCGATCAAAGGACTAGACAGGACCAACTTATTGATGCGTTGTATGACCTGGCGCTTAACCCCAATAATTTTGATTCCTTTACTGAAGCCTGGGAACAATATCTACAAGACAGTCAATTAAATTCTGATGAAGAGCTTGAAGTTCCTGATCGTTTAACGCATCACTTCAGCCGAGCGTTTCAAATTCTCGAGAAATTTGGTCGTGAAGTGGCCGCCGATGACAGTCAGGCATTAGATTCATTTTTAGAAACTCGGCATTTGCCCTCAATTGCGATTGAGGAAAACGGCGAATTGTTAGCATTCAACTCGCGCGCAAAAACTCTTTTCAAGCTCGACCAACCACTCTCTTTTCTGCAAGATTTAGTGCATGAAAACAGTAAAGAGCCATTGCTCGAAGGTTTATCTAAAGTTTCCGTAAACGCTCCTTACTCACTGGTCACATTAATGCCTAATAGCCAGCCTACGCTAATGCTTATGCAGCGCATTTCCGGCTCGAGCAAAATTGTCGTTGATGTTGCAGGCTCCGCCTGGGGAGCACGAATGCATCGAACGTTAAAATCGATGTATTCACTAACCGAAACAGAATTTTCAGTTGCTGCGATGTTATATCAAGGCCTGACCATAAACGAGATCGCAAAGCGAGAGAATCGTGCCCTGGATACCGTCAGACAGCACACCAAATCATTGTTGAAGAAAACACAAACTCATTCGCAACCCAGGTTAATGAAGCTGCTCACAAGTTATAACTTCGCCCAAAGTAGTGGCGATCAAACAAAGTGGGCTAACTCGAAATGCGCAAACTATATACACAGGCTCGATGACGGACGAAACTATGCGTACTATGATACTGGCGGCGACGGTAATAAGACTATAGTCGTCCTACATGGAATACTCCATGACCCTGAACTGCCCGACGTTATGCACGATGCTTTAGTCGCGCAAGGATATCGAATTATTGGCCCCAGTCGAGCATGGTTTGGAGAATCCTCACCTCCTTCAAACCGAGACAACTTACTTCAAAATAGCGCTTCAGATCTGATCGAACTGTTAGATTATTTGAAACTCAAATCAGTAATACTATTGGGGAATATGGCGGGTGCGGCACATGCTTATACAACCACCGCCTTATACCCCTCCAGGGTTAAGAGGATTATTAATATCGCTGGAGTAGTGCCGCTGATTAGCGAAGAACAAATAAAGGCAATGCCGAAAAGTGTTCGCGCCGTCGTTAGAACCGCCCGATACTTTCCTAAACTATTACCCACACTTATGCGCACTGCGCTGGCCCTGATTGATAATGGTGAAATTAGAAAACTCTTCGAAACAAATTATCAAAGCTCACCCATTGATATTGCAGCGACCAATCAGGAAGATGTATATCAACGACTCTATACCGGCTATCGCTTCGCCGCTCACAGTGGCTATGAGGCTTATACGTATGAAGGCTTAGCACTCGCGCAAGACTTGTCTCGCTACTTAGAAAAAATCACCTGTCGTTGCTGCTTGATCCATGGCGCACACGATGGCATCACATCAATCGACTCAGTTATTGATTTTGCTCACGCCCGAGATCAAGCGCATGTCACTTCGATCGAACAAGCGGGGCACTTGATTATGTATACCGAGCCTCAACTCGCCACTCAAGCGCTGATCGAAAGACTCTCTCTATGTGAATAAACTAATTGTTAAATAACGCGAGTTAGTTAGCGATGCCGAATCAAAGACTCACGTATCAATTTCCATATTTGTCGATTAAATCCCATACCAAGGTGAGCCGCCTCTACCTCAATGTGTTCAACATTAGGGCTTACTTTATCCAATGCGGCGCGCCAATCAACCACCGCATCTGATTTACTATAAATAGCCGTAATAGGCTGCTTGATTGGGTTGTTATCACGCTTACCAGACTCGCGCTCCACCCAATCTAAATCATGCCCTTTGGCCCTGAATAACGCTGCTGCCTTGGTATATTTAGGGCCACCAATCACCGGTGCTCCCAAGGTGATTACTTGTGCTACCTCATTAGGTAAATCCCGAGCCACTTCGCGCGCAATATATCCTCCCAGACTCCAACCAAGCAGGATTACTTTGCTCTCGAGCTGATGTGCACGGGATCTAACGCGTTCAATGGCCTGATCACATAGATACGGAACACCACCTTCACCTTTATAATTTTCAGGCGAATACCCTGCAAACGGCTCGACATTCCACGCCGCCGAGAGATCGTCCAGGGTATGTTCCAGGTTCGCACCGGCCAAATTAAACCCCAGCCCCCAACCCTCACAACGATAACCCAGGTTCTTCAAGTACGCCGACAGCGGCTTCAAATAGCGTTCATCTGAGGCAAAACCAGGAAATAGAATAATGGGTAAAACATTCTCTCCTTCCTTATTTGCAAAGTAACTTTCGGTTATTGAGAGCGGCATTGAACTGAGGTTCAGCATTGTTCTCCACTCTTTAAATATTGAAAATCGACTTGGCGGGCTTACTGGCCTTGGTGCGTCTTTCACATTTTTCATAGTTGACTAAATAAATATAAATTTATTCCGCATCGAATAGGGAATCGGTTGCTTCCAAGTATTCATCGAGAGACACTCCATCGCGGAGCAAGAATACAGGGGGCAAAGTGGATTGTTCAGTCTCGGTTGATGAGCTCCAGGCTTGATGTGGCTCTCGTAAATACTCATCTGATTGAGCAACTGCGTATAAACTTGACACCAGTAGCAATGCACTGGTCCATTTACTTCGATTTCGTAAATAGGTTGAATAACTAAACACGCCGACAATTAGCCACACCGTTAGAATGCCAAAGATCAGTATGGACAGGCTATCACCCAAATTCACGTCCTGTAAATTGAATTTAATGACCAACAACATAATGCTTGCGATATTAAACACGATAATCGCCAAACACCCTAGCACCCAAAACGCCTTTACATTGCTCTCTCCACGTAACAGCTTTGCAACAAAGCCTAGCAGCAGACTCCATACAAGTAGCATCATCAATAACCCAAATCCGCCAACCAGAAAATCTTCGACTTTCAATAGCGTGGTGGCGCGGCTATAAACCATTACTGCTTGTACAAGCACCGCCAATACGGTTACTGCGAATAATGACCTTATGCTATTAAAACGCTTGGCTAATAAAAACCAATTCGATCTCAGTGCCGCTGGCTCTACTGACTCATTGGCATCGAAAATCCTGAGTCGAGTGTCACCAATTGTTATCGTTTCACCAAAACGATACGGATTGGCCGTACCCGCTAAATGTTTACCCATTAATCGCGTGCCATTAATAGAGTCGACATCACTTATCACTATCTGATGGTTTTCTTCAAGGCTCAATGTCAGGTGATCAGGATCAACGAATCTGTCCTGAATTATTAGGTCGCTATTCCAAGCACGTCCAATTGACAGCCCATTCGGTGTAAGTTCTACACGCTCTATTCGGATCCCTTCACGATTGGAGATTTCGATAATCAGATTTCTCACAATGATTTCTCCATAAACTTGCGATTCAATAATGATATTTGATCACGCTCTATTGCAGAGATAGATAAATGCGTCACAAATTGTTGTAAACCATCTACCTTCTCTACCATCAAAAGAGAATCGAATAATCCACTGAGTTTCTTGTACGCTCTTACGCAGATCGTTGCCCGTGTGAATTGCTTGTCCTTGGCGCCACCATCTAAAAAGTCAACGTGACAACGGTAATTACTTGAATGATCGTAGTTGGATGCATTATTTGCCCCCATCCACGGTCGAATCGAGTTTGTGAACTGGAAGGCGTTAAGCGTTACGGCCGACGTGTGATCAAAACTAAAATAGAGTTCGCCCGCGGTTAATGAGCCATCAAGATATAAGGAGTTGCCCGCTCGGCAGCTCTTAGTCACCGAAGCGATATCACGCTTTTTATTCGACTCGTTAGTTTGCCCCCAACACTGAAAGTCTTTTCGAATCTCTCCAAATAAATCGAGCCCAGCAAACTTTTCTACCGCCCATTCATCATCGATCAGCTGCTGAATACGCGGACGTTGCCATTGCTTGATTTGTCTAGCGATTTCTTGCTGATAATCACTCTGTGCCACAATTCTATTGGCGTTAACAAGCCTGATAGCATTGTCGGCAGGAACAAGAAAACTAAGTTGGCTGCCTGCAGTTGCGACATTTACACCGACCACCTGCCCGGCTGCGTTAACGGCTGGGCCACCACTCATGCCCGGGTTCAAACTACCTGAAAATAAGATTTGATCGTTGTAGCTGTGTTCAACCATGCCGTTATTAGGTCCTCGTACTAAGCTGGTACCGAAATCCCGAGGGTTTCCTAATGCGAATACTGTTTCTCCTTTTTTTAAGCGCGTTTGGCTAAAACTAAGGTACCGCTTGCTAGGAGAAGAATGACGCAGTACCGCTAAGTCATGAATCACATCAAAATCGAGTAATTCCAAATCGCCTTTCTGACCAGTATGAGATTGGTATTCAATTCTATGCCTGTCAGGCGCTTGAACGAATGACGAAACCACATGATAGTTAGTGACTATTAGACCATCACTGGAAACCTGAAAGCCTGAACCAATAGACGACTTGCTACCAGCCTTTGGTGATACAACCCTGATTTGATACACCTGATCGTAATAATCTACGAATGATTCTGCCTGGGCATTCTCCCCATTCAGGATAGATCCAGCCATGGCAGAATCGCTATTGCTTTGCGCGAAACTAACCGTCCCTAAAATAGTGACCAAGCACGTGATTAAATTCAGTACGCGAGGTAATAATGTTTGATTCATAACCCATTAAATATTGATTTCCTATACACCGTGCCACACTGCTTTTCCCACCGCACAAGCACGCCCCAAAATAAAGTATACACTGACTTTAGTAAGTCTCACGATACACCGAAATCCCCCCTTACGATATACTAAAAAATCACTAGGCATAACTGAATTGGAATGAGCGAGTCAATCCTAAATTCTCAGCAGTAATCGCTCACCCGCATTAACTTGATATTGAACCCGGAGCCCACGATGAACTTTATATCTATATCTTTGCTGGCACTCAGCCTGGCTCTGATGTTATTAACGCCAACGCCTTCCTATTCCGCAGAGCAATTGTTCACCGACCAACCCAGTGTAACCCCAAAGCTGGCACAGAGCGGGCCCTATAACGTCGGTGTGAGAACCGTTTCCATAGTGAACCCTAATCAGTTGAATACCAGCGACTTCAGCAGCATTGGTGATCGTAAGCTTACTCTCGAACTTTGGTACCCCAGCTCTAAAAGTTTGAGTAAAAAGAAACCCGCGGTTTATCAGGACCAAACTCGCTCAGGTAAACCTTTCACGATTCAGGGCTCAGCGTATCGAGACATTGATTTCGACTCATCGTTAGAGCGATCACCGTTAGTGGTTCTATCTCATGGCTATACCGGTTATCGCAGCATGATGTTTTATCTCGGTGAACATCTCGCCAGTCACGGCTATATTGTTGCCAGCATTGACCATACCGACTCCACCAACAAGGATATCGATTTCAATGCTAATGCGGGAGCCGGGTTTCCGAGCACTCTCTACAATCGTGCGCGTGATCAACAGTTTGTACTCGAGCATTTAAACTCCGAGACATCGGATTTTTCAGCGATTATCACGCCGAAATCAGCCGCACTAATTGGTTTCTCTATGGGCGGTTATGGTGCTCTGAACACGATTGGCGGTTGCTACAAATTTTCAGCTGAATTTATTTCAGGCATGGGCTTCCCAAAAGAGTCGAGTAATGCAGTAGCAGAAAAATTTAACAGCTGTTCGGCCGGGCGTAAGACAACAGATCCGCGATGGAAAGCGATGGTTTCATTCGCACCCTGGGGTGGAGAGCAAGGCGTACATGACTCGAATTCACTTGCAAAAATCGAGCTTCCAACCCTGCTGGTTGCCGGAGATCAAGATGACGTCTCTGGTTATAAAAATGGCGTGGCCAAACTATTCGAGCAAATTGGTACCAAGGATAAATATCTAATGATTTACCAAAACGCGCGCCACAATATCGCGGCCCACCCTGCTCCTGCTGCGGCCTATGGCAACGATTTAGACATAGGCCACTACTACGAGCCTAGCTGGAACTCTGAGACCATAACTCGAATTAATAAGCACATGGTGCTTGCGTTTCTAAATCACCATGTAAAACGAGATAAAAGCGCGGAATCCTATCTACCAAAAAGGGAAGTCGCCACTCAGACCAAAGACTCGAATGGCGAACTAAGCGCCCCTTGGCCAGGCTTCCCAAACCGTTGGGCTGTGGGGGTACGTTTTATACGCGGGCAATAATCGCGCTAAGTCACGCTTTTTTGAACACAAATAATCTGGACGCGAAATCGCCCATTTCGAGATAATCAGCTTCATCAGGTTGCATTGCGCACACATATGGCATATCTAAGCCCATGTTCATCAAGGCATCACCACCAAAGGAAAAATCGCTATCTTCTAGGTGGTACTGTGCGTTAGCTTGTAGATCAACCAAGCGCGTCTTTCTGAATGGAAGATTGGCTGCCGACAAAATATGAAAGTAGCCTAAATAGACGGTATTTCCGTCAGCTGAATTAAGTTGCCAAACAACTTCATTGTCATCATATTGCACTCGATAAAATTGCCCATTAACTACGTCATCGGCCGTATCCTTATACAGCCTGGCATAGTGTTGCAGAGCTTCGAAGTCTTTGTCCACGTCTTCGGCATTAAGCGATAAACCACGTGCAGCGCAGAAAAAACCGACCTCGGCCCGTGTTTTAAGCGACACTTGACGACCGTTTAAGTGACTCGGAACCGGGCAAATATAAGACGCCGTTACGCAGGGTGGGAAAAGATGAGAAGCGCCATTCATAATCGGTAAGCGGCCGATGGGCTCTGACATATCACTGACCCAACTTTGTGACATAAAATGCAACATTCCCAGATCAAAGCGATTACCCCCGGATGCACAATTTTCAAATAATACCTGTGGGTGTTTGCTTACAATTTTATTCAGCAGTTTGTACAAGCCAAGAATATAACGATGAGGTGTTTCAAGTTGACGATCTGCGCTCAAACCGGAACTACCGATTTCGCTCATAGTACGATTCATATCCCACTTCACATAATCAATATTGCCCGAACTCAAAACGCTGTCTATGCGTTCAAACAGATATTCCTGCACATCGTCACGCGATAAATCCAATACCAATTGATTGCGGCCTTTGGAACTAATGCGATTAGGAACACCTATGATCCAATCAGGATGACTACGGTACAACTGGCTTTCAGGGTTAACCATTTCAGGCTCGTACCAAAGCCCAAATTTCAAGCCTTTCTCTTTAACCTTAGCGGCTACTGATTCAATGCCATTAGGGAACTTTTGTTTGTCTGAGTACCAGTCACCTAAGGAGCTTGTATCATCATCACGCCCTTCAAACCAGCCATCGTCCACCACCAACATCTGTAATCCAAGTGCTTTGGTTCTGTCTGCCAACTCGAGTACTTTGTCTTCGTTGATATCAAAGTACGCAGCCTCCCAAGAATTCAAGTACGTTGGTCGAGCTCGGCCTGAAAATCGTTCTGGGCTTATCTTATTTTTTATAAACGAATGCCATGTCTGACTCATCCCATTCAGACCCGCCTCGGAAAATACTTGCAATGATTCCGGTGTGGAAAACGATTCACCTGCATCTAAATGCCATTGAAAATTAAATGGATTGATACCCGTAGTCACCCGCACGGCGTCAAATTCGCCTTTTTCTACATTAATAGCAAAATTACCGCTGTAGACGAATGCGGTTGCGAATACTCGGCCGTGCCACTCAGTGGTATCTTTGTCCATCACCGCGATAAAAGGGTTATGCACATTACCGCTCGCGCCGGTAGCCGATTCAATAACAAAACGACCCTTAGGCACCGGCGAGCGATCTTGATTCAACTCACGTGCCCATGTGCCACGCATATGCAGCAAATCGTAGTCAGCCGCTGGCAGATCCAAGCACGAGCTCATCGCCCTGGAAATCGTAACACGCTCGCTACCAACATTAACAATTCGACTCGACCTAGCAATAACATTGTGGTCATCATAAATTGTATAACAGAGTTCAAGACGCAGTTTTGATACAGCGTCAACCAAGGTAATACACAAACTCTGGCTATTACCGCCACGAGCACTTGGTAAACCTTCTAGAGCTGGCTTTTCAGACGATATTTCATAACTTTCATAAGTAAACACCTGGGTGCTATTGCCATCAGCGTTAATGATATGCAGCGCCGGTAAACGATTATCGCTGGTTCCAAATACCGGATACTCTTGTGGCACGTCTGATAGGTTGTAGTGTTTTGAGTCTTGAAATTCAAGTACGCACCCACGGTGTAAGCGCTTAGGTACGCTCGGATAATGGCTGCTCGCCTCGACGCGACCTCCAAAGTGCAAATGTTCAAGTAAGCCCTCAGGCGAAACTCGAAAGATATAACTAATCGAAGAGTTTGACAGAGTGAAAACACGCACAGCGGATGAGTCGCTTGAAACACGGATATGAGCGGTCATGGAAATTCCTTAGATGGTTGTTTAGTCAGGATCGCTGGGCGACCAAATTAATATTTTGCCAATTCTACTTTTATACGAATGCGCACATTGAAGGTAATTCGAGTTCAAGTTCGTTGCTACTAGCGTTCTAAGCGCGCTAATTTAGCCATCAATATTATCATATAAATACGATATATCAATCTTATCCTACTGCGCCCAGGATCAAATTGCGGCAATTATCATATTTATATACAATAGAACTAAGAAAGCCACATAATAACAACAAGGCCATCAAATGAATCGTCCCAATCGAGGCATGAACCTCACTCAACAAGTCGCCGATACGCTCGGAAACGCCATTATTAACGGCAAATACGGCGAACACAATCCAGTACCGAGTGAAGCCATGTTGTGTGATCAACTGCAGGTAAGTCGGAGTGCGGCACGCGAAGCCGTCAAATCACTCGCTGCTAAAGGGTTGATTACCTCTCGAGCGCGTCAAGGAATTCGCGTGTTGCCTGAATCAGAGTGGAATTTGTTCGATGCCGATGTTCTGCGCTGGATGCGTGATTCCAACCCTTCTTTAGAACTGCTTAGGGAGTTCACGGAATTGCGAGTCGCGGTCGAACCTGAAGCCGCGATGCTCGCAGCACAGCGTCAAAATGCTGAGAAGATCGCACGAATCGGCGCAGCACTCGATCGAATGAAACAGGCCGAAAGCGGCCTGGACGACCCATTGGAATCGGATATCGCGTTTCATTTGAGCATTTTAGAGGCCAGTGAGAACCGTTTTTTTACCCAGCTAGGGCGCATCATCGATACTACATTGCGTGTAAGCATACGCTTCACAAATATGCGTACTGGCGTGCGTGCAGGCAACCATGCAGAACATAAAATAATCTACGACGCGATTGTTGCCAATCGACCAGAAGAAGCGGCAAAAAATGCAACTCAACTCATGGCTAGTGCGCTGGCAACCATTGTCTCAGCGCTAAAAGAAGAAGTTGTTTAGGTCAAATTAACATCGCCGCACGACCATAAATAAATCTTGGCGTGTCACGCCTATCTAGAATTTATCCATTTTATTTGGCTTTGAAAATCTAGGTTGATGGTTATCGGTTGCGCAGTTGCTGGCTTAATTGTCGACAGTTTGCCAACCGATTATGGCTTTAGTTTTAGAGCAAAAATGCGCATTCAGCCAATTCCTTGCCAAGCTGCGTTCTCCATTACCACTCAGCTATCGAACCATCTTCGTGACGCCAAATAGGGTTCTTCCAGTCACAACCTTCTTTGGCCATTTCTTTTATGTGGTCCTCATCAACCTCCACACCTAAGCCCGGCTTAGAAAGAGGCTTAATGAAACCATCAGTGATCTCAAAATCTTCTTTATTGATCACATAATCTAATAATTCGGCACCCTGGTTATAGTGAATTCCCATCGACTGCTCTTGGATAACGGCATTATAAGAAACAAAATCTACCGCCAAACAGGCCGCCAGTGCGATTGGCCCAAGTGGGCAATGTGGCGCTAGCGCTACGTCGTAAGCTTCGGCCATTGAAGCGATTTTCATGCACTCTGTTATGCCCCCAGCATGAGACAAATCTGGCTGAACAATACCAATACCCCCCGCTTCGAATACGCGCTTAAATTCAAAACGGCTAAACATTCGCTCGCCCGCGGCGAGTACAATACTGCTGCTCCGACTTAACTCAGAATATTGTTCTGCATGCTCGGCCAATACAGGCTCCTCAACAAATAATGGCCTAAATGGTTCGAGTTCTCTTAGCAATACTTTCGCCATTGGTACCGACACTCGACCATGAAAATCCAGGCCAAAGTCGACCGAACTTCCCAAATCGCTGCGAATCGCTGATACGCGTTCGATAACCTTGTCAACCGCTCTGTGACCGTCAATCATTTGCAAACGACCACAGCCATTAAGCTTAAAAGTGTCCCAGCCGCTTTGCATAAGTGAACGCATATGCTCGCTTTCTTCGGCGGGATCATCACCGCCAACCCAGGAATAGGTTTTTACCTTGTCGCGCACCAGGCCGCCAAGCAACTCATACACGGGCTGACCAAGCGCCTTACCCTTAATGTCCCACAAAGCCTGATCAATACCGGCAATTGCCGACATCAAAATTGGCCCCCCACGGTAAAAGCCACCCCGGTACATCGTTTGCCAGTGGTCATTAATACGACGAGGGTCTTTGCCAACTAAATACTTTGATAACTCTTCAACGGCGGCTGCCACCGAATGCGCACGTCCTTCAATGACCGGCTCACCCCAACCGGTGATGCCCTCATCGGTATCAATGGCCAAAAACAACCATCTGGGCTTGACTGAATAAAGCCGAAAATTTGTAATCTTCATATTGAACTCTCCAAGGGGCCTTCCCCAAACTGCCCCGAAAAGGCGATCACTCCATCTAACCAATGCGTTGTTAGTAAACCAATTGAAGTCACAACGAGCATCAGCAAAATCAAGCACTAAGGCGACTTTGTATATTTATATGATATATATGATGGTACAACGGAAGACCAAACCTGTCAAAGTGATTCTACCCTCGACAACGCCATATCAAAGCAGCCAAGCTGAGCAAAATAATGGCTGGAAGAGACTTAAAAATCTGTCACGTCTGATTATCTTTTATCTGTAACTTTAAAATTCTGCAAATGCCCCTAAGTATTACTTACTAACATTCAAGGAGATCTTTATGTCAAACCAATATGAAGGAAATGCAGGCTGGATGCGCGTTCTATTCGTCGCCATATTCTGGGTTGTATTCTATCTATCACAATTAGTTATCGCGGCGGTGGTAATCGCTCAGTGTGCGTTTACGCTCATTAGCGGATCACCCAATTCACAGTTATTGAGCTTCGGCGACTCGCTAAGTCGTTATGTTCAAGAAATCTTAAGATACGTAACATTCAATAGTGATCAGCGCCCATTTCCATTTTCCGACTTTCCCAAATCAGACTTAGTTATTACATCAGATAACTAATACGTTTAGCGGGTTAGTTGTAGCCACTGCTCACAGGCGGATACGCTAAACCTCGCCCACAACGCTCGCTCAATGCATAACACTGTATGCAATTAGCGAGCGTTTTATATATCTGGAGAATATCGGTCACCCAGCAAATACCTTGGCCCTGCCCCAAAATCCGCGGCTAAATCATCGCGGTTATACAAGCGACAGCTTTTCAGAGACAGACATCCACAACCGATGCAACCGTCCAATTTAGACTGCAACTCCTTAAGAGCCTCGATTCGCTGTTCTATCTCTCTGCTAAAACGTCTACTCAAACGTTTCCAATCTGCTTTAGTTGGAGTACGTTGATCAGGCAATGAGTCTAAGGCCGCTCTGATTTGCTTCAATGAGTAACCAAGATTTTGTGCTATTAGGATAAAGGATATCCGCCTGATTACTGCACGCGCAAACACTCTATGTCCGCTACTACTGCGAACCACAGGTATCAAGCCTTCGTCAGAATAAAAACGTATTGTTGAAACATTAGTGCCGGTCCTTTTAGCAATATCGCCAATGCTTAGAAGCGTACCTTTGGTTGGAAGCGTACCTTTGGTTGAACTAGCTTTCATATTTTTGGCCTCATTTTTATTCTCCTTTTTGGGCTTAAAGCTTATAAAAAAAATCACTTAACCTCAAGTTAACTTGAGATATTAGAATCTCCCTATCATCAGTTTATTGGAGAAAACCATGTTAAATAAGATCACTAAGTTGGACTCTGTTGAAAAAGAAGCGCACCTGGAACATGCAAACATAACCGTGAGCGACCCCGATGCTTTAGCCACAATATTATGCAAAATCTTTGCTTGGAAAGTGCGTTGGAGCGGCGAGGCTCTGGACAATGGATACACTGTTCACGTTGGAGGCAAATACTCTTACCTCGCAATCTATACAAATGACGAAACCCATAAATCATCCGAGAACAGTTTCAAGACCATTAAAAACTTAAACCATATTGGTGTCGTTGTAGAAGATTTGAACGCTGTTGAACAGAAGGTCATAGCGGCCGGATACCATCCACATAATCATCGTCAGTATCAGCCCGGTTCCGGCTTCTACTTCCATACCTTGGACGACTTGGAAATTGAAGTGGTGAGTTATGATTGATTCCTAGGGCGCTTTAAGAACGACGCTAAACCGAATACGCACAATAAAGCAAATGCAATACCAACAATAGAAACGAGTAAGCGATATAGCAATCCCAGTTTCGCTGTATGCAGTGGATAGGAGAAGCCAAATATTCGCTTCGCCATTGGTTGCGCTAGTTCGTCTTCAATAAGTAGCTCACCGTTCTCGTGAAATTTTAACGAAGTGCGCCCCAGTCGATGCCAACCATTCCGTTGTTGCAAATTTACAGACCGTTTAGCGGATTTACTCGAACTGGGCTGCACAGAACGAATTTCGGACTCGGGAAATTTTTCTCCAGCGATCCGAATCAGTTCACTCCAAGCGGGCAATCCTTTACTTGCGTTGTAGGTTTCATGCTGAATAACCGCAGCTCCTCCCTGTCCGGTCGCCTCCAGTAATACCGTTCTCGATTCAACTGGGTAAACCAAGATCACGCCGGTTATCGCTAATATAATGATCGGCAATGCAAATACGGCGCCAATATTGCCATGACTTCGCATTAACTCACCTCGGCGTAACGATCTAGGTATTAGGCCAACGGATATCATATTACGCCTTGGCCACCAGAGTACCGCGCCAAATACGATGAGTGGCAATAATAACAGACCACCGAACCCTGCTATGTTTAAGCCAATGGTGTTTCCCAGCAAAAAGCGATGGTGAAGGTCGAGAAAAAAGTCTTCCCATCGCTGATTACCCGACCAAACTTGAATTTGGCGGCCGTGTTGATCATGCCATGCGTAACGACGGTCAGTTAAGAAAACTTTATGGATGCTCAAGTCTTCACTATGCAATTGGATAAAAATGACGTCATCAATCTGATAGCTGGTTTCGATGGCTTCAATTGCCTTTGAGAGCAATTGAGTGTTCACCGTTTCGCGAGCACCATCAACGGTCAACCACAGATATTCTTTCTTCCAAACCAACAAGACGCCAGTAAGGCTGATAGTCAGCATAATGAGGCACAGAAACAGTCCCACATAGCGGTGTAATCGCTTAATTGACATACAAAAGAATGAGGCTAAATAAATAGGAACACGAATAAAGCGCACGATAGGCAGTGTTGCCGACTTGTGCTAGGGTTGCCACATTATAACTATAAGCAACCGGCTTACGCCAATGTAAGCTGATTGCCATTTGTTGTCATTGACGACAATAAAATACTTAACGAGAAACAGCACAATGCATCAGCTAATCGCCCTATTCATAATCAGTATTATTGTTCTTTTGAGCGGCAGCGCGTCAGCTCAGGAGTTTGAGCACGGCAACCAGGCAATGCAACTATTTGATAAGCAGGGTTTTGAGAACCCTCCCAAATGGGTACAGTTGTGGGTTGGTTTTATGATGATGACATTTATTGCCGGAATCTTTTTCGTTAAGAACCACATGATCGCGCGCTGGGTTGTCGGATGCATGATTGCGGGAATGATCTTTGCCATTATCGCAGGGCGTGTATTTGGAATGCCCTATTACTCTGGCTTTATCGCGCTTATACACGTGGTGTTCTGGAGTCCGGCATTGTATCAGTTATTGAGCAAGCGGCCTTTCGCAGGACCACGCTCCGCGTTCAGTATTTGGTCGGCAGTGATTACCTTTGTTATTTGCTTCTCATTTATTTTTGATATTCGAGATGCCGTTATTTACCTAAGCAATGTGTTGTAATAATTCAATAGCGAGGGCCGTTGATCTCTAATCAGAACATCGGCCCGGACACTCAAACTTTGTTTACTCAATCGCTTTCTCCACTGCTCGCTGAAACGCAGGCCGGCTCATACAGCGCTGCATATAGGCTTGCAATTTAGGGTAATCCTCCAATTGCCCTAGTCGCTCACCCATAGAAACAACATAGCAAATACCGAAGTCAGCACCACTGAACTCGTCTCCAAGAATGTAGTCATTGTCGCCAAGCTGATTGGTGATGTGGCCATAGTGAAGCGCTATTTCGGCGTCACTGAATGGAGTTATAACCGGGTGATCTACACCGCTTCTAAGGGTTAACATTTTTAACAAGAGTGGTGCGAAAACTGATCCTTCTGAATAAGCAACCCATTGATTGTAAATCGCCCACCGGTTTAAATCGGTCTTATCAGGATGAAGCGCATGACCGGTGTCGTATTTTTCTAAGACATAGTTGGTTATCACTCCAGACTCTGTCAACATTAATTCTCCATCCTCTATCACAGGGCTCTTACCTAAAGGGTGAACCGCCTTTAAGTCAGCTTGTGAGCGCATGGTTTCAGGGTCGCGCAAATAGACCTCTAGCTCATAGTCTGCTCCAGCTTCTTCAAGTAGCCAAACGGTAAAAAGTGAGCGCCCAATGCGAAGATGGTGAAGTTTAATCATAGTAAGTTCCGTATTAGAATTCGAAAATGGTTGATATTAATAACAAAAACACCAGGCGAGTGTAATCCATGGTAATCGAATCTACGTCAATTAACCTTTGAATCGACGGTTGGCTTGGCGCCTAGCTCACTACTCGCTTTCTCTAAATCGGTTCCTGAATTCACCTCACCGTCTGTTGTTGACATAGAGCTCGGAATAAACGCCACCTCGGCGTCACGATAATCACCTTTGAGGATCAATTTGCGCATGTTTTTCATCGTTTTGTACGGTGATTCTACAATCAACAGATTAATCAACCATGCTGGCACTTTTCCGTTTGGATCCACATGCGCGTAGCTCTCAACCAACACTCGGTCGTCACCTTTGGGCGTAAAGTGCCATTCCGAAGATGCATACTGCACTCTTATCGCGCCTTTTTTCTTAGGTAAACCGTTAGGTTTCGCGCTGCTCCGCATCGATATTTTCCCACTCGCTTGATCGTAGTACCACGTTACATGAGCTACGATATCCCGATCTCTAACCGGAAAGGGTGCGTCATTCACCGAATAGACAACACTCTCGCTGGCGGAAATTCGCTCAACTATCTTGGCAGACTTACACATAGCGACCCACTTGGGGCAATTATCCAAGTCCATTACCAGCGCCGCTAGCTCCCGAGGCTTGGCTTGAAATTCCATCACCGACATAACCGCTCTAAACCTGGAGCCTGGCACTTTACTCAAAAACACCTGGATGCCATTACGATCACGTTTGAGCTTCCACTCCAAATCGGCTTCCTGCCATTTAGGTTGTGCAGTTGCGCAACTCAAACTGATTAATAATCCAGGTAGAGCTATGATCGTCAGTATTTTTCGCAAATTTCTATCAAGACTTTGGTTGGAATCGCGGTCTATCATACATTACTAGTATGAAAAAAAACCGTGCACACTTATGCCACAGCAAAAGGTTAATATTAGTAATATTTTTTAGATACCTTCCGGAGATACCGCTATGCAAGCCGAATTCAAAAAAATGTCCGACAGCAGCGCTGACGATTGGCAATCGATCATGGTCGAACAGATGGCGTTTTTCAATAAATTACCAGATCGTATTCTGACCCATATGCAATTGCTGGACGAAGATTATGGCGGCTTCCCAGTAGATCGCTTACAACATAGTTTGCAAACAGCCGAACTTGCCGCAGACGCTGGAGAAGACAATCAATATGTAGTCTGTGCGTTGCTGCATGATATTGGGGACACCCTAGGCAGTACTAATCATGCCGATGTTGCGGCCGCCATTTTGCAACCGTTTGTTAGCGATGAAAATTTATGGATGATCAAGCACCACGCGATTGTTCAGGGCTATAACTTTTTCCATCATCTTGGCCTCGATAGAAATATGCGTGAGCGATTCAGCGATCACCCTAATTACCAACGAACACTTCGCTTCGTCAATAATTATGATGATCTGGCATTTGACAATAGTAAACCAAAGTTATCTCTGGATTTGTTTGAACCGATGGTTCGAGAGGTATTCGCTAAACCAATCAATAGTATTTATAAAACTGCGCTGGACGCCGAATAGAAGTCGATTAATATAGCCCTTCAAGACCCAATCCAGAAAACTACAGTATGTATAAAGGCGAAATATTTAATAGTGTCAGTCACTTAGTTGGTGCCGCACTGGCGCTGGTTGGCGCATCGGTATTAATCACCCTAGCCTCGGTCGAAGGGAATGTATTAAAGATAGTAAGTTATAGCGTTTACAGCGTGACCCTATTTTTACTTTATTTAGCCTCAACGCTGTATCACAGCTTTCAGGGTCGTGCGAAAGCCGTATTCCAACGCTTCGATCACCTGGCAATCTATTTACTGATCGCCGGTACCTATACGCCGTTCGCCTTAGTGGCCATTCAAGGCGCAACTGGCTGGTGGCTGTTTGGCGTAGTATGGTCATTAGCGGTAATCGGAATGATAATTGAAAACTTACCGATTAAAGGCCCGCGTATTATCCCAATTGTTATCTATTTAATGATGGGATGGGCATGTGTGTTCACATTGGACTCGATGATGGCGGGCATGTCGGAAATGGGCTTTGCTTTTTTAATAGCGGGCGGCATTGTTTATTCAGCAGGGGTGGTGTTCTATGTTCTTGATCACTGGTTCCCATGGTGTCACGAAATTTGGCATCTATTTGTCATTGGCGGTAGCGTTTGCCATTATTTTGCTATTTTTTTGCTCTAATCGTTAACAATCTTTTAGCATTAACTGCTATCTTTACAGCCTAAATAAAAATACCTGACTAGTTTAAATGAGATCAATTTTAGTCGTTAACCCGAAAGGCGGCTGCGGAAAAACGACCATAGCAACTAATCTTGCTGGGTATTACGCGAATAAAAATATCCCTGTCTCCTTAGTGGATTTAGATCAACAACGTTCGTCGTTTCAATGGGCTAAAAGCCGCCCAACGTCAGCTGGCAATATTGACCTTCATACCGAAATAGCAAACGACTACACCACCAAACGAGTTATTTACGACTGTCCGGCACAAATCCACCTCGGCTTAACCACCGATTTAATTAATCGGTCAGATATCATCATAATGCCTATTAACCCATCAATCATTGATCACCGAGCGGCATTCAAATTCATTTTTGATGTACGCGGATTGATACGTGCTGATTTGTGTAAAAAAATAAAAATTGGCTTGGTTGCAAATCGAACGAACGCAAAGTTTAAGTCATATAGCGAAGTGGAAAAATTTGCCAAAATGATGCAAACCCCAGTGGTCGCGTCCTTACGAAATTCTCAAAACTACGTGACCGTCGCCGAAGCCGGTTTAAGTATTTTCGAAATGCCTGGTCAAAAGATGCGCGCTGACAGAGAACAATGGCGTAGTCTCTATTACTGGGCTGAAGGGAAACTACTACGCAAAAAGGCTACAGCCTAGGCAACTAAGCACTTATTGATTCGTTACTTAGCTCGCCATTCTAACGAGCTTTCCGGGCCGAGCAGCCAGGATATTATCGTTCTCTATAACTTGCTCGCCATTGACAAATACCGCCTTATAACCCGTTACCGGCTGCAGAAGACGCTGCCCTCCGGCAGGCAAATCTCGCACCATTTTTGGCACGCCTAACGCTAATGCTTCATAGTCAATAATATTCAAGTCAGCTTTTTGTCCCACCTTTATTCGACCTCGGTCATGCATACCTAAATAGTCAGCACCATCAGCGGTCAGCATTTGTACTGCACGTTCTAACTCAATACTCGGCCGCTTTTTGGCTTTTCTATCGCGGGTCCAATAAGAAAGCAAATAACTCGGAAAACTGGCGTCACAAATTGTTCCCACATGAGCGCCGCCATCCGACAAGCCTGGTAAGGCTTTCGGATGTGTTAGCATGGTATATACATTGTCATAGTTCATCTCGGTGTAATTAAAAACTGGAAAATAGATTAAGGCATGCCCATCATCTTCGAGCATGATGTCGTAGGCTTTCTCCCAAACCGACATACCGTCACGACGTGCTTTACTTGCAATCGAAGTCTCATTTCCCTGCTCATAATCGACCGCGCCTTCATGATCCAGCTTAAACAGTTTTTCGGCTAATTGCGGAAACTGCGCAATCATCACATCAACCATCGGCGGTACAGACGTACCTTGCCCTGCTAAGGTTACGGGAGTTTCCGACAACAATTGGGCTTTAAACGCCGGATCACGCATAATTGCGACTCTCTCAGATAAACTCTTATCTCGAATACGGATATAGCTAGGGTGCCCCATCAACGGATGGAATGTGCAATTCAGACCATTAAATACACCAATAGCGCGTGGAGCTACTTGCAGCCGTATATCCAAACCCTCGGCATTCATCTTTTCACTTCCAGCAATAATTTTAAGCCAATCATCGGGAGCGAAGTCACGTTGCATTAAAGACATTGAACCCGGTCGTCCCCCGCTGGCTTTAAAATACGCCTCCATGATACTGAACTCATGCTCAAAATTGTCTTCCGGACGTAACATGTCAAAGTCGTTAACCGCCTGCAAAACACCAAACTCCAACCCCTTAAACGCTTCGGCTATTCCGACCAACTCTTCCTGAGCCGCCTCGCTGGCGGGTGTCCAGTCTCCATCGGCAGTCTTATGTGAATCGCTCCGACCCGTGGAAAACCCAACAGCGCCAGCCTGCATGGCCTCGCGAACGAGGTCTCGCATTAAGGATATCTCTTCTTGATTAGCCGTTTCGTCAAACATTGCACGCTCTCCCATTGCATATACACGCAGCGGATCATGAGGCACCATGACCGCAAAATCGATGGTGTGGGGTAATTTCTCAATTGCGTCCATATACTCAGGAAATGTTTCCCAATCCCAACTGATGCCTTCATGCAATGCTGTTCCAGGTATGTCCTCTACACCCTCCATCAGTTTAATTAACTGATCTCGGTCACTGGCTCTGCAGGGTGCGAAACCAACACCACAATTGCCTAAAACAGCCGTGGTCACACCATGGTTGACCGAGGGCATTAACTCCTCATCCCAGGAAATTTGGCCATCATAATGTGTGTGCACATCAATAAAGCCCGGAGTAACAAGGGCGCCAGCAGCATCAACAACTTTTTTAGCATCACCTTTTACATCGCCAACCTCAACGATCACACCCGCTGTTATCGCAATATCTGCATGAAATGCCTTCGACCCAGTGCCGTCAATCACCGAGCCATTAATTATCTTTAAGTCATGCATAGATGTCTCCAAACTCATTCTAACTGTTACAGTGACTAAACCATCCCATCGATGGTGCCTAGTCTCGACCAAGTTGATCGGCTGCTCGAAATATCATTACCAATATCAAACCAGCAATGATATGCCACGTGCCCCACAGGCCTGCTACAACCGCCGCACCCCCAAGCCCACCTAACTGAGTCAGCAGAATAACAATGCCTAACCCCGAATTCTGAATACCAACTTCGTAGGTTAATGCTCGTCTATCCGCTACTTCAAGTCGCCCTAGACGAGCCAGGGTATTGCCCAGACTAAAGGCTAAGGCATTGTGTATAACAACCAATCCAAGTAAGCCAGCGCCGATTGTAATGAAAGCATCCCAGTACCGAACCACACCGACTACAATCAGTACCAACAATGTCGCGGTTGAAAGCAATACTAATGGTTGCCTTATTAAGCCAGCGATACGGGGTAAATACACATTGCAGGCGATACCCAAAATTAGAGGCAGTGCCAACACAGCGGCAGTTTGCAACAGAAAGCTAATAGAGTCGAATTCGATTCGGGTAAGTAGCTCGGCGGTGGGCGCATATAAACCACTCCAGAATAATACGGCGATTGGCGTGATGAACGCGGCTGCAAGGCTGGATGTGGCTGTTAACGACACCGATAAAGCGATATTTCCGCGAGCTAACAACACCAGCATATTCGACACATTCCCCCCTGGACAACACGAGATAAGTATCATGCCAAGTGCCACAGATGGGGCAGGCTCGATAACGAAACAAAGTATAAGCGTGAGCAATGGCAGCGCAACTAATTGCGCTAACACGCCAATGAAATAAGCGCGGGGAGCGGTACGCAAAAAATCAAAGTGAGAGGGCCGCAAGCCTAGTGCAACCGAAAACATCATGGTTGCTATTGACAGCGCCAAACCGAGCTCAGACCCGCGCCCAAGCTCCAGCGTAAAGTCGTCGATTAACGCAGGTTCTATCACGACCTAAAATGCTTCAGTACAGTGCGAACGACTATTATTTATTCAGTACTTCGAAATGTTCTATCTCGTCTTGACCCACGGTTAGGGTCATCAAACCGCCATAGCGGAACATTTCTACTAACAGCCGACCATCATCATCGTAACCTTCCAATCGCCCCTCCAGCGGCTTGCGCTGATTGGTACGTTTAATTCTTACCCAACGATTAACATAATCACCGGCATCATCTATTGATGCAGTGAAATACTTAGGCTTAACCACTGCGGCTTTCTCGGCCTGCTTCTTAACTTCTCGTTCTTCGGCAGCTAAAACCGATTGTTCAAATGGCAAGGTTTCACCATCGATACTGAGCTCCAAATTCAGCCAACGTAATATATCCTTAGATTTGTAGAACTGTAACTGCTGCCACTTTTTCAATTGCAGGTCTGGAGTAGACTTAAAGCTAAGTTGCGCACCACCCTTCATAAAAGTCACCAAGGCCTGGCGAATTTCAGGCCCAAAGTCGACGCCGAAACTGTTCTCAGAATATTTGGCTGAGCCAACGACCTTGTCTAAGTACACTTCTGGAGTAATACTGAATACGCTTGCACATTGATCAACAAAATTGCTTGCCGCAGTCGGGTTAATCTCATAGGTTGCATTGATCTCGCTGATTGGCAATTGCGTGGCTTGAAAAGCAACCACCTCGTCGATTTGGTTTGCATCAAAAATCCATTCTAGGGTTAGATCCGCAGTTTGATCAAAAATTTCAAAATTGACGACCGAATTAAATACATCACTGAAATCGAAAGCAATCCGAATATCGCTGTCTAACGTAGTGTAACCAGCGGCCGAATAATTAAATGAGGTTGCGAAGCTTCGACACTCTTCCTGCTTAGACTGTTTATCGAATATTGATTTTTGTGATTTATCAATAAGCGCTATCGGCGCCGAGAGTTGAAAAAGGGTCAGTTCAAAGGTTTCAGGAAATTTACCGTCTTTGAAAACCTGATCGCCCTTGATTGGAAGCAGCCGATCAGACGAAATAACTTTAATTTTTTCGATACTGACACTGTCTTCAGCGCCAGGAGGCGTGATGGCAATGCCGTTTATTGAAATTGAGCCGTCGAAGTCAATCTTAACGTTGTCATATCGAATATCGATAAAGCCTCTGGTTTGAGCGATGATCTTATCGAGTTTGTCTTCGTATTTCTTCTCAACGAAAACTTTGCCGCCAAAGGTGGCTCCCGCTAAAACTAATATCAGTAGTAATAGGTTTTTCATACCCAGTCCGTTTTTTATTCTGTGATTATAGAGCCATTATGACTCCATGATCACAAGAATCAAAGTACTGAGTAACGTACCAGCTTGTGAAAACGCCTCGCTGGGCAGAAATTTAACGCTATTCGGCTACCGATTTGAGCGATGCTAGGAACTTGGCCTCTCGCCAGTAAAGCTTAAAAACCATCGAAAATATACCAATTGCAGCGCCTATCGTTCCACGCACAGTCCCACTGATTTTTGAAACCCCTATTCGGCGCAAGCTACGCACAGGAACTTCCGTATAGGACATACCGGCCTGAATCGCTTTAACCTGCATTTCGACTGTCCAGCCGAAGCGTTTGTCTTGCATGTCAAGTTGCTTCAAAGCGGTAAATCGCATCGCTCTGAAGGGACCTAAATCAGTAATCGGCTCCTTCCATAAAAAGCGAATTAAACCGCTCGCCAGCTCGTTGCCGAACTGCTGATGCGGACCGATTGCCTGCTGTTCTTGTAGATGACTTACGCGAGACCCAACAACCAAATCGTTACCTTCGCAAATGGCTTGCAAAAGAGTGACCAGTTGACTTGCGTCTACCGAATGATCGCCATCGACAAATACCACCACATCAGGCGATTGCTGACCGGGCCGTTCAAGCTTTTGAATTCCGCGCAAACATGCGTAACCATAGCCTTGACGAAACTCGCTAAATACGTTGGCTCCGGCTTGCTTGGCAATTTCAAGGGTTGCGTCTGTTGATCCGTTGTTAATAACAACTAAATCGTCAATTAACGGTAATTCATTGTCTTGAGGCGATTTTAATGCACGTAATTCTTCAACCACACGCTTAATACTCGGCGCTTCATTAAATGCAGGTATGATGACGGCAATGCGTTGATGGTGATACGACATAAGATAGGTCCTAATACGACTAAAATTAACACTAAAACCCTATTTCAATAGTTATAGAATAGGGCTGACTTACCTAATAACAGACCTAGAAACAGTCAAGATCCTTACTCAAGTCATTAGACATTATGAATAGATGAGCAATAGCGATACACAAAGCCCCTCTAAATTGTTTACTCGAATAGAGCAACTAGATTTAAAAAAACACACTTTGATCGCGGGCGGAATAAGCTGCCTAATCTATCTCTATATAGCGTTTCATTCTCGCGCTTATGGTGATTTTGATTTAGCCCAGTTGCTGATTACCAGCCTCTTCTGTGCGGCTTCGAGCTTTTGGATTTGGTATGTACACACCCGCCAGAATAAAACGATCAATGTTTTAATCCTGGTCGGGTTCGCAATATTATTCAGACTAATCGGTGGCTTTAGTTTTCCAATTTTAGAAGACGACTTTTATCGTTATCTTTGGGATGCTCGCATGACGGTCGAATTTGGCTCACCGTATGGCATTCCTCCGTCCGATTTTTTTGATGCGTCGCAGGTGAGCGAACGATTCGAAATAATTCTGAATGGTATTAACTACCCTTTTATCGATACTGTCTATGGCCCCACATGCCAATGGCTGTTCGCTGCTGCGTATTTGATATCGCCGGGCGAAATATGGCCATTGCAGCTAATGCTTGGGATGGCGGATCTAATCCTGATTTTTCTCCTTCTAAAACTCGCCAACCCTAATTCGGTACTGCTGTACGCCTGGAGCCCACTGATCATCAAAGAGTTCGTAATAACGGCTCACCCGGATGTATTGGGAGCGATGTTTATCGTGCTAGCACTCGTTCTACTCAAAAAAAACCGACTTATTGGTGTAGGGGCCTGTTTGGCATTGGCTTGTGGAGTGAAAGTTTTCGCACTAATGGTGTTGCCTTTTCTACTTAGGTTTGAGTGGCGAGCCTGGTTTGCGTTTATTTCTACGGTGGTGGTAATCGCATTGCCATTTGGGTTTACCGACGCATGGTTACCCGGTGGCTTAAGCGCAATGGGAAGCAGCTGGCTGTTTAACGCGCCGCTCTATTTTATTGCCGATGTGGGGCTAAGCCAATGGTTTTCATTGGGCAGTATTAAGTTAATTCTGCTCACCATGCTGGGTTTGGGCTGCGCGAGCTACCTGATTCGATACTTGCGCAAGGGCAGCGACGTTGTTGCTCATAAGGAACTTAGAGGAGACCTGTTGTATGCAGCGCTCTTCCTATGCGCACCTGCGTTGAACGCATGGTATTTAGTTTGGCTCTTGCCGTTTGCGGTACTCAGACCGAGCGTATGGGCGTGGCTATTGTCAGTTACTATCTTGCTGAGCTACGCCTCGGGTATCAATTTAGCCGGCACTGGACTGGAACCCTATCAACATTCGGGCTGGGTTTTGGCGCTTGAGTTCATCCCGCCTGCAATTGCTGCACTATTCGCAGCGTATTCACTATTGAATCACAACAAACCAAAACCCTAGTTCTGCCAAATACCACCCACTAAAAAAGCCCCTAGACACTCGAATTCGGGCAAGTGCTTAGGGGCTAGTTAGGAACTTAGTCTCAACTCGTTTAAGAGCCGCGTAAATTCAATCTATGTCGTTTGTTTAAATAGTAAACAACGTATAGCAGACTATCACGCGTCAAACTTTCGGCAATCAACGTGTCTGGCTCATCACAGCGGTACAAACCTTTTGCAAATTCATTGTAAGTGGCTTTGCGGTAGGATTTAACCGATTTCCGCTTTAATGGAATTTTTTCGCCTTCGACTTCAATGCAGTACTCTAATGATGGTTCGCCTTTTGCTCGACCGGTAAAGATAGCTTTACCGACTTCATAAGTCTGATCCACTTGGCGTTGTGGCGCTGCTGATGGGCTTCGACTAAAACTACCACCGCCGCCAGAATAACCACCAGAAGCGAAAGAAAATGAAGACTGTGCCAACATCGCTAAAGACGCCATGGCAAGTAAGAGAACGCGTTGCATATTAAAACCTCGTATTGGTAAGCTAATATCGGTACACCGATACTTATAAATAAGGAAATTCTTCCTATTTTTAATGTTTCACCCTACTAGACCTCAGTTCCAACTGTTTTATTGCACACAATTTATGTTCTTACGCTGTGCAATTTTATCTCGCTTATGCGTTGGCAGATCTGACCGTGCCTGGTTGATACTTTCTAACCGCCAAACGAATCAATAATGTCCCAATTATAGCAGGCGTTATCCAAGGCACGATTGACCAAGAGCTTTGAGTTATCGCGTCGGGTAACATGCTATTAGCGCCAAAAACCAAAAATGCAGTATGGGCTGCGATACCGCTACTTCCCATGCTTGCAATATGCTGCTTCATCCAATCGCTGGTGTCTGAGCTGTTAAACAGTTTAATAGACGACCAAAGATCTGCTGAATTAGCCAGGCCTAGCCCTCCGAATATCAGTAATAGGGTGGCAAAACCCTGCCCGCCTAATTGCAGGCCGTAGGCAATCATCGCTCCGCCTGCGGAAACCACCGCAATATCGAACATCAGACTCGCCCAACGATATGCCCTAATTTGCCCGGCTTTCGCCGCCAACACGCCCGTTCCTAACCACAGTGGTTTTGCCGTGATTAAGGCAATAAAACTCAAGAATATAGCGCTTACCATACGACCACTCAGCAAGCTAATAATGCAAAGAATAACCGCAGTAACAACAACCACCCACATTAGACGCACGTATAAGCGCCCCACTCTTCGATGTCTGCGCCCACCCTTACGGGCATACGCCTGGCCCCAGAATAGTGCCAGTCCTGCAAACCCGGCAACGATATGGCTAACCAAAATTAGTTTACTCAGTATTTCCATAGTCTGTTTCACCCTTTAGCTAATGGTTTTGTTCACACTACGGTACTGGCTGAACCTCTTATAAACTAAAGCTTTGGGACCAATGACATGATTTATTGACAGGCAACACGTTGACCTATGTCATTCACGCGTTCTAGGGACCAATGGCACGCTCTAATGTTGATTTGAACTCGGCCATGAAGCTTCGAGAAACCGGTACTAAACGATCAGAAAGCTGGTTTAAGGTCAGCTTAAGCCCTTGTGCATTACCTTCTACCTTGCCAATCTCCTCTATGTTGACAAGATACGATCGATGACAACGAATGATATTGTGAGCCTTCGTTTTTTGAAACTGAGCCAGAGTATTTACGATGGTGTTACGGACCATATGTTTGGAGACCGAATCCTCTTCGCGGACATACATCATTACGTAGTTTTGCATCGCCTCAACAAGTAATAAGTCTTTTGCGGCGATATGAAGTGGCTCGTTCGAATTTAATGAAAACTCAACCACTGCATCCTGAGCGGCGTGCCGAACAGGAAGTTTGATCACACTCGCTTCCTGAACATTGCTCTTAATTGCGCGCATTTGTACAAACAATCCAGACACAAAAATCGGGATACTGCCCAAAGTCATGGTTGCTTGCCATACTTCAGCCCATTGCCTTATATTGCCAACATCACCGCCAAAAAGCAGTAATTGCAGAAGATTATTGCCAAATGCGATCCAACTTACCAAAAGGATCGACTGCAATAACCACTTCCACAAGGTCCAACTCGGCACATCTGTCTCGACTTTAAAAACGAAACGGCTCAATAAATCAAAGCTCAATGCAAATAACAGTGATACGGCGCCAAATGCCAAAGACACAGCGAACGGGTTCGGCACATTGTTCATTCCGAAGGGCTTAAAAACAAACAAAAAAGCGGCGATAAAGAGCGCAACGCATATCTGGCCCTGAACGCTGGCCTTCAGACTGCGCTTGCATGGAAACGGTTCGTTCAGACGCCTGATTATATTTCTTATCATAGTAACGATTTTATCTTATTGCAGAGCCAAGATGTTTACTAACCGCTTGATGCGTCGGGGTTAAGACCTAGGTCGATTAATTTTTAGTCAATCGTCGCTTGATCTAGCCGCGCGTTAACGTAAAAATGAGCCTTCACTTTGGGGGTGACTATGGTATCAAAGGTTGATATTTCAGATATTCGGCTGGACCAGCTGGACAGGTCGAGTGTGGCCTGGGTTGCAAAATTTGCGCACACGTTAAGGCAACATAATGGTGAGGTCATTTCACTAACGGACATAAATGTCCTAGAAAAGGTCGTGGCTGAGGCGAAAAAAACAGAATCAGATGAGCTCAAAAGCATCTATTTAAGCTTGAAGTCAGCAATGAAAGCGCATATGAATAAAAAACGCTCTTGACCTTGAAACATGAGCGATGAACGAGCAGAGTAAGCAACAAGCTAAATCAATTTAGTTTATCGTTACGCTTATGCGGGATGCTCACTTTATTGGTTACCAATCTGTGTTAGATTAAGCTCGAATATTATTTATTGGAACTAGCTGAATGACACCCTTGTTTGCCGACTCTAAATTGGCAGCTTTTACACTGATGTGCTTAGCCTTTTCGGCTGGCAGTCATGCTCAAGAAGTAAATCAAAACCTTATTTTCGAACGATGCCAAATTAAGCATAACGCAATAGAAATAGATGCGGAATGCGCTCGATTCGCTCGTCCTGAAAACCCTGACAAGCCTGATGGCAAATCCATTGAATTATTCGTCGCAAAGCTGCCTTCTAGCTCCCCAACTCCAGAAGCCGATGCCTTTACTTTGATACAAGGGGGGCCTGGTGGCTCATCGGTCGATATGGCAATCGGTTTTCGTCAAGCTTTAGAATTCATTCGAGCGAAACGCGATGTGTTAATTGTAGATCAGCGTGGAACCGGGCGTTCAAATAAACTCCAATGTGATACCCCCGAAGATGATCAGCTAAGCAGCACCTTCGATCGAGAACTAACGCTAAAACTCACTCGTGAGTGCGTAGCGAAACTGAGTGAAAGCGACTTACGTTTTTACACAACCTCAGTTGCAGTGCAAGACTTAGACGCAGTGCGTAGCGCAGCAGGCTACTCTCAATTGACCGTATATGGCGTCAGCTATGGAACGCGAGTGGCGCAGCACTATCTTCGGCGTTACCCGGAGAATACCCGCGCCATCATTATCGATGGCGTTGTCGATATAGGCTTGAATCTAGCAGGGGCTGAGATTGCGCGTCGATCACAAGATGCCTTTGATGGAATGGTAACCCGTTGTAATCAAACACCGAGTTGTGTTGAACAATTCGGTGATATAGCGTTTAAGTTTTCTGAGCTCAGGCAACGGTTAATCGAACAACCGGTTGTGCTTAAATTGTTTCACCCATTGTCCGGCAAACAGGTCGATTATACCGTCAGCGAAACCGACTTATTAGCGGCGGTACGCTTCATGCCCTATGCCACGGAAAGCATCGCGCTATTGCCCATGCTAATAGCACGGGCTTATGCCGGTGATTACCTGCCGCTTGCCGCTCAGGGTATCACGGTGAACGAGACCTTAGGAGATGAGTTCGCAACCGGCATGCATAATTCGGTGATGTGCGCAGAAGATGCTCCATTCGTTGAGGAAAATGCCGCCGATCGTACTGCTAATACCTACTTTGGAAGCGATATGATAGACGGCCTTGCAGCCGTCTGCGAAGTTTGGCCTCGGGGACTCATCGACTCTGACTTTAGAACCGCATTCAATAGCGACAAACCGGTATTAGTACTTTCCGGTGAAACCGACCCAATCACTCCGCCCGCCAATGGCGAACGCGCAGCCAGCATGTTTAATAATTCCAAGCATCTTGTTGTGCCATCACATGGACACGGCGTGATCGGTCGTGGCTGCGTACCGTTTTTGGTGCGCGACTTTGTGGCGAGTGCCAATCTCGATGAAATAAAGTCAGATTGCATTGAGCGCGAGCGAGCTATGCCATTTTTTATCGACACGACTGGGCCAACGCCATGATTGAAGTATCAAATTTAAAGAAATATTTCGGCTCAGTCAAAGCGGTTGATGGCGTTTCCTTCACCGCTCATGACGGGCTCATAACCGGATTACTTGGCCCAAACGGTGCCGGTAAATCGACCACACTAAGGGTACTGTATACAGCCTTCAAGCCGGATTCAGGCCGCGCCTTAATAGATAATCGAGATGTCACGATTGATAAACTCGCGGTTCGCTCATCCATCGGAGTTCTTACTCATGGTGCTGGAATCTACGAGCGCTTAAGCGCTCGTGAAAACATTCGCTATTTTGGTGAGTTGCATGGCATGTCAGGCAAAGAGCTCGCTATACGAATTGATGAACTTTCAGACCTGCTTGAGATGAACGACTTTATTGAGCGGCGAGCTAAAGGTTTTTCGCAAGGTCAGAAAACCAAGGTCGCACTCGCCCGAGCATTAGTGCATAAGCCTAAAAATGTACTATTGGATGAGCCAACTAATGGCCTTGATGTCATGGCGACGCGCGGATTACGCGAAGTAATACAAAGGCTAAAAGCCGCAGGGCACTGTGTCTTGTTTTCCAGTCACGTAATGCAAGAAGTCGCGGCCCTTTGCGATGAAATAGTAATCATTGCCAATGGTACAGTGGCCGCTAGCGGGTCACCCGATGAAATTCGCGCAAACACCTGTGAAAGCAATCTCGAAGATGCATTTGTAAAAGCCATCGGTTCCGAAGAGGGGTTAGTTTAAATGCATACTCGAAAAGTAAGTCATCTACGCAGCCTTTGGACAATATTAGTTAAAGAAGTTACCGATAATATTCGCGATCGTCGAACTCTGACCACCATGGCAATGTCGATTGTAATTGGTCCGCTATTAATGTTTGGCTTCATCTGGTTTGCTGAGAAAACCGTCAAGGAAGAAACCGACTTAGTTAATGCTGAAGCCATACAGCTTCCTGTGGCTGGCGCCGACTATGCACCCAATCTGATGAACTGGCTGCGTCAAAATAATATCGATATTATTGACCCACCTGCAGACATTGAGCGTTCGATATCAAAAGGCGAACATAGGGTTGTTTTATTCATCGACGAAAATTACCCAACTTCTTTTGCCAAAGGCACAACCGCACCGATCAGATTGATTCACGACAGTTCAATTACTGGGCTAGAGCAAATCAGCTTTCACACAGTCAAAAATGCCGTTCAATCCTACGGCAGGCAAGTTGGCTCGTTGCGATTAATGTCTCGAGGAATCAATCCAGAGGTAGTCCAACCCATTCGTGTCAATATTTCCGATGTGGCCACACCACAAGCCCGCAATGGTCAAATACTCACGATGATGCCTTACTTAATCATTATGTTTATTATGGCTGGAGGCATGTACTTAGCAATTGATACGACCGCTGGCGAAAGAGAAAAAGGCTCACTAGAACCGCTACTAACACAGCCCGTTAAACGTCATATTGTATTGCTTGCAAAACTCGGAGCGACGACGGTGTTTTCATCGCTAACGTTTCTATTAGTATTAATCGGCCTCGCGCTTGCATTTAGGTATATGCCAATCGACTCGATTTCTCTGTCAGTGGGTCCTGGCAAAGTCATCAAAGTATTTATATCGTGCCTTCCGTTTGTGTTTGTTGCCTGCTCGCTGATGGTATTACTGGCATCATTTACCAAAAGCTATAAAGAAGCCCAATCGTACCTCGGCATGGTTATGTTGGTGCCGAGCCTACCGCTAATTATGTTGGCGTTCCTATCACCAGAGCCGAGCATTAACAACATGTGGGTTCCAAGCCTAAGTCAAGGTTTGATAATTATCGAGACCTTAAAGGGCGAAGACATTTCGTCGAGCCTTATCGGTCTTTCTATGATCTCCAGCGCCGTATTAGCCACGATTCTTTCCTGGATTGCAGTAAAGCTTTATCAACGAGAGAGAATTTTAGGCTAATGCTATCTCTTATTAACCGAAAAGACACATCAAATGGCTAGGCAATCGGCAGACATCAGCCGAATAAAAACCTCAACCTTGCTCGCCGAAACATTGGCGTCATTAGAAGGTACTCACGTCAGTGTTGGAGAGCTGATGCACCAATTTCAACGCCGATCTTACGGTGGCGTCTTGTTGATACTGGCATTGTTGGCAATGGTGCCGGGCATATCGGTACTCGCCGGTATCGCCATGGTTGTTCCCGCCTTTCAACTTTTAATTGGCTTACCAACACCGATATTCCCAAAATTTATTCAATCTCGTCAGGTTGGTGTCGCAGGATTGCAAAAATGGGGATCCACGCTCGGCCGTGGTGTCGAGCGACTGGAAAATTTAGTAATCCCTAGATGGCCAAGCCTGAGCAATACTCTAGCACGACGGCTTATAGGCCTGATTATCTTATTCCTAGGGATGGTTGTGGCCATCCCTTTCCCGTTCAGCAACTTTCCGCCGGCTCTGGCAACGATAGGGTTCTCTTTAGGGCTGCTAGAACGAGATGGTCTAATGATAATCATCGCCAGCGTATTAAGCATTGTCGCCTTTACAATTGGATTTACTGTGTTTTACATTGCCGCAGGGTGGATCAGTCAACTTTTCGGCCTTTAGCTGCGAAGCCTATCCACAGTAATATCGAATCCGAACCACTAAGCCGGTAATTAAAACGATTCGATTAGCCTGCCTTCTGTTTCTTTAACTCAGCTAGCTCACGGCTGAGTTTGCTAACTTTCTTACTCAAACCCAAATTACGCACGTATTCTTTAAACGGTTTGGGCGGCGTACCCGCCCACATACCAGGCTCTAATATGTCTTCGGTGACTCCGCAACGATGCACAAGTATTGCATCGTCGACCACGGTTTTATGATCAAGCATGCCGGTTTGGCCCGACGCTATAACCCGTTTTCCAATGGAACATGAGCCGGCAATGCCCGACTGGGCGACAAACAAGGCGTCTTCATCAACATTCACATTGTGGGCGATATGGCACAGTGCATCAATTTTCACTCCTCTCGCAATCTTAGTCGCGCCATAGGTACCGCGATCGACATTGCTGTTAGAGCCGATTTGAACGTCGTCAGCTATTTCAACTGTACCGGTATGCGGCGTTCTGTGATAACGATGTTGTTGATCTTGAGCAAAGCCAAAACCTTCGTTACCTATAATAACGCCGGGACGAAGAATGACTCGGTCACCAATGGTACACAGATAACCTATGTTGACCAGGTTATTGATCACGCAATTTTCGCCAATAATAACGCTATGCTCAATCACGCAATTTGAACGAATATGTGTGCCCGCACCCACTTCAACGTCGGGGCCAATCACTGTGTTCGGCCCCACTCTCACACCATCATGTAATTTTGCGCTCGCATGAATAACCGCACTTGGGTGAATCATTCCCCAATGGCTATCACGACTGTCATAATCTGCATATTCCTGCTTAATGAATGCTTGCGCCAGGCGCACACTGTTGACCACTATGACGCACAATTGAGTTTGTTCAATTGATGCGGCAATCTCAGCATTCGTAACAATGACCGCCGGCGGATTGTTTAGATCAGGCAGATCCTTTGCGTCGCTAACAAACAACATGCTGTCCGATTGATAATTTTCGACTGAGTCTATTCTTGAGAATGAAGTCTGTTCGCACTTCACCTCAATAATTAAGTCGCTGAATCGACTGCACACATCCTTAACATGATATGTCATCACAAAACCCTTCCTCTCTCATAATAATGGACTACTGACAGTTATTAGAACAGATTATAAGGTTAGATCTTGCATATAGAGTATTAAAAATTAGCCTTACTGCAGTACTTTTATTTGTGTTATCAACCTCGTTAATCATCGACTAGGAACGCCGACATTGCATAACTCTATTTTGCCGGTAGGTTCTAGAAACCAGTCCTCTGAACGAGTAGTGCGTTTCGCAACATGCTGCTTGAAGGCTAGGCTATTGGTTCGCATTATCTCCATTGAAACGGGCTTGTTCTCGAGAGAACTCGCCAATGAAACCGTTACAATGGGTATATATTCATCTGGCGTTTCAAAAAAACCAAGTGACCCTGTGCCTCTTGGCAAGCTGCTCAACAACGGCATGCCTTTAATCACTCTTCCAACCAGGGTAACGTTTCGATCCAAGTGCCTGGGCGAATGACCACTAACAACGTAGAGACCGGAGCCATTGCCACTATCATCCGCTAATCCTCGAGAAACACCGACCATGCCATAACAATGTGTGAGCCAAGCGCGTTTACCATCACTCGCTACTGGAAAACCATCTACGAATCCAACTTGATCGGCATACGCGTCGCGACTATTGATTGCTTCGAAATTGAGATCCTTATTATCTCTAAAAAATTCGACCTTTATGTTCTCTTTGGCCTTACCCAACGGTTTGGCTTTATCAGTTTCAGACTCGGGATCACCCCACTGAACCACATAGTTATCTTGTGAACGAATAATCGCGGTTCCATCAAAATAGCCGTCAGTCACCAATTGTTTAATATTTGCAACATGATTTGGTGCGAACTGCGGCGCCAATTCGATTACAACCTGCCCAGCGTCAAGTTGCACTACAACTAAGGAATCAGGCGAGGGAATTCTCCATGACTCACTGTCATCCGCTCGTGCGCACAATGAGCTCACAATACCGATTACGCCAAAGATCGTTACTAAATATTTCATCATTCATTCCAACTCTAATTACACCGCAATAGCATAACACTATCACGACATCGATTAGGTTCTGCCGTCAGCCGGACAAGACCTCTATTTAGCATCGCTGTAGTGGTCGCACACTCACGTATACGAAGGCAATCTATTCTAAGCGATTGCGAATTGGCAAATAGGCGTCACAAAATTGCAAAAAAACGACATACTCAGGCCGTAACACATTAATATTGCGGCAGTTTCACATAATCTTGTTGTCATTAGATCATTATGTGATGGAATCGGTGTTTTTTGCATCTAGATAATAAATGCTGATATAACAAACATAGCGGTAAAAAAATAATAATAGTCCGTAACAAAAAGTAAATTCAAACCATCAGGAGACAAAGAATGAAAATACCTTTTTCATTAGGGCATGCATCCTCAACTGAGCACAGCGCGAAGTTTAGACGAGGCGCCATCGCTGTGGCGATCGCCGCGTTATTGCCTACAAATTCACATGCGCAAGAAGTCGCTGAACAAACTTTGGAAGAAGTTGTTGTTACCGGCTCTTATTTAAGTCGGCTTCGTCAAAGCGATCTGCCATCCCCTACTACGGTGTTGGGAGCAGATTACCTTGAAGATATTGGCGCAGGTAATATCGGTGATGTTGTACAAAACCTAACCATTAATGCAGGCTCTCAGAATAACCCTGATGCCTTTACTCAAAATGGAACCGTTGGAACGTCAAATTTTAACCTTCGCGGGCTCGGTGTTGCATCAACTCTGGTTCTCCTAAATGGCCGCCGTCAAGTTAATACGGCAGCGCTAACTAATGATGGTATTAACTTCGTTGATACTAATGCGTTGATTCCTCAAATAGCGATCAAACGCGTTGAGATCGTAAAAGACGGAGCAGCCGCGATTTACGGAACCGATGCGGTAGCCGGTGTAGTCAACTTTATAACCGATGATGATTTTCGTGGTTCAGCGGTTAATTTACGTTATGCAGGTGTCACTGAAGAAGGCAGCCAAGATGACGTCACCGTCGAAGCCAAATTCGGCTGGGGAAATGAAAAAACCGACTATTTGATCGCTGCGAGCTATTATGACCGAAGCGAACTCACAACACTGGAACGGCGTCTAAGTCGTCCTCAGGATGACACGTCATCGCTCGGTAATCCTGGCGCGTTCTTTTTGCTTGGACAATTGCCAGTCATCGACCCAACTGGCTGCGCATCTGAAGGTGGCTTTCCAATACCAAGTGCCGGTGCACAAGGCGCACTGGATGCGTTCGGTTTGCCGTTTCAAGGCGGCTTCTGTGGCTTTGATTTCGGTGATTTCTTCTCTTTAGTACCAGAAGAGGAGCGAATCAATCTATATGGCTCTATTAATCATGAGCTCGACAATGGTCATCAATTCAGAATTGAAGCGGCTTATGCCTCAAACGAAGCCTTGCGCGGAAACTCTCCTACTTTTCCGTTTCTTCAGTTAGGCAGTGCAGTCGTTCCGGCTGATAACCCAGGTAATATTTTCCCGGCCAGCCTTGGTCCAGTATTGTTTTTTGGTCGAGCCAGCGGTAATGGCGGCACCGTCTCTCCATCAACGGGCGACTCCGACACCTTCCGATTGAGTGCCGAACTAAGTGGCGCCTTTAGAGGTTCAGACAACTGGCAATACGATGTGGGCATTAGCTACTCGAAAAACGAGTTTGTTTTAACGACCGAAGACACTGTAACCGAACGTTTCTCAAATGCACTTAACGGCCTCGGAGGCGCAGGTTGTGACCCTGCAACAGGCACACGCGGTGAAGGGCCCTGCCAGTTCTTCAATCCTTTCGCTACCAGTTTTAACGTACTCCCTAACGATCCAGCCTTGCTTGACTTCATTGTTGACACACAAGTAATCGACAGTGAATCTGAGTTAATCGTGGTAGATGGTGTGCTCTCGGGCAGCATCGGCGCAACTGCCGCAGGCGATATTGGTCTCGCACTAGGCGTACAATACCGCAGAGAGGACTTCTCAAGAGATTTCGATGAGCTATCAAACAACGATGCCTTTGCGTTTATCATTGGTAGCGCGGATTTCGAAGCTGACCGAGACATAGTTGCGCTATTCGCTGAAACCTCTATTCCACTAACCTCTAAACTGGACCTTGGTGCCGCGATTCGCTATGAAGACTATGGCGGCAATGTGGGTGATACCGTAGACCCAAAAGTTTCGTTGCTTTATCGCCCCACTGATGCTCTTTCGCTTCGAGGCAGTATCTCAAGCAGCTTCAGAGCACCAAGCCAATTCCAAACAAATGGTCAAGGCACATCTCTAAACCAAGTGACTGACCCGTTGGGCGGCACGGCTTTCGCAGCGGTTCGTAACCTGGCTCCGGGTGCAGGTGGACGCGACATTCAGCCAGAAGAAAGTGATGCGCTTAATCTCGGTTTGTCATTCAATCCCGGCAACTTTAGCTTAGATCTGGACTATTGGAGTTTTGATTTCACTGATGCGATTATTCAGGAAAGCTTTCAAGCCATTGTAAATGCTGACCCGAACGGCCCACGTGTTATTCGAAGCCCAGCAGGTACGATTTTGTTTGTGTTTACCGATTTCGTAAACGCAACCAGCATTGAAACCGATGGTTTGGATATCAAAGCCTCATACGATATTGAATCAAATGCGGGTATATTCACTCCCTTCTTAGATTATACCGAAGTATTTAACTACGATATTATCGACCCACAGGCGGGTGCAATAGAAGGTGCGGGTAACCGAAACTTCACTAACTTTGGTAGCCCATCGCCTGAAACTCGTTATACCGCAGGTGTTAAATACGTGGGATCACGCTTTACAGGACGAATCGCGTATCGCTATATTGACTCGTACATTGACGATCAAAACGATCTAACTGTTGATTCATTTGGAGCCGTTGACGCGCAAGTTAACTTCAACTTCTCTGATAATTATGCAGCTACTATCGGTGTAACTAATCTTAATGACGAGCAACCTCCTCAAGTGTTTACCAACGGTGGTTTTGATTCTCGTACGCATGACCCACGTGGTCGATTGTTCTACGTTCAGCTATCGGCTGAATGGTAAGTTAGTTAACGCTCCTTAAAAGTAGGAGATTCAACAACCAAAAAAGCCGAGCCAGTTTCCTGGCCCGGCTTTTTTTATCTTATCGAATGATATAGTCAGGTCGAATAAAATCAGGTTTCACGGGATAGTGATAGCTGCGATAAGTTGATAAGTCCGGCGAGCCAGCCTCTTGCCAAGCTAATAACCATAATTGCGAAAGTACCGCGGCACCGACGGCCAAACGCTCAACCGCAAAGCTCTGATAGCGTTCAGCCGTTTGCGCAGCAGGCTTACGTTTAGCACGACCTATTTCTCCTTCACTCTTTTCTATTAGCGAATACTTGGTATCAAGCTTTAGCAGCATTGGTAACCGACTGTGGCTATTACCAACTAGTGCCCAAATAAGTTTTTGTGGATCGGTTAAAATCGCCGTTTGCTCAGACTGGGAATATTGATTCAACCATTCTTTGCGTGCCTGTGTCGCCATCTGGCTGCTTAGCGAGAATGGCAGCTCTAAAATCACATCACTCTCAAAGTAGGCATGCAAACCACGCTGACCCGACAACTGACCGTCATAATTGGCGGTAGTATGATGTGGGTTGGCTAAATCGCCGACAAAATGACTCATGATGCCGCCCATTAATAGGGCTTGATTGACAGCGTCTTCATAGGCACGCTTTTCCTGAGCCTTACCTACCTGAACGAATGCGTCAACCATACCTTTATACAATTGAAGTGAACGCCATGGAGCAGTACCAACCTCTTCAGGCTCATAGCCTTTGGCTCGAGATTCTTCGGCATATTGAGAGAATTCGCTGGGAAGATCGCTCCAAAGTGCGACACCTTGATAGACCTTTTCCAGATTTATGAAATGCGTAGAGTAGTTTTCCTGACGCTCAAGTTCAGTCATATAGGGAGCACGCCACACTATATCCGGCGTGTTCGATAAGTGCCCCAACATATGATCTCGTGCAACAAACGGTTTTACCAAGGCCAAATTATCATCCGATAGCACGCGCAAGTTCTGAACCGCGACTCTGGTAATTAAGTCGTGGCCACGTTCGCCCCAAGCCTGAGCTGAATTAACTGAACAAAATAGAGAAGTGGCGAGAGCGAGGCAAACGATAGTCGAATTTTTCATAGTGAGAACCTTAAATAAACTAGCCGAACGTTAACACGCCTTCGGGTTAAGTGCATGTGAAACAGCGATACGATCAATAGTGAAATTGATCGCGTGCATCAATCGACGCTGATCTTAACTAATTTATAAATTTACCAACGCCGTCGCTAAAAAGAGTTTGTGCCTCGGATATATCTCCTTCGAGCAGCGCTCGCGACAGTTCAATGGTTCTCTGTGCGGCAATCTGGCTCGACCAAACAGTGCGCATATCGGCATTGCCCACTTTTCCCATATCAAGTATTCCGCGCCGACCAATTTCGGCTAACACATCAAGCTTTGCGTTTAGATTGGTATCCGAAAACAACACACCAGAGACATCTTGTTGAACCAACCAAACTGCTGAACCGAGCTCTTCACTGGCAACCACGCCACAGCCATAACTCAAGGCTTCATTTACGACTAATCCCCAGCCCTCGCCGTGATGGCTGGTCATTAAAAACAGGTCCGATTGAGACATGGCTTCACGCACTTGATCTTGAGTTTGCCAACCGCGCAGCTCTACTGAAGCTTCCAGATCTCGTTGTTTGATTTCCGTTTCTAATTCGCTTCTCAATACACCGTCCCCGATCATTGTGAGTGCGGCTTTTATGCCTCTTCGTTGTAAGCCTTGCAGAATATCTAACGCTACACTCGGCTGCTTTACTTCACTCAAACGGGCACACCAAAGTAGCTCGATGTGCTCACGCTCAGGTCGTGCCTGATATTCAGGGGCATCAATAAAATACCCGAATTGCCAACTACGCCCTTTAAAAAACCCCATATTGTTAAGGTCTTTAGCGGCGTAAGCACCAATTGCCAGAAAATGATAATTTGCGTCATTAACAGAAATATAGTTCTTATAAAAATGACCGAGCCGGGACAATTTCCGCCCCAGTGTCGGGCGCTTCTTCCATAAACGCTCTTGGCACGCGAACGTTAATTTACCGGATTTTATGCGTCGTTTAATATGTTTAATCGGGAATCGGCCCTGTATCACCACATCCGCGTCACGTATCCATTGATGCACGTCGGCTTCTGCTTCCCAAAATCGCAAAATATACGGCTCGGTATAGTTGTCCTTCCAACCCATTTCAGCTCTGGCATCACTGGTCGACTTTTGAAACACAATTCGAAAATTGGACTCCCCCAACTCCGCCGCCATCGATCGAGCAAAATGCATTTGATGATAAGACGCTTGATTGGTGAGAAATAAAACTTTCATAGATCTTGAACAAAGCTAGGCTTGCACGACAATGCAGGGATTAACAGGCGTAAGTTTACCGCTATGAGTCATTTTATTACACGCTAATGCCTACATTTTAATCCGGAATTCAGGTAGTTTCCGCCGGTTAACAAATAAAATAGAATGATCGAATGTCCTCTCAAGCGAAAGAACGCCTCAACGAAATAAAAATCGTCTATATGCAACACGGTGACCACAACATAATTTCAAAATCTGAGGCTATCTATATGCTTGAGTGCATTGCTCAAACAGATTTACAGCGCGCGTTAACGTGCTTTCTAACCCTTACGACTGGGCACCAGGATAGGTAAGCATCCATTTGTTAAGGTAGCATTTAGGCCTGTGCCTATAGTGCTAGTCATTCACCTAATACATAAGACAAAGAAACATATAATGAAAGCGCAATCTATTGTCAGTACCCTTAAGAAAGTTCTTAAAGAAAAACAGATTAGCTATAAGCATGTCGCTTCGGTGCTTGATCTGTCAGAATCAAGTGTGAAAAGACTATTTTCAGAACGGGATTTTACGCTCGAACGCTTAGAGCTAATTTGTCAACTAGCCGATATCGACTTCTATCAACTGGCTCAGATGCATGAATCAAAAAAAGATAAAGTCACTCGCCTGAGTGTTAATCAAGAAGAATTACTGGTGGAAAACCCAATCCTAATTTTATTGTGTATTTGCGTTAGCACCGAAATGACTGTCGATGAAATTGCCAACACATATCAACTCAATCCGAACGAGTTAAGGCAACATCTCGCAACGCTTGACCGACTTGGTATTATTGATTTCTTAACCAATGATCGTTGTCGTTTGCGAGTATCACGACAATTCACCTGGATTCCAAATGGGCCTATTTACAAATTTGCGATGCGCTCAATCATGTCCGCTTATCTGGCAAAGAGCTTATCCTCGGATGACAACCGTTTGTATTTGAAGTGGGGCGTTTTGTCCGAGGGCTCAACCTCGCAAATGCTCAAGAAACTCGAGCGACTCAATGAGGACTATATGGAGCTCGAAGAACAAGACACCAAACTGCCGCTTTCTCAAAAACAAACCAGCAGCCTATTCGTATTATTTTCTCAAAACTGGAGCCCTGACTCACTGAAAGAGTTACTCGCGATAAACTAACATTCTAAAAGGCAACACATTATGAAGCTCAAGGTGCCTCAAGATAATCCCACTGGTTTTATCAGATAAGACCTCAAACTCATCACGCCTCTAATCATTCAAGGTCTTAGCTATACTCATTGGATCGCGGATTGCCTGTGCTTATCTAAGGCTGAATATTTTCTGCGACTTTACCAAATAGAATCGATACGGAATGCAAGCCCTGTCGATACTGCTTAACACTCTAAATAGTAATATTTAAAATGATGAAAACTAAATCTCTATTCTTAGCCGGCCTATTATTGTGCACTGGCGCAAATGCTCAAACCGCGGATCAACTTAAACAGTCTTCACTGGAAGCCTGTGATCTACAATCGGCTGCTGTACCCGAGGCCCAACGTAAAATGGTGCTCGATATCTGTCAATGCGGTGTTGAGAATACCGATTACGAAATGATGCTGGCGGCACAAAACGACCCAGAAAAGATGAAAGAACTTCAAGCTAAGTCGATGAAAGTTGCACAACAATGTGCGACTAAAGCATCGAGCTAAAGCCGATCAGGTGTGATCGTTGAGGTCGCACCTGAACCCGTCCAAATCTGTCTATATAAACCAGCGTACCCATCACTGAAAGCCATAGTGGGACTAATCCAATAAACTCTTTGCTTAGCGCCAACCTAACGATCATTCAGCATTAACTTGGCTTAATCTGAGCTAAGTAATAGAGACTGCGAGTAACGGGTCTTTAGGGTTAACAAATTCATTATTTGCTCTGACCCCGATTATGATATTTAAAAGAACAACATTCGCCTCCTTATCCTTCGCAGTCATACTGAACGTTGCCATTTCTGACCTAAGTTATGCGCAACAGCAAAATACGACACTATCTGAACAGAATTCTACTCAGGCTGGCGAGATTAACGACATTGATATGGCAAACCAATTCTTTGGTTTGTTAATAAGCTTTGATCCAGTAAAAATCGGTAAAATATTCGATATCATTGAAGATAACTGGTCGCTTGAATATCTACCAATGGCTATTGAAACGCTGGGCTTTTCGCAATCTGACTTTGTGCGCGGTCGCTTAACCAAGCTAATCGAAAGAGAAACACCCAACAACAAGTTTGATGATGTCAATGATCGCTATCAATGGCTTTGGAATCAAAATATTGAGCTTCCTAGCGGGTACGCGAATTTTAAAGCAGACCTTTATCAGCATATTGACGGCAAGTTCGAAACCTATTTCAGAGACCGCCAAGATAGTGCCCGTATACGCCTGGATGAGATACGCTGGGGAGGTGTAGTACAAGATGGTATTCCGCCACTGCGAAACCCTGAAATGATATCGGTGCAAGAGGCGGACTATCTTGACGACGACAACATCGTTTTTGGTATCGAAATCAATGGCGATGCAAGAGCATATCCAAAGCGTATTTTAGCGTGGCATGAAATGTTCACTGATACCATTGGTGGCGTTGATATCGCTGGCGTCTATTGCACCTTATGCGGCGCGGTGATCCCCTACAAAACAGAACATAAAGGCACTAAATACACCTTAGGGACCAGTGGCTTTTTATATCGTTCAAATAAGCTTATGTATGACGAGGCGACACAATCACTTTGGAGCACGTCGAGAGGCACACCGGTTGTTGGGCCCTTGGTGGATAAAGGTATCGCGTTAGAATTTGAAAGCGTTGTGACCACCACCTGGGGCGAATGGCGAAAACGACACCCCAAGACCAGCGTATTGTCTCTTAATACTGGGCATTTGCGTAACTATGATGAAGGCAATGCCTATAATGAATACTTCAGTACCGATCGCTTAATGTTCAACACGCCCTTTAACGATAAGCGCCTAAAAAACAAACAAGAAGTGTTGGCGTTGCGCTTTCCGGCAGCACCCAATCAACAACTCGCGATCGACACCGACTATTTGAATGAGAACACCATTTATGAAAATCGTATTGGTCAGCAAAAATTTGTTGTGTTAACGGATAAAACCGGTGCCAATCGTGTCTATGACCCAAAGGGGGTCAAATTTAAGTCCTATGACGGTCACTCGACTGCGATCGATCGATCAGGAAAGACCTGGACCCTAAGCGAAAGTTCGCTAACCACGGCCGATGGAGATCAACTAGAGCGCCTTCCCTACCACAGAGCGTTCTGGTTCGGCTGGCGGGCGGCTTTTCCTGAAACCAAACTAATTAAGTAGCTTATTTAAGCATTGGCGCTTTTTGCTGGTAACGCTTATACGGCTGCACAGATGAACTCAGTTGCGCGCCCATAAATCGGGGATGTATGGGCACTATTGAATATTGCGATCCAAAGGCGTTTGCACCAACATTTCAACAAACTCTTTGGGTCTAATACGATATATCACATGATCTCCTTCAAAGGTTCGCACAGTCCAACCTCGCGCTTCAGCTCGATGCCATGATGGGTCTTCCTTCCGTTCATCGATACTCGTACCGTCTGGAATAAATGCCACGTAGCTGGCATTTATGTTAATTGCATCAGCATGACTAAACTCCACCGGTTCGGTTAGAGTGTTAACGGGGTGTGGCACATCTCTTGGAAATGCCTCATTCTGATGCGAATTCTGCTCCGTTAACCACGGGAAGAACACCAAGCCATCAACCACATTTAAATCACTGAATTTGGTGCCCCACACTTCTAATGCGGTCATACCATCATCGGGCACAGCTGCATCGAGAAAAGTAAGGTGTTGAACGCGGTCTGGCATTTGATTAGCAACACCCGTGATTACCATGCCCCCGTAACTATGACCAACAAGTATCACATCATTCAAATCCTCAAACAGAATCAAGTTGGCAACATCCATGATGTGCGTGCTAAGCGTTACTTGCTCGCTGGCCAAATGCATTTTCTCACCCAGGCCTGTTAGGGTTGGGCGAAATACCTCGTGACCTTGGGCGCTCAGCCTGTTCGCGACGGTCTTCCAATCCCAGCCACCACCAGTCGCACCGTGTACAATAACGAAGGTGTATTTGTGTTCCACATCCTTAGCCTGAACTTCTTGTTGTGGAAACAATAACAATACAGCGATCGTACAAACGATTAACACAGGGGTACTAGAGTGTCGGACCAAATCGATCAGCAACGTCATGAATTCTCCTAATGAATCAAACTTTGAATAGCGAGCAATGTGGTTAAAAACCTACTCACCATCAAAACAATCAAAGGAGTATTCTACACCATCCGCGTTTCCGGGCTTTTTCTGAGTGGCTGGACCAGTTTTGGGATAAGCACCCAAGGCCTGGAACAAGCAAGCATGATCACCAACGAACCAAGTATGCTCAAGCCAATAACATGCACCGGCCAATTGGCAGGTTCCCAAACACCACAGCAAATAAATTGCCCTAACACTTGATACAACAAGGGAATGCTAAGAGACCATAAAATCATCAGTAGATTCGGTCTAAGCGCTAATAACGCCATTATCGGCACTATGTACCAAGGAAAAATAACAGGCGATACCAACAACGGAATCGCTAACACTAGCTGCATACTTAACAACAAAGTCGAATTGAGTGGCGTTTGAGACACATCATTGAACTGAATGGCGAGACGCTTTGACCGATATAAATAAACAGCGACGACTAAAAAGCCGAGACTCATCAGTCCAAACACGGTGACAGCCATATCAGTCGTTGATAAATGTGGCTCCAACCATAAAAACAAAGCCGATCCTGAACGCCATTTTTCGAAAAAGACACCGAGGCTGCCAATTGGCCTAAACCCGAAGTAAAAGGCGGCAGCATATGCCCCAAACCAAACGCTGAGTGCCGACACAACCAACACTAATCGATCTTTCCAACGGTTGAGTGTGATAAATAGAGGCAAAAGAAGCACCATTGGCAGAACTTTTAATAGCCCTCCTATAGCAATACATACACCCACCATAAGCAAACGTTTTGACTGCCAAAAAAAGACAGCCGCCAAAATTGCTAAGGCCGTAATAATGTCTAGGTGCATGCCCTCTCCCGCCTCTAAAATAAGCAGCGGCGAAAGCGCCACCAAAGGCAAATGCTGCAACTTATCTTGTCGTTGCAGAATCTTATACGCCAGTAGTAACACTGCGATACTGGAAAACGTGGTGAATACCTTCCATACCCAAATAGCCGCGTCTTGGCCGAAACTGGCCGCAAAACTAAAAATGCTCAGCGCTAACGGTGGGTAGAGTGTGACGTATTTCGCGTGTTCTGCTGGCGGCGCCCATTGTTCACGCAATGCAATTAATTGCGGTGCATCATGCGGAATTTGATACGGATCGAGACCTTCAAACGCTATACGTCCATCGAACAAGTAGCGCGCGACATCGTTTGAAGTATAAGGGTCAACAGCAAGCAGTATTAGTCGCGTCGAAATACCAACCACTAACAGAATAAAAACCGTGGATAAATTATTTCCCAAATGACGGCCGATGCGCCATATCAATAACATCACTACCGAGGCCAAGGTGTACTGGAACACTATTCGTATTCCAATACTCTCTAAGCCATCACCATTAACCACATCGCTATTAAGTGCCAGACTATAGCTAATAGTAACAACGAATACGGCCAGTAACGCAAAGTATGTGGTTCTTGAATAGATCACACTACGTTATCGATTTGCTACCGATTCGTTGTTTTTGTCGAGCGCGGAGAACGAGAAACCAATGGCTAACAATAACAAGAATGGCAGCATATACCAGTTGCCGATTTGCACCACCCAACCAGCAGCAAAAATAAACACGCCAGAGGTTAGCATTTGTAAACCTTTTTCATTCGGCAATACAGTCAGATATTTCTTCTCAAGAATTGGTGTTTCGAGGACCGAATCGACATGCATTTCGCCATTTTTTGGCGTACGCACAAATTCACTTTCCTGACCACGCAAGGCTTCCAACGCAGCGCGTGCATTATTAAACGCCAAATTAATTCCCAACAGTAGCAGCCACGGTAACTGGGCAAAGGCATTTGCCTTCGACTTGCTAAGCGCTACCTGACCAAAATACAGATATAGCAAATGGCTTCCAGAAGAAATTGCCAACAACGGGATATCCAGCCAAAACAGTACGGGAATATTCAAGTGTTCACGCATAATCAAACTAGGAATGAGCAAGAACAGCGTGTCGAACAGCATCACAAAGTAAGCAAAGTTATTCGATAGATGAAACGTTGATTCAAGCTTTTTGCCAACGCCGAAATCGGAACGCCAAACCGTGCCCAGCATTTTTTTCATTACTTGAATGCCGCCCTTTGCCCAACGATGTTGCTGACTTTTAAACGCCCGCATATTAGATGGCAATTCTGCGGGGCACTCCACATCATTAATATAAGCCATCTCCCAGCCACGTAGCTGAGCTCGATAGCTTAGATCAAGGTCTTCGGTGAGTGTATCGGCGGACCAATGACCCGCATCTATAATCGCGTCGACTCGCCATATGCCAGCCGTGCCGTTAAAATTGAACATCATATCGCTGGCGTAGCGAATCTGTTGTTCGAGAGCAAAATGCGAATCCAACATCATCGCCTGAGTGCGAGTAAGCCGGTTACTCTCCAGATTAAGATGCGCCCAGCGAGTCTGCAGCATTGCGAGATTTGGATTGGCGAAGTGATGAATAGTTTTTTGCAGAAAATCAATTGGTGGTAGAAAATCAGCGTCAAAAATCGCGATGAACTCGCCACTGGCATCACTCATCGCATCACGTAACGCGCCGGCTTTGAAGCCTTGGCGATCCACCCGATGCACGTGTTGAATATTGATGCCTCGTTGTTGGTATTTGCTTACCTTTTCAGCGATCAAGTCATAAGTATCATCGGTAGAATCATCGACAACCTGAATTTGCAACAAGCCAGCGGGGTAATCCATTTTAACCGATTGATCAATGATACGACCGATCACATTACGTTCGTTAAATACCGGTATTTGGATGGTCACCTTTGGTAAGCGCGCCAATTGAGCCGCTTCTACTGGCTTCACGTCTTTGTATTTATACCAACGGAATACCATCGACAAACGGTGTAATCCAAATAGGCACAATACCAGCAATAGCGCGTAATGAAGACCTAAAAAGCCCCAACCTAAAAACTCTAGCATGGTGAAATTAACTCTCTAGAAAACGCGTGTTAAACCGATTTGGAAACCATCACCTTCCAGCGTTTCATCGCCGAAAATATCATCGGTATACGTTATTTCCGCACCCCAACGCTTACCACTGTCATCCGCTTTACCAAAATTCCAGCCAGCGGTTAGTTCCAACTTACCTATATCGAACTCGGGCGTTCGAGATAAATTGCCTGTGAGGGTAGTAAAGTCATCGGCGTTGTTTGCACTTTCAATACCGTCAAGTTTGGTACGAAAGTACAGGTTATCACTCAAGTTAACGCCGTATTCGATCAAGTACCTAATTTCGTCGGACGGCTCACCACTTCTAAAACGATAGCCCAATTCAAAACCAAGGTAACCGTATTGATTTAAACTCTTGCCGAGCAATACCCTAAATTCATAGTCTTCTTGACCATTGCCAAGCGGTAAGGCGTCGTCTTCGTCATATAGGTATGGCAGTTTCACGGCAAATGACGTAGATAACACAAAGGGATTTGCTTGCCACTGGTATTTCAAACCGATATCAAGGTCTCCTAAGCCACTGTTACTGGTGGTTTCTCCACTTGCCGTTGTTTGTTCGATATCCTGATACAAAGCCGATGTATAAACGCCCCAATTGTTCCCAAGGCCATACTCGCCGTAGAATGAAACACTGGTTCCGTCGAACTCACCAAAGTCTGGTTGCTCGCCAAAAAAATCTGTCGCGCTGTAATCCGACACACCAACCTTGGTGTACCCTTTACCTTTTTCCGCGACCCATGCTCCAGCCTGAGCTTGATTTGAAAAGATGGCTGCAGCCAGTATGGTTGTCGCTAATATGCCGCTGTTGGCTCGAGAAATGTCTTTAGTATTTTTCATAAATATATCGTTCGGGGTAATTACAGATAACACTTAATTTTCATCGAAAGAAACATTCACAAACTCGTCGTCTCTCGACCGCATGCTTATAGATGACAGTCTCAAAGTGACTTTCCTTACACAGCGGTAAGGTTAAATTTCATAGAGCCAGTTAAAGATTATGCGTATTTATTTTCCTTAATAATCAATTAATTAGCTATTAAGAGGAAAAATCGATAAATAAAGAAATTGATTCATTACAAGATCGAATGCATGCATTCGTCATCAGGAACATTGACTCCTACAAGCCGGATATTCGAAGATTGGGAATCTAGAAGATAGTATTTACACAACCGATTGGAGCAAAAAATGGCTCACTCAAGAGGCCGATAGAGTAGCGGCCAGGCATATTTGCGATCAGCATTTGTGCTATTTCAACTTCAGTATATAAGGGTCAGACGGAATGACTCACTATAGACGCGCCCAACGCAATGATAATGAAGATCGTTCTCAACCAGTGCCATACAGACCACTTCAAAAGCTCATCGCAAAGTGCATCTTCAGCAAGACTGTGCTCAGCAAAACGATTATTAGCTGCGCGAAAGTATATAAAGAAGACCGCCAAAGCAAGCAAACAAAGTATCGCCGATATGAGTTGAGGTACATTGCTCGCTCCCAACATAATCGCGATGATCACATTCAACAATACAGCAACTGAGGTTAATGGCGCAAAGTACTGAAAGAGATTCGGTCCCAAGGTTTTATGCAAGCGAAAGAACTCTGCTGCTTGCATTCGACGCCAGTATGGAACCAGAATCATGGCTTCCATGAATAAACTTCCCGCAAACAGTCCAAGTACAAGCGTGGAGAAAAGATGGAGTGCTTCGATCATCAGCGAGGGTCCCATTTCGTTTTATGTATCCACCATCCCAGTAGCGGAAATAGCACAAGTTCAGCCACAAGTGACGGAGCGATTTGCAAACTCATAAGAAGCGTCAAATCCAATACGAACAAACGCGCAATGCCACCAAACATCACAAGTACTATCATCGCTTTCAAAGCTGAGGAGAATTGCTGAGGCAACAAGGCTGCAGCGACAAAATATACGCCAACCCCAGTCCAGACTCCGGCAATAAAGCGGATATGATTATCCTGGACAGCGAATGCCTCTGAATCTGTCACAACAAAAAAGTCAGATACACCCTGCCAGCCTAAGGTTTGCATCCCACCTAGACTGACGTTGAGTCCAAGCAAAACAATGACAATACCGATCACCGCGAGTAGAATTCTGAGTAAATTTTTCATTGTAGCTACCCTAGTTTGATACACCATTGGTCATGCTTGGCGATGGAAAAAATTGTATAAGCGCCGTTATCATGATTTATTTAAATTAAAATATACGCGTATAATTTAATACATAAGGGCTCATTAGTCAAACCTATGAAAATTGCACAAGAAACAGATATTTCAATGAGGCGAGTGATCTCCCATGTCCAAACAGCGTAAACGCGGCCGCCCATCCATATCCGCCGATAAACGGCGGCAAATGCGCAAGAAAATAGCGTCGTCGACGCAACACCTGTTTCAAACCGAAGGATATCGACAGATTTCCATGCGCAGAATTGCATCCGAAGTCGGATGTTCACCGATGACGCTTTATAAATACTATGATGCCAAGATCGACATACTTCACACTCTTTGGGCTGATGTGTTCAACACGGTATTTGATGATCTGGACACAATCCATATATCGCAGGCATCTGCTCGAGAACGATTGACTTTGCTAGCCACAGCCTATGTAGATTATTGGTTAAATCATACTGAGCACTATCGCCTTGTGTTTATGGCCGAGGGAGTGACACAACCCGATGTAAGTCTGTTTATCGAGAGTCCTGATATTTCAGCGCGTTATGAGGTGTTCGCTGTGGCAATCATGCAAGCGATATCGAGTGAGATCTCACAAGATTTACTAAAGAAAAAACTCGATGCAATGATTTGTTTCTTACATGGCATTGCACATAACCTGATTACCATTAGCGGGTACGATTGGCCAAGCACTGATTATTTGATCGAAGCGGCCATCGGTGGCGTTTTGAATGAGTAAAATCGGCCATCACACTCACGCTTAACCAGAGCTAACTAATGCATGTATGAATAATGTAAATATGTGGATTACTTTTTCACCGATGTTAGCTTTGACGCAAAGCACCAGAAATAACTCTCTGCATAACATTGCCAACTATTTGATCGCAATGATAACCACCAATCTCATAGGCACGGTCACCGTATTTACTTGCGATCCGTTGGTGTAGAAGCGCTTTGGCTCTGAATACCCTAGTCTTAATGGTGGCGGCATTTACACCTAAGATTTCGGACGTCTCGCGAACCGAAAAACCTTCCACACAACGCATCACGAATGCTTCGCGAAAACGCTCAGGCAAACTGTCGATATGGCTGTTCAATAGAAGTCTAAGTTCGGAATTTGCCAGTTCATCTTCGGGATCTTTAAGCGTTGCAATAGAACTGTCGGCATGAATTGGAAGGATGGTTGCACTATTGCTTTCTTCTAGTTCAACCAACTTGTTTGAATTCATTTTCCGCAACATCATTAACGCCTCGTTGCGTGCGATGGTCGATATCCACGTCGAAAAACCACGATCGCCTTGATACTTTGAAAGATTATTGAACACCTTGATATGTGCATTTTGCACCGCGTCCATGGCGAGGTGATCATCAAGCAAAATACTACGCGCGATACGGAATAAACGTTGATTATAACGTCTCATAATCAGTTCATATTGATCATTAGACCCCGCGTTAATTAACTCAATAATTTGATAATCATTAAGAGACGAACCTCCATTGCTACTCGTCAAATCAGAATCGATAAATCGCAAATATTTCTCACTCATGGGTGCCTCGCATTAATGACAGTCGACTGATTTGTTCTGGGCCTGAATGTACGCAATCAACCCTTGTCGCTCATCGGCATCGTGAATGCCGACAAACCCCATACTGGTTCCAGGCACTGCCTCCAATGGCGCTTTTAAAAAACGATCCAAGCTATCGACTGTCCAAATAATATTAGACGATTTCATAGCATGGGTGAACTCAAAACCCTCCATAGATCCAGCTTTCCTACCCAGTAATCCACAGTGATCGGGACCAGTCCTATGATAACCAAACGAATGACACGCGATACATTTAATATAGGCATGTCTGCCCTCATGCTCAGCATCGGCCATAACAAGGCTGGAATTAATGCTGGCTAAAAAGAAGGCAGCAATGCGAATTTTACTCACCCGATATATTCGCTCGGCTAACATTTTCAGTAACTCAAATGATATCGGGTTTATTCGCTAATTCAGTTACGAAAAGAAGGCTCCGGGCACGGGGTCCAGACCGAGTGTGTTTCTTAGTATCGCCCAGTGCATCGCTTCGTCGGCTAATATACTGGCAGCCGCGAGGCTTAAATCTCTATTATCAAATGCAGGTATTGCGTTGGCATAGGCGCTCACCGCTCCGCGTTCCAATCCCGCCGCGAACGACAAAACATCGGCTTGATTCTTCAGTTTCTTAAGAGGAAATTTATACTTTTCTTTGGCGTTATCGGCCGCACCGCCTAGACTTCTCACTGCCTTCGACAGAGCATCAATATGTTCCTTGTGGTGCCCTTGGAATGCGACGGCTACGTTGAGCACCGCCTTTTCCAGCAAGCCACTTTCGGCCCCTAATTGATATGCGGCTACCGCTTCATGCTCTGCAGCGATTGCCGTGTTCAAAATTCGAATGTCTTGTTCTGCCGAATTACTATCGTCTGCCTTAGTCGAGCTTGACGTTCCGGCCAATATCGCTACGGCCGTTGCCGACATTACCAAACCACCACTTCCACGCAAAAACGTTCGCTTAGAATTATCAAGGGTTTCAGAAAAAAGTTCGAGATTGGTTCGCTTCATAATTGGGCTCCGCATATCAAGAGTTAGTTGACTTTCATTAATAAATGCAACGTATGTTAAAAAGGTTCCTTCTTTTTATAATCATGTTGATACCCATTGCCGTTTTTTTAGTTTGTCAGATGTTTACGACACGCGGGATTAAACTGAAAAACAAATTGATCTAATCCAACAATGGGCGCTATCAACTACCTACTACTTGCCGATCTGATTCTGTTCACGCATGTGCTGTTCGTGGCGTTCGTGATATTTGGCCTGGTATTCATATTGCTTGGTGGAGCGTTGAAATGGAGTTGGGTTCGCAATCCCTGGTTCAGGCTAAGTCATTTTTGCTGCATTGGTATAGTTGTTGTGCAGTCTTGGGCAGGTATTATTTGCCCGCTGACAACCTTGGAGATGTGGTTACGTTCAAAGGCAGGTGAGCAAACCTATCACGGGTCTTTTATTGCGCATTGGCTAGACAGCATCCTTTACTATGATTTACCCAATTGGGTATTCACTCTTGCTTACTCGAGCTTCGGATTCTTAGTGCTACTTAGTTGGTTTTGGGTTAAGCCACGCCCGTTGTTCAGGATCAGGAAACCAGAGTTATAACGAACAAATCCTATTTTAAAATTTGAAGCAGTCCCTGAGCATGTTCCGCTGCGGTCCGCCCTAAACTGGTTAAGTAGCCACCATCAACTTGCGAAGTCAGGCCTTTGTCGAAAAGCCTCTGAGCTGCCGCGACCTTTGCCTCACCGGCCGAGCTGTGCACCTTAATTCCTTCTAAATCCGTATCCAGATTAAATAGAGTAAGTACGTTTAATTCTTCAATAATATCATTTGAGTACGGCATGCTGTGTTCCTAATTCCAAGAGCTGTTTAGATCATCATAAAACAAAATACATGCCGATGACTAAATTCTTACTTCATGACTCTTTCTTAGGTCTTCAATGCCTAAGTTAATCAATTGTTGAATGATCTCCAAATCGACGTTCTGCAAGTTTTTTAAATACAAACAAGACTTGCCCAACTTATGCGGCCCCAATTTAGGCAATATTGATTTGTACTCGTTATAGCCAGGCATGATGTACAGCACCGGACCACTCTTGCGTGCTGAAAACCCGGTTGCGCACATCAGTCCTTCGTCACCATTCGCTCGATAATAGGTATATTCGCCATAGCCAACGATGCTACTGCCCCACATTTTTGGCTTGGCGCCGGTAGTTTCTTTGAATAACTTGGCCAGCGCCTTTGCGTCGCGGCGCGCAGCTAGTGGTTCAATACTGTTTAAATAAGCGCTGACACTGGCGTTATTTTTGCTCGTTTTAATAACGACTTTCTTTGGCATTGGAAGCTCCTCCTATCGTTTTATTTGACCTCACTTAGGCCCCAAGCATACCTATACTTAGGTGGCTCGATCAGGTTTTCTAAGATCGATTACTACCGTTTCTGAGATTTTATCGTGAATAGCCTGCCTATTCGGGTCCCAAAGCACTTGCAAAAATCCCGTTAAGCCTGTTGCCAGACCCGCACTATAACCACCATAGCGGCCAAAACTTTCCCAGAGACTTATTTCCCGGCCATCTATCTTAACCACCTGTATCCGAAGAAGCATTTTGCCGATAGTTTGGCCATTGAACCAGGCGACGAACACACTAAAATACAAGGCTGCCCAACCAAAGCCAAGGCCAAGATCGGTTAGCCCTGCCTGTGCCCAAGCAATAATACTTAATCGATCCTGTGTTTGACTGTCGCCCGCCGCATTGTTGTTGGAGGAAGAATCCGGTTGATCATCATCAACCTGACCTTCAGTTTGCACTGTGTTTTCCGTCGCATCAGGCGAACCGAACTCAATGTTGATATCGCCAATCATCAAACTCGCGACAACCACAACGCCGGATAGTATCGCTGATACACCCAGCACCCGAGGTGCAAACGATTCTTTGCCATCGATAGCTTGCTTGTTTTTAGCCTTTATATAGCCGACTATCGAAACCATAAAAATGCAAATGGCCATGACCGTTGTGCTCATAAGAGTTAATGAACTCACTACCACTGAATCGATAAAAATCGACATTAATCGCCGAATCGGCCTGGCGAGCGGCTTACCCAGCAAGCGACTATTGACGCCGAATGCATAGGAGGTAATGTAGTTCTTATTTTCGTCAACGTTACTCATGATTTAGAATCGATTCAAATTTGCCTGGTTTTACTTGGTCAGTTGACTGGCACAAACTCGGCCAACAACAATTAAAGGCTCATATTCTGCCATTCGTTCACACGAACCCAGTTAAAATAAGCTACAGTATGTCTATTAGAATTAACGATCCTATTGTCTCATGACCGCTCCATTGAAATCTATCCCTGGCGAAAACGGCCTGCCACTATTTGGCCATTCTTTTCGTTTTATCAAAAACTGTAATCATCTGTTTGATGAAATGTATGAAAAGTATGGTTCGGTGTACTACAACAATTTCTTGAATACTAAGGCAATTCATTTACTCAGCCCCGACGGCAATGAGTTTGTACTACTTGACCGCGAAAAGAATTTTTCCAGCCGAAAGGCCTGGAATAAATCGCTGGAAAAACTGTTCCCTAATGGCTTGATGCTGCGTGATGGCGACGATCATCGCTATCATCGACGTTTGATGGGCGCACCCTTTAAGGCTCACGCATTAGAATCATACGTCGAAAGCATGAACCCGGATATCACCTCTACAATGGCGGGTTGGGGCCTGCAGAAAGGCTTTCATTTTTACCCCGCTATTAAAGATCTTACTTTGAGCCTGGCATCAAAGATTTTTATCGGTGAATCGCTCAGCAATGAGGCTGGCAAAGTTAACACGGCGTTTGTCGATGTAGTCGACGCGTCCATGGCAATTGTTCGCTACCCGATGTTGGGTAATAAATATCAAAAGGGTTTGCGAGGGCGCGCTTTCTTAGAACACTATTTTGGCTCTCGAGTTGAGGGCAAACAACAATCGAGCGATACGGACATGTTCGCCGAGATTAGCCGGGCTCAAAGCGATGACGGTGAAGGTTTTAGTAAACAAGATATTATTGATCACATTATCTTTTTGATGATGGCTGCGCACGATACCACGACAAGTTCGCTTTCGAGCGTTTGTTTTGCGCTAGCCAAAAACCCGCAATGGCAAGATAAAATTCGTACCGAAATTACGGCGCATGGTGGCAACACATTAGCTTATTCGGAGATGCCTGAGTTTGACGCAGCGGGCTTAGTCTTAAAAGAAGCCTTGCGTTTGTATCCACCTTTGCCAACGATTCCGCGCGCAGCGATCAAAGATTGCGAATTCGAGGGATACCAAATCAAAAAAGGCGACCAGGTATTTGTCTGTCCATACTTCACTCATCGCATGCCTGAAATCTGGTCAGAACCGGAAAAGTTTGACCCTGAACGTTTCAATAAACAACGAGCAGAAGACAAAAATCACAAACATGCATGGATTCCATTTGGCGGCGGAGCGCACAAATGCTTGGGCATTAAGTTCGCCGAGCTGCAGGTAAAACTAATTCTTTTTCACTTGCTTAAAAACTATCAGATTAGTGTGCAGGCGGATTATGAGATGCCGTACAGTCCTGCACCAATTGGCAAACCATCGGATCTATTACCACTGCAACTGACCGCAATTGAATAGTTAGTTGGGTGCTAAGCGCTTCGATAAATCAATCAAGGTTTCTAACTGCTTAGCACTCAAATTTGAGGTGATATTGTCAGCGCTGTGGGTAAAACTCACACGCGCATCGGCGAAAAGTGTTGCACCTGACTTACTTAGTTTCACCAAGCTGACACGGGCGTCTCTCGGGTTCGCCCTCTTCTCGACGATTCGATTTTTTTCCATAGGGGCCAATAGGCGCGTTACCCCTGATGCACTGATTCCGACACACTCAGCCAATTCAATACGGCGCATTGTTTGCTCTGGAGCATTGTTCAAATAGTGCATTATCTGATATTCGGTGAAACTGATCCCATGAATATTCAGCTGACTATCTACTCGTCGTTGTAATTTACTGTGCAGCAACGACTGACTAAGCAAAAAATCAGCACTTAAATTCAATTCATTCATCTCTCGATACTCTTTCTATATATTTGACTAATCAAGTATATAGAAAGCTATTTTTATATCAATAAAAACTTAGCGCCAAACTCCTTTTTCGGTTTTCCCTTGAATATCGCAATCATCGGCTGAAAAGCGAGAGACATCATCATGCGAGCGTTGCGTATAATTTTTAAGTACCGAAAACACTGTTGGGCTAAGCGCTAATATTGCAACAACATTAATCAATGTCATGAAACCAAACGCCATGTCTGCCGTAGCCCACATCGTTTTAAGCTCCAACTTGGTGCCGAGAAACATCATTGCCAGAAATATTAGTGTAAAGACTGCACGCCCGATTGGGCTGTCTAAGCGAAAAAAATGTAAATTACTCTCAGCGTAAGCGTAATTGGCGACAATAGATGTGAAACCAAACAGCGTTATTGCCATCGCGACGAAGTGGCCACCAAACCATCCTAAATGACTGTCCATCGCTTCTTGGGTGATGGCGATACCCTCGGTGCTCTGGCTCAAATCTCCAGCCAGTAAAATCACCACCGCAGTGCAGCTGCATATTATGAGAGTGTCTATAAATACACCCAACATTTGAATATAGCCTTGAACGGCAGGGTGATTAGGCGTTGGCGATGCGCTTGCGGCGGCTTGAGGAACACTACCGGCACCCGCCTCGTTGGAAAACAAGCCACGTTGAATGCCGACCTTCATTGCAGCAGCAAAGGTGCCTGCGCCCGCTTCTTGTAAGCCAAAAGCCGAGCCAACGATCAGACCAATCATTCGCGGTACTTCGCTGATATTTACCAGTGTAATCGTCAGTGCGATTGCAACAAATGCAAAGCTCATAAGCGGCACAACCAACTCTGAAAACCTTGCAACCGAACGTAAACCACCAACCACGATGATACCGGCGACCACAACCAACACAATCGCGGTAGTACCTTCAGAGATGGCATAGCTATGGTTTAGCGCGTCTGCAATTGTATTCGCTTGAGTGGCGCTAAATACGCAGACATAGCCAAATAGTAGGGAAATAGAAAACAAAACAGCTAACCATGACTGGTTGAGCCCTTGTTGAATATAATACGCTGGCCCACCTCGAAATTCCTGCTTACGGTCTCTCACCTTGTACACTTGGGCCAAAGTTGCTTCGGCAAACGCCGTGGCCATACCCAGCAGCGCAATGACCCACATCCAAAATATCGCGCCGGGTCCTCCAAGCGAAATAGCGATCGCGACCCCCGCGAGATTGCCTGTACCCACGCGTGCCGATAGGCTGGTACATAGTGCCTGAAACGAACTGATCCCGGACTCATCTGAGCCTCTGCTTCGTTTTAGCAGACTAAACATATGCCCAAAATTTCGTAGTTGTAGAAAACCCAGTCGCACGGTAAACCAAACACCGGCTATCACGAGTAAGTAAACTAATACATGGGTCCAAAGTACGCCGTTCACGGCGACAACAACGTTATTCAACACAGTAATTAAGCTCTTTTTATTGGGTGGTTCGCTTACAGAAAAAAGGAATCCATGCCAGTATCATGGCGGCGCAGATCCATGGGACAATGTCAGCGATCCATACAGGAGCATAGTGAATCGTTGCATACATTACCGTGATACCTGACACCAGATAGGCCCCCAGAGGTGTATAGGCTATCGCCATGAAAAACAAGGTCACACTCGCTAACAGTAGAAAACCCATGACCTTCTGTTTGCTTCTGGGCAGGCTCATTCTGACCCGATTTGAGAACAATGCCCAAGCAAACAGAATAGAGAAAATAGCCATTAAAGAAGCAATAATTAGTGTGATCTTTCCAGCCAACTTCAGGCGCATCTCTGCATTCCGGCACTCGGTCTGGATCAGTGGTTCGCTTAATTGAGAATCCCAAAAACATCTCACCTCGCTTATCAACTGATTTCCACCCTCGTAATTTGTCATGGTCACCAAACCATCGCCTGTCGTCGGGTTAAATTGAATGTCGGCACGCCAACCAAAATTGGCTCCTCCGTGGCCAACTGACTTTCCTTCATTGCCAATAAAGAAACCCAAGCCAATATCGAGACCGTCATTTACGCTCGCAATTGGTGTGTGCATCAAAGATACCGTAGCGTTATCGAGCACCGGGTTTGCGGAAACGTTCGCAATCACAAAACGCGCGAGATCGGTCGCCGTGGTATGCAAAGACGCTGCTGCTTGGGCGCGAAAATCGTGCTGAAGCATTGTATTTTGTGTGAAACCATGAGGCTCTATTCTAAGTGAGCGCAATGGTTCTTTTGGCTCATAACTGGAGTTAGTCATGGCGAGTGGTTTCAATACAGCACGCTCCGCATAGTCACTAAATGACAGGCCGCTCGCTTCCTCAATTAATAGTTGCAATAAAGTATACCCGCCGCCTGAGTAACGATAGCCTTTACCGGGCTGCTGAAATAAGGTCACACGGCCAGAGCCATTGGTGTCACCAGACAGGGATTGCTCCAAACTTGGTAATACTTGCCCCTCAGGGAAACCACTGTAGCCCATCAATCTCAAACCGGCCGTGTGAGATAACAATCGCCGTAGTGTAACGCCTTGAGCATCATAGTTGGACTCGGGAATGTTCCAGCGCTTTAAATACTGAGTCACAGGGGCATCGAGCTCTAGTTTACCGTCTCGCACCAGAGTCATTGCCACCCACGCCGCTACTGATTTTGACACTGAACCAACCTGAAACAAAGAGAGATTGTTTACTGGCACTTTCGTTTTTACCGACTCTTGGCCCAAGTGAAAAATAGTGTGTAGTCGCGCCTCTTTTATCACAGCAACCGACAAGCCAACCGCATCATTCTCGATCATTCGTTGACTCGCAAATTCAGCGAGCGATGGCTTTGTGTCTTTTGGTGCGATGCCTCCTTGCACATCGGCAATCAGAAAAAGGAAAAGACCGTAAACCAGCTTTCGAAGTGAAATCACGTCTTATTTTCAGACCATTGCGCCGTTAATATTCATAGTACGATATCTTTTCAAACCCTTTTGCGCAAGCATCTATCTGGCGCTAGTCCATATGTGCTATTGCTGAACCTTAAATCGAGTGCTGAAATAACCTTATTGAATATCACTTTCGATATTTAAGTGAGGAAAATAGAAATGAATAAAAAGATTGGTCTCTGCGACGTAAAAGTCGAATGGTTGAATAAGCGCGCTTTAGTGCTCATTTCAATCTTCGCTCATGCGGCCAATAAGAATAATGGCACTGTCGTTGATCTGCGTGCCGACGACGTTCTTTGTACTATTTCAGAAATCGCCAAAACGTCAGATAGCGCCGAGCTGGCAAGCATATATCAACGTATCAAACGAGAAATAAAGGTCAGCTTATCGGAGGCTGAGACGTCTGAGCAGGCGGCGCGAGAAGTTGCTAAACTCTCTGTCTTTGAAACGCCAGCTGAAGTTCGAAACCGCTACCGACCTCTTTAAATTCTAACTCGCTCTAAGCTCTCGAACAGGCTCAGGCCAGCATAAACTCTATCGCACTGTCGGCGTGTATTTTTGTCGTATCGTACAGTGCTATGGGAGTATCTGCTGCTTGTATCAGTAAACCAATTTCGGTACAGCCCAAAATTACGGCTTGTGCGCCAGTGCTGCTTAGGCCATCAACCACCCTGAGATAAGCCTGCTTAGAAAGTGGTTCAATGATACCTTGGCAAAGCTCTTGGTAAATCACCTTGTGTATCATCTCTCGTTGTGATTTCGAAGGAACCACCACCTCTAAACCGTGTTCAGCTAAACGGCCTTTATAAAAGTCTTGTTCCATGGTGAACGCGGTCCCTAACAGGCCCACTTTCTTTATTCCATCACGTTTTAACGCGTCAGCCGTACTGTCTGCAATGTGCAGCAAGGGAATCGAAATGTGTGCCTCGACTTGGTTCGCGACCTTATGCATTGTGTTGGTGCAGATAATCAATCCATCAGCACCCGCCAACTCTAAATTCTTTGCAGCATCTATCAAAATTTCTGAAGCAGTAAGCCAATCGCCGGACTGTTGCAAGGCCTCGATTTCGGCAAAGTCGACACTGAATAAGATCTGCTTGGCCGAGTGTAAGCCACCTAAGCGCTGTCCAATACCTCGATTAATTGCTTGATAGTAGCTGACCGTACTTTCCCAGCTCATACCACCAATCATGCCGATTGTTTTCACATTAAAATCCTCACTCTTTCGACCCTCACACAAATCACACACAAATCACTCAATAGATCTACTTACCAAGTCTATCATTTGACAAAATTATTAGTAACGACAGTCTATTAGTATGATCTTATTATCGTTGTCGGCCTGCTTAATCCCGGTTAGACGCTCTGTATACACCTACTGGTGCATCTGCATCATCATAAATGCATCATTACCATTTTTCTTCGCGCTAGGTATGACAACCACATTACCGCAGTTTCTGGGTGTGTTTGCTGCTGTTACGACCTTCATTTGCCTATACAGCGAAGTTGATTATCGCTTGCTAAGCCAGGGCAAGTTTGACGGGTCCAAACAATTGAGGGTAAGCGCTGCGCTAAAGCCAGTCACCTTTCTACTACCCGGCATCGATTTGATGACCGGCGCGCTTTCAATCGGTATCACCGAAGCACTTATAAAGTCGGTTAGTTGGTTATCAAGCGGTCAAGAACACCTCAACCTATTTCAACCTCAGGACGTAACTGGCTTCTGGGCGAGTTATGTGATTACATTCATTGATGGCCTACTTCTATCTTTGCTTGTAGGCCTTATACTATTGATGGTAAAAGCCGTGATAAGGTTTCGCACCCCGGCAACCACCAACTAACGCTACTTCTTCTTAACTATGAGCGTATAAGCTGGGTGACTTACCGCACCCACCGTGACATCAATTGTTCGCTCTTTACCTTTACGAATCAATTTCATCGTCAACTTGTCGCCGGTCTTCATCGTTCTTGTTAGTTTATAGAACGCGCTGTCATGCTCATCCTTAACCGAGCCTGTCATATCAATATCATTGACCGAAAGAATCAAGTCGCCAGTTTTAAGGCCAGCCTTTGATGCGTTATGCCCCGGTGTAATACAGGTCAACTTAATACCTTTGGATAGCACGTCAGAACAGATGCCAATAAAGGGCTTCATATAGGCTGGCTTTTCTATCGTAATACTATCTTCACCACTTATATCGAGAAGCTGTTTGGCTAAATAGCTGATTTCATTTTTAAGTTCTTCTTCTTTATTTCCGGCGATTGAGGGTGTGGTTACGGCGAGTGCCATAAAATACACAACGGCAATTTTCACTAAGTAGTTAAGTCTAAACATTCTATTTACCTTAAATCTCTGATTCATTCAGCGTACTTTGGTGCTGATAATAAATTTTATTTAATGCGTCGAGGGCCTCAATGCGATTATTCCACAAGACCTCCATACGCTCGGTGTTTTCGGGACTGGCCTGATCAATAAGCTGATCAACATAGGTCAACCGCCAATACAAGCGATCGGCCGCTTCCTGGTTTGCGACGCTTAATGCTTCATTTTGGTTTGCCACTTTCTGTAAAACCTGTTCTAAACCGCGAGAATTGAGCATTAACTCGTTCAAACTAGCTTGCATAATCTGCGTTTGAAGCTGGGCGTTCTGTTGTTGTGAGAACATAAATACCGCGACAACGCCTACAAAAGCGATCGATGCCGCTAAGGCGTAGATTGCCTTGGTGAGCGATTGCTGAGGTGCAGCGATAAACGGTTGTACATTGCTGTGTATTGACTCGGGTATTTGCTGTTGGTCTAAGCTGTTTTGAATTCGATTCCAGACACCGGCGTTCGGCACTTGGTCGGCCGCATCGAACATTTTCAAGCCCACTTCGGACCTAAATGATTGCAATTCCTCAAGTGCGTGCTGACATTGCTCACATTCGGCCACGTGCTCTCGCATCGAGTTTTGCTCTCCATCTATGATTTCCAGTAATTCATCAATATTGGCATGCATTAGTGTTCACCTACCGAGTAACTTAGGTCGTCGTGTATGGTCATTCTCGCGCGCAAAAATTGTAAAGCACGCGAAACGACGGATTTCGAATAGCTCGGTGTTTTATCCACCAGAGCTGCAATTTCATTATGCGTATAACCTTCGACTTCTTTAAGCCATAAAACCAAACGCATGTCTTCTGGCAATTTGTTTAATAAACCATGCATATCGGCCTGGTCATCAAGTCGGCGGGTAAAATCACGCGACGAGGCCGGGTATGCGCTGTCTTGGTCATTCTCTTGATAATCTTCGATATAATTGTACTCATCACTGGAGATGACCGCCTTATGCTTTTTATGCTTACGCAGGTACATCAAGCTTTCATTTACCGCTATCTGTCGCAACCACATACCTAACGGGGCTCGACCTTCAAACGTGGGCAACTTATTAATAAGTTTAATATAAGTGTTGTGCAAAACATCTTCAGCACACTGCTGGCTCCCGCAGATACCGTACGCTAATGTGTACACCGCATTAGAGTATGTTTGATACAACACAGAATGAGCCCCACGATCACCGCGTATAGCCTTACTCAGCACTTCATCCGATACCTGTATCTGGAAGCGCTGGTGTTGAATGGAGCCATTTCTACCCTGCATGCTCTTAAGATGCACCATCGTCTCGTAGGGTCGCAAGTTTTTTAAGTTTTTCAACGAAATTTATCAGCAAACTAAAGCGATTAGCATTACAAGCACCCGTATTAGCATTTAAACGGACAATTGACCAACTCAAATGCGTAAATATTGACGTGCAAACAGCTATTCATATCGGCTTACAGAGCGAATCAGAATCAAATTATTGGCCGATTTTGCGCTGTAAAGAGCCAGCATTAAAGAAAAAAGTAAACTCACGGCTAATCGCTAAAACAGCCTATTAGAATCTCGATAATTAACTGCAGATTTTTAAGGTGTATGACCAAGCCACTGATCGACGACTATTTTAAGAGCCCCACATCCAGCGTTTGATCATTTAAAACAACATTTTTGATCTCAAACTTTTGCCCTTGATTAAATCGTAAAAATCTCGCTAAAGCTACGTTAAGCTCTTCTTTAAAATCCAAATACAGCTCACTCTCGAAAAACAACTTAGAAATCGTCAATAGCTTCGTTTTTCGATCAATCTTCGCGTCCATTCTGCCAATGAACTCTTGCCCGCCAAGAATCGGCAATACGAAATATCCATGCTTGCGCTTCTTAGCCGGAACGTAACATTCGATCTGATAATCAAAATTAAATAGCTCTCGCATTCGCTGACGCTGAATTACCAGGTTATCAAATGGTGATAATATTTTGACCTTACGTCGACTGACTTTATTTAGCAGAACTTGCTCAAATCCAGCCAGCGCAAAATAAGACTTACCACCCACGTCAAGCACTATTAGATTTTTTTCTTCAACCAACTCATCGCAACGCTGCTTAATTAGCGCACCGAGCCCTTTCCGTAAATAGGCAATCTCGGCTGCAGTACCAATACCGTTCGCCTGCAGATAGGTTTCTATTAAATGATCATGATACTCAACCGAGCTTGGCATTGATCGCTCAACGTTCACTGGTAGCACTCGCTCGGTCAAATCAAACACCTTCTGGAAACCATTGCGTTTGGAGATCATCAACTCGCCCTGCATAAACAGTTGTTCTAGCGCCATCTTTGCTGGCTTAAGGCCACCCCATGCATGATCACGCGTATTTCGCTGTTGGTCAAAATCGCTGGCTTGCAATGCTCCTTCAGCTTTAATACGGTGATACACGTATTTCATTTGCTTGGCGTCCTTTTTATACCAATGTTTTTCACCATTAATAAAGGCTTGTTTGCGCGGCAATGAAAATCGGTAGTCGCGCATGGGTAGATAAGCAGCCGCATGCGACCAATACTCAAAAACCTGACGATCCGCAACCGCTTGATCCAGCAGTGCTGGGGTATAATTTTTCAGCCTGTTCCAACACGTGTGATGATGGGCGCGTTCAACCACTGAAATTGTGTCAATCTGAATGTAGCCAAGGTGCTCTATAGCATTAATCAAGCCGTGTTTACCGGTGCCCAATTCATTTTCTCGATGAATTTTCTGGCTCGCTAACACTAATTTGCGAGCTTGTTTAACGCTGAGGGAGTTCAATCACTCAACCCGTAAATCGATTTGATACCCGTCTAATCATAAAATCGAGAAACCGCTTCGAACATAGCGGCGGTCTCGTTATAACGAGTTAGAAAATCATTATCTGCCGAGGTCTTAACAATGACTAGGTCGCGTGCGGGGTCGATCCAGATAAACTGTCCATAAACGCCAGAGGCGAAAAATACACCGTCGCGTTCTGGCAGCCAAAAATGATAACTGTAACCACGCCCAGAGTAATTTTCACCACCCGGTTTGTGCGCTGGAGTAGCAGGCTTGGGTAAACTGTTAACCCAGTCTTGAGGTAATACGGTTGCACCTAAGCCTTTTCCTTTTACCGCATTTAGGTAGAATTCTCCGAACCGAGCGTAATCTCTCAAACGAGCATTCAGGCAACAATAGCCCAGAGCCACTCCTTTTTCGTCATCGCGATGTTGCAACCATGTTGCGTCGGCTTCCATGCCAAGAGGTTGCCATATTTTTTCACTGATAATTTCGGCAAGTGGCTTTTTATACACGCCCCTAAGCACCGCGGACAGCACATGAGAATTTGGCGAAATATAGTGAAAATCGGTAAATGCGTCACGGCTGCGTTTGAACGGTAACAATAAACCATCCGGGTCTTTACCAAGAATAAAGCTGTTAAAGAAGAACGGTCGTACATCTGAATCATCGGCCACGTAATCTTCATTAAATTTAATTCCGGTCGACATTGCTAATAAGCTCTTAATAGAGCTCGAACCAAAATCTGAACCCGCATACTGTGGAGCATATTTTTCAGCCTTGTCATCCAAACTGTTAATCAGGCCTTCTTTCTGTGCCATTACAATAACCGTGGCAACAAAGCTTTTGGCCACTGACCATGAGGTAAACAGTGATTCGCGTGAACCACCGTTTCGGTATTGTTCGTGACGCATCACCCCATCTTTAAGCACAAGTAAACCGGTGGTACCCGATTCGTCCAAAAATTGATCAAGACTTTTGTTTGCGCCATTGTAAGAAAAATTCAACGCTAATGGTTGAAGCTGTTCGACGAATTCAGATATCTCGTTACCGTTGGGCACCGATTTACTTGGCAATATGGAGCTCATATTGCGAAAACTATTGGCTATTTCACTTGGGTCCTGTAGAACCGCCATCTGCGCAGGCGAGTACTCTGACCAAGGACGGTAATACCAAGAGGCGGCTGCAATGACACCAAGTAAAATTAGAACCACGACGATTTTTATTATTTTCATTTCACTGCCAACTCTCTTTGATTTGAATGTATCGACGCCAAGACTAGCACATCAAAATATCGCCCTTGTTAACATTTCAATTATCGATGTTCGGTGCGAGCCTGCGTCAAATGGATACTCAACACATCTTATCCAAGCGCTTACGATAAACTAACGCTACGACAATCAACAACTCTAATGATCATGAGCTCTAAACTGTTCACTCCGCTTACGTTACCGAACCAGGTCGTCATCAACAACCGCCTTTGCAAAGCCGCGATGGAGGAAAACCTCAGCGACCAAGGTCAGATACCTGGGCAAAGACTTTTCACGCTTTACAAGGCCTGGTCTGATGGGGGTGCAGGACTTCTACTTACCGGCAATGTCATGATCAGTCCGGATGCCTTAACCGGCCCGGGTGGTGTGGTCTTGGAGAATGCCGACCATTTAGATCGATTTAGAAAGTGGGCGGCCGCGGGAACTTCAAATGGCAATCAATTATGGATGCAAATCAATCACCCGGGACGCCAAGTTTACGAAGCGATGGGTGAACAAGCCTTATCACCCTCTGGCATCGCCCTGAACATTCCTGGCTTTTCAAAAATGTTTGCCCAACCAAAAGCGATGGGCGAAGCTGAAATACTGAACATTATCGAACGGTTCGCAAACACCGCCGCACTCGCTGAACAGGCTGGTTTTACCGGGGTACAGATTCACGCTGCACACGGATATCTGCTAAGTCAGTTTTTATCACCCTTAGTTAACGTAAGAGACGATAAGTGGGGAGGCAGCTTGGAAAATCGCGCTCGCATCGTATTTGAAGTGGTTAAAGCTGTTCGAGAGCGTGTTAGTGACGGTTTTTGCGTATCAATCAAAATTAATTCGGCTGATTTCCAAAAAGGAGGATTTGATGCTAATGACGCCAAGTGGGTTGTCAAACAGCTTAACGACTATCGCTTAGATCTGGTCGAGTTGTCCGGTGGAAGCTACGAAAGCCCAGCCATGTCAGGCAATGCCGCCGAACCTGGCAGTGGCGATAGCACCACACAACGAGAAGCGTATTTTGTCGAGTTCGCACGAGACATTGCTGAGGTTGCGAGTATGCCGATTATGGTAACAGGCGGGATTACCAAACGCGCCGTTGCTGAAGATGCCCTCAACGAGCGCGGTGGTATTTCGATTGATATGCTGGGTATTGCCAGAGCACTTGCGTATGAGCCGGCGTTACCGAATAAATGGCAACAGGATCAGGTTTTAGAAGTTGAACTACCCATTGTTGACTGGAAAAACAAGACCCTTGCTGCTTTAGCAAGCATGGCAATCACCAAAGCGCAATTAACTCGAATGGCGGCTGGTAAGCTACCCAAAGCAAATATGATCGCTTTTCTTGCGCTGCTCAAAGGGCAAATCAAAACCAAGCTCCGCACACGGCAGTATCGCGCTTGGCGAGAAAAAACCTAACAGACATGACTTCAACAAGAAGCGATGGTCTCGAACACATTAAATCGAGACCTATTTCGCGGCTAACATATTGTACTTTGAGGCAACGTTCAACGTTCTCAAAATTGCCTCTGTGATTGAGATATGGAATGATGATGCTTGATTCTCACTTAATAACGGAGACATCAATGACAAAATCAACCACTTCAAAAATTGGAGAGATAACAAAGCTTTTAGCAACCATTATTGGTCTAGTGACCGCAATCGGCGCATTCATTACCTTTCTATATCAAAATGAGTTTATTGGATCAAAGTCGGAGCAAGACATAGCCACCGCGAGTAAGGATGAGATGCTATTGAATGATACGTCATTACTTGCACCCGTGTTGGTCAAACCCGACTGTGCCCCGATAAAGTATCCGCCTGATAACCACCTCTTTATCGTTGCTTGGAAGATTGTCGAAGGTGCCTCGATGTATACAGTTGAATTCGATTGTTTCGGCTGTAAGGAACAAGGCCGAAACTGGCATAGCACAGCAGGTGCACCTTGGCATCTACGCAAAGGTCTAGGACTTAGGCCCAGTAGCAAAGGTAATGCTATTTATAGCTCCAAGATACACATGAAACACCAAGAAGAGAATGGCCTCTCAATTCGATGGCGCGTTTGGGCGGTCGATCACGAAGGCATCTCAGGGCAAAAAAGCGAGTGGTGCCAATTTTCGTTCTATCAATAGCCGCACGCTAATTGTGGCCTCTGTTGTTGCGAATTATCGTTCTATGTATCAAGGCATCATCCTTTCAATGATGCTAATTTGGCACCAAAGCCGATAAAGATTACGCCCGTCACTCCCTTAAGCCATCTTTGAAAGGCGATACTGCGAGTGCGTTTGGCCACGCGTGAAAAGAGTAATACCATGGCAGAAAACCAAATGAGATTGAGCATCGAGTGAACAAAAACCAGTATGAACGATGCACTCAGGGCATGTTGGGCTTGAGATATAAACTGAGGAAAAGCAGCCAGATAAAACATCGAAACTTTGGGGTTCAATGCGTTGGTCAGAAAACCCTCTATGAACGCTCTCATTAAAGTTCTTTTATTCCTAGCTGGTTCAACAACATCCTGTGTAACAGCATTTGCACAAAAGGCACCCTTCAAACACGTTAAGCCGATCCAGAAAAGATAAGCTGCACCAATTAATTTCACAATGAAAAAGGCGTGTGTAGACTGAACCAGAATTAAGGAAATACCTAAAATAGACAGTGCGCCATGGACATAAAACGCCGCCACAAACCCCATAACATTCGCGTAACCAGCGATTTTTCCTGAGGTTGGAACCGTTTTCGCAATAAGCACCCCATTTGGTCCAGGGGACATGACGAGAAGTGACGCAACAAATGTAAAGCTGACAAGCGTTTCAAATGACATAATGTTTTTGCTACTTGGTTGATATTCGAAGTCTGTCTCAGAGTAATGAATTTTTCAATACCATGGAAAGTGTGATTTGCCTCCATCACTCAAATTGTGTGTATCTCACAATACAAAAAAGCCCCTTGCTGAGATACAACAAGGGGCTTTATGGTTTTCTTGTATTCAGGCTTACATCATAGACTGCAAATAATTCTGCTCGCCAACTTTACCGAATAGCTCAATCTGAGTTTCTAACCAGTCGTAGTGTTCTTCTTCGCTCTCTAAAATATCGGCGAGCAAATCACGGGTTACGTAATCGCCTACTTTTTCGCAATGCGCTACGCCAGCGCTGTACATCGGAATTGCCTCTTCTTCCAGGCGTAGATCGCACTTGAGCATCTCGAGTACATTCTCGCCGATGTATAACTTGCCCAGGTCTTGCAAATTTGGCAAGCCTTCGAGCATTAAAATGCGCTCGATCAGGACATCAGCGTGCTTCATTTCATCAATCGATTCTTCGTACTCTTTTTCGTTTAATTTTTCCAAACCCCAATTCTTGTACATTCTAGCGTGCAGAAAATATTGGTTAATTGCGGTCAACTCAGCTTTTAGCGCTGTGTTTAAAATATCGATAACGCCTTCTCTTGCTTTCATTGTGTTTGTGTCCTAGCTGGATGTTTAGATTAAGCGAGTATAGCAATACACAAACTCTAAAATCCACATAAATTTCACTAAGTCTTTGTTTTATAACAACTTTTGATAATAACAATGATTATCATTTAGTTTCTCATTGTCGGGCACCATTAGACCTTACATTGCCAAACCAAACATTGATTATTTGCTGGCATTGAGTGATCGTTCAGCAGTTCAAAACCCTGGTCGGTCGCCAGGCTATTAACCCATTCAAAATCTCGAATGCCACTGCCAACACCTCGCGATCGTAAGGTTTGATCAAATTGATCGTTGCTCTCACTGGTGAATTTGTTGGCATACTTAAATGGACCATAAACGATCAGGTAACTATCAAATTGAGTGACTGTTCCCAGGCCGGTAAAGAATTGCTGAACATCTGACTCGCTCATAATATGAAACGTATTGGCCGTATAGACTGCTTGATATTGGGTGTTGGTTTTGTCCCAAACAGCTTGATTGACATTGAGCTCAAATGGTCGAATAAGGTTGTCTAACTCTGTGTGAGTTTTCTCAGCATTGCTGAGCGCGGCGTTAATACCTTCTAAATAGGCGAGCTGATCGCTGGTTTGCCATTTCAGATGTGATAATGCACGTGCGAAGTGGATAGCATGCTGCGCGGTGCCGCTGCCAACCTCAAGTACGGAAATGACTTCACTCAAGTAAGGCTTAATGGTTTGAAGAATAATCTCTTTGTTGCGTTCGCAAGCTTCAGAGAATGGAATATTGATGCTCATAGTTAAAAAGTAGTTGAGTAGGTCTGCAGGTGGATACAAAGCAGTCTTTAAGTATAAGCGTCTCCAGGCAATAATTTGTATTCGAGTTTGCCTAACTACGTTAATTCACTACTTTTTAAATCTAGATATTTCATCACCAAATTAATCGCCGCTTTGATGCTTGGCTCAGCAAAGCAATCATCGCCTTCAGAACGCAACATCGTGATTTCTATTTGTTCTCCGTTCGGCAGCGTGCAAAGAATTGATTCTGACAGCTGACTGGCAATGACCTTCATGACGACTCCTTGTCTAAATCGTTGAGTTATTACAGCCCTAAATTCTAGATCCCTATCAAAACTCCTGCATCACCCGCACAGGTGATATTTATAAAGATAATGCAACTAATCTCAGCGCTATTTGATATAAATAGAACGTAGAGAACTTACTACCTCATTTATGCATTTACTTTTCAGGAGTCGGTTATGAGCACATCTTTTTCAGCCAAGGGCAACTGCCTTTGTGGCGCGGTTAGTTTTAACGTTAAAACGGCATCGAATGAAGTTGGCATTTGCCACTGCCGCATGTGTCGAACATGGTCGGGTGGTCCTTATGTGGGAATAGACTGCGGCACGGAGGTGAGTTTTAGTGGTGATGTGAGTTCCTACGATTCCTCAGAATGGGCAGAACGCGGCTTCTGTGCAAATTGTGGTACTCATCTCTATTATCAATTTAAGAACACCGGCCAGACCATTATGCCAGCAGGGCTGTTTGACGATAACGAGAAACTGGAGATGGATCATCAGATATTCATAGATGAAAAACCGAGCTATTACGACTTTGCAAATCAAACCAAGAATATGACCGGAGCAGAAGTAATGGAGATGTTCGCCAGTTCGGGTGATAGCTAAGCCCCCCTTGCCAGCCACTGACCAGTAATCATGTTGTTAACTCAAGCATTTCTAAAATTCAGTAGCATCGGAGTGCTAATTGCATTGGGTTTGCTGATCCTGCGCGATGGGCGACATATCCGCGCGCTCCAATTTGGGTTACTACTCATTGCCACGATTATTTGCCTTTTCCTTACCACCGGTCATCCGGACATCACGATAACAGGCAACACAGCGATTCCATTGCGACTGTTTGACATGTTGAGTTTTGTTTTCGTATGGTGGTTTGGACTCGCTCTATTTGATGACGAATTTAAACTGGGATGGTTAGAATGGGGTGGCGCTGCAATCTATGTCGTCATACATTTGCCAGGCCGCCTCTACTTTCTGGGTTTTGATGTTTGGTGGTCTCCATCGCTGGAGATTTTGGTTTCCATGATCAGCCTGACAATGATGGCACACCTTGGATACGTTTCGCTGTCCGGACATCGGGAAGACCTCGTTGAGAGTCGCCGGAAAATGCGAAAATACTTTGCTTTTACAATGACGGCAATGATTATCGCGTCGATTTTGATAGAGCGTCTGGCTGGAAATTTCGGAATCAATGCGGGTATGTCGATGTATTTGATATACATCTTTTCACTTCCGCTAAGCCTGTGGGCGGTTATCTGGATGACTAAAGTAGACCCGGAACGACTCGCCTTCCCGCCCAGAAACATACAAGCTAAGATCTCGGCAATTGACCCGAGAGACGCGCAAGCGCATCAGCGTTTAGTATCGATTATGGAAAACGAAAAGGCGTATTGCGAGCACGGCTTAACCATCGGCAAGTTATCGCAACGGGTAGGAGTACCACCCCATCAATTAAGAAACCTCATCAACCAGTCTATGGGCTACCGCAACTACACCGCATTTCTGAACCATTACCGAATTAAATCGGTAAAAGCAGATCTGGCCGACCCTGATAAAGGGCGAACACCGGTTTTAACCTTAGCCATTGATGCAGGATTCTCATCATTGGCGCCATTCAATCGTGCCTTCAGAGACAGTGAAGGCATGACTCCGAGCGACTATCGAACTCAACAACTGAGCAATTTGTCCAAGGACTGACCAAGAAGATGTGATCGTATTTAAAAATCACTCCTCATTTTTAAAAATGACCGTGATTTTTTATCTTCGAGCAGATCGAAGCCGCTGAAGTTTCTAGAGTAATGTCAATCTAGTCGCTAACACAACATGGAGATTATTGTGGAGTTCATTTTCGAAATATTTGGTTTCATTAACGGCATCTTAAGCAGCTTTATTCAAAACCTACCATCGGGTATGCGCGTAGAAGGTATGCGCTATTTGATTGGCGCGGGCGGCACATTTTTGTTGATTTGGGTAATCCTTGGAGGCGTACTGGCGGGTCGTCGAATTCGAAAACCATTGCCTAAGAAACTGCGTCATAAACAAATACTGCGTGAAATTCGCACGTCGGGCATTACCATCATTGTATTTGTTTTTGCCTATAGCCTGACCAACTATGTTTTGGAAGCCATTTTTGGTGGCCCCGTCTTTAAAATATACGACGATGTCACAACTTATGGATGGGCCTACCTAGTATTCTCAGTGATTCTTTGGAGCATTGGCTTAGACACTTATTTTTATTGGACTCATCGATTCATGCATCATCCGAAGTTCTATAAGTTCTTCCATATGACCCATCATAAATCGCACAACCCGACGCCGTTTACAGCTTATTCTTTTGCGCCACCCGAAACCATATTGGTTTACATGTTCGTGCCGATCTTTTTCAGTATTGTGCCGATGCATGACGTGGCGTTTGTCAGTGCTATGCTGATTCAAATTATCCGCAACGGTATTGCTCATTGCGGTTATGAACTATTTCCAAGAGGCTGGGTTCAACACCCCATTCTCGGTATCTTTACCACCGTAACCCATCATGATCTACATCATGAAAAAGGCAATGGCAACTACGCCTTCTACTTCACTTTCTGGGATCGAGTCATGGGTACCGAACACGCCAACTACGCTGAGCGTTTCGATAAAGCCACCGAGAAACCAATCGGATTGAAAAGGTTTGCGGCAACGTAGTTTTAAGGGTGACCTTGCTCCAAATTATTCCGGATAACGGCTAGTTTGGTCAAAGTGATAATCGCGTTGACCCTCAACGCGATTGTCATGTCGAGAGGCACCCTATCAACAGAACCTCACGTTCTAAACCACTATACTTTTTGTCGATTCACTTCGTCGCGATGCTTTTTCAAGTACCGCATAAACGGGGTACCACCCGTGCCGACCTCGCTTGAGTTTCCGGCACCGCCTTTACTTTGTTTATTAATATAGCTAGCGGCATACTCCAAATGTTTAGTTCTGAAATCAGCCAGTTTGTCTAAACAATGATTATAGGCATCTTTGACACGGCCTTGACCTGAGGTCACCACCGCGTCACGCAAATTGCCTGACGCGTGCACATCATCAATAAAACGTCGATGCGCAGGCGGTCGATAAATATGCAGTTCATCTAAGTAAGCACGTAATGGATCAGCCGCATGATTCACTTTTAGCAAAGCATCCATTGAAGGAACAATCGAGGATTGCGAGCCTGTTTGCCCGCGAAAAAATTGTCCCTTTCCAGCGTACTCTTCAACGCCTTTATAGATAACGCCATCAGGTAAACCTGGGTTGTCCTTGAAACCGTGAATCCAGGGTCTAACCCGATGAAAATACACATAGGGGTCACATCGCTCAGGCATACGATCAAAGATCGCATTAATCTCGCTCCACCCTTCGATTATTTTAAGTAGTCCATATTCCATCGAGCTATCATCATGTTCAGCCGCCGCCTTGATCACCGACGGAAATTCCGCCAACACTTTGCCCGCAGTTGCCTCTATAGCCACATGAATTAAGACAAACCACGCTTCATCCTGGCCGCCTAGAAATGGTTGAATCATTTCGATATTAGAGAGGTTTACCTCACCTAAGTTGTCAATCTTTCGCCAATTATCGAGTACGTAGTTTGAGTAAGTAAGAATCGGAGGCTGGCCAGTAGTTTGACTCAATTGATGTATTGGCTTTGCTAAACATTCAGGTAAAAAATGCACTGAATCGGCCTGCCCCCAAATGTAGGATTGAGCCAGAAACGTGTAATGCACCATGGCCATGCGCACTGCGTTTGGATGAGCCTGTTGACTGAAATCTCGCAGATCGAGCACCGCTAATTCATCAATGTGCTTTCGAACCTGACCAGTAGGAATCAACTGAGGCAGACGCATAGCAAGCGAAGATACTTGATCCAATTCCGATGGAAGTTTGGCGAGCTCGGCGTCGAACTCCGTTAAAAATCCAAGACGGCGACTGATTTCGTATTCGGCAAAACGATGCATTTTTGTCATAAGGTATACCAAAAAATTTGCTTATTGAGGACTGATTAAGCAATATTAGTGCTAATTACTCCGAATTAGATTGCTTTTAGAAGCAGAAAAACCACCAAAACACAATAATGATCGAATTAGACCGAATAAATCACAAGATTCTAGACATACTCGAAAAAAATGGACGGATCAGTAATTCTGATCTCAGCGAAAAGGTCGGCTTATCGGCCTCGGCGTGCCTCAGGCGCGTGCAGGAATTGGAACGCAGCGGCGTGATCACGGGGTATCGAGCGCAATTAAACCGGTCTGCACTCGGCGCGTCGATTGTTGTCTTTGTAATGGTGGGCTTATCAGAGCACGCCGCAACATACGCAAGCGATTTTGAAAACGCAGTATCCGCCTCGCCACAAGTCAGAGAAGTGCATAATGTTACGGGTAGCGTTGAATATTTGCTGCGAGTAGAAGTCGCTGACTTAAGCGCCTACAAACAGTTTCACTCGGAAATACTTGGCAAGCAACCACAAGTGCACAGCATTACCTCTTATATTTGCTTAGGCTCGCCGAAAGACGAACGCGCTTAAGTTTTAGTGGTTTAAATCCTTACCAGTTAAGTCGTTGCCAATAATTCCAGAGCGTTGCCGCGGAGCAACGCAAAACGCTGATCTCGCCGCGTTGGAGAATTGGTTACGATCAAGACTTTCGCCAGCGACGATCCTAAATGATAGAAAGGCCAATCAGTTCCAAACAAAATTCGTTCGCCATTGGTTTTATCAATAATTTGATCAAGTTTGGTGATGCCCTGACCATGTGTGCCGAGCCAAACATTTTTGTAGGCTAGCCGTAGATCTAGCATACCATCAACATCGCGTGCGCCAGCATGCCCCATGATAAAATTGACCTTGGGAAAGTCTTCTACTGCTTTTCGATAATGCCTCGGCATCGCGTAACGATGAGCCGACTCAGACTCAATTCCAGCGCGCCCGCCATGAAAAAATATGGTAACCCCCAATGATTGCGCTTCCTCATATAACTTCATTACCTTAGGATCATCAGGGTAAAATCTTTGAACTGTCGGATGCAACTTCATAACTTTTGATCCAGATTGAGCATGTTCGCGCATCTGCGCCACACTGCTGTCCGCCAAAGGTGACACCGAAAACCCGGTCATCAACCGTTCACTCTGGCCGGACTTAGTAACTTCCGAACGCCAATGTTCCGTTTGGTCATCACCAAACGGAAAGTCGAGTTTGATGGGCAAAATCAATGCACGTTCGACACGCATGGCATCCATTTCATCGATTAAATTAGGAATGGTTTGGGTGCGGGTTATCTCACTACCCCATAAGCCTTGCGCCATAATGGTTCGTTTTAACCTCCTCAATGTCTCGCCAGTGAAATTGCCATTTATGTAAATATCTAAATCTAATTCGCACGGCGGTTCACCGTCACAATCAAGTAAGTGCTGCACGCGCTCAGTTTTGGCTTGTAAATCAAGATTAGGCTTAAACAATACTGACATTCCCAAATGGGCATGCATATCAATTGCCCTCGGTATGTCCTCATCACTGCATATTAGCTTGCCGCTATTGTCCAGTTCAAACCATGGTAATTCCGACAAGCCGCGATAACCCGAATATTTGTGAACTCCAAAAGGACCGTTTCCTGACGCTTGCTTTTCAGTCTTTCGTTGTGTCGCTAACCCCGCAATGTCGTCTTCATTGTACCGATGAGCTGGAGGCGAATCATTACAGGCACCTATTCCAAGCCCTAGCGCTGATAGCCCTGCATAGTTGAGAAAATGGCGTCGATTCATTGTTCAAGTTCCTCGTTTTTTTCGGCTTCCTGGAATAGTGTTTTGTGTATGTACTCAGAAATACCATGAATACTCAATCGCATAAACGACCCAATGTTAAAAAGCACGAGATCATTACCGATGTATGTGGACAGCAACTGAACATCGAGATAATTTGATATAACGTACTGGGTGGCAGGCACAACAGTGGCTCGCGTTGAAGCCTACTTGTCGCCCTGTCCATGTTTGGTGATACGAGCCCGGGAATATTATCTAAGCGTTTCCCGTTTAATCTACAGAGGTTTCTATGAGAAAACTGTCACCGTTTGCGCAGTCCTTTGAACAACTGCCAAACACCCTACGCATATTTCCATTGGCTGGTGCAGTGGTGATGCCGAGCGGCACGCTTGCGCTCAATATATTTGAACCGCGCTATTTAAATATGGTTCATGATGCCATGAAAACAGAACAGCTTATCGGCATGATTCAACCCAAAGACGACATCAGCCCAGCGACATTGCACAAGATTGGCTGCGCAGCACGCGTTGTACATTACATCGAAACCCGAGACGGCCGAATTGAGATAGTTCTCGAAGGCTTATGTCGCTTCTCGGTCGAAGAAGAGTTGAGCAGTATGCGCGGTTATCGATTAATAAAACCTCGTTGGCGAGATTACCAACATGATTATGAAACCGCTGAGTCGGCCAGTGCCGAGAATTCACATACATTCATGACGGCTTTGCGTAATTATTTCAACAAACACAATATCGAAGTCGATTGGTCGACCATTGAAGAGTTGCGACAAGAGGCGCTGGTCAACAATTTAGTTGGACAATTAGCACTCTCATCAGAAGATAAACAACTTTTAGTCGAAGCAAACTCTTTAAGTGATCGCGTCAAGTGCTTCACTGCGATCCTAACCGAAAATGAAAATGATCATACAACTCGACACTAAAATGTAATTTGTTCACCATTTTTCATAGAGCTTGAGTTTTTTCATAATTTAGCCGACGAATTTCAAAATCAACCAGAATTAAAAGGCCGGTAACATCATTCTGACGGACAGATGCTTCGGAGGTAATTTTTCAAGTCTCGCCTAAGACGGAGAGATCCCTAATGTTTAACCCCAAACTCCCCCTATAGGGAACTCGTAAGAAACGTTGGTTCAGTGGTATCAAGGAAAATGCGCAAAAGCGTAAGAATAAAGTAGAAGGTTAATAATAATTATAACGATCTATCGGGAATTTTAAGAGCGGCCTCGTGACGAGGCCGTTTTCTTTGGTATTTGTATTTCGACCTGCTGTCTGCTCTTGTCTTCATACCCCCTGTGTAATACCGTATCATGACTTCTAATAATAAAAAACGCTCAGTTTTGTGCACTGTGTTGCACGACCAGACGGAGTCTATACTGTGACAGCCATGGGTTACTAAATTTGGATGCATTTCTAACAGCGACGGTAGCGTTCGCGATGTCTCAAATAGCGTTGAGCGCGTTGTTGTTTACCCGTCATCGTCGCAGCATGACGCTGCCAGAATGGTTGTTTTTAGCCTTTTTGGGCACGGTTGCTGCCTACCTGCTCTACCCTTTCACCCATGGCCATTGGCTGGAGCCAATACAAAAGGCTGTGGAAAATTTCTTACCCGGCATCTTCTGGCTGTTTTGTTCGAGCGTGTTCAACGACCGCTTTAGGATCAAACTGTGGCATATTTGCCTGGTATGCTTTACCGTGTTTTTACCATTGATCGGCATCCTAATGTCCTGGCAAAACGCCGAGGCACTTACCATTATGTTCTTTCACATTCCGCAAGTGCTGGAATTTGTTTTGCTGACCCTCGCACTGATAGAAGTGGTAAGACATTGGAATGACGATCTAATAGAAAGCCGCCGAACGTTAAGATTGTGGTTCTGCACAATGATTGGGCTGTATATTATCGGTACCATCGCTCTGCGTGAAGTTATTATGCCATCGTCAAACTGGTTATCGTTTTGGCAATATGTCCCCGTCGGCTTAATACTCCTGTTTACTAACCTAATTCTGGTTCAATATCGCCCGGCACTACTAAACGTGATCGATAGGTCAGCAGCAAATCGCGTAGAATCGACTGAGCCACCTAAATCGGATACCGAATCGGGCAAGGAGGCGGAAGTTGAAGTCCCTCCCGAGGTAGTAAATCAGCTCGATAAACTAATGACCGAACAATTCGTCTATCGAAAGATGGGTTTGACGATTGGTCAACTCGCTGAACAACTCGAACTGCCTGAATATCGTTTACGCCGAATCATCAATGCAGGATTAGGGTTCCGGAATTTTAACGACTATCTAAATGGTTTCAGAATTAAAGAAGCGGGACAACGTTTAGCCGACCCAGCTCAAAATGGCGAGGCGGTTCTGAATATCGCACTGGATACGGGTTTCCGATCCTTGAGTTCTTTTAACAAAGCATTTAGAGAATCGTTCGGGGTTACGCCAACTGCCTACCGTCAGCAACAAACTAAGTTGCATACACAATGACCGTAGATGTCCAATAAAGTATGTGCGATTGTGAAATTATCGTATGTATTTTTAAAATCAATAAGCGAATATTAAACGCAGGCTTCATTATGATCGCATGTAATCACTCTAACTGGAGACCGCGGTGCCCGAGACTGTTTTTATAAATCGATTTCTATTCACCTGTTTTTATATCGTTATCGTATCGTTAAGCAGCAGCATCGCTGCGTCAGAAATCGATCTGGATTCTGGCAAAAATCTTTACAATAAAGTATGTGCAAGTTGTCATGGTCAAGAAGCAAAGGGGAATGATGCGCTTGGCGGACCCGCCTTAGCGGGGCAACATGAAGCTTATTTGAGTAGCCAATTGCTCAAATTTAGCACCGGAATTCGGGGCTCGGCTGACGGAGACAGTTTTGGCCAACAAATGGCAGCTATGTCTTCATTAGTCAGCTCTGAGAAGGATCGAGCCAACGTAAGCGCCTATTTAAGTTTTCTAAAAAAACCGAATGCCTCGGTGACCGATGAGAAAACAGCGAATGGTAACAACGCCGGATACAAAATTTACCAAGCCAGTTGTGGAGCATGTCACGGCGCCGACGCCTCTGGCAATGAACGACTAAACTCTCCTAGCCTTGTGGGTTTAAGCAGTGACTATTTGTTTCGTCAATATGATGGTTTTTTGAACGGTACGCGTGGCTCGCATGAATCAGATAAATACGGACGGCAAATGCGAATGATCGCCAACACCGTAACCGAACAAGAAAAAATAGACGCAGTGATGGCCTACATTGTTTCTCTGCAAGACTAAACCAGTTCAATATCAATGAACACGATGAAGCTTAAGCCCATAAACATTTTGCGAGGCACTGCACCGGTTTTGTTAACGTTAATGGTTCTTAGTGCCTATTCTATACCAGCCCAAGCTGATTTCGAATTGGCAAGCAACTGCCCCAGGGGCTTTGAGTTAGTTGCCGATAATAAGTGTGAACTGCGCACCCTTTACCAGTTTTATACATCGACACAAAATCGAGGCGTTGGTGGAACCCAAAGCAACTTGCCAAAATACCGAGATGGGTTTAGCCCACAACAAATTGATCTTGGCCGCTTGCTCTTTTTTGATCCTATATTATCAGGCGACAAAGACGTATCATGCGCCAGTTGTCATCAACCAGACAAAGGCTTCTCTGACGGTAAAGCCCGTTCGGTAGGAGCAAATGGAAAGATCGGTCAACGCTCGGCCCCTACTCTATGGAATAGTGCGTTTCTAAGCAGCTTTTTTTGGGACGCCCGAGCCAAAAGTTTAGAGCAACAAGCACTGGGGCCATTGTTCGCGCCGGAAGAAATGAACAATACTCCGAGCAAGCTTCTCAATAGTTTGAAAAGTAATTCGGTCTATCAAACGCTTTTTGCAACCGCCTTTGATGAACCTAGCTTAAGTATTAATAACTTAACGATTGCGCTCAGTGCCTTTCAATCATCATTGATATCATTGAACAGCCGCTACGATGAATACGCGCATGGAAATCATGAGGCATTAACTGATGATGAAATAGCAGGGATGAATGTATTTCGCTCTTTTGTCGCACGCTGCTCAGAGTGCCACACGCCTCCATTGTTCACCAACAATCAGATCGCTGTAATAGGAGTACCTGAAAAACTGGGTACTGCGTTTGATATCGGTGCTGAAAATACATTCAACTTGCCGAAACTCAAGGGTGGCTTCAAGGTGCCTACCCTACGCAACATCGCTCAAACCGGCCCGTATATGCACGCCGGCAATTTCGAAACCCTAAAACAAGCGACCGAGTTTTATAACAAGGGTCGTGGACATGCAGTAAGCGATGAATTGGATCTAACGATTCATTGGCACATAAGTGAGCCAAACCTGACCGAACGAGAATTAGATCTGATTGTAATTTTTATGAAAACGCTTAGCGATGAGAAGTTCAAACCTGAGACCCCATCAAAGGTTCCTTCGGGATTAACCCCCGTCTTTCATAAAATTGATCAGAATGAAAATACCGAGCTTAAACCAACGACGACGCTGAGCACTAAGCGCGCGCCTTGAGTCAATTTAGCCCGGATTAAGAATCAACAGCCTTGAGCTGGAATAAGTAACAGCCCTGAGCTGGAATAAGTAATAGGAGAACAATATGAAATTAAATGGTGTACTAGTGTTGGCAATAGTCGCTGCTGGGGTGGCTGGCTACTATTTTGGTAATAGCAATAACGTCTCCCAACCCGCGGTCGAGAGCGTCGACTCGCCTACCAATAAGGAGACTGTAGAAATAAAAGAAACGCGAAATCCTGCCTCTGCTATCGGCCCCGCAGGCATCGCCAGCGAAAAGCAGGTCGTGGTGAAGAAAGGAGAATCAATACAGGAAGCCGTGAAAGCGGCAGAACCGGGCACTACAATTTTGATTGAACCCGGAACCTACAGCGAAACGGTCTACATTGATAAAGACGATATCCGCATAATCGGAATAATAAAGCAAGGTAAACGTGCAACCTTAGACGGCTTGGGCAAGCTTAACGATGCAATACTCTATTCGGGAAATAATGTGGTGGTGGAGAACCTACGTATCACTCGCTATAAAGGTAATGGCATCATGGGCCAAGCGGGAAATAATTTTGAAATTCGAAATAACATAATCGCCGACACAGGCGTCTACGGCATTTTCCCTCAGCTAGGCAAAAATGGGGTTGTCGAATATAACGTCGTTTCCGGCATCGAAGATGCGGCAATTTATGTCGGTATGAGTGACAACATTCACGTTGCCCATAATGATGTGTTTGATAGTGTCGCTGGCATCGAAATTGAAAACAGCCGACACGCCATTGTTGAAAATAACTACGTTCACAATAATACGGGCGGCATTTTAGCCTTCATTACGCCCGGCCTACCTATCAAGACAACTTACGATGTCATTATTCGCAACAACTTTATCGTGGGGAATAATCATCCCAACTTTGGAGCACCAGGCTCGACCGTTGCAGGCATTCCTCCTGGCACGGGTGTTTTGGTGATGGCAGCCGATCAGGTAGTTATAGAAAGCAACATCATTTCAGATAACAAAAATACCGGTATTCTTATTGTCGACCATGCCAATGCCGCAAATATTTCCGATGACCCGGAATCAGAGCCAAACCCAGATCAAATCGCCATATTAGATAACACGATGATCAATAATGGTTATGAAACCATTCCAAGTATCAAAGCGCTGATGATGCTCGAGGCAAAGAGTGTAGAGCCCGATGTCGTCCATGTGAGCAAGGGTAAGGATAACTGCATTGTCAATCGCAGCCGCTATAAAACCGTGGGCGTGAACAGCTTCTCTGACTGTGATTTTAGTAATACCGACGACACTGTCACCTATTTACTTGATTCACCCGTTCCGGCACGGGTAATCGCTGCATCGGAGCGAGGAGAAATCGCTTATTTAGGCGTTTGCACGGGTTGTCACTCCTATAATGGCCGCTTAATCGGCCCTTCCATTCAGACTATCCAAGCGCTTTATCTGGAAAACCCTGAAGGCTTAGCCGACTACATTGCTAACCCTATCAAGAAGCGCGATGACTATCCGGAAATGCCCTCTCAAGCCTACCTTGGAGAAGAGACGCTCTATGCGGTAGCTGAGTACGTTTTAAGTCGAAAAAACTGATACCAAGCAATTTCTAGCTGTTAAGATTGCACAAAATAACGTAATCATTGACGAACAGAGACTCGGTTTATGAGATACAGACTGGAAATGCACGAAGTGTTCTCAACGCAGCTGACCACGCAACAGGCGTTTGACTATATTGTTGATTTTTCTCATATCGACCAATGGGATCACACCATTGTTAGCTCGGCCAAAATAGGTGATGCGCCGATCGCCTTAGGCACGCGCTTCGACTTGGTATATGCGATGGGTAAGCGAAAATCGCCCATTAGCTACCAGATCACCGAATTTAGCTCGCCGTCAAAAGCAGTGCTAACCGGCACCAGCAAGAGTTTTACTGCAGTTGATACAGTTACGATTCGCGAGCAAGAAAGTGGTTGCCATGTTGATTGGCATGCAGCGATCACGTTTAAAGGATTGAGCGCCTTTATCGTGCCGCTAATAGCCAAAAAAATTAAAACCGGTGGCACACAAACTATCCGCGATTTAAATAAAGTGTTGGACTCTCTAGCTGAATGAGATCTTGGCACGGTGCGGTTTTAATACTGAGCACTTGGTGAACAACGGCAAACATCCTTATTAAGCTCTTGAGCCGTCAAACTTGAACGACATAAGCCGGAAAAACAAAACTCTGTAAGCAAAAAAAATCGCCGCTCATGAGAGCGGCGATCAATAACAAAAAGAAGAGAGAGTTATGAAAATAAATACTCATTTACATTTCATAAGTCGATATTAGCGTGCGCTTCTTTTATTTACCTTGTATTAACCGACTCTTAAGGAAAAAGTCTCAAAAATTGCCTTTTGTTGTTAAATTACAACAATCGTGGTGTCACATTTACCCCAAAAAACAACAGTTTAGCGTTTAATTCAGTAAAAACGGCGACAAATGTAGGCGCGTATTTTCCAAATCATGAGATACAATTACTGAGAAAAAATCATCGGTATCGAGGTCTTTCAACCACCTTCTCAACTCAGCAGTACGCGCGGTGTTCTCAGGAACTATCATGTAACTATAGAGCGCAGATTTTGGCTGATCCAAATCTATGCTGGCTTTATTATTAGTAATATCGCCAGAGAAAAGTAAGACTTTCTCTCCCAGAGTAATAGCCCATAAGGTTGATCCAGGAGTATGACCACCTAACTCTATGGCAGCTAAACCAGGGAATTCTTCAGACTGATACAAGTTCTGCTTCGCCTTCAAGGTAAATTGCCCGGATTCCAAACAGGAGTTCGATATCAATTCAGCCCCTTCTGAAGTATTGAAATTATGCAGCTGTTTTTGACTTGGGGTTTGCAATAATAACGCTCCTGCCCCACGCGCACTGCAAAAGTTGTCAACACCTTGTGTGTGATCGATATGTAAGTGAGTGAAACCCACACCGTCAACGGTCTGGATCTCGTCGCCTAATAGCGCCGATACGGTACCGTAAATCGTTGCTGGCCCTGCCGACGAATCTAGGGTTGTTAATAACTCAGCAAAATCTCTGGCCCCTTCTTCGCTCATACCGGTATCGATCAAAAAGCGTTTACCATCTGCCCACTCTGCGAGGATCGAAATGTGTGAGATTTGTCCTCGCTCAAGCTGTTGACTTGAGGTGAGTATATAGCGAATGTTACTGGGCCCATTCGTAGTTCGTAACGCTAATAAATCATCCTTGCTTGGCAAATCAGGAGTCACACTGCGAACCTGCCAATGCGCAGGCACCAAGATTACGGCAATTATAATGGTCATTAACACGACCAGACCGACAACACCTTTTAATACTAGCTTGATCATACAGTTGCTCTAATTGTTTACGGTTTTCCCTATTATGCTTTAGCCAATCGTCGTGCCAGAGCCGCGCAACTAGCCCAAATGGCGGTGCAACATGCGACCAAACAAAAATGGTAGGATTAATACCGCCAGCATGTTGATATTGTAAGGAAACGATACAGATGTTATGTACAAGGTCAATGGTGCCCGAATTCCTGGGCCTACGACATAGAGGCTCAGGAAAATCACCAAAGCCAGGCTTAAACCTAAGCGTTTACTATTGAGTTTAATCGTTGCGTAATTGGCACCAAAAACGACTATCAATGTGAGAATTAGGCTTATGCCCCACGCAAACAGCTTAGACATCGGGGTATATGTTTCACCGAACAATTCAACATAAATCTCGGCAATCCAGGTCAGTAAGTAGCTTGCGGCAATACCAGCAAGAATATAGACCAGAAAAAAACCGGCTCGTTGTAAAATACTTCGTTTGAATTGCATTCGCCAAAACCCCTGACTAGTCAATGACCCGCTTAAGTCGATGAAAGGTGAACTTACCTTAATGGATATTGTATAGTCGACATATAATTATTTTAACCAGTAAATGCTAACTTATGTTCCAGACTTATCTGGTGAAGAAGCTACTGTCTCGTGTGGCTAACATGCTAAAGGCTGATTTAACGAAGACACCTATAACTCTCTCGCTGACAATCAAACGGCTTTTTCCAATTGCTGGATTATTCATTGCTCACTCGATTAATGCCGCTTCGGACCGAGTCGCTTCGGACCGAGTCGCTTCGGACCGAATCGACAGTTTGGCACAAGGTTGTTATTCATTACGGGCAGCCGACAATTCTTATTTAGCGGTGGATATTACCGGGCAGTATCAATTCAAGCCAACACGCAGATTCAGTGCTGGAAAATTTTATTTTAAGCCCACGTCTTTCAAGCACTTCTTGCTTAGCGACCCGTATCAAAACTTGCTGGATTCTTCGCTCAATTCAGTATCAAATGCGAGTGTAAATACCGTTTGGAATATCAGCGAGAACGACAATGGAAGCTTTTCTTTCAAAAGTAACAAAGAGTCGTTTAGTGCGTTTTTGAACGTTGAAGATACCTGCCAAGATTACCCTGAAATTTCACTCAATGTTAGTGGCAATCGTGATGCGTTAAAGACTCCGGTAGGCAACCCAATTCGTGGCTTAGTCGATGCTCATACACATATTACATCGTATGAATTTGTCGGCGGAAAGTTTGTCCACGGTTCAGCATTCCACCCCTACGGGGTGCCACAGGCTCTGGGCAACTGTGAACATACCCATGGGCCAAATGGCTCGCTTGATCTTATTGGCAATATCTTCTCGCACAACGACCCCGGCGCTCGACACGATACTCAAGGTTGGCCCAAGTTTGGTTACTGGCCAAACTACAATGATGAAAGCCATACCGACTATTATTATCGTTGGATTGAACGCGCCTACTTAGGTGGCTTGAGAATCATGGTTTCTCACCTTGTTGAAAGCGAACTATTATGTGACTCACAAAAGAATGTAAACCCAGCTTCCTGGATTAATACCAATAGTTGCAATGTCATGGACAGCTTTCGCCTACAGGCGAAACGTACCTACGAATTGCAAGATTACATCGATGCTCAGTCGGGTGGACCTGGTAAGGGATTCATGCGTGTAGTCACATCGGCACAACAGGCTAGAGAGGTAATCAGCGAGGGCAAAATGGCGGTAATACTTGGTGCTGAAGCTTCTGATGTGCTCAATTGCGGTCTTAATGATAATTGCACTAAAGAGTCCCTTGAACGAAACTTAATGGAACTTTACGAGCTCGGCGTCCGTTCGCTTTATCCTGTCCACAAATTCAACAATCAACTGGCCGGTTCACGCATTGAAGATGGCACGATGAATGCCGGGCAATACCGAAGCGGGGGGTATCTTTTCAATACTGAGGAATGTGATTCTGACACCCAAGGTATCTCAATGAGTAAGGGCTTCCCATTTATCGGTGAGGTTCCGATTATTGGCTCGATTGTTAATGCGCTGACGAACGCCCCCGATTATGAAGCTGACATTCAACATTGCAATCAACAAGGTCTTACCGAGCTCGGCCGATACCTCGTAAACCGCATGATCGATCTCAAAATGCTGATCGAACTTGATCATACCAGCGCCAAAAGCGCATCGCAGATAATGGATATTGTTGAAGCTCGAGACTATAGCGGTGTGGTTTCGTCTCATAGCTGGATGACTAAGGCTAAGGATGGTGGCATCCATAAAAACACCAAACGCCTAATCAATAGCGGCGGTTTCGTCGCTCCCTACAATCGAAATGCATATCGTCTTACTCAGGATATTGGCGACTATCTGGACCTGGTTGAACAAACAGAGTTTCTAGCAGGCGTCGGAATTGGCACCGATATGACCGGGATGGCCAATCAAGCACCTCCGAGAAACGACGTCGCCACTGCGCCACTGAACTACCCTTTCACATCTGAGTTCGGCTTGGTATTCGGTGTACAGAAATCTGGCTTGCGAGAATTTGATTACAATCAAGCTGGCATGGCTCACTATGGAATGGTCGCGGATCATCTACAAGAGATCCGAGAACGTTCGGGTAAGCGAATCTATGAAGCGGCAATGAATTCAGCCGAGGCGTATCTTCAAATGTGGGAACGCTCAATTGCTAACCAGAGTACCACCGCTAAATAATAGTAGAGCGTAGAAGAACCCCTAAACCTATCACAAGGCGCTGTTTTATTCGCTACCGCAACAAACGGCGCCCTCCGTCGCAATCGGCTCTCCGGCTTTCGGAACAATGGATCCTAGAGGCATCTCACCGTTTTTACAAAGGTAGTCAGAGCTGTGAATTCGACCATCACCAATATCGCCCACAACGATACCACCGGCTTGTTGACACTCTTGCGCTGTCATCTGAGTGCTGTGACTCGCGCCCAATCCAGGCAGCTTCGATCCTGATCCACTGATCTGGCTGTCTTGAGACGCACAAGCACTTAGCGATAGCATCATAAAAATTAATACAAAACGCATATTTTTACCCTAATCATAGCCATGTTTTTTTTGTACTATAGCAGCCCACTCTACCACCTCCCTAATTATTGAAAAGGAGTTCATTTTGAAAAAATTAATTATCGTAATTGTACTGGTACTCGCCGCATTGCTTTTCGGTGCCCCTTATTACTCTGGCAAAGTCGCAGAAACGGAGACCTTAAAATTGGTTGAGAAAATCAACCAGTCAGCAGAAGAATATGGGTCGACTGAAGTACTTAGCTATGACCGCGGCGTGCGCACTACCAGCGCTCGCTATAAATACACGCCACCAGCACCATTCGCAGCATTCTCAAAAGAATTCGGCGAGGTTATCTATGCCTGCGAAAGTAGTCACGGGATCGCTGGGATCGACTATGAGTGCGCATTGGAAGGCGAATCTGTTTACAGCAAATTTGTTGCGGAAAAACTCGACGGCAAAGATCCTCTTTCGGTTTATGGATCAATCTCAGCGTTTGGTGGAATTAATCAAACCATCACTCTGGACGAAGTTAAGGGCTTGGAGGTCGACGGCGCCACTTTAAACTTCCCTAAGGCGAGATTATCCATTGACACGGATGCTAACGCATCAGTATTTAAGATAAACGGTGGCAGTGACGCCTTTGAGATGGAAGGCAGTGGTGAAATGCTTTCGGTCGGAAAAGTCACCTTAGAAGGTGATTTCACACAGATTGCCGGATCACTTTTCACTGGCGAGATGCAATTGTCGGCTGACCATTTTGACATGACCGGTGCACTGGGTGATACCTCATTTAAAGGCCTAACCGTCACCTCTGATGCGAGTGAACAAGGCGACACACTTTCTAGTAAAGTAAACTTCTCAGTCGACAAGATTCAGGCCGCTGGCTCCCCGTTTGAATCTGTCGAAGACCTAAGCTTTGGATTAGATTTTTCTGGCCTCGATAAGCAATCCGTTATCGACTATCAAGAATTCGCTCAACAAATGCAACGCGATACACTGGCCGCTTTGGAGAACGATGTAGAACCGCAATCTGACCCGCTGCAAATGGCTAAATTAATGCCGATTTTGGAAGGCATGCTCAAGCAGGGCTTGGAAATCAGCTCAAGAGCCAATGCAAAACTAAACGGCAAAACCAACAAAATTGGCCTGGATCTAAAGCTCTTAGACTCGTTGAGTATTGCGCAATTGTCGCTATTTATGACTAACCCTGAGGAAGCCTTAAAGAAATTTGATGTGTCGCTGGACGCATCGCTAAATAAGAATTTAGTCGATGCACAGCCGATGGTCGCTGCATTTATCGCGCAAAGTCCACTAGTTGCAACCGGTAATGACGACTACACATTAGATCTTAAGCTTGGCAAACAAATTGAACTTAACGGTAAGAAAATGAACTTTGTTGAATTACAAACCTTGGTTTTCTCTAGCATGCCATTCTAATAGATTGACTTTAGCGCCTTGCACCTAAAGTAAGGGCAAGGCGCAAGGTATTTTAACGCATTCTGGTCAAGGACGATTGCGCTCGCGCTTAGCTTGAACTACTCTCATGTGTCCAACACACTGAAGAGTAAACACATGAAATTATTCCGCGCATTTCTACTATTTTCTATCGCGACGTTTTCGCTACAAAGCTTCGCTGATCAACATAAAGATGGCGAATCGCAAAAAGCGATTCTTGTTACCGGAGCAACCTCTGGGCTTGGCTTGAAAATGACTAAAACGCTGGCTAAGAACGGTTTTTTCGTCTATGCAGGGGCACGTAAAGATGCGGATATGGCACGTCTTGACGCAATGGATAATGTCGAAGCGGTGAGAATTGATGTTACCGTGCAGAGTCAGATCGATGCCGCGGTTAAAACCATTGAAGCTAAAGGTCGAGGCTTATACGGTTTGATCAATAACGCAGGCGTCGCCGTTTTCGGCCCACTTATTGAGGTTGATGTCGACGAACTCGAATACCAAATGAATGTTAACGTTTATGGGCCATATCGGGTTACCCAGGCGTTCGCACCAATGATCATCAAAAGTAAGGGGCGTATTGCTACCACGGGCTCCATTGCTGGTATCCGTGCAAGCAGTTTTTTCGGCCAATATTCGATGAGCAAACATGCTGTCGAAGCCTATACTGAAGCACTGGCAGCAGAAATGAAGCGGTTTGACGTCACTGTTGGTGTGATCGAACCGGGTAATTACGCTTCACAAATAGGCAATACAGCCCGCAAGCGCATCTTAGATAACGATTACTGGTCGGCCGATTCTCAATACGCGCAAGAGCGAGCGGGTTTGGTCGAAGGGCTGGCTAACGTCACAAAAGGCAAGGACCCGCAAGATGTTGCCGACGCTGCGCTTCACTTCATGACTAACGAACAACCGAAAATGCGCTATATGGTCACGCCAAACGCGGCCCAGTCTGAAGCGATGATTCGCGCTATGTTGAACAAAACCTTGCAATTGAATGCGGGTCAGCCATATACCCTTGATAAAGAAGCTCTGATTAAAATGCTTGAAGAAGAAATGAGTAAATAGCCTTCTAAGTACTAGCGTCATGATAACTAACATCCGTTAGTTGCATGGCGCTAGAAAAGCGACCCGGCCGTTTTCCTGAGATCTGTTGGCTCTGACCCCACTCTGATCATCAACTCTATATTGTCTCTCGCAATGTCGATACTCGACCTCGAACAAGCCATGCAAGGCAAAGTGCCCGCAGCCAGGATTGTTACTCAGTCGCTGCCCTTGGTTCCCGAGATCAAACTGGCCTTAATAGACAATGCCTACCCACAAGCGGATTTAACCTCGGAACAGGTTGTGTATTTAATGGACGAACCCCCTTATTGGGCGTTCTGCTGGGCGAGCGGACAGGTCATGGCGAGGTACTTAATCGATGAACCCCAACGAGTAACAGGAAAGACCGTTGTTGATTTTGGTAGTGGCTCAGGTGTAGTGGCCATTGCTGCCGCTATGGCAGGAGCCAAGCGCAGCATTGCACTGGATATAGATCCAAATGCCCTACTCGCGAGCAAAATAAATTCCACATTAAATCAGACATCAATCGAAACCTGTTGCGACATTACCGAGCTCGAAATTGACCGATCGTCTGCGATATTGCTGATCGCTGATGTATTTTACGATCGCGACAATATCCCCTTGTTACAGACCTTTATTAACGATTATTACGACGTAATAATCGCCGATTCTCGAGTAAAACCCAGTGAATTAAACGGCATGCGCGAAACGGCGTGTTATGAGAGTTGCACGGTCCCAGACCTAGCCGAGGCAAGCGACTTCAATTCAGTAAGGGTATATCACAAAACAACGACTCGCTGAGCTCTTACTCTGGCACCAACTTTGCCAATACGGCACCCGCCAGCACCCAAGTCACTATCGAATCGATTAAATTTACCAGTGAGTAACCTCCTGGAAAGCCGAACCAATTGTAGTAATTGAACGCGCCCGAGAAACCAGCGAACAAACCCAACATCCCAACAAACATGACTCGTTGCACAAAATTCAAACCACTTGTTTTTGACAATATCAGTGCCGCAATATAGGCCATGACCATACTGCCAATCAGTCCCTTGAGCATCATACCGCCCATACTGACCTCATGCCCATTGGGTAATAAGTTAACGAACGCGATGGGTGTGTCGGCGTCGAACTCGTCTCCTTCTTCAGGGATATAATATATTCCCGCTTCACTGCCATTGCTCAACAAGGTTTGCATAACCGTTGTCTTGTCGCTAAACGATTCAACATTGGTGTTATGCCAAGGTAAAATTGTCCACGACACAAACCCCCATAAAAAGATAACTGCACCCGCCGCAACCGCTGCGATTATATTTTTCATCGTTTATTCCTCTTTTTTATTTTGGCAATTATCAGTCTAGCGTAAAGAAACACACCAAAAATAGGGCAAATAGGCGTTTTTCCTTGCGCCTTAGTTCATTGAGTTGACCCTTGATTTTGTCGGATTTGCCCTTATTATTAATATATAGCCAGTAGGTACTGGCAGTTGGTGTAATACATCGTTACAAGGAAAAACAAGAGGATAAATCATATGAGCGCGATCATTCATACATCACCAGCGGTAAGCGGTGAGTACAAAACTCATGCGTTAGTATCGTATATTTTATTAGGAATTGGCTTATTCACAGCCATTCCACTATTGTTCGGTGCGATCTGGGCAATGATTCAAAAGAAAGGTGCTCTCGGCACTGTTTATCACAGTCATCTAGTCAATGCGACCAGAGTATTTTGGTGGAGCTTATTTTGGCTAATCGTCGGTTGGATATTAACCGTTGCAGTGGTCGGTTTTGCCATTCTCGGAATCGCCTGGATTTGGGGAATTTACCGAGTGGTTAATGGTTTTATAAAAATTCTCTCTGACGAGCCCTACCCGCTTTAGTGGCAACACACGCAGTAGTGCGGCCATTAATCAAGTAAAGCACTAGCTCGCTTTTAATTGGGCTCGCGCCTTACCCGGCCCGAAGCCCATCACACTGGTAAATGCTTTAGAAAACGATGACTCACTTTCGTAGCCGCAGCGCAACGCGGCTTCGTAAGTTGAAACTCCTTCATCGACCAACCAACGATAAGCGAGTGTTATACGCCATTGTTTTAGGTAATCCATTGGCGACTGCCCGACAATACTTTTGAATAATGCCGAAAATGCCGATCTCGACATCAGGGATTCATTCGCCAGTTGCTCTAAGCTAATTTTCTTATCAGGATCACCGTGCATAAGGGTCATCGCTCGCTCCAACTTCGGATGCGCTAAGGCTGCAAACACCCCACTCTCAGCATCAACGTGATCTCGCACCATCAATAAAAACAAACAATCGGAAAGTCGATTCAATAGTACACTGCTGGCATCTTCGGAGGCGGCAGATTCCTCAAGTAGTAGTTCAACAATGCGAGCGCTGGCTGAACCGGATGTACGCCGCACAATGATCACCTCTGGGAGTTGCTTCACAATACGCTCAAACATTGGATGTTGATGACCAAAGTTACCGCAGACTAAACCAGTTGAGGCTTCGGTTAATACGGCGTGCATAGGCTGCGATTCGGCGATATTAACCTCAAGCTCTTGATCTGGAAAATTAGTTACGATGTGTTTCGAGTCGCTTGGAAAGAACACGGCATCACCTTCGTTCAGCCGATCTATTTGCTCGCCAACTTTTAGATAACAGCTACCTCGCACCACAACATGAAAGGTCATTTTATGCGTACCAGAAACGTCTAACGCCCAAGGTCCACAGTATTGCCCGTTGTGAAACACATTGGCTTCGAGCTTTAATGGGGAAAAAAGTTTATTTACGGTATTCATAAACGATTGAACATAAGTCTGAGCTAAGTGAGCGTATTTATTTTCCGATAAATGGGTAGAATTTATTTCGTCTGATGCGAGATTAAACTCGCCACATTCAATTTATCAACTAATACCCGTAACGCGATACATTAACATCTTCGGAGAAACAAGATGAGAAAATCACACCTATTTGCTCTCCTTCACACTTAAAGATCGTAAGAGCCGATTAGCCTACCTACGGGGCTCTTTTGAACGAATGCGAACAGTGCGAATTAGTAATTTGAATTATGGGTCTTTGGAAAACGGATACTTTAATTGCCCAAGATAACTTCTCGGCAACCTAACGGTTGTACCGTAGTGCGCTGGCCAATGTTCTCCCGGAAAATGATAAGTACCAAATAGGCGATCAAATAGCGGTGTATGAGCAGCATAATTAGTGTCAATTGCCGGTTTTTCTGAACTGTGATGCCAATGATGAAATTGAGGAGTCACAAAAATATACTTAAGTGGGCCAAATGGAATACTTAGATTGCAATGAATAACAATTGCCTGAAGTGCGGCGAAGGTGACATAGATATCAAGCGCTGCCTTATCAGGACCAATTAGGTAGAGCGGCACGATCACCAGGGTACGTTCAATAAAAACCTGCAGCACATGACCTCGAGAGCCCGCTAACCAATCCATAGTTTCAACAGAATGGTGAACCGCATGAATTCGCCAGAGTTTGGACGACTCGTGAAAGATTCGATGTTCCCAATACAAGATAAAATCGGCAATTAATAATACCAACACAACCTGAACTGCTAATGGCAGAGCTTGAACAGTTTGCTGAAGACTGTCACTCGCGGCAAAACTGAATACGCTTGTCACGTAGTTTCCAACCAGAATAATGGCTGAAATAAGCAGATGGTTTATACAAAAATAAAAGAAGTCTAACTGCCATTCCTTGCGCAAAATAACCTGATCTTTGTACTTAGGAAATAGTTTCTCCAACGTAGTAAAGACAATGGTAGATACCAAAAACGCAAGGATCAACCAATCGACCCCCAAAGCCAAGGGTTTGGGCTCAACATCGCCAATCGGCACCGAATATCCGCCTAAGGCAAATGCGATGCAGGTCAGACTAATACCCGCAAAGCCAAGCATGCGGCGTTTTCGTAGAAAAAACGTGATTAAACCAAAAAATAAAGAGAAATACATTCCGTATTTGAGCACGTTTTGTAGCACATGAGCATCATACACTTCGCGCAATTCTGCCGTTGTTAGGTACGAGGGGTATAAAAACGCGAGTACACCTAAAACGCTTAAAAAGCCCAAGAAAAGAGATGCGTAACCACTGGTGCGGCCGTTACCCACGCCAAACTCTTTGTGCGGCATTGGTGTTACTTCACGCTCCTGATATTTATATTCTTCAGACATGTTAATCCTTGTTATGGGTTCTTAATTCCTATCTATCTCAAATAATATGACTTCGCATAACGCTGTTACTAAACACGGTAAATACATCAGCCAGCCATCTTGACATTCTTAACTAGTAATCTAGCGTAGCATGCGTACAATCCGCAAGCCTGCGATGAACACAATTTTAATATTGAACGTCTGATACAAGATAAGCCACGACATGATTAGTACACTTCGACTTTTTCAATACAATCTTAAAATGGGCCTGGTGGCAATATGGTGTTCACTGGTTACCATCGTGTTTTATCTATTGTCGTTTCCGTTTAATCGCCGTAAGTGGCTGGCATGGGCTTATGCCCAAGCCTTGAACTTCGGTGTTCGCCTGGCGCTTCGAATCCGGGTAAAGGTGATCGGCAGTGACAATATGATTGCAGGCCCAGCGGTCATTATCATGAATCATCAATCCAATTTTGATCCGCTGTTACAAGGGCCGGTATTTCCTAAGAATGCAGTGATTATTGGTAAAAAGGAATTGATGAAAATCCCGCTTTGGGGACGGCTATTTCATGCCAGCAATAACATCATGGTTGACCGCCAAGCCAAAGGTAAAAACAGCTCCAGCATCGATTTATCAGTTGAGCGTTTAAACAATGACGATTGCTATATATGGATCTTCCCGGAAGGAACTCGCAGTCAAGGCGGTAAAATGAGCCCCTTTAAACAAGGTGCTTTCAAAATGGCAATTCGCGCTCAGGTGCCTATTATCCCCATGGTGTCCAAGCCTCTTAAAGCCGTTTTGGATGTGCCAAACAAAATAGCAAAGGGTGGCCTGCACGAAATTAAGATTCTAAAGTCGATCAGCACTAAGGGATTGACCGAAGCTGACCTACCCCGCCTAATTCAACGTTGTGAAAACCTATATAAAGAGGAACTTGCGAAGCATCTGAATTGTTCGCCAGCTCAGGTATTCTCTAACGCGCAATAGTAGCAACATGGACCAATCTAACGTTGCTCAGGTTCCAATTCATATTAGGCCTTACAACGCACCCCATTCAATATCCGATACGATCATTAATCAGAGTGTGTTTAACGGGCAAACTCAGGCCAAGTCTTCAACCGTTAAAATGCATCCACTCATTCTTATGTTGCCTTATTAAATGGATGATTAACCATTTTATATGGACGATTGGAACTAACATAACGTTTGGACTTTGGTGTTAAATAAACGATTGGGACTTTGCACACTGATGTAGAGATTTTAATTAATAATTTTTGACGCTTTGGATGATAATAATAAGCGTTTTAACACTGCAAAATAGTTGAGTTAGTTTCAGCTGTTTATTTAAGTTCGAGGTTTTAGTGTCTAAATACTGCATTTTAGTCGTCACGTTATTGTTTGGCCAGATTGACCTGTACGCAGCTGAACAGCGTACAGAAGATCGCTATAGCAACTATGTGGGCGGCAATTCCTATCAAAAAAACTCGGCGCAGCTTTTACGCCTCATCGATGAGCATTTTTTTTCGTATGAGGGGAATGAAAAGAAGCTAGACGTAACTAAAATGCGCACCTTGCAACAAGCGGTAAAAGCGAAACATGAGCAGCTTATAGACTCCTTTCAACAATCGGTAAAAATAGAATTTATTAATAGGCACCAATACTCTGATAAGAGATCAGACAAAAGAGCCGCTAGACGAACAGGCACGGATGCTCGCGTGAATCTGCCTTTTATTGTCTTCGACGAACGACTTGAGTATTTGATTCAAAATAAAAACAATTTAAGCCCAGAACAAATTGAAAATGAAGTTTCAACGTTGATGATCTACTATCAGACCGTTGAGCACTACGACGACGAAAATCTGTATCAGATCGCATTAGAGTCTGTGAAGAGTTTATTGCCACCCTGGTATGATATTCCCAAACAGAATTCGCCTGAAGAGGAAGCGTTAAATCTACTTGAGAATGGGCAATTCTTGTCCACCGAACAACTAGTCGAAAAACACGCAAACCAAGTCGACTTTTCTCTATTGGACCCTCCAAGCAGTGCATTTTGGAAGGATAATAATGTGGAGGATTTTGACCCAAATTCAGAAACATTTTATGGTGAACAATTCTTCCCACAAGCTGATGCGCTGATGGTTTATGACCGAATGGGAACCGGGCAAATCAAAATCAAGGCCGATTTCTATCCCGCTGAAACGAGAAATGTTTGTACTACAGATGTGGATAATGGCAATGTAACTCTTCGCATTGGCCAGGAAACTCAAAATCAACTCATCGCAACACAATTAGCCCGTTCAGTTGGCTACCCCGCGATTCCGCATGTCTATCGCCCTCGAGTGAAGATGTATCTTTGCGATACGACATTCGAAGCGTTTTTGGCTCAATGGAAAGTGGCTCATAATTCCAATCAGGGTAACTTTTTAAGTCATGGACAATACCTTGCGGATGAGCATGCGGTTTTGTTGAAGGGTGTGGCACTGGAAGCCTATCCGGGCGACAAAAAAGATCGCTATCGGAAAGTTGGGCCATTCAATATTGAATCAATGAATTTGGGGCAACGCCGAGAATGGCGTGCGTGGCTCGCACTGAATTCCCTCATTGGCTTACTCGATGTTCGAGAGGAAAATTTCAGGTTGGATATGTACAGGCCAGAAGGCGACGGGCAAGCTTGGCAACCCCTTTTGTACTTTAATGATCTGGGCCGCTCAATGGGCTATAACTTGATCCGTACGCACGGAAACGCGTCTGACTTTACCGGGAATCTGGCGAGGGATAAGGGTTCCTATGTTCGCTTACATTGGGATCATTACAGAATTGAGCACGATCATTTCGAAAGCACGACGGCCGCGGATATTAAGTGGATGATTCGAAGGCTTGCGCGACTATCCGATCAGCAAATCAATGACATTGTGGATAATTCGGGTCATATACCGGCCGTAGCCGATTTATATAAAACCAATATTAAGCTCAGAATTGAGAGCATGATCAACGCCTTTGAATTGTCTGATGAGGTGCAAACAAATCATAAAATTTTAAGTTATGAGGAATTAGCTAATAGATATCCGGGTCATATCTCCAATAAGGGAAAATTACTTGCCGCACTGGAAACAGAATCACAAACCACGCGACCGCTAGGATATACGCCAAGCCTTAATGAAATTTTATCTGTGGCCTTTGCAACAATCATTCAAGCGCCATTATACGATTTAAGAACGATTGCAGACCTGGATGACTTTTCGAAAGCAACAAACTTTAATTTCTCTGGTGATACCTTTGAGCTAGGTTTAGGTATCCGCGCCAGATCTCAAAGGCGCTTCTCACTCAACGAAGAAAAAACAAAATTTGAAAAACGTTATTTGGTTGAAGACACAGTCCTCGTTTCGATACCAATCGGGCTGGTCGACCGAGATGTGACGTCAAACAGTGGCTTTTTCAGCGGCAGCTTACCGTTAGGAATGCAATACGTTTACGAGTACAAGTATTATCACAGCCATAACACGATCAATGAGGCAGCGAAAGCACATTTTTTTAAGCGTCTAAAACCCTGGAAACTGCAGAGTATAAAAAATGATTTTTCTCCAGGCGAGGCCATCTACAGTCAGACCTCGTTTCAATGGACAATCGGGAGCTTTCAACTCGAAACAGCGAGTGACGAGGTACGTTTTGAGGTGACTCCGCTTGGCTATTCGCAAACCTTAAAGTCGAATGAATTTTACGCCTACAAAGAGTCTCCCGATTCAGTCGAAATTGTTAAAGCGAACGGGACTTCGCGGGAATGGAGATCTGGCGTTGATTTAACCGTTTTGTTTTCAATAGCGGCTCTTTATTCGAATAAGAAAGAGAGCAAAGACTACTCATATTTTAGGTTCAACTTAGCTTCAGATCAAAATAGAGAGAAAACAGTAAACGCCTTAGATGCGATCTTGCAGCAAAACGATTTTAGTTTAGCGCGGGAATTCGCTGCGACCTACAATGTGCTGCATAAAGCTCATATTCGTGATACCAAACTTTGTTTTCTACCCTGGTGTCGTATCTATAACAATCAAGATCGAACCTTTAGCATCAAGGAGTATCCAAATGCCTGGCTGCAAGATAATGATGACAAAGCAAAAACACCATCAAGCCAAACAACGCTACAGCCAGAAAAGGAACGCGTCGTTATTCAGAGCCAGCGAATTAAGTCCAGCGATCGTCAGTTGGCTCGCGTATTGAATGAGCAAATAAGCTTAGGAGGAGCTGATTCGATTGCGGGCTTTTTCTTAAGTTTAAGAGACGAAGCCTTTTTGCAACGCATTAAAATGGAGTCTGTTTACAACCCTAAAAAGCAAAAAATTACCGGAATAGATGTGAGGGTTCAGCTTATTAAAACCGACAATTGGATGAAAGAAAGAGAGTTTGAAAAGCTTAAAGTTTTCTATGGCAAAAGAGCCGTGTGTGATAGTAAAAGCGATGCAAAAAATTATTTTGATTTTGATTACCCGACAGATCTAAAGGCATTTTCGCCAATTGCCTCTCAAATGACGTTGCAGCTCAAGATGCCTGGGATAGTTCAGCTTATTTCACAGCTTAGAGAAAATACACGGAGCTGTAACGAGCTTTGTCAGAGGCGACTAGACAATCTTGCAAACTACGACTTAAATACCCTGAACGGTGCTCGGCAATTTAACAAGAAATTTCCCATCCTACTCGAGGGCGTGCTTGGCAAACAATTACGTAATCAGGCTTGTCTGAAAGACTTGTTAGAAGAAGACAAATTTTGGTTGACCGCCCGAATTACCAATCCGCTTCGCTACACAACCCCGGTGACGTTGGACGATATTAATGTGTCTCTTTTTGCCCCAGAGCAGGGAAAATACCTTGGTCCAAGTTACCTGGAAAAATTCAGATACGAGCACAGTATTGAACCGGTCCTATCTCGTGAGCAGTTGGTACCCAACGAATTTAGCCGGTCTCGTGGTCTCTTCTCCGATTTCTAACAGAGAGTTTATAGGTTTTTCTTAATCAGAGTGTGCAACCGTAGGGAGGCGTGCAGTTGAGAAACAGTTTCAACTGATTGCCCTAGCATCAATATTATTGGAAGACCCAGCAATAACGTACTTAGAGGCAGTCATACTTCTTTTAACGCATAGTTTTGAAACACAGTTATGATGTGTAGTGTTGAAAGTTGATGAGGTCATGAACTTAGGATCATGACCTCTAACAACGTTATTTACGTCATCAAACTGCACTGCGTCGAGCATTGTTTGCGGCTTTGACAATTGTAACCTCGACTGATCACCTCTCAAAATTCATGAGGGGTAAGATATCGCCGGTATCACCAGTTTTGATTGAGTGTTAGGCGTGCTCTACTTTGACGGATGCATGATGAGTCTTTACAGCACGATTATTTATTGTGTTTACTGCAATAAAAAATACGAATCTGAGCCGTGTCGTTTAAAAAGTCTACAGATTCGATATTCAAGCGCCGGATGTCTAAGCCTGTGCGCTGTTTTAAATCATCGATCAAATCAGATCTGCGCTCTGGCTTAATATTTTCAATCTTCTCATATTTAATCGTTTGTTCTTCTGCAAGCGGCAACAATAAGCCCGTTTCCATGATAAAGGCGAAGATACATATAGTCAGATTGATTAAACAAATTCCCAGCAAATTAATCGGGCCGACGGCTGTCAGCAAGGCGATTGAGATAACCAGAAATAAGTAGGTCATTTCTTTGACGGTTATCGACTCTGTTCGATACCGTAGCATTGAAAAAACCGCGAACAGCCCGAAGGCAAATCCCATTGAGATATCAGCCGAATGCAATAGGCCGGTTACCACAAAGACACCTGTTCCAAACAGTATGAACGAGGAGGCAAATGGTCGGTTTTTTGAATGTTGGTAGTAACACCCTCTGACTAATACGACAATAAAAATCGTATTGACGATAAAGCGCGCGAGGAAATCTAATTCCCCAATTAATTCGGACATGCTCTTTCCTTTTTGATAATTCTCTCATAAAGCATTTTACTATCAAAAAAGACGTTTTTCTAAAAAGATTACGTTCAGAAAAATATTTAATTAATTGAAAAAATCAATTCATAAAAAGGCTGAGTTTTTTCTTAAAATTATTCTTCTTGATTTCGTTATTATTGGTTAAACACGTTCCCATGCAATATTTACTAAATCGCTTTTTTCGTATGCCATTTTCTTTGCAATACAGCGAAAATTCAGAGTGATGGGCCTTGTCTTCTGTTTTTACTTCGACAATAAAATAATCTTCAATATGATATTGCTGATTATTATCTGGGTTTTTAAAACCAAGGTTGAAATCAATAGTAACTTTTTCTTTCTTATAACGATGCGTGAACGTCATTCGACGATAGTTGTTAAATAGCTTTGGCGATAAATTATCTCTAGTAGAGTGAATTTGTTCATTAATAAAGCTGGTGACCCTGTCGTTCGGGTTGTTATCTTCTATCTGAATACGTTGTTTTATCGTTCTTGATTTATTTGTTTTTAATTTCGTTTCAAGCACACATAAATCCGATTCCTTGTAACGACGAAATCTGAGTTTTTGACGATTTAACTTGCCGTTATGATGAGAATGGTAGAAAAACCTATCGGGTGTGTCGAAATAGGTATTTTCATAGGTGAACACATTTTCATTCCCAACAGTCAGGATCGAATACTTATTACTTAAATGCGTTAATACATCGCCCAATAAGTTTATCGGGAGTAAATACTTAGAGTCCACACGATTGTCCAAGCCCATTTCGTTAAGCTCTTTAAGTGACGTTGTAGTGAACTTGCTCAAAACAGCACAATTAACGGACGAGTTCAATTCTCGCAGTAATTCACTGTGGGCATGATTGTAGGCATGTTGATCTAGGTTAATTCTTAACATTGTTTTTTCGGGCAATACATTACTTGGGTCAAACACCAACAGTTTCTTCTTTAAATTCCTGAGCGGAGATTTTGTTACTGCGGTTTAATCATTCAATTTAAAGTTTAACCAATGGTTAAGCTTTCACTTATCAAAGTGGGCGGCTCCTTTACCTGCACGGACTTTAAAGCGAAATTAAATAACGTTATATGCAGTGCGTTAAAATTTGCTTATTGTTCTCTCTTAGACCGTCCGGGATGTAGTACGATTACAAAATTATGGCCTATAAATCATTAAATTTAGGGCCGCGAGTAAGTGGTCCTTTAAGATTTAGTCCAGTTTTTACAGTAAGAGGGTAGTATATAGATGGTCACACGAAGACGACTCTTATTAACCGGCGCACTCATCTCCACCCTCGGTATATACTCGAATCATCGAGGGCTGCGTTACCCTCCTCTCTCGTTTGAAAACGAAGAACTGCCTGCTTCAGTTTTATCGTCCGAACAATTCGAACTTGATCTTCTGGACTGTATTGCGGTTAACAGAAACACCATCAGAGCAATCGCACCAGAACCGCGTATTTTCATTAAGAGATCCGAGCATTCGGGCTCCATCAAACTTCTAAATATTGCAAGCAATGCAGTACTCACATTTGAAGGAAGCATACCAGCCAAGGTCGAGGAGGAGGTGAACGGTACATCTCGAATAATACATTTTAAAGGGTCAAATCAGGGCACTACTCTGAGATGGTCTCTTCCTGTATCAGACGGTTTCGAATTTGCCGTAATGGGCGATACAGGCGGCGGATCAGAACTAGCCTGGACCCTTAAGCGCGCGCATGAGTTAGGTGCGCAATTCTTGCTGCATCTCGGTGATTTCAATTACACCGAAGGTGAATATGATATGGCCATTGAGCAATTCAATTCGGCTAAACTGCCCTGTTACGTAACAATTGGAAATCACGACTTTCATGACAGCGGTTTAATATACGACAAGTTCATTTCGCAGATTGGGCCTATGAATCATGCGTTCGAATTGGCGGGTACACGATTTATCAATGTCGATACAGCGGTTGACTTCTTGCCTGCCGACGTGGGTCATCGAGCGGCACTATTTTCTTCTTTAGCTAAGGCAGGGCCATTTGATGGCGAACAAATAATATTTACTCACCGCCCCCTAAAAGACCCCAAGCCCGATGATGATCATGAAATTCATGGCTTAGGCGAGGTAGACTGGTTAGTAAGGCAAAGTCATCAGCTTGGTGTGAACACTTTCTTAAATGGCCACGTTCATCACAGTGCCGAGCTCGACTATAGAGGCTTGCGTCAAATCACCGTTGGTGAGGGTCTAGGCTATGAAAATCTAATATTGCAAAGACCTGTTGCAAAGATATTGATGGCCTCAGTTGAGCCACATAGAAAACTAGCGCATCGATGGGTTGACCTCAATATGCCTTGGTCTGAGCATCAAAACCCTACTCATTTAAAAAAGCTAAAATCAGACAGCTTGCGTCGGCAACTGGCATGGTTCACGCAACTACAGAAAAACACAAAAATTAATTGAACAATTGCTAATTGCGTAGGGTTGCGAATGCTTCTCGATAAAAAGGACAGTCGATATCCGTAACGGGCTTTCACCGGCTCAGTTTAAGCTTTATATTGTGCTTCTAACGGTGAGCGATATCAAAACTCAGCTGAATAGCTATCGATCTATTTTCGATCACTTCACAAGCTCTGCCAGCCGATGAAAAGATGCCTTTAGTTCTCACTTTGCAAAATAAATATTTTTAGAACCGATATCAGAATTCACTAAGCTCAGACTTTGGCGGACTATGCTCTAATTCGGTTTCTATCGCTAAGCCCTAGTCGTTATGCAAACTTAAGATCATTTGAATATCGTTTCGGTTCAGCCCTTTTAATAGATCAACCTCATCGCGATTCAGGCTCGACCCACGTTGCAAATACTGCTCTATTTCGTAGGCTATTTCACTGGTGGACGCGTAGTAAAATGAGGGGTCTATTTCGCTTAACTTAGTCACAATTGAATTCAACAACTCTCGCTGCCTGGTTGAAATCAGGTCTTTGTGTTTTTCTTCCATTTGATCACTTCAAATAATATTACTGTGATCGATATTTTTGCACTAATAAGGTGAAACTGTGGTTCGAACACCCTACTACACCGGATAAAGATCAACTTGAGTATCGTTATAACACGCGCCATCTGCCATATCGGCTTTATGACCCGGAATCAAAGCGTTAACCGACAAACCCGACTCGCTGTTGTTTAACCAGGCTCCTTTGGGCACGTACAATAACCCGGGTCTTACCTTATCGGACACACTTAAGTGCAGAATTACCTCTGCCTGATCGTTACGCAGCACAACCTTCTGGCCATCAACCAAGCCTTTTAATTGTGCGTCCGCTTTATTTATTTCGACCTGATATAATTCGTGATTTGCACTCGAACCACCCAGTGTTGAGTTGATGCGTTTGTCCGAGCTTGGGCTAACAAGCGTAAACTCATAACGCCGTTCGATTGGCTGGTACGCTGGAAGCCCCAAACCGGCACGAGTTTCTTCGTCCTGATTAAACAAATATGCTTTGTTATGAGGTGAGTTTGGCGGAGTATCACGAAATGCCACATTCGTTTTGTCGCTCAATCGACCGTCGATGTATTCCCCTTCGTTCGGCAACACTTGCGCAGCATCGTTTAACATTTCGCTGTCGGTTTGCTGAAATTCGGGATCTTCGAAACCAAACAGCTCGGCCAACTCCCGAAATACACGAGTATTGTGTCGAGCCTTACCAACAGCCGGAATCACGGCTTGTGTTCGTTGCAACATAGTATGACCATAGGCTTTATACAGATCGCCATATTCCATTGAACTGCATGCGGGCAAAATGATGTCCGCATAAGCCATTGAATCAGTCATCGCCAAATCATAGCCAACAATAAACACGTCGTTGTGGCTTAAAGCTTGTTTTAACAACGCCTGCCTAGGATGTACCGCTATGGGATTATGATTATAAATAAATAGCGCCTTAATCGGGATTTCCAAATCGTTCGCAACAATATGCTGACCGACATCGAGAATATTTATGGTGCGGGTATTGGGCGCAGCCCAGTCGGGGCACTTTAAACTGTCGCGATTCAGATTAAAAAAGGAAGACGGGTCACACACACCTGCCCCGGGCTGACCAAAATTCCCGGTTAATAGTGGCAAGGCAATCGCCGCGCGAACCGCAGAGCCACCGTTGCGATTTCGCTCCAGCGCGACACCAATACTCATCGCCGCTGGCTTACACAAGCACCAAAGCTGGGCGAACGCTTGTATGTCTTCTTCCTTAAGACCACATTCTTTAGCAGCCCTCTTTAAGGTCCAATTCGCAGCCTCTTCTAAATAACGGTCGGCACCAATAATATGGTCATCAATAAAAGCTTGGTCTAGACCACCGTTCTCTCGAATCAGGTTTGCTACTGCATAGGCAAGTACCACATCCGTGCCCGGTTTTATTTGTAAAAAGAGATCTGCATCATCAGCGATGCGTATTCGCTTTGGGTCAATGACGACGACTTTAGCGCCACCCTTTCTTGCCTTGCGAATCAATTTAATTAAATGCAGGTGGCCAACGGTAATGTTATTGGCCCAAATCACGATCAATTTAGCATCCGCCATTTCGGTGTAGGCTATCCCACCAACATCACCCAACACCGACTTCCAAGCTGCGGCCGACACGCCAGCACAAAGCGGGACGCTGTCTAACTGCGACGCACCCAAGCGATTAAAAAAACGAGAATCCATCGAGCCGACCGACAATAATCCCATAGGGCCGGCGTATTTTAATGGCAGTATGGATTGCGATCCGTACTGCTCAATAATGTTGGTAAACTTATCTTTGATGGTGGCATAGGCCTGCTGCCAGCTAATCGCTTCAAACTTAGCTTCGCCCTTTTTACCAATGCGTTGCATCGGTGTTTTGATTCGCTTCTCTCCGTGAATCCACTCCACCATTCCTGTGGCTACTTTGGTGCAAATTTTGCCATCGGTGAACGGGTTGGCTTTTGAGCCTCGCACTCGTTCCACTCGATCATCGCAAATCTCAACCGTTAAGCTACAGGTGTCTGCGCAGTCGAACGGGCAAACCGTTTCGGCGCTGTAGGATCCGGTTTGAGCCAAAGGTGTGTTGATACTCATGATATTCCCTCTTTCGAAGCACTGAATCGAATACCATGAGCCTAAACTAATCTAGGTGCGCTGCCTATGCTAAAGTGTCATTCCTAGGATTAATTTTGCTCCACTTGAATCTCGCAAGCAAAAAAAGAGCCGCTACGCGGCTCTTCCTGAATAATAGCGAACAAGGTCATCATGACCACCGATATGTTGGTCATCGAAGAAAATTTGCGGAACCGTTCTGCGCTTACTACGCGCGACCATTTCAGCCAGCTTTTCAGGATGAATCTGCACATCTATCTCGGTGTATTCAATACCTCGGGACTGCAAGATTCGCTTCGCTGCCTTGCAATACGGACAATAGTCTTTCGAATATATTGTTACATTTTTCATATTGAACTCCCGATGACATTGCATCGTGGTTTATTAATGACAGAACGATACCCATTAAGTGTTAAATGAAATATGTCTAATCGCCTACAAGTTATGTCATATTTGCCAAATAAAAATACAGATTGTTAAACAGTTATCGCTGGCAGGTGTTTGTCTAGTCTATATGTGCTACAGACAAGACCAATCGATACGGATACTCTTTTACCCAAGGATATATAAAGGTGATGCATAAGTTTTCCGTAACCCTACTACAAGCAAAGCGAATAACATGATTAGACTTACATCAAAATGGACACTTAAGCACGGATTGACACCCGAACTGCTGCAAAACATTGAGTCTGCAGCCGAACTCATTCAAACAAAAGAATCAGGCACCTTGATGTACTTAGTGCATCTGGATGAAAGCCTTAGTTTGGAACACTCACATGGGCTCACAAGTGAGGACGCAAAGGGAAAAGAGATCGCTATAACATTTATCGAAATCTATAAAAATTCGACCGACCAAAATCAGGTAAACAGCAAGCACAATAAAGGGCAGGTTTTCGCTGAGTTCCGCAAAAATAATCTCAAATTTTTTGAAGAGGACCCTGAAAATCCAGGCTGGCCAGCGTTTGACTCGCAAATGCTTAAACTGGACTCAGGTTTGGTTCAACAGCAACCTCGATGCACGGTGGCCGAACTTCATGCATTAAGACCGTAAGCTACGAGCCATTAACCACAAATTAATCCAATTCAAGCAAAGGTCGCACTCTATTTTCTAGACAGCAGTCTAGTCTAAATGTGTTACAGACATCCGCGCGTGCTCGATTTAAAATAGCTATCGAGTACATTTGTAGCAACTGCTTATAAATAGTGGTGCTCCTGCGGAGGGTAAATGGCATGATAAGGCTGACATCAAAATGGAAACTCAAGAAAGGTTTGACACCTGAGTTGCTGCACGACTTAGCGACCGCAGCAGAGAATATTCAAACATCAGAATTAGGGACATTAATGTACCTAGTTCACTTGGAAGCGCCCTTTCCATTAGACGATTCGGGCGATGTTATTTCTCCGCCACCCAGTGCAATTCCTAATAATGAGCAAACCGACATTACGTTCATCGAAACCTATCAAGATGCACAGGCATTCAGTAATCACCTTACCGGAGAGCCTTTCACCCGCTTTCGTGAAAAGAACCTGAAATACTTCAAAGAGGACCCTAAGAAGCCGGGTTGGCCGATTAGCGAAACCCACATATTGGAGCTGGATGCCGGTTTTATTCGTACTAGCCCGTCATACGCTTAGACAATGAGTCTATATTTGGTCCGATTTCGTGGGCCAGGTTCTCGGCAAATCAAACTTGGCATCGACTCAAACCTCGAACCTACTCCCACGAACCGTATTTGAACAGACTATTTCACAAATTCCTCGTTAGCCTTAACCGTTAGTGGATGATAGCCAGATTTGGCTTGCGCAAACGCTTTTTGGCCCAATATCTTACCTTTATCAGTTTTAGAAAGTTCCCGGTATAGAGGCTTTACTAATTTGTTCCGTCCAATGCTGGTTAAATAATCATGTAATCGGGGTAAGGCCGGCTCATACCAGTTTTTCACCGACATTAATAACCAACTATGCGCAATTTCATTGTTCTTGGAATTGGTCAAATCGAAGGCAGTATCAAGCGCCGTCATATTCTCATCGCTCATTTGTTCCGGCATATTGTTTAAAAAATATAGCCATTGGTGAACCGTCCATTGATCAGTCTCAATAGCATCAGCAGCTAATTTTCCTGCAAGCCAATTAGCTCTCGCTGAATCGACAAGACTAAACGCGTCTGACGTTGGCGTCGGCGACGCATCCGGAATTCCTGCTTCAAAAATCCATTGATTAATGCGTTCAATGTTCAGCTTATCGGCATGATCAACCAATAAGGTCGCCTGTAAATACTCGATAAATTGATCGGTGGTAATACTTTGAAAAGCGAACTCTTTAAAGTAATTTTTCAAAAATGCATCGAAATTATCGCGGCCGATCGCATGCTCTATTTCACGCAAAAAAAGCGCTCCTTTTTCATACGGAATATTAGAGAAAACGTCATCAGGGTCTCGACCGCGAAGGTCGATCGCCAAAATTTGATCGTTTTCGTCGAGACTATTCAGGTCTTTTTGCAAATCTTGATAGCCGAGTACTGCCTCCATATTGAATCGATCGGTACCGTACACTATTTCCATAATTCGATAAGTAAGGTACGTGGTAAAGCCCTCGTTCAACCAAAGGTCTCGCCAGGTAGCATTAGAAACCGCATTACCCGACCATGAATGCGCAAGCTCATGTGCAATCAACGACACCAAACTTTTGTCGCCAGCAATCACGGTGGGTGTAATGAAGGATAATCGCGGGTTCTCCATACCGCCAAATGGAAATGATGGCGGCAAAATCAATAAGTCATAGCGATCCCAACTGTAAGGGCCGTATGTTTTTTCAGTTGCGATTAACATTGATTCGGTGTCTTCAAATTCAGCGGCAGCGGCGTCCAATAAACTTGGCTCGGCGTAGACACCGGTTCTTTGACCCATCGCCTTAAACTTTAGATCTCCTACAGCCAGCGCAATCAGGTATGACGGCACAGCCTGCGGCATAGTAAATTCATACACACCATCGCGTTCGGTATCAGGATCATTTGAAGCACTCATTACCGCGAGTAAGTCTTTTGGTGTTCGAATAGTCGCTTCATAGGTAACTCGCACTTGGGGTGAATCTTGCAGCGGAATAAAACTGCGCGCATGCGTTGCCTGGGCTTGGGTGAACAAGAACGGCTGTTTACCACCGGCTGTTTGCGCTGGTGTTAACCACTGCACGCCACTGGCTTGAGGTGACGTTGCGTAGTCGATCACGATTGGCGCAGCCTTCTCGGGCAAGGTGATTTCTAAGGCAGAGCCTAAGAAGGAATCTTCCGACTGTAGGGTAAATGCGATGTCTTGCCCACTACTGCTAACCTTGTTAATGCTCAGGTCGTTGGTATCTAAAATCAATACCTTAGCCGCCGTATCAATTTTTTCATAATCAAGGGTGGCGGTTCCGTGCATTACCCTTTGCTCAAAATCGATCGTCAAGTCTAGAGCAATATGCTTAACCAAAACCTGTTCAGGGTTTGATAAGGAGTGATAATCCTTGCCTACTTCGATTGCAGGTAGCGCTGGCTCGTTCAGTTCAACTTCAGCAACTTGTTCGGTATCAATATTTGTAGAGCTGTCAGTTTGAAGACCTGGCTTCGATTGAGCTCTATCATTATCACCGCACGCGCTGAGCAACAAGGTAACGGCAATGAGGGTAATCGAATTTTTAAACATACTGTTCCTTTAAGATTAAAATGGAAGATGAAATACACTAATTGTTTCTTTGTGGCTAAATAGTAACCCGCATCACCCGCGGATAGAACGCAATTTATTTCTAATAATCAGCGACTAATGAAAAATTATTTTGATCAAATAGCGCTGCATATCAGGTTCCCGACATTGCTTAACGATAATTTGATCGCCTAAGCCTAAACTAATCAATATGAAAAGCTAATTTCTGAGACTGAGCCAGATGAAGAGTATTACCGAGGCAGCGCGCGAAACACCTGTCATACATAGCACGGACGTTTTAGTTGTTGGCAGCGGTCCAGGAGGGCTTGCCGCTGCGATTGCGGCGGCGCGAGCGGGAGCTGAAACAACCCTATTGGAACGTTACGGTTGCTTTGGCGGCAACATTACGCAAGTAGGGGTGGAAGGATTTGCATGGTATCGGCATTCGCAAACTGTCGACAGTGAAGGCATTGGTGTGGAGTTTGAAGAACGTGCTAGGTGTATGGGAGCGGCAACGCCAGAGCCTCAATCGAATAGCCACGCAATAGACGGTGAAGCGTTCAAGTACGTCGCTGACGTGATGGTTGAAGAAGCCGGTATAACGCCAATGCTACATCGTACAGTGGTCGCGCCAATAATGGAAAATTCTACAATCAAGGGCGTAATTGTTGAAAGCAAATCGGGCCGAGAAGCAATTCTGGCTAAGCGAGTGATCGATGCTACTGGAGACGCTGATATCGCTTATCGCGCCGGTGCGATTGTTCATAAGACGCCAAAAGAGCATATGATGGCAGCGTCTGTCATGTTTTCAATGAACGGTGTCGATAAGCAACAATTTATTGAGGACGTTAAATCCAATCCTCACACCTACGCTGATTGGGCTGGGGGAGAATGGAGCATTGAAACGTCCGGCAAGGAAGACAACATGTTCTCGCCATTTTTAAAGCGACCCTTTGAAAAAGCGAGAGGCGCGGGTTTGATACCAGATAATTTGAATACCATCGCCGGCACCTGGGGTGCAGTGACCGAACAAGGTGATCTAACCTACTTAAATCTGGTACACCTTGCGGGCATCGACGGTACTAACGCTGACGACCTCACACGTGGCGAGATCGAGGGGCGGCGGCAAGCCATGCTCGCAATTGATGCCTTAAAGCGCTACAACCCTGGTTGTGAGAATGCCAAACTCAGAAACTTCGGACTGACCCTCGGCATTCGTGACACACGAAAAATCGACGCACATTACAACATGACAGCACACGATGTTCGAGAGCAAGGCCGCTTTGAGGACAGTATTGGTATTTTCCCTGAATTTATCGACGGTTACGGGATTCTGATTCTACCCACCACCGGACGTTACTTTCAATTGCCCTATCGAGCTATGCTGCCAAAGAACGTACGCCACTTAATTGTCACAGGCCGCAGTACTGGTGGTGATAGGGATTCTCACGCGGCCGTTAGAAATATGATGTGTTGCGCCGTTAACGGCCAGGGTGCTGGCGTAGCGGCCGCTGTGTCACTCGAACACCAAAGCGACTTCGACCAAGTGGACATTCAAGTCCTGCAAAAACGTCTCATTGCGCAAGGCGCTCGCATACATTAGAAATACCGAAATGAACAACCCGCTCAACGTTCAGAGCTCCCAAGGGTTTAGCACCGGCACAATGAGTGTTTTAAATTACATGTAAAACTAATTCTCAAGCAATTTGTCCAAATGAGCCGCGAGCAACTCGAAGCTTCCGCCCCAACCCTTTCCATGTTGAGAGCGAGATGCTTCCCAAGCTTCGGCTTCCTCTTTGGTCGGATTTATTGGTTGCCAAATAAATTGCATACTGGTGACACCGGCATCCTCGCTGAGCTTGATCGTTGCTCTAATTTCCTTTGGCCAATTGGGCATTGGTGGTGGCATTATTTCACCCTTCTCATTCGATTGATACTGAGTAAATACAATGGTGGTATAAGGGCTCAGCTCCTGATATTTCGTCAACAGCCACATTTCATGCCCGTTCGGCATGATCATTTTGTGCAGTGCTTGACCATCAACTCTGATGTCAGCAAATTTGTATTCACATACTACGTTTTCGTCAGGCGCTTGCCATTTACATAAATGATCTTCTTGGGTCCACGCTTCATACACCAACCGCATTGGGGCGTTAAAGTCTCTATTTAGTATGGATGGTTCTACATTTATTTCACTCATTGTTTTTCCCTAATTTAGTGCTTCTTTGTTCTATGTTTTGCAATTCAGAGTTTTGCAGTTCAGACAAATATTCGTCGAGTTGATCGAACTGCGTATTCCAATATTTTTCAAATTGTCGTACCCAAATCTGGATAGGTTTGAGTTGCTTGGCGTTGACTCGATAAAATCGCTGCCGCCCCTGACGCCTTTCGTGTACCAGGCTGGCGTGTTTTAGAACAGCCAGATGTTTAGAAACCATCGGCTGAGTCCAATTGGTTACCTCAACTAACTGATTGACGCTCAACTCTTCTCCGATGAGCGTTTCGATAAGCTCTCTGCGTTTTGGTTCGGCGATCGCAGTAAAGGTATCGTGCGTGTTGGATGTCTTAGGCATAGGATATTCATTATATTCCTATATGAGAATATGTAAAGAGTTAAGTACTTAAAGTCCTCAAACGTTGCTACTGATTCACTACAAGCTGAATTGACAAACGCTCAACAACCTTACGTTGAATAGCCACCATATTGATATAGTCCTTAAAGGTGACATAGCCATTGCGCTCAAGCTTTGCACGCGATTCTCGTTGCTCTTGCTTCGACATAACGTGCATCTCGAACTGAATAATGGCGGGCCTTAATTGATCAAAATCAAACATCTGAATCAAGGCATAGTCATAGCCCTCGGCATCAATTTGCAGTAAGTCTAGAGATTTGATTCCATGCTTATCAAACAGTGACTTAAATGTCATCGTGGTAACCATTTCAGAAGCGATATAGTCTGCACGCTCTTCGGGTAGCTGATCTCTCTGCTTGCCTATCATTCGTTCAACGTATCCATTGTCGATATGATGCTCAAGATGCGACCTCTTGAATGATGACAGTCCTGTCGCCCATCTGGCGTTACTAAACGACAATCTGAACAGTTCTCGCTCTCCATCCGTTTCGTCGATTGCCAGGTTTTCAAACGAAAGTTTGTTATTTCCCGAGTAGTTCGCAAGCAGGCGCTGCTCAAACACCGCCTTCTGTGGTTCAACCAATATGCCTCGCCAGCCATATTCAGTGACGAACGAATAAAGTGGGTCCCCATTTCGGCCGTCATTCGCGCCAATCTGAACAAAGGTAAAGTCTTCGACTGTTGGTGCGTAAACCCTAATTAGCTCATCGAATTTATCAATCATGGTAATTTGGTAAGTAGCGACTCCCCCGTTCGATATCTATATTGGTTCATCATAATCGTATACACTGCATTCGATGTTAAAATCCAATTTAACATCGTTAGCCGCACACACCTCGATGTAATGTGTTAAACGATCCTCCAAACTCTTAGCCACCGAATACGCCTTATAAAACGCATAGCTCCCCGGGTTATGTTTTAGCTCCTCCAAAATATCCATCGCCTCACCATGCAACAAAAAGAGTGAGTCGCCTTGAATAACAGAACCAAGATAATTACGTTCAGGCATGCGAATCACCCCGTTGTTAACAACGTCTGAGAACACCTCGATATCTGTTTTTTTCATTCTTTGTTCAAAATTAAAATTGGAAAAGCGATTCGCCAGTTCATATGCATCTACTATTTTTTCATACTAACCAGCTTGACATCTAAGCAAATGTTGAGCGCTAAAGTATCGTTAGAATAACGTATTCGAATTACTTAGAAGGTCTATGAACCAGTTCAAGGCGATTTCCACTTGGCTCGCGAATCATCATATGCTTCGCAGGGCCTCCATAGGCTAGCTCGGGAGAAAACTCAATAACCACTCCTGGAACCTCTTTTACCGCTTGATATAACGAGTCTAAGGCTTCAAAACTCGGCACCTTTATCGCCAAGTGATGCAAACCAACATTCTTCTTTCGATCAAAAGCAACGTGGCCTTCATCAGTTTGCCAAAGCGTTATCCCCATTTCGCCATTATTCATAAATACAGCCGGGTATGATTTGTCACGGCCGCCTATTTTGAACCCAAGTGCATCGACAAAAAAGCGAGTCGATGCATCCAAATCAGAGACGGCCAAACCAACGTGATCAAAACCTCCGGTGTATTTCTCGGCAGCATTGACCGTGTTAATAGTGTTCAAGATAAGCGTCGAAAAAATTAGTATGCTTAGTGCAATAGATTTCATTTTTGATACCCTAATTTGGTTCAGAAAGTTGTTTTGTTGCGTTACTAGGACCATTTATTTTGTTCTATTATGACAGAGGTGTCGCTAAGCATCATGAATGAGTCTTTTGCCAAGACTAATCACCTTGTCATCGAGATAACCGAGGGATGCGTAAAATGCTAAAACGTTACTATTGGTAGTGCGAACCTGCAGATTTATCTTGGGGCACCCTTTGGCTAATAGGCGAGCCTCAACCTCGTGCATTAATCTTGAAGCAATGCCCTGTCGCTGGACTTTCTTGGCAACGGCCAAGTAATTTATCCAGCCACGGTGACCCTCGTACCCCCCCATCACTGAACCAACAATATCGGTCTCTTGCAGCGCAATCAACAGTAACTCTGGGTCTACCTGCAATTTGCGTTCAATATCTTTATCGGCATTATTAGCAGGCGTGGCTAAACCGGCTTCTCTCCATAAGGTGATCAGCGCTTTCCGATCATCACTTTGGAACGGTCGAATGATTATCATGTCACCAATACAGGGTTCGTGGTCATACTACGATCTTACGCGCGAATGCAAAAATAGTAAAAAGGGGTAGTGTAATTCACACTCCAGCTGGATATAGTGATGCGATGTCAGGCGATATTAAACGAGGCAGACCGCCATACCGCGACCAACTTACTCCCGCTGAATGGAGAGTGGTTCAATCAGCACAACACGGTTTAAGTAACCCCGATATTGCCAAGCGGCTTGGAATCAGCATCAACGCCGTTAAATTCCATATTGCGAATGCTATTGAAAAAACCGGGGTACGGAATAAACGCGCGTTGCTTAAATGGATTGGTATTCCCAACAATAGCCTTGCTAATCCCAAAACAAATAAACACCGTCAGCCAATGAACAACAAAACATTAACTATTGGGCAGATTGCCCGCAGCGTGAAAAGTATTGAAAAGTCGGAACAATGGTACCGAGAGTCGCTCGGCTTACCGCATTTGTACACCTTTGGAACGTTGGCTTTTTTTGACCTAGGCAATGTCCGTTTAATGCTGTCTCAAAGTGATGATATAAATTCCAATGAATCCATTATCTATTTAAGATGTACTGACATTAAATCCGAGTATGCAAGCTTGGAACAGCGGGGCGTTAAGGTCAGCCACGCTCCGCATAAAATCCATCAGCACGAAGATGGCAGCGAAGAATGGATGGCATTCTTTATGGACTTAGAAAGCAGACCTCTAGGGCTTATGTGTACGTATACTAAACGCGGCTAATACTTAATACGATTCTAATGAAAAAGTCGCTCAATTCGGGCCTTGGGCATTCGATTGAGCTCGTTTATAAGCGCTATCAAATCGTCGTTCACTAAAACCGGTCAAACGCTGATCACCCACCAGTATCAATGGCACTCCTTCACCACCCATTCGCTCGTAGGCTCTCTTAGCAAATCGATCTTCTTCAATATCGTATTCTTTGTAGCTTATCTTATTGGCGGCGAAATAAGCTTTTGCTTTCTTGCAATAGCCACACCAAGCAGTAGTGTAGATAACAATTTCGGGACCATTAACGCTCTGAAACGAATTTGAACTGACTGTACTGACCGGAGATTTAATCTGATCGGCGTCTTCGACATTGGGTGGTCTCTGGCCAAAATGTGTTTTACCGTCAGCATCTTTCCATTTATATATCTGTGCACTGGCCCCAGACGATGTGACCAGGTAAACGATAACTCCAAGCAATAGCCCCTGACTGACTTTCATTCTCCCCCCTGCATTTGTTTTATCGGATTAGTATAACATCCTTACCATCGACAAAGTACCGACCACCCAGCTTAAGAGCTGACGAAAGAGGGTATCAATAGCCGTAGCAACACAGGTTTCATCTAATCAGCATCGCGTAGATCTCGCCCTTTCTCAACGACAACGATCTAGAGTAATAGAGCCAACGCCGAGACCGCCGTCATTGTTATCACAAACCATCGAAAACCGGTCTCAGGTATTTTCTTCACTATCACTACCCCGAATACGGCACCGATGGCTATTGCAGGTATCAACATGAGGTTGATCAAAAACGTATCCCAGGTCATGGTATGCCAAACAAACACATGAAACGGTATTTTCAACAGATTAATAGATAGAAAAAACCAAGCGGCTGTGCCAATAAATTGATTTTTAGGTAGCCTCATCGAAAGCAGGTAAAGCGCCATAACCGGGCCAGCCAAGTTGCCAACCATGGTCGCGAAACCGCCTGCTATTCCCACTGCGGCAACAAACCAGGTCGAATTTGGCAGTTCAAGCGAAGGTCGCTTCTCACGATGAATCATGAGTGCCAGAGCCAAAAATATTATTCCAACCATCGAATAAGTGAAGACAGAATCACTGATTACATTACCGATGAGCGTACCCAGAACCACCCCTATGAAGGCAAACGGAATCAGTTTTTTTAGATAATGCCAATGGGCATGTTGATGGTAATAATAAACCGCAAAGAAATCGGCAAAAATCAATATTGGCAACATAACGCCAGTAGAGGCTTTAGCACCGAATACGATGGCGAGAATTGGTACAGCAATCATGCCTGCACCTTGCAACCCAGTTTTCGCCATGCCGACTAAGGCTGCGACTGTGATCAACAGAACAAACTCGTAAGCTGTGAAACTGTAAGACGCGATCTCGAATGTCATGTCCAATGGTTTTATACTAGGATGTTAGTAGGCCAGCCATCATAACAAAGCAATTAGTTAAAACATCGCTATTCGATTCTTTTTCAAAAATGCCCAACAAAGACATTCCACCACCACCAGAAAAGCCAACACCATACGAATGTTGTGGCAGCGGCTGTGTGCCTTGTATTTATGATTACTATTATGATGCGCTAGCGAAATGGCAACAACAATATGGGGACCAAATAAATAGTGATAAGCTCTGCGCAAAACAAACCAAACAAGAGAGATCGAATTAGTTAGCGGTTTCTCCTAATTCGACTAATCGCTGCATTAGACAGCGAGTATTCATTGCTTGGCCTTGCTAATAATTTCGACGTACTGCTTAGCCCCTTCTTTAAGACGTCTTTCCTGAGTCTTAAAGTCAACGTGATAGAGACCGAATCGCTGACCGTAACCAAGGTTCCATTCAAAGTTGTCAGTCAATGACCAATAATAGTACCCGCGCACGTCGTAGCCATCTTCAATCGCTTTGGAAACCGCGTAAAGCGTGCGCTCAATATATTCGGCCCGTCTATCATCTCGATCATCGGCAATACCATTCTCGGTAATAATTATCGGCACATTCAATTGGGAAATACGCTTGATTGCGCGGTATATCCCCTCAGGGTAGATGCTATAGTCCATGTCAGTCATAGGCTCACCTGGATACGCTTTTGCCTCTAAGGATTGATCAATGTTTCCGTTAAAATCGAATGCGTAATGCGAGTAGTAATTGAGACCGATAAAATCTAGCGTTTCACTCGCACCCTGAATTTTTGCAAAACGGTCTACCATGGTGGGCATGTAAAAATCGAACTCATTGGTTTTGAATAAGTTCAATACGACTTCGTTATAGTTATTATCAGCAAAAAATTTAATAAAGTGATCCATGATGTTGTACTGCGAATAAGCATCCATTTGCATCATATTTTTTACCAAACCAACACTGGCCCGCTCGCCACCGGGTAATGATTTTATCGCATTGTAAACGCGAACATGGGCACGCATTAAGTTCTCTAATACTTGTGCGGCCAATACCGGGTCAACCTTGCCAGGTGGAAAATGCCCGGACAAGTACCCATCAAACATATAAACACCCGGTTCGTTAATCGTGCACCACTGGGTAACTTTCGATTGCAGTGCATTAAATACGACTTCCGAAAATTCGACAAAGTGCGCGATGTTCTCTGCCTTTTCAAAACCGCCTAAATCTTCAAACCATAACGGGTGCGTAAAGTGATGCAGTGTCACCATTGGTTCTATGCCATTGGCTATCAATGTGTCAACTTCATCAACGTAGTGTTGCAGCGCAGCTTGATCGACCAACCCTGGTCTTGGCATAACTTTGCTCCACGATACTGAGAAACGGTAAGCGTCTAAGCCTAAATCGACCATTAATTGAGTATCTTCTTCAATTCTATTCCAATGGTCTGCCGCGATTCCTGACTTATCACCGTTAACAATCGTGGGTTCACCGTTCTCATGAAATTGCTTTTCCCAGCGACCAAAGTTATTAATATCTTGATGCCCACCTTCAACCTGATGAGCAGCAGATGCCGCACCCCAAATAAAATCTTTAGGGAATTTCTTATTAGCCGTATCTATCTTGCTCCAGTCCCATGTGAGTAGCGGGTCTCTAGAGTTCAACCCCCAGTAGGCCGCCCCATAAGCAACCGAAATAAAAAGCAGTAAGAGTAGGATTTTATTTTTCATTATTATTGAGTCCTAATAAATTAAACTGGCAACGATCTCTGAGCACCGTCGTTCCCTTTAGACTATGCCACTGGAAAACACCGGCCATATATCGTCACTTATTTCGCCGTTTCGGATCGTGCGTATATCACCGAATTGCAAGAAGACAAACTCACTTTGGTGTGGCCGCAAGAAAACGAAATCGTCCGGCTTCAAATTCACGAGCTTAGATGCGCTGACAACCTGTTGATTGGTACTTAAACCAATAATTTCGTTGTTAGATATTCCTTCTGGAGAGACATAACTGGCTTTCCATTTGCCACCATAGATTGCCAACGTCTGTTCTTTATTTGGATCCCAAGCCTGGATAATGCCAGCTAAGTTCTCCCCTGCGGGCAACAGAGTTCCGTCAAACTGCTTGAGCACAGGTGTAGAAATAAACGACGCGGGAATCATGCTTTCTAGTGTATTGATGTCAAAATCGCTTGGCTTTACCAGGCAAGAGCCCGCGGTTAAATCATTACACACTGTTTGTTTTGAATGCAGCGCCAACGTCGGGCTGCCCGCGCCGTTAAGCGTGAGCGTGTCCAGTTCAATATTCAATTTGTGAGATAAGGCAACATCTATAAATGCCTGGTAAGCCGCTTGCGAATCAGCAAAGGCATCATCGACACTTTTAATAAAACCAGGCAATTTTACGACGTGTGGGTCGTAGCCCATAAAGCCCGAAAATTCAAACAAATCTGAATTGTCGCTAATAATGTCCAGCAGTGGCACTAGACTCTCAGGTTCAAGTAAACCACCTCGGTGTAGCCCAACATCAATTTCAATATTGATACGCATCTTCTGATTAAGCTGTTTCGCCAGTGCCAAGTACTGGTCTAAGCGCTCTTTAGTATCAATTAGCCACTGTAATTGTGTGTCTAAATCAAAGCCACTATCCGGGCTTATCGTTTGATAAAATGTGTTCGCTAAACCTACTGGCATAGGCTTGCCAAACAAAATATCAGCATCACTAAAACGTTCAGCAACTGCATTCAGAAACGGTTGGTGAAACACCATTAATCGCTTGGTGTTTGAGCGCTTCATCACGTAGTCGATTAAGTCAATGCTGGGTAACGACTTCACTGGAATGCGATACGCCGCGTGGGGGTTGAGCATGGCACGCATGTTGTCGATATTTTTGTCTAATATATCCAAATCAATCAACATCTTTGGCTTAAACAAATTGTTTCGTTGCAGCTCCCCACTCAGAGATTCGAAGTACCGATCATGCGGTCCACCAATACGGCGCGGCTTGCTCGCTATCGCGCCAATAACCGCAAGCGCGACAGCGGAACCCAAAAATATTCGCCGTTTCATGATACAAATAGCTGCTTGATATGGGTGTTCAGAAACAGACCATCCGGGTCCAACTCGCTGCGCACACGCTTGAAATCATCCCAATGTGGATATATTTCTGCAAAATCATTGGCCGTGAGGGTATGTATTTTTCCCCAGTGCGGTCGACCACCGTATTTTAAAAAAATGGGTTCAATTGCAGCAAAATATCGTTGATAGTTACGGTCCGCAAAATTGTGGCAACTGATGGCACAGGAGTCGCGCTGATAAAACTGACTAAGCCAAATGTCATCGCGTTTCACGTAGCGATATTCGATCGGAAAAACCACCTCAATTTTCTTCTTCTTAATGGTATATAAAATTTCCTGCAAGCATTCCATTCCATCACTCGCTGCGACAGAATATTCCATTTCATTAAATCGAACATTGCGTAAATTTCCAAATACTTCGTAACTTCGATTGACCCTCTCTGATACAGGACCTAATGCCTCCTTTAGAGCCGAGTTAACCAAATAACTTCGTAACCATGGTAAACGCTCAGTCCACTTCTTGAGCTCTAGAATGCTGTCACCAGACTCGGCATGATCGTGATTGTCGTTAATTGGCTGCTCAGTTTCATCAAAGGTAATCATCATTGAATAATCACCATGTGGAAAGGCATACATTTCAAAGCGTCTACCCTCAGCCAGAAGTTTTTCTGCAACAGGATAAGCTTCGCCACTTTTTAAGATCCACTGCTTTTCGTGTAACTTAAACTTGTCTCTTACGTTTAGTGTTATCTGAGTCAACACCCCGAGCGCCCCAAGGTTAGCTCGCGCTGCGTTAAAAATATCCACATTTCGATGTGCACTACATTCAATAATCTCGCCACTGCTAGAGATCATACGCAGACCCGCAACATCGCTCGATAACGATCCATAAGTCGATCCTGTACCGTGGGTGCTAGTAGCAATCGCACCCGCTAATGACTGGGTATTTATGTCAGGCATATTAGCTAACGCCAGGCCCTGATTCCACAAAGGCTCACCTGTTTGGCCTAGCAATGTACCAGCGCCAAAAGTGGCGGTTTGGTTTGTTTGATCAATGCTGATTAAACCGCGTAAGCGGGCAAGAGAAACGAGCGTTTCCTGAGTCGGAACCAAAGGACTAAAGCTGTGACCTGCACCAACACAACGGATCGACTGATTCGACTCTTTAATCAATGAAATAAGCTTTTCCTCTGTCTTAGGCACACTGCGCAGATTTGGCTGGCTACGTTGATTCCCTGACCAATTACTCCACGGCAGTACAGGCCGGCCATTCGCGCCAATAACAGGGACTGTGTCGGGCTTTAGCTTGCCGCCCGCTGGCTCTTGCTCAGAGCAAGCTGTTAAGCCCGATGTCGCTGCAATTCCCGCACCCACAGTTTTCAACATCTGGCGGCGACTAATGAACGGTGCTCGGTAACTCATCTTTATTACTCTTATAACGTTTATCTAAGGTGAATTATTTAACGGTTGACATATAGGTGACAAGGTCTTCGAAATCTTCGTAGGAACATTCCTGACATAGTCCCTGAGCAGGCATATTGCCAATCCCGTTTACCGCGTTATTAACCAAGGTCTCGACGCCTTTTTTCATACGTTGATCCCAGTCTTCTTTATTAAAAGCAACAGGAGCTCCAGCCCCAGCAATGCGATGACACGCCTTGCAATATGTGTCGTACAGCTCTACTGTATATTCATCTGCCGCGCTCGCTGACACAGTGGCGCTTAGTATAAGAAAAAATACGCAGAATTGACGCAGACTAAGCCATGTTTGGGGCAATGTTTTAGAAATTGCGGGCTTCATCTCAGTATGACCTCTCTAAATTGTATATTCATCATAGTCTGCTAAAACTAGGGGAAATGTGGTTTACGCTACTCTTCTTAAACTCATAATATGACAATTTGTCATATTTAACAATCTTTTTAGACAAACATGTTTTACAATACGTTTGTTCCGAAAAAGAATGCCATTAAACGATTTAAATTATGCCTTACCTTGCTAAAAAAAGAACCGCTAAGAAAAGACGCGTTCCCGTACAGGCGCGCGCGATAGAGCGTGTTAACAAGATTCTCGACACCGCTTTGACGCTAATGAGTGACCCAGAATGTGAAAAAATAACCACTCACTTAATTGCCGATAGGGCCGGTGTTTCAGTAGGCTCCGTCTATCAATTCTTTCCTAATGTTGAGAGCGTGAAAATTGCATTAATCGAGCGCCTGCTAGACCAATACTTCGATCACTTTTCTGCGATCATCGAAGCAAACCCCATTATTAATGACTTAGTCGAGCTAAGCGAACTACTGATCAACGCAACGCACGAGTTTTATCAGGCACACCCAGATATCATTGGTCATATCGTAGCGAGTAGTGGCACCGAAGAATTTAATGAAGTAAACGGCCGCTTAAATGAACGCGTGCAGCGGCTATTGATGGATTACTTTAGCCAAAGCGATTTTGTTATCGATGAAAAAACACTAAGAAGAAAGATTTCTGTGGCAATTGCCTTGGGTGACATGATGACGATGTTCATTTGGTCAGCTAAGGCTCAGGAAGAGCGCGACGCTTATCTGCAAGACTGGAAAGATATATTAGGCTTCTATAATTCGAAGATTTGACGATCAATTCGCGTTTATAAATAGCAAACTCAATGTAATGTGTTTTTTGGTTCTACGGTCTATGTAAATACTACTTATACCCGCTTTAAGAATTTTTTCGATATGTATAACTACAACTCGAATGTTTTAATTCACAATACCGAACTATCGCCGCTTGGCGGCATCAGTTTAGCGGGCACCAGTATTCAAGGTGTTGGTGTCCTAGAGAAAGAGCGCATCTTGCACAGTTATTCGCTGGTTTATTTATTTGGCGGGAGTGGTCGTTACCGCGACGAAACCGGAATTGATATTGCCATCAAACCTGGTGACCTCATTCAAATACACCCCGATATTTCGCATTGGTACGGACCCGATAAAGGTCAAGTTTGGGACGAAGTGTATATCATTTTTGAAGGTGAAATATTTGATCTGTGGTACAAGCAAAAGTGTTTCGACCTCAGCAAAAAGGTGATAAATCTTTCCCCGATGGAATACTGGCGAGATCGCTTTTTTAGGGCCTGTGGAGTAGAGCGTAACGATGATCCAAACAATGCTATCAGCAGCGTAGTGAAACTCCAGCAAATTCTGGCCGATGTTCATCGAGCAACTGAGGTAGATTCCAGCAAGAACAAAAACTGGTTAGAACATGCCAAGGCTGTACTCGCGAAGGAAAACGATTCGCATCGCGCGGCCGAAAATATTGGTATGAACTACGAAACTTTTCGTAAAAAGTTTAAGAAAGTATACGGTCTACCACCTCAGCAATATATCATCCATCACACGATGGAAAAGGCCCGTAGTATTCTTAGAGAAGAAACGAGTCCAATTCATGAAATCGCCTCAAGACTCGGGTACTGCGATGAGTTCCACTTCAGCAAACAGTTTGCCAAAGTTGTTGGGTGTTCGCCAAGCGCCTATCGAAATATGGCAATGCGTGACCGACTATAATCCAACATTTCCTTTTCGCAGAAAAAAAGCGAAGAGCTAGATACCCTCCGCTTTTTTCCATCGGTGACCTAAAAATTATCAAATCTTAGAAATCACCTCGAACACCAATGGTGTATCGCGCGCCCGTATCTTCATATTCTAGAAAACGATTCTCGAAAATCGAAAAATCTCGACGTTCTTCATCAAAAATATTCACGCCTTGCAGAAAGACCTGGTAAGTATTATTAATGTTGTAAGATGCCGATAAATCGAACTGGCCGAATTCTTCGCGATCGCGAGGCTGACTTTGTGCATCAAAACATTGAACCAAAAACTCGTCGCGATAGTTGTACGATAACCTTACTGATACTTTCTCGGTCTCATAAAATCCACTGACATTGACGGTGTTTGGAGACAAACCATTATAATCACAATCGATAGCACCGGAATCCGGCGCTCGGTCAATATCGCTACTGACGTAGGTGTAATTCAATGAGGCTCCTAAACCATTGTCCCACCCCTTTTGCAAGGCAACTTCTACACCTGTAATATTACCAGTCTCGCCATTTCGCGTGCGCGTATCCTGAAAATTCACCGTTTGAACAACGTCTGTATTAGTAGGGTTACCCGCATTGCCAGCCGGAATAACAATCTGCTGGGGAATTGGCAACGTTTGAGACTCCAAAAAATTGTCAAAGTCTTTGTAGAACGCAGAGACACCAACAAACGTGATATCGTCAATGTACCATTCAAACGACGCGTCGAAATTGCTCGATTCAAACGCTTCTAGCTCTGGATTTCCGCCACCGCTGGTTGGTGCATTAGAGCGCCCACCAAAGGTGTTACTCACGCCCAAAGAGGTTAATGTAGGTCGAGTCACTGTTTCTGAATATGCAAGACGTATCACTTTATCATCCGCTATATCAAACTTGATATTGGCGGATGGTAAGAAGTTAGTGTATGAATTATCAATGGCAACCAATGTTGGTGGACCGAATGAAAATTCTAACTGCGTATCGCCGGCAGATTCGGAAATCTGCAGTACAGGCTGATCTACGCCCAATGAGGTGGTTTCCGTACGAGCAACTCGAAAACCGATGTTACCTGACCACGGAATCCCGCCGCCCAACTCACCACCCCATTCAGTATTGACAAAGAATGAGGTGACTTCTTCATTAACCTCAAAACTGCCTGCGGTATTCAAATCAGGCTCAAAGAAACCAAAGATGGAACCACCCGCTGCGTCACGTCGAGCGCGAAGTTCATCCGCAGAGATACTGCCGGTTCGCGCTGGATCGTCCAGGTTAACATCCGCATTTAGTTGAGCAAACGCATCCTCAAAGCTGGCGGTTAGAAAATTGGTGGGAATACTGTTAGCGCCGTTTACACCGCTCAGAAAACTGTCCAAATTAGCTTGCTGCAAAATACCGTCATCAAAATCGACGGTGTACCCGCAGAACGCGCAAAAGATACCTGCGCCTTGTGTCGCTGAAAAGTTATCGAATAAATCTCGTGACTTGGTTCGGTCGCTCAATGCGGCACCAAATGAAACTCGAGAAAGCGCACTGCTATCGAAATCCCAATCTGCACCAATCTTTACTTCGTCAATATCGTCTTCAACTTCTTGTCGGTTAACATTCACAAAGTGCAATCGTTGTATGGATGTGTCTTGCGCGCCTACAATATTGGTAATAGAAGTGATGTCTCCACCATTTTGCAATGAAATCAAGGGGGACTGTGGTGCAAGCGCACCTAACACAACAAATGGATTGGTCTGGTCGCGCGTCGCAGCTGAGGTGGATAAATCCAAATTAACTGACAGACTATCATTAATTTGGTAAGCGAAATTTGCACCAAATAAGTAACTTTCAGCTTCGCGCTCATTTGATGTCAGCACATTATCGTTTTGTGACAAACCACTGTTAACGGCGGCAACGGCGGGGTTGTTAGCTAAAAAGTCGATCCCCGGACGATTGAACTCAACGACGGTTCCATTCCCGTCAATAATGGGATTAATGAACAATGGAGAAAAGAAACCTGAGAATTGAGTATCAAATGAGCTGATGTCAAACGTTGAGTAAAGCGCATCAACCGTAATCTCTAATTTCTCATTTGCTTGAAACTGCAAGCCACCATTTAAAGTGAGTCGCTCGCGTTCTTGAATATCGCGACTTACAATCGCTTGCTGCTGTACCCGTGTTCCTTCTGGCAATGAGCTAATCGACGAAGCCGGCAAGCCGGTTGAACTCGCTGGGGCAAAAATCGCACCGGCACCACCAAACAGATTAAAACCACCGGTTAATACTCGATCAATTTGCAGTGAACGATCGGAATAAGAAACACCACCGACAACACCAAGATTGCCCTCTTCGTTGACCCACGATCCCACCGCAGACAATTCCGGGCTAAAATCACCACCTAAGTCCTGATAAATTCCCGCAGCTGAAAAATTAAAACTGCTGCCAGGCCCTTTTGACAAGGGTCGAGCAGTTACAATATTCACAGTGGCTCCAATGCCACCCGATTGTAAATTTGGCACCGAGCTTTTGAACACTTCGGCACGCTCGATGATATCCGACGATAAAACATCAAACGAAAATTCTCGACCATCATTATCTGTGGCTAAGGTACGCCCGTTCAATAACACCGTGTTGAATTCCGGTCCTAGACCTCGAACCGTAATAAATTGACCTTCACCGCCTGTTCGGTCGATCGCAACGCCAGTAATGCGCTGCAATGACTCAGCCACATTCGCGTCGGGAAATTTACCAACGTCTTCTGCAGAGATTGCATCGACTACCTGGGTTGAACTCCGTTTTACATCAAGAGACCGTTTTAAGCTACTGCGAATACCAGTAACAACGACCTCTTCTAATTCTTGGGCATTCACCTTTTGTGGAATGCCAACAGCGGCAATCACACTTGCGGCAACTAACTTGAGTGCTAGTGTTTTTTTCATTACTTCCTCCTTCAGAGATTCTTTAAGTATTGTGTGTGCTTGATAACTAAGCCCCCGCTTAGACTTCATACAAGCAACTCAGAGCATGCATTCAAGCGCAACTCGTCGGTCACGTTCATGCTTAGGTCATACTCGAGCCATAAATACTATAAATATTACAATTAAGAATTAGTATGGCGCTTTTGGGACCCCATGTGCTTTTTGGGGAAATTTGATGCTCGCATTGGACGATAGAACCCCTTCGTGAAACGTCAGATGCGATGTCGATTGCGAAACATCACTAGGCTCAGATCAATAGTTGAAACTCAAGGGCACACAAAGGAAGACCGTCGTCACTTGAAGTTACGCTCTGCGGTACCAAGGCAGGCGTATACCCCCACAAACTAAATGGGGGCATACGAGCCTGAGGTTTAGATCAATTTTTTTAGGAAAATAACTTTGCCTTCACCGTCATCATAAAACTCTCTAATGTGGGCTACCTTGCTATAGTTTAAGTCTTGATAAAACTTGCGAGTAAGCTCGAAGTCCTTTAAGTCAGACGTTTCAACAATGAGAATTCTCTCACCTTTTGAGCGTAAAAAATTCTCCACATAGTTCATTAATTGAGTGCCAATTCCAGACCCTTGATGATCAGCATGCACTGCAATTAAATAGAGGTTCCAAGTTCCAGATGTCATTTGCTCAGGAGCAAAATAAGCAACAGCGACTGGCGTATCCGTTTCATAAGTTAGCCAATACTGCTGACCACTACTGTCGGCTAGATTGTCCCCGATCATGTCCGTTAACATTTCTCCCGGAAACAAACCGCTTGAGTCAACCACATTAATTAGGAATGGTAAGTCGGTAGCTTTCACGCTACGAATATTTGAATAGTTCAATTTTATATCTCGATTTTTTGCGCAACTCTTAGGTATCCGATTATCAGAGCAATCGGATTGGTTGTACGCAGATTGTATTTTGCTCAATGGATAGAGCAGTTTAAAAATGGCTTAGTTTTAAAGCGCAATCATAAAAATCAAAATATATGTGGATTTGATGCCGATCATTCGACCTGCCTATACTAACACAAATAGCGTCGTGATTTTCCTAATAATGGCTTCAGGATCGTTGTGGGTTTTTCCGGAATGGCAGCGTTCAAATGGTTTGATAAAATGGAGAATATATATCGGTGAACGATTGCTTGGGGCGAAGCTGAAAGTTGCCATCAACGACACACGCACTTTTGATTCTGTCTATTCGGAATACTCGAGATGATGCTCTAAGATGATCCCAGGTTAAGATATACCAAATTGGCCAGTTTAGCAGGATATACTGCGCTTCAACGACTCGCTGGGTTTGCTCATTGGCCTCGGATACATACTCGATTTCCAATAAACTCTGATTTAGAAATGATTCGGCTATGCTCTCTGAAATTTGCGCTGTTGGTGTCGTGTAACGAGAAACTACGTTTGCATTTGCATTATCACCAATCATTATTCGTTTACGAATATTACTGACGATACTTCGTTGCTTTTGCGGGAAGGCTTGGAAGAGCTTCTGTTTAATAGCTTTCAAGTTACCAGTGAGTAGGGGCGATTGCAGAGACTCCATAACCGCTAAGGAAAGTATCAGTTCAACAACTTCCTGATGATTCAAATTTAAGCGTTCAATCCCCCACCGGCCATTCAAACGGACGCCTCCCCCACGACCTCTGTCTGACTCAATTGGGTAACCGGCTTTCCTTAACTCGGCCAACTCACGCATCACAGTACGCTGACTAATACCTAAGAGTTCGCGTAGGTCTGAGGTCTTCCAATATTGCTCGGACCGGAGCAAACCGATGAGGCGGTCTCGCCGATCTGCACGTTGTTCGAAGCTGGTTTTGTTCATTATTATAATATGTCATATAACGTCATATTAGACCATATACTTCAAATCGTTAAGGCGGTTCAGACTAATTAGAATCGGCCTAACGCAATCAATACATCGTTCAGCATCACTCCATAACTTCGAGAAAATAAACGCATGAAACACTACTTCAACCCGATGAGCCGAGCGGTCACCACTGACTGGATGCTTAAGGAACTGGATGCTCAGCACGAACAAATCATAGTCGACTTCACAGCCGATCAAAATAATGTTGCCGATTTTCAGGACATCAACCCAATGTGCAAACTTCCTGTCCTTGTGGATAATGGAATAGTCGTCACCGAGGTGGCTGCGATTTGTGCCTACCTCGCAGATAAGTTTCCAGAAAAGAAGCTCGCACCTAACGCTGATTCGATTGGTCGTGCCAACTATTATCGCTATCTGTTTATTGCAGGCAACACTATTGAGCCCGCGTTCTCACTGGCCAGTGTTGGAATAGAACACCCAGAACCAAAATCAGCCGGATGGGGGGATATGCCTCGTATATTGGAGACTATCGAAGCCATGACGCCTGACAAAGATTGGGCGCTTGGAGAACAGTTTACGGCGGCCGATGTCGTTTTTGGCGGTCTACTCGATTTCGCAATGGTGTTCAATTGGGTAGTTGCATCACCCAAGGTTTCGAACTATGTGGCGCGAATTCGACAACGGCCGTGCTATCAAAAATCTCATAGTGCGTTCATCGAGATGGCAATAAAAGAATAACACTTATGCTTCTCGGTCTCACCTGTTTGCTACATCGCGTAACCATCTGATTGATCCGCTGGCACGAAATGAAACAGGTGCGTGCTCATCACATCGAGTTTTATTTTGGCGTTCAATTACGCAAAGCCAGGGATCAAACCTGGCAGCTTATCACCCTCGACAAAATCCTCCGGATTCCATTTGCGCACCAACATCTTCAAACGCTGCGATCAGAGCTTGGTGAGTATCTACAGGCGAGGTACGGTATGATCTCATTTTTTCGCGCTCCTTAATTTCGCGCGTTGTGGTTTTCAAGGTTACGGACAGATCCAGTGTCACCGTGTGTTCTAAATCCGATTTACCGGTATACGTCTTGCCGCGGATCACTAATGTCGGATAAACACGCTTAGCAAAGCGATGAGGCTTCGCTAAAGCATAACCGCAAGAATTTAACATTGAACGAACATAGGGTTTAACCTCATCAAGCGCACCAGCAAGCTCCAAAACCAAACCATTTGCGATGCGACCCTTTCGGTAGGTATCCAGAGCTTTATCTTCTTTAGCACGAGCAAGCGCTTTCTCTTCTAACGCCCGAAAGGTGGCTCTCGCTTCATCCGAGTATTTACCATTAGGGTACGCAGCTAAATACTCACTCAAACTCACCAAGTTTACATTGGCTTGGGTTTCTTGCCATAACGAATCATCAGTTTGCACGGGTTCTGTTGTTTGAACTTCTTCGTCTTGGGCCATTTCTCTGTCAGAGTTCTGCTCCATTTCTTGGTTCGCGGCCTCTTCCAGCTCATCACGACCTGATTGACCAATATCCTGGCTAATTTCAGCTCCAATTTTCTCTAACTTTTCGCTTTCACTGTCCAGATCTTGTGAATGGGCATTCAAGGCACTCATCAGCAAGAAACCGCTCATAAAAGGTAATAATAGTTTTTTCATCTTCTCGGAACCTCGTACTCCAATGTGCGCCAATCACAGCGCCGATAAGCCATTGAAAATAGTACTCTCTTTTCAATCGATTGACTAGATTACATTGGCGCTCTTAAGTGACACATAAGCAATGAAAGCCATCATGATAAACAACAATTCTGTTGTTGCGGTACGCTCGCCAGCCTTCAGGCGTGCCAGATACATTCTCATATGCCCTACTTTTCGGGCTTCTCGCAGTAACGGTGAAACGAGCGACTCAAACTCGGCTTTGTCGTAGTAGACCTTTGCATAGTTCTGCCACGCCAGGTAATTCGCTCCATCAAATAAATCATGGTTGCTGTAAATTGCATTCTGTAGATCAATCTTTCTCCGACCCGCAATTGAATGCACATCGCTTAGAAATAGCGATTCGCCATCAGAACCAAGGCGAGAATCCAAAATCTTAGCGAAAATACGTTTAATGATCCAAGGTAGCGAAAGAATGATGGTGCAGAACAGCAATACCAACAGAACAAGCTCACGCAATAGAGCGTCATCTGTTCCGAGTTTAAGAATGAAAACGCCCATGATCATAATCACAGCAGCGACCGACCAGTTGATAATCACAAAATAGCGCTCAGATTTTTTGTAAAGTTCCACTAATTCAGCATTTCTAGTTAGCCAAATCACCTCACCATTTGCGCCACTGAACTCGGCAATTTTAGAGTGTGGTGGTACCAATATTCTCCTCGAATTTTCTGAAGAAGGGCTGGATTTAATCAACGAGAATACTAAAGCGAAAAGACCAATCGCAATAATAAAACCGGCGTACAAATAGAACTCAAGACGTTGCAACCTTATCTGGTGATCAACCAACGATAGCGCCTCATTAAAAGAAACACTTTCGATTGACTTCAACTCATTATTAATAACATTCATTGACCATAGGGAATGATCTGAGAAAGCCGCGGCAGTTAAATGGTTATTTCCAAAATGAAGCGTTGTGATATCACTTTGTGACTCAAATAACTGCGTCGCCTTTCCGCTTTCGAGACGGTAGACTTTACCGTCATTCATTCCGTTAGCATGAGTCAGCACGTACCAGGCGTTACTCGATCGATAAACCATCGATGGAAATCGATGTTCGCTACTAATACCGTCGAAGCTGTATAGGCTAATCGGTTCACCAGACGTAATCAGCTGATCGCCTTCCATTCTTAATGGCACGAGCCTATTGCGATTGGTATCAACGACCCATACCAACCCATCATACAGTGTCGCATGATTTGGAAAGCGAAAACCCTCAAGTGTATCTAACAACTCGCCAGCATCATTAATTAAATACAATTTATGCCGAGCGGTATCAAGAATAACGTGGCGATCATCGCTAATACTTACGCCTGACCAAGGTGTATCAAAATGCAGCTCCTGGTTACCCCAAGGAGTGCATGCGATAAACTGTTTATCACAGCGCAGAAGACTACTACCACCATCAGCTTGGACCTCAGTTTTACGTTCATAACGGCGCCACTTATGCCACAGCGACGTATGCTGCCAGCCCGTATTTAATAGCCATGCGCCATTCACCAATGGCATCACTTCGCCAACATACTGACTAACGCCATAGTCTGAAAAAGAAATGTTTGAATTGCTGAGCTCAAGTGCAACCAGCCTATTTTTGTAGACAACACTCAAACCGCCATCAGTATTAAGTATCTGAGAAACTGGAGGGCGATGCAGCTGTGGTGAGACCTGCATATATAGCGCGATCACCATGATAAGGCTGACAATAAAAATCAAAGATGGAACGACGGGTAATTCTCTGTCCATAGGTGGCCTGTTTGCTTTTAACTCAGCCTAACGTCTTAATGAGTCTCAATGCAACAATTCTGGCAATATTTAAATAGTTACTGCAAGACAAAACGATTGCTTTAAAATAGCGAAATGCCTGAAACCATTTTTATATTTGTAATATTTTCGCTCGTGGTATCAGCGTTTATAAAAGGGTCACTGGGCTTAGGTTTTTCAACCATATGCTTAGCGATGCTGGCCAATGTTATTGAACTAAAAACAGCCATTTCCATCGTCGTATTGCCTTCTTTGATGTCCAACTTAATTGTGATGTTTGAGGCCGGAAACTTTAGAATCAGCCTCAGTCGATTTCTGTTTATGATTCTGATGAGTGCGCCCGGCATGCTTGTTGGTTTACAACTACTACGTCAAACGGATAATAGCGCATCAGTATCGGTATTAGCGGTGGTGTTGGTCATTTACGGTTGCTGGGGCTGGCTTAATCATACCGCTAAAATTGAGGACGCCCATATTCCAAAGTTTAACCCTTTTGTCGGTTTTACTACTGGTATGGTAAACGGAGCGACGGGTTCGCAGATATTCCCGGTAATGCCATATCTACTTTCATTGAACATAAGCAAAGATGTGCTAGTGCAAACTATAAATATCTCGTTTACGCTCAACAGTTTAATTATGCTTGGCTTCCTAATACACTTGAACGCTTTAGACATTGATTCAATAGCGACTTATTCGCTCGGAATTATACCGGTAGCAATCGGTGTTTGGTTAGGCGGCAAAGTGCGTAGGCGTATCCCAGAGCACCGATTTAAGCAGATGGTAATGGGGCTAATAGTGGCCTTGGGTATTTTATTACTGGTCAATCGCTAGTCTGTATTGAGCTAATTTTTCAAATAACAAGAACACTAATTAGGAGTATTACTTATGCAAATTACACATGAGTTTGAGCACGAAATTAACTTAGTCTTTAAAACGCTGACCGACCCCAGCTTCTTAAAACAACGAGCGCTTGCATTGGGCAGCTCGAGCGCGAGCTGTAACAGCAGCGGAGCTCCAAGTGATTGCCAAATTACGCTCGTTCGACAACGGGAAATAAAAGTGCCTGCGGTACTTTCAGCATTCTTAAAAAAGGTTCAAACCGCGACCACTAACGAACGATGGAAACAAAACGACAGTCAGTTTAACTGCGATAATTCAACAGAAATAGACGGTGCCCCGTTGTCAATTCGCGGCACAATGAGCTTAGTACCCAATTCGAAGGGCTGTCAATTTTCCGCAAATTTTAATACGCAAGCCAAGATAATGTTTGGCAAAAAGAAATTGCAACAATACGCTGATGAAACCATTGCTAAGGAGTTAGAACTCGAATGTCAGTACACTCAAAAGCATTTGGATTCACTGTCAAAATAAAGCCTTAACAAATTGTTTCAAATTTTTCACATCACTCAGAAGTAGAGTCATAGCTGCTACCCTCGCACCATGAGAACTCTAATTGAATACATTCGCATCACACTCTTCGTGGGGGGAGCGTTTATTGGAGTACAGGTCCCAAGCTTTGTCGATCAATACGGTCAACGGCTTGAGTCACACATGCTCGAATCTCAAACCAGCCTGGAAGGTTTTCAAGCCGACGCCAACAAATACTTCAATGGCAATATCGAAACACTAATTCAGCACTATGCTAAAAATGCAGACCCAGTCATTAATGATGGTGGCACGAGCATTGCGAGTTTGTACAGCCGCGCTCAATTTCTGAATAGATCCTGGGCACAATTCAATTCAAGCTTTCAACAACGATATTGGCATGCATTTGCCAACCCGGTTAAAACAATACAAACCGAAACATGGGAAGGTTATGACTATGCCATAAAGCTGGATACCCACGGCATAGCCTGGGCACTCGGATTAGGCTTCCTTTTTTCTGCGTTAATCGAGCTATGTTTGATTACACTGGGTGCATTACTACAGCTTAGCTCGAGATCGAAATCCGCTAAGCCGCGACATGCGAATAAACAACAGGCACCCAATCTGCACGGCGACTAATCGGGATTTTCAAGGCTTATTAGCCGCACGTCCCCCAGTCAAGAGCGCGAGCTTACTCTTTTCAAAAAAGCTCAGCGCTGAGCAACTGTTTCTTACTGCACAGATTCCGCATGACTTAAATTCGGCCGCATAGGCGAAAGTCACAATATTTTTACCGAAGCCCGATATGATTCATCAACAATAATTTATACCGTAGCGCGGATCTAAAATGAGCCAGAGCATCGACCCGAACAAAGAACAATTCGAATATTTCAAGAGCTTACCCAGAGATACGCCAATCATGATGCTCAATTTGATTCGGTTAAACGATGTTGCAAGCTACAAAGATGGCCGCAACGCGACGGGGGCAGAAGCATACAAGAACTACGGTAAAGAAAGCGGACCCATATTTTCTGGTGTTGGCGGTGAGATAATATGGCGAGGCCAGCCTGAAAGCGTGCTCATTGGACCGCAGGAAGAACACTGGGATATTGCTTTTATTGCGCGATACCCAAACTCAGGTGCCTTTTTAGCTATGGTAAGCAACCCTGAATACCAAGCGATTGTCTTCCATCGCCAAGCCGCGGTTTACGACAGTCGCCTTATTCGCCTTGGAGAGGCAAGCAGTGGCTCGGGTTTTTCAAGCTAGCTTCGTTTAAAAAAGTAAAAAGGGAGCATATTAGACGCTCCCTTTTTTGATTTATTGATGCTCAGTTTGCCCTAGCTATTTTCTTTCTGGCACTTTTGAGCAACCGCAATCGCGTCAGTTTGAGCTGACTCATCCCCCGCGGCCGATTTTTTAATTAGAGATTCATAATCGGTATTCTCAACTGTGCACTTGCATATCTTCAATATGCTTTCGCGCTGCGCTTCAGGTACCTGAGATGCCTGGGCGTCACAAGCCTTCAAGGACATTTCCTTTAACTGAGCAGCATCCTGAGCAAGGCTGGCAGTTGCGATGAATGACGAAGCAGCGACACTTAATGCGATGATAAATTTTTTCATAATTTTTGATTGAATAATTTTTGTAGGGTTCGCCACAGTAACATAGGTAAATACGAATCAAGTATTAAGATTTATTTAAGCGCTGAACGAAGAGTCGGCCATCATGGATATACGATCAACCCTGGCCTGCAATAAAAAATATACGTAATCATTAAGCCAAAAATAGTGTCTACTTTTATTACCATCAAGATAAGATCAAGTTTTATACTGGAGCTCATACAACGCTCCAAGCCAACATGACGAGGGAGTATGACATTTACTGAAGCGGCAATAATAAAAATTGAACAAGTTCTAGGCCTGCAGGACCAAGTTTTGTCGGGTAATGCTTGGAGCGCGGCGATTACAACGATGCTTGTTTTCGCATTACTCGCCCTATTTGCTCACCTTTTAGCGCGTGGCTTAATAAAGCTGTTTACCGCGAGGTTTCCATCCGAATTAGGAAACGACCTTGTTCATTCGGTTAAATCTCCGATCTTTTGGTCGGCACTTGTTACCGGTGTGGCCCTCTCTCTTAGGCACTTCGATACACCTAAAGAGTTAATGCAGCGATTCGACAGTAGCATGTTAACCATCATGTTACTGGTCTGGTGCATTTGTATTATTCACTCATCCAGAATTCTCTTAAAGGCCATGAGCCGTGAACGAAATGGAAAGTCATCAATCATTAGTCCCCAGACGTTACCTCTGTTTCAAAACTTTTCGTTTATCGTCATCTTAGTCTACTCAACCTACCTGCTATTTAGCGCCTGGGGAATAGACTTAACCGCTTGGGTGGCCTCAGCGGGTGTTGTCGGTATCGCAATCGGTTTTGCCGCTAAAGATACCTTGGCGAATCTGATATCGGGCGTATTCATTATGGCTGACTCACCTTACAAACTGGGGGATATGGTGGTTCTGGAAACCCTTGAACGTGGTGAAATTACACATATTGGATTACGCAGCACTCGCATGTTCACCACCGACCATGCAGAAATCACCATTCCGAACGCCGTCATGGGGAACTCAAAAGTAATCAATGAATCGGGCGGTTATCACCAAAAGACCCGCATCCGCTTACCCGTCGGCGTAGCGTATGGTAGCGACATTGATCGTGTCAAGAAAGTGCTATTGGAGGTCGCCAGTGGCCATAGAGAAGTGTGCAGCGTACCGGAACATCGCGTACGTTTTAGAGTATTCGGCACGTCCAGTTTAGATTTCGAACTATTATGCTGGATCACCGACCCTCAATCCCGTGGGCGCATAATCGACGAATTAAACTCACTTATCTACAAGGCTTTTCAAGAGCACGAACTCGAGATTCCTTATGCAAAGCAAGACGTCTATATACGGTCAGTACCACCAGAAGGCTCTAGCTAGGAAATACCTTATCGAGACGAATTCGTTCAAATTTTTCTTTTGGGTCAACGCTAAGATCCAGCATTTTTTGAGCGACTTGCTTGCCGTGAATAGGTCTATATTTTCCCAGGCCTGGCAGTTTACAAATAATCGGCAGAACCATACTGCCTATACTTTCACCAAGTCGAGATTGATCGCGTTCACCGAGTAATAATGACGGTTGCAGAACACTGATATGGTCAAACTGCAAAGCCTCAATCTTTACTTCCAACTCACCTTTCATTTTCAAATAGGCATTTGAACTTGTGTGATTGGCACCGCTTGATGACACCAGCAGGTAATGCTTAACGCCCTGTTTTTGTGCCAATTCAGCCGCGATAATTTGATAATCTAAATCAACCACTCGCTGAGCCTCTATCGAACCGGCTTGTTTCAGAGTAGTACCGAGGCATGAAAAAAATATGTCTCCCGCGAATAGATTTTCATGGTTCTCAAGCGAATCAAAATCGACCACATGATTCTCTATTTTTTCAGACTCGTAGCCCAACGGTCGACGGGTTATGACAACCACTTTTCCAATATGAGGGGTCTGTATCAGAAGCCTAAGCAAATGAGCGCCGACCAAGCCGGTTGCACCTATTATAATTGCTGTTTTATTCACCTGAAGTTCGCCTAATTTGAAAACTCTGTGTCGACAATTATACAACTAAGTCGGTAAACACTTGGACAACGAATAAAAATGGCCCGAATAAAGGGCCATTTTCATCTCGATTAATCTCCCAATTGATTAGTTCGGTTGGTACTTAAAACGTAGGTATCCAACCGTACCTGGAATATCGTGAGATACCAAACTCACTCCTACCAAACTGGTATTCAGCACTGGAGGCTCTTCATCAAACACATTATTAAAACCAAGCGTTATGGTAACCGCATCTTCCGCAAACGAAGGCGTATAGCTTAACTGCACATCAGTGAATAAGGCTGAATCTAATGTCTCTCCGTTAGAGGTTTCCATATCGTCTACGTATCGAAAAGTCATCGAGCCAGTCCAACGATCCGAAATTGATCGCCAACCGATGGTAGACGTCGCTCGGAGCTCAGGAAAAGCGCGTTCGAAGGTCTCGCTTGTGTGAGTACCGGTTCTATCGGTAACGGTTTCAGTACCGTCAGGGTTAGGTGTGCGCTCAATATATTCGTCAAGTATGGTTGCATTAAACCGTGAGTTAAATACGCCAATGCTGGTGTCGTTTGAGGTAAATGTAACACCGAGGTCATAGCCTGAAGATTCAACCGCACCAATGTTCTGCAATTGGTTATCAACCAAGCTGATGCGACCTGACGAGGTTCGCTGTACTGCATTACAGAAACCTGGGTCGCCCGTGTTGACGCATGCGGTGATTAAATCGCCAGGACTGCGGCCTTGAACTGCATCGTCGATGTCCAGGTCATAGTAATCAGCAGTGATGGCAAAATTGCTGGCCCAGCTCACTTCTGGGCTGAACACGAAACCGGCGGTAAAGCTGTCTGATGTCTCGGCTGTCAAATTAACATTGCCACCCGAGCGAGCATTTAACTGCGGGTTTGTTTGAGCTAGTCCTGCAGTCACACCAAGTGAACGACAGGTATCAATGATATTCTGCGGTTGAGCGGAGTCGCGACCCCCGTTGGCAGAACCAAGTTGCCCAAGAAAATCGGCACACGGATCAGTAAACGTAAAGTCTTCGCGCGCAGCACCGCCGAATAGCTCACCAATGCCCGGCGCTCTGAAACCCGTTGATACAGAACTGCGTAACGAGAACGCATCATTTACCTGCCACAACAATCCCGCTTTATAAGTGCTTTCGCTTCCCGATGTACTGTAATCTGAAGAACGAAGCGCTAAATTTGCCTCCAGTGATTTCGCAAAACTCGCATCCGATACCAGAGGAATACTCAGTTCACCATAAATTTCTGTAACATCAAATTCGCCACGAGTAGAGCCAGCAGGAATACCTGCCGTTTCAGCACGTTCGGCGATCGGATCGGCGATAAAACTTCCTTCTTGGTCGCGATATTCTATGCCTGCTGCGAACGCGACTTCACCTGATGGCAAGCTAAAAATGTCGCCTGAAATATTAAAGGCTAAATCGAGCAATTGTTGTTCACTAAAGTCACGCTGGGTATAAGTTACGAAGTCCAGCATTTCCTGAGTGAAAGAACCTTGCCCATCCGGCCCTTGTCCACCAAAAAAGTTAAACGGAACGCAGCCTGGTGTGGCCGCACACACAGCGGGATCGCCTAATGCAATTTGTAAGTTCAGGGCATTGTGTGAGTTTTGTTTCTCTTGCTCGCCTTCGTTGTCTCCGTAGCCAATTGTCGCATCCCAATAAAAGGTGCGATCACCGGCGTCGAATTTTCCTTCTAGCCCTGTGCTTAAGAAAAGAGTTTCAGCTTCTTGAGAAAACAATCTCGGGCCCGATTCAATAGGACGACGACCAAAGAATTCCAGATTTCCATTCGCTACAGATAGATCAACTCCGAATGGATTAAATGGGTTTAATCGAGACACTGTAAAGTTATTGGTGATTTCGGTACCACAACCATTACCTAGACAGAGTGGTTCAGGCGCACCTCGAGTATCAGACTCACGTTTGGTGTAAGACGCTTTAAAAAATAGGTCTAGATTGTCATTTATCTCGTGGCTCACATGCGTGAAGAAATTAAAACGCTCATTCGGTGTACGCAAGTAGTTAAATTCCTGACCGTTATAGTTGAAACGATCGGCCGCGGTGAAGGCACTAAAATCACCACCATTGGCGTCTCCAGCGACAAATACCGGCACATTTGCACCACCGTCGTTTAGTGCGCCAGTATTCAATGTCATGTCTTGAAAGCCGAAGTTAGGCCCAAGAATAAAACGGCCTTGCGGAGTAAAAGAAGAGCAACGTGTGCCAGCGACATCACAGCTCGTGGTGTTTGCTACAGGGAACGCCGACACTGCACGATCAGCGGTGAATACACCACCTTCCTCTTGAAAACTCGCACTTGCCACTACATGGGTTCGATCATATCGTTTGCCCCATAGAGCCGATACTTCTCTATCCTCGCCATCGCCATCACTTAGGTACTCACCAAATTGCGCATCAAACTTTAAACCTTCAAATTTGCTATTGGTAATAATATTGACCACACCACTGATCGCGTCAGAACCATACACCGCCGATGCACCACCCTGAAGGATTTCGATGCGTTCAACCATATTTGCGGGGATCGTGTTTAAGTCAACCGTGCTAGGCACACCGGATGCCGACGCTCCCGCTACCCAACGTCTACCATCGACCAATATCAGGGTACGTTTGGCATTAACGTTTCTCAGTGCCAATTGGGTAGCACCTGCGCCGATGCCTGAGCCATCTTGCGGAAAGCCCGAATTGCCTGGCACATTAAATCGGGAATTTACGGCTGAACCGGTGATTGGCAATTGCTGTAGTGCCTGACCAATATTTGTCAGGCCAGTTTGATCAAGTTGCTCTAGGCCGATGTTCTGAATTGGCGATGCTTCGGACAATGGGTTTCGCCGAATGCGAGAGCCTGTCACCACGACCTCTTCTAATGTGTCGACACTGGCACTGTCATTGACCTGTGCTTGCGCAACGAGAGGCGCTGTAGGGGTAAAAACCGCTCCAAAAAAGGCAGCGAGTAGACTCTTCTTTTTAACTTTTGGAATTATCATGTCTGTCTCGGGTTCACTGAATATTTCAATTAGTAGCTGCCCTGACTCACCGGTTTGAGCTTTCAAACCAGTGCCATCCAAAAGAATCTCTATCGCCGTATCTAAATCATACCGACCACGAATTGCATTGCTGTAGCGATTACTCACTTGTTCGTTTGGAAACAAGATCGGCAAACCTACTTTCCTCGCAAACCGAATCAACGCTTTATCTGCGCGCTGTGATTTAATATTGAAATCGTATTCAGTCGCCGAGGCCATGCCCGACAAAGGACATATCAACACTACCAGTATGTGTAGGGTACACAGTGATTTAAAAAGCCTTTTGGGCTCCCTCAGAACAACTAGATTCTGCCAACTTAAAACTGGCATTAGTTATTAAACCGACGAGTGTGCATTATCCTCCACCGACAATAGCAAATTTTTAGTTCTATCGATTAGTTACTTAGACGTCTCAACCAGGTGGCTGAGCACGAAGGTATTATTGCTCTGATAATACTCGGAGTGAATCTTAAAATTTTTCTCTAAGGCAACCAAAAGCGCATCAACATCACCCAAACGAAAATATCCGGCAACGCGAATTTCACCCATTTTTCTGTCCGCCAGCAATACCTTCTGCTCGCTGTAACGGCCAAACTCATTAATAACATAGTCCAGCGTTTCGTCATTGATTACGATCATACCCTCACGCCAAGCAAGACGATCCTCCATTTCATCCAGACCATACTCAATAAGCTGGGGGTGCTCGTCGGCAATCGTCAATACATCCCCCGCGTCCAGAGAAGCACGCAGTGACGACTCACTGTCTTTATCCGAATCGGGCGTGATTTCATAAACCGCGACAAGCCCTTTATCTACCGCCACTTCGATTTCACTACCGCCTTTTTTTCTAACACTAAACGCTGTACCGATAGCCTGCACAGATTTACCAGAAACCAACACTTTGAGTGGGCGCGCATTATCCTTAAAAACATCAAAATGAGCTTCACCTTGAAGCAAGCGAATTACACGTTGTGTTGGCGTAAAATTGACCAACATCTTAGTGTCGGTGTTTAAGGTAGCAATGGAACCATCTTGGAGTTCGATCTCAAGTTGCTCACCAATCGATGTTTTGTAAAGCATGTGCCTGGTGCTATTCACTGCAGACGATATCTGATCAACGGGATCAGCATTTGACGCTGAAGCGCGACTGATTTCTGAATCAGATTGCTGTGAGCCTCTGTAATGGTATCCGCCAACCAGAATGGTCGCGATGAGTAGGCTTGCAGCAATCCCAAGCCTTGTCCAGGGCAACCTTGATTCTTTCGACACTGAGGTAGTCGATGTACCTTCAAGGTGACCACCCGAATCAGCAGATACACCTTCAAACAAAGGTGCCAGTTCAGTTAACACTTCCAACTCGTCCCAAACAATTGCTAACTCCAAAAGTTCGCGTTCATGGTCTTTGTCGGCCGCTAACCATTCAAGTAGTTGTTGTTGCTGTTCGGCACTGATATCTTCTTGAATTCGAGTAAGCCATAAGCTTGCCTCTTCTCGCACGCGCGCTCGTTTGTTAAATTCTAAAATTTCACTCATGACAAATAACTATTTAAGCACCTAACTCGTTACGCAACGATTAATGTACCTTACCGCTTTTTTTTATAGGGTGCTTTGAGCGCATGGTGACTCGATAGCCGTTTTCATTCAAATAGTCCGCGCTTCGTAATACACCCTTTGCAATATGCTTTTCAGCCGTGCTTTCAGATATATCTAGCTTTAACGCTATCTCTTTAAGCGAAAATCCAAACACGCGCTTCAATATAAATGCTCTGCGGCATTGTGGCGGTAGCTCGCGAACAGCCGCGCAGAACAAACGAAATTTCTCCCTCGATTCTATATTACTGACCTTGGCCAAGTCCTCTAAATAGACATCTGGGTCGTTGAAATCCTCTAGTTTAGATGATGAAGTATTTTCCTTTCTTGCAATGAAATTTAGCGCTAAATTGCGGGCGGTTTTATAAATATAGGCCTTTGGATGATCAATGCGTTTATTTACCTCGGCTTCATGCGCACGAATAAAGGTTTCCTGCACAATGTCTTCAATATCAGTGGTCGGAACAATTCGACGAAGCATACGCTTTAACGTTGGACTGTAATCGATAAACACATCCAGCAGTGCGGTAGGTTTCGTTTTACGATTCGTCACTTCACTCCTCCAACGCTGGTTTTATTCGATAGTTTGTTAAAAAAGCATAGTGGTGATAGACCCATTACGCAATAAAAAACTTATAATTATTAGACATTGTGTCACTACCGATGATCCAGAACACGATTGCTGTGAGCTAATAGATGGTTTTCTTCATATGTTCAGGGTAGTTTTCATCATAACTTTCAGCATCGAATTCAATATTCTGCATTGCTGCAAACTCCTTAACCATTGACCCTGTGCTCGGAAGCTCTGAACGATCGATGTGTTCAGATGACTGCCATAATTTAGATCGCACTAACGCCTTTTGGCATTGAAAATAAGCCTTTTCTACAGTGATCGAAAGCACACTGGAAGCTGACTGATTATTGATTGAGAACGAGTCACAAAGCTCCTTATCAATCAAAATCTCGGCTTTGCCACTGACGCGGATAGTCTCTCCAACGTTGGGCACCATAAAAATCAAACCAACTTCGGGGTTAGTCACAATATTACGCAAGGAATCCAGGCGATTATTGCCTCGTCTGTCGGGTATTTGGATACATCGTTGATTCACAATACGAACAAAGCCGGCCGGATCTCCACGAGGTGAGCAATCAATGCCCTTCTCTCCTCGAGTCGCCAAAATCAGAAACGGTGACTTTTCAATAAATTGACGATAATGATCATTTATGTGATCGATTTCCTTCCATTGTGCACCAGGAACGGCGGCTCCATAGGTCGACTCTAGTTCGCTAATTGAGGATATTTTTTTCATAACGAAAACTATGATATCAAAGCGTGTTCGAAACGCAATTTCGGTCTCAGTGAGACGTGTTCAATACCGCGATATCGACGTGTTAAGTCACTCAACTATTCGCAATATATCCATTAGTAGAGAACGAATACTTTGCAAGTTTTCCGGCGTTGATAAACGGTGATCACCCGACTCAAGTGTTAATAAGTTCACATCGGACGAGGTCAAGCGGTTCAATAATAATTCTGAGCGTTGCCACTCTATCACCTCGTCTCTCTTTCCATGCACTAATTGAATCGGGATATCCAGTTCAATCGGCGCATCAAGTAAATAGTGCGAACATCCATCATCGATTAGCTTCTGATAAATCGAATAAGGTTGTTTATCGTCATACTCATTTTCCACAGAATAAAAAGTACGTCCTAACGAGTCCCGATTTGCGGTTAGGCCTTGCAAGCGATTTGGGTAGAACTTTGTCATGTCAGCCGCGCAGGCGATCAACAACAAGCCTTTGACCCGATTGGCTCGTTTTAAGGCGGCGAGCAGAGCAATCCACCCTCCCATCGAACTTCCGACCAGTACCGTTTCCTGCGCAGCAATGTTGTCGATAACCGCTAATGTGTCATCTAACCAGGTAGAAATACAACAATCTGCGAAGTCACCTCCCGACTCGCCATGTCCGCTGTAGTCGAATCGAATATAGGGTCGGCCCTGCTCAATACAAAAAGCTCTCAATTCCTGAGCTTTATTGCCTTGCATTGTTGAATTAAAACCGGGGCAAAAAATCACACACGGGCCGTTACCGTCGACAAATTCATAGGCGATTTGATTGCCATTTGAGATAAGTTTCATCGGCCAGATTTTGTCTTAACCATTAATCGATTATTGACGTCCCGGCTGCGTTTAATAATAGTATGATTATCATGCTCATGGCATTGCTTCGCCAGCCGATCATACAGCACAACATTAACACTCGCGGCCAAGTTCATGCACCCCTGAGTCGGAACGTAAACCACGTGGTCAGCTTGATCTATGAGACTCTGCTTTATAGACCCGTCTTCTGGACCAAAAATATAAATCGCGCTTTCGGGGTGTTGGAAGTCAGGCAGTGATTTTGCACCTAAAACCAGCTCTACACAAACTACCTGAATGGCACGAGGCAAATCCGCCAATAGCTGATCGGTCTGGACTAAAGGAATGCGGCTTTTAGCGTTTTTGGTATCAGTCTGAAACTTTAGCGCTCGATCGAAACGTTCACCAGTATAGCGAACTTCATCTGCCTGGTAGCAACCTACCGCTCTTAGCACCGCTCCAACATTGCTGGGGCTCTTAGGATTGCACAGACCAATATAAACTTGCGACGCTGAGTTCATTGTTTATGACGTATTAGCTCTAGAGCTCATCATCGTCTTGGCGTTCGATGCTCTGCCAAGGCATATCCAGAGCCTCTTCTATTCGCGCGATACGTGCTTCAAGTTCAGCAAGCTTAGCGGTATTAGGTCGACTGCTTGTTGCAGTCTTAACTGGCTTAACATTAATCGACGACAAATCAGGTTCGCCGCTTAACAAATGGGTGTAGCGACCTTCTCTCTGGCCAACCGCGACTGGCAACTCCATGACCAAGGCGGGGCTGCGAGACATCAATTGTGTAACGGATGCATGCACTTGCTCTAGATCATCAAAGTTCACCATTTTGGCGGTACGCGCTTTGATGTCGTTGAGCGTCAATGGTTCGCGCAACATTAACATCGCCAACACGGCTTGCTCTTCACGCGTCACCTTCAACATGCCCGGTGCTCGATGCGAAAACTTTACGATGCGGTCGCCGTAATCGATACTTAAATAGCCAAGTTCTTTAAGCTGCTGCGCGCTACTGACCACTTTGCCTTCTTCCATATTCATAACAGGAAAGCGGTTAGACTTTTGATTACACGCCAGTGTTAATGAATTTGGGGTCAATGGGTAATTTTTAGGGGTTGTTAAATGCTTTTCCATCAAGCATGCGAGTACTCGCACTTGTTCCTGGGTGAGGGTCGGCGTGATTACGTCAGTCATTTTCCTATATCTCAAATCTCAGTTAATACGTATTCTCTCGGTGAGGCTATATCACACCGTTTTATTCCGCTAAAGGTTAATCAAAAACTTAATCCTGTTCCTCACCTTGAATTCTGGCACTGGCATTCTTTACTAATCGTCTGGGCATGAAAAAAGACTTAATTCGAAAGCCCAAACCAATTAAACGAAGCAGACTACGAGGGAAGAATATCGGCCGGGTTTCTATCAGTCTCACATCTTCTAAACTCGCGTTGCGATGTTTTACGCAATTTATGTACGCTTGAGTACAATGCATGTCAACGAACGCTTTGCGAGACGGATAAGCTATCAGAGCTACCTGGTCCCATTTTTCGCCGTCGTTACCTATCAAGGCGCTGTGTACACTACCTGCCCAAACCGGAAAACCACCTACCTCAAGTATCAACGGAATAACCGCTTTCGAATATTTTCGATACGCTTCTTCACCGGTACATGTAATATCACTTTCTGGGTAACTCGCCTGTTCGCGAAAGCGTAATAAATTAAGCATGACAATTGGCTTAGCATTACCCGGCTCATCGGTAAAAGCAAACAGCGATTGCTCTGAAAGTTCAGCAGATTTGTTCATATTAATTAGGGCCTTTAGATATCGACGGGTGTCGAACACTTATTAGCAAGAGCACTAACGCGAACTATTAGCTTTTGAAGACAAGACATCCAAAAAGCCCATCGCGAATGCCGACGCAACGAATGTGATATGAATTAACACGTACCACATCAACTTGTCATTATCGATGGTTTCAGCCGCCATAAACTTCTTAAGTAGATGAATTGATGATATGGCCACTATGCTGGCGGCAATCTTTGCCTTGAGAGACGACGAATCCATTTTACCCATCCAAGATAATTTCTCATCATTTACCCCAATATCAAGGCGTGAGACAAAGTTCTCATAGCCGCTCATCATCACCATTAATAGCAACCCACCAACCATCGCGATGTCAACCAGACTCAATACGATCAATATCATATCAGCCTCGCTCATCGAAATAATACCCAACATCAAATGCACCAATTCTGCAAAGAATTTAATTCCCAGTGCCAAAATTGCGATGCTCAAACCGAGGTATATCGGTGCTAGTAACCAACGGGAGCGATACATCAAACCTTCAATTATTTTTTCCATTTCCGAGAGACTTTTTCGAATAATTCGGTGCGGTATTGTAGGTAATCAACTCAGCTATTAATAGCGATAGAAAGCGCCTTTTGAGGTTTTTTAACTTATCCTTATACGACAACCAACGATCGCCATAGTCTACATTACGACCATGGCGCGATATCATCTTTCACATTCTTACTTTTACTATAACCTCTTTGGTAATCCCACGCTGCTTGTAACTTTGTTCGATGAAGATAGGGAGATAGTAATAAACGAATAAGAACAGCTAGCGTCATCATCGAGATCGCGATCCACAACCATTTCAGAATTGGCTTAACATCGACATAGTCGGTTTCAATCACGTAAACAATATTCGCCATCTTAAGACCATCTTCCTCGAATGCGGCTCGAATCGCGGCAGGCAATACGCGAGGGCTGACGAAGCCCTGCATTGAAACCGGCCTTTGGTTCAGTATCTCGGTTGAATCCGAGGTAAATGATTCGACAAATCGTATCGTCTGGGTGTAACGATCTTTGCTCACTATCGGAGTGTATCGTCGTAGCATGGTAGGTGACTGATACCGACGATCTTTGGAGAACGTGACATTTTGTTTTACTGCCTCGCCGTTCAGACTGACTCGCCTAAGAAATAGAAAACGAAATGAGTCATCATTCAAATCAACCTCCATCAACGGCTGATTGGCGCCCGATATTTGAGTGTACATGTGATGAATCGTCACTGTTATGGCTAACAATGTCGGTACCGCCAAAAATAATAAAATAATACGACGCTTTAAGCGGCTAACCAGTTCCTCATAGGATAATTCTTGGTCGGAGAATGCAGCCGAATGCCGAGTAAGAAAAAACGGAACAGCAATCGCAATCAACGTAAGGGCCAAGCCAGTAAGGTCAGGGTAATAAACACCCAAGTGTTTATCGATAAGTCCAACCAACCATCCTTGCAGTTTTGATTCAAACAACCATGATAGTAAACACACCAATCCGAGCACCATCGCCGAGGTTCGCGCCAATAGCCTTTTGTTCGACCGATTTTCGACCAATTGCTCCATCAATGGTTTCCTAAATTGAAGTTAATCGCTCTACTACCATAGCAGCAGCTTTCGATCATTCCTATCTGCCAAAAAGTGTCATGCCAGCCACAATAAGAGGCCTTGCAGAGCTCATTCGATTCAATAGCCGGAGTATTGAAAGCGAATGCGATTCGGATAAAATTTCGCTTGTTCAGGCACGCCACACAAAACGAATCAACACTATTAATTAGATTTATGTCTTAATAATCTTGCGTTTGTCTCAGCAATTGCGCGGCTTTCCAAGCGCGATAAACGAGCGTTGCGAAACGGCAAAGAATCAATGACGCGACTAAAAAGTCCTTTTCGCATGGCGCCGGCGTATTCGGTGAAACCACCGATTAATGACTCAAACGACAAGGTTATTCCCAAACCCTGATAGGCCACACAATACCAGAACCCCGCTGGAATATAGAGCGCGTCGCCGTGATCTAAGTCAGCCACATAGCCAGATAAATATTTCAATGCTGGGTATTTATCAAATTGAGGCTTGTCAAAATCAATATCGCGAACGGTATTTTGACTTTCCCCTACTCGGTACATAAACCCTGACAACTCAGGTGGAATCAATAACACCGTCGCTCGTCCACCAAAATTGCACTGCACTGAATGGACAATACTCGGCGCCTGAATCATCGGTATGGTAACGCCTTCTCCAGCAAGACTGAGTGTTGTGAGTGATGAATTAAAATTAAAACCCAGCCGTGGAGGAGTAAAATCATGCTCTAAATCCGCCACCGTTTTTATCGGCAGCTTGGAAACTCTCAGATCATTCCTCTCATGTAATAGCTGATCCAAGAAAAACTTTAATCGCCACTTTAATACCGGCTTATCAGGTCGCCCTCGATTAATACTCAAGGTATCACTGTAAATCGGAACCGTTATATCGCCCACTTTCGAATCAAGATAATCCAACGACCATCTACTTGCCGCCAACCAACGATGAGTTAGATCACCAAAGACGACAGGGGTTCCAGTTCTTCGATAACGAGCATGCAGGTCTGCGACCGGCAAGGAATTCTTACGGTCTACCTCAATTGTTTTAATCTGCTCGAACATGGGTGATGCCTATGCTTTTTCTCTTCTCATTCTGCGGGTATGTTTAAGAATGATTCGGGCGCTGCTTAACGAAGTTGATAGACAATGGATAGCGCCATACCACCCCTTCATTCGCCTTGACTGCCGCGATTATAACAAACACTAAATTCAAGATCAGTAAGGCAAAAAAACTCACTATGCCAACAAAAAGTGCCATAAATGGAATGCTGATAATTAGATAGATAAGTAAGCTAAGAGACCAGTTCAAAATATTTCGTCCATGCTGATCAATGATCGGAAACTCATCTTTGTTAGTTGCCCACATTATGATGGGAAGAACTATCCCGGCTCCCGGCAGTATCATGCTGGTGAGTTGGCTCAGGTGAAACATCAGGCAGAATGCATTTTGCTCAATACCCCAAGGTTTATTATCGTGCATTTACTGTGCTCTAAGTTAAGTACTTTTTATGTTGGAAAATTATACACCAACGTTGACAGCGCGCTATATCTGACGAAATCTTACGACTTAAATTTAAGTAACTTTAATGCCAATAAGCTCCAGGCCACGATCAGAAGCGTACCGCCAATCGGTGTAACTGCCCCAAGCCATGTGGCATTTAATAGCGCCAATAGATAGAGCGACACACAAAAAACGAGTGTCCCAGTAAGCATTAGCCCGATTGGCCAATCCAGTTCAGAAGACACGCCTTCATTGGCAAACAGAGCCGCAACCGAAATCAATGCGAGACCGTGATAAAACTGATAACGGTTCGCGAGATTAAACACGTCCAGCTTTTGGTTTGCTATCAACAGTGGCTTAAAGGCGTGCGCTCCAAAAGCGCCTATCGCTACCGCTGTTAAACATAATAGGATTCCAACCAAGGCAATCAACTTAATTTTATTGTCACTCATTCGTAATTGTCGCGCGGAGAATGTTCCAATGGGCTAACGCTTGATAATTGATTTCTCATGACTCAGTATCATGCCTATCACTGAAAAGCGCCGCGCAGCCGTCCGTATTGTTCAAATTCTTTATTACCTTATGCGATTTGGCGAAGGCCGTATCCAGATGTTCTGCCTCCCAACGCAAAAGACTGGATTCTCGTTGTTGGGTCAATCGAAACTTGTGCACCACTGGCAAAGTGGTCTTATCCCGATAAACAAAAAACGCCAGGAAGGAAAGAGGCTCGCCACTAAGACCCACGTTGTCCAGTTCGACAAAATAAAGTAGATCGGTCATCGATAGTGTGCGTTCGTCATCGATGTTTTTATCTGATGCCTGTATAACTAAGCTTGGGCGTAAGTATTCTGCCTCACCTTTAACATGCAGCTTAAGCCTGATTACACGCTGATCAACTTTAACGCCTTTATCAGCCAGAAACTTGGCTTCGGTAGCTTGTTCTGGATCGTTCACAAAGTCTGGTTCCGAACTCAGCATCTCAGTGGCAGATAAACGAAACGACGGCTGTAGATGAGCCTTCTCTATCAAATATTGGCGCTCGGCTTGTTCATAATTGAGCACCGCTTGCTGGTGCTGGCGCTTACCTAATCGGTTGTGCTTTCGAGCTAGCTTATTACGTTCATTTAATACCGAAATGGCTGCGTCGGCGTAACGCGCCAACCATTCTCTGATCGGCGTCTTTTCGTTGGTACTTTTATCGCTCATCAACTTTAAATTTATTAGTGCAATAACGAACACGCGGGTTGGCTTTCATAGTTAGGTTACGTTCATAGCTACGGTACATTCATAATTACGCCACTTGGATAAACTAGTTAATTTTACCTATATCCTCAGCCTGGTGAATAGAGTAAGTTAGATTCTACTCCATTGTAATTTCAAGTCACACAATCGCATAAGGGCTACACCAGTGTCTATAAATAAATTCCTAATCGCGACGTTTACGATCCTCATTATGCTGTTGGGTTCACTGTTCGCTACTCTCATGTTGCTTTCTGATACGAGAGAGAAAATAGCCAAAGCCGAGCATCGCCGTTATGTCTCTTTCTTACTCGCAGATGAACTACGACAAAGCTCGGATGATCTCACTAAGATGGCTCGGCTCTATGTCTCTACCGGCGAACAACAGTACGCCGATTACTTTGAAGAGATAGCAAATATCCGCTCAGGCAAGGAGCCTCATCCAGTTGACTACTCCTTGGTGTATTGGGATTTGGTCATTGGCGAACGAGGTGAACGCCCTACCCCTGATGGGAAAACGGTTTCACTAAGAGACCTAATGATCGAACAGGGTTTTTCCTTAACCGAGTTCAGTAAACTCAGTGATGCAGAGGCTCGCTCAGACAAACTAGTGAGGCTCGAGCAAATTGCAATGAACGCGGTACGCGGGCAATTCGAAGACCTAAAAGGAGGCTTCTCTAAAAAAGGAGAGCCGAATATGGAACTCGCACGTACGATTATGTATGGCACTGATTACTTGACCGCTAAAGCCGAAATAATGCGCCCGATTAATGAGTTTTTTGTGCTTTTGGACAAGCGAACCAAGCAAGAAGTAGCCCAGCTTCATCAACGAGGCCATACACTGATACTATTATCACTTTTGATCAGTTTAGGAGCGCTAACAGTAAGCATTAGCTCAGTATTCATACTGCGCCAAAAGGTCTTAAAGCCGTTATCATTAGTGTCGTCTGCCACCCGCGAAGTCGGAGATGGCAATTACAAACATCAAATACAACACAGTTCAAAGGATGAAGTTGGCCTTTTGGTTAAGGCCTTCAATACCATGGTGGTAAATACCCGCGATTCGGTTGATAAGTTACATGAATCGAATCAAGCCTTAATCGAAAGCAAACAAGATCTAGAACAAGAAAAACAGCTTTCCGAAAACCTGCTACTCAATATATTACCATCGGTTATTGCCAAACGACTTAGAGAGGGAGAAACGACTATCGCCGATGAGTTCCCTGAGGTGAGCGTTATGTTCGCCGACCTGGTCAATTTCACACAGTTGTCTGAGACGCTAGGGCCGGTGGAGTTGGTAAAACTTCTGAACGATATTTTTGAAATCTTTGATCGCCGATTAGACGAATTCGGCTTAGAAAAAATCAAAACCATCGGTGATTGCTACATGGTAGTAGCCGGTATTCCTGAACCCGCGGCAGACCATGCTCACAGAATTGGCGGATTTGCTCTGGCGGTAACGCAAGACTTTGCGCGATTTGTTTCAGCAAGGGGGTTGGATATAAGCATTCGCATGGGCGCACACTCAGGCACTGCTGTCGCAGGCGTAGTCGGCACTAAGAAATTCGCCTATGACCTTTGGGGCGATGTGGTCAACGTTGCAAGCCGCATGGAATCAAGCGGGGTAGCTGGGCAAATTCATGTATCAAATGCGTTCAAAACGCGTTTACAAGACACGTATCACTTCGATCTAAATGGCGACATCGAGATTAAAGGCAAAGGCGTTATGCAAACTTACTTCTTAAAAGGCTTACGCTATTGATGAAAAGACCAGCAAAAACGCAATGCCATTGTTAATGGTACTGAACTAGTAACGCGGACGTATCTTAATTTCACAAGAATACGGCAAGTTGTTCTGACCCAACCACGATACGCCGTTGTTACAGACACGATAGTCTACGCGTTCTTAAATCCAAAATGCCTCCATTTGATTTACAAATGTACAACTTGTATGATTGTTCCGGGACTCAAGTCTTTGTTTTCTTTGGAGAGACCGTGATTAGCTATCGCGGCTGAGGAGCATAGAAGGCTTTGTGCCTGAGGGAATATAGGGGCAGTCGCGACCATTGTATCTTGTATTAGATCCATGCAACGACAGCCCAAAAAACGCAGATCCATTGACTTGACTGTCTGTGTTTGCGGCGCGTTGCCGAGAAACAATGATCAATACCAACCTTGTACCTTTGCGCTCAGCGTAGGCGTGCACAGACCATCTATTGATTATGAAAATTCTAAGAAAAATAACGACCGCAATCTCCACGGTTATATCCCTAATCATCTTGCTTACGATTAGCAAAACGGCTCACTCGATGGACTTCGCGTATGGCGAAGCACTGCAAAAATCGATCTACTTTTACGAAAGCCAACAAGCCGGAAGAATCCCGAGTTGGAATCGAGTTCCCTGGCGAGAGGACTCTGTTCTAAACGATGGCAACGATGTTGGATTGGACCTTTCTGGTGGCTGGTTCGACGCAGGTGATCACGTTAAATTCGGCTTTCCAATGTCATCATCGGCAACCATGCTCGCATGGGGTGCCGTCGATTATAAAGACGCGTTCATAGCCGCTGGTCAAATGGACGAGTTCAAACTTAACCTGAAATTTGTAAACGACTACTTCATAGCAGCACACCCAACTCCTAATGAGTTTTACGGCCAAATAGGCCTCGGTGGTCCCGACCACCGATATTGGGCTCCCGCTGAAGTCATTGAGTTACTAAGCGGATCAACTCGAACATCATTCAAAATTGACCTCGATTGCAAGGGTGCCGATCTCGCAGCGGAAACCGCGGCCGCGATGGCTGCGTCTTCGATGGTGTTTAGAGATAGTAACCCCAGCTATGCGGACACCCTTCTTAGTCACGCCAAAGATCTTTACAGCCTTGCCCTGGCATCCACGGGCACGGATGGTAAAGAAAACGGGTATGCCAACTGCATCACAGATGCACAAGACTTCTATAATTCCAATTTCGGATTGTATTGGGATGAAATGGCGTGGGGAGCACTGTGGCTGTATCGCGCGACGGGCGAGCAAGCATATAAAACTCGCTTTGACGAATTTTATCCGCTAATGGGATTTGAAGAACAAAGTACCACACCGGTGTTCACCTGGGGCCAGGGCTGGAACGACAAGGCCTATGGTGTATATGTAATGGCTGCGCGTTTATTCGGTGATCAGCGATTCCATGATGATGCACAGCGTTGGTTAAACCATTGGATCTCACCGACTGGCGGCAATAAAACCCCTGCCGGCTTGGTGATAGTCGACCGTTTTGCCGGCTGGGGGTCAGCCCGTTACGCATCGAACATGGCGTTCTTATCAATGTATTATGCCGACGATTTTCCGGTCAGTAGTCCGGAGTACATCAAATACCACAATTTTGGTAAACGACAAATCGATTATGTACTTGGAGATAATCCACGTAACAGTAGTTATGTGGTTGGCTTTGGTAACAATCCACCACTTAACGTCCACCATCGCGGCGCACACGGTTCCTGGGCAGATAGCATTCAGGTGCCTGAGGTGCAACGCCATGTTCTCTATGGTGCAGTTGCGGGTGGTCCACTCACTACCGATGACTTTGACTACGCCGATGACCGTACTGACTTCAGACGCAATGAAGTTGCGACCGATTACAATTCAGGCTTCAACAGTGCCGTGGCAATATTGTATAGCAAGTATGGTGGCGAACCCATTCCTGATGATCAATTTCCACCGTCTGAAGGTCCGTTCGATGAATATTTTGTTGGGGCAAAAGTTAATGGCAGCGCCAGTAACTACATTGAAATCAAAGCGGTAATACAAAATCAGAGCACCAACCCCGCTCGAGCACGCGACGACTTGTACTTTCGTTATTATGTCGATCTAAGCGAGCTGCAGGGTACTGGCTTGAGCGCCAGCGACGTGGTTGTCACAGCTCCCTTTAATCAAGGCTCAGTGGTGTCGCCGTTGCAGCTATCTGGCGACCCAGCGAATAACATCTACTACACCGAAGTTCGTTTTGATGGCGTCAATATTTTCCCCGGTGGCCAATCGGAGTTTCGTAAAGAAGTTCAGTTTCGACTATCGCTTCCAACAACATCAGCGGTAAGCTGGGATAATAGCAACGATCCGTCATGGGATATCGCGTTTACCACCACCACTGAAGATTTTGGTATCAAGGCCGCGAGTATTCCAGTTTATGGCACCAATGGTTTGCTATTTGGCTCCGAGCCAAATAACTGTGCGACTGATCCTAGTATTAATTGTAACCCTGCTGCTCAAGATCTCACCATTAGCACCCCATTTCAAACTGCCGTGAATATCACTTTATCGGGTAGTGATGCTGACGGCACTGTCTCTAACTTTACTGTGACGACCGCTCCACTAAATGGGTCGATAAGTGGCACCGGTGCAACCCGAAGCTACACTCCAAATACCGGATTCACGGGTAATGACTCGTTCACCTACGTTGTCACTGATGATCAAGGTGCGGAGTCAAATGTCGCAACCGTCACTATTACGGTTGATGAACCGATAATACCGAGCGTGAACATCAACTCACCTACAGCGGGGACCCAGGTGAGCGTTGGCCGCGACTTCGATCTTAACTTCGGTTTGAGCAACGCAGCTGCCGTAGATATCTCGATTAACGGCACCGTAATCGCATCAGCCATTACGCGTTCACCAACGACAATAACCGCGCCCGATACCGCGGGCAACTTTACGATTGAACTGTCGGCCGTTGACGCCAATGGCAACACTCTTGGCGTATCTGACTCGGTCACACTGGAAGCAACAATTGCCCCACAAAATATGGCGCCAATTGCAGCGTTCACATCATCGATCAGCGGTCTGACGGTCGGCTTTAATGGCAATACATCATCGGACCCAGATAATGGCCCTCAAGCACTAAGTTATTTCTGGAACTTCGACGATACCAGCACGGCAACCGGCATATCACCCAGCCACACTTACGCGGCGGCTGGCGATTATTCAGTCTCCCTAACGGTAAGCGATGGAGAAAAGTCATCCATCGTGACCAAAAACATCACAGTTGTGGCATCGACTGGCGGTGTCAGTTGCGAGTACATCATTAACAATGAGTGGAATTCTGGTTTCGTAGCCGCTATAAAGCTTACAAATAATGGTTCCACAACGGTTAACGGCTGGAGTGTTACATGGCAATACGCTCCTGGTACTGATCGAACCAGTGGCTGGAATGCAACCGTTACCGGAAGCAACCCATACACCGCGACCAACTTATCCTGGAACGGTACTATTCTGTCTGGCCAAAGCGTCGAATTCGGAGTGCAAGGCAGCAAGCCAATCAATGGCTCGGCGGATATACCTGCTGTTACAGGCGACGTTTGCCAGCAATGATTCAGCAGTAGTAGACACGTTAGATTCAGGAGATGAAAAAGCAGCGATGACTTGGCATCATCGCTGCTTTTACCTGAACCTATTGTTCTTGACGATCAACATTGATGCAGCTGTTTAACGGCGACTTTGTTGGCACAATAATATCATCCCGGAATCGCTATTTCGGCTCAGGTGCCAAGTGGGTATACCTTGATTTAAACGTCACCCACAATGGCTCACTCTGATTGACTCGACCAATCTGCTGAGAGAAGGAGGGAGAAAACAATGGTATAAATTCTTCGGGGCGTGCCGAGATCAAGTCAATAGAAATGGAATACTTTGCGCTCAAAAGTTCGATCTCTTTAAGAGCCAATTCATTTAATTCTCGTTCTCTAAACTCTAAACTGACGGATAAGGAATCTGACTCACGTTGAGAAAGTGAATGTAGAAAATCTGAAAACGCGATAATTGGGGTTGCGCCAGATTCAGAAATCATCTGAACCTCGCCGTCTTGAGTATACGTCGCATTGATATGTAAACGCTTAATCCCATAGGTTTGCGCAGCAAAGGCCTGACCCAATGACTCAATATTTGCAGCAACCATCTCTCGCCCTTGCTGCTTCGCTAACAAGCCATTCTGACGTTGCCAATAATTCCAATTCTCATCGCTATCAAGCGCCTTTCGACCGTGTAATGTCAATGGCTTTGCCACACTTCGGTAGTCAATACTCGAAATATCTTTAGCCGTGTCGATCTCAGGAGAACGAATCCCGGCGATTCCCAGAATCGATTCAAACATTAAGTCGTTAGTAAATACCTTGTCTTTATTGGTTTGCAGATTCTTCCACTTCTCCGCGTGTGTTTCTCGCCACGCCTTATTGGTCCATACAAACAGCGGTATATTCACCATATCGTAGGTGAACTGGGCCGAGTTGTGCGTTCGATGATCAATCGGCTCTTCAGCGTGGTCGGCTACATAGAGCAGCACACTTGGGTTACTCTTTTTCTCAAGCTCTGTAATTAAGCGTTCTAAGACCGTATCGGTGTAATGAATTGTATTTACGTAACAGCCCAACAGACCCTCGGAGGTTTTTCTCACGCTGCCAATATGCCCGTAGATCGCAGGAAACAACTCGGTCGAAAATTTCTTAGACTCCGGTGGGTAGCGATTACAATAATTTAGATGGCTATTATACAAATGCAACAATGTAATTTGGTTAGGGTTCGCGGCAATGGCTTCTTCGTACAACGGCACCAGCTGCCCGTCGTAATTTGAGCTGAGAGTTCCATAACCAATCTTATAATTAATGGTTTTTAAACGATCAGCTTCGCGAATGATGGTTGTAATGTGATTAGACCAGCCCCCCAGTAATCGATGGTTTGTTAGCCAATGTGTTTCTACTGACGCCGCTTCAGCAAAGTTAAATACCGACGGTGACTGCAACCATCGCTTACTATTGTACTGATTTGCTTGAGTCAAAATCATCGACATTGTCGGATTAGAGTGGGTATGGTTTGAATAGGCATTGGTGTACAAAATACTTTCACCCATCGCTAGACGTCTATCCAACGCCGGTGTTGTATCTTGAACATAGCCATAAGCGGACATGAACTTCTTGTTAACCGATTCACCAATAACAATTACGGTGGTGTCGTTTGCGTGTGCGCTTATACGTTCACCTTCAATAGCGACATTTTTACGTTTATCTGATATTCGCCTAAATGCATCAATTTCCCACTTATATTCGATAATTGATGACATCAACAAGTTTGTGGTGGCACTTTGGTGAATTCGCCCGGCGACGATGGAAAGCCCAGCCAAGAACAGCATTACACCGGCACTCAATGCAAACTTGAACGTCGCGCGGGTCAGATTAATCTGCCTGACAAGCGCATACAAAATAGCCAATATCACGACCACATAAAGCGTTCGCTTTTTACCAACATATTGCTGCCAAAATTCGATGATTTGACTGTCGTAACTCTGCATTGCACCGTGTATTGCCTCGTTTGTCATCGGTGTTTGAAAGACATGAGAATACGCAACAAACGCGATTGGGATTAACCATACCGACAACAATATCACCAGCAGAAATACGGTGATAATCCGTGATTTTGGTAAAAGTGCAAACCACATAAACGCGGCCAAAACGATCATGCTCAAACCCGTGTTCACAATTAAATCGCTGCTGGAAAGCACGCCTAAGGAAGCATCAGAACTGATCAACAAAACATTGCTTAGCAGGCCCACCACCACAACATAGGGCGACAATCCAGAATAAAAGCACAGGATGAGTACCAGAGCCCAAAAGACACAAAATCCCAGCTTAAAGTGAAGTGCATTATCGGTTTCATAAAACGTAACAATTGCCCTTCCACACTCATTATTCACTGGGTTGCGAACTGAGAATTTAAGCTTCTGTGCTTCAGCTATCGAAAAAGAAATTTCCGTCGTCTCATGCTGGATTAGCTTGACTCGTTCATTCGCACTTCCCCCTCGAATTTCAACAAACGCTCTATCCAGATCGTTTTTCTTACATAACCAATGGGGGTACTCAGCTTGCATGGCTGCCGAGAATCTACCGGCATGGGAAAATTCAATGTTTAATTCGAGTTCTTCTGGGATCTGCGACGCAATTAAAAAACTATTATCCGCCTTCTTAATCGCGTAATTGGCGACTCGTTCTCCGGCGACATTTGCAAACCTGATTTCGGCACCTTCATAGACAGGTCTATTAGTTGATTCTTTGTACAGAACAGAATCAAACAACCAATATACTAGGAAAACCATCGCTAATGCGGACAACACAAGGTGAATTAGCGAATGCTGGTCCGAGTTAATATTAGTCATTTTCTTAACTAGAGTTGTTGGGTAGATATGTGATCATAAGTGACTATCTTAAACAAAGTCTGGACATATTCGTTCGGACAAATTCATAGAATTTACACCGATATCAAGCGTAAACCTGTCAAATGAGACAAACAATTCAGGGGTGGCTGTTACTTATGGTTTGTATAAATAGGTTGGCTTTCTTTTTACCAGATTCAGTGCTGATAAAAGGTTAATTTTTATATGTGATCCGTTTAATCCATTCTATCACCGTAGGAAACGTTTCAGTCATATTATTGTGACCAAGACCAGAGAACAACACGTAATCGTACTCACGTTGAGCATAAATATGCGTCTGCAGCCGCTCTATCGATAAATCGACGGGGATACTGCCATCCTGAGTACCAAATATCCAGAGACCAGGAATTCCCAGTTCTTGTAGACTTTCGTTCGGGTCTGAGTCTTTACCAAGAAAGTCTGGCCAAACGTATTTTTGAGTTCTTGAGTTCAGCGCCTCCTGATAACTTGGCACACGATCCACGTCCAAGTCGGCGGTATACTTACTGAATATATCTTCTTGGCTCACCTTACACACTGGGCTACTCCACAACGCCATGAAATCGGCCTTACCACTGCGTTGCGCTGCTAACGGAACAATCCAACCGGCTTGGCTAATCCCTGATAACCCTACTGGCACCTCTTGCAACTTGGTATGCTTTCGCAAAGTCATCAAGGCTGCAATCGAATCATCCGCCAACAAACTTATATTTTTTTCACTGACACTCTGCTCACTTTCGTAGTCGCCACCTGATTTACCAGCTCCGCGTTTATCGTAAACCAAGGCTGCGATTCCTTCTGATGCAAAGCGTTTAGCGATGTCCATATTTCGAGATTGCTTTCCCGAACCATGCACAAACACCAGTGCAGATATAATGGCGGTGTCTTTTGGAGGGAACACGATAGAACCCGCTAGCGTGGCTCCATGACTTATGAACTTAACCTCTTCAATTTCGTCGGCGAAGGCAAGCGAAAAAAAACTGTGATAAAAGAAAATGATCGTTAGGAGTTTTTTTTTCATAATTAGTTCTGAGTTGATAAGACAAATTAGACAATCACAGGTTGGTTTTAAGATGCAGCACTCAGGCATTCAATGCCGAAATGCCGATATAACTCATTTGAACACCCTATTCAATTGCGTAATCAATCTCGGTTCTGACTTATTCTGAGGACCCTTTTCATATACAATGCCGCGGCAATACACCAAATCCTAAGCGACTCCCACCTAACGCTGTTCAATATATGCAAAGCCTATCCATCATTATTCCCACCTGGAACGAAGCGGACAACATCAAGGTTTTATATCAGAAAATCGTTTCGACGATGGGCGACATTGACTGGCATATTATCATTGTCGACGATGATTCAGAAGATAAAACCTGGCAAGTAGGAGAACAGTTATCCGCCGAGGATAATCGAGTGAGGGTCATCCGTAGGATTGGTCGAAGTGGCTTAACCTCTGCCTGCATAGAAGGCATTGCGGCCAGTGAAACCGATCTTTGCGCCGTTATAGATGCGGATCTGCAGCATGACGAGACACTTCTTCCGCAGATGGTCGATGTATTTTCAAATCAAAGTGACACCGATTTGGTGGTTGCTAGTCGCAAAATTGCATCGGCCAGCTTTGGCAGCATGCCGCGGCATCGGGTATTTGTAAGCGAAGTTGCCAGAAAGCTGACTCAAATTGCCCTCAGTGTTCCACTGTCAGACCCGATGAGTGGTTTCTTCATGATCAAACGAACCACCTTTAAGGCGATCGAAGGAAATCTGTTTGGGCGCGGTTTTAAAATCTTGCTTGATATCTGCGCAGCAAGCCCACAACCGTTAAAAATATCCGAATTGCCGTATCAAATGAGAGCTCGAAATGCCGGTGAAAGCAAACTAAAGTGGCAGGTGATATTTGAATTTTTAGCGTTTCTGGTATTTCAATTCTTCGGTCGTCGATTCAGCTTACCTCCAAAATTTATTAAGTTCTGTATGGTTGGCCTTAGCGGCGTTGTCGTCCATATGAGTGTGCTTACACTGGCGCATAAACTCGCTTCTGTATCTTTTCTGTACAGCCAAATATTGGCCACGCTCGTGGCCATGGCATCAAATTTCATCATCAATAATAATTTTACTTTTCGAGAACAAAAGCTCGAGGGAGTGAAGTTTTACACTGGCGCCATTCGCTTCGCCATTATCTGCGGTGTCGGTGGTTTTATCGGCGTAAGCGTGTCTGATTTTTTACATGACGAAGGACTTATATGGTGGGCTGCCGGTGCTGTCTCGATTCTATTAACCGCGGTGTGGAATTTCAGCGTCAACAACATCTTCACTTGGAACAATAAATCCAGAAACTAAAATTCATAATTCAAGCATTGCTCGCTTCTCCGGTATCATTTGAACCGAGCTGAGTTTTGAGCCGTTGTATAGCACCAAACAACGCGATCAAAAGCATGATGAAGAACACGGCTTTAGAAACACGCTGAGACCATCGCACATAACCAAGCTTGGTAAACTTAATGCTAACCGAACCCTGTGCATCAATGGTTCGCAACATCATATAACCATTGATGTTATTGAAGATTGCCAAATCGCGTCCGTTAGCATCTGTCGCTCGATAACGAACGTGCCACAAAATGGGCAAGCGAATATAGCAACCCGCTGTCGGGACTTGATAGTTAAAAGCAATATATTGTCGCTCCAGATCGGTAACATAAGAAGGCAGTGGCATTGCTTGCAAACAAGCAGGCTCACTCACCAGGTATTCAGGCATATCAACACGCGGCCTAAATTCAGACACGCCCCAACCGTTTGTGCGCTTAATATATGGGCCAAGCTGATACTCGATTTGTTCTTGCATTGATTTCGATGGCATGGCTTGCGTCAACATCTCTGTACGAAATTGCGCTTTTGTATGCGTGTGAATAAACGCGCTGGCTTGCACTAACACAATAATACTCACAACCATCACCAGCCAACTAGGTAATGGTTTTTTATACCCCGCGTTCAACACTAATACACTGTATAAAGCGGCCAGCAATGAGAGCGGCAGTATCATACGCGTAACAAATTGATTCGCCTGCAATATCGTCACGTTTTCCCATACCAGCGACGACCAGGGTGTGCACATAAACAGATAAAACAAGATTCCACTAAGCAACCAATAGCCTTTGGTAAAACGCCTTATTAGCAGCAGATGGGTTAAGATTGCCAAACCCAGAGTTGCGGTCAAGAAAGGCCCCAAACTGAGCCAGTGCTGAGTATTCAGCACGGCCATATCAAAGGTCCAGTACGAGCGCGTGTAATGAATATTGAGCCCACCCTCGCCCAATACATAAGGTTTCTCAATCAAACCAGGTAACCAATAAAATGCCGTGAGTGCCACACTCGCGACACTCACAATGGCGCCGCGTATCAAAACCTGAGTCAAACTCGATTGCCGCCGAAGAATCATTAAGCAATATAACGCGAGTAATGGAAAACAATTAATGAAGGTCAATGGGTGGATCAATATCATCGTTGATGACATCGCGATAGCGAACAAAATTTGCGCTCGTGTCCCCGAGATCAATGCATGATGAAGACTGAACACCGCCCACGGTAAAAAGGCATACGCGAAGAATTCGGTATAGGCAAATCTGGCATAGGCATCGCCAATCAAGTAGTTACACGTAACAAAAATGATCGAACCAAAATAGGCTGTATTTGCGGGCGCATAAATTCTCGCGAGTCGATAAAAACCACTCCAAGCGACTAAAAGTAGCAGCGTAGAAACGATTCCAAAAGCCGGTTGAAGAGCGAAGCCCATGGTAGTGAAAATAAACGCCGGTATATATGACCACTGTGAATAAAAAACGTAGGCCGGAAGACCTTCGCCAAAGTGGAGCTGTGGCGATAAACTATTGTTAAATAAACCTCGGCTGAAGGGGTCATATAACTCAGCAAGTTTCGCTAAATGATGTAAAGCATCATGCCCCCAAATACGCAGGTGAAAGCTGTAGAGTGTTAGGCCAAGCAACCAAACAATAAAAGCGCCAGATATGACGTAAAACATGATTGGCTTTTTCGCGGCATTAAATTTATCCATAAAATTATTGCTTGAAACCGCAATAGAGTGAGTTGATTATCGTTAAGGCAGCAATATCGAACCTTTATGACAGTATTCTGACTATCTGGCTGAATTCAATTTTAACCTTTTTGCATAGCTGTTGCTAATGTTATGCGCCACTTCTGTGTTTGTTAAAAGACGATATTGCTCTAGCTCAGACCATCAACAAATTGCTAATGAGCACCAGGTTTTGGATCTAATGACGCTTATTTATTCATCAAAGCCAACATAGGTGACAAATTCCGTGTTATCTGCACGAGTCGAACGCACGTCATTAGCAAGAAATTCATGGTCAGGATAGCCCATCGCAATACAAATCATGATTGCCTCATCGTCGGGAATATTAGCGTGTTGATGTACTACATCAGATTGCATAATTCCTTGTCCGTTTATCACACAACCTATGCCTCTCTCCCAAGCGGCAAGCACTATTCCATAAGCCAATGAGCCCAAAGAGAATTGACTGATTGCAGCAGGCTCGAGCGATTTGTGATATGTCAACACCAAGGATACTGGTGCATCAAACTGGCGGAAACCACGCAACATCCAATCAGTTCGTTTTTCTTTATCGTCTCGGCCTATTCCCATTACCTCAAACAATTGAATTGCCACATCAATTTGACGCTGCCGATGCACACCCTGATAATCTTCCTTATAGGGAAAATCGCGCACTTGTGGTTTGCCAGCCAAGGTATTTTCTGTATTGCCTTGACGAATCTTATCGAGCGGTTTACCCGCAACAGCGTGCACACGCCAAGTTTGAGTATTGTAAGACGACGGTGCCCATTTTGCGGCGTCGATAATTTCATCAACCGTCTCTTTGGCAATTGGTTTATCCAAAAAGCCACGTGCGCTTTTTCGTGATTTAGCAAACTCTGTGAATTTCATATTTTTCTATTTTTGTGATCCAAGGCGAGAAGACTATCATTCATTAGCGAAGATTGGGTCATTACTGGAATTTTACATAATAGCCACAAATCAATGCTAGCGTACTATTATGGCCAATATCCATTGAGTGTGAACATGATGATTACCCTGCGCTTGTTAACCATCTCGACAGCATTGCTATTAAGCTTTTCAATTCAGGCCAGCGCTGCCTGCCATGAACTGCTGAATTTCAACGCCAGCAAACTTCGTTCGACTGAAAAAATAGATTTTTGTCAGCAATTCAATAACAAGGCTCTTTTGATCGTAAACACAGCGAGTCAATGTGGATTCACACCTCAGTTCAAGGGATTGGAAGCACTGCAAGAGATTTACGGCAACGAATTAGCAATTATTGGATTCCCATCAAACGATTTCAATCAGGAGCACACTGATAATAATAAAGTAGCCGATGTATGTTACGTGAACTACGGGGTAACATTTACAATGCTCGAACCGAGCTCGGTAACGGGCAAAGACGCAAACAAAGTATTCAAGGTATTGAGGCAACAAACCGGCATACAACCGGATTGGAATTTCAATAAGTATTTAGTGTCGGCCGACGGAAAGACCGTAAAACGCTTTGGTTCAAGCATTGAACCGATGAGCATGGAATTGCGCGCTGAGGTTGAGAAGGTATTAACAATTCGGTAAAGACAGACAACACTTGAAGCCGGAAAATCGTTCAGGCTCCAAGTATTGGCTCAATCAAGGTATAACTAATTAACGCTACTTTGGCTTGGTGAATTTCAACGTCATGCGATCACTCTCGCCAATTGCAAGATACTTCTCACGATCGGTGTCTCCCAACGCCAAGGTTGGCGGCAAGGTCCAAACACCTTCTTGATGATCTTTCGAATCTGCAGGGTTCGCATTGACCTCTGATTTACCGCTTAATACAAAACCGGCTTTTTCAGCGGCTTGAATAATTCGTGATTCCGGTACATATCCCTTTCTGGACCATTCAAGAGCGTCTCCATCAGCGGGCGCTCGGTGTTGCACAACACCAAGTGTACCGCCAGGCTTAACGACTTTATAAAAGTCGGAATACACGTCATCAATAATTTCTTCACGCACCCATCCGTGACTGCTGCGAAACGTAAGCACCATATCCACCGAATCGTCTTGCCACAAATCTCGAGATTGTGGCGGCGAATAAGTAGCAACTTGAATCTGTCCATACAACTCACTCTGATCGCTGATGCGGTTTAGCAAAGCTTTATGTTGGCGATATCGATACTTAGGCTGTCCCTCAACTGAGACATCATAACTGCCTGCTACATAAACGCCCGTATCTCGCATCGCCGGAGCAATGACCTCGGTATACCATCCGCCACCCGGCGCAATTTCCAATACAGTCATATCGGCTTTAAGTCCAAAGAAAGACAAGGTTTCGATAGGACGACGATATTTGTTTCGAGCCTTATTTTTGTCACTGCGATGATCACCTTGCATCGCGGTTTCGATTCGCGTTACCAGATCCTCCTCCATTGCGGACACAAACTGCGCCGCGAAAACAGCCATAAAAGATAATATTGGGACTATAAGATTTTTCATATTTAGGCAACCTAACAATAGTGAATTTGAGATACTCTAAGCGTAATTTTATAAGCGACTCATACTAACGGTATTCGCGTTAAATCAATGTAATTAATAGGCGCTCTTTTAGCTCGAATTAAAATCAACGCCCTATTCTATAAAATAGAATGGCCGAACACCTTCCAATTACGCTTTTCATCCCAACGACGTTCACCGCGTGTAAGTTATTCTATAAGTAGCTGTTCTATAACTATAATCCTTAGTTCTAACAATTTGATTATGAGCTTTATACAAAACAATCAGGAAATCATTCGTCTTAGCGTATTCATTGGCGTATTCATTACCATGGCGTTGCTTGAGTCTCTTGCACCAAAAAAACAACGCGCATTGCCTCGATCGCGGCGCTGGCTAACAAATTGGTCCTTGGTCATAATCGACAGCATAGCATTGAGAATTTTTGTTCCAGTACTCGCGGTAGCGGTTGCGCAATGGGTAAGCAATCACGGCTGGGGACTGATGTCGCTGGTTAACTTTCCATTTTGGATTGAGTGCTTGCTGGCGATAGTACTGCTGGACATGCTTATATATTGGCAACATGTCGCATCGCATCACTTGCCGATTCTATGGCGGTTTCACAAGGTTCATCACGCCGACCGAGACATAGACGTTACTACTGGCGCGCGGTTCCACCCGATAGAAATAGTGCTATCTATGCTCTATAAGTTTGTCTGTATTGCCTTGCTCGGGCCACCGGCCTTGGCTGTGTTCTTTTTTGAGGTGATATTGAATGCGTCCGCCATGTTCAATCATTCTAATGTGCGATTACCCAACCCCCTTGATACATTATTGAGAACCTTAATTGTCACGCCGGACATGCATCGCGTGCATCATTCTGTCGCCGTCAACGAAACCAATAGCAATTATGGTTTTTTCTTATCGATATGGGACAAACTCTTTGGCAGCTATATCGACCAACCCAAAGAGGGCCATGAAGATATGGTTATTGGCTTACAGGAATATCAAGATCAGCGTCCGTCCACATTACTGTGGAGTTTAAAAATTCCATTTATACGCAAATGATAAAAAAATTTATTATCTTCGGATTAATCATGGGAATACTCGCCATACCGTCCGCTCTGGTCTTTCAGCCTTCGCTAGAAACATTGCATAACGGAATCGAAAACGACCATATTGGCATGCGGCACCTGAGTGCTGATGATTTCCTAACTTTGCCAGCAAAAGACGTGGTTATATTTGATGTGCGAGAGTTTGAGGAGTACGAGGTCAGCCATATCGACGGGGCAATCCAAATACCGCCCGATGTTGATATCGAAGAGTTTGCGGAAGACTTTAGCGACATTCTTGAAGGTAAAACCGCCGTGTTTTATTGTTCGGTTGGTCGCCGTTCCTCGGATACTCTGGCAAGATTGACACCTGCCTTAGAAGGCGCTGGCGTAAAGTCATCAGCCAACCTTAAGGGCGGAATTTTCAAATGGATTAATCAAAACAGAAACCTGGTCGGAGATAATGTACACCCCTATAACCGTTATTGGGGACGTCTGATTCGAGATCAATCGAGAGTGTCATACTCACCTGACTAAAACACGGATACCTTGTGGGTGGAGAGCTTAGTTTCTGACCATTTTAAACCAGAAACTGTGAGTGATCACGAATACTCATTTAAGTAGCTAATCAATGTAAACATCAAAACCCGCAGCCTTTAGTTTCATTTCCAGACGCATTAACTTTTCCAGTGAGTCGCTGCTCTTTATACGTTTTCTCTCACCGCTTAATAACCGCGCTTCAATCTGTTCGTCAGTTTTGCTGGTCATGGATGCCAACTTTTCAATCGCCGAACATTTATCCGCAGAGTCTAATAATTTCCCGCGAGCGTAAAGTACGTGTGTCATTTTTTTGTGCTAATCAAAAATAGAGGATTACACAATAACGCGTTGAGCGATCTACGTCTAAACCGCGAAATTTGTCTCACTGTTACGAAAAATGTCACCCACGCTGATCAAGCTGACAATATTCAATACAGCGTCTTTTTGACTGTTGCAGCTCAGTAGCTAAGCAAGTCTGTAAAAAAACAGGCCTTTTTTGTTTAATTCACTTTATTTTTAACTTAGTAAAATAATTGCCAAAATCATGGCAAGATGCCACCATCATTAACCATCTATTTATTCAGATATCTAGAACCTATGCCTAATGTGATCGCTGTTTTTGTTGCCGCTGTCTTAAGTTTGGTTGTGATAAACCAAACCGCACACGCTGCCCCCAAGGCATACGAGCCTTCCTACCCAAGCTCAATCTCTGGGGAGTTGGCTAATCGGTTCGCAGCACTAGCGCTGGCATGCATTCAAAATGAGTTCCCAAACAAGATTTCACGCACTACTGATAACGCAGATGCCATTAACCGACCACGCGTAATTTTTCCGACCTTTTACGGATGCTTTGATTGGCATAGCGCAGTTCATGGCCACTGGTTACTGGTACGCCTCTTACGCGTAGGCCCGCAACAAGCGGTGTGGCGCGACGACGCGATAAAAAAATTGAATGAGAATTTCACCAAGGAGAACCTGGCTGGAGAACTCGCTAACTTTTCTCGGCCTGCCAGAGGCTCATGGGAGCGGCCCTATGGTCTTGCCTGGTATCTGCAACTCACCACTGAACTTCGACAGTGGAACCATCCTCAAGCCAAAATATGGTTACAATTACTTCAACCATTAGAACACGATATAGCGCTAAGCCTTAAAGAATGGTTACCAAAGCTTGCCTACCCCATTCGCTTAGGCACACACAATCAAAGCGCGTTCGCCTTTGGGCTAATGCTTGATTGGGCACGAGAGACTAATGACACCGAGATGGAGAAGCTCATAATCGAACGCTCACTTGCCTTTCACCAAAATGACGTGAATTGCCCACTCACATACGAGCCAAGCGGCGAGGACTTTCTGTCGCCTTGCCTAATGGAAGCAGACCTGATGCGTCGCATTATGACAACCGACGAATTTTCGTCCTGGTTAACGGACTTCCTACCAAGCATACCCTTCGATGGATCAGGCGATTGGTTAGCACCCGGGGTGGTTAAAGATCCATCCGATGGCAAGCTGGTTCATCTCGATGGTGTTAACTCATCGCGTGCTTGGAACTTATACAATATCGCCCGCGCATTACCCGCCAACGATCCGCGCAGAGCAGCGTTGGTTTCTGCGGCCCGTATTCATGCAGAAACCGGCGTTGCCGCCGTATCGGATGAGCACTATTCGGGATCACATTGGTTGGCCAGTTTCGCCACTTACCTAATGACCGATCGTGGCTGGGACTCACAATGACATGAATAGGTGATTAAGATTTCTTAGCCAGTGACAATTTTAGGTTTTCATTATGCTGCACAGTTATCGAGTCGTCTCCTAAACGGCGTTTTATCGATAGTTTGACCTTTACCTTACGATTCTTCTTAATAAATTTTTTCTTCATGCCCAGATCACTGAGAGTGATGATGAATTTATCGCCATCTTTTTTCCACTCATCAGCGGCAAGCTCTCTAGAAAGTCTTTTTTTCCAGCCGATCAGTCTCTTAGTGAAAAACTCGAGTTCCAGACGATCGTCGAGAATATCACCTGCATTCGAGTTGTCTGTCACCACAAGCTTAGTATTAGGCCCGTCAATCTCTGCGGAAAACTCCGTCGAGCTCGCTTCTTCCGATAACACAATATTGTTTATGGTAAGAACTTTGTCTTCAATTCCCTGTGACTGGTATTCCAACAACACACCATCGAGTTTATGAACAACCTCTGGCCCTTTTTTGTTTAATTCGAGAATAACGTTGGAAAACGCTGAATAATCTCGTGGGCTTTTCCAATTAAGTGCAAATCTTGCGTATTCAGTCGACTCATACTCAAAATATTCTCGATTAACGATCGAATTTGATGCCAGTAATCGACCAGCTCCGTCTTTAGGTGCAAAGATATTTTCTATTAAAGTAAATCTTGAACCTACAGCATCGCTCAAAGAGACCGATTCAGAAAGCTGATCGCGCTGCCAATTTTGACCTCCTTTAACTATATACAGAGTGCCATCCGCGCCTCTTGCTCCTCTTTGACCTCGACTGCCTCGCTGACCGTCACGGCCATCATTACAGGAATAAGACTTATTCCTGCATTCGTTGCGGGTACTCCCATCATCATTTTTCTTATCTTCACAGGTTCTCACTGACCAACTTTCGCGGGAACAATTGCAGGCTTGGCCGCCTCTGCCTCCGGGGCCGCCATCGCCGCCAGCACCACCGGCGGAAATAACCGACAAGCGACTCAAATCAGCAATGTCGTTATAAAATACGACGATGTCACCCCCTCGACCACCACTTCCGCCATCACCACCGTTGCCACCGTCTCCACCTGACGCACCCTTAAGATCATAGCTAGTCCGGCTAGGTTGATCGCAATCATAAGCATGACCGCCGTCACCGCCATAATCACCGTGAGATCCATCGCCACCACTTATCATAAAGGTCGTCTGCGAACCCCTGGCCTCTATTTCAAGATCTCTACCAACAGTGCCTGCATCTCCGTTGCGTCCTTTAACTCCAGTTTCCCCAGAACCTCCGTAACTCTGGCGTGCTAACGAGTCGGGTGCGGAGATGGACAGAGAGGCTATCAATAAGCCTTGTAATACTAACGTGAAATTGGTTTTTAGATAGGTTTTCATAACGCATCTCCTTGCGTGAGTTATATTCTTTTTCTCTTTGTACATCGTTAAGGTCATTTGTATTTATTATTGTTTAACGCAGCGGTTACAAAATAGTTTTGCTCAGCAATCACCATTTTTACTAGAGTCGAGAACGATGAGCGGGCCTAGTCGGCCGACTTAAAGAGCCTGCTGAACAAACTTTGCAAGCCCGCTGCAACGCGCCCTTTAGGTTTTTCTACCGTATACCTACGTCGTGACTTGGTATTATCTTTTAGATAAAGGTAGCGTCGAAAGGCGCTATCAATAGCGTTATACAAAGCATCGGAGTCAATTGGCTTAGCAAGGTATTTAAATACCTGCCCCTGATTAATAAGCTCTACCGCTGTTTTCGCATCGTATTCCTGGGTTAACACAATGGTTACCAGTTCCGGTCGTGCTTGCTTTAGCAGATTGATGGTTTGCATAGTTTGTTCTTCACCAGCCAGCTCGACGATAACAACGCCAATATTGTTTCTGGTTGTTGCTGCGGCCGCGGCTTGCTCAATATTTTGAGTACTGTAAATCATGATTTCTCGCTGGCTACAGAAGCGTCGAATTTGGGTTCTAACATCCTGACTTTTTTCGATCATCAAAATCGCCTTTCCCCTGGTGGCGCTGACAAATGCCTCGTCCTCACCACCTTGAACCGCGGTTCCGTCGCCGAGAAAAAACGTTCCTGCGGGAAGCTCGGATGCAGCCGCGGCTTCGGCAACGACTTGGGCAATTTCAAAATTGTCCCAGGGTTTACTGATAAATCGATACACCTCTCCATCATTAATTGAATCTACAATTGCTTGTCGGTCCATAAATCCGGTAAGCAATATTCTCATCGTTTGCGGATAAAGACGGCTGACCTTAGAAAGCAGCTCGCTGCCTAACATGCCGGGCATGCGCTGATCGCTAATCAATACGTCCACCGAATTCACCTTAAGTAGATCAAGCGCATCCTGACCACTATTTGCGATCAGTATATTGTAGTCTCGTCGAAACAGTGCTTTTAAAGCGCTGGTTATTCTGGGTTCATCGTCAACACATAAAATTGTATATTGCTTGTCCGCGTCACTCATTTTTTTCTCTTTATTTTATGGCGTTGTAATAATTGTTCACCCGTCGCCAATATTTTTAGTGGTTGCTATTGTTTACCGAGCGGAAGGAATACAGAAACAGTGGACCCTTCATCTAAGACAGACTCGACCTCTATTCGACCATTGTGTTCCTCGATGATTTTATAAGCTATCGACATACCCATACCAGAACCTTGACCAATTTCTTTCGAGGTAAAAAACGGATCAAACATTTTCTGCTTTGTGTCTTCGTCCATCCCAATCCCTTGATCAATAAAATCAATACGCGCTTCATCACCTTCTACACTGCTGCGTATAATCAGTGCTCCATTGCGCTCATTCATTGCCTGACAAGCATTAGTAATGATATTCAAAAACAATTGATTCAACTTAGACGGCGAACAGCTAATAGTTGGCAAAGTGCCATACTCTTTAATCACTTGGACATTGTTTTCTTTGACTGGATTGCTTGCAATGGTCAAAGAACTGTCGATGCAATCATGCACATCGATACGTTCTATCGCCTGCCGATCAAGACGAGCAAAATCTTTTAGGCTCTTAACCAGTTTAGATATTTCATCCAGACCAAAAATACCATCATCAAGTAATTGCTGACTTTCGTCGATCAACTCATTAGCCTCAAGCTCGCGCTCTGCATTAATCAACTCGGTTAGCTGTTTTGAAATCAATAATGAATCTCGATCTTTGGACGAGAACTCCTCAGCCAAGGCATGCAATTTATAAAGCACGCTATTTAGGTCGGACAGATTCAATTTCAGCGATCCGGCATTGCTCTTAACATAGCCAAGCGGCGTATTGATCTCATGCGCTACTCCAGCAACCATCTGTCCGAGCGAGACCATTTTTTCATTTTGAATGAGCTGTTGTTGTGATTCACGCAGTTCTTCGTAAGCGCGTTTTATCTCTTCCGTTCGCTCGGCAATTTGCTGTTCCAGACTTTCATAATTTCGCCAAATCTTGTACGCAAAAAACATCAATACCACCAGCAGCGCTACACCATAACCGAGAAGCGCATTACGCAAATCGTTAGAGCCCTTAATCGCGTTGTTATGATACGCCACATAGTCCGATTCAACTTGATTCAACAATTCATCGGTATCAAACATAAGCAAGCGTTGATATAGCGCTTCCGCATCGGGATAGCGTTCACCAATTTCAGAAACTGCGTCCCGGTACTCAAACAATCTTCGATCAACGCGTCGAGGTAACTCAATTGCCGATTCCAGTAATTCGAGTTCGCCACTCAAACCATCGCCCAAGGTTAAACCGAATAGTTTAGTCTGAACCTCAATGATGGAACCATAGAGTTCAGGTTGCTGTTTTAAATCAGAATTAGACTGCAACTCCGGGACGATTTTGTTCACCTCAGACAGGTGTTTAATGATGGTTATATTCGCTGAGATATACTGTTCCAACAAGGCATCTCGATCAGTGAACGCTTGCTCAAACGCAGTGACTGTCTGGCTTAATTGAGGGCTACTCTCGATCTCTTCGAATAGGGCTTCAAAACGAAGGTTATCAAATTCGGCACTTAACTCGTAATGCGTATCTCTAAGGTTATGATGATCAAACTGACTGTTAAAGCGGGATTGGTTAAGCAACAAGCGCAGATTTTTATCCAAGGTTTGCAAATTACGAATTGACTCTGTCGTTCGCAGATATACATCTTGATCCAAGCGTTGACCCTGAGTGAAAAACTGAACGGTCAGCCCGAGACCGATTAGAATCAAAACCAGCAATGTAATTAGATACTTTCGCATTTCGTATTAAGGCGTTTTGTTCTTGATATTTGGGGGGCTACCTATCGGTCGTGAAACCAGTATCTCTAAGGCTTGTCTGCATCGGTCTGCTTGTTCCTCTTTTTACCCTTTTTGTTGCTAAAGAGGCCACCGACCCAATTCGCTGCATTGTCTAGCGCGCGCCCAGTGCCTTTTAGCGCTTTACCTGCAACGGTCTGTTTTTCTGGTTTAGCCACAGGCTTAGCGGCCAGTTGCCGATCAGCGTTCGCCGGTGGTTTGATTGCAGATTCGGGAGTGTCGACAAGCACCGCTAAAAACTCGGCTGACGGCTTGGAAAAGCTACCTCTATCTATCTGCTTCTCAACATAATCCATGCTCCAGAAAGTATGTTCGCCTGCAATGCCATCGATCGAGGAACCGTATACCTTTAGACGTTTAAGTTCGATCTGAATGGCTTTCACTAATTCTTTTTTGGTAAGTGGTTTAGCAATCTCTTCTTCGGGGCTAGGCGCAGCAACTTCACTTATGGATGAATTAACCGTCGAATCGATGTCACTTGAGTCACTGCCCTGTAAGTTTGCCGTACCAGATTTCTGAGTTGAACCAGTGTTAAGAGAACGTGAGATTGCATCACTTTCAATCCCACTCTCTTTTCCAACAATAACGATTTCTCCTTGTTGGTTATTGTTAGTAACACCGAGCTTATCAAATCCGGCAAGTCGGTAGTCACTCTTACCGTTGTATTCGAGACGCAGCTCATCCGAATCGCCTTGATCAGATTTGACTAAATTAAATACCGGCCGACTGTGCGCTTTGATATCAAATGGTTGGTCCAGAATTACGACCCGCTGCTGATCGCTGTATCGCGCCAATTCATTGTGCTCGCGTTTGAAATGGTGTGAGTCATAAACCAATTCACCAGAGCTCACCCCATTAACCTCAAATTTAACCGAGCTAATAAACTGATTGGTGTCACTCAGCATCGATGCCAACTCAACTTTAACAGGATACTGTTTACCAAATTCGCAATAATGATCAAATTTTGATTTGGCAAATTGTAACTCGTCTATAAAACCAGTTGGACGAAGGCAAGTAGCAACACCTTCAGTAATATAACTTCCGAGTTCGAAAAAATTAGACGCATGTGGAGTTCGATATTGAACCGGCTTAATATTGGATACTCGAAACACGCCGCGCCAGTCCGAAAATTCATTTAATTGCGCTCGTTCATTTGAGCTCAAATTTTCGTTACCTAAATAAGGCACTTTCCGATTCCAGATTAGCAACCCATAGTCGTTGTCCCAAAATCGACTTAATATGGCACTGCTTTCCTTCATCATCTCTCGATAGCGTATTTGCTCAGCGAGTACATCTCTAACAGCCTTTTCAACTAATTGAGAACTATCCACCACAGGATTAGCAAATTTAATAATTCGAGCACCTGTTAACTTAGGGTGACGAACCGAGCCATCTAACATAAAGCCATCGACGCCTTTCTTGTATTTTAAATCGGCTGAAAAATTGATTGCGTAACCAGGCGCCTGCTCTTGTTTGAGGAACGTATAATATTCATTCTCACTGTTGGGCACACGTGCAGCAGAACGGATAACTCGATCATAAATTTCATGGTTGATTTCGCGTTCAGAGAACCGATTGCGACGCAACAACTTTGCGACACTCTTTCGAAACGCTTTGTTACCTAGGTCTTCAACATACAGTGGTTCACGTATTTCTAATTTTCCAGAAACTTGAATGGAACCAGATTCACCACGTTGCTTTGGTTCGACGTCATACGTCATTGAGACAACATGATAATCATGAGCAATTTGATAGTTCTCAATATAAGCCTGAATCTGAGAGGTACTCGGCTCAGACCTATTGCAGGCGCTTATCAGTGCCGTAATGGCAAGCAGGAATAGCCAAGATCGAAAACGAGTAGGGGTTTGAATGCGAATCACAGTAACTATTTTGTTAGTACAGGTTGGGTAGAATGACCTAACTTACTTTTATTTTTATTGTGACATTGTGGCGAATAAGCCTCGAGTAGGCAACATCAACGCAGCGGCAAACGATAAAAATCATCAATAGTGCATATAATTCAACGACTTGAGAGCATATTCACTACTCCCATTCAAGCTTATTGCAAAGATTGTCACCTCTGGAGAACGAGCTGCAACACACTATTTCTAGTGATATTTATCAGTTGCTGGTCGGTTATTCGGCAGTGACCGGGTATTTTAAAATGGCTAGCCGACAAGCATCTGCAACACATACATAACGCATTTGAATTTACAAGCTGGGCCTACAGGCCGATCATCAGGCAAACAAAACCCAAGCCGGCAGAACTAACTCAGTTTGATAATAACAAGACCTTAAAACTCAATATTCCGATGCCTTTACCATCAATGAACTGAGACTGCTACCCGCATTTCGATGCACCAATATTGCTTGGTACTCTTTAGATTGCATCATGGCAATTGCAGCTTGTTGGGGTGAAAGGCACTGGCTCATACCACTGGCAACCAAGAAGAGTTTATTGCAGGCTAAAAAAACCTTGAAAAAAGCAATTATTTCTTGTGTCACACCCCGAGTTTCGTGGCGGCCAGTCCGAAGACACTGCAGATAATCTAGGCAATTAGTAAAAATCGCCTTGCTTGAATTTGCTGTGATTCAGCCAAAGTGAACGAGAGCGATTGCTGTCATTTATAGAAAACTTATAACCACTTTATTGGGACACTCTGATTAGTTGGTGATTTATCTAGTAATTCTGGCTCTGACGAGTGACTCCTTACCTCGTCTAATACTCGTTCCGACACCTTCGCTTGTTTCGTTGGCTCGGAGATATTGTTGTGCGACAACTCTATCAACAACGATAAACTGGGTTCTATATAGGCCTGCACATACTCGGTGATGTCATCGGTCGCCAAACTCATTTTCTTTTGTGAATCAGATTCAAATTGTTTCGCACCACTAGTCGACTTGGTGTCCCACTTGGATTCAAAACGTGCCCGACTTTTCTCAACTCCACTCATTTCGATCGCAAAGTGCGGCGCAATTTGTGTGAAAACAGCATCGGGCATGTCTCGATAATCCACCATTAATAACGACTTAGAGTGCTTGATCGCACGATCACAACAATGGCCAATAAGCCTTGCTGTGAGTTCCGCGTTTGAGACGTGCTCCGCACCAGAGGCTTCCAATAATTCAATATAAGGGTTTTGATGATTGCTATGACTAAAATAGCCTTCTCGCCTATGCAGCTTTCTGATCGTTGCCAAATCCATCCATTCCGCATGCTGCCGAATAAGAGAAACCAGCACCTCCTGAGGAGAGCGATACTGATAACATATTGGAACGTCTGGTATAGCTTCGCTTATGGCATCGATCACATAAATGTTCCAACTCGACCATTTAATAACAAGCTTTTGGCCTTGCCGACACAATGTGTCCGCTAGTAACGCGATGATATTTCTTAATGACGCTACTAACTCTTGCTTATCACCTCTAAAGCTCTGTAAGAATTGCCCAAGAACATCGGCCTCGGCAATAACCACGTGCGCACTACTATGCCTCAACATTTGAGTCGTCAAGGTAGAGCCGCAGCGAGACATATGAAAGACCATTCCTGCCACACTCTTTGACATATCGCGTCTCGTGTCACAATACCCTTCAAACAAGCGATATTCGAGCAAGGTCCGTTTATGGCAACTCTGCAAGTCAAATCGCATGAACGGCTCTTGCAGCGTTCGCTGACCTAAATAGACCATTTCAATAAATGCGTTTGGCCCGTTTTGTAGAAACTGGCTAGGCACCCAGCCTTCCTCAATGTTTAAAACTTCTGCCATAACAATCTAAACGAACAACCTCTTTCTCAATAACTCTAACGCTTTAACCATTGCCGCTAAAACTAAAAAAGGATGGCAAAGCCATCCTTTTTTCTAAAACAAATTACAGTTGGATCAACTAACACTCAAGGTAATGACTTTGTTATTGTACCCAGGAGCAGAGAGTGTAAGAGTGATAGTGCCCGCCCCAGGCGCATCTCCAAAATCACCATTAGTCGGTTCAAACGTACCGAAATCAGCCACACCAGAATCGGCATTAGCCATCGGCGTTGGTAAAGTTGAATCAAGGGCTCCGTATGAGGTGGTACCAAAATCAAAGGTCGCGGTTATCGCTACTTCGGCGGCGGGTGACAATGTGGCATTTATGCGCATATCAGTTCCGTCATCGTACAGAAAACTGTCGGTAATTGTCGTCGTATCTGTTATCCCAGTATCGTAGCCGCCTGGGGCATCATCACCAAGAAACCAAGCCGCGGTAATATTGCCCAGCGGCGGAGGTGGTGGGGTCGTAGGCATAGCCGATGTCTGTGCGTGCGCAGGTATGATTAGCGAATCAACAACGGGTTTTGCCCATTTGCTGCTTGCCCCTACGGCGGCAACAGTACCGCCAGCAATGGTCATTTTCTTCAGCGCTTGACGCCGTTTTTCGGTGGCGCGCAGCGTGTTTTCTGAGCCTTCTGTCGACGGTTTATTATCATTCTTTTTATCGGTCATTTCGTTTACCCAGCCTATAGAATTTTTACTAACATGATCGTAATTGTTTACCTTTAAAGTGTCAATTAGACAAAAGTCCTATCACACATTAGCGCTTTTACTATCCGAGACTATCAACACACTAAAATCGAGCAATTGAGTTAACACAGACCTAACTTTATCCTCTTCAAGCTCCGGGTTTTCAATCAACACCTCTTGCAGACTGAATCCAACATCGGCTGACTCAAAGATGCGAGCAAGCATTGATTTCGGTATGCCGTTTAAATTTATACGATTGCCCCTTACGAACACCACGGCATCTTTGGATTGATCATCATAGCGAATGATTGCTTTTTGTTCAGGGTGCAGCTCAAACCTTGTCTCTTCCAATACAGCGCTGGCTGAATCCCAACTCACTGGCAAATTCCAGTTCGATGCGATTTCGTTCGATGTCATGACATACTGCACAACAGATTCTTTAAACGCTTGATTGCCAAATATATCTAGAAAGCGATGTTTAAAAGTGTCGAGATATTCATCAAGCTCTATGTCAGGGCGCGTTCCTCCAAACGATTCTGCACCAGCAACAGGTAAATCTCGTCTAAAAAACTCATCGTTGTGCATTAATTGCGTCATCGCCCATTGCAAATACTCGATTCCAGAACGAGATTGCGGGCCAACGGTTAAATGCACCGAGGGAGTAACCGCAACGGCATGATGCCAGTGACCTCGCGGGATATACAAAACATCACCTTTTTTTAGTTCATACTCTACATATGGGTCACTTTGAGGCGGATTCCCTTTATCAAGACTCTGAATATGTAAAGGGTGTTGGATGGTAGGCTCGAATACGGCCCACATCTTTGACCCTTCTACTTGAATAATAAATACATCGTGTTCATCAAAGTGCGTATCAAAGCCCTGTTTCGACGTATAAGAGGCATAGCAATTGGTGTGTATTTGCGTATTTAGCTCGCGGCCAATGAGAGAGCTAAATCGACCGACAACCGGGTCGATCTGGTTCACTGAATTGATTACCAGCGTTGCCCCTTTTTCCAACCATGTCTTAGCATTGGCAATATCTTTTCGAGGTAATTCTTTTTTATCGAGAAGTAATCGCATGCCATCGTAGCTGGTACGCGAATAATTCAAAAAATGGTTAACTTCATTCCAGCTAAACACATCGGAAAATCGATCCTCATTACCTGAGATAATTACCGCCCGCTTACCCCAATACTTTTCATAGAATTCGTCTAACGTCACTGAACCTAATAAGTGTTCTAAACCAAACATATTATTTTACTCGCTAATTTTTATCGGGCAGGCAAAGCCCGCAATACGGTCTTTCACTGTTGCGCATGTCGCCAGCTCTCCACCATAGCTTACCCTATGCCGCGCGAAGCATTCGGCGTTTGTAAGGCCATTCTCAGGGCAACCTACCGTCGCGTCTGCGCTTTGTGGGAACGGCGTATCTGGCGCCTGCTGAAATTTGAATATCTGGTAATTCGCCCCTTGGTTTTGCTGATAGTTGTAGACATAAACGGGGCGTTTAATTGATAGTTTAACTTTTCGTTTGCCGTAATCTTGAGCCCCAAACTCTATATGAGTATTTTTTTGGCCATCGCCTAAATCGTGGAACTTGACATTGTCTACGGTAAAATTTTGCGCTCGTCCCCACGAGGTAGGCGTCATAACCTTAATGCCTGTGGAGGCTCTCACTTGACTGTCACTAATTTTGAAGCTCTTGTTTCGAAGGCCGCCACCTTCTACACCTACACTCATATTGGCAATATTGGCACGTTTCACTTCCGCGATCTTTGCGTGATTTGCCAGAACCCCAACTGACCCAGTTCTATTAGAACCAACAATATTCAAACCATCAAATACATAATAGTCAGAGTGGTAGTCAAACATAACACCATTTGCAGAATTCCATATCCTGGTTTCTTGTAGCAGTGAGGTTTTCGAACGGCAAAGGTCGCACTCCTTAGTGCTCCAGAGCCGTACGCCATGCCCCGATATCGAGTAAGCCTCGTTATCTAAAAATCGAAACACTCGTGGAGCAGAAAATGAGTTTCCAGTGATGATTTTAGGGAAAGCTGGAATTGAAACCGAATTCTCGGTACGAAATAGTGCATAGCCGCTGGCTCTGGCGCCCGCAACAACGTTTCCGACAAGTTCGTTATTATCCGATCCCAGCCAAAATCCAGAGCCCTCATGCCCTACACCTTGACCACGTTCACGTGCATCGATTTCTAAGCCAGAACCATGAACTGCGGCAACAAAATTACGCACAAATCGGTTACCTGTTTCTGAGCCGTCCTCGGTGACAAACCCGGCGCCATTCACATCGTAAGCAATATTCTCCTCAATCAAGCCGTAGTGACTTCCGTGAACCGACATGCTCCACCTCTTCGCTCCAGCAATCACATTCCTCTTAACGATAAAGGTAGGTGAATTGCCGTCGACAACAGAGGGGTCATTTTGATGATGCATATGGACCGGGTATCTAGCGACTTGATTTTGACCGATGTAGATAGCCTGACCGTCTTCGTTAAAAGCGGTATTATCGATCACCTCAACCGTGGTGCGCCCCAGGTTGTGGAAGCGTGCATTTTGAATATTGACCTTGGAATTGTGAAACGCAACGGTGTGCCCTCTAACTCCGTTAGGGTTAGCAGAGCCAATTGTTACGTTTCGCGAAATATTGGCAACGTGGGGTAAAAAGCCATTCCGCTTAACTGAATCATTACTTATTGATATCCCTAAATGAGAAAATTTTAATGGCTTATTCAAGGATATCGTATTTTTTGAAACCTGCTTTACGTTGACAAGCTCTAATTGATCGGCCGCCTTGTAGGCGGCATTTTCTTGATCAAACTGGCGCTCGGAGTTATCGCTGAGTTTTGACTTACCTGGTTCTGAAATGGCATCTGGGTACTGGCTACTGGGAATTAACAAGTCATCACCAACTGCCCAACTTCCAGGAACGTCGAGCCGTAACCGCTCGTCGCCCGCATTAGCTCCTGAAACCAGTCTTGAGATTGGCACCCCTTTATCAGCACCAAAAATAACGAGCTCTCCCCAAACCAACAGCCCATTGCCATATTGAGCTGGATCGTAATGCGCCCTATTGGGGTCCTCTGTATTGATAGGTCGATCATTGATCGTAATCGTCGCAGTCACACTTTTAGACACGGGTTCTTCTTCAGTGCCAATGATGAGTTTGCCAGACGGATACACCAAAAAATGAGTTACCGACATCTGCGTTGACTTGCTTGTCGCAAAACTCAATTGACCCGAAACACCAATTGCGTCAATCGGGGTGTCAACATTCAAGTCGTAAACTAGTCGATGTTTTGCGTCTATAAAAACTCGATCGTTTTTATCTGGTATTTTCCCAGTACTCCAGCTATCAGGGTCAGACCATTTACCACTCTTGCGGCTAATTACGGTATGGTTTCTAGCGAAATTTGGTACTCGATCGGCATGGTGAATCTGTATGTACTCGCTGTGTTGGTAGTCTGTGCTTTCACCCTTACTGTGATGAATACTCTCTCCATGATTAACCTGTTTATGACTCTCTGCTGACGGCTTTGACCAGACACTTATCGGCGAGCCAAACAGGATTATTGACGCCATTAAAATAAACAATGCTATGTTTTTTTTGTTCACTAATTTATCCTAAGCCCATCACTAACCGCACTCGACAACTTCAATTAAAACCTCTTGAGTCTTGATTTAGCTTTTGTTTGAAGTCAGTTTCTGGTTTAAAGGATCACTATGATAATACCTGCAGGAGAGTTCTGGCTACCTATTTCCGTCGGCTATGCGATGGGCGAACCGATCGTAACAGTTGCTAGGCTTAAACAAATGCCAGTAGGCTTTTTATCAGACATCGACCTTCGTCGAAACGGCGACATAGTTAAGATACCGCTCAACGACATTGAGATAGAACAAAACATGCACAATATGGCAGGCTTGGTTTTTCACTTGCCTCGAAGCGGCAGTACCGCAGTTGCCAGAGCGCTCACCAGTATCGACTGCACAAGCTGTTTTTTTGAACCCGCCGCACTGGATCAATTGTTGAGCCCTCAACTCATGGATAAAATCGACCCGATAGCGTCGTTAAAGAAACTATTGCTCTTATTTGAATCGGTTTCGCATACATCAAAGCACAAGGTTTTTATCAAGTTATCAAGCTGGTCAACGCTGCATATATTCAAATACAGAAACGCTCTTCCTACCACGCCGTTTTTCTTTGTCTATCGAAACCCTATCGAAATTCTGGTTCAAATTCTTCAGCGCCCCACTGGGTGGATGCAATCGCCAGCTAAAAAAGAGATTGAAAAAATGCTTGGTTTAGAGCGCTCGATGGCGATAGAAGAGTTCAGCGGAACAATGCTGTCCATATTCTGCGATGAGGTATTGAAGCTTCAGCCTAAGCCTATTCCAATAAAGCACTCAACATTAATGGAGTCGTCGGTTAACGCTATCGAGCAGGTCTTAGACTACGATCTCCGCGATATCGAGCTTCAACAGTTGAGAAGTTCGTTCAAGTTGGATTCTGAAGACTGGCAAAAACCGAGTGACTATATAGCAGATTCGCTGCAACTTATTAACAGCGCTCCCGAAAGTTTGGTAGAAATGTGCCAGCGAATTGTCAAGCCGTCGATAGCCCGCATAGACGCTGAACTACGTAATTAGATAAATCAATCACCCAAATGCGTTTACCGTATTGCTAGACCTTAGAATCAGCCTCCTAGAGTCGCGCTCTCCTACATAAGTGCCAATATCATTTAGTCACCCTATGTTGGTAAAATTCTTATTTAGTCTTCTGACGCTTTAACCATTATCGAGCTTAAACTACTACCCGCATTTCGATGAACCGATATTGCTTGGTACTCTTTAGATTGCATCCAGGCGAACGCGGCCTGTTTGGATGGAAACTCCAGTAATACGGAACGGGTAGCCTCCCACTCGCCGGCAAGCACCAATGGTTCTTCATCGATACTCAATACCTTGCCATCAAATTTTTCGAACACTTCTTCAAATTGACTTTCGTATTTTTCGTATTCAACGCGATCATGAATAGTGAGCCGAGAGAGAATATAGACAGTCATAGCAGGATCTCTTGTTATGTTTAATGAGTTGATTTAGGTGTTCATTGAGCGAGGCAAATCCGTGTTTAAGTATCTCAGACACATCTGATTTCCCTTCAAGGAAGGCGGCTTTCTGACGAGCAAAGAACAGCCTCTTTTGAGGTTCGTTGATATGACCATACACCTTCGTGTTAGATGTTTTGATTCTTGGAGAAGCAATTTGTCTTGCCGTACCCAGTCGGTTACATCAAAATCAAAAAAGCTACCTGTTTGCTCACAGGCAGCAGTGTTAACAGTCTAAAATTGTTCTTGAATCACATCAGCAATAACTTGCTGACCTGCATCATTGGGGTGAATACCGTCAACAATAGCGCTGGCGTCTAACCGAGCGCGTATATCGGCAATTCTGGCTCCACTCAGGCCTTGAATACCATTGCTAATTTCAGCCGCTCTGGCATTGAGAGCAGACGATTGGGTGATCGGCGCCAAGGTTCCAACAATGGCGATCACATTGTTTTGATTTGCAATATTAACCATTGCTTGTAAATTGCTGACCGCCTCGGGTACCGAGCCTCGAAGAGCATCGTTTGTACCAAGTAAGATTACGATATGACTGGGGTTTTCACTGCTTATCAAACTTTCTATCAAGCCTAGACCTTCACCGGTTTCTCGACCATCAACACTGTTATTAACTACGGTCACACCGAGAGCATTTTGTAGGCGTGTCGGCCAGGGGGTAGCTATTCCAAATCCAGTTCCAAAACTGTCGCCGAGCGCGACCACACGTGTAATAGCTGCAACGTCGCCACCACCAGCCCCACTATTACTTGAACCACCACCACAAGCGACGAGAAATAGGGTGAAGCTGGCTATAATCAGGTTTTTAAAGTTCATTCGGATCGATTAATTTTGAACAATCATAGGTAAGTAAAATATAACTTAGTGATTGTCATCTTAATGTATTAATGAACCAATGATAATCTAGATCAGGCGGCGTTATTTTGGGCTGAAAAAATGACAAAACAACAACACTAGAACTGGCTCTCTGGAGTTGACACTATAAGCCCGTCTAAATCATCGCTTATTGCTATTTGGCAGGCTAAACGGGAATTCGGCTTCACTTCTTCAGCCACCTCGAGCATTTCAGCCTCAAGTTCTTCAGGTTTACCTACTTGTGCCAACCAACTTTGGTCAACATAAACATGGCAAGTTGCACAGGCGCAGGCACCACCGCAATCAGCGTCGATGCCGTCGACATCGTTTTGCGTAGCCGCCTCCATAAGCGACTGGTTAATGTCTGCCTCTACCGTATTGTGATTTCCAGCAAAGTCGATAAACGTAATTTTTGGCATGATAATGAAAATGAGATAGTAAGTAAGATAGTAATCCTAAGATCACAGTTGAAAGCTGGCGCAAAAACAACTCGTAGCAAAAATTGGAATTGGCTCAAAGAAATGCACGTTTGCCGTTGCACCGCTGGCCGCGGCAGCGGTTGCGATTAAGGTTCTGATTTCATAACCACCTTGCCCTGCGTCAAGATAGGTTTCTTCATCGGTGTACGATAACATCGCGTCTTTGTCATTACGTTTGAAGCGATCGATAAATTCCTGGTCCCATGCCAAATTTATTTTGCCCGAGTCGGGTGTGGCAGGCCAATGAGAAATTCCCCCGATCCCAACAATCGCGATTCTTTCCGGCACGGCATCACAGGCACGACGTAAGGCTTCACCAAATTCCCAAGCGCGATGCAGAGGGGTCAATGGAGGTCCCTGACAATTAATATTAGCTGGGATAATTGGCAATTGATAATCAGGCGTTAAAAAATTGAGCGGCACACTGATTCCATGGTCAAACTTCCATTCCTCTGAAAAAGCCACGTCCACGGTTTGCATTACTTCAGAAATAATCCGCTTAGACAATTCAGGATTACCCGGCACCGTGACTCGTTGGATCTTCAACCAATCGGGGTCTTCAATCGGGCCTACGTATTCGTCAGCCATACCCATACAATAGGCAGGCATATTATTCATAAAGAAATTAGCGAAATGTTCTGCCGCGACTACAATAAGCGCTTGAGCATCAGCGGCGATTATGTCCTGGCGCATTATTTCTAAATTGGCATAAAATGCGTCTCTAACTGCTGGATCGGCACGATCTGCACGAGCCGTAATACCCGGTCCGTGGCTACAAATGCCTGCATAAACTAAACTCATTTGTGTTCTCGCTTAACTAGTTTTTACGGTTTATTGCCTGTAGGCTTATCGCCGTTAGCAGCAAAATTTTTCCCTGCACCTGTCATGGCGTATACGCCTTCGCGCACCTCACCATGCTCAGCAACACCATCACGCATAGCCTGTAAATACTCATCCCATTCAATCTGATGGAAGGCGGCGAAGTGCATTAAGATTTGGCCATTAACACCGAGTACGTAAAGCAAACCAATGTCTGGCTTTTTTAATGCCGAACGTTCTTCATCGCTCAATGTGTAATTTTCTAACAATGCATCCACGTCGTCGTGATACTGCTGTTGAATTTGCGGGTCCCGATTGATGTCATACAACACCTTTTGCACATAATACAGACTCACCTTAGTACCCCGCTGTGTCGGTTTTATCAGAAGAGTCAATGTATTGAGCGGCCAATTGACGTGTTGCGTTTGCTAGCAATGCCGCATCCACCCCTACCCCAATAAAGCGTGCGCCGGCGTGTACGTATTTATCAACCAGGTCTTTACTTACGGCTAATACACCCGCCTGCTTGCCCGCTGTGTGTATGACCTTGAATGCATTTTCGATTGCCTGCACCACCTCTGGATGTCCTGGGTTGCCAATGTGCCCCATGGCTGCTGACAAATCCGATGGGCCGATAAATACCGCATCAACACCCTCAACGTTTACGATTTCTTCGATATTATCCAAGCCGGCTAGCGTTTCTATTTGCACCACCACACAGACCTCTCGATTGGCCTTATCGAGATAGTCGGTTGTGCGATTCCAATTTGCCGCGCGCGCCATTGATGTCCCTAAGCCTCGAACCCCCATAGGAGGGTATTTAGCCGCCGCGACTATTTGTCGAGCTTGATCAGCTGTATCCACCATGGGCACCAATAAGGTTTGCGCACCAATATCCAAAAGCTGCTTAATTAACGCAGTGCTCCCCTCGACCGGTCGAACCAAGGCGGACACCGGATGAGGTTCTATCGCCTGCAAATGCGTCATGATCGATTTTAGGTCAAATGGACCATGTTCAGCATCAATTAACACCCAGTCAAATCCGGCACCTGCGCCAATCTCAGCGACGGTACTGTCCGGAATACCCTGCCACAATCCAAACAATGGCGTATTACCGCTCAATGCTTGTTTAAACTTATTAACCTTAATCATAAGCCTTTCCTCAGATAAACCTGACTGATAGATCACCCAGCGGCCCATATTCAGCCGTAACCAAGTCTCCTGCGGCGACTTTAATTGGCGCGGTAAATGAGCCGCTCAATAACACTTGACCTGGCTCTAAGCCAATTCCGTGAGGCGCAAAACGCTTGGCGATCCAACAAATGCCATTGGCAGGATGGTCTAGTACAGCAGCAGCCAAACCGGTTTGCTCAATCACATCATTTCGCTTAACGATCGCCCCCGCCCAACGCAGATCCAACTCGTCAGGCTTAACTTTATTGCCACCCATGATAATGCCCGCATTCGCAGCATTATCTGAAATAGTGTCAAACACGGTACGGGTATAGCCGGTGTCTGGATGAACTCGAAAACTGCGCGCTGCAATTAGCTCAAATGCGGGGATCACATAATCAGTGGCCGCCATCACCTCTTCGAGGCTCACATTGTCACCAAACAGACGCTCCTTTAAAACAAATGCCAGTTCAACTTCAATTTGCGGGTCCAGGAAATCTGCGGCTCTAATCTCGGTATTGTTTTCAAATACCATATCGTCAAGCAGCACTCCATAGTCGGGTGTGTCTATCTTCATCACACGCTGCATAGCGCGTGACGTCAGTCCAATTTTATAGCCTACCACCTTACGCCCATCGATATTTATCTTACGATTTACCCATGCAGACTGAACCGCATAAGCGTCGTCCATGGTCATTTCTGGATGAGTTAAGGTCACCGGATCAATTTGTGCACGATTGCGCTCGGCGTTATACAAATTGCCCGCTGCGATCTTAATTTCTTGCTCGTTTAACATGATTACAAATGGTCCTGAATATTATTTTTATTGAACTTTAATACGGGGTCCAACTCAGTCATTTCAAACGAAATTGCCATGCCACGCTGTTCTACTTGATCAGCAAAGTGATCACAAAAAACATTAAAAAATAACTCTGCAGCCATTTGCTTATCTTCGATGGTGCGCCCAGCTCCGATCTTCACCTCAAGATGAGCAAAGCCATGATCAGAGTTGCCATCGGCCAGCCTATAGTGTCGGCATGGGTAAGCCCGACTTCGGATACCTTTTAATGGAAACAGACCGGTTAATTCTGCGGACTTATGCAATGCCTCAAACAAGCGTTGAATTGACGACCGACTATGGTCAAGATTGTCAGAAAACTCTAATACAAAGTGCGCCATAACCGTTCTCCTAAATATTTATTTAACTGCACCAAGAACAGGAACCGTATGCGTGCCATGCGCAATGCACACGTTTTTAGTTTCCATATAAAATTCAAAACTGTAGTCTCCACCGTCTCGACCAATACCCGACATCTTTGTTCCCCCGAAGGGCGATGGCAGGTTACGATTATTCTCGGAGTTAATCCACAGCATGCCTGCGTCCACGGCGTGCGCCAAACGCATCGCACGGCCTGTATTGTTAGTCCATACGTAACCGGCCAGGCCATACGCAGTATCGTTAGCGATTTCGATGGCTTGTTCTTCAGTCTCAAATTCGATAGCGGTTAGCACCGGACCAAAAATTTCTTCTTGAGCAATTCGCATTTTATTATTCGCATCACAAAATAATGTCGGTTGCACAAAGTTGCCCTTGGCTAGCTGAGAGTCAACGGCGGCTTGCGAATCACCATGATCGTATACAGTGCCCCCCACTTCAATGCTTGCCCCATCCTGCTTAGCGATATCCATATAGCTCACCACCTTTTCAAAGTGCTCTACATGAACCAATGGACCCACTTCAGTTTTTGGGTCTAACGGGTGGCCGACCTTCAGTGCTTTAACGCGTTCTTTAAGCGCGGCTAGAAATCTATCTTTAATACCGGTTTGCAATACCAAGCGGCTAGAAGATGTGCAGCGCTGACCGTTTAAGCTATAAATCATAAACACCACCGCATCGAGGGCCCGATCAAAATCGGCATCATCGAATACAATGACAGGATTTTTCCCACCAAGTTCAAAATGCATTCGCTTTAGGGTGTCTGCGCCTTGGCGCATAATATGACTGCCTGTTGACGATTCGCCCACTAATGCAACAGCCTTAATCGCAGGGTGTTCGGTCAATCGCTTACCGGCAACTTCGCCAAATCCATTAACCGTGTTCCATACGCCAGCAGGCAGACCGGCTTCTTCTGCTATCTCAGCTAAGAGCATGGCGCTTAAAGGAGTAAGCTCAGCCGGTTTATGTACAATAGTGCATCCCGCCGCCAGTGCAGGAGCAATTTTCCAGGTTGCCAACATGAAAGGCGTATTCCATGGTGTAATAATCCCGACCGGGCCTATAGGAGTACGCACGGTAAAATTAGTGTGCTCATCTTGATGCAATGACAAGCCGTTTTTTGCTTCCACGGCCTTGTCGGCAAAAAAGCGAAAATTGGCTGCGCCGCGTATTGCCGCCTGCTTCATAAAACGAATTGGCTGACCGCAATCAATCGATTCAACTAGGGCAATTTCTTCAGCGCGTTCTACTATTTTGTCTGCGAAATGATGCAAAATTTTCTTACGATCCGCACCCGACATATCACGCCATTGTTCGAAGGCAGCTTCCGCCGCCTCGCAGGCTAAATCAATATCCGCTTCACTGCCAATAACCACTTCTCCTAGAGATTCATTATTCACGGGGGTGACGTTAGTGTAGGTTTTAGCGCCGGCAGGCAACACTGGCTCACCTGCAATAAAGTGACCGGTGACGTTCTCTTTAAATCGTTGAAGATAGTTATTGGCGGATGCAATATTTTGCTCAAGGGCGGACATACCGGGCTCCATATATAGATAATGCGTTAATTAATTATGTGCCTTTAATTAGAAAATATAAGCTATTTTAACTTTTTTCTTGCTGAACACTGTTTATTTAAGTTAACATGTTAATTATTAAAGCGCAACACTCTAATGTTATAGAGGCGCACTCATATCACCTTCAATATGAATCTAGGAGTCAAACATGAAGTTTTTGAGTTACCAGCACCAAGGAACCACGAGTTGGGGAGCCTTAGTAGATAAAGGCATTGTTGACTTAGGTGCGATTATGGGTGGCACCCTGCAATCAGCAATAGAATCTCAACAACTTGATGTTGCAAAAGATCATGTTACTAAGGCTGATGATTTTATCGATCAAGCCGATATTCAATACCTCGCACCTATTACCAACCCAGGCAAGATCGCCTGCATTGGAGTGAACTATAAAAATCGAAATGCGGAGTACAAAGACGGCTCCGATGACCCGGTTTTTCCAAGTTTGTTCATGCGCACACCTGATTCATTTACAGCACACAAGGAACCTTTGTGGCGTCCACCTGAATCACACCAACTCGATTACGAAGGTGAGATTGTTGTTATCATCGGCAAAGCTGGCCGTCGAATCACGGAGGAAGACGCCTATGATCATATTGCGGGGTTAACAATCATGAACGAGGGAACCTTGAGGGATTGGGTACGCCACGCAAAATTCAATGTTACGCAAGGCAAAAATTTTATTAATTCAGGCGCAATTGGACCATGGATGGTATCTGCCGATGAGTTTGACGCACACAATTACGAGAATATGCACATAACCACCCGAGTAAATGGCGAGCTTAGGCAAGATGACACAACAGCCAGCATGATGTTTCCGCTAAAATACATCATCAGCTACTGCTCAAAGTTCTTTCACCTAAAACCAGGTGACGTTATTGCTACTGGCACACCCAATGGGGCTGGGGCACGCTTTGATCCACCAAAATATTTAGTTCCTGGTGATACCATCGAAGTCGAAGTTGAAGGCGTAGGCAAATTAGTTAATGGAGTTATTGATGAACCAATTAAATAGTAACCAGAGAAAAAAACACTCGTTGATGCCGAAAACGAACCAGCGAAAAGGCGGTACCGAACTACCCGAGTTTGACCGCTCGTTACCAATGTCATTGTTGCGTGCTCGCGAAGCAGTGATGTCCAAGTTTATTCCGGCTCTTAAAGAACATGGCTTATCGTCACAACAATGGCGAGCGATTCGATCACTCGAACAGCAAGACGGGATTGAAATTTCAGAACTGTCTAAGCGGTGCTATTTATTAAAGCCAAGCATGTCGCGCATCGTTCAAAACCTGGAGTCTCGCAAATTGATAGAGAGACGTAATGTGGCTTCCGATCAACGAAAATCCGCTCTATTTCTAACCGATGCGGGTCGAGACATGGTTGAACTGGTAGCGCCAAAATCAGAGGAACGCTATCAATTTATCAGCAATAGATTCGGTAACGGCAAGCTCGAGTTATTGCAAGAATTGTTAGAAGACTTAGTTGAAACCATCAGCGAAGACGAATAGAAACCAGGCGTAATTCGAGCGCTTCAACATCCAGACATGGGTATAGATACGAACTATGACAACCTTAAATTCCGCACTAATCAAACAAAGCAGCTACATCAATGGCCAATGGCATTCCGGAAAAGGCGATTCATTTGACGTCAGCAATCCCGCGACCGGAAACACCCTAGGTACCATTCATGGTGCTAACACTCAAGATACCGAGTTAGCGGTAGCCGCTGCAGCATCGGCGTTGCCGGGGTGGCGCGCGAAGACCGCTAAACAACGCGCTGCAATTCTACGCCGATGGTTTGAGCTGATTATGGCCCAACAAGATGACTTAGCTGCCATTTTAACAGCGGAACAAGGTAAGCCGCTGCTGGAGGCGAAGGGTGAAATCGCCTATGGTGCAAATTACATTGAATGGTTTGCCGAGGAAGCCAAGCGCATCTATGGAGACACCATTCCTGGTGCTGCACCAAACTCAAGGGTAGTTGTTATCAAACAAGGCGTTGGCGTAGTATCCGCTATCACGCCTTGGAATTTCCCCAACGCGATGATTACCCGCAAAGCCGCCGCTGCATTGGCAGCAGGTTGCACCTTTGTCGTCAAAGCCGCGCAAGAAACGCCACTGTCAGCCTTAGCACTGGCCGAGTTAGGTGAACAAGCGGGCATTCCTGCCGGCGTATTCAATGTGATCGCCAGTAATGACGCAAGATCGGTCGGCAAAGTGCTTACTGGAGATTCACGGATCGCAAAATTTTCGTTTACCGGCTCTACCGCGGTGGGAAAACTATTGCTTGCACAATGCGCAACCACGGTCAAAAAGACATCAATGGAATTAGGCGGCAATGCACCATTTATCGTTTTTGACGACGCCCATATTGATAGCGCTGTACAGGGGGCACTGGTCTCAAAATTTCGCAATGCCGGTCAGACCTGCGTTTGTACGAATCGTATTTTCGTGCAAAGTGGAGTGTATGATGAATTCGCCGAAAAGCTGGCGTTGGCAACAGGCAAATTGTCAATGGGAGACGGCAGTCAAGAAGGGGTTGAAATTGGTCCGCTGATTAACGACCAAGCCGCAGAGTCTGTCTCTGGTTTGGTCGCCGAAGCAGTCAGCCAGGGCGCGGAGTTATTGGTAGGAGGAGACGTGGATACGCTTGGCTCACGTTTCTTCCAGCCGACGGTAATGGTTAACGTCTCGCCTGAAATGAGTGTTGCCAGAGAAGAAATTTTTGGCCCGGTAGCGCCGCTAATTAAATTCGACACTGAGCAGCAAGGCATTGAGCTGGCAAACGATACCGAAGTGGGCTTGGCCTCGTATATATATACGCGTGATATCGGGCGGATTTGGCGCGTCTCGGAAGCATTAGAATACGGCATGGTGGGTATCAACGAAGGCATCATTTCAAATGAAATGGCGCCATTTGGTGGCGTCAAACAATCAGGAATGGGGCGAGAAGGATCTAAATATGGTCTAGAAGATTACCTGGAAATTAAGTACCTCTGCATGGGTGGACTAGACCTCTAAAAAAGCCACTAATGAAAGACAAAATAGAGAAACGACTAATGAAACAACTCTTACTCAGTATTATCGTAGCGGTGATTCTTAATTCACAAACGGGTCACGCTAGACTTACCGCGCTGAGCGCTCAGAACACGATTGAGATTAGCGGGCAACGCTATGATCAAGTATTCGCCAGTTGCAGCACCAAGGATGACAAACCAATGCTCGTTAGGAAAAAAGGCGATCATCAATGGTGCGATTCGGCAACCGAGGAAGTTTGTCATAAAAACAAGCTTGAGGTTGGTCAAACGGTCTGCTCTTTAAGCTATAGCAATCGCTTGAAAGCACTCAATAAAAAAGGCAATGAGAAAAAGCATCAACAATCAAACTCAGTTGCCGATCTGCGTAAGGAAGCAATGGACATAGAAGCCGCATTAATCGAAATACAAGCCAAGCGCATCGCATTACTTCAACGTGAACTTGAACTCATAAAACAACGTGATACTGACGTATTACAGGCAAGTCGCTAATGATCATGCTAAAGGCATGAGTTTGGCGTTATCAACAGAAACAACTATCAAATAAACAGAACCTGCTATGGCACATCTTGATCCTCTAGAATACGACGACATTAACGACCCCGAAATTAGGTCCACAATAAAAAACTATGAGGAGCTGCGCGGCTTTGTTCCTAACAGCATCCGTACCATGGCGCGCCGCCCCTCCTTAGTTAAAGCATTTATGCAATTGAATAAGGCGGTGCTGTATGAAGGAACGGTGCCTGAAGCGACTAAAATGTTGGTAAGTTTAGCGGTCAGCTTATCCACCGGTTGCCTGTATTGTCAGTCACACATGGCTAACCTCTCGTCCATTTATAATGTGTCCGATGAGAAGATAGCGGCACTATTGAACTTCGAAGACAGCGACTTGTTTTCCGAGGCGGAAAAAGCGGCAATCAACTTGGCATTTCGCTCGGCCAGTCAGCCTAATGAAGCCCAGCAGGCAGACTTCGATCGGCTTCTAGAGCATTACACTGAGGGCGAGGTTGTCGAGTTAGTGGGTACTGCCGCCTTATTCGGCTACCTGAATCGCTGGAACGATACCATGGCAACTCAAGTAGAAATGGTGCCCGCAGAGCTGACCAAACGTGTGTTTACAGAATGGGATGAAGGCAAGCATGCTTAAGCGTAGCCATACCTGTTTATTACCGCCCACATAAGTACGAATTGTGGCTGCTCTAATTACTATTAAACTTTACTATTAAGTAAGCTAGCCGCACCATCGGCAAATTGGCTTGATGTGTTGTCGCTTAGCTTAGCTAACGTCGCTGGGAGTGATGCCGAAGCGAGCTTTGAAGGCTCGGGAGAAATGCGATGCGCTCGAAAAGCCTACGTGGTAGGCGACACTTTCAATAGTCGGTCTGGCACCGGAGTGACTGGCGAGTAAATCATGAGCGGCGGCCAGACGTTTATGCAAAATCATTTCGTGTATAGACTCATCTTGGTCCTGAAATAACTTGTGTAAGTAGCGTATGGAAATACCCTGCGACTCAGCCACCTTGTTGTTATTAAGTGTGGGATCAAATAAATTGCTTTCAACAAACTGTTTGATACGACGGATCAGTGCTTCCCTGACACAATCGCTTTCAGTCAGCCCGCTTTGCACGACTGAAGAACTAAAAGACAGTGCAATTAAGCTCACCAAATTTTCGGATAACACGTCACTGGGTTTGACTTCTGAAGAACTTAATTCGTTGGCAAGGGAAAATATAAAGTCTTTTAACACTGAGCCCAAACCCTGGGTCGCATTAACACTAATCGCGGCGTATTTCTCGGGTTCGATTAGATGTCTGGCCAGCACATCACGCGGCAACTGCACCACAAATTGATGAAAGTCCTCTTCAAAATTTAGCGAGTACGGGGCGGTACTATCATACAAGGCAAAACTGCCTGGGGTTAATAATGCTTCACGTCCGTATTGACGAACGATGCAATTGCTTTCAAGTTGAAAGCTGATAAGGAAATCGTCTTCTCCAGATTTTGATATCTGCTTATTGGTTCTGTTAACTATGTGGGGGTTAGATATCACCTCGGAAAAGGCGACATTGGTAAATCCGACTCCACCACGTAAATCGGCCGAAAAGTCGTCTAAATTATGATTGGATTGCGGTTCACAATCCAATTGCACAAACTCACCACAAACCACCTCGCGCCAGTAATCAAAATTTGATGAGCCTTTGCGTCGATCGGCTTGCTTGTGGTAGCCATTTTGAATAATGAAGGACATAATTTATACCAGCGGAAATTTAATACCCTTCACCATAACATAATTAACGTATACCGCCAGTCAGGACTGGCGGTAATTACGTAGGTGAAGGATTTAATCAACAACTTCTTCTATCGCATCAATCCCTTGATCTCCGGCTTCGGGCGAGTAATCCTCCGCGGCAGGTTGTGGCTGTCTATTGAGTAATAATCGCGTCACATCTGGGCGTGAATAATGTCCAACTGGATCGGCAAATACTTTCGCAATGGTTATTTCATTCATATCCAAATCAGCAATTAATAACCCTTCCTGGTCTTCGGGTAGCTTCTCAGCAAGTGACTTGCCATCCGGCCCATAAATAACCGCATGGCCGCCTCCAGCTCGGATAAGGCTTTTATGTTCTTCGCTTTCGCACAACACATCCATCATTTCGTCCGAGACCATGCCACAGGCTGCAATAACAAAGCATTGGCCTTCAGCCGCGTACATTTGCGATGCTGCGTTATTTAGTTCCCAACCAAGTGCGTAGGCTTGCTCGTACGTCGAGAACGATGGCCAAGCGGCACAGTGTATTTGCTCGTGCAATGAGTACATGGCGTATTTACTTAGTGGCTGCAGATGTTCCCAGCAAGCGAGCTGACCGATACGACCAATATCAGTGTCAGAAACGTTGAGACTTGAACCGTCGCCATCACCAAAAACGGTTCGCTCTTGATGGGTTGGTTTTAGTTTACGACGCCCCGACAACAAGGAACCATCGCGACCGAACAAGAATTGTGCAATATACAAGGAACCGTGATCTTTTTCGCTGGCGCCGGTTGATACGTAAATATTGTTGTCTTTCGCGGCTTGCGCAATTTTATCAAATTCGCCACTGCCTACTACGAGCGAGTTAGCATTGTACTCGCCGAAATACTTCATGTTATGCATGGTGGTGTTCAACCAAATAAACCACGGATAACCCGGCAACCAAGTTTCGGGAAACACAATTAAGTCACAGCCTTTTTCGGCCGCTTCTTCAATCAGTTTAACGGTCTTCGCGACACTTGCCTTTAAATCCATAAACGCTGGCGCAGCTTGCACAGCAGCGACTTTTACATTTTGTTTTGTATCCATTTATTTCTACCAATTAGTTTTGTCAGGTTAGCGAAAGCAATGGCTGCTCATCGATGTGATCCGAGGGATTAATGAACAGCCATAGAGGTACTCGTTTAGAAACGGTGACGATAAGTCACGCCGTATTCACGTGGGCGGCTAGGTACCGCTGAGTGGAAGCCCAAACCGAAGTTCGAGTTACCGCTAACGATATAGCGTTCATCACTCAAGTTCTCTACCCAAACAACCACTTCGCTATTGTCGCTAATGCTGTACTTGGCAGACGCATTGAAGATATTAGTTGATTCCTGAAATAAGAAATCTGAGTTTTGAGAATCGTTAAATACATCATCAGTGAACGAGTAATCAAGACGTAATGTCAAATCACGCGCGCCAAGGTTTGCAACGTACTCGGCTCCCAGACTAAATGTATTTTCAGGCGTATTCACCAAATCAGCGTCGATCGAAACCACTGAAGAAAGGATAATTTCATCCGGTGATGGAGGTGTAATCTCGGTGTATTCCGCGTCGATGTAACCATAGCTTAGATCGAGTTTGAAGTTGTCCGTTAAAAATGCAGTCGCCTCGATCTCAAACCCATTAATATCAGCCGCTCCAGCGTTATCGGTGATTGGGCCACCTAAGGCATCGAATAATGTCACTTGAACATCTTCATAATCGGACGTATATGCTGCTGCGTTAATACGGAATCGACTGTCAGAACTTTGCCATTTCACACCGATCTCGTGAGTATCGAGAGTCTCTGGCTCGAACGATAGCGGGGCAGGAACAGCCGCTACGTATCGGAGTACAAAACCGCCACTCTTAAAACCTTGAGAAAAGCTGTAGTACACCAGAGTATTGTCATTAAGCTGTGCATCCAAACCAAATTTAAACTGAGTCTCGTCAAACGTCTCACTCACACTACCAGTACCGTCGCCGACAAGAGGAATCAAACCAGGAACAAGCGGACCGCCTTCTTCGACTTGAGCAGCAATACCTGGCGCGCCAATCAAGAACAGCAATGGGTCATTATTCAGGTTTGCACCAATATTTTGAGTAAACGCATAACCTTTAGTATCTTCAGTGTAACGAATACCTCCGGTAACCGCCCACACATCGTTAATATCGTAAGTTGCTTGAAAATAAGCCGCTTCACTTTCGTTTTCTACCGACGCATCATTCCGAATAGCCGCTGAAAAAACAGCACCACTACCCGGGCCGAAATCCGGCGATGGGATTGATACCGGAACGTTTACGTCGTCGGTACCGTCTTCTTCAAAATAAAACAAACCAGCCGCGTATTTGAAACGTCCTTCTGCGGCCGTACCAGTCAACTGAAGCTCATGAGTTTGCTGATCTACGTCGTAGTTATCGTTAATAATTTCAGTCAGTTGGAAGGGCGAGTTATCCGCATCATTCGCAAACTGGCTTTGTGTATTGCGATACGAGCCTGTGTATTTTAAGTCAAAGTTATTGCCATGGTAGTTTGCAACAAAACTGGCACCGAACACTTCAACTTCCGAAAACTGGATACCAGTACCAAATGAGACGTCTGACTCAATGTTAGGAACAACCGATTGATTTAATGTAGCTAAACCGTTGCCAATCACGCCGAAGAATTCCGGAACACCCGGAATAAAGGGATTAACCGCATTGCCTGTGGGCAATGGGATCGCATTATCCAATAAGAATGAAACACCAAGCACACCGGCACCGTTTGGCGGAGCAGGCGGTGCATTTCTAGATGGACCAGGCCCAGCAGTAAATCCAAGTCCGACCGAAGGCGCGGCGCTTTCATCAATATCTGTATAATCAAAAGACGCTTGGAAATCCCAAGTGTCATTGGGGGTAAAATCAAATGCTCCACGAAATGAAATTCGCTCTTCATCACCCAACTCGTCACCTACTAACGGGCGGTCCACAAAGCCATCGCGATTTTTACTGGAGAATGAGAAAGAACTCTTCAATGTATCGCTGATAGGCAAATCGATAGAGGCGCGCAGGTTAGCGCGGCCATCATTACCGAGACTGCCTTCGATAGCCGCTTCGAACTCGTCGGCCGGCCGACGAGAGACGATATTAATTGCACCACCAATAGTGTTGCGTCCGAATAAGGTACCTTGTGGGCCGCGCAGGACCTCAATACGTTCGACGTCAAGCACGTCCAATACACCACCGACTGAACGTGAAACGTAGACACCATCGACATAAGTGCCAACGCCTGGATCTGTGGTTAAGCTGAAATCGGTATTTCCAATACCACGAATAAACACCGCCGCACCAGACGAGGCGCCACCAATTGGTGACGTAGTATCAAACACTAAACCAGGCGTAAAATTAGCGATTTCAGAAATATCGTTAATGCCTTTATCTGCCAGTGCGGTTGCCGTGAACGCAGTAATTGCGATTGGAGTGTCTTGCAGACTCTCAGAACGCTTTTGCGCAGTGACCACAATTTCTTCCAACTGCCGCTGTGCCGTTGCCGTACCTGCGCTCGAAAGCGCTATGGCACCACTTATTAGTAATGCCAACTTTTTGGGTTTCATATCGAAAGTCATTAAGTCTCTCCGTCTTCTCTGGTGATTGTTATGTTGTCTTGCGCTTTAAAAATTGTTGCCAAAATTCACCCACGCTCATCCAACTTAGTTAATGTGTTAATTATATTTGGCAGAATCACCGTTTAGCCATGACTAAAAAGGCACTAACGCTTGTCATTTTATGCACCACTGTCTTTTGCGCCTTGGTCAATCAATATACAAACACATGTCATTGATATATATATGTTATTTTAATTTTAGAAGAGGAAATTAGAAAATTAAGTAACGATTTTCCACCTATTTCTTGCAAGAAATTGAACTTTCTATGCGTGAAATAACACACAAAGTAATTAATTTTGTTAACTTTCCAATATCGAAGCTATACAACAACGAATTAACTATAATTTTGTACCCACTTAAAGCCGGTCAAATGATATCAACGTCTCTTTGATCACGCCCAGTTACTAATTGCACTCCATTCTCTCCTTAATGTGTGCCAAAAGATCCGTTGATTTAGCGCACTATCGCTTGATTATTTCGGCACAGAGTCTCTCGAAGAGTGCGCCGTGATAAAGAAGCAAAAACACTTAATTCTAAAATAAACATAGACTTACAGTTCCATCACGCGGAAATTAGAGCGTTGGTCGTTGCTTCAGGCACAATTTGATGAGCAAAAAAAATTATGCTTAACTGGCTTAGCAACGCCTAGTTAGGCACCGCTCGTTTTTACAAATCCATTTATTATTTCATTCTTGCAGGACAAATTTATGCCAAATCCAGACGAGTTTTACAGTCAGTCTCAACGAGCCATACAAGCGGAGCAAGACAGTCGAAATCTGGCTGACGCGGTCGTTGCCGCTATTGTTAGCGATGAGTTACAAGAGGCTCAAATAGAGTTCATATCAGGTCGCGATTATTTTTTCCTTTCTACCGTCAATGGTGATGGAGAACCCACTGTTTCATATAAAGGTGGACCAGTCGGTTTGGTTAATGTGATTAGCCCAAACAAGCTGGTATTTCCTAATTACGATGGGAATGGCATGTTTTACTCTATGGGCAACGCGAGTGAAACCAGTAAAGTGGGTTTGCTGTTTATTGATATGGAAACACCATTAAGAGTCCGAGTACAAGGTACGGCAACTGTCAGCAAAAACGAGGAACTAATGGCCCTATTCCCTGGGTCAAACATGTTAGTAGAGGTAGACGTAACCTCGGTGTTTTATAATTGTGCGCGTTACATTCACAAGCATAAACGCATAGAAAATTCAAAATACGTACCGGATGAAAATGGCGAGCAACCGTTTCCTGCATGGAAACGAATCGATAAATTACAAGAGGTTTTGCAACCCAAGGATATTGGTCTAGCCGAGAATGAAGGCGGCACCATCACCACTGAAGAGTACGATCAAAAAGTGCAAGACGGCACATCTTAGTACCAGCGTAGACCGACGCAAATGAACTCGACTAGGCTGATTGGATAATTCGTTTCTTAGCTTTCATAAATTCGGCGGGCGAGTTCAGGGCATCCAGTGCGATAAGCTTGTCTTCTTTAAAATAACTCACCGTGAATTTGCGACTCGCAATCTCTCCTTCCACCTCAAAGCTATCGTAGTCGGTCATTAAACCAGCCGTTTGAAGCTTAACATTGTACTGATCTGACCAGAACCACGGAAGTTGATCGTAAGCAATGTCTTCACCACATATAGCTTTAGCGGCTATCTTTGCTTGCCCCATTGCATTAGGTACCGATTCAAGACGAATGCGACGATCGTAGATTAGATTAGGATGATTGCAGCAGTCTCCGACCGCGTAAATACTAGGGTCGTCAGTGCGAGTAAATTGGTCGACAATAATACCGTTATCACAACTCAAACCCGCCTCCTCGGCCAGCTCAACATTCGGTATAACACCGATACCAACCACCGCACAGTCATATTCGAGAGATTCACCCGAGCTAAGGTTCGCATAGTAGTTATCGCCACGTTGCTCGAATTTTTCGAGACTTGCTCCTAAGCGTATATCAACCCCTTCTTCGGCATGCATTGCCTGATAGAAATCGGAAATAACGGGACTGGTTACGCGTGCTAACACACGATCCAATGCTTCGAGCACCGTCACCTGAGCACTGAGCTTTACGGCCGACGCCGCCAGCTCTAAACCGATGTAGCCGGCACCTACTATCAATAGCTTCTTACCTGCCTCGAGCGAGCTTTTTATTCGGTCAACGTCTTCCAATGTTCTGAGGTACCGAACATTGGGCAGATCGGCACCTTCTACCGGAAGTAACCGCGGTCTAGTGCCAGTGGCAATTACGAGATGACTGTATTCAATTAACTTGCCGTCGCTCAATCTAACCGTCATTTTGGTGCGGTCGATTGATTCGGCGCGCAGCCCAAGATAAAGACTTACATCGGCCTTTTGATAAAAATCGGGGGCTTTAATTGCCAGCTTTTCAAGTGCGATATCTCCCTTAAGATACCCTTTCGATAGAGGTGGCCGTTGATACGGCAACGCCGATTCATCGCCAATCAGGCTGATCTCACCGTCCCATCCAAATTTTCGCAATGCTGAAATTGCTTCTGCTGCGGCATGGCTTGCGCCGATTATTACTACGTTCTTCATATTCACTCTACCTCTCACTATCCATTTACCATGTTTGTTGGAAAAACACACAGTATTTATGTATTTTTTTACTTGATAGTTAATATATTAACTATTAACATGTTAATCAATACTTAATTTGAAACTACTCAATAGTGCCTCTCGACATCAATTAACCATTCGAGAGAGAGAAAAGACGGCATGGATAAATTCGATAAATCACTCCCTATGATGCTTCACCGAACCTTGGACGTCATCATTCCTCGGTACCGCAAAGTGTTTAAAGAGCATGACGTCTCTGAACAACAATGGCGGATATTACGAGTACTTTGGGAGCAAAAAGAATGCACCAGTGCTGAGCTCGCCGACAAGACGTTACTGCCCAGACCAAGCATGGTTGGCATTATCGACCGCATGATGAAAAAAGGCTTAATAATTCGCGATAGGGATCAACACGACCGGCGCATTGTTAACGTAAGACTGACAGACAAGGGCAATTCACTGGAAGCAGCGCTAATACCAAAAGTAGATGCTATTTATGCAGAGATGATGAGCAGCTGTAATAGCAAAGACTGGCAGATAATGCTCAATACCTTACAAACGATTATTGATACTAAACCAGAACACTAGCAATTCAAGAGGCACCGAAATGACTGAAAAGAAACGATATTTTGTTGAAAACACATGGTACGCAGCTGCGTGGGAGTATGAAGTTGCAGAAGCCGACAACAAGCTCGCGCGCACAATTTGTGAAACGCCATTAGTATTCTATAAAGGTGCGGAAAACAACTACATTGCACTCGATGATCGCTGTTGTCATCGTGCCGCACCGTTATCAATTGGTCGTGTTGAAGGTAACTGCATACGCTGTATGTACCACGGCATGTTGTATGATGAAAAGGGTCAGGTAGTGGAAATCCCTGGACAAGAACATATCTCGAAGTCACTTAAAGTTCGGAGCTACCCAGTGGTTGCAAAGGGCGGCATGATCTGGATCTGGATGGGTGACAAAGAGCTTGCTAACGAGGATGATATTTATGATTTCCCGCCGTTAAGTGATAAAGAAAACTGGCGCGGCTTTGACAAAGAGGCTTATTTGCATTACGACGCCAACTGGCTGTTAATTGTCGATAACCTGGCAGACTTCTCACACGTAGCCTTCGTGCACACAAACACTCTAGGGGGCTCTGAAGCCTACGCGTACAGCACGCTTGCTGAAAATATTGAAAAACACGACGATGGTTTTTCGATGGAGCGCTGGCATCGTGACAGCAATTGCCCGCCGTTTCATTCTAGGGTAATTCCTGAAAATGAACTCGACGACCGCCTGGACCGAGCTAACATTATCAGTATGCGCCTCCCCGGGATTTTCTTAATGGAAACATTGTTCGCGCCCGTTGGCTGGAAAGAAGAAGACGGCCGCGGTGATGTGCGTGAATATAGAAACTGTCAGTTTATGACGCCAGAAACTCGAAATACCACTCACTTTTTCTGGAATTATTTGCACAATTGGGACAAACAGAATGATGCTATCTCGGCCTCGCTAAAAGAATCCCTATTAGAAGGCTTTATGGAAGATAAGATATTTATCGAAGAACAGCAAAAGCTACTCGAACGTAGCCCGGACTTTGTGCCACGTGCAATTGCAGCAGACGAAGCCTTTGTGCACTTTAGAAACAAATGGAGCCAGCGTCTGAAACGAGAAGATGCGGAAAACCCATTGAAACAAACCGAGAACAAACGTGCGATTTTATAGTTTTAGTTCATAGGGTTCACCTTAGAGAACACTCAAGTCCAACTCTTCGCAAGTCAACGTTGCGGAGAGTTGAAAAAAAAGATTAATTGAAATCGTTTCCGCAACTTGAAAACGGTTCATCTACGCCTATTTCACCCCCAGTTAACTCGAATATATTATCAGTTACGGATGTATCCGCGTTATCGCCTCGAACCAAAATCGTACCAAACGTGCAATCCGGTCCAAATCGATTTCCCGAAATTCGAATATTTTGGGGAGAACCATGGCCACGCTCTTTATCATTAACCTGAACGCACCAACCACCGCCATTTAACCAGTTGTTCTCGATCAACACGTTATTTATTGGTCCATTATTGGTTTGCAACAAAATACATTGGCTATTTGTATAGCGTTGCAGGTTCGCGGGCATATCGATGTTATTACCACGAATAACAACATCACCTCCCGCAACCATTTGCACCGCATCAGAATGGGAACCGTCGATAGTACCCAATCTATGCATCCAGGAGGATTCAATAACAACGTTGCGACCTGGCTTAAACGCATCCGCACCAGAATCATGAATATTAGAACGCGTGACCGTAAAATTAGAGCCCAATATAGCCGCCGATTTCATATTCAGCATTTCAGCTTGATCGACTCGTAAACCACTAAAACCATCGATCATTCTAATTGCATAAAAGCCATCGCAATTGATGCGGACGTTTCTAATTGTCACGTTGTTCGCTCTAATGGTGATACAACCTATCAAATCAATACTTTCTATTATCGCGCCGTCCTGCCTTACGGTTATCGACCCTGAGCTATTAGTTAGCTGCCCTTTCGGACCTGTATTGCTTGGCCCAGGTCGATTCCTGGGCACAGGAACTGGCACCTCAGCTTCATCCTTGTTAGCCGCGATGATTGCCGGAACTATCAGTATGTTGAGGTCATCATTTGAGCTTTGTGCAAAAGATGAACTTATATATAAAAAGCTGAGTAATGTAATTTTCGCTAAACTGTTCACGGTCAACTTTGAACGTTCTAATTAATTATTTTATTAGCGTGTATTGCAAATTATCATTCACTTGCACAGAAACAAACCTGTAAAGATTCATTGCAATTTTCACAAAGAAAATCATACCCCTACTCATGATTAAGGTCTAGATTGCCTGTAGAACTATCAACCATCGCATACTAAGACTCCGTTCCAAAGAGGCATAAAAAAGACCAGCTGGTTAAACCAGCTGGTCTTTTTAAAGTGTCATCAATGGTCAGAGATGCCTGCGACTGGAATGCAGCACGATCACCACATTTGCGATTGGCTCGATTAACTCAAAAGTTGTAACTTGCACCAACAAAGATCTGACGGCCAAATAAAGCATTACTACTTAATTGCTCAGGCGAATTGAAGTAATTAGTAAACGCTTCATCAGTAAGATTATCCACTTGAAATAACAGTGTTAAACCTTCATAACGACTACCGTCAGCGAATCGGTACGAACTTTGAAAATCGAAGACTGACTCAGTGTCGGTGATCGGCAACTGCTCACCAATGCCTCGTTGACGAGAGATAAACTCATCGCGGTAACGATAGCCAATGCGTGTTTCGAAGCCACCATAGGTATAAAATACGGTTGCGTTGAAAACATTTTCCGACAAGCCTGGAAGTGGAATTGACGCATCACTACGGCCACTCTCAGTGTCAGGCAGCTCAATAGAACTGTCGGTGTAAGAATAATTTGCAGTGATACCCAAGCCATTAAATGGCTCCGGCAACCAATCAAAGGTTTGTGTAAATGCCAATTCGATTCCCGATACTCGGCCACCTTCACCATTGGCAGGCGCATTAAATGTGCCAACAGGATCAAGCGCAATGCCTGGATTAAGCGTAACGTTATTCGGGTTTACAAAGCCTTGGTCGATGAAGTTAACCTCCTCATTTCTATCAAAGATAAACGTATCTAAGTCTTTGTAAAAAATAGCAGCTGAATAAATACCGTTACTCTTGGTGTAGTACTCTAACGAGAGATCTATTTGGTTGGCTTCGAAAGGTCTGAGGTTGGTATTACCCCCATTACCACTCACCACGCCGGTTGACGAGTTTACATTAATCGAGTTACCTGCTCTAAGATCTCCCAGATCGGCACGAGCAATTACTTTAGCGGCCGCAAGACGAACAAGTGTGTTGTCTGAAACCGATAAAGCGAGATTAAATGACGGCAGTAATTCGTCGTATCCACTACTTAATTCTATCGGCAACACCTCGCCATTTAGAATAGTGTTAGAGCGTGAGCTTTGGTCAGTATCTACATAACGAAAGCCCACGTTCCCTCGAGCGGGCAAACCAAATAATTCACTATCGAAGTTTAATTGCGCAAATGCTGCAACCGTTTCTTCTTCAACATCGTAAGTCTCTGTTAGCAAAAAATTGATATCGCCACCAGCTACCGCAGCCGTGCGGTTCACCTGTTGTGTTGGGGTAAGGTTAGGAAAGAGTGCGGTAACCGCATCAAAATCAATATTCAAAAAGCTCGGGTAACCCGCGAATTCGCCATTAAATTGCTCAACCGTATAATTGCTGGGATCAACAAATACTGGAGAAAAACCCGGAAGATCATTATTAAATGGATTTGGATTGTCGATACCAATATCATCATTGTTTCGCGCAAACTGATAGAAACCAGCCTCATTACCCACTGCAAAACCTTCGCGTAGTTGTGACGTTGTGCGTTCAGAATAGCGAGCACCAAATTCTATAGAAGTGAACGCGCTCTCTTCGAACGCATAATCGATACTGCTGGCAAGCGCTGTCAGCTCATCTTCATTGGTTGTCGGAAACGACTGATACGCACCCACCCGAACTTGCTCGGGGTTAGAACCAAAATTGTTTTGCAAGGTAAAGGTGTTTGGCACATTTAAGCCGTCTAACCCAATGTTAAACACCACATTATCTTCAAGCTGAAAACCGTTGTTAACCTGATGAATGATGACCCGAGTATCCGGCGCAAATGCCTCAGAGGCTGAGTAAGAAATATCACTTTTAACAGTCCAAGGACCGGAGTTCCAATTTGCGCTCAAGCCTAACGTATACAGCTCAGTATCGAGGTCTCGGGTTTGTGTGTCACTGCTCGGTGTAATGGCAAATCCGCCGCAGCAAGCGCCGGTGGTAAACGGTGCGTCTGGGTCGGTAATTGGCGATCCGGCATCTCGTGTAAAGGTTCCGCCAATAATGACGTCGTTCGCGACCACAGCATTTGTGATGGTTGTGCCACCATCGATACTTTGTGGGCCGAGTAATGTGATACCGCGGGCAAAACCGGTGGACTCAAATTTTGAATAAAACGTATCAAAGGCTAACTCAAGATTATCATTTGGTTGAAATTGGAGGCTGGCGATAAATGAATCTCGCTTATCCTCTCCACCCAACTCTTCGGCGCCATAGCGAAAAGGAATAAGCTCAGATGTGCCGTTACCATCAAGATCCTGAGAGGTTCGAGTGAAAATATCTGTACCGAATCGAAAGCTTGAGTTAGGTTGCACGAGGCGAGCATATCCCAAGGTAAGACCGACCGTGTCGTCGGCCAAAATGCCCTGATAGGTAAAGCTTGAGCGATAGCCATATTCATCAGAATCGACAGAATCACCCGCGCGATCATTATAGCTTCCACGCAAATTCACTGAGTAATTGTGCTGCTTTTCCAGGCCAGCATTAAGTGGACGACCCAGCTTAAGTTCTACCGTGCCCGCTAACCCACCTTCAACAAGATTTGCCTGGCTTGATTTATAAACATCAGCACCGGAAATAAGCTCGGAAGGATATTGTGAAAAATCGATTGCTCGACTTCCCGTAGTTGCCGCTTGCTCACGACCATTAAGAGTTGAAATAACCAGATCTTCATCCAGCCCTCGGATATTAATTCTGCCTGCTTGGCCAGCCGTCCGTTGTGTTGAAACACCCGGTAATCGCGATAACGAATCGGCTACAGAGATATCGGGTAATTTACCAATATCTTCGGCCGCAATGGATTCTATAATTCTGTCGGAATTCCGTTTGTTATCGATCGCGTTTCGTAGACTGGTCGCATAGCCAAAAACCACAAGTTCTTCTAGGGTCTCATCATCGACACCTTCTTGTTGCTGAGCGTATGCCGCTGAGGCATGTACGCCAGTGCACGCTAATGCGATCACGGTTTTGGCAAACGCATTTTTAAATCGCGTATTCTGATGTGCCATAACTGGCTCCTCCTCAATTTTATATCTTTTTGTTATTAATACTAAACAAGGTATTCTTTTTGTTCGTTACGCAATTTTCTGCAAGAGAAATTTCGTATAATCAATTAGTCTAATGACCGCGCAGCTAGCCAACAACCAACGACATACGTATTCACTAAGCAAGTACAGTGCATGCATACGTATTCATATTTTTGCCACACAGCAACGCCGCATTTGTTTATAAATCCCAGTTAGCTGAAAAACCCTATCAAATAGGCCATTATCGAGACGACGTGAACCTTGTACCCAACCGTGCTAATCAACGCTGAGTTCGACTCTAATGGTTAAGGTCAACGGCAAGCGGCTTGAAGACGTTACAGCAAGGACGTTTATCGCGAAAATCACGTCCCCGGTATTACTCGAGGTCGCCGATACTGGCCGATACTGATAGTGGCATGGGCATTAATCAACGTGACAGAGAGCAGTCATTACCAACAATCCTGAGAGGCCTTAGCAGACGAATTGGAACCGTCAACGATGAGAACGATGGACAAATTGGTCGAGTGAGGCTTGATGTTGTCAGAACAGGCATTGACGGGTGTTGGAGTAAGCAGCAACGGGCGCTACATCGTAGATGAAGGAAACAAAAACGAAAGCTCATTGGCTGACACTTTAAAATTACGCTCCTTCAATAAGGCATAGTAGCTAGTAAGTGCATTCGAATAACCAACCTCATAGGCCAGCGAACTCAATACTGCTTGCCGCCACAACTGTCTCTAATCATCAGTTTGGTAGGCAGTAAAGATGAGGCCACCTCTTCGCCTTCGATTAATTTAATCACGCTCTCCACTAAGGTCTGACCTGCGAGGAAGGTATCCTGGCGAATGGTCGAAAGTGATGGCGCGAGATGTTCTGCAGTTGGGATGTCATCGAAACCGATAATTTGTTTATCTATGGGCACTCTCAATCCGTGCTCACGTAGAGCTTTGATAGCGCCAATCGCGATCAAGTCACTCGCGCAGGTGATCGCACTAAACTCAAGACCGCTGGATATCAATTTCTGCGTCGCACTATACCCACTGTCTTCTGAGAAAAATGCATCAAACTGGAGCATCGGGTTAGGTTCAATATTATGCGACTGATGCGCTTTGTGGTAACCGGCATAACGATCTCTAAACTCTGGATAGTCTTTTGACTTATCACCTAAGAACGCGATATGACGATGGCCATTATCCAGCAAATGTCGCGTTGCTTGCTCGCCACCTTGTTCGTTATCGCAACCAACGAAAAGCCCAGGCTGATTTTCAATCACTGGCCCCCAGGTTACAAAGTGAGCACCTTCTCGATCGAGCTTGGAGATACGGTCAATATAACTGGAGTAGTCACCATAGCCGAGGAATATGATACCGTCCGCCTTATTAGCATCTTCGTACTCAGCATTCCAATCATCACTCAACTGCTGAAACGAAATCAGTAAATCATAGCCGTGATTGGCGCTTGCACGTGTAATACTGCCTAGCATCGAGAGAAAAAACGGATTGATAAATGCCTCGCCCTCGCCCTTATCTTCAAACAACAATAGAGCAATCGTATTCGTTCTCTGCGACCTGAGGTTACGCGCATTTACATCAACCTTATAGTTCAATTCCCGCGCGATTTTTTGCACACGTCGTCGCGTTTCCAGACTAACCAGCGGACTATCACGAAGCGCACGTGAAACCGTCGGCTGCGAGACACCGGCCAGATGCGCGATATCTATGGAAGTAGCTTTATTTTTGCCTTTCATTATCAGTGACGTTTAAGAATTAGGCCCATGTAGTTCAGACTTGGCGTTGCCTATCAAGTATGCCCGACAACGCTCAGCAAGTCTCGGTCATTACTAAGGATACAATTTTTGCTATCAACTTGGCAAAGATCACTTTTTAGACAATTGGCTTATTTATTAATGCAATGAGCGACGTCAGGTCTTTCTTCGTCCCTGTATGTGACCTTTCTGATTAAGTTTTGCAAGCCTTGCCTGTCAGATATTCCGCACGGCGAATGCCAGACGAAATAGTTAAACCGCTTACCGCTCTAACTGACAGACACCACGCAGCTCACAATGTTTGATTAACATTAAAGCAGGTGCCAATAAAATCACGATTGTAGTAAGCCAAACCCTTCAGCGCCACTCCCAGCATTTCTTTTACCACCTTTGCGTTAGATGTGTGATTTGGAGTCAAGCCTAAACTCCTTGAAGCGTTTTTGTTTAATAACAGTCAGGTCTAAATAAAGTGAATACGACGCCTTGTTTTATTATCGTTCGTGTTTGCAGTTAAACTGCCATCAGCGTAAAAGCCTGACTGCGTACGAATAGTAAGTTTCACCTGCTATTCCATAGATTTCGACAATCCTTTTTCGGTGCTCGTGATTACAGTAAAAACACGCTACTTACATAACAGTCGATCATCAAGCGACAAAAAGAGGTCAACCCATGAGCAACAAATCTAACACAGCCTTCTACCTGCATAAAAAGAATGATTCTTCTAATGCCGATGCCGTCAAGCCGGGCGTCATCATGTATACGAACAACGCTGACGCAACCGTGATCAATAAAATAGAAAAAGCGCTTATAAAAGCCAACTTTAATGTTACAAAAGAAAAACGAGGCTTAAAAGATGATTTAGTCTCGTCGATTGGTCATTCTAACGATATATTTGATATGGAAAATGCGCAAAAAATATTCCATATCGTCAACAAGGCAGATGCTGGAATGGTCAATTTACGCTACCCGAGTCTCGGCTTTGCTTATTTTACCCCAAATGTATATGGATTGAACTTAGTTAAGCCACCCGAATAAGTAACATGTGCAACGGCAACCGGCTCATTGTTACACATGCCCACAGAGCTCCGACTTTATGTTTCCGATTATTTGGCTAACGGGAACACCCATTTACCGTTAAGTATTTCCGGCCTCGGCCGATACAATCTAACTACGTAATTCCATCCGTCTGTAATCGGCAGGTAATTGATTTGAGAATCATCTCCACCAAAATTTACGGTGAAAGATCCATCCTCGTTCGGCTGTGCAGTCAGATTATTGATGCTATAAATATTATGCGGGTTTTTTTCAAAGAACCCATCGCGATTGTAGACACTAATCGACCAAAACCCATCTACCGGAACATCTTTAACCGTTAACGAATAGGCTCCCAAAGGTAAGTCTGGTTGAATATTTTGATAATGTGCATCTGCGTCAGGCAATCCTCCCCAGCCATAGGCCGTTGCCAACAAATGACGTATAGGGTCTACCTCACTTTGGTTGCCAAAGCAGGATTTGGCATCGGGAAGTGCATCGGCCAATAGCAATAATTTCTTCGTTGTATCAGCCAGACTCTCGGTATCGTATTTGGTCGTGACAAAGGAACGAGCATTGTTGTTGCTGCTCAACATAAGACGGTCTTGCAGCAAATGCGCGGCCTTGATGTCGTTCAGGTCTGAACCGTCTACTAAGGTACGTGCCAAAAGTAACACATATGGCGTATTAAACTCAGCAGTCGTTAGAGTATGTTTGCCAGGTTGATAATAGGTTCGGTTGGTAAAATGATTTTGGTTTATCACCTGTACCGAGAGGTAGCGGCCATTCGATTCGGGCAAGCTAAATGTTGCGCCCTTACTGATATCCACAACCGCATAGCTGTAAAGTGTGTCTCTATTTACACGCCTGGAAGATTGCGGCATATCGGTGATAGGCACAAGAGAGCGGTTGTGCAGCCATTGATTAAAGCTATCGCCCTTAGCGAGAACACGTTCAAAGTGAAGGTTGGTCTTGGCCTGAATATAATTCAGCGCATTGACTTCTATAGGCCCATCTACAGGTTCATCAGCTCGTGACAACGAACACAGTAATAAGGCCGTTGTTAACCAAAATAGTTGCAATTTGTTCATCGTTTTGTTGTGAAAATCATTGTATTAATTCATTTGCCCTGCTCACTTTCTCTTTTATAGTCGATCACTTTCTCGACGTATTATCCGCTAAATTTGTATTTGATTCTTAAGGACTATTCAACACAATCTACTCGGATCTAATTTCTAGTTTAGCAGCTTGATGCTTTTCGATTTGTTTTTTATCGAACCACCAAGGGAGCCATTTTTCTGCCCGCCAGGCGCCTAATTGCGATTTAAAGAAAGGGTGAAATTGTCGAGCTGCACTCCCACCTGACACAACTGCCATCACTTTTTCATCATCACTTAGATCTGCGACCATTCTTAAGCTACTGAACCATTGGCTCTCGTAAGGACCATTGCTAAGAGAATATTGTCCTCGGTTCAAGGTCTCACCGGATCCAGCTGCGGGTGCCGAGCCTTGTCCAAGCCAAGCCGCCCCCCAACCCTCCTGACGCAACGGGCTCAAAAATTTAAGACTGTGAAACTTACCCCATTGCCACTCATTTGAATCTGCTCCATATAACTGGGTCAGTTGATCATTAGTTTCTTGAGCTGCTGCCATGATCAGATCATGTAAGCGTTCTACTCGCTCTGTTGTGACATCATCAATAAAACTAGAGTCGCCACTCACAATGAACTCATCAACTCGTTGCAACCAATAATAGCGAGACGACAAAAACGACTCGAGTAAATCATTCGGCAACTCATCAGCGAATATGCTTCTGACTAACTTTTCGTGCAATAAGTGAAACACGGTTGCGGCGGAAGAATCCACTTCATCCCTAAAATCCCAAGTGGCCAGGAGCTGGGCCAACGAAGTAGTTTTAGGGTCAGATTTAAGAACTTGTACAATACGCGGCACCAGCCGCTCGGCGTGTTTATTTTTGACGTCCAGTATTAACTGCCAGTGATCTTGATTTGACAAACGTGACGTCGATTCCATATGTTCGGACGTTCGCTGATAACGATAATACGGACTGAAATGATTGGAGTAATAGTAAGGATAATCATCGGGAACGACATCGTGATTTGATGTACCTAACCAGCCTTTTTCAGGATTCATTAAACCAGGCATTTCCTGACCAGGAATGTACCCTTTCCAATCGTCGCCCACGCTTGCAAGTTTTAGGGTTGAACCATGCTCACGAATCGGAACAGCGCCCGACGATCGATACCCAATCCCGCCTTCTATATCTGCAAACACGAAATTAAGATAAAGCAGTTCCACCTGCTGTACAGCACGATCAAGTTCGTTAATGTTTTCGGCCGCCAAAAACTCAGTGATGCCCAACGCGGCGGGCGCTATCTCGAATAATGCCCACCGCAACGATATAGGTTGTTCAGACTCTACCCCAAAAACCGCATGGTCTGAAATAATCGGGCCGCGTGAGGTTGACCGTACGCTGATCGTTGCAGTTCGATAACCGCCTTCAAAGTCTGAATCTTTGATATCGATTTGTTCCAGCCTAACTGCGAACGAGTGTGGCTGACCCGATTCCAAATAGTGATCCGAATTTTCTGGCGCTAGTTGTTCGAGATACAGATCCTGACTATCTCCATAGGCATTGGTGATACCGAAGGCGACGTTATCTGTTCTGCCGGTAAGCAAACCCGGCACGCCGGGCAAATTTGCGCCAATAGCATTAAAATCGGGCGAAAATAATCCGATTGGATACCAGGGGCCGGGCAATATTCGGGCATCTAAATGCGGATCATTAGACAGAATCGGCTGGCCGCCGGCCGACTTAGCGGGCCCGGTTACCCAATTATTTGACCCCGATGCTGGAAGCGCAATCGGCAATTGTGAGTGATTGTTTCTATGAGCGGATGCTCCTACCCCATCCAGCAGATTCATTTCTAAGCGCGTGCTGGTTTGCTCTGATACTGCGTTTAGTCTATCCAGGTTAATATTAAGAGGCAGCAGCTCAGATGCTTTGGCGGCCCCCAAAGCATTCACTAACTGTTGCGTGAGAATCTCGTCCTGATAATTCTTGCTGTGAATAAATCCGGCATAATTCAGCACCGACAATAAATCCACTGCATGAATCGCTGAGGCACTTAAGCCTAGCAGGCCAAGCTCCAAGGGATATTCGTGTGTACGATGCTTTAGAAACGCGTTATAGCCTTCTGCATACCAACTTAGAAACTCTCTATCCTCAGGCGATAGCAATTTATATTGACGTTCAGCATTACCTCGCAAGTTAAGCACACGCATCTGAATATCGGAATCGAGACCGGATTCCCCTATCAGACTCGCTAACTGACCATTTATCAAGGCCCGATAAAGCTCAACTTGAAGCACTCGATCTTGCGCAACAAGAAAGCCCTGCGCCTTAATTAGGTCAGACGTAGATTGAGCAAACACGTATGGAATTCCCACCTTGTCGCGATACACGGTGACGTTTGCGTCAAAAACATCTAACACAATGTGCCCTTCGATCTGATAACTATTCAGTGATTTCACCTTAGCAAACAAACCTGCCAATAAAACCAACATAGCGAGAGCGATTACTAATTTTCTATTCATTGGGATGCCATGTAAAAAATGAATCTGTGATCATTGCTTATTAAGAATCAAGCCGACCAAAACTGCAGCGAGCGTAAAAATACCGATGCCATTCAAACCGATAGCCAACACCTCGTACGGCGCAAGTGCGTGGAATCCATTTATCGCAAGGTGTGATACAAAACCAAACGGAACGAGAACCAAGAAGAATGACATGTTTCCGATGATTATTTGAGGCACTGAACAGTATGGTAAGCGTAGAGACCAAACAAGCATCAATAGCGTGAAAACAACTCCGATATAAGGGTTGGTGTTCGTTAATGCTTCACCTGCAATGTTTAATTTTAGGATACTGAGCAAATTGAAAGTAACCGCCGCTATTGCATAGAGCTGTTGGTAAAACACACATCGCTTCCATAGCGGGCTCGCAGATTTAGTCATCATTATCGTGACTTGCGCAACTCGATGATATTCTGTTCAATCGATCTAGATAGCAACTCAAGTTGAGGTCTTATACTGGGTGCATAAGCTCTGGAAAAACGCGCCAATGACAATCCTCTTAACTGTGAGCTCGCATATTGAATGAGCTGCTTCGCATCAGTTGATGACACTTCGTACTCTGGGAACACATTTTGCAAATGCAATTCCGCTTGTTTACCCGCCGATTTGAAAAACTGACTAATCGTATTCTGTATTGACAGCTCACTCTGCGTCGCAAGCATAATATCCCAGACCACTTTATAGTTCCGATGACCATAGTACTTCCACATTTGCCTAACCAGGGCTTGCGCCCTATCAATGACAGGCAATGACGTGACTGCGTGATCTAATTCGAAAGGGTTCACGGGAAAAATTCTCTCGATAACGACAGCGCAAATTAAATCGGATTTCGATTTAAAATGGTGTTGGATCGCCCCACTGGTGAAATTTGAACCGCGAGCTATTTCAGCGATACTGCTCTTTACGTAGCCGGATTTTGCAATTGACTCGATACAGGCATCAAGAATATCTGTTCGGGTGGCCTCTCGGCGTTCTTGATGTGAGCGACGCTGAATAATGTTTAAGTCTGACATGGTAAGTGCAATTTACATTATGATCATAATGTAAATCAAGTCGGATATTCATACAGCGCCGCTATCGATACTCTGATTAGAGGTGATTTACTGAACTGACGACTAATTTACAGCTATCGTACAAATCTGGTAGTGCCCGTTTCGATACGCCGTAATCAACAACGAGGAGCTGTCTGGAGACCAATTAGGGAGGGTGTCGCCGTCATCATTAAATGTTATTTGCTGATGCTTTTCGCCATTTGCACCCATAACAAATATCTCTGGACGGGTATTTTGCATGGATCTGGCGTAAGCGATGCGCTCACCGTCTGGTGACCAGGCCGGGCAGAAATTATGAGTCGGCCAGTGAGTGATTCGGGTGAGCTTGTTATCGACGCGGTTCCACTGGTAAATCTCATCATCTTTATTGTCTGTGTCTTTTCTGGAATGAAAAACTAAAGAACCACCGTCACTGGACCAATTTGGATAAAAGCTGCGCTGTTTAAAATACGTTACCCATTTTTTAAACGCACCGTTGTGATCTAAAATTGCGATATTAGCCTTATTTTCGCTTTCGCGAATACTCACTGCGATCTCCTTTGAATCTGGCGAATATCGAGCGAACATATAGGTTCCTGGTTGGCTATTTTGTGCCTTTAATTGATCAATTTCACCAGAACCCAAGCTCAAGGTATAAAGTGCATCACGCCCATCGCGATTTGACTCGAAAACTATGGCCTCACCACTGGGGTGCCAACTTGGACGACGATCATCGTGGTTATGGGTCGTTAATTGTTCTTGCGCCGAGCCATCACTCAACATCATGTAGATATCCCAATTGCCACTTCGGTTAGATTCAAAGAGTATGTGCTGACCATCCGGTGAATACGAAGCGTAGCGATTTTCAGCCTCAGTATTGGTAAAGCAAACTTCGCGCGATTCATTCGCATTGGTTTCGCTTGAGCTCAGAAATAAGCCTACCATCAGCGCGACGAATAAATTGAATCTAATCATGATTAATGAATTACTTGAACGTTGATCGACATTGCAATACTTACCCCCCCTTTATCCTATATTTTTGAATCGTGTTCAAATCTGCGGTCAGCATTATTCAACGAGCACACACGATTAGCATCGTCTCGGCCGACGACCATCGTCAAAATAATTCTGGATACAAATGCTCTTTGTGCCGCCAGAGTTCTCACAAGGCACGCGTCAGCGCGAGGGCTTTTTATGCTTTTTGGATTTAACCAGATGCACACACATTTCGGTTTTGATATGCAGATAAATCGCTTTCAATCTTCGATCTTTACATCGAAGAGCATTTTGGAATACCCGCAATATCACATCATTGGAATTGACATCGATCAATATTCCATATCGTCGATACAATATTAACGCGAACTCTGACAATAACGCAGTTGCCTTATATGACAGCACATCTGCGCTGAAGTCTTCGCGACTTAGCCCCATTTTCATTTATCATACCCCCCAGTAGATGAGGCTAATAAACCATAAAGCTTGTCCGGGGACAACCGACTAAAGGCTAATTCGAACGTTTTATCTTATTTCTAAAAATAGTGTTTCAAGAAGTAAAAATATAAGGCCAGTGGTGTATGCAGGTACATACACCACGTCGCTCATCCTGCCGTGTCACAGGATTATCGGAACGAATAACGCAGACCAAGGGTAAGTGCATCCAGTTCGACTTCACCCTCTTGCGAGGTTAATGCTGGGCCACCTGCGCCGCCACCGAAGCGATCAAGTTCAATCTCGTCGGTCTCTACAAAACGATAGTCTATGAAGCCAGTAATACGGTCAGAAAAATCCACATCCAGGCCAACAAACGCCTGATATGCGAATGCCGTATCATCATCTGAATCCACATTAGCGCTAAGATTTGGATTGTATCGAAAATCACCGTAGAACTCAGTTAAGCCTACGCCAATTCCAACATAAGGACGAACCACACCAAGACCGTCGAACTCCTGAGCGATATTAATAAAACCCGAAAGCGCTTCTACCTTCCCTTCAACAAAGCCTTGAGAATCGGTGAAGACATTACCGTTAAAGTTGATTTGCTCTACATCATGTTTTGAGTATTGAAATTCGCCTTCAACTCGAATGCCACCCCATGAATTACCACTAAAGCGATAACCGATTGAGCCGCCAAAGCCTACGTCGCTGTCACTGCTGACAATCAAGTTACGCGGGCTTTGTACACCGTTCACCTGCCCGTTACTATTGAATGCCGTGTCGTCAATATCAACACTTGATATGCTTGATCCTAGATACCAACCTTCTTGCTCAGCATGACTGAACGATGTCACCGTAGCGAGCCCCAACGATATCGTCAGCGTCGCCAATGTTTTTAAACTTGTGCAATGCTTCATAAGTATTTTCTCTCTTTTGAAATTAATTAACTCAAGTTAATAGAGGCGCTGGCGCTTAAAAATCTTACAGATCATTCGCAAGGCCTTTTTAATGAGTGCCTAAAAAGAGAAAAAAGGTTTTATCGATTAAACTTTTTTATCACCCTAATCGATCTATCGGCTAAAACAATAAGTGCACTAATAAATGCACTAATAGGAAGACGATAGATACCGTTCGACGCTCGCTATAGAGTAAAGTAAGCTAAGATATTGATAAGTAACTAATCCCGCATGGAGTTATCGCAATGAAAGTCAAAATCAGAATTTTGTTTTATATTTCCATTATTGTGAACTCAGTAGTTGTTTCACATGTTGAGGCCAACGATCAGTCGAGAGTGTGTGAGGCCTGTCACGGTGTGAACGGCAATAGCAGTGATCCAAATGTGCCTAATCTCGCAGGTCAAAAGATGGCTTATCTTTCAGTTCAACTTAAGGCATTTAAATCAAAACAACGCAAAAACCCGTTAATGAATGCAGTCGCGGCAAATTTAAGCGAAGACGAAATTACATCTCTTGCTGCTTTTTTTAGTACACAAGCTACTAAAGAAGCGCCCAACAACTCTACTGTGAGCGCGTTGTTACAACAAAACCAACTCGCTTTTCCGACAGATTTTCCGAGTAACTATCAACTCTATACAACCGTCAATCGCAGTGATAATAAACAAGTTCGTAGTCTTTACATTGATAAAGTAGCGTCCGAGACATTCAAGAAAAACGGCTCCTTGCCGTATGGCACCACGATTGTGATGGAGATATTTAAAGCCAAACTTAATCAACAGGGAGATCCCGTATTCGGGAAGGATGGCTATTATGTGAAGGACGCACTCGCCGCCTATGCAACCATGGAAAATACGCCTGGCTGGGGAGATAAAATACCTGCAGAAATCCGCAATGCCGATTGGAAGTACGCGTTCTTCAAAGCCAGTAAGGAACATCATCCAACGCGAAATATGGCCAAATGCATGGCGTGCCACAAACCTCTATCTGATCAGAGTTTTATGTTTTCATTTGAAAAATTAGATCGATAGATTTGATCAATGCCTATGTCGCAATTGCGCTCGGCGATTTTTTAAGTGCATTACTGATTCAATTAAATTTGTTGAGACCATAGTCGTCACTACCATTATCTCGACTATTCCAATAAGAGAATTTTTTTAATCGACACCTCTTGACCTCAAGTATACTTGAGATATTAAAGTTGCTCTCAATTCTATTAAGGTTATCTAAATTGAGAGGGCATCATGAAAGTCGAACTAAACCTATATTCCACTCGAGGCAAAAATGCGAGCGCGCTATCCAATGCGTTGAACAAATGGATTAAAAATAAATCACGTCACACTGGCGAAACGCAAATCGCCGCCAAGCAACGGTCTTCCCGTATTAAAGCCTATCAGGCAAACAGTGCCTACGGCGTGGTCGCGACAAAACTATAGCAATAGTCGTCCAGCATCCGATTTTCGCTTTACCTCAAAAAATTTATATCTAAAACGTTGCCGAGCGTTCCAGTTACGCTCAAGCTTGCAGCAAGGGTTTATATCATGTTCATCCTAACGAGCACTTGACTTAATAACCATTTAGCCATGGAATAGACCTTGTTGTCTTGGGGACACACTTTTTGGAATACAAAGTTATAAAGGAGATGCGAAATGACTAACTCAATCAACCCAATACCACCAAAGGCTATTCCTCAGCTCGAGCCATTTTCTGGCACGAGACCAAGCTTGCCAAGTAATTTTCAATGCTCAGCACTGCTTCACCCATTTGCACCACCACCGCACGGGAATGGACGCGTAAATGAACCGTTTTACCAACTTTGTACGGCGAACATCGAATACTATGAAGGCCTGTTCTTTTCAGCACAACTCACTGGTACCGAGTACGGAAGCTGGTGGTACCTCATTCAAGGTAATGAAACTCAATTATCAACGGATCAAGGCCGAACATGGATCAATATTGAAACCGGTTGGGCCCTACCTGATACAGACCCGCTAGGTCCAAACGCACGGTGCGCAGGAGTATCCCCGCTCAACTGGATGGAAGCTCAAAACACGAGCTGGTGGACATCACCTGTCGATGTGCCGGGTAGCTCAGTCAAAGGCGCGACGTGGATGTGGTTTGACACAAGTACAAACGCACCACTGCGCATCATGTTTGGGGTACCACCGGTTACGGCAACGACCGGAACAGCGGATCAATTACCCGTTCTACAGAATTTCTCGTTTACTTATTTCACTAACTTCAAATCAGGTGCGGTAAAGCAAGAACCGAGCGACTGGATGCCAGGTTACATTCAAGGCTTTCGATCAGGAAATCCGGACAATTACCCGCTTTGGGAATGGGCCGAGAACCAAGGCATCACGGCACTTATGACGCCAGTAAATCAAAAGTACGATCCACTTCCCACGCGCGTACTGTATCGATGGGACCCTGACCCGTTTGAGAACACCAGCATACGATCACAAAGTACGCTGATGCGCTATGCTAGGCCGGTAGCACCTCAGAACTACAATTACCAATTAGCCCTTCTCCAGCGGCAACCACCGCCAGCAAGAAGTTACGATGCTTTTTATGATTCCAATGGCGATATCGATAAAGAAACGAGCTATAAACCCTTTCCATTCGATACCCAGCCGCCTAACTGGGTTTCACTGGGTGACGGGGCAATAAAAGCCACCATTGTAGATAACCCGGATTTTTGTCCGAACACTACGGTCACAGTGGCAGGAGTGATGTTTCCGCCAGCAAAAAATTATCCACAGGGCACCTATCTTTGGACGTGGTACTCGCCAATATCGGACAACTTAAGTCGACCAATTGTATTTATGCAATCAGCCTCAAGCCTTGGTCTCGGTACCTCACTTGCTTTGGCGGATTATTTTTACTTTGAGAAATATCAGCAGAAAATTGACGCCGAAAACTTTGTGTTACCCAGCAAAATTCTTTAAGTCACTGATACGTTATCAGGCATAAGCCAACGGCAGCGCTGTTTATCAACAGCCTGCCTATGCCGATCACTCTCAGGCATGCGCCCACTTGTTTATTCAATCTTATCTCCCCCCTTATGTTGAATATCATTGATCCATATCACAGCCACACGTCCTAAATTGGACTCCTCAAATCATATGATTCAGGTGATTTGGTGTTGTAAACCACTGAATTTCCTGCGTTTTAATTGATATTCTCAGAATAAACTACTTATTATTGAGTGATTTTTGAAAAAAATACTAAAAAATAAATTACCTAATATTCGTTTTTCGCGATAGGAAAATCGATTAAAACTTGAATCATGCAGGCCAACAGAACGCCTCCCTGCCTAGCTAAAACCAGCATAAAATCTGGGTTTTATAACGCTGATTGATTCCCATAAGTTAATCTCATAAACCAAGCCAATGAACGGTCATTGAAGCTTGCACATCACTATATGTCACCTAGGAGACAGTTCAATAATTATTGTTTATAGTACGCACTGTCTAGTATCAGATGTTCGTGTACACGCCTACCCTATGCCTTCCACGGCGGCCCACCGAATACTATTCAAACCATAACTTAAATAAATACTATTCAACCCTACCACTAAGGAAACAACAATGAAGACAAAAGTAAATGTTGTAAAAAGCATGCTCTGCTGTGCGTCTCTCTCCATTTTCGCCCTACCCTCGGGTGCGATGGATGCTAAAAAAAGTGACTCATTAGCAATTGCAACAAACCCAACCTTAAACAAAACGATCTCCAGTAATAATTCAGTTTCAACCGCCGTTACCAACAAAATGCAGAAGTTACTCGGTGCAAATATTGCCAAGTTTCGCTATGCACGCTCTGGCCGAGCGATTCCAAATCAATACATTGTGGTGTACAACGATAATTCGGTGAAGAAAATGGCCGGCAACCTCGCTGGCGGCAGAATTAGTCGCATGGATGCCAGCACAGCCGCCGATTTTCAAGCACGAGCTGTCAATGAATTAACCACCAATATGACCTCGCAATTCAGTATGCGAGTAAGCAAAACCTACGATCGCGCGCTAGGCGGCTTTGCAGCGAAGATGAATGATCGAACGTTGGCCGCTATGATCAAAGACCCACGTATTGATTTCATCGAGCAAGATCAAATCATGACGGCAAACGCCGTGCAGAGCAATGCAACTTGGGGCTTGGATCGCATCGACGAATCGGACCTGCCATTAGACAGCTTTTATGAGTTCAATTTCGATGGTACCGGTGTAGATGCCTATGTTATTGATACCGGGATTAGAGCATCGCATAACGATTTTGGCGGGCGAGTGAGTGCCGGTTTTACCGCGATCAATGATGGAAGAGGCACCAATGACTGTAATGGTCACGGCACCCATGTAGCAGGCACGGTAGGCTCACAAACCTATGGCGTCGCGAAGAATGTCAACCTAATTGCTGTTCGAGTTCTTGGTTGTAATGGCAGTGGTAGTAATTCCGGCGTAATCGATGGTGTTAACTACGTTGCGCAAGTCGCGTCAGGACCATCCGTTGCCAACATGAGCCTAGGTGGTGGCAACTCGGCCGCACTCGACAGAGCGGTAGAGAATGCTATCGATCAAGGAATAACCTTTGTTGTCGCCGCAGGTAACGACAATGCTAATGCGTGCTCAGGCTCACCAAACCGAGTAGGCCCGGCTTTGACAGTTGGCGCGACAACGTCGTCTGATTCGCGTTCAAGTTTCTCTAACTTTGGTTCGTGCGTCGACCTCTTCGCACCTGGTTCTAGTATTACGTCAACCTGGTCAACCAGTAATAGCGCAACCAATACCATCAGCGGCACTTCAATGGCAGCACCGCATGTAGCGGGTGTGGTCGCGCTATATTTAGATCAAGCACCATCGGCGTCACCGGCACAAGTTGAGAGCGTTATTGAGTCGGCTGCCGTTTCTGGCAGGCTTAGCAGTATCCGCAATGGTTCTCCCAATCTGTTATTACAATCACTATTGGGTAATGGCGGTGGTGATGGCGGCGGCGGTGGTGCTGCATGCGCCTACGAAGATGATTTTACCTCCTCAACGGGCTGGCAAATTGTCTCTAGCTCTACCTGCAGTACAGGTACTTACGTTCGCACCAACCCAACTCAACAAAGCAATAGCGGCGTAATCACACAAGTAGGTGGCGATGACGGCGGAGACGGCTTTGCGGTATTTACCGCTACTAATACTTCTGCGGGCACGAATGATGTGGACGGTGGGGAGTGTATTGCGCAATCGCCCAGTATCAGTGTGAGCGACGCATCAACCTTGTCGTTGGCGTGGTTCCATGGACAGCGCGACACCGGCGACGATCCAACTGGTGATTTCTTTAATATCGAATACTCTCTGAATGGCGGCTCAAGCTATAGCGATTTAGTAAGTATTGGCGATACAAGAACTCAAGCTCAATGGCAAAACGCCAGCGTTGGCATACCTGCTGGATCTGATGTTCGCATCAGAATACGAGCCAGTGACGGCACCGCAGGGGGCGACCTAATTGAGGGCGGTATCGACTCGGTGAAAATTTGCCCAAACTAAGGGCAAATTGATCGTTCCAGAGCCCGATAGCGTTGAGGGATATCCCTGACTCTACTCCCGGGCTCGGGATAAAAACTGGCCAGCTATATCATATAAACGATGGTTTAAATCCTGATATAGCTGGCCTTCTTATTGTTTAGCAGCAACCGCTATTGACCCGGCTGCGCCCTTCAGCATTACGGTAGCCACAAGCGTTCTCTCATTGCTCAAAAACATGATATTCTTATCTGGGTTAAGGATGTTGCAAGCTCTGTAATAGGGCTACAACATAAAACATTCCAGGCCACAAGCCGGTGTTTAATAAAAGGATGTTCTTTACTAAATATCCCACTACTAGCAACTATTCACATTGTGTGCTCCGTTTGCTATTACTTACCATTAAAAACAAAAGGTCTATTAAAAATGAAGATTGTTAAACTCTCTACTGTTCTACTCGCTTGCGTATTACTGTTTGGTTGTGCCAGTGGAGCCAAAATTGAAAATATGACAGTTAAACCTGGAGAATTATCAAGTAACTACGATCGAGCGCTTTCAGATGGGGTGAAAATTGGCGACGTAACTGGTGGAAAAAAAACCAACCCTGCTTGGACTTCTGAAATCAGCAGCGAAGCGTTTTCAGAAGCGTTGAAAGAAAGCCTTGTGTCTGAGAACATTTACCTCTCGAACGGAAGATATTCTCTAAGCGCTGAGTTGTTGAAAGTAAAGCAACCGGTGCTGGGTATTAATATGAAAGTAACAACTCATATTAAATACGTACTCATAGACACACAAAATGAAGATTCGATTCTGTTAGATGAAACATTGGTTGTTCCTTACACTGCGACGATTGGAGACGCTTTTGTCGGTGTTCAACGTTTACGACTTGCAAACGAGGGTTCAGCGAAAGCCAACATCAAAGAATTTTTGGCAAAGTTGGCGGAGCTCAAGATTACCGAGGTATCTGTTTCTCCGTAACACATTAATATGTCGTGTGCGGTTCCATCATTACTGGAATCGCACTTGCTTAACATTTAACTCGATCTTAGATCTAGATGAGGCTTAAAACGCCGCTCCTAAATCCGGCACGAATACGAAAGAGTTACGCCTAGTCCATTAGGCATAACTCCAACGAAATTAAGAAAAAAACCCGTTTAGGCCTATCTTCTCAAAACATCCTTGCCTAATCCATTTCTACTTCTCAGTATTGATTATTAATCAATACTGAACCAACCATGTAGAAACAAAAGTGTATTCATTTTACGGATGCAAAACCAGTGTCACCATTATAGAATATGGTGTCACTTTTAGAGAAAAACACCGACTTATCAAGTATTTATTATATTTCACGCTTTTAGGTGAAACAGTTACACATTAATAGTTAAGCAATGGTAATTTCGCAGTTTACAATCTACTTTCTTATCGCCGTTCTCTTTCAAATCTTCCTTTTTATATTCATGAAAAAAAAGGAGTTTGGAACGCGGTACCTGCATTCACTAACGATCTTAATCATTGTCGAGAATGCGATTTATCTTGCTATTTTTTTCATACCTCAAAACAATACCGTCGGCATTGAAATCTTAGTCCGCCTGTTTTATGCCGCATCGACATTATCGGTAGCCTGCCTGCTTAGCTATGCTATCGAAATATGCACGAATAAGTCCGGTCATTTTACTCGCCAAATTGAAAATGGTGTATGGATCGTCTCACTGTGCATCGCGATACTGTCAATTTTTTCAGATGAACTGATCGTTGGCTATAAGCCATTGGCTTTTACGGTCACTGCGATTCGAGGAGATAGTTTTTGGATACATCAGACCAACGGAATAATGGCGATGATGACCGCATGTACCTTACTCTTTAGAGAGTGGGTAAGTTTGCAAGATAAGGTAAGAAAAAAGCACTGCCTGTTTATTTTTATCGCATACCTCTCTATTGTTATGTGCACCCTGATAGTGACCATGATAATGCGTTACGGATATGAGATTAGCTTTGCGATAACGCTTCCATTCTCAACAACGCTCTTGCTGTGTCTGATCGTATTTGGAAACTTCAAATATGGCTGGATCAATATCGAAAAGATCACCTCGAAACAATCAGATCTGTCTGAACATGATCAATGGAATGACATTTTCACTAACTACACTAAAGGGAAATATTCATTTAATGAAGCCTCGGAAAAAATCGACCTACTTCTCTTAATGCACGCCTACAACAAACATAACGGCAACATGATGAAAACCGCCGAGGCCATGGGTTTAGGTCGCTCAACTCTTTATAAAAAAGTGCAAAAGCACAAACTAAGGTGAGTGCCGAAGGGACGCTGCCCTAAAGAAGAAGCTGAACATATTTACACAGCCCCGATCCAAACGGCCGTTTGTAAGACTTAGTTTTGCTCAGACGAGCTCTTTTTGACCACGTATTTAGATTATGGAACTTACACAACTAACTTTGTACTTTCTAACAGCACTCCTTATTCAAGCTCTTCTTCTGATATTCATGAAAAAACAAGATATCGGAACCAGATATTTGTATTTACTTGGTGCCTGTTTCGTAACATCGAACCTCACTCTGCTGGCGACGACATTGACTGATCCAAGCAATGCTCTTGCGTTAGAATTGCAATTACGTTTCCGCTACGTACTCTTATTTGTCTATGCTGCGTGTTTTCTCAGTTATGCCATGCAGGTTTGCAACAATATCGATAACAATATCATTCGACAAATAGAAAACGGGCTTTGGATAGTCGCGTTTTGTGGTGCGATACTGTCAATCGCTACCGATGAAATTGTCACCGGTTACAGACCATTACAAATTGGCATTACTGCAATTCCGGGCAGCAGCCATTGGGTAGCGCTGCTGCATGGATTAATGGCTTTGATAACATCAGCTGTAATTTTGGCCAGAGAGTGGATAAACCTCGATGACGAAGATCACAAGAAGCATCTGTTGTTTACACTTATCGCATATGGAACTCACGCGATAGTCTCTGCGAGCGTGATTTTGATGTTGCAGTACGGTTCAGAAATCAACTTAACCATAACGTTTCCTCTATCTGCGACGCTCGCGCTAAGCTTAATCGTTTATGGGAATTTTAAATTCGGTTGGCACACTATATCTAAATCTAACGCTGTTACTCAGCAGTCAGAGGTCTCTGAGGAAAAGCAATTGATGGATATTTTCACTACTTACGTTAATGGCGATTGTCCATTCAATGAAGCCACAGAAAAATTCGAGCTGCTCCTATTATCACATGCTTACGGTAAGCATGATGGGAACATGATGAAAACCGCCAAAGCGATGGGTTTAGGCCGCTCTACATTGTATAAAAAAATTCAAAAATACAAACTCAAGGAAGGTTAACGATACTGTTTGACACAGATTTCGATTGTCTAATCCTCAGCATCAGTTTAAGTAGTTGCGGTTCTTAGACTGCACAATCTCATGAAAAATGTGATCAATGAAAAATATTAATTCATCCGACTGATATTCCGCCATCTCCACCAATTCGTCGAAATGGGTGAACAAAAATTTGCGAAACAATAATGAGGTCTCAATATTGGGTTCAAGCACCATTCCCCACTCTAGAAAAATTCGCTGGCTGTCTTTTATGTCTAACAGCGTGAGAACTTCCTGGTGACGCTTGTCATGCAATATATCGGCATACAAATTTTCTAATTGCGTCGTCTCCCCTTCTATCAATTGAATAATTCGGCCATCTTTATAGGATAAAACACCCGAGATATTGCGCAGTTTGTTCTTGATACTGGCCCGCTCCACCAGGCTATCCAACCAAATAGGTTTGGCGCTAATGTCAGTTCCTTCTGGCAAGGTGGCTCGACTGGTGTAGACGATTGTTTGGGTCAAAATTCAGCTCCGCGACAGAGATTCTGCACAGTTTTACTGTACAACTATCAATATTTATACCACCTAAATTCGATGGTTTCCAGTTGCAGGCGCGGCTACTATCAACCTCTATGCCAGCTATAGGCCTTTAAACATGCTATCTTTTGTCACATGAAAGATACCCACATTAGCCTCACTCCGTTTTCACAAAACCATCTCGCACTGCTGGAGAAATGGTTGGCAAACAAACATGTGGCACGATGGTTTCCCGAACCCGAAGAAAACATATCTTGGGCTATGTCCCCGCCTAATCACGGCGGGCACAATATTATTCAATACCGAGAACGTAGCGTCGGTTATTTGCGATGGCAGTGCGTTGATCGCGATACCTTAGACAGCATAAACCTGTATCACATTCCTTCGAACTCAGCCGACATTGACATATTAATTGGAAACGAATATTTCATTGGCAAAGGCGCCGGTGTTGAAAGCCTTATTCAACTGGTCGACTTTCTAAAAAGAAAAGAAAACATTCCGCTGGCCGCTCTTACCACATCGATTGATAACGTCAATGCAAAAAAGGCATTCACCAAAGCTGGGTTTACTTTTGACAGTCATTATACAGTCGAACCTTACGGCGATTGCATTTTGATGACTCGCGCCATTTCACACGATGCCCAGGATACAAACTAAATGAAACACCAAATTGCGGACAGTAGTTAAAGCCTTAATTGAGCTCATAGACCGATCCGCTTACCCTAACAGAACCTAGGAGCTCGGGTTTAAAACTCGCAACAATCATCGACTTTGCGCCCATATCCTCTCCTTGGATCAAGGTTAACTCTCCTGACCGTAAGTCAAAATGATCTCTCAGAAAACCAGCGAACGCGGCTGCCGCCGCACCTGTGGCCGGATCTTCATACACACCTCCTGACGCAAAGGCATTACGTACATGAAAATGGGATGGCGATTCTTCGACGGCGAACATAACGGTGACCAAATTATGCTGCTGCATGAATTTCTTACCTTCGACCAAGTCGTAAGACATGCTTGATAAGTGCTCACGAGAATTTAACAAAAATAAAAAATGGTTTGATCCGCCATGAATAAAGGCGGGCTGATAACGCGCATCGAGTTGCGCATGGGAGTACGAGAAAATTTCTAAAGCGGATTCTATTTGCTGTTTACTCAATGCAGAGAAACGTGTTGATGGAGAAGTGAGTGACGCTGAATATCGCCCATTATTTACACTCCCCTCTACGGTGATGTTGGCATCATTCAACGTTAAGCCGTACGTTCCTGCTCCAAATTCTTTGGCCAATAAAGCGCCTAATGCAATCGTTGCGTGCCCACAAAATGGTACTTCAGATTCGGGGGAAAAGTACCGAATTCGCCAATTAGAAATTTTTGCATGACCAATAGCAAACACAGTTTCTGAATAACCGACTTCGCGAGCGATTGACTGCATTTTTTCGGCGGATGGCATCGAATCCAACAAGACCACGCCCGCGGGATTTCCGCCAACACCATCAAATGAGAAAGCCGCTAATCGATTGATTATCATGCTTCACCTCGACCGCCTTCAACCACGTAACCATGTTTATTGGCTGAGTAACTGGCGGCAATTACCTCAACCTCTACGAGCCAGTCTTGTTCCACTAAACCAGCAACAAACACCGTGGTAATTGCCGGTCTCACACCGTCTAATTTGGCTTTACGAATACGAACTAAGCTATCCATGTCTTGACGACGTGTAAGAAAAAAAGTCATTTTCACGATGTTGGTGGCCTGCATATTGGCGCTTTTAAGTACACTCAACAAATTATCAATTGCTTGCTCGCATTGCGCCTCAAATCCCGCCGCGAGCTCTCCATCGGGCGACATACCCACTTGACCGGAAACAAATAAATGTCGAGCCTGGGCAAGAGTCTCAACTCCGTGAGCATAGATACCATGGAAGGACTGCTTAACCGGAAATGGATCATACCGTGTGGAAATTTGCATAGTGAAATACCTCTGTCATTGCTTTACAAGGCAACGATACAAGCAAATTTTAATCAGCAGTAGCCACAATATAGTGGCAATACAATCCTCTTTATGTCATCAATAGTAATATCACGATACTGTACTTAATCCCAAAAGATGCATCAACCGATCAAAAACCTGACTGGCCTCGCAATAGCAATACAGGTTGCCGAAAGAGGCAGCTTTGCGGCGGCATCACGTGCGCTGGGCTTATCCACATCGGCGGTTAGCAAATCGATTAGCCGCTTGGAAAGCCAGCTGGGCCTCAAGCTGTTTAATAGAACCACACGCAGTGTAAGCCTGACCTCCGACGGTCATTTATACATCATCAGAATCAGACCGTTACTCAACGAGATAATTGAGTTGAGTCGTGGTGTGTCCGATAGCCAAGAAAATCCACGAGGCTTGCTTCGCGTTAGCGCGACCATACCATTTGGCCGAATAGTACTGGCGCCAATTGTTGCTGAATTCACTAAGCAATACCCCGAAATTCAAATAGAACTCGTTCTCGATGATAAGGTTTTAGATTTAACAGCCGAACAAATAGATGTGTCCATCCGCACTGGTTCGATGCAAAAAAGCCCCAACATGATCGCTCGCCGCCTGTTAACCGACCCCCTAGTAATATGTGCCAGTCGCGATTACTTTAAGCACTATGGCGAACCAAAAACGATTGGTGATCTTAACGCTCATCGGAGAGTTACTTTTAAAAATAGCGATACTGGACGAATCGATCCTTGGAAATTTTCAGGCTCATCATCAATCATGTCGAATGGAGATCTTCAATCAAATACCATGGAATCATTAGTAGAGATTATTCGTGCGGGAGCTGGAATCGGTCAGATATCCCGCTACCAGGTCAAACACGCTCTTGAAAGCGGCGAACTAAAAGAGGTGTTGCAAAACCACAGACCGCCTGATTTAGTATTTTCTATTATCTATCAAAGCCGCCGTCTACTCGCTCCCCGAACCAGGATTTTTATTGATTTTATTGTCGAACGGCTCGCAGACTGAACCTCCAAACCTGATCTTCAATTGTCTATCACTTAGTATCTTTGCGTACAAGATCGATACATAACAACATTCAACCCCGCGCCTTTTTTAAAGACCAATTGTCCAATAACTCTGGACATGTCACCTATGTGACTATATTCTGTTCGAGCCCTAAACGGGCATACGCGTAAACCTCGCCCCCCAAAGTTTACAAAATTAAACTATCAACAAAGAGGCGTAATACATGAAGAACCCTAATCTTCTGATACCAGCCTTAGTGTGTATGTTTGTGTCAAGTACGCAACTGAGCTATGCCAGCGATGTTCATTCTAAATCTAACGAAACCCTGTTGCTGCTCGAGCAGGAAAAAAACACGACCAATATTTTTCGAGCCTACTTTCCCTCTGTAGAGATAGCCCGCAAAGCCGCTATTTCGTTTCATGCCCAACTATTAGAGGCAAATTATGATGATGGCTATTTGATTTTTGAATTGTCTCCCGCGGAGATTCAACAACTGGAGCGATTTGACTTTAAAATAGAAGTAGCAAGCGAATATTTGAAACGTCGATCGCTCGAGATCGAACGAAAGCAACGGCAAATTCAACGTCAGCTATCACCTCAATCAGCGATTGATGTAGGTGTTCAAACAGTACCCGGTTTTGCCTGTTATGAAACAGTCGAAGAAACGTTCTCGGCAGCGCAGAACCTGGTTTCAAGTTATCCGCAACTTGCACAGTGGATTGACGTCGGCAACTCTTGGCGTAAAACGGTGGCACTTGGCGGCTACGATATCAATGTATTAAAACTTACTAATCAAGCAATTGGCGGCAACAAACCGAAGTTGTTTATCAATAGTGCAATACATGCTCGCGAATACGCCACTGCCCCATTGAATTTGGATTTTGCTCGATGGCTATTGGAAGGCTATGACAACGATGCCGACGCAACCTGGATCTTAGATCATCATGAGGTTCACCTAATGTTGCAAACCAATCCTGACGGCCGAAAGCGGGCTGAAGCGGGCATCTTATGGCGGAAAAATACCAACCAAAATTACTGTGGCCCTAATGGAAACAGATTAGGCATTGATCTAAATCGTAATTTTACGTTCAGCTGGAACAGCACCAATGGTGTGGGCTCAAGTGGTAATACTTGTTCCTCAACTTATCGCGGTCCGCAGCCAGGGTCGGAACCCGAGGTGCAAGCGCTCGAAGCCTATGTTCGCAATTTGTGGCCCGATCGCCGAGGTCCTAACCAAAATGACGCCGCGCCTGCCGATACTAGCGGTATTCACATCGACATACATAGCTTCAGCGAGTTAGTGCTCTGGCCGTGGGGCGATGTAAACCAGGTGGCGCCTAATGGTTCCGCACTGCAAACCTTAGGTCGAAAGTTCGCATTCTTTAATGGATACAGCCCACAACAATCGATCGGTTTATATCCAACCGACGGCACCAGCGATAGTGTCAGCTATGGTGAACTTGGCGTTGCCGCCTACACATTTGAGTTAGGAACGCAATTTTTTCAAGCGTGTAATGTGTATGAAAACACCATAAGACCTAATAACCTGCCGGCGCTTGTTTACGCTGCAAAAGTGGTTAGAACGCCTTACATCACCCCCTCCGGCCCAGACAGCATAAATCTGGCGCTCAGTAATGGGGCAAGCAGTGGCGGTGTGGCCGCAGGCACACCCGTTAACCTTACCGCCACCGCAAGCGACTCGCGGTTCAATAATAGTAATGGTTCAGAGAGTACTCAAAACATAAGTGCGTCGGAATATTTTATTGATGTGCCTCCTTGGCAAAGTGGTGCAGTAGCGCAATCAATGTCGGCCAGCGACGGCACATTTAATCAGCGTACAGAGGGAGTTACTGCAACTATCGATACAAGTAGCTTGAGTAACGGCAAGCATATTGTCTACGTACGCAGTCGTGATACCAGTGGAATATCAGGGGCAGTTTCTGCAGTGTTCTTGAATATCACCGATACCCCCGCGCCGAGTTGTTCATTCGAAGACGATTTTACGAGCTCAACAGGCTGGACGAATTCGCCTGTTTCTACCTGTCAAACTGGCGCGTATGTGCGGGACAACCCAACACAAGTGATCAATTCCGGCGTGGTGACGCAGGTTGGTGGCGACTCGCAGGGCGATGGGTTTGCTCTTTTCACTGCGACCAACTCGTCTGCAGGCCGGAACGATGTCGATCGAGGTGTATGTGTTGCCGAATCTCCGGCGATCACGGTTTCGGACAACTCGACATTGTCTCTCGATTGGTTTCATGGCCAGCGCGATACTGGAGACGATAATACCGGTGACTTCTTTAACATTGAATACTCGACTAACGGCGGCGCAAGCTACATCCCATTAGTAAGTATTGGTGATGTTCGCACACAAGCGCAATGGAATAATTCAACCGCAAGCGTTCCAGCAGGCTCAAACGTTGTTATACGTGTAAGTGCAAGTGACGGAAGCAGCGCCGGAGATTTAATAGAGGGTGGTATCGATGCAGTTTCGATCTGTCCTGAATAAGCGCTATTTCAAGCGGGTGGGCATACTCACTTGATCTAAATCTGAATCTACGGCATTCATCACTCTGGCTGGTCGTTCTTCATTCGCGTGGAGGGGACTAGGATATGATCAGCCAGAGTTGATGTGTTGCTGACTATTGTCAATACGCACACATTCGCGGCTCAGCACGCTAGGCCTAAGATAATTACAAGACTTGCTTGAGTCATAGTATAGTTGGCCAAAACTAATAGGGACTTTAATATTTTATGCAGTATATACAACAGCTCGATCAATCGGCGATTGCTGTTATGTTGTTCGCGCTTGTCATTGCCGCTATCTGGCTGGCCTACTACAAAGGCAATAAAGCCACTCGCTTGGAACATCAGCTTGCCACTTCGAAAGTGGGTTCACTTGCGGTAGGTACAGTCGAAGTTAGAGGCAAAACCAGGTCGATTGAAACGACCTTTACACCATGGGGCCAGACAGAATGCATTGCATATCATTATGATAAGCAGCGCGTAACGTTTAAGGACGGCCGCTTACGAAGGGTATCACTTGAGCAAAAGACATCAGCACTACCATTTGAACTGTATGATGAAACCGGAAGTGTGCGAGTCAAGGTTGCGGACCTTGAGATGTCGGGTCTTCGGATTGATTATCATGAGCAAGGAGGCACCGACATAGTGCACAAAGAAGTCGTATTAACCGATGATGTAGATGCTCTTATGATCGCACGAGCCGAGCCAGATGGTGGTCAGTTGGTATTATGCAAAGATGAGTCCTTAGGTGTGTTTTCTCTTAATAGTTGGGAAAATATTAAGTTGGAGCGGCGAAGAGCACCGATGTATCGAATTCTGGGCGCCTATACCTTGATTACTATCGTGCTACTCGCGATTGTTATAGGTGCCTAAACAAGGTCACAATTGCTATGAGCGGTTCATCCAGTTTAAGCTACCTTCTTTACGGCATCTTTGTCGCGGTAATTACCGTTTACCCATTTCTGGTGTACAACAAATTTGTCTCGCTCTCGAACAGGGCCGATAAAGCATTCGCCAACATTGATGTTTGGTTACGCCAACGTAGCGACGAATTACCTAATTTGTGTGCTATTGTTGCCGCGCATTCTTCCCACGAAAAGGATGTGTTGAGAGCCTTAACCGAGCTTCGCGCACAACATCTAGCCGCACACGATATCGATAGCAAAGTCTCCACAAATAATACCCTAACAAACTTATTGCTGGGATTACTGCTTAGGCTTGAGTCATCACCAAAACTAACAACAGAATCGGTCTATAAAAAAATAGCAAAACGCATTGAGCGTTTACACGACCAGATTGCCGATCAACAAACTTTGTACAATGACAGTGTGACGATATTCAATGACGAGCTCCAGCGGATTCCTCAATGTTGGGTGGCAAAGCTCCTCAGAATTAGACCTCACCTTCTACTTTCAGAACTTTCTATCAAAAATCAAACTACTACGGACAACACATGATTGATTTCGATACTTTTTGGGGAATAGAAACCATTCTGGCAGGCTTTAACTTGACCGAGCTTTGGCATTTATACGTCGTTCATGCACTCATAGTGGGTATAATTTTTTGTCTAAACGTTGTGTTGATTAGGCCAGTTCTGGGCGCGATCGATAAACGCTTGCTCTCGATTAGTCGCTGGATTTCCGACGTACTATTGGGCTTTACCTTTATCTGGGTGTTTATCCACGGAGCCTTAATATTGCTACTTGGTGAGCAGTTATTAATGGCACGCTACCTGTATGTGTATTTGATTGTGGCTCTGATGACCGCGATCTCACAAACGCATATACAGTTAGCTGTACCTGATTTTATCGACAATAGCGACATGGAGCGAGGGTCTATCAGCGTTACTGGTGACTAAACCAGGTAAACACACAGAGAACGAGCGTTAACCAAAGATAATACTGAATTCAGCGTCACCTATCGGGTTACATGCGAGCAACGCGGAGCACAGACACCGAACGAAATCAATCTTATAGCGAGACAAGCTCCAACTCAAAGCGTAACACGTCGCAGACGAATAAAATGCTCGTCCCACCCCACATCGTGGTCAGCGGCTTCGTTAAATGGTTCTTTAGCGACTTCGAAACCTGAATGGCTTAAGCGCAACACAGTACCCCCTCGAGCTTCGCTAAGCGTCCACTCGCAACGTGTCACCTTGCCATCGAGATATTCGTGCGTAAATGTGTGTACCAGCTTACGCGGTGGATCAAACTCGATCACATCGCCCCAACACAAGGGTTCGCCTTCTTTTCCAAATGAGTTAGTCACCAGTGTGTAGGGACTATTGGCAACAAAATCATCCTTTGCCTTGTGGAACCAAAGTGCGAGCTTATCGCTTTCAGTAAGAAACTTCCAAACATGTTCAGGTGGCGCTTTCAAAAACAGGGTTTTTTCAATCGTCAGATTTGTCATCGAATTCATCCTCCACGACGTGTTTTAACGTTGCCAATTTGTCATCCCAAAACCGATCAAAATAACTCAGCCAATCGGCAGCTTGTTGAAGTGATTGAGGTTTTAAATGATTTATTCGCTCACGACCGACCGTGTTCGAACAAATTATTCCTGCCTCCTCAAGTATGCGTAAATGTTTAACAATCGCGTTTCTAGTCACATCGAACTCGGAATTAATTTCTCCGATTGAACGCGGCGCTTGACTCAACAGCTCAATAACGGCTCGACGTGTCGGATCAGCTAAAGCACGAAAAACAAGTTGCATGAATTGTGATTTACTTTGAGAGTATTAAGTTAATAATAACACCTTTTGGTGTTATTTTCCAAGCTCAAACAATTGGAATCTGGCGCACTTCATCTGCCTCCCTACGTTTCTACTCATCTCATGTTGAATTCTCAGACTTAATGCCTTTTTGGAGCCGTGATCATCATCACTACTTGGTAACTCGAATCGGCAAGGTGGTATTAACACTTATATGATTTAGAACAATCGTCGACTCGATGGTTTTGACATTGGGAATATTAGCCAACTCTCCTTTGACCAATTTCTCGTAGTCGCGCAAATCTTGCGCCACCACTCTAACGACATAATCGTAGCGACCCGTTAAAACAAAGCAGTCCTGCACTCGCCTGATATTGTTCATCGCTTGTTCAAATTCAATGCCATTTTCAGTGCTGTTAAGCGTGAGCTGAATGAACACCAGTGCCGAAATTCCCAGGCCGGTTTTGTCAAGATCTAATTCTGTTCGATAACCCTTGATAACACCTTCGTCTTCGAGTTTACGCACTCGTCTCAGGCAAGGCGTTGGCGATAAATTTACTCGTTCGGCTAATTCTGCATTCGATATTCGAGCATTACGCTGCAGTTCAGCCAGAATTAGCCTATCAATAGAATCCATAAAAATAGAATAAAAACCTATATAATTTTATATTTTGACCGATTATAGCTTATTTTAAAATAAATAAACTATATTTGACCATAAGCACTCTTTAGTGTTTGTTATCTTTATTGCTTCAGACAGGCACACTTTAATACGCAGACCACCCAGCTATGACGACCGCAAACGCCGATAATTTCGACCACTGGATCCGACATGACTTCAAACAGCTCAATACTGAACTGGAATTGAAATACAAGCAATTAAGCAATCCTGAACAAATCGGTGGCATTGGTAGCGAACTAAAGCAGCAATTAGCTAGCCAAGGTGGTGAGTTGGTGGCCGCGTTGTTAAGCGAGGGCAATACCGATGAGGGATTTGATAATGGGTTTAACCTCCTCGGTAACGTGGGCTTTTTCATGGCCGCTTGTCGACGCCATGAAATTTCTCAGCTCACAAACAACGCGGTGCAAACCGCGCTCGATACGGCGTCGGCCCTGTCATTGCAATTAGGCGCATCACTCGGTGTTGTCCCACGCTTCGCGTCGGCTCATCTTGAAACCCATAATCTTGCCATCAACGGTGAATACAAATCGTTTACCAGTTTAAAGGATGAAAAGTTGTTTATTGATTACAACACTCGAGGTGTATTTGCATTTATTAGAGCGTCTCAGGCTTTGCTGGCTTGCATACCACTGGGGGTATCGCACAGCATTACATACGATTTGTTGACTGCAGCAAAATCGGCACTCAATGATGTGATCGATAACAATAGCGAACTGTTTGATGCGCTAGACACCGACCGTTTTTTTTATAATGTACGCCCCTATTACAAACCTCACTATGTTGGCTTACGTGAGTATCGTGGTGCTAACGCGGGTGATTTTGCCGGCATCAATGTGATTGATTTAGTACTCGGATTATGCCGCGCGGACGACGCTTATTATTCGCAATTGCTGGTAGATAAGTTTTTGTTTATGCGTCCCGAAGATCAATTAGTATTACGTGACTGTATGCGTCAAACCAGCTTGATGGATCACTTTCTAGAATGCCACGCACGTGGCCAACATCAACAAACGTGGTATCAGCGAAACCTGAGTATGTTTTTGGAAGTATGCCAGGCGCACGGCGAAACCGCACTACAGCACCACCATCAGCTGATAAAAAAGTTTATCGAAACACCCGCCGATAATGCCGACATAAGTGACCAGGCTGACCTTACAGCCAGCGGCCCACCACTGCCCGTAATGTTACGCGGTCTGAGAAAACTCTGCGATTTACGCTCGGCCGCAAACGTGCCAGACATTCACAGTCGTCATGCTGATATTGCCAAGCTAAAGGCCAGCTTGATAACAACAAGTAATGGTGAGCAACAATGAGTGAGGCTAACTATCGACAACTATTTTTATGCCCTGAGCACGAACACTATTTCCTAACTCATTCCATCGGCTTAATGCCGAAATCAACCGAAGCGTGCTTTGACAGCAACTTTCTTTCACATTGGCAATCTGGAAGCGAAGATATTTGGTCACATTGGTTAGACGGAATCAGTCAATTCAAACAGGCATTAGCCGCTCTATTAGGTTCTGATGCGAAACAGTTTTGCCCGCAAAGCAACGTGTCGAGTGGTCTTTCTAAGGTGTTAATGGCCTTGCCAAAGATACCTGGGCGAAATGTCATTGTCGCCTCAGAGAGTGACTTTCCTTCCGCGGGTTTTGTACTTCAACAAGCTGAACGCCTTGGGTATAGATTAAAACTAATTCCGAAAGAGGAAGATTTGCAATCTCTTTCAAGTTGGGAAAAAGTACTAAGCGAAAGTGTCCACACCGCCTTTATCACTCAGGTGCACTACAACACCAACAAGCTCATACCCGTAGAACAAATCGCCGACATGTGTCGGGCCAAGAACATCATAAGCATTGTTGATTCCGCTCAAGCAACCGGGATTGTGCCCATCAACCTTGATGCTTCGAACATTGATATCGTGCTTGGCTCTTGCATTAAATGGTTATGCGGAGGGCCTGGCGCAGGCTTTCTCTGGTTAAACGAAAACCATATTGACACGCTTGAGCCCTACGACGTTGGCTGGTTCTCTCATAAAAACCCATTCGAATTTGATATCCATAATTTTGAATATGCGAATAGCGCAGATCGCTTCTGGGGTGGCACACCGTCAGTCGCCGCCTACATTATGGCAAGCAATAGTTTACGGCTGATCAATCAGATTGGCATTGAAAAAATTGTCAAACACAATCAAAAACTGAGTCAGCGTTTACTCAACGGAGTGCCAGAGCAAAGTATTGTTTCGCCCAAAGGTTTAAGTAAAAAGGGTGGCACCGTTGTGTTGAGACTTGATGCACAATTCGCCCTTGAAACGCGAATGAGAAACAACAATATACTGTTCGACTCGCGCCAGTACGGCCTGCGGCTTTCACCTCACATCTATACAGTCGAGGATGATATCGATCGTGTGATCGAGTGCATTAGCGCACATTTAGCTTAATCATTAATCCATCAAATACCAGACGAGCCATTCCCACATAATTCTCATTCTTTATTAGCACTGGTAGCAACACTGTGTGAGAATATTGCCAATATCATTGGGTCTGAGATGGTCGCTTGAATACGTTAATCCCATCACTATACTTACTGGCGATCATAGTATCAGCCGTGACTGCCACACGTTCATATCGAAATCGTTTTTTACCGATGGCGACCCCCATCGGTGTTTTGTCAATGCTGTTAATGTATGTCTGCAGCAAGCAATGGCTGGTTCTTTACGGCCTATCAGACAAAACCATTGACGACTTACAAGGCTGGTCGTTATTACTGCACTTGCCCTCTTCATTCGCGATACTCCCTTTGTGGGTCTGGGTAATTAACGAGTATCGCTTAAACCAAAAGTTAGCATTCTTAAATAAGCGAACCGCCTTTCTGTGGGTCGAGCCAATAATCGCACTCATGGTATGTCTTTACTCCTGGTTTGTGCTTCCAGGGGACAGCTCCATGACGACGATCGATGCGCTGGGCAGGTATCAACCGATTCACAGAGCTTATATGCTTGCGTTGGGCGCAGGTGTACTAGCGTATTCGATATACGTCGTAGGCAAAAAAAACAAACATCGTTGGAGCGCGTTATTTCAGTTTGGCGTATCACTGGCGCTTCCGATGTTGTTGTTTTACGCGTATGAGCTTGGTCATTTGGAAAAACCTATCGGCGCATCGTTACTGATTTTGATTCTCATGTGGGCCGCGCGAGAATCTTCCCTACTGGACGTCATACCATCTGCTCTGTCAGGAGTGCTTGATCGCATAGACGCAGGCATTGTGGTATTCAATGCTCAAAATGCATTGGTGTATAGCAATCAGTTTGCCAAGGAATTACTGCAATTATCACCCTTGATCAAAATCAATAAGTTGCACCCCGAACTGCATCCCTTATTAGAAAGACACTTTGACTTTACCAGTGATGAGCCTCAACAAGCGCAAATCCAGTTCAAACAAAACGATTTACCAACACGATTCATAAAAACAGATCTGCAATCTATTACCAATCAAGCAACCTCGCAGAATCTTGGCCACATCGTCCTCTTTCAAGACATTTCAGCTGGCGTAATGAGTGAGCAAACGCTGGCGGAATCAAACCGAAAATTGTCAAATTTGAATCGTCAGAAATCTGACTTTTTTGCTGGTATTTCACACGAATTTAGAACCCCTCTGACACTAAGCCTCGGGGAGGTACAGGATTTAATTCAAGGGCACTTTGGTGAGATATCCGATTCTCAAACGCACACCTTAAGACGTATTGAACGCAGCAATCGCCAATTGCTATCGTTGGTCAATCAATTAATAGAGCTAGCGCGATTAGATCATGATGCATCGAGCATTCAACCACAAAAAATAATGCTAGAACCGTTTATAGAAAATGTATTGGCTAACTTCGATGGATTACTAACTAAGAAACAAACGAGAGTCTCCATCAACTCAGAAACAGCCAGCCCAGTGATTTATTTTGACCCTTTATCACTGGAAAAAATTATTTCTAACCTCATTTCAAACGCATTTAAAAGCATTGAGCAAAATGGCAATATCAATATTGATATTAAAAGCGAAGATCAATCCAGTTTAAGCATTGTGGTTAAAGACAACGGACGCGGCATTGCAGCTGATTCCTTGCCTCATATATTTGATGCGTTTTATTCGCAATCAAAACCAAGCGAGCATTGGCCAGGTGGTACTGGTGTTGGTTTATACCTGGTAAAACAATTACTAGAGAAGCACCGTGCTAGCATCGCCGTGGTTAGTGAGCTGGGAAGAGGTAGTGAGTTTATCGTTACTATCGCTAAGGGCTCTGAACACCTCACTTTGACTGATGAACCATCTCTGATCCATCGGACAATACCGTCAGCAGTCGACTCATCGGACCATCTGTTTGATGGTTTTGACAGCGTCAGCACGACTGATCAGCCTCTGAACCAAGAGCTAGACAAAGAAAATTTGATATTAGTGGTTGAAGACAATGTCGCAATGCGCCGTTATATTCGACGACACCTCGCCAACTCATTCCGGCTAATGGAAGCTGAAAACGGAGATGAAGCATACGAGCTTGCTATTCACAGCGTGCCCGATTTAATCATCACTGACTTAATGATGCCCAAAACAGACGGCTTGCATTTGGTGAAACGCATTCGCGAAACGACAACGACTAGCCACATTCCAATGATCATGCTGACAGCGAAGTCAGAACAACAGACAAAACTCGATAGCTTCGATGCTGGCGTTGACGCTTTTGTGCTCAAACCGTTTAACGAAAAAGAGCTTTTGCATCAAGTCCGAAATCTGATTCGCACCCGTGAACGGTTGGCACAACATTATCGGTTGGAGCATTTTAATAAATCAACAGAATCGGAGTCACAGCATAGCTTCCCGGAGAGAGAGCAAAGTTTTCTGGATTCCTTGCAAGAGTACTCGCTCAAACACATTGGCCGACGAGACCTGCGTATTAGTGAACTTGCAGAACAAGTCCATATGAGTGAACGCAGCCTGCAACGCAAACTCACTGCTCTGACTGGTCTGTCTCCCAAACAATGGCTGATGAAAACACGGGTTGAACTGGCTGCTAAAAGACTTCGCAATAGCGACTTTAGCCTGACTAACATTGCTCTGGATGTTGGATTCGCTGATTCGGCACATTTCTCTAAAGTGTTTAAGAGCTTTTACTCGGTCTCACCATCGGCCTATCGCCAGGATCGTTCAAATGAGTCTGATAAAAAGATAAAGATCTAATTCATACTCATCGGCGCCATGAGTATGAGGTGATATCAGCAAAACAATAGCTTGGCGACTTTTGACAAAGGCCTGTCGGATTCATACAAGCCTTGAAATGCCCACCCCACTAAATTCGGTGAGAATGTTATTGCTCTACAAAACCAGACAGAGCACAACCGACCTGATGAGAACCAGCAATTTTATGAACCAAGCAAACAACAGCGACAAAACCGATAATAACTTTAATAGTCTGAGCAAGCGTATTCAGAAAAAAACTGAAAGTACCGTCTCGGTTCACTCACGACGTCGAACAGTACGTAACATTCTAATAGGGACTGGTGTTATCACGTCCGCTGCGACGATTGAAAAATGGACCAAACCAGTCATTAACAGTTTGGTATTGCCCGCACACGCACAAACCAGCACATCAATGCCGTCTGTGCCGGTGATTAACCCAGTTGGCAACTTTACTACGGATGATAGCCTGACTCTAAATGCGACTCAGAAAGATAATGAAGCCATTGTCAATGCACCTTCCGTTAGCGACACCATACTGGATTTTTTCGTCCCTAACGCCAATGCGGGTATCAGCGAACAATCACCCTCAAGCGTTAGCTGTGGTTCCAATTGCAACATCGACGTTCACATAAGCTATCTTGCTGAAGGCGCTCAAGGAATATCAATATGCATCACAGGTGATATCGCGGTTTTTCTCACGACCGGCGTTGACACAGATGCATTAACCCTAATCAACGGTGGTATAAACCTTTCATCGTCACCCAATCTAGTATTCAATGGCGGCCGATTTAACGATACAACCGGTAATTGGGAAATCAACTTTCAAAGCGATGAGATTCCCGTGATTACGGCAATTTGTGCACCTGGCGGGCCAGGTGCATTAGCTCAATGTTCAGCCTAGCTAGCTGGGCAATGCTTTACAACTTTGGTTGCCGTAGACAATAGGCCATTAACGTAACGGGAACGGCTTGATAGACGGGCTCCCGTTGCGTAGCGTGATTTGCCCAAGCTATGCTTCTACCATGCAAAAAGCATTCAACTTATTACCATCGAGATCTCGAAAATAACCTGCGTAGAATCCTGAATTTGCTCCTTCAGGTCGAAATCCTGGCTTCCCTTCGTCGGTACCACCCAATTCAAGAGCCTTGTTGTAGAATGCGTCTACTTGTTCGGGCGATTCCATGACAAGAGCAATCATCGAACCATTTCCAATCGAGGCCTTCTCTTTATCAAACGGAATCGATACCGACAAAGCTGGCTGTTCAGGTGATATCGCCCATGCAATAAAATAATTTTCTTCTTCCATCATTCGCGCAGCACCAATAGTTGCCAGTAAGGCATCATAATAAGCACTGGCGCGAGAAAGGTCATTGGTGCCAAGTGTTATGTATCCGATCATCGTTCTTCTCCTTTGATAAGTTCAGTAAATAAGGGCTGTATATTTATACAGTTGTATGAGAAAAAGTCAACCCGTTTCCTTCAACAGTTTTTCAGGCGACTCGTGTTAAAGTGACTCACGGGGTTAATGAAACACCGATGGGAGGCGAGCATGACGATGCTGCAAGACTTGTCGTTTTGGAACGGAAGATCTATTGACGATATTCTTAAAATTTATCACGAGTACGAATCATCCAGCTCATTTGTTGATGAATTGGTCTCGCTGATTACAGAAAGAATCGAAGAAAACGGCGCCACGTGGTTATTGAAACACCACTTAGAGCAAGGTGCGAGGTTACGCTCGGAGCACGTGGATCGAATCTATAAGGTATTACCTCGGCTAAGCGATTGGGAAGGCAGATTACATATACTGCAAAGCATACCCTACATGCCGATCGACGATAACAATCGAGATCTGGTTGAAACGTTTGTTCGCAAAGGATTAAACGGTGATCACAAATTTATCAGGGCATGGTCCTTTAATGGATTGTATGAATTAGCGAACACGTTTCCCGACTTGCGGCGTGAAGCACACGAAATTTTTGAGCAAGCCCTAAACACCGAATCAAACTCAGTAACAGCACGAATAAGAAACGTGTTAAAGAAAGGGTTTATTGATCATCCTTAAGTGCTCTGGTCTCATAGAAGCTCCCTAAAACTCGGCGAGAACAATTTCTATTACCAGCCGTTAGAGTGGCGAGCGCGAACGTTCTCTTGCAACTTTGTGAATTGATTGTCAAAAGCACAAGTATCTACGCTTAAGCCATTAAAAGCATTTCTCGATCGCAAAAAGAAAACCCCAATAGTGTTTGCACGCAGACGCGTTCACTCATCGACAGCTCTGTGATTTCGACTCATTTGAATCGTAAGACATTAAGCCCGATTGCTATCGTCATCTATATAAGTTACTTTATCCACCGGAATTAATTAGTTTAATATCCATAGAATAGCGAGTCCGATTTTACTTTTTGTGCGAAATATTCACGCAAGTCTGAAAAATTGAGCTACGTTATCGTAACCCTACCTTCCCTACCATAAGGAGATTTTCATATGAAACCCTATAAAAAATTGCGGCTATTAGCTGGAGTTTGCGCTATCACCTTGCTTAGCGGAATCTCAACAGCAAACGCGCAAGATACTAAAAACTTAACCCCTACAGCCTTACAACCATCAGAATCCCCGTTCGTTATTACCGAAACTGATGACACCTATATCGTTCGTCTAGCCGACCCCGCAGTCGCTGTTTACAACGGCGGAATCGCAGGTTATGAAGCCACTAGCGCTAAAGCGAATGGCGATAGTAAGCTTGATACTAATAGCCCTGCAGCAATTAAGTACGCCGATCGTTTGAAACGAATGCAGGCCGAAGTAATCGACAAGGCCAGTAATATAATGGGCCGACAACTTGAAACCGAGTATGACTATCAGCATGCTGTAAACGGCTTTGCTCTCGAGTTAACGTTGGAAGAAGCGAAAGCTCTCGGCACTATGGAAGGTGTGGTAAGCGTACAACGCGAGCGAATGGAGCATTTAACCACAGATGTGGGGCCCGCCCTGATTAACGCTCCTAAGATATGGAATAAACGGCGCGGTGGAACACGTGGCGAAGGCCAGGTTATTGCTGTTTTTGATTCTGGGATTAACCATGATCACCCTTCATTTGCTGCAACAGGCGGAGATGGGTACACGCACACTAACCCTCTTGGCTCAGGTAATTTTGTACCAGGAAGCTATTGCGACACGGTCGATCCAACCTTCTGTAACGACAAGTTGATCGGCGCATGGGATATGGCTGGCGAAGACGGCGACATACCTGAAGACGACGATGGTCACGGTAGCCATACCGCCAGTACCGCTGCAGGTAACGTCGTATTTGGAGCCGAAGTTGTCGCACCTACAACGTCTCAATCGTTTGACATTACAGGCGTAGCACCACATGCAAATATCATCGCGTATGATGTGTGTGTTGGCCGAGGCTGCCCAGGTGCTGCATTAGTTGCTGCGGTAAACCAGGTGGTCATTGACGCGGGAAATCTCCCAAATGGAATCGCGTCACTTAACTTCTCCATTTCTGGTGGCGGAGACCCTTACAATGATGCTGTCGAACTGGGTTTTCTAGCAGCGGTTGAAGCAGGAATTTACGTCGCAGCGTCAGCGGGTAACTCAGGACCAACGGCCAGCACCGTGGCTCATTTAGGCCCGTGGGTTTCCACGACCGCGGCGTCTACTCATAACCGTCAAATCAGCAATACTCTGACCGACATTACCAGTGATTCAGCCAGCCTTGGCAGCTTATCAGGTCTAGGTTTCACATCGAGCTATGGTCCAGCACCGATCGTAAATTCGGCGGATTATGAAGCAGACTTTCCAGGTGCCACGGTATGCGGCGTCGGTGAAATCGGTGATAACATTTCTCCTTGGCCTCCCGGCTTTTTTAACGGTGAAATTGTTGCCTGTACACGCGGCACCTTCGGTCGTGTTGAAAAAGGCATAAACGTACTTGCGGCTGGCGCTGGTGGTTATGTACTGATCGATAACGGCGCAGGTCTGGTCGGTGATGCACATGTACTTCCGGGCGTTCATATTTCCGCAGAAGACGGAGCAGAACTCGCAGCTTTCCTGGCTGCCAATGCCGGTGCTAATCCGCAAGCAACGATCTCAGGCGCACAAGTTGACATTGACGATGCACTCGCCGATAAGATGGCTGGATTCAGTTCTCGAGGCCCTCAGTTGGCGTTTGATGTACTCAAGCCCGACGTAACCGCACCTGGGGTTGATATCGTTGCCGCGGAAGCGACAACCGAGGGTATCCCAGCGCCTGAATATCAATTTTTGAGCGGCACATCGATGTCTAGCCCGCATAACGCAGGCGCAGGTGCGCTGTTAGCGGCAAGGCATCCTGATTGGACTCCACAAGAAATTAAATCTGCACTCATGTTGACGGCCTCAAACCGCAACACATTCAAAGAAGATGGCGTTACCCCCGCTGACCCATTTGATTTAGGTGCCGGTCGCATAGACCTCGCCAAAGCCGATCGAGCAGGCTTGGTGATGAGTGAAACCATTGAGAATTTTGTAGCGGCCAACCCGGCCTTGGGTGGCGATCCCAGCAGTCTAAACATCGCAAGTTTGATGAATAGTAACTGTGTTGGTATCTGTACGTGGAAGCGAACAGTCACTAACAAAACAAATCGAACTCGTCGTTGGAAGGTCAGTGCTGATAGCAGCGACTTCGATGTTGAAATCGACGTCAGAGTACTAGGACAGCGACACTACCGATATCGCGGTCATCGTAACAACACGTTTACGCTCAGACCAGGCAAAAGCGCCGAAATCACAGTAACGATCAGTAACTACACATCCGCCGATGGTTGGTTGTTTGGCAGCATTGAGTTGGATCCTAATGGCCGCAGACACTACGGTTACTATGGTTTTGGTGACGACGACGATGATCATCATCGTTACTATGACTACTTTAACTATGGTTACTTTTTCGGAAGTCGTCGTAGTCCTAAGTTAAGCATGCCGATCGCAGTGCGTACGTCCCGATCAACCGACGCGTCGACGTTTACTAAAACTGCAAGTGCTACCGAAGCCCGCCGCGGCGATACCATCACCTATGAGTTGGCTGTAAATAACGGCTTGTTAGCAGGCCCAATCACGGTCACGGATAAGTTGCCACGCGGAACTCGATTTGTTTCTGGTTCAGAATTAGAAACCGTCACCAAAGGCACTACCACATCACCACTCAGTTTCGACCGAGCAACGCGAACCGTGTCCTGGACAGGTGAGCTGGAACTAAATGACATCGTTATTAACCCAGATCCAGGAGGCTCACCGGGTGGCGGATATTTACCGTTATCGATATTCGGAATCACTCCTCAGCCCCTTACCTGTAATGGTAACTGTGATGATGGAGGCTTCTTTTTTGACGACCTGCCCGCTATTACGTTCAACGGCACTTCGTACAATGAAGTATTGTTTTCAGTCAACGGTACGGTAGAACTCGGCTCAGAAAGTGGCGTCTTCTCTAGCTTTGCCAACCAGAACCTACCCGATGAAAACACGCCGAACAATATACTGGCGCCGTTTTGGCGTGACCTTAACCTGAATGACGGCGGTAATATGTACGTCGGAACATTGACGGGCGGCGACTCTAGTTGGGTGGTATTTGAATGGGAAGCTGTTCCCCATTTCAGTGACACAGGAGTGGGTGCGCCTACTGTGAGCATGCAAATCTGGGCTGGCGTTGACGGAACTCCCGTCGAAGGCCAAATTCACTATGTTTATGGCGCCATGGATGACACCACGGTCGGCGGAACAGTGGGGGCAGAAAATGCGCAAGGCACTGTTGGTACCAGCTACTTCTTCAACGGCGAAGGCACCGCTCCTCTAGCAGGAGATGAGTTGCTGTTGTCAACGGTAGATGGTGGATCCGCTACTCTCAGTTTCGACGTTAAAGTGAAACGTTGCCGTAATGAATTAATCATTAACGAAGCGAATCTCAGCAACGGTGAAAATGGTGAAATGGCTATTTCCGTTACCACCTGTGAACGTAAACGTTATCGCGATGACGACGACGATGAGGACGATGACGATGACGATGACGATGACGACGACGAGGATGATGATGAGGACTAGTGATCTATACTGATAGAAGCTAGTAAGCTGTCGTTAAAAAGGGCGTTGAGAATTTACTCAACGCCCTTTTTTTAACAATAACGGTAATAATTAAACGGTTTAAATATCGCCGGAATTCAAATACTGAGATTCGGCCAAAGCATCTGGGCAATAAAATGGCTGCTGATCACGGCTGCCATGATATCGATAGGCTGTATTGCCAACTTTTACCATAATTAAAACGCCCGGCACTAAGGCATCGGTATAGTTCATACCTGGTTTAGGGCAACCAAGCGCACCGGATCGCCAGGTTACCTGAATTGCACCCGACACGCTTGTTTCTTCCATGCTGACACCCAGCCGTTTTGCCAGATCTTCTCTGGCAAAACTCGTTTGTTCTTGCTTATCCATTTTCTTGAGTATTTTGGGTGCTGAACCCACCTCGCTAAACTTTGTACGAGTTTTTGCCTGCACGGGAGCGGTAGATTTTTTATGTGAAGTTGGTTCCTCACTGGCATTACTGAGTTGCGGCGAAGAACACCCAATCAGTACCAGGGCCACGAGCCCGGTCGACATAAGAATATGTGCTCTTGTGTAGCTTGATCTTTCCATATTTGGCATCACGTTGTTACCTCGCGTACGAAAATTAGGACACCTATACTCGTGACCATATTAACCTGTGTCAAGTTACTGCTGGTTAACCTCTATCGTATTGCCTTACTGAGCAGTTAAAACCTGGTGACATCGGTTCACTCATATTGTTAATTTTAACGAGCTATACTCCGTAACGCCGGTAAGCGCTAACATGCCATTTTGCGCTCGCAAAAAAAACCCTCCAACAATAATATTGATGAAGGGCTAAAACCTCTAAGAGGATGAGTTTAAACCTAAGAGGGAGGGTTTAAATTGATTCATTCATGTTCGTGTTCTACACGGCTCGTATAGTGCCAAAAGGAGTTGTATCGTTAGAAAATAGAGGGTCGTTTTCAGCTCTTTGTTGGTTTGTTGTTAACTTAAGCAGTCTTTCACGCGCTATTGCTAAACGCTCGCGAACATCAGCTTTACTTATATTGAAAAACTCGGCGATTTCAGAAAGCGAGAAACCGTTAATTATTTGCATTTCTAAAGGCTCTCGCTGGCTCATCGGCAAACTCTGGAAAGCGCGCTTTAGATCAATTGATATTGATTGATTATCGTGAACAGGTCTCGCCACGCCCGTTTCAACTAATGCGTCAGAATTACACAGTGGATTAATTTTGTTTTCATTCCTTAATATTTTGAATAATTCGCGCTTGGCACTCTGAGTTGGATTGAAAAGATTAATATTTTTTTGTGCTCTAACGAAAGTTGATTCGACAAGGTTCGCGGCTGATGCCTGATCGTTGCAAAGCCATAAAGCGTATTTATACAAATCTGCAGAATACATCTCAACCAATGCTGAAATATGGCTCTTAAATCTAACCACTTTAGGGTTATCTGGCCTACGGTTCGATGCAATTGGTTTGGAAAACATTAATTTGCCCTGCAGATTTATTATTACGAAAGCATCAGTTGGCTGCATTTTGGCTTATCGAACGATAAGGATCTCCTCTGAGATACCGACAAAAAACTAGCTCGAGAAAATACAGCAATCTGGTATGTAGCAATAATGCCTTATCGAATTCTTAGCGTATTGGAATAATGTTTTGTAAAAAATTGAACTTGGTAGACACCAAGCTGTCAGGCGTTAATCAAGGCGAATGAAGCGAAATCGACGCAGTTCCACTAAAATTAATAGTAAAAATCTATTAATTTTGGGATATATATACTATTTAGTTATTTCTGATATGCCTAAGTAGATGATCCTGGCGACTTTACCTTCAGTTGAACGATTATTCTGTGGTACTGTTTACGCAGAAATGTAAATGAAAGGCGATTAAATTGAGCGACTCTGAGAAAATTCAAATTGTTTATCTAAGCTTTGCTACTCGCGAATTAAAAGCCAATTCCGATCAGCAAATCGATAAGATATTGGATGAGGCTCAAGCGCATAACGCGAAAAAAGGTATAACAGGCCAATTAATTTACCGGGGCGGCATTTTTTTACAGTTGCTTGAGGGGGATAAAAAACCGGTAGAGCAATTACTTGGGCGCATCTTATTAGACAACAAACGCCACGAAAATCTTAAGGTATTGCTTAGGCAACCAATGCGAAAACGGGCTTTTCCCGATTGGAGCATGGCCTACAAAAAGCTCGATAATGTTGCGTTAGATTTGGTTAATTCGATAGTACCGTGGCAGAAACTCATAAGACGGTCCCCGGGCAACGACGATGTTGCGTCCGGAGATATTTTGAGAGTGTTCGAAGAGTTAAGAGCGTAATATTCATTATCCAGACTTATGTCCAATACCGATCAGAAGCTAAATCAAGTCATTATTTCAAGCGGTTGCTTGCAGGTCTTGTATTCAAACGGTAATAACTTAGATGCTCCTAACACTAGAGAGCCTATAAAAACTTATACTGAGCACCTGGATATTTTTATCGTATTTGATGGCGAAATATCACTTAAGGTTTTCAACCAAAAGCGGAACTTGAAAGCTGGCGATTTGTTTTTTTGTACTCGCTCAACCTATGCTGAGATAAACACCGGAGAAGAAGCATTCAGTTATGCGCGACTGCGTTTTATTAAAGATAAATTGGACGACAATTCAATACAAAAACGCTTTGCGGCCTCCTTGTTAGACTGCGATATCATTAAGGACAAAATATTTAATCATTGTTTATCGTACATCGATTTCTTCGAAAGCTCCTGCAGCAAAATGAGTGATGAAGATGGCCAGTATGCGCACCAAGAAAGCCTCGAAATTCTGTCGGTGTTAGACATCATGATTAATGCAGAGCATGAAAATTTGGAAATCATCGAGCATGAATTAGCTAAGGTGGATCTCGTTGTCGACGCTATCAATATATTTGAAGAAAATTTGGAGCAAACCCCAAAAATTAATCTTATAGTGCAACAATTGGGCGTCAGCCATTCCTACTTTGTCAGAACATTTAAGCGCTATGTTGGTGTGACCCCAAATATATTTTCGCGCACACTCAAAATAAATTATTCGTTGTCTCTGATTAGCCTTAAAATGGAATCGTTATCTGATATTTCCTATTTATTGGGCTTTTCTGATCAATCACACTTTTCGAATTGCTTCAAAGAATACATGCAATTTACCCCAGGCAGTGCAGACATCTGGAAGACTGTGTAGCACTGCTCTAGAATCAAGCCTTAACTCAGCTAATCTCAGAAAAGTGACTCGATCATTGTCTCAAACGATGCTCTATTGAGGTCGAAAAGCGACTTACCGCGTGATGTATAACCTGTTCGTCAACTTCAAAATTTGGCATATGTGGAAACGCAACATTGCCTTTAACCTGATCTGCAACACCAATGAAAAAATAAACGCCTGGCACATGCTTTTGAAAATGGCCGAAGTCTTCGCTCGCAAAAGGAATGTGTCCAAAATTATCCTGCATAGCACCTTCACCAAAACGGTGTTTAATTAATTTAGAGGCTTGACTAACCAGTTCTGCGTCGTTATTGACTCCCTCCCTCTCATGCAAGACCTCAATAGAATTGAAACGATTCCCAAATTTACTGAGTAGAATCTGCCGTTTCAATGTATCCGCCACGTGCTGAATGTCTTTATGCTCGGTGGTAAATAACTCTGTGGATAAAACCAATTTTTGATCGCTCTTTCTTATCGTAGGCTGACCGCCGAACAAAACATAATCTTTATAAATGCTGCCTGGGCTTCCCATCCCTAGCTCGGCATCTGAAATGTTAAGCAAGTTTATAAAATGATTTGGTGACGTTATACGCGTTACCGACATCATAATCGAATTAACCACGCCAGACAGCGCCTGAGCCTCGTCCAATCCGGCAAACTCAATATTGATATAGCGCGAGTGTGCAAATAAATTTCCGGGGGAAGTAGTGATCACGCCCGTTGGAATAGGCGCTGCATGTGCAGCGTAAATTTCGTCGGCTTGAATGATTTCAAACAAACCATCATTGATCATCGCTTTAGCACCTTCCTGGCTTTCTTCCGCTGGTTGGAATAAAAAATAAGCCGTGCCTGCCAGGTTCTCGACATTTTGAGACAAGGTATTAGCGATGCCCAGACCAATCGTGGTATGCACATCGTGACCACACACATGAGCAACCTTGTTTTTTTCGCTGCCGCCAACGGCCTCGTGATCACCATGTTCCTCAAATTCAAATTTAGCCGCGTCCATATCTGCACGCCAGGCAATACCTTTGCCCGGTTGTGAGCCCTTCAAAATACCTACTACACCATAGCCGCCCAAATTTGTTTTAACTTCCAAGCCAAGCTCAGTCAGATAGTCAGCCACTATCTCGGAAGTTCGTTTTTCTTCACCCGATGCTTCGGGGTGATCAAATAAATCGCGCCTTATCTCCACCAGCTCTTCATAAATACTTCGCGCGTGGTCTTCGTGAGATTCAATTTTAGTTTGCTTGGCAACAGCACACGATGATGACAAAGCCAATAGAGTCAACGTCGCAATGCACCGCAAGGGAGCTTTCGTTTTCAAAGACATGATGGAAACACCTTTAATAGTGATTAATAAGTGCAACCATTAGGCCAGCAGTCCTAGCTACTGGCGCTCCAAATTATAAAACCGAACGCCCCATTTTATAATCCTGAACGTCTGGGGGTATTACCCGCGTACTTAAAGGTGAGCAATTTAACCACGCAGTTGATGTCTGTATTGAGTTGGAGTGACATTCATGATTTTCTTAAAAATAGTATTAAATGTGCTTTTTGAAGAAAAGCCTGCTTGCATAGCGATGTCCAACACTTTATGTGAATCCGATGATTTCAATTTTTCACAAACCTCCGTCACTCTATAGCCATTAATGAATCGGTTGAAATTTTGGCCCGCGTGCTGATTCAACACCTCTGACAAGTGATGCGGTGACACGCCAATCGAATGTGCCAGTTTAGCCAAACTGAGCTCACTATCACGATAACTGCGTTCTTGTTCAATATGTTTCGTCACTTGCTCAAACATCGCGGCGCGAGTCTCATCATCTATCGAGCCAGCATTTTCAATGTCTTGTGACATGCCCGCACCAATATGTACATTCTCATCAAAATTCTGATTGCTAACGGCAAAAAACTGAGGATTCTTCCATTGATTCAATGCAATCAATACGATAATCGAAACGATTAATGCATCCGATAAAACGACCATATTCATGGTGGCGAAATTTGTAAATGCCATGATTCCTTTCGCCAAGAATATTACGCTAAACGAAGACACTAATATCCCCAGCCAAATGAATATCCTTGAGTCAAAATTCGATAGGGTGTCGGAGGCTTGTTGATAGTAACGCCGAATTAAGAAGGCAGTTGCGATTAGATACCCAATCGCCACGCCAAATAATAGGTATTCACTTAACCATATTCGCTGTGTCGGGGCCGGAGCGCCAACAACCCAACGCCGAACTTCTTCATGATAGATAAACAGGGCATCCAAGTTTAAAACATAGCACGCGATTAGCGGTAACAGATGAATTAAATCAGCCGTCCTAAATGGCAAGTTAAAAACAACCTTGCTGCAATAAAGATACAGAAGCCCACCGTACATAACCGGTAAGAAAAATAACCAAACTGCCAGCGGATTAAACGCCTTGGAAGCAACTGCAAAGGTAATAAACGGCAGGAAGAAGGCCAACCCCATTGATAAACAATACAGCCCAAGTACCTTGCTGGCAGCCGTAGTGCTTCGATCACACACCAACAAAAAAAACAGCAATATACCGTGAAAACTACCGATGGCAGATATGTATTGATGTAAAGCGGTCATTATTTTGAATCCTTGGTTAAGCAGCACCACTTGTTGGGGTTTAAATGGTAAAACAAGAAACAAGTGTCAACAGAATAACAATACCAGGCACCACTACTCAAACATACTGCTTCGCGTTCGACTAAATAGCCAACTTTATGAGAAAATCGTCTAGAAAGAGCAATGTCAATCAGCATGCTGGAGTAAAATAATCGCACTTGACCAAAGGCATAAGCGCTCTGTCAGCTTACGGCCCGTAACAGCTACCCTATAATCCATAACTGTTAACGATCATGACTGCAACTCATCTGCGAATTCCGCGCACCTTACAACACGCATTTGTGCCCCTGGTATTGATACTTTGCACGTCCATATCACACGCAAATGAAGCGTCAAGTGCCTTATCAATTGAGCTGGGTTATAACGACAATGCGGGATTAGCACCCGACAACGGCGACGTCGTCAGTTCTTCTCTGATTGAGCTACTTGCGTCTAGGCGTTATCAGAAGCAGCTTGATATCTCGAGTTCATTTTCCTACGCGGCACACATCGGCATACGACGATATACCGACATCGCCTATCACAGAACGTCTCTGGGTGTGAGTGTTGGCTATCAAAAAAAATGGGGGCTTGGCTTTGACAAGCCTCGAGTCTCGATATCGTTAGACGGCAAACGAGAAATTTACGATCGCTCCAACTTAGACGCTTTTGTCTCCAACCTATCAGTTGTTCTTTCAAAGCCTTGGAGTCCACAGATCGATACCAGTGCTCGATTCAATGTACGGCGAGACCTTTTAGACGAAACTTCGTCTGAGGCACTCACACAAACCCAAATTCCAACAGAGCCAATCTTGTTAGATAATCTAACCAGTTTTAGCTTGAGTGTTTCCGCTGAGTATTTTTTCAGCGAAAGGTGGAGCTTTCCTGCGACCATAGAATTCCTGGATGGCGAGATTGGCTCGGTTTCCAGCGCGGCTTTCAGTGAGGGCACGAGTATGATTGATCCTGATGCCATCACACCTCGTAATTTAGTTCGAACAATCGTCGATGGCCAAGCACTCAACGCTAAAATCGCGGCGAGCCTATTACTTGAGAATGATTCACGTCTGAACTTTGAATTGAGCTACGTAAAGGCCGAATCTAGACAAGACATCCGGTATGATCGACAGCAAATTTCTGTTACGTGGGCGAAAGACTGGTGAACCGATTATTGATACATATTTCTCGACACAACACCCTGGTTGCACTTGCGGGTGTGTTGCTTCTTTGCGTTAACACTTTAACACTCGCTTCAACAGTACAGTTATCGTTGCTCGACCACAAAGATAAACCGTTGCACAACGCAGTCGTAACCATTAAGCCCTTAAATAGTGAAACCGGTTCTATTAAAACCGAACCCATCTCGATCGCACAACTCAATAAAGAGTTTGTTCCGGAAGTGTCAGTTGTAAGGGTTGGCACTGCCATCAATTTCCCAAATCAAGACTCGATCAGCCACCATGTTTATTCGTTTTCAAAAGCGAAGACCTTTGATTTACCGTTGTACCAAGGCATGCCATCCGAACCAGTGGTTTTCGATACTCCGGGATTAGTAACACTGGGCTGCAATATTCATGACTGGATGCGCGCTTATGTCGTGGTGGTCGATACACCCTACTACAAAATCAGCGATGAAAACGGCGGTGTATCACTTGAAGACATTCCTGATGGAGATTATCAGCTCGAAGTGTGGCACCCTCGTCAACGCAAACTCTATAGTCAGGCCGTTACGATCAACACGCAGTTTAAGCGTGAAATTAAAATACGCGTCAAACCTCAATTCCGGTCAAGGCGCCACTCCTCAGGGGATTCGAAAGCTTATGATCGCTAACGACTCACATCGCAACTTAACACTGGCATGCTGATTAAAAAATTCAAACAGAGCCTGAGATGGAGAATCACGATTTTATTTAGTGGTTTAATCTTAATACTGTTTAGCACCGCGTTGTTCGTCGTCAACACACAGAACATTCGTAACGCCGAAGCGAACATCGAGTCTGACTTGCGCGTGACCGTTGAGGTGTTTAGTCGACTGATTGATAGCCGTACAAAAAGCTTGCGAGACATCGCTAAGCCGGTAACCAGCGATCACGCGTTTAGACAGGTTTTCAGCAATGGCCATACAGAGACAATTGTATCCGCAATGGACAATATCGTGTCTAGGCTCAACGGCTTTTCGAGTGCCAATATGTTACTCATTGACTTCGATGGCACTATCATTGCATCAAGCCAAACTCAATTTAGTGCTGGCTCAGTAAACCCCTGGCCGTGGCTGGTAGCGCGCGCAGAAAAAGATCAGAATCTTGAATCATCGGGCATTGTGATGATTGATAATCGCCTGTATCAAATGATCATTGCGCCTTTATTGATACCCGACCCCGAAGCATGGGTGGTTTTAGGTTTTCCTATTGACGACCAGTTCGCCGATGAAATTTCTAAAATTGCGCTGACCGATCTGTCGGTGCACTCGAAAAGCAGTCGCGGGAAATATCAACTGCACGCCAGTAGCCTCAAGCCAGACATCAAGGCCGACATTGCCGCAGAGCGCGACAGTTTGTTTGCAACACCAGGCAAATTGCATCGACATAAAGCGGCTGACGAGAACTACCTTAGCTTAAATACTGAATTAGAAAAAACGCCGAATGATAGTGTGAAGCTAGCGATTCACGGCTCATTCGATAGAGAACTCGAACCCTACAAACGACTCAATGTTGCGTTAATTGGCATTTTCGGCGTGGGCCTGGTGTTCTCCGCACTTGGAACCGTTGCTATCAGCCGCTCAATCACCGAGCCGATCCGAGACTTAAACGCAAGTGTCGCAGCGATTGGCGAAGGCGATTATTCAACTCGCGCCAAAACCGACAGACAAGATGAAGTGGGCATGCTGGCAGATGCTGTAAACGGTATGGCCGCGGGCTTAGAAGAAAAGGAGCGAGTGCGAAATTTGTTGGGGCGCTTGGTCTCCAACGACGTTGCCGAAGAACTATTAAAAAACGATATTGAACTCGGTGGTGAGGAAAAAAACGTTACCGTATTATTCTGTGATATTCGAGACTTCACATCACTGAGTGAAAGCATGCCTCCCTCTGAGTTACTCAATTTACTCAATCGTTACTTTACTCGACTCACTGCCATAATTGAGTCTCATCACGGTGTCGTGGATAAATACATCGGCGATGAAGTAATGGCGGTGTTTGGTGCACCCGTAGAAAACCCAAATCATGCCAGTCAGGCCGTCGCGGCGGCGCGCGAAATTCTCGAGGCACTGTCAATATTTAATCGAGAAATAGAACACGAACTCGGTAAAACCTTACGTATCGGTATTGGTATTAATACTGGCACCGCCGTGGCAGGTAACATCGGCTCGCAAAGTAGAATGAATTACACAGTGATCGGTGACGTCGTCAATACGGCATCACGGCTAGAGGGCCTCACCAAGGAGTTCAACATACCATTGGTGGTCAGTAGCGCAACAGCGCTAGCTACGTCGGATGTTAAATGGCGAGACCTGGGTGAGGTGACAGTTAAAGGCAAATCCGAAAAATTAAGAATTTATACACCTTAATGATAAGGAACGTCCGCGAACCTTCGTTATCATCGAATAACTATTCACCTGGATTTTCCGTGTGCATTCAAATAACGTCGACCAATCGGCAATCGTACTAAAAAATCATGAATAACAATCCGACTACGAACATCGCACGCCTTTGCGCAGCGATCCTCGCGTTGATAACGCTGTCAGGTCTACTGATACGCTTGGTACTCGCCACCGAGCAGTTTGGTTCTTTTTTGTCTGGCGTATCTCACTTGTATCAATTCTTCACCATAGTAACTAACACACTTGTTTTTCTGGTGATGTTCTTCATCGCTATAGGGAAAACCGTGCATCGAGTAATCGTCCATTCAACCGTTGTTTCAATCATGGGTGTGGGAATAATTTTCCATGCCCTACTAAGTCATGCCGGCGCTCAAGATGGCCTGGACGGGCTCGCTAATCTCATCACTCATACCTTTGTACCAGTTTTGACACCTCTGTGGTGGGTCATCCACTCTGACCTAAGATCGATGAAATGGCGAGACTCATTTTTCTCATTATTATGGCCAAGCGCGTACTGTGTATATGCTTTGATGCGGGCCGAGTTTTCAAACTTTTACCCCTATCCATTTATCGATTTGCAGAAACTTGGTTGGAATGGCCTGCTTCACAGCGTGTTCAATTTAAGCCTAGCGTTTTTGGTGCTTGCCTTGTTGACCATCGGATACGCGCGAATAACCAGCACTGCAAAAAATAACTATTTTGCTCGATATAAGCCGTAAGCCAGAATCCATTAAGGCCAGAGGTTCATAAACCTAGAGTCTACGCTGACCTTGTTATGCGAGTGAAGGACTCTCAGTTTTTGCAGTTATAATTAACCTTAGCCTGAACTTGTCTCGAAGCGTCCTTATTAAGAACCGCTGAGCGATATATCCCCCAACCTATCCAAAACACTGCTGTTAACCCAATGGCTGTGATTATTGCAGGGCTTGGATCTGCGACCGTACTGATAGAACCAGCGTAATTCGCGATCACGGCATAGGGCACAGTACTGACCATCCATGCACTTGCAAACCTTGCTATTGGCATACGTGTTAGCCCCGCCATGCATGCACTCACTTCCGGTAGTATGGGTATTGCCCGCGAGAGAAGTATGGTTCCTACGCCAAACCGTTTAAATGACTCGATAGCCTGGTCCAGCTCAGTCTTATCCTTTAGGAGTTTTTTGGCCAATCGGTCCCCGTATCGATAGCTAAGGCCGTAGCCTGAAAATCCTGCCAGAGATAAGCCGAGAACGGTAAACATTGTGCCTTGTTGGGGGCCGAGAAAGAACCCGCTTAATAACATGATCGTTAACGTTGGCATTGCAACAAACAGATCTGCGAACAATAGCATTACTATCAAAACTCCAATCACAACAGGGTCAGTCTGTTGGGCAATTTCCAACCAGTTTGTCACGCGCTCCACCGTTAACAATCCGGTCGCGTTCAACATAAGAAAGGTGCTGGCGAAGCAAAGCGCCAGAATAAGCATCAGCATTAACATACTTTTCATTTCAGCTACCCCGCTTTCATTATTCGTCGAGCCAGCGGCGGCATCAGATAATTGATTAGTCGCAGTAGCTGCACTTTCCCAACATCGTTGGAGCCCTTTTTACGCATGATGCCTTTAAGAATGCGATCAGCCACATCGTCTGCTTGTAACTTATTTGATCCACGCCCTTCTGTCATAGCCGTATGCACCAATGGCAAAAATGCCTGGCGCACCGCAACGCTGGTGTCTTCCAATTGATAACTAAGCGATTTTGAAAACGAGTCCAGGGCGCTTTTCGTAGCACAGTTAATCGCGGACCCTGTTTTAGGGGCTATTGCCAGCCCAGAATTCACATTTACGATTTCCCCTTTTTCAGCAGCCAGCAGCAATGGTAAGAAGAGATAAGTGAGTCGACAAACTGCCGTGAAGTTAACATCTATTTCAGTCTCAATTGTGTCGTAGTTGAAATCGTCGGATAAGAACTCCGGTGTATATTGGATGGCGGCATTGTTGATAAGCATATCAATTGACCGGTGCTTTTTTTGGATTTGGTCAACTACCGATTCGATCTCGACTTTGCTAGCCAGGTCAGCGTGATACAGCTGAACAGGGTATTTGCCAGTAAGTAATGACTGCGGCAATGATCCTTTCTTCGAAATGACGATAACGTAGTTATCGATTGCCAGTTTTCTGACCAATGCCAATCCGATACCAGACGTACCGCCGGTAACGACAACGTGTTTATTGTGATGGTTCATAATATCTCCTGTGTCTGTTCATTGATAACTTACAATGACTCGCGTTAGATAAAATTAACCTAGGTTAAAACTCACAATTAATTTCAAAAAAAATGAACGATCAATCACTATTCGAAACGCTCGGTAAACCACTACTGCGCAAAAAAGGTGAGTTGTTATTCAAGCAGGGCGACATAAACACATCGATTTACGTCGTAATATCTGGATTACTTAAAGCGTATTATCTAACGGCTGACGGCAAAGAACTCGTCAAATCGTTTATCCAGGACGGAGAATTCATCGGCAGCTTAGTTGCATGCTACTCATCAGAACCGTGTACATTTAGCCTCACCTGTCTGGAAGACTGCTCACTTTTGAGAATTCCGTTCTCTGAGCTTCAAGATGCCGCTGATCAAAATCCTGAGTTAGCACGTTTTGTCACCCATGGTCTGATTAATCTTGCGCTGAAAAAAGAACGTCGCGAGTTCGAGTTTCTGTGTTTATCGGCACCGCAGAGATATGCCTTGTTTAAACAGCGCACCCCAAATCTAGTTAATAGAGTCACCCAAAATGACATTGCACGATATCTCGGAATTACACCGGTTGCCTTAAGTAGAATTAAGCAGCGTGAAAATACGGACACACAATCGATCAAATAACCTAAGCTCCAAAAACGCGGCCCGTATTATCATCATTAGTTAGAGGCAGAATAGCCTTTAATCTTCAGTCTGTCGCTGCGTCGTTTCTCACTATCTTCGTTTCTAATCGCCATTACCTCGTTGGTTTTCCTACGTGGATACAGAAGTTTTCAAAATATTGATGTAGATCAACACCGGCATGGATGCCAGGGGTGAGAATTGCCTATTCCCGAGATTTCGTGCGAAGGCCGACCAAAGCGAGTTTGCGTTAGGCCTTCTCGCCGGGTAGGTTATAACGAGAACCATTGCGCGCGCTGGCACTACCGGGTATCCAATTAGCAATACAGCCGAAACTACTTTTAATAGAATCAATAGCTCAGTCTTAGCGCTTGAACCTGAGGTTCACCCTTCTTATAACGCCTAGAGAAATATAAGTATATCGAGTAGTCTTTAGCAAAATACCCCTGTAGTGACTTTCTTAGCTTACTACGCCACTTAAATTTTAAAGCACTGATGTGAGACATTATCGCGGAGCATAAACGTTGAATTTCGAATGGATAGCAATCTCGTTTTCAGATGTGTTGTGTTTAGGCATGGCATTTGCGTTCGGCCTACTCTCGAGATCAGCAGGCCTTCCTCCCTTGGTTGGTTTTTTGGCCGCTGGATTTATCCTTAACTCTCTGGGCGTCACAAACCATGAGTTGTTCCAAAAATTGGCCGACCTTGGAATAACTTTATTACTTTTCACCGTTGGCCTAAAAATTAATATTAGAACGCTGATAAGGCCTGAAGTGTGGGCCGTTACCACCTTGCATACTTGCTTAACCATTGTGGCATTCGGTTGCATGTTCTATGGCTTAGCTATTCTGAGCGTACCGCTCTTTTCCGATTTAACTATCGGCACTTCACTTTTAATCGCATTTGCATTGAGTTTTTCGAGTACCGTGTTCGTGGTTAAAGCGCTCGAGCAACGCGGTGGCATGAATTCATTGCACGGTCGCTTAGCCGTGGGTATTTTGATTATTCAAGATATCGCAGCAGTCGTTTTCCTGGCGATATCAAGCAATAAATGGCCATCAATATGGGCCTTATTACTGCTGTTACTTATCTTTACTCGCCCGTTATTGACTAAAATTTTAGAACACGTCGGTCACGGTGAACTTCAAGTTATATACGGGTTATTACTGGCAATGGGGGGTGCCGAGTTGTTCGAAATTGCGGGCATGAAAGGTGACTTAGGCGCCCTAGTCGCTGGATTACTCATTGCCAGCCATGTCAAAGCGGACGAAATGGCTAAGACCATGTTGGGCTTCAAAGACCTATTCTTACTCGGATTCTTTTTGTCTATCGGCTTGTCCGGCCAACTGTCACTTCAGATACTAATGATCGGTACCTTAATTGCGCTCGTGGTGATTTTTAAATCGATTGCTTTCTTTGCCCTGTTCACCCGGTTCAAACTACGCGCCCGCACCGCCCTAATGGCCACACTAAGTTTAAGTAACTACAGCGAGTTTGGGTTAATCGTTGTGGCAATCGGTGTTGCGAATGCTTGGGTTGATAATGATTGGTTGATTATCATAGCCGTTGCGATGTCTGTATCGTTCGCCATAGCGGCTTTGTTTAACGCTAGATCTGAGCAAATCTTTACACGGTATCGACGCTATCTGGAAAGCAAGCAACGCTCTGAACGACTACCGGATGATCCGATTCTAAATACCGGCGACGCAACGATTGCTATTATAGGCATGGGTGGTGTTGGAACCAGCGCCTATAATGAGATGCGTCAACGATACGGCGACACCGTGGTCGGAATTGATATAGACCCGATGACCGTCAAGGCGCACCGAACTCAGGGCCGTAAGGTATTATTAGGTGATCCGAGTGATTCAGACTTTTGGGACAGAATTCAAAAAGAGCATACTCTGCAAACCGTCTTATTGGCACTACCCCGCTTAGAGTCGACTCTTGCGGTTGTTCATCAACTAAAACTCGCTGCATTTAATGGGCAGGTCGCTGCAACTTCTAAATTCGCAGATGAAGTTGAGCAGCTGGAACAAGCCGGCGTATCAACCGTGTTTAATATCTATACCGAGGCTGGCACGGGATTTGCCACGCACGTTGCATCGTCCATTGAGCCAACGCATAGATAGTCAAAGAGACCTAATCATTCATGGTGATGGTAAACAAATTATCGAACCATAACTCTGGGTCATTGATAACGCTAATGATGCAAGCTTTACTGCTCAACTAAGCCAGCTGCCAGCAGTCTCGTGACGTCACGGATGTTACCCAACGGTTCACATTGATCAGATCGCCTGGTACATCCACCTTCATAAAACCAGCGATCATCAATGCGGTCATGCCGGTGATATCAGCCACGCTGAAATCTTCACCAGCAACATACGCTCGTCCGTCTGCAAGTTCGGAATCAAGCCATGCCCAATTCGTATCAATTAGCCGTCGTTGGCTCTCTGCATACGCGGGTATTTGTTCAATTTTGTCCGCGAAAATCGGGATCACATGCAGACCAAGTTGCCCGTGGGGCCCCATAATTTGTTGTTCCATGCGTCGATTCCACATTTCAATTTTTGCCGCCTCTAATGGTGTTTGACCCATCAACGGCGTTTCTGGGTAGAGCGATTCCAAGTAGCGACAAATCGCAATACTTTCTGACAAATACGTTCCATCATCCAACTCGAGCACCGGGATTTCGCCAAGAGAGTTGCGCTTCACGTGTTCACTCAATCGCGTTTCACCTTTCATGACATCCAGCATTTCTACGGCGATGTTAATATTTTTTTCTCGCATAAATGCGAGCACTCGAAATGCGTTGGGCGCTTTTGCTGCAAAAAGTTTCATAGTTGTACTCCAATTATAGTGAACTTAAAGGTTGACTATATTTCACTTCGTATCGTATAGTCAACCAAATGGTTCATATTTATCGGAAGCAAAAATGACATCTGTAGAACAAACATTTACCGCTCTGGGCGACACCACGCGCATGGCGATTATTGAAAAACTGGCCATGAACGAAACATCGCTGTCAGATTTGGCTCAGCCTTTTTCTATGTCTCAAACGGCGGTCAGCAAACACGTGAAAATTCTCAGTGAAGCGGGCTTAGTAGAAGTTACAAAACGTGGCCGCACGCGGTTCTGTAAATTGCGACCCGAACCCTTAAAACAAGCCGAACAATGGCTGGAAACCTACCAGCAGTTCTGGGCAGACAACTTTAATAATTTATCCAGCTTTCTCAATGAGGAAAACAAAAAATGAATTTACCTTTTTTAAAAACCCCGCGGGGTGAGGACCCAATCATCCTCGAATCTGAGTTTTCTGTTCCAGCTGAACGACTGTTTAAGGCATGGACCACACCCGCTGATATTAAGCAATGGTTCGGTGCCGACGCTGGCGGCCCTGAAAGCGCCACAGTCGATCTAAAAGAAGGTGGCGCATGGGAATTTACATTCATGGAAAAAGATGGCGAGACAAGTAGCTTAAGCGGTCGCTACTTGCGCATTGAACAGAATAGATTATTAGAATTTACTTGGGTTCATACACTAAAACGAGCAGACGGAAGCTCACAGCAATCCGGAGAATCTGTGGTCCGAGTAGAGTTTGAAGACCGACCGTTAGGAGCGTTTTCTAGGTTGGTGCATGAAGGCGTTTCCGCAGAAAGTAATCGCAATAATATTGGTGGCGGATGGAACAGTTCTTTTGGCAAAATTAAGGAGCTTGTGGAATGAGTTACAGTCAACTAGCAGATCAATTTTCTGTCTATGAAGGAGTGGAAAAATCGACCATGATGGGTACGCCTTGCTTGAGATACAACGGCAATTTCATCGGAATGATGTTCGATAAAGAAGACTCGTTGATCGTCAAATTATCGCCACAGAGAGTTGACGATATTATTGCGGCTGGACTCGGTAATGAATTTAACTTTACCAAGAAAAAGTTTAAGGAATGGGTTCTGATTCCATTAGAGTTTGAAGAAAAATTCGCTGACTATCTTCACGAAGCCCTAGCCTACGCCAAAGAAAAATAGGCTTGCCTAACCGAAATGTATAATCAAGGCAAACCGAAATTCATGATATGCCGCTGAGCGTTAAACTGCGTTACTTTGTGACCGCTGGTCTCAATACAGTTTCGAACCGTTTCACCCATTCTTGGCCTTTTCGTTTTTCACCAAACTCATTCCAACGCCCATCGTCAAGCCTCTGAAACGTGAGGCGGTAATCTTGCTTAGTGTTCAAGCAAATAAATTGTTGATTGCTTAAGTCACACGTAAACGAGCTGGGCGCTGAGCCACTGAAAGGCGTATACACATAGTGACCTGCCTTGTCATCAAAATAGACAACGGTGTGCAGTTGATAATAGGGTTCACCATCTTTGCGCCCTTTCGCATCAATTAATAGTAATCGTTTATCCAAATCAAAACGGAGATACTCAGTATCAACGTATTCCTGTGTAGTGCCATTTTCCAGGTAAGTGATTCCCGGCCCTTCCCAGCTACCAAGCAAAAACGCTAACTTGGCTATTGGGTTATCCGTATCTTCTTTTGCGATCACATCGGTAACCGCCAACAGGCTAACTGCAAGTGCGGCGAGCACATTTAGAGTCTTCACTGTTTTCTCCAGTATTAATAGATACTGCGTACGAGTATCTTGCTTAGTCCATGAGGTCAGTTGTGACCCTCACCAATAAATAACACCTGTATCAGATCCGAAAGGCGTGTCTCTCTTTATTACTGCGACGCCGTGAAAATACTGGCAAAAAAGAAAAACAACATCGCCACTACCGAGATACTGGTCGTTACAATTCCTGAACGGCGTGAACGTAACCAACCCGACAAACCGATACTGGTAATTAAGCTAATAACACCAAGTCCATAGCCGAGAATCATACTGTTCCACAATAGGCTTATCTTCGCTGGGTCGGGAGAAAACGAAAGATCAGGGTGTAGCGCGATGACAAATCTCATAGACGCGATAACCGAAATCAAAAAACTACACGCTGCGACGGCGGAAGTACCGACAATCCAGTTTACGGATTTTTTAGATGAACTAAAAACCACAATCGTAAGCAAAATAGTTACTGAAACGCCTCCTAAAAACACGCCGATAAACGACATCTGTTCCGCTGCGGCCAGCGCGTAACTGGCTTTAAATTCTTTCATGATGTTTGAATGCGATGAGACTGTATCGAAATATATAAGCAAGTCTATGAGAGCGAACAGCAAAAAGCAAAAGGCATATTGGAATCCTTACCTCTACTAAAATGAGTTTACTCGAACCCGACTTACTATTACCCTGACCCAAGATTTATTCATTCAATGCCTGTGTAATTCATAGAGTCCAAAAAAATAACAAAATAATTTATGTTGAAATTAACTTGGAGGTTCATTAAGGGCCTCATGCTGCTCGTCGTGATATTGGCAATATCCGTAATTCTGTTTCTTCAGCTAGCACCGGTCTTTGGTGGCAGCCCCGATGCCCAAAGCATGAAAAAGATAGAAGCATCAAAGCAGTTTGATGGCGAGATTTTTAAGAACTTGGTCCCAACAAGCATTAGTACTCCCAGCGATACACAAATGTCAATAATGGACTTACTAAGCCCCCCGGCAGATAAGAATCCAAATCAACCTCTGCCTTCTAAATCATTCAGTCAAAGCGATTTTAATAACGGCGACTTTGTTTGGTTCGGACATTCAACCATCCTAATGCGACTTGAAAATACCACCATCATTACTGACCCGATTTTTCACAGCGCCTCACCATTTTCTTTTGTGGTTAAGCCCTTCGAAATGGAAATCGACAATGGCATTGGTGATCTGCCTGACATCGATGTGGTTTTAATCTCGCATGATCATTACGATCATCTGGACTATCAATCTATTCAGGAAATGGATCACAAAGTCAAAAAGTACTTGGTGCCTTTGGGAATAAAAGCACACTTACAGCGTTGGGGAGTCGCCGATGAAAAAATTGTAGAAATGGACTGGAAGGACAGCGAGTCCGTGAACACTGTGCGCTTTACATTGGCCCCGGCGCGCCACTTTAGCGGCCGCGGTTTGACTAATCGAAACTCAACACTATGGGGTTCTTGGGTTGTTCAATCATCGTCATCAAGTGTGTATTTTAATGGGGACAGCGGTTACTTTGATGGGTATAAAGAAATCGGTGATGAATTTGGGCCATTTGACATCGCTTTTATGGAAGACGGTGCCTACAACAAGGCATGGAGCCAAATACATATGTTTCCTGAAGAGTCTGTGCAAGCGAGCATTGATTTAAAGGCCGCAGTTTATGTGCCTATTCACTGGGGTAAGTTTGACTTATCAGTGCATAATTGGACTGACCCGATCATCCGCGCAAAAAAGGCGGCACAGCAAAATAAAGTCCAAATAGCGACCCCGATCATTGGTGATGTTTTCACAGCGAAAACATTTCCGCAGAGCAATTGGTGGGAGAGCGTAAGATAATTGTATCGGTGACCCGGTTGTTTTGGCTTATCATGAAGCCATAAGATGTATCCAAGGTCGTATAAGTTGTCAGCCTGTGCGCGGGAGTATGAGTTTTGAAAGATAGTAAAGCAGTCCTGTTATTCGGTATTAGAGCTGGCTGGTTGGCAGTCGTGAGTTTGATATTAGTTCTTGTGATATTTGCGATAATACGTTCAATTGACACCTACACCGGCGTCACACATGACGCTCTATTTGAACTTCGATACCTTGAGCACCCGGTAGTAACCGCATTACATATGTTTTGCGGCATCGTATTTGTCCTCTTCGCGCCACTTCAGTTTTTAAAGAAGTACCGTTCTAAGAACCTTGGCCTACATCGCAGGGTCGGAAAATTTCTGCTTGCCTGCGCGTTGATATCGGGAATCTACGGAATGGTTTCAGCGGTTGTACTGCCAGCATTTGGCGGCTTAGCCAGTGAGTCGGCTGCCTGGTTTTTTGGTCCACTTTTTATTATTTCAATACTCAGAGGATATTGGTGTGCGCGTACCAAAAAAATCACTAAACACAGAGAATGGATGATCAGGACATTCGCGATAGGCCTTGCCGTTGGCACGCAAAGAATCATACTTGCAATTCTCATAGCCGTATTCGGCTACGGCTTTGCCGAAGGCTTTGGTCCAGCGTTATGGTTAGGATTTGGCATTAATTTGATGGTTGCTGAAACCTGGATCAACGTCACTCGTAAGGCTTAATAGTGTATAGAGAAATATTAGGTATTAAAAAAACGCGTTCTTAGTAGCGCTTGTCCAGCACTATGTGCATCCAACTTGGTTTTTTCATAAGTTTGCGCTGATTGCCGATATTGTGACTCTAGTCGTTTCCCTGGTGATTTAGTATAGGTATTTAGTACCTTGGCTTCATTCACTCAGCGCTAATACGTTCAAGTGCGACAGCTAAAGCATCAATTTTGGCTGCAGAGATATCTGGTGTGATACCTATTAGTTCCCAGTTATCTTCTGTCTTAGCATTAATTGGGCTCGCTGTTGAAACTGAGAGTCGAAAATTATCAACCAAAGAATAATAACTATTCATGTTTGCTGCTCCTGCAGTATTGCTCCCGACGATGAGTGCTTTTCCAAAACTCTGTAAGGTATAGGCAAAATATTCGGATGCTGAGCCCGTGTCTTTATCAACCAAAATGTAAAGCGGTTTACCAACCATCAGCTTGCCCTGTATTAAATCGGACGTGTATTTGGTATATGGCAATGTTTCTCCATCTGAATAACGAGTCGTTGATAATAGTTGCGGAGGGCCCTCGAAATAGTGATTCAAAATATACTCCATTATTCCTGGATAGCCACCGCCATTGCCACGAACATCAATGATCAGTGCACGCGTGTTCTCGATCAGCTTCATTGCGGCCACGGCAGTGGGTAATGATCTTTTTGGGTGCATCCATTCAACAATTCTTAAGTAGCCAACATTTCCTTCAAATACTTCAATTTTTGTGAATCCATAGTTCAGCCTAATTTCAGCGTCACGTTCTACCGCTTCCCAATCGTTGTCGCCCAACGTATCGTTGCTTATTTGCATAGAGTCGCTATAACTAAGGTATAAGTGCCCATCAGAACTAATTTCCTTTAGATCCTCGGATACCCTTTCAGCCAGCGCTTTAGCTTGCCTAATTTGTTGATACTTCCCAGACTTCACCAGCTCAGAAAATAATATGGCGATTTCCTTTGCTCGAGTGCGATCTACGTGATGCGTTTCAATCAAAGGCGGTATTTTTTGTACTATTTCGTTTACTCTATCTTCTGATAATTGAGTAGCAGATACCGTCTCTGTAACAACAAAAATCAGTAGCGATCGAGAAAATAAACTGAAGTTGGGCTTCATATTTGAGTTACTTGAATAGAGAGTTGTTTTAACTTAGACGCGCGTTTTAGATAAAAGGTTTACCCGTCTATCACGTTTACTCTAATTCTAGTGACTGCTTTCCCGCATCGACGCTTCGGTATAAGCAAAATATTTAATTCAAGATAGCGTCTTTTTCATACCAGCGGTGGTTTAACCACTCCTCGAGATTATCAAGATCGGCCAAGGTAAAGTGTTCGATCGTTATCTTAATCTGCCGTGGTTCACCGCGTAGACACCGCCAGATATTTGGCTTCACCTTGCCGTAATCAATCGTGATATCAACAAGCGGTGTATTCAGGTCAGTATTATTTTTGATAACCCGCAGGCCACCTGCTTTCGGTTTGAGTAAGCGTTCGTAAGGCGAGCTCTGACTCAGATGTTTGTTTGGAGTGAAACGAGTACCTTCAGGGAAAATAAGCAACGCACCTTGCTTACCATGAGATTTGGTCGTTTTTTCGATAATTGAAAAGTCGGCTTTGCGGTCTCCGCTTTTCTTACTGCGTTTTAAACGAGGAAAGTTTAACACCAAGCAGATCCAGCCAATGATCGGCACCCAGACCAATTCCTGCTTGACCAGGAATTTAACCATTGGCCCCTGGCGCGAGATTACATCCTGGATCAATGGAATATCAAACCAAGACTGATGATTACAAATAACAATCGGAGCGGCATGGGAATTGGATTTACCCACAACATTTAGCTTAATGCCGATCACCTGCTGCATCCAAAAACTATCAACGCGAACACACCATCGATACAAGTGGTCGACCATTAAAAAGCATGCTCGAGAAACCGAGGGAATTGGAATCAAAAAGCTAATGAAGGCAACAGGAATAAGCAGGCAGAGCCCAATTAGTAAATTGACCATTACCCATAGCAGAGAGCTAAGGCTGACGAATTGACGAACAAGCGCTTTAATAATGGTTATGCCCCAGCGATGTATTTATTGTATTGAAAAGTTCACTCTTGCTGGCACGCTAATTTATATTAATCGTTCAGTAAAAACACAGAAAACGACTTAATCCAACTTAGGCTATGAATTAGCTAACACATATTAATAAAGCTGACGTTTAGCTTTATCAAAACTTACACATGTTTTCCAACGACATCTCTTTAATAAGTACCAATCTTATAATACTTGCCCCTTATTTTCGAGAGCGCGTCCGGATAATCCTGACTCGTTTTGAGTAACGGTCTTGCTTGCCATCGAGTAAACTCTTGTATCTTCAAACGACGCGATTAAACGCAAAGTTGACCTTGCCCGATACCAGCGTCACCCACACAGTGGAATCCACCATCTATGAAATTAATCGGATACAGAAATCATCAATTTGAGCCAAATGCCGCCGAAGGCTTGGTCGTTGCGACGATGACAAGTCATCCTAGATTAATACAACAGCGATTAACCGCGCCGTTTCTTCTTAAGATATGGAATAAAAAACATAATAATGCCCGTGATCGAAATCACTAATGCCGTAATCGCTACAGGAAGCATGAGCCAAAGGTTGGCATTTTTCTCGAAAAATGTACCGTCATGAATACTTTCAATAAAATCTGAACGACGCTTGGCGACATGCAGAATATCCCCAGTTTGACTGTCAATTTGGATTTCGAACCGGTTGCGACCTCTTATTTTTATAATGCCTTTGGCAGGACGGACATCCAGACGGTCGATATCTTTCCAAGTAGTTATCTCAGCTCGCTCGACCGTATTCGCAATAGACAGTACTTGATCAAAGCTAATGCTTGGAATAACACCCTCGCCCTTGGCGGTAGGCGGCTGAATAAACGCAAATTCTTTTTTGGTCAGCAATAAGATGCCTGTGGTAAAGACAACCAACAAAGGAATCACAATCACAATACTGGCCCACTTATGGACTAGCCTATTCGCTTTCTTAAAACGCATTACTTGAGAAATCTGGAGCCATTAAGTCAAATCGGACATCGCGTACGTTTGCACTTACAGGTTGTTGAAAATTACAGCATTGCCGTGCGCGGCATTAGAGATTATCAACAACCTGCATAGTCTTATTAAACAGTTTAACCCTGAGGTATTGGTGCGCCAGAGGTCCAAGGGCCTCCCGCCTTAATAACCGCTTGCTGCAAACTTGGCAGGTCTTTTTCTTGCAACGCTTGCAGGCGTTTGCCAACCGCATCCAAGCCTTTGATAGCATAATCGAACTGTTCGAGGTGCTGATCAGTAGGCCCATACGATGACCACGTTGCTGTCGTGGCATACCACAAGCGGCTGGAAATGTTGGCGGGCTTAATACCCTTCTGCTCGCGAGACTCTAGTCCATTTAATTCGAACTTAATCGCATTGATCTCTTTCTGAATGGTCGCATATTGCGCTTCTAATCCTGCGATATCTCCAGGCGTTAGATCAATGGCAGAACGCAGATCCTCCAAGGTTTTCACCATCTTCTCAACAAGAGCTACAGTGGCGGTAGAACGCTGTTCTGCGGCCATGAGCTTTTCGCTAAAGCTAACTACAGCCTCAGAACTGGCAACTTCCAGTGTTGGTGTACGAATGGGCTTGAGTTCAATTTGAACAGCGTCAGCGAGTTTTGTTACTTGACTGCCTACACGTTGATACAAGGTTGCTGTGTACATACCGGGTGCCGCCATCAAACCTCGTTCTTCGTCGTCTTCGTCTTGCTCTTCGTCTTTAGCGATAATCGCGGCCGTTTTGGCGTGAGTCATATCCCATGTGACACGATGCAGTCCTTTTTTTGATTCGCCAGCAACGCGATTAACAAATTCACCAGCAGAATCACTAATTTCGATATAGACGGCGGGCTCTGCCTCCTGGTTCTCTTTTTCTATGTCTTCCCAGCTTGGATATTTAGGGTATTTTTTATTTTCAACCAGCTCCTTTTCCGTCTCTTGGCGTTTCTCCTTAGCGGTTAACAAACTTTCTTTCAAGAAGTAGGTCAACGTTGCTCCATGTTCAGGATTTTCAGCAGCGTAACGGTCATCACCGTCGGTGTCTGAATGATTTTCGTCCAACCGAAACCACTTGGCCGGGCGACTCGGCGCAAACAAGAGCGCATCATTCTGTTCCATTTTGCTCTCAGTGAGTTCGCGTAGTGGGCTGTAGTCATCGAGAATATAAATACCACGACCAAATGTACCCGCAACCAAATCGTTTTCACGCCGCTGTATCACAACATCGCGGGTCGAAATCGTGGGTATGCCACCGTCAAGTTCAATCCATTGCTCGCCGCCGTCCACGGTAAAAAACACACCGAATTCAGTACCGATGAAGAGCAGATCTTTATTGACATGGTCCTGAACGATACGCCAAACCAAATGAGTGTCCGGCAAACTGTTGGCTAATGAGGTCCACTTGCCACCCAAATTCGTGGACTTAATCAAATAGGGTTTGAAATCACCATATTTATGATTATCGAGCGCAACGTACACCGTATTAGCATCGTACAAATCCGCACGAATGTCATTCACGTACGCGGTGGCGGGTACCCCGCTCACACTTTTCAAATCGATTAATCTCCAGTTTTTACCGCCATCGGTGGTGACCTGAATCTGACCATCGTCGGTGCCAACCCAAAGAATGTCTTCGTTCACTGGGCTTTCAGCGAAATTAGCGATGGTATGATATTCGGTCATTGCATAAATATCCCACCCGGCTTCTACTGACCACGTGCGCCCCATCACAGGTATGTGCATACGGTTACCGTTTTTTGTGAGGTCTTGTGAAATCGGAGTCCAGCTATCACCACGATTGTCCGATCGCCAAACGCGTTGCGAAGCAAAGTAGAGTCGTTTGGGGTCGTGTGCGGATACGTTAATAGGAGCATCCCAATTGTATCGCTCAGCGGGTTCGCCTGGACGAGGCTGGGGTTTGATGTAGACGTTTTCGCGAGTTAATCGATCATGGCGAGCCAGATTACCTTGCTGCCATTGAGAATACATAATATTCGGATTACCTGGCTCAATTGCCGGTTGGTGACCATCACCAAAGAGCGTTAAAAACCAGTCTTTATTTTTAATACCCTCTTTGCGATCTGTCCGAGAAGGGCCGCCTTGCGTTGAATTATCCTGAGTGCCTCCGTAGACAGTGTAAAACGGTTCTGCATCATCCGCGGCCACTTTATAGAATTGTGTCAGTGGCAAATTTGCGATAAAACGCCAGTTTTCCATGCGATCGTACGACATATACATGCCACCATCAGAACCAATTATTACAAAGTCTGGGTCTGTCGGGTGAAACGCCATCGCATGATCGTCTACGTGTTTGCGTTTGACGTTTATAGGCGTCCAGGTCTCACCGCCGTCATCGGAGACTTTACTGTAATTACTTGCCATATAAATGCGATCGAATTGGTGCTGATCGGCGTAAATTTCCTGATAGTAGTGAGGCCCTGTACCCCCACCCACTTCGTCGGACATCTTTTTCCAACTTGCACCTCGGTCTGCTGACCGATAGAGCCCGCCTTCGCGATTATCAATTTCAATGGCCGCGTAGACCACGTCAGGCTTCATCGGTGATATCGCCAGGCCAATTTTGCCCATATTTCCTTCAGGCAACCCTGTTTCGAGTTCTGTCCACGTATCGCCACCATCGTCCGAGGTATGAATGCCTGAGCCCGGTCCGGTGCCAACATAGACACCCACTTTTCTCTGGCGTGACCAAGTGGCTGCATACAATTTATCGGGATTACGCGGGTCAATAAGCAGTGATGTTACCCCCGTCCATTCATCTGCCGGGGTTAGAACACGCGCCCACGTTTCTCCGCCGTCGGTTGTTTTGTACAGACCGCGTTCACCGCCACTGGTCCAAAGTGGCCCTTGCACCGAAACCCATACAGTATCGGAGTCCTTCGGGTGAATAATTATGTCTGAAATACGTTCGGACTTTTTCAGACCCATATTAGTCCAGGTTTGACCACCGTCCACGGATTTATAGACGCCATCACCAAAACTTACATGCCGCCCTCCGTGATTTTCTCCGGTGCCCACCCATATGATATTTGGATTACTTGGGTCAATCGTCACGTCTCCAGTAGAGTACACCGCCTCCTCATCAAAAATGGGCTCCCACGTTGTGCCCGCGTTTACAGTCTTCCATACTCCGCCTGAACCCACGGCGACGTACCAGGTAGAAGGATTGGTTTGATCAATAGCAATATCCGCTATTCGACCGGACATATACGCCGGGCCAATACTCCGAAACGGCATGGCTTTGAACGTAGCGCTGCTGAACAAAGGTTGATCTTCTAAGTCTTCTGATTGCTTTTTGGCAAAAACATTGGTGCTAAAAAACGCAAGAGAGACGGCTAAAACTGCTTTAAATAGGGTATGCATTTATTCGCCTTTTTAGTTGTTGTTGGTAGAGGAGACTAATTTCTAAATCGAACACGGTACTCTATATTTGAGTTGGAGTGAAGATGTAATGGCCAGCCAGACATACTTGTTAGCCCAAACGCACTTTTGATTTAGTGGACTTCAGAGAAAAAAGACAAGGTGTGCTCACATTGATTCTGAGCCGAATTAATTCCCTAACAATAAAAATTTGCTAAAGTACAACAATAATAAACACAAATAAGAGGGTTAACACATGGGCGCATGGTGTACTGATAATTTTTCCAACGACATGGCAGCAGATTGGGTTGCGGCCTTGGAAAAATCTAAAGGTGTTAAATTTCTGATGTCACCGATAGAACGCATTAATCGAAACACGGGCTATTTGCAAATCGAAGAGTGTTCCGAGGCGTTGGCCGCCAGCGAGGTCGTCGCCGCCGCAGTTTCAACTGACTACTCCATTACTCCGGAGGAAGTGAACACATGGTTAAACACTAAAAAGGGGTTTATCTTTACTAAAAAACCGCAGGTGAACGCAGCGCATTCTACTCAAGCAATTCAAGCAGTCGAACGAATACTGGAAGAGTCCGAGCTTAAAGAACTTTGGCAAGATTCTGAAGAATTTGAAAATTGGCAAGGCAAACAGCAGGTATTGTTGGAAAAGCTGCGTCGTTAAGCGGACTAAGCCAGATAAAGATAAAGGCGTAGTAATTTCACTCACGCTTCTATTTTTTGCGCGAAACATATTGTGCAACTTTATTGGTAATACGCCAGCTACCATTTAGCTTAATGAGATTCAGATAGTCCACGTAACCGTGCTCACCATTTTCTCCCCATGTAAATTCGACGGTCGCATTTGCAGCATTATCTGTGAGAAGTAAATCCGTAATCTCAATCTTGGCATCCCATTTTTGACCATTATCAACGGCTTTAGCAAACGTCTCGCGCGTGTATTCCCAAAAACGATTTTCTCGATCATAAAATTTGATCGTCGCATCTTCTGTATACGCCGCATTAACATGCTCTCCTGAGCCCGTCGAGACTCCTGTGATATACGCATTGACCGCTTGTTTCGGCTCATTGAAGTCATCGGCCGACGAAATCGAGACGCAACCCAATGTGCCAAATACAACTAATAATAATCTAATTTTCTTCATAACTTTCTTTTAAAAGTGAGGGTTAAAAATAAGGTCTTATCATAGCGAGCAGTGCGATTTATACCCACCACTTTCTATGGACGCTGCTTCACATTGAAGGCTCTGATATCAAAGCTACCGCATTTGAAAATCGTGAAGCGCATATGTGTAAAATTTCAATTTTTTTCTCTGCCCAGGCCTCCTCTCGCTTGGGTCTAGTTTTTTCTCAAACTCTGACCAATTCCTTGTTTTATTAAGTCTACAAAGTCTTTAACAACGGCCCATCGAATGCTTCGGATCAAGTTTTTGCGCGCTCGCAGTTTAGTATGTCTAAACGCTTTAGAATTTAGCTCAGCAAGTTTTTTTGCTTTGAGCTGAGCCCGACTGACAAGGCTATCCGCAATCACAACCTCGTCGAGGAACCCCGCGTCTTTGGCATCGGATGGAGAATAAACCACCGACTGATTAATCACCTGCTCTAATGCCAATGTTGTTAGGCGATACTTAGCAATTGCCAACGCGGTATACGGCATGGTCATGCCAATCTCAACCTCGTTGAGTACAACTTTGAAATCGCCGTCTGTGCCATATCGATAATCACCCGCCAACAGCAAAAACACACCCGCCGCGACCGTGTGACCATTCGATGCTACCACCAAAGGCAAAGGCAGCTTTACTAAACGAGTCACGGTCGCAAAACCACCCATTAGCATTTTAAACGCCGGCACCGGGCCTGCTTTCATCACCTTTAAATCAAACCCCGCGCTGAACACGGTTCCTGCACCCGTCAACACCACCGCACTAGCATCCCTCTCGGCTTTATCCAATGCCGCATTGACGGAGCTAATCATTGATGGAGACAACAAATTGGACCCGCCATCAGCGAGTTCAATGGTCGCAACGCCGTCTTCAAGTGAATAGTTTACGAGCTTTTCAGTCATGGTTCAGTTCTTGGTAAATAAGGTCAAACACTTAATAGATCATACTCCGTCCTTCAGCTTTTTTCCTAGTATGGTTGCCCGATTAGTGATTGGGTGTATCTTATTTACCTTCCTAAAACTCGAACACCATTTCGATACTTGCAGACTTACTTGGTAACGAATTAGGTAAGCTCACAGTTGTTCGAACGCTGCCACGAGCGTCTGCAATAGTTGGCATACCATCACAGTCGAGCAGCTCATCATCAAAACTTATAGACCTAACTTGAAACTCAATTTGCACACTAAATACCATGCCTTCATTTGGGGAATTCAACCGAACTGCCTGAAAATTATATACCCCTTGAGATAGCACTTCCGGTTCCAACCCTCTAATTTCCCAATTTGTATCACCAATTTTACTCAACCCGTTGATGTCATCTGAAAAATCGATGAAAGGCCCTCGACACCCTTCAGTATTTAAGAAGTCAAAATCAATAATGAATAACCCGTCACCTAATGTATTTGGTATATTCGAAATATCGCAACAATTAAACCGAAGCGAGGTTACATTGATAGGGATTTCACCATCGAATGTAAAGAATGCCGCTTCAGTTCTATCGGCTAAGGGGCCGTCTTGATCTGAATCAGTAACTATCGTTGTGTTCGAAGTCTGAGCATGCGCAGGCAAAACAACCCCTCGCACTACTGGAACACTCCAGGCGCCCATAAAACCGATAGTATTTATTAGATTTCTTCTTCTAAAATTTGTCATTTATTAGCTACATTTACGCTGAGAATTGTGCTTAAAGCGAGGAGAATTCCCTTTCTAGAATCTGACTCGTTCAAGATTTAAAGAAGCCAATTCTTTTTTTCGATACCCATTAACTGAATCTGGCCCATTATTGTTAACAGCTTTCTCATCTCTAAGAGAAGGGTAATATTTATTCTTTTGACAGTGGGTGTCATTTATTTATCCTTACTGCCTCTCCATATGTATTCAGCCCACCATCAAGTCCAATCGGATCGGAGGTGACATATCACCTTGGATACGCAGCGTAACTATGCATGTCCAAGCTATTTCAAGATCTTCTATAATACTCTAGGTCAACCACTTTACTTTTATCTATGAGTTGAAACAACCCACTATTATCCAAATCCAAAATATAAGCATTTTTGTGCTTATCATTTTCGTAGTCGCTTAAAAAATTAATACCTTCAATAGAAAAAGTGTCTTGATCAGAAAATTCATTTTTAGAAAATATACTTAAATTGACCATATTATTAATTGTAACCTCGCTTTCTTGATCCTTAATTCTGGTATCGCCAACAGTTACCATAAAAACTGGGGCGCAAAGGTCTTCGGCAGCAGACAGCCTTTTAATTTCTTGTAATGCTTTCTTAGATACACCAGAAATGTACATTAACCGGCCTCGCACGATTGGATTGGATATACTTGAGCAAAGCCGTTATAAAAATAGTCGGGGCATTTTTTAAATTTTTGGGAATGAGTAGTTGTCACGGTAGAGCCGTCCTTACATTTGTACTCACATATCATGCTATAACGACCTTCAGATGTTTCACCTAAAAAAATTGAAGATTGAAGCTTACATAGTTTCCCTCTACCTTGGCTTCCATCATCACCAGGCGGAACGCCATCGAAAGGTATGGGTAAAACTGGGTCTATTAATTGACCCGGTAGAGGTATCGGTCTGATTATCGCGCCTGGATACGGAAGCGTTATAGCCGACAACCCTAATGGATCTATAAAGTTGGCAGGGTTGGAATTTGCATACCCATAAGTATTCATGCCTCCTGCTAAACCAATCGGATCGCTGGTAACATACCGACCCAACTCCGAATCATAATACCGATTCCAGTTATAAAATAACCCACTTTCTAAGTCTTCATATTGTCCCGCAAACTTCAGGTTAAAGTTAGTCTGAACTCCGTCTTGGTCGACATCGTCATTCGCGGCTTGTTGCCCAAAACCATCACTGGCCCAGCGCCATGTTTGGGTTTGTTCATCATCGTAGATAAACCTAGGCGTATCAAGATGGTCTTTAATTACGTAGCTTCGGGTCACGTATCTGGTTGCGGGTGTTCTTGCTTCGGTTTCGAGTTCATAGTCATTATATACCCAATCGCCGTTGAGTTTCTTATACCAAACACGCACATACACATTTGTGCCATTGAGCGGTAAGTTTTTGAGGTCTACCGTTGTTTCGCCCTCTTGGATGCAGTGGCGCGCGATATCTGGGTCATTGTTGAGTGCGCGTTTGGTGGTGGCGACGTCTACGATGTAATCGAGTGCTTCGCCTTCAGGCTCTTCGGGAACTATCACCGCGATGTGCGGTTCAATAAGCGGCGGGTGCGTGGCCGATAAATCAATCGGAACCCGCTCACCATCGGACAGTAAGAGCCAATAATATAAAATCGGTAACAACCAGGTTAAGTCTTCGGGCGGGGGCGGTATCACATACTGATCATCGCCAACCAGAACCGTTGGTGCACTATTATTTACGAATAGAGCATTGGTATTAGTGCGCTCGGCTTCGGTGCGCTCATAAGCCTCGCATTGCCCCTGGCTATTGACTGGGTCGGCAATGAAGGCTTCGCTCTTTGTGAGTGCTTGTCTGGCCTCGACGGTGTTATCTTCGGTGTCTTCGTATAGCCTATGGTGTATTGGGGCTTGGTCAAATTGGGTGGCATAGACGTATTCTTCGTGAATGATACCTTGATCGTCTAAGGTTGCGACGAGTCGACCATTAAGGTCATAGAGGTATTGGCTGAGGTCTACACCTTGGTGTTTGGATAAGCGCTGTCGTTGATGATTGTAACCATAGTTCGTTACAACGCCGTCTCGAGTCACGCTGGCCAAATGATTTTGTTGGTTGTAGCTTAAGCTTAAGGCCCCGCTTGACCTGGGCATGCTGGTGATGTTGCCTGAGAGGTCAGACAACACAAAAGCGTTGTCAATATCAACGAGCACATTACTGGCCGAGGCATATTGAAGAATCTCACTTGGCTCGCTGTCTCGTGTCTGAGTATTGCGATTACCATTGGCGTCGTAAGTGTATTGCCAGTCATTGCTGAGCAAGCCACCAAGCCAGTCGTCGCTTTGCAGTCGATCTAGCACGTCGTAACCATAGCTTCGTTGGTGATCGACATCGTTTTTTTGTATGACATTGCCATTGGCGTCATAGCTGTAATGGGCGAGTTGACCACCATCGAGGTCTTGGCTTTCTAAACGGCCTTGTCAGAGAGTGTGATTGGATGAAATCAAACTTCACTTCATTTCTTTCGCAAAGAAGGCGCTCGCCTTTTTTTGGACTTCTTTCTCCAGGCGCAGTTCTTTGTTCTCTTTACGCAGACGTTCAAACTCATCACGTTCGTTAGAATCCAAGGCTTTTGATGCTTTATCCGACTCAACCTTGTCTTTACATGCATAAACCAGAAAAGGCTTCACACCGACGGACTCCGCTGCTTTCGCGACTGAATAACCTTGATCTAAAACCAGAGAAACTACTTCTTCTTTAAACTCGTTCGGATACCGTTTATAGGTTCTTTTCTGACTCATACTGACACCTCATTAATTGACTGCTTTTGTCTCTTAATAGTGTGTCCGAGGGTATTAGACCACTACAGGCATTTTGGTTTACTCTTGCACCAGCAGTGGTTGCACGATCAGGGGCAAGCGCTTATCAATAAGCTGCAAACCCTTCGCAGAGAGAGTCGCGAATAATCAATAACGTTCGACCGGGGTCAGTAGTATGACCCTCGTTTATTGATCATTTCCTCTTTGAGAATCCTTAAATTTCTTCTCAGCTTTTTTTATTTTCAATGTCATCTCTAAAGAGCTTCGTTGTTCATCTGTAGCAGAATCAAAAACTTTACAAAACCATTCTACCCATCGCTCTTTATCACTCTCAAAGTTGACTTTATGTCTATATTCAAGTTCTTTTTGAACGTCAATTAATGATATTGGCTCAGTAATATCTGGGTATTTTTCTTCGCCATCACAAACAATCATTCTTAAAAGAGTGTAGCTATTTATGTCGCTGGATATATTCATACTGGATTTATTTGAGATGCTAAATGAGGGCAGCTTTGTTTGAAGGCTTTGATTGCATTGTTGAGAGCTTGTCTCGTAAGATCGTCAACTACTGCTCCCAATTTGATCGCTAACACCAACTCCAATAAGTCCTCTAACCATTCTTCGCAAGGGTCACCACCATCGCTATCTGCAGGACAACTGTCTGCAGGTATATCTGGATTACCCGGAAATGGCACAACATTGCCGTTCCCAGAAGTGTCTCCAGGCAGAGATAAAATAACACCCAACCCTGCACCAATTACTGCAGCTTTACCTGCTCCAGTTAATGCTACAGCGCCAGTTCCAGCCGCGGCACCACCTCCACCAGCAAAGGCAGGTATCAGTGGAGCTAAAAACGCTACCCGTCCATCTGGGTCAACATATTTGAGTGGGTTCGCATTAGCGTATACGTAGGTATTCATGCCCCCTTCTAAACCAATGGGGTCAGAAGTGATGTAGCGGTCTGTAGCTGGGTCATAATACCGATTCCAGTTGTAATGTAATCCGGTTTCCTGATCATAATACTGTCCAGCAAACTTCAGATTAAAGTTGGTCTGAACTCCGTCTTGATCAACATCGTCATTCGCAGCCTGATTTCCAAAGCCGTCACTCACCCAGCGCCATGTTTGAGTTTGCTCATCATCGTAGATAAACCTTGGTGTATCAAGATGGTCTTTAATTACGTAGCTTCGGGTCACGTATCTGGTTGCGGGCGTTCTTGCTTCGGTTTCGAGTTCATAGTCATTATATACCCAATCGCCGTTGAGTTTCTTATACCAAACACGCACATACACATTTGTGCCATTGAGTGGTAAGTTTTTGAGGTCTACCGTTGTTTCGCCCTCTTGGATGCAGTGGCGCGCGATATCGGGGTCATTGTTGAGTGCGCGCTTGGTGGTGGCGACGTCTACGATGTAGTCGAGTGCCTCACCTTCTGGCTCTTCGGGAACTATCACCGCGATGTGCGGTTCAATAAGAGGCGGGTGCGTGGCCGATAAATCAATCGGAACCCGCTCACCATCGGACAGTAAGAGCCAATAATATCAAATCGGTAACAGCCAGTTTTTGATAGTGAAAAACGTGGTCCCAGTGATGACTTTAAATTCAGTTTGAAGCACTGAATCAGTTTGATGAAGAAGATCGTAAAATCGACAAAGCGTTGCTTAAGAGCTTAATCCTCAAACACGACGCTAAGCTAGCTTTTGTTCAGCGCTAGAGATGGTGTCCAGCGTTACTTCTTATTTCGTATCTCACCGCCAAAGGCGATGGTTTACCTGTTATTTAATTAAATAGAGCACTATTTATACTAGCTCCAGTCAACATTAAATAGTTATCGGATAGAGATGCTTTGATTTTATCCCTATGATTTTCGTTTAGATATACTTTAACGTATGCCCAAAAAACATTAAAAATCTTTTTCTCATATACATGAATCAAAAAAAAGTCACTTACATGAGTCTCAGTACCAGGTTTTAAACTTCTAACATAAGCATCCCACTCCGAATTAGAACTTTCATCTAAGCCCTCAAAAAACTCATCTCCTTTTCCATCTAATGATTTGATTAAATGTTCAAATCTTTCGTAATCTTTTTCACCAAACAACGGCTCGTAAGATTCTAACTGTAATAATATCCCCCAAATAATGCTTGCCTGTTGGTTTAAACTTTCATCGAAACCCTGTTCAAGTTCGACAACAAAATTCACGAATGCTTTTTCGGCACTTTCATTATTCAAATTATTTAAAAATGTGCGTTCAGTTTCTAGCTTCCTATCTTCTGTGAAACTAATTTCATAGTAGCTGGATGCTGACCCAATCATATGTTTCACAGCTTGTTTCGAAGCTTCACTGATTAGATTAGATTCTCGAGAATCAACATTAAGAAGCTGTTTTATAAAGGGCTTCATCCAATCAACGCTAAACAAAAATAGATAGCTATCAAAATTTGAATACTTCGAAATCATTTATAACCTCTTGGCTTATTAGGTGTATTAGCGTTTAAAGCTCTCCAGGCGACTGAAGGCACAACGCAATGCCTCGTCATAAGCTTTCTAATGACCCTAAGCAATCGATTTTTCTGAGCTTTTATTTGCTCTCGATGACCAAACCATGTAGTTTCCCCACCACAATTTCTTGAAGGGTTTGGCGAATGTCTCGCATGAATGTATTGCTTACATTTATCAACCCTCATATCTTCAAGTCGAGACAAAATTTCACCGCCTATTTTTCTTGCCTCATCCTGTAGAGCTTTACATCGGTCGTCGTCATAACATTGCTCTGGCTCAGGCAGATTTCGAAGGGGGGTACCTTCTCCTGGAAAGCTAGGAGGTAATATATCTTCCATTGGATCACCAAACATCGGTCCAAGGAGAGGAGCCGCAACGGATGGACGCGGGTTGAGAAGGTTTTGTAGAGGCACATAAGCTGTAGTCGTGGTAGGCCTTATTCTTAAACCATCAGGGTCAACTTTATTTAAAGGATTCCCTCCAACATACATATAAGTATTCAACCCACCAGCCAATCCAATCGGATCGCTGGTGACATACCGACCCAACTCAGAATCATAATACCGATTCCAGTTATAAAATAACCCACTTTCTAAGTCTTCATATTGTCCCGCAAACTTCAGGTTAAAGTTGGTCTGAACTCCATCTTGGTCGACATCATCGTTCGCGGCTTGTTGCCCAAAACCGTCACTCACCCAGCGCCATGTTTGAGTTTGCTCATCATCGAAGATAAACCTTGGCGTATCAAGATGGTCTTTAATTACGTAGCTTCGGGTCACGTATCTGGTTGCGGGCGTTCTTGCTTCGGTTTCGAGTTCATAGTCATTATATACCCAATCGCCGTTGAGTTTCTTATACCAAACACGCACATACACATTTGTGCCATTGAGTGGTAAGTTTTTGAGGTCTACCGTTGTTTCGCCCTCTTGGATGCAGTGGCGCGCGATATCTGGGTCATTGTTGAGTGCGCGCTTGGTGGTGGCGACGTCTACGATGTAATCGAGTGCTTCGCCTTCAGGCTCTTCGGGAACTATTACCGCGATGTGCGGTTCAATAAGCGGCGGGGGCGTGGCCGATAAATCAATCGGAACCCGCTCACCATCGGACAGTAAAAGCCAATAATATAAAATCGGTAACAACCAGCTTAAATCTTCTGGCGGTGGTGTTATCACAAATTCATCGTCACCAACGGGAACTGACGGCCCTGTGTTGTTAACAAACAATGCATTGGTGTTGGTTCGCTCGGCTTCGGTGCGCTCATAGCCTTCGCATTGTCCGTCACTGTTTATTGGGTCGGCAATAAAGGCTTCGCTCTTTGTGAGTGCTTGCCTTGCCTCAACCGAGTTGTCTTCGGTGTCTTCGTATAGCCTATGGTGAATCGGGGCCTGATCAAATTGTGTGGCATAAACGTATTCTTCGTGAATGATACCTTGATCGTCTAAGGTTGCGACGAGTCGACCATTAAGGTCATAGAGGTATTGGCTAAGGTCTACACCTTGGTGTTTGGATAAGCGCTGTCGTTGATGATTGTAACCATAGTTCGTTACAACGCCGTCTCGTGTCACGCTGGCCAAATGATTTTGTTGGTTATAGCTTAAGCTTAAAGCTCCGCTTGACCTAGGCATGCTGGTGATGTTGCCTGAGAGGTCAGACAACACAAAAGCGTTGTCAATATCAACGAGCACATTACTGGCTGAGCCGTATTGAAGAATCTCAGGTGACTCACTATCCCGAGTCTGAGTTTTACGATTACCGTTGGCGTCGTAAGTGTATTGCCAGTCATTACTGAGCAAGCCACCAAGCCAGTCGTCGCTTTGCAGTCTATCTAGCACGTCGTAACCATAGCTTCGTTGGTGATCGGCATCGTTTTTTTGTATGACATTGCCATTGGCGTCATAGCTGTAATGGGCGAGTTGACCACCATCGAGGGCTTGGCTTTCTAAACGGCCTTGTAAGTCGTAGTTTTTTTGCACCACCTGAGCATTGCCCAGCCGGTAGCCGGTGACTAAGCCATCGGCTCGATAAGTGAATTGATCAGCGATGATTTCAATTCGTGTGCCTTGTGGCGAATGTACGGCTTCGACCCGACCAATTGCGTCTCGCTCGTAGTCAATCACCAACCCTGAGGGGTATACGAGTTGAGTAAGTCGGTTAAGGTTGTCGTAAGCATAAGAGAGACCAATCGTGCTTGTGTCAGTTTGCCATGTTTGACTAAGTACATTGCCCCAAGGGTCGTAACGATGCTGATGCGTACCTGCTGCATCGTTTACCTGGCATAAACGCCCTATCGCGAAACCGCACTCTTCGCCTTGATCAAAGGTATAACTAACGTCTTCGCCTGATTGCGGGTAGACAATGCTAACCAGTCTATTTAGAGCGTCGTAGGAGTAAGTGGTCGTCACATTGCGCGCGTCGGTCATCGTCACTACATTGCCCGCATTATCGTGCGTGTAGGCAAAGGTGCCCCGATCATTACTGATCTCTTTGGTTTGGTTGCCTAGATCATCGTACTCATAGTGAGTGACTGAACCATTAGGCGACGTCACCTCTGAGAGTTGATCGGCCACATCATAGTCATACGCACTATTATTGCTTAAGGCATCCACCGTATTATTGAGCCGGTCAAGCGCATCAAACGTGTTCGACGTGCTTGGATTTACGTTTGGATCCGTTTGACTGGATAGATTACCAACCGCGTCTGTGATGAGCTGGGTGACCGACCCGGCGTTATTAATCGATTCAATGAAGTTTCGATGGTTATAGGTGGTAATGGTGCTTCGCACCAAGCTGCCATCAGGGTCTTTTATGAGTGTTTGTGTTCGATTGCCTTTTGCATCATACGTGTAGTCGATACGGTTATTCAGATTGTCGAATACCGCGCGTAAATCATGGGCTGCGTCGTACTCATAATTTTGCTCACTGCCATCGGCCAAGGTGACTTTTTTGAGCTGACCCGCGTTGTCGTAGGCGTAGGTGGTAGTTCGGGCTTCGCCAACCGTTGGCGTTTGAATCATACTTAGCAACCAACCGCGAGGGTGATAACTATACGTGGTGACAACGCCATTGGGGTCGGTGCTTCGCGTTAACCGCGACGCTGCGTCATACATATCATAAGTTGAGATATGCCCTAAGGCATTGGTGACGGTCTTTAACTGCCCACATTCGGATCCAGTATTGCAGTCGTAATATTCAAACGTCGTAATGTCGTTAACATCAGTTCTCGGGCCGTTGATTAACGTGACCTTGCCATAGTCATCATGGTCGAAGGTTGTGGTGCGAGAAACGGGCGCACCAAGAGCATTAAACCCGTTAATAGTGACCGCCGTGATGTTTTGATTTGCATCGTAAGTATTGACCACCTCTTTAAGCTCGTCAGAGTAGATACTTGGCGAGATAGTCTTGGTCACCAAATCGATGTCAGGGCTAACGTATTCGTAGCTAGTGGTTCGAGCTTGAGGCGTGCCAAAGGCCTCAGTCATCGAAATACGTTGATTGCTCGAATTATAGGCATAGCTCGTAGTGCGGCCTTCGGCGTCGACTCGTGACAGCATGTTGCCGTTAGCGTCCCACGTTTGGATAATGCCTTTACCGTCGATCTGGTTTATTTTATTAGTGAGCTTTTGCGTGCCCAATATCTCGTCGAAGGTCCACAGTTCTTGAGTGCCGATCGCATCGGTGACCATGGTGCTGGCGGCAATCGCATTCTGAGTGACGCCAAAAAGTAATGCCGCCGTTGCTACTGTAATTTTAAACGGTTGTAAGTGTTTCATTGCCCACCCTCCGTTTGAAAATCCAGCTCTATTCTCTCTTGCCCCATAACACTACTGGTTTGAGCGTGTTCTGAAGAAATAACCTTGCCCGTTGAATCGTAAGCATACGTAGCATAGCGATCACCATTTTCATCAGTAATGCCAGTAAGGTGATGGGGGTGATTCACGTCTTCATAGTGGTATCGCTTGCGAGGATTGTCTGTGACATCCGCAGGCGTTGTGTCTGGATAGACCACCGCGACGAGATTATCATTGAGATATTCATACGTGTACACCGCGCCAAAGGCATCGGTTACCGTTGCAACTCGATCGTTCAAATAGGAAAAGCGGATTTGGTGACCATAATGATGATTCACAGCGGTTAATTGATTGTCTGCGTTGTATTGATATTGTGTTTGCTGGCCGTTAGCGTCTATTTGTGACAACAGCTGGCCAGAACTACTGTAATTTTCAACCGCACCGTTCGACTTACTTAACAAAAAGCCGTCAACCTGCTCTGTGATGATAATGTCGGTGTCGGCATCACCCTGCCATACACCATTGATCTTTTCCCAAGGCTCACTGCGGCCACTGCCAGACTCTTGCCTCAAAACATTTACGCCTACGATTAGCCTCCTCTGAAAATTACTTCGCCAACCTCGGCCAAACCCGTTGTCTATTATGTTTTGACTGTTGTAGGCCCGAATAAAACTGAATACATTATCAGAAAAGTCAGTTTCGGGTTGATACTTGTTGCCGGATGATACGTTACAAGGGTTTGCTTTGTTGTTTTCATTGCAGCCATCGTCCTTACCTATAACTTGCTCGGTAATGGTTCCAATTGTTGGATTGACGCAGTCAAATGAGCAACTTGAAATTCTTCCATGATAATTGGCTGGACAAGTTTGAACGCTTTCTCTGAAAAGAGTTAAACCATCACGAGACTCTCTACATTCTCCATCCAGGTATCGTGGCCGAAAAATAGCATCATAAGGCCTTCTGTTAAATGCTGTAACACTCCTGACATCGCCTTCTGATGTGCGCTCAAGCACAGTATAGGTATCACAAACTCGCCAATCACCTTTAGCTTCATAGTTATTAGGCGCACATAGCGGCGAGTGCCTATATATCTCTGCTCCTCGTATTTCTAGTGCCGTGTTAGCTGAATCAAAAGATTGATCGCTTGAAACGAGCCTCTCGACTCTATACTTGTCTTCTGAATCCAGAGGGCTAACCGCATCAACTTCGTATCTGTGAATCAATACGTTTTTTGAAATCAATTCGCTGCTTTTTCTTCTTAATGCAGCGTGAAATTCATCTATCCCTTTTAGAGCAGATTCAGCTTGAGAAAGTGTGGGAAATGTTCCGGGCAATCCTTGAACCGTGAATCGATTTTCCTGTTGCGCAACACCGTTGCCCGAGAATAGTGTAAATAGAATTGTTGCGAATGCGGTTACAGTGAACCGAGCAGCTCGAGTGTTAGCTATTGAAACAGTAAAATTAGGCATTGTTTGTCTCCCTACCCTTTCCCTGCGACCGATCAAACCCAATTAGTCGCTAATGCATAAATACTTATCTGATACTCAATACCTTACCTTGGTAGCTTACAGCTTGTAAACCCAATTTAGTTATACTTGATAAAGTAAATTGAATTCGTTAACCGTGACCGCTGAGTTAAAAAGTTCTGCCAGCGGATACTGAATATCAGATAATCTAATGCTGCAAGGATTTGGAAACAGTCCAAAAGAGAGAGTTGTTTTGCCCGAGCCTTATCACAAGAAAAGTTAATGAACATTCATAGAACATACGTCAGATTTGTAGACCAAGAAGATCGGTATATTTCCCTCTTACACCTATAAAGCTTTCTATAACTATCCAAATAGATCAAGGTAATCTGATCGAGGGTCAGAGCATATTCAATCTTACTCTGACACCGATTATTTATTACTTTGTTTCATTTCAATGTAATCACCGACGATCGATTGATACTCTTCGAATCTAACCGAAGCCTCATTCAATTTGAAACAAAAGAAATAAATCCCTACTAAGACGAACGCGACTAAAGAAATTAACGAATACCCACTGCCACTGTGAACTTTAAAAACAGAGATTAAGATCGCTAGAATAGCGGGTAAAAGCCCGACTTTGGTTAATACGCCGACTAGCATGTTGGATACGGATTCAATTAGTGATTTTTTTCTAGTCAAGTAGTTCCTTGCTTGAATCAAAGCATCGATTGGGTACTCATCAAACTTTGCATAGAGTTTGATCTCACACTTTAATCGCTCATCCGATGACTTCAGTAGATCACCAACTGGATCTTTCATAAAACTTTTTAGCTTTTTATCTCGAGAGTAATCTAAATAGGAAAACAGCACTAACGCGATAGTACTCGCAAGCAATACGGCTAAATAGGTCAACATATATTCAGTGGGAATCACTATCTTTTTCTCTAGAATAAAGTGAGTAACCAAAAAACGTTGCGCCCCCAAACATCCATACGGCTATCGCCAACCGTCTCCATAAGGCGCTCGTATTATTCTGGTTAGTTTGGTTGAAACTATCTCTATATGAAATTAGGTCAGCCAAAACTCCCCGAGCATTAAATTCCTTTTCATCTTTTTCCATATTCATACAATCCTTTTATTTACTTTCTTACCTATCATACCCAACAATAAACTTTACGCATGCCCCAATCATTAATTTCAAAAATTAAGATTGAGCAAATTTATTTCGACTAATTAGTACGGCAACAAGTGCTAACAGTGCAGGCAAGCCTTGTGTAAATAGAATGCTAAATTTTGCGGTAGCGGCACCGAAAATTCCGGCGACCACAACGCAGCATAAAAAGAATACCATCACATCAAAGCGACTCTTTATCAAACCCCAAATAAGCCCAGCAGCCAAGAACCCATTGTAGAGCCCTTGGTTCATTGCTAACACCTCACTTGCAGCAGCCACTTCGGGTGTCATGGAAAAAATTCGATGCCCAGTTGGGTGATTCCAAAAAAACATTTCAAGAATCAAAATTCCAATATGGCTAATTGCAACAAACGACGTAAGAAGTATGGCTATAAGCTTCATTTAATTATCTCTTATTAAAGTCTTTAGGGGGCAAAGTAACAATTACTCGATTCTATTTACACTGACCGTAATTATTACTCATTCATCGAAACGCTTACTCAGTAATCGTCGTCGCCTGACAGCTCAGCTTCACACTTCTCGTACTTAGCAACGGGGATACCAGTTTCTTTTGTCATGATCTCCAGAGTGCATGCCCTGAATTCAGCTAGAACCGGATCTTTATTGAAATCCAATGACGTCATGTTAAACGACTCCGGAATTTTTGATGAGCATTGTTTCACAATGGCCAGCATGGCTGTTGGTTTAAATGCTTCTTTTGCTTTGGCCAATTTCTCTGGCGCAATACCTGTGCATTTTGCCAGCTCAATATTCTGCTGTTTTTCAAACTCTTCCTCCTCGGCTTTATACTGCTTATAGTCTTCAGCAGACATATTTTTCTTCATGATTTCGTCGGCCATAGAATTGTCTTCTTGTGCAAACTCGTCAGCTCGGTTTAGCATGTTCTCATAGGTTTGCAAAAACTGCTGTTTTGTCATTTGGATGCTTTCTTGTTGAGCCGTTGCTGATAGTGATATTCCACCAGCGACAAGTAGGGTAAGTATTTTTTTCATTGGATTGTCTCCGTTTTTTTTGATTGGGTTTAGTTCAAGAGTTGGGGTTTAGTTCGTACGATGTATACAGCGTAATATGTAATGAATATTTTGATGAAGGCAAAACGCAAGGCTCGACCTCCACTATCTAACTTAAGTTATTCCCAGGGAATAGTGACCAAGGCGAATACGCCAATCACTATGAGTGAGTAGATAGCAGAAGCAATTAAGATGCGACGGCGGCCGGACGCATGATCCACTCCTGAGCGCTCAAGTTGAAATCCATATAAGGGAATTATCTGCATCATATGCGTAGCCAGAAAATGCGGGATGCGCATATCACCATCAGAGAGCGACCAGCCTATCCACGGGATGACTAACGATGCTTCAGCGCTGAAATGCGCATAGCGGCTGCCTGAAGTTGACATATAGCCTGCAATAGCCAAGGTGAATACAGAGCCCCATACCAGGCCATAGCCTGCGGCTAATTTGAGAAGATGGTGATCACCGATATTCTGTTCCTTGAACAGTTTGCGACCAAGATAGAAACTGGCAAATACCATAATCAGTGCGCCAACCCCCATCAATGAATAAAACAAAATCTCAATGGCGGTTTCCGTATTGAAATGCGAAGCGCGACCATGTGCTGCTTGAAGGTATATATAGATCACTTCGAAGCAAGTAGCCGCGGTAGCGATGTAGGCCACACTGGTCCACGCTTTACCTTCGCGGGTCGCTCGGCTGAGAAGCAATGCAAGAATCGCTAAAGTTGCCAGATGGATCACGCTCGATAGAGAAAACTTCATCGGCTTGATCCACACCAACTGATCTTGCAGAGTACGGTCATCCACCAATAGGAATGGCAGGGTCAATACGAAGAAAGCCGTCATCAACATAACGCCCTGCCAATAAATGACAGACGATGGATGCTGTTCAGCGGAAATTAAATCTCTAAGTTGGTTCATCAATGAGCCAGTTATATCAAGTGAGTTTATTTACGAGATAGCGTCATGAGTCCTTCCACTATTTTGAATAACAAATATCCAAATGGACCAAGCATAAAAGTAGCGAATAAAATAGGAGCCTGGATTAATCGTGAAAGACCAATCTCATCGGCTTTACGAGCGACAACCCCGCCAATGAGTAGGTCAAATGCAAGGTAATGTATCCAACCCCCGAGAGCTGCATAGGGTGACGTAAACAGCAGTTGAACACCGGCAAGGCTACTAAAATTGCCCTCAGACCCAGGTGTGAAAAAACTAATGCCAATTATGATCGTGTAACCGATCGACAAAATAATCGGAATAAGAAGAGCTGGAACAATATTCAGCTTCGGCCATTTTCGTGGCAGGAAAATTAAGATAATCCAGCCGACCATAGCAAGCAGGTTGGCAATCGAAAAAATTTGTTCGAGTGTCATAATGTTTTAGAAGCAGTGAGTGAATGAAAACACGTTAAACCAAAACGAGCGAGATCACAAATCCAGTCGATGAGGTTCTTAAGGTGACTGTTCCCATTAACGTTTGTAACTAACACCTATAACGCCGAATCAAAAAACTGCTTTAAACTTAAGTAATAGCCTGAATCTAGCGATATATTATTGTGATCCGCGCCCTTAATATTCATTGTTGAAACTTGTTCTTGCTTAAACGCTTCTGACAACTTTATTGAATGTGAGTTCGGTATTATCGAATCACGCTCAGCCATAACAATCAATACTGGAGCGGACACTCTCCCCGTTTTTTTGACGGAGTCATACTTATCTTTAATCAATAAGCTGACTGGATAAATTGGCACATGCGCTTGAGCCACGTTCTGAATACTGTCGTATGGCGTAATTAGCGCTAAATGAGAGACGTCTCTTTCAGAAGCCAAAAAGGTGGCGACGCCACTACCCAAACTCCGCCCCATTAAAGATATAGATTCATGGCTAGTCTGAACGCGGTCATACAAAGCCAGCGCATCTGAATACAGGCCTAACTCTGTTGGCGAACCAGTGCTGCCCCCGTAGCCACGATAGTTAGCCAAGTAAATCGTGTAAGCTGGAAAGTTTTTTAAAAACGGCTCAGCGCTAAAAATTACCGCTTCGGCGTTACCACCAAAATAAATAATTGCCCGCGGTTGACCCGGATTCAATATTGCTACTTTAAGAACCTCTTGGTCATTCTGCAGCTCTAAATTTTCGAATTCATGAGCATACTCAGGCGAAGGTATGTACAACATTTTTCGCTGGTAAGTATAAAGCACAACCGCGCCTACTGCGTAAACAACAGCACATATAACAACAACGGAACTTAGGAATTTTATCAGCATTGCTAGCTAGTAATGAGTTTCTTAAGATGCCTGTTCTGGTTAACGTTCATATTTCAATGTGATCTGTAATACCAATTGATATTCTTCAAACTTTACGGACACTTCGGTTAAGTTAAAACAAAAGAAATAAATACTTATCAAAGTGAAAACAACCATTGTAGCTGTTTATTTTGATGATCACGCAAGCTTGATGTGGGTGTTCATGTTTACATTTTTGAGTTAAATAACTCTTTTGAGCTTTCCTCTTTTCGAAGTACTAGAGAATTCACTAGTTAGTTATATCCAAAGGACATAGATGACTCTTGAATACCCCGTTACCCACTAATTTCGGCTGATCAATTTTACGCTAACTTTCTATTAGCCGCGCCTTCGTGCCAGAAGAGCCCTTAATTTGAAGGTGACATTTCCCCCAGGCCTCAGGCACATAGTAATCTTGGTCAATACCAAATTTCATTTTATAGAACTTCTCTTGGCAGCGGAAAACCAATTCGTCGATCTGGCCCTGTATTTGATCTATTGTAAATCTGTTCTTTAGCAAGCCCCTTAATACATAGCCTCGACTTGAGACCTCAAAAAGGCTAGCAAAGGACTTGTCGGAATGCTTTATTTCTTCAATTTCACGAATGACTTCGGCGAAAGGACCGTTTTCTTGATTGAGTAGCTTCCTGAACTCTACGTCATTCGCTTTGTACTCGCTTAAATAAAGATCCGAAGGCTTTACGTTCGGAGGAGACGTCCACAAATCCATATCAATTACCGGCCTGAAAGAGCCAACGTTTAAATCCAGAATCGCATCTACGGCGTCGGAATAGCGACCAGAAGCCACCAACCAAGAAACAAGTTTTTTCTTTACTTCAAATTTCTTTTCGACACTAAACCCACTAAATCGGTAAATATCTGCAACATAGGCAGCTTCGATTTTATCATCGAGAGACAAATAGCGATCGGCATACATCATTTCAGCATAGTTAAGAACGCCCTGCATCGATAGATTAGCTTGCCTGGCTTTATTCATACTCTTTAGATGCTTTATCAACAGCTTGGGCTGAGGCTCCGACTTAGTAAATTCTCGACTAAACAATTCGTAGTTCTTATCAAATTTATCGACAGCGTTAGAATTCATATTTCGACCGATAAAAGTCATCACACTTCGGTTTAGAGAGGAAACGGGTTTTCCGTTCCGCAACGCTGGGCGATATCGATACTTTTTAAGGGCGTTAATAGATTGTCGAATAAATTTTCTATCGCTATATGAGCCAACCACTATTTCACTTGGTTTACCTTCGGCATTAACAATATACACAAGCTCTACAACACCTGAACGGTTGTTTAATAATGCATTGCCAGGGTATGAGCCCCCCCAGCGTTTACTATCCTCGATAAGCTTCGCGGGCAAAAAAGTTTCACCTCTTACTTGATTATTTGCCTCCGTTGCTTCCGCGACGCTAGATACACACAAAGCGCTCAAATACATAATCACTAAAGAGAACAGTCTTGCTAACACATCCATTCTGACCTACGACTCCATATACACTTCTACATTTTTTTGGTTTTCAGATAAGAATATTACGTCTCGCTTAGACAGTTTACTAAAGATAAAAAAGCATTGCAGCCTGCATTTTATTGACCAATTCTATCTATACGATCAATCTACCAACCTTCTTCGAGATACCAATGATTACATTACAACCAGAATTGAACGCAATAAAGTCCTCTTGTATACCGTCAGAGAACATAACGCCATTTTCAGGCATTAATGACTCAAGGCTCAACGGATTGTCATCACTAATCGAACCAAACACTAGCTCAGTACCTGTTGTGTTACTTGGGAATGGCTCTCTCACAGCAAATTGAACGCTTTTCGTATCCCAAGCAAAGCCATTGGACAACTCATGTTCACTTAAGCCAGATACGCCCATTGCTCCCGCTAGAATGGATTGAAACCAACCTGTTGAGCCAAACCCTGTTGAGATAATAATTCCTGATGACGAATGGCATTCGGTCTGTCCATTCCAATGAATATTGTAGCGGGCTGATGTATGAGATTTCGGACCTATAAAGATATCATTCACGCCCAACATGACCTGGCCGTCATTGGTTCGCGCTTCTACGAAGGTGATGGTTTTGCTTGTCCCTTTATCGACCATTGTTTTTAACGCTACGTCTTTCAAATTTCCTACTTCAAACGGCAGTAACTTGCCATCCCACCTATCAGGGTCTGGGTTAATTCCTATTACCGGGTTGCCATCTAAGTACTTCAGGGCATTAGCGACTAAACCATCTTGCCCAACTATCACCACGATATCTTCGGCGGAGAACTGGTAGTTAGGCAAGAAGTTACGTTCGAGCTTTTGTAAACGCCCTAGCGGTTTTAAGACTCGCTCGACTTCATCCAATCTCTTTTGGTAAAGATCATGCTCTGCTAAGTAATCGCTAACATCAGCATTACTGTGCTCTAAGTAAAACTTAGCTTGTGGCCATGTATTGAAACGTTCGATCAGTTCTTGTAAGCGCGTTTTGCGTGTTACAAGAACAAACCTTTTCCCCTGCGTGTTCATTTCTGCGCTCTTGTTTGTGCTCTAGATGGATTCGCAGCTTTCTTCATCATGTTGCCAAACAAGTCTGGTGTGATGGTTAACTCACCGATCTTACCCGCATTTTGCGCAAGAGATTCAAACGCCATCGCCATTAGTTGGTCTGGTTGCATATTCGCCAATGCCATCGCCTTAAGGTTCTCAACTGGCAAGGTCTTGAATGCTTCCATCTTCTTGGCGACCGCGTAAGCTTCCGTATCAGCTTCCTGCTTTTTATTTTCAGCTTGTAAGGTAACTAAGTTTTGACGTTGCGTTTCTCTATCAATGCTCGCTTGGACGCGCTCCGCGTCAGTCTTTGCTTTACCGCGCAAAATTTCACGCTCGTTCTCATCACGAGACTCGGCGATCTCTTGCTCTTTCTGTTGAACAGACAAATCAGTTTGCAGCTCGGCTTCCTTAATCAAACGCTCTTGTTCTACCGCAGACTTTCTTCGACCGTAAATAGCATCATCCGCTTCTTGAAGAATCAACTCTCGGGCTTCGGCTTCAAGAGCTCTGGCCGTTTCGGGGTCAGCCGAGATACGCCCTACAATGGTGTTTAATACCTCAATACCCATCGCACTCACCGCGGCATCACTTGCTAACTCTTGTTGAATCAGTTGAGCTATCTTGGTGTTGATAACAAACGCATCTCGCAGCTTGGTTTTCTGTACCTCATTCTGAACAATGGTTTGCGCAGAGCGCACAATGCGATCATTCAACTTCAGTGGGTCTTCAGAGAGATAACTCACACCGTCTTTCTTCAAGTTAAAGTTCAGAATCTCAGCAATCGCCTCAGGGTTCGCCACCCGAAAGGTGATTTGCCCCTGCACTTTAACCGCCTGAAAGTCAGCCGTTTGTAAGTTGAAAATGAATGGTGCTTCCTGCGCATTCATTGGTACCGCCGCAATAGACGTTGTGGCAGCGTTATAGAAAAAGCTTAAGCCTTTGCCTTGATTTCTGGTTTTTCCGTTAACGGTCTTAACAACGAACGTTGTTGGTTCGGCTTTGTAGTATCTAATTCCAAGCATAATTGGCTCCGTGTTGTGCTTAATTTTCAATATAATGTCTTTATGACAATATAAAGTCAAGAATTAAATGTCACAAAGACAATATATATTGAATGGAGTTATTTAACCGCCTATGCCTAATTTGAAGCGGTCTCGACTAATTCTACTCTGACCTAATTATCCAATAGGCCTCCCTGAATTTTAGTTTTTCCCAATGGTGATTTCGTCCGACTATATTTTCCAGGGTTTTAAATACTTAGGCGGTATCAAGTACAGATTTCTATTTGCTCTTGTACAAGCCACATAAAGCTTACTTAACGTAGACGGAGGGAGAGTTACTCTTCCGTTCTTTTTCAATTCCTTCTCTGCTCCTGCAGTGAGCACTATCGCTACGTCTTGATACCCATCTTCACCTTTGGACTTTCCCCAGTTTTTACCGTAGCAAGCGTATTTTTTCGAATCGCTATAGAAGAGCTTGATGATATTAGAATCCTTAACTAGTTCGTTTGCTCGTTGTTCAGAATCAACAACTTCAACAACGACGCTATCTGTTCTATGAGACTCGACTTCGATACCTAGTCGATCTGAGACAAACTGACAAACTGCAGGAGCACAACGGTGACTTTTCAGCAAACTTGTTGTATCAATATGTATACCAGTTTCTTTAAAGCTCTTTACATAAGAGTTATAGTCTTTGTGTAAGCTTTTTCTGATATTTCCGTCTCTGCTAGTGTCATAGGTGTGTTGGTAAAAATCACCCACCATTAAAATGTCGATCTCAGAAGAGCATAGTTCAATCAACAAGTTAAAATCATTCGCGGATAAGTCTTGCACTTCATCTATGTAAAGCTCGTCAAAATACTTTGATAAACGATTCCTAACTAAGTCAATTTTTCCGAACTTAATAATTGCCTTGGCAATTCGGTTTGAATAAATCAAACCGTTGCTGGTTTTATAGTGACTTGGATGAGTTGTAGTCGGTGTTACTTTTCCATATTCCGGCGCTTCAAAGCATAGGTTACGAGTTCCCATTTGATAACTTAAAAAGGGCCTAAAACAAAACCCATGCAAGAAAGAAAAATAAGTCATTAAATGTATATTAGGTGGAATACATCCAAATTTTTCGCGAATACGACCCTCCAGATTTTTTGTGTTATCAATCGTGTATGTAACAATCAGTGAGCACTTATTTAGACTTAAACGGTCGACTATAAGTTTAGTCTTTCCGGAGCCTGCTACTGCAAAAACTACGCGCTTATCCATTGGACTGCTTCTGCGATATAGCTTGGTGCAACCAGTTCATCTCCCTTTTGCACCAATAATTGATAAGCCACCTCAGACTTATTGGCCAGCATGTACTCAGGAACTGTGTTTGTCTTCAACCTCGCAGCAAAGATTTCGTCGCAGATTGCCGTGTTTGATTCATATACACATAACTCAAATGTATGAGTATCTTCGTCAGAAGCGGTATAAATCTGGATCGTATCGATACCAGAATAATTCTCGTACTTGTGTTCGATATTTACTTCATAATTTTTGTCGTTGTCTGTAATGACCGCTACTTTGATCTCTAGCTTTTCAGCCACCTCTAAATATCGCTGGAAACTTAAACCACCAACCGAAATTATGTGAATATCAGATTCGGAGATTTCAGTGCCAGTGATATTTTTATAGAATGCCGCTAGCAAAATGAACTCTGCTGCTCCCTCTACGAGAATTACTTTAGAGGAAAGTGAAAATTCCAGAATATTGGTAATCGGAGCCTTAGAAAAGAACTTTGCCGTATCTTCAGCTAAGTCACTTAATAAAATAGGATTCGCAGAGCTGCTATTCAAAAAAATGGCATTTCGCAGATCTAGCCTGGCTGAGAACAAACTACTATGTGTGGTCGCTACTAGTTGTGAGTCATTTGAATCCACTATAGCGCTTATCAATCTATTCATATTTCCGTGACTTAGATGATTTTCGGGCTCTTCCAAAAGAATTACATCTGGCTCCTTATTTTGGCTACCCTTTGCTAAAGCGAATTCGGTTCGCACCAAGCATTGACGCCCTTTGCCCATATTATCTATTTGAATATCTCTCTCTGAAATGGTGAGATCATTTTCTAATGTAGATTTTCCTCCTTGCCTCACCTCAAACTTCCTATGGCTTCCTAAAGACTCATTGATGTCGGACAAATGATTTACACCAAAATCCTTTTTAGCTTGCCTATAAAGGTATTTATGCATGTTTCTCTTATCATCATCGGCATGAGAGTCGTAAACATTTTTAACATAAGAGCGCATCGCATACTCATTACTTATTTGAGTATTATCAATCCCCATGCACTTCATGTGTCGGCTGTATCCAGTGTAGCTTTCATTAGCGAAAGTCTTAAACTGGACATGGTAAAACTCAAAAGGGAATGCACCACTTTCATTGGCCAAAAGGGCGTCTATTTCATTTTTAAGATCGTCTCTTGGCACAATTTCCAGCCTCAATCCATGAGAACTAACCCCTTCAGTATTTGCGGTTCCATCAACATGGAAATTGTGGAAGTCATTCAAGTAAAGCTCTACACAAGTCTTAGGCAAGTTCTCAAACTTCCTACCTTCCTGACTCAATGAACTAAACTGCATCACCATTTCAGTATTGATCAAGTTATCAATTCCTAAAGCCTCAACCCGAGACACGTTCCCAGATATAACCAAGTCTATTGCAAGGAGTATTGAGCTTTTTCCCGACTCATTATCCCCAATCAATACATTCCGACCTCTTGATAACGGCACGAAAATCTCTTTAAATCGTTTAAAGTTAAATAACTTTATGTGTTCTATATGCTTTTCAGACATGACGTCCCTGTATCAAGTTTCATCCCTCACAGGGATTATTGGATTTGTTTTTTAACAACGGTTTCGTTAACTATCCGCCTATTAATTTTTTGTTTCCAAGCTAACTGTTTCGACGACAATTTCCGTTTTCGCCTCGTGCTCATAAGGAAGTCATATTCTCTCTCATAGATATAGCCAAGGCGGTGCGCATGAATAATTAAATCCTCATTTGGATTTGCGGAAATATCATTAGCAATGCGTTTTAACCCATCAAATAAATTCCCAGTTTCAATTCCAATGAATTGGTTAACGCAGATATTACCCACGTAGGTTGTCTTGCCATTTTTAACGTTACTGATATGACAAAGTTCTTTAATCCTTTGGCCGCACGGACAATTATCCCATGCCTCGTTAATCTCTATATTTGAGAGCTTCCACTCATTTTTTGCAATGTGAAAGTTGTCAGCCTGTGAAAGCGGCAGAATATGTTCTTTCAGCCTCTCAAAATTATGTTCCATCGTTACGCCCCCCAAAGGTTAATCGATTTAACTAATAAATTCCTTAACGAATATAGTTGCACATAGCATAGAAAATTTCCATTGTGAGGAGAGTATTCTTATAAGCAACTGGGGTCAGAGTAAAATTTCTTTCTTTAAATACATGGTTGGTACAGCATCAACCAACCAAACATCATTATCGGTTTTGAAAAACTTAAAACCATCCTCATGCATTTCCCTGCTATCTATCTTAAGCAAAACAGGCTTTCCATAACGAGCTCCAACACTCAAAGCCGTTTTCTGAGTTTCACTTAAATGAACATGATGTCTCTTCTGTTTAGTTAGACCTTCTTTAAGAATAGATTCTAGAAACCGCTCAGCGGTTCCGTGCAACAAAACATCCGGAGGGGTTACTGGCTCAAGCTCGAGTTTTACCTCGATTGAATGCCCTTGATTAGCTTTGATTCGTTCGCCGTCTTCACTAATCAGAAAGCGCTTCTTGTCGTTGGTTTCAACGACTGTGTTGATCAGTTCTCTAGTGAGCTTAAATTTTCTAGTTTTGCCTATTAGCTCTTTTATATTCGCCCACCCTTCGTCGCTCAGCTCGAGACCGATTGAGTCTGGCTGATGACGAAGGATGAAACTTAAATATTTAGATATTTTCTTTAAATCCATATTTGTATTTCCATTTTATAGCTCGGGTAGATCAAGGCTCCTTGTATTCGCCAATGACCTCTATTTTCCCGACTATGTTTTTATTTAATTCTTCAAGCTCGCCAGCGGGCACCCACCATTCTGTGTGGTGAGCCGCGCCGACTTGCTCGACTTTATAGTTATCAACGAAATCTTTATTAACTTCGAACTTAGTTACATAACCAACACCACTGTCTTTAATGTTCCATTGTGTGGCTATTTCTTTTGCGTATTGCTCATTAGTAACAGGGTAGAAGATTGGCTGACCCGGTAAACGTGGTGGCCAAGCTGTATAGCCTGAGTCTTTAACTAACTCTAACTCTTCAGGCCCTGTTGGCCGATACATTGTTACTGTTTTCATTTTTCTATCTTTAATTTTCGAGCGCTTCTTTACCTGTAACAGCTAAGTCATTCGCCCATTGCTTTATTTCATTTGCCATTACAATTGCACTTGACCATTTCTCAGGAATGCCTGAGAAACCATAGTAAGCACCGGCGATTTGACCGCAAATTGCGGCCGTTGTATCTGCGTCATTACCGATGTTCGCAGAAAGAAGAATCGCTTCTTCAAAGCTTTCTGAATTCACAAAACACCATAGGGCTGACTCTAAGCTTTCGATTACGTAGCCGCTGCCAGTTAACTCGTCATAACTTTTTGATAGAAACGCACTGTTCGCAATACCGATTACTTTTGGCGCATACGCTTCATAATCGCATTGCTTAAAAATATCTTCTTTAGAAGTGGCTGTGTAAGCCTCTATTATCAAGCTTGCGAACAATCGGCAGCTATCGATACACTCAGCCGTTCCATGCGTGGTTCTTGAACTCTCACCCGCATATTTAACAGCCAATTCCCGGTTAGACGCATAGAAAATAGGTATCGGTGCTAACCTCATTAGTGACCCGTTTCCTGCAGAGTCTTCATCAATTGAGCCACTGAACGGATCTAAATCTTCTATGTACTTATCAAGTGCATTCATTACCGTTCCGCCAATATCAAAGCAATCACCCGTGCTACTCATATAGCCAACACGCAACCAATTACAATAGCGGTTCATTTGGTCTTCAGGATCAAAGCCTTTCTTAGTGAGCAAGCTATTCGCTAAGCACAGCGCCATTGAAGTATCGTCAGTCCATTCACCTTTTCTTAAGCGAAACGGACCACCGCCTTCCATATCAGTAATTGGATCAAAGGTGCCGCGAGGCTTGAACTCAAGAGTTGTTCCTACTGCATCACCTACCGCTAACCCAACTAAAGCGCCTTCAAATTTATCTTTCATTGCATTCCCTAAGTCTCATTAGCGCTTTATTCAGCTGTTTATCTACCTTTACATCAAAGCAAACAAAGATCACTTTTTCGATTTGATCAAACTCACGTAGAAATTTCGAGACTTCAGATATGGCAATGTCACACGCCTTATCAATCGGGTACCGATAAGCACCGCAACTGATTGCCGGAAAGGCAATTGACTTAAGTTGATTGTCGACTGCAAGCTTTAAGCTCTCTCGGTAACACGATGCTAGCAGTTCTGGCTCACCTAGATCGCCTCCATACCACACCGGGCCAACTGCATGAATAATGTGCTTTGCTGGTAATTTGTAACCGCCAGTAATTTTTGCCGCACCCGTTTTACAGCCACCTGCTTTACGACACTCCGCCAATAACTCGGAGCCCGCCGCGCGGTGGATTGCGCCATCAACACCACCGCCGCCACACATTGCGTTATTCGCTGCGTTTACGATTGCATCTACTTTTAACTGCGTAATGTCTCCGCTGATTATTTCTATTCTGTTCATCGTGTTTTTAGTCACTCTCGTTCTGCAATTGCTCACGCACTTCCATCAAGGCAAAGCCAAGTAAGTTTTCGCCTTTCCATAGATTTGGGTTTGATGCTGCCTCATCATCCTGGGCTAAACCAATACCCCACACTTTGTCTACAGGGCTTGCTTCAACCAGAACTCGCTTACTTGTGCTAATAAGGAAATCTCTCAAGTCATCATTACTACTGAACTTTGCAAGATTTGCATTTACTACTAAATCAAATTTGTTTGCGTCCCATACAGCTTGATCAAAACCTCTTACCACACGACCCACGGCCTTAACAGCACCTGGATTCTTCGCGTTAAGGGCATTTTCCATAGCCTCGGCATCACCAAATAATTTTGCTTTACCGAACATCATGTAATGCTCGGCCGTTGCAAACCTATTCCCGTCTTCTGTAAACGGCGAGCTATACCATTGGCTAAAACAGGCTTTGGTGACTGTTTGGCTTTTATTCGTATGCCCCCAGAAAAACAGGAACTTGGCCTTTTTCCCTCGGTTTACGTAATCTACTAATTCTTCTCTGGTTCTAATTTTCATGACTTCCTCTATCGGTACAAAGCGATTCCATGCTTAGAGTCGATTTTTACGCTTTAATCTTGCAACGGCCTGGCAAAGTAAGTGTCTCGATCAGCCTTGGTTGATCGAAATAGTTTGGCTGGTCGCTTACCCGCAATTTTGCTGTTACCTGTTTCTTCCACCATTCCAGCGGTGAGCACTCGGTTTCTAAATGCCTTGGCTTGCAGGGTTCTGTCAAGGATCATTTCAAACACCATTTGTAGTTCGGTTAGAGTAAATTCCTTAGGCATCAACTCAACCGGCAAGGCTGTGTACGTTGCTTTAGATCGTAATCTCTCTATGGCAATATCGATTAACACATTGTGATCAAAAGCTAGCTTTTGTTTTTTAATCTTCGACAATGGCCACCACTCGGTTTGTTTACCAGCATCAGACAATTTCACCCGTGTAATATCGACTAAGGCGTAATACAACACCGTTAACGACCAACCACGCGGATCGCGCTTAGGTGAGCCAATGGTTTCTACCTGCTCCAGATAACCTGAAGACAAGCCTGTTTTCTCTTTTAGCTTTCTGTGGGCCGCCGCTTCTGTTGACCTATCTTTCTTTAGATCAATGAATCCACCCGGCAACGCCCATTTACCTTTACTTGGGTATTCATCGCGATGCACTAAAAGAACGTTTATCTCTCCGTTAATCAAGGAAAGTATCGCCATATCTACCGTACAAAGCGGCACATCAAAATCATGGATGTTGTAGCTTTTTAGAAATTCTTTTTCATTCATAGTCTATTTAGCAAGCATCAAATGACGCAAAATATATAAGGTCTTTGAAACAATAAATATATATTGTCATAGTGACATTAAATTGTCAACGGGTAAAAATTGAATAATTAGTTGTGAGTTTTGTATTTTCAAAAACTTTTTTTAAATTTTTTTTGAAAATAAATTTAACTAAAAATCAGCCTGTTTTTATCGACTAACTCGGCTTAGAAAAATGCTAAGATAAAACTAATCTATTATTAAGAATCAATCATGTGTTAAAGCATAATTAATGAACCAATAAATTGACTTTATCTATATGTTTTATATGGATATTTTCGATCTCCATCAGCTATGAGAACAACTGCCATCAACTCGGTATTTTTGCTCAAAAGCTGCCAGTGAAAATTAGGTGAGTTCTTATAAAAATGGTCACAAAAATACGCCTTGATAATACTGCTTATATTTTTACCCAGATAAGAACCACTAAAGCGGTTGCGAAAAATTGCCTGTTGACAGAAAAAATATTCACGAATAGAGTTCGCCTCATCAACATCGCTCAAACAGGTTTTTTGCGGTGAACTTTTTGAACGAACAAATTTTAAGCAAAATGAATTTATTATCACTAATACGCCTCACGAACCATGCGCCGAAAGCGCAGGCTTCGTATCGCCAAAGTGATTTGGAGAGATGCGTTTGCTAGGTATGAATTAGATCTTAATCATTGGATTTATTCGAAAGCCTAGCCTAAACCGCTAGGCTTTTTTTTATTTCTGGTCTAGCAAATCGAATAATTAACGAATATGAGAAATTACAGGGTATAGCTCAGTCTGGTTAGAGTCCTCGCTTTGGAAGCAAGATGTCGATGGTTCAAATCCATCTACCCTGACCAATAAATCAAGAAAATAAAACAACATGATTAGTTTATTAAAAATATTAGTGCCGGGACGACATAGCAGCCTGCCCAAATTATATGCGACGAATTCGCAGGCCGACCTACGCTCGAATTATGAGCTCGAGGATCATATGCATGCTAGGTGAGTAATTTTTCGATTATTCGATTTTTACTGAGGCCTAGCAAAAATGTTAGGCCTTTTTTTTGAAATTAATTTTTACTACGGAGTATCCCCAAGAAAAAGAAAATAGTTTAACCGGAATAGAACGCCGGCCTTTCAAGCCGAAAGATACGATTTAGAGTTCGGGCCGAAGGGCCTCGTCGGATACACCACGGTGTCGTGGCAGATTGGAGATGCAACGGATTGTCTATCCGTTCCAAGAGGGTTCGATTCCCTTCGACACCGCCATAAAATTCGCGACTTGATCAAGAGAGGTCAATGGGCTGGATTCGTTACGAAGTAATTAAAATCCAGAGAACCAGGCTCGATACCTGGAGGTCGCACCAAGTTAATTGCAGAACCGCAAGTTAATAGGCGGGCATCGATTGGTTGTAACGTAAGTAGGACGTTTACCAATCAATTCAGAGGAAGAAAATTCTGGCTCGTTCAATGGAGTGGCCCAGATTGATCTTTAGAGATGGGAGTTGATCAAAAGATCAAAAGATCAAAAAACGTTTGCCGGGTTACGCCGGCCTGCAATTGAAGTTTGACAAGTTGCCGAGGTAGCCCAATTGGCAGAGGCGTCTGGCTTAGACCCAGATTGTTGTGAGTTCGAGTCTCACCCTCGGTACCAAATTTTTAACAACTGATTCGTGGTTTGGAGGACGAATTAATAATACAGAATCGTTTGGTGTGGCCTTAGCTTAATCGGTAAAGCCCCTGAATGTGACTCAGGTAGATATGGATTCAAATTCCATAGGTCACCCCAAACGATTTTGTAGCCGATTTACGCTGAGGTAGTACTTCGTACCGAGCCATTGGCAGAGGCATCTGGCTTAAACCGCGCGGGCGGCCCCGCCAGAGAGTTGAGAGTTCGATTCTCTCCCTCAGCACCAGTTTTATTCTGGCGAAGCATGGCAGGTCTATGCGCTCGGCTGTTAACCGAGAGATTAAGGTTCGAGTCCTTACGCCAGAGCCATACGCTTGTAGCTTAATGGATCAAAGCGGCCGGTTACGAACCGGTCAGATGGGGGTTCGAATCCCTCCAAGCGTGCCATTTTTAGGTGTGTAGCTCAACTGACGAGAGCACCCGGCTTTTAACCGGGAGGTTGTGAGTTTGATCCTCACCACACCTACCAAGCTAGGTAAGCATTGCTGGCGATGCAGGTGTTTTGTAAGCACCGGAATAGAGTTCGAATCTCTAACTTAGCTCCAAGTATTTTTGGTGTTCCAAAAGGATCGACCACGCAGGACTGGCTCACCTGTAAAAAACGATAGACGAATTCGGGAGGTGCCGTCTTTGGAGAAAAATAGGGTTTGATACCCGAAAAGAGGGGCACACTGACCCCTAGGTACTGAGTGATTGGTAGGGGTTCGACTCCTCCACCTTCCTCCAGGTTTTTGGAAAGTAAATCGATCGGGGACCGAGCTGGATTGCGAAGCCAAGTGACTCGCAAGGGTTGAGTTCGATGCAGTGTGCAACACTACTCTGCTTTCCGCCATACGCTTGTAGCTTAATGGATTTAAAGCGGCCGGTTTCGATCCGGTCAAATGGGGGTTCGAATCCCTCCAAGCGTGCCAATTTAAGCTGTTCCGAAAGGATCAACCGAGCAAGACTGGTTCACCTGTAAAAAAACGACAGATAAACGGGATTTACAGCTGCGTTGAAAGTAGAAACGTGGTGATCAGTCAGATGTATCAGCGACATTACACGAAGTGTGACACCGGGATAGCGTTGCTTAATAGCGCGCCTGAATATATCAGCCGTAAGTTCGACTTATTGTCGGGAGACGTCCCAGTTGGAGTAACGCCCAACCTGTAAATCGCTGTGTTTTGTTGGAAAGTGAATCGGTCAGGGGCCGACAACTGCGTTGCGCACATGACTTGCCAAGCCAGCAGCCCGAGGGGGTAGGGTTCGATGCGGCATGCAATGCTACTCCGCTTTCCGCCATGCGCTTGTAGCTTAATGGATTAGAGCGGCCGGTTTCGACCCGTTCAGATGGGGGTTCGAGTCCCTCCAAGCGCGCCAGAATTTGGAGGTGTGATGTGTGGACATCAAGGTGGCTGTAACCCACCTGCTCTAGAGCATAGTTGGTTCGACTCCAACCATCTCCACCAGCTTTACAGGTGAGTAGCTCAATTGGTAGAGCACCAATCTTTGACATTGGGGGTTAGTGGTTCAAGCCCACTCTCACCTGCCAGTTTTTAATATAACGTAGTAAATCAAAATGAGGAACGGAGGATGTTTAGTCAGAAGCAAATAGACGAGATAAGAGATTATCTTGCACACGTAGATGGCCGAGTTTATATCGGCTGCGACAGCGTCTTGAATAGACGGTTTAACCTGAAAACGCAGACCTATGAAAAATGGGCGCGGTTCGCAATTGTATTAGTGGTTCATATCGATAATAGCCGAGGTTGTAAGATCTTTAGCTATGTTGAAAATGAACGAGTCTATGATGCGAAGATGGGTAAGCCGACCCTACGTTTGATGACTGAAGTTTATAAAAGCGTAGATTGCTTTATGGCTCTTAGTGACATTCTTGAAGATCGAGAGGTTGAAATTCACTTAGACGTAAATTCCAACGAGTGTCACGCCTCTAATGCAATTGCCAAACAAGCAATTGGCTATGTGAAAGGCATGACCAACCTGGATGCGTTGATCAAACCTAACGCATGGGCTGGCTCAAGCAGCGCTGATCATGTAGCTCGTTACAAACGAGTATTGTAATGCGCTAACTGCCACTCAAGTCTTGAAAATTGATGCCGTATTTATCAAGTAATTGCTTAATTCGGTGAGAGTCGTTAGTCGATGCTTTTTGAGTTCTTGAGTGGTTAAACAATTTTCGACCCGCTTCAGCCATGGAGCGACTATTAGCACAGACCTCTGCGATCCCATTGATAAGAATGTGATCGTAGAGGTCCAATTCGGATGACGCCTGTGACCCAATAAGGCTTGACACCATGCCTTGTTCTTGCGAATCGGTTTTACTTTGATCTCCACTCCAGTCTCTCCTTAATCTCTCGATCTCTTGAGCAACATTACCTTCATCAATTCGCCCACCTTCAGACAACACACCCATTCGAGTTACACTGGCATTAAGGTCCCTAAAATTTCCAGCCCAAGTAGCGTCAGCTGACTTAGCAAATTTTAAATACCGGTTACGCGCCTGTTTGTTAAACCCCAACTGCTCTCCATAGCGCTCACTGTATCTCGCGAGCTCGAAATCTAGGTTAGGTTCAAAGTCTTCCATTCGCATAGCGAGCGATGGCAACTCATAACTCCATAGATTTATTCGAGTAATCAGATCTTTTCGAAATAAGCCCTCACTCGACATGGCTTTCAGATCTTTGTTGGTTCCAACAATCAATTGAAAATCACTACTGGTTTCAACATCTGCTCCAACTGGTAGAAAACGCTTTTCCTCGATGGCTCGCAGTAACATGGCTTGCTCGTCCAGCCCTAGCTCACCAATCTCATCAAGAAATAGTAAGCCTTGATCTGCTTCTTTTAGCAAGCCAGGTCGATTACTACTTGCGCCTGTGAACGAACCCTTTGTGTGACCAAACAAGGCAGACATAGCATTATCGCCTCTCAATGTTGCACAGTTCACCGCAACTAATTTGCCGCTCACTTTGCCGAGGTCTTTCTTGAGTTCAAAAATACGCTTTGCGAGTTGAGTCTTACCAGCACCAGTTGGGCCTGTTAACAGAATTGGTTCGGCAGATCGAATTGATATCTTTTCAATTTGCTTGATCATCGCGTTGAACTTTTTATTCTTGGTCGCGATACCGCCTTTTAGGCGATCGATACTCACGGCCTGCTCTTGGGTAAAGCGCGAGGCGATTTGATCGTACTTTGATAAATCTAAATCGATAAGCTGATAACTACCCGGCCCACCGTCTCTACGATTTGGCGGTGAAGTTTGAATCAACGCACCGGGTAAATAATTAGTTTCGGTAAGCAGATAAAGACAGATTTGAGCAACGTGCGTCCCAGTCGTGATGTGGGTTATGTAGCGTTCAGACTCTGGCTTAAAAGAGTATTTGCGCGAGAAGTCGAACAACTCACTGTAGACCGTTTCAAAATCCCACGGGTCATCCATGCTTACATGGTGATGCACGACTTCCGTTTCAGGCGACACAGCCTCCACATCTTTGGTAACACGATCAGCCAATTTCTGAAAATGCGGCTGAAATAGCAACTCCAACCTATCAACAATTAAGTCGTCTTGCTGACACATAGACAAAGTCGGCCGCCACGCATCCCAACGCTTTGCCCCATACCCACGATCATCCAGAGATGTTCCTAACAAACTAATAGCCACTGTCTTCATATATCCAATTAAATACTATATCTATCTTTATTGATAGATAAATATTCAACGGATCACAAATAGAAATCCGACCAAAAATCTTAAAAAATTAAATTATTAAATAAAAACAAATACTTAATAACTTTTATATCAAAAATTAGAAAGTTGGCACGCTATTCGCTATATGAAAAGCATAGAAAATAAATAAAAGAGAACAATCATGACAACACAAACATATGAAGTAACTCAAGACGGCGGCGTACCGATCAAGTCATGGACTAAAGGCGTCGCGTTTGAAGATCAAGCGCGAGAGCAATTGATCAACATTTCAAAAATGCCATTCATCCACAAATGGGTGGCCGTAATGCCAGACGTACACCTTGGTATCGGCGCCACCATTGGTAGCGTAGTGCCAACCATCGGCGCGGTAATTCCAGCTGCAGTTGGCGTGGATATTGGTTGCGGAATGATGGCGGTGAAAACCAACATGACGTCGCATCACTTGCCTGAAGATTTGAGCGCTATCAGAAATGCGATTGAACGAGCGGTTCCACATGGTCGATCTGCTCGAGCTCGTGGAGGCCGAGATAAAGGCGCATGGTCCAATATTCCGGATGACGTCGCTCAAGCTTGGGCACCATTGGCTGCGAAGTTCGATATTTTGAAAGACAAGCACCGAGTTTTGAAGAACACCAATAACATTGGGCACTTGGGAACGCTAGGTACAGGCAATCACTTTATCGAAATCTGCTTAGACGAGAACGATAGCGTGTGGTTCATGTTGCACAGCGGTTCACGTGGAGTGGGTAACCGAATTGGTACGCACTTTATCGAACAAGCCAAGAAAGATATGGAGCGCTGGATGATTCAGCTGCCACATAAAGACTTGGCGTATTTGCCAGAAGGTTCGGATAACTTTGTGGATTATGTTGAAGCCGTTGAATGGGCGCAAACCTATGCTCGCATTAACCGTGAGGTGATGATGGAGCGAGTAATCGCCGCTGTTAAAGCCAGCTTAGGATTTGATTTTGAAGCCAAGGCTGAAGCGGTGAACTGCCACCATAACTATGTGTCTCGTGAGAACCACTACGATAAGAACGTATTAGTGACCAGAAAAGGAGCCGTGCGCGCCAGGGAAGGCGAAATGGGAATTATCCCAGGCAGCATGGGCGCGAGATCATTCATCGTTCGCGGTTTGGGTAACGAAGAAAGCTTTTGCAGCTGCAGCCATGGTGCGGGACGAGTGATGTCACGTACTGCAGCCAAGAAAGCCGTTTCGTTAGACGAGCATAAAGAAGCGGTTAAAGGTGTTGAATGTCGAGTAGACGAAGGTGTGATTGATGAAACACCGAGCGCCTACAAAGACATCGACAAAGTGATGGCCGCACAAAACGATTTGGTTGAGATTGTGTATACGTTGAAGCAGATCGTTTGTGTAAAAGGCTAGATTTTAGACAAAGTGATTTACCTATATGCCAGGATTGGCATCGGCAAGACCACGGATGGTCGCTCGCCAGTAAATCGATTTATTGAATATGGGCGCGAAGGCGAAAAGGCGAGCCGTCGGCAAACGTTGAACTGGCCGATGAAGGGTAAAACCAAGATTGTGCAAGATGTCGCTAAATTTGAAAGATGAGGTACCTACTGAATTTCAATTGGGTCTAAGTTTTAAAACCAACTCCGCTTTAGAGTAATGACTAAGGTAATGATTATTGCGGGTTCGAGTCCCGCCGTGTTCACCAATACTTATACATATAAGGCGATAAAATGAAGAGCAATAAACAACGCAAGTTAGAAATTAAAGCTAAACGGCGAAAACGTACAGAAGCTTTAAAAGCGAAACCTTTATTGACATATAACTATCGGCCTTTGAATAGCGTTGACGCTAATCCGTTAGAACTGCTGCACAACAGCTACTGGAATCCATTACCTTCTTTTTATATGGATAAGCCATTTAAATGTAGGGATTGCGGAGCTATTGAAATTTGGAAAGCTACCAGCCAAAAATGGTGGTATGAAGTTGCTAAAGGTGACATCGAATCAACTGCGATTCATTGCCGCTCTTGCAGAACACAAAGAAAACTCGAGAAAGAAGAACAGAAAAAACATATGAAACTAATGGCTCAGCGAGTACCACACCCTAATGAGTCATTTTTCAAAAAACGTTATTAAACTAAAAATGAACAAGGAAATGAAAATAATAGATGGCTCACAAGGTGAAGGCGGAGGGCAGATTTTAAGAAGCACATTGACACTTTCGATGTGCACGGGCACACCTGTACGCATCGAAAACATAAGAGCTGGTCGCAGAAAGAGCGGCCTGTTAAGACAGCACCTAGCTTGCGTACGCGCGAGCAAGGAGATTAGCAATGCCAAAGTAACTGGCGACGAACTCGGTTCATCAACTGTCGAATTTCGACCTGGCGATATACAAGCCGGCACTTATGATTTTGCTATCGGCTCAGCCGGCAGCACTAGCTTATTGTTTCAAACAGTATTGCCTGCACTATTGATGGCCGACAAAGAATCAACGGTGAGCTTCACTGGTGGAACTCATAACGATTTAGCACCTAGCTTTGATTTTATTAAGTACTGCTTTATCCCAGCACTGAAGACGATCAATCTAGATGTTAAAGCCGAAATAGAAACTTACGGCTTTATGCCCAACGGCGGCGGAAAATGGACCGCTACCATTCAGCCCATTAATGGTATGGGCGTATTTGATATGACGAGCGTGGGAAAGTTTGAGACAAAGCAAGCAATCGTTACTCAGTCAGGCGTGAGCAGAAGTGTTGCGGAGCGAGAACTCGCACGTGTTAAGAAGAAGCTCCAGTGGGCTGATGACGAACTGCATATCAACCAAGTAGAATCCATTGGGCCTGGGAATATTATTTCATTGCGAGTGTCTGACGGAAATATCAGCGAAGTTATCGACGTTGTTGGAGCAAAGAATATATCGGCCGAAAGAGTAGCTGGGCGAGCTATTTCTGCGATGAAGCGTTATATAGGTTCAGGAGTCGCTGTAGGTGAGTATCTTTGCGATCAATTGTTGTTGCCGTTAGCTCTTGGAAACGGTGGGCGCTTTACTACGATAAAGCCAAGCCTGCATTCAGAAACCAATATCGACGTCATTAAACAATTTGTTGACTGCGACATAACAATTACCGAAAAAGGTGATGACTTATTTGAAATTACGGTGACGAAATAATTGAACACTCTTAATCTTAAAAACTATGAACCTTGAAAACTATGAACCTTGAAAACTATGAACCTTGAAAACTATGAACGATTTCTTATCGTTGACTTAGAAGCAACCTGCTGCGATACCAACTCCATACCTCGCGATGAGATGGAGATTATCGAGATCGGGGCAGTCATGGTCGAGAATAGATCATTCGATATCACTGACGAATTCCAAACGTTCATTAAACCTGAACGTACACCTAAGTTAACCCCCTTTTGCACTGAGTTAACGTCAATCAGTCAAAGCGAAGTAGACGCCGCTCCGAACTTCATCGCGGCCGCCAAGTCTTTTAAAGAATGGCTAGAGGAATTCAACGAATTTGCATTTTGTTCTTGGGGTGAGTACGACAGAAAACAAATAGAAACCGATTGCCGTTATCATAACCAGCCTAATCCGATCGCCGCGAAACACTTCAACATTAAAAAGCACTTCTCAGATGCTCAAGGTGTAAAAAGGCAGTTTGGTATGGCTAAGGCATTGCGAAGAGTGAGCATTGCTCTAGAAGGAACCCATCACCGCGGCATAGACGATGCTCGAAATATGGCAAAGTTAATGCCATATATAATCAGTCCAAGTAACTAGTTTAGCCTCGAGCAAGAAACGTTCGAAAATCATTATTAGAAATCACTTCTGCCTCACTAGAATTAGGCGACACACCCTCATCAAACGTTTCAAACATATCTGTAAATTCACGGTAAACAAGAGGAGAAACCTCCAAAAGGGATTTCTCCGACTCTTTGGCTTTCTGGCTCACTAGGCATTCTATTTCTTTGGCCATTGCTTGATCTGAAACAAGCTCATTAACAAGATCGGCAAAGACAATACTTGGCATTGTCTGCTTCTCGAAAATCCATTTCGCACTCAGAGTTGCACGCGCAAAATAGAAAAACCGTTTAAGTTTCTTATTCTCAGACTGCTCTATATCTAGATACGCTTTTTTAGCCATTGAACGATAATGATGGTAAGCCGAAATGGGATTAAAGGCTTTGCTCAACAATTCAAATAGCTGGCTATAGTCTTCCGATTGTTTATATACAATCGGCGAAATCATCCATTCTTGAATAACGGCATTGCCTTTATTCGCGAGATTAAACGCCTTACGTAAATCCCAACCGGCAATATCGAGCTCGTCATTAATTGGCAACTCTATTACATCTCGCTCTTCAGTGAGTTGAAGGTACCAATCTCTGGGGTGAGCGTAGATAAAACGCACGTCATAGTCACTGTCTGGCGAAGGAAAGCCCCATGCTCGACTACCACTTTCAATCGCTTGGAGAATTACAACGTTGTGTTCTTTTTCTATTTCAGCAAGATGCTTTTGCACATCACTGAAAACATCAGGATCGATTACAGAATCAATTTTCATAGTTACCCCCCCCTTTGTTACGCTTCATAATCTCTTAAAATATCCTGGATCTTGCTCAAAGTTACGTGAGCTTTACCATCTTGGTTTACTAAATTACCCAGTGAGCCAAACTGCTGCTCTAAGCATTCCATTAACAGATTTCTAATAGCATCAACTCTAGGCAAATCAGGTAGTTTACTCTTCAAATAGAATGACTCTAGGTCGGCTTCTTTGCGCTCAAAATATTCTTCTAATTTTTCTAAAGACCATTCACCTCGGCGAATCGACTTCAACTGTTCAGAGTTCTTTGTTAGGTCTAGAGTTTCTTCAACCAGCAACTGCTCCACTTCATTCAGCAGCCGAACGACATGGTATGCAAACTTAACATCGTACCCAAACTGCTCAACAATCGGCTTGCGCTTACCTTCGGGCTTTTTAGTGCGTATCTTATGCATTTGACCATACGCGTAACCTTTAAACGTTGCCCAACACCCTTTATGCAAGAACATCTTTCGGTTCTCTCGAAGTCGATCAGCAATAGGCGTTGAATACAGCACACAGCTATCAGGTACATATAGGCTGTCGATGATATTGGGATTGTTCTCCATCAACAAACGAAAGTATTTAACGATAGAGTAGATCGTCATATCGTAAACTCGGCCTTTACCACCGAGTGCCGCTGCATCTTTTATATGGTGCTTTTGAAACTGAGAGAACTGAATTTCGTAATCATCAAACCCAAGAATTTCCCCTCGCAAACTAGGAAAAATAATCTCCTTCGGCGGAATCGAAAAACCGTAGACATCCATATCGGAATTATCATTACTTACACCATAGGCAAGCGAACCCATCACGACTTCATATTGAACTCCGTCACGAACATGATGTGGTAACTCTGGCAGCAACCCTTTAAGTGAAAGTTGCTCTACATAACTTGACATTTGATTACCTTAATCCAGTTAAAACAGATTCAGAGTGAGCTAAAAAAAACCCCGATAAACATCTATTTATCGAGGCTTCAAAATCCTGCAAATAAGTTTATGACCCTACAACATCATCCACATTTACTATCGCCGCATGATAGACAAGTCATACACCCATCCATCAACACAACCGCTTTGGTATTGCACTTATTGCAAACCGTGGCGCTGTCAGGGAAACTACCCTCTTCTACTTCGCCGCCGTCGCTCTTACCTTGAGCGGCGTCAATTTCTGCGCGTTTCTTTTCTAAGAAGGCTTTTTGGTGGTCATCTAAATTGTCGGCTTTGATCATGCCGATCATTTGCATGTGGCGTTCAATGCAGTGGCCGATTTCGGCGACGATTGATGGCATGAATACGCCACCTGGTTTGAAGTAACCGCCTTTGGGGTCGAACACGGCTTTGAGTTCTTCCACCATAAAGGTGGTGTCGCCGCCTTTACGGAACACGGCTGAAATCAAACGCGTTAGGGCAACAACCCATTGGAAATTATCCATGTTTTTTGAGTTGATGAACACTTCGAACGGGCGACGTGCTTCGTGCTCGGTGCCTTCGTTGAGGATGATGTCGTTGATGGTGATGTACATCGCGTGTTCGGTGACCGGGGTTTTTACTTTGTAAGTAGAGCCCACCAGCATGTCAGGGCGTTGCACTGATTCGTGCATGCGCACCACTTCGGCTTTCTTTTGCTCGGCTTCGCTTTCTTCTGGCGTCGCAATGCGCGCTGGTTCTACCGGTTCAGCTTCGGCTGTTTTAACTTGGTAGCCTGTTATTTTGCCTGTTATTTTTTTAGTCATGGTTTTCCTCGTGCCAAGCATTGGTTATTTAGGGGCTTGGTCTTTTTTGTATTCTTTTCTTGTCTCCTGGATTATTCAGGAGATCTCTTGGATTTGTTCATAACAAAGTTATCAAGTTACGAAATATTAGAGCGAAGTGATTTGAGGCGAGTCATTTATCGTTAGGCTAGGCGGAGAATTATTTTTGGTAAGGCGCGTACTGTAGTACGTAACGAGCCAACAATAATTCTCCAACAACGCATAACGGAAAATGAATCCCTCAAATCAGAATTTACCGTAATAACCCTCTTTCAACGCATCAAACAGGTTCGCTGCCGTATGCACCTCGCCGTCATACTCAACCTCTTCGTTACCTTTAAATTCAACAGTTGAACCGTCGTCTAAGGTGAACTGATACGTTGTGTTCTCAAGGTCGTCTTCTTTTACTAACACGCCCTGGAAGGCTTCTGGGTTAAAGCGGAACGTTGTGCAGCCTTTCAAGCCTTTGTCATAAGCGTACATATAGATGTCTTTAAAATCTTCGTACGGGTAATCGGTTGGCACATTGGCTGTTTTTGAGATACTAGAGTCCACCCACTTTTGCGCAGCGGCTTGAATATCAACATGCTGTTTTGGCGTGATGCTGTCTGAGGTCACGAAGTTAGCCGGCAATTGCTCATCCTCATTTTCAGAAAATGGCATTGCGTTGGCATTTACCACTTCCCGGTAAGCAAGCAGCTCATAAGAGAACACGTCTACTTTTTCCTTGGTTTTGCGGCCTTCACGAATCACGTTACGTGAATAGTGATGAGCAAAACTTGGCTCAATGCCGTTACTCACATTGTTCGCCATAGACAGTGAAATTGTACCGGTTGGTGCAATCGATGAGTGATGTGAGAAACGCGCGCCTATACGTGATAACTCTTCAACCAACTCAGGGTCAATATCGGCAATCTGTTGCATGTAGCGGCTGTATTTGGCGTGTAGCTCAGCGCCGTTTACCGTATCACCAATGGTGTAGCCGTCGGCTTCCATTTCTGGGCGCAGTGCGAGCATTTCGGTGGTGACCGTAAACTCTTCGTTCATGATTGGCGCCGGTCCCTTTTCTTTGGCCAGCTCTAACGCTTGGTTCCAACCTGACATGGCCATTTCGCGTGCGATTGATTCAGTGAACTCAACCGACTTGTCGTCACCGTAGGTCATGCCGAGCATGGTCACGGTTGAACCCAGCCCTAGAAAGCCCATGCCGTGGCGACGCTTGCGCTCTATCTCACTGCGCTGGCCGTCAAGCGGCAAGCCGTTAATTTCGACAACGTTATCGAGCATGCGAGTGAACACGGCGACCACTTCGCGGTATTTTTCCCAATCAAATCGAGCCTCTTCGGTAAACGGATCAAGCACGAACTTGGTGAGGTTTACTGAGCCGAGCAAGCAACTGCCATACGGAGGCAAGGGCTGTTCACCACAAGGGTTGGTGGCTCGAATGTTCTCGACAAACCAGTTGTTGTTTTTAGTGTTCACTTCGTCAATCAAGATAAAGCCTGGCTCGGCGAAATCGTAAGTTGATGTCATGATCATGTTCCACAAACGATTGGCCGGAATTGTGCTGTAGACCTTGCACGCGGTTAAGCCTTGCTCGTTTTTGATATACCCATTTTCAGCAGGGTAACGGCGCCAGATAACCTCATCTGAGGTGTACACATCGAGCTTGTCTTCCTTCGCTTCTTTTTCCGTTATTGGGAAAGACAGTTTCCATTCAGCGTCGTTCTTAACCGCTTCGATGAATTCAGTAGTGATCAAGAGCGACAAATTAAATTGGCGTAAACGGCCATCTTCGCGTTTGGCGCGAATAAACTCCATCACATCTGGGTGACTGACGTCGAAGGTGGCCATTTGCGCACCACGGCGACCACCGGCCGAACTCACTGTGAAGCACATTTTGTCGAAGATATCCATGAACGACAATGGGCCTGAAGTGTAAGCACCCGCGCCCGACACATACGCACCTTTCGGGCGTAAGGTAGAGAATTCATAGCCGATGCCACAACCAGCTTTGAGTGTCATGCCTGCTTCGTGGTTCTTGTTCAGGATGTCATCCATAGAGTCGGTAATGGTGCCCGACACAGTACAGTTAATGGTAGACGTTGCTGGTTTGTACGCCTGTGCACCGGCGTTCGAGATAATACGACCGGCTGGTAAAGCGCCATTATCTAACGCCCATACAAACCGTTCATACCAATGCTCACGCAAGGCATCGGTTTGCTCGACACCAGATAGGGCTGATGCTACACGTTCGATAGTGTCATGGGTTGTTTCGTCTACCGCATTGCCAGCTTTGTCTTTAAGACGGTATTTTTTGTCCCAAATATCAGCTGACGTTGACTGCAACTCCATTTGCTTTAGCTTTTTTTCTCCGCCTTTAGCGGCTGTGTTTACTGCCACAACAGTTTGATTCGCAGATTGTAATTCTTCTACGGGTTTGCCCATTATCTTTTTCCTCTGTCTTTCTCAGGGCTGTGATGGCAGCCTGAGAAGTAATTATTAGTATTAACTTTATTGATCGGCGACGCTCAAATCGCACTAACGGTCTTGATTGCTAACGCTACCACTATAGGAATAGCCGCAACCTTATTATTAGTTAAACCCCCTCAGGCATAAGAACTGACTTACACAATTAAGTAACACTTTGTTTTGGTTAGGTGGTGCGTTTTCCTCTGCCATTGCACCAGCAGTACTCTCATTGAACGGTTAATAGAAGGCGCGCGCGTGAGAAGTTCATTCTGCCTCTAAACCAACGATTGGCAACCCACAACCCAATTTCCAGAAGATTGACCAAGTACGGCTATCGATACAAAAACGACTCACACTCTTCATTACCTACACAACAAATACGGCTTTAAGAACCAGACTTTGTAGCCAAACTAGGCTAAACCAGCTTCTATATTGACTAAATTCAATGATTTAGAAGCACCTCTCAACAAAAAAGCTGAATAGTGGCCAGTTCCGAAAAAACACTATATATTGTGGTTTCAATCAGAGTGGGAACAAGATAATGGGTATGAATTAAAAGCGCAAGTGATTTATCTGAATTTGAAAAAGAAAAATAAATGCAATACTTGGCGTGAAAGTTTTATTAAAAAAACCTCAAAAAATTGTAACTTTATTGTTCGATATCTGGGCATAGGCAATGCACCAAACAGCCACTATTAGTGCTAAACTTGAGCAAACCAGCATTGTGAGATTGTTATGCGTGACACCCTTCGCTTATATCAACAAAAAATCAGCATGATGAACACATCGCTTAGACGCTATATGAGACCGGTCACATTGAAGAAATTGTTAGCGATATCATTAGCCCTGGTAGCGCTTTTCAGCAGCCTGGTCAGTCACAGCCAAACCGAGGGAACGGGCAAAACGTCTTCCAGCTCGTTAGAAAGCGAATATCAAAAAGAGTTAGACAGATGGATGCTGCAAGCGTATGAGGGCGACCGCGACGCACAGTTTAAAGTCGGTGTTCTCTTTACCAATGATCAATTTAAGTCAGCCGATATGGGGCAGTCGGCGTATTGGTACAAGCAAGCCGCTCGCCAGGGTCACGCATTAGCGCAATATAATCTGGGCCATCAATATCTAACCGGCACCGGAGTCAAACGCAACGAACGAGAAGCCATGAAATGGTGGCTTAAAGCCGCTGAGCAAGATCACCCTCTCGCTCAATTTAATATAGGGCGTGCTTACTACCTTGGTATAGGTTTGGAAGAAGATCACGATCAGTCACGTCTATGGTTTAGACGCGCGGCCAAGAACAATGAACCAAAATCGATTGATATTTTGCAGCAATTGGGTTGGTCCGAAGCAGGTGATTCTCAAGTCTTAGCAAAAAAAGAAGAATTCGACGAACCTGTCGCTTCGATTGCAAGCACAACGCCGGCATCCGTTACAGAAGCAAGTACAGACTCATCACAAACGCCGCAATCAAAACCGATTGAAGAAACAATTGAGTCTACCCCAGTCGAAGCCACTCCCATCGAAGCCACCCCAGTTGCGGACAGCGCAACATCACAACAAGTGGCCGATAAAGAAGAGGCGGATAAAGAAGAGGCAAAGAAAGCCACAGACCCCATCGCGGTGTATACCAACCCCGCTAAACGTAGCGTGTTGATCACAATATTGACCATTCGTGATCAGCTAAACGTTGTCAACACCACGCCTGAGTGGACGGAAGTTACTAACGACAGTGGCTTTCCGGTTTGGGTGCACCAAGACTACATTGTGGTCGCCGACGATATTGGCACCATCCAGGGCAGCTCAGTTAACGCTCGTTCGGTACCGTTGATTACCAGCGGTACGATTGTAGGGCAGCTAAACGACACTGAAACCTTGGCGGTGCTTGATAAAAAGAATTCATGGTATCGAGTCATGTCGCCCAGTCGTTTTAAAGCATGGGTAAAGACCGATGAGTTTAATCGCAAACCAACACCTAGATCTGAAAACAGCGCGACTCAGAATAACATTGCCAAGACTAACCCCGTCAACTCAGAAATAAACAATGCGGTAAACGCCGCGCAAAACGCGCAAGCTGATACCGTGGTTAGCTCAGGCACTAATAATAGCGACGACAACGACTGGCTATTCAGTCAGGCGGCCGATTCTTACACCTTGCAATTAGCAAGTTTTGATGAAGCCGCTAAAATTGCTGAATTTAGGTCGCGCAAAAAGTTTCAAAACAATCCTAATCTGCGAAGTTTTACCTCGTATTCAAGAGATATCACCTGGACCTACTTCTTGTACGGCGCGTTTGATTCGAGTGAAGCGGCTAAAAAAGCACGTACTGAAATCAACCAGAAGCTCGCGTGGGTCAGAAGCTTTGGCAAATTACAGCAAAATCGCTGCGTGGCTTGGAAGAAGCAGATCCCCGCACCGCGAGAACTCAATAAATATTGTTCCTAATGGCCACTGATAAAAAAAATAAGAATGTAATATCGCCGTTTCATGGCGAACACGACCACAGCCACTGCCAAGCTCAGGCACTCGAATCGGCGATTAAGGAGTGTGCGAAACAAGGCTTACGCTTAACCAAGATACGCCAACAAGTGCTTGAAATAATTTGGTCTCAGCACAACCCCATCGGTGCCTACGACGTTTTGCAGAAGCTGCAAGAATCTGGTCACAAACCGGCACCCCCAACCGCTTACCGAGCGCTGGAGTTTTTAGTTTCGGCCAAGCTGGTACACAGAGTTGAATCGCTAAACGCCTATATTGGCTGCCCGTCGCCAAACTCAAACCACCAATGCCAATTTTATATTTGTAGCGACTGTGGTCACGTGGCCGAAGTAAACAGTTCAGATGTAGCGGCAGCCTTAGCCGCGGGCGCCAAAGAGCTTGGATTTGTTAGTCAGCAACCTGTTATCGAAGTGCATGGTGTGTGCAAAAATTGCCAAGCTTAAACGCAAGATAAGGTCTCCATTTAGCGATGGCTTTCACAATATGAGCAAGCACAAAGCAGGCAAACGCGGAATCTGCAAAACTTAATTGCTAAACGGAAAAGTAAGGCATCGGCACGCACCTGTGGCCGACTCTAAGGGAGCTTTTTAACGGGCATGCTACGTCCGTTCAGCAAATAAATCTAGACAAGCAATCGACCTCGATACGATTGGATTGTGAGAGAGAGTCGAAAATAGTCTTAGTGAATCCTATTTTTTATTAGCTTCATCTCAGGCAGCGTTTGTTTGTAACCACCTTGGTAACCACCTTGCCTTGCGGACCACGAACCCAAAAGGTGACGGAATTATCTGTAAAAATCTATTGACTATCTACCTGTTGATAGATATATTTTCGACCACTATCTAATGATAGATAGAAAAATCACTCCAAATATTCCACATCAGAGGTAATAAAATGATCGGATACGCAACTATTGGTACTACAGACCTTCCAAGAGCAGAAGCTTTTTATAATGATTTATTGAGCCTGGTCGGCGGCAAACAAGTAATGGGACTGGACCGCATTAAATTCTATAGCACAGATGAGGGTGGCGCGATGTTAGCGGTGTGCACGCCGGCGGACGAAGGTGACCAAAGCTGCGGTAATGGTCAGATGGTGGCGATACCGGGTGGTTCTCCTGAAGGCGCCGAGGCATTGTATAATAAAGCCATTGAACTGGGCGCAACGTGCGGCGGTGAGCCTGGCCAACGCTTACCATTTTTCTATGGCTCGTATGTTTTTGACTTAGACGGTAACAAGTTGTGCTTCTATCATATGACGCCCGCCTAATTGATGTCCGCTCGATGACGACCAAATTTTATTTGGTCGTCATCAAGAATGATGTTATACCAAACCATCCAATCATTTAGAGAGCAGGAACTGGGATTGTATGTCTGACAAAAAAGCACAACTCGAAAAAGTAGCAATCGATTCTGTACAAAGAAACGGTTTAAAAGACTTGAGCTTTCGAACACTTGCCAGCGAGGTGGGTATTAAGTCAGCGAGTGTTCATTACTATTTTCCCGGTAAAACAGACCTTGCGAATTCTTTGATTGAAAAATATGGTGAAGACTTCAAAGTGCTTTTAAACAAAATCGATTCCGAACAGCACAGTTTAAAGGGCAAGTTGGATCACTTTATTGATATATTTGAAACCGTGCTAAAGGACGGAAAGCTGTGCTTATGCGGCATAATGGCGGCCGAAGTCGAACGTTTGGACGCACAAAGTCGAAAGCTTCTGGAGCGCTACTTCGAATTGAGCGAAGTATGGTTGGCAACCATGCTAGAGGCAGAACGGGATAAGTTAGCGGTTAATTTAACCTCGAAAAAACTCTCCAAAATAATATTATCTGGACTCGAAGGAGCAATATTGTTGGACCGAGTTGACGGTGGCTTCACACGGCTGGAAGCCCAGCGCGAATTAATTCACAGTTTTCTGCACTAGAATCACACATTACCCAATCTACGATTAATCACTAAGGAGTTTGATTTAATTTTCGCAGGTAATCGAGCTTCTCCTTAATCTTGATTTCAAGACCTCGTTCAACAGGCTGATAAAACTGCTGACCCGCAATCGCCTCAGGTAAATACACTTCTCCCGCTGCAAAGCCTTCGGCTTCGTTATGTGCATAACGATAATCCTTGCCGTAGTCTAAATCTTTCATCAGTGACGTAGGTGCATTCCGAAGCTGCATTGGTACTTCCAGCGAGCCGGTTTGCTTTACCAATGACATTGCTTGTTTATACGCCATATAAACCGCATTACTTTTAGCAGCAACCGCTAAATAGATCACCGCTTGCGCTAAGGTTAATTCGCCCTCAGGGCTCCCCAATCGCTCCTGCGCCTCCCAAGCATCCAGACACAGGCGCAATGCGCGGGGGTCGGCGTTTCCAATATCCTCACTCGCCATTCGCACTACTCGACGCGCAATATATTTCGGGTCGCATCCCCCATCGATCATTCTGCACAACCAATAAAGTGCGGCATCAGGGTCGGAGCCACGTACCGACTTATGCAAGGCTGAGATTTGATCGTAAAACGCATCGCCACCTTTATCAAATCGGCGAGTACTTCCACCGGCTAATATCTCCACGATTAGTTCACGGGTAATCACATTCTCTTCCGCCAAATCAGCGGCGATTTCAAGCATGGTTAATGCTCGTCGCGCATCACCATCAACCAGCTCGGCGAGGTGTAACTTATCGGCATCGTTCATACTTAAATTTTGCTCTCCTAAACCCTGCTCATGATCGGCCAGGGCCCGATCAATCAAGGCAACGATCTCGGATGCGCTAAGAGATTGCAACACATAAACCCGCACTCGTGACAGCAATGCATTATTGAGTTCGAATGACGGGTTTTCAGTTGTCGCGCCTACAAATAATATGGTGCCGTTTTCAATGTGCGGCAAAAATGCATCTTGCTGCGCTTTGTTAAAGCGATGCACTTCATCAACGAACAATACGGTATTCCCCATACCGGCTTGTTGCCGATCATGCGCTGTTTGCACAGCTTCGCGAATATCTTTTACGCCACTGAGTACAGCCGACAATGACACGAAAGCCGCATCACTTTTATCGGCCAGCATTCTTGCGAGTGTGGTTTTGCCGGTACCAGGAGGGCCCCAGAATATCATTGAGTGCAGCTTTCCGCCCTCTATTGCAATTCTCAACGGCTTGTTGGGTGCCAGTAGCTGACGTTGGCCTGCAACCTCATCTAAGGTTCTCGGGCGCATACGATCTGCGAGCGGTTTAGTGTGATCGGCCGTGTTAATTAGAGTGTCTCAATAGTAATCTTCAGCCGATGGTTACTTTAACTCGACTTCTGAGGTGATTTTCCAAGTACCATCTTGTTTCGCCAGGCTGAGGCGTTTGCGAGAATTTTCGATATAGCTACCCGATTGGTAACGTTGATTAAATTCAACCACACCTGAATTTAGCTCCTCGAGCATGGCAATATCGAAATCACTCAGCTCAACACTGATATTTTTTTCGGGTTTAACACGATACCGACGGTTGGCCTTCCAGGCGTCAATGGTGAGGTCATTTGCGGGTTTAAAATCAGAGCTGTAACTCAGCAAGTAATTCTCGATGTCGCCGTTTGACCAGGCCTCTCGCCAACGCTCAACCACATAACCAACCTCAACTTTAATCAGCGATTCCAACTCATCTTCAGCCGGTAAAAGCACCTGTTCTAATTGCTCTAACCTGGCTTGGCTGCGCTGCTCGGCTGCCTCAGCTTCTTGTTTGGCAAGCACCAAACGCCGAGCTCTTTGCTCTGGCGTTAGCAATTCTTCAGGAGTCTGATTGAGAACTTGGGGAGCGCTCGACACGTTTTTAACGTCAACCGAAGTTTCTGGCCGCGCGGCGCCGTTCGGCAAATTAATCAAACTTGCCAAACTGGGTGGTGAGTCGTCGTCGATCACTGAATCCTTACGCTCTGGAACAATGATACTGACGGTCGCACTTGGAGCGGAGCTGTCAAATACACCCAGCAATTTGAGTGCCAGTAGTACTATAAACAGGGCGACTAGCGACAAGGTCCAAACGCGCTTACGACTATCGCCAATTTTTTCACTAACCCAAAAGCGATGGTAGCAATGCAAGCATCGATACGGACTTTTTGCGATGAAACGCATGGTCACATCGTCAAACCGTTGCAATCTAGAGCGCGCTACTTTGCTTGCGCCACACTTGGTGCATACCAAAGACCGGCCAGCGCCGGAGGCCGTTGCTTGCCTCTGATTCATCTGCAAATTCGATTCCATCGTTTCGTTAGACACAACTATGTAACCTGTTTAATCGACGTGTTAATCCACATAATTCAACATGAATCTCAGACAAGCCATCTTAATCGCTTACCATAAACGTATACGGCCTGTGCACAGCAAGACTCTGTTTATCCACCGCTACCGGTTCACCATAGCCAACTTACTCGTCAGTAACGCAACCCATTGATGCATTTTTGACACATCGGATATATTTGCCCAGTGTACCACGAGTCGCTTTTAACTCAGGCGCAACCCAGGCTTGTCGACGTTTATCCAATTCTTCGTCAGGCACGTCCATATCTATCTTATTGTTAACCGCATCGAGAGTCACAATATCACCATCTTGAACCAAGGCAATGCCGCCACCTTCTTGAGCTTCGGGAACAACATGCCCAACGATAAAGCCGTGCGAGCCACCTGAGAATCGTCCATCGGTAATCATTGCCACATGCTCACCTAAACCAGCGCCCATGACTGCCGAAGTGGGCTTGAGCATTTCGGGCATACCGGGACCGCCTTTTGGCCCTTCATAGCGAATAACGATTACATCGCCTTTATTGATTTTACCGCCTTCCAAAGCTTCGATCATGGCTTGTTCGCCATCGAAGACCGCCGCTGGACCGACAAATTTCTCTCCTTCTTTGCCCGTCACTTTTGCCACAGAGCCACCCGTAGCCAAGTTACCCTTCAAAATTTGAATATGGCCGGTGCGCTTGATTGGCTCACTCATGGGCTTGATGATATCTTGCCCTTCTTTCAAGCTCGGCAAGTTAGCAAGGTTTTCCGCTAAGGTTTTACCGGTAACGGTGATGCAATCACCATTTAGCAAACCCTCTTCCAGTAGAAATTTCATCACCGCGGGAGTGCCACCGATATTATGCAAATCATTCATTACGTACTTGCCGCTTGGCTTCAGGTCAGCCAAAAATGGAATGCGATCACTGACGCGCTGAAAGTCGTCAACGGTCAAGTCCAGGTCCAAGGCTCGAGCCATGGCAATTAAATGCAAGACAGCGTTAGTGGAACCACCTAGGGCGATTACCACTACCATGGCGTTCTCAAAGGCTTCGCGGGTCATGATGTCGCGCGGCTTAAGATCTAACTCTAGAATATTTTTCAAGGCTGCGCCGGCGGCCTGACACTCATCGACCTTCTCTTGATCAATGGCAGGTGAGGATGCACTGTATGGCAAACTCATGCCCAACGCCTCAATCGCGCTGGCCATGGTGTTAGCGGTATACATACCGCCGCAGGCACCTGCTCCAGGACACGATTTTTCAACGATTTGCTGACGATCTTCATCGGTAATTGTTTCAACCAGGAATTGCCCATAGGCTTGAAACGCCGATATGATGTCCAAATTCTGGCCATTATGATTGCCGGGCTTAATAGAACCACCATAGACCATAATTGCAGGGCGGTTTAATCTCGCCATCGCCATCAGGCAGCCCGGCATGTTCTTGTCACAACCGGGGATCGCAATCAGTCCATCGTAAAACTGAGCCGCCATTACCGTCTCAATTGAATCGGCAATAATATCGCGCGATTGCAATGAGTAGGCCATGCCGGTAGTACCATTGGTAGTGCCATCACTCACGCCGATCGTGTTGAAACGCATGCCGACCATTCCGGCGTCCACAACACCGGTTTTCACATGCGCAGCAAGATCGTTCAAATGCATGTTACAAGTATTGCCTTCCCACCAAACACTGGCAATCCCAACCTGAGCTTTGTCCATATCAGCGCGCGACAAACCAGTGCCATACAACATAGCTTGGCCGGCACCTTGAGATTTTGGTTGGGTAATCGTAGCGCTGTGTTTGTTTAGAGGTGTATTAAGTATCTTTTCTGACATGGTTGGTGTAACGATGCGGCAAATTAGGTCTGGCGGTCGATTTTACACCTGTATAACGCGTAGAGGAATTTATTTTAGACAGGTTTTGCCAGCAATCATAGGTCTGTGCTCCGAACACCCGGAGCTTGTGCCACACTTATTCTCATAGCTTGCTGCTCAAGGTATCGCTCTGCACTGATTTTGAATGACTTATTAACCTGCTTTAGTCGAAAATGCTTTCTAATATCTTGCGTTTACGCTCTTCGCGCAGCTCTTTTTTGGTCTTTTCGCGAGTTGGTTCTGTGCCCGCTTGACCGTCTTCAGAATTTGCTTCTTCGTCCCGTTCACCAATGGGCACTTCACCCGACTCGCTTAAGCCTTGCTCTTCATTGTCGTCTTTGAGTGCTTCTTTTAAGATCAATTGTTTAAAAATATCTTTGGTACGAACTTTCTTACCCTCTTCAACCTCAATGCCAAGTTTCTCTTGTACCAATTCGGCTTTCTTCTCATCAAGCTTACTGCTGAGATAAAATGAGTAGAGAGCCTTTACGTCGGGTAAACAGGTTGGGCTTTCAAATGAACCGGTGCAGCGGACCGGAATCTGCTTGCCAGCTAGCCAATTAAGTTTCGGGCCGAGAAGCTGTCGAATACCCTCCCCCCCTACGCCAGCAATATTATCTTGAATGACTAAATTCACATTGTAGTCCATGTTCTCTTTTTCGAGATCAAACTGACCAGCTCCAGTGATTTCAAAGCCCGGACCTTTGAACTTGAGATCATCGTTAGTCATCAAAAAGTCGTTTAGGTAGAAGGTTCCTAATAGCTCAGAAAATTCCGTGCTATCACTTTTATTGCCGACCACTTTTGCGTCGTCCGTTTGCGGCTGCTGGTCACCCGAAAAGCTGCTGTATAAGTTAGCCGCGTTATTGAGCTTTCCGATAATGTTATACACATCGATACCCGACAATGCGCCCTTGTTCGCCAACAGTTTTATCGTTCCTTGATTACTTTGTTTTCCGTTCACTTCAGTGACAAGTAAGTCCAAACCAAGCGTGCCAATCCCGCGAAGCATGTCTGAGTCGATTGCGTCATTCAAAAGCGGACTTAATTGAACCAGGTCAATGTTATTTTTAACAGTTAAGCTAGATTGAGCGCCGCTGTTATTAAATGCGATTTCACCACCGAGTTTGCCATCATAGAGTTTTGCACGCGGTGTAATCGTGACATTGCCGGGCGTTGACTTAACCACTACATCAATATCGGTTAATGCAACTCCACCCGAGACGAGTTTAGCTGCCTTAAAGCTACCATTGGCATCGATGTCCTTAAACGCGGCCATCGGCACAATCAACGCTTCGCCACCACTCACGTCGTTGTCTTCTTCAGTATCTTCGGGTAGGTATGAATCAAGGTTTAGTTCGGTAAGATTCAGATCAAATTTAAGTTTCGGTTTTTCAAAATTCACCACCGAGGCCGACCCAGTCAGTGCCGAATCATCTAAATTTACCACGAGGTCTTTAATCAATGCGCCGTCTAAATTACCGGCGAAATCCGCCTCTAAGCCGACCGACTTCAACACTCGTGAGTCGCTCGGCTGGAAATCAATGTTCAGCTTTTCGATTAGTTCGCGCGCATCGAACGCAGGCACGCTTAGGCGCCCAGTAGCACTAGGCTGGTCGACGAATTGCGTTACGTTTAACTCTGAAATAACCGCTTCAATATTATGATAGTTCGCGCTGAGTGCCTTGATAGTGGCGGCTTGTGTATCCAGGTTGGCGCTGAGCTGAGGTATGGATGCCTCAATCGCATGCTCTCCTCGAACTAACACATTCAAGCCCGATGCATCGATCTGGGAAGACTGCTGAAATGTCATCGCATCTAAGCTTAGATCAATCTCGAATTCTCCCTGTTTTACTTGAGAGATCAGATCACTTACCTGCACGTCCAGGGTATCGGTGTCAATTAACGCCTTTGCGCGTAATTCAAAATTAGTAGTGTCCGGCGAGTTTGAATCTTTAACTTGACCGCTTGCTTTGACATCGGCCAGCGACGTGCCGATTAGATTGCCAGTTTCCAGATTTAAGTTGCTAAGCTCTAACACGCTTCCTGCTTGACGGTCATCGATTAACACCGTGCCATCGGTGAGTTCTACGCCTTGAATTGCCAATGCAACCGCGGCTTTGGCGGAGTCCTCATCAACTTCCTCAGCGCTGTCATCACTCAAACCTGAAAAGCTGTCTAGCCCATTCTTTAAGGTCACCAGCTTAATCATTGGCTGTTCAAGAATGACGGTATCTACTTCGACTTTTTTGCTCAATAATGGCGCAAATTTTACACGCAGCTGGGCGTTGGCCACCGACAGCATATTGCCCTCTATACCTTCTGGTTGCGACAAGCTTAAACCTTGTGTCTTTACACCCAACCAAGGAAAAACTGAGATTTCCAAATCTCCATCAAGTGACAGCTCACGCCCCGTTTTGTTTTTCACTAACACCGATAAATCTTCGCGATAGTCGTTTGGATCAACAACATTGGGCACGATGATCACCGCCAACAATACGATTATTGTGAGCGTAACAAGAAGGCCAACGAGCCACTTAATCAGTTTTAACATGGGGTACACCTAATGCGAATTTTGAGCGATATGCTAACAGTTGAAGCAAGTGTACCGAATCAAGATGAACTAAAAATTAACGGCTAAAAGAGTCGCTAATGTGCCTATTCTTTATCCTTAGACCGAGGCCATCGCTTGGTAGGCGGCACGTAGTACATCCGTATTACTGCCCGGTATATGCGCATTTTGACTAATATGACGCCGCCATAAACGAGATCTCGGTTCACCATGATACAGCCCTACAACGTGCTTAGACAGATGATTTAGCCGGCTGCCGTTATCCAACCTTTGATCCGCGTAAGCGATGTATTCAGCGAGCACTTCATCACGCGTTCTTGGTGGCTGCTGTTCTCCATAAAAGGCTTGATCAACTTGCGCCATAATGTAGGGGTTGGAATACGCTTCGCGCCCCATCATCACACCGTCGACATGCTCGAGGTGTTGATGGCAGGCTTCGATAGTATTGATACCCCCATTAATCACAATTTCAAGTTCGGGGAAATCGTTTTTCAGGTCGTAAACGAGTGGATAATCGAGTGGCGGCACGTCTCGATTTTCTTTCGGGCTCAACCCTTTCAACCAGGCTTTGCGCGCATGTACGAGAAATGTTTGACAGCCCGCATTCGCGCTCGCATCTACCAACGCCCACAGCGCTTCGCGTGGCTCTTGATCATCAACGCCGATTCGGCATTTCACCGTTACCGGGATGTCGACAGCAGCCTGCATTTGCTTAACATTTTGCGCGACCAGTTCTGGTGACTCCATTAAACATGCCCCAAATCGGCCTGACTGAACTCGATCACTGGGACAACCGACATTTATATTAACTTCGTCGTATCCCCATTTTTGAACCAATTCAGCACTCTTTACCATTGCATCAGGCTCGCTGCCACCAAGCTGTAAGGCAACCGGATGTTCAGCCTGATCATAATCCAAGAATCGAGCAGTATCACCAAACAATAATGCTCCGGTGGTAATCATCTCGGTGTATAGCACTGTGTGCTTAGAAATCAAACGAGCAAGGTAGCGCTCATGCCGATCTGTGCAATCGAGCATGGGTGCAACACAAAATGTGCGATTAATCTTGGGTGGTTTGGTCATGTGCGCGAGTGTAGCAAATTTGGCGCGGTTGGCGAATGGTTACAAACGATGTTAGTTTCGTCGTTTCCTAGCTGAATATAGAGTGCCTTCTACGTCAAGCTCGAGCCGGCGTATTCGAGTATTCCTTGCATTTGGTACGAACGTTGCAACACCGTCCAGACTCCCTCGAACATGAAAACGGGTGTTACTTTGAGGAATCAGCTCGAATAAAAAGTCGCCCTTCTTTCTCGCATAAAATGTGTCATTTTCGAATATGATTTCAATGACTGATCGATCACTCAAGGCATAACTTCCCAGAACGAGTTGCGAAGCTTGATCATCAATCTCTTGCGCTTCTACAAACTCATACGAAATCACTCGCGACACAAATCGACTGACACCTTGCCGATTAAGAAACCCGTCCTCATTATCCGTGTTGAAACGGAGCATTGCAGCTTGGTAGTCAGCGTCAGCGATAATTTCTTCTGTGGAGCTTCCGGCTTCATGCAAAGTCCGCACACGATTATACAGCACAGACGCATTCACTAAATAGGTGCGAACATCCTCAATCGTTGTGACCAACCCATGGCCTGGGACGATTCGAGTTTGCTCGTTTGCTAACGATAAAATGGTATTTATTGCACGCTGCTGACCAACAAATCCACCAGCGAAAAAGCTTGGGGGACCATTGCTAGTAAACAAATCACCGGTAAAGATCGTATTTTCTTCCGGGATATGGATGACCCAATCGTCTTGTGAGTGTGACTTAACACTTGCTGCTTTTAATTGATGAGAGCCTAAATCGAGTAAAAGCCCTGAATCAAAGGTGAGTTCGGTGTACACCGGACTGTAACGTGCACTACCGCTTGAAAGCATCGAGGCTCCAAGGGTAGTAAAAATTTTATTGCCACGGCCGTGATCAATATCTCCATGAGTGTTCACGACGTATTTCAACTCGCGGTCGGAAAAGCGTTTTACTTGCTCCAAAAAGTTTTGTTTGTCGCCCTCGCCAATCGCAGGATCAATCAGCAACACACCCTTGTCACTGGATAACACACCAACATTCGTACCATTAACATTTATCACCGCCAAGTTATCTGAAATTCGACTTAACGGCATCTCATCTGAGCTGCTTTGCGCGATAGCAAGCCTAGAAAAAATCGCAAGATAAACGATTAACCAGTACAGTTTTATATTCATTTTGTTTTGCCATGCAAGGTCCGACATACAAACCTTCTATTTACCCAATACCCGAACCGCCTTCACTGTTCCTTCGCGATTCATCTATAAATAGTATTACTACACTATCTATAGACACAATGTACAGCATTCTCATGGCAAAAAAATGCCGCCTATTGGCGGCATTTTAATTGAATGCGTCAATAAATGACTATAAAGAGCCTTTTATCGCATCTACACTGTCCTTAGCGTCGCCAAATAACATGCGCGTATTCTCTTTAAAGAACAGTGGATTTTCAACACCTGCATAGCCGGTCGCCATCGAACGCTTAGACACAATAACGGTCTTGGCGTTCCATACTTCTAATACAGGCATGCCTGCAATTGGGCTGTTCGGATTTTCCAGCGCTGCTGGGTTGACAATATCGTTGGCGCCAATAACCACGACAACATCCACGTCGCTAAGATCATCGTTAATCTCGTCCATTTCCAAAACGATATCATAAGGCACATTCGCTTCCGCGAGCAGCACATTCATATGGCCAGGCATACGACCGGCCACTGGGTGAATTGCAAACTGCACATCTACGCCCTTTTCGCGTAGCTGTTTGGTTAAATCTGATACTGCGTGCTGAGCATTGGCAACCGCCATGCCGTAGCCTGGCACAATAACAACTTTATCAGCGTCGCCCATTAATTGAGCTACTTCATCGGCCTGAATGGCAATCGCTTCGCCTTGTTCACCACCCTCATCACCACTATCAGATGCGGTACCAAAACCACCCATAATCACACTAATGAAGTTTCGATTCATGGCGCGGCACATGATGTAGCTCAAGATAGCTCCCGAGCTACCCACCAATGCACCAACGACGATAAGCAAATCATTGCTCAGCATAAAACCCGTAGCAGCTGCGGCCCAACCAGAATAAGAATTCAGCATTGAGATAACAACAGGCATGTCAGCACCCCCGATGGCCATAACCATGTGCACACCAAACGCGAATGCAATCAAGGTCATCAGAATCAACGGAAAAGTGCCCTCACCGTGATCGGCGCCAAGAAACCAAGAGCCAATTAGCACCCACAACACGACCATGCCGATATTCAGTTGATGGCGCATTGGTAACATCAGTGGTTTACTGCCGATCTTACCGTTGAGCTTGCCAAACGCAACCACCGAACCTGTGAAGGTAACTGCACCAATTAACACGCCGAGATAGACCTCAACGTTATGGATTGTTTCCGCCGCCCCATAAAGACCGGCCGCGGGATCAAAGTAACTGGCAAAACCCACCAATACCGCGGCCATTCCAACAAAACTGTGCAGGATCGCAATTAGCTCAGGCATTTGGGTCATTTCGACCTTAGCCGCCAAACGAGCACCGATTGTGCCACCAATTACAGCCGCTAATATTAACCAGCCATAACTATCGACACTTTCGTTCATAACGGTTGCAAGCACCGCTATTACCATACCGATAATCCCGTACCAATTACCGCGTTTAGAAGATTCCTGATTACTCAGGCCAGCAAGGCTTAAGATAAAGAGGATTGCAGCGGCGATATAAGCCGCAGAAATAGTTCCCATAGACATGATTTCTCTCCTCTATTTACTGAACATTTTCAGCATACGCTGAGTCACTAAAAATCCGCCGGCGATATTGATCGATGCGATCAATATCGCAATAAAGGCGAGAAACTGCACGGCTCCTGAGTCGGAGGATATTTGCAATATCGCCCCCACCACGATGATGCCGGATATGGCGTTGGTCACACTCATTAACGGCGTATGCAGCGATGGCGTAACACTCCAAATTACCTGATAGCCAACAAAGCACGCTAAAACAAATACTGTGAAATGACTCATAAATTCCTGAGGCGCGACTGAGCCAACACTGAGTAAGGCTAATAAAGCAACCCCCATGGCGCCAAAGGTCATTTTTGCCTTGGTTGCTGTGCTCATCTCTGGCACAGGCTCGGGCATTTTTGGCTCTTCTTTAGGCTTGGCTGGTGCAGCTGACAATTTCGGCGCTGGCGCTGGCCAGGTAACTTCGCCTTCATAAACCGCTGTGGCTCCGCGAATGACTTCATCTTCCATATTGATGTCGATCACACCGTCTTTTTCAGGCGTTAGATCGGACAACATATGGCGTAGGTTGGTTGAATATAATTGCGACGACTGAGTTGCTAAACGACTGGGTAAATCGGTATAACCAATAATTTTAACGCCCTTATGCGTCACAATTTTGTCGGCTTTAGAGAGCTTACAATTACCACCTTGCTCAGCGGCTAAATCAACAATCACACTGCCCGACTTCATGCTTTCAACCATGTCTTTGGTAATAAGCTCTGGTGCAGGTCGGCCCGGAATCAATGCCGTGGTAACGATGATATCGATCTCTTTACATTGTTCACGGAACATCGCCATTTCAGCGTCGATAAATTCCTTGCTCATAGTCTTGGCATACCCGCCTTCGCCTGAGCCATCTTCTTCAAACTCGAGCACCAAAAACTCAGCACCTAAGCTTTCCACTTGTTCTTTTGCTTCCAGACGCGTATCGAACGCACGCACGATGGCGCCCATACTTTTAGCCGCACCAATTGCAGCTAAGCCAGCAACACCGGCACCAATCACCATCACTTTCGCCGGTGGCACTTTACCAGCGGCTGTCACTTGACCCGTAAAAAAACGGCCAAATTGATTGGCGGCTTCAACTATCGCTCGGTAACCGCCAATATTTGCCATTGAACTTAAAGCATCCATTTTTTGCGAACGAGACAAGCGCGGAACGCAATCCATCGCGATGACATTGACGTTGGCCTCTGCTAACTTTGCCATGAATTCTTCATTTTGAGCAGGCCAGAAGAAGCTAATTAATGTTGTGCCCGCGGCCACTTTACTTGCTTCTTCTTCGGTCACCCCTCTCACTTTCATGATGATGTCCGTATCAGACCAAATGGCCTCACCTTTCACCACGTCAACACCAGCGTCTTTGTAATCGGCGTCGCTATATTCAGCGAGTTTGCCGGCACCTGCTTCAACCCGAAGCGTATGCCCAAGCTTTTGAATATGTTTAGCCGAATCGGGTGTTAACGCTACGCGCTTTTCACCTTTGAACGACTCCTTAGGGATGCTAATAATCATTGTTAAGAGAGCTCCAATTGGTTTTCCTAGATTACGTTTGACGCCTGATTTTAGACGATTGTAAACGAGGTGTCTTATCTAACTGCTCGAGTTTATACGAGCAAGCCGCGCCTAGGCTAGACCACAAGGCACGCGAAACACGATATGGCAGCTATTTTTTAAGTGAATAGACTGATTCACACAATTTTTAGGCCTTACAAATAAACAACTTATCGCTCTATAATGGATTCATGAACGAAATATTGTCCAGTTTTATTAACGATTTTAGCCGCATGAATGTTTTTATCATTGCAGCCAGCCTTGTTCTATTTATTGCGGCCAAACCCGTTTGCCGTTGGTTGAACGATGACGATGGATTGAACACTCGTATTAGTATGATGCGAGTACTCAATGCATTGATCATATTAGGTGTGCTGGCAGACGTCCTGCTTCACGATTACTCGCTGCTCAGTAAATTAACTCAATCCTTAATCGTTATCTATTTCGCGGTATTGGGCACTCAATTTATTAACTTTTTCGTGCGACAGCGTTTTGGTAAAGTACGCAACACAAAAAATAAGAAACAGATTTCGGACACCTATTCCAGTCGAGGCTTAAGCCTGTTTGTAACCGCTGTCATTACGGTTGTTGCTATTGTCAGTTGCTTACGCATTCTGGGTTTGAATTCCTTACTAGAAGCCGGAGGCGCCATCGGCATTATTGGCTTGTTTCTCGCAATGACACAGGCATCCTGGGCACCTGACATTATCAGCGGTTTGATTATTCTCAATAGCCGAATGGCCGAAGAAGGCGATGTGGTTCAATTCAATATGGACGGCACCACGATTGTTGCCAGTATTTTTAAGACCAAAGTGTTTCATACCGAGTGTCTGGACCTGGCGAATAATCATCGACTGATGGTTCGCAATGCACGATTGCGTGACTACGGCATTCAAAACCTGTCCCGCTTCGCCTCCGCCAAAGGCCTTCGAGAGTGCTTGTTGTTCAATATCGACTATGCCCATTCGAAACAGGAAGTCGAGGGCATGATTAGCCGCGCTTTCAAAGAAATTGATAAATCTGAAGGTTTACGAGAAGAACAATTTGCGCCTGAAGTCATGGTGCTCGACACAGGCGACTACGCAGTAACATGGGCGGTATATTACTACATAAAAGACGTTAAGCAGTTGTTGAGAATCAAACAGATATTCCGTCAATACATTTTAGCGGAGTCTATTCGCTCAAATATTTCATTGGCGACACCGAGTTTGCAAACCAACGAGGTTACATTACAGCAAGCCACCAACACAGCCGGATAATCCATTGATGTGTGGTTCATATCATCACTAATGTTGCATAACTAAAGCGCAACGCAGCCAACTATCCTTTATACTTGCTGATTGAGTTTTATCGCAACAGATTTACCTTTAACGACATGAGTAAAGCACCTAACCCAAATCATTTTATTCGCGCAATTGCCGCGAACGACCTCGCTAACGGTAAGCATGAATATGTATACACTCGTTTCCCCCCTGAGCCGAATGGTTATTTGCATTTGGGTCATGCTAAGTCAATTTGTTTAAACTTCGGTTTAGCCGCGGATTTGGGGGGTAAGTGCAACCTGCGTTTTGATGACACCAACCCAGAGAAAGAAAGCGTTGAATATATGGAGGCTATCCGCGACAGCGTCTCTTGGCTTGGGTTTGAGTGGGAGAAGTTGTGTTATGCGTCTGACTACTATGATCACCTATATGGCTTTGCGCTTGAGCTCATCGATAAGGGCTTAGCCTATGTCGACGATTTAAACGCTGAACAAATGCGCGAGTATCGTGGCACCCTAACCGAACCAGGAAAAGACAGCCCTAATCGTGATCGTGCTGCTGCACAAAATCGGGATTTATTTGAACGTATGCGGGCAGGCGAATTTGAAGAGGGTGCGTATACCTTACGCGCAAAAATCGACATGAGCTCGCCAAATATTTCGATGCGTGATCCAATTATTTATCGCATTCGCTATGCTCACCATTACCGGGCAGGTGATAAGTGGTGCATTTACCCAATGTACGACTTCACCCATTGTATCTCAGACGCGCTCGAAGGCATCACGCATTCATTGTGTACCTTGGAGTTTCAAGATAACCGTGAATTGTACGACTGGTTTCTAGCAAATATCACTCTCAAAGAAAACTTAGTGGGAGAGAAGGTGGGAGAAAACGGTAAGTTAATGCCGCGGCAAATTGAGTTTGGCCGTTCCAACTTGGAATACACCGTTGCAAGCAAGCGTAAGTTGATTCAATTGGTTGCCGAAGGCCATGTCGATGGCTGGGATGACCCACGCCTCACCACCTTAGTCGGACTGCGCCGCCGAGGTTATACCCCCGCCTCTATTCGAAACTTCTGTGCCGAAATTGGCGTTACGAAAAAAGACAGCGTGATCGACATGGCGGTGTTAGAAAACGCTATTCGGCAAGATTTAGAAGCATCCGCTAAACGCGTTTTTGGTGTATTGAAGCCTCTAAAGCTGGTAATCACTAATTATCCTGAAGGCGAATCTGAAACCTTTACAGTAAAGAATCACCCGAAAGATGAAAGCATGGGCACGCGCGATATTCCATTCTCTCGTGAGATCTACATTGATCAAGACGACTTCATGTTAGAGCCGCCGTCTAAGTTCTTTCGATTAGGTCCTGGCCGCGAAGTACGCTTGCGTTATGGCTATGCCATCAGGTGTAATGAAGTCATCCAGGATGACCAAGGCAATGTTGTAGAGCTTCGCTGCACCTATGATCCACTCACCGCCAAAGGTCAAACACCAGACGGGCGTAAGATCAAAGGTATTATTCACTGGGTAAGCGCGGCGCACGCGGTCGAGGCCGAAGTGCGGGTATATGATCGGCTTTACACTGAACCAAACCCGGGTGCGTCGGACGATTTCATCAGTTTGATCAACCCCGATTCATTGCAGGTTTTCCCACAAGCTAAGCTCGAGCCAAGCGTAGCCCAAGCTGGCCCAGAGGATCGTTTTCAGTTTGAGCGTGTCGGCTATTTTTGCTTTGATTCGGTTGATAATAAAGAGGGAAGCGTGGTGATGAATCGCACGGTAAGTTTGAGAGACACGTGGGCGAAAGTTGGCCAAAAATAGAGATCATAGTGCGGGGAATTAAATTCTAAGGATATCGCGATTCGATTAGCAAGTGACTCTAAAACTGATTTGTGTTCGGTGTATTTAAACCGCTATTAATACATTGCGTAAAATGCAGCAACTATAAACAAGTGTTACATCTTGGATCTTAGTTGGCCTATAGACCTCGTTTATAGTGTATAAAAATATCGTTTTAATAACGTACCCATTACTTATAACTCAGGAGAGCTCATGGAACTTCTAGAAAACTACCTACCGGTGATCAGAGATAACGTTCTACTTTATGGAGTAAATTTTGCCAAGGCCATCGCGATATTTATCATCGGCCGCTTCATTGTAAATGTTGTGGCAAAGGCAATAGGCAAAGGCATGGAACGATCGGGCACAGACCCCATGCTCGCTAAGTTTGTTACAAATATTGCCTACGCATTGATGCTAACATTTGTTGTTATTGCATCTATCTCGCAACTTGGAGTGCAAACGGCATCATTAGTCGCAATTTTGGGTGCCGCCGGTTTGGCTGTTGGCCTAGCCTTGCAAGGCTCACTCGCTAATTTTGCAGCGGGGGTAATGACGATTATCTTTCGCCCCTTCAATGTCGGCGATGTTGTTGAAGTGGCGGGACAGATCGGCCAGGTAGAAGAGGTTGATATTTTCACTACGACGCTGCGTCTACCGGATAAAACCAAAATCATTATTCCTAATGGTCAAGCACTCGAAGGCCCAATTACAAATTATACCGAAGCCGGAAACCGTCGTATGGATCTATCTGTTGGCATTTCATATGATGCCGATATCCAGCAGGCAAGAGAAGTAATACTAGAGGCGCTTTCTAAATCCGAGTATGTTCTTGAATCTCCAGCTCCCAGCGTGGGCGTCACTGAACTTGCCGACAACAGTGTTAATCTAACCGTACGGCCTTGGGCTAAAGCACCAGATCATCCTGCAGCGACCCTGGAACTGCTTGAACTCATCAAAGTTGCACTGGACAAAGCCGAGATCGGGATTCCTTATCCGCAACGCGATGTTCATATCTATAATCACTAAGAAGATACGACTTATCGTTATTGAGGTGTATTCGCCTCAATAGCGGTTGAGTTTTGCGTAACGTAATTTTCAAGCAAGGTTCTGATTTGGTTGACTAGACGAATTCTGAATTCTCACTATATCGCCAGAATTAAAGCCAATCATCTCCGCGATACGCTTCTAGCGTAAGCTGGCTAGCAGGTAAACAAGCCCCTTTTTCTAGCGTTTTTAACAAGTGTGGATACTCTGAGTCTTTATTCGTGACCTTTAGAGCAAACGCTAAATTTCGATAAGGTTCGCAACACGTGGGCGCAAGGTTTACCGCTTTTAGGAAATAATCTAGGCCAAGCAAGTTACGCTGTGTGTCTATATATATTACGCCGCAGTTATTGAGTGTTTCTGCGCATGGAGTTCGAGCTTCGATAAACTCAGTCAGCAGTCGCTCAGCATCTAAATAGGCGCTTTCTAAGGTAATGAGAGATGAATCCATATAAACTGCTTTCCATCCTTCACTCACCAGTTTTACAACATGTTGATTAATCTGATGTTCGCTCGGCGCCATAATCACTAATATATTGTTCTATTTCGCCCGTTAAACACGCCGCGCTTATCTTTGGCGGTAAACTCATCAATAAGTTCAAACGTGTCATAGTCAGCGTCTTCTAATCGTGTTGGGCCGTAGTAATAATATTGCTTGTCTCGCCCCCAGCCACTGCAATCGAGGGCTGGAATGCCAGTTGCAAATTGCTCGCCGTATATCTCAGCAATAGTGGGTTGGTAATGGATGGTCACCCACAAATCATTAACCTTTAGCACCTCGAAATTATCCGGATCAACACCTTCAATTTTAAACGTTCCACAAAAGACCTGGGTGCTATCTCGACTGTAATTCAGATTAACAACCTCAAACGTGTTTGGGTCAGAACCATTAATCGGAAGACCTACTACGTAGGCTTGATTTTCATCTACCGCAAACACTTCTCGCTCGTGATTTGTAAGTAGTTTGAACGACGCTGCATTGGCCCCCACAACAGGCGAATTATTAAAAAATACCTGTGCATTATCCTTGGCATAGCCATGCTGATTGAGTACTTCAAAGGACTCATGGTCGACGTCTAGTAGCGTCTTAGATAGATCAGGTAATAGCCCGCGTTGCACTACCCAATACCACTGCCCATCAATCTTTTGATAACCCGTATTCGACATCCAATCACAGGCACTCAAACTCATCAGCGCAGCAATCATAAATACTGCAAAAATTCGGTTAATCATTTTCATCGCCTAATTATCTGAACTCATCACTCACTTTCACTATATCGCCCTGGTCTCGTTATCAGAGACATGAATTTGACCAGCGAATTGATTTTCCTAGGCACTTAATCTACTTAAATACGGATTCGTGTCCCTGCAACCACTCAGCGACTCTATATGCATCAAGGCCATAATAATCATCTTCACAGCACAGTTCCCAGGCAAAAGTGTCTTCTAAATTTGATGTATCTAATATCTCTACCTTTCGATCACTTTGTTTATCGAGTCGAACACTGTTCACTACCGGCATATGCTCGGCTTCGTATGCGTTACTGATCACAATCTTTTCAGCTTCCAAACTACCACCGATAACAGCTTCTAAGTCGATATTTACCCATGAGCTGACTGATAAATCTTTTGCCACATAAAGAATATTATCTCGTTGATCGTGGTCGAAATAAGTTGCCTCGGCATACAACAACTTGTCGACGATTAAGCTTCCCGAAACATAAAGTGAGCCTTGGTTAATAACCAAATTCTTTACCCTCATATCACCATTAACTACGGTAAGCATACCTTCCAAGACAACGTTGCTTTCACTATAGTAATCGCCATTAATAAGGTAATTTGTCCCTGGATCAGTATCTCGCAAGTCGGCACTCGGCCCACCGTCTGATATCTCAAACTCAATCGCATCTATGGTATAGCCATTCGGTATCGGTGGAAACGTTGACCGGCTGAAAAATACGCTGCTTACGCTCGGAATACTCTTAAGAATAGTTTCATATTTATCTTGCATATTTTCTGGAACAGCATTGTTTGCGTAGCTTAGTAGAAGCACCATTAAAATAAGTTTGTACACGGTTAATTAGTCTCCTCCTCGATAGCAATGTTACTGCGCATGTGTGCAAATTTAACGTACCAATTCCCATCATCGCGGTTGCAAACATCACCCTCTGCAGCGTGTATGTTTAGCTCTGAAAAAACCGGAAGCACTGTTCCGATTAGAATGGATCGTATCGATGGCATGCAGGCTGTCAATGCTTTGCCTCTTACCCTAATCTCACATAGTCGGACTCGAGAAGGTAATCTATACGACTTGTAATTGCATTGCTGATGATATTTTCCAATGACCTTGGAGAGATGTCACCATTTGCAATTGCCTGTATATCTTCACGCCCGATATCATCAATATGATAATTTGGTGTGGTAAATAACCCATTGCACTCTTTGCTAAGAAACACACAAGAAAAGTGTTCGTAGTGGAGAGCAAAACGCCCGATTACAATATATTTTTCATCCAAAGTTTTCCTATCAGCGTCACTCATTGCTTCTTCATGAAGACTTCCCAAAAGCTCACGACCCAGTGGGGCTAAACGAAGCACCTTTGTGCTCGGTGTAAATAATTTTGGTTTTTCTATCAGCTTTTCAAAGCCAAAGGTCACGTCATGATTACAATCAAAAACGCCGTGCTTGATGTACATCTCATTTATCGACTCAGGAATAGTAAAACCCTTTTGCTTTAATAACTCAGCCGTGCGCATCACCGACTTCTTAGTGAGGCCTTTTTTGTCCCACGTTAACACATAGTCGTTGACGTCTATCAAAACATCTCCATCGTCGTCTGCAACAGGTTTAGCATATTGCAAAAATTCATTGTGTCTATGTACCGCTTGTTCGATACTTTCATTTTGCGGCGCTGCTAGAAATTTTTCGTCACACATAATAGTTAGCCTGGAGATTTAGTAGATGAAGCTATAAAAAGCATTTATTGATCACTACCGCGCATCTTTCACAATTGGCAAGCCATTGCTTAATCGAGCAATCCAATACTCATCACTAACGCCCCAAACACCCGAAATATCGTCACACTCTTCACAAGGTTCACGATCAGTTAACCAACGCTCATAATCGTTGTGCTTAACAAATGAATCAACACTGCCGTGACCACCAAGTTCAACTTGTTCATCAATGCACTCATCGCATATCATCGCCGGCTCTACACAAGCATCTCTAAATGCATCCGTAAATTCCTCGTCGTCGATAAGATAATCAATCGAATACGCAAGGCCTGGGTCCATGTGCCCATCAAAGTTCACAAACAGGGGGGTCTTAGTGAGTTCGCTAGAGAATGTACCGTCGTTATACCGATGTATAATCGCTCTCTCTGAATAAGTAACGCCCTTTATATAGATATTTGCTCCGGTTGCGATTACCAATGGGGCCTGAAGGTCGCCCAACACAATAAGGTCACACCCACCTATGTTTGTGTTAATTAAGCCATCGTTAATGCGAGCGCTGCCCGTAACGATGAAGCCCGAAACACCACGCTCGGGACAATCATCAATGTTCAAGGAATCCATCTCGATATTGCCTTCGTAGACTGCGAAGGTTTGATCGAGATAGTCTTTCCAGCCATCGCTGGTTACAAAGCACGATTTAACTTCCGGGAACTCATGGACTATCTCCGAAAATTTTCTAACCGAATATTCTCGAACCACCTTGTTAGTGTCCCATTCAAAATCATGACTTGCAAGATAGGCTTGTTTTTCCTTGATGTACTCATCCATGCTCGATGCCACAAGCACTCCTATAATCGTATTGATTCATTGTTTCGCAGTTTTGATAGGGATAGGGAGATTTTTACTATACTTATGTAATTTATATATGTCAAAAGTGCCGATAAAACATCGCTATGGTATAGTCACTGCCTATGGAAACCCTCACTTCCCTCAGCCATCGCCAGCAATCCATACTGCGACACCTTCTCTGCAATAGTGATGGCCTCACACTCGACCAGCTTTCCGGGCGACTAAGTATTTCACGCAACGCCGTTAAACAGCATCTCTGTGTATTAGAAGGGTTGAACGCGATTGGAAGCCATATTCTTCCTAGTGGAGGGGGACGCCCATGCCGTGCCTATACGCTTAGCCACGCCGGCAAGGACCTATTCCCAAAGCAATACGCTCTGTTTTCAATCATGCTTCTTAAAACGCTCAGTAAAAACCTTGAGGACGACAAACTGGAGAGCATGTTAAAGTCGATTGGTCGAGAGTTGGCACTGCCATTCAAAGATCGCGTAAGACAGAGCGAGAATATTATCGCCGAGGTAACGGCGATAATGAGTGAGTTGGGTTATGAAACCGTACTGCCGAATTCGAATGATGCTAACGAGATTAACGCCAAGAATTGTGTTTTCCATGATTTGGCGAAAGAAAACCCCAAGGTTTGTGAACTAGACCTGGCACTAATCTCAACGCTACTGGAGTCAGAGATAGAGCAGACCGAATGCATGGCGGTTGGTGGACATAGTTGCCGCTTTCGTGCACATAAATAACAGCGCATTAATATTGGAAGTGGTTTACTAGGTGAACGAGCTGGTGAAAGGATTTCATTCGATATTTCTGAACCAAGTTGGCCTAAACCGTAATTGAATCGAAAAAATTAGAACAACAAGCTAGACCAAATAACATACCGTAATGAATCAAGGTTTTAACTACACGTATCTGTCAGTCGCCATCTTATTGCTACCGATCATGTGGATAATAAGCATAAATATTCTTCGAAAGATGGCCAGGTTGACAAAATCGGTGTCCATTGATACTGACGAAAAACCTCATTTATCTAAATGGGGAAGCGGAAATATTAATGGCGTCGGCTTTAAAGGTTCTCTGAGGGTAGCTCGCTATCGACATGGTTACCTACTCGAAACGATGAAGCTGTTTGGTGGTGGTAAATTGTGGCTTGCAAAAGATGAAATCAGAGTTGAGGCCAGGCTGGCGGCCAATCTGTTGAGACCTAGACGCCTAAAAATCTCATGTGGTGACAATGAGATAGTTTTATATGGTTATCTTGTCGACGAGATCGATGGCGCGGAGTAAACATAGTATGAAAAATAATGAAGTCGACATTGTTCGTATTATCGATCTAGAAGAATATGGAAAGACTATTAATTCAAACCACTTCCGAGCGTTTACAAAAAAAGCGAAATCATACTCGGCAAACGAAAATTATGTTATTTGCATCCGTGATACCCTAACACATCAGCACCGTTTCGATTTCAGTACACTAAGCCAACTGGTAGACAACACTCGCACTATTGTTGGTATCTGGATAGCGGGCGATTTCATCATAGATGGGGATTTCTTACCTCAAGACGGCGGAATCTACTTTGTTGAAGGAGATTTAGAAGCGCGCAATATGATTAACCACCACGGTTTGATTGAAGTGTTGGGCGACATAAAAGTACAGGAAACAATCTATTGCTATTTCTATGCCGGCTACGTGAAATGTGCTCGCGCAATCGCTCACAATATTATCATGAATGGTCATTCCATTATGGCGTCGTGCATTGAGAGTGATATCTACATTGACCAAGACAATCCGCTCGAAAAACCCGAACTGAGTTTTTATATAGCCAAAGAGCTCGAATTAGAGGATGACGATGAGCTATTCCATGATCCCGACCTTGGCTTTGCTGACATTGTGAATTTGGTACTTAGCTCGTTGTTCAGAGATGTCGAAGTTGCTATTGACGGTGTTTCAACCAATGTGCCGATTTTCTCTGTTGACGAAGGCTATTTCATGGAATGTAACCTCGAAGCTTATCTCGCGCTTCTGAGCTCTGGAGGCAGCATAAGATCAACGAAACATAATCGTATTGATCTGCCGAAAATAATTCGAGAATCAATTGAAACGTTTCAACAAAGCTCACATACGGACCCCGATCATGAGCCGTTATCAGAATCTCAAGATATCGATACCTCCTCAGAAGACATCGATCACGTTGACATGCAAGCAGTGCTCACCACCGCGTGCAATTTTTTAGAGGCAGAACAAGTAGCCGAATTCGTCAAACATATATTTCCAATAGAGGGCAGTCAGAATTTATCTGACTCTGCGATTGCTGAGCGTTTTAGTTATCTAGCGCAGCCAGACTTTAAACAAAAAGTGCTCATGGTCTTATCTTATTTGAAAGACAGCACGCCATTGGTCTTTCAGCATGATAAGCAAGTAGGTGCACTTTACGTTTATGACCCAGATAAACTTCCAGTAGCTGGCATCTTGGGTAGCAACACAGAAGCCGTTGTATTACGGAAAATTGTCGGTAAATTTCGCCTTAGTGAGGGGTTTTCTCTATTGGACATACCCGATATGGTTCGCTCTGGCGAGCTGCCTTCAGAAGCCATAAGGTATGCAAAGAGCGTTAAAAAAGGGCTTGGGTAATAGTTCTCAGTTGTGCTTCTAATTAAACCTCGACTTCTATTTCGAATATCGAATAGAAGCCTATTGTTGCGCCTCATCTAAGGAACGTTCAGCGCCTCGCTCGGCCGCCTCGTTTAATTTTTCTATCGTCTCTACCAAACTCTCAATAAGCTTTTGACCGGCTTCTTGCTCTTCAGGCGTAGCGTTTTCCAAACCTTGTGTAAACCTCTCTAATTCGACCATGAGGTCAGTTCCGCTCTTTGCCATTTCCTCAGCGACTGGCGATAACTCATCACCTAACTCCTTTATCGCCGCTGCGAGCTCTTCTTCAGAGACATTAATCTCCGACATCGCATCACTTAAATCCTGCTCAACCGTCTTCATTGTTTCGCTTGCGATGGCTGCCATCTCTCTAACACCTTCTTCTACCCGTGCACGGTCTTCTTCAAATTTCTCGCTTTGCAGATAATCTTGAAACGAGTCTACATAACCAGACAGTTCATCGGTGCCTACTTGGAGTGCATCGCCCACAGACCAAGCGACTAATTCAATCATCGAGTTTAAGCCTTTTATTTGTTGCCCTTGCTGTAAACCAAAATTCTGTGCCGCCGCGCTGGCGTAAATTTCCAGCGGAGCACCTGGTTTTATTCGATTGACCACCACCGCGGCTTCAGAATCAATGGTTAGCGCCGCATCTTCGTCTATCGCCATAGTCACCAATGAACCGGAACTTTGCTCAGTAACAGCAATGACTTCTCCTACTCCACGATCTTCAAAATAAATTCTAGTTCCCTCTTTAATGCCTTGCGCATTTCGAAATTCAGTCGTTACTTCAACGCCGGAATTGCCGCACGCTGCAACCGCTAGTAGTAGCACCATCGCGGTAATAATCTTGGAAAATCGCGTGATGAATAAAGAATGTTGAATTTGTCTCACTGTGGTCTCCTGGCTTTGCATGACACGAATTTACTGGAAAAAATGTCCAGCCTTGATCAAACGATGTACCTCATCCGGTGCATCAATAAATCGGTTACGATTACCCTGAAGGTTTTCGATCACGCTATTACGACGACGCTCATCGACGCTTGGCGGATCGGCTTTATGCCACTTCTCGAGTAACAAGGCTTGCTTCTTAAATAATACTAAACCGTGAGATTTGTAGCGGTCGGCCATGTAAAACATAGCGCGAGCAACTTCACCTCTTTTTTCCGGCGCCGGCTCAGCAACACGACTGCGTTCATCTGTCTCAAAATCGCATTGTTTTCCATAGCGCCGTTTTTCACCTCGCACTTCACCAAAACGAAAACTCGAGCGATCTTGATTTACATCAACACGAGATGGAAAAAGGTTATGCAAGTCAGCCTCAATTTGGTTGAACGCCTTGCTACGGGCACGACACTGTTTGCGCTTTCCACAATTCAATCCATTAGTAGCCCAAGACATTGGAAACACGTGTTCGACATTATACCCCTTTCGGTGATCACTGCTAAATCGCTCACTACAATACAGTGTTTCACCACCATTCGGGTAGACCGAATGCCACAACAACGGTCTAGCGGTTTCATAGTCTTTGATCGCCTTACCACCGCTCAGTTTGTGTGACGCTATAGAGCTTTGTGGCTGGCTCGATCGTGGCTCATTTTCGCACGCAAAAAGCACGCAGCAAGCAAACGCCAACAAACAAAATTCGATAAACCGCGAACCAATTAGCTGCAACTTGGTCACGATTTATACACTCCATGGCCCGCGTACATTTGCTCAACGGCATCTTTATAAAATGACAGTATTTTAGGGCGTTTAATCTTGAGAGTGGGTGTTAGTAAGCCAGACTCCACGGTCCATTCTTCCTGACAAATATGTACTTTCCGTATTTTTGCATAGCCAGGAAAGTCTTCCATTTGCTCGGAAATAAGGGAGACAAGATAATCGTTAAAATCACCACTGTGCTCAATACGAGCCTGTTTCTCAAGCGCCTTATTCAATACGATTAATGCCGTTAGAAATGATTTTCCTTCACCCACAACCATTGCCTGCTCAAACAATGGATTTCGCACAATAGCGGCTTCGATATCGGGCGGAGGCACCTTCTCACCATTGGCCAAAACCAGAATATCTTTGATTCGACCAATGATACGCAGAAAGCCCTGTTCATCAACCGCTGCTCTATCGCCTGTTTTCAGCCATCGTTCCTCTGCGTCAATAACAATGGCGTTAGCCGTCGCATCAGGTTTTTGCCAATACCCCATCATGACGTTATCGCCTTTAACCCACAATTCATCGTTGTCGGCGATTTTGATGCTGACGCCCCGGAGCAACAGACCAATCGAATTTACACGGTTCTGCGATTTGGTATTGACACTGACCACCGGGCTCGACTCAGTAAGGCCGTACCCTTGCAGTAATGGAATTCCTAAGGCAATGAAAGTTTTTGCTACTTCTTCGGTTAACGGTGCGCCACCAACGATAACAAAGTCGAGCTGCCCACCAAGCTTGTCACTCACCTTATTAGCCACCAAAACATCAAAGACACCACTAAATAGCAACTTCGGATGCCAAGATCGCAGACCCTGTTGGTGTTCAAACCGATGCCAGCCGACATTAATCGCCGTTTTAAACATCCATCGTTGAAGACCGCCTTTCTCAGCCAAGCCCGCGTAGATCTGATTGTGCACACGCTCAAATATGCGTGGCACGGATATCAACACCGTCGGTTTCACATGTGCCAGATCATCAGATAATTGTTTAATAGATCGATTGAAGGTCACCATACTCCCGCTCATCAAGGAAGCATAATAGCCAACCGTTCGTTCCAAGGTATGCGACAGCGGTAAGAACGATAAAAGCCGATCTGTTGGTTTGAGCGGCACACTACGCATACCGCTGTAGGCATTTGATAACATGTTTCGATGCGATAGCATCACACCCTTCGGCCTACCTGTTGTGCCGGAGGTATAAACGATTGATGCGAGATCATCTGGCGAGGCGACACCACGTTCGAAATGTTGTCCATGCTCTGGCAACCAATCATCAACCAGAGACACCATACCTTGCGCTTGACCTGAGAAAACCAATACCCTCTCAACACAGCTTACATCTTCGTCAGTACGGCTGACCTCTTCCCAGGTACTACTGTCCGAAAATAATACTAACCTAGACCCTGAATCACCGATGACGTAGGCGATATTATCAGCGCGATCAGCGGTATAAAGAGGCACAATTACCAAACCCAAGCGTAACGCCGCTTGATCAAAAATAACCCACTCCACACTATTTCGATAACATATTGCGACTCGATCACCTTTATCTAGGCCGCTTTCTCGAAATGCGACTTGCCAGCGCTCAACCTGAAGAGCCAACTCGGCCCAAGTGACCGTTTCCCAACTCTCCGATAATTGATTGAACTGAGTATAGGCGACCTTTTCACTACTCCTGCGCACACGCTCTCGAAATGCCTCATCTAAGGTGCTTGCTTCTTGCGTATTGATGGTATCTAGCCCCGCATCCGATGCTAATGCGTCAATCGGGTATTGCGCGGCGTAATAGTCGTTATTTGCAGTGGTCACGTAAGCTAGGGCCTGTGTTGTCGCTGATATGCTGAAATCGTAGGTGTATAGTAGCCTGCCTGAGAGAAAGGGTCACTTTTTTCGAATCTAATGGCGATTAATCAATGCTACGAAGATAGGCTCTCAGACTTATGAATTCCGGGAGTTTTATGATAAATTACGTGGCCTTTCGCAGTGTGGCGCGCATTTTAACGCTGATTGCGGGTCTGTTTATTTCACAAAAGGCAAAAATATGCGACTAATTCTTCTTGGCGGCCCGGGTGCCGGTAAAGGCACTCAAGCGACCTTCATTACAGAAAAATTTGGTATTCCGCAAATCTCCACAGGCGATATGCTTCGCGCTGCGGTTAAAGCGGAAACTCCGCTTGGCCTGGAAGCCAAGAAAATCATGGACGCTGGCGGCTTGATCTCCGATGAAATCATCACAGGTATGGTTAAAGACCGCGTTGCTGAATCTGATTGTGAAAAGGGCTACTTATTGGATGGCTTTCCACGAACTATTCCACAAGCCGATGCAATGCGTGAGTTTGGTATCGACATCGATCATGTCGTCGAAATCAGTGTTGATGACGCCGAAATAGTAAAACGCATGAGCGGGCGTCGTGCCCACCTTGCATCAGGGCGCACCTATCATATTATCTATAATCCACCCAAAGAAGAAGGCATCGATGACATCACCGGGGAGCCACTGGTCCAGCGTGACGACGATAAAGAAGAAACAGTGAAAAAACGTTTAGACGTTTATCATGAACAAACAGAACCCTTGATTGACTATTATCGCGCATTTTCTGAAAGCGATTCTGATGACGCTCCTAACTATGTAAAGATCGAAGGTGTTGGATCCGTCGATGACATTCGCCAAACCATTTTTGACGCACTCGATACCTAAACTCTGGATACGCAAAATCTGAAATGCTCAGATTTTAAGATGCAAAGAGTCTGAGCAATTCTACGAAACCGAAAAGCCAGCCTGAAAAGTGCTGGCTTTTTTGTCGGCTATCGAGAACTACGTAGCCATCACTCGACCAGGCCTTGCTGCAAGGGAGTGAACGATCAACGCACTCTACAACCCAAGCTCCTGATCTAAAAACTCGGGCAAGATGTACCAAAAATCTCGAGTTTTAGAGTTGGTTAATAGCACAATACCGACATTTTTATCTGGCAATAGTGCCATCTGCGCCGCATAGCCTTCAACCGAGCCTGAGTGATTCACAACGGTATTGCCGGCGTATTGATAGATTCGCCAGCCCAGTCCATAGTGAGCTTCGGTGACCTGATTCATGTGCCTCACACGCCGTAATTCACGCGGTGTTTTAATCAACGGGCTATGCAATCGACTTAATAGCTCTTTTGGCAAGACTGTCTGTGTGTTTCCAAGTTGAGCGACTAGCCACTTTGCCATATCAACGATATTTGCATTTACACCACCTGCAGCGGGCACATCATAGTAGGGCTGTTTTACGCTTACGGATTGCCAGGCAGTGCCGCGCCTACGCTGATACGAACGCGCCCAATTGTCGTTACCTATCAAATTGTCTTTGCCGAATGACGCGCCGTTCATGCCCAGTGGCTTGAACAAACGCTGGCTAACGGAAGCTGCATAATCTTGCTTTTCGGCTTTTTCGATGGCCGAAGCAATCATATTAAACCCCACATTTTGATACGCATAACAAGAACCAACGTCGCAAATTGGATCAACTTTTTGCATTTCGCGCAAGATTTCAGGTGGGCTAGTCCCCGCTTCTAGAAGATTGTCGTAGGCATAAGGAGGTAGCGAAAGCCGATGACTCAACACGTGTTCTAAAGTTGCCGATTTCGCTTGTCCTGTTTTCTTCAATCGAAAATCTTTATTGAATAACGATATCGAGTCGTTAAGTGACAACTTTTCTTCTTGATCGAGCTGGGCCGCCACAGTTGCGGCAAATGCTTTAGACAATGATGCTACGCGAAAGGTAGTCTCAGGAGTAATTTTATGGCTACTACCGAGCTCTCTAACCCCGTATGTATGAACTGATGATATTTTCCCATCTCTCACTACCGCCGCGGCGAGCCCGACCATTCCTGAATCGCTAGCAAAATCTGAAAGTGTCTTTTCGATATACGGCTCTTGTGTTGCCATCGTTGACTGAACGACGAAAAACATAAAAAAAAGTACAACTGCGCAACGACGATTCATTTAACCAACTCCAAAACTAACGATTCAGCCCCTTGAGTCTTTGATCTTAAAGACTCAACTTCATCTCTACGATCGATTCCGAGAATCCGGCTTTTACATAAGCGTTAATCGCCGACGTATTTTCAGAGTAGACATCCAAATAAAAATCAGTCACGCCCTTATTGCGACTCCAACTTATAAGACGATTCATAATTTCCCGATTTACCCCCTGACCTCGGTACGCCTGCGCCACGAACATAAAACCCAAATAAGAATCGAAAGTATGAGCAAGCGAAGGCTTAGACTCTCGGATTTTGGCATAACCCGTCGCAACGATATCACCGCCAGTTTCGCCAACCAACATATAACAATTCTCGTCGACGATTAGCTGTTCGATATCATAATAGAGAGCACCTGACTCCCTGATCGAGGAGTTAAATGGTCTTTCAGCATCAACAACGCGTTGCTCAAGACCTCTTAAGCTCTCCAGATCGTCGATATTTGCCGCTCTATATTTCATGATCAATACCTATGATAACTCCGCGATAATTCGGACCCAAGACTATTCTAATATAAACATGCCGAGCAAATCGTAACGCGAAACCCGAACACAAAAAAGCCAGTTGAATTATTCAACTGGCTCCCTGAAATTTAGTCGGATTAAGGCTCAGCTTAAATACCGAATAATATCATTTGATTCATACATCCATTCAACACTGCCGTCTGCCTGCTCAATACGTAAGCAGGGCACTTGCGTTTTGCCGCCGCCTTGCATAAGCGCTTGCGCATTTTCTCGATCAGATGTGCTTCGAAGTTCCAAGTCACGGTCTTTGCCGCGTAAGAACATCAGAACTTTCTGACAAAAAAAGCAGTACTTACTGTAATAGAGAGCAAGCTTCGGTTCCATTATTCAGATGCTTTCTTGGTTGTCGACTGCGTAACCACTTCAATCAGCTCAACTTCAAAAATCAACGCCTGATTTGGTCCGATGCTTGGCGGGCCTTGAACTCCATAGGCAATATCAGCAGGAATAGTGAGTCGATATTGTGCACCCTCTTTCATCAATTGCAGGCCTTCGCTAAAGCCAGGAATCACTCCAGACACACCAAAATTAGCGGGCTCACCACGATCGTAGGAACTGTCAAATTTAGTACCATCAATCAAAGTGCCTTTGTAGTGTACTTTAATCGAGTCGGTTGCCGTCGGCGTGCTGCCTTTGCCTTCACGAAGCACTTCGTATTGCAAACCGCTATCCGTGGTTTTAACACCCGATTTTTTAGCATTCTTTGCTAAGTAAGCTTCTCCATCGGCTTTGTTTTTGTCGACAATCGCCTGGAATTTAGCTTGTTGCTTTTGTTGATAAGCTACTTGCGCTGCTTGCATCTCTTCAAGGCTCAGACGAGGCTCTTCACCTGCAAAAACATCTTTAAATGCGGCGAACATTGCATCAACATTAATGTCTTCCTGTAAGTTTTGGCGTTTCATATCAGTCGCGATTTGCGCGCCGAATGTATAGCCCAATTTTGACGCATCATCTGAGAGATCCACTTTTGATGAATCTGCTGCCTGCGCAATATTTTGTGGTGTTGAGACGGTGGCAAAGTAGGCTCCTGCACCGACCACAGCGATACCCGCTGCAATTAAAACACTCTTAGTGATACTCATTATTGTAATTCTCCTTTCTCTTAGGTGAGAAGTTTTGGGTAACTATTACTATTTATCTATTATTTTGCACTATAGGTTGGCGTTTTCTTGAGCGCCAAATACCTGTTTCTCGTCTACTTCATTGCAAAAGTGCTCGATAAAATCTTCCAGCGGCATAACTGTTTGAGCTTTGCTGCCAAATCGACGCACAGCAACCGTGCCTTCTTCGGCTTCGCGTTTACCAATACATAAGATCGCGGGGATCTTTTGCAAGCTATGCTCACGCACTTTGTAACCAATTTTTTCATTACGCAAATCAACGTCAGCACGTAAACCCGCATTGCGAAGCGCTGCTGCGACCTCTTGGGCGTAGTCGTTGGCATCCGTAACAATGGTAGCGACCATTACCTGTTCTGGCGCTAGCCACGCGGGTAAAGCACCGGCGTGTTGTTCGATTAAAATGCCAAGAAAACGCTCAATTGAGCCCAAAATAGCTCGATGAATCATCACAGGTACTTGTTTGCTACCATCTTCAGCGATGTACTCAGCCCCTAAACGACCTGGCATGGAAAAGTCTACTTGAACCGTGCCGCACTGCCACACTCGGCCAATACAGTCTTTTAATGAAAACTCGATTTTGGGGCCATAAAATGCACCTTCACCGGGCTGTAGCTCCCACTCCAATTCGTTTTCATTCAACGCCTGTTCCAGAGCAAGTTCCGCGCGATCCCAATCATCATCACTACCCACCCGTTGTTCAGGGCGAGTTGATAACTTATAGATCACCTCATCAAAGCCAAAGTCAGCATAAACCGCATGAAGAAAATCGATAAACTCTTTCACTTCACTCTGAATCTGAGCTTCAGTGCAGAAAATATGCGCATCGTCTTGCACAAAGCTCCGAACACGCATAATACCGTGAAGTGAGCCTGACATTTCATTACGATGACATGAACCAAACTCCGCCAGCCGTAACGGAAGATCACGATAGCTCTTCAAGCCCTGATTAAACACCTGCACATGGCATGGACAATTCATAGGCTTGACCGCATATTCTCGTTCGTCATTGTTCAATGTGAACATATCGTCGCCAAACTTGTCGGCGTGACCAGATTTCTCCCATAAAGAAATATCGACGATTTGCGGTGTTTTGATTTCTTTATAGCCATGCTGATATTGTTTCTCTGCCATATACGTTTGCACAGCTTGATATATGGCCCAGCCTTTGGGGTGCCAAAACACACTGCCAGGAGCCTCATCTTGAATATGGAACAGGTCTAAAGCTTTTCCGAGCTTACGGTGATCTCGTTTTTCAGCTTCTTCCATGCGTTTTAAGTATGCTTTAAGCTGCTTTTTATCAGCCCAAGCCGTTCCATAGATACGCTGCAATTGCGCATTATTTGAATCGCCGCGCCAATATGCTCCTGCTAACTTAGTAAGCTTAAAGCCATCACGCAGAATACCGGTCGAAGGCAAATGCGGGCCTCGGCACAAATCAAGAAATTCACCCTGGCGATAAACGGTAATGGGTTCATCTTCGGGTAGGTCTGCAATAATCTCCGCCTTGTAGGTTTCACCGATACCATTGAAGTAGTCGATTGCCTCGGTGCGATCCCAGACCTCTCGTTCGATGACTTCGTTGCGCTTCACAATTTCCTTCATGCGCGCTTCAATTTTGATTAAGTCTTCTGGCGTGAAAGCGTCATCGCGTGCGAAGTCATAATAAAACCCGTTTTCTATTGACGGCCCAATCGTGACTTGGGTTTCAGGGTACAGTTCTTTAACCGCTTCGGCCATCACGTGAGCAGCATCGTGACGCAATACATCAAGACCCTCTTCGGTATCACGCGTAATGATCGCCACACTGGAATCTTCAGTAATTTCTCGAGTTAAATCCCATTGTTCACCATTCACTTCAATAGCCACCGCATTGCGACGCAAACCACTGCTAATACCATCGGCTATTTCAAGGCCGGTGGTCGCAGCATCAAATTGCTTGACCGCACCATCTGGGAAAGTAATATTGATCGACATGTAACTGAATTCGCTATTTATTTTTTGTTAGACTTAGTGTCACTTGGTATGAATTGAAAAAATCTCTATTCACACCACATAAGCGCTCTATTGTAGCCTTAAATCCACAAGCACTGAACAGATAAATCAGTACTTGCCATAACCTTTTTAACTAAACTGCTCATGTCTCAAATCACAATTACCACGCCAGACGATTGGCACCTACATTTTCGCGATGGCGAACTCTTAAATGAGACTGTTCCAGCAACGGCGCGTTGTTTTAAGCGAGCAATCGTTATGCCGAATCTGTTGCCCCCTATCTGCAACAAGATCGAGGCCCTGGCCTATAAGCAGCGTATATTAGACGCAACACCCGACAATAGTGACTTTGAACCGTTGATGGTGCTGTACCTGACCAACGAGACCACACCCGAAGAAATCACCGAAGCCACTAGTAAAGAAATTCCTGCGGCCAAACTCTATCCGGCCGGTGCGACTACCAACTCTGATTCGGCAGTCAGCGGCATAGAGTCACTCTATCCTGTTTTTGAAGCCATGAGCGACGCTGGAATGCTACTCCTGATCCATGGCGAAGTTACCGACCCGGAAACAGACATATTCGATCGAGAAAAACTCTTCATCGATGAGCATCTAGCACCTATACACGCTCGCTTTCCGAAACTGAAAATCGTGTTTGAGCATATAACCACGGCCGATGCAGCCGATTTTGTTCTCAGCGCCAGTGATAATATGGCCGCAACTATAACGCCTCAGCACTTATTGCTAAATAGAAACGATTTGTTAGCAGGAGGTATTCGACCGCACAATTATTGCTTGCCGGTATTAAAACGCAATGTTCATCAACAACGCTTAAGAGAGGTGGTCGCGGGTGGTTCCAGCCGGTTTTTTCTTGGTACCGATTCCGCGCCACATACCAGACACACCAAAGAAACCGCATGCGGTTGCGCGGGTTGCTATAGTGCCTGGGGTGCGCTTGAGCTCTATACTCAAGTATTCGATGACCTAAATGCACTTGATAAGCTGGAGGCCTTTGCCTCATTTAACGGGCCCGATTTTTATGGCCTCGAACGCAATAGCGGTACGATTACATTGAAGCGCGAATCGTGGACTATGCCAACAGAAATAGCCTTGGCGAACGGCGATGTCCTGGTACCGTTTTTTGCTGGGCAAACTCTGAATTGGCAGATAAGCTGATTCAGGCATCTGATGATCAAAGTGATCTAACACTGTTCAACAAATCCTAATCGGCAAACGCGCTGTTGCATGATCCATTGGCATCATACACGGCCCGTACATAGCCGAATAAATACGCCATAACTGTGGTGATAAACACCAATATTAAAAAAGGGGAATGCAACTATGACCGAAATTTTTACTTTAGCGAATCTGGTCGATCTGGCCTTGTTAATTGCACTGCAAGCGGTGCTTGGTTTCGATAATCTGCTGTATATCTCATTAGAAAGTAAGCGAGCACCCGTAGATAAGCAGAAATCGGTACGCTTCTGGGGCATTGTACTCGCCGTGGTTTTCCGCATTATTTTGTTGTTCCTATTGTTGAACATGATCAAAACATTTCAGCAGGAGCTATTTTCGCTGCACTGGGAAGGCGTAATTCACGCTACGTTTAACCTGCACGCAGTGGTAGTTCTGTTCGGAGGGGCATTTATTCTCTACACGGCAATGAAAGAAATCCTACATATGATGAGCCTTGAGGAACTCGATAGTGAAGATCGAGAACCTAAGTCAGTGATATTTGTGATCTTCTGGATTGTTGCAATGAACGTGGTCTTCTCGTTTGATTCGATATTGAGTGCCATGGCAGTTACCGAAGTCTTCCAAGTTATGGCTACTGCGATCATTGTCGGAGGCATATTGATGGTTGTTCTGGCCGACACGGTATCGGAATTTTTGCAAAAGAACCGAATGTATGAAGTCCTCGGTTTGTTTATTCTGTTCCTGGTCGGTGTCATGCTTCTCACCGAAGGTGGTCATTTATCTCATATGACTTTGTTCGGGAATGAGATATTGCAAATGTCTAAAACAACCTTTTATTTCATACTCGCGGTGCTTGTACTCAGCGCGATTGTGCAAAGTCGTTACCAAAAAAAGCTCAACCGAGCGAAGCAAAAAGTGATGAGAAATATCGGTGGCGCCTAATCTGGCGCCCCGTGAACTGAGCTCGATCGCGATATCGGTGCCAACTTAGTCGTACAAACTGAAAAAGTTGGGTCAAAAATCGTGAATTTTGACCGTTTGGCTTGTTTACAAGATGGTAATTAGCAATTTGAGTGCTATTATGAGCACGTTCAAACGAAAACGACGACATGGCTTAGGTTCATAACCAGCCAAACTCAAACTACCCCCATTAAAAAACAAATAGAGGAGGATGCATGTCTGACGAGAATACAAAACCTTCAGCTCTGGTGATATCGGCCGATTCATCAGTGGTCGAAGCCATTATCGGTAACAACACAACTGATCAGAAATTCAATGCTAGAGAGTCAGTTGGAGAAGTGCTAAGCAGCACCGAACTATTCGAAGGCAATGGCATTATCATCTTTGATATCGACAGTGCTGGTGGCGGTGTAGAAGCAGCTATTGACCAAGCGATTAAGCTGAAACAAGCTGACCCGACCCAAGTACTCATAATGGTTGGTGAAAAGGAACCTCTTAGTGAGATTCTAAAATCAAATATTCAACCTTTGGTCTACCGAGCCTTTAATAAGCCGGTCAACCCAAATCAAATTTTTCTGGCATTTAAATCGGGCTATGCCTTGAATGCAGAGCTGATTGCTAAACAAGCCGCTGGTGAAGACATCATGAGTGTCGGTCCGGCTGAAAACAAAGCAAGCATCGACTCTCTGGCGGCCAGTCGCAAAACCAATCCAGCAATTTACGCTGGTATTGGTGTTGTTGTCTTAGGCATTGTAGCTTTCCTATTTTTAGGTGGTGATGACACGCCCGCACCTGTGGTTGTTACTAATACCGAAGAACCGGTTGTTGAAGCAGTAGAAGAAGTAACGTCGACTGTATCAGTTACCAATGAATTAAACCAACAAGCGGCGAATGCCCTTTTGGAAGGACGCTATATTTCACCGAAAGGGGATAACGCACTGGAATATTATGATCAAGTGCTGGCAATTGACCCTTATGATCCAACCGCTTATGAAGGTCGAAAAACGGTTGCTGAGTCACTGCGCACCTCTTATGAACAGCAGGTTGCCAGTGCTGACTTTGATCAAGCCTTGAAAACAATCGAAGCCTTACGCGCGATCGAGCCACTTAATTTGGAAAACGATGCGCTAACCGAAAACTTGGGTAAGGCGATTAGCGCACACGTTAAAGATATACAAGAAAATGGCACCGCCGAAGATATCGCCAAAACAACGGCTGTTTTAGAACGGTTAGGTGACGGTCAAGCAGGTGCATCATCAGCCGCCGCCGCTTTGAAAGCTGAGCAGGTATTGATTGGTAAGATTGATGAGGCACTGGCGCAAGGCAACTTAACACCGCCGACCAAAGGCAATGCATATTCACTCGTTTCTGAAGCCTTAAAAGCTAATAAAATCAGTAAATCTAATTCGGAACCCAGGGTGAAATCCTTGAGTGCCAGCTTATTAGCCAAAGCCAATGAAGCCTTCGCTGCGGAAAATGAAGAAGAAACAAACAAATATAGCGCGCTAGTTAAGCGCCTCAATGTTGACCGTAAAGGCTTGAACGAACTGACCGCTAAGATAAAAGCGAAACAAGCTGAGAAGGCGGCTGCACTGGCAGCAGAATCGGATGCCGCCGAAGCAGCCGCGGCCGCGGTGGAAGAGGCTAAACCAGAACCGCCTAAAATTATCCCAGCGAAAATCATCAGCCGAGAGGCTCCTCGCTATCCTTCTCGTGCACTAAAAAATAACGTTGAAGGCTGGGTTCAAGTGCGCTTCTTTATCGACACCGATGGCAAACCAGTCGATGTGACCGTTGTTCAGTCAGAACCTTCGCAGACTTTTGATGATGCCGCGGTTAAGTCGGTTAAGAAATGGCGCTTCTCACCAGCTCGAAATCAAGCCACTGGCCTACCGGTTCGAAGCACTTCAATTTCTACCAAGGTTCAATTTAGACTCGATTAGCTAGTCGTCAGTTACTTTAGCTAACAATTTAAGCGTGGACGGATCGAAACCGTCCGCGCTTTTTTGTGCCTGACCTTCTTTGGTATCAAGCAGCGGCCTCACTTGCTTTGCTAAGCGTTTTCCCAATTCCACACCCATTTGGTCATACGAGTTGATATTCGTTAATACTCCAAAGCAATATGTGCGGTGCTCATAGAACGCCAATAAAGCGCCAAGTGCATTTGGCGTAAGTCGTTGCAGCAAAATAGTAGTGGAAGGTCGGTCGCCGGAAAACAGTTTCGCCTTCTTGGCGAGCTCAGTTAAATCATCTTCGGCGTGAATCTGATTGATAGTTTGTAAATCCTGACCTGCCAATAGGGCTGCGGGCTGCGCCAAGCCATTGGCTAATAATTCTTGATGATGATCGTCCAGCTCGTGATCTGGATGTTTCACGAGAATAAACTCCGACGGAATTAATGAGGTGCCCTGGTGCAGCATTTGAAATACAGAATGTTGCACATCGGTGCCGACACCTCCCCACACCACCGGCGAGGTTTGTTGATCAACCGGACTGCCATCTCGTTGTCGATCCTTACCGTTACTCTCAGTCTCAAGTTGTTGTAAGTAGTCGACCAATGAGCGAAGACGGTAATCATAAGCAAAGATCGCGCGCGATTTAGCATCCAGAAAATTGCCATAGTAGTGATCAAGCATGGCCGCTAAAAAGCAAACATTGGATTCTGGATCTTGCGTATAAAAATGCTGGTCTATGCTGGCGGCGCCTTTTAAAAACTCTTCAAACTGATCGATACCTATTACTAACGCCACCGATAATGACACTGACGACCATACCGAATAGCGACCACCGACCCAATTTGGAAAAGACACAACATTATCAGCGGCGATTCCATAGGCGTTAGCTTTTTCTGGAGCTGCAGTTACTCCGTAAAAGTGTGCTAACGGATTGGCAACCCCGCTCGATCTGAACCAATCGGCAATTGAATCTAAGTTTTTCAATGTTTCGGCGGTGGTGAAGGTCTTCGACACACCAATTACGAGGGTACTTTGAGGGTTGCAGCGATCTAGAACGGAGACTAATTGATGAGCATCTATATTGCCTATGAAATGAATATTCGTTGTCGCATCAAGGCCACTCAAAGCTTCAAATACCAGTTGAGGCCCCAGCGATGAACCGCCAATTCCGACATGAATAATGTCTTTGATGGGGGTCGTTCTTTTAGCAAGCTGTATGCGAATTTGATGATACTGCTCAACGAATTGACGCTTAGCGTCGCCAGCTTGCGCGAGAGTGTCTTGATCGACCATTTCAATGCCTTGATTCTCAACATCCCTTAATAGAGCGTGCAGAACAGATCGATCTTCCGAGTTATTGATTCGCTCCCCTGCCAGAAATGACCGTCGTTTGCCTGCGAAATCAATCTCATTCGCGAAGTCGGTATACCGCTGCACTAAATCATCACTGATGTGAGTTTTGCTGATATCGATATAGAATTGCTCAAAATCATATGCAAAGCGATCAGCACGCTCTTTATCGTGGTAAAACTTAGCCTTTATACCGGAGGCAATATCATTTTCAGCCAATGTTGTTAAAGAAGTTCGGATAGACGTGCTTATCGAAGATGTACTCATGAATCAAATGAAAATTATGGTTGAAATTAAGGCTGTTTAGGGGCAAAAGTGCATAAAAACCAGGCCAATGCAAAAAAAACCTCAAGAGTGGCCGAGTAAGTGCAAACCAGTTTTTGTATGAGCGTAAGACCAAACCTGGAAACGCTAGGTAGCGTTTATTCTGCGTTGGTCATCGCTATGGCTGTATCCAGCATGCGATTAGAGAAACCCCACTCGTTATCATACCAAGCTTGTAACTTGACCAATCCTCCCGCGATACGCGTTTGATCTAAATCGACAATGCAGGAAGCAGGATTATGATTAAAGTCGATAGACACCAAAGGGCGCTGGTTCAACTCGAAAATCGAATCCAATCCTTGCGCATAGTCTTCGAAAATAGAAGCGATCTCTTGAACGCTGGTTGATTTACTGGGGACGAAGGTAAAATCGAGCAAAGAAACATTGAGCGTTGGCACCCGCACAGCGACGGCGTCAAGCTTGCCATCCAGCTCTGGAATTACACTGCCTATAGCCTTAGCAGAACCGGTTGACGTTGGAATCATGGAGTAACTAGCGGCTCGGCCCCGACGCTTATCTTTATGATATGAATCAAGTAGATTCTGTGTATTGGTATAGGCATGTACGGTGTTGGCTAACCCGCTTTCAATACCAATAGCGTCATGCATCGCTTTAGCAACATGTGCAAGGCAGTTAGTTGTGCACGAAGCATTAGAAACAAATCGATCGCTAACGCTCAATTGCTGTTGATTAACGCCGAACACAATCGTTGCATCTAGCCCCTTGCCGGGAGCGGATACCAACACTTTCTTGGCACCTGCCTGCAGATGAAGATCAGCCTTATCGCGCACTTTAAAAAATCCAGTGCATTCAAAAACGATATCCACGTTTAGGTCTCCCCAAGGCAATTTAGCGGGGTCTCTTTGCATGAAGGCGGGAATCGACACTCCATCAACACTAATACTGTCGTCAGTGAAATCTACCTTTGCATTGAAACGGCCGTGCGTGGTGTCGTACTGCAACAAATGCGCATTGGATTCGATCGGCGCTAAATCGTTTATGGCAACTATTTCTACCTTGTCGGTATATCCATTTTCATGTAACGCTCGTAAAACGTTACGACCTATACGGCCAAAACCGTTAATAGCAACTTTAATCATCTTTATTTAATTTAATGGTAATCACTTATGTATGCCCTGCTCCGCAGTACGATAACAAATCAACGCATCCTTTATAATAATTTTCTTAGCCTTTTATTAGGCTAATTGAAGGTAGATTTACTTTGGCTGCACGTATCCCATCAACTGCAGCGATCATAGTATCTGTTTTAGCTTTTGGATCTAAGCGAACCACCACCGCAGCGTCTGGCGATTCGGCTCGTAAGCGCACGATCGTCGCTTTGATAGCCGCTTCTGAAACTTCAAAAGATTGAATGCGAATAGTATTGCTGGCCGAAATCTCCACAACAATTGATTCGGATTGAGGTGTAACGCTCGAGTTTGCCGAGGGCTTATTGATACCAATTCCGGATTCCTTAACAAAGCTTGCGGTTACGATAAAAAAGATAAGCATGATAAACACGACATCAAGCATGGGCGTAATATCAATGTCCGACTCTCTCTGCGATTCAACGTTGCCAAGCTCTAAGGCGTTCTTACGAAAAAGACTAAGCATATCATTCTCCATTTAATATTGAGCTTCCAAGCTACCACGACTCAATTCGAACATCGAGCCGATAATTGATTTACCATAAAAGTGACATATTGAGGCAGACTTTTAAAACACCAATAAAAAAGCGTGCTCAAAAGCACGCTTTTTGGTTAGATCAATTTAACGATCAGTTGAATCAGCTACCCTTCACTTAACGAAATAGTGGGCTGGGAAACGTTGGCAGACTTAATGCCATCAATAGCTTGTACGATAGCTTTAGTCTGAGCTTTTGGATGAACCTTAACCACTACAGCCGCATCAGGTCGCTCTGCGCGCAATCGGGTTACGGTTGACTTGATAGCTCGAAAATCAACAACATTACGATCAATACGAATTTCATTCAGCTTATCAATTTCAATAACAATAGGCTTTGGCGCATCAGGGTTTGGTGGTTCATTTGATGCAGGTGGCTTGTTGATATCGATGCCTGATTCTTTAACAAAGCTTGCCGTCACAATAAAAAAGATCAACATGATGAATACCACGTCCAGCATGGGCGTGATATCAATATCGGTTTCTTCTTCGGTATTTTGTTTACCTAATCTTTTCATTTATTATTTCCTCGTATGAGCACACTAAATTCTAAGCAATGCTCAGTGGATTTATTTGTTGAACGTTCTTTTAACGATTTCCTTCATATTGTTCTGCGATTAAACCAGCCGCATGCTCTTCGAGAACACCTTCAATACGTTTCGCACGACTGGAAGCCAACCAGTGTAAGAACACCATTGGGATTGCAACAATTAGACCTAGTACAGTTGTTACCAATGCTTGTGATATACCACCAGCCATGGTCTGAGGGTCACCAGCACCATAGAGCGTAATCGCCTGGAAGGTTTGAATCATACCTGTCACTGTTCCTAGTAAACCCAACAAAGGTGCGACAACCGCAATGATCTTAACAAACATCACCCAGGCATTAAGTTTGGGTGATTCTTTAAGCATCGCTTCACCAAGTTTTAATTCCATCGACTCAGGGTCTGTGGTGGGATTATCTTGGAAAACCTTAATAACTCGACCTAATGGATTACCCAACGAAGGTCGTTTCAGATCACGAGCTTGTTTACGTACCTTTCCTTCGACACCAATCAAAATGAGTATTCGAAGCACGGCTATTAGCAAACCAATCAAGCCTAAACCGATAATTACATAACCAACCACGCCACCTTCCTGGGCTTTTTCAGCAATGGTTGGTTCTCGAACGTAAGCGCTGGATAAAATACCTTTACTTGGATCAAGCATAAAAGGAGTTACGCCGCTTGACAGAGATTGTAAGTTATTCGAAAGACCCGTAAAGGCTGCCCGGCTGCCACCCATTTGTCGGTCTAAGGCTGTGAAACCTGTAGCATCGTTGTAGAGAAGAATGTCATTACCACTAACCGCGCTAAATACGCCAACTCTGGTAACCTCTAAGTCTCGTGACTCATATACGGGAGTAATATTTCCTTCTTCGTCTTCTTCTTCGCCGATTTTAAAGCGTACTGGAGCAGTGTATTTAACAATCTTACCCTGCTCGGTCATTTCATTTTGTAATTGGTACCAAAGATCTTCGATCTCATCAATAGAAACAAGCTCGGTGAGGCTCGCCATTTTAGCAACCATCTGACGTAGACTCTCAGCACGGCCAGGATATTGAGCACTAATATAGGAAGTCTTATAAGCTTCCTGAGCTTCTGAAGCTGATAATTGGATCACCCCAAACAGTTGCTTTAGGTCGCCCAGTTCTTTTGCTAGCTCGGCCTGTAGTGCTTTGATTTGGACTTCGTTAGTATCAAATGCGCGCTCCAATTCTTTACCAATACGCTCCTGCCGAGTCCGCTCATTGGTCATTGCGTTCAGGCGGCCCTGTTGCTTACTGCGTTCAGCCTTGAATGCATTTTCACGCGCTGCGTTAATACCGCGCTCTTTAGTCGTTGCTCGCTGAGTAGCGCTATAAACCTCATCAATATTAAGCTCTTGCGCTTGAGAATTCACCGCACCTAAAAGAATTGCAATCGCCGAAACGCCGGTAAAAACAGTTTTTATTATCGTTTGTTTCATTATTCGAGACTCAATTGTGGTTTCGATTCTAGAAAGAACAGTCATCTTAAATTGTCTCCGGAGCTGCAACAGGTAATGTCATTAGATCATTAACTTCCTTACCCTGAGTAATGCGAATAGCCTTGGAAATCCCGGCATTATGTGACGCATCCAGATCTTGCCATTGCTTATTAACTTTATCCCAATAGCCAGACTGAGCACCGTCGATAGTTTGAAAATACAATCCTGAACGGCCGATTTGCAAAATATTCACAGTTTTATTGACACCACCAAGTTCTAGCTCCTCGGTAAAAACATCGATACTCTGACCGTAGGCATTTTCAATTGAATACGCATCTAACACCTGGCGGAAGCGCTCTGCTGCTGAGATATTTGCATTGGTCAAGTAACTCTTGATTCGAGCCAGACGCGCTTGACGTTCATCTAACTTGAATGGGATATCTGCAGCAATAAACTTTTCCAGACCATCGATCATACTCAACATAAGCGGTACGATTTGACGCTCGATTAATGAAGCATCTTCGATTGAACGTTCAAGCTTTTTCATAGCGACTTCTTGAGCTTGCAAAGTTCGACGTAAGCGTTCATTAAATTTCTTAAGAACCTCGACATTTTTACGCTGCTGATGGTATTGCGAAATAATTTTCTCAGTGCGCTCAGACGTATCATCGATACGCTTTTGAGACGCAGCACCCGCTTTTAATCGGTTCTGATTATTGCTAACAATATCGTCGGTTCGATCAGCATACGCTGCACTGGGAGCCAGGGCTACTAATGCGGCGCCAATCAGACTCTTTCTAACCATCGATTTTAGTACTACTGTACCCATACTTAACCTCTTAAGGTGACCAAGCCTAAAAAGACCTGGTTAATTCATGCTTATATTCAGGAATTACAAATTCTCTTCTATTATCTCAATTCAGATTGAACTAACGTCCAGCGACTGGCTCGACACTGGTATCAATTTCTTGAATCGGGGCATCCAGTTCTTGTAAGCGACGAACTTCAGCCTTTACGTAACGAATCCAGTTTGCTGCTGTTTGCGATACTTTTTCGTATTTTTGAGCACGTGCAAAGGTTGCCTCAGCCGCTTTAAACTTCTTTTGCTCGAACTGAGTCAAACCCTTGCTGATTAAAGTTTGGCCGGTGTTGGTCAAGCCACCCTTGTTAATAGCCTTATTGAGCGCTGACTCGGCTTCACGCCAGCGATTCAACGCGACGTATGATTGACCCAATTGATTAAACAGCTTGCCATCCTTCGCTAAACCAGCCGCTTTAGAAAGAGGGTCAAGTGCATCATCGTATTCGCGCGCAGCATAGAGTGCTTGCGAAAAAAGGCGATAGTTTTTCAAATTTTTCTTAAGCAAACCAGATGCGAGGCCCTTTTTCATAATCTCAGATGCATGAAATGGGTTTTCCTGACTCATTTGTAGTGACGCCAATGTCACCACTTCTGACTCTGTGGTTAACAGATTTTTGTCATACATTGCCTGATACATTGCGGTCATGCGAACTTGATCATCAAGTTCATTGAAAATACCGGCCATGGTTAAAAGGTAGGTTTTTTTCGGATAATGCTGTACCAGTTGCTTAACCACTGGCAACATTTTCTTAAAATCGTTCTTTTGACGATAAATACTGCTTAAAAGATTCAACCATCCTTCTTTGGGAATACTGCCAAGCTCTACGTATTTAGCGATCCCTTTTTGAACATTAGGTAACGACTTATTATAGTCTTTAAGCATATAGTGAGCCTGGCCAACCAACATATACGCATCTGCGGTTGGGTCTTCTTGAGTTTTAAACCAAGTTTGCGCGTAATTCAGTGCTTCACGATATTTTTCTTGCGAAAATAATACCTGAGCAATGACATAGAGCATCTGGTTGTAAAAGCTTTCTGGTAAGCCCTCACGAGTGGCGGTTACTTTTTTGAACTCCCGCAAAGCGCAATCTAAGCGATCATTCGAAAAACAGATATTGCCACGATAATTCGCTATATAGGCCTTTTCGATATTATTAAGATCGTCTTCTTTAGACAGCTTATCCAGTAATCGTTGCGCTTCCGCATTATTTTCTGCTTCAAACGCTTCCTGAATCTTCTCAAACACCTTAATGTGCTTTTGGCGAATAGATTGAACCTTCTTAGTTTTTGGCTTTTCTGGCTTAGACTTAGATTCTTGTGCGTGGGCATATTGCTCATCAAATACCGTTACGTCAACGGTTGCCAATAGCGGCAGCATAATGGCTACGCTTAGGCTTGCACTGAGAAGTGGTTTTAACTGATTTTTAACTGATGTCAATTTGATCATTTTTTTCACCTTTTAATAGCCCTTTTCAAAACTCGAATAGTTCCAATCACTGCTATTTTTTCTGTGGTTATTCGCAAGGTAGTTAGGTTTATTTATACGCCATAAACTTTCTAACAATCCTGGCCGTCAACCTTAAATGAGATAAGAATCCCCACATTTGGTACATCTACTGCTTTCCCACCAACTTGGCGTGGTTTGTATTTATATTTGAGCGCCGCTTTAATCGCGTTTCGTTCAAACATTTTTGATGAACTATTCACAACTACCGCGTCTTTAGTTGTTCCCGCAGACGTTACTGTGTAAGTCAATTCAACCCAACCGCAAATACCACGCTCCAGTGCTCTTCGCGGGAAAATTGGTGGTGCACGGAAAATTGGCAAGTATTCGCCATCGTTAGAGTTGAAACCTTTTAAGTCACGATTAATACCCACTTTCACTGCGCCTAGCCCCAGGTCAGAATTGACGTCAACGCGATCGGGCACGATCTTTGTTTCTGGCACATCTGGTTGCTCCTGCACCTCATCTGGGCGAACAGGCTTAGGGGCAATAGTTTGAACGTCTTCGTTCTTTGCTACGTAGGTAAATTTAGGTATTTTAATGCCTTCAGCCTTATCCAACTCGGGATCTTTCATTTTGATTAAGGCATACATGGCGGCAATCAGACCCAGAGTCACCAGTATAGACATCATTAAAGAAATAGGTTTTGCCATGATAATTACTCCGACTTAGTCGCAACAGTTGGAACCGGAATACCTGCTTGCTTAAGGGCGTCTACTACTTTTAGTACTGTTTCAGCATTAGACTCTACATCAGCTTGCACGATCACTTCGCCATCAGGGTTATCGGCACGCAAACGATTAACATTCGCTTTAATTGCTCGAGGGTCGATAATTCGGCGGTCCAACCAAATTTCATTGTTCTCGTCGATCGCTAAAAGCACTGTTGCTTTAGGGTGCTTTACCGCATTTTCAGCCTCAGGCTTTACTACTTTCGCCCCGCTTTCTTTAATAAAGCTAGCGGTCACGATAAAGAAAATAAGCATAATAAACACCACATCCAACATCGGGGTGATGTCAATCTTAGCGTCATCTTCTTGCTTGTTTCTCAATCTTCTCATTTACTGTCTCCCAACTCCTACAATTTAATTAATTGTAAAGAATCTCGTTTGAGTGGCTTAAATCGGTTTAATGATCAAGCGTTAAGTGTTCGTCCAATAATTCGCGTTCTTGCTCAGTTTTGCGCTGCAACCAAAAGCTTAAGAAAAGCCCTGAAAGTGCGGCAACCATGCCAGCCATCGTTGGAACCGTTGCACGAGAAACACCACCAGCCATTGCACGGGCGTTACTAGTGCCATTGATAGCCATGACTTGGAAAACTTCGATCATGCCAGTTACTGTCCCTAGTAGACCAAACAATGGTGCTAAGGCGACACAAGCCTGAATCATAGACAAGTTTTCTTTTAGTTTGCTGCCGACCGTCGAAACCAGTTGCTCACGGACTTGATGTGCTGCCCAAGAGCTGCGTTCTGAGCGTGATTCCCATTCATCCATCGCGGCTTGTACCGCACGCTTATGCGGGCCACGAATATAAAATATGCGCTCAATAATCATGAACCACATAATAATAAGCAGCAATGCGATCAAATAAAGAACGGGACCGCCCAATTCCATAAAATCTCGAATGTACTCATAAGCGAGTGAAATAAATTCTGGCATCTGATGAAACCTCTATTGCGTGCTGGCCATACATATACAGCCAACAACTTTCTTATTTGCCTGACCTACGAGCAATCTGAACACTATATTAGTAGATCTAGATGCTCGTAAGTTAAGCCTGGGATCGAAGTATTTCTATATCTGGAAATTAACCTTCGATCTGGCGCGCAACCATACCGGCTGATTGCTCTTCCAAGATCTCTTCAACACGCTTAGCTTTAGAAGCGGCCGCAGTGTGAAGTAATACAATTGGAATCGCTACAACCAAACCACAAACGGTAGTCACTAGCGCTTGTGAAATACCGCCAGCCATTAGCTTTGGATCGCCTGCGCCAAACAAAGTAATCGATTGGAACGTCTCGATCATACCGAGTACTGTTCCCAATAGACCGGCAAGGGGTGCTACGACTGATACGATTTTCAAGAACATCAACCAAGACGTTAACTTGGGTGTTTCTTTCATAATCGCTTCTGATAATCTCAATTCCATCGCCTCAGCGTCTTGCGCACTATTGCTTGGACTATCTTGCACGGCCTTCAATACTCGACCCAATGGGTTCTTCTCTGAAGGAGAGCCAGGATTCTTGGCCTGCTTATTAACAGCGGCTGACACACCGAACAGAGTAACAATTTTAAGTAATGCGATGACCGCGGCAATGGCACCAACACTAAGAATGATGTAACCAACCAAGCCACCTTGATTGATGCGGTCACCCAAACTCGGGGCTTCAACAGCGGCACCAAGAAGCGTACCTTGAGTTGGGTCTAATGCAAATTCAGCACCTTCACCTGACGCATTGAACAGATCGCTTGCTTGACTCAAAAAGCGGCCATCCGGCTGGCGTGGCAGCTCTGCAACGCCGCCTTTACCAAAGGTAAGAAACGCGCCATCGCCGATTAAGTTAAACGTTCCTACGCGAACAACTGACTGGCTTTCTTTAGCGCCAGCAGCGGTGGCCACGTTGGCGTTGAACTTAGTGATCTTCCCTTGCTGCGCCATCTCATTAAGAACGGACTTCCATACTGACTCGATCTCATCAGCAGTCACCAATTGATTGGCCTGGTTAGATACTTTCTTAGTAATATCGGCAAAGTTAGCACCACGACCAGGAAACTCCGCTGAAATTATCGATGTTTCAAAGTTCGCCTCGGCTTCGCCGACAATTTGCTGAACCGCTCCAAACAGATCTTTTAAATCTCCCAATGAACTTTGACGATTGGTTCGCAAAGCGCCCAACTGTTCATCGTTGGTCGCATACTGTGCTTCTAACGCATCGCTGCGCGCTTCTAAAGCCGCTCGATCCGCGCGTAATTTGGCAACAATAGCCGCTTTACCTGCACCTGCAGAGGCAAAACGTTTCTCTAAATCGATCGCTGTTTGGCTTTTTTGCAAAGTGCCATTTTTGACTTGGCTTAGCAATTGATCAACGGTTTGAGCTTGCACCGGGGCAATCACAAGAGTTGCTGCAAGAGCAACGGCAGTAAGAATACGCTTCATGTTACACGCCCTCCGGAGCAGTAAGTGGCAAGCTTAGCAATTCTGGGGCTGTAGTTTTAGCCGCCACTTTAATTGCTTTACGGATATTTCGATTGGTATCGGAAGGAAGGATTTTCCAACCATTATTAACGGTATCCCACATTGCCGATACTTTTTGATCTTTAGTTTGGAAATAAAGTGCAATTCGACCAATGCGCAACATATCAACTTCGATATCTTCGCCATTAACATTTTGGACGGCGGTATACGCTTCATAATTATTGCCGTATTCCATCTCAACAGTGTAGATATCCATAATGCTGCGGAAGCGACTCGACGTTGTTGCTTCAGGGTTTGTCATCAAATCTTTCAACCTGAACACGCTTGCCATACGATCGTCTTTATGGAATGGAAGGTCAGCTTTCACAAACACTTCTAAAGCATTCAACATTTTACTTAACAAAGGGGCAACTTGTGGCTCAAGTTCATTAGCTTTACCGATTGACGCTTGGATTTCGCGCTTTGCTACATTTTGAGCTTTGAGCTGGTCTTCTAATTGCTTGTTATAGACTTTCAAGCCCTCTACCAGTTTGAGCTCGCGAGCAAACTCTTGGTCGACTGACTGCGCCAGCGCAGTGGTCGCAGCGATCATACTAATAGCAACGACTGCTACAGCTTGACCAATCCAATTCAACACAGATTTTTTCATTTTAGATTTAACCTCTTGTAATGAAATCTATTTAGCTAGATTCAATAATCATCAGCTTTGTACGCCAAAACCCAACTCTGTCAAACAAGAAGTGGACCTGTCGCAAAAAACCGATTCGTTTAAATTCCCCGCAGCTATATAGCTACCACTTTTATTATTGCTAAAGCTTTGAATGCCAGAACCAATAAATAGAAGTAAACATACAGATGAGAAGAATTGAAATTCAGTTATTCAACTATACTGCCCTTGCACACCAACTATGACGCACGAGGATATTTTTAACAACAAAGCAGACCTTTTAACAGAGCAATAATAGGAAAGATGAAGAACAGCTATGGCGCAAAGCAAGGCGGGTTATTATTAAATTTAACTGCAATCAACAGAAGAAAACAGATTTAACAAAACCGACGTGACTAATCACACGACTGATACTTAACAAAAAATGTCGAAACTAAACAAGTCCGAATTGATTGCAGTAACAAAAGCCCTTGGGCGTTGGTGCAAACTCCGTTTGTAAATTTACCAGCTAAGCAAGGTTTGAAACTACCTGCTATTGCCGCATCTTTAACAATAGTGTTTACGCTTTCGCACAAGCAAGGCAAACATCTTCTCCTAAGGCTACCCCTTGCTAAAATCATTAAAACTCAATTTTATTAAAACTTCTTCAGCAAGCCAAAACTTGTGATGTAGGGCTTATAAAATCCAGTCTCAAACAATTCCGCACGGGCTTTGTTATTATTTTTCGGCTCTGTCTATGGCAGAACTTACACTTCTAAGTCTATAACGGATTCGCATTACAAGCCAAGCCTTTTAATTGCAACGCAGCTCCAACCTTTCCACAGATGGTGCAGAGCTTCCAAAACATAAACCCCGACTCAATTTGCTAAAATCTTTCCAAGCAACCAAAGATTCATTGCAAATCAGTTATAAACTTCGCAGATTATTCTAACAGTGAAAAACTTTAGCGTCACGAGTCTATTAAAGTTTTTTCATACGCCAGCCTACATTCGTGTCTCACTGAAATCGCGAAACAATTTTAAATCAACAACTTGTCTTATAAAAGACTCATGCCTAGGCCCGTGACGCTAATATCAATTCAAATGCGTTCAAGCCTGCTTCTAGGCGTGCCAGACTTGTGTCGCGCCCTAATAACGCCAGAGTTGCATCAATCGACGGCGACATAGTACTGCCCGTGACGGAGATACGAACAGGTTGAGCAACCTTAGCAAAACCCACTTCATTTTCATCAACAACGCCCTGCACCGCAGCCTGAATTGCTTCAGCACTCCACTCACTTAGTAAGTGTAACTTAGTAATTAAGGCTCTAAGTAGCCCTGGCGACACTGGCTTTACCCACTTTTTAACCGCCGCTTCATCATAAGAATCAATATCAGCGAAAAAGAAACGTGTTTGATCAACCACATCGATCAAGGTTTTGCAGCGATCCTGGATTAGCGCAACAACCGATTCCGCATAGTCACCAGACGGCGGCGTCAGCCCAACTTTAGAAAAATGCCATTCACTCTTTTGCAAAAGTTCTTTGGCGCTGAGCGCCTTTATTTTTTCCTGATTTACCCACAGAAGTTTTTCAGGATTAAACGTAGAAGGCGACCGGCTGACATCTTCTACCTTAAACAATTTCAGCAACTCGCTAATGCTAAAAAGTTCTTGATCACCGTGCGACCAACCTAGGCGCACCAAATAGTTCAGCAACGCCTCAGGCAGAAAACCATCGTCACGATACTGCATTACGCCAACCGCGCCGTGACGCTTTGACATACGTGCGCCGTCTTCACCCAATATCATTGGCACATGACCATACAACGGTAGAGTCGCACCCAGGGCATTTAGAATATTGATTTGGCGCGGTGTATTATTAATATGATCATCACCACGGATCACATGCGTGATCCCCATATCCATATCATCAACCACCACAGTCAAATTATAGGTCGGCACGCCGTCTGGGCGCGCGAGCACGAGATCGTCGAGTTCATGATTCGAGATAGCAATATTGCCCTTCACCAAATCGTGAATTACCACATCGCCGTCAATCGGATTCTTAAAACGCACAACGGTATTCTCACTGTCGCTTAACCCAAGCTCACGACAACGCCCGTCATATTTCGGTTTCTGCCCATTCGCCTTTTGTGTTTCACGCATTTCATCCAGACGCTCGCGCGAACACTGACAATGATAGGCCTTGCCTTCGTTCAATAGTTGATTGATAACTTCTTTATACCGATCAAAACGATGGGTTTGATAATAAGGACCTTCATCATAATCCAGACCTAACCATTCCATGCCGTCTAAAATGGCCTGCACAGAATCCTGGGTTGAGCGCTCCAAATCGGTATCCTCAATACGCAGCACAAACTTACCGTCATTCTGACGAGCGTGTAACCATGAATAGAGCGCCGTGCGCGCGCCGCCAATGTGAAGATAGCCGGTGGGAGATGGGGGAAAGCGAGTAATGGTCATTTATTAGTAGCCTGCAGATTTGTAACCTGCGAATTGTAGTATAGTTCAGCTTATGAATAACACCTGATTTATACTCATGCCACGCCTTTTTGTAGATAATTTAACGGTAATTGATTGCTCTATCTTAGACCCGCAACGAGGCCTGATTGGCGCGAGCTGGTCAGTTAACATCGAATTGGGTGGCGAGCTCGACAAGCAGAGCATGGTGTTTGACTTTGCTAAGGTTAAGAAAACGGTTAAACAATGGATTGACCAAGAGGTTGATCACAAATTGTTAGTGCCAATGACCTATCAGGGTGTTCGTCTCACACCACATGCGTCGGGCACTTTGATCGAATTTAGCTCAACTATGAATGAGCAAATTCGCCATATTTCCCCACACAGCTCCCTCTGCCTAATAGAAGTGAGCCGAATCTCACGAAAGCGTTTAAGCGAATTTATTGCTGATCAGCTCATTCAAGTGCTCCCTGACAACATCAATGACATCAAGATCAGTTTACATAAGGAGAGCGGTATTGGCCGTTACTACACTTATAGTCACGGACTTAAAAAGCATGATGGCAACTGCCAACGCATTGCCCATGGCCATCGCTCCAAAATTGAGATTTGGAAAAACAAACTCAGAAATCGAAAGCTGGAAAAGGAGCTGGCAAAGCGCTGGAATGATATTTACTTGGGCACCAGTGAAGATGTCAGTGAATTCGCGGCTGGCCAAGTGCATTTTAGTTATCAAACCGAGCAAGGTGAATTTAGTCTCACTTTACCGGAAGAGCGCGTTTATTTAATGGAGAGTGACACAACCGTCGAGTGTATTGCAGAACACGTATTATCAACGCTCGAGCAAGAAATGCCGTCGGCCAAATTCAAGGTTCGCGCATACGAAGGGATCAGTAAAGGGGCCATTGCGGAATCAAACTAGATAGCCAATATAGCCAGAATCCAAGTATTAGAAACGCACCCTCCTCTGTTCGCGAAACAACTAAGTTCGCGAAACAACCAAAATACGATATGCTGCCATCAACCACTGCATATCGTATTTCACTTAAAATTAATCCTGAATAGGCTGCCCATGATACGTTTATCTGCTTGCTACAATAAAATCATTACACTTTGCGTTGCCATGCTGGGGTTAATTTTGACAGCATCTGTCACGCATGCAGAGCATCATAAAAAAGCGTTAGTAGGGGGAACTTTAGTCGACGGACTTGGTTCGACACCCATTTACAATAGCGTCATTCTCGTAGACGGCAACAAAATAATGGCTACTGGCACACAAGCTGAGTTAGCGGTACCGAGTGAGTATCATATTGTTTCAACCGAGGGTATGACCGTAATGCCCGGTTTATGGGAAATGCACGCTCATCTGATGCTCGCCGGACATTCAGATTACAAACACTGGGACACCGCGTATCCGGATCGACTCGAAAACGAAATCATGCCGGCTTCAGCAGAACAGTTGTTGTTAGCGGGGGTAACGACGGCACGAGATTTGGGTGCCCCCTTAAAGGAGTCAGCCTCGATAAAAAAACGAATTAACAATGGCGAATTACACGGCCCTCGATTATTTGTGTCTGGACCATTTATTCAGCACAAAGCCTACCCTCGCACTGAAAATTTCCGCTGGGGCATCAACGGTGAGGCCGATGCTCGCAACAAGGTTCGGAAATTGCATGCCGCTGGCATGGACGTCGTTAAACTCATTGATCAGGATGAGATGTCACTTAAGGAAGCGAAGGCTGTGGTTAACGAGGCGCACAAGCTTGGCATGAAAGTTGTTGGACATTCTCACCGACCTGACGAAATTCGGCTGGGCTTGGAGATTGGCATAGATAATTTTGAACACACAGGCCTAGCAACTTCACAAGAATACCCACCAAGCGTTATGCAGGCACTCAAAGAACGAACCGCAACCGGGCGGATTCGAGGTGGCCCCCTTTATTGGACCCCGACGGTTGAAGGCCTATGGAACTTCGATGAGTTGCGGCGCAACCCGGAAGCCACCGACAATCCATGCTGGAAACGCGGCCTTAAAGATGACACGATCGCAGACATAGAACAATCCATCACTCATCCTGATCGTCTGTTATATTTCCAGCTGACACCAAAACGCAAGCCAACACTTAAACGCAAGTTCCATCAATTGCGAGATGCCGGTGTGGTGATGATGATTGGCACGGACTCAGGCATACCACTAAAATTTCATTGCCAATCGACGTGGAACGAAATGGAAGTCTGGGTCAATGTGATGGGGGTACCCATGATGGAGACAATTCAAGCCGCCACTTACTGGCCTTCAAAATTTATGGGCGTCGAAGAGCAATGGGGCACCATCGTGCCTGGGCGCTTAGCCGACATTATCGCGATTAAAGGTGACGCCTTGAAACACGTTGCCTTAATGCAAAACGTGGACATGGTGATGAAAGACGGGGTTATCTACAAGCTAAACGGTCAAGTCGTGGAAGCCAGCTTTAAACCCCTTTCAAATTAGGCTTTAGAGTAAACGCTAAATTTCGCGCGTTTCTCTAAACTCGACCTCTGGCCAGCGCTCCATGGTCAGCTGCAAATTGACCATGTTTGGTGCAACGTAGGTCAAACACTCCGCTCCATCAAGGGCGATATTCGACTCATTTTTGCGGCGAAAATCGGTCTCAGTCTTATCATCTGGAAAGTGCAACCAACGCGCGGTCGCAACTTGAACCGGCTCGAAACCGCACTCAACGTTATACTCGGATTTTAGACGATGCGCCACCACATCAAATTGCAACACGCCGACTGCACCTAGAATCATGTCATTATTTATCAGTGGCCTAAATACTTGAGTTGCCCCTTCTTCAGACAATTGTATCAGGCCTTTTTGCAAGGCTTTTGCGCGCAGCGGATCTTGCAATCTTACACGCCTGAATAGCTCAGGAGCAAAGTTTGGAATCCCGGTGAATTTAAGCTCTTCACCCTCGGTAAAGGTATCGCCAATCTGAATAGTGCCATGATTGTGCACACCTAAAATATCACCCGCGTAGGCCTCTTCGGTAACGTCTCGCTTGGATGCCATAAACGAACTGGCATTATTAATTGCCATGTCTCTTTTCAAACGCACGTGCCTAAGCTTTTTACCTTTATTAAACCGACCAGAGGTGATACGCATAAAGGCAATTCGATCATGGTGTGAGGGGTCCATATTGGCTTGAATCTTAAACACGAAACCCGTGAATTTTTCTTCGCTGGATTGAACCACTCTGGTTTCGGCTTCTCGGCCTTGAGGACCAGGAGCGAATTCAGCAAAACTGGCCATAAGCTCATCAACACCCAAGTTAGAAATTGCCGAGCCAAAAAACACCGGTGTTAAATCGCCGCTTTCATAAAGCTCGAGATCAAACTCATTACTTGCACCCTGTACCAACTCAATTTCTTCGCGAAGTTCACTCGCGAGTGTGCCTAGCACTTCATCAAGCTCAGGGTTGTCTAAGCCTTTGATAAACTGGTCCTGCTGCTCATCGTTACCGGGTCGACCTGCAAACAGATGAACCGTATCGTCGTATATTCGATAAACCCCACGAAACAGCTTGCCCATTCCAACCGGCCAGGTCATCGGTGCACAGAGAATATTGAGAACAGACTCAACCTCGTCCATTACCTCAATTGGGTCACGGCCTTCGCGATCCATCTTGTTCACAAAAGTCATAATAGGAGTCGTGCGCAAGCGGCATACATCCATCAATTTGATGGTGCGCTCCTCGACACCTTTGGCGATGTCGATCACCATAAGCGCAGAATCAACCGCTGTCAGTGTTCGGTAGGTGTCTTCTGAGAAGTCTGCATGGCCTGGAGTATCGAGTAAGTTGATGATTTTATCGCCATACTCATATTGCATCACCGACGATGTCACGGAGATTCCACGTTGCTTCTCAAGTTCCATCCAATCAGAGGTCGCGTGACGACCACTCTTGCGTGCTTTTACATTACCCGCCATTTGTATTGCGCCGCCGGATAATAGCAAGCGCTCAGTCAGGGTTGTTTTACCCGCATCAGGGTGCGAAATAATCGCAAAGGTACGTCGCTTAGCGACTTCAATAGGCAGGCTCATGATAGGAAACTATACGGTATTCGAAACAGGCTGAAAGATAACTTAATAAATTAAAGCGCGGATTATAGCGAAAGCCTGCCTGCGATGCGCTATGCATTTACACGGTTTCTAAACGAACAGACAACTCTAGGGAGTGCGAGTTATTTTCTTGCCTCGCACATTAAAGACCACTGCGTCGAACAGGATTTGATCAACCACCAAACCCGGCTCTATAAATTCTCCTTCGCGCACCATTTTGCTATTCACTATCGCAAAGCGTAGCTTAGGGTCATCCGAATACGAGACCACGTTAACAAGCATTGCGTCGCGCGCCGACGAGGAGCCGTCGGTTGACGAAGCGCCAGCAAATGAAGAGCCTTCAGCCAATGAAGAGCCTTTGGCCAATAAAGAGCCCTCAGCCAATAAAGAACCCTCAGCCGCACTACCCGCACCATCAACCGACACAGCACCGGATTTATCCCGAATTTGGTCAGAGTCCCATATCGCATAGGCCAGCACCACCAAAGCAATCGATAATAAAACTAAGCCTAAACCAATATATAAAGGCCAACGCGAGGGTTCCTGGGGAGCTGCCATATCGGTCAATGTTGGCAATTTGTTCAGTTTACGCTCCTGTTCTGATTTTTTTAACGCATCTAATATTGTTGACATATTAGGCCTCTACCGCACACGCTGACGAAGCATCGGCGTGTTTTCAGGTGAAAGCACTTCGTTCAAGAGTAAGTAGGTTTCACTACCGACCTTACCATCTGCAATAATTGAGTAACGAGTTTGTAGAGCAAACGCCGCTTGCGCCACTGGCAAATCAAATTCTTTCGACTCGAGATCATCGAGTCTGGGCATATTCAACGCCAATAGCGACTGATCTAACGACTTACGCAAACTTGGGAGCTGATCGCTGATATCACCTTGTTGTAGAAAATCTCGACCAGTGCTTGGGGGCCGCCAGAAAGTTACTCCATTATTGCTCACCCAACGAGAGCGTAATTCGCTCAAACCTACTGTCAGCACGTTTTGCCCGACTAACACCTGAGCCGTGTCTTGCTCAAGCTTAAATACAATGACTCGATGCAGACTTCCATTCTGGTCAAGCACCATAATGGTCGGGCGATTATAACGCTGCATCTGAGCCCAGCTTGATACCGTGAGACACTCGACACCATTGTCTTTTAGAATATCACAAGCAGGTTGGATCATTTGACTTGGCAAATCAACATCCCACGCCGCACCCAATGCTCTAAACGCCGCTATTCTGCCGGTTAAATCAGCGGACGTATCCAGCGCTTGACCAAGTTCAGAATTGGCATCGTAATTAAATATACGCTCTGGCGGCTGCACGATTGGCGTCGATTGCTGAGTAAATAGCTCCGATTCATCCAATGGCTGGTCGGCGATTACCACTGAACCAGGAGCAATATCATCAGACTTAATAATAGTGGTCAAACCTCCGGTCGCAGAAGAAGATGTCGCGGATGATTCGTTGCTATCAGAACCTGCAACCTCGGTGAGCAAACTCGTTTTCTCGATTTTATCCGCTGGTTCTGCAGCAGGGTCACCCTGGTTCACTGAATTAGCTTCCGAGCCGAGTACAGATTGCGTGGCTTGAGGTTTGCTCACGGTGTAAGCGGCGTTAGGAGCCCGCCCCACAAACCACCACCACAACACAGTATTTACAAGCAACAACAAAATAACAAGCCCTCCCCAATTCAGCCATTTTGGTATGACAATTGCCGGTTTACTACTTTGAATAAATACTTCTTTAGTCGCGTTCCTCACACTCTTCGCATCAACCACAGCCTGTGTTTTCGAATAGGCAGACAATAGGGAGTGGTCGGCCAGCACGTTTATTCTACGGGGTATTCCATCGGTAGAGCGATGCAGTTGGCTAAGAGCTTGTTTAGTAAATAGCGGTTTTCGACAACCCGCTACACCCAATCTGAAATTAACATAGTCTTCTATTTCACTGCGCTGCAAAGCGCCCAAATGATATCTGGCGGTCACGCGCTGCGCCAGCTGGCGCAAATCATTTCGTCCAAGCAAATCGTTTAGCTCGGGCTGACCAATCAAAATAATTTGCAATAGCTTAGACTTGGTCGTTTCGAGATTGGTTAACAAACGAATCTGCTCGAGCACGTCGCGACTCAACAATTGCGCTTCATCAATGATTAACACCGTTTGCCGATTCTCGGCAAACCCAGCAAGCAGATGGGTATTTATCTTATCCAAAAGCTGTTTCTGCGAATCACCATCTTGATAGGCTATCTTTAACTCATCACAGACCGTTTGTAGCAGCTCTTGTTCGTTTATATTGGCATTTAGTATCAGTGCCACATCGACGTCGTCAGGCAAATCACTTAAAAAGTTACGACACAGCGTAGTTTTTCCAGTACCCACCTCCCCGGTAAGCACAATGAAACAACCGCCTTGTGATAGCCCATAGGTGAGGTGTGCCATCGCCTCTTTGTGGCGCGCACTCATATACAAATAGTGTGGATCCGGCGCGATTGAGAACGGTCGCTCCGCCAATCCAAAATACTCTAGGTACACACTTAGCCTCGGTTAGTTGGTCACTGATAAAAACAATCGGGAAATAATTGCAGATGCGTATCGCATAAGCAAGCCTATTAAATAAAGCGTATACTTAGCGAAGATAGATTTGCCATTGGAGGCGTTCTGGATTATGCAGATTCAACTTGTTTGGACGAGTCCACAAGACGCTCGAATAAGCCATCTCCTCGCCCGCCCATAATCTGACCAATTTCCTGTAATAGACTGACTTCGGCTGATTGGCGCAGCAGCCTGTCCGCATTTGTATCAATGGGTGCATCATAGGCCACGGTGGCTAACAATTTAGATAGAAACGCATTGTCCCTATGCTGCTCCAGCTTTGACCCCAGGGTCTTTGCACCTCGTATTTTTAGGGATCCAATCGATGCCAGATTATCGTACACGCCTTCTAGGGTTGAATACTCCTGTAAGAGTGCGGTCGCGGTTTTCGGGCCAATACCTGGCACCCCCGGAATATTATCAACCGCATCACCACATAAACCCAAAAAGTCCTGGATAGCTTCTGGTGGTACTCCAAATTTTTCGATCACTTGTGGTGCCTTGAATTGTCGATCACGAGCATAGTCCCACCAGAAATCATCTCCCCTAATTAACTGAGCCAAATCTTTATCGCCACTGACAATCACATTTCGAAAGCCTTGCTCACGCATTGAGAGTGACATAGTGGCTATTAAGTCATCGGCCTCGTATCGATCGTGGCCAACACAGTAAAAGCCGGCCGCCTCGGCTAAGCGTCGACAATATTTAAACTGATTCTTGAGTTCTTCTGGTGGCAACTCACGATTCATTTTGTACTGTGGATATAAATCGTTGCGAAACGATTGGGTAAGGCTTTCGTCAAACGCGATCCCAACATGATTCGCTTTGCTGCGTTCAGCAAATTCGGTAAGAAAGCGACAAAAACCATACACCGCATTTACGGGCATTCCATTCTCACCGCGCATGGAGTCAGGAACGGAAAACCATGCTCTGAAAATATAGATACTTGCGTCGATTAAATACGCCGACGGTTGATTTGGAGAATTCACGATAATCGTTGTTATTATTGGTTTAGTCTACAGCGTCTAATACGGGCGTCTTAACCACACGTATTAAATGCACGCGCCGTGAATCAGCATGCACTATCTCGAACATGATTTGATCTATTTGCACACGCTCATCACGTTGCGGGACATGACCCAAAGTTTGAGAGATCAAACCACCAATGGTGTCGCTGCTATTTTCATTTAAGTAGGTTTTAAAATGTTGGTTAAATTCATCGATAGGTAGCACGGCTTTCACAATGATTTCGCCCCCGTCGAGTTCTCGAATCATGTTTTCTTCGTCTTCGATATCATGCTCATCTTCGATATCGCCGACAATTTGCTCGAGCACGTCCTCAATCGTTACCAAACCCGCAACTGCACCAAATTCATCCACCACGACCGCGATATGATTTCGGTTTTCACGAAACTCCGCCAATAAAACATTTAATCGCTTGGTTTCCGGCACAAAGACTACTGGCCGCATCAAATCTCGCATATTAAAGCGCTGCTTATTGTCGTCATCAAAAAAGCGCAGTAAATCTTTGGCTAATAAAATGCCACTGATTTGATCTTTCTCGTTATCAACCACCGGAAAACGAGAGTGTGCGCTCTCAACCATGATATCCAAGCACTTATCCAGATCATCATCGCGTTCCACAAAAACCATATTGCTACGTGGAATCATAATATCGCGAACTTTAAGGTCCGAGACGAACATCACCCGCTGCATCATATCGTATGCGTCACGCGCAACAATGCCATCTTGTTCAGCAAGGCGCAGATTTTCTAACACATCTTCGCGTGTGGCAGCCCGCGGAGATGGCAACCAGGCTGTTAAAGTCGAGGAAAGTTTAGCTTTGAGCCCGCCGAGCAATGACGACGGGGGTTGGTCAGGAGTATTCATTAAATTAATTATAGGGGTTTTCTATTCCGCTTTTAGACAAAATATTAGCCTCTAAAGCTTCCATTTCTTCTGCGGACACATCATCCAAATGGTCGTAGCCATGCAGATGCAACACACCATGGGTAACCATGTGCGCATAATGATTTTCAGGTGTTTTGTTCTGTTCAAATGCCTCGTGCATAATCACTTTATGGCATATAACGATATCACCTAACAGAGAAGGGCCGTCTTCACATGCAAAACCAAACTCATCGTCGACCGGAAACGACAACACGTTCGTTGTCCCAGTCTTACCACGGTACCCCTGATTAAGCGCTGTCATTTCGGCCTCGTCGACTAAGCGTAAAGTAACTTCGCTCGGTTTATCAGTCACGGCACTATGCGCCAGTGTCGCCCAACGACTAAGTTTTGAGGCGCTTGGGGGTTTCTCTTCATCACTGACATCATGCTCAAGGGCGACTTGAACATCGACCAATAGGCTTACGCTATTAGTCATTGCGGTCATGCTTTTCGTAGGCTTCTACAATGCGTTGCACCAACGGATGCCGCACAATATCTTTGCCAGTAAACTTATTAACGTCTATTCCCTTTACACCTTTCAGAATCGTCAATGCATGCTTGAGGCCCGAATAGGTGCCTTTGGGTAGGTCGACTTGAGACAGATCACCGGTTAGAACAACCTTGGAGCCAAATCCGGTTCGAGTAAGCAGCATTTTCATCTGCGCTACGGTGGTATTTTGCGCTTCGTCCATAATAACGAATGCATCAGAAAGAGTGCGGCCACGCATATACGCTAAAGGAGCGAGCTCGATGACCTTGCTTTCGATTAATTTTTCGACACGCTCGACGCCCAACAATTCATACAAGGCATCGTATAAAGGGCGCAAATACGGGTCAATTTTTTGGCCTATATCGCCTGGAAGGAAACCCAAACTCTCGCCTGCCTCGACCACTGGGCGCACCAAAACAATACGCTTAACCTCGTCGTTAAGCAGGGCGTCAACGGCTTTAGCCACCGCCAGATAGGTTTTGCCCGTGCCAGCGGGCCCAATGCCAAACACGACGTCGTGTTTGTCGATCGATTTCATATACGCGCTTTGCGCTTTAGACTTAGCAACAACTTGTTTAAACGGCGCTTGAACGCGCTCAAACGGGCTATCTTCAGGCTTAGCCTCAGACACATTGTTGATTACTTGATAGACCTTCGACTCTTCCAATCCTGACCTCTCAGCAGTGAGTTTATAAAGTTGAATTAATACGCGTTTGGCGACATCCACATCACTGGCCTTGCCTTGCAACACAAAATCTGAACCCTGCTGGTAACATTTTACCAATAGCTCTTCTTCTATGATTTTGATGTTGCGATGGCATTCTCCGCAAAGGATGGATAATCGCGCGTTTTCGACGGGTGACTCGTTACTTCCGAGGGAGAGAGTCTTAGCGGGTAAGGCTTGATTCAATGAGCTTTTCCTTTCATGAATTAGGCCGACCTCGCATTCTGTATCTTCATAGTGCTAAACACTGAGGGCTTTTTCTGCATACCTCAGTTATAGAACAAGCGAAATCAGAAAACAAGGTGATTTTTGTTAACAATTGAAGGCTCCCATTTTAGATGCAGGCACGGCAAGAGAAACACGGCTATTTCGGCTCAATAATGAGACAAAAATAACCGTATTGACATCGGCTATACCATTACCCCTCTGAGAGAATTAGGTAGGGCTTCAGTGATCTCCACATCGACCAACTGGCCTATCAGCTCATGAGATCCATCAAAATTAACGACTCGATTATTTTCTGTTCGGCCGGAAATTTGAGTTTGATCTTTGCGTGCCGGTCTATCAACCAGCACAGTTTGCACCGACCCCACCATGCTCTCACTGATCGCGAACGCCATTTCGGTAATGCGCTTTTGCAGACGCGCCAATCGAGCTTTCTTGACATCCATTGGGACATCATCAGCCAAGTCTGATGCAGGTGTACCAGGACGAGCACTGTAAATGAAGCTAAACGAAAGATCGTAGCCAATCGTTTCGATCAAATTCATTGTGTCTTCAAAATCTTGATCTGTTTCCCCAGGAAAGCCAATAATAAAATCGGACGACATGCTCATATTAGGCCGAATCTTACGAATCTTCTGGATGATTTTTACGTAGTCTTCAGCTTTGTAGCGACGCTTCATGGCCGCTAAAATTGAGTCTGATCCGGATTGAACCGGTAAATGTAAATGATTCACCAACTTCGGCACATCGGCATAAACATTGATCAAACTGTCGGTAAACTCTAATGGGTGTGATGTGGTGTAGCGTATCCGCTCAATACCCTCAATTTCAGCAACATAGCGAATCAATAAAGCGAAATCAGCCAATGAGCCATCATGCATTTTGCCCCAGTAAGCATTCACATTCTGACCTAGTAAAGTCACTTCTCGTATGCCCTGCTCCGCCAATGCGTAGACCTCGGCAAGCACATCGTCGAATGGGCGCGAAAATTCTTCGCCACGCGTGTAGGGCACGACACAAAACGAGCAGTATTTGCTGCAGCCTTCCATGATTGAAACAAAGGCCGTCACGCCATCGACTTTGGGTGCTGGTAAGTTGTCGAATTTTTCCATTTCAGGAAATGAAATATCCACTGACGAGCTATGATTCTTGCGTACTTCATCGTACATTTGCGGCAATTTATGCAGTGTTTGTGGGCCAAACACGATGTCGACAAAAGGCGCGCGCTTCATAATCGCGTCGCCTTCTTGAGAGGCTACACAGCCCCCGACTCCGATCACGAGCTCCGGATTATCATTTTTCAAATGTTTCCAGCGACCCAATTGATGAAACACTTTTTCCTGCGCTTTTTCGCGCACAGAGCAGGTGTTAAGCAGAATAATGTCCGCATCTGCTTCGATTGTAGTAGGCTCAACACCATGAGAGTCATTGAGTGAGTCAATCATACGGTTCGAGTCGTATTCATTCATCTGGCAGCCAAAGGTTTTAATAAACACTTTCTTCGGGCTCTCACCATCCGGCAAATTTACCTTAGTGTGCGATGAAACAACGTTAGACGCTTGAGGTATCGCTGCCTTGCTACTAATGGTTTCGACTCTGATTTTAGAAATAGATGATTCAGCCATAACAATATTCAACTCGTTTACAAACACTTATTGTTCGATAAGTATTAGGGGCGCGTATTTTACCCAGTTTACGACAATTTCCAAATTTCTGAGCGCGAAAAGCCCTGTATTTGCTTAACCGAGGCCCCTAATTTGCCTCGGTTGAAGCCTTAGCGCCGATTTTGACGCAACGGGTCACCGACTCCGCAGCGTCCTAAACCATAACGGAGCTTATTTCTGCACAATACGCACTTCGCTTTGCGGGTATGGAATACTGATATTGTCATCATCAAAAGCGTTTTTAATCCGTTCATTCATGTCAGCAAATACTCCCCAATAGTCCTCGGTTTTAACCCATGGTCGTACCGCCAGATTAACGCTGCTATCGGCAAGTTCCGCTACGGTGACCGCCGCTGCCGGTTCCTCTAAGATTCTTGGGTCAGCTTGCATAATTTTATTGATAACGGTGCGCGCTTGGTCAATATTGTCGTCGTATCCAATACCAAAAACCAGATCTACCCGTCTGGTACCAGTAGATGAATGATTCACGATGTTGCTGTCTAATACTCGAGCATTGGGAATAACCACACACTTGTTATCACCGGTTCTCAACTCGGTGGTGAAGATTTTGATGTTTTGAATTTTCCCTGCCTCACCCGCTATTTCAACAAACTCGCCGACTCGAAATGGACGCAAAACAATAATCAACACGCCAGCGGCAAAGTTCGATAACGAGCCTTGTAAGGCTAAGCCTACCGCTAAACCCGCTGCACCTAAGATCGCCACAAATGAGGCCGTTTGCACACCCAACTGACCAAGTGCGGTAATACATACTAGGGCCAGCAATGCCCAGTACATCAGGCTGTCGACAAAACCAAGCAGTTCTTTTTCAACATCATTTTTACGCATGGTTCCTACCGCTACGTTGGTCACCCAACGTGCTACCCGCTTGCCAATAATGAAAATCGCAGCCGCGGTAAGGAGTTGTATTAAAAAGGTTGCCCCGTGGGTCGATACTAAATCGAGGTATTTTTGCATGTCAGCAAGCTCGAGTTCGTTCACATTCATATGATTAGCCTAATTGTCGTTATAAAATAGTTCTGAAGGTAAGGTTTATGCGCCCTTGAGCCTTGGCGCGCTTAGGAATATGATGCTGCCAATGCGACTGAGTCGTTCCACGCATCATCAATAGACTGCCATGCTCAAGCGACATCGTGTGCTTACGCGATTTATCGCGCTTGTATCTTAGATGAAAATCACGCGGTGCGCCTAAACTGAGTGAGGCAATAATTGGGTTTTGACCAAGTTCTGGCTCGTCATCACTGTGCCAACCGTTTGAGTCTTGACCGTTGCGGTAGTAATTCACCAGCACACTATTAAAGTGATCACCGGTTTTCGCTTCAATATCGGCTTTTATCCGTAATAGTAAGGGCGTTAGTGGAGTGGCCTTCATGGTTTGATTTGAATAACTATAATCCATCCATGGCTCACCAAACCAACGTGATAAACGCGGTGCCAAATGTGATTTCCCATAAACGATGAGCCGATCTTGACGCCATTCGGTTTGCAGTAAAAGTTGCTGATAGAGCTCCCACGCACGATCACTTTGGTAGAACCCGGGCAAATATTCCACCTCAGCATCAGGAAGATCCAAGACATGTGTCTCGATATCAAATATTGATGGCTGATATTGTTGTGTAGACATACAAGTTGTTGAGGTAGTTGCTCTATAATGCGGCGCTTATTAGAAATATACCAACTTTGTAAATCTGTGCAGGTGAAAAATGCAATTTAACGGCAGCGACAGCTATATCTCAACCGACGACCTAAGCCTCGCGGTTAACTCCTCAATAATATTACAACGTCCTCTATTAATTAAGGGCGAGCCTGGCACAGGAAAAACCATGTTAGCTGAGGAAGTAGCCGCGTCATTAGGCAAACGCTTAATTCAGTGGCATATCAAATCAACCACAAAAGCCCAACAGGGTTTATATGAGTACGATGCGGTTTCGCGTTTACGTGACTCTCAATTAGGAGACGCTGATGTTAATGACATTAGTAACTACATTGATAAGGGCAAACTATGGGAAGCGTTTGAAAGCGATGAACAAGTGGTTCTTCTGATTGATGAAATCGATAAAGCAGATATCGAGTTCCCCAACGATCTGTTAGTCGAAATTGATAAAATGGAGTTCTTTGTTTACGAAACCGGCGAGACGATCAAAGCGAAGCATCGACCGATTATTATTATTACGTCAAACAATGAAAAAGAATTACCGGATGCTTTCTTACGTCGTTGCTTTTTCCACTTTATTAATTTTCCAGATCGCAACACGATGGAACAAATCGTGTCAGTGCATCACCCCAAGGCTAAGCAAACCCTGGTTAAAGAAGCTCTCGATGTGTTCTTCGAAGTGCGTTCGGTACCTGGAATGAAAAAGAAACCGTCCACGTCTGAATTAATCGATTGGCTTAAACTATTAATGGCTGACGATATTCCCGATGATATTTTGAAAGATCGTGATAACCACAAAGCGATTCCACCGCTGTATGGCGCGCTATTAAAGAATGAGCAAGATGTTCAATTACTTGAACGCCTGGCCTTTATGCACCGTCGTGAAACGCGTAACCAATAAGTCCAACACCTAAAATGCTGCTTAATTTTTTTCAAACTCTGCGTCGTCAAGGGCTACCCGTCACCATTCGAGAGCTGTCGGACCTAATCACGGCGTTAGAGCACCATATAGTTTTCGCCGACATGGAGGAGTTTTATTATCTTGCCCGAACCATTATGGTTAAAGATGAGAAAAACTTCGACAAGTATGACCGCGCGTTTAAAGCCCATTTCACCGAACTTGAAAAAATCGATGATTTCATTGAAGCCTTAATTCCAGAAGACTGGCTACGCAGTGAATTTCTTAAAACGCTCACCGAAGAAGAAAAAGCCAAAATCGAAACTCTCGGTGGCTTGGAAGAACTAATCGAAACCTTCAAGAAACGCCTTGAAGAACAGAAAAAGAGACACGAAGGTGGTAGTAAATGGATTGGAACTGGCGGCACCTCCCCGTTCGGTAATGGTGGCTACAATCCTGAGGGCATCCGGGTTGGCGGCGAAGGCGGCAATGGCTCGGCGGTAAAAGTATGGGACCGTCGTGATTTTAAAGACTTGGACGACAGTATCGAACTTGGCACGCGCAACATCAAAATGGCGTTACGTCGTTTACGTAAATTCGCCCGTTCCGGCGCGGAAGACGAACTGGATTTAGACGATACTATTCATTCAACCGCCCATAATGGTGGCTTGCTGGATATCAAAATGGTGCCCGAACGCCGCAATGCGGTTAAAGTTTTATTGTTGTTTGATGTCGGCGGATCGATGGACCCGTACGTGAAAACCTGTGAAGAGCTATTCAGTGCCGCGCGCATTGAGTTCAAACATATGGAGTACTTTTACTTCCATAACTTTATTTATGACGGGCTTTGGCAAAACAGTGAAATGCGCTACGACGAAGTCACCGCCACCCACGATATATTACGCAAATACGGCAGCGACTACAAAATCATCTTTGTCGGCGACGCGGCGATGGCGACATATGAAATCACCCATTCTGGTGGTAGCATCGATTTCATGAACCGTGAACCCGGTGCAAACTGGCTAAAACGATTTAGTGAAACCTATGACAAGATGGTATGGCTAAACCCAACACCAAAACAATATTGGCAGCACACACATTCGACCAAGATTATTCAAGATTTAATGGAAGACCGAATGTACCCGCTCACACTTAAAGGGATGGAAGAAGCCATGGGGTACTTGAGCCGATAGTTAACCTGGTTTATGACGTCAGCTTCATACGCTGGCGTCTGCTGTAAATTTGGTCGATCGAGTACACTCCAAGCGCTAGCCAAATAAAACCAAAGGCGATTGCTTTTTGTATGTTAAAAGGTTCGCCGTAAAGGTGTACACCTATAAGCAATTGTAGACTCGGCCCGATATATTGCGTCATACCAAGCGCCATCATACTGATTCTTTTAGCCGCGGCGGCAAACAGTAACAACGGTATTAAGGTGAACAAACCACCCAGAATCAACATCAGGGGGTCACTACCGAGATAGAAAAAGTTACCCACGCCTTGAACTTCAATATAAAGCAGATAAACGAGAGCGGGGATAAAAAAGAACATAGTTTCAATCGCCATGCCGTGAGTCGCAGCGACCTTTATCGACTTCTTAGCTGCACTGTATAAAGAAAAGGTAATCGCAAGTACAAACGAAATCCACGGAAATACCCCACTGGAGACAACCAAATAGAGCACGCCAATGGTGGCGAGGGCTACGGCTGCTAGTTGCCCACGGCTCAACATTTCACCAAACACGATAACGCCCAACACAATGCTGATCAACGGATTGATAAAATAACCCAGCGATGTTTCTACTAAATGACCGGTGTTCACTGCCCAGATAAATATCGCCCAGTTTATTGAAATCAGAGCCGACGCTATAAACAGTTTTGCCAATATCTTTGGTTCCGAAAACAGTGCCTTGAAATCTCGCCACTGACGACTCACTACAATCAGCAGTGTCACCAACACACAAGACCACACCATTCGATGCATCACGATCTCGATGCTGTCAACGTGACTCAATTGCTTCCAAAAGATTGGAATTATTCCCCACCACGTATACGCGCCAAGCGCATATATCAATCCTTGATTGTTTTTCATATCAATCTCTGCATGATGGTTTGAACAAAACGCAAGCCTATCATGTGTTAGGGTATCGCTATTCAAAATAACGAAAATACTTTGCCATGAAAAACACTCTAATTGCCTTAAGCCTAAGCCTACTTACCGCCAATGCTCATGCCGCTGACGTACTGGTTAACTGTGGCGCGACGGTTGATGTAGAAACACAGAAACTGACCGGCCCGCGTAGCTTTGAGATCACAAACGGTCGGATTAGTGCGATCAACGGTTCAGCCACAGCGGAAACGGTCATCGACTTGAGTGACGCAACGTGTTTGCCTGGACTGATCGATATGCACGTCCACCTTACCTCTCAAAGCAGCCCGCGTTCGTACATCGAAGGTTTTACACTTAATACCGCTGACTATTCTTTTAAAGCTGTAAAATACGCCGACGTTACCTTGAACGCTGGTTTTACAACCGTGAGAAACCTTGGCGATGACGGCACCATCACTAAGTCACTGCGTAACGCTATTGCGCAAGGACTTGTCCAAGGCCCACGTATTTTCACCGCTGGCAAATCCCTTGCTACTACGGGTGGTCATGCCGACCCAACGAATGGGCATCGCGCAGACATCATGGGTGACCCACATGCTAAAGAGGGCGTGGTTAACGGCGTAGCCGAAGCTCGTAAAGCAGTCCGTCAACGCTATAAAGAAGGCGCCGATTTGATCAAGATAACGGCCACGGGTGGTGTGCTAAGTACGGCTAAGAGCGGTCAAAACCCACAATTTATGGATGATGAGCTTGAAGCGATTATGGCGGCGGCAAAAGATTACGGTTTTAAAGTTGCCGCTCATGCGCATGGTGCCGAAGGCATGAAACGAGCAATCAGGGCGGGTATCGATAGCATTGAACATGGAACGCTGATGGATGACGAAACGCGCAAGCTAATGAAGAAATACGGGACCTATCTGGTGCCAACTATCTTAGCGGGAGAATTCGTTGCAGAGAAAGCCAAAATAGACGGCTACTTTCCTGAAATCGTACGACCTAAAGCAGCGGCTATTGGGCCTCAGCTTAAATCAAATTTCGCTAAGGCGGTAGAAGCCGGCGTTAAGATTGCCTTTGGTACTGACAGCGGAGTGTCTAATCACGGTGACAACGCTCAAGAATTTAAGCTAATGGTCGACAATGGAATGACATCGATGCAAGCGATCAGATCAGCTACAGTCAGCGCTGCAGATTTGTTGGATGAGTCTGCTAACCTTGGTTCACTCAGTGTTGGTAAGTTCGCCGATATTGTGGCGGTGAAAGGCAATCCACTCGAAGACATTACTTTATTGGAGAATATCGATTTCGTGATGAAAGGTGGCACAGTCGTTAAGAAATAAGTATGTTCGAGCCCTCAAACGCATCTGCAATAGTGAGGCTACTATTAGTAGCCTCACTACTTTGCATGGCACAAGTCAGCCGAGCCGAAACTTGGACGCTTATGCCCAGACTCACTTTCACACCATCCGAGAAGCTAGATGTCACCTTTCAATCAAGTAAGGATATAGGCATAGATGGCGATCATATTTGGGGCTGGAAGGGCGAAGAAGCCGAATTCTTTGTATTACCAGAAGCTTGGGAAAAAGGCTTGGCTGGAATCATCGCTTGGAAAGCTATGATGGTAAGCATACGGTTTGATGCCGATAGTGATAGCTTTCAGGTACTTGAAGCAGACGATTACAAAACCGACGCTGGCTATAGGATTGAGTACAAATTGATTGAATACTTGAGCGACGGCGACACCATTGTTCAAATGATCATCAGCATAGAAAATGCAAAAGATGCATTCATTTTGATTGGCTCGAGCTTTTCAAATGACGGAAACTATCTACTGAAAAACATGAAATCGATTGCGGAAAATACTCGTATAAATCATCAGAGGTAGTGAGCATATGCGTCGAATGTCATAAACGCCCATGTGCTGCTCTATAAAACTAAACGTAGTAGAGAACACCTTACTATTTGGAGATATTGATTTCTCAATACGGTCGAGGTGAACACGACCTAGCCCCAATTTAATATCACTTTGCCCGATTGACCGGACCCCATCATATCAAAACCCGCTTGAAAGTCGTCAACTGGAAATTCATGGGTAAGCATGGGAGACAAGTCCAAGCCAGATTGAATTAAGCTGGCCATTTTATACCAGGTTTCAAACATCTCTCGGCCATAGACGCCTTTTATCTCTAAACCTTTAAAGATCACTTTGGTCCAATCAATTGCCATATCGGTCGGCGGAATTCCCAACATGGCAATCTTGCCGCCGTGATTCATATTCTCCAACATGGATGTAAACGCTGAAGGCACACCTGACATTTCCATACCGACATCAAAGCCCTCTGTCATTCCAAGTTCTTGCATGACCTCTTCTACGCTCTGCTGCGTCACGTTGACCGCACGACTGGCGCCCATTTTTACGGCCAGATCTAAACGATAGTTATTAACATCGGTAATCACAACATGCCTGGCACCAACGTGTTTAGCAACCGCTGCGGCCATAATACCGATCGGACCTGCGCCCGTGATTAGAACGTCTTCACCGGTCAAATTAAACGATAAGGCGGTATGAACCGCATTACCAAAAGGGTCAAAAATAGCCGCAAGCTCGTCGCTGATATTCTCTGGAATCTTAAACGCATTAAACGCAGGAATAACCAGGTATTCAGCAAACGCACCTTGGCGGTCGACACCTACACCAAATGTATTCCGACATAAGTGACGACGCCCTGCACGACAATTACGGCAATGGCCGCAAGTGATGTGACCTTCTCCGGAGACTCTGTCGCCAATCTCAAAACCACGGACTTCCTGCCCCATATCAACCACCACTCCGACATATTCGTGACCGACGATCATGGGGACGGGAATCGTATTCTGTGACCACTCATCCCAGGCGTAAATATGCATATCGGTACCGCAAATAGCGGTTTTCTTAATCTTGATCAACAAGTCATTCGGGCCAGCAACAGGAACTTCGGCTTCTGTCATCCAGATACCCTTTTCAGGGTGCAGCTTAGACAAGGCCTTCATTGAATCTGCTCTCATAACTAGATCACTCCTATTTCTTTGCCAACCTTGATAAACGCCTCTACCGCATAGTCAACCTGCTCAAGGCTGTGAGCTGCCGACATTTGAGTTCTGATTCTTGCTTGCCCTTTGGGCACCACAGGAAAAGAAAAACCAACCACGTAAACGCCCTCTTGCAACATTCGCGCCGCCATCTCCGTGGCTAATTTAGCATCGCCTAACATTACCGGTATAATCGCATGATCCGCACCTGCCAGAGTAAAACCTGCATCATTCATTCTGGCTCTAAAATGAAGACTATTGCGCCTAAGAGCGCTACGTAATTCATCGCCGTCAGCCAACATATCGAGTACTTTTATTGACGCTGAGACAATTGCAGGCGCAAGTGAATTGGAGAACAAGTAGGGTCGCGAGCGTTGACGTAACCATTCAACGACCTCTTTGCTAGCCGCGGTAAAACCTCCTGATGCTCCACCCATGGCCTTACCTAAGGTGCCTGTAATGATGTCTACCCGATCCATAACCTCGCAGTACTCATGTGTGCCGCGACCTTGTTCTCCGACGAAGCCAACGGCATGGGAGTCGTCGACCATAACCATCGCGTCATATTTATCTGCCAAATCGCAAATGCCCTTTAGATTGGCGATCACGCCGTCCATGGAGAAAACCCCATCCGTCGCAATAAGCTTGAATCGCGCGCCAGCCTCACTGGCCGCGATTAATTGAGCTTCCAGTTCAGCCATGTCGTTATTGGCATAACGAAAACGCTTAGCTTTACACAGGCGTACGCCATCGATGATGCTTGCGTGATTAAGCGCATCCGAAATAATCGCATCTTCAGGACCTAATATCGTTTCAAATAAGCCTGCGTTAGCATCAAAACACGATGAGTAAAGAATGGTGTCTTCCATACCCAGAAAGTCACTTAACTTGCTCTCTAGGGTTTTATGACTATCTTGAGTACCGCAAATAAATCGCACCGAAGCCATACCAAAGCCGTGCGTATCAAGCCCTTCTTTAGCAGCGCCGATCAAATCATCATGGTTGGCCAAACCTAAGTAATTGTTAGCGCAAAAATTCAGTACCGAGTCGCCAGACAACACATCAACTTCGGCACTTTGAGCACTGGTAATAATGCGCTCTGCTTTATATAAGCCGGCGTCTTTTACTTCAGCCAAATTAGAATTTATGTGTTCGATGAAGTTACTCATGATTTAACCTGTTTAATAGTCTGATCTAGGGCGCCATGCGTTACAGCGTTGCGTCGGCATAGCGCTGCTGCATATCAATATAAATTTCTTTCGCCATCTTACGCGCATCATCCATAGACATAAACTGTGAGGAAAAATCGGGTATTGCCTGGTCTATCGATAATTTACTGGCGGCGACGATATGCTCAATCAAATCGATCGGATTTTCAATCCCCATTGCAAAACGAATGGTTGTTGGGAATATCTGCGCTTCGGCTTGTTGTTCCGCATTCAACTCAGAATGCGTGGTAAGACCAGGGCAACTCACAATGCTGTTTGTCTGCCCAAGGCTGATCATGTGCGAGAACGCAGGTTCGAGACAGTCGAAGAATCGATGAAATTCTGCATCTGGGATTTGCTGCCCCATATCCACGGTAAACAAACCAGACGGAAACCCTAAGAATAAGTTCTTCTGGGCAAGCGAATAATTCTTATTCGTTTCTAAACCATTGCAATTCACCTTGATCATCGGGTGTGAATCCATAAAGGTTGCAAATACTTTGGTGGTTATGCACTTTTTCAGCATTCGCACTTCCAGAGTACGCATGCCAGCCATCACTTCAAACGCCGTATCAGCGTTCAGAAATGCTCCCTTAACGTAGTAGACATTCCAAAACATGGTGTTATCCCAGCCGGGCATACCTTTGGGGATAAACATATCTTCATTGCGTGCAATTACACAACCGGCGATGACCGAACCTGATCCCGTCAGATCTTTAGTATAGCTGTGAATAACAAAGTCGGGCCGCTCTTCTGGGTTCTTTCTTTGCAAGGGTTGAACTAAAAATGGGGTGCCTACCGTCGCGTCCAAAATAACTCGTACGCCCGAATCGTGTGCAATGCGGCATAGCTCTGGCACGTCCAATACATACCCATGTGGATTGCAGGGTGATTCAATGTAGAGATAAATTTGTTTACCTGCGGCTAGACGATCAGCGTATTGTTTTTTTACCTTAGCCAGGGTTTCAACAAAGGCACTGGTGTCTTCGCCTGCGAACTGAGTGACAGCCACGTTTAGATTTGATGGCTTGGCGTACCAGTCATGAATCAATTGGTGTGCACCACCATAGATATTCTGACTGGCTATCAAAATATCTTCATGACCAAGCAAGTGCGACAATGTGCTATCGATCGCCGACATTCCGCTGTTAAAATTCCATGCCAGATATTCGCCAGCATAGGGCCCTGCTTCCAGATCTACTATATGATTAGCAAGAGATATAGAGGTTGGATTGAGTAAACGCGAGTAGATATCCAGCATCATTTCCTTACCGACAAATGCGTCGCTAATCCATTCAGCACATGCATAGATATAGGTAGCGGTACGAGTAATCGCCGGCGTAGCTGAAAAAATAGCGTTTACGTTATCAAACACTGGATACGCTGATTTCGCACTAATAGTAGGCTGGCTATAACCCAAAGCCTGATAGTTACTTCTAAATGGGTTTTGCAGAGTATCCAGCACCTTTGCTAGCTGAAACGATAGAAATTTTTTGGCATTAAACAGTGCCGTTTTTTCTGTGCTCTCTAACGCCGCCATGCTTGCCTGAGCTTCTTGCCACATCAATTCGATATTGCCCTGGCATTCGTATACACGCTCAACCGCGCTTAGTAGCGCTCGACCTAAGTCACCATCAACTTCGATATTAAAATGCGACAATTGCTCGGCCGCTAGCTCCGCAATAGTTGTAGCCTGAGTGGAATTCCTTCTCGGTGAGAGTTTTTTTGCCGAAATAAAAATCGGTTGTTCATTATTCTCGTTCATCACCAAATCGCCCTTTATTAATTCGTTGGATTGAAGGTTATCATATACAATATTTTACATATCAACACATAGCCAAATTAAATTCGTCAAAACACGCATATGAGCGATATAGACCAAATAGACTTCGAAATAATCGCGGCCCTGAGGAACAATGCTCGGATCGCCAACAAAACACTCGCTGAGCAGATTGGATTAGCGCCTTCATCTTGCCTGGAACGGGTTCGCTATTTGCGCGCCAGGGGCTATATAAGAGATGCGCACGTAGAAGTTGACTTGGTAGCACTTGGCTTGGGTCTGCAAGCGATGGTTGCGATACGCATGAACCAACACTCCAGAGTGGGTCTGGAGGCATTTCAAAACTATGTGATCGGGCTAAAGGAAGTGGTGACCGTGTACCATTTAAGTGGCGCTAACGACTTCATGGTGCACATCGCGGTAAAAGACGCAGAGACTCTGCGCGACTTTGTACTGGATTCGTTCGCTGAACGACCCGAAGTCGCCCATATTGAAACCGCCGTGATCTACGAACAAGTAAAAAACTGGAACCTGGTTGATCAAAGGACCTCAGCTTAACAGACGCTCATCATATGGTATGCAAAGTTTGAAGTTAGTGCTTTTAAATTGGATACCTAGTAATTGCATAAGCATTAGATGTCTGAGTATTGCCTCTAGCGGTCAATTTAATTCCGCATTTAGGGGCTCTGACTCGTTTATAATATTGACTAATGGCAGGCTACTATACATAGGGAAGTTGATCTTTTTGCATGTGTAATTTTTACAAATTACAGCTTACCACTCGATAACCTTGTTTCTTTATTATTTTAAATACGTATCCTTAAGTAAGTGCCATTCTACTCTAATCCCTTAGCTTAAGGTTATGATTGCTTGATAATTTGTCACCCACTTAAATTGATCTTTTTAAAAACCAAGAAAGTTGGTGGTACTTCGTTTGAGGTTGCGTTGTCAAAATTTTGTGGTTCCGACTGCATCATCACCCCGATTTCGCCCGATGATGAACAAGTGCGGCGTGATAAAGAATTTAGAACGGCACAAAATTTCTTAGTTTCGAATCGAGTGGGAATACAAAATCCAGATAGCGTTAACTATCAATTGCTTGGTGATTTTGCGAATCACAGCAGCAGTCAGTCGATTCATATTAATATTACCAGGGCGATGCGCGATGCCTACACCGTTGTCGCGATTCATCGCGCGCCTGCAGATATGTTGGTTTCTCAATACTTTTACAGAATGCATAGTGTGGCGCCCCAAGAGCGCCCGTCTTTCGCGCAGTGGTTTGTCAGCAATAAAAGTAATGTGGTGGAGAACTATGTTATTGCCCCCGTAACGGGGGCTTACCAGTGTGATACTGTTCTCTCTTACGAGACGCTAGAAGAAGACATAGAGAACTGCGGCTTATTTCCATCTGAGTTTTATTCAGTGTTTTCTGAGCTGAGTTTGAAAAGCCAGTATCGGGGGCGCGAGAGTTTGGATATTGCTTCGTTCTATGCAAAGGAAGGCGTGAACCCAGACGAGCTAAACACAATTGTGGAACCTTACGTCAACTAAACAACATGTTTGTCTCGCATACCCACAAGCTGCTGTTTTTTGAGGTCCCTAGAACAGGATCACGTTCCATAACACAGGCGCTCACTGCGTTGGATCCTTATTCACCCACTGCTGTAGTCAGAGCCGTTAAAAAAAATTTGTACCACTATCATGTGTTTGATCCGGCGATATTACTTAGACACCCTGATTATGCTCTGGTTGCTGTTCATCGGAATCCATATGATCGACTGCGTTCACATTTCAAGTATCGAAAAGAACACGGTAATCCTGATGAACTAAAAAAATTCACCTTCGAACAATACTTACAATGGGTTTGCTTTGATGAGCTGCCCTTTACGATTGGGGCAGCGATGATTGATCGACCCATCACGGAGCTTATTCCGTACTCAGATGTTGATCATTGGTTGGCGTACGAGCGTCTAAACGATGATTGGTTAGTTCTGGCAAACACGCTAAATATTGAACTTCCCCTGTTGACTAGCATTAATAGCTCGAAGTCTGAGTATGACAGTGAGTCTGTCTATACTCATGAAATGGCCAGCTGGGTTCAGGCACGCTTTAGAGATGATTTTGAACAGTTCGGTTATGCGATTACCCTACAGGGGTAGTCTGGCTGTTAGCCGATCAAATCATCCGCATCATAGTCAAGTAGTTCGATATCTCGCGCATACAGTTCAGCGACCTTATCGCGAGTTGCACTATCAAATTGATCTGCTCGCTCGCTGTTTTGAGAGGAAGAATGGCTAACGTTAATCACGGGTAACTCAGTACAGGGCAACCCCAAGTGCTGCAACACGTGATCGAAATCAGCTTGCAGGTTTTCAAAACGCCCCAGGAAATCCACCTGAAGTATGTTGTCATGGTTGTAGATATATTCTGCTTGCGATTTTACAAACCAACCATATTTCTCACTGCTTGTAAGACCTTCAAGTTCGTTCAAAACAAAATCTCTAAAACTGAGTTTTTGGTTCAGTTTGAGGTACCGGTAGAAAGATTGAACGCGTGCCCAAGGGTTGCGAACAAAGCTGAAGCTGAAGTATTCCTCATAGTCAGCTTGGCTCAAAAAACCATGTTGCATGTATTCGGCAGCAGTGAGATGAGCCAGTCTCGGTGGACCTGTTTCAAAAGACCGCTTTTCTCTTAGAAGCAGCGCGCGACGAGATTGCTGGTCTAGCCCTAGATACGACAAAAACACCTGTTCTACAGATTGGCCCGCTGTTTTTGGTATGTGGACAAACACCGTCTTGAGTGGATGGGCAATCATTCTCAGGTATCAAGTAAGCAAGCGGTAATCATACAAATACTCAGAGCCAAGTTGCTCCCAAGTATGATTATGAGTGAAGCCATTGAGTGCCCAATAAGAAGGCGGCGCACTGGAAGTCAGAGTTTGCTCAATCTGTTTAGTCTCAGCCAGTGTTTTTGCAGAAACACTGATTCGATCAATGAGTTGTTGGTTGCGATCATAAAGATTTAGGAGCCCAGCTTTCACCTTTTTCAGGTCGTCCAAATATTCAGACAGTTCCAAGGTAATCAGCCAAGATTTAGCTCGCTCTTTTTGTTCAATCGCACGCTCATTGTCGCGCTGCCATTCTGATTCGCTTAACTCTAACGGATCGTGACCAAGTCGCGTTCGTTGATGTACAACTTGGTGCTTAAAATCCAAACCGGCGTATCGCTGGTAATCATGAACGCTCCTGGCCGAACCCATGGCGTAAGCAGAACCATCGCTCAGCTGTGTCTGTTTATAGAAGCGTTGCATGTCCTTAGCTTCTAGTTCGGTAATTTTATTATCTGCTTGCGTTGGACTGCCTGTTGTACTCACATGATCAAACCAGTGTTTGGGCTTGGAATTTCGAGTGTACTCGTGCCACAGAATAGCTTGTTGAGGATGAAAAATATCGTAGCCATTTGTGTAGGCTCTAAGCGTTAAGCTAGGCTCTTCGCCAGCAAAATACATGCTTGGGTCATAAGGTATTTCTTCGCAGAACTCACCGCGCGCAAACAGAAAACCGGCAGCGATAAACCGAGCTGGAACAGGTCGTTTGTCAGCTTTGGCTTTATACCCAAGCGGATAGCGTTTTAAACCGCCTTTATGATCAAAACGGCTGATCAATATTTTGTTGGGTGCGCTTGTAAAGCACAGTCCAGAGTCGGGGTCGTAGGATCCAGGATAGGTACTCAGAATAGGCTTGGTCGAATCACAGGCTTTTATGTCTGCTAGCAACTTGTCATCCCAATGCTCTGCAAAACGATGATGGGAGTCAATTTGCAGGGTATGCGATTCGCCCTCGTATAGCGCTTGCGTTAGTTGTCGAGCCCAACAAACACCCTGGCTCTCTTGCCACGGTACGCGGGTGACTCGGAACTGAGAATTGTCAAAGTCAATGCCGTAGTCAGTTTCTAAATCGTCTTGCAAACAGATACCAAAACAAAGCTGCTCAGGACGCGCGGCCTTTGCTAAACAGTCTCTGATTGTGGGGCCAAGTTCGGGATCTCTATAGGCGGCGATTTGAACAAATATGGTCACGTAATTACATCGTTCTTAGATTCAACTCGGTCTAGATATAAGAGTGTGAATTGTATTGCTTGATCAGAACTGAAGGCTCATAACGACTGGGCCACTGATGCAGGAACAGGCAAATCAGATAGACGTCCACAGCTAAAAATCAGGACTCAGTTATCCGATCGGACCGACACTTGCACCAGGGTCGGGCGTGGTGAGCATAATGATTCCAACATCATCATTTGGACCAGGCCGTCGCCCAACTGGGCAACTGGGGTTATCTGGAGGAGTATCATCACGTAAAGGATTCGTACATGCACCGGGCGCGAGCCGAATTGTCATACTCGGTACGGTAAAGCCGAAAAAACCGTTCTCATTGGCGGTACGTGTTTGTGTCGACAGTGCCATGATGGGAAGGTTGTTCTCAATTCGCAAACTATAATCAAGCCCGTCGGGTAAAAATCCACACGATTTTCTGATACCGCGATTAGAACCCTCGCGAGCGGTATAAGAATCAGGGCCCCCATTGTTTATCGTTCTGTTGAACAACAAATCTTCAGCTGGCGTGGTGCTCTCAGCCTGTCGCACGTAGGTTTCTATGGCAGGACTTTCATTCATCGGGTCTATCTGATCCAGACCTTCTAAAATAATGATCAAATCTAAATCAACGTTGGATGTGGTTGAATTACTGGAGTTTACTTTCACGCACGCGCTTGCGGTTGCGGTGATTATGGCTTGGCAGTCGTTGTCGTAGGTAACGGCAAATTGTCTGGATGCGGTGCCCGTATAGTTGCTCTCGTTAAGCACTAAAGCGCCAGGTGTTGGTGATGCTGGGTCTTCCGCTGGTGGCGTTTCTGGGGACGGACATTGATCGCCTTCAAGCAAAAGGTTGATCGCAGGCACGACCTTCGCTCCATTCGATTGCTGTGCTAGGACAAGGCCTCCACCGGTCAGAGCACCAGACCCAATTAGTAAAGTCTTTAAGGTGCGCCGTCGTGTGCGAAGTTGTTCTAGTTCAACAAGTCGCTGAGCGATATTTTTTCGAGAGTTAGACATATCTTGCGCCATTTAAATCGAGTCAAGGCTATCTGGAGTAGTTCCCAAATTGAACTTCAAATCTACCATAAAATAATAGATTTTTCCGCTCTTCGCCTATCGATTACGTTGATGATAAGTGTGATTAGCGCCGACATTTGATCTTGTATCCTCGCGCTAAGTACTGAAAGTCGCCTCGCCCAGAATTCCACTCAGATGTCCATTCAGTGATATATCTCATCTGTATGAACGCTAACGGAGCGTGTTTCTTAGATTCTGACCAAGCCTGCCAACGTTGGCATAGAAAATGACCATATTGTGCGCGCAATGTTGGTGCTCGTTTACGTCTGGCTACCATGTGAACAAAATAGCGCTGATGAAATCGATCCCACTGATTTAAAGCCCAATCTTTGACGTAGGGAATGGGCTCGGAGTCTAGACCAACAACATTCACTCTTTGGTCATTTTCAAGCACGCCTTCAATCAACCAAAAGCGCTCATCTAAATGTGGCCTAGGGGCGAAATATCGATACGAGTTTTCAATGGGGACAAATTGAAGAGCATATCTTAGTGCGCTAGGTGGCTTCTCTTTGACATAGCGCAGCGTAGCATAAATAGCTTGTGCTGCGAGAAGAGTTAAAAGTACTGCAAATACGACGATTTGACTGCTATCCCAACGCTTAGAGCCGTTTTTGAAGTCTGACAAATGGAATGCGCGCAATGGTAGCAAGGCCAACAAAATAGCTATGTTGATGTAGGGAAAGGTCCAGATATCCATAAATATAGCGATACCCAAATGCAAAGCGATTAAAATCGCCACCGCGATCGTGCGAAAAAATATGCCGAAGAGAATTGGCAAGACGATCAGTAAAAGCGGTGCGAAAAGTTCTATGTAGAAAACTGCCCAACTCATCATTTGGGTTTGCGTTGGAAAGTTGAGAAGCCAGGTGCCCGCATCAGATGCAAACGTTTCTAAATTGAGTGCATAGTAGATTGCGGTTCCTTCTTGCCACCAAATTGGATCATTCTTATGCAAGCCGCTGAAGAAGTAATAGATCACAACTTGAAGAATAAATATGACTGAGCCTGGGCTTAAGCAAAATGTTGAACTCGCATTTATTGGTCGAGAGCGGTTTACCGACCATGCGTGATCTTGTGGCAGCCACATCATCCAAAATAACGCCGCGAGCAAGGTGGGTTCAGCACCGGAGTGGATAAGCGTATTGCGAAAAAATAAGGAGGCAAACAAAAACCACGTTATGATCAATGCGAGTTTTGCCCTGTAGCCGATAAGCCAACAAGTGGCTGAGATTAGAGTCAGTATGATAAGGCTTTTGGTATACCAGAGTTGGTCACTAAGTAGATAAAGGTTCCAAATAAATGGAAAACTACCTTCAACCATCCGTGGCGGCACCATGGCGTCAACCCCATATAGAATGTGAGCTTGACTAAAGCGAGTGGCGAGGTCAAAAATTAAGACAAGGCCTAAGCAAATACGAGACAGCGCGATTGCTCTTACATCAAGAGACCAAGCGCTATACCAGCGTAACTGGATCGAGTTTTTCATTTAAGTGTTGCTGTTGGCAGAGCGCGTTGATTAAATTCGTTTACAAAGAGGTGGGCTCCAGTTTACCTTTTTGTATGTAACGTCTCTACAAGGTAAATTGTCGTAACTGATGTGTTTCTTCCACCACAAACGCATGCCCTTGAACTAACGCTTTTTCGTCTTTGTAACGAGATGCTAAGGATGCGGAGGGGTTTTCAGCGGTTCATTATCGATGATCATCGTGTGAATAACACTAAAGCATGTTTACAGACATTCACCTCTGGCTAAATAACGCCCGTTAATCCTAAGTGGAATTGGTTCGAATAGCCCTTTTTCATTAGCGATTGAGTTGGCATGTATGTGTAAGTGTGGCTCTTCACTATTGCCAGAATTCCCCACTCGCCCAAGAAGATCGCCAATGGTCACTTTTTGCCCAACCTCCACCGTCACTGAGTTCTTTTGTAAATGCACTAAGGATACCAGCGCGTCACTGCATTGAAGCGTTACGTAATTTGCGCCAGTGGCATCTCGAAATTGCTGCCCTGCCAAGTGGTCAGTTTTGTTTGTTTGCAGTTCGATGACCTCGCCAGTACAAGGAGCAACGACATTGGTCCCAAATATCAAATAGTCCCCAGGGTCTCTTGGTTGAGGATCGAGAACGCTAAATTGTTTTGTACGCAATCCGGCTGGATTAATCTTGGTAAAGTCGATTGCATGCATCTCATACCGAGTCGCTTGATTATTAGCCAATGTATAATGAAAATTGTGAGCTAGCGTTGATCCCCCAGACATAACACAGTAGCGGCCACTATCATCAAAGGGCCTTGAGATATCAAGATAATCGCCGTTAACAGGAAAATAACCGATCAACATTTGCCATATCAGAGTGCCGCCAATACCGCTCGACAAGAGTATTATCGAATATCGAAAGCGCCTTATTAACGAGGTCTGATTTTCTTGCAAGCGCCTGAAGTGTCTGATGCTCACGACCGCGAGTAACATCAAATATAGCCATTTAAGTAAAGGCGATGGATAATACCAAACCCCAGCCAAAACGACTCCGATCATCAGGCACCATGCTGCCAGAATCGAACACACTGCCTGTGAACGAGTAGATGATCTAAATAAAATTAATCCTAGAATCACCAGCACAGCGAGGAAATTCTGTACGAAAAAGACTGGCACTAACATGTTAATAAGATCTATTCGATGAGTGTTAATGATCCACAAGCGTAGCAGCCATGATTGATAAGTTACATAGCTTACCTGAGTGTATGATCATTAACCGATGCGAGCATGAGGATTATATGAAGCTATTGCAGATTATTCAGTAACAATAGCTTCAGCAGTGACAATCTAAATAAGGAGAGGTTCACCCTATTGAGAATTTTAGCCGAGTTAGAACCGGACAGTGATAAGTCAATTCCGTCTTTACTTATCTTTTATTTCTGTATTGAGTTTGAGCTCTTAACGCTTTGTTGGCGCTATTTGATAATTTTCAAATGAGATGACTCGCGCTTTGGCTTGGTCTTGGTTTTTAACGGCGTCGGCTTACTAACCTTGCGACTAGGGCCGCTTGGCTCTGGGTCTGTGTCATCGCCATCGCTGTCTTCAAAAAAGATACCCTGCGAGTTCTCACGGGCAAAAATGGCTAAAATCGAATCAATCGGCAAAAATATATCTTCTTCCACCCCACTGAATCGAGCTGAGAAGCTAACGCAATCATTGTCCATTACGTGTAACTGTATGGCTGACGAACTAATGTTCAGAACTATTTGCCCATCAACCACATGTGCCTTGGGCACCTCAACACCTTCAGCATCGGCATTAACCAGTACTTGAGGGGTGAAGCCATTGTCTTCAGCCCACTCAAAAATCGCACGCATTAAATAGGGTTTAGTGGTGGTCATTTATTCTGCCGAGTCGCCAATATTAATTGCCAAGTTATGGTGCGCCTTATGCAAGCGTTAGCCTAAAAGCCGCGCAGATCGCGCTCGGTATCGCTCATACTGTCCTGAAACGCCTGGCGAGCGAATAATCGCTCAGCATATTCGTCAACCACTTGCGCCTGCTTAGGCAACACAATATTGAGTGCCGGTAAGCGCCACAATAGGGGAGCCAAGATCACGTCAACCAGGGAATATTCATCACCCATCGCATAGTCTTGCTCGGTAAACAACGGTGAGATAGCAATCAAACCATCTCGGATAACCTTATGCGCAGCTTTATCTCTCTTGTCTTCCTGTAGGGCTTTTACAGAATCAAACCAATCGCGGTTCAGCCGCATAATCATGAGTCGCTGCTTAGCGCGTGACACGGGGTCTACTGGCATAAGTGGAGGATGCGGTAGACGCTCGTCTAAGTATTCGTTAATGATAAACGGATCGTACAAAATTAGGTCACGATCAACCAAAGTAGGTGTCTCGTAATATGGGTTGAACTCGGCGAGCTCCTGACAAGTATCTGAAGGGTCGGTGTAAACCACTTCACATTCGATGTCCTTCTCTTGTAAGACGATGCGACAAGCATGACTCAACACGCAGTCAGTTCCAGAGTAAAGCGTCATAATCGAGCGTCTGGTTGCGAGTGTATTCATACAAATTTCCTATATTAAAATTGGGATATTAGGTGCTTAAAGGCAGATGTTTGGAAATGTCCATCGCTGCGTTTAATGCATTCTTTAAAAATAACAAAACGCGACATGGGCAAACCCAAGCCGCGTTTTTCTTAGTTTAGCTTACTAAAGCGCTAGTGAACGTCGCGCCAGTACTCAGCCTTGAGCATCATGCAAAGTAGCATTAGTACAATTAGGAAAGCCAGAGTAAAAACACCAATGGTTTGACGCTTTAACTGGGCAGGCTCAGCCAAATAGGTCAAGAACGCTGTTAGATCGGCCATGGCCTTATCAAACTCGGCCGGCGTTAATTCGCCAGGGTGCTGTAGTTCGAATACCGTATCGCCGACAACAGTTTGACCACCAACGGCCTCAGGTGCCGCATGTGCATCAATTGCGCCATCCTCAGCCTTTTCTGCTTTGCCAACTTTACGTTGTACACCTTGCAACTCGTACAAAGCATGTGGCATGGCAACATTTTCAAACAACGAATTGTTCCAACCACTTGGGCTGCTTTCATCTTGGTAAAAAGCGCGCAAGTAAGTGTAGATCCAGTCAGGCTTACGAACACGAGCCACTAAGGATAAGTCTGGCGGTGTAACACCAAACCACTTCTTTGAATCCTCAGCAGGCATCGTGGTTTTCATCAAGTCGCCTTCTTTATCTGTGGTAAACATTAAGTTTTCCTTAAGCTGCCACAACGGAATATCCAAATCTTCAGCTACTCGGTTGTATCGTGAATATTCAGCACTGTGACAGGACAGACAAAAGTTAACAAACAACTTAGCGCCGTTTTGCAACGAGGCTTTGTCGGACATATTCATATGCACTTTATCAACCACGGCACCGTGTCCACCAGCAGCGAATGCGCTAGAACCGATCACACTGGCTGAAACTAGAGCGAGCAATAAAACAGATAATTTTTTCATTTCAATGTCTCCTAGTGCGCGTCGTACGTTACACGCGTTGGCTCTGGCTTAGTTTTACCAATGCTGGTGAACCAAGGCATCAAAGCGAAGAACGCAAAATAAATAATCGTACAAATCTGCGCCAGCAAGGTTTTACCAGGGGTTGGGGCATTCATCCCTAAGTAACCCAAAATAAAGAAGGCAATCAAGAAGAAGACCAACGCAATTTTGAAAGGCATGCTGCGATAACGAATCGACAATACCGGAGAACGATCTAACCAGGGCAATAAGAAGAAGCATACAATCGCTGCTGCCATCAAGATTACGCCCCAGGCTTTACCACTACCGAATTGCAGCCCGACAAGAACGCCAATAGCAAGAATCGTCAAACCGACTTTCATGATTACATTAGCTTTTGCTCTAATCCAAAGCCAAATTAAGGTGATGACAGTAATGATTTGCAGCGCGAATAATAGCGACGTAGTACTTGCACGCAAAATAGAATAGAACGGCGTAAAATACCAAAGCGGCACGATATCCGGCGGTGTTTGCAGCGGATTAGCAGGCGCGAAATTATCTTTCTCCAGAAAGATACCACCTAAATCTGGCCAGAAAAACACGATTCCAAGATAGACGATCAAGAAAGCCGCAACACCGATCAAATCTTTAATCACGATGTATGGATAGAACGGTACGCCATCAAGCGGCTTGCCGTCTTCATCGAGTTGCTCATAAATATCGATGCCATCAGGATTATTTGAACCAACCTGATGAAGTGCAACCAAATGCAGAAATACCAATGCGACCAAAATAAGCGGCAATAAAATTACGTGGAACGCAAAGAAGCGATTCAATGTGGCATCAGAAATAACAAAGTCGCCACGAATCCACTCGGTCAGCGCAGGGCCAACCCAAGGAATCACGTCAAATAAAGACAGAATTACCTGTGCTCCCCAGTAAGACATGTTGCCCCAAGGCAACAAATAACCCATGAAGGCTTCAGCCATTAAAGCAACAAAAATCACACAACCGATTAACCACACCAGTTCTCTTGGCTCTCGGTGCGAACCATAAATCACTCCACGGAACATATGTAAGTAAACCACCACGAAGAACATGGAGGCGCCTGTGGAATGCAAATAGCGCACTAGCCAACCAAATGGCACGTCTCGCATGATGTATTCTACCGATGCAAATGCCAATTGTGCGTCTGGCTTATAGTGCATGGTCAAAAAGATACCCGTGGCAATTTGTATCACCAGCATCAAGATCGCTAATGAACCGAAGAAGTACCAAAAATTGAAATTTTTGGCTGCCATATACTCGGCAAGGTGCTCGTTCCATACTTTGGTCGCAGGAAAACGCTTGTCGACCCACTCCATGAACGCATTCGCGCTCTTATGATTGTCATGACGATGAATAGCCATTATGCATTCCTCCCATCGTCTTCACCAATGATGATGACGGAGCCTTCAAATTTGTACGGTGGAACAGGCATGTTAGTCGTTGCCGGAACGTCTTTGTAGACGCGGCCCGCCAGATCAAATTTAGACCCATGACATGGACAGAAAAAGCCGCCCTGCGAGTCGTCACCCATTTGTGGATCAGGACCGATTGCGAGTTTCTCAACCGGAGAACATCCTAAGTGAGTACACACCCCTTCCATCACCAGTAGTTCTGGACGAGCAGCATCGGCACGCTGATTATTTTGAGCATAGCTAGGTTGGGCACTCGCGGCCGAATCAGGGTCAGCCAGATTACCTTTAATAGCATCAAGACCCGCCATCATCTCGTTAGTTCGCTTTAGCAATACAACGGGCTTACCACGCCACTCTACTTTGACCATTTGACCTTCTTGAATTTTAGAAAAGTCATATTGAACCGGCGCGCCAGCATTTTTTGCGCGCTCACTTGGGCTCATGCTCATTACAAATGGCACCACCGCAGCGCCAACGCCAACGGCGCCAAACCCTGCGGTAATACCGGTGAGGAAACGACGCCTCTTTTGATCTTCAACGCTCATGCCTTCAGCATTTACGTCGCTAACGTTATTGTCAGCCATAGGTGCTCCTAAGATTGCCTAAACCCTATTACGGTTTAGAATTTTAGCTAATTTAAATTTTTTCATGGTGTACCGGCGATACCTGTAATAGACGCCAACTACGAACTCATTAATAATCAACAAGTTACCTACCCCAAGCCAGACAGCGCTATATGAGCTTATTTTAAATACGCATGCCTATTCTTTCATCGGGCGCGATTGTACCAGATGTGTCAAGCCTTTGGCTCTTTTGAAAGGCTAAATATTACAGATATTTTAACCATGAATGAGCTAAATACGCTATGTATTAGTCGCAGAGCCGTTATAAATGCGTTCTAACCCAATAATGCCCTCATTGCTGCGAGGTGCGCTTGCCCTACTTCTTCTTTGCGTTGCGGGTCTTGTGCTAGCTTCTCTTCCCAAACAATGTGCTGCTCATCGAGCTCGTCTAGAAAGCGACTGGGCGAACACTCTATAACCTCTCCATAACGCTTACGTTTATTCGCGTACGAAAGCGTAAGCTCTCGCTGAGCACGCGTAATACCGACATAGAACAAACGTCGTTCCTCCTCAACCATGTCGTCCTCAATGCTTGTCTTATGCGGTAATATTTCCTCCTCCATGCCAACAATGGTGACATGTGGGAATTCAAGCCCCTTAGAAGCATGCAACGTCATCAATGAGACCACATTGGCATCTTCCTCATCTTCGTTCTTCTCCAAAATACCCATCAAACTAATCGCGGCAACAACATCCGCCAGCTTTTTATCTTCACCCTTCTTTACAATCGACTTCACCCAATTAAGTAAGTCTTCTACATTCCGCCAGCGCATTTCAGCTTGTTCCGGGCTGGCACTTTGTTTGGTCACCCACTCTTCGTAGCCAATATCGTTCAAAATGTCATCAATCAGCTTAATCGGTGGCTCGTCGAGCGCTCGCTGCATCATGTCGCTTAGCCAATATTGAAACTCCCGCACGGCGCCCTGTCGTGACGGCTGCAAGAATTGATGAACGAATGGACTCGAGATCGCATCATAAAGACTGCACGACTCTAAGCCGATTTTACCGGAGTTTTGAGAATCTGCCTTCGCGGTTTCAGCCAAGGCTTCAAGTGTCGATGCACCAATACCTCGACGCGGCGTATTGATTGCCCGCACAAAGGCGTTGTCATCAGACGGATTACTGATTAGACGCAAATAGGCCATTACATCTTTAATTTCAGACCGATCAAAGAACGACAAGCCACCGCTTAGATAATATGGGATATGCATTTCTCGCAACTTTTGTTCAAGAATGCGTGCCTGATGATTGCCACGATAGAGAATCGCATAGTTTTTGTAGGGCGATTGGTGCTCAAAACGATGCTGCATTAAACCAGCAACCACTTTCTCCGCTTCACGCTCATCATTTTCGGCATTAATCACTGTTACCGGATCACCAAAGCCCAGATCGCTCCATAAGTGCTTTTCAAACGGACGTGGGTTGTTTTGAATAACATGATTGGCCAGCGCCAATATTCTCCCCATAGAGCGGTAATTTTGCTCCAGTTTTACTAATTCCAGGCTGGGGAAGTCGGTTTGCAACTGAACCAAATTCTCCGGCTGCGCGCCACGCCAGGCATAGATAGATTGATCATCATCGCCGACCGCAGTTAGCCCATTGCCCTGGTTACCGGCAACCAAGGTCTTTACCAAACGATATTGAGCCGCGTTGGTATCTTGGTATTCATCCACCAACATATATTGAACGCGGTCTTGCCATTTAATTCGGACATTATCAAACTTGCGCATTAATTCGTTTGGCAAATAAAGCATGTCGTCCAGATCGATGGCGTTACACGCTTGCAGATAGCGCTCATACTCGGCGTAAATATTGGCCGCAGCCACTTCGGTTGGGTTTGTCATCGCCAATCGGTTAGCATCTTCAGGTGAAACCAAATCGTTTTTCCAGTTTGATATTTGGTTTCGAACTCGATCGACCAAGCCATTGTCATCAAGATCGGCCTTCAATAACTCTCTTATAACAAATAGAGAATCAGCCGGGTCAAAAATCGAGAATCCCGGTTTGCGGCCTGACGCTTCGACTTCCTCGCGCAAAATCGACATTCCCAAGCTGTGAAAGGTTGAAACAGTGAGGCCGCGAGTAGCATCGGCGTCAAGCAGCTCGGTCACGCGCTCCTTCATCTCTCGAGCGGCTTTATTAGTAAAGGTCACTGCATAGATATTCTTTGGATTGACGAATTTCTTGGTCAATAGCCATGCAATTTTGTAGGTGATTACTCGCGTCTTGCCGCTACCGGCACCGGCTAGAACCAGCATTGGTCGCTCGCAGTCTTGAACAGCTGCACGTTGTTGAGGATTGAGTTGTTGGAACAAAAGTGCCTCGCGATCTCAGCCGTGGGAAACGAAAATAAAGCGTAATTCTAAGCGCAGATCGACGGCAAAAAAAGTGCTTTTTATCGACCTGATACTATTTTTAATAATGCGCCAAATTGGCATTCATTCATCGATTAAATACTAGACAAATAATACGTTTAATTTCGCTCTTCGCATGAATGGTGTACACTCAATTGTGTTGGCGATAGGGGGGCACAGCAGACTCAAAAAACAAAGGCATTGCTATGCATGGTTTCGGGCGTCGATCATTTTCGGTACCGACATTTTAGTGAAACACTGAATACTGGGGTTCTATATTCACCAGTTCTGAGCTGAATTTGTGATACTAAAATTAGTACTGAGATTGGTTAAAAACAATAATAATTCTGAGCACACGTGGAACGAAGTCAAATAGAACACCACTATAGTAGTGGCGAATATCAACGAGCCTTAGACGGCCTTAACAGCGTCGAGGCGTCGCCATGGGCAGACACAACCAAACTTAGATGCTTGCGGGCAATGAAGCACAGTGATGCCGTCAAGTTCGCCGATCATCTAAGGAGCGCTATTAAAGAGCGGTCCGAACCTTATTCGATGAACACCTCAGAGCGTAATAACCAGCTACGCTATATCGCTCTGATCTATTCTGAGCGGAATCGAGCAAATGATGCCTGCGAAATACTGGCCGATCTATGTGAACAAAGCCCAGACGTTGCCGCCCTGCATCGAGAATACGCATTTGCACTGACCAATAATGCCGAATTGGAAATGGCGGAGTCGGAACTCAAACACGCGATAAAGCTGCAACCGAACAATGCAAGATCTCATGCCCAGCTCGGGCGCATTTATTGCCGAACCGGGCGCGCAAATGCCGGTTACGGTTGCTACTCCAGAGCAGCAACGTTAGAGCCCGATAATGCGAATTATATTCAACGCCTTCTTTATTGGAGTAACTACTCTGAGCACACCACACAACAAAGCAGTTATCAACTCACCCAACTTTGGGCAAATAAGGTTTTTCCAGACAACCTAGTTAACACACATGCCTGGCAAGCCGATAACCCAGACAGACCTCTCAAAATGGCGTTTGTTTTGTCTGATTTTTTCTCGAATGCGGCGAATTCCTTCTTGTCGCCATTATTGCACGGTCTAAACAGAGCTGAATTTAGTGTGGCCGCCTATAGTGATATTAAAAAATCGGACCAATCGATAGACTCAATCAAGGCGCTCTGTGACAGTTGGCATGATAGCTCGCACAGTAATGATTCTGAGCTGTCAAAGCAAATATTAGCAGACAAGATCGATATTTTAGTTGACCTTAGTGGTCACACCAGTGGCAATCGATTGGGGGTTTTCGCCAAACACGTTGCACCTATTCAGGTGAGTTGGCTGGGCTATCCTTCGACCACCGGTTTGAAAACTATCGGCTACCGAATAACAGACCGTGTCGCCGACCCATCAGGTCTACATGACGACTTTTTTAGTGAGAAGCTGTTGCGACTTCCTAATGGGTTCCTGTGCTACAAAGCTCCCGAAGATGCTCCTGAAATTAGATCTAGTGGCGATCAAAGTCGCATTCGTTTTGGCTCGTTCAATAAATTAGAGAAAATTTCCAGTCTTACCCTTGATTGCTGGGCTGCGGCATTACTCGCTGTACCACAATCAACATTGACCATACGACGTGATCAATTGGTGAATAAAAATGCGGGTAGTTTTTTTCTAAAGCAATTGATAGAACGAGGGATTGCGCAAGATCGAATCATACTTAAAAAAGCCAACGCGAAAACCAACCTCGATGATTATAACGAGATAGATATTGCGCTCGATACCACGCCTTATAATGGAGTCACCACAACGCTGGAGGCTCTTTGGATGGGGGTGCCTGTTATTTCACTGATGGGCGAGACCCATGCTAGCCGAGTAACCGCAAGCATTCTACACCGGCTTAATTTGAGTGGTTTAGCAGCAAAAACCGTATTTGAATTTGCTGAACGGGCGAAAGAGCTGTCCGAGTTGGAAGAAACATTCCAAGACTTACGCTTTGGCCTCCGAAAACGCATGAAAGAGTCATCGCTGATGAACAATAGACAATTTGCCCGCGAGTTTGGCAATACTATTCGCTCGCAATGGCGGGATTGGTGTACCGAAACCACCAGCAGCTCATTGTTGCACTCTGAATCGGCGTTGGAGGGCAAGCAATGAGCGACTATAGCGGCGAGTCAATTGACGTCTTGTCAGAGCGCTCCATCAAGGCGCTGCGCGATAGCAAGCACGACGAGGCTCTCGAAATTACCCAACAGATAATAGAACAGGACGCCGATCATGCAAGTGCTCACGCGGTTCAATTTAGCTGTCTGTTCAAGTCTAAACGATTTGAACAAGCTCGCAGAATGGGTGGGCGCGCAGCGCAATTAAACCCCGAATCGGTTTTTATTCTGAATAACCAAGCCTGTTTACAGCTAGAAGCCAAACAACCAGCCGCTGCCGCAGGCTTATTGAAATCACTGATAGATCAATTTGGTGAGCGTGGTCAATGGCTCTACAATCTTGCATTGGCTCAGAGAATGGTTGGCAATTACGAATACGCCATCAGCAAGTTTAGTCGCACCTTGGATCTGCAGCCTGAACACGATCGGGCCGCGTTCCAATTGGCCGACTGCCTACAGGTTGTCGGGCGCCACGAAGAAGCAGTGAGGGCGTATGATTATGTACGTTTATTGCGAAGCAAACACGCCCCTACTCACAGCAATTTTATTCACCAAGCGGTCGCTAACAATAACTTGTCCAAGACGGATTTAACCCAAGAGCTCGAGCTTTGGCAAGAACGCTTTATACCCAAAGATAAGCGATATACTGTGGATCAACCAACCGATGCCTTACGAATGAATATAGGCTTTCTAATTGGCGTTATACCGGAACGATGGCTTAGGTTTATGGTCATTCCGGTGATTAATGAGTTGGCTAATCACAAAGATACAATTAGTGTTTATTGGCATGACGAAAAATTGCCAACAGGGCTTTTTAACGAGCAAGTCAATGTTTCTCTTTCTGCCAGCTTAAGCGACGCTGATTTCGCCCGCCAAGTACGCTCCGACGAGGTCGACGTCATGATAGACATCTGCGGTATGCGGCTTGGTTCGCGTCAACGGGCACTGGGTCTTCATTTGGCGGGACGACAATTTGGCTGGCTGGCACATGAGGGAAAATACGCCACTCCTCTGGTTCCGATTTTGGATAACAAATTAGACTCGCAGCGATTTTTTATCGAAGCAAATAGAGACGTAACCAATGCGCCAGCAGAAAACACACTTATAGGCATCAATTCCCAACGCGGCCTCGCCTACGACGTTATCAAAACATGGGCTTATATTCTGCATCAGCTGCCAAACTGGAAACTGCATCTCGACGCGGAAGCGAATCATGTCGTAAGTGTTTTACGAAACCGTTTCTCAGCGCTGGGAATAGGCAACGAGAGGTTGATTTTCAACCCGAGTATTGGTGCAAGCAAAGGCTCTATTGTGCTCGACAATTTCATTGTGAACGATCCGGTTACAGCCAGTTACGCGCTTGAAAAAGGCGGAGTTTTGGTCGCTCTGAAAGGGCCGCTATTCCCAGCGCGACAAAGCGCTGCCTTGCTGTCACAGGTCGAAAGAGATGAATGGTTATGCGACTCTACTTCAGAATACGTTCGACGCGCGATTTCATTGGCTGACGGAGCACCAGCTGAACCTCTTAATCAGGAACAATTCGAGTTGAGCCGGATTCACAACTTAAAGACGTTCGTCACCCATTTTAGAAATACAATCAGTAGCTAGGTTGTGGATACTAAAAAGCCAGTACGAAGGCACTGGCTTTTTAGTTACGATTTAATTCGGATTATGGATTTATGACAATTGCAGGGTCACCTAAAATCTGCCATCCAAGCTGAATATCTCGATGTGTTGCTTTCTCAGCCAACGCTTGCTTGGCAGCAATAAGGGCATCGCCGATGGTGACGCCATCCGTAAACAAACGCCTATTCAGCTCAACACCTAAATCGCGCTCACCGTCAGACGTGGTTAAGGTTGACGCGCCTAGTACGCTTACGGCGCCATGTTCGCCGCCCAGCATAAAGCGATCTCCCATAGTGAAGCCTTCGGGGTCAACATAATACGTATTCCAACAGCCCCATTGACTCACAACAGTCGGCTTACCCACATTTGTAAGTCCGGGAATTTCAGTTACCGACAACATAGGCGGAGTGGTAAATCCCCACCTAAATTGTGATGAGTGACCGATGTATTCGACCACAGACACACCTGCGTTAATTACATCAATAACCTTATCATGAGCGGCTTGATGGCCATCAACCTCAGGAAATGCTCTGAAATCTTCGCGTAATGCACCGCGCCAATCGGCCGGCATGGCGTTAATAAGCTCTCGGGCATCTTCGGTAAAATTAACACCAGCGCCTAAATCGTCTTTATCGGTAGCCATGAGTACACGGCCAACGTAACCCTCGCGAGCGCGATAGGCTTTGATTTTATTTACCACATAACCAACTTCAGTCTTAGTTCGCGCGCCAATGCGACCAATCGCGACATCCGGAACACCGTCATCATTAATATCGCCGTATGAGGCATCAGAAGCGGTCTGCGAAATTCTTAAACCACCAATAATAGTTTCAACATACTTGGTTGGCATCAAACTGACGGATGGAAAACGGTAATTCTTATAATCATAAGTGTCATTACCAACAAGCACCACAAAACGGGTGCCCATATTCGCAACTGCGTAGTTGATATAAGCCTCGATACCTTGATAACCAAAGTTATGGTTACCAAACTGTGCGTATACCTGATTCACATCAACGACTTTAACCAAATAATCTTCTGAGCGAATAACCACAAGCTCATTTAACTCGTCACCCATCAAACTGGGGTGAGCAATGATAAGGTATTCAGCTCGGCCGCTGGTGATATCTTCGGCGGCAGGAAGGGCCTCGACAGTTGGTACTTTAAAGCCACTATTATCTGCCTCGTCGCTAACAACGATATAATTTCCAGGCCGACCTTGTGTACTAAATGCTACTCCTTCCGCATTGCGCGACGTGCCCAGTATACGGCGGATTTCGCCGTTCTGGTCTTTGCGATAAACTCGCGCACGATTAACATTACTGATTAACGCTTGCGGCGCATCAAACCAGCCTTCGAGATAACGGTCCTCTGACATTTCCGTCGTACGAGGATAGGTGACTCTCAATTCATTCAGCGACACACGATCAAAAGGCACTTCAGCTAATGGTCGGTAGTTAAAGCGAAACGTATTGTCCCCTTCTACGACTGCGACATTGTCAGCAATGAAATTATCGACTGAATTGCCATCGAACTGTTGGTCACCAATTAAGTTGTTGTTTACCAATACTTCGTAGTGGTGATCGTTGCCTTCAATCGGCAAATCCACAAACCCCATCATTTGCGCATCTATCTTAGCATTCGCGCTACCACCAACAATATTTTCAAGATTGAAGGTATAGGTCGGTGTTGGCCGAACACTGACTGTGAAACCAAAGTGCCATGGGTCATTCGCGATTGGCGATGTGAACGAGTAGGTGTTATTCCTATGATCAACCATCGTATGCGAATACTCACGAGATAATGGAGCGGCTGGATTAATTGATGTGCGCTGAGTGCGAATCAACTTACGACGCCCCTGTCTAATCTCTTGATTGCTCAAGGAATGAAGTGTGAAGATCTGTTCGTCACTATACTGACTATCACTGCCTTCGGCATAAAATTCGATATAGCCTCCAGGCCCGAACTCGCTACGCCGGCCAAATGAACGATCTTGACCTTTCGTCAAAACAGCCACAGGTTGCCCGTCGACACTCAAACCAATTCGACGTGTCTTAACACCCCGTAGATCAGCACCTTGTTCAAGCAGAGCTTCGTAGCTAATACGATGCATGCCTGCTTCCTTAGTGGTTAGATTTAGAAGTTCAACCGCAGAAGCAATGCTCGCAATACCGAAAGAGGCAACAATCAGGCCTAGTTTTATACTTAACTTTTTCATAACTATTCTCCGTCCTGCTCGTCAACTTCGTCGAGGAAGGCATCAAACTCGGGGTCGGGCTCCTCTGATTCGCGGACACGCTGATTAAGCTGGCTTTGCACTAAGCTTCTTACTTCATCCAAGGTTTTGCACTGAATCGCCTTCAACTAAGCTCCAATCAAAAACGTCTTTTTCACCAAGGTTGGCACCGTATTCCTGACCTACTTCGAACGGACCTCGAGCGATAACTTCTTCGGTATGCGACACATCTACCAAGGCGAACCATTTGGCGTCAGTTTGGGCCTCAAATACGTACTGTTTCGTTTCAACTTCAGAACCTACTGAGATATTACCAACTAATAAGTCTTCATTGAGCAATTGCCACCCGTCTTCAACACGAGCAAATACTTGGAAGCCAGCGTGACCGACCTCGTTCGAAGTCTCCCACACAAAGCTCACTGTATCGCCTGAGCGTGTTGCGCTGAAAAAGCTCATGGTTACCGGCGTGGTGGTAAACTCAAGCTGATAACCAAAGTCGACCCCAGTTTGATTCACTGGGTCAGTGTCCAGATTGCCTGAATCAAGATCAATCGCCAAAATATCGCCCGTTACAGAATCAACTGATGTACCGGCTGCATCATCACAAATTGACACGGTAGCAGAATCACACACCAAATCAGTTGGGTTAACAGCGGTAAGCGCTAGATCAGGATCACCTGTTTGACCATAGCCATTAATTCCTGTGCCCGCAGGGCGCACACGCACTTGATAACGACCATCAGGAAGACCATCAAAGTTATAGCTTCCATCAGCGCCAGTGGTGGTGGTTTGCACCACGCTAAAACTGCCGTCCGCTTCTTCTATTAATAAATCGATCGGTATATTGACTAACGCTGCTAAATCGTCGGCTGGCGCACCAGGCACCGTGGTATCCGGATTGCCCCCGGCCACACCATCAAGGTCGCCCGGTTGGATAGTAGTGTTACCGTCAGCAGGTTCAACCAAATTTTCGTCTTCGATAAAAATGGTACCGCTCAAGGTGTTATTACCTGACACACCAAAGTCGGCCGCGAAATTAGCGGCATCAGCTTCAAGACTTAATGCGTAACTCCAGTTCTTCGCGAAATTATCTCCTGCATTGCCTGTTACCAATGTACCGTCAGCCCCTTCATCGAAACCGTTGGCATCAGCCACAACAACGATGTATTGACCTGCTGGCAAACTGGTACAGACATATTCGCCGTTTTCATCGGTTTGCACTGTTCGAATTAAGTTATCAATACCGGGCTCAGGAACCACTAAGCTAGAAGCTACCGTCGCATTGTTTGGTGCCTCGCTTTGGTCAACATCCAACCAACATTGTACGGTAACGCCTTCAACACCGGATTCGTCATCATCCACAATTCCGTTTCGATTCGCATCGAAGAAGAATCGGTTGCCGATCGAGCGGAACTCGATATCAGACGTAAAACCAGCATCTTGCTGCACCACATTTCTGGCACCCGCACCTGGTCCTGGGTTCGGATCGGTACTCGAACCCGCGATGTCACGCAAGGTAATCACGGCAGGCAGTACTTCTGCCGGGTTCAGATCGCGAGTCAGATTAGCGTTATCGGTAATCTGTACTCGGTAGTCGATACCCGTGATCGCATCCCCAACATTCAGGCCAACGAACATGTAATCACCGTTCGCATCGGTGCGAGTTGTCGCAATTACATTATTGGCGCCATCAAGTAAGTTCACCGTGACGTCTCTGAGCCGGGTATCAATACTCGGACTATTGACGCGATCCAGATCGCCGTCTTGATCTACATCGGTGTAAATCGAACCACTGATACTACCTAAGTTCGCCGTATCTGGATCAAAACCGAAATCCAGGTTCGAGATGTTGTTGTCTTCATCGGACAACAACGGTACAGGATTATAAATATTATCGCCAATAGGGAAATTGGTTGGTTGTGTTTCATTCAAATCCACACCCGCCGCTGAGTCGATTCCGTTAATACCACCATCATCATTAGCCTGATACGTGACAAATAGATCATCGACTAGATTGGCCACGATATTGGAAATAATCCAACTGCCATCTGGTCGAGTGGTCGTGCTCAGTACAGGGCCAGAACCTGGCGCATCGCTTGCACGGAAGACATTGATGGTAACCCCTGAAATTGGCGCCTCATTGGCATCAAAAATACCATTCGGAACAGCGTCTATCCATACGAAACCAGATAGCACGCCGGCGTTATTGCCGCCGCCAGTTGGTGCTGGTTGATAACCGTGATCAACCTCGGTTACATCTTCACCTTCGGACAGACTTACGGTTGCAGGATCTACTGTTTGATTCAATCCGGCCGGAATATCACTCGGATCGGTGTCAACAATATATTGCCCTGGGAGTAGATCCGCAAAGATATATTCGCCATTCACATCGCTGCGCGTTTCCGCAACAAAGGAGCCGGTATCACCTGGATCACACGGTGCAGCATCCGGACTTAGAATTGGGCTAGTGCACAAGTACACACGCACATTAGCCAAGTCAAACTCCTGATCTTGAGCCGTGCCATTATTGTTTTCGTCAATGAACACTTCGCCTGAAATCGAGGCGGTTGCTTCTTCACGAATATAACCAAAATCAACGTCGGTCTCATCAGCGCCATTAATCGAGCGATCAAGCACGTCCAAACCACTGGTGATATCGAAGCCAGCCAATCGAATTGCAGAATCGCTTACTGCAACGCTGTAGTCGCCATTAGTGAGTCCGGTAAATGAGTAGTCACCATTAGCATCAGTGACCACTGACGCGACCACACCATCGCTTGAGGCCGGTATACGGCCCGGTGTTACTTTTACCTCGGCAATATTGATGTGGTTCGGATTCAAATCTGAACCATTTGCATTGTTGCCTGATTTTTGTAACCGGATATATCGGCCACTAATACCACCCGCATCGACAACTGGGTCTGGATTAGTTGCTAAGGATGCTTCACTAATCTGGAATTCGAAATCAGCGTTCGCTCTAGCAGCTGCAACGTCATTAGTGACATTAGTATCCGCAGGGAATGGTGTATCAGAGACCAACACAAATACATTTGTTAAACGACCTTGGAAACCATCATCACGATTAAAGATGGTGATTTCGCCAATTGACTGAACCGACCCTAAATCCAACTGCCAGTATTCAGTCGTTGAAGTTTGATTAGTAACCGCTAATGCACTGGTTGCCGGGAGCCCACTTGGGTTGCCATCATTAGCAACAGATGCCAAACGCACTGCATCTATGTTGCTTGATTGACTGGCAACACCCGTTTGCGCAAGGTTAATCATCCCTGCTAACACATTGTTATTAGCAATAACCCCATTATCATCTTCATCGATAATACCGCTACCATCAATGTCAAAGTTGCCATCAATCACAGCAATACCGTTTACCAAACCATCGTCAGCACCGGTTGAACGTCCGTCATTGTTGATGTCTACCATGCCATTAACGATGTCATAAGCATCGAGTCGATTACGGTCGATCAACTCTAATGTGACGCCTTCGATTCCCGGCTCGCCGGCATCTTCGATGCCATCTTTATCGGGATCAATAAACACCGTGCCCGACAAATTGAAGGTATCGGCCACGCCTTCATAACCAAAATCATTACCAACCGAACTTTGACCCGTTGCTAAGGTAATGTCTGTTTGACTATCTTGCGCACCATCAGGGTCTTCGGTCTGATTGCCTCCAGGAGGTGTCACCACAATGCGGTATTGGCCTGGATCATTAACATTAAAGGCGTAAGAGCCATCAGCACCGGTCTGAACCGTTTCAACGGTGGTGTCAAAGTTTCCGTCATTGTTTGAATCAAGCAGCAGCGTAACCGTGACACCGCTAAAGCCCGCTTCGCCGGATTCCTGATCATTACTAACATTCGGGTCCGCGTAAACGGTACCCGCGATCAAGCCAGGCTGGTTGTAACCAAAACTATTCTGACTATTGATTTGACCACCAGTAACAGACACCGAATCAGACAAGCCGCGAGCGGCCTCGCCAGTGGTTCCTACAAAATTGATCAGCTGACTATTAACGTCGGTAACAGCGATGACATAAGAGCCATCGACCAAACCAGTGAAGCTTACACCACCATTCGCATCTGAAATCGTGGTGGCAACCACATCAGGTTGACCATTGTTATCCGCATCGTCTGGAATACCATCGCTGTTGGCATCGTTAAATAAGGTGACGGTCACATTCGCGATCGGCTCTTCAGCCACGTCGCGGACTCCATCGCGGTTACTATCAACCCAGAACGAGTCGATAATCGTATTGCGATTAACTGTGTTGGTACTATCGGCGTCGAAACCAAAGTCAATATCGGTAACCACTGAGGCTGTTGCACTTAAACTTACAGGGTTACCAACAAAACCACCTTCACTTTGTGGCCCAACCGTTGGTTCAAAACCAGACAAGGCCGGGTCATTCGTTGCAATAGAGACTATGTAGTCATCACCAAATGGTACGTTAGTAAATAAATAATCGCCATTTGCATTGCTGGTCACAGTACCAACCCCAGTAACCGGCGATCCATCACTATTACTCAGCGTTAATTCCACACCAGCGATACCGGCCTCACCTGGATCTTGAATACCGTTGGCATTGGCATCAAACCACACTCGATCACCGATTGCGCCAGTATTGGTAAGAGGAATGTAACCGAAATCGATTTGTTCTACCGTTTGACCAGGAGCAACCGATACAGGCCTTGGATCGATGCCATTTGGCCCAGCCGTATTTTGTAAGCTGGGTGGCAAGGTAGAATCGACAACATTAACCGTGTATTCGCCCGGCAAGATATCCAGGAATGAATAATCACCATTGGCGTCGGTTACCGTGGTCGCAACCACGGCACCATTTAGAATCAATTCGACTTGGGTACCGGTAATACCCGTTTCTTCAATATCTAAAATGCCATCTAGATCTTCATCTAACCAAACACTACCCGCTAGCGAGCTTCGAATAACATAGCCAAAGTCTTGATCTAAATTACTGAATGCGCCCGGTAGCGTTAGCTGGGCGACATTCGGCGTCAGGCCATCTGGGTCAGCGGTATTAATACTGCCAACCGGCGGATTCAAGATTGTAATGGTGTAGTCTTCAGTACCCGTGGTCGCCGGTAAACCAACGTCTGCCGGATCTGGAGTGATGCCATCCGCCGCCAAACGATCACCAAACAAGTAGTTACCGTTTGCGTCGGTTGTTTCTACTCGACAAGTTTGTGGCTGCGGCGTTAAATCATTACCAAACAAGTCACCACAGATTTGCACATCAATACCAGGGATTCCTGTATCGCCCGCATCAAAAATACCATTCGCGTTATTGTCGTTAAAGATTTGGTCGCCGATGGTACCTGCTTCACAGTTATAGGCGAAGTTTAGATTATCGATCGCGCCACTCGCTTGGAATTGGTACTCAATTCGATCAAAACGCGCCAGCGGCACACCACCAAAATTAGCTAACTCCAAGGCTGTGATGCTGTTATCCATCACACAAACCTCTTCATCACCCAGTGCTGGGCAATTCGCGGCACTTTGTAAAAACTCTGGCGTTATTGCAGGGAATTGCGTATTGGTTGGTCCATTCGGATCACCAATCGGGTCGTTAGGAAATTCGATTCCCTGACCTCGATTAACCAAATTGAAATGCTGAATAGTCACCGAAATATTCGGTGTAACACTGGTATCAGTAAACGTTAAGCTGGCAATTGCACCCTCGAAATCAACAAAGGTAGCGCTAAATTCAGTCAACGGACGCTCGAAGTCAAAAATAAGCAGGCCTCCAACCACATCATCGGGAATCAGACCGCCTTCACCAACGCCGCCAGTATTGCCGCCCTCTTGAACAATCAGCGCATTGCCAGTGTTCGATACTTCCAAATCAGTATCATTACCTTGAGGTACCTGACCAGTGTTGGTGTTATACACAACCGCTTGGCCCGTGCCATTGACCGCGGTGATGCTAAAGCCTTCGTTAGGCAATAACGGGCTATTGGTATTGTCTGCGCCACCTGTCACATATTCGGTATCAAATATGGTTGTACTATTAAACGACGCTAAGGGGTATTCGTCGAAGGTAACCGTCGAAATTGGGCAAGTCCCCGGAACGATGTTACTTTGATAGCCAAAGTCCTGTAGAGAATTGGTCTCACCAGTGACAATGGTGATCGTAGAAGAGCTATCACATGTGACACAAACGCCTGCCTCATTTGGATCAATGGTTTGCGTAACGCCGCTCGGCGGTGTTACCGAAACGGTATAAGTGCCTGCAGCGAGCGCTGAGAAACCATAGTTACCGTTTGCATCAGTAAGCTGAGTGATCGGTTGACCATCGCCATTACCCAAATCCACGCCTACTGGAGGGAGTAGTGTGACCACAATCCCCGGAATACCCACATCAAACGCTGGGTCGAATACACCGATGGTGCCTGCAACACTATTGTCAAAAAATACTTTGTCTCCGATGAAACCCATTGGCGCATAACCATCAATCCCAGCCGATGTCGAAACACCTGCAACGGCGGTGACTAGGGTGGGATCATCGCCTTCGGTTTGCAGATGATTGAGAGGGAACTGGGCGTCGGTTTCATCGACATCGACCGTCGTGTCGCCAGGCGGTACATTGGCGCTGTACTCACCATTAATGTCGGTCGTCACGGTTTGCTGATTCCCATTTACATCGGTAATCACGACATCAACATTGGCTAAGTTAGGCTCTCCTGGGTCTTGATCGCCGTTGCCATTACTGTCTATATATAACTGACCCGTAATTTCGCCTGGTAAAAAGTAACCAAAATCTTGATCAAGATTACCACCGGTTGCACCTAAGGTAAGTTGGCTAAAATTCGGTAAATTGCCATCTGGGTCTTGGCTATTTAGCTGACCTGCAGGTGGATTTAATATGGTTACGGTATACAGTTCTATGCCAGTCGTCGGCGGTAAGCCCGTATCATTATTATCAACGGTTACACCATCGGCCGCTAACAAGTCTCCAAATAGATAGTCGCCATCGGCATCGGTTACTTCGGTACGAACCGTTGCGGGGGTGCTATCGTCATCATCCAGATCACCCGCAATCTGTACCGTAATTCCGGGAATACCAGGCTCACCTGGATCTTGAATCCCGTTGCCGTTTAAATCACTATAAACACGGTCACCAATAAATCCTTGAGGCACATTATTTGCATACCCAAAGTCTTGATCATTGTTGATCGTGCCGCCCGAAATAGACACAGTAGATAGATTGTCATTGCCACCATCGGGGTCTTCAGTTTGTGTACGACCACTTGGTGGTGTCACGGTGACCACATAAGTAGCATCAGGCAAGCCAGCAAAACTATAGTTACCATTTGCATCAGTGCGACGTGTAAGTGGCACACCGACACCATTGCCTGCATCAACAGTAATAGGCGGCGTTAAGGTTACCAATATATTCGGGATGCCCGGGTCACCGGCACCTTGCACACCCGGCGTCCCGTCTTCCTCTGAATACACGGTGTCGCCAATTGCATTACCTTGGAAGTAGCCATCATCGCCCGCATCAACGGTTATACCCGTCACGGCAGTAACATTGCTCGGATCTACACCATCGGTTTGAATGAAGTCAGCCGGAAATGGGCCATCGGGAAAACCAGCAATCGAGACGAGATCATCATCATCATCGATATTAACCTGAGTTACCCCTGGCGGTACTTCAGCCGAATAATCACCGTTCGAATCGGTGACCACAACTTGGAAGTTACCCAACGAGTCGGTTATCAAGATATTCAAGCCGCTAACATTAGGCTCACCCAAGTCTTGAACTCCGTTGCCATTGGTATCGATATATACATGCCCAATAACGGTAGACGGATTAAAGTAGCCAAAATCTTGTTCCAGGTTGCCACCTGAATCCAATAAATCAAAGGCATTCACATTGTCGCCAACGCTGCCCGGCGCGCTACCTGGATCATCGGTGTTTTGCAAACCCGCAGGTGGATTTAACACTGTAATCTCGTACGAAGCCGTCGGCACATTTTCGAACAAATATGCGCCGTTAGCATCCGTGGTCTGCGTTTGACAACGTGGAGCATTGACCACGGCAAGATCATCGATAAAGAGGTTTTCGCCGCCGCCAAAGAAATTACCAGGATTAACTCGGAAACGAATTTGAACGTCATTTGAACCTTGTGAATCGAACGGTAAGGTTAAGTTTCCACTGAAATTATCGATGTCCGTACCCAGAATGGTGGTGAGCAACGTAAAAGCACCCCCATTAACAGACACCTCGACGAATACCTGGTCTCCCGCTTCATAGGCATCATCGGCGCCACGAAAGCCAAAGGTGAGTGCTGTGTCGGTAAAACCTGTTAAATCAATCTGACGAGTTAAACTAGGACCATCAGCATTACCGCGAATACTTAACTCACCTGCACCGGTAACAAAAATACCCTGATTGCCGGCTCGTGTTGTCGCCGGTGAACCGTCATCGTCTGCCTCAATCCAATCAGAGGCCCACTGCGCAGAGTTATTGTTATAAGCGACATTATTGAATTCGTCAGTGGCAAGAATTTGAGTGTTGAAACCACCACCGTCGGTACGACAAAGCTCTAAATTGATGCCGCCGATCCCAAGCTCGCCCGCTTCTTGTATCCCGTTGCCATTAAGGTCATTGTATACAAAGTCTCCCACCTGTCCGACGGGTACATTATTGTTGTAACCGAAATCTTGTGCCAAGGTCGAGGCAGACAAATTCACCGTTGTGGTGTTGTCCAGTACACCATCAGGGTCTGATATAGGGTCGAAACCATCAGGCGGTGTCACCGTCACGGTGTAGTTTTGACCGCTGGTTAAACCGGTAAAAAGATACCCATTCGCGGTGGTTCTAATGGTGAGCGAATTTTGTATTCCAGGCTGATCTCGGTCAACGTCGATATCAAGATTAGCAACGCTTATGGTAACGTTAACGCCCGGTATCAATGGCTCGCCTGCATCTCGAGACCCATTTCCATTGAGATCTTCGAAAATTTCGTCACCTAAAAATAATCGATCGCTGCTGCCGGTTCTGATTGTCGTGCCCACATCAAAACCGGAATCGCCCGACGCGGTAAACTCAGGGTCTTGTCCCCAAGCTGAGGCAAGCAAAACCAACGAAGGGTCAGCAATGTCTTCGTTAGAAACACTATTACATGCGAAAGCAAGCATACCGGTCTGATCCAAACCATTATTGGCTTGAACCGTGCCTTGGCTGTATAAACGTGTGCTGTCCAGCGGTTGCACAATCACGGAATAATCATATGTGTTTCCTGACACCGCATCAGTTAATGGGCCGCCATTTCCATTTGCATCAACGCAAATTTCAATATCTTGCGTGTCGTCTTCACCAGGCACATCGGCAATCACCCAAATCGGTGATGCATTAAGCGGGTCTACCGCATTATCAAGCTCGGGGTTATTACCCGGCGCGAAACCCACACGAATGGTATCGCCTAGTAATCGCAATGGAGTTGTAACGTGTCCCCAATCATGGATTTGATCGCCGTCATCGATCACCGTATACGCGGTGAACACCTCATCGCCCTGAGATTCAAACCGAATACCGGTAAGACCATTGGCGTTCGCAGCAGGAACTTCAAATCTTGCAGACGCATTGGCAGGAACATTGATCTGCGTGGGCGCGGCATTTGGGCTAGCATTGCTGAACGCGTCAACAAGAATATCGCTGTCGTTAGGGTTAAATAGAAATACCACCGCGGCATCAGCAGCATCCGTTGAGCCAACCGCCTCATAATAGGTGTTGCTTAACAATGCATTTGGAAACAATGTGAAGAAACGTACTGCATAGGTCGAATCGACATCACCCGTCAATACGTTCACTTGCACCGGTCCACCGGAATTGATCGTAGCCCCCTCGCTGATCACCAACGCTGAGCCCTGTGCTCCGGCGCCACTTCCGAATTCAACAGACTCCCCTCGATTCAGTACAACTGGGGCCAATGCTGCGACCCCGCCTTCTCCATCAGGATCGAAGATAACACTGGTATTATCTTCAGAAGCCATAATGGTCACGGCAACCTGCTCAAACATGTCAAGCGAGTTGGCTGTGTTCTCACCAATCGGCAATATATAATTGTTACCAAATTGAGCGGCTGGGAAAAGCTCAAATGCACCGGCCAAGAACGTACCTGTGCCAGTTGGGAAAAGCGATCGTGTGATGTTTACGGTTCGGTTAACGCGGAAGAAATCTCGAGCAACAACCTCGGTCTCATCAAAAACCACCACCTCGCCTACGCTAAATACGTCGTCAGTGTCGGTAGTACAAGCCGTTAGGTTCGGATTAAACCCATTGCTGCAATCACTATCGCCCCAAAACTGGGTGGTCGCGGCAAATGGTCCAACAGAGTAGGTAGTATCCGTTTCAAAACCATCCGCACTTGGGTCGAAAATAACGATGGTACCGAGTTCGCGGATTACAATATCAGTACGAGTAATGACCGGTAAAACAGGGGTAAAGCCAGCACCACCGCCTGGTGCATCAATGTCGTCAAAAAACTCGAATGCCTCTGCTTCAGGAAGCGGCACGTAGAATTCTTCAAACTGCTGAGCGAACGCATTGCCAGAGAATGACAATAAAAGACCGCTTAGTATTATGCTTCTAAGATAAGTCGCTAATATGCCTTTAATGCTCTTTCTACGAGAGTTGGCCTTATAAGCGCTATGTCCTGTTAAACACCCTAACCCGAATACATCTAATCTGTTCATATATGAACCAACCTACCTATCGCTAACTGCGAGATTAATATCAAGCACACCCAATTAAATGTGAGTGCTTGAAAAATAGTAATCGGTTCAATTGCTAAACTAAAAGTTCAACAATCAAGCGAGTAATCAACAACCAATCTTTTACTCAAGCACCGTCAAGCCTCAGTAGCGCCCGCTACCTAGCCCGGTGACCAATTACACCAACGCTATCTAGGCTCTAAAATATTGAGAAAAACTGAAGAGCCAACCCTAAACATGAAACATGCCTCTGAGGACATTTTCACAGATAGAACTAATCAGACTGAGGTATGAATCTACCTAAGAGTCACTTCAAACATATTGACCAACCGTTTGAAAGCGACTGAGTACAGCAAACTACTGGCAAGCCAGTATTTGTACCCGTTAAATAAAACCCCACCTAATTTATTGTATCAAGTGGCGTAAATACGCCTCAAACCACCTAACCATGATTTAACAGCTTTCTACAATTATGACTTGCGCTCCCAAACAGAATGCCGTTCGATCAAATTGACTAACGCATTCCAACACAAGCTCAGCTTAGAAAACCGACCTGTTAACATCAAATTTTACCTAGCTAAAGCAAAAAAATGCAGGCTTTTTAGCTAATTCACTGGAAATAATTTGCCTAAATGCTTGATAACATACATTTTATGAGCAAAAGTCTAGCATATTTTCAGTACTTAAGGCTTTCAAAACCAGAATATTGGCTTAGCCACAATATCAGAACATACTCTGCCAATTGAGTAATTAGACTTAGGTCTCGTTTGGCCTGAACCTATTTATTACGCCCTATGCAATTTAGATCCGCGAATGACTCTTCTAAACGAGTAACAAAATATTCTTCAGCTTGACGAAGAACTTTGCGTGGATCGTAATACTTTTTGTTGGGCAGATCTTCACCGTCAGGATTACCAATCTGAGTTTCCAGGTAATCCATGTTTTGTTTGTAGTAATCACGGACCCCGGCATTAAAGGCCCACTGCATATCGGTATCCAGGTTCATTTTAATCACGCCGTAATCAATCGACTTTCGAATGTCATCTTGCGAGGAACCTGAGCCACCATGAAACACAAAACTTACCGGTTTAGTGCCCGTTTGCTCTATCTGGTCAGCGACGTAATTTTGCGAGTTTTTCAGTATCTCAACCGACAATTTGACGTTGCCCGGCTTGTATACTCCATGCACATTGCCAAATGCAGCGGCGATCGTGAAATTAGAATTGATTTTGGATAAACGCTCATAGGCGTAAAAAACTTCGGAAGGATGCGTATAGAGCTTGCTTACATCTACATCGCTGTTATCCACACCATCTTCTTCGCCACCAGTAATGCCAAGCTCTATTTCCAATCCGATCTCCAGCTTACTCATGCGCTCCAAGTACTTAGCGCAGATGTCTATGTTTTCTTCGAGCGGTTCTTCGGACAAGTCCAACATATGAGAGCTGAACAATGGCTTCCCGTAATTCTGATAATAATTTTCTTGGTAATCCAGTAAGCGATCTATCCACTCTATATTTTTAAGCGAACAATGATCGGTGTGTAATACAACTGGAACACCATACATTTCGGCGACCTGATGAACGTGCAATGCCGCCGAGATACACCCAGCCGCCGACGCTTCAAAATTATCATTTGGCAAACTCTTACCCGCATAAAATTGACCACCACCAAATGATAATTGCACGATCACCGGCGATTCCACCTTAGCCGCTGTTTCCATGATAGCGTTTACTGTTGATGTTCCAACAGCGTTGACACCCGGCATGGCATAGCCCACCGCCTTAGCGTCTTCATAAATATCGATTAACTCTTGGCCGTATAACACGCCCGCACGAAATTTGCTCATGGTCTCTCCTCCACTTGCTTAATTGAGGTAAATCACACCGGCGATTAAATTCGCCCTACATTCAGCTCAATAAACGAGCGATTCGTGAAATGGATCAGTGTGATAAATTTGCGATGGCGCTATTGTAAACAAAAGTCATTTCCTTTGTCGCGCCAATCTTCATGCTTCCTTGTTATACGCCAAAAATAATCAGTATTGACCAGCTAAAATTTGTGGCTTAGCTAAGGCGAGCTGACACGGTCATCTACCCAACAGATTGATGGTCGCTCTAATGCGCCATTTTTGCGTTTAAGAAGCGACCTTTTCGATCAAAGCACTCAATGTTTAACCACAGCGATAGGCACTACCTTCCTCAAGGTTTGGCACAATTTTAATATCGGCCACCACGACATCGAGTGCGCCTGTCGACCTCATGACAAACGCATCGGTCATGGCATTCAATTTTGCCTCACTTCCTATAAAGCATCCAAGATCAATTTTATAGTCGACATATTCGCCCAGTTTGGCGTCTCTAAGCATATCGGCCCACGGAAGCGCTGAACCACAATCATTACCACAAGCCATCGACAGAGACACATCTCCTCGCGGCGCAACATCTACCTTCATTGAAAAAGACAGGGCCGAATTTTGCCCAACATATTGACTCATATCGAGTGGATGCTTAGCCGCCAACGATACTGTCGCGGGCCGCTGGCCTTTCCAGGCAAGACGCCGCGCATCTTCCTGCGCTACTTTGTCGACCGAGAGCAGAAGCAAATTTTCATCTTTTGCACTCACTTGTCGGTTGCCATTAACCACCACGGTTTCACCGCCATCATCCTTAAGTTTAAATTGATAGTCACTCATTTCTCGAGAAACAAACATCCATGATTCTTCTAACTGATCGGTGGCTTTGCGCTCTGTGCTCTCATCAAAATCGTTCGCAACAAATTCAGAACTTGCATAACTCAGCCCATAACCGTAAGGAAACAGCGGATCATAATCTTTGTCACCGACGTTCATCGCGGCTTGTGTTACGTTCTTAGGCCAACTAAAGGACAGTTTACCCTGAAAGTCATACTGCTTCGAACCCTCAGCTGCCTGCATAATGACCTGCGCCACGCCGTTACCTTCAGACCCTGGCAACCATGCCACGACAAAGGCATCGGACGCGTTCAATTCTTTATTCGTGAATAAGGGGCGCCCGGTAATAAATATCGAAACCGTGGGTATGCCTTGCGCTTTCAATTTTCTTAATAGATCAACATCTTTACGCTTGCTGCCGTACTGATATTCGATACTCGTCACATCCCCATGCCATTCAGCATAGGGTTCTTCACCATAAACCACCACCGCCACATCTGGCTTTCCGGAAGTAAAGTCTTCAGCACTAAAGGAACCATCCTCACTTAGAAGCGCATTTCCCCCAGCGGCATCGACCGCCGATTTAATTCCGTCCCATATGCTGGTTGCTCCCGGAAAATCTTCATTCTTATTACCCGTGCCTTGCCAGGATAATGTCCAACCGCCAGCCTGTTTGCCAATATTATGTGCGCCATCTCCGGCCACCAATACATTCGCTTTCGGTGACAATGGCAGTACCGCATTGTTATTTTTCAACAGCACCAGGGACTTACGCACAGCTTCGCGCGCGATGTCGCGGTGATCTTGATGGCCAACTAAACTAAGATCCCCCACATGTTCACGCGCCAACACTGGCCCCGCATCAAATAGGCCTGCTCGCAATTTAACACGTAGAATACGAGTCACAGCGTCATCAATCCTCGACATGGGTATTTCCCCCATGTCCACGGCTTTAATGGTGTTTGCCAACATCTCCTTCCAATCACTTGGAACCATAATCAGGTCTAGACCCGCGTTAATCGCGGCGGCACACTGCGTGACCGTACAACCCGGAACCTGCATATGACCATTCCAGTCGCTAACCACAAAGCCGTCAAAGCCCATTCGACCTTTCAAGATATCGGTCATCAAATATTTGTTACCGTGCAATTTTTCACCATTCCAACTATTAAATGAGGCCATAGTTGTCAGTACATTGCCATCAAGCGCCGAGATGTATCCCGCCGCATGAATATCGATCAGTTCTTTTTCGCTTACCGCGGTATCTCCCCGATCAATACCCTGTGTGGTTCCGCCATCACCCAGGAAGTGTTTTGCCGTCGCGACGACGTTCCGAGGCTTATACGTGCCCGGAGCCACGTCATCTCCTTGAATGCCACGAACCATTTCACGCGCGTAATCACGTACTATTTTTGGATCTTCAGAATACGATTCATAGGTGCGACCCCAACGCAGATCCCTAACCACCGCAACCGTCGGACCAAATGTCCAATCAACACCGGTAACTGCAACCTCCATCGCGGTGGCCTGACCGATTCTGTACAGCAATTCGGGGTCTCCCGCCGCTCCAAGGCCAATATTGTGAGGAAACAAGGTCATACCATAAACATTATTGTTACCGTGCACCGCGTCTGAACCCCAAATAATAGGAATACCTACTTTTCCGTCTGACTCGTCGATAGATGCCTGATAAAACTGTTCAGCTAAATTTGCCCAGTCTTGAACAGTCGCATACTTATTATTATTTGGTGTAGTGCCACCACCATTCAGGACAGAACCAATATGAAACTGTTTAACTTCCGCCGGGGTGATATATTTCAATTCAGGCTGCATCATTTGACCAACCTTTTCTGGTACTGACATCCTAGCCAAAATCTGTGCAGCTCGCTTTTCAATAGACTCATCTCGTGCAGGACTGGTAACGCGCGCGGGCCACAAATTTGGATTATTAACAACTTCGTCTGAGCCAACCGTGGGTTCCAGTTTGTCGGCCGATGATATGACCGTGGTTTGAGGCTGAACACAAGCGCTTAATATCAGCGCCAGGGTAATAGATGAAAGACTGAGTTTACTGGTTGATTTGCTGATCATACGGCTTAAGTAATTTCTTTTTCGTCATTATTATCGGGCTTTCGTCATCGCTAACCCATGGTATTTCTTCGAATGTTTGCGCCTCTCGCACAAGTATTGAATATTGCGACTGCTTGAATTTAGAAAAAGATCGCCCACCACGCAAGAGAGGAGGAGAGATAGCGCTGGGGCGACCATTTCTAAACGTTACCGGCTCACGAAAGCCGGGCGGAATATTGAATCATTAACACTCAATTCATTCCTTAGCGAGAATTAGCTAAATCCATGTTTTGCGGATTGGCCGATAGTCGGCACATAAGAGAGAGGAGGGTTCTCCGCAAAACAGAATCTTAGCAACGCTCTGAATGATCATCGTTTCGTATAACATCTAATTCGAATCTCCGATGACCATCGTCTCGAACCACCGCGAACAGAAGTTCTGAAACCGAATATAAGAAAGCAATCCCCTACTTGGCGACAAAGTTTACGTTCAAACTCATATTTGAACGTTCAAATTTACGTAATGAGGAAAGTTGAACGAGGCGAAATGTAATTTAATTACACTTTGACATATAATGTTTTATAAAAAACAATAAGGCTCTATAAAGAGTCCTTTGCAGGAGACTAACTCAATGAATTCTATAGACATTTCTGAAACTGGCAACGAGCGTATTGCCAAACTAAGTTGGCGAGAACGGCTCGGCTATGGTGTAGGAGATGCGGGGTTCAACTTTTACTGGGCTCTAATAGGCAGCTATTTAGCCGCTTTTTATACCGATACTCTCGGTTTAAGTGCAGCGGTAGCGGCCTTGGTTATTTTCTGGGCGAAGATTGTTGACGCATTCACCGACCCCATTATGGGAGCGGTAGCCGATCGGACAAAAACAAAATACGGTAAGTTTCGACCATACTTGGTATGGGGCAGCATTCCCATGGCAATTTCCGCAGTATTGGCATTTACCACACCCGACTTGAGTATCGAACTGAAAGCGGTTTGGGCATTCATTACCTATTGCCTGATGATGATTTGTTACACGATATTATCAACACCCTACTCTTCATTATCCGGCGTCATTACAGGTAATGTTCAGGAGCGTAATCTATTAGTGAGCATCAGATTCGTATTTGCGTTTCTTGCTTCGGCATTGATCGGAGGTTTTACACCCGATCTGATCAAACTGCTGGGCAAATCAGATGCAGAGCTAGGCTGGCAATTGATGGCCGCCGTTTACGGTACTGTTGCGACCATTATTTTCTTCATTACGTTTAAGCTCACCAAAGAGCGTGTCTCGCCGCCTCCGCAGCAAAAAACAAATCCTGTCCAAGATATTCGTGAGTTATTGAACAATCGCGCGTGGTTAATCCTGTTCATACTAGCCCTGATTCTGATGATCACGATTACTATGCGTGGCGGCTCATCTTTCTATTATTTTAAGTACTATGTTGAACGCGAAGACCTCATTGGTAGCTATTTAGCCTGGCAATCGATCGCCTATTTAGTGGGCTGTCTGATGACCCCATTTTTAATGCATCTTTTTGATAAACGAAAGCTATTGATCGCACTTATGGCCATTGTTGGCACCTTATCTATCGCGTATTACTTTGTTCCAAAAGACATGATCTGGGCGATGTTCACATTAAACATTTTAATCAGCTTGGCGCTTGGCCCCAAATCTCCGGTGACCTGGTCTATGTACGCCGATGCAGCAGATTATAATGAATGGCGGACTGGCAACAGAGCAACGGCGATGACATTCTCGGCGGCCACATTCGCTCAAAAGCTAGGAAGCGCTGCAGGTTCAGCTGCAATGCTGGGTATCCTTGCTTATCTGGGCTTTAAAGCTAATGAAGCTCAAAATGGAGCCTCATTAGACGGTATAAATCTTCTTCAAACCGTGGTGCCCGGCATTTTTGCGGTGCTCGCAGTAGTTGTAGTACTTTTCTATAACTTGAGCAACGAGAAACTTGAACAAATTCAAACGGATCTGGCAGAACGCAGTAAATAGCGATACCAAAATACAGAAAACAACAATGAATAAAGCTCAACAGCCACTAATTTACAGAGACGGACCATCACTTAGTCTGACCTGCCCAAAAGCAATGCCCCACGCATCGGCGTTTCTATGGAACCGGTCAATGATGATTCAGATGAATTGCCGCGGCTATGCCACCGCACAATTCATGCAGCCAGAGCCCACAAAGTATGCCCATGCTCCTACCATAGAGGGCAAAACATTTATGCAGCCAGAAACGCAATTCTACGCGCATCACCCTGGGCGTTTCTTTTATGTTAAGAACGTGATCAATCAGCAACTTTTCTCAGCACCTTATGAGCCCGTGCGGGCCGAATTGGACCGTTTTAAATTCACTGCAGACCAACACACTATCCGATGGGTGATTGAGCGTGGAGGTGTCGAGCTTAAACTTTGCCTAAGCCTGAGTAAGGATCGCCCCCTGGAACTATGGTCGGCAACACTTCGTAATACGGCCAAACAGACTCAATCCATTAGCGTTACACCCTACTTCCCGGTGGGTTATATGTCTTGGATGAGTCAAAGCGCCAGTTATGAAGAGGCCTTACAAGCCATCGTCTGCCGCTCAATAACGCCTTATCAAAAATACCCTGACTACTTTAAGAATAAAGAACTGAAAGATTTAACATTCCTACTTGCTGAAACCGAACCTGACTCCTGGGAAGCGCGTCAAAGTCAATTTGAAGGTGAAGGCGGATTGCACGCCCCAAGCGCCTTAGACGCGAACCACCTTTCAAATGGCGATGCCCTTTATGAAATGCCTACCGCAGCAATGCAATATAAAATAACGCTCGAGGTCGGCGAAGTAAAAACACTTAGATTTGCCTTTGGGCCCGCAAAGGATGACGCTGAAATAGAATTAATTAGACAGGAACTGTTTACCGAGGAAAATGGATTTGCACACTCAATGGATACCTATGCAAACTACATTCAGCAAGGTACAGGTCCATTACGGATCGATACCCCAGATAAAGAGTTGGATGATTTTGTAAACAACTGGCTTGCACGTCAGGTCTTTTACCATGGCGATGTAAACCGACTCAGTACCGACCCACAAACGAGAAATTATCTTCAAGACAATATGGGCATTGCCTATATTAAGCCCAACGTAGCACGCAACGCGTTTATTATGGCGCTAAGCCAACAACACTCAAGTGGTGCCATGCCTGATGGCATTCTGCTTAATGAACAAGCCGAATTGAAGTACATAAACCAGGTACCACATATGGATCACTGTGTTTGGCTTCCGGTGTGCTTAAGCGCCTATTTGGACGAGACCAACGATTATACAATTTTGGATGAACGTGTCGGTTTTACGGATTCTGATAATGAAGTCAGCATTCATGAGCACATAACTCGAGCCATGCGCTGGCTGGCTGAAAAGCGTGATCATAGGGGGCTAAACTTTATCGAACAGGGAGATTGGAACGACCCAATGAATATGGTTGGCTACAAAGGCAAAGGAGTGTCTGGCTGGCTGACGCTTGCCACTGCGTATGCTAGCAAGCTTTGGGCCGATATCATCGAAACACACGGCAGACATGATGAAGCCCGCGAGTTCAGAAATAATGCAAAGCTCTGCAATGACGCGGTTAATAATCACATCTGGAATGAACAATGGTATGGTCGCGGAATCACCGATGACGATGTGTTGTTTGGTATCAAAAAAGACCCTGAAGGTCGGATATTCCTTAATCCACAAGCCTGGGCAATCTTGAGCGGGGCCGCGGACTCCAAACAACAGGCCTCGGTGATCTCCGCGATTGAACAACACTTAGAAACGCCTTTCGGCGTCGAAATGTTAGCACCCGCGTATACGTCCATGCGGGAAGATGTGGGTCGACTCACTCAGAAATGGCCTGGCGTGGCAGAAAACGGTTCAGTCTACAACCACGCAGCGGCATTTTATGTCTATGCCTTGTACCAAATTCAGCATAAAGACCGTGCTTTTGATTTATTGAGAAAAATGATCCCTAGCGGAGAGAAAGGAGATTTTTTGCGGCGCGGGCAGCTACCCGTTTTTATTCCAAATTACTACCGCGGGGCCTATCGACAATATGAGCGCACAGCGGGCCGCTCAAGTCAGCTTTTTAATACTGGCACGGTACACTGGGTGTATCGATGCCTGATTGATGGTTTGTTTGGCGTGCAAGGCTGTGTTGAGGGGATGAGGATCATGCCTCAACTGCCAACGCATTGGCCTCATGCACGATTAAGCCGGAGCTTTAGAGACGCGCACTTCGAAATCTCGATCACTCGTGAGTCAGGCATCGAAACCACCGAGGTAGAAGTCAACGGGGAAGCGCTCGCCGGTAACGTTATTTCAAACATTGAGGCTGGCAGGCACTATCGCGTTCATGTTCGTCTCGCCAATCAACAATAAACCATGACAGAAACTCAAAACTTAATTGTGGTGATGGGAGTTAGCGGGTGCGGCAAGTCATCTGTGGGCAAAGCATTGGCCGAACATTTGCATTACCAATTTGTTGAAGCCGATGACTATCACCCTCAAGCGAACAAAGATCATATGGCCAATGGCAACGCACTGGATGATGCAATGCGTGAACCGTGGATCGCCCTGCTTCACGCACACCTAAAACAATTAGCTCAATCAAAAGAGAGCTGTGTGGTCTCATTCTCTGGTTTGCGCCGTGCTCATCGCGCCAAAATACGAGACCTTCCCTTTAAGTCCGTTTTTATTCACTTAGAAGGGGAACAGCAATTAATCGCTGATCGTATCAATGCCCGCTCGCATCATTTCATGCCCGCCAGTTTGCTCGACAGCCAGTACTTGGCACTGGAGTCACCAAGCAAAAACGAAACCATTATTAGCATCGATATACAACCCAAACTTCAATCAGTGATTGCACATTCGATCGCAACGGTAAAACACCACTTAGAGAAATAAAACATGCCTAATCTACCCCTGACAATCAGGTTCACAATTTTTCTGATCACCGCCAGCTTGCCACAGTTGTGCTTTGCCTATGAGGCACCCTATGCTGCGCAAGCACCGACGATCGATGGCGAGGCAAACGAACCGGCTTGGGCTATCGCACCGTGGCAAGCGATTGATCAGCTGACTCTGGGTGAGCAACCTAGCCCTGATGATTTTACAGGTCGTTATAAAGTTGTATGGACTAAAGATAAGTTGTTTATTTTGGGCGAGATTATCGACGATGTGTTAATCGACACTCACCCTAACCCCTTAGATTCGTATTGGGAAGACGACACGTTTGAAATTTTCATTGATGAAGATAAATCAGGCGGCATACACCTTGATAACTACAATGCCTTTGCTTATCACATTTCGCTCGACAATCAGGCTGTGGATTTCAACTCAGCAGGCAAACCTCGTACACTAAACGATCACATTACCAGCGTTTGGAAGCGAGGCTCGGAAAAACCTCATGTTGTTACCTGGGAAATCAGCCTCGATATTTTCCCTGATACATTTAAAGATATGAACAACACTGCCTTGCCCATCGTTCTGAGCGCGGGTAAAGAGATGGGCTTTATGATCGCCTATTGCGATAGCGACGGTCAGAACGGTCGAGAACATTTCATTGGCTCCCATGCTATCGAACCAGTCAATGGTGATAAAAATCGAGGCTATATAGACGCGAGTGTTTTTGGAGATTTAACACTAGTGAAATAGTCTGCTGTTTTATTAGCAGGAAGTTCAGCTATACTCAAAGGCATCAACAAGTCGACGTAAGCACCACTGACGCACCGAAGCCTTGAAAGACCTCATATTCAATACGCACGACATTATATTGTTGGCGACGATCTATCAAAGCATTTTATTTGCTTTGCTGATCTTCATGGTAAAAAAGGAACGCCATAAAAGCGACTATTTTTTAATTGGTTTTCTATTAACTCAGGCTGCGATTCCACTACACCTGCTGATTAACTATGGTGATGGATTCCGCTTGATTGCCCTAAGCGCTTCGCCAAATCTTTATCGCATTTTCGAAACAGCCTATTGGCTGGAAGCCCCACTTTTGTTGTGGTACACCCGTTCGTTGGTATACAAAAACTATCAATGGTCGCGTGTCGACTTACTTTTTGTGCTTCCAGTGGTTATCTACTTAATACTGACCACCATCAATTTCTACAGTCTGGACAACACAACCAAGTACCTCGCGTTGCGCGACTATCAACCCGTAGAGGCGCCGGTGTTTAGGCACCTAACAGGCCTGGTTCGAGAATCGCTAAGAGTTCTATTTGGAGTGATGTGCTTAATTGATATTCGCCATTGTCGTCAGCAAATCCGAAACCGTTACTCAAACGCTGACCAAATCGATCTCGGCTGGTTAAATTTCCTGGTTATCGCCTTTCTGGTCGTTCGAGTATGGGCCGTGTTCGTTTCAATTGCGTTAATTTCAACCGCGCACCTACATTTCGACATTGATTTCGAACTGATGGGTCTAACGGGTAATTATGTCACCTTCATCTTGGTTAGCGGCCTAATCTTCTTTAGCCTGATGAGCAGCTCATTGTTCGAAGGTATAGAGCCCCATGACGAAACCGAGCATGATAAAGAACAAGAGAAATCTGAGGTAAATCCAGAACTTGTAGCAAAACTCGAATCATATATGCTGGATAAAAAGCCCTTTCTAGCAAACATTCTGACGCTAGAACAACTGGCTCGGCAACTGGAAATGCCATCACGCGTGCTTTCAAATACGATAAATCGTCACTTTAATCAAAACTTTTTTGAGTTTGTTAATCATTATCGTGTGAACGAGGCCAAGTTACTATTAGCTGATCCTGAACAGCAGCATAAAACCATGATCGAAGTCATGGCCGAGTGCGGCTTTAATAGCAAAGCAACCTTTAACACCTTTTTCAAAAAGCTGGTGGGTGCAACGCCGAGCCAATATAGGGCCGAGCAACTAAAAGGGCGCTAGGTAACCAACCAGCGCCCCCTCAGCTCATTGATCTTCCTACCTGCTAGAATGGTGCCGAACCTGGCGATCTAGGAAACGGTATGACATCACGAATATTTTCCATTCCGGTAACGTAATTGATCAGGCGTTCAAAGCCTAGACCAAATCCTGCATGCGGCACAGTGCCATAGCGGCGTAATTCCCGATACCACCACAAATGCTCTGCGGTTTCCTTGTCTGGAAAGCGTGCATCCAGCATGTCCAGGCGTTCCTCGCGTTGGCTCCCGCCGATAATTTCTCCGATACCTGGCACCAACACATCCATCGCGGCGACGGTTTTTTCATCATCATTCATACGCATGTAGAACGCTTTAATTTCTTTGGGGTAGTTTTTAAGAATAACCGGGCCCTTAATATGCTCTTCTGATAGAAAACGCTCATGTTCTGACGCAAGATCGACACCCCACTCCACTGGAAATTCAAACTTCTTACCGCTTTTCAACAAAATATTGATCGCGTCGGTGTAGTCCATATGCACAAATTCTGTATTGACTACGCCGTTCAAACGATCGAGTACGCCTTTATCAACGCGCTGCTGAAAGAAATCCATATCATCAGCACGCTCACTCAACACCGCCTTTATACAATGCTTTAGAAAGTCTTCAGCCAAGGCTGCGTCGTCGTTCAAATCGGCGAATGCGATCTCGGGTTCCACCATCCAAAATTCGGCCAGATGGCGGCTGGTATTTGAGTTCTCCGCACGAAAAGTGGGGCCAAAAGTGTACACCTTAGACATTGCTAAGCAATACGACTCAACATTTAATTGACCAGAGACGGTAAGAAAACTTTCGCCGCCAAAGAAGTCTTGCTCATAATCCACATCACCCTTATCGGTGCGCGGTAAATTTTCCATATCAAGGGTTGAAACACGAAATAGTTCTCCCGCACCTTCGCAATCACTGGCCGTTATAATTGGCGTATTAACCCATTGAAAACCATTTTGATAAAAGTAGTTATGTATTGCATTAGCCAAGGTATTACGCACACGAGTGACCGCACCAATAGCGTTAGTCCGTGGACGCAAATGCGCTTGAGTACGTAAAAATTCGAAGGTATGCCGTTTCTTGGCAATTGGGTACTTTTCTGGGTCATCAACCCAACCCACGACCTCCAGGCTCGTTGCCTGAACTTCTACGGACTGGCCTTGCCCTTGCGACTCAACCAATGTCCCCGTGGCGATCAGGGAGCAGCCAGCACCAAGACTCATTACCTCATCTTGGTAGTTAGCAACCGTGTCGGGTACCACAAGTTGAATTGCGTCAAAACATGAACCATCGTGTAAGGCTACAAAAGATATCCCCGCTTTAGAGGTTCGACGGGTCCTAACCCAGCCTTTAAGAGTGACCTCTTGGCCAGTCGGCACAACTCCGTTAAAAATATCAGCGATGGAATGTTTGTTCATAGTTGGGCCTCGTTAAAAGTTCAGTTTTAACAATTATAGCGATAAGCAAGAACAAATGGTGGCGCTATTTTAGGACACGGGTAAACAATTATCAGTCTCAGCGACTTAACCAATACATTGAAAAAAAGCCGCTACTAACAATTAGCAGCGGCTTCAACACAAATAGCGATGCGAAATTTCTTACGCATCGCTATAAAGGGTGTTGCGTTTAGAATCGAGCAATAGCACGAACACCGTAGGTGCGTGCATCATTCAAGAAACGCACGTCAACACCAGAACCACCAATTTGGCTGAGTGATGCAACCTCGTCGGTGATATTCTGACCATAAGCTTCAAACCTTAATCGGCCTTCGTTCAAAGTGTAGCCTAAGCCGACATTGATTGTTGTAAACGCTTCTTGTTCGGTTGCTTGGCCGATTTCCAAAGCGGTACGGACCGTACCATCAAGCGAATTCAAATTTCGTTCATTAAACTGAGTAAGGAAAAATTCAGAGCGATACTTAGCAAGAATTTGCCAATCAAACACGCCTTGACCCAGGTCAAATGATTGCTGCAAGCGAGCGACAATTTCCAAATCAGATTGGCGTGGCAGGCGATTGCCCGCTAAATCGATGAGTGGTGTTATGCCCCCATTGCCGAAGTCTTGTTCACGCGAATCAGCAACCACACCGGATTTAATTTCGCTATCCAGGATCACTGCATTCAAATCAAGCGAGAGATTGTTGGCAAAGTTCAATTTACTTTCCAACTCAATGCCAAGCAACTCTGATTCACCAATGTTTCGGTTCAACAGTGAGAAACCATTACACTCGTTCTGTGCCATATCAAAATTGATGCATTGCAGATCCTGAAATACCTGATCGCTATAATCGTAGTAGAAGGCAGTTGCATTAAACACCGCAGGTCGACCAAAGGCTTCATAAGTCAATCGCGAACCAACCTCATACGCAACGATGCTTTCTGAATCAAACGTTTCAGCCAAACCATCGAAAGTATCGTTAAATCCCGCTGCTTTAGTTCCAGTTGAAATTTTTCCGTACACCATGTGACGATCACTAATATCGTGCTCAAAACCAATACGGAAATCGGCAAAGTCGTTGTCTACTTCACCAATTTGTTGTGCAGGAATGCCAATATTTTGAAACGAGAAAAAGCCATTTTCTGGGCAAACAATAAAGCCATTATCGTTATCAGGACGTGCGATACAACGACCATTACCATTCGGTGATGTTCCGTTAGCGACATCGATCAATTGAGTGAAAAGGTCATCACGAGCACCAGGGATAGCAACACCTTCAAGTAAAAATTGTGCGCGTTGCTGATTTGTTGTGATCCCAGTCACATCAAAGTTAGGCCGTCCATTAAAACCAGCTGGGGTAAACCCTTCGGTGCCTAAACGCGTTCCCAAACAACATGAAAAACCGTCGGCGCCATTAACTAAAGAAAAACCGCCACCAATTCCGGCACGATCTTTGTGTTCATCTGTATAACGAAGACCGGCGATCAAACGAGTGCGCTCGTTAAGGTCGTAGGTTACGTCGCCATACAATGCGAAAGATTCCCCATTTACGTCAGGAAAGTTAAATTCCAAACCCGAAAAACAGCAAAACCCGCGATCAGCAACTTGGTACAACAACACTTCCTGATCTTCTGAGAAACCGAAGGCACCTACTGTCCATTGAAGCGGACCATCACCATTAGATGTGAGACGTACTTCACCAATAATCGACTCGGAAGTCGTATTCCAAAGCTGTCCACTAAAGTTATCGGTTTGTAGCGGGTCTTGACCCGCGAATGCAATGCCGTCGTTGCCCGCTGAAATTTGCTCGTAATCAACCGAACGAAACGAACCGGACACTTCAAGTTCAAAGCCACTGAAGTCTTTATTGTAGATCGCTTGTATACCAAAGATTTCATTCTCTACATCACCTTGACGCCCACGGAAGCGAACGTCACGCAATGGCAAGTCTTCGGCACGTAGGCCTGTTTCGATCTGAGCTTCGTTGATGTTTGCTCCCGGATAACCGGTGCCTGTTTCGCGGCCATAATCGGCAACGAGCAATAACGAAGACGTATCATTTGGCTCAATTAAATATGAGATACGAGCGCCACTGTCTTCTTGCAAACCAGTCGGGTCTAATCCCTCTACGCCATCGACATTGTTAAACCCAAAGTCACGTTCTTTGAGATAACCCGCAATCCGAACAGCGCTGTTTTCATTCAAGGGAACGTTCACCGCAGCTTCAGCATCGTAACCATCGCGGCTCGCGACGCCAAACTGTCCATAACCGTTTACGCTGTCAAAGTCGGGGCGCTTGGTAAGAATGTTTAACGTGCCACCTAGGCCATTTCGACCATATAGCGTGCCTTGAGGCCCTTTATTAACCTCTACACGTTCCAGATCATAGAAGAACCCGCCTAAACCTCGAGGCCGTGGGATATAAACACCGTTTAAATGAGGTGCGGCACTTGGATCACCCAACTCGGTGTTGTTTGATGAGCCAACTCCTCGAATAAAAATTTCTGTGTTGCCGTCTTGAATGCCAATACTCAAACCAGGAATGGCTTGTTGTAGCTGGCGAAATTCAGTCAGACCATCTTCACGAATTTGCTCGGCGGATAAGGTTTGTACAACACCCGAGACATCTTGAATACTTTGCTCACGGCGATTAGCCGTAACGATGATTTCCTCTAATTCAGTAACTGCTCCTGCTTCTTGTGCTTGGGCAAAAATGCCAGGATGAGTGGCAAATAAACTAATACCAACAGCTAGTTTAAGAACACTGCCTAATTTAGAGGGTGAAAAACGCGGACTAACGCCGCGAGTGTTAGACATGATACTGGTCATGATCTAATCTCCTTCTTTTTAAATGGTTTTTTATAATTCGACACGCAAAATACATGAGCGAGCGCTTTCCTTCGGACTTGAAAGAGAACAATTAACTCTGATTTTTTGTATCACGCAATGAGTGGATTTGACCACTTATGTGCTACTCGTTAACAACTATTATTGAGTAACATTCTGTATTGATGTTCCGACACTACGAGTAAGATTACCGCTGATTTCTATCGTCAAAACGCATATGCAAACGTTTACCGTTGAAAGACAAAAAAAAGCGACCCGAACTATCTAAATGTGAATTCCAATACATTAGTGGGCTATTAACCACACATGTCACTGTATGACATCACTGGTATCATGTCATCAAAACCGCCGTAACTTTTTATTGTTTTTTGCGATTATTTAAACCCAAAGCATTGGTTTTGCCTATATTTCAATCAGGCTGCTTTGACGACTTTTGTGTGATCAATACAGTCAGCGGACGCCACTGTCCGAAGAAAAAGACTGTGATACTCATGGAGGCTGGTTTGCGTACCCGACTTATCGATTCTGATAGCCAGGATTTGAAAAGCCCGGTGAGTCAGCTACCCCTCATTGCGATTTAAAAGATACAGAGCATGTAAAAACATGTCTAAACTGCCTACCGGGCTAATCCTCCCCTCTCAGGGACTGGTCTGGCATAGTGTTTAGAACAATATCTAATCGCAATTAACTTACTAGTACTGCTCTTTACCAATTCCAATGAAGCGAATGCTGATTTTGCAAGGCTCTTTACAGCGCCGCCACTGGAGTAAACAAAATGCCAATATCTGCTCAGAACTAAGCGTATTCATCTAAGTGAACGACAACGCACAGTCCTTTCAAAGAATGCATTATCACTATCTCGATACCTGTGTGCAAGGTCCATATTAACTTCTTGTAAAAAATTCACAAAATCCAGGGACAAGTTGGTGAATTCGGTTCAAAAACAATTTTCTATACCTGGCGACGCCACTAATGTCACTAAGCTTACTCCTGCGAGTCAAACTCTTGCTCTTCAGCAAGATCTCTCAATCGCCCCATAACTAATGGCAATTCAACTTTAAAACTGCGCGCCGCAAGTGCATAGATCAAAAATCTGAGCCGTCCTTTAAATACAACCTCATGCGTAAAAATTGTGTTTCCTTGATCGGACTCCTCAAAATAACGCTTTAAGTCAATACTTTGATAAAGTGGCACAAAGAGCCGTTCGGTAAATGACACGCCAGGGGTAACTTCGATCAATTTGAAGCGTGTTTTGCTAGCACCGTCGGCTTTCACTGCCCCAGTCGCACCGAGCTCAAACTGATGCCCCTCATCGAGATAAGAATATTCCAATAGAGTGTCAAACTTTTTCCAATTTTCGACATCCGACCATAGACGCCAAATGGTGCTTTGCTTCGCGGTAGTTTGGACAGAATATTTTAATCGATAACCGTCTAGAACCTGCACCTCATCACGTAACAGCTCTTCATCTTCAGTGGCAGAAGCAATTGACGGATTAAAGTAGGTGTTCGACGCTAACAGTATAAGACTCGCCACAACATAATTAAACAAGCCGTTCATTTGAGTATCGAGCTTAAGGTTTAAGCTTTACTGCGTTGCGGCCTCTGCGAGCGTTGAAAGCAGACCGGTAATCTTTGTTAGCACCGGGTCACAGCCTTCAATCGAATGCAGTTCTTTCATAAATGCAGGGTTAGGGTAAGCCAGACGAACCTTGCCATCGGCGTCTTCCCATACTAGCACTTTTTGCGGCAAGTCGATCGCAACGGTGGCTGCACATTGCATCAATACTGTGCCTGCATTTGGATTGCCAAACAATATGACTTCAGTCGGTTTGAGCTCCAACTCAACACCCGCAGCATTGGCTGCGTGGTCAATTCGCGCAAATAAACGCAACCCCTTTTGTTCAACAAGTTGTGTGAATTTGTCCGCGGTATCTTTAACTGAATGAGCGCTGTCTAAGGTAATCAGGTGGTCGTTAGCAAATGTTGGCATAGTAAATAGCAGTGTGGTTAACAGTGTAAGTAATTTCATGGGTTTTAGGACCGTTTGCGACTCATCAATCTTTCACACAGAATAACAGTCTGCTGTTAAGGTTACGCTAGTTTGTACTCTAATTAATCTCTACTCTTACTATCACTATGGACAAATACCTGCGCAGCAATGGCATTCAACTTTGTTATCAAGATCTTGGAACTTCATCAGATGAGGTGATTTTGCTGATTGCCGGTCTCGGAGAACAATTAGGAGAATGGCCTGATAGTTTTTGCGCTGAACTGGTTAAACACGGTTATCGAGTCATACGTTATGACAATCGAGATATTGGTCTATCGGATAAATTCAGCGGTCAGCAATATTCTCTAAATGATATGGCAGAGGATGCAGCAGGCTTACTGGTCGCATTGGACATTGATAAGGCTCATATAGTCGGCATGTCCATGGGGGGCATGATCGCTCAAATATTAACGGCCGAACACCCTCACCGGGTGACTAGCCTCTGTTTGCTTATGTCATCGAGTGGTGAGCCAGGGCTTCCGAAAGCTACCCCTGAAGTGCAAGAGATCATGGCCAGGAAAACCGATGGAACAATAGAAGGGTTTATCGAAAACTGGGTCGAGGGAAAACGCCGAATAGACAGTCCAGCATTCCCAGCAGATGATGCGGTGCTCTATCAACGAGCGAAGCAAAACTGCGAACGCTCATATAACCCCGGTGGCTATATACGTCATCTAAATGCAATTTACGCGAATGGTAGTCGAGTAGCTTTATTGGAAAAAATTGATTGTCCAACCCTTATTTTACACGGCACAGAAGATCCTCTGATCGACAAGAAATGCGGTGAAAGCATTGCTAAATTTGTTAGATCTTCTCGTCTGGAACTGATTCAAGGCATGGGCCATAACCTGCCTCATCAATTGCACGTCAGACTGTGTAATTCGATTGTTGAAAATATAAAGCTAGCCGAGTTGCCACAGTCAACATGAAGAGTGAAAACACAAGCCTAAAGCCAACTCATATCTGAGCAGAGTTAGTCTTCTGTTGTAGTCATTTGGCGACCAAACATGGTCACCCAATAATCGCCTGCTTTGGCGGCACCAAAGTCTTGATAATCAGACTTCATAATACTTTTACAATGAGCACCGCTGTTTAGCCAAGACTGATAAACGTCTTGCGCCGAGCCATACCCCTGTGCGGCATTTTCGCCAATATCTCTCCAGATATACCCTTCACGTGTGGCTCGCTCTCCGATGGTCGAATTATCACTGCCCGTATGAGATAAAAAGTCTTCGTCGAACATATCCAACACGTGTGCGTTAGCCGCGTCGGCCAGCAGACAATTCCATCTCATTTGTGACACAGGTGGCTGGAGACCGCCCGCACATTTGACCCCTTTATTTCGCGTTTGATTGTGCAGATCGAGCAATAGCTGTAGCTCAGGCGTTAGCGAGCAATGTTCGGTCTCAATTTGGGTAACATGTTCTGAACCAATGACGGTTTTGTCTTGTGCCTTTGCTGACATAAAAACAGTTAGGCTCGCGACGGTTAAAATGAAAAACCATTTACCGATCATCATGGTGGCGACTTTATTAGTTAAACATTTTTGAAACGGCATTAAACGTCTTCCCACTTACTGAACTCTCGATTACTCTAGCGCAATTTGCAACCGTGCCCCAATAAAAAGTGCATTTTAATGTTAACGGCAAATCTTGTTAAGCCAAGGTTAAGGCTAGAAGAACTATAGTGGCAACTCATTTTGTTAAGCACTGAGTGTAAAAACATGCAGGGAATAAAAACAGCTATGTTGTTACTCGCACTGAGCCAATTAGGTGCATGCGCGGTGATGAGTAAACAGGAGTGTTTGAATGCCGATTGGCGTCAGGTAGGTTATCACATCGGTAATAATGGCAATATCGATATCAGCGAGGCGTTCAACCTTCGCGAGCGCACCTGTGCCAAACACGGCGCAACGGCTAATTGGCGACAGTTCAAGCTAGGTCATGCCGATGGCATAGTTCAGTTTTGTCAATTAGGCAATGCCGTTGAGCTTGGTGTTGATGGTGTTAATCGAGCCATTGATGACCAAGTATGCTCGGAGCGAGACTATCCTGGCTTTCGAGAAGCATTCGATAAAGGCTATAAATTGCATCTGCTTCGCAGCCGAGTTCAGCAAAGCCATGCGACGATTTCTGATTTAAACAATCGCGCTTACCGTTATCAAAAAGATATACGTCGAATAAATCATGATCTTCGATCAGAAGATCTGGATCTGGATAAATCAGAGCGCAAACACTTACGTCGAGAACGCCGTGAACTGCGCCGTCACTTATATCGTCTAGAGGACGAGATTGAACAGTGCCGAAAACGACTTTATCACCAACAATCTGAGGCTAACAACTACTCCGATTACGTTTACCAAGATTACTTACTTAGCCTTAGCAATGAGTTTATAGACCCGCGCAATCGAAGGCTGTCTGCGTCAAATAGTACGAATATTGAAAAGACAAAACAAAGTGAATTTGAAGATCGTATAGATGAAATCTTAAATGAATGAAATTGGCTCAGTAATCTTTAACAACCACGAAGGATGATTACTGGACACAAAAAGCAATTAGGGCTCGACCTTAAACATCGACGACTTAGAGGTAATGCTCAGAGGTACTGCATAACATCATCAGGAGAGAACACCTGGTGAGCTTGAATTCCAAGATTCTGAGCTGCAGCGACATTAAGCGGGTTATCATCGAAAAACATAACTTGGCGTGGTTCAACATTCAAAGCCTTTAGCACATACCTATAGGCTTCAAAACTCGGTTTTGAGTGGCCGATTAAATGAGAAAAGAAGATGTGGTCGATGCGGTCCTGCAAACCAAAATTTTGCATCAAGATCGGTTCGTGAATCTCATTCGAATTCGACAAGACTGCCAGTTCAAAATTGGCTTTGAGCTTATTCAATAGTTCATCAGTTGTCTCAAACAAACCCTTGGGCCAGGCTTTGAATGCAGCACGCACTTGGTGATCTGAAGCGTTTAACGACAACGCGTGCTTCAGCTCTTGAATGAATTCAGCTGATGAAATAAGCCCTGTTTCGAACTGAATTGCGGTGTCAGACGAAAACCACTCTGTCAATCCAAATGGTTGATCTTCTGGAATCCATGATTTTGGAAAAATCTCGTTGCCGAGTTCAACCAAAACGCCACCTAAATCAAACAGTATCAGCTTGATATCTGAATTACTCATTTAAAGAACCATAATAAAGATCGACGCGCCACAAAACGAAAAAGCACGCTAGGGATAACTAAAGGTATAAAAGTTGCCAAGAGATTAGCTCCCTGCAACCGTAGATTTTACTCGATTAAATATACTTCGCTTTCTTTAGATTAAGCGGCTCATTATGAGATTGCATGGCGTTTAATTCATTCTTACCTGCACAGTTCTCTAAGCTCAAGGAGAGCATTGCAACTAAATTTTCGCACTGCTTGAATGTAAAAAATTGACTGTAAGAGAAACTTTCTGTGAAGCAACACTAAGGAGCGGGAACCACATGCGCAATCATGGTTGTGCCCTCAAACACCGCCTCATCCATAACGCCGGTATCGCTAGTAAAAACGAAATCCAAAACTTTGTTTTCATTCACATCGCGGTGCAGCATAACAATAAACTTTTCACCTTTTTCGACGCCTTTATGCACCTTGATCTCGACGTCGGTATTGGTGCCATTTTCCAGGTACGTAGCGGCTACGTATTTGTCGCCATTGGGCTTGCCATTTTCGAAAGGGTGCATTACCAACCAACCATTGCCTTCAATATGGACTTCGGGGAACGTTAATATCTTGTCATCGCGAGTAACCCCATCAACAACGATCCAATTCTTCTCGCCATTAGCTAAGCTAATTTTTGGTGCCGCGGATGCTTCCTGGTTGGATTTTGTATCTTTGGCATACCCATCTCCTGCCTGCACATAACCCCCAGTTAAAAATAATACGCCTGCGACTACTACTTTATACATACGATTGGCCATGACTAATCCTCGCTAGATAATTTTATTGTAACGAGGCCATTGTGCAGCGCCGTTAACTCGATGGCAAGCTTCACGTATAAACATCAATGAATCAGAGGGGTTATCGTTTTATGAGTCAAAAAATAGGGCGATTGATATCACGTTATCAATGACTTAGTAAGGTGATCAGTCTCGTGATTGACCTCGACTACCACTTAACAATGACATTCATATGGTTCTTTTCACGCCGAATCCCAATCGGTCGCCACGTTAGGACCAGGTCCTTTATTAAAAAACCAGCAATACAGACTGAGAAGACAATCGCCACTTGTATGACTTTATTGAGGACAAGCACAACAGAATAATTGGAAAAAAGAAGTATAAAACCAATCAGCAAACTACTTAATCCAACCACTGATTCTAAGCAAATACATTGCTTCTCGACCGGCTTTTCAGACTTCACTAAATTAACCATTATGGCTAAGTCTCGGGTAAGACCCTGAATAAAAATCAAAACGGCAAGCCAAATCACACCTGCCCCAATCGATAGAACTATTACTTTAGGTGCAAAAAAATAAACGGCTATCGATAGAGCCCCTATGACGATTAGTTCAGCTTTTTCAAGCACGCTCATTATGATGCTACGCGCCGCTCAATAAATTTATCAGGCACCAGCAGCGGGTTTTCCGGTAAGTAAGCCGACACACGCTTCGCCCATGCCTTAATTTCGGGCTCATCCAACAAATATTTTTTTGCGCGCATACCCATCATATATCCATTCACCACAATCGGGAATGCAGATAAATCAGCCATTGATGGAGTCGATTGACCACCAAGAAAATCTCCCGCATCAAGGTGTTCAACAAACTCCTTTTGCAGACGAAGCAACATATCGTCCATTGATTCACTGAGATCTAATTGATTGACCATATTCACTATGAACGGAGCACGTCTAACACCAAATGGCCAAATCAAACGCACATATCTGGGTAATGGAGTGACATTGCTTACCGCTCTGGATAACTTCCAGCCATTGGTAATTGAGTTGAAATTACTCTGCCATTCGCATGCCCCGCGAAACATACTCGGTATCAAAGAATCGCTCACCCAACCGTCTATTTGCGAAATACGGTCCCTTTCAGTCTCGGTATCCGGCAATATCGGATACTCAGGGTATAACTCTTCCAGCCAGTACGCCAACTCGCTCGACTCTTTTCGCCATTGATCACCTATTTGCAAAACCGGTACTTGGCGCTGTCGAGTAAACTTAATTTGATCATTAGTTAAGGGGTTAACCCCGATCAATCTGAAGTCTAATTTTTTGAATTTCAGGTAACACCCAACTTTTTGTCCATATGGACTCGTAGGATATGTAAATAACTGAATATCGCTCATCCTTTAACCCGATATTCTTGTGATTCTTGATTTAAAACCAACCTCAGGCTCGCCGGACAAACGTGATTCAGGCGCTTGGTTAACAGTCCAATCATATTTTAGAAACTTAACTCGGTAATCTGATGGGATTGCATCGCTGCGGTACTGATTAACATACGCTACCAAGTCCTGCTTATCGCCGGATGCAACATAGTCTTTCGTATAAAATTTCATGATTCCCGATAAGTAAACTGTTTTCTTGGTCGCTGCAATTTCAATATGTTTGGCTTTATTGAAAAATTCCACCGCCGCTGCCTGCAAATCATTCTCCAGAGTCTCTGGGGTAAACACCTTTGTTGGTAAGCGCGGGCAATCTACCACCATGCAGTTCAACACAAAATGCATACGCGGTTCTCCCAAGGGGCGAATCACTTTATTCTCATAATCATACAAATTGGTTTTCTTTCCGCCTATCACCACGCTACGAAACTTAAAAAACGAGGCGCGCTTTAATAAAGAACTAAAGTTGGCAGGAATTCCTCGCTCGATCACGCCTTTCATGGCCAAGGCATTGTAAGCGTTAACATGATAAGCCAATATCTTCTCTTTTGTCGGGAATAACTGCGGGTGGCTTGTGGGGCTAACTTCGCCTATCGCATCTATGAATTTCTGAAGCTGCGATGTGTCTTTTTCAAGCAGCGCGAAATCGGTACGACCTTCTTCGTCCACAAACCGTTCAAGTGTCGCGGCCCAATCAGCAAGATGTGCCTGATATGGGTTCGGCGATAATTCTGTCGCGTGCACCTTAATCATGTTGCTCACTATCAGTAATATAACGAGGCCTTTAATCAGGCCTACTAGATTGAATAAATACTTATTAAAACTCATGATAAAAACTCTAGCTGTTTACAGCAACTTTGATAGGAAGAGGTTTGTAATGTAGGCGTGACCCATCTGCGCGCGTGATATCCAAAGGTCGAAGAATATACTCATCACGTTGTGCGTTATGCTGACACATAGACACTGGGCCCCGATCGGTCATCACCATAAAGGAGCATCCGTCAATACGCTCTTGAACGAGCTCTTCAGCGTCCATAAAATTTTGCACAAAAAAAGTAAGCTGATTGACTTGCCCACGCGCTTTAATCAAATCTCTGGCCATTGTTTTAGCTAACTTCATGCCATGTTTTGCAATGCGCCACCACCATTTGGGTTGTTTTACTAAAGCACCTAAAAACTGGGCTATAAGATAAGCCTTACTTTGTTGTCGGTCCCACGAAATATGTTCAAAATCTCGGAGAAAATCGGAAAAGAATTTTTTGTCGTCGACCAGCGAGTAGACCTTATTGTTTACTACTACGGTTGGCAAATAGAAATGACAATCTGAATGACCTACTTGGATAACGTCCCAAGGCAAATCGCGTGACGAGCCTGCTTCGATTTGCTCGCACACAGAGTGCTTATTTATAACAATGTCGCGTTCGCGCCATTCACCTCGCCCAGTATCGGCCTGCAACTGAAACGACACCAGGCCGATTTGATTGGCACGATGCCTAAAAAAATCGATGAGCTGAGGTATCTCTTTAAAGTTTCCAATGTGCACCGTGGTATTAAAGATAACCATGAGCCCCAAACCTTTTGTGCGTTCTAAGTAATCTTGTCGAATCGCATTCAAATCTTCCTCACGCTCTACCTCAACACCCTCGATTTTACGGCGCTGAGTGGTGTCTACATGAAACGCAACGTCTCGCAGGCCAACGGCGGCAAGTTTGGTAAGTAATTTGCGAGTCGCACCAATACCGTTTGTGAACAACGCCGTATACAAACCAATATCATTGGCATAACGCACAATTTCAATCAACTCAGAGTGTTTTCGAAGCGTTGGATCGCCACCGGTAATTTGTACATGGGTCCCCTTTCCATAATGCTTAATAACGTCGTCCAGTCGGCGAAAAACTTCTTCAATCGGAATATCGGCGACCTGCTGCGAATGCTCTGATAAATAACACAGGGTGCAATCGAGGTTGCACTTTTGGGTGATCTCCACCGCCACACAGCCGATGGTTTGTAAGCGCCCCAAAATCTGATTTGGAGTGAATAATTTGCCCATGCGAGCTTGGGTTTCGCCAAGCTGCGCAGCGCGCGATTGCCCATTCGATCGCTCAATTTTTAAGGAAGTAATGTGTGCCATTGGCCTTTCGGTCGGTCATTTGGTAAGAGCTGATTATTTTTTGCTTACCCTAAGAGAACCTCTGAGACGATGATTAATTTCAAAATATTAAAACTGCGGCTTTGTTTTGCGATCGTTCTGTTGCTTACTGCATCAATTTCGCACGCCGTCACTAAACCAAGCAATGAGGTCGTTGCATCCGACACAAGCAAACGCTATCTCGCACTTAAACAAGCCTTATTTTCCAATCCATATGAACGTTTACCTTATTACAAAGTGACGAAAGCCTTGTTTAACAGCGGCGGTAACCAGCCGGAGAATCACTTACTTAATGATGCCAAACGAACCCTTGCAAGCGACCTGGATTTACTTGGTCCAGAACGCGGGCAAAAGCTGCTGCAGGCGAATGGTATTTGCTTTATTGGCGAATGGCGGATTGATCAACCATCCGACTTCTCTGGTCTCTACAAACCGGGAACTCGAGTTCCAATCATTGCCCGCGCATCAGTATCGTTTAGTGGTACAAAACAAAAGGAACGACGCGCTCTAGGCTTAGCGGTTAAACTACTACCGAACGATTTAGCCGACGCGCCCAGTTTAAATATATTTACTTTACATTCGGTAGGCGGTGTCAAAACTAAACACCTATTAGACCTCGCGCTCGATAACGAACCTCCGCTAGGAAGAATTCCGCGTTTTAGAGATATTTCGACTGCGCTAAAACTTAAGAACGTACTACTAAAAGCCGACAAGGAAGCGGGGTCAGAAAATCCGAGTGTTACGTTCAGAAGCGTCGCTCACTTGGCTTCCTATAAGGAAACTCTGGTTGTTGCACCACGCTGGGTACGATTTAGCGCTGCCAACAATATTCGAGTAGACAAGGATGACTTTCGCGATGAACTGCGTGTTGAGAATTATCCCGACACACAATTGGTGTATCAGATCGAGGTTGCGGACGAGCCTAAACTGAAAAAATCTAAAGCTCAGTGGCAGGAAATTGGTCGTCTTGTATTTACCGATTCCGTCACATCAAAAGCGTGCGACATGCAATTACACTTCTCGCATCCAACGAACTAGATGCTCAGTGGCCAAGGACAATTGCGTCGTTTTAAACCCATCTATGATTCCTAAATACCAGTACGGTCTCAGTTGGAGGGGCTCAAATTTCACCTCAAGCATGACAATCGCCAATCTAATACGTGCCAGAAATATAGTTTTCCAGATGATGGATTGTTGTTTGTTGTTCAGAAATAATTTGTTTTACCAAATCGCCAATCGTTAGTATCCCGGCCAGGCGTCCATTATCGATTACCGGAAGATGTCGCACTCGTTTGGCGGTCATCAAGTTCATGCAATCGTCGATTGTATTCTGAGTGTTGACGTACAAAATATTTCTCGTCATCAAATCACTGACTTTGGTGTTTTTGGAAAGCCGCCCTTTCAAGATTAGTTTTCGCGCGTAATCACGCTCGGTAAATATGCCAACCATTTTACCGTTTTCCAAAATAAGTAGGCCGCTGACATTTTTCTCGGCCATCATTTCAAGCGCCTGAAATACCGTGCTATCGGGCGTAACAGACCATATCTCACTACCCTTGATCTTTAATAGGTTACCGACAGTAGTCATAAATCACCTTTATCATAATTGGGTTTAGATAGAACACTTAATTTAATAAGCCCTTAAAAAATAGAGCAGAGAACCCAGCAGTGTAAATAGACAATTGTCATAAATATTGAGAAATTAAATGGCAATTGGGCGTTAAGCCGACATAGACGCAAGTGGTACGCACAAAAAATCAGTTTCACACCTCACAGTTTCACACCTCGGTACAAAACAAATTACACCAATCTTACATTCGTCATGCAATTAGTTGACGTTAACGTAAACGTAATTTAAAGTAAGCATCAATAATTAGACTGTAATACGTACCACCAAGATATCGATTGCGAGGAGGTCTCAATGAAGCAAGACTATTCCATCAGGGAATTAGCCGAAGAATTTGACGTGACCACACGCACGCTGCGTTTTTATGAAGAAAAAGGGCTTTTGAACCCTACTCGATCAGGCAAAACTCGTGTCTTCAGCACGGCCGACAGAACGCGTTTAAAGCTGATATTACGGGGTAAGCGCTTAGGCTTAACACTGGATGAAAGCGCTGAAATTATATTGATGTATGACCCAGTGGGCACAAACACCAAACAAATACTCAGTCTGATCGACAAAATTCAAGACAAACGCTTGCAGCTAGAACAGCAAAAGAAAGATCTTGAACTCACATTATTAGATCTCGAGGCCGCGGAACAGCGATGCGTCGAATCACTCGATAAAATTCATTGAGCTTTTTCGCTTAACACCACCAATACACTCTGGAGAACGCAATGACCGTTTCTTACCCTACTCTGCAACATAACCTCGGCGAAGAGATTGATATGTTGCGTGATGTAACCCATCAGTTTGCACAAGCTGAAATAGATCCGCGCGCAGCCCAAATTGATGCTGACAATGAATTCCCGATGGATCTCTGGCGTAAATTTGGTGATTTAGGCTTACTCGGAATCACCGTCGATGAAAGCTATGGCGGTAGCAATATGGGCTATCTCGCGCATTGTGTGGCAATGGAAGAAATCAGTCGCGCGTCGGCATCCGTAGGCCTGTCTTATGGTGCTCATTCGAACTTGTGCGTAAACCAAATTCATAAAAACGGCAGCGAAGCCCAAAAGCTAAAGTATCTGCCAAAGTTATGCTCTGGTGAACATGTTGGCGCTTTGGCAATGTCTGAACCGAATGCGGGATCGGATGTCGTGAGCATGAAACTCAGGGCCGACAAAAAAGGCGATCACTACGTATTAAACGGCAATAAAATGTGGATTACGAATGGTCCCGATGCTGACACATACGTGGTTTATGCAAAAACTGATGTCTCTGGCGGCTCCAAGGGCATTACGGCGTTTATCATCGAACGCGACTTCGCTGGTTTCAGCCAAGCTCAAAAGCTCGACAAGCTCGGCATGCGCGGCTCGAACACCTGCGAGCTAGTGTTTCAGGACTGTATGGTCCCTGAAGAAAATATATTAGGCTTTGAAGGCGGTGGTGTCCGTGTTTTGATGTCAGGCCTAGACTACGAACGCACCGTATTGTCAGGTGGTCCTATCGGTATTATGCAAGCCTGTATGGATATCGTTGTGCCGTATATTCACGAGCGCAAACAGTTTGATAAGAGCATTGGCGAGTTTCAGCTAATGCAAGGCAAGATCGCTGATATGTATACTTCGCTGAGTGCCAGCCGCGCTTACTTGTACGCAGTTGCGCGCGCCTGCGATCAAGGCCTGGAAAGCCGTAAAGACGCCGCCGCGGTAATCCTTTACACGGCTGAACAGGCCACGCAAATGGCATTGCAAGCAATTCAAACCTTAGGCGGCAATGGTTACATTAATGAATACGCGACAGGCAGACTGCTGCGCGACGCCAAATTGTACGAAATTGGGGCAGGGACATCCGAGGTCCGTCGTATGCTAATCGGTCGTGAATTGTTTGCAGAAACAAAGTAGCAATTGAGGTTGCGATAGAAACAGCATCGGACAATCCGTGGCTGCCCACAATAAAAAATAGAATAACGCTATGAATCAATTCAAAAGCAAGATTAACCCTCGTTCTGACGACTTTATTGCCAATGCAGAACATATGCAAACTCAGCTGGATCAGCTAAGTGCTCTGGTTGAACATATCAAACTTGGTGGCGGTCGGAGTCGCCAAGAGCGACATGAGTCTCGAGGCAAATTGCTTGCGCGAGACCGCATCGATGCGCTAATCGATGACGGCTCAGCGTTTCTGGAAATTTCTCAATTAGCGGCGCATAACGTCTATGAAGGCGAGGATGTCGCATGCGCTGGTGTTGTCGCCGGGATCGGACTGGTCGCCGGGCAGGAGTGTATGATCGTGGCTAACGACGCCACAGTCAAAGGTGGTAGCTATTATCCGCTAACGGTTAAAAAACACCTTCGCGCACAGAAAATCGCCGAACAAAATCATCTACCATGCATTTACTTAGTCGATTCTGGCGGTGCCAATCTACCCAGACAAGATGAAGTATTTCCAGATCGTGAACACTTTGGTCGCATCTTTTTTAATCAGGCGAATATGTCGGCCCAGAACATTCCACAAATAGCGGTTGTGATGGGTTCGTGCACAGCGGGAGGGGCTTATGTGCCCGCCATGGCAGACGAATCAATTATAGTGCGTAATCAAGCCACCATCTTTCTGGCTGGCCCGCCATTGGTAAAAGCCGCCACCGGTGAAGTAGTTACCGCAGAGGAGCTGGGCGGTGCCGATGTTCATTGCCGCGAATCCGGTGTGTCAGACCACTATGCGCAAAATGATCATCATGCGCTACAGCTTGCACGTCAATCTATCGCACGATTGAACCGAGTAAAGCCCGATCAACTGGATATTAAACCCAGCGTAAAGCCTCGATACGATAGCAAAGAGCTTTACGGCATCATCCCCAAAGACATGCGCCAACCATTTGATGTGCGAGAGGTCATCGCACGCATTGTCGATGGTTCCGAATTCGATGAATTCAAAGCCCTGTTCGGCACCACACTGGTCTGCGGATTTGCCAGAATAATGGGGTTCCCCGTAGGAATTGTTGCGAATAACGGCATTCTATTTAGCGAAGCCGCGCAAAAAGGCGCACACTTTGTCGAACTCTGTGCACAGCGCAAAATTCCTTTGGTGTTTCTGCAAAACATAACCGGCTTTATGGTTGGTAAGCAATATGAGGCTGGCGGTATTGCCAAACACGGTGCAAAAATGGTGACCGCTGTAGCTTGCGCGAAAGTTCCCAAGTTCACAGTACTGATTGGCAACTCTTACGGCGCCGGTAACTATGGCATGTGTGGGCGCGCCTATGACCCCAACTTTCTGTTCATGTGGCCAAATGCACGTATTTCGGTAATGGGCGGCGAACAAGCGGCCGGCGTTTTATCTCAAGTAAAACGCGCGCAGAAAGAGAAAGCTGGCGAGCACTGGAGCAACGACGACGAAACTGCGTTCAAACAACCCATCATCGATGAATACGATGCACAAGCACATGCCTATTATGCCTCGGCCCGACTCTGGGATGATGGCGTTATAGATCCAGCCGATACTCGCCAGATATTAGGCCTAGCCATATCCGCCTCGCTTAACAAAGAAATAGAAGAAACACGCTATGGCGTGTTTAGGATGTAATCATGAGTAAACCAGTATTACTAAATATTGACCCACGCGGCGTAGCAACGGTTACCTTAAATCAGCCCGATAAACACAATGCGTTTGATGATGAGTGCATCGCTGAGCTGACCAAGGCATTTACCAACGTTGCAGCCAACCCAAAGGTCAGGCTAATGATACTTGCCGCAACCGGTAAACATTTCTCAGCGGGCGGTGACCTTAATTGGATGAAACGAATGGTTGATTTTTCCTATGAGGAAAACGTTGACGATGCAAAGAAACTCGCTGTGATGTTACAAACCCTAAATTCATTGTCGGTGCCGACCATTGCGCGGGTGCAAGGCGCGGCGTTTGGCGGTGCTGTCGGCTTGGTAAGCTGCTGCGATATGGCGGTCGCCAGCGACGAAGCCAGTTTTTGTTTAAGCGAGGTAAAGGTCGGCATTGCTCCTGCTACGATATCGCCGTACGTCATTGGAGCAATAGGCGCACGTGCTGCTCGACGTTACTTTCTTACCGCTGAGCGCTTCACAGCTCGCACCGCCAGGAAACTTGGTTTGGTCAGCGAAGTCTCACAAGCTGACGACCTGGATGTTGAACTTGAGAAACTCATTGTAGCGCTACTGAACAATAGCCCAAATGCAATGAAAGCGAGCAAACAATTAGTCGACGAAGTGGAACATCGCAGCATCGACGAGGAACTAATGAATCACACCAGTGAGGTGATCGCTCGCTTGCGAGTCTCGGAGCAAGGTCAAGAAGGCTTGAGCGCCTTTTTCGAAAAACGCCCACCCGCTTGGCAACAAAAATCCGCAGACTGAGGTTATAGCTGACGCCATGTTCAACAAAATACTGATTGCTAATCGCGGTGAGATTGCCTGCCGTGTGATAAAAACCGCGAAGCGCCTTGGTGTTAAAACCGTGGCAATTTTTTCCGAAGCCGATCGAAACTCCTTGCATGTTAGGCTAGCTGATGAAGCACTGTTCATAGGCCCCGCAGCATCGAGTGAATCTTACCTGGTAATCGATAAGGTGATCGCGGCCGCTATAAAAACCGGCGCCCAAGCGATTCACCCCGGCTATGGCTTTTTGTCTGAAAACGCTGAGTTTGCACAAGCCTGTGCGGACAACGATCTGGTATTCATCGGGCCACCTATTCAAGCAATCGAGGCGATGGGCTCAAAGTCGGCGGCAAAAACCATTATGCAAAATGCGTCAGTACCCTTAGTACCTGGTTATCACGGCGACGACCAGAATCCACAGTTACTTAAAGACGCAGCAAACGAAATGGGCTATCCCGTTCTACTCAAGGCCGTCGCTGGCGGCGGCGGCAAGGGAATGCGCCAAGTGTGGTCCGACGCCGATTTCGATGCTGAACTGGACGCAGCTAAGCGTGAAGCTTTATCCAGCTTTGGCAACGACGACATGTTAGTAGAAAAGTACCTTATTGCACCCCGACATGTGGAATTTCAAGTTTTCTGTGACTCGCATGGCAATGCCCTGCATTTATTCGAACGAGACTGCACGGTGCAACGCCGTCACCAAAAAGTAATCGAAGAAGCGCCTGCGCCAAATTTCTCTGAAAAACTTCGCGAAGAGATGGGTGAAGCAGCTGTTAGAGCTGCTCGAGCGATTAATTACGAGGGCGCTGGCACCGTTGAATTTCTACTTGATCAAGATGGTTCTTTCTACTTCATGGAAATGAATACTCGGTTACAGGTAGAACACCCGGTGACCGAAATGATCAGTGGGCAAGATCTTGTGGAATGGCAATTGTTAGTTGCCGCCGGAGAAACCCTACCAGCGAATCAGACTGATCTGAACATCCATGGTCACGCATTCGAAGCCCGCATTTATGCTGAAGACCCAAGCAATGATTTTTTACCCACCGCAGGAAATTTGGTTGGTTTAAAGCTGCCTGAAATTAGCGACACCGTCAGGGTCGATACTGGTGTTATCGAAGGCGATGAGGTTAGCCCATTTTACGACCCAATGATTTCCAAACTGATTGTATGGGCTGAATCCAGGGAGCTCGCATTAAATAAATTAGTGTCTGCATTGGGCAGCTATCACATTAGTGGCATTGCCAGTAATGTCTCATTCCTGCAGACCTTAGCCAGTCATAGCGCGTTTGCTAACGCCGAGCTCGATACCGGGTTTATAGAGAAGCACCGTGAAGATCTATTCGCTGAACCCGAGATTGAAATATCGACACTACTGCCTCTGATGAGCTTATTTTTAGTGCTTGATCAAGCGCGTTCTGACGGAACCTGGTTTGCCTCCAACGCTTGGCGGCTTAACCAAAAGAATAGTCAACGCATTGCCATTGCAACAAATGACCAACATTACCTTGTGGAAGTCGAGAGCGACGAAACAAACCAGGAATACCGAGTGGTTAGTCTAGGAGAGTCAGCCATAGTCAGTGGGGAGCTCGACAATAATGTGCTCCGTTCTGAAGTCGATGGATACCGGCAAACAACAACCATCTTAAAAGATAGGCAAGGATTCAATCTATTTATTAATGGCCAAGTAATCCCTTTTGATGTCGCCAAACCCGATTACGGAGACACACTTGAGACAACCTCAGACGCGCACTTTAACGCACCAATGAACGGCACCATTATCGATGTAATGGTGAAAACCGGAGACCATGTCAACAAGGGTGATACTCTCATTATTATGGAGGCTATGAAAATGCAACACGCCATCATTGCACCGAGTGATGGGCAAATAAAGGAATTGTTCTATGGCCCGGGAGACTTGGTTGATGGCGGCGCTCAACTGCTTAACTTCAGCGCCGAAGATTCGCTATGAACGTTAACACTTTGCCAATATCGGCGACGATATATGAAGTCGGCCCGCGTGACGGCTTACAAAACGAATCCCAAGCAATCGAGCTTAGCGATAAAGTTGAATTAGTCGACCGTCTTTCAAAGACAGGTTTGAAGAATATCGAAGCAGGTAGCTTCGTATCGCCCAAATGGGTACCACAAATGGCGAACTCAGATAGTGTATTTAAGCAAATCAAACGTCAGCACGATATCACTTATTCAGCCCTCACACCCAATATGCGCGGTTTTGAAGCAGCACTGGAATCAGATGTGGATGAGATCGCGGTGTTCGCCGCCGCCTCAGAAGGTTTCTCTCAGAAAAATATTAATTGCAGTATCGAGCAGAGCATCGCTCGATTCGAGCCAGTTATTGAGGCGGCCCACAAGCACAATATTCAAGTTCGCGGTTACGTCTCTTGCGTAATCGCCTGTCCGTATGACGGAGAAATCAAAGCCGAACAAGTAGCAATCGTAAGCAAGCACTTGTTAGAGCGAGGCTGTTACCAGATTTCACTTGGCGATACGATTGGCGTGGGAACTCCGAACAAGATTAAAAGGATGATCGACGCCGTTAAGCGTTATGTTAGCGCCGATAAACTCGCGATACATTGCCATGATACCTATGGTCAAGCAATCGCCAATATTGTAGCCGCGCTCGAGGCTGGCATCAGCACCATTGATAGCTCGGTGGCTGGCTTAGGCGGTTGTCCTTACGCCAAAGGCGCATCAGGCAATGTGGCAACCGAAGATGTATTGTATTTGCTCGAAGGCATGGGCATTGATACGGGAGTTGACCTCGCGTCAATCATCGATACAGGTAACTTTATTTCTCAAAGACTGAACCGAGCCAATCAGTCTAAGGTTGCCAACGCATTGACTCATCCCTAACGAAGATGAAATCGTTTCACACTCGAACCTGTCTATTACTGGTAGATTCCAATTTGGAATCAAGTCAGTTAATACCTACGAGGATACAACCATGACAAGCAAACCACCCCTACCGCCATTTACCGAAGAAAGTGCAATTCAAAAAATAAGAATGGCCGAAGATGCTTGGAACAGTCGTAATCCAGACAAGATTGTGTTGGTCTACACCGAAGACACTCGTTGGCGCAATCGAAATGAGTTTCCAATAGGTCGCGAGCAGGTTCATGCGTTCCTAACTCGCAAGTGGCAAAAAGAACTGGATTATCGTTTAATCAAAGAACTCTGGGCGTATACGGACAATCGTATCGCGGTACGGTTTGCATACGAGTGGCATGATGACTCTGGCCAACACTTTCGGTCGTACGGCAATGAAAACTGGCAATTCAACGAGCATGGCTTAATGGAGTTTCGACACGCCAGTATTAATGACTTATTGATCGACGAATCAGAGCGCAAATTTCATTGGCCACTGGGTCGACGTCCTGACGATCATCCAGGCTTGAGTGAGCTTGGCTTGTAGTGCATCCAATTCTTTAGATTAATTGTCGTCAGCAACGGAATTATAACGGCACTGCAAATTGGTACCTACGTTGCCAAAAAAAGCAGATTCAGGCTCCACTCTGGAAACTAAGATTTGATCCATTCAAAGTTGCAAGTGCAAAACCCCGAGGGATATTCCATCACATCGTATCAAACACTCGTTTCTAACCATCTAGGGTAGAAACGTCGTCATCCAGCTCTACCGAGCAGATTTCGTCCGACTTTTCTAACAGCGGTAAATGTGTCGATGCGACACTGACAACCAACATATCCATTTCGGGGATGACTTGATGCACTTCGGCACTGTTAGCAACCAACTCCAAGGCTAAACGTTGACTTTCGTTTTCATTGCAGGCAATCAACACCCGCACTGTCTGATCATCGTTTGCATATTTGCTCAGCGCTGCACGAACAGCATCGTCGATTTTCTTCATAGAACCCTCCAATTTTAGTGATTATCGTCTCTTTCCTGAAGAGTTAGCGAGGTTAATTAGACCCCGCTAACTGCTTCATTGAATGGCTTTTTATCTCACGGCGCGATACGCGTTTACTAAGCCATAACCATACGCCCAATCGCGGCCCGATGCACCGAGATCACGGGCAGTGCGCCACATATGAACTCGAATACGATCTCCATGCCAACTTGGGCGACGTCGTTTGATTAACGCTGCAACCCCGGCCACATGAGGGCTCGCCATACTGGTGCCACTGAGACGTTTGTATCCGGTTCTAGGATAGGTCGATAAAACATTAACACCAGGAGCCGAAATTTCCACTTGTGGGCCAAAAGAAGAAAATCGTGCTCTTCTACGCCGACAATCCACCGCTGCAACCGCCATAAACGATGGACAACGGCCTGGATTGCCAACGTAAGGCCTTGAGGTAGCACCGGAATTACCGGCTGCCGCGACTGCCAATATTCCACGGCGTCTTAACAAGCGACCTGCCCGTTCATATGCGCGGCTGTAATTGCTGGTACTGTGAGTTGTCGCGCCGCTGCCTAAGCTCAAATTCGCGATATGCATTCTCCTGCGATAACACCAAGTTAGACCATTAATCACGCCACTGGTGCTTCCGCTTCCGTTTCGACTTAGAACCTTAACCGCGTATAAACGTGCGCGAGGTGCAACACCAACAACGCCTCGATTATTAGCCGTGGCAGCGATACTGCCGGCCACGTGTGTGCCGTGCCCATGATCATCATTCCAGCTGCGAACACCAGGAACATAGCTGACCCCACCATAAACGCGCAGATCTGGGTGCCGATTCGCGATACCGGTATCGATTACCGCAACACGCACCCCAGCACCGGTACTATAACGCCACGCATACTTAGCATAAATAATCTTCAATCCGCAGGTAATGTAGTCGCGAATAGCCTGTGCACTTTCTTGAGAACCACCTAAGCCTTGCTTGGCTAGAATTGCCTCTATTTGCGCTTCGCTAATATCCGTTGCGGTGCCATTTGATAACTCCTTGCTAACACAGTTAATCACGCACTTCAAAAGCTTAAAGATCTTGTCCTTCGGCACTCCCATTGTTGCAAACGTATCAACAACATCTGGATCTTGCGAACCCGATAACGCGAACGCATTGCCTTCTTCATCAAAATCGATTTCATCAAAGTCATCCGGCTCGTTATCAGATGCAAACGCAGCCATTGCTGCCGCTTCTTCGTCTGAAAACTCATCGGCAGCCGCTAAATTATTTGCATACTCAATTTCATCAGCTGCTTCAGCATCGTCGTCCACTAAGTCGTCGGTCGAGCCTGATTCGAAGGGGTTGCCATCTTGATCAAGAATGGATGTCGCGAATACTTCTTCATCTTCCTCGACAAATTCGACACCCTTCTTCTTGCCTAGTTCATCAGCTTCCTTCTTACTCAGGGTTGCTGTTACGATTCCAAAATCTTCGTTTGTTAATACGGTACTGTCTGATGGAATATCTTCTCCTTGCATCAAATTCACGCCGTCGGCAATCTCTGCACCGCCTAAGACTTTTGATACTTCGTTTTCGGCAATATCGGTTGCCGACACATCTTCCTTCGTAGTGATAAGGTAGGTTTTACGTTTTGTAGCCATGATTAGCTCCTCTATGGTTGGTTGGTAGGGAAATCTGAAACGTCCTGCTTCAAATTTGTTCGATCTTCAAATCTGCTCAATGCCGAGAGATAAGATCGAATGCCATAGAGGGTAATTCGGTCGAGTTATTTGTTCGTTAACACAACGTCAAAATTCCGTTTTTTACCGGTTAACTAATTGTAATATATAAAGAAAATGGAATAGCCTGCCGACTTGGCATGACCTTATTAGGGAGTTCCATCGCTTACTCTAAATAAGCCTCAAATTTAATCTATTGGTTAAAATTCCAATGCATCTGGCCCCATCCTATCCGTCAACCATTCAATTGCTGAGTTGAAGTTTCGTTGATAATGCAACAATACCTCTTTATCCACCGAGTTCATTTCATCCTGGCTGAACGCCCGTTCGCGTACTTTTGAATGTTTGTGAAAGTGCCGAACAATCGATCTTTCTATATCCATTTGTGTGACGCTTAATTCAAGCGTGTCGGCGATGGCAGAAATGACATTTACTGGGTCACGCATTAGATCATCGTAGGTGCAAGAAACTTGATCGCGCTGATCTAAAAACCCTTTCGCTTGATTAAATGCCCGCGCTTGTATTGCGTAGCTAATAATCATCAGTCTCGAAAACATATTGACTGTATCAAAGCTTCCATTTTCAACCTCATCGATCATCGAATGAAACTCCGGGAATATTGGCCGGATCTGAGACAAAAAGGAATAAACATATTGTATTCGTTCTCCACCACCTCTGAATACCGCCGTCAAAAACTGAATCGGACTCTGTGACAACAGGACTAATTTAGAATCACCCGCCAGTGTAACGAGATCCCGCAACTCCGAATTCACCCAGTTAGACGGCTTTATCAAATTTACTTCGGCGTCTGACCAGGGGATATTAAGCTGACTTAACACAAAAGTCAGAAATCGTGACCATCGTTGACTATCTAAATACAACTCTCGTCGTGCTATTTTTATGTCTGCCAACTGCGCCAGTATCGATGGTTCCTTGAGAACAAAAGATTTGCTATCGATATCCATTACTCGAGCGAGCAATGTAGACCCACAAAAAGCGCTATGAAAAATAAACCTGTTTGGTCGAACCTACTGGAATTGACGAGTCGTACCATGACAAGGCGTCATCGATAGGCACATGCCAAAGCGTTTCATCAATTGATATCTTTGAGCGTCCGTCGATAAACGAGGCGTCGGATAGCAACGCGCGGGATGTTCTGATAAATCCAAAGCTTCCTGCGTCTATGTCTACACAATGCAGTAGATAGTGTTCTGATTCGAGTATTTCATCCCATTGACTTTGATTGCTTACGATCTTCTTGAGGTTATTTTCCACTCTTTGCCCTTCGCTGTGTACCGAATAACGCAAACTCCCTGACCCTAAAACTAGTTAGGCTTTTCTTTTAATCAGTGATATAGACGACCAAAAAACGATCCACCACCGAACTCTCTTAGGATTGTTCACTTCGATTTTGTTTTTTATATCCCGCTAGCCTTAACGGATAGCCAGACACACATAGAAAGTAAGATGCAAAAACTCTTCAATAGGATGTTACTAATTTTTAATAAAAGTTCATGCGTTAATACAAGCGATTGAAATCGCCCCCCTAATCAACGTTTCGCTTTCTAACATTCGCGCATTGAGTCGTGAGTGTTGATTAGTTAAATGACGAGTAACATCAAAATAATGGGGGTAGCGGTCTGCATTAGGCTAAGCTCGTGTGAATACTTCTTGATACCAATACAGATAATCGATTCGCTCTTCATAAATGCGTTCTCCATGGTCTTTCCTCTATGGTTAGGTAGGATAGGAAATTCAAATGTCCTTTTCGAAACTATTGATGCTTGCATGCATGACAAGATCAATAGCCACAAAGATTAGTTCGCCAGAGTTATTTGTCCGTTAATGCAGCGTCAAAATTGCTATTTAATAATTTAAAGATTTATTAGAAAATTTAACGCTTGTCGGCCGGGTAAGAAAAAATAAGCAGCGCCTTTTGTGGTCACAAACGATTGAAAGCCACTTAATGTCACACTGCCTTGATCAGATGGAATAGTGAACTTTTTTGTCATTGGACATTCGCCGGAAGAGATTGAATCGGACTCTCCCATTAATCCGTGAAAATTTGTGTTACCTAACCAGGTCTGTTGTACAAATTCGAATTGCCGTTCAATATCCGAGTTCAAGCACATGAACATTAATCCCTGTTCATCGGTACTGGCTCGATGATAAGGTCGTCCAACCCGCAAAATTCTGTGCCGATTTGATAAACTCATTTGAGTTTCCGTATCATCACCCAGACTATCGCGAGGGTTTGCTCGACGAATGTGGGCGCCGAGTGGGCATTGCAAACCCTGTGGGTCTTCTTCTCTGTATCGAAAATTATTATCGACATCGGTCTGCCGATTTTCGGCTGAAAACCGCACCAGTGGGCGTCCATCCTTCCAACGACCGATCATCTTTGCGCCAATCCATTCAGGGGTAATATCGTCCTGCTCACCAATGACATTGAGTTCCTGAGCCTTAGTTTCACAAAAGGATTCAAATGCCTTTACATTCTGTTGCAATTGGCGAATAACTAAATAACTTCCATTGAATCCAAAATCCTTTTGCGAATCCTGCCTTGGTTGAAATGGCTCTTCGGGCAACACGTTGAAAATATCTTTACCAATACCGACCACCGGCGAAGGAGATATATTGTCACGTTGATCAGGGTAACCGCAGAGCACCTCTCCAGGTGCAATTAGATGATCCACTTGATCTGTATGCTGGCTTCTTCGAGTGCCTTTGATAATCGGTTGAGAAATACCGTCTGCAAAACCGAATGGTTCGACTGCTGCACCCGTATCATCGCGCTTTACATCGCAGTCCTGCTCCCACACAACCCTTGCCCCGGCATCGTCAATCAATTTTCGTGTCTCTTCTAGACTGGACTTTGCCTGTGATTCGTTTTCGAAATAGCTCAGTAAAACAAAATCGACTTCGTTGTCACCATCTCCCCAATCCCAATTATCTGGATGGCTCTCTCCAAAATCTCCGAGTATTCGCGATCGTGCGACGCTGTTGACACCTTGGCAAAATACATTTGGAAAAGTGCGATTTTCAAGGTCTTCAGCACTCATTCCTAATCGCTGTAAACCACGATAGGTAAATGCTATTTGACAACAATGGTCCGCTTTGAGTGTCTCACCAAAGTCGACTCTATTAACTATATGACGCATCAATGCTTTGATTGATTGTTTTTTGCTTTCAGTAGAGAACGACACAAATAATAATTTACTGTGCGGTAAGCGCTTACCCATACCGCCAAATACCAACGATTGAATATTCGCTTTGTCCAAGCCTGCTCGCGGTCGATACGAAGAGCCGAATAAGGAGAACCATTGATCTGCCTCGCGCACATCATCAATACGAGCAAACCCTTCGCGGATTTCGGCGTTCTTGCGAATTTCACTGGTGGTCAGATTGGGGTAAGCCACATACCAAAATGGCGTTGGCCTTTGTTGTTCGCGAGCCCAATACTTGAACGGCTCACTTAATTTAGCCCCTTTTTGAGAGAGGTAACGAGTTCGTGGAAAACCCTCAGTATTACTCCAAATGCTGGTTAATCCTGCTGAGCCTTTAGTGATAAAGTCTTCGAGGTAAGATTCCCAGCTGCCGCCATAGTTACTATAGAAAATCAATTGTCGCGTTCCAGGTACTCGAACCCAGCGAGCAAAATGAATAGAGCTAATCACCGACAAAATTCCGGGGGGATTCTTGTATCCTGCGGCCAACTTTATTGACCAAAGAACACCCCTCAATAATAGTGGTCTGATAAAGCTAGGCTTGATGCGCGACACCGAGAACATATGGTTATGTTTGAGCTGATTTTCTCGACCAGTGACTTCATCATAGTTTTCTTGATTAGGTAATATAAGATCGGCTGGGTCACTTTTTTCGAGTCGACGAAGATAGGCGATAATTGCGCTCGCTATAGAACCAATTAGCAAAATAGCACCGACGACCGTCATACTGATAGCCGCGCCTAACTGACCTAAATTCGCCCATGTGCCTTGTTGCATGCCTCCAAGAATTTTAAAATTTACAAAAATAAAAAAAATGATTGTTAAGAATGGCGCCAATGCCCAACGCTGACATAAATAATCTATTAAGTACCTAAACAGGCCTTTTTCAGACTCTGTAAGGCGATTTCTCACCGACGTAAACGCCCAGTTAAAGCGTCCACTCGAGGCCACTTCTTCACGTATGAGTTTGAGCCTATCCAGCGAGTTGGTGGCCGGTGATACCCGCTTGCTCAACACCAAATCGTAAATTGCGTTAGACAACTCAGCTTCTTTTTTAATGCGCTTCACGCCATGGCCTGGGGTCCCATTAAAATTAAGGCCAAGATTTCGATTAAGTGGGTCAATCTTACGTATGCGGTGAGACATAAATATCGATGATAGCGAGTCATTGTTGGAAAAATCACATGCGCGCCTAATGACGTCACCTAAAAAAGGTTCTAAGGTTCCAGCAAAGTTGTTAACTAATAAATGTTCTTGCTGATCACCAGAGACCTCAAATAATAGGTGCGGAGGTTCCAGCTGTTTTTCTTGCTTGTAATGCGCTGGGCTTATACAGCCGCTGGCAAAATGAACGTCATCTGAAAACAACAGTGCGTTCACCAACCGTTGATCACCCGCGCTTATTTCAGGTGAAGCACACGCGACATTGCCTAGCGACTCCAGTGCCGATTGTAAGGCGGGTAATTCGTCCTCATTCTTGATTGGTATACAAATGGTGCTCAGGGACTGTTCTTGGTCACCGTACTGCTCAACTTGATCCCAAGCCATGCCAATTGACTCTGGAAAGATGCCGATTCGAGTCATCCTTCCAGCCTTACCATTTCGTGATCGCAAGCCAGGCAATGAAATGAGCTTTTTGAAAATTTGTGTCGAAAACGCGCGCGCCATAGGAGCGCCAATACAGCTGTGCAGACCATATCCAAAAATCATTGAATCTTGACTATCACGACCTGGGATAAATTCATCGGGTTGATCAATGCTACGCGGGTCAAACATGGCTGAAAGAGTCGATGGGATAACGAGTGAGCCTTTCGCTATCTTCTTTTTACGACGAGTTCCCTCCGCGACGATATAATCCTGCTCACACCGTCTGAATGGGCCGAGTTGAATTGGATTAAATCTCATAGCCTCAGCGACTGCCGCCTCGAGCTGAGAATCATCGTCTTTCTCTATCGCTGCTTTTATCGCTTCACGAGCCTCTGCTTTGCGTAAAATTACTTCTAACGCATTTCCAGAACCCAGCATTGTAGTGGGTAGAAACCCTAAGACCATCCCCATCATGATTGCACGAATATCCTTTAGGGGCACATCGTCGGGGTTGGCGATATGAGCTTCAACCAATTTGTCCAGTGCCGTCACCGGCGCGCTTGATGACGCTCTGGATTTACGAATCGATAAGTCGATTACTTCAAGCATATATTTGGCGCCGCTCATCGCCAGCTGCCGCACATCAGCATTACCAAAAATATCAGCGAACAGCAACGAACTAACCGCCAAGGACGACTGGTAGAAGCGCTCTTTATTACCGATTACCAAGCCAAAGTATTCATCGCAGACCGCCAGAGCTGAGGGCTTGATTAGGTCTTCTATCGGATCAAATTCAGCCGAAATAGAACGCAAGGATCGCTGTGCTTGCTTAACCGTAATCTGGTTAATTGAACTCGCCATATCTTGTGGCGGAAATGCTTTAAGGATGATCTTCTTTTGAGCTCGGTAAACGACGCCGTCATTGGTACCTAGAATGAAATCACCGCCACCACTAACCACACGCATTTCAGTGCCAAATGGCACGGTAAACACTTTGGTGTTTGTGAGCACTTCACGCACGTCGTCTGCACGCGTAACTAAAACAAATTCACCAAATCGAAACGTGGGACATACCCATCTGAGCAATTTAAGCAACGTTAAGGGGCTTCTGAATAGTCGTGAGGCGATTTTTGAAACAAACCCTTTGGCTCGCAACACCTCAATATCAAACGGCGGGTGTTTTGCCTCGAGATCGATCGACTTCAGGTCGTTGACCCGATCAAAATACTTAACCTTTGCCATGCTTAAACCTCCTTGTAAGCTTTTATCAGGCGTTCATTGTATTCACGATTAAGAAATGGAATTGCACGAATATTTTTTTCAGTCACATTAACTTTTCGACTAATAATTTCTGCCTTTTCCTTGGCAGCAAGTTGTCGATCGCCTGGATTATTACGTGTCACCAAACATGCGATTTTTATCAAGCGCGCATACCAATACCTTGGTGCCAGAAATGACGAGCTCTCTGCGGCTTCAATCGACTTATCTAACTCAGATGAGAAATAATAAGCGCCCGCCAACTCTGCAAGCGTATGAAAGCGATAATAGTCCGCTGGATTAAGAGCCAGAGCATTCAGAATATCACTTGGTGCAAGCTCGGGTTTACCGAGCAAAAAATTTGCACTACCACGTGACGCGTAAGCAAATGAAAGACTAGGATTTAGTCGTATGGCCTCGTCGAAACACCCAATGGCATTCGCCGCTTGGTTTCGCATGATCGCTATCGCACCAAGATAAGCATGAACTCGGCCATCAGACATATCCATCAAAAGCGCTTTGCGGCACAAACGACTGGATTCTTCCAATTCATAGTCGGTTGATTTTATACCGTGCTCTGACCAAGCTTTCCAGAAATGCCACCAGGCAAGCGCAACTAAGGCTTCCGATTGATACTCGTCTCGTTCAAGTGCGCTCTCGTACAATTTTTTCGCACGCGCAACACCCGTTGATGTACGCCTCGCCATATGCCAATGACCACGGTGTACTAACTGCCAAGTCGTTAAGTCGTCAATGCGACTCTCGTAAGCCCGAACTTGTTCGTGCTTCCCTAATTCCTGCAATAAATGCGCGGTTATCTCAGTTGCAATCCGCTCCTGTAATTGCATGATCTCTGTAATCTCGACCGAAAACGATTCGGACCATATTATCCGATTCGAGACCACGCTTTCTAATGTCACAACGATGGTCAGAATATCCTTTGACACTTTAACCGAGCCACCAAGAATATAGTTCACCTTCAAATCGTTTGCGGCAGCCTTGGATTCGCCGGCTTCATACTCATAAGAGAAACTCGAATTACGCGAGATCACATTCAGCCAGTGATTATTTGATAAGGCAACAATAATATCGTCTGCTAAGCCTTCGCACATGTATTCCTGAACCGATGCGTCAGCAACCCTAAATGGCAATACACCGATTGACGGCCCTTGACTATCAGGGTTAACGCTCATGGAATGATTGAGTGAGCTTGTTGCTTTCGATGGCTCTGCACCGTCACTCACCGTAAACAACCTAACTGGTTCGGCCAGGTTAGTCGCAGAGCACTCTTTATCAAAGACAAACTGATAATCGACTTTGCCTTGCACCAACGCGGCTAATGCTTCGGTGATCATTACCGAAGAATTACAACTAATATTACTGGCTTCTAAAGCGATATCACACTCTACGCCATAAACTCGAGACTTGTCTCGGTAAGCTAACCCACTATTTATACCAATCCCAAAATCAACACCCTTATCGATCACCTCACGTAAGCGTTGCGCCAACTCCATGGCAAAACGAACCGCGTCATAAGGCCTCTCAAATTCCATGAGAACGTGATGCTGTCGAACATCAAATATTCGCCCTCCTTTATCGCCGGCATGATCGCGAACAATCGCTACGCAATCATTAAAGGCTAAAATACTACCTTCACTCTCGTTATCTCCGAGCCGTACCACCAACGCAGTCGTCACTACCTTCTGACCGGTGTTCGAGGACAGCAGCAAAGACCCCTCGGGCTTTAACGATTCTGAGGTGATTGATATTTCAGAGTGAGATTCATTATAGACAACAGACTTGACTGAGGTTTGATCTCCTAACGTCGATTGTTGGCTTGCTGATCGAACCCGTTTTTCATTCAGTTCAAGCTGTTGTCTAACTCGGCGTTGCCAAACCTGTCTTTCTAGTGTCAACCAGTCTTCAAACTCTGGATCTCGAATATCCATCCCTTCGAGTAAATCTTCTTTTAAGGCTCGCTCGAACGCTCCCGATTCTAAGCCTGATTCATTTGCTGGCATCATCAAGCGTTCGGTGTCGATATTAATCTTGGATAAGTCTAATGAAATAGACTTTTTATCGGCTAAAATAACGTCAACCCCGTGCTTGCTGAGAGTTCTTCTAGCATCAAGCAGAGCTTGACGTAAACTCGCAGCGCCTTGCTCTTCACCTCGATCACTCCATAACTTATCTCGCAACCATACTCGCGTTCTGGTGGCACGGGGAGATAAAATTAACATTGCGAGCATCGCACATGTCTTTTGTGCTTTGGGGGTGATTATATTGCCCTTCGCGTCAGTGATCGCGAATGGGCCGAGCAGGAAAAAACTGCACGCCATTTGCTCGTCAACAATCGGGTGAAAACTCACACACTCTGCTCCTAAGCTCCTTTCAAGGCCATATGCAGCTAGGCTTTTGGGTTTGTTAGTGATTTCTATGCTCGCCTGCATGGTAACAATCTCCTTTTCATTGGTCAAACACACAGCTTTTTCTCGACGACGGCGCTGTGCACACCTTAATTTCACAGGCGCAGCAAGTGCAATACCCCGTGTCGCAAACTTGCTGCACCAACAACTTCCCCATCTCAACCTCGCCGGAAAGAATGAACCGGAGGCATTATTTTTCCGTTAATTTTCCGTTAAAACTCCACTCTTTGGCTAATAACCTTATTTAAAGACTACCAGTCTGTTGCCGGCAATACCCTGGCAATAACGATATAGTGCGGCCCTTGCGGCTGAACTTAGTATTATCAAGGATTAGAGACAAAGTTCAAATATATTGAACCAAAAGTCAAATAATACGAACTTAATAACTAAAAGTTTACAATAAAGCCACCTGTCTACATTCTTAGCCTTCTACTATTCAAGCCAATAGCCACACGGTCATTGGTCAAACAGGCGCTCAACGAGCGCAGGAGCTAAAAATGAATACGCTAGTAAAGAGACTTAAATCGGCCACCATCGGCATAGGCTTTGTATTGCTTAGCCCGGTCATGGGCTTAAACCAGGCAAACGCCAGCGGTCTGCTAACCGCGAAAGGCAGTGGCACCGATTTACAAATTCAAGATCATGTGGTCAACGTGACCATTGAAGATGGTTACGCCATCACTTCCGTGGAAAACACGTTCTTTAACCCATCAAACTCCGATCTCGAAGCGGTGTATGAATTTCCCGTGCCGAAGAACGGCTCGGTCGCAGAGTTCACAGTATGGATCGATGGCAAACCAATTATTGGTGAAGTTGTTGAAAAGAAACGCGCCAAGCAGCTGTATGAAGCTGAGAAAGCGGCGGGCCGAGATGCCGGCTTAACCGAAAAGAAATCGTTCTTTCGTTTTGAGTCAAGCGTTTCTCCGGTGCGACCGCAGCAAACCACAAAAACTCGTTTAGTGTACATGCAACCTGCCGATGTCGAAGGCGGCATCGGTCGATATGTCTATCCATTGGAAGAAGGGGGAACCGATCAAGCTAAATTGGATTTTTGGCAAACCGATAACAAGGTGACAGGACAATTCAGTTTCAATATGAATCTGCGTTCAGGATTTCCAATAGATGCGGTCAGATCACCGGCACACAATCATGCTTCTATCTCAAACTCAGACAGCAAAAACTGGAGGGTGTCGATAAACCAAAATGGCAACAACACTCCTCGCCCAATCGTCAATGAAACGACGATGCTTGATGCTAGCCATGATGAGCGAACTTCCGAGTTTGAAACCCATGTATCAAATAGCACTAACGCGTTAAACCAAGATGTCGTTGTTTACTGGCGTTTACAGCAAGATTTGCCAGGCGCAATTGAATTAGTCGCTCACCGCGAGCCAGGTGAACGTCGAGGTACTTTCATGTTAACCGTGACTCCGGGTGTTGACCTTCAACCCATTACTGAGGGTCGCGACTGGATATTTGTATTAGACCGTTCAGGATCAATGTCGGGTAAGTACCAAACATTGATGGATGCAACTGGCCAAGCGTTAAGTAAACTTCGCAGTGATGATCGTTTTCAAGTCCTGCTATTTGATGACCGAGTAGAGGAGTTAAGTACCGGCTGGATGACAGCCAGTGATGTATCCCTGTCACAGATTAATAAGGCATTGAATAACTCTTCGCCGCGAGGTGGCACCGACCTATACAAAGGCTTAAACACTGCCATTAAGAAGTTGGACAATGATCGAACCTCAAGCATTGTGCTCATCACCGATGGTGTTGCCAATGTCGGCAAAACTGAAAAGCAGGATTTTCTTGATCTAATGAGTCAACACGATGTGCGCCTGTTTACCGCCATCATGGGTAATGGTGCAAATCGCCCAATGCTAGAAAGCATGACCAAAGCATCTAAAGGTTTCGCTACCAGTGTCTCCAATAGTGACGACATCATGGGTGTAATGATCAATGCGCTCGAGAAAGTTAAGTACCAAGCGATGCACGACGTCAGTCTTAAGATAAAGGGAGTTAAAACGACCGATTTGGTTTCCAGTAAGGCGACCACGCTTTATCGTGGCCAGCAGATGGTGATATTTGGTCACTATTATGGCGACGGCCAAGCGCAGGCAATCCTGAACGCAAAGATTTCTGGCGAAGACAAACAGTACAAAACCAAGTTTACGTTTCCTAAACAAGCGACGAGCAATCCGGAAATAGAACGTCTTTGGGCCTACGCTAAGATTCAGCAACTTAAGAATAAATCGAGCTATTTGGGAACGAACCTGGAAGATTATTCGTCCGCGATCACCAGTACTGCCGTTGAGTATGGTTTAGTGACTGACTTCACCTCGATGATTGTAATGACGGATGAACAATTTGAAGCTAATGGCATAAAACGCAACAACCGAGAGCGCCGCGAGGCAGAGCAAATAGCGCAAGCGGAACGTGCTGCTGCACCCGTCGTCCCACGCCAGGTGGATCAAAATACACCGGCATTCAACAAGAAGCGCCCAAGCTATAGTGGCGGTGGAGGCGGTGGTGCAATAAATCCTCTCACGGTTCTTATGTTCTTGCCGATTGCGCTAGCATGGCTGAGACGCCGAGTATCGAGTGAGAAATTAGCCTAAAGCTCTAATTCCAAACCTAAGCGCTACTTCACAAGGAGTCGAAGTAGCGCACTTAATAAGGAGAAAATCATGAGACTTCCGATAGTTACTCTCGGTATCGCATTTGTTACGAGCGTGCTCTACCTGCTTGCCGGTGCAATGCCTGAGAATCTGATCTGGCATCAAGATACTCGCTTGGGGTCATGGCAGTGGATCACTACCCATTTTGCTCATATAAGCGTGGAACATCTTGTTTGGAATCTTTTCGGTTTAATAGTCTTGGGCGGCATCATTGAGCAGACTTCACGCAAGGTTCTTGGTCTGGCTCTCGTTGCAGGTATTGTTGGCGTAAACATATATTTAGCAAGCTTGTATTCGTTGAACGCTTACGCGGGTTTGTCAGGAGCATTAAACGCACTACTAATAATAGCGCTGTATTTCTTGTACCAGCAACCAAATTACAAAACAGCAAGCGTAATCACGCTCATTCTATCGATCGGAAAAATCATAGTGGAATACAGTTTTGAGCTTTCCCTATTTTCCGAACTGCCTTGGCCATCTGTGCCACAAGCACACCTGACAGGTCTGGTTGCTGGGATCGGGCTGGCTGTATTTCTCGAAATACGAAAACGCAGGTTGCTGAATAGCGAGATGGTCAGCTTTAACGAACTGTCACCGGTACGCAGACCTAAAGATGAGCGTCGACGTAGTCAGGTTTAGTTTGCCGTATTTATTGAGAGCCTAAGGTTTTTACTTAGGCTCTTAAAGTCGCCTCTTGCTCATCACTGAGTGTCGATAACAATTTGTAGCGTTCCAATCTGCCATTGCTGATCTCTGGCATAACCTCTTCCCCTATCGCATTGACGAAATCCTGCCAAGCCATCTCGCCTACGATATTGCCTTGATCTCCTAGATCAGCATCAAAGATGGTTACCCATTCTGTTCTCGGCAGGTACGAAGGTACATTTAATGTATACACGCACATACTGCGATAGTGTCCGTCTTTTTCATATACCTGATAGCTCGCCACAAAACTGTCCTCGCCGTTTTTTTTGAGCAGATCGTCTAACAAGTTTTTCTGCTCGCTATAGCTATTAATCAGCTCTCGATATGCCTGCAAATGTGCCAGAGAGCCATTGGGCTCAGGTAGCCACTTAGTCCATTGGGTTTCGGAATTAAAATGCCAAAGGTTTTGCGAAAGCGGCCTATGGTCTTGCGACTCGTGCTCACCGATGTCTAACATTTTTTGAATCACATCTTGCTGCTGACTATCACTCATCAACACAACTGAGTGCGAGGGTGCATAGAAGAATGCGTCTGAGCCAGACGGCAATCGAAGTGAGTCACCCGCCGCGACAACACGCGCAAAATCATAGTCATCGCCATACGAGGAACGCCAAATGTGATCATCGACTTGCAACCATTGTGTCAAGTCGGTCGCGCGCGCGAGTGCCGATCTGGCTATTTCAAACGCCTCTTCTTTCGTTATATCGGCTTTGTCCAACGTCGCCTGATCGACCGTCGCCAGGCTTTCCGGGCGATCAGATACCAGTTCGAGTTGCAATTCGTTGGCATCAATCATTAATGTTGACAGTGATTCATTTGTGAGATTTTGCATATACAAATCACGTATCGACAACTCGTTCAGTGTTCGAACTCTCAAGGCAAATGATTCAATCAAGTCATCCGTAGTAAATTCGTGATCGCTAAGCAATTCCTGAAGATTCGCCTCAAGACGTGCCATGCGCTCTGCGGTTTTCAGGCTACGCATCTTGACAAATAAATTTGCCAAATTGATTGTCATTGGCGCATCGCCAAAACGCTGGCCTCCGGAAATGCTAACCGTATTGGTGTCAGGATTATGCTCGACGTTAAGATCAGGCTCATTGCGAGCCAGAATTGCTTGCAGCTCTTTTACCAATTTCTTTTCGGTATAGTTAAATAAATTGAACATCGGAGACCTTCTTATGATTATATTTGCGTCATAGATATTACGTGTTTGCTAATGATGCTACTTTATCTGGAGTCATGCAATATTGCCAAATCGCGTCTTAATGCGGCACCAAAATAACAAGCTAGCTTGTTGGATTTACAGATAAATATTTCGATAAATGATATGTTATGTAAGTGGTCGCTGAATCTTCGGTCAACGATTGAGTCAAAGGTTTAGTGTATACGCTTGTGTGGCGTAAAACGGATAAAGGGGTATTGGTAACACTATGAATAAAACAGAAAGGGTTAGTTTGGAACAACATTTTCCACTAGGAGCAACATTGAACCGCGGCTGGTTCAAAGGTCTGAACGAGGACGAAATTAAACGGTTGATTGATGTTTCAGAGCTTCACACATACTCGGCCGACCAAACAGTTTATATACCAGGCGAACGGCAAGAGAATCTATTTTGCATTATTGATGGCTTGATTCGGGTTTCTCTGGTTAGCGACGAGGGAGACTATTTTCCCTTGATTATCTGGGAGGCGGGCCATTGGTTTGGTGAAGGCGCTCTATTCGAGGATTCAGTAATGCCTGTGCAGACCATGGCAGAGGTCGAGACTAAATTGCTCGTTATTCCGATTTCCAAGATTGATAACACATTGGATAACAGCGTAATTTTCTACAAAAACATACTGCACGACATGATCGGCCGAACACAACTACTTTACCGCTTAGTTGATATGCTGCTATTTAAAACGCTAAAGGAAAGAGTGGCCGCCCGCATATTGCATTTGCTAAACCTATTTGGCACTCCCAGCGATAATGGCATGGTTCTGACCTTAGAATTCAGCCAATCAGACTTCGCCAGAATGAGCGGCGGCTCAAGGCAGCGAGTTAATAAAATATTCGGCAGTTGGTACAGCAGCGGCATCATGACCAAGCAGGATAAATCCTATGTGATTCATGATATACAAGCGCTGCAAGCTGAAATTGATAATTAGCAAGCAAAATCACCTTTCTTTAAACTGGAACTGATATTCTGAACCGGAAGAAAATCAGCTGTATAAGATTTCATAATAACTGACTATAAAAAGCGTCTGACTAACAGACCAATAAAGAAGAGGAGACTCTATGAGCCAACCCAAGATGGCCGAGACTAATAACTACCGCACGTTCGTATTATGGCTATTAACACTGGCCTATATATTTAGTTTTATCGACCGTCAAATAATGGGGGCTCTTTCGCCGAGTATTAAAGCCGACTTGGGCTTCGAGGATTGGCAGCTCGGTTTACTAAAGGGCTTTGGCTTTGCACTGCTCTACACTACGGTTGGTATACCTATTGCCTGGCTAGCCGATCGTTATAGTCGGACGAAGATTGTTAGTGTATCGGTGTTTCTGTGGAGCTTATTCACAGCGCTTACCGGCATGGCTAATAGCTTTCTAACCATGCTGCTCGCGCGAACCGGGGTCGGTATCGGTGAAGCGGGTGGCTCACCTCCTTCTCACTCGATCATTTCAGACCTATACCCGAAAGAGCAACGCGCAAGCGCCTTAGGCGTGTATTCGTTGGGAATTCCAATCGGCATCGCGTTCTCCTACATTCTGGCCGGCATATTGGTTGAGACCTTGGGATGGCGAGGCACCCTTATCTCACTTGGTGTTGCTGGCATCGTATTGGCCATCATCATCGCGCTGGTGGTGCGAGAGCCCAAGCGTGGTCAGATGGAAGGCGACAATATTGTGCTAAAGCCCGTGGGAATCGGTGAATCGATTAAAACCTTGTCAAAAATACCGAGCTGGTGGGCTATGTGTATGGGCATAGCATGGGTAAGTTTTGGTGGCTATGCGGTGGCCAATTGGGGTGTCGATTATATTGTTCGTTTTCTTCCCGAGTATGCACCCGGTGTGGGCAACGGGAAGTTTCGATGGCTAATGTTGATGCTCGGTCTAGTGCACCTTGTCGGCTATGGCGCGGGCACCTATTTCGGTGCCTTAATCACAGAGAAGCTGGCTAAAAGAAATATCTCCGCATACGGCTGGCTACCAGGAGCCGTCTTATTTGTAGGAGTACCTGCACTTATTGCCGCCTTCTGGGTTCAGAACATCTATTATCACTTAGCTCTAGTAACCGTGTATTTAATTTCAGCCGGAGTATACTTAGGGCCGAGTTTCGCCGCTGCACAAACCCTTGCACCGATCAACATGCGTGCGATGTCTACCGCATTATTTTTCTTAATTCTAAACCTGATCGCACTCGGCGGTGGACCCACTTATGTTGGGTGGATGAGCTCATTATTAACCGATCAGTATGGCGAGGTGCATGCACTAAGGTTAGCGATTACATCACTCGCAGTACCCTATCTCATGTCGATCATCGCGTTTTTCTGGGCGGCTAAAACCTTACCAAAAGATTGGGCAGAAGCTGAACAGCGAAATACTGCAATGGCTTCCGATCAGTAACATCACTTCAGTGATAAACAAGTTTCACTAGTCAAACAACGAGAAATTCATTCGCCCCCATCGTTAAACTTCAGAACGAGCCAGTTTGGTATATCCTGCAGAAAATTCAATGAGGGAGAAGTCAAACACATAGTCGGGGGCGAAGAGGGAGATCTGGCAATCGTCAGCACCACCCGCCAACGCCGTTGCTGGCTTAGGGCCGTGGGCAGCGCTCTTAGATAATTGAATTCTCAACGCCCTATATCCCCATTATCTTCAACCGCTCATTTAAAGCGGGAGCATATCATCGCCGTTGTATATCAATACGATCTATGGTCAAAAGATGGTCAATGCGTGGCCGACGTTTATCATTCGAAAGAGAATAACTGTGTCTTAGATATTTAAGCATCACAATCTAATTCTTCCCCTATAAAATTACGGTTCTATTCTTCTAAATAGTCTCATTGTTAAGGACGATTAACTCCAGGTTTTACCTTAGTAGCGGTTGCAAGCAATAAAGATATTTGCGCTGAAGTTTATTTGATTGTGGCTACATCTCACTCGAGGAAATACTAATTGAATTTCTTATTCTCAAAGTCTAATCGAACTAATTATATATCCACGAACATTCCCTAACTGAAGTTAAAAAATTGAGAGCCCGCTATATAACTCCAAATAGTCATGCACAAAATATCGCAAATGAAATCGGTTGTGCAATTGTACTCGGCAGATACAGTGACTTAGAAAAACTACCTTCTGATGCCGAATTTGCCGTACAGTTTGGCGTAAGCAGAAACGTTATTCGCGAGGCATTTAGCTTCTTAAATTCGAAGAATCTCGTCACAAGGAAAGCGAGCCAAGGCACGACCATTGACCCCGAAAACCAATGGGACATACTGGATAAAGATGTTCTCAATTGGATTACTCAACGAGAGTTTTCGACAAAATTATTGAATGAGCTAAATCAACTTAGAGTCAGTATAGAGCCGGCAGCGGCGGCATTGTCCGCAACACGACGAACGCACAATCACCTCCAAAATCTCGACTCCACGATAATAAAAATACAGAACAATAAGGATGACGTGCAACACCTAGCACCGTTACTCGCAAATTTTCACATCGATATATTGACCTCAAGTCAAAACCGTTTTTACCGCCATTTCTCGTACTTTATGAAGACGGCTTTGTCCTACCAAGATAGAATTTTTTATGGTGTTGGTAATCAGTTTCATCTCGATGTAAGCCTTTATAAGCAGCTAATTTGTCTGATAAAGGATAAACGTGCCAAACAAGCGAAATTGGCGATGCGGGAAATTTTGAAATATGAATATTGCTTGATTAGCACTATACCTGCTCGAAAAATCAGCGTTTAGCTCGATGTTAAAACCCCAAGATCAAAAGGCCTCTGGCTGTTTTAACTCAACAAGTATCACCCACCAAGTCGCCAAAGATCTTGGATCAAGGATTGTTGCTGGTGAATTCCACGCTTCAAATTCGCTGCCCTCTCAAAAAGAATTGTGTAAACAATATGGAGTGAGTTTAATCACGATAAGAGAAGCAATAAAGATGCTCAATGCAAAGCGAATGATCTATTCTCGTATGTCGCAAGGGCATAAAGTCGAACCGGAAGAATATTGGAATTTACTAGACCCAGACATATTAGGCTGGTTAGCTAAAAGAGAATTCGAAGCCGGACTCCTTAGAGAGTTCAACGAAGTAAGATACGCTATCGAACCGATAGCAGCCATGTCAGCTTGTGAACTTCGCTTCGAAGATATTCGCAGGTTGGAAGAGATTTCAAAAACGATATCAAGGCTCAACCGCGATGGAAAAAATTCACTCAATATGGAAATTGAATTTCATCTGCTTATATTACAATCAAATAAAAATCGCCTTTTTCAACAACTATCCCCTTTGATCAGTTCTGCTCATCAATACCACTATAATCAGTTCTCTGACACTATCGAACATTCACGAATAAAAGCCAATCTTTATAGAACTGTTTCTCTAGCAGTCAAAGAAGGAAACTCTATGAATGCAAGTCAATCTATGAAGAGATTACTAACATTCATTGCCAGTTTTTGATAATTCTTCAAACGCGTAAACACAAGGACAATCATTATCTGAAAAAATACTCTGCCTGCAAGTTCGGGCATACCTTTACATCGAACTTATTCGATGGCCCTCTTTCGATAAAAAAATACCCTCTCTTATACCTGATAGAACTGACCAGGCTAGAGAGGGCTTAATTAGGGTTATTAGATTTTAGAAAACAAGTATTTTAGAAATTTCCACGAACACCCAAAACATAACGAGCGCCGTTTTCTTCATAAGATTCAAGTAAATCGCGTGTTTCTGAAAAGCGAAAAAATGGTTCGTCCAGCACATTAATTCCCTCCAAGTAGAATGTGACGGAGTCATTCAAAACGTAACTAAACGATAAATCGACTTGCGTGAAATCATCAACAAACTCATCTCTACCGCCCTCTGCAGTCTGACCGACAAGATAATCACTACGATTATTCACAGATACTCGACCGCTCCATCGTTCCTCTTCATAAAAGACCGAAAAGTTAGCTGCGAAGTCTGAGATATTTTCCAAATCCGATACGGCTCCAGACGCCGAAGTTGCTTCACTATCCGCTAAGGTAAAATTCGCAGACACACCCCAACCACTTTCAGCAAAATATTGGCCGCCTACTTCCAAGCCAAAAATTTCAGCATCGTCGCCGTTTTCAGGGCGTTGAATACGAAAGTCAATTGGTGTTGCCACCGGTGAAGAAAATACGCCGTTCGCGTCCTGCTGCCGAAACGCAACGGTTACCGGCTCTACAGAAACTTGCTGTGTCACAAAGTTCGAAATATCTTTATAGAAAAATGCGGCTGATGCTGATGTTCCATTTTCGCCATACCATTCCAATGATAAATCAAAATTGTTTGATTCAATTGCTTCCAGCTCAGGATTATTGGAGGTAATAGCCTCTCCACCGCGGTTCTGACTGGTGACAATAAATGATGTAGATAAACTGGTCAGCGTTGGTCGTGAAACACTGGAAGAAATACCGCCGCGCAATATTGTCCTCTCATTTAGGTCAAACGCAATGTTCACAGACGGTAAAAAGTTTGTGTAATCATTATCAATATTGACTGGACGCGGTGCGCCAATCGCAAAATTCTGATTGTTACCATCCGCGAGTAGGTCGATCGCCTGGATGTCTGATAATTCATTACCAAAGCCAGTAGACGTCAAATCTGTTGTTGACAAACGAGCACCTACATTAGCTTGAAATGGCAACCCAAAAGCTTGTCCTTCAAAATCGTATTGAACGTATAAGCCTAATACCTGTTCATCTATATTTGTTGAACCGGCTTCATTAATTGTCGGCGTGTACGTACCGGCAGGCGCGTTTGCTATAAACGACTGCTGTACTACATCCAGATTAAAGGTGTCGAAATTGCGTGGGATATTCGCACTAATCCCAGACAGAAAATCGGACGGAGCCTGGCCTGTTACCAATCCAGCAATGCTCGCACCGTTGGTCGTTAACGGAATCGTATAATTTGTACATAACGTGCAAGCCAGGTCAGTATTGGTAAATGCCCGTGTGACTTTTTCTCGGGCAACATAATCAGCACCTAAGCTCAATTTCGAGGTATCACTAAAATTAAATTCATAATCTAGCTTTAAAGATTGCACTTCGTCTTCTACTAACACAATGTCATTACGACCAAAGTGCAGTCGGTAATCTTCCGGGCTCAACTGACCTGGTTGAAGCGTTCCCGAACCGTTGGGATCGCTTATATTGAATTGAAAATCGGGCACTTCGCGACCGGTCAATCTTTGGCTCACAGTACCGCCAGCAACACCAATAACAAAGAAAGCACCACTGCCAGTAGCTGAACCTAAATTATCGCGCTGCCCTTCAGATTTTGAATAGGAGGCATCCAAGGCTAACGTGCTGCGATCATTCAATAACCAATTAGCATTAGCTCCAAATGCAATTGTGTCATTGTCGCCTTCATTCCGGCGCGATAGCGCATCGTAAGCAAACGCATTTGAATCAAAAGAAGTCACTTGATTGGCGTCGTTTAGTTGAGCATTGCTAACAAAGCCCTGGCCAAACGCGGTTGGGAAAAATGAATAGCCATTAATAGCAGATGGCGTTTCAAACTTTGTATAGAGTGCATCTAACGTTAATTCAAAACTGTCAGTCGGTTGATATTGAAACGCAACCGTACCACCAATACGCTCGCGTTCCTGGTCGGCGACAAACCCTGAAAAACCATTAAAACGGCCTTCATTGGTCAATATTTGCGCACCAGTATTGTCCGTGATTCCGTCACCATTGTTATCGAGATCCTGAGACGCTTCGCCGTTACTATCTACTTGAACCGGAAATATAAGAAAGTTACTTTCAGCGACGTCGGTACGAGCATTTCTTTTTTGATAGGATATCGATGCCAGTAAACCCATCGTGTTGTCGTTAAACGTGTTACTAATAACACCAGAAAAGCGAGGGCCAAAATCATCGGCCAATTCTTCGTACTGGGTAGCAACAGAACCCGATGCATGAAAACCTGGGTTGTCTAGCGGCTTTGCCGAATTGATATTCACCAAGCCACCTAAACTGCCATCTCCCTGTTTTGCCGTTGTCGTTTTAAATACTTGAGCACCCGCTATCAGCTCCGATGCAATCACATCAAACGAAAATTCACGGCCTTCATTTTCAGTCGCTAATAATCGCCCATTGTAGGTCACGCCATTAAATTCTTCGCCAAGACCTCGTACAGTAACAAATTGCCCCTCACCTCCGCGTGTGCGCGTAACCGCTACACCAGTAATACGTGACAAAGACTCGGCGACATTAATATCAGGAAACTTCCCAAGTTCTTCTGCTGAGATGGCATCCACCACAACATTTGATTTGCGCTTAATATCCGCTGCACGAGATAAGCTCGCGCGGATGCCTGTCACGACAACCTCCTCTAATTCATTGACTGTATCTTGCGCATTAGCTGTTCCACCACCTGCTAAAAAAGCGGCAAAAAAGGATGCTATGCCGGTCTTTTTCATTTTTCTTATACTCATTGACTCTTCCTCATCATTGGTTTGTGATTCCTTAGCTTCAGCTTCCACTGAAATACTAATCACACGTTTATCGGAAAGGTCACCAATCAAACCGGTGTTTTTGAGCATAAGATTAAGTGCTTGAGGGAGAGTAAACCTGCCCTTCAACGGTTGAGATTCTTTCCCTTCAACCAAATCATATGGAAATAACGAGATAGCCCCTGTTTGCCTTGCAAGCTCATCAAGCGCTTTAGTTACAGCCTGCGCGGGAATATCTATTCGATAGCGGGGTTCAGCAGACGCAGCTAGCTCGCTGAATAACAATATTGCAAAACCCACTAATATAAACTTCACTCTCACAACGCAAACATCTTTGTCCCGTTTGTTCTCCAACCTCTTACTATCAAAAAAACAACGATCGTCATGTGCGACCTTATTTATATGACAATTAGAGATTAGAAAACCGTAAATATTTTTGTAATATTTATGTAACAAGTTGAAGGGCTAACTATCTAGCACCAGATATAACAACCCGATCACTGTCTAATCGGGTTACCTTTAGCCCAAAATTTGTTTCTAATGACGCAAACATCGTGTCAGTTTCACCCACTGGAAAACGTCCGCCAATACGAATAGCTTCTAATTCGGGGTTTGCGAATTCAATCGAGACAGATGTATACCGACTTATTTCCTCAACCACTTCGTTAAGCGGTTCGCCCGCAAATACCAAGACACCTTGAGTCCAAGACAATTCCTTAGCTATATCTACGTTTTCGATCCTTCTTAAATTCTCCAGTTTTTGGACTTGATTTGAGTTCTCATCCAGCCGATCCACAATCGTCCCAGTTTCTCCGGCCCTGAGCATACCAAGGCTTTTTGGCGCATTCGCTTTGGTGGATATTAGATTAGCCGTTTGCAGGCCCTTCGCTGGAACGGGAATTGATGCCACCCCCACTCTACCTTCAGACACGGTCACATCTACTTCATTATGTTTCAGATGAACACTAAATGCCGTGCCGATTGCATGAATTCGCCCCAGGCCAGCATATACTCGAAACGGTTTATCTTTGTCTTTAGCAACGTCAAAATGGGCTTCGCCTTTTAAAAGACGGATATTTCTAAACTCGTCCGTATAGCTAATTTCAACTTCAGAATTCGTGTTTAGTTTTATAACCGAGTTATCAGGCAACTCGATGGTTTTTTGGTCACCGATCTCAGTGGCAATAACACCGTTCTTGTGTGTGTATGATAAAGATTGGAAATAGATAAACGACCCTAAACTCAGCGCCATCATTAGCGATGCAGCTACTAAACCAAACGACCTAGAAGGAGATGACAGCAAGGTAAAGAATGATGATTGAGATTCAGATCGATTTAGTGGTACAGCAAGCTCGGTTAAAATATTCGCACCGTCCCACATTTCCGCAAGCTGTTTTAATTCCTTGCGATGCGCTGAGCTTCGGTCTAACCACTCGTGAAGAAGTGCTTTTTCTTGAGAAGATAATGGTTGATCTGCATCGAGCTTAATAAGCCAATCCGCCGCCTCCTGCTCGATTATCTTTCGATCTGTTAATTCAACTACTTTTTTCATTTTGATTTCTTCCCATTCAGGTTAGAGAGCCTCTTAACCAGACTATCTTGAGAACTAATCGCATTTGATCTTTTAATATAGGCATTACAGACCAGCGCGCCTTGACGCAAATACTTTTCAACGGAGCTTAAAGATACCGACATTTGCTCCGCTATTTCTTTGTGCGCCATACCATGTACTTTCCTGAGAAGGAAAGCTTCTCGGCATTTACCATCTAATGTCTCTACCGCAGCACAGTAAATACTTAATTGTTGTTGGGCCTCGGCAACTTCATCGGCGGACGGTTGTCGATCTAGATCCTCTCTCCTGGAAAATTCTTCCAAATAGTCTGTTATCTGCCTCGATTTCTTAGTCAACTTCGTCAACGCAATATTTCTCGCAGTACTAAAAAGAAAGGCTTTATGTTGTTCTATATCTCTTTTCTGCTCGGCAACATAAGCCCGCAAATATGTTTCCTGCACCACATCTTCAATATCTTCCTGATTGATAAAAAAACGATTAATAAATTTTTTCAAAAAGGTTTGATTTTCCAAAAATGAAGCAGAAATAGATGTTTGAACGTCTAATTTCTCTTTATTCTTTTGCTTTTTCACAACTATATAGACTAATAAACAGTCAAAACCCGTAACGATAATAGAAATATACAGTCGATGAATTAAATTGGCGGTATTTTTCGTTCTGATTTTTATCTAACTTTTGCAATGATTCAACTCGATCAAGCGTAATATTTCATGTCAGTTTAAGGCAAAAGTATATATTGCATCTATTGAATAATAGCCCGAGGCCGACTCTGGGCACCCAAGAATAGGGAGTGCCCGTCTATTTTGAATGGATTGGACTAGGAAACAACAAGAACCTAACCCCTCACATATGATCAGGAGATATGATTGCGCCATGATACTGTATTACTTTCGCTGCCAGGCTATGACCCGCACGGCAGGCCTCGACCACAGAAAGCCCGTGAATCCGCGCAGCGATATACGCCGCGTTGAAGGAATCACCCGCTGCGGTGGTGTCTACGGGGGTTGTCACTGATTCAGCCTCAACGTAAGCCTGCTCGCCGTCAAAATGTGCCAAACAGCCCTCTCCTCCCATCTTTACTACCACCTCAGATACTCCCATCGTATTGATAGCGTGCACAACCTGAAGAGCGCTTTCATGACCAAACAGAAGTGCCTCATCCTCAAACGTAGGTAAAGCAATATCGCTTATTTCGTACAAATTCGCATAGGCTCGTTGAGCATCTGCGTGGCTATTCCATAATATTGATCGGTAGTTTCCATCAAAAATCACCCTGCCACCGCGTCGTCGGTAACTTTTTAAAAAGTCGATTAACCGAGCAACTGAGGTCTCTGAAAGTATCGCCATGGTAATACCGGACAAATAAATATATTGGTGATCGATGATTGCTTCAAAGATTGCATTTGATACATCCGAATTATCAAACATTCGGCTTGCGGGAGAATCTTTTCGCCAGTACAGAAACGATCTCTCGCCACCACTAGCAACATTAATCATATACATTGCTGGCACCGAGTTTTCTGTACGGCGAACTAGTGAACAATCAATGTCTTCTTCGGACCATTTTTCAAGCAACCAATCACTCATCACGTCGTCTCCGAGTGCAGTAACATAGCTGACTGAAATTTTGTTTCGGGACAGATAAATAGCGGTATTAATTGTGTCCCCGCCATACCTCATTGTCATTGGTATCGACGCTCTTTCGCTGTCCGTGCCTGCTCGCGAAAGCTCAAGCATACACTCACCAATTACGGCTACTGAAATTGACATAATTTATTTTGGGTGAGTGACTGAATTACAATATGAAGTTTCTTCGGTAATCATGCTAAGAGAACATCAACCCACCGTTGATGTCGACATTAACGCCGTTTAAAAACGATGATTCATCTGAAAGTAAAAAGCTGACAGCACCCGCGACCTCGTTCGAGGACCCTTCACGCCGTAACGGTGTAGCACTAGCGACGTTGACCCGCACCTTGGCATCAGTAAACGTGTCGTGAAAGCTGGTGTTAATCATTCCAGGGCAGAGAGCGTTCACACGAATACCTCTTGGTCCCAGCTCCTTTGCCATGGAACGCGTAAACGTCATTATCGCACCTTTCGAGGTAGCGTAGGCAGAAGCACCCGGCCCACCACCGTCCCGCCCTGCCTGTGATGCAAGATTCACTATCGCAGCTTGATCACTCATTAACGAGATCACGGCTTTGGTAGTTAAAAAGGTAGGATTCAAATTTAGTCGAATGACTTTATTAAAAAATGCTTCATCCATTTTATCGATGGGTCTTCGCTCGATCAGCCCTCCTGCAATATTGACGAGACCGTCAACTCTATCACCGAGCTCATTCACCGCTTTATTTATCAATGTCTCGACATCTTTCTCTTTGGTCATGTCTCCCTTTAGCACGAATGCGGAAGTTCCCATGGAAGCCAATTCTGTTCGTAAACTTGCTGCTTGATCATCGCTGCCAAAATAATTAATCGCTAAGGCCGCCCCCTCTGAAGCCAACCTTTTCGAAACGGCCCTGCCTATATCTCTGGCACCACCGGTAACAACAATGACTTTGCCTTCAAATTTCATTAATACGCTCCGCTTACTATCAACTTTTTTTACCAAGCTGTGCGGTCAACATCTTTGTACTATGTTGCGCGCACACCAATTAATATCCAAGCAAAGACTCAAATTGATGACCGAGTCTCCACGCCACCGTATCAGGTGGCGCCGTTACCGACGCCACCGACTAGATTCACTGAACTTAGAAACGATAACTCGCACCAAATGTTATTCTCCGATCGGGAAACCCTACAAAGCAAAGCGGACCACTTCCTGTAACACAGTTTTGATCAATGCGTTCTTCTGTGAGGTTTACAGCTTCAACTCCGACAGTAAGATGTTCGTTGACACTATAATTAATACTCGCATTAAATTGACCTCTATCTGCGGTCACAACAGGGAAACTAAATGTACTGCTACCGCTTGTGTTAGCACCACCACCAAAGTCTTGTGTCCTGAACGCTTCACGCCATGTGTAGCGCATCCTTGCCGACCAACCGTGCTTTTCATAAAACAGTGTGATGTTGTAAGCTGTTTCAGAGAAGTCGAGCAGACCTCTTGGTATGCTAACGTCACCGAGTACGTTTAGCCCTCGACCCGATGTCGTATCTACAACCGACCCACCGTCGAAGTCCTGCACTGTCAAGTTAGCGATTAATCCCAAACCGGATGCCCAACCAAGTTGGTCTTCATAAGCGGATAGATCGTACTGGAAGGCAAGCTCGAACCCAGATTGGCTTGTTGTTGCAGGATCGTTACCAGGTCGTGTTGCATCGACACAAAGACCTGTCGTATTTGGATCGCCCAAAATTCCCGGTATAACTTCTGGGTTAAAAATACCCCCGCCAGGGCAGGTTGGATCAGTCTCACGAGACAAACCACCGGTCGAGTTATTGGGGTCTGCAATAAGCGCAGCGCCGTCGAAATCAATACCAAAGATATTTGTACGATCCTTCTCAAAATAGCCAAGACTTAACACAGCCGCCGGAGCGAAATACCATTCGGCTGATAGATCAAATGAATCTACCTCTTCCGGTTCAAGCCCCGGATTACCCAGTGCTACAACTGAGTTCTCTTGCTGATCAAATGAGAATCCTGTCGCTAGGTCATCGAAATTAGGGCGTCGGATATCAGAGCCGTAACCGAAGCGCACAATGAAGTTTTCGGATACATTAGCAACTATATTGAGCCTGGGAAGCAAAAAGTCATAACTGCCGGTGGTTGTCTCCAGTGATCTGTTGCCGTTTGCATCTTCCGGCCCAAAACCCGTGGACGCAATTTCGGTATCGATATAGCGCAAACCAAAGTTTCCTCGGAATATACCGGTAGAGAAATTGGCCTGTGCATATAGCGCGGTAGTTTCCTCGTCAATACTGTAAAACGAATTCTGGTCTGAATCGAGACTTAAGGTGGTGGCACCATCGGCCTGCGGTTCATTTGCACGCTGTACCGCCAACGCGTTTTCCAGAATAGCGATCACACCGTCAGGGTCAGAAAATGACCGATCCGGGTTCACCAAGAGAAAATCGCTAATAAACAAACTTCGTCCATCAGCAGCGTTAAAATTACTCGGGCCAGTGACCAGGAGTTCTTCAAACAAAGTTCCGTTCGGGCTGTCCTCTAGCCGACTAAAACCGCCAATTCGACCATCGATATCTTCAAAGCGACTCGACGACTCGTTGAACCGAAATCCAAAATCGATTGAATTTAGAGCGTTCCAATCAAGGTCGTAAGAGACATCGACTCGAAAAGCATCTTCGGAATTTTCAGTTGTATTACGGCCCACTTGGACATCATCCAAAACCACATTTGCGGGATTGATCAAATCTGAGGGGCTGGGTGCAAATGGTGAATTGAAGTTAACACCAAAAGATAATGAGCCACCGCTTAAATCATAAATAAACGGCACGCAGTTATCGTTACTAGTACTGGGGTCACCGCTTGCCGCCCCATCGAGCGGACAGTTAGGATTTATGAAATTCAAGGTAGTGCCTAAATTCGGATTAACCGTATCGGAACTGGTCGAGGCAAACTCAACGCTAGCTGACCATTTATCTCTTGCCCATTCACCTCCAAGCACAAATATTTCACTGTCCGTTACGCGAGCCCCGGTATCACTCGAAAAACGCAGGTTAGGATCGTCGTCGTCGTTCGCCAAATCTGGTTCAAGCGTGCCCCGAAGCGCTGCGGGGAAGGAGCCCGGCCCAACTCCAAAGTTAACCGTTTCAAAAGCAGTGGGAATACTGAGCTGCCTTAGGGTACTTACTCCAGACGCCTGCAGTCTGTATTGATCTCGACTTCGCTCTTGTTCATTTATAATAGCGTCGAAATAGAATTTTAGGTTGTCATTCGGCGCCCACTCAAATGTGGTCGCTAAATTTGTTGTTTCAAAATCATCATTCTCTTGCTCCTGCACCAGAAATTGAATACCGAGGAACTCCGACGGACTCGCGCCGGCAGGTGATGATATGTTGTCTCTATCCGCTCGTGGACGAAACGATACTGCTTCTTGCTCAGTGTAACTGCCACTGACAACAAAACCGACTCTACCAATATCCGTATCCCAACTGTCTCCGTAGGCGCCTGAAAACCTGGGCTGTAAACTTTCGGTGGATAAACTGCTGTCTTCAGCCTGAACACGAATTGAACCCAGCGTTTCGGTTAATTCAAGAGGCCGAATCGTTCTTAAGTTAACGGTTCCACCTACTGACCCTTCAATGGTTTTCGCCTCCGGTGATTTGATCACTTCGACGGCCGATATTATGGAAGCATTCACGTCCTCAAAATCAATACCACTGCGACCAGCGCCGGAACCAACCGTAGACACGCCATTTATTTCGACCCGATTCGCATTAGTGCCACGAATTTGAACTCCCGTGCCAATGCCGGCTGTTCGAGTGATTTGTATACCCGTAATATTTTCAAGTACTTCGGCTAAATTTTGATCAGGCAACTTGCCGATATCTTCGGCGATAATGACTTCTTTAAGATTATCCGATGAACGTTTTTCATCAAGTGCTGATTCTAAAGATCGGCGTATTCCCGTTACAACGACCTCTTCCAAAACCTGTTCTTCACCCACATTAGCGTCATTATTGGCATTGTCCTGGGCGTAAGAAGCGCCCGAAAATCCCGTAGACATACAAACGAACAATGCTACCGGTGTCATTGATTTGTTTTTGAAAAACTTATCCAGCGAACTTCTATCTTTTTTATTTTTTCTTCTCATCATTCAATCCTCAATTGTTTGTAAATTTTTTCAGCGTGTGTTCTGAATGCAGATCATCTTGCTAACCAACCACCATCTACCGGCAAGGTAATACCATTAACGTAATCAGACGCAGCAGACGATAAAAATACGGCCGCACCTCCCAAGTCGGTAGGCTTTCCCCATCGGCCAGCAGGTATTCGTCCTAAAATTTCCTGATTCCGATTCTCATCAGCCTGTAACGCAGCCGTATTGTTGGTTGCGAAATACCCAGGCGCAATAGCGTTAACATTGATCGATTTTCCCGACCATTCATTCGCCAGCAAGCGTGTCAAACCCATCACTCCAGACTTGGACGCAGTATACGATGCAACTCGGACACCTCCCTGATACGACAGCATCGATGCGATATTCACTATTTTCGCTGGGTAAGCCTCAGCAACCGCCTTTTTGGCAAACGCTTGCGACAAAAAGAAAACACTTTTCAGGTTCACGTCCAGCACGTCATCCCAGTCCGATTCCTCGAATTCCAATGCGTCGTTGCGTCGAATTATTCCAGCATTATTAATCAAAATATCGAGCTTCCCTGTATGCTCAAAGGCCCGCTCAATTAATTGATCCCAACTGTGTTTATCACCAAGGTCAACACTTATTTCGTGAGACTCTCTTCCAAGCAATTCAATCTCACTGGCTGTCTCGGCACAGGATGAACGACCGGCCAATATGATATTTGCGCCAGCTTGAGCAAGCGCGATGGCCATTGCTTGACCAAGACCCGTATTAGCCCCGGTTACGACCGCCCATTTAGATGTTAGATCAAACGGATTACTCTTCACCTTAAGTCCCCCAATTTATTGCAGTTGGCAAATATCGAGCACTTGCATATCCGTATAATCCAAATTCTCGCCAGCCATCGCCCAGATAAAATTATAGTTTGATGTTCCAGCCCCCATATGGATAGACCAAGGAGGCGAGATGACCGCTTCATTATTTTTCATGACCAAGTGGCGCATGGAATCAGGCTCTCCCATAAAATGCATGACTCTCTGTTGCTCAGTGAGGCCGTAGTAGAAATAAATCTCTGACCGCCTGTCATGTAAATGAGGAGGCATGGTATTCCAAACGCTTCCCGGCTTTAAAACAGTCAACCCTACCAACAGCGAGCACGTCTCACATACGCCCGGAATAATATATTGATAAATTACGCGCTCATTAGACTCTTCTAAGGATCCCCGTTCCAAAGGCTTTGCCATCTGTGGTGTGATTTTTTTCATGGGCAAGGCTTTTTGTGCCCCGGCACTCACTAAATAGAAACGTGCAGGTCGTTTATCATCTTGGCTCGAAAACGTAACACTTTTTGTTCCCATTGGGACATATAAAGCATCACTGGGAGACAGCTGCACCGATTCACCATCGACCAAAACCTGCCCCTCCCCGTCACCAACATTAAATATCCCAAGCTCTCTGCGAGTTAAAAACGGTTGCCCTTTAGCCGACTCCGGCTCACTGAATGTCGGCAAATCCACACTCTGATTTATCGGTGCGCAGCCACCAATGACAAGGCGCTCGTTATGCGAATAATACAAATGAATGTCATTACTTTTGAAAATATCGTCGACTTGATAACGCTCTTTTAGGGCAGCATTATCGACATCCGTCATCATGTCAGGGTGTGTTGCCTGATACGTTTTTTTGTACATATTTGTCTCAGAAGATTAGTTTTAATTAAAAAGGTAACCGGTGTCATTATATTATTGAAATTGAAATAAAAGCAAACAAATTTGATACGAATCATGCTCTGTTAGCTATTTCTAAGGACAAGCACGCCTTTAAAGAGCAGGGTTATTCTGGCGGAGGCCCAGACGATTCGCGCTCTACCAACCAAGGTATAGACTCTGGCGCAGGCTGCTCGCTTTCGCTCATGGAGAGCAGGTGTTGAGCCGCGAGCCTACCGATCGTGCTCGTTGGTGAATGTACTGTTGTGAGTCTAGGCCAGACATTCAATGCAATTTGAAAGTCATCAAAACCGATGATCGAAATATTATCCGGTGCACGTAAATTTTTAATGCGCATTGCCTGCATGACCCCTGCAGCCATTTCATCATTCGCCGCGAAGATGGCAGTTGGCATAGGTTTCAATGCCAATAGTTGGTGTCCAGCTGCGATACCGGATTCAAAAGTATATTCGCCCCGAGCGATGTACTTCTTGTCCAATGCTAAATTAAATTCAGCTAATCCAATCTCAAACCCTTTTTGTCGTTCTTCTGACGATCTGAAACCCTCTTTACCCGTAACAAACGCAATCCGCTTATGCCCTAGTTCACACAAATGCCGCGCAACCAGCGTTCCTCCATGCCTATCATGAGACACAAACATATGCTTATCGTCGTCAAGCTTCAACGATGCAATTCGTAGATAGTCACAACCTATTTCGCGCAGCATCTCAGCCATGCGCTCATCTTCTGAAACAGAGGGAGTTAGTATTACTCCACGCAGTTTCTGGCGCTCTATAAACTGCCTTGCTTCATCAACAAAATCCGATCGATCACGCTCACAAGGATGAACCACTAATTCATAACCAGACCCCTTAAGACCATCCAAAATGCCTTGCTGCATATTAACGGTATATTGCGGGTTTGGATTATCGTAGATAACGCCGACTAAAAATGAATGGCGAAACGCCAAACCTCGGGCCTGAACATTAGGCTGGAAATTGATTGCTTTGATAACAGTTTGAACGTTGCGGCGTGTTGATTCACTGACTGACAGCGCATTATTTATCACCCGAGAAACGGTTTTCTTTGATACACCAGCAAGCTTAGCAACATCGTTGATTGTTGACTTACGCTTGCCTTTGTTTTCTACAAGCCATTGTTTTGAAACAATTATTAGTTCTTTTTCGGCACTATTATTCATACCCTGATTGTACTTAATCCTGGTTCAGTTTCAGTGTTTGCGACTGTTTCACACTCAGTGACAACAACCTTTATCAGTTCCCGTTTAACTGCAACAATACTCGTTACTATTTGATAGACATCTTGATATACGCGACTGCATGATCGATCTAACGGGACGAGTGACCAATTAGATCATGATACGTGATCATTTAACTACCTTTTTAGCGTCGGTTCGAGATCAGGGTCAAATTAATATCCCCAATACCTTCGAATTTGACGGTCGATTTAGCACCTACTTCAGAATCATGCACACCGGTAATTGCTCCCGTGGAAACAAAGGTGCCTGGCTGAATTTTGTAACCGCGCAATTTTAACTGTTCAATTATAAATTTGGTTGCACCGAGAGGTCCTCTAAGGCTGGCTTGAGTTTTAGCAGGACCGTGTACGATACCGTCAATTTCAACCGTTACCGCGATATTGGAGAGTTCAATTCGTTGCCAGTTTTCAATTTCAGGGCCGATAATCATCCCTGAATTATTTCCAAAGTCACTGATCGGTGCCGTAGGTCCTAAGTCATTAATGCGTTGTATTGGGCTGCTCGCAATCTCAACACCGACAAAGACTTTGTTAATCACTTCGATTACTTGTTGTTCGGTAATCCCTTCTTCGGGAAGATCTGATGTATCGGCCAGCTCAACTATAAACTCTGCCTCAATGCCGGCATAACCGTCTTCAAAGACCGGCATCTCGACGACATTTTCATCACTCGAGTGTTTAACATTATTTGCATATATTGGTCCGCTCAGACGCTCAACTTGAAACTTGGGTTGTAGATTGATCGGTATACCGCCAACCTTCCATCCTACCAACTGGTCCTTCCATTTAGATATGCTTAAGTCTTGGATACGATAGGCTGTTTCCAGAGTCTGTGGTAACTCACCCGGATACTGACTCAAGCCCAAACACTGAGTGCGTGCTTGCATAAGGCTTTCCGAAATTGAGGCAATATCTTTCTCTGAATGTTTATACGTAGGCGTCATTTGAACCTTCATTATTTAATTTGTCTGCATACTCTATTGCGCCTGCAATAGATTTTGATGTATCTTAGGTAACCGGTGTCATTCTATGACATTCGTAAGATCTTTTCAAAACCATTTTTAACTTGCTTAATGGAGCAACCGTTTACGATGCATAGACCTTGCTATTAAAAGGTCGATTCAGCGTACTCATTAATTAACAAGATCGATTTATATGATTACAAGAAGAAAAGCTCTCACTGCCATGACCGGTATGGGTTTAATGAGCATCGCAGGATGTGGTCAAAATTCTTCGCGACCGTTATTTGCCTCTGACCACCATCTATCAGATTACCCAACGGTGGAAGCGGTTCGTGCCATGAGTGAGCTGTTGTCAAAAAAAACGGAGGGACGCCTAAGCATTAAGGTCTATGCAGGGGGCCAACTCGGTTCCGAAAGAGACACATTGGAAATCACTGTTTTCGGCGGCCTGGATATCAATCGTGTTAATGCCGCGCCATTAAACTCTATCGCACCCCTCACGGTTGTGCCGTGTCTGCCATTCCTTTTTCGTAATGAAACACACCTTCATCAAGCACTTGATGGCCCGCCCGGACAGACGATCTTAGACTCACTTGAGGACTATGGCCTGATTGGACTGTGTTATTACGATTCAGGGATGCGCTCGTTTTATAACACTAAGCACCCGATTAAAACACCTGATGACATGCGCGGTATGAAATTTCGTGTGCAAAACTCAGACGTATACGTATCAATGATTAACGCCTTAGGGGCAGACGCGACACCCATGTACTTAGGTGAGGTGTATCAGAGCCTGGTTCAAGGGGTGATCGATGGCGCTGAGAATAACTGGCCGTCATACCAAGCTGGCCGTCATTTTGAGGTCGCTCGATATTACAGTTTAACTCGTCACGTCATGGCTCCCGAGATATTGGTTATGTCATTGCACCGCTGGCGTGCTTTATCTGATGCCGATCAAACGGCTGTGATGCAAAGTGCCAAAGAGTCTGTTGGTGTTATGCGACGGCTTTGGGCTGATCGCGTAACTCAGGCACGCAGTGAGGTCATAGCCAGCGGTGTTGAAGTCAATGAGGTCGAGAATATCGATGACTTTTCACGCTTAATGAAACCATTGTGGGAACGAAAAAGTTCCCTAACAAAACAACAAGAATTGATCGAAGAAATCGTAAGCATTCAGGATTCAAACACATGAACATCAATAGCATTGAACGTGTTTCGCATGCATTAGCTAATATTTTTATCATTATTGGTGCAATCGGCCTGTTATTAATGACGGCGATTGTCAGCTGGCAGGTATTTGGCCGTTACATTTTGAAGCAGTCTCCAGATTGGTCGGAGCAGACAGCATTGATTTTGATGATCTGGTACGTTCTCTTCGCAGCTGCCGCTGGAGTCAGAGAAGGGTTTCATATTCGCATCGAGGCCTTCGAAAAAGCACTGCCTGCAAAAGTGGGATTCACAATGCGGTTAGTTTCTGAGGCTACGGTTGGCTTTTGTGGCTTAGCAATGTGCATCTGGGGTTATCAACTGGTTGTAGGAACCTGGTCACACATTGTGCCCACCCTCGGCATATCACGTGGCGCCGTCTATATGGCACTGCCAATTGCAGGAGCACTTATGACACTATTTTCGATTGAGCGAATAGCCATTGAGTTGAGCCGAAAGATCAATTCCAGCGAGCGGGGTGTGTAATGGAGCTGGCTATATTATTGATATCCCTGATTCTACTTCTGATAATGGGCGTTCCTGTCGCCTTTGCGCTTCTCGCTTCTTCAATCTTAACGTTTATCGCACTTGATTTTCACCTGATCGTCGTTTTCCAGCGTATGGCCGCGGGCATGAGTGTTTTTACATTAATGGCGATTCCGTTTTTTGTATTCGCTGGCGACCTCATGTACCGCAGCGGAATCGCAGACCGATTAGTGCGCGTTGCCGAAGGCTTTTTTGGACACGGTCGAGGAGGGTTAGGACGTGTCAATATTGGTGCTTCGATGCTTTTCGGGGCTGTATCAGGCTCTGCGATTGCAAGTGCATCTGCGATGGGCTCTGCGTTAACACCACTCATGCGTGAAAAAGGTTATGACGGTGACTACGCAGTTAACGTAACCGTAACAGCAGCGATCGTCGGACTGCTCATTCCACCCTCGCACAATATGATTATTTATGCCGCCTCCGCGGGTAAAGGCGTTTCCGTTGGTGAGTTATTTTTAGCCGGAATTGTACCCGGAATCCTGACCGGTGCACTGTTAATGCTGGTCGCTTGGATAGTGGCCGTGCAACGTGGTTATCCAAGTGGTAAGTTTCCAGGATGGAAAGCACTGCTTGGCTCTTTCATCTGGGCGATTCCAGGCTTGATGACAGCAATCATTATCATGGGTGGCATTCTTTCTGGCATTTTTACCGCAACAGAATCATCCGCAATTGCCGTGGTTTACACCATGCTTATCGGCCTATTAGTTTATCGAACTCTGGGTTGGGCACGATTGTTTGAATCGGCGAGAGAATCTGTAAAAATCACCGCAATGGTTTTGCTGATTATCGGCGCGGCGACGTCTTTTGGTTATGCACTGGCAATCTTGGAAGCGCCAACAAAACTCGCCGAATTCATTAACACAATCACCGATAACCCAATTCTAATTTTACTGATTGTAAACTTATTTTTATTGTTTCTCGGCACGTTCATGGACATGTCGCCATTGATTGTTATCACTACGCCCATCTTTTTGCCGGTGGTTGCTCAAGCCGGAGTCGACCCAGTTCATTTCGGCATCATCATGATGATCAATTTAGGCATTGGTTTGGTTACACCACCCGTCGGGGCAGTACTATTTGTTGGCTCCGCAGTGGGGAAAGTACCGATTGAAAAAACCATTCGCACCATCGCCCCGTTCTACGGCGCATTGATCATCGCATTGCTAATGATCAGCTTTATCCCAAGCTTGTCACTGACTCTGCCCAGCATCGTAAAGTAAACCGATGCTTGATAGTCGAACGCAATCCATTTCCTATACGACCTGTTATTCAATGATTAAAACTATGTCTATCAATCCCCTAAAACGTACCGCATATCTTGTTAGCGCAATCATATTGGCTTCAATTGGCTCAATGACGGCAAAGGCTACACCCGATATTTTGCGGTTAGCAAGCTCTGATCAAATTCGGCTCCCGGATTTTTCCTATGCGGGCTATAAAAACGGCACGGCCAATATACCGTTTGTCCGAAAGACCGTAATTAATATTGAAGCTCATGGCGCTATTGCTAACGATGGGCGAGATGACTCGCAGGCTATATTAAATGCATTGGAAAAAGCCCATAGGGTTGTTGGCCCTGTTGTGGTGATGTTTCCAGAAGGTGAGTTTGTTGTATCTGAGATATTGCCAATTAAACGCGGGAATATTGTTCTACGTGGTGCAGGCTCTGGCCGAGGTGGAACCACTTTATTCTTTCCCAGACCGTTGAAGATGATCGACAAAGGGGAGTCACTCAGAGAATTAACTGAATACTTAAAACAATACGATAAACGACAACGGGAGCAGGACAACAATATTGACGAGCTGTTTTCAGAGTACTCTTGGAGCGGAGGTTTTATTTGGATTCAAAAAGAAGGCACTCGAGCTGCGCCGTACCTTGAAGAGAACGACCCAAAGATCGACGTGTTAGCGATTGCCAAACAAGGCCTTGCAGGAACCAGAAAGGTGACTGTCGACCGCACTGATAACATTCGCAAGGGGGACGTACTCGAACTGCAATGGTTAAACCGCGATGGCGAAAATGGCGCGCTGCTGTACGAACTTTATGGGAAAACAGATCTAAAAATAGGATCGCATCATTGGAGTAAACCGGAACGACCACTGATTCGCCAGAAAACTGAAATTATCGATATCGATGGGAATACAATCACCATCAGTGATCCGCTACTACACCCTATTTCAGCCGCAATACCGGCGCAGCTTGCGCGCTGGGAACACATAACTGAAGTCGGTATTGAAGAATTACATTTGCGATTTCCAAAAGCGCCAAGCTTCGGTCACCACCTCGAGCAAGGCTATAATGGTATATACATCACCAGCGTCTACAACGGCTGGATTCGAAACATCAACATTACGAATGCCGACAGCGGAGTATTAAGCTATAACAGCGCCAATCTAACCATTAGCGACATTCAAAGCGACGGCCTTCGTCGAGGGCACTATGCGGTGCATGCTGGTAACGTGCACAATGTATTGGTTAAGAATTTGATCATTAATAACCCGTTGCAACACTCCTTAAGCTTTAATACCCAGTCAACAAAATCCGTGTTTCTAAACGCACACGTTTATACCGATCCAGTATTGGATCAGCACGCAGGGTCAAACCATCAAAACTTGTTTGACAATGTTCATCTATACCTAACGGCTCTACGAAATAAACAAGGCGAAGCTTACTACCCTATTTGGGACGGCAGTGGCGCCGGTTACTGGCAGCCCGGCCATGGTCGCTACAACACGACCTGGAACTTGAAGGTGACGGTACTGGGCGGTGCAGACAAGAGCGAGAAAGTTTCTCTCTTTGGCTTAGCTGAGGGCCCCGAAGCACGCATCGTGGGCGTATCTGGAAATAGAGAGTTTGAGGTCGACTATCGCCCAACCCCCTATTTAGAGGCAGTTAACCGCGAGATACGAGAAGTCCCTTCTTTGTACCATTGGCAATTGAGTCAGCGCCTGAAATCGCAAAATTGACTATTTAAGAGGGCAATTCAAACGTTCGTCTGAACCGGTGGACGCAACAACACCAAAAAACATCCGAAGGTGGTTTTATTTGCCTGAGTGGTGAGCCGTGGGCGATTACTCGGCGCTTCCTGCGCCTCGCCCTACTGGCTCCCTCGGCAAAGGCGATGCACAGTTTTGGTCGTTCAAATTCGTTCCAGGCGAATTTGTCAAACGGTGGCTTTCTCCCTGGCACGACCAATAACCCAAATAAAAAAACCGCCTCTAGGGCGGTTTATTCGTTTGAGTGGTGGGCCGTGGGCGGCTCGAACGCCCGACCACCTGATTAAAAGTCAGATGCTCTACCAACTGAGCTAACGGCCCATACTCAAGCGAGGCGTGATTATCTTTACTTACGCGCCTTTGGTCAACCTTTTTTAACGGTTTATTTGCCTAAATTTTACGCTTTTTTACTCGTTATGTACTAGCTCAAAATAATTACTAATTCGGCAAAGGCGATGCACAGAGTGGAATAAATAATCGTTTTGGTCGTATGTATATTCAGTTGATGGGCGGTTTTCTTAGGCGATAAGCCCAAGCCAACCACGGTGACTGCCACCAACCCACTATAGAGTATGGCCTTCCACCAAAAAAAGCTGCGTTGTATTTCATATCGACTGAGGCTCATTACCTCATCGGCATTGGGTATATCAAACAATTGCGTGGTCGCGATTACACCACCAAGCCATACACAAAAAGTAAACCAAACAATGGTGGCAAACATCGATATAAACAAGGCGAACACACTGGGCGCAGCGAGGTATTGAGCAGGAGGCACATTTAACAGACTTAATGCTCGATGCTGTTTGCCACGCACCATTTCGCCCAACCAGTTAGCCATAATGCTACCTGATCGAGCAGCAAACAGCATGCCGCCGATTGCCGGTGCGAGATACAGCACATAGCGCCCTCCCATCAGGTTTATCAGGGTCTCTGGCTTCACAAACATACTAACCAGTCCAGTTAAAGAATGATCGGCCAGCATACGTACGACTGCGATGGTGGTCGAACCAAGCATCAAACCCACTAGGGCGAAAAACAAAACGCCAGTAACGAAACTAAGGTAGACACCATAGGAAGCAATTCGCAGCTCATCACGTAACGATTTAGGTATGTGCAACAGACTTAAAGCAGCTTTAGCCGAGCCGGTCAACCAGCTGACAACTGGCCATGTTTTCTTAACGCTTACGACGTTTCCTACAATGGGATCTATCACCGTACTCAACTGCTGTTGCAAACTCATCTGCCTACTCTGAAGCTCGGACTGACTGGAAGGCAGCTTGGGCCAGTCAGCGATCAATACCAATTTTCCGGCTTGCAGACGGTAAACTTTGTTGGCAACTTGCGCTATATAGAACGGGTTGTGTGACACCGTCATACATGCCCTGCCATGTTCGGTAGAAAGCACATTAACGGTATCGGCAAGCGTTGACAAATTGACGATATCCAATCCCGCATCCGGCTCATCAAACAACACCAAATCCGGGTTTGTTAGAAGTGCTCGAGCGATGGCTACTCGGCGCACTTGCCCACCACTTAATTGACTAACCCGCGCTTTATGCAAATACTCGTCAATGTTCAACTGTTTTAATGTCTGAACGATCTTAGATTCGCTTATAGGCAATTCGCAGTACCTTGCCACTAGCTTTAAGTTTTCAATCACATTTAGGTGGTCAAGCAATGCGCCTTCCTGCAGCACCATTGCCGAATTTGCACCGGTCTTAATATTTATCGAACGATCGCCGCCATCGGCGATAAGATTCAGCAAGGTTGATTTACCGCCACCACTGTCACCGACTATAACAACGTGTTCAGTGGCCGCGACCTCTAAGTTTAGCCCGTCAAACAAAGGCCTTGCCCCATAGGCGAAGTCTAAGTTCGATAGCGTTAGCACGAAGTACTAGCTGTTTGCCGGGTCATTCGTACCCGCTGACTGAAAGCCGGCTTTTCGAATTCGGCAGGAATCGCACTCACCACAGATTTTGCCATCGGTTCTGGGGTTGTAACAGGAGATTGTTTGTGAGTAGTCGACCCCAAGCGCCAAACCTTGCTCAATGATTTCACCTTTGGTTAAATGAATAATGGGGGCTTCTATTCTAATTTTTTCGCCCTCCACACCGGCCTTGGTCGCCAGATTAGCAAGCGTTTGAAACGCCTCAATGTACTCAGGTCTGCAGTCTGGGTAACCCGAATAGTCAACGGCATTTGCGCCGATAAAAATAGCTTTAGCTTCCAGCACTTCAGCCCAACCTAAGGCTACCGATAAAAACACCGTGTTGCGAGCCGGCACATAGGTAATGGGAATTTCCTCAGTCTCTTCAGTCGGTACGCTGATGTCACGATCAGTCAAGGCAGAACCGCCAAAGTTGCCAATATCAATGCGCACCACTCGATGCTCTTTAGCACCATTGCTGACTGATACCTTTTTGGCGCGATCTAACTCAATTCTATGGCGCTGACCATAGTCCATACTCAAAGTATAACATTCGTAGCCCTGGTCTATTGCCATGGCTAATACAGTTGCGGAATCAAGGCCGCCAGATACTAGGATTACTGCTCTTTTCTTCATGATAGTTATTGTTATCGCTTTTGAGTATTGAGATCTCTGGGCCGTGCTCTGAACGCCTATCGACCGGCTTCGTTAGCCCAAAGCACTTTATGCAATTGAATCTGCATTCTTACTGGCAGTTGATCCCTAACTATCCAATCAGCCAAATCACTGGCAGAAAGCTCATCAGCCGAAGGTGAGAAAAAAACATCACAACGTTGATCCAGTTGGCGTTCGGCGACGAATTGACTAGACCATTGATAGTCACTTTCATTGCAAATAACAAATTTGAGGCAGTCGGAAGACTTAATATGATCTAAATTCGAATACGTATTATTGTGCTCTTCATTAGATGCAGGGGTTTTCACGTCGAGCACCACGTAAACGCGTTTATCGACATTAGCAATATCCATCGCGCCACCCGTTTCCAACGAGACCAGATAGCCTGCATCACACAGTCTGGTCATCAATTCGTGGCACTCCGGTTGTGCTAAAGGTTCACCGCCGGTAACGGTAACATGCTTAGATCTGTAGCTAGCGACCTCAGCAAGAATTTCGTCCAGGCTAAATTTCTGGCCACCATGAAATGCATAAGCTGTATCGCAATAACTGCAGCGCATTGGGCAGCCAGTTAAGCGAACAAACACCGTGGGATATCCAACGGTGTTCGATTCTCCCTGAATGGAGAAAAATATTTCAGTAATTCGTAAAGACACAGACAGTCTAGGGCCTATTTCGGCCATCCTCTCGGGCTTATCTAGTTAGCGGCTGCGAGTTGATTTTTTGCCGCAATCGCCGCATCAGATTGCGGATGCTTACTAACAATCTCTTGAAATAAGATACGCGCTTCAATCTGATTACCCTGGCTTTGTTCAATATAAGCCGTTTTCAACATCGCATCGGGTAAACGGCGGCTCTGTGGGTAATCATTAATAATCGCTTTCAAATGCACTTTTGCCACATTTAAATTGCGACTCACATGCATTGCCTCTGCAATCCAGTAGTGCGCATCATCAGCTAAATCACCACGAGGGTAAGCTTGTAATTGTTGCTCAAAGATTGCGGCGGCCTCTTCGTACTTAGATTGCTTTAACAACTCGAAGCCTTGATCATAATAGTCACCCTCGGATAAGCCTGATGACTCGCTAGAGGCCGGAACTGGCTGGGTTGAGGCAACTTGAGGCCGATTTTGTTGGGGGCTGTAACCAGGCGTAGCTGCTCCGCCTTGAACCGGCACCTGAGACGCATCTATCGGAGACTGGCTAATAGCGACTTGATTTGACTCCGCTTGACTCTGCACTGTTCCAACTTGTGAGGGAATTGCAATCACGCCTCCCGTCGATGGAACCGGGAGCGTTTGATAGTTTTGATTTGCACTTTGCTGATCAGGAAAACGTGGAGGCTCGGTACCAGCGGATGGCTGACCACCGGGTATTTGCTGAGGTTGAGCGCCGTTGATGCTGGTCTGTCGAGTTCCTGCACCGGTAATCGGTACCGACGATGTCGTGGTACTGAAACTACGATCAACTACCGGTGGGAAATTAGATGTTGAAGATCCAACTCGGCCAACCGGTGGTGCCGATGACAGACTGGAATAGGCACCTTGCTGATTAGCGCTCGAAACTACCTCAGGGGAGCCGACCCGATTACTACCATTTTGCGCTTGTTCAAGTTCGAAATTCGTTGGTTGATTGGACGGGACAACGGCTGTTGGATTTAATTCACTGTCCCCTGACGTGTTGGCCTGCCCAAAACCACCAACTTGCTGAGCATTATTCAGATCTTGGCCGGCTTCAGGCCTGAAGTCTGACTGACCACCATAGTTAGAAGAGCGACTATCATAACCCTGACCAAAACCGCTTTGCTGGTTGGCTGTGGCTTCAGCTTGTCTCTGCAAGCGCTTAAGCTGGAACTGTTGCCGTTCAACCATATCTCGCAGTTCAGCTATTTCTTGCCTCATGGATTGAACTTGAAGCAATAATTCCGTTGAGCTGCTACCTTGTTGAGCAAGAGCAGAATTAAAAATCGGGGCAACACTGAGTGCAACCCCGACAGTCATTACATACGTTTTGATTCGTCGCATAGTTAACCTATTGTCGCTTTAAGAGTTAACTCCATTAGCGGGGGTTAACTCTCTCAACGAGTACCTCACCAATGGCGAGGAAAATCTAGTTTTAGTACTTAATCTCTACGCGGCGATTCGCTTTCCATGCAGCTTCTGTATGCGCTGCATCGACAGGACGCTCTTCACCATAAGAAATTGTTTCAATGGTACTGCTTGCACCCGCCGCATTCATGAGCTGCGCAACACTTTGTGCACGACGCTCGCCCAATGCGAGGTTATAGTCGCGAGTACCACGTTCATCGGCATGACCTTCAAGATTAACGCGAGCACCGCCATTTTGACCTAAGTGTTGAGCATGGCGAGTTGCGATGATTTTTGAACGTTCGTCTATTGCCGAACTATTGTATTCAAAATAAAGCACAGTGTAGTTCAACGGATCTCCATTAATACCAAACTGATTAGCCAAGTCATTCACTGAGTAGCCAGTGCCAAATGCATTGTTATCGACCACAGGAGCTGTAACAGCGGGAGTCTCGGTAGGTGCCTCTTCTACTGGTTTAGGCTTAGAAGCACATGCAGTTAGCACCAAACCCATTAATACGGTCATAATTAGACCTAGCTTACGATTCATATTTCACTCCAAGAATGATTTGTTATTTATTTTCGCCGTTAAAGTTTATTTTCTAAGTGGTGACCACGCCGGCTCACGTATATCACCACTTACAAGATTCAATCTGGTTCTGATTCGGCCATCAGACGAAGCCACCACAAAGGCTGGCTCGTACTGCTGTTCCGTCTTATACAATACCATGTCTCCATTCGGAGAAAAACTAGGACTTTCATCAAATTCAGAATTGCTCAACATCGTTATTCTACTGGTTTCTTCGTCCATTATGGCGATTTTACCGCCATCGTGAACCATCACAATTTGACTGCCAATCGAGTTATACGACGCATTCGCGCTTTCATCACCCTCAAAGGTCATTCGAGACACTGATTGATCGTTGACACTATAACTGTAAACCTGCGGTTTACCCGTTCGACTTGAAGTAAACAAAAAGCTACCACCTCTTGGCGACCAAGACGGTTCTGTGTCGATACCGTAATGTGTGCTAATGCGTTGATGTTGGCGCGTTTGCACATCATAAATAAAGATATCGGGGCTGCCATGTTGTGAGGTCGAATAGGCTATTTTAGACCCGTCAGGCGACCACGCCGGAGCGGAATTAACACCTTTAAATTCAGCAATCGTCTCGGTTTCGAGGGTTCTCAGGTTAACCGTCTTAATAATTGACCCTTTGGTAGTAAAACCAACAAATGCCAAGGATTGGCTATCAGGAGACCAATCGGGCGACAAAATAGGATTCCACGACGCATAAACCTCACGCGCTCCGTAGCCATCCCAATCGGCCACCATTAAGCTGTAGCGGTAACGCTGGTACTGAATCTCATTACGTTTTACATACGCAATGCGCGACTGAAATGCTCCGTCTTTTCCAATAAACGCCTTATAAACATTATCGCTGATAACGTGAGCGGCGGTTCGTAATTCACTCAATGATAATCCGCTAATGCGCTTGCCGGGGCCCACTTGCTGCTGACGAATTACATCGTAAATACGAAATTGGACTTCGTATTTACCAGAGCCAATATTCCAAACTTCACCAATTACCAAAATCTCGGCATTAATAAAACGCCAGTCTTTATAACGCACCTCTTCGTCTTTAGAGGGCTGACTCAAAAAATCTTTTACGGGAATAGATTCAAACTTGCCCGAGGCATCTAAATCAAACGCAACCACATCATGAATTTGATGCTCTACTTCGCTTCCGTCCAGTACCTTAAATGGCACAATAGCAATTGGCTTGCCTCGAACGATACCGCCATCAATTGTGCCTCTAAGCTTCTCTTGTTGCTGAGCTGATATCGGCTGAACCGCCACGAAAATCAATACGAAAACGGCTGCAAAACGATTTAAAAAGCTTATTTTTTCCATCACTATTATCTTCTGGCGTTCGGGTGTTTAACTTCTAGTTCTATGTTTTGCAAACGGCTGACAGCGTTTGCATCTTGACCTTGATCTGGCATATCGAAGGGGCTGGCAGCGTAAATCGCACTCTCAACCGAATTATCGTATTGAGCTAAGCCACTGGATTCTATCGTGCGTACCGATAGCACCTCGCCAGATGGAGACAGTTTAATATCCACGACACTTTTACGCCATGTTTCAAAGCTCGGATCTACCGTGCGTTTTAGCTCAATTTTACGTTTAATTCCGGCAAAGAACTTGCTTACTACAGTGGCCGTTCGCTCTTTCGCACGTCGATCGGCTTCTCGTTGTTGACGTTCCGCTTCTTCTTCAGCTAACAGCTTCTGTAAGCGACGCTTTTCTCTGAGCTCGGCCTCTTCTTGTTCTAATTGTTTCTTTAAATCGGCGAGACGTTTTTTCTCGGCTGCTTCTTTTTTCTTGGCAATTTCAGCCTCTTTCTTGCGCTTCTCTTCTTCTTTTTTCTTCTTCAGTGCAATCGCTTCACGCTGCTTTTCCAATTCTTCCGCTTTTTTCTTTTCAAGTGCTTGCTTGGCCTTCAAATCAGCGACCTTCTTTTTTTCAAGATCGGCCTGTCTTTTTAAGCGTTCCAGCTCTTCTTGTTCACGCTTTTTTTTGTCACGTTTATCGCGCTCGGCTTTTTTCAACTTTTCTTGTTGGTCTCTGATTTGTGATTCGTCGATCACACTGGCGTTAATTGTGTCAATTTTCTCGGCATCGAATGCCTCGACGGTTTCGCGCGGCTCATCGCTGGTGTAGTTAAACAACAGCACTGCGATTAATAACACATGAACCGCACCGGCAGCGATGTAGGCCATCATTCGATTCTTTGCGCCGGCTTTTCTTCTATTACTCATTATTATTTTTTATTTAGAAGGCCCCGGGAGAGGCTCTGTTACCAAGCTGACGGTTTCTATACCAGCGTTCTTAAGTACAACCATGGCATTAAGCACGTCGTCATAGAGTGCATTTTTGTCACCTCTGACTAAAAAGTCTGTACTCGGCTTCTCTCGATAAAGGGCTGCGGCATAGGTAAGCACTTCCTGTTCACTTTTTGCCAAATCGTCGATATACAACTGCCCTTGCGCATCAATAGTCAAAATGAACGGTTCAGGCGATTCCGGGTTGTATTCGACTGGATTTGCGGTGGTCTGCGGAAGGTCTATCTTTACGCCCTCGGTAAGAAGTGGCGCAGTGACCATGAAGATGATCAACAAAACCAACATGACATCAATGTAGGGCACCACATTGATTTCAGCGATGGGCTTACGTTTTCGATCACGGTATTTGCTCATGCGTTAGCTCCTCACACGCTGGCTACTAGCGTTCTTCAATGGTTAGCTGTCGATTAACGATGCTGACAAATTCTTCCATGAACACTTCATACTGACCTACCAGCTTCTCCACATGGTAGGAAAAACGGTTATAGGCGATAACGGCTGGAATAGCGGCGAACAAGCCCATTGCAGTAGCAATCAGTGCCTCAGCGATGCCTGGAGCAACACTGGCAATGGTGGCCTGCTGTGTAGATGAACCCAGTGAAATAAACGAGTTCATAATGCCCCAAACAGTGCCAAACAACCCAACATACGGTGATGTGGAGCCAACCGTTGCAAGAAATGGAATTTGCGATTCCAAATGATCAATTTCTCGCCCAAGCTCTACGCGCATCGCACGCTGAACCGCGTCAAGCAGATCGTTGTTATTCGCATAACCGCGCTCGGTCAAACGTTGATACTCGCGATAACCGGCAACGAATATCTCACTCATGCCAGAGGCATTCTTAGTTTCAGCACCCCATTTGTTATATAAAGCTTGCATGCTGCCACCAGACCAAAACTCACGCTCAAATTCAGCGGTAAGTTTGCGTTCTGTGTGTAGACTTTTGGTTTTTGAAAAAATCACCGACCATGAAAATAAAGAGGCCAAAAACAGCATCAACATAACCAGCTGAACCGTTAAGCTGGCTTCAGAAATCAACGAGAGAATCGACATACTATCTGCTGCATGGGCAGCCGCAGCCTGACCCGCACTATTTACCACATCGGCAGACGTATCCAGAGGCTCGGATTGAAGTGTTTGCGCCAGCGCGCCAAGGTTTACGATTGACATTCTTTTATTTACCCTTAGCCGAGTATCTCGACATTATTTTAGAACCACCCACACGCAAGATGGTCAACTGCAGCAGTCGTTAGATCAAATATGCCAGACATTGCTTACAATACGGAACTAGGTTGGTTTACGCCTGAGCCGCTATGGTTTCGCGCAGCGATTCTGGCATGGCGCTTAATTTAAACGAACTATGGTGCAATGTCGCTAGTTTTATTGTCGCTTGGCAGATTAGTTGCTCTTGATTATAGATTTTCTGTTCTAATAACAACTTAACCTTACCCACTTGCAATGGTTTTGCGGTTACGGTCAGTTCATCAAACAGACGCGCTGGTAAGTCGTATTTCAGCTCGATCTCTCGTACAACAAAAATAATGCCCTCATTTTGCTGAATATCGGCAATATTAAAACCAAGCGACTCCAGCCAATCACACCGGCAACGTTCCATAAAATTCAAATAATTAGAATGGTATACAACACCACCCGCATCGGTGTCTTCATAGTAAACACGTATTGGCTTTTTGAACATTGTGACTATATGATTTTTATCGAAAGGCGTATTTTGAGGGCACTAATCGTCAAGACCCTCGTTGTCAAACAATTTTGCCTGCGGGCTGATCGAATTCGAGTCGGTGGGTGCTTTTAGGCCAAAATATGACCATGTTCGTTTGGTAACAACACGACCTCGAGGTGTGCGCATCATAAAACCTTGCTGAATTAAGTAAGGTTCGATCACGTCCTCAATGGTGCCTCGCTCTTCACCTATCGCAGCAGCCAAACTGTCAATACCAACCGGGCCGCCATCGAATTTCTCCATGATGGCTTTGAGCAATTGACGATCCATCCAATCAAGGCCGTGAGGATCTACTTCCATCATATCCAACGCGTTCATCGCCATCTCTTCAGTCAACTTGCCAGTACCTTTGACCTCAGCGTAGTCGCGCACTCGTCGCAGCAAACGATTGGCAATTCGCGGCGTTCCACGCGCTCGATCAGCCACCGTTTTCACCCCTTGATCTTCGGTTGGCACCCCCAGAATGTCCGACGAACGTTGCACAATCTTGGCCAGATCCGCGGTATTGTAATACTCCAGGCGCTGCACAATGCCGAAGCGATCTCGCAGTGGTGAAGTCAGTAAGCCTGCACGCGTGGTGGCACCAATAAGGGTAAATGGTGGCAACGATAGCTTGACGGTTCTGGCGGCTGGGCCTTCGCCGATCACAATATCAAGTTCGAAGTCTTCCATCGCCGGATAAAGAATTTCCTCGACCACTGGGCTTAAACGATGAATTTCGTCAATAAATAAAACGTCATGCGGCTCGAGATTAGTGAGTACGGCGGCTAAATCACCCGCACGCTCCAATACTGGCCCAGAGGTTTGACGAATTTTAGTGTTGAGTTCGCGAGCAATGATATTTGAAAGCGTGGTTTTTCCTAAACCTGGCGGTCCAAATAACAGAACATGATCCAGAGATTCATTGCGCAAGCGAGCCGCTTGAATAAAAATAGATAGCTGTTCTTTTAGTTTTGCCTGGCCAACAAAGTCAACGAGATACTCTGGACGCAGAGCTCGGTCGATGCCATCGTCATCGCCCATTTGAATGTCTGGATTTATTAAATTGTCATCGATCATTATATATCCAAAGATTTCATCGCAGAATTAACCGCATTACAGTCATTCACTGTCATCACAAAATATTTCCCGAAAGCGTCCTTAAAGCTTGGCGAATCAAATCTTCACTCGATAAATCATCAGCGAGACTTTTTACCACTCTGCCAGCATCAGCTGGGCGATAACCGAGTGACACTAACGCTTCTATCGCATCGTTACGCGCGTTATTGACACCACCACTTTGAGCACGCGCCTCCAGCGCAACATCGCCGAATTCTTTTTCAAGGCGATCCTTCATCTCTACCACCAAACGTTGGGCGGTTTTCTTGCCAATGCCAGGCACTTTACACAATAAATTATAGTCCTCGTCTGCCATACACTGTAATAGTTCTTGCGCCGACAAAGTAGACAACACGGCGAGCGCTACCTTAGGGCCAACCCCGTTGACCTTAACCAAACTGCGAAACAATTCTCGTTGTTGGCGACTGGAGAAACCAAACAATAATTGAGCATCCTCTCGCACCACCATGTGCACATACAGAGTTGCTGTTTCACCCTCAGCAGGCAAATCATAAAAGGTGGTCATTGGCGCTTCTAACTCATACCCCACACCATTAACATTTAACAGGAGAGATGGAGCCTGCTTTTCAAGCAGCTCACCTTTTAACCAAGCAATCATATAATTTTACGCCCCACGCGCAACGGTGTTTAATTGTTGATGATGAGCATGGCATACGGCGGCCGCTAAGGCATCAGACGCATCCTCTTCCGGAGCAACACGTAAGCTCAATAGCACTCTCATCATGTGTTGAACCTGAGCCTTGTCAGCGCGTCCACGACCAACAACGGTTTTTTTAATTTCGGTAGCACTGTATTCCACTACAGGCAATTCATTGTTAACCGCCGCGAGCACGGCGGCACCACGAGCATGCCCCAACACCAATGCAGATTGGGGATTCTTGGCCAAGAACACCTTTTCTATCGACACGATATTGGGGCGCGTTTGCGCGATGATATTTTGCAAACGCGAATAAATCGCCTGCAGACGATCTGGCAATTCACTTTTAGGTAATTTTATCGACTCAGAATACACGTACTTAAGAGCAGAACCTTGAGCTTGAATAATACCCACGCCGGTTATTCTCGAACCTGGGTCAATACCAAGAATCGTAATTGGTGTTGTTGAACTTCTTGCTTGTTTCAACGAATTGCTCTCTCGTCAGTATGAGTGGATGCCTACTAAGCCTTACTCATACACCGACTCTGGAAAGTCTGCATTGGTGTAAACATCTACAACGTCGTCTAAATCTTCTAAAGCGTCAACCAAACGCATTACTTTTAGCCCGTCGTCGTGGCTTAGTTCTATTTCATTTTCGGCGCGCTTGGTGACTTCCGACGACTCAACTGCCATCCCAGCTGATTCCAAGGCAGTCATCACCGGCAAATAACAATTTGACGGACAATTTATTTCCACCGTTCCGTCATCATGGGTGACAATATCTTCAGCTCCTGCATCTAACACCACGTCCATGACCGCCTCTTCGTCTGCGCCTTCGGCCATTATTATCACGCCCAGAGAATTAAACAGATATGACACCGAGCCAGAAGTACCCATGTTGCCATTATATTTACTGAACGCATGCCGCACCTCAGCGACGGTTCGATTTTTGTTATCAGAACTGCACTCAACAAGAATAGCAATGCCGCACGGCGCGTAACCTTCGTAGCTCATGTCTTCATAGCTGACTCCTTCGAGGTCGCCAGTACCGCGCTTGATCGCGCGCTCGACCGTATCACGAGTCATGTTCACGCCAAGCGCCTTATCAACCGCGATACGCAACGCGGCGTTAGAGTCCACATCGCCACCGCCTTCGCGCGCCGCGACTGTGATTTCTCGAATATGTTTAGTGAAAAGCTTTCCGCGTTTAGCATCTTGCGCCGCTTTGCGGTGCTTGATGTTTGCCCACTTACTGTGTCCTGCCATGATGTTACCGTTCTGGTGTTACTTAAACGGCTTATTCTAACATTGGCTTTGCTGAGTTCGTAGGCTTATTGCGATTGGCTTCGGCATTACTATGTCAAAACACCAACATCAATATTGGTCATACCAATAGTTAAGATGAATACTGGTTATACATGATATTACTGTTTGACATATCATCTGATTATTGACACACTGAATAGGCCAAGTAGCTCACCACTGCTAGCAAAAACAATATAATAAGGCAATTAGGCCGCGAATAATTGGTCATACCAATATTAAGAGCGATTACATTCTCATTGGAATTGAGCGCTCTAATCATAACCCCCTACCGTTATTTCGTCTGTGTTGGTCCTGCTTTTTTGCCAAGAAAGACCACAGGAGGAATCTCGTGAATTCACGATACCTAAGTGCTAAGCGCTCCCTGGCGTTAGCAATCGGTGTGATGGCGGCCATAAACGTCAATACTGCATTCTCACAATCAACATCGATTCAAAACCCCGGCTTTGAAAACAACTTCTCAGACTGGGACGAGATCGACCCAGCGAGCGTCTCATCGGTAGAACGCTCAGGACGAAAATCAGCCAAGATTAACGGAAACTCGGGCAAGCTAAGCCAAATTATCCGTGTCGATCAAAACACCAACTATGTGTTAACCGCCTATGTTCGTGGTTCTGGCAAGGTTGGCGCAACCGTCGCAGGTAGCGACACCAGCACCAACGTCAGTAATTCGTCAAGCTGGCAAAAAGCCGAGGTTGCGTTTAACACCGGCAGCCAATCTCAGATAACCGTATTCGCGGCTTACCATTCTGCCCAGGGGCGCTTTGACGATTTTAGCTTAGTGAAAGGCGCGACCGTTGATCCAAGTGACGGTACAAGTGGGGGCTGCAATGACAACTCAAAACTTTCAGTAAGCAGCATTGGCGATAATGGCAATGACGGCAATGTCGCGAGTAACGCCATCGACGGCAACAGTGGCACTCGCTGGTCATCTAAGGGCAGCGGCAAAACACTCACACTCGATCTGGGTCAGATGGCCAGTGTTAAGGAGGTGTCTGTTATGTGGTATCGAGGCAATACGCGCGAGGCATTCTTCGATATTCAGACTTCTCTAAATAGCAGCAATTGGACCACGGTTCTGGCTGGCGGTCGCTCATTTAGGACATCAAATATGGAAACATACGATGTTGCAGATTCGGAGGCACGTTACGTGCGTCTTGTTGGAAATGGTAACTCGAGCAGCGCTTGGAATAGCGTTCTAGAGATTGAAGCGAGCGGTTGCCTCTCCAACATGACCGACCCAGGTGACGGTGACACTGGTGGTGGCAACCCAGGCGGCGACACAGGCGGCTCGGGTTTAGACCCTAACGTGCCTCCGTCTGGCAACTTCGAATTAATCGACTGGAACATCTCTGTGCCTACCGATACCGATGGCAATGGCAAAGCCGACACGATTAAGGAAATTCCATTGTCTAGCGGTTATAGCGACAATAGATTTTTCTATACCGCTAGTGATGGGGGCATGGTGTTTAAAGTGCCCGTTAAGGGCTTCAAGACGTCTCCCAATACCAGTTATACACGATCCGAGCTGCGTGAAATGCTTCGCCGAGGTGATACCGCATTTAGCACCAAGGGCGTTGGCAAAAACAATTGGGTATTCGGCAGCGCTCCCTCTTCAGATCGCACCGCTGCAGGCGGAGTTGATGGCACATTAACCGGGACTCTAGCGGTGAATCATGTCACCACGACTGGGAGCGATGCACAGGTAGGGCGAGTAATCGTAGCGCAAATTCACGCTAACGATGACGAACCTATCCGTTTGTATTACCGCAAACTGCCGAATAACTCAAAAGGCTCGATCTACTTCGCGCACGAAAGTCGCAACGCAGCAAACGATATCTATTTTGAAATGATCGGAAGTCGCTCAAAAAGCCAGCCGAACCCAGAAAATGGCGTCGAACTGAATGAGAAATTTAGCTATGAGATTAAAACCATCGGCAACACGCTGACGGTAAAAATCATGCGGCCAGGCAAGGCAGACTTAGTCGAGACAGTCGACATGAGCGGCAGCGGTTACGACGAAGGCGGTCAGTATATGTATTTCAAAGCAGGCGCCTATATACAGGACAACACTGGCAATGACGATGATTATGCTCAAGTAACCTACTATGCCCTTGAGAACTCGCATTAAGTATTAACACGCAACTTCGTAAACCAAAAAAGGCCTGACTTTAATCAAAGTCAGGCCTTTTTATTATCGATAAGATGAATCAATCTTCTATCTTTTCCTTACGCAACATCTTGATCCACGTTCCTGGCTCTGCTTCGCCCTTCGGATAGTAGCCGTTAATCACACGCAGCTCTGTTTCTGCATTTTCAATTTCAGGCTCTAGCTCTTTCGCTAAACTCGCGAACGTATCACCGGGTTTAAGGCGCTCATAGGAAATACGTGTTATATGACTCGCCGTTTTGTCTTTCGGCGTCATTCTTCTGAAACTGCGTATCATGCCAACAAATGCCGCATCTTGTTCTGCTGTAATTTTATTGTTCTTGGCGATACCCTGAAAATGGAATGTATTGCGGGCTACTTTTGCGAGCGCCACTCGTTGTCCTGGAATAGCACCTAAGGTACCTAAATCTCTTTGAGAATTTTTTTGAATCTTCTCCGGGTTGACCAGATCTGGATATTTCGCTTTCAGCGCATCTTCACTACTTTGCTTTTTATCGACGGTCTTTTCAATCGTCAGTTTAAACTGAGCGGTTTTCTCCGGATCTTTAAGAATAATTTTCGACCCTTTAATCGTACGTGTCCAGGATTTAGGATGCAGAAACGTTATACCCAACGTTTCATTAGAGTACCGCCTAAAGCCAGGGGGAGCTCGGCGCGTGTAATTCGGCCCGTAGATCATGCCGTCAACAGCTGCTCTGTATTCTTCTCTTCCAATATAAGCTTCACCAGGGGGGAACACGCCGGCGCTCTCGATGGCTTTACGCAAGCGAACATCTGAACGCGGGTGAGTTGCTAACAAGCCATGATGAGGCAAACCACGATTAACGGTCGTCGCTGCATAGATATTATAGTTCCTCAACTGTGCTAAGGCGTTTACCATCTGACTGGTTTCATATTTAGCCTTAAATAGGTAACCCGCGGCAAATGAATCAGCTTCCAATTCATTCTCGCGTCTGTATTCGGAAAGACTAACCTGGCTCTGCGTTTGGATGGCGTTTCCTACGCTGCTATTGCCAACGGCGATTGAAGCCAAACTCGCCAAGAAGCTATTTCGTCGATTCCGTGCCTGAAGCTTGGCACTATGTCGAGCGATATTGTGTCCCAACTCGTGTGCCATAACCGCAGCTAACTCAGCTTCTGAATTAAGCACGCTCAGCAAACCTCTTTCAACATAAACATAAGGCGTTCCGGCAACAAACGCATTTACGGTTTCATTATCACGTAAGATAAATTTATACGGGAGGTGCGAATGTTCACTATGCTTGAGAATTTTTTCTCCGATTTTTGTGACATAAGCCTGCAGTTTGTCATCGTCGTAGGGTGGCGCTTCACGCAACCATGCTAAATGACGCTGTAGGTGTTTACCTTTTAAGCCTGTCTCTTCCTGGGCTTTCTTTAATGCTTCAGCCCGGGTGAGCGGGCGCTTGCTTTTGGCCGCGGCTTGTTCGCTTTTATCTTCCTTGCTTGCCTCTTGAGCCTCAGCGTCCTTCACATCGCCGCTGGTGTTTTGAGCAACTGCAACAGGGCCCTGCATCAGCAACAACAACATCAGCATCGCAACTAATCGCCAAACATGTAAACTTAGACTAGAAAATAACTTCATAACGAACTCCTCAAAAACACCGCAACAACTAAGGATTGGTCTTTAGGGCATTGGGATCTTTTGCAAAAAACCTTACAAGTTGATTGCCCATACCCTGGCAGGCGTCTCCCTCTACCTGCGCCAGCAATGGAATTGGTATAACAAACGCTGGCATGTAGGAGGTACCTACGGCTTCAGTACTAACTCTGCCAACTTCATCAAAAGTTTCCAGATCCCAGATCGTGGTTTCATAATCACTGGTGTCTTCCCACGTACCGAAACCAAAACAACCGCCACCACCAGGGCCAATTGAACAGGTCATACTGCCCGCTGAATTGGTTCGTTCAGTTGAACCTTCAACCCAGACGAAATAGCGAATATTAAGCTCTTTGATTTTTTCAGCGACTTGAGGCTGATCCAACACCTTACGCAACTTCTTTGGATGCAGTGGCGCAGTACGCGCTTCAAACCAGGGATAAAACGAATTCACAAAATCGGCTTCTGGGATAATACGAACATCACCCGTGCCTCTCGCTAGACGACCGCCAATGCACGAAACAAGTGAGGCTTCGGTTTGAATCTCGGCCGTTTGATGACGACCGAGTACCACCATAGCGTCGCCTTTTCGTAATTCCGCGGTCTCTTTAAGACGCACTTGATCGACGTTAATCGTAGTACACGCTGATAAAACGATCATCAACACGCTGGTGGAAAATAATTTAACATTACGCATCGTCACTTACCTCTGTATCTGGTTGGTCGCCACCATCGACATCTATTTCGGCACCGCTGGATTCGCCATCAGGCTGGTCGGTCTCTTCAACGGTAGCACCATCAAAAGTCGGCTGTTCAACAGCAGCCGCGCTTTCTTCAACTGCATCATTTACCGCCACTTCTACCTTATCTTCAACCGCTGGTTCTGGTTCAGGCTCTGGGAGAGTGGGTGGCCTCCCGCCATCTAATAGCGTTTTAACAACGCGCTGCCTGGGGAATCTGATTGACAATTGAGCGCCTACATCACGTAAGGCGACATTAGTTGCAGAATTAAACGCTGACGATGCTGAGGTCAGCAAACCCGTTGGAGTTTTGCCATAACCTTTAATCGTCCAATCGGCAATTCGGGCATCATTCGCGTCGCGAAGTTTCAAACGATACTTTATCCAGATTTCGTATTGCTTGAGTTTTGTTTCCGAAGGAGCGGAATATTGAAAGTCTAAAATTTCAGGCTCGATCGTCAAGTTTCTAGAAGGGTCATCGGAATCGACCAAATTGGTCAACGACGCGAAGACTTGATCAAACATCGTTATTTGTGCATCAGCGAAATCGATACTCTTTAAACTGCCGCGCTTTTTCTCATTCTCTAGATACACATAGTCCTTAAACGCATCGCTATAGACCATACCAGCGTTGAGCGGTAATTTTTGCACCAGAGGCTTCGGAATATCGGGTTTAACGACTACCGAGCTTGCACAACCGCCGAGCATGATCAAAGAAATCAATACCGACATTCTGAGATGGCGATGACGCCAAAACCTTAAATCAAACTTATCTAACATCGTTTAGCCCTATAAATGTTCCGTTGTTTTGCTCAGCCAACTCTCGCATTAATGTCGCGAAACGCATGTGCGAACTATTAATACCGGGGTCTCGCCCAAGCAAATGAACAGGAAAACCAACACTATGTATACGCACCAAGGTATCACCTTTACGGTTGCGTTTGTTCAATTCTTGAACAATTTTCAAAACACGTCGAACCGAGCGCCCCTGATAATCATCTCCCAGCACGTACAAGCTGATCTTCTTATTTTTATCATAGTGCTGGCGGATTGCATTAGTTATACCACCAACTGGGCTCGAAGTACTAAACGCAGACCAACCAGCAAGCTTCTGAATAATCTGTCGGCGACGAGCGGGTGAGTCCGGCATAAATTTGCCACGGAATTGTGGAAACATGTAAATGCCCTCATTGTTCATCACCTGAATACCCTTCACCTCTGGATAAATCGCCAAAGTATTACGTACTTCTGCAATCACTTTACCCCAGGCGCCGCCGGTCATACTACCCGAGCTATCGATCACAAAAATAATGTATTCAGAATCAACCGGAACACCGGCAATATATTCATTGTTGCTTTTGCGACCTTTTAAAAGGCGTTTCATTTCAGCACTAAGGGTCTGCAATGCTATTTGCAGATCTTCCGCTGAGGTTGCATCTTCTGAGCCGGAATCATCAGCACTCGGTTTACGTGAGTTGAGTACATCAAACTCGCTGCGCAATATGGCAACTCGACGTTTATCGACACCAAGTTGCTCTTGTTTTGCATTTAAATCGGTCTCGAGATACTTAACTTGCCCTCTTATCTCAAATAAACGTTCTTGCAACGCACGGACTTGTCCATTGTCTTGAATAAGTGATTCTTCAAGCACCACAGGCTGGCTTGGCCTGACGATAACCAACAGCAACACTATAGCGCCGAAGCCGCAACAAATAATATCCAAAAACGAAAGACTCGCATCCTCGGCACCGCGACGAATTCTACGACGACTCATGGCCAATCCCTCGCTGGCGTGACATAGGCGCCTCGAGTTTGCACTGCCAATCGCCAAAACGAACCCGCCGCATACGGATCACCTTCAAGCGGCAACAGGAAGGTATTGACCGGTATCCCCGGAGCAAGCTTCCTAACCGCAGAGCGGAATGTGCGAAGGCGTTGAACGCCGGTAATACTGCCAGAATCCGGCGCACCATCGCCTTGAGTTGGCAAACCATCGGTAATTAAGAATATGTTGTCGGGCCTGGGTGTCATACTCATGGCCGTTTCGAATACCTTATGCAGGTTTGTACCGTTCTCAGGAACAATTTTATTCACGCCAGCGACTGCGGAAGCCACCGAAATACGATCACCCACCTCGTACCATTCATTCATGTTTTCACCGAAAACCGGTTCGACATCTTGATTAAAACTAAGCACCTGGAAATCGCTGGCAATCGGCAAGTTAGCCACAATCCACTGAGCGATTGCAGTCGTGCGCTGCCACTTTGGCGATTGCAATTTCAGAGAATCGCTCATATTGCGTCGGCGCAAAATGTTAACGATTGTCTCATCCAGCATGCTGGATGAGGAATCAACCAATATCAAAACATTCTCGCCACCTAATTTGATACCAGTTAAATATTGGCGCTCTCCATCACCAGTAAATTCGTAGGCTTTATTTCCGGCTGGTACTGTTGTTTCCAACGCCTCTTTTTGTTTTTGTAAACGCGCGAGTTTGGCTTTCAATCCCGGCACATCGACTGGAGAATCAGGCTGAATCTCCTCTAATAAACTTTTTAACTCCTTAATATCTTCTTCGATCTTACGCGCTAATCCTTGAGCAATCACCGTTTCATCGGTGATGTCACTGATTGTATTTCGAATACGAACCAAGTTTTTCTCACCTACTAGAATTTCTTCTTCTAACAAACTTATTTCAGAGAGATCCTGCGGATCCTGATTCGGCACTGGAGAGTCAACGACGTGTTTCAAAAGCAAAAAGATGAGTACAGCCGCACCCAGCCCACAAGACATAATGTCCAAAAAAGAGAGGCTAAACGTTGAGGTGCTGCGTATCTTTTTGCGGGCCATGTTCGTTACCTACACACCTAGCTAAAGAACTTGAATAACGGTGACAATACCGTCTGCCAAGTGAGAGCCGAGCCGATCATTGACTCTCAACTGAGTACGACCTTCGTCGTTCAAAATAAATAACTTTCCCGACTCTAATAAAGCTTGCACATCGCCTTGGCCCTGCGTTAAAGCTAGCAAACCGTTCTCGGTATTTAACTTAGCCGTCGAGATTGGTACGGCTTTACCGCCATTCAATAAATGAGTTGCTTCGGTACTCCCCGAGTCGGTATCCGTCACCTTGGGTAGCGATCTTGTTACTTCAACGTGTTTGGCATCCACTTCCTCATTATCGTGCACTTCACGTTGATCGCTGTTTCGCGAGACCATGATCGGCAGATCAGTTTTGTAAATTATGCTGCCGGAGTTCGATTCTTGTATTAGTTGATCCAGAGAATAAACCGTTGGCTCAATTAAATGCGTGATTCCCGCATCGCTTAGTAAATCTAAACCTGCGCCATCAAAGGCTGAATTTAAATCAACATAGCTGGCGTCGGCGTTGCGGCTTAATTGTAATAAACGATCTGAAAACGGCTGCAGCAGCGCGTGCCACTCTTTGCTATCGAGCGTGCTGTTATGCAAACGACTCTGATGCTCGAGACCGATACTGGCCTTACCGCTTTGCGCTAGTTGTAACGCAATACTACCAAGCTGATCGAATAACTGTTGTTCCGTAGCCGCATCGTGCAATGGATCAAATCGATCATTTTGAATAAAGTTATTTTGCAAACCTTTAAGCAAGGCTTCTTGCATCAGATGGATGCCTACGTCGCTTAAAACCTCAACGTCACCTAATTTTAGTAAGCCATTACTCACTTCAACACGTGAACAAACAGTTTGGTGTAATTGAACATCAAAGTGCCAGTACTCTCCTTCTTTCGCGACCTGACTTTGTAGAGCGACGACAGGCTTATTCACCAAACCTTTTATTTCGAGTTGATGCGCCTTAGCGATACCCAACAATAATTGCAAATTTGATTCACGGTAATGCGATGGCACGACAACAACCAAATCGTGCAAATCTCGTTGCTGTTTAAGCTGACCTAGGTGCTGCCATACTAAATCAGCGGCATGTCGCATACCCGCACCATTACTGGGAATAGCACTTTGCTCACACTGTTGCCAATAACGATTATTCATTTGTTGCGGCGCAAGCCGGCAATGGCTAAGTGGAGACTCACCACCGGAGATATCAAAAATGACATCGTTACCTTTTAACCATGCATAGCCACGACTGAAGAAAGGCTTACCTGCCGACTCCACAACTAAGTTGTTATCATTTATATGAAGAACATCAACCATAATATTGTCTCAGCTAGCTCTGCAAATGGCGTATCAAATTATTATCGCAATAATCTTGAGCCTCGATCACCATGCGTTCCTGCATTAAGGTGATTTGATGCATCAAGAACATGATCACAATGCTAATAAGCAAGGCGATAAACGTCGAATTAAACGCAACCCCGAGACTGGCCGTCACGGCGGCGATGTTTCCAGCAACGGCTTCATGAGCATTCCCTAGAGCATCACCGATACCTCGTACGGTTCCAATAAATCCAATAGACGGTATCGCCCAGGTGATGTATCGCACCATGGACAATTCTGAGTCCATTCGATCGGCCTCGGTATCACAAAGGTCACGTACAACATTTGACACATCGGCCACCGATGCAGTCGACCCGTAGCGATTCAACGCGCCGCGCAATGCTCGCGGCAACAAAAAGCCTCGTTCAGGCTCAGGCAACGCTTCTAGCGGTCTGGCTAATTTACGAGCATCTTCAGGAAGCACACGCCGCCCTTCTTCTACGCTCACCAATGGTTGACTCAACATACGCCGCTGCGCTGCAACACCCTGCGCTTTGAGCCCCATAATGGCCATAACCCATAGCATTAAGATAAAACAAGACTCTTGCTCGTAGTCCTTAAGCACCACCCAAGCCGAGCGTTCGATCGTGGCAATCTCGCCGGTTTCTTCCTGCGTTGCAATCGCTTGACGCTCTCGTTCAAGAACCGCTTCAGCATTAGGCCTTACCAATCCGACATAGATTGTGTGAACGACCACGAACGACAATACTAAGGCTACTATTTGGTAGAAAAATTCAGATTTTTGAAACTTCATATTTTAGTCTTATCTTCATCGTTTTAAAATTAATCGTTTTGTTGCCGTGCCTGCCAGCGCAATCAACAGAAGCTAGATATCAACCGGAAATGGAACCGGTGAATCTTCCGAGATCTCCTCTGTAGGTTTGAAGACCTTTTTCGGAGGCGTTGTCTTACTCGCATCTTCGTTTTTAGCCGTTTGAGAATCAGGTTGTTGCTTGCCTTTCTCGATAGCGTCTTCGTCTTCGGCTTTTTTACGCTCTTCTTCACTCAGCTCTATATCATTGGCTGGATCGGGTGCAGGTGCCTGTTGCGCCTGAGCCCCAGACATCGCTAAAAAGAGCAACAAAAGTAGCAGAAAAATAATCTTATGCGACATACTAGTTCTTCTTATTCAATCCCGCATAGCGAGCGATACGAAAGCCAATGTCATGTTTGCCCTTGGCCGCAAATTCTCGGTAAGCCAATCGCAACTGGGGCAAATGACCTTTCGCCCAACTGCCACCGCGCACAACATGAAATTCGCCTTCATCTGGGCCAAGCGGATCGGTTAAGGCGCTGGCCGCTAATTCACTACTGCCCTTTGAACTGTACCAATCGTTAACCCATTCTGAGGCGTTTCCGCCCATATCGAATAAGCCCCGATGATTCGCTGGAAAGCGTCCGACCGGCGATGGACCTTTGTAACCATCGTCATATCCGTCTACAACAAAGGCTAGGATGTCGGCTGCTTTTTCGTCAGCAAAATTACCCACTCGCTTATTGCCTGGAATTGATTTGCTATTGCCCCAGGGGTAAGTTTGTATACCATCGTCGGTATTACGCGCAAGCCAGGCCCATTCGGCTTCAGTTAACAATCGATACCCGTTTGCGTCTTCATTATTGCCGGATACATAGCCCTTAGTGGTTTGATAAAAAGGGTCGAGGCCCTCTCTGGCACTTAGCCAATTACAATATCGTGCTGCTTGTTGCCAACTCACATTGGCGACTGGCGCTTTCTGAGCGTCTAAACTCTTTTCTTTATAGTTACCTGAATTGTGAATTGATTTAAACGCACGAAATTGCTTATTTGTCGTTTCATGTAATGCCACATAAAACGGCTTAGTTAATTTGGCTTTGTACACAGCCTCATTTGCACGGCGACCATCTTCTCGACGTGACGAGCCTAAACTAACCTCGCCAAGTTGCCTAAAAAGTTTCATCTGGTGACCATCTTGAGTGGTATAACTGGATGGCACTTGTGCCCAATAGTGCTGTTCTTCCGTTAACAAGTTAACGCTGATGATTTGTTTGTTTTGGCGCGTGGGAATAATGTCATTGGTTTGCGTAACATAGCCGGGTTTTCGCACACTGATGCTGTGCGGTAATGTATTCAAACTTAATGTTTGGCTTCCTTGACCGCGGCGTTGACCATCAACATACACTACCGCATCGCTTGGCGACACACTGACCCGAACCGGAATAATATCCGCTTGTAAAGCGACCTCTTGCGTAAGTTCTTGTTCTGGCGCGACTGACTGGCGGGTGTCGGACAACAAAAAGCCCGCTTTATATACCTGAATACGTTGCTCGGTATCCGGAGCAACCGCAAGTTTCAATGGCGTAATGCCTTTGTACTGATTATTAATTATCACGGCTGCGCCAATCGGCTTAGACGCGAGATTTATCGTGCCATCGGCCGGTACTAATTGTATTTCGGGTACGGTTAGGCTCTCACCTGCGACCACCCCAATCTCCTGTGTAAACGGTTTGAATTTATCTGCCTTAACCTGCAATTCGCGTGTGCCTTCCTCGATCTTCGCCACCAACGGTGTTTTGCCGAGCTCTTCGCCGTCTACGATCACGGCGGCACCCTCGGGCACAGAGCTTAGCGAATACTCGGCCCAAGCAGCCTGAAGTTCAAAATCCAAGGTTTGTGTTTCCCCTTTACCGCGCACAAGAACATTTTGTGAGGCTGAACGATACAAGGGAGCATCGACGGTGATTTGATGCTTACCTGCAGCAACATTTTCGATCACTCCGGGCAAAGTTCCGGCCAGCTCACCGTCGATAAACACCTCGGCCGGGCTTTGCTCAGCGAGGTTAATGGTTAACTTGCCAGGCAGTCTAACGAGCTCCAACTCAAACTGTTGATGGCGTTCAGACCCAACTTCTAAGGTTTGTGAAACACTGGTAAAGCCATCGGCCTCCACATTCACTGTGTGCGACCCTGGCAGAATTAGCACTCTATTACCTAGGGGCAATTTTAAGCGAGTTGCAATACTGATATCAGCGGCCTGACTCAAAAAGCGATTTGGGTCATTCAAATCACGCTTAATTGCGCTTACTTCGATACTTTTGGCAAAGGTAATAAACGCAATGAACAAAAGGCAAAGCAATGCGAAGCCAAACAACACAAAGTGCATCGCGCTAAGTTTGAAACTCTGAGTTTCGATTTCACCACTTGGAATATCGAACTCAACTGCATCTATCCGAGCATTATCTAATTTTTCTATTTTATTCATGAGACTTAATTAGTCACCACTGCGGTACCACCGACTGGCGTTTTGCACGAGATGGAGAAAGTTTGAATATCGTCGCCTGTAACGCGCAACTCTATTTCTCGTCGCTCATCTTTAAACCCAAGCCTAACGCCACTAATTACATAGCGTCCTGGCTTTAAGGCCAAGTTCTTAACCGAAAATTTGCCGAGGCGAATCTTCTTTGAGCCTGCTTTTGTCAGATTCACATCGGTTAAACCATCCGAAGTAAAGCTCACTTTAACAGTACTGTCTACCTGCTTTAACGACGCCTCCAAACTGGCGATTTGACGTGACAAGACGGCGCCCTTTCCCTTAATTCGTTTAGCGTCAGACAGAACATTCTCCGCTTTTTTACGTTGGGTTCCTCTTGCCAGCGCTAAAGTATCGGCCAGTACTTCTTTAATCGATATATCTAGATTCTTACGTGCTTGAGAACGAATTTTCCCTAACTTAGCACTCACTTGATTCGGGTCACGCTGCAAAACCGCCTGATAGGTACTTAGCGCACTTGCCCATTCTTCACTTCCCTCTAGACGTTTCGCGTTGGCTAACATCGACGTAAGCGAAGAACGCTTATCAGAAGCGAGAGTCTGACGATAGGCGGCGCTGGCTGTTTCATCATTCGGCTTAACTTTCAACGCCTGAGAAAAACCTTGTTTAGCGCTACCAAATCGTTGCGCGAAAAGCGCCGCGAAGCCTTGTGACATGGCGTCTCTAAATTGTTTGTCGGCAATCAGTTCAGCGGCTCTTTGAGCGCCAAGTTTGGCACTTTCAGTGCGTGGATCAAGAGCCAAGGCCTGAGCGTATTTTTCAGCCGCCAGTTTCAGAAACTCAATATCATCTGAAGATTGAAACTCTTGTTCATCCAGCGCCGCATCACGCACGAAACTCAATACTTGATCCAAAGTTGCCGCTCTGTCTATTCCACGTAACGCCGGGATACTGTTCTGGTCCAAGGCGATTGCTGCTTGAAATTTTTCACGTGCGAAGTCTGTTTTCCCTTCGTCGATTGCACTATTGCCTTGTTCTATTAGCTCATTGAGTACTTGTGGAATTAGGCTATCAAGTGCCTGCATTTCGGTTAGCGCATCTTGATAACTTGTAACCGCATTTTGAAAGTCTTTCACTTTGTAAAACTCATCACCCTGAGAGGCTTTCGCGAGTGCAGATTCATAGCCCTGAGCGCCCCACTCTGTGACATTCTTTGCCTCTAGTTCCTTCTGCGATTTAAGAAGTTGCGAGAGAATATCCTGAGAATCTGTGCGTGCTTGTTTAATACGACTTTCATCCCATGGCGCAGGAGAATCGTCTTCTTCGGCAACCTGGCTCGTCGCTGTGCTGGTTTCACCTTGAGCGGAAACGACCGTATTGCTGACTCGCGTTGCGTTTGGGTCTGGTGCCAACAAAATAAACACACCAGCGGCAAGGACTAATAAACCAAAAACACCGAGCATTAAATTGAACTGCGAGTGCCACCACGGAGCATCTTCTCGTGTAATTAGGGTTCGCCGACCTAGCGTTACGTTTGCACTGGCATCGGGAGCGGCTTTTTGGCTCGCGTCAGGAGCATCAAACGCAACGGCTTCTATTTTGTTTTCGTCTTTTGCGTTACGACCGACGGAGTCATGTTGATCTGCCATTGTTCACTACAAACCTGTCTCAGAGGTTTCTTCTACCGGGTTATCTTGAGGTTCAATATTGGAGACCGTTTGAGTGTCTTGATCACTTACATCGCCTTCTTCTATGCGAAACATTTCGCCAAGAATCCTGCGCCATTCCTGATACTGATCATCAACCGTGCCCGAAAGCGTAACACTTCGATCCTGCAAGTCGACAATGCTGGGTTCAAGCTCTGATTCTAACGAAGCGCCAAGCTCCCGCAAGGTTGAGCTGTGCCCAAGAGCTTCCTCAGTCTTTAAGAAGCTATTGGCAAAAATTCGCGCACCTGAAAAAATGCCGATGTGCCCTGCTCCACGAGTTGTGCGGCCTTTACTGCTGGTCGCGGCGGCTATACCGCCTGCGATCGCGACTAGACCGGCAATTTTTTCTTTGCGGCCTTGTTCCTTCAATTGGCGAGAATAAAGTACCTCTTTATAGCTCAGCTTACGCCACTCTTGGTACGGTGCTTCCATCTTATTGTTAAAGGCGCGATAGTAATCTTGTATAACATCGAGAAACAAATCATTCCGAGACCGAATACGTTCCACACGCTGCATCATTGGGTCATTATCTGCAGGAATACGAGTTAAGCTCAATTGACCAACCTCGTCGGTCTCAACAAACCCATTGAACGCATCTGGCACGAAATCCCGAGCAAACAGTACTTTCGACATGCTGCGAATATTCAGTAATTCCGGTCCAGTGAGGCTTGCCCTAAAGTTAAACAAATCATTGGCAATTTCATTGAACGTTGCCTGAAAAGGATCACCAGGCAAATTCACCTCAGGGTTATAGGCATAGGCACTGGCACGTTGGTCATACTCTTTGCTAAACCATTCTCGCCCGGTGCTGTCTTTAGCCGATATTTGCAGACGAACAACCTCACCGTTTGACTCCAAAAGCAAGCCAGTGACATAGACATCAAGACCGAGGTTGTTTTTGGGCAACGCTCTGACCAAGCCCCAAGCATTACTTGTATCGAGAGTGTTTTTAAGCTGATTTGTAAACCAAACCGCTTCACTTTGACGAACACTAGAGTAGTCAGCTTCATCGGAATCTAGGTCGACTTCACCCGGATCAAACAACACGACACCTACATCAAGAAGGTGTTGTTCATCGATTAGCTGTTCCTCGGCTTCGTTAACCCGTTCTATCGTAACCTGCTTGGTTTCGTGGTATTCATAATTCGTGCAAGCGCTGATGCACAATATAATAAAGAGCGTAGCGATGCTTTTAATCGTTGACATGGGTCTATTCGGTATTAACTTCGGCAACATTTCTACCCCCCATTACTGGCGCTTATAATTATAATATTCGTCCCAAAGCTTCTTCCTTAACTCGGGATCGGTTTCATTCTCGGCCGCTTCTCGAATCTGGCGTGCGACAATGTCGTCATTTTTGCGTAAATCTTCGAGATCAGGACGTGTGTCTTTTTCCTGGCCAGGCTCAGGCTGTTGCTCCTCGCCTTCTCCTTCTCGTTTATTCGTTTGTGCACTGGACTGACCCGCTGCACCTTGCGAATCCTGGCTGTCTGCAGATTCGCTGCCTTGTGAAGACTGCTGACCACTGGCCGATGGTTGGCGTCGGCCTTTTGCAACACCATCCTCGTTTTCATCATAGTCTTCAAAAGCGGCTTCACCTTCGAAAGGATCATCTGAATCGCCGACACCGTCTTCATTCGCCCGGCCTTCGGCATAGCCTTGCTCTCGTTCAATTTCTTCATCAAAATCGCCGAGCGTTTCATCCAGCTCTTTTTCAAGTTCAGCGAGTTCTTCTTCCGATAAGCCACCTTGATCCTCGAATGATGGTTCTTCAAATTCACCGCCTTTACCTTTTTCAGGTTCTTCGAAGCTAACATCTTCATCGCCCGCTTCACCTTCACCTTCGCCTTCTTCCTCCCAATCTGCAGCAATTTCACCTTCTCCAGCTTCGCCTTCACCGGTTTCACCTTCTGAGGCTTGACCTTCTGCTCCTTCACTGCCTTCACTTCCTTCAGCTTGCTCACCGCTTTCGCCTTGCTCGCCAGAAGAGCCGCCTTGAGGAGGTGGTTTAGGTATTGATGGCGCACTTGGCCCACTGGGCCCGCCACCCCCTCCAACAGGAGGTACTGGCAGTGGTAATGACGGGCCGCTCGGACCACTTGGACCGCTCGGTCCCTGACTTCCACCACCAGACGGCGGGCTTACGCAGGCTGATACGAGCGCAGATATTGCGATAACGACGCTCAAACGTTTGATTTGAGCAGGCACAGCAAGCTCTGACGCAATGGTCAAAACGGTTAAATTTGATCTGGCTTTATCAAAACCTTGCACAAGCAATCTCCGGTTAATTATTCGGCTGAGTCTTTAGTGGCTACAGCTTTTGACTTACGCACGCTAACCTGAACTTCATAGCGGTATTCGTTTACTGCGGTCAGCTTACCATTTTCTATTACAGGTCGAAACCTAACTCGCTTGGCGATTCGCCTAGCTCTATTAGTATTTGAAACACTGGTATCAATCAATGCCTCGCGTGCAACCTTTCTCACCTTACCGTCATCGTCTACGTCGATACTTAAGGGAATCGTCTCAAACTCTCGCACTGGCGCAATAGGCCTGCGCACCACAGCAAAATTGAATGAAGGCAATTTTACCGGCGCATTAAAACTTTCGACCAAAGGGTGTGTCACTGGCAAATTTTGTGCGCCACTCCAAGCCAGATCATAGTACTTACTGGCGGTGTTGGTTTTATCAGCCAGCAAATTCAAATCGCCCAAGCCAAGCAAGGCTTGAATGGTGTTGATTAGATCGCGCTCATTTTTTGCTTTTCGTAAATAATCTTTTAAATATCGCTCACTACGTGAAAACGAGCTGAGCCTTAACCCTTGGCGCGAGGCCGAACGGTTCAGGTCGGTATATGAACGTTGTCGGGTATCTTGATAGAAAGAACGATCAACTTCATGTTGTATGCGGCTCTTGAAGTGGTGCGCCAAAGCCAATTCTCCATATGGCAATAGAATCTGGCTTAATGGTTTATCGCCATATCGATTAACTGCGTAACCAAGATATCGAGTTGAGCTATTTAGGTAATTTAGACTCTGCTCGCTTACAATCGGGTTGTTCAAATATAAATCCAGGTAATAGCTACCCAATCGGACGACCAGGTCGAAAGAATAGATATCGTCTTTATTAGGAACTTTTTTTTCAAGCCAAATTATTCGGTTGAGATGTTCTTCTGTTTCTTCAGTATTGCCTAATGCAAAATTCATCTCAAACAGCTCTCGCAAGATAGGTCGTTGCTCAATGCTGGTCACGCCATTATTGATCTTCGCGATGTGCAAGGCATTGACCAACATCTTGCGCGATTCATCTATTCGCCCTGCTTGCATCAGCGTTCTGCCATACGCCAAATACGATTCTCCTAATTGCTCGCTAAAGGCATCCTCGGTTTCTTTTAAGGTCTGAATTTCTTGAAATTGACGCTCCAAACTATCGCGTAGCTCGGGGCTTAGAACGGCCACCGGTCTGACATTAATCGGCGGAACATCTATTGGTTTTGCACCTTGGGTAATGTCGTATTGCAGTAACAGCTCTTCTTCCGAAAGTGGTCGATTTTGCGCCTGTTCATCAAGCAATTGCCCAGACTCCACCGGTTTTGTATTAGAAACGCTCTCGGCCGCTATTTGATCACCATCATCAGAGGTGGTTTCAATTGTTTGTTCTGCCCCCAGATTTTGCGTAATGCCTGACTCAACGCGCGTAGGCTCTTCTATATTTTCTACAACCGCAGCAGGTTTCGCAGACGACTCATCAATCGTTTCGCGACGATCTGCTTTTTGCTCTGAACTTGACTCTGATTTAACTGCCCAGCCCTTTTTTTTTGGAGCTTCCTGGGCCTGTGTGCCACTCGTCCCCAAAAGCAGTAGTGCAAAAAAAAGCAGCAATATAGTGCTACTCTTAAACGAGGCAAAGTCGCCCAAAATATGCAATTTGTCGTTTTCTAATGTCATTACTCGGCCAGTTTATTTCAATAAGGTTTCTCTAACCTTAGTACTGACCGTGTCACAATAAGTTTCAGCATTACTAAATGTTAACCTTATCCTTGCTTATTTCAAGAAAGTCTCGAAAAAACGACAATTTAAACAATGCCTATTTGCTCCAATATGGTGCACGAATATCGGTCCATCACTCACCGACTTATGTCTATCCTTATCTAGTAGATCCGTGGTTCGATCTCGAGAGAGACGCCATAGACTGATTCAACCTCGTTCTGGATGGCGGTCGCTAGCCTTAGAATAGATTCACCACTTTTTGAATTTGGATTAACCACCACCAACGCTTGATCACGGTGCACATACACCGCATCGACCGATTTGTCTTTCCAACCACATTGCTCTATCAACCAGGCAGCCGCTAATTTGGCACCTCCGCCCTCTATTGGAAATGCCACTATAGAAGGGTGCGATGTCTTAAGTTGCGAGTACGTCGCTTCATTAACAATCGGATTCTTGAAAAAGCTGCCCGCATTTGGGATGTCGTCGGGCATCGGTAATTTTTTAGCGCGAATGTCGCATACCACTTCAAACACATCTTGTGGGCTGGGGTTGCTGTCAAAGCGCTCTGCCAAAGCCGGATAAGAAAGGTTAACCGAAGGCAGCTTATGCAATCGAAAAACGACAGAGGTGATAACGCAATTACCCGCTAAGGCATGCTTAAAAACGCTATCTCTGTAAGCGAATTCACATTCACTATTGTTGAGCGACCGCTGGCGCTGTGAATCCAGTTCAAGGTAATTCACAGCCTTAATGGTGTCTTTCACTTCAACACCATACGCGCCAATGTTTTGAATTGGCGCGGCGCCCACTAAACCTGGAATCAAGCCTAAGTTTTCCAGACCATACCAATCTTGTTGCAATGAATATTGAACAAAGTCATGCCAATTCTCACCGGCGGCTACTTCTATGGTTACACTGTGTAAATCTTCATCCAATACCTTGATGCCGGTTAAGCGATTAAGAATCACGAGTCCTTCAAAGTTCTTGGCAAATACGGTGTTGCTGCCCTCACCGAGTATGAGTATCGGCAAGTCTCTAGTGATCGCGAAATCGAGAGCATTGTTTAACTGGTCAATCGAGGTACATCGGATCAAGAATGCAGCCCTGGCGGGCACGGCAAGAGTATTGTAAGGCTGCAGCGACACATCTGCCTGAACATTGATATCGCTGCTAACTTTGCCTTCGTTTTGCATTAGCTGAACCTTGTCATTATAAAGCGTGCAATCGTTGCGTATGCAAACACCACCACCTTAAATTGAACACGATTTTATTCAGCTTGCTCACTGGCAGCTTGCTTTGCTGCCTGTGCGGCGGGGCTTAAGCGAATATGCAAGTCTCGCAGTTGCGTTTTATCAACACCACTTGGCGCGTCGGTTAATAAACACGATGCTTTTTGAGTTTTAGGGAACGCTATGACGTCTCGAATGGACTCAACTTCAGACATCATCGCGACGATACGATCAACACCAAACGCAATTCCGCCGTGAGGAGGGGCTCCATAGCGCAGCGCATCCAATAAAAAGCCAAATTTCTCTTCTGCTTCGTCCTCATCAATACCGAGTGCAGTAAAGGCTTGTTTTTGAACATCGGTTTGGTGGATACGAATGGAACCACCGCCCAATTCAGTACCGTTTAATACCATATCGTAAGCGCGCGATAACACCTTACCTGGATTCACTAAAAGCTCGTCAATTTGATCTACTTTTGGTGCCGTAAAAGGGTGGTGCAATGAAGTCCAACGACCATTATCTTCGTCTTTCTCAAACATTGGAAAGTCGACAACCCACATCGGTGACCACTTTGATTCAACCATATCCAAATCGATGCCGACTTTTACTCTCAGCGCTGCAAGCGAATCATTAACGACCTTTGCTCGATCGGCACCAAAAAATACCAAGTCACCATCTTGAGCGCCGACTCGCTCCATCACTTTCGGTAAAACATCGCCGCTCAAGTTTTTCACAATCGGAGACTGCAAGCCGTCAAGACCGGCAGACAAATCATTTACCTTAATATATGCCAAGCCTCGAGCACCGTAATTGCTGACATACTCGGTATAGTTATCGATTTGCTTACGACTCAACCTGGCCGCACCACCTGGTACACGCATCGCTGCAACACGACCGTCGTCAGAATTAGCCGGCGCTGAGAAGACTTTAAAGTCTACGTTCTTCATTAAATCGGTTACCGACACCAGCTTCAATGGAATACGCAAATCCGGTCGATCAATGCCATACTCTTCAATTGCATCGGCATAGGTCATTCGCGGAAACTCAGCGGGCAAATCGACGTCGAGCTTTGCCTTAAACAAGCCTCTAATCATTTGCTCCATCATGGTCATGATTTCTTCTTCATTCATGAACGAGGTTTCGATATCAAGCTGAGTAAACTCCGGCTGCCGATCAGCACGCAAATCTTCATCCCGAAAACAACGCGCTATCTGGTAGTAACGCTCAAAACCGGCAACCATAAGCAGTTGCTTAAATAACTGTGGGGATTGTGGCAGCGCAAAGAAATCTCCAGCATGTACTCGGCTTGGCACTAAGTAATCACGAGCACCTTCTGGGGTCGATTTAGTAAGAATCGGCGTCTCGATATCACAGAAGTTTTCGGCTTCCAAAAAGTCACGAAAATACTTTGTTACACCACTGCGCAAGCGAAATATGGTTTGCATTTTTTCACGACGCAGATCCAAATAACGGTACTTCAAACGTACAGCTTCACTCATATCATCGTCATCGAGCTGAAACGGAATTGGCTCAGATCGATTTAGCACTTCAATTTCTGTCGCATACACTTCAACCATGCCCGTTGGTAGTTCGGGATTTGTCGTCCCATCGGGCCTAGCGCGAACCTTGGCCGTTACCTGAAGCACATGTTCGTTTCTCACCGTGTCCGCAATTGCAAAGGCCTCTACCGCATCAGGGTCGACCACCACTTGTAACAACGCAGAGGCATCACGTAGGTCAATAAAAATCACGCCGCCGTGATCCCGACGACGCTGTGCCCAACCAGCAACAGTAATAACTTGATCAATTAGGCTTTCATTAATTTCGCCACAGTTGTGACTGCGTAGTGCTTTCATTTTCTTCTCTTGAATCGTTTTTGAATAGCGAATTATTTTTTTTCTGCCTTGGCTTTCGCTTTAGCCTGAGCTTGTTCTTTCTTTCTGATCTCAGCGGCGATTTTCTTCGCTTCTTCAGGGTCGTCTAGAGGGTTGACAACACCGGCAGACAGAATCATTTTTAAACCAACTTCAACCGGCACATCCAATCGTTTTATGTCACTTGGGGGCACCATGATATAAAAGCCGGAAGTAGGGTTCGGTGTGGTAGGCACATAAATATTTATTAAGTCTTGCTCTACGACTTGTTGAAACTTTTTAGGGGTGTCACCAGTAACAAAGGCCAGCATCCACAAACCTCGGCGAGGATATTCGACTAATACCACCTCACGAAATGATTGACTGGCATCTGAAAACAAACTCGCGGTTATCTGCTTCACCGCGCCATATACGGTTCTTACCAGGGGTATTCTAGAGAGCAAATTTTCCCACGCGCCGACTATGCGTCGGCCAAAAAAATTAGCAACTATCAATCCCGTGATCAACACTAACAGTATCGTCAGTATCACACCCAAACCGGGGATTTTAAAACCGATTAAATTTTCAGGTCTAACCGCAGGCGGTAATAACAATAGACTGCGATCAATCAGCTGAATCGAAAACGACAGCACCACATAGGTTGCCACCAAAGGCAACCAAACCAACAAGCCTGCAACAAAATATCGTCTTAAGCGCGCCATCATAATAAGACCCTAATCAGTCCCTGATGCAGTGGCAGCAGGCTCTGGCGCAGGCGCTTTATCGATCGCCGCTTTACCAGAATTTTTAAAGTCAGTTTCGTACCAGCCCGTCCCCTTCAGCTTAAACGCCGCGGCGGTAACCTGCTTCTTTAGCGTCGGTGCATTACACGCAGGGCAATCGACCAATTTCGGATCACTTATTTTCTGCAACGCTTCAAGAGCGTGACCACAATCGGCACATTGATATTGATAAATAGGCATTTTCTTAAAATTTCTTCGAAAATCGTTATAAAAGTAGCTTGTCAGACACTAATTATGGCTTTAAGCCATTGTGAGCATCCCAAAAACGCGCGGCATTATACCGCTAACTGCCGGCTATCGTCATATTTTCAATGACGATAGATCCACATTCTGTACTACCACGCTGATCGTCATCATCACCGATAGCCACTATATTGCGATACATATCCAGCAAATTACCAGCGACCGTGATTTCTTCCACTGGATATTGAATTTTGCCATTCTCTACCCAAAACCCGGCGGCACCGCGAGAGTAATCTCCGGTGACCATGTTGATTCCAGAACCGATCAGTTCGGTTATCAATAGCCCTTCACCCATATCACGCAACAATTGATCAGTCGACTGTCCGGTATTACTCACACTCAAATTACGAACACCTCCGGCATTCGCGGTTGATTCTAGCCCCAGCTTACGTGCAGTATAGGATCCCAACACATAGCTCTGTAATCGACCTGATTCAACAATCGCTCGATAGGCAGCGGTTGCCACACCTTCACCATCATGCCAAGCGCTGCTCATTCCACCCAGTTTGTGCGGATTTTCGGCAATAGTGACAAAGTCTGGTAACACATCATCACCGATCTTATCCAACATAAAACTGGCTTTCTTATAAATAGCACCGCCTTTGATCGCGCCCATTAAATGGCTGATCAAGCTTTTGGCCATCGCTGAATCATACATAACAGATGCTTGGCAAGAATCTATCTGGCGAGCGCCTAAACGCGCTATCGTTCGTTTAGCCGCAACTGCCCCTATTTCTTCGGCTGAGTCTAACTCGGCGGCATTGCGGTTGCTGTCATACCAATAATCACGTTGCATGCCGCTTTCATTGGAGCCAATAACAGAACAAGAAATACTGTATTGACTGCCACGGTTTTCACTGGAAAAACCGTATGAATTGGCATAGACCGCGGAGCCAGAGTACGCGTTAACCGATGCACCTTCAGAATTTGTAATCGAGTCACTGGATTCTAGAGCCGCTTGTTCACAGCGCATGGCGATATCAAGCATTTGTGCTTCATCCGCATCCCACACGTGATACAAGCCTAAGTCTTTTTCAGTAGATGCCATACGATCAGCATCAGCCAACCCAAAACAATCATCGGCGCCGGTATAACGCGCGATTGAGACAGCCGCCTCAACCGTACTGCGTATCCCTTGCTCACTCATATCAGCACTACTGGCTGAACCGGTCTTATTATCTTTATAAACACTGACGACGAGTTGCGCATCATTGTGCTTCTCAACCGTTTCCAGCTCTTGCTGGCGCGCGGTAATCGACACTCCTGTACCCTGGTGAAGCGATACTTCTGATTGATCTATGCCTTGCTTCTTGGCGTAGTCAATCGCATATTCTGCCGCTTTAGTTAAATTCAAGCCGGTCATAACTGCACTCCTCCCACTGTCAACGCATCCATCTTCAGGGTTGGCTGACCTACACCAACTGGAACGCTCTGACCATCCTTACCGCAGACACCAACACCCGAGTCGAGGCTCATATCGTTGCCAACCATACTGATCGTCTGCATCGCTTCGGGGCCGTTTCCAATCAATGTGGCTCCTTTTACTGGCGCGGTGATTTTACCATCTTCAATAAGATAGGCTTCACTCGACGAAAAAACGAATTTACCAGAAGTAATATCGACTTGCCCACCACCAAAATTGACGGCATAGAGCCCTTTCTTCACACTTTTAATAATTTCTTGCGGATCGTGTTCACCAGAATGCATATACGTATTAGTCATTCGTGGCATCGGTAAATGTGCGAACGATTCTCGGCGACCATTGCCGGTTACCTCCATACCCATTAGACGTGCGTTGTGCTCATCTTGCATATAGCCTTTAAGAACTCCCTTTTCTATTAAAACGGTATTCTTAGTTTGGTTCCCTTCATCATCAACACTGAGTGAACCACGACGATCTGCAATGGTTCCATCGTCGACCACGGTGCATAGATCGCTGGCGACTTTCTCACCGACACGACCAGAAAACGCCGAAGTGCCTTTTCGATTGAAATCTCCTTCTAAACCGTGACCAACCGCTTCGTGTAACAAAATGCCCGGCCAGCCATTGCCTAGCACCACTTCCATTGTACCCGCAGGAGAATCAATAGCCTCCAAACTCACGAGCGCCTGACGCACAGCTTCATGCGAATAGTGCTCGATCATCGAAGTGTCAAAGTAATCAAATCCAAAACGACCGCCGCCGCCCATAGAGCCGCGTTCACGCTTGCCATTTTGTTCCACAATGACGGATACATTCAATCTCACTAATGGGCGCACATCCGGTATTTGGCGACCATCGCTTGTGACGATTAAAACAACTTCATACACGCCAGATAGACTTGCCATCACTTCTTTTACTCTTGGGTCGCGATCACGCGCAGCTCTGTCTGCTTGCTCTAAAATGGCCACTTTACTGGCATCATCAAGAGCCGCAACCGGGTCCAATTCTGAATACAAGGACTTAATGCCTTGCGGTCTCCAAACCGTATTGCCCTGCACATTCTGACCCTGGCGACCGATAGCCGACACAACATCCGCAGCCTGCGATATCGCGGTCGCGTTCAAATCTTCACTGTACGCAAACGCTGTCTTTTCGCCAACAATGGAACGCAATCCAACACCTTGATCTATATTGAAACTACCGGTCTTTACTTGCCCTTCATCCAGCGACCAGCTTTCATGCTTTGAATATTGAAAATACAAATCAGCAAAATCACTACCGCTAACATTTGTTAGCTTCTGCATAAACTGATTTAAGTGGGCGTCAGACAAGCCCGTAGGCTCGAGCAAGGTAGCCTGCGCGATCGATAAGTGTTCTTGATTCATATATTTAGTAAACGTCCAGATTGGCGCTTGTGAAAGCAAATGGAGCCCGACATTAAATCTAGCTCAAAAAACAACAACGTAGCGCTCAATGATAGCAAAACTCATTGAAAAACAGATATGCTAATGGGTACAAAGTTGCTGAATATAGACTATAAATTAGGGTTTGATTGCGAAGATTCAATATCCTGCGATATGCTTTGACGATCATCAAGGTTTGGCTCGAGGATCGCCTCAGCCTCAACATCCGTATCTGTCTCCGGTTGATTTGTCACCGGTTCACTTGACTCAAGGTTTTTTTCGGACGATTCTGACACTTCGGCATCCGGACCAGCCGCACTCTTTATCTCCTCCATTTCGAAATCTTCCCAAGTACCCAGCGCTCGATAACTCTTAAAATTGGAGTTACGCATTTCATCTTTAAAAATTCGCTGAGTAATAAAAACAAAGGCGCCTGCGGCTGGATTTGCCAGGGCGCTCAATAGCGCCAAATTACCACCCAACTCCGGCGAGACATGAACTTCTAGGTCTACTAATTCTTTGTTTAAGTCTACTTTTCCTTCCATGCGAACGAATACCGCTGGCGCGAGCACAAATGCCTCGCTGAGAATGGCCTCACCATCAGCCAAGGCTCCCGCATAACGCATCCGATCAAACTTCAAACCAGAGGCAAAAACGTCCCTGAAATCGAATACCAATCGTCGAGCGATAGCATTAAAATTGAACAAGCCTAGAAGTTTGCCACCCCCAGGCTCAATCTTAACTAGCTCTCCGTCGCTGATAAACGCATCAAACTCTCCGTTTAGACGCCCATAATCAAACTCATGAGGCGCACCAATCCAGCGTAATTCTCCATTAACCGTGCCTTTGCCTTTTTTGATAATGCCATCAAAATCCATATCATTGAACGCACCTTCTGCTTCATCGATCACCGTATTAAAGGTAAACCTTGAAATAGAACCCAGCTCCGCAGTATTAACCCAACCGCCCGAAGCCGTGGTATTGATTCCATTATGCTTAAGTTCGAAACTGTCAACCAACCACTGATCACCCTCTGGCCTGGCGGTGAGTGATAGTGCTCCTAGATTCTTGCCTGCTGATCTAAAATTATCCACTTCCAAACTAATGGACGGAAATTCGCTGGGACGCAGACTGTAATCGATCGCCTCCAAAGGCGCCCCGGGATTTGGATCTTCACTGATGATTAGGTGCGATAGTTTAAATCCATAGTGACCCACCTCAGCTCTCGGTTGCATTTGCATAGTGCCCCCGATATTGTCGCCAAGTAATGAGCCGATCCAATGCTCACCATCTACCGAAACGGCGGAAATATCGATCGATCCAAAATCCCTATCGAGAAAAACTGGCTGATTCGCAACTATTTTTACCGAGCGCATGGCATCTAAAAAATCGGTGTTATCTGCAGGCTGCTTAGGTTCATAAGACGCCAGATCAATAATCGCACTTAGCCAATCATCCAAATTGATCGCATCATAGTTAATTGAAAAGTTGATCCCTGGCGCTAAAGGCTGCCGCTCTGGACCACCCACTCTGATTAGTGCATTATCGAATAGCGACGGCTTTTTTAACGAATTATCTGACGGCAAATTCGATCTAAACTGTGCGCTCATGGAGTCGCCATAATCTATCGACAACGACTGTTGTATTTCACCGCCACCAAATACCATCGATAAGCTCAAACTGGAACCTTGTTCAGCAGATTTGAGAAGCGGTGCCGGAGCGCTCACTTCTATGCCCTCTAAGTTTGAAACACCCTCAACTTCAATTCGATTACCGTCAAAAAGTACTGAACCTTGCCACGGAGCTTCACCATCAAACCAAGTAAGAAGATGTTCTCCAACCCATGGCGTTAACTCTTCAGTTTTGGCCACCCCGGTTGCGATTAGCTTTGCAACGGGGGGTTGTGCCTCTCTAACGGTGATTACTTTACCGTTAGTTTCACCCCCCAAGAATGTGGCGCTAACGTTTTTGGATTCTATCGTTCTCTCCGTAAAAACGACTGTTGCATTAATATTTTCTACCGGCACATCCTCCGGCAATAGACCCATTCCATCCCTTACTTGAGCGGTTCCGTTTACGCGAGTATCGTTTACATTATTTAGTACCATATCTACCTGGGTAGATATATCGACCCATCCACTTTTGGTAATAATGGGCAGTTCAGAATCACGATTTTCAGGTTTAATCAGCGGTCCTTTAAAAAGAAAATCCATTCCCTTAACCAATGAAGTGGTGGTTTTACCTCGAACACTTAACGCACGATCAGCTTGAAATAATGAACTGATTTGCAATTCAGCGTCACTCAAGGGGTCGCCGTTAAGCCAGATTTCCGATGGAGAGATCGTCAACAGTTCGTTTTTGATTGTGGCCGAACCCAATCCTCGTGTCGCGGCGGGCCAATCTTGCGCTGGCGCGTAGTCTACGGTCACGTCGGCAAAATCCGCAGATGCATCTAAATTGGCCTTACCTTCGGCAAACGCGGTTGCTGATACTTCTCCACTATAACGAACCTGACCGTTAGTAACCGTACCCGATAAAAACGCGTTGCTTGACCACGTCTTAAAATTCCTTAGCTTTGGATTATTTGGCAAATAAGCGGCCAACTTGCTGATATCGAATACGTCGAATTTGGCGCTGGCCTCGATGCTTAAAGGAGAACGAGAACTGCTTGCTGTCGAGCTCTCAATCAATTCTCCGCTAGGCGTATAACGCAGTTCAGAAACCGAATCGACCTTAAATAACTGACCGAAGTTAGAGACCTTACGGGCACCAGTGTCGACTTTGATGTCTGCATTAATATCTGAAATACGAGCATTACGATCTTCAAACTCGCCGTTGCGCATCGAAATATTGACTTCGCCGGTCGAGCTGATCTGCCAATTAAACTCACCCATCGCTCGATTTATAGGGAAGCTTTTCTCATACCATTGCGACCAACTAAATTCTGAGTTTCGAGCAGCAAAAACAAACGTACCACCATCAATCGACGCTTTGAGTTCGCCGCTGAGATTATTCATCGCAGGCGCTCGACCGACTGACTTAAATCCGATTCCAGACGCCGCAGCTTCTAACGACCAGGTTTCGATGTTAAGCAAGGGGCCAGAAAAATCCAAATGCACATCATGTAATCTCCCCATTAATTTGGCGTCTAATAGCCAACCGGCTTCGCCCGCTAGCCCGGTTAGTTTAATAAAATCTCGAATACGTTCTACGTCCAGTGTTTTTAGCAGCACTCGGCCTTGCCCATCATCAACACTGACTGACAAGTCGTCAGGAGTTAACAGGCGCTCACCACTCTCACCTTCGACCTCTAAGGAAGCATCCCAATTAGAATCACTGATCAGATCACCGTTGGTTTTGGCGATAAATGCCAGCGGCCCCTTAGGGGTGTTCACTGATGCTTTAAGTGTTCTCGCTTGAGAAAGGCGATCAAATTCAATATCAATATCTTGATAGCGATGCACCCTATCTTCGTCTCGGTGCCAAACGATTTCACCATCCACCCAGGTTGCATTCTGTTGGTCAAGCAGCCAAGAAATAGCGCGCTGATTAATACTAACGTTTCGGCGTTGAGCGGGTAAGTCTATACCTGCAACCCGCAGCCGATTGTTCTCAAGTGAGACGATTTCGACCAATGGTTTTTCCAATGCGAATTCAGTGAAGCTAGGCCAAAGAGTCAATATTGAGCTCGGGCTAACAACGGCTGACAATGATTCAAATGCCAGCGCAGGCTCGGTTGGCGTATCACCCGCAACACGAAAGCCTTCAATTTTTAGTCTTGGGGAAAATCCGCGCCAGATTGTTTCAACATTTTGTATGGTAACTTGGCGCTTGAACATCGCGCTTAGATTAGACTCTAGCAAACCTTTGTGTCGGTCAGCATAGGTGAAATACGCCGCAACACCGCCCCAGAAAAGGAGATACAGTAGCGTTAGGCCAATAACTATTTTGATTAACAGTTTCATGCCAGCGCGATATCATATTGTTGTTGTTGATAGTAGGGATCAGCCTGCAGGCTGATTGGGCGATCAATAAACTCTTGCAAATCCGCCAAACTACTGGCCTCTTCGTCTAACAGCAAATCTATCACGTTCTGAGCGGCAACAATCGTGTACGCCTGGGCCTTATATTGACGATCTTCACGCAATATCTCACGCAAAATCTCATAACAAACTGTATGCACGGTTTTGATGGTACCGCGACCATTACAAACTGGGCATGTCTCACACATCACCTGCTCCAGACTCTCCCTGGTTCGCTTACGAGTAATTTCAACTAACCCCAAGGGCGATATATCGGTGACGTTAATTTTCACTCGGTCTTTAGAAATAGCGGCCGCTAAGGCGGCTAAAACCTGTTTCTTATGGCTGGCGCTTTGCATATCAATAAAGTCAACAATAATAATACCGCCAAGGTTCCGCAGACGCAGCTGGTGTGCAATTTCAGTAGCCGCCTCAAGATTGGTTTTAAACAAAGTCTCTTCATGGTTTCGTCGACCCACATAGGAACCCGTGTTTACATCAATGGTAGTCATTGCTTCGGTTTGGTCGATAATCATATCGCCACCGGATTTGAGCATTACCTTGCGATGCATCGCGCTCTCTATCTCACTCTCAATAGAGTAAAGACCAAACAAAGGCTGCTCACCTGGGTAATATTCGAGCATGTCCACCAGTTCGGGCATGAAGTCTTGTGCGAACTCGCGTGCTTTATCAAAACTTTCTCGTGAGTCTATTCGAATTTTCTCCAAATCATCATGCGCTAAATCACGCATAGTACGTAGTGATAAAGGCACATCTTCATGAATGAGTGATGCTGGTGCTGCGTCCTTCATCGCGCTACTAACATAACCCCAAATTCTCTGTTGAAACAGCATGTCATTGGCAATATCTTCATCGCTAGCCGATTCAGCCAAGGTGCGGATAATAAACCCGCCTTTCAGGTCGTGTTCTTCAATTTGTCCTGAAACAAGGCTGTGCAGTCGTTCGCGCTCTTCGTCGCTCTCTATTTTTTGAGAAATGCCGATATCGAAACCATTTGGCAAATAAACCAGGTTTCGTGACGGCATACTGAGCTCCATCGTCAAACGTGCGCCCTTAGAGCCAATCGGGTCTTTCAGTACTTGCACAAAAACAACTTTGCCTTCATGCACCAGTTCTTGAATAGGCGGAACATCACGCATAGGCCGACCCGCAAAAGCCGGATCATTTCGTGCGATATCAGCCGCATGCAAAAAACCATTCTTATCCAAACCAATATCAACGAAGGCCGCCTGCATACCAGGCAACACTCGAACCACCTTTCCTTTGAATATGTTGCCCACGATGCCACGAGACAATGTGCGTTCAAGATGAAGCTCTTGCAGACGCCCATTCTCAACCACCGCCACTCGCGTTTCTCGAGGCGTTACATTGATCAATATTTCGTCTTTTGATGCCACTGCTACTAATTCTCTCTATATATACGACTTTGCTGACTAATGACAAGGCTCCCACAAATTGGCATGCGTGTTAGGTAAATTATTGTAAGGTCTGCACAACTGGATGCGATGGAATAGTGAACAACGGCAGATACTCATTGCTAATAGTTACGCAATCTAGAGCCAGTTCCTGTCAATAATGGCCAATAATTCATTTACTTCACGTAAAGGTAAACCAACCACATTACTATAACTACCATTAATAAGCTTAACCCAAGCTGAAGCATAGCCCTGAATTGCGTATGCACCTGCTTTGTCATGAGGTTCTCCGGTCGCCCAATAACGCTTCATTTGCTCAGGTGTGATGCGCCCAAACTCCACATCGGTAATGGCAACTCTGACATGAGTTCGCCCACCATGAAGCAAACAGATCGCCGTTAACACCTGATGCTTGTTAGCGCTCAAACTATGCCAAATTTGCTGGGCATGTTCATAATCGGTTGGCTTTCCGTAAACAAAATCGCCCTGAACGACGATTGTATCAGCGGCAAGAATTACGATATTGTCCTGTTGTAAATCAAGGTGCGCAACATTAGCCTTATCTTTAGCAAGACGAATCACAAAATCTTCCGGCGCTTCGCCTTGATTGCGGCTTTCGTCTGTATCGGTGACATGCACTGAAAATTCCACGCCCAATTCCTCGAGCATTTGTCGACGCCTCGGAGAACCAGAAGCTAATATCAAATTTGCGTCAGACAAGGCTAATCCCCTCGATGATATGGTAAATTGGCATTAATACTCCATGCTCGGTACAGTTGTTCGGCCAGCATGACACGCACCACAGGATGAGCAAATGTCATGGCCGATAAAGACCATTTACGCGGTACCTGGGAAAGAAAATTTGGATCAATCCCCTCCGGACCACCTATTAAAATGGCTACGTCCTGACTTTCATCGATCCAGTTTTGCAGCTTACTGGCAAGCATCTCGGTATCGATATGTCTGCCTTTGCGATCCAAGGCAATCGTTAGTGCACCCTTCGGCACGGCAGCCCGTAATTCCTGAGCTTCATCCCGTAAAATGCGTGCAGTATCGGCATTTTTCCCTCGTTTTTTCGCCGCTATTTCAACTAACTCCAGTTGACATAACTTAGGCATACGTTGTGCATACTCGTTGTAACCTTGTTCCACCCATAGCGGCATACGTGTGCCAACGGCCAATAACTTAATACGCATGAGCGATAATCATTAGATCCAAAACGCTGGATATTGACGTTGTAACATCGACTAACACGCTACTGGACTAGGCGCTGTCCTGCTCTTCACGATGTTTTTTCATTAACGCGCGGACATCTTCATCCCACAGCTTTTCCAAGTCATAATATTCTCGCACTTCAGGGCGCATTACATGCAATACCACGTCACCAAAATCTACCAGCACCCACTCACCAACGTCAGCGCCATCTTCGTTTAATGGCTTAACGCCTTGCTTTCGAAGAGCATCTGACGCCGAACGGGCCAAAGCTTTAACATGCGTATCAGAGGTACCACTGACCACCACCATAAAATCGGCGAAATCAGAAATATCATTGATATCAATTACTCGAATATCAACGCCTTTTATGTCCTCTAGGGCATCAACTACTTGATCTTTAATTTGTTCTGCATTCATGGTGTCTATTTTATACAGTTGCTGCTCGCGAATATAGGAAAAAACAGCCTTGGGGAGAAATTCTTTCGCTAATTTACCGTTTATTGGCTGCGCCAACTCTCGGCGTAATTGGGTAGAAGAAATATTGAATTTGCTTTCTTCAAACAACCATATTTTGCCGCCTGTGCTGCTGCTCAACTCGTTCGGTGTCGAAACCACGCGCTGCTGAAGTTGATCTGGTAGGTTCAAGGCGTAACCAGGTCTGCTCATAACCACCCAGTCCACCATGTTTACCAACTCCTGATAACGGTGCCATTGAGGCAGATTGAGCAAACTGTCACCGCCAATAATCACACAAATTCGTGAATTCGGAAAAGAAGTCTTAAAGGCCTCTACCGTGTCTACGGTATACGACTTTTCTTGGCGGCGAATTTCAATGTCATCTGCAACATAGCTTGGCCAGTCGGCCATTGCCAACTGCATCATCGAGAAACGGTGCTCAATACTGGCACTGACCTCATCTTTATGTGGTGGTCTGGCGCTTAATACCCAGTGAACCACGTCAAACGCAATATGCTGACAGAGCATATGCATGGCGTTTAAATGCCCGAGATGGATAGGATCAAACGTTCCTCCAAAAATACCGATCAGCTCAGGTTTACGAACGAGTCCTACTTTTGGAGAAAATTCAGATTCCTTTTGGGATTCCTTTGCCACTGGAACACGTTAGCGACGAATGTGGCCGTCGCCGAAAACAATGTATTTTTGTGACGTTAGGCCTTCTAGCCCGACAGGCCCGCGAGCATGCAATTTGTCGGTACTGATACCGATTTCAGCACCTAAGCCATATTCGAAGCCATCAGCGAACCGGGTTGAGGCATTAATAATGACAGAACTTGAATCGACCTGCTGAATAAATTTTCGACTGGTTGTGTAGTTCTCGGTAACGATGCTTTCCGTATGGCTGGAACTGAATTCAGCAATGTGTTGCACCGCTTGGTCAAAATCGTCGACCACTCTGATTGCCAATATAGGTGCCAGATACTCTGTGCCCCAATCTTCGTTAGTGGCCGTGTTCATTGATCGTATTTTTTGCGCTCGTTCACAACCTCTAAGTTCCACGCCTTTTTCGGAGTAAGCCTCGCATAACTCAGGTAACACCTGAGCGGCAACCTCTTGATGCACCAATAACGTTTCCATCGCATTGCAAACTCCGTACCGATGAGTTTTTGCATTCAATGCGATGTCGAATGCCTTTTGCGGATCACATTCGTTATCGATATAGACATGACATATTCCATCAAGATGTTTGATAACCGGGACACTAGCATCGCGTGTAATACGCTCAATCAAGCCTTTGCCACCGCGAGGAATAATGACGTCAACAGAATCCGGCATTGTGATCAAATGCCCAACAGCGGCACGATCCGTGGTTTCAATAACTTGAACTGCATCGGGGGACAAGCCAACGCTGGATAGGCCAGCAGCAATACATTTAGCGACCGCCATATTTGAATGAATAGCCTCGGAACCGCCTCGCAAAATAGTGGCGTTACCCGACTTCAAGCACAATATCGCCGCATCAACCGTCACGTTCGGTCGTGACTCGTAGACAATGCCGATCACACCCAGCGGAACACGCATTTTCCCAACCTGAATGCCCGATGGGCGGTAGCTTAAGTCGCTTATCTCACCCACTGGATCCGGCAACGCTGCAACCTGACGACAACCTTCAGCCATTGCGGCTATTCCGTTTTGATTAAGCTCTAAGCGATCGAGCAAAGCCGCATCTAAACCGTTGTTCTTGCCCGCAACCAAATCTTTGTTATTCGCGGCTATTAGATCTTTAACCGACGACTCTAATTCCGCCGCAATTGCATGCAAGGCGGCGTCTTTTTCTCCGCGACTGGCTGACGCCATCAAACGGCCTGCTGCACGAGCGCGTTGACCAATTGACCGCATATGATGTTCTAGATTCAACGTAGTTCTCTTTAATATTGCTGGTTGGGATCAAATAATGAAATAATAATTCAAGGATAAAAACGCGCTTTCAACAATTCGCAAAAGAATCGTCAACGGTACTCGCAAGTTCGACGCCGCAGAACCGACAACATAGCTGCTCTATCTGAAACCAAAGGTTGCCGACCTCCAAGTAACGTTGCCCCTTTACGCTTTGATCCAAATAAGCGGCTCTTTGCAAAAGATCGTGAAGCGTCGGTGTAGCAAGTCGATTTAAAGCGGTATTAACTAAGGATTCTCGTTTACTCCAAATTCTGTACTGCTTGAATAACATGCTCTTATTTTGGCCTCGCTGCATACCAGATGAAATAGCGGCCAGAGTACGGATCTCTCGCACCAACGCCCAAACCATAATCACAGGCTCCACGCCCTCAGATTGCAATCGATTCTTTATACGCAGCACTCGACTAAAATCGCCAAGCAGACAACTATCGGTCAAGGCGTAAACATCGAATCGAGCTTGATCTGCCAAGCTATCAGTTACCAGCTTCAGCGTTAGAGCGCCGTCTTTTGCCAGCACTTGCAACTTGTCTACTTCTTGTGCTGCGGCCATAACATTGCCCTCTAACTGCTCGGTCATTAATTCGATCACGCCTGACTCTACTCGCAGGGCTCGGCTTTGGAGACGCTGTCTTAACCAAGCCGGAAATTGTTGCAGGCTAACATCGTGGCCATCCGCTAACCAACCCACAGACTCAATCGCTTTTACCCACTTGGCGGATCGTTGGCGCTTATCCAGAGCCGGCATCATGACAATCAAAATGTCGTCTTCGGATGCATTTTCACAATAGTCTGTGATCGCTTTAGTACCTGCGGTACCGAGCGATTTTGGCACCCTGAGTTCAACTATTCGCCGCTCAGCGAACAACGACATCGCTTGACCCACTCCGGTTAGCTGACTCCAATCAAAACCAGTTTCCAATTGATATCGAAGCCGCTCGGAAAAGCCTTGCTCTTTTAGCACACCCCGTACTCGATCTAATGCTTCTTCTACTAACAGAGGCTCATTGCCGTTAAGCAAAATTACTCTAGGCAATTGAGTAGTCGATTCAGGCCCTCCGATCGCTGCGAGCCGTTGTGCTACCTCATCCAGAGTGACACGCATTGTATTAACGTTACAAACTCGCCTTTCAACTATGGCGTGTAATCTGTGATAGTTGACAGTTGGCGCACGATCCGAAGCGATAAATCTTGTTCCATATTCTCTTGCAACTCAGCTTCTTCAGCTTCGGTTTCCACCACGGTTTCCGGGTCGAAGTCATATCGGCGCGATTCCACCAATGTGGTAGAAGGACGTATATTATTACCTACAGGATCCAGCAAAGAATAATCAACACGAAAGCGCAGATTATAGCTATTTGCCTTTCCTCGCTCATCAAGTGTACCAACAGTACGACGTGTGTTTGCTCTGGTAACCACCAAAATTGTGTCAGCTGCTGCTTCGGTTGCCGATAGTTCGGCTCCAGCTTTAGCTAACACTTTTTCCAGTTGATCTTTGAACGGCCCTTCCGGCGCACTGACAAACATGTTTTTAACCCCATCTGACAGCGGAATATTGCCGCGCAAGTGGAAGCCACAGGCTGAGATCGAGACTGCTAGAATGAGTAATAGCGCAGAACGCATGATGTTATTGACCATTTTCAGACCTTGTATTAATTCGTTTCAATTAGATTTTAGCCTAAGCCGAGACAATTGCGGAGTTAATTCGCGACAATATTAACCAGCTTTTTTGGCACTACAATCACTTTACGCACCGTGACACCCTCTAAAAAGCGCTGAACATTTTCATCGGCCATTGCTAAGGTTTCAATGTCGTCATTGCTGGCCGAGGCCGCAACATCCAGTTTGGCCCGTAACTTGCCATTAACTTGTACGACGTAGGTGATTTCATCTGTCACTAATGCAGACTCGTCTACTGAAATCCAACCGCTCTCTTCTAACGATTGATCAGAACCATAAGTCGCCCATAAATGTTCGCACAAATGTGGAGTGATCGGAGCCAATATCTTAATCAAGGTATGACAAACTTCTGAAAGAGCCTTTTCGCCGTGCTCGCCCATTGACGACCAGTCGGCTTTTTCTGCTGCATTGGTTAACTCCATCGCCGCCGCGACAACGGTATTGAACTGCTGACGATCGAAATCAAATAATACGCGCTGAATAATGGTGTGCGTTACAAGTCGCAGCGCTTTGGTTGGCCGGTTCGCATTATCCAAACCGTTCAACGGGCTTAACTTAACGCGACTCAACACCTCACGATTATTCTCGAATAAGTTCCAAACACGGCGCAGAAAACGCGAACCGCCTGCGATTGCATCGTCGTTCCACTCCAATGATTGTTCGGGTGGTGCAGCAAACATGGTAAATAATCGCACCGTGTCGGCGCCATATTTATCAATCATGCTTTGTGGGTCGACGCCGTTGTTCTTCGACTTAGACATTTTCTCGATGCCACCAATTTCGACTGGCTGCTCGTCTTCAATCAAAATTGCACCCACTGGCTTACCTTGATCATCAAGTTGAACGTTAACCTCATTCGGATTGTAAAAACTACGTTTGCCATCACTGTCGATTCGAAAAAAGGTTTCAGCCGTTACCATGCCCTGGGTCAACAAGCGCTTAAAAGGCTCATCGGAATTAATCAAACCAACATCGCGCATCAATTTGTGGAAAAAACGTGCATACAATAAATGCATTACGGCATGTTCGATGCCACCGATATACTGATCTGCAGGCAACCAATAGTCTGCTCGCTCGTCGAGCATGGCAGTATCCAGGTTGGGGCAGCAGTATCTGGCGTAATACCAAGACGATTCGAAAAACGTGTCAAACGTATCGGTTTCACGCTCCGCAGGCTGCCCGGTAATTGGGTGTGTAGTATCGATAAACGAACGCATTTTCTTGATGGGCGAACCCACGCCGTCCATAACAACGTCGGTAGGCAACTCAACCGGAAACTCCGTGGCCGCGGTTGGGTTGCCTTCAGCATCGTAGATAAACGGTATTGGACAACCCCAATAGCGCTGTCGAGAGACGCCCCAATCGCGCAAGCGATAATTTATTTGCTGCTCGCCTAAGCCTTTTTCTTGTAAAAAGTCCGTTATATTGTTTTTTGCCTGCTCGGAAGATTGACCGTCAAACTGGCCAGAATTTTTCAATACGCCCAGTTCTGTATACGCCGCGCTGCTGATATCTAATTCTCCCTCAAGTGGAAATACAACCGGTTTGATTGCTATACCGTATTTTCCAGCAAACTCGAAATCTCGTTGATCATGAGCCGGTACCGCCATGACCGCTCCAGTGCCATAGCTCATTAATACAAAGTTGGCACACCAAACTGGCACGTCTTCGCCAGTCAATGGGTGTTTGGCGCTTACCCCTAAACTGATGCCACGCTTCTCCATGGTCTCCATATCAGCTTCAGCGGTGGAGCTTTGAGCACACTCTTTACGAAAACTCGCGATCTCACTATTTAATTCAGCCGCGGCGATAGCGAGAGGATGATCCGCAGCCACGGCTAAATAGGTCACACCCATTAAAGTATCAGGCCTGGTGGTAAACACACGCAAATTGTCCGCACCATCGACAGCGAATTCTACTTCTGCGCCCACTGATTTACCGATCCAATTGCGCTGCATGGTTTTAACCGAATCAGGCCAACCGTCTAAGTCGTCCAATCCAGCTAATAACTCTTCAGCATAATCCGTAATCTTAATAAACCACTGCGGGATTTTCTTTTTCTCAACCAATGCGCCTGAACGCCAGCCACGTCCATCGACCACCTGTTCATTAGCCAGCACGGTTTGGTCTATCGGATCCCAGTTCACTTCAGATTCTTTTTTGTAGACCAAGCCACGTTCGTATAACTTGGTAAAAAACCATTGCTCCCATTTATAGTAATCGGGCTTACAAGTGGCCAATTCTCGGCTCCAGTCGTAGCTAAAACCCAGTCGCTTGAGCTGTCCTCGCATATCAGCGATATTGTCGTCCGTCCATGGTGCGGGTGCCGTTTTGTTTTGAATCGCTGCGTTTTCAGCTGGTAAACCAAAGGCGTCCCACCCAATCGGGTGCAACACGTTTTTACCTAACATACGCTGATAACGACTGATCACATCACCAATCGTATAATTTCGAACATGCCCCATGTGCAGTTTGCCGGAGGGGTATGGAAACATTTCTAAACAATAAAATTTTTCTTTATTGCTATCTTCTACCGCTTTGAAGATCTGCGTCTTTTCCCAATTAGCCTGGACGCTAACTTCAATTTCCTGCGGATTGTACTCTTGTGACATGGTTCTGAGCTATCAATGGTTTAACGAGCCCACTAGTAATAGGGCATAAACGCCATATTGTAACGGCAACGCCACTCAGAGTGCAGTATTTTATTGGAGAATCGGCAAGCTGCGCTGTTTACCACATTAGCATCAAACGATGCTTACGAGTCTTTATTAAGGCGTCATTTTACCCCTTTGACAGTGGCGGATGATAAATCACCTGAACATTGACGCCCTCAGGGTCGCAACAATAAAAACTGCGTGCGCCATCTCGATGTGTTTTCGCATGATTAACCATTTTAACGCCGTTCTCTAACAAGTAGTCATACCATTGATCCACTTGCTCTATTTTGTCCACAATAATGCCCGTATGCGCGAGGGCCTGGGCCTTCGATCCAGTATCGCTAACGGTATGCAAGGCTAAGTTATCGACACCGCTACATAAGTAAACATTGTCTTCGTCAGGACGCCATTCAACTTCAAAGCCAAGCAGGTCAACATAAAACGACTCTACCATTGGCAGATCAATCACATTTAATGCTACATGTCGCATGCCCGCATGCGGTGGTCTAGGTAAGCTCATCAGATTATCTCAAAAGAATGGGTTATATCGGCCGTTTTACCAAGCATAATTGACGCTGAACAATATTTCTCGGCAGATTGCTTAACCGCCAAGCCAACGGCTTTTTCTGTTAACTTTTCACCACTAACCTTAAAGTGCAAATGAATTTTAGTAAACACTTTAGGTTCAGTGTCGGCCCGCTCGGCTTCGATATCAGCCGCACAAGCAAGCACATTCAAACGTCGTTTGCGCAATATGTGTACCACATCAAAAGACGCGCATCCCCCCATACCGATTAACATAGTTTCCATCGGCCGGGCACCTAAATTTTCACCTCCGAATTCGGGAGGTCCGTCCATCATGATAGTGTGTCCGGTACCAGAAGTGGCTTTAAAATTGACTTTTTTTTGAAGCTCTACACTCACTTTCATTGCAGTATCCGCTGTTTGTTTTAACAGATTTAATTTTTAAAAGAATAGTTCAGCCAAACGTTGGCCCGGCTCGTCGGCGCGCATAAATGCCTCACCCACTAGAAAGCTGTTTACGCCATGCTCACGCATAAACTTAACGTCTTCTTGAGTATGAATGCCGCTTTCAGTAACAACCAAAATATCGTCGGAAATCGATTCCAGTAACTCAATCGTTGTGTCTAAGGATGTGCTGAAGTCTCGTAAATTTCGATTGTTGATGCCAATCATTGGCATGCCAAGCTTAAGACCTCGCTCGAGTTCTTGTTGATTGTGTACCTCTACCAACACATCCATCTTGAGCTCTTGCGCTCTACCTGCCAAGTCTTGCATTAAACCATCTTCCAGCGCCGCCACGATCAACAATATGCAATCAGCCTGCATGGCTCTTGCTTCGAATACCTGATAATCATCCAGCATAAAATCTTTACGCAATATCGGCAGAGTACACGCGGCTCGCGCTTGGGAAAAATAATCGGCGCTCCCTTTAAAAAATTCTTCGTCGGTTAATACCGACAAGCAAGCAGCGCCGTATTTTTGATAGCTTTCTGCAATTTCGGTGGGACGAAAGTCGGGTCGAATGATTCCTTTACTTGGGCTGGCTTTCTTAACTTCAGCAATAATCGCGGAACGGCCAGCCGACACTGCGGAATTTAGGGATGCAACAAAACCTCTCGTATCCGGCGAGTCCTCAGCTTTGGCTTTTACTTCGGCTATCGGTAAGCTGCGTTTTGCGTGAGCTACTTCCTCTGCTTTGTATGCCATTATTTTATCGAGCACGTCTGAGCCCGTGGACATTACTTGGTGCATCTGTTTAACCTAATCGCTCATGCTTCTTGAGTTGCCGTTATGTAGGCTTGCTTGGCGCTAAGAGCCTTACCGCTATCTATCGACGCTATCGCTAATTCAATTCCGTGTGCTAATGTATCCGCTAAGCCAGACACATAAATACCCGCGCCTGCGTTCAACGCAACGATATCTCGAGCAGCGTTTTTCTCACCCGCCAAAACGCCGTCTATCAGCGCTAAGGATTCGGCAGAGTCTCGCACAATGATGTCTTCAATTGGTGCTGTTTGCATCCCGAAATCTTCGGGTTTAATACTGTACGATTTGAGCATTCCATTTCTCATTTCGCTGATCGTTGTCGCAGCACAGATACTGATTTCGTCCATACCATCATCCGAGTGAACCACCAGCGTGTGCTCGCTACCAAGTTGCCTGAACACCTTGGCAATTACCTCGGTCAGATCTTTGGCGAATACACCGACTACTTGACGCTTTACTTGGGCAGGATTAGTCAACGGACCCAAAACGTTAAAAATAGTCCGCACCGCCATTTCTTTACGTGGGCCGATAGCGTGGCGCATCGCGCTATGATGCATGGGCGCAAACATAAAACCAACGCCGGCTTGCTCAATCACTCGTGCAACCTGAGCAGGCTCTAAACTCAAATTAGCCCCGGCTTGCTCTAACAAATCAGCACTTCCAGACTTGCTTGAGACCGAACGGTTACCATGTTTTGCGACACGACAGCCCGCGCCGGCGGCAACAATAGACGCCGCGGTAGAGACATTAAACGTGCTTGTGCCATCACCGCCCGTACCAACAATATCTATTAAATTAGTCGAATCTATCTGCACATGGCTAGCCAAACTGGCCATTACCTCGGCGGCCGCCGTTATCTCGTCTACGGTCTCCCCTTTCATACGCAAAGCCACTAACAACCCACCAATCTGCGAGTCGCTGCATTCGCCGGTCATTATCTGCTGCATAACGGCTTGCATATCGTCACGCGAGAGATCTTGATGTTCTATTACATGCGCAATTGCCTGTTGGATCTGCATATTAATTAGTCTCCAAAAAATTCTTTAACAGTGCATGTCCATGCTCCGTGAGAATGGATTCAGGGTGAAACTGTACACCTTCTATCGCTAACTCGCGATGCCTCAGCCCCATGATTTCACCATCGTCAGTCCATGCCGTGACCTCTAAACAGGGTGGCACCGAACCTTTATCAACCACCAAAGAGTGATAACGAGTTACGGTAAATGGGTTCGGAATATTTTGAAAAACACCTTTATTTATATGACGAATTTCGGAGGTTTTACCATGCATAATGTTTTTTGCATGCACGACTTGCCCGCCAAATGCCTGACCAATACTTTGGTGTCCCAGACAGACTCCCATGATCGGTAGTTGACCCTTAAAGTGTTCTATTACTGACAAGGAGATGCCGGCCTCGTTAGGGGTGCATGGCCCAGGCGACAACATAATGCGGTCTGGCCTCATTGCCTCAATCTCTTGTAAGTTTATTTCGTCATTTCGAAAAGTACGTACGTCCTCGCCTAGCTCACCTAAATACTGAACGAGGTTGTAGGTAAACGAATCGTAGTTATCAATCATTACTAACATTTTAGCCTCCTAAGGTTTGGGTGATGAAGTTGTAGCTTTGGTGATCCCCAAACCAGTACTGGCCATTTCGATCGCTTTGACCATAGCGCGTGCTTTGTTTAAGGTTTCTTTCCATTCATACTTTGGCACTGAATCGGCAACAATCCCGGCGCCAGCTTGAACGTTAACCACACCGTCTTTAATTACCGCGGTACGAATTGCGATAGCCGTGTCCATGTTGCCATTCCAACCCAAATAGCCTACTGCTCCAGAATAGATGCCGCGCTTTATCGGCTCAAGCTGATGTATGATTTCCATCGCTCGAATCTTGGGTGCGCCACTGACGGTTCCTGCTGGAAACGTCGCTTTCAACACATCGATCGCGTCAACCTCTGGTCTAATATCACCATTAACATTTGAGACAATGTGCATGACATGAGAATAACGTTCAACAATCATTTTTTCGCTCAATTGCACCGAGCCGGTGGCGGCAATACGACCGACGTCATTACGCCCTAGATCAATTAGCATCAAATGCTCAGCCAGTTCTTTCTCATCACTCAGTAGTTCGGCTTCCAGGGCCAGATCTCGCGCAGTTGTTTCGCCCCGTTTTCGCGTTCCGGCAATCGGCCGAACCGTGACTTTGCCCTCTTCTAGTCGCACCAAAATTTCAGGGGATGAGCCAACAATCTCAAAGCCCCCCATATCAAGAAAGTACATATAGGGTGACGGATTAATGGTTCTCAGTGCCCGATACAAATCAATTGGTCGTCCCGTATATTTGGTTGATAGTCGTTGAGACAAAACTACCTGCATAATGTCGCCTTCGCGAATATAGTCTCGACAGCACTCGACCGCCGCTTCAAAATCAGGCTGAGAAAAGTGGACGTCATAATCCTTCTCATCCACAGCCTTGCCGCTGGCTTGCTGTGGCGGCGCTGTAAAATTGGAAGCAAGTCCGGCAACACAGTTATCCAAGTGCGCTTGAGACTTTTGATACGCTTGCCCATCGTTTAGGTCTGCTAACGTCACCATAAATATTCGACCCGAGAGATTATCGAATACAAGAACGTCTTCCGACACCATCAACATTATATCGGGCGTTCCGAGCTCATCCCGATTATTTTCAAAGGCCAAACGTGGTTCTATATAAGCCACTATTTCATAACCAAAGTAGCCGACCAGGCCTCCGATCATCTCCGGCAGTCCCGGATATTGAACAACCTTATAACACGCTTGTAGCTCACGAACCTTTTCGAGTGGCTGCAGAACTTCGGAGGTTTCGATAATCTCACCGTCTTGCTCCACCGTCATCTGCGTTCCGGAAAAGCGGTAAATTCGCCGACATGGCAAACCGATAATTGAATATCTTCCCCATTTGTCGCCACCCTGAACGGATTCGAACAAATACGTATATGACTGAGACGCTAACTTCAGATAGGTACTGACTGGGGTATCAAGATCGGCCAGTGTTTCGCGAACAACAGGAACATGGGTATAACCCTGTTCTATTAATGGCGCAATAAAGGATTGGTATTCTGATTCTGTGGAAAAAGGCATGGCAACAATTACTCTTATTATGTGCAACCATTATTTATTCAAAGTGTTAAATGGCTGCGACTGCAATACAAACGGTGTGGCGGGTGAAAATACGTCAAAGATACACCCAGGGGTCGGCTCTAGCGTCGCCAGCTACGCCAACATGAATCAATAATTTGTACTAAGTAATTTTGCATATTAAAAATGAGGTTCGTCCTCGTGCGCCAATGATTACGCGAGGACGGTTTCAGGTCAAGCCCTAATTCTGTCTCGACGGTATTTTAGTCGGTGGCATTGTGTATGTTTTTACGCATATCGCCGATCACTTTTGCATAGTCATCTTGATTAAAGATTGCAGAACCCGCAACAAATGTATCTGCGCCTAAGGCTGCCAGTTCGCCGATATTATCGGCTTTAACACCACCATCTACTTCTAAGCGAATATCACGACCACTGGCATCAATTATCTTGCGAGCTTCGACTATTTTATCTTTTACATAAGGTATAAATGACTGACCGCCAAATCCGGGGTTAACCGACATCAACAAAATCATATCCACTTTATCGATAGCCCAGTCTAATACCGACAATGGTGTAGCCGGATTAAAAACTAAACCCGCCTGACAGCCTTCGGCTTTTATTAACTGCAAACTTCGATCTACATGCTTACTCGCTTCAGGATGAAAGGTAATCATGCTCGCACCTGCATGGGCAAAATCGGGAATAATTCGATCGACTGGCTCGACCATTAAATGCACATCAATCGGTGCAGTGACGCCGTGATCACGCAATGCTTTGCAGACCATTGGCCCGATCGTGAGATTTGGCACATAGTGATTATCCATAACATCAAAATGAACCCAATCGGCGCCAGCCTCGAGAACATCATTGACCTCTTGCCCCAGCTTGGCGAAGTCAGCAGATAGAATCGAGGGGGCAATTACGTAGTCATTGGTCATGTGATCGGCCAGTTTATTGATGAAAATGAGCGCCTTCTTGAAACGCAATTATAACCAAACTTGCTACGACTACCACAATAAAGCGATGATTCTATCAGAACATTTCAGAATGAAATAAACACTCAAATGCAAGCAAGCTACTGTAACAATAAAAACATTGAGCCATTGCCTCGGACAATGTTCAGCATCAATACCTCTTTGCCATCGATAGCTTCTCGCAATGACTCAATACTGCTGACCGATTTCCGGTTTGCCGACACAATAATATCATTGGCACGAACCCCATGCTCCCAGGCGACACTGCCTTGATGGACCTGACTCACCAACACGCCATCTTCCGCATTGGTACTTACTCTGCGTGCGTCACCATCCTTAAAAACCGCGCCTTCGAGCTGGTGGTGAATCATGGTGCCTTTCTTCGATACTCGTGTAGAGGACTCGAGAATAGGTTGTAGTAACACTTCACCGCCCTCTCTGGCGACTCTCATAACCAGCGTATCTCCCGCGAACTGCTGACCTATAATCGCACGCAAGTCATTGCTCCGATTTATCTGCTGAGTACCTGCTTCAAGTATTACGTCGCCAATTTCCAATCCTGCCTGATCGGCGGTGGACCCCTCAATGACATTGCTAATCACCGCACCCCCTGCTTGACGAATATTAAACGCCCTCGCCAGTTCAGGAGTTAAGTCTTGAACTTGTACCGCTAAAAAGCCACGTTGCGGAGTTCCGTACTTAACCAGCTGCTGCTTGACTCTTAATGCCATATTTACCGGAGTTGAAAAGCCTATTCTCGAGTTGCCTGCCGTTTGAGCAGACTTCGCGATATTCAAGCCAACCATCTCACCATTTAAGTTCACTAAAATGCCTGGGCCAACAGCAGCGTCACTGCGAATAAAATTTTGATGCGGCTGCAAACTATTATTCCGAGCTAACGCACTGATAATGCCTGTTACCAAGGTATTTTCCTCACCCAAAGGATCGCCAATAGAAACAACGAAATCACCTACTCTTAATGTACTCGAATCAGCAAGCCCGATCCCGGTCAAACCGAGGGCGTTTACCTTAATAATGGCAACATCTGAAGCTGGGTCCGTACCGAGAACTTCGCCATCAATGAGCTGGCCATCATTAAGTGTGACTTTGACCTTATCGTTGCCACGAACAGAATGCTCATTGGTTAGAATCAATCCTTGTAGGCCATCAACAATCACGCCAGTTGCAAATAACTCACGTTTACGCTTATTTGAGGGCCGACGTTGATCAAAAAAGCGGCGAAAAAACGGGTCATCGAACGGATCTCGACGAGCCTGAATAGGTGCGGTCACAGAAATACGAACCAGTGATAGTTCTACCCGCTCGATTACAGATGCCAGCGAAGGCAAGCGCTCACCGTCAACAGACAGCGGCAACATTGCCTTGGCTGGTTTTAGCACTATTGTCGCAAACACGGTGCTAACAAGCAGCACTGAAATCATTAACTTTATAATGTTCAAATTTCTAACTCTCTTTTAAACAGCTTTTCCAGATGTTTTTATATATCAAGTATTGAAAAGCATTTTTCTAACTATTTATTACCCCATTCGGAACATGCCCAGTGGGTACATGCTGCCTTGCAGACTCACAATGACCCTGCTGATCATCAAAAAATATATCTGCGCCAAAGGTGCGCAAAAAATCACCCTTAGGCAACCCACCTAAAAAAACCGCCTCGTCGATACGGATATCCCATGCTCTTAGGGTTCGTATTACCCGTTCATGCGCTGGTGCAGATCTGGCGGTCATGATAGCGGTTCTGATTGGCGACTCGCCGGGAGGAAACTCAGATTGAATTCGATGCAATGCCGAAAGCATATTCCTAAAAGGCCCACCAGGAAGTGGCCGTTTTGCCGCTCTAACTTCGTGTTTAGCAAATTCAATCAGACCTTTTTGCTGGAAAACCTGTTCTGCTTCGTCTGAAAAGACCACCGCATCTCCATCAAACGCGATACTCAGCTTATCGTTGCTAGTTGCCGTATTCTTGGTATTCGACGGCAACATTGTGGCCGCCGCAAAGCCAGCACCCAAAGTATTGGCTACATCTTCCGGGTCGGTCGATAAAAACACGTCTGCACTAAAAGGCTCTACGTATTTAAATGGGCTACTACCATTGGTGAACGCGGCTCGCGTTATTGGCAATTTATGATCTTGAATAGAATTGAACACTCTTAGGCTGGTATCCGCGCTGTTGCGCGATAACAAAATCACTTCAACACGTTCTCGTGCTTCGCCCATATCATTCAAATTTAAAAGCTTTTGAACGAGCGGAAAGGCGGTGCCTGGTTTCAATATGTCGTTTTCTCGTTCAAGCTGATAGCGACAATACGCTTCCACCCCTTCTTTCTCGAAAATACGATGACTTTCTTCGAGATCAAATAGAGCACGCGAAGAGATGGCAACAACCATTTTTTGTTTGTCACTCATAACGCGAAATTTATCGGCGAATCACTAATCATTCCGCCAGTTTAGCAACATTTTTATGATCACAGAAAAAGCTAACAAACTATTTAGTTTCTGTTAGTAAAAGGACTGATTCGGGAGAAATCGGATGAATGGCTACTGAAACGTGTTTTCAGGGTGGTATGCATGCTGGGTCTTGCAAAAGCCGATAACTTGAGCCTCGTCTTCAGCAAAGGTGGCAAGTGGGGCCCGCGCAGGCAATATGGTGAAGATTTTTTCGTCAAAATTTGGACCAGCCACCACAATCGGCACATTCGCCTTTCGCGCCAAGTGATAATAGCCACTTTTAAGCGTCGATTTATAGCTGCGTGTTCCCTCGGGCGTGATTAACAAACGCAGTTGCTCGGCTTGATCAAGTTTTTCGGCAGTCGAATCGACAAAATTGGTGCGCTTGCGGCGATTAACGGGCAGCACACCAAGATAAGCACAAATGTATTTAATAGGCCAAATAAAGAATACGTCTTTAGCAAAAATCTTAACATTTAGGTCTAAAGCCTGAATTGCCAGCCAACCATATAAAAAATCCCAATTACTGGTGTGAGGTACGGCGACAAAAAGATATTTATTTTCCTCGGGAGGCTCTCCTATTATGCGCCAACCCAACAGCTTAAACAGAATGTATTGGCAAATTTTTTGTTTCACGGTTGAATCCAGAAGGCCTCCAAAGCGTTGTCTGCGTCAATGATAAAGCATATAACTGGTAAAGACATAGATATCATCGAATTCAGCCAGCCTTTATAAAAACACTAAATTAGCCACTGTAATTCCATGATTCAAAAAAGCCCTAGCTGAGGATCTTCGTTCGCTTGATCGTGACTAGCCTGCGATTCTCCCTGATCAATAGAATGCAAATTAGCCAAGGTAATTCCAATTAACCTAATGGGTCTCTTACCGATGTCGGTTTTTCTCAACAATTCTGGCAAAACATCGCTTATTTCCTGCTTTGTGGCCAAACCAAGAACACCCGTTTTACTGCGCGTATTGAGTTGAAAATCCGAATATTTAACTTTTAAAGTCACTGTTTTAGCCAAAAGCTTCTTAGCGTCAAGCGAGCTTTCCAATTGCTCTGCAATGCCAAGCAATGTTTGCCATATTTTGGCTTTGTCAGTGACATTGCCGTCAAAGGTTGTTTCCTTACCAATCGACTTGCGGACCCGATGCGAGCGTACTGGGCGGTCATCGATGCCCCTGGCCACTCGATGATAATAAGCCCCGGATGAGCCAAATTCGGTTTGCAACTCTACTTCGCTCAGCCGTTTTAGGTCTGCCCCTGTATAAATCCCCAGGGCGTGCATTTTTTTCTCAGTGACTTTTCCGACGCCAAAAAACTTGCGAATTTCCAATTGCTCGATAAATGCTTCTGCCACCTCGGGCCGAATCACATAGAGACCATCGGGCTTGTCCATATCGGAAGCTATTTTGGCCAAAAACTTGTTGAAAGAAACGCCCGCTGACGCGGTTAAATTTATTTCATCCTTGATTTGCTGCTTAATCAAACCAGCGACTTCAGTAGCCGAGCCGATTTGGCGGGCACACTCGGTCACATCAAGGTAAGCCTCATCCAAAGATAAGGGCTCAATCATATCGGTAAATTGTTTGAATATTTTGTGAATACCCAAGGAAGCCTCCCGATAAGCATCGAAACGATGTGGCACGAAGATTGCATCCTTACAAAGCTTTGCCGCTTGCGAACACGGCATTGCTGAGTGCACGCCAAATTTTCGTGCTTCATAGCTGCACGCCGCCACAACTCCTCTACTCTCGGGCCGACCACCTACAATCACAGGCAAACCTCGCAACTCGGGAAAGTCGCGCTGTTCTACCGACGCAAAAAAAGCATCCATGTCGATATGTATGATCTTCCGCATAGAGCAATCGTTGAGTTAGTCGCGCTAACTGAATGAGTCCGGCACGCTGTCGATACTAACCAATCTGCCAGTCAATAGCAGGCTTATTGTGTGCACGTAGATATTCATTAGCTTTTGAAAAATGGCCGCAACCAAAAAATCCCCGGTGAGCAGAAAGTGGAGATGGGTGAGGCGCGGTCAATACTAAGTGTCGCTGCCGATCAATCACATTACCTTTCTTCTGTGCGTATGAGCCCCAAAGCATAAATACAACATTTTTACATTGAGCATTGATCACTTCGATCACTTTATCTGTAAAACGTTCCCAACCTTTGCCTTGGTGGCTGCCCGCGTTCGCTTGCTCAACACTCAATACGGCATTTAATAGAAGCACTCCTTGCGTAGCCCAATCCAATAAGTACCCGTGCTCGGGAATTTTGCACGCAAGATCGTTTTCCAATTCTTTATACATATTGCGTAGTGACGGCGGTATTTTCACCCCGGGCATGACACTAAAACTAAGTCCATGAGCCTGACTGGGCCCGTGGTAGGGATCTTGCCCGAGAATTACCACTCTCACCGAATCAAGTGGTGTGGTATTGAGTGCCGCGAAGATATTCTTACCTTCAGGGTAAATTGTTTTTCCACGCGCTTTTTCGGCTCTAAGAAACTCCGATAGGGACCGCATATAGTCTTGTTCAAACTCGGAGCTCAAATGATTAAGCCATTGGGGATGTAATTCAACTGTTCGAGTATTCATTTTATTCCGTTACCGACGCGACAATATCGAATTTGATCGCGATATTATGCAAAACTTATGGCAATCAGATTAAGAAATCTTAACTGGTTTTTATAGTCTGAGATTTAACCGAAAACCGGTATTCATCGGTTTTAGCCCATTCTAACGCAGTTTTAATTGAAGCTTAATCCAAATCCAAATCTAAACATTCGTTCATCATACGGTTTTCACGATTACCGAAGAGTAAGGCTAATTGTGTCTCAAAATCGGCCCGTTAGACTCCCATTTGTTGGCAACAATAACGACCCTACTTTACGTTTTTGTGTCGATGAAAAAATCCCTACTAATACCCAATCGAGGAACTATTATGTTATCGACAAAACCAGTTTTACCAAACTTCTTAAAGACTCTTTTAATCACTACCATGGCTTTTGGCAGTGTCGCTGCGTTCGCTGGCGATCACAAAAAAGGTGAGAAAATCGGCGACTTAAAGGACATGAAAGATAAGCAAACGCTTAAAGCCGATGAGATGAGCAACAAAGTTGACGCTGAAGTCACAAAAACTTCGTTGACCGCGGAGTCTAAAAAGATGGTTGATAAAGGTGAGAAAATGGCTGACAAGGCAGAAAAAGCCAAACCGGAAGAGTAACCTAACGGTTGAATTGTCAAAAAGGCCCAGCGTTAACGCTGGGCCTTTTTATTTTGCATCTTTATCATTTTATCTTAAGGCTCCTCTATAATACGCGATCAACCACAAACCAACCTTCTAATGGAGCATCATCATGATTAAAGTAGGCGACTCGATTCCTGCCGCGAACATCACCGTAATATCAAAAACGGGTCAAGACACTGTGTCGGCGGCCGACTATTTTGCCGGTAAAAAAGCCGTACTTTTTGCGTTGCCTGGCGCATTTACTCCAACATGTTCTGAGGCTCACTTGCCTGGGTTCGTCGTTAAGTATGACGACATTATTGCTAAGGGCGTCGATCTAGTGGCATGTTTGTCAGTCAATGATTCATTTGTTATGAAAGCCTGGCAAGAAAATCAAAACGCTGAAAATATTGAAATGATCGCCGATGGCGGAGCCGCACTTACTAAAGCGATGGACCTCGTTCTGGACACTGCTGATTTTGGTGGAATTCGTTCACAACGCTACTCGATGATTATCGATAATGGCGTGGTCACTCACTTAAATGTCGAAGATGGTGGTTTTGACGTGAGCGATGCTGAGACCGCGTTAGGCCAGTTATAAGTTATATGCCTTTTTGGTGCCTTTCGGCACCAACGACTCAGGTGCCCACACTGGGCTCCTGAGTTACTTGCTTGTTTTCGTACTGAATTCTTACCGATGAGAATTGCTTTCCATCACTGTTTTTCAAATTTGAAATACCTTGATAGTAAGCAAGCTGCTTTGAATCTTTGTAGTATCCAACTTCAATCGGTTTTACTAACAACCTTAACACTGGATTTGCCAGCGTCATCTTAAACATCACGACGTTGTCGTCTACACCGTTCTCCACAGCAGAAGTATTTTCGATTTCAGCTTTCTTAACCCTGAGCTTAATCGCATCCATTTGGCCAATATGAGCGAATTTAAACCGCTTGGTTTTACCTTGGTTAAGTTCATCCCAATTGCGCACGATGTAATCAGAAAAGCCTGCATCAATAATCACGCCGGTGTCGTCATCGATTTGATCGCTTTTTATTTCATCGCCATTTTGGCCTTCTAAATCAATTCGGTTACGGCTTCTGATAATAGACTCGCTATAATTAATAATATCCTGTTTAAACCGATATTCTTTAACTGTGCCACCGTCGTATTTTACGGTGCGCTCTGCAATTAAGACTCCATTAGGGTCAAGGAACTCACTTCGCATGATAGGCTGACCATTTTGTGTTTCAAAAAGGTGCTTCTCTTTATACAGCAGTTCATTAGTATTCGAATCCACCGCGGTACCTACTAAGGCGGGGGTTGGCATCGCGCTTGCACTGACTGCGAATAAACAAATACTAACAAGGGTACCAATTATTTGGAGCTGTTTCATTTTCACTAATACCAATAGAATGATTTCCAGTTACTATAAAAGTGAGTGTGTGATTAACGCTTAGATTTGTATGAGTCTCTCATTCACCTTTGTCGATATTAGCTGAAGATTAGCTAACCAAAAGTTAATGCCAGACAATCGCCCTCATCACTCTTGACCTTCTATACTGCACATAATTGTTTGCTGAACCATTCAACCTGAGACTCATTATGAAAACGTATTTGTTATTGCTTAGCGCGATTCTTATTCTCTTGCTTGTCTCAAACTCAGTCTCGGCGAAAAGCTCGGAATTCCCATTTCGAATAACGCCGGTCGCCGAATTTGATGAACCTTGGGCAATGACTTTTTTGCCCGACGGAAAACTGCTAATCACAGAAAAAGCTGGGCGCCTTTTTGCGGTTAATCAAAACGGTACAATTTCAGATCCCATTAGCGGCTTACCTGAGATCGCTTACGGTGGCCAGGGAGGCCTGGGTGATATCGCGCTACATCCTGATTTTGAAAATAACCAATTAGTCTATTTCAGTTACGCCGAATCTAATAACAAACGTAAATATGGCGCAGTGGTCGCGCGCGCTAAGCTAACACTGGATGATCAAGCATCAGGCAAACTCGAAGATATGGAGGTGGTTTGGCGACAAGCTCCAAAGGTCAGCGGCAAAGGTCATTATGGTCACCGCATCGCGTTTGATGACAAAGGCTATCTGTTTATCTCGTCAGGTGAACGTCAAAAATTTGACCCCGCGCAAGACATGAAAAGCAATCTTGGCAAAATTATTCGATTGCATGACGATGGTAGTATTCCGCAAGACAACCCATTTGTTGATGATGGCGGCATAAGCGCCGAAATCTGGTCGAGTGGCCATCGCAACCCCTTGGGACTGGCTTTTGATAAGCAAGGCCGACTTTGGAATAGCGAAATGGGTCCCTTGCATGGCGACGAGCTTAACTTGGTGAAGCCTGGTCGGAATTATGGCTACCCAATCGTATCAAACGGCAACCACTATAGCGGTAAGAAAATACCAAATCACGATACCCGACCCGAATTTGAAGCACCTCAAGTTTGGTGGAAACCAACCATCGCGCCGGCCGAGCTCATCTACTATTCTGGTGATATGTTTGCCGAATGGCAAGATTCATTCTTGATCGCAGGTTTAAGACCAAGAGCGATTATTCGAGTCGCTGTGAACGGTGATAAGGCTCAAGAAGTAGAACGATTCAAAATGGATAGACGAATTAGAGAACTAGAGCAAGGGCCAGATGGCTCTATTTGGGTATTGGAAGACGGAAGCGGTGCTGCATTACTAAAACTGTCGCTATAACGTTGTTGTCGACCACGGAACCCTGAGCTTGAGAGCACTGGCAAGCGGTGAATACGTAAAGCGTCATTTTGCAGTTCTTATCTGCATGTGGAATGCCATTTCAATCCACCGTATTAACATAAACGATCATGACTGCATTATAAGTATCATCCTTGGCATCGATAAGTTTTAAGCTTTGCTGGACTTTTTGTAACGCCGTTTGCTCTTTTGCATTAACCAACTGGAACGCAAATAACCAAACTAAGCAATAGCCTCAATGACAACCTCACTATTTGACCCCTTGATTATTCTTAACCACCTTACCATCCTTCATTACGAAAACGACTTGTTCCAACAATGAAATATCGTTTAACGGATTACCCCTAACCGCGATAATATCTGCGTAAGCACCCACCTTCAGTGAACCGATGTCGTCCTCCTTTTTTAGCAGAGTGGCTGCATTAATAGACGCCGCCTGCAACGCTTGCAGTGGTGTCATACCAAATTGCACCATTCGCGATAACTGCTTGAGATTATCACCGTGAGGGTACACGCCTGCATCGGTACCCATCACCATTTTGACGCCCGCCTTAACTGCTTTACGAAAATTTTCTCTCTGCAACGCACCAGTTTTGCGTTCTTTAGCCAAGCTCTCTTCCAAGATGCCAGCTTTCGCGCCTTCGCCCAGAATAAATTCGGTAACGTAGATATCCATAGAAAGATATGTGCCCTTTTTTTTGGCTAATTTGATACCCGCATCATCGATAAAACTCGCATGTTCAACCGAATCAACGCCTGCTTCAATCGCAGCATACACACCTTCGGTGCCATGCGCATGAGCGGCGACAATGACACCTCGGCGATGTGCTTCGGCAACCACCATTTGCATTTCTTCTAACGAGTATTGTTGTACGCCTACTTTGGTACCCTTTGACAGTACGCCACCGGTTGCACATATTTTTATAAGGTCCGCACCGTACTTAATATTACGCCGTACCTTCTTCGCAACTTCCCATGGGCCATCCGCGACGCCATCGCTACTTGACTGATAATCGACCGACAATAAATTATTATCACAGTGACCGCCGGTAATTCCTAACGAAGGTCCAGAAACAAACATGCGAGGGCCGTCAATCTCCCCTGCGTTAATTGTGTCACGTAGCGCAACATCAATAAAACCGCTTGCTCCCAGGTTTCTAACCGATGTGACGCCAGCCATTAATGTATCCTTAGCGTGTTTTACTCCTCGCAATGCAGCCCGCGTTTGGGAGCTCGCTAAACGTTTGAAGCCATGCTCGCTTGAACTGGCAGTTAAGTGCGCGTGCATATCGATCATGCCGGGCAATATGGTTAAACCTCGCAGATCAACCAGATCGCCACTTAACTCATATTCTCCTCCGGATTGAATTCCCGTTATACGCCCCTGTTCGATGGTAATAACCGGCTCAGAAATAAGCTGGCCGCTTTCAACATCAAGCATGGCATCGGCGACTACAATGCTAGCGGCATAAGAAAAATTATAGACAACAAAAAGAAGTAACGAAGAAACAGATTTGTAAAACATTCACAACACCAAGGCAATATAGAAAGGTAATGGTAACTAAACCGCCGCCATCTTATCTTTTTATAAAGCAAATGTATGTGTGCTATCGAGACCTATTAAGCCATTGTTAACAGAAATATTTGTACCTAGTTACTCTCTTTTATGAAATCGTTTATCGCAGTGGTGACTTTTTCAGCCTGTTCCAGGTGAGGAGAATGCCCTACTCCGTCCATTCTCAGTACAGTCAAACGCCTGGATGAGCGCTCCAAATCTTGTATAAACGATTCATCAAACACACGATCTTCAGAGCCCCAAATCAACATTGCTGGCACTTGCAAGGTCGCGTATTGACTGGGCCAGTAATCGCTTTCCTTTATATCGTCTGGCTTAGGGAAATTGGCTCTATACCAATTTATATGTGCGTCAAATCGCTTAACCTTGCCTGTCGCATTTAACATCAATCGTCCCTGCTCTAAACTGATTTTTCCATTTTCAACTAGAGGCAGATAGAGATTGGTCCAAAGCTTCGCGGGCGCTCTCAATAATTTGAGCAGCAATGGATTTGCAGCTTTTAGTTTTTCAACGTAGTCAGATGCCGAACGTTGATGCGAGCTCTTCCTAAGAAGCTCTAGCATTATATTCTGCGGAGGCGCGCTAATACTGGTTACGCTTGATATTTGTTGTGGGTATTTTTGTGCGAAGCCGAATACCAGTGCGCCACCCCAATCATGACCGACTAAATGCACTTTCTTGACTTTAAGCTGTGTCAGAAGAGCGGCGATATGTTTAGCCATATTATCTAACTTATACGCATTAATATTGCTCGGCGCATCCGATAAGCCAGCACCGAGACCGTCAATCGCTATCACTCTATAGTGCTCGCTTAAACCTCGAATTTGATGGTGAAACGAGTACCAAAATTGTGGAAACCCATGCACAAAAAGAACCGTTTCGGCGCTTGGCTCACCTGCTTCAATATAGTGTAGGTTTAGGCCATTGTGACTAAAATACGATTCCTTCCACATCTCAGATGCTGGGCGATTATGATTGGCAAACACAAGCGCCGGGTCAGGACTGCCAAATCCAGTTCTCAATGGTATAGCCGACCAACTAAGTGCGACTATCAACATCACTAATAAGCTTCCTATTAATCCAAAGAAAACTCGTCTTATTACAGCCTTCATAGCGGTGATAAAGAATCGCGGTTATAAAGAATCCGACTCAAACATGCTAGTCCTCTAACGCGTAAGATATTACATACCCACCTTTACCGTCAGTACCTTGCGAATCAACGTAAGTTCCAGTTTTCGGGTCTCTAGGATAACGCCAGCTTGGATTAGGAACGGTAACAATAAGATGCTGCTTGCCGGTTTTTTTTGATTGATAAGTCATTGGTTGTGCCTGACTATTTCCGGGCAACTCAGCAGACCACTTAAGGTCTCCATTGCGAATATCAAAGGCGCGCACTGTGCTGTCCATTGTTGAGGCCATAAAAGTAAGACCTCCCCGTGTTGTCAACGTGCTGCCTTGTACCGCAACACCTACGTCAAACGGGAGTCCCGAGCGTATCCCAAAGGGCCCAGCCTCCTTCATACTACCCAGCGGGCGGCTCCAAAGTAGTTCACGAGTGTTTAAGTCAATTACGGCGATTTTAGACCAAGGAGGTTCAAAACAGGGCACTCCGGTACCCAAACGAGACATGAACGGCTGTGGCATACCGTAGTAATTTATGCGTGCATAATCGTAAGGATCATCAGGATTTGGCTCACGTGTTTCAGGAATGGGGGCATTAGGATCCATTCTCACTGCTGGGTGATTCTTTCCCAATAAAAATCTCGCGATTGGACCCGCTTTGGCAACCTGCTCCGGCGTAAATAACATCAATCGATGAGCCAATAACATTGGCGTTGCGACTAGTAACCCATTGTCTGCATCTACGGATACGCTACCCCAATTAAAACCACCAAAATTCCCTGGCGCGATTAAAGTGCCACCGGTCAGCAAAGGTCCGGCAATGGTGGGTGGTGTATACATGCCATCGTAGCGCATCATTTTATATTCAATTCGACACACCATCTGATCAAGCGGCGTTAAACCCCACATATCTTTCTCGTGTCTAAACGGATGAAAGCTGGGCAGCGCTGACACGGGTTGAGTAGGAGAAAGGTACTCGCCTAATTCTGGGTTTTGCGGAGCTGCGCGCTCTGGCATCGGAAAGACTTGGGTACCATCACGTCGATCCAATAAGAAAATGTCGCCCATTTTAGTTGGCACAGCCACTGCAGGTACGGCGTCACCGTTTTTATCGACGTCTACCAATACGGGTTGTGCTGGTAAATCATAATCCCATATATCGTGATGAACGGTTTGATATTTCCATTGCGCAGCTCCTGTTGCCGCATCAATCGCCACCACGCTGGATGAAAACTCATCATCAAAGGCTCGCCTAGTGCCACCGTAATAATCGGGTGGGGGATTGCCAGTTGGTGCGAAAACCAAGTCGAGCTCGGGGTCGTAGCTCATGACCGTCCAAACATTAGGTGTGCCCGGTGTGTAGGTTTGACCTTCACCGGGTTCGCCGTGCTCTCCTGGATTTCCAAGATCCCAGGCCCATGCGAAGTCACCAGTCAGAGCATCAAACGCGCGAACCACCCCTGATGGCATTCCAAGTTCCTGTGTGTCGGCTACCATACCGCCAACAACCAACACATCATCCGCCACCAGCGGTGGCGCAGTCACCGCATATTGATAATCGTGCGTAATGCCCATTCCCTTGGTCAAGTTGACTTCACCGTTTACCCCAAAGTCGCTACAAAGCTCGCCTGTAATGGCATCTAATGCTATTAATCGGGCATCTAGAGCACCTATAACGATACGCTTTGGGCATTGACCTTGATGATCGATCGGCGCTTCGTGGTAGGCAACACCACGACAAGTCTTCATATATTGGCTTTGAAATGATAATCGTATTTCTGGGTCATAGCGCCAAATCTCTTCTCCCGAATCACTATCCAGTGCAATCACAATATTGTTCGCAGCACAAACATAAAGATGGTTGCCGACCTGCAGCGGTACCGATTTAAAAACCTCACTCACACCCGTGCGAAATCGCCAAACTTCTTTTAATCGAGCAACAGTCTCGGTGTTAATTTGATCGATTTCGGCAAAACGAGTACCACCGACACTGTTGCCCCAATGTCGCCAATCTGAAGTGGGCTCGGCATCGTTTATTTCTCTCACTGATCCCGTGCCAGAACCTTTATCAACAGGCCCCTTAGCACCTGCAAACACTAATACAGCAACCGTTGCCAAGGCGGGAATCACGATCCATTTCTTATTTGCAACTAACTCAGTATTTCCTTTGCGCCTAAGCGATTTTGCATACCAAGGCGTGACAAACCAAAGACCGAGGCCCAACCACATTGCCACTCTTGGCAATAACGAAAGAAAATCGATGCCCGATTCATAAATCGCCCAAATTAATGTGACTGCTATTAAGCCACCATACACGAATATCGCCCCAGTGTTTCCACGCATTAGAAACCACCAGGTAAGCAGCACAGCTATGCCTGCAAATGCGTAGTAGATACTGCCCCCTAAATACACAAGATACGCGCCAAGAGAAACGCACATGAGTCCAATTAAGAAGAACAAGGTAAGTAAAAACCAGTGCGCAATTCGTTGCATCATCATTTATTTCTCTGTGTATTTTGGCTTGAACCAATCAAAAACCATTATGTCTTACATCGGATGAATCGTATGGCCACCGTCCATGACAATACTCTGACCAGTCATAAAATCACTGTTCTCTGACGCGAGAAACGCCGCAATACCTTCCATGTCGGCCAATGTGCCGATACGGCCAATCGCTGAGCGACGTTTACACGCATCCTTGAATGCGTCACTGGTTTGCATCGACATTTCCGTTTCTATGTAGCCTGGCAAAATAGCGTTTACCTGAATATCTGATTGACCCAGCTCGATTGCCAGCGCCTGCACTAAACCGCGTACAGCCGCCTTTGTGGTTGAGTACCCAGCCGATCCGCCCGTTCCTAACAACGCTGCAACAGATGAGGTAACAATGAGCTTGCCACCCGCTTGCCGCTCAAGCAAATACTCGGTCACGGGAGCCCAGGTCTGCACCACGCTCATTAGATTAAGATCGACTGTTTTCAACCAATCAGCACGACTGGTTAAATGCGACATGCCACGAAACCCACCTCCACCAGCGTTAGCAAAACATGCATCTACTGAACCAAAACGTTCTAAGGTTTTACTAAACGCAGTCGCAATACTCTGCTCATTAGTAACATCACAGACAAAGGCCTCAACATCGCCACCCATTTCTCTGAGTTCCGTCACCGCAGCGGCATTCTTTACTTCATCACGCCCCCATATTGCAACCTTAGAACCGCATTTAACTAGGCCGCGGCCATATGCCAAACCCAAGCCGCCGTTGCCGCCTGTTACTATTGATACAGAATTGGATAAATCAAACATCATTACTCCTAAATACCATTTCCTGAAAAATTCTTTGATGAAATTACATTGGTCGAAGATACTTTTTGCAGGCCAATCAGATTGCCGTCTGGATCGCGACCAAACACGACGTTGCCACCGATAGCCGGTGCAACATCACTAATGATTTCGCCACCCGCTTTCTCGAATAGGCTACGCGCCTTCTCGAGATCTTTCACATCGAATACAATCATGTTGTAGCCAAGAGCATTTACTGGTCGAGGCTCTTGAGGTATCTCAGTTGGGTGGCTTAGATATTGAATAATTTCAAGCTCTAAGTTGCGCACTTGAAACCAGGTCATCTTAATTTTGCTCTCGTCTAAACCCGATACCTGGTCAATCTTCTTGCTCGAAAAGCCAAAGATACGACCCGCCCGCCGAGGCTTGGGCTCTTCTAAGAGAATTGAATAGAATTTGACGATACGATCCATATCTGGTGTGGACAACGAGACATGCCGAATTCGATAGTCGTTCTTTGGCGGTTCAGCTAAATCTAATGCTTCAACATCAACATGTTCGACCTCAAACATGATCCCATCCGGGTCTTTTGCGTATGCGTACTTCACCGGATTCTTCGGGTTCAATTGAACCATGCTCGGATCTCCAATAGTGCTGGAACCAGCTTCAAGAAATTTTTCGTACGCACGTGTTTTTTCATTTGCCTGATAACACACATGAGCAATACCCGGACCGTTAACTGCGACAGGTGATTGCTGAGGCGTCGCATCTCCGTTAGGTGGAAACTGCATAAACAAAAGCTGGGCATTAACACTTTTCATTAAGCGCGACGCGGTCGTGATTGCCTCCCCAATTAACAAATTCTGAGGCAGTGCATTTTGATTAGCTGTTTGGTCATCGGCTGCGTCTGCCAGGTTTGCCGCCGCTGCGTACATCGCCGTCGAAGCCTCTAAGTCACTTACCGTCATACCTACAAAATTAACGCCATCTATTACAGCCCATTCTCGATCAAGCGGTTTAGTACTCACACCTGCGAAAAACAGTTGCTTCACGCTAATCGCCAATATCAAAGCGCATACGGCGATGATGATTTTTGTTCTCACTGAATTTTCCTCAACGTTCTCTTTTTTGCCAGCACGCCCACAGCCTTATCAATGACCGGCATTCTTATTTGGGTAGGGATGTATTTGCATAGCCAAATAATAACACTTAATTACACTATGGTTCAATTAAGACGATTTTATATTGCCTAAAATACCTCGTTATGACAATATAATTGAACATTAGTTGAATTATATACAAATAAAACAATAAATATTAGGAGAGGAGAGAATAATGTGCCCGGTTAAAAATCTTAGAAAAAACAAACTAAGCGTGAGCATTGGTGCCGTGTTATTAATGTCATCGATGTCATCTCAAGCTCAAAATGCTCAGCAAGACGACAGTGTCGGCATTCTTGAGGAATTGGTGGTGACCGCTACGAAGCGTGCACAGACATTACAGAGCACGCCTATTGCTGTATCAGTGGTCACCAGAGACGAGATTGCCAAGGCTGAAATAAAAGATGTATTTGACCTGCAGGCAACCGTGCCTTCGCTGCAAGTGAGTCAAAGCTCAAGCACGATCGGTGCTGGTTTCGCGATTCGAGGATTTGGCGGCATTTCGAGCAATGCGGGTATAGAACCATCGGTTGGTGTGTTCATCGATGGTATATATCGCTCACGATCGTCTGCCCAAATATCGGACTTTGCGAACATTGAACGTGTCGAAGTATTACGCGGCCCGCAATCAACCCTATTTGGTAAGAATGCCTCCGTCGGAGTAGTATCAATATTAACTCGCGAGCCTGAATTTGAAGCCAAGTCTGATGTATATGCGACCCTCGGAGACAATAGTACCATCCGCCTGAAAGGTAATTTTACAGGTCCAATCAATGAAAGCTTGGCCTACCGCGTTGTTGCGAATTTCAATCAACGAGACGGCTACGCGACTAATCTTGAAACGGGGTCAGACCTTAATGATCGTGATCGGTGGGGTATTCAAGGACAGCTACTTTACGCACCAGACGATGACTTGAGAATCAGAATCATCGCCGATTATGATGAAATAGATGAACGCTGCTGCTTAACGTCTAATATTGTTAGTGGGCCAGTTACTGACTTTCTAGTTGGGGCACTTGGTAATTTTGTAGACGAAGACCCGTTTTCGTTCGATGGCTTTACAAATCTGGATCCAGTTAACGAAGTCGAAAATGCGGGTGTATCAATTCATATAGATAAAACATTAGCATTTGCTGATTTCACGTCAATCACCTCATATCGAACCACAGATTCCTTCACATTCAACGACGCCGATGCTACCTCTGCCGACATTGTAACCAGTTCAAATACTGGTGACGTTGAGACCTTCACTCAAGAATTCAGATTGACCTCCAAGGACTCTGACTCGACGTTAAGCTGGCTGGTTGGTGCATCGTATTTTGACGAGACGATCGAATTTCCTGGTGAGTTTTTATATGGTAACGACTTTCGAGCGTTCGCCAACGGCCTCTCGGGGAACGGCTTAACTCTAGTAGAAGCAGCCCTGGGCTTGCCTATCGGTTCCGCGTTTGGACTAGCTGGTCAAGGCCCAATTGAACAACGTGGTCAAGATAATCAGTCATTCTCCTTATTCGGAAATCTCGATTGGAATATTAACGATCAGCTAACCGCGACCATTGGCTTGAGTTATATCGACGATGAAAAAGAAGCCTTTTTAACACAGGTTAATACTGACGTATTCTCCGGTCTGGACTTTGTTGCCATTGGTTTCGCCGGGGCCCTTAGCGGCTTAGGCCTTAACCCTAACGACCCAGCTGCCGTTGGCGCGTTTGCTGCTGCGAACCCCGGCGCCTTTGCCGCAATCCAAGCGGGGGCGCAAAATCCGGTCACCAACCCGCTACTCGGCTTAAGCGCACTGCAATTCAACCCTCCGTTTCTTGATTTTCCAAATTCAGTTGAAAACGGTCGGTCGTCCGATGACAAAGTTACCTACAACCTGAGGCTGGCATACGACATTAACGATCACGTCAGTGTGTATGGTTCCTATTCGACCGGCTTTAAGGCAACGTCGTTCAATCTTTCACGTAATTCTCGACCTCTACCGAGCGATTTCATACCCGGGTCTCCGGTTACAAACCCTGCCCCGTCGCCTATTCGCGACGCCGGTCTTGCAGTTGCCAATCTGACAACGGGCACTCGATTTGCCGCCCCTGAAGAAACTGAGGTTTTTGAACTTGGCCTTAAAGCGCAGTTAAGTAACCTCAGTGTTAACGTTGCGATATTTGATCAAATAGTTGAGGACTTTCAATCGAATATCTTCACCGGTGTTGGCTTCGCACTGTCTAATGCAGGAGAACAATCCACCAGCGGTGTGGAAATAGATGGTCGATGGGCGGTTAACGACGCCCTTACGATATCCTTCGGCGGAGCATTTTACGACCCGGAATTTGATAGCTTCGTCGACTCTCCGAGCGGAGACCTAAGTGGTGAACGCCCAGCCGGAGTTTCACGCACCTCGACGTCATTGGCGTTCAACTACAATTTCCAACTCTCCGCAGCTGAGGGCTTTGTTAGAGCTGATTGGCAGCACTCAGGTGCAACTAATTACACCGATAATCCAGCGCTACAACAGCTGATTGGTTTTCAACGCGAGTTTGACTTGGTTAATGCTTCAATTGGTTTCACTTGGCCAAGCCAAACCAGCGTGACGCTTTGGGGTAGAAATATCTTAGATGAGCAATACATAACCGGTGCTTTTCCAGCCATTGCACAAGGCGGATCAGTCTCAGGTTTTACAAATCAACCGGCCTCGTATGGCATCACTATTCGCCAGCGATTTTGAGCTGGTGAACAAAACTCCTAGTTGGCTGCCATCGCTTTTCTCGCAACACGAAAAGCTTTGGCAGTTTTTTTTACTCAATGAATTTAGACGATCTTTTTCGAGTGTATATTAACGCTTTAGCTCTTGTTTACGTGTTAAGTAATCATTGCGAACCATGGTGAATGTGCCAATGATCATACTCACCGTCAATTCCTCTAGCTCGTCTCTACCCATATCCTCTCTCAGTAAGTACTCACCCGCCGAAGCTGGCAAACCAAACGAAATATCTGTTGCTGCACGAGCTAGATCAGCCGGCATATCAAAATGCTTTGAAACGATTGGAGCAAGATAGTCAACCGCAGCAGTGCGACCATAATCCGTGGGGTCATGCATGTCCGAGACTCTGGGCTCTGACTGTAGTCGTTCGATGATTAGACCGCGTTCATCAATGTAAGAAAGATACTGGTGAGTGATATTGCGCACCAATTCTTCAAAAGTTCGCGCGCTCTCAGCCGCTTCAAACTGCAATCGACGCAAGGCCTCTAGCTCTCGTTTTAGCAACTCCTTGAGCAATTCAGTGAGGCTATCGAAGTATTTATACATCAACGATTTACTGATGCCTGCATTGCGACTTATCTGTTCCATAGACAGATTCGATATACCTTCGCTTGCGATAATCTTAGCCGCATTGTCGAGTATCATAGATCGTCTAATTTCCGGGCTATATCGTTGCCTCTTTTTTTCTTGCTTCGCTTTCACATTAATCAATATGTTTTAAATATGCGGTCTGTATTATAACCGCTTATTCCACTCCAGTATTGGCGTTACAACAGGGATAAAAAGAAGCCGGCGATTGCCGCACTCATTAAATTAGCCATGAACGCGGCAGTGACGGCTCTAACTCCCATTCGCGCAACGTCAGATCGTCGATGGGGTGCAATGGTTGCCAGCCCGCCTAACAGAATCGCAATTGACGAGAAGTTGGCGAAGCCGCATAAGGCAAATGTTACAACCGCTTGCGTGTGAAGACTCATAGAAGATTGCTGGGCAGAGAAATCCAGAAATGCAACAAACTCATTCAACACCAGTTTTTGACCAATCATACTTCCAGCAATCGCGCTTTCCTCCCATGGCACACCTAAAATAAAGGCGATTGGACGAAAAAGCTGACCCAGTATTGCTTGCATGGATAGCTCAGGCAGTCCAATGTAAGCACCTATCCAACCAAGCAAACCGTTAAGCATTGCGATTAACGCAACAAACGCAATCAACATTGCCCCAATGTTAACGGCTAGCTGCAATCCAGCTGCGGCTCCGCCTGCTGCGGCATCGATAACATTGGTGTATTGTTCCGTTTCTTGCTCGACAACTTCTTCATGGTTATCGATTTCCTGTGTTTCAGGCAATAGCAGTTTTGCCATTAAGAATCCGCCTGGAGCCGCCATAAAGCTCGCTGCTAACAGGTATTTCATTTCAACGCCCAAAGCCACATACCCTGCCAATACTGAACCTGCTACCGTTGCCATACCACCCACCATTACTGCAAATAGCTCCGAGTTCGACATTTTGCCAACAAACGGTTTAATCACCATTGGCGCTTCGGTTTGGCTCACAAAAATATTCGCGGTGGCCGACATCGATTCGGCTCGACTGGTGCCGAGCAATGATTGCAATGCACCTCCAACAATTCGAATCACTCGTCCCATAATGCCGACGTAATACAATACCGACACCAAGCTCGAGAAGAAGATAATGATCGGTAAAACCTGTAAGGCAAACACAAAACCGATGCCCTCACTCGACGCACGGCCTAAGTTTCCGAATAGAAAGTCGATACCCGCTTGGGCATAAGATAAAACCCCCGATACACCGCCGGATACACTTTCTAAAACGCTGCGCCCGACAGGGAAATACAAAGCGAATGCGCCTATCACGAATTGTAATAAGAATGCGACACCAACGGTGCGCCAGTTGATGTCTCGACGATGTTTAGAAAGCGCAACAGCAATCGCAAATAGAACGAGTATGCCGCAAAGGCTAATCAAGGTGGTCAATGGAGTCTCTCTCTTTATGTATAGTTTGTATTATGATGAACACTTAAATCGTAATTTGCCTAAGCGAAGACTTAATGTGTTCTTTAACCATGTCAATCGCCACGCGATTTCTCCCACCGCCGGTCACCACGATGTGGGCGTGTTGCTTGCAAGGCTCAATATGTTCATAGTACATCGGTCTCACCGTCGCTTTGTATTGCTCAGCAACCGATTCAAAGCTACGACCACGCTCTTGGGTATCACGCTCGATACGCCGCAATAAACAGATATCCAGCGGCGTATCGATAAATACTTTGACGTCAAATAGTTCGCGTAATTTTGGGTCGCTCAACAGTAGAATACCTTCAACCAATACAAAATCAGCCGCTGCTACGTGTCGAATTCCGCTGCCTCGAGTGTGGTTAGCAAAATCATAAACTGGCACCGCTACATCCTCGCCATTTTTTAATGCGAGTATATGCTCAACCAAAAGTTCGTGCTCAAACGCATTCGGGTGGTCATAGTTAGTTTGCTCACGAATCGACATTTCCAAATGGCTCTGATCTCGATAATAGGCATCTTCTTCTAACACCGCCAGCGGCTGCCCATTTAACTCTCGAGTAAGTTCTTTAAATATCGTTTGCGCAAAAAGGGTTTTGCCTGAGGCCGATGCTCCGGCAATGGCGATGATGGATCTGGACATTTGCTCTCCAAATGAGCGGCTATAATTTGAACTATTTTACCACACCCGAAACACCGATACCTCGCGGGTCAGACGCAGTATTAGTCTCTCCGAAACGGCTTTCAATCAATTGCAAATCACCGAATTCCCAACCATGTGGTTCAACACGATAGCCTTTACTTTGCAGCTCAGATTTCACTGCGTCATCCAATGGAATACTGATGCTGGTGGTAATCAAATCGGGTGGCAGTAATTGATGATGAAAGCGGCTCGCTGCAACCGACTCCGTAGCTGGCATACCATTATCAATAACGTTGATAATGCCTTGAAAAACGGATGTGAAAATTGTTGACCCGCCGGGGGTTCCAATCACCATACGAACGTCATTGTCTTCCAAAAGTATGGTTGGACTCATCGACGACAGCATACGCTTTGAAGGCTGAATTTCATTCGCCACGCCGCCGACCACACCATACACATTCGCGACCCCAGGCTTAGTGCTAAAATCGTCCATTTGATTATTCAAGATAAAACCAGCGCCCTCCACTACGACACCGCTGCCATAGCCCCAGTTAATAGTGTAGGTGTTAGACACCGCATTTCCCCATTTATCGATGATTGAAAAATGAGTGGTACTCGGTGAATCCAAGCCTGGTTTAGCGTGCTCTAAGCTACTAATCGCATCAACTTTAACTTCTCCCGCGCGGCGCTGAATATAGTCATCACTAATTAACTGCTTTATAGGCACATCAAAAAAATCCGGGTCGCCAAAATATTCCGCCCGGTCGGCAAACACCCGCTTTTCCATCTCGGCAATCAGGTGAATATATTGCGCGGAGTTCGGTGTTAAACCAGCGAATTCCTCGTCCAACAATTCCTTCATTTTAAGCAATTGAATAACTGCAAAGCCCCCAGAACTTGGTGGTGGTGCTGTCACCACTTTGTAGTCACGCCAATTGGCGGTTAAAGGTTCACGCCAAACGGCTCGATAGCTATTTAAATCCTCGGCACTGAACAAACCATTGTCTCGTTGCGATTGCGCCAGTAATAATTTTGACGTCTTGCCCTGATAAAAATCGGCGGGTCCCTGTTTAGCGATACGCCTCAATACCTCCGCCAGATCTGGCTGCCTAAACACACCACCATTGGCCATAGCACCAAAGTGTTCGGCAAAATTAACTTTTCCATCAAACCATGCAATCGATTCCGGTATGACTTTGGCCTTTTTGGGGTGAACCTCAAAACCTTGATCCGCGTACACAATTGCTGGAGCCAGTAAACTTGCCCACGGCTTGGTGCCAAACTTCTGATGAGCCTTCCATATACCAGCAACCGTTCCAGGAACGCCTGCGGCGCGAATCCCTACCAAACTGGATTTTTCAATCACATTACCATCGGCATCGAGATACATATCTCTACTGGCTTTTAAAGGTGCCTTTTCACGATAATCAAGGAAATGATTTTTACCGTCCATGTAGGCCAACATGAAACCACCGCCTCCGATATTTCCGGCTTCTGGAAAAGTCACGGCCAATACGAAGGCAGCGGCAACCGCTGCGTCAACGGCATTACCCCCGTCTTTTAACACCGTGTTTACCGCGTCCGCCGCATATCGATCGGGCATGGCGTAAGCGGCCTCCCTAAGTGAGCTCTCAAGTTTGGGCTGGCTCACGCATGAGCTCAGCAGCAAAACAGTTAGGCAAATAGAAAGCCTATACCTTAATCGGATACCCATGATAATGATGATAAGCGCTGGTTAGTGAACTTAACAACATACTCTAATTATCCTAAATCACAAAATTAGCGACGCCCGAGTTGGAAGAAACTATTGTTCTAAAGGCAGGTATCCACCAAGATCACTGAAGGCAGAAACGAGCTCTCGCTGCTGCCGACCCAATTCGCCCTGGTTGTAATAAGGGGCCTTAGATGCATCGACTCGGTAGCTCATGTCTTCAAACTTTTTGTCAAAACGAGAGTCTGTGGATTCGATGTTGCGGGTTTGAAAAGAAAATTTGGCTAGCTCAACCGGGTCTATTTGGTGACTAAAACGCTTAAACGTCTTGAACGCGAAAGACTCTTCTACATAGCGGTCACTTTGCGCTATTAGCGCTGTGATTAATTGATGCAAGAAATCGCTTTGATCTTGCCGCTGACATACGACGGTAATCGATTGATTTACCAACTCCGGAAAATGTGAAGACTCACCAACAATTCCGAGATGAAATACTTGTTGAGCGGCGATCGTAAGTTGCTCCAGGATTTTAAAGCCAATGCCCGCGAACTTGACGCGTTTAATCAATTGAGCCACGTCAACATCAGATTTCGCCTTCAAAATATCCCTATTGCCAGCCATCAATGGTAAATCCAGATGACAATTAAACGGTGTGGTAACTCGCTTACCGTCGTCAATCGTAAGGGTAAATAGCTCTCTTACTTCGTGTTCTCGTACTTTTTGAATCGCCAACAATGACGTCTGAATAATTTCAGAGGTCGGCGTTGTTGGCTCAATTAACCATCGACGACCATAAACGATCTTATCTTTTTGTGCTATTTCAGCGGTTGCTGGGTAATTCTCTTTACCGATGACACCAACAATTAGAAATAAGCACGAACCTTCTTTACCGGCAAATAATTGATAGCCTTTGGGGACCGAAATATGCGCTAGGACATTGCTCAAATTATCTATATTTCGATTTACATCTAGATATTGCTGGGGCACCGCCTGTTCACCATTTGCAAGGCGAATAGTAGGAGCAAAGGCCAGTGGCGTTTCACCAAATTCGTTCTGATCGGGTGAGTCACTTACCGATTGCGTAGGTACAAGATGTAAGAATGGAACACTCATAAAAAATCACCGCGCTATACATTTAAGTTCTGCAACCTAGTAACAGACAGGGGATTATGCAGAATCATCCCGAGCGAAGTGTGAATTTAATGTTGCAATTGTATGAATATTCAACGCACACGCTTTTTATCTAATAGCGAAATCTTAAGTACACCTGTTACTAATGCGGTACCAAGCAAAATGGTTCCCATTCCGAGTATCATCATTAGGCTTATCTTCTCGTTAATAAATATTGTTCCCCACAAGGAACCGAATAGAGGGATTAAGAACGTTACGGTAATCGCCTTTGTGCTACCAATCTCGGCCAACAATCTAAAATACATTAAATAGGCAAGACTGGTGCACAGCACAGCCAATGCCAGCAATGCCAGCCACGCCTTCAAACTCGGCATTTCAGGCGGCATGAACCAAATCAATAACGGTAACAGCGACAGTGCGGCGGCGATTTGACTAAACGTCGCAATACTAAGTGCGGATACGTCGCTTAATTTGACCGATGTATAATTTGCGGCAATGCCATATAAAAAAGGCGCCAGTGCCGCTGCTGCAATGGCCAGAGGTTTGCCTTGAGCAGGTATCGCTAGCTCACCCGAAACAAGCACGACGACTCCAGCAAAACCGATGAACAAGCCTATCACTCCATTTAGGGCCAGTTTACTATTTAGCCAGACCCAGGCGACTACCGCTCCCCAGATTGGAGCCGTTCCATTTAAGATAGCGGCCATACCACCGGTGATATAAAACATTGAATAAGCAAAAAGAACGAATGGCACAGACGAATTTAACAGACCGACTATAAAAATTTTGGGCCAAAATTGAATCACCTTAACTCGGTCAACCGACGCTTCTCTTATCCACCAAAATGGCAGCAGCACCATGCCCGCTATCAACACACGTGCTTCAATCAATGCCACCGCTCCAAATTCCGGAACAGCAATACGCATGAACATAAATGACGCTCCCCATAAAGCAGCTAAGACGATCAGTTCTACAATATTTTTGGCAGACATACGCACTCCAATTCAAAATCGAATTGTAATCCACTGACTGGTAAACGCTAGCGGTTTTCGGAGTATCAACTCCGAACCCAATCTGATGATTGTGTTTAGTGACATTTATTATGCATCTGAGGTGTTACTATCGATCGATCTGTAAATTAAAAGAACAACAACGAGGCGAAACTCATTATGCAACGCAGCAACCAGTTATTTTCCAGCATCTCTTCAGACGGACAATTGGAATTTTCTCTTTTAGAAGTCGATGTACCTCAGCCTAAGGCGCATGAGGTTATCGTGCGCATTGAAGCCGCACCGATCAATCCTTCTGATATGTGGCCAATGTTTGGCCCTGCCAATTTAGGAGAAGCCAGTCTTGAATACAACGACACAAAGAAAGCGTTAACGGCCCCGCTATTCCCAGGTATGACCTCACGCGTAAGCTCTCGCCTGGATCAACGTCTCCCGGTCGGCAACGAAGGAGCAGGAACCGTTGTCGCTGCGGGTGATAGCGACGCCGCGCAAGCGTTAATGGGAAAAACGGTTGCCGTGTTATCCGGCGCGACGTATGCCGAGTATTGCTGTGTACCCGTTCAAGCATGCATGATGCACAACGAAGGCACCACCGCATTACAAGCAGCTTCTTCATTCGTTAACCCACTTACCGCGCTTTCGATGGTCGACACCATGCGCATGGAAGGACATACCGCGCTCGTTCATACCGCCGCTGCGTCAGGCTTGGGCCAAATGCTGAATAAAATTTGCCTACAACAAGATGTGCCACTGGTAAATATTGTTCGTAAACAAGAACAAGTCGATATTCTCGAGGCCATTGGCGCGAAAACGATCATTAACTCATCGGCCGACTCATTCAAGCAAGACTTGCTCGCCGCAATCGATGATACTGGTGCGACTTTAGCGTTCGATGCCATTGGTGGTGGCGATCTGGTCAGCGACATATTAACCGCCATGGAACGAGTTGGCAGTAAAGATGCAGTTGGCTTTAATACCTATGGTTCGCCGGACCACAAGCAAGTCTATATTTACGGTGGCTTAGATTTTGCACCAACCGTGCTCAATCGCGCCTACGGCATGTCTTGGGGAGTTGGTGGATACTTATTAATGCAATTTTTAGGCAAAATAACGCCAGAAAGAATTGGAGAGCTACACAAGCAGGTGGCAGACGAAATTAGTACCACATTTGCCAGCCACTATTCTGACGAGCTCTCATTTGAACAAGCAATGACGCCAAAATTAGTCGCTCAATATAATGCGAAGAAAACGGGCGAAAAATTCTACATCAACCCTTCTCTGGGCATTTAGTGCAGGCTTACAAAGCTCAACCCGGACTAACTAAACAGATGATCTTTAACAAAATTCGCCGAATGATCAATCAAAGGTGATTTAAGTTGAAGTGGATTAACAATAGTCGTGCTTACCGGAAAGCCAAACGCTTGGTAAGCGCGACTATTGCCAGCCCTGCCGAACTGTTCAGACTTGCCTCGGCAGCACAGACAAAAGCCACCAAACAAGCAAGCAAAAAATTACTCGAGGTACTCGAGCCTATTCAAACGTCATATCGACTCATTCGAGCCTACGCAAGCGGAGAGTATCGAGACATATCGCTGGAAAATTTTGGTTTAATCGTAGCCGCAATTATCTATTTTGTGATGCCAATCGATGCAATGCCGGATTTTATCGCCGGTTTGGGCTTTACGGACGACGCCGCTATTCTAGCCTGGACATATAAAAAAGTAGCTGAAGAGTTACAACGCTTTACGCACTGGGAATCCCTTTCGGGAAAGCAAGATAGTGATAATGAGCCTCCCTTTTTAGAAAAATAAGTTTCTTTCTCAGCCCAAACCTCATGTCAGTCAGAATTAAAGATTCTAGACACTTGGCTATGAAATGTAAATTAAGCTATTAATATCATCGTATAAATAGTCATTAATGATTAAAAAATCACCAAATTTTGCATTTTTTGACCAATTAGCCCATTGATTATTATCAACACCTTTGTTTGCCTGTGTCTTATTTATATGATAAAACAGACTAATCAAAGAGGGTGATAAAAGAAAAGAGTCGATACGTTAGACGGTTCTCACAACCAGTCGAACAATAAAACGGCCATTAATAATCATCCAAACTGGTAGTACTAGTAAGTAGCATTGTTTTCGAATGTCGGTTACTAGAGATCGATCGCAGTCTCGCTTCACGCAATAGTTAGGCACCGTGACGCTAGGCTGAATTAAGAATCGTTTGGAGGATGAACGCAAAAGTTTAATTAATGCTCGCTCAAACGTCGGAGTAGTTCGGCTCAACATGCAGCGTCATTATCCCCTTGCTGTCACTCGACAAACAAACACTAATCAAAATATCTATATTCGAGGGAGCATAGTTATGCAAAATAACCGTAAGAGCACGGTTTTAAGAAGAACCGCACTTGCCGTGGCCGTATCTAGTGTGATTCCGATGATGGCCCCAAGTATCGCCATAGCACAAGAAGATGCCGCGCTAGAAGAAGTCGTTGTAACCGGTATCCGTAGTTCTATTAAACGCGCTCAAGACATCAAACGTGATGCCTCTGGCGTGGTCGATTCAATCGCAGCGGAAGATTTGGGTAAGTTCCCAGACCTAAACGTTGCCGAATCTCTTCAACGTATACCAGGTGTTGCCATTGATCGCTCCGGCGGTGAAGGCCAAGCAGTAACGGTTCGAGGCCTGGGCCCTCAATTTAATAACGTGCTACTCAATGGCCGGCAAATAGCAACCGAAACCGGTGGCCGTGAATTCAGTTTTGACGTTCTCGCGTCTGAGCAAATTACCGGCGCCAACGTTTATAAGTCTGGCAACTCAACGCTTCAGTCTGGCGGTATTGGTGCCACGATTAACGTCACAAGCGCGCGTCCACTGACCACACCAGGCTTGCAAGTTGCCGGCTCTGTCAAAGCCATTTATGAGACTCTTTCAGAAGAGACTTCACCGGCGGTTTCATTGCTTCTAAGCAATACCTTTGCAGACGATACGATCGGTGTTGGCTTATCGTATAGTCGCCAGGAACGCGACGTGCAAATCAATCGAATCCAAACCGCAGGTTGGCGTCCGGGGCAAACTATTTCAAACAATCGTGATGGTGTATTGTTTGAAAATGCGTTTATTCCGCGCAACTGGGACCAGATTGTTGATAACCAAGATCGCACCCGTGAGAACGTGGCGTTGGTTCTGCAATACGCGCCTACCGATGACTTAAGCATTACCTTAGATGGTTTTCAATCTAAGTTTGAAGTTGACTCACTGGTTACGGATCTAGCATCGTGGTTCGAACCTGATCGTGTCGGCTCTGGCCAGATTGACCCAGCTACTGGCACCTTGATTAACTTCACTCAAGAGATTGGTCTAAATCAAGGCTCGGGTGACCCCGCATCCGACTTCGTATCAAGCACCCGCAACAGCCGTGACTCCGTTACTGATGGTTTTGGTTTAAATGTAGAATGGGCAATTAACGATAATCTGGTTGCAACCTTTGACGCATCGCGTTCAACCGCTGAGAATGACCAAGCTGGTCGTAATCGCTTCAATGTAATCGGCATCATTAATAACTATCAGTTCGACGGTACCAGTGGCGCCACACCTGTCGTAACTCACGACGAGTTCGGCAATGGTCAACTGCCTGATATCAGTCGCAACCGCCTACATTACAATGAGCGAAATGGCGTTACCAATGAAGATGAAATCACAGAATTAAAAGCTGATTTCGAATACGCGATTGACTCTGAACTAGTACAAAGCATTAACTTTGGTGTTTACAATTCATCACGTGAAAACTCCCGTTTCCAAATTTTCGGTAATGCCTGCCCGCCCTGTGGCTACACACGAGAGGCGCCGATTGAAACGGTTGGCTTGACCACATTCACTGCCGAGAATTTCTTCCCCGGCTTGATTGATCAATTCTACACTTACGATGGCGATGCCTATCTTGATTTCCTTGGCACCATAGGTTTTGGTATTACGCCAACTCTGCAAAATAACCGCTTTAACATTGAAGAAGATGTCACTAGCGCATACGTCGATGCGACATTCAATCTTGCGATCGGTGATATGCCTTTAGAAGTTAACGCTGGTGTTCGCTACGCCGAAACGGATATCGAAGTTAGCGCCGTACAAAGCTTTATTGCCGATGTCGTTCCTACCAGTGATTTGACCTTGTTCGCAAATCGCTTTGGTCCTGAAACAGACTTCTCTGAAAGCAGTGATTACGATAACTTTTTGCCTAGCATAAATGCCAAGTTAGAGCTCAACGACGACATGGTTGTTCGTTTTGCTGTCTACGAGTCTCTGACTCGAGCTACCTTGTCTGAACTGTCACCCGCGACAACCTTCAATGAACCTCGACGTCAAAACCTAACGGCACAAGGCGGTAACCCAGAATTGGAACCGTTTGAGTCAACCAACTTTGATATTGGCTTTGAGTGGTATTACGGTGATTCAAGTACCTTCTCTATTGCTTATTTCAATAAAGATATTGATAACTTTGTTACCAATCTAACGGCTCAAGAAACATTCACCTTGACGAATCGTTCAGCAGCCAATGGTTTTCGTTGTAATGACCCACTGTGTGCCCCAGGCGCGCTGGTACCCGGTCAGGATATCGTCGCGACAACAGAAGAACTCAATGGTGAAACCGAGATCTATACCGTTGCCCGCCCACGAAATGGTGAGTCTGCGGACGTAGATGGATTCGAAATCGCTATCACGCATATTTTCGAAAACGGTTTTGGTATATCTGCCAATGCAACGTTTGCCGATAGCAACGCAGAGTTTAACAGCAATGTGGCCGAAACTTTCGCTCTCGAAGGGATTGGTGACTCGCAAAACTTGGTATTGTTCTACGAGAACGATGTCATGCAAGCGCGAATTGCCTACAACAATCGCGATGAGTTCTTGCGTCAGACTGACAATGGCTTTAATGGCGAACCAGTGACCACCGAAGAGTTCGGGCAAGTTGATATTAGCGCCAGCTATAACATCAACGATACACTCACAGTATTCTTCGAAGGTATCAACGTGACCGAAGAAGAATTGGTTCAAAATGGTCGTTTTGCTAACCAAACCTTTAATATCGAAGACAATGGTGCGCGCTACGCTATTGGTGTTCGCGGAAAGTGGTAAAGCAAACCACCTCCAGGCTTGGCTTTTGATGGGCCTGGTTTAGCTAATAAATGGCTCGCGCATTTCGATACGCGGGCCATTTTTTTACCTCGGCAAACTCGCTAGCATGGTTAAACATTAAGGTTTTGAGCTTATCGGGAGCTCCCGAGGGATAATTTTCAAAAACTCAAGTTGTCTTTGCAGTACGATAATAGGGTGCTTAATCACCCATACTCAGTGTTTCATATATGTCTAACAGAATAAAAACAATCGCCATAGTTGGCGGTGGAACCGCAGGTTGGTTATCAGCCGCCATCATCGCAGCGCACCACAAATCAGATGACCCGAACGGCTTGAAAATTATTTTAGTCGAGGCATCCGACATACCAACCATTGGCGTAGGTGAAGGCACCTGGCCGACCATGAAGAACACTATTCGACGTATCGGCATCAAAGAACGAGATCTATTTCGCGATTGTTCTGCGGCCTTTAAACAAGGCGGAAAATTTGTTGATTGGGTGCATGGGAATGGGGATTTCTACTACCATCCATTCACGGTGCCACTCGGTTATGGACGTATCGATCTGGCGCCCTATGTATCCAATATCGAAGACTTTGCCGTCGAAGCAAATTTTCAGCACCATATTTGCGAAGCGGGTTTGGCACCACGAGGCCTAAACGAAGCCGAATACTCAGGTCAGTGCAACTACGCTTATCACCTGGATGCAGGTGCGTTTGCTGAGTTGCTTAAGCAGTTTTGCAAAACCGAACTGGGCGTAGAGCACATTATCGGTACCGTGCAACATGCGAACAAACTCTCAAATGGGAACATTGATTCAATAGCCCTAGATAAGGATAGAGCGTTACGCGCTGACCTCTTTGTCGACTGCACTGGTTTTAGCTCATTACTACTGGGCAAGGAAATGGATGTTCCTTTTCTATCGGCCGATCAGTATCTGTTTAATGACTCTGCTCTCGCGCTGCAAATGCCTTACTCTGACAAAAAAGATGACATCGCTAGCCACACGATCGCGACCGGGCAAAACGCTGGATGGATTTGGGATATTGGCCTGACGCATCGACGCGGGGTCGGCCATGTTTACTCCAGTGAGTTTCTAAGTGACGACGAAGCCGAAGCCAACCTTCATCGTTACTTGGGTCCAGAAGCCGATGACCTGGAAGCTCGAAAGATACGCTTTAACTCAGGCCATCGTGAACAATTTTGGAAAGGAAATTGCGTTGCCGTGGGCATGTCAGCGGGTTTCGTCGAACCACTGGAAGCAACGGCTATTATGCTGGTGGAAATTTCCGCACGTTACATTGCTGAAAACCTACCGCCAGACCAAAATATAATGCAAATCACGTCAAAACGCTTTAATCAGCAAATGGATTATCGATGGAGTCGCATTATTGATTTCTTAAAATTGCATTATATGCTCACCAAACGACCCGAACCCTATTGGCAAGCACACACCGAAGAGGCTAGTATTCCTGATTCCTTGAAAGAGGATTTGGAAATTTGGGGTCACCGTGGGCCAATCAATAGCGACTTTGACAGTGCGATTGAACTTTTCCCCGCAGCGAGCTACCAATATGTGATGTATGGCATGGGATTTAAACCCGATTTTGATCGCCAGGCTTATCTCTATAAAGAGCAAAAGCAAGCAGAACGTATTATTCAACAGAACCAAAAAATAACCGAACAGATGCTGCGTACATTACCGCAGCACCGACAATACATTCAACAATGGCTCGCTAACTAAACGGCCATAAAGTAAATAATCAGAACAAACACAATGGCAGAAGAACGTAAAACCCCTACCCTTACTGAGTTAAGCTCAGTCACTCACGCGGACCTGAAAATGGACCCCACCGGTGCACTCAAAGTGGCGGCGACCCAACACATGATCAATTTGAAGGTCAGCGAAGTGGGCATGGCCGTGAGCAGCTTCCCCGTGTTTATTAGTCGCGCATCAGATACCGCTGACTGGACAATTTCGGCCATTAATAGCTACGAACTAGGTGACAATCTATTTGTTCAAAACGATGCATGGATTGGAACCCATATGCCAGTCGGCATGCAAACTTACCCGTTCTTTTTAATGCGTTCACCAAAAGACGAAAAGAATTTCACTATTGGCATCGACGAGCAATCGAATGTGTTCTCCAAAGAAGAGGGAGAAGCGTTATTTGAAGACGGAAAAGCATCTGTCCGATTAAGCCAGGCAACAGCGCAACTGGAGCTGGAAATAAAACATGACGTCCACACCTATCAATTTGGGAAAAAAATCGAAGAGTTGGGACTAATACGCCCAATCGATTTACAAGTGCATTACAACAAGGGCCTGGTCAACACACTTAAAGGTTTAAATACCATTGATGAACAGGCATTGCACGACCTCGATGCTGAAAAGCTCGGCGAGCTTAGAAAAGATGGGTACTTATTGCCGCTTTACGCAATGCTAACGTCTATTTATCAGTTCAATAATTTAATTAAACTGCACAATCTTAAATTCCCTGAAAATACAATTGCACAGGTAAAGCTCGAAGTACCTAAACAAGAAGGTGCAGCGGCCTAAATTGCGCGCTGCAGCTTAAGTTAAGAAATATTCTCACCAAAAAGCCTCAGACAACATTCTGGGGCTTTTTAATATACGGATACTAACGGCATCTAACCGTATACACTTAGATCGAGAGCCAGGCCCAATGATAAGGCCCCATCACCCTACGTTGACGGCGTGTCTACTAACGCTGTGTAATAGTTCTACGATTATAATAAGGAGAATCCAGACGTGTTTAAGCAAGCTTCGCGCGCGCGCGCATTTTCGGCCTTGGCGCTATTACTTTGTTCACTTAGTCTCACTTCACAAGCCGCTATAAAAGTCGATAATTTCGTATTAATAGACCATCAAGGCAAAGCCCACGAACTGTTTTATCATCGCGATGACAAAGCGGTGGTAATTGTGGCTCAAGGAAATGGTTGCCAAATTGTGAGATCCAATTTGGAAGATCTAAACACCCTGCGTAATGATTACTCAGATCAAGGCGTCGAAATTCTGATGCTTAATGCCAACTTACAAGATACTCGAGCTGCGATCGCTGAAGAAGCTCTGGAATGGGGAGCCAATTTTCCTATCCTCAAAGATCGCACACAGATTATTGCGAAGTCCTTACAGATAAATAGAACAGGCGAAGTGCTGGTCATCGACCCAAAGAAATGGGAGGTAGTTTATCGCGGGCCTCTTAGTGACCGTGTTGACTACGAGCGACAAAAAGATAAAGCCAGTAAACATTATGTGCGCGATGCTCTGGATGCCCTAATTGCTGGAAAAGAAGTAGCCTTAAGTCAGGTTAACTCACCGGGATGCATCATTAACTATGAGCAGCAAGACGGCGCAAGCATAAGTTACACCGATACTATCGTCCCGATTCTCAAGGAAAACTGCGTCGCCTGTCACGTTCGAGGCGGTATCGCGCCTTGGGCAATGTCTGAGTACACTATGATTAAAGGGTTTGCGCCGATGATGCGTGAAGTCGTTCGCACCAAACGCATGCCACCCTGGCATGCTGATCCGGAAATCGGACATTGGCGAAATGAAGTTGGCATGAGTGATCAGGATACTCAAACACTGATTGCGTGGATCGAAGCCGGTGCTCCTCGTGGCGACGGAGAAGACCCATTAAAACAAATTCCGCCACTAGACAATAAGTGGACGCTAGGAGAACCCGACTTAATAATCGATATACCGGCCTTTGAGGTACCCGCATCTGGAACGGTTGACTATCAATTTCCGAATGTACCCAACCCATATGATAAAGACGTATGGGTAGTCGCAGCTGAGGTCATTCCTGGCGACCCAAAGGCAGTGCACCATATATTAGCTGGCTCCTCGGAAAAACAACCTGAAGGCCGATTATCCGAGATCTTTGAGAACTTTATTATTACCTATGCACCGGGTAACGAAGCATCCAAGATGCCTAAGGGCACTGGCGTTTTTGTACCCAAAGGCGGTGTTTACCAATTTCAAATGCACTACACTCCATATGGTAAAAAGACGATAGATCGAAGTAAAATTGGTTTGCACTTTTCAGACACGCCACCCGCTAACTTTTATCGTGAGCAGGTGATCGTAAATTTTGAACTCGCCATTCCCCCGCAAGCTGAACAGCATGAAGAGAAAGCGTACTTCTTATTTGATAAAGACGCGGATATCCATGCACTATTCCCTCATTCTCATTACCGAGGAGTGAGTTCTACGTTTGAAGTTCATTACCCCAACGGCAAAGTCGAAACAATTCTTTCGGTCCCTAATTACGACTTCAATTGGCAACGCACTTATCAATTCACAAAGCCTATGCGTGTTCCTGCCGGATCAAAAATGGTGCACCGAACCATCTATAACAACTCATCGAAGAACAGAGGCAATCCAGCTCCGGAAGAGACGGTGTATTGGGGACTTCAATCTGAAGAGGAAATGCTCTACGGCTCGGTTGGATTCAGCTGGGTTAACGAGACAACATCCAACCCGATTCACGACCCCAATACAGCGGAACTTCTACAAATGTTTGGCCTAATGGATCAAAATATAGATGGCAAAATAGCTGAGTCAGAGTTAACTCGTGGGTTAAGCCGCGCGGTGGGAAATAATTTTGCGCAGTTTGACGTCAGTAAAGATGGCACCTTAGATGCGCGCGAATTAGGTGGAGTTTTTCAAGCCGCAAGCAAAGCACGACAGAAACAAAACTAGCCAGGATAGAATAATGACTGATTCTAATAAGAAAATTCCGCGTTCTAAGGATAACTACTCAGCCGAAGCGGTTGAGCAAAGGCAACATTTTATACACAAAGAAACCGGTGTTGAATTAAAACATGTTGCTCACTCATCGTTAGAACTCGACAGTTTAAAAGGCAATATCGAGAACCCGATTGGGGTGGCGCAAGTGCCTATCGGCTTGGCTGGCCCAGTACGCATTAATGGTGAGCATGCACAAGGAGACTTCTACGTGCCAATGGCCACGACGGAAGGTACCCTTGTTGCCAGCTATAGTCGAGGAATGCGCGTGCTATCGGAAATTGGTGGTGTCAAAACCACGGTGATTGAGCGCTATATGCAGCGCGCACCGGTATTTCATTTTGACAATGCGCAAGACGCAAGAGAATTTGGAACTTGGTTTGATGAGAATTTAGACACCATAAGAAAAATAGCCGAATCAACCACCTCTGTCGGTAAGCTTTCACATGTTGAACAATATGGCGTCTCGCGCATGCGATTCGTGCGATTTAATTACACCACAGGCGATGCTGCTGGCCAGAATATGTGCGGCAAAGCCACGTTCGCTGCCTGTAATTGGATTGCTGAAAATTACCCGAAACTGAACCGATACACATTATCGGGCGCCATCGATACGGATAAAAAACATTCTCAAATCAACACCCTTCACTCCCGAGGAACACGCGTTGTTGCCGAAGCGGTTATTCCTCGAGAGATTGCCAAGAATATTTTAAGGGTCGACACCAAGGCTCTATTCGACGTAAGACAAGTGAATAACGTTGGCGGCATGTTGGCTGGAACCAGTAATAATGGTGCACATTCGGCAAATGGTTTAACCGCGATATTCATTGCGACGGGGCAAGATGCTGCGAATATCGCAGAGTCTCAAGCAGCGATCGTATACTCAGATCTCTATGAAAATGGTGATCTTTATTGGAGCATTACACTCCCATCAGTCATCGTTGCAACGTATGGCGGAGGAACCGGCCTTGGGAGTCAACGCGAATGCCTTGAATTGATGGACTGTTACGGTCAGGATAAAGTTCTTAAACTGGCTGAAATTTGCGCCGCCACCGTGCTCGCTGGCGAGATATCTCTGGGTGCTGCGGTTCTCGCCGGAGACTGGGTATCTAGCCACGATAAATTGGGGCGTAATAGACCTTAGCCCACTGCGCGCCTGTTTTTTCCAAATTAATCGGTTTCTTAAACGCTTATCTTAAAGCGCTGTTGCATCAGACTCAGCGTCGCCATGCGCAGTATCAATGGCGACGACTGATCGATGATTTCATCCTCCATTTTATTTAATGAATCGAGGAACTCGCATGCTTTTTTCGGGTCGAAAAATGGCTGATCAGCAAAAGTCGCTGAGCGGATTATGTCGTCACAGTGTTGCAACAGCGGATCACTGACGTTATTTTTCTTAGACTTGCGCATAGGCGGAGCGACAAATGGGTGCTTTTGGCGCTGGTAGAGCTCTTGCGTGATAACGTCTTTGGTTGCTTCTCGCAATACATATTTCTCGGTAGTTTCTCGAATCTTATACGAAACTGGCAAGTTGGCGGCATACTCCGCGACGTGATGATCCAGAAACGGCACCCGCCCTTCAATAGAATGCGCCATCTCCATGCGATCTCCTAACACGGTTAAAATGAAATTAATCAGCATCGACTTTTGCCACGTATAAAGCGATATGTTTACTGCGTCACGTCCTCGAAGCCGATGCGCAACATCAATTTCTGACAACAGCGTTTTATACGGTGTCATGGGGTTCAGTTCATTTAATGCTTCTATGTTCATGAGTCTGGACAGTTGCACAAACTGCTTGGATACATTTTCTATCCAGGTTGGGCAAAACCCAAGCGCATCTCGAATCAGCTCGCAACCTGTTGCACTCTCGCCCACAGGGAACATAAGTGATTTGGATAACGGGTTGCGTTCAATCAATGCTGCGATGGCAGCTTGTCGGTCCTGCTCCGATTTGAATTCGTTTCCGTAAAGCATGTTGTCACGCCGCTCAAAGGCATAACCAGCCAACATTTCGTCGGCGCCTTCCCCGGTAAACACCACTTTGATTCCCGCATTATTGACCGCTTTTGACAGCAAAAACTTTGCGATCGTGTTGGCATTAAAAATAGGTTTTTCAGAGTGCCAAATAGTGTCGCTCAACGCATCACTAAGCGCTTGCGGGGAGACCGCTATGGGCTCAAAATTAGAACCGGTAAAGGCCGCCGTCCTCTCAGCCATTGGAGATTCGTCAAACTCGCCTTCAAAGGCAATCGTAAATGCTCGAATCGGTTTATCAAGTTTCGCTTGAGCAAGACCCAACACCGCTGAAGAATCTAAACCACCACTGAGATAGCACGCCACTTCCACATCCGCCGTCAAACGTTGAGTAACGGCGTCGTCCAAAACATCACGAAAGCCAGAAACTATCTCAGTTTCACTTCGCGCTTCATCGGCCAATGCTGAGGCAGTGGGGTAAGTATTGTCCCAATATCGCTTAATCTCCACTTTGCCATCCTTAGCCACCAACATGCAGCCGGGCGGCACCTGATGAATATCAGCAAACATGGTGGCGTTGCCGCGAACTAATGCGAGTTCACTCATTACCGCTTCTGGGTCCCAACGCGCAGGCACACCGATAGCCAACAGCGCTTTTATTTCTGAGGCAAAGAATATGTCTCCATTACGTTGTGCATAAAATAGTGGCTTAATACCAAATCGATCGCGTACGGCTATCATTTCGTCACGCGCTCTATCTGAGATCACCAGCGCGAACTCGCCTCGCAAATAATCGACAAAACTAAGACCGTGTTGCTCATACAGGTGCACTGCGATTTCACTGTCCGACTCCGTATTAAAATGATGTCCTTGCTGGTGTAATGTGTCACGAATTGACCTGTACCCGTAAAATTCCCCATTCACAACGGCACTGATATCTCCCCGATCATGATGCAAAGGCTGTTCCCCATTTTCAAGCCCGATGATACTCAGTCTAACGTGTCCTAACGCGGTTAATCGATCAGTGGAAAACCAGTGTGCGCTGCCATCTGGACCGCGATGTCCAATCGTCGATAACGCGGTCTGCATTGTTTGCGGTGTCAGCCAGGGTTGGGTTAGTTTAACAGCAATCAATCCGCACATACTTTTCTCCACGTTGTATCCGTTAATCGGGCGAGACCAGGCAAAAGAGCCGCCCTTTGTCTTCCATCACATGCGCGCCAGGTTAAAAATGCAATCTTCTATTTCGACTGAAATAAATTCGCACTGTTTGCTGAGCAAGCATGAATACTAATCAATGACTCTATCATCTCGACGTTCAGTCAACGTTAGCTACCTTTACGCGGGTAGTTGCTAAACACGCTTAGAAACTCAATGCACGCATCAAATCGATTTATTTCAGCTTTACATTTTTGGTAAGTAATCTCAAATCACCCCAACCTCGAGCAAGCATTGATTTAGGGCGAGCAGACAATAGTGGCTGCCCCTTCTTATCGAAGCCATACCGGAATGCCTTTAATTCAAGATCCAGCGATGGCTCGTGCACACTTACCGCTATCTCAAGGTTTAGTGTGCGGCATTCACGTCCATGGCATACCACCCCTTTTGACTCACCGTCCTTACTCGCATAGCCGTTCAGTTTCATTGATTCGATCACTGCGTTCTCTTGTTTAACTTGAGCCAGTACAATGTTACTGTCCAGCGCTTTAATCTGAATGGCTATCTTGCGCAGCGCACCATCGACCTCATTGCGTTGGACGATTGTCTCCAGACCCGAACTTACAAATTCTGGCGCCTCAGCGACATACGCTTCATTTTGATAGCCCGTGAGCCGGCCGATAGAAAAAGGAGCGATCTCATTCATTGTGTTTGGCAGAGGGTCATCGGTTAAGGCTGCAAACCTGAATTCGCCAGTGTCCAAATCTTGCGCATGAATGATCGATAGACCTCTCGGCGCCGAGACACTGTACGCAGGCAGAGTGACCGCCAACACGCTGAAGCACACCAGCGCAAAAAAACTGATCAATGAGAGTTTAAACATTGAAGTTTTGTCAGCGCCACGCTCAGGTAAAACATGGGGAACTAGAACTGCAAACCCCAACACCAAAAACAAGGTAAATGGTGCTGCGTATTCAAGGAAGAGCATCATTTCCGCCATCGCGGACGTTGGTACCACTATTAAAAGAAATAGGAGCGCCGCCAGAATTGAGAAACCATTTGCAATACGATTTTTATTGAGAAAAACCATGCCACACGATACCGCCAATACAATCATCGAGGGCACAAATAAAATCGCCGCGCCTGGAAAATAGGTACTCAACAGGCCACCAAATATTGCCAGAAATATCCAGCCCCCCATTGACGAACGTGTACCGGAAACCGACTTAGCGAATAATGATAAAGCCAGTAGACAACCCAATAAAGCCGCTGAATTCTGTACAGCCCTCAACGCCCAAGGATGCGCCGCTGCATAATGAACCTCTGTACGAACCGCACCAATACCAAGCGATACTGTAATAGCCAGACCAACGCCGAATACAATCGCACACAAGGGAAACGCTAACGCTCTGAATGATGAGCCTCCACCCTTTACTGCAAACACCGCAATCGCCGTGATCAGGCCTAATACGATCAGCGGCAAACCTAAAGCTTGTGGCAATGCCAGTACGGTTAAACCAAAAATATCAGCATAAATCCACTGCTTCTCTGGCTCGTTACCTGATTGAGCCAGAAACGCTTGCGTCGCATTAAGCGCACTCACGCCCATGTGGAAAAACGACCGCTTATCAAGCATCGCGAGGTTGTCTCTTGGAGTGTGATAGAACTCGGGCGATCCACCAATCGCGAAATTACCAACATCGATATCGAGCTCTAGATACTCAGTAACATCAGTACCGTTCGGCATTCGTTCATACACATCAGCTGCTAGAGAGTTGGTGAATGAACTTTTAATATCCGACTTTAAAGCCTCAATATCACGTCCATTTGGCGTGCTGGTTTGAAACATCGACACCGGGCCACTCACACCCCGCGCTTCCATACTGACCACCGCGCCCACCATTTTTGCCAGCGGGTCTTTTTCAACAAACGAAGCGGCTCCGACCAAGCCAATTTCCTCGCCATCGGTCATCACAACGAGCAGCGGTCGAGTCAATTTCTTTTCTTTCAAAATCGCCGCGATCTCTAGACTCGCGGCGACACCAGCACCATCGTCTCCGGCACCTGGCCCTGCGGGTACGGAGTCATAATGAGACGCGACCATAACGGCATTTGCGCCAGGTTCCGTTACCCAAAACAGGACATTGCGCACACGGGCGCAACGCATTGCCTCGCGCCCCTCGGTGCAATGAAAATCATCCCTTACTATTGGAGTAAACCCCAAACGCCGAATTTCGCTTAATAGTCGTTCACGCACCAAGTCATTCGCGTTTGAGTCGACGGGGTGTGGTACTTCACCTCCTAATATTCGGCTCAAGCGTTGATAGGCTCTGTCTGTTTGAAATGGGTGGCTTAAATCAACTTCTGGCGGGCCTACGGTGATCATTCGAAATGTAAACGCGCAAAATAAAAATGTCACGAGTGCCGCGACGCTATACAAACTCTTTTTATCCATAAACACCCCTTTGCATATCGTTATTTAAAGCACTAATAAATTTCCAGCCACAATGATGAATCATTGAACGAGTCAGTGAACCGCCGTTAACCATGTAATAACGAAATAAATCAGCGGTTAGTTTTCTGGGTCGCAATCCACTCTAGCGTAAGCTCCTCAAGCAGGGCCAAAGGCAAGCTTCCATTACTCAACATTTGGTCATGGAAGTCTCGAATATCAAACCTATCACCAAGTTCTTTTTCAGCTAGCGCTCGCAATTCGCGAATCTTTAGTTCTCCTATTTTGTAAGAAAGTGCTTGAGCTGGCCAAGTTATATAACGATCGATCTGCCCTTCTACATCGGCTAAGCTCAGGGCCGAATTGTCGGCCAAATAATCAATTGCTTTTTGACGCGTCCACCCTTTAGCGTGCATACCTGTATCGACTACCAAACGGCAAGCTCGCCACATTTCATACGTCAGCCGACCAAAATCACTATACGGATCTTGATAGAAACCCATCTCTTTGCCTAAGCGTTCGGAATACAGCCCCCAGCCTTCACCATACGCTGAATGGTACAAGGTTTTGCGAAATTCCGGGACATCAAGTTCCATAGCAATCGACCCTTGGAAATGGTGTCCAGGCTCAGCTTCATGAAAGGTCAACGCTTCGAGGTTATAGAGAGGTTGGCTGGCTAAGTCTCGCGTATCGATAAAATAAGTGCCCGATGTTGTGCCACTGCCATCTGATGCAACATAGTAAGCCCCTCCGCCCGGGCTAGATTTGATATCGAATGTGCTCCGAGGTAAGTGGCCAAACCACTTCGGTAATTGAGCGGCCATTTTGCGAGAAATATAGCTCGCTTTTTCAATTAGGTCGCGCGCCTCGTTAGTATAGAATCGCGCATCAGTGCGCAAGAATTCGAGAAATGCTTTGAAATTCCCTTTAAAGCCGATTTGCTTAATCAACGCATCCATTTCACCTCGAATTCGCGCAACTTCAGATAAACCTAATTGATGAATATCCTCGGCGCTATAGTCCGTAGTCGTGTGGTATCGAATTAAGTATTGATAATATTCATCACCATTCTCGAGCGCAGTAATACCAACTTCTTGACGACAATTAGACATATATTGTTTGGTAAAAAAGTCATAAAAGCGACGATACTCAGGTATCACGGTGTCACGTATCAACTCAGTGCCTTGCTTGATAATACGCTCGCTATCAGCTTTTGCGATCGTCTCTGGAATTGTCGTTAACGGTGCATAAAAAACACTGTCTTCAACGTTCTCGACAATATGTTTCGAAATTGTTTTCTCGTAACCTTCAAAGCTCTTGCAGTAATGCACATGCCCTTGTTTAATCGCCTGTTTGAGATCGACAAGATATTGATCAAGATACCTTGGGTAGTCAGCCAAACTGATCAAATAATTTTCATAATCAGACAGGCTCAGAAATGACATATTTCCGGGTGCAGCGGCAAAGTATGAGGAAAAACTCGAGTAATAATGTAGCGGGTAAAAATGATCAAGCTGCTCGTAGCTTTCAGCTTCGGTCTGCCGCTCGTACTTGAACAGGCGTGCTGTAATTTGATCCTGACGCTCTAGCTGAGCTAAATCAATCGATTCTAGGCGTTTAAGAATTTTCAAGTTGAAGGCCGCTCGCCGTGCCCGCCCTTGCGCAGAAACGTCTGGCAACGGACCATTCATACGAAAGGTATCGGGATCTTTACGAAAGAAAATTTGTTCCTTGTTTGCCGCCTGCCAGTGATCATTCAAAATATCGTCGAGACTATCAGCATCATTCGCCAAAGCAGGCAATGTATATAAAGTAGCGAAGATAAAAGAAATTGCGATTCGATTCATGAACGTCTCTCAAGAGTGTTAAGTGTATGGCTAAACTGTGCCTAATGGAGAATGATGCAGTGCTCACTTAATTTCTACAAATAGAACAACTCGCGAGCGATTGTTATTCGTCTGAGTAGTTCTCAAATTGGCTGGATTCATCAATATCTACCGATTCCTCAACCGGAGAGCCTTCAGCCGGAATAGAGCCTTCAGCCGGAATAGAGCCTTCAGCATGAAAAGAGCCTTCAGCACGACTAACCCGTCTAAGTCGACTATCGCCTACGGTATTTTTCAGCTCTTTGACGTCATCAGACACCTTAGCACTGCCAGAACCCTTAGAATGATTAGCGATCTTTACTTTATCAGATTTAGCCTCACCTAACTCCTCGACGCTAACGGCATAATCAGTGCCTTGCTCAGCGTTGGCAACGGCGAGTTGAGCCTCTTCCAAGGGTTCATAAAATGGATCTTCAACCAATTGCCAACTTTTTTGTTTGGCCAATACTTCATATCGATCGGTTACCGGGAAGCCCGGAGGCCTTAGTTTTTCCAGCCGAGTATCAAACACTATATTAGTGGCATACCTGGGTTCAGTGGCGGTAATGGTTCCAGCGCTTACGCTACCCAAAATATTGAGTGTGCCAATACGCTTGCCATTAAGTTGCCCAACTTCAAACCGATTTCTGGCGTAAATAGCGGCTTGAATATCCAGGTCTCCTTCAGGCAAGGCTTTGCGTTTTGCTAATGCAACGCTTCGCCCGGAAATCAATCCTAAGAAATCGCCGCCGTCCTCAATGTGCTCAGTGCTCTCGTACTCCAAATTGCCTTCAATAATAATTCGTTTTGGCGAGTACACAGCAACAGCACCATTGACCGTGCCGCTTAGCGACAAACTCACCCCAGGGGCGGCTAATATATACAAAGGCTTTTCGCCAATTTGGTGGCGTTGCATTACTCCGACTTGTTTGTGCGCTTGCAATAAATAGCTGCCATCTCTTCTAAATATGATGCGCGAATCCTGATCAATCAAAGCCGATTGAATTGTGCTGTCTGCATGGGCCTGATTAAACAGCACACTAGGTTTAGGCATTGAAATCTTCTTCACGCCTGTTTCCAAGCCTGCAAGAAAAATATCGCGGCGAGGTACCCTGCCATCGATATCGACAAAAAATGATGCCGTTGTCACCTTACCATGAAACAAAGGGCTGACCTTTCGGTTTGCTACTAAGTTTATCTTGGTGTTTGAATGAAAGCGGCCGTTCATTTCGTCATCATGAATACTCACTGTCGCATCCCAATGATTAACAAATTGGGCAAAATTTGAGAACGCCATCTTTTTTAGCCGCATACTGGTGGTGAGTTTTTTACCATTGCGCTGAGTAGTAATCTCTACCAATACTTCGTCGGTATCCATGTCGGTTTCAGCTGGCAATTTGGTAAAGTTAGCAACGTAATTCTGGTCATTGCTCCGCCATTCTATGGTTTCTTGCGACTCGATTTTCTTGTGAAGAGACTTCGACCAGCGCTTCAACTTCTTATCCAACATTTTAATTTCTGCAGGATCTAATTGCTTGGACTCTAAACCGGTTTTCGCCTCATCGACGCTAGCTAAAAGCGACTTGTGTTCAATCTTTATGTCAGACGAGTTGTTGGTGACAATGAAGTCAATCGGTCTCTCGGAATCATTTATCAGTTCAGCAACATCAGAAGCTTCTTGGGGCGCTACTAATGTTTCATCACTTAGCGCACGACTCGGCTTTGTTTCTTGCGGCTCTGACTCGGATTTTGTGCCAGTTTCTTGATTCGGTGTTTCTAATTGACGTTCTTCTGCAATGGCTCCAGGCATGGGCTGCGGCCGTCGTTCTTCGACCATCGGTTCTGGCGTTTCCTGTTCTGCTTTCGCACCCGCTGCATCACCACGCTTCGCGTGGTTAATAGTATCCTGTTCTTCGAGGTTAGACTCCTTTAAGCCTTCGTAAGAGGTGTTTTCTAAGGTCAGTGTTAAAACTCTATCAGCATTAGAGGGAGCTGTAAAAAGCCAAATACCCCAATTCCCAGTTAACACCAGACCAAGGTGGACCGTTAACGCTGCAATTAGCGCTAATCCTAAACGACGATATCGACGCCGACTCAATAGAGCACGCAGGCTCAAACGACCTCCAAATAGCTAAGTAATATTCATGGTGATTTAAGCGCTCAAAACAATCTCAAACACTTACTTCGGAAAAATAGTCTACCACATGCTACAGGTTAGCAATCAAGTGAGCTTATCCACTAACTCCACGAATTCACCGCGATGGTTAGTAGATTGTTCCCAATAAATGCTGGACCCTGTCATTTGACGAACCACGGGGTCCAAGCGATATCATAATTCATGAGTTCCATTTAGTTGTCATTTTCGCCCCTAAGCGAACGCTCAAACTCCAAATCATCACGCCAATCTTCTAACTGTGTATTTAGCGCATATCGAGCATTACGACGTTGACTGGTTTTCGTCTCTTGGTGCGCGCCGCTTTTGCGTAACAAAGGTGAACGCGCAACAGGGTTACGAGGCACAGTAGTAATGGACCCGGTGTGCGTAATTATGCGACGAGGCATGACCTCCCTCCTGCTAGCTCTAGCTTTAATTCGTTCAACGATAATTGATAAAAATCGATATCAGGTTGCGTACGAATAAGCTTCTGATAACAACGTGTTTGCAATAAAAACTCGGGCGCCGCATAAGTTTGTTTAAAGGCAAACTTCTTAGGCAGATCAGAATAGAGCGAGCGTGGCGCATGCCAGGTCTTACTCATTTTTTTGACACGCCAGCCTGACCTAGCCGTGTGCATAAATACACGTTCGATGCCTAGTTCATGGTGGATAAATTCAACCGTTGCACATAGCAATGCTTCAGACCATAGTTTCAAATAAGGTGTGAACCATTTCACGTAGTTAAGTCTCTCTCTACATTGTTTACAGCCACAACGTTGGTATCGTTTAGCCAAACGAATAACATTGCGTGTTGCATCACTTTGAACCTCTTCGATCAGCGCTTCATTGGTGTCAAAGTCTAAATCGATTCGTGACCATGCTAAAGTTTCTCTAAAGCTTGGTTTCGCTATCTCGGTTTGCACTGGGTGACTCGACCACACACCATTCAGCGTAGATTCACCACTTGGGTCTATCCAACGTTCAAACTGTTGTTGATGTTGGGTCGGTAAATTCAATTGCAATACCAAGTTCTCGCCGCCTCTGGACGTTTGATACCAATCGCGTTCACCTCTTCCACCCCAGCGGTTAACGCTCAATAAAAACGCTTGAGATGGCTCACGCCAACTCGCCTTTAAAGCGCTACGCTTAAGCACGCCGTCTCCGCTATGCGCTACAATCGGCTTAACACTTTGATGTTCAAGAAACCGCTTAAAGCGAGTTTGTTTTACTGTGTGAAGGTCTGCTTCAGTTGGCATTAACATCGACAATATTCGCGACGCATAGGCGCCTGAAAAGTATCGGTAATGTGTTTTTCCACTTGGTAAGCAGGCAATCACTTCATCTAATAATTGTGATTTCATGTTGTTCCTTTGCCTGCTTATAAGCAGGCTGTCAGTATCGTTTTAGATTCATTTATTTTTTGCGATAGTATTCAGGTCGCGTTGTCGTGTTAGGGATGTCATCTCGATCACTGGTAAAGAATGATCGAGATGACGGCGTTAAGAGGACGATCTCTGTCGGCCTAACCTTTGATGCAAACAACTTGCTTTAAGGTATGTACTACATCGACTAAGTCATTTTGATGCTGCATCACTTTATCAATATCCTTGTAGGCCGACGGTATTTCGTCTACCACTGATTTATCAATACGGCATTCCACACCGGCAGTTTGCTGCTCTAAATCTTGGATATCAAAAAGCTTTTTGGCTTTGCTGCGACTCATTACTCGACCCGCGCCATGCGAGCATGAGCAAAATGAATTTGCATTTCCACGCCCTCGAACAATGAACGATTTAGCGCCCATGCTGCCAGGAATAATGCCCAACTCACCTTCTTTAGCTCGTATCGCGCCTTTTCGGGTTACGAATACTTGCTCACCAAAATGAAACTCCTCCGACACATAATTGTGATGACAGTTAATCGCTTCTTTAGTGACTTTGAAGTTTGGCAAGCGTTTGTTTAAAACCCGTAACACCAACTTCATCATTTCACGTCGATTAACCATTGCGTAATCTTGCGCCCACTCAACGGCTTCAATGTAGTCGTTAAAGTGCGAAGTGCCTTCACTGAAATAGGCCAGATCGCGATCAGGTAAATTCATTTGAACTTTTTCCATATCACGCCGTGCCATTTCAATAAAATACTGACCAATCGCATTACCAACTCCACGACTGCCTGAGTGCAACATCACCCATACGTCGTCATTTTCGTCTAAGCACAATTCGATAAAGTGATTTCCACCGCCTAGAGTTGCCAATTGGCGAACCCAGGTTTGGTACGGCTTTTTCTGCTTACTTACCAGCTTAGGGTGTTTCTCCCAAATGCGAGATAAGCCGTGCGATAAAGACCGAACCGTGGAATCAGGCACCGCATCGTATTTGTGCATGTTAAAACCAACGGGCACCTCACGCTCGATGGCACTTCTTAATCCGCGTAAGTTATCGGGCAATTGATCAGCCGTTAAACTCAAACGAATTGCGTTCATGCCGCAACCGATATCCACTCCCACCGCTGCTGGAATAATGGCGCCTTTGGTTGGAATCACTGATCCAACGGTGGCGCCTATTCCGCAATGCACATCTGGCATTGCCGCTATATGCGAGTGAATAAATGGCATCTGCGACATATTCACTAGTTGTTGGTACGCGCTTGGTTCTACGTCATCTGTATAGATTTTCACCGGTACGCGACCTTTCGTTATTGTTGTTAAAATGGGCATGATGCCCCTCCTGTTTTTTCAAAAAATAGGTTCCTGGCTCAGGAGCCCATTTCAATCTAACTCAACCTCACGGTATCTTTGAGCAAACCTTCCAGGCCGTCGTACACATTAAGCTTTTCAACTTTTTCAACGACCTTCTCCAATGTTTCCATCTCTTTCAAGCGAAGCAATGTTGGATTGGCTTCCATCAATTTTGCGGTGTTAAGTAATGATCGTGTGGCCGCCGTTTCTTCACGACGCTTGATCACATTAGCCTGCGCTGCTTTTTCAGTGGCCACTACGTGGTTCAAGATTTCTTTCATCTCGCCTGGCAAAATGATGTCTTTCACGCCAACATTAGTCACCTTAATACCCAGCTCGGCCATTTGCTTTAACACTCCACGGAACACGTCGCTGTTTAGCGCTTCTTTGTCAGCCAATAAGGCATCTAAGGTTTTAGTTCCTACCGCTTCGCGTAAGGCAAATTGCAACTGACGATACAAATGACCGTGATAGTCGTTCACGTCCAATCGCACACGAACCGCATCGATTAATTGAAAGCTCGCGGATAAGTTAATACGCAAACTCACTTTGTCCCGAGTTAAGATTTCTTGACCTTGAACTTCGATGCTTTGCAAACGCAAATCTAGGTGCTCGACTTTCACTGAGCGATTCAATTTCCAAAAGGCGTGCAAACCAGAAGGCAAGGTTTCAATCATCTCACCGTCAACAAAAAGCAAGCCTTGGTTCTTGGCAGCAACTTCAGTGGCAAATACCACATCATTTAGACCTTGAACCCCTGTGCGGCGAGCAACTAAATTGGTTAATTCTTTATCAACCTTCACCTCAGCACGTGTATCAACACGCCTGATCTCTAGCTGGTGTGCGTCTTTCCAAAACACCGCGCGTTCACCACCTTTGATTACTTCACGCAGCGCACCACGTTGAAACACTAGGGCAACTTCGTGTTCACTCAAATCGACAAGGTTAAAATATTCATCTCGCAATTGCGCATTGCCAGTTGACTGCGAATCGACTAAAGCCAACACCTTGGCGCTCGTTACCTTGGCGAAACGAGTATCGATTAGCTCGACCGTTTCACCGTATGCGAACCACTTATGAACACCAGGCTCTAGCAACCGCACGACTTGTTTGTCCTTGAGGACTAAGCCGCGTTCATGCTGAGCGATGACTACTTTTGAATAAAATAATTTCATCTTTCTTTCCTCTTATTAGTTAATGGTTATTTTTTAATTTCGTATCTGTTTTTAATGCTAATAATCGCAGCAAGCCCCCACGACTAACGGCGGGCAACGCGCTTAAACCAACTCGGCAAATGGCATTTGGTTTGTTCAACATGCCTGTCAATTTTCTGCTTCGTGCAGTTACAAACCGTTTGCAATCAATCTCATTGGCGGCAGCGTATCGCGCAGGCCACTACATCGCTCGCTGTACTTGATTCTTACTAACACCCCAAGGGATGCTCGTAGGTTTCAAATACGGCGCGGGGGCTTCCCACTTTCAAATGCGCTTTCGCGCTTATAAGCCAACGTTTCAGGTTGGCAAGTTATGATGTTCAGGATAAACGAACATAGCGGGCGCATGAATACGCAGGAGCTATGTCAATATTCAACACGCTGAACTACCACATGGTTTGAATGGAAGGAATCGAACCTTCGTACATGGGGCAAACCCCATTGCTCCAACCTCTCGAGCCACAATCAAGTTGGCGTTGGATTTCTCGATTATTTGAGGCATACCATCGCTGAATTCAGCTGGCACCAGGCTGGCATTCAGAACCAGCATTCGATTCAAACAATCAAACTATCGCAACTCTTTTCTCCGGCAAACCCCGTTGGGATGAACGTCCTTTTCAATGCGGTAAATGCTAACCACAAAAAAGAAGACCCCGGAGGCGGAGGCCAACCGGGGTCTGCAAATGCTTTTCCTAGAAGGCCACCTTCGCAGCCTTCGATTAAATCGATGCTACGAGTCTATTTCACTTATTACCATTAGGTTTGAACCACAGGCAACGCGCAACGCGCCCGTCGTTTCTGGGCGTGCAAATTCCACACTCGGACAGTTCGCTATGAACTGAGCGACGAGCGTCGAACGGTTAATATGTTGATTTAATCTTTTCATGGCGGCGCACTATACGCTTAAAATTAGTTGCGTCAACAACTTTTTACAACTGTCTTTAAATTTTCATAAACGGCATAATCAAAAAATGAACAAAATGTCGCCACTTTCGCCTAGTGTAAAAATACTCATTTTCAGCTCTTGCTTGCTGGTAATGATGTCGTTCGGATTTCGCTCTTCGTTCGGTTTATTTGTTAAACCCATTAGTGAATTTCATGGCTGGGGCCGAGACATTATCGCCACGGCGTTGGCAATTCAAAACTTAAGTTGGGGCATTGTTTCAGTCTTCGCGGGTGGTTTAGCCGATCGATATGGCAATCTAAAAGTTATTTTGACGGCGGTGGTGTTATACGCGATTGGCATGTTATGGATGGCCTTTGCCTCTGATGCTTGGGCGTTGAGCACGTCAGCCGGGGTCCTGGTTGGCGCTGGAGTTGCCGGAACTTCCTTCGGTATCGTGATACCGGCACTAATGCGCGCCGTTCCTGATGACCGACGACAATGGGTCGCGGGTGTTGGAACCGCCGCAGGTTCTATGGGGCAATTTGTGATAGTGCCCTTTTCTCAAACACTTATCGATTTGTTTGGTTGGTTTTCATCGCTACAAATTTTATCGGCCATCACGCTTCTAATGGTGTTTCTCGCATTACCATTGGCTCCGTATTCAGGCGCCAATGAGGTGGTTGACAAAGACAATGATCAAAGTTTACTCGAGGCGCTAAAAGAAGCGTTTGCGCACAAGCACTACGTACTTCTGGTAATTGGTTTTTTCGTGTGTGGTTTTCATTTAGCGTTTATAACGGTTCATATGCCAGCCTACTTAAGTGATCTGGGTTTTAGTGCAAAGATAGCGGCGATGAGCTTAGCAATCATCGGTGTTTCAAACATGGTTGGCTCGTATTTGTCAGGGGTCTGGTCAGCACGTTTACCTAAGCAAACCATGCTTTCATGGATATACCTGCTCCGCGCCCTAGTAATTGCGATCTTTATTGTATTACCACCGTCGGTCTACAGCGTTGTATTTTTCAGTGTTGGGATAGGCGTATTATGGCTTTCAACAATTCCACCCACCTCTGGAATCGTCGCCGTTATGTTTGGCACTCGTTACATGGCCCTACTCTATGGCGTGGTATTTCTGTCGCATCAGCTAGGCAGCTTTTCAGGCGTGTTTTTAGGTGGCTATCTGTATGAACAATCTGACGCATTCGAAATAGTAAGTAGCTTTTGCGGCCAATATCTCGGTTTTTCAAGCTTTGGAGATGCTTCCAGATATGACATGATTTGGCTGATCAATATACTGCTTGGTGTGTTAGCCGCGGTAATTCACTTGCCAATTAGAGAAAAAGCGGTCGGTCGTTTTGCCAGCGCAAACAATTAAGCCTACTAAGTTTCTATCTTGCTGTTTCCTAGTAGTGTCGCCGCAAAATCAAATAGCTACCTCGTTAATTCGGGTGGCTGATTATTAAGTAAGCGCCTTCAATCGACCAGTCGAGCTGGCGCATCGAGAGCGAAAACGGCGGGCTCGGCTCAATAACGCGACCGTTAGAAGCATAGCGAGTTCCACTGCAAAGATCGCCAAAGCGCGCACCAGCCTCTGTTGAATAGCTCGAATCAAATACCGTAATCATACACCTTGCTTTGGCGCCGTTTGAAAATCTTGGCTTAAGGTCCCAAACCACAAATTGATTTCCGGGGTTTCGTATAATTAAAGCCGGCCAACCCGAGTGCTTGACAATATCTTGTGACCCAATGTTACTCAAGAGAACCTCGGTTACAGCGCCGGTTTTATTGGTTTTATTGACGCCCATCGCTGACGTAAAAAACTTAATCATCACTACGAGTATCGCGAGCAAAAAAACCGAGAATATTAGGTTTAGGTTGGATCGATTTAGTAGCATTCCAGGTCGTCTAGATCTTTTATCGGAGAGTTCTACTAATTGCTTTGCCGATTTGTGAAAATAGTACGTTAGGGGCGGCTATGTTTTTCTTTTCGCTTTCCAAAAAGTGACAAGAATGCGGCACCCGCCAATGGCAGTAAAATGGCAATCCAATTCAAGCCAAACGCGCCTTTTCCTGCAACACCTAAACCCGCCATCACGGCAAGGCCACCGCACATGCCCAAGCCGAAAATAATGACGGCTATGCCACTATTGTGTTTGCTGGTTCCGACACCTATTTTCTTTTCCAACCACATAAATACCGGCAATGACGCCATCATGATCACAAAGTAAACTACGATCCATATTGGCCGATAGGCCCACCATTGGACACTGCCGGGAGCGACCGATAACACAATCGGAAGCAACCAGATGCAAAGACCGATGGTTAAGATCATGACTGTGCTATGCCATAAGAATATTGGCATAATAAAACCATTTATTAATACCGTGGCAGTCCAGACCTTGGCATTTGAAAGCCAGCGGCGCACTGGGCCTTCTAAGGCTAACAGCAAGCCTATTTGTGTGAGACCGAGCGCTATAAGTGGTAATTTCGGCGGAGTGGTATTGCTAAATTCCGCACCCGGCACCCCAATTAAGCTTATTGGGTAAGGCCCAAATTGAGTGAGTAACACCAGGAATGAGCCAGCAAGAACAGCAAGACATAACGACGGAGCCACGCCTCGAAAACGACCCTGCTGCCATGCGTAACCAAGCTGATGAACCGCTCCCCAAATAAAGAAGTAGTTGAACCAGCCAAACCATTTTTGTTCCGTATTAAAGTAAACAATATCGCCAACAACAGCGAGTACGAATGGCAAGATCACACTAAGTAAGCCTAACTTTCGCCACAACGCTCGAGTAATCGGGACAAACATCACTATCACAAAGTAGATCGCTAAAAACCAGGTCGGCACTAATGATATTTGAGATCCGATTTGAATCATGGCTTCTGGAAGATTTAAATAGTAGCCGACTATCCCCAAAATCGCCCACAACAGCACTAGTGGTATAACTGGCCCTAACAAACGTCGCAGTCTCGATTCAAGCCAAAACGAGTAACGCTGGCCTTTAGTTTGAGCGCTGTCCCACGAAACTCCATTCGAATAACCGCCTACGAAAAAGAATACCGGCATCACTTGAAAAAGCCATGTAAGCCATTGCGTGTTGGGTTGAATTTGCAATAGGTGATCCATACTAACGATACCACCTACCGTTGCCGGGGCGGCGATCAACCAGTGTCCGAGCACAACCGCGCTAATCGATAAGGCTCTTAGAAGATCAACGTAACGATTTCGATCAGCCGGCGTTTTATCAGCGATCTCGGCAGCTCTAGCCCAAATTCCATTATTTTGCATAATTAGTTTTCTAGTTGTTGTCTACTTTCGTTCTAGGTCGGTAAAAATACTCACTTCCCAGTTTCTTATGGCCAGAATCATGGTAACCCCGTGACGTTCACTTATGGGTATCTTCCGTTCTTGCTCTGAGAGTTCATCGAATAAAGAATCAAGCATCTTCAAGCGGTTGCGCAAATCAGCCTGACCCTTGGTGGTGAGTACACCATTTTTCACTACCCGCAGCGCGCCATCTTCTTCAAACGAGGTATTAAAGAATTCGGTTTGAATTGTTGAGCGGAAATATTTTTCGATGGGCCCGTTCGGATGCCAGGCGAAGTTATTCGCCATTAGCAATCTCACTTTGTTATTCGGTTGAAGCTCAATCAGCCGCATTTTATCCAGGCGCGCTAATAAGGTAATTATTTCAGTCTCACTAATATCGTAACGCGCGACAATTTCATCCACCTTCCAATGGTTCACCAGGCAGTAGCCTACGATCAATAACTTGGGATCTTCCACTAAGGCCTGCTCTTGCTCAAGACTGATGGACGTAAGTCTATCCTCCAGCGATTCAGACAGTTCTAACAAGGCATTTAGATCAACTTCAAGCAACTCACAAATGGCGTCTAATCGATTCAAACTGAAATTTCCATTCGCAAACATCTGCTTGATGGTCGATTCAGATACATCCAGTTTTTGGGCTAATACACGATACGTGATGCCCTGCTGCTTAAGCGTTACCTTAATCGCATCGACTAATTGCTTGGACCTTGCCATTTATTAATTGATTTCCTATGAGTATAAAAATATTGAACTAAACGTTCATTTTTTCTCTACTTTTAAATATTTGGTTGCCCATGTCAACACCAAGCGTCACGATGACCGCAGTCCTAATCAACAAATGCCGAACCAGGAGGCACTTATGAAATTGATCAAACGACTATCTACTTCGATTACCGCAACCTTAGATTCCGCGGTCGGGCAACTCGAGAATCACGATGCCATCGTCGAAGCCAGTATTAAACAGACACGCCAGGCTGTGGCCAAAACCCGCGCCCGCATTAATACTCTGCGCCAACAGCATCAAGCCTATCAAGCGCAACTTAAAGAGGCCAAAGAACAATATGATTTGTGGACACAGCGCGCCGCAAGTTTAGCCGAGAGCGATCAGGAAAAAGCACTGCAGTGCGTGGCGCGTCGCAACCAGTGCGAAGCTGATATTGGGCGCTTAAGCTACTCAGAAAAACAGCAAGCGGAATTAGTTCGTGACGTTACGGCTAATTTGCAAACCTTGCAAACCAAGCTTGATGAGATGACTCAAAAACATAACCTGATGCGTTCTCGCCAAACTGTTGCCGATGTTAACAGAGCCGTAGCCCACGCAAACACCGATGACAATTTGAGTGACACTTTTGAGCGCTGGGAATCAGCCGTTCTTGAACATGAATTTGCGGTTAGCGATGCTTGCTCGCGTGACAGTTTAGACCTTGAATTAAGTCGAGTTGAAAATGAGGCGGACCTGCTCGCTCAATTGGCGGTAATCACTCAAGAGACGCAAGAGGAAAAGACAAATGAATAATTCGCAAACGATCTCAAACTCTAACTATATCGGACCGCCAGAGCCCGGTGGTGAACGTAATCATTCAATACCAAAAAAGGACGGAGAGCCCTTATTGCAACGGTTGGAGAAGATCGCGTCATTGTCGCAGATATTACGAGCTTTTGGAGCCTGCGCTATCGTTGCGTCTATGTCCTTGTTCATGATGCAAGGTTGGGCCGAAGGCAATGATATTACACGTTATTTAAAGCTACTTGCGCAAACCGGTTTACTTACCGGCGCAGGCTTAATGTTGAGCATTCTGATTAAGGAGTTTAAAGGCGCACGCGTCTTCTTTGGCCTGGCGTTGATTTCCGTCGTTGCTAATTTCACTATTCTCGGGTCACTGACCTACTCATTGTTTCCAATGGATGTGCAGATAGTAGACTATCCAGATTCAATGAAATGGGAAGTAAGCACGGCGGCAATATTCTTTCCTGTTTTCTTAGGTGCATTGTCACTACTTTCAGCGGTGACTTACTTTGGATTTAGCATCTTCTCTCGCCAGATAGCCAAGCCATTAACGCTTGGTCTGCTAACCTTGTCCACTGCCTTATTGCTCCCGGTTCGGGCCCCGCTGGTTGCGGTGGGGCTGTCTGCGATTACACTTTGGGGAGCTTGGCTTCTGATTCAGCGCTTGCGAAAAATCGAAACGCTCGTCATGACCAACGAAACGAAGGTGTCATTGTGCTTGCTACTACTGCCAGGTTTGATCATTCTTGCGCGCGCTGTTAGCTTCTACAATATCGATCAATTAACCATATTAGCGTTTAGCGCTCTGGTATTCCTTGCGTTTAGAAACATCAGTGGATTGTTAGACGTTAACAATGTGTTCAAACGTTTGATTGATGTATTGTTATTTGCCCTCGGCGCCTTTATCGCGGTGATGACAACTCAAGTGTTACCTGTTTCATGGAACAGTGTCGATATGCTAATTGGAGGGGCAATGGTTATAGGCTTTGCACTTGAGCAATTGTTAAGCACTCGCAACAAACAGTGGAAAGCCATTGTGATTAATATCACAACGATAGCGCTGGTGCCGATTGCCTTGTTTAACGCTACCATCGACTATGAGCTGACTTACTCATTGCAGGCATTATTAGTCTGCGGGTTATCCTTAGTACTCTCTATTAAAGCCGGAGATATCTTAGGGACTGTACCATTTAGTCGAATCATTGCTATTTTAGGTGTGTTATCTGCCGCGATTATCGTTCTATTTGATCTGGTGCAACTTGTTCAACTAGGCAATTGGGTGATTATTGGTCTGTGTGGCGCAACCCTTATTATTGGCGCATCACTGTACGAACGATTCGGCCTAAAACTGCTTAGCAAATAACAACACGTTCATGGGTATTACGGGCGGGGAGCAATTCTCCGCCCTTTTTTTGCAATTATTTTGTCGACGTGTAAACCTTTTGACTCGATAGCCCGTCTTAGTTCTAAACATAAGAGATTTTTATCTTGCTTGAAGAAGAATCGCAACTGGTAATCCGCAGCCAAAATGGCGACCAGATTGCATACGAAAAGCTGTATAGAGCCAATTTAGGCAAGGTTTACGCCCTGTGTCTGCGGCTTTGTGGGCAAAAAGAATTAGCTGAAGATTTGACGCAGGAATCGTTTATTCGGGCCTGGCAAAAATTGGGCAGTTTTCGTGGCGACAGTAAGTTTAGCAGTTGGCTGTTTCGTCTAACGAGTAATGTGGTTATTGGCCACTTACGTAAACATAATAAATGGCAAATAGACAGTCTAGATGATGCAGATTCGTACGAAACAACCGAGTGGGATCAGACGCAAAGTTACGAGCGTCCATTTGGTGTCCACGAAGAAATAGACAAAGCATTACGTTGCTTGTCTGACAGCGCGAGAGTGGTATTGATCATGCATGAGTATTTGGGTTATCAACATAACGAGATTGCGAGAATTACTGGCATGGCAATAGGCACGTCTAAGACGCATTTACACCGAGCACGGGCGACATTGAAAGCACAAGCGGAACGGGCAGCATGAATATAGCGATAAAGGGCGTTTGCCAGAGTAAAAAAAGATGAATGATGAAACAAAATACTTAGACAAATTAGATTGGGACATTGAGCCCGATCGGGATTTGTGGCCAGATATTCATTCGAACATACGTTTTGCTGGCAAACCATCGCTTGCTACAACGCCCGACACAACAGATTCAGGGTTCAATACTACTCCAGACATTGTTAGCGCTCTACCCAGCACGACCAAACGCCTTTGGATGCCGATGTCTATGGCCGCTTGCCTGATGTTAGCACTCGGTGCATTCATACTCTCTAGCATGTCGTTTCAGCGAGCGCAGGACACTTACGCACTTCAGGCGGATTATATTGAATATCAAAAGAGCCAGATCAGTTTGATTGAACAACAACACAAACACGTTCGCGCTCAGTTTACCGCCTTACTTAATGGTGAACTCGGGCCAATCAACCCAGCAACCGCAGCTGAAGTACAAGCCGTATTGCTGACCATCGACGATGCGTCGCTGCAACTTAAAGAAGCCATTCTGGCTCAACCGACCAACACTAATTACTCCTCGATGTTAGCCCGCACATATCAAGAAGAGTTAAAGCTACTGAACAAATTTAAAACAGCAAATGGCCTTTCCATTTAGCGAGGTAACACAATGAACACGTTAATCAAACTAACACTAGTGCTAATAACTCTATCGGTTTCGATGGAATCAATGGCGGAGAAAATTGACCGCACGCTCGAGGTTGAAGCCAATGGCCGAATTGACATCGAAATAATGGATGGCGAAATCACCATTGAAGGCTGGGATAAGCCACAAGTTAGAGTGGTAGGCGATGTGCCAATCAATGATCATAACTTTACATTTGAGACCAGAGGTTCGGACACCAAAATAGAGCATACGGGTGAGCACGGTTTTTGGAATAGGCGGCACGGGTCAGGCAGTTATGCTGACCTGACTATCTATGCCCCCCGCAACAGTAGCTTCAGAATAGACAGCACCTCAGCCGAGTACATCCTAAAAAACATAAAAGGACAGGTTCGCGCTAATACGATGAGTGGCGATATTTCACTAGAGGGAGGTATTGGCAGCATCGACCTAGAATCGGTCAGTGGAAACGTTATTGTAGATGGCGCATCTGGCCGGCTAAATCTGTCGTCGGTTAGCGGGGATATACGAGCCGATGGCGTCGCAGAACACTTCGATGCTCAAACGGTATCCGGTGACATTCGCGCTCGAATTGGTGAATCAGACAGAATTAATTTGGAATCGGTTTCAGGCAATATTGATGTACGGCTTACGCTCGGAGAAGACGCGCGCCTTGATGCTGACACAGTCAGTGGCGACATTGAGATCGAATTTGATTCAAATGCGATCAATGCCTCGTTTGACATTGAAACAGGCCCCGGTGGTGAGGTGAGAAATCTTGTCTCGGACCACAAAGCGAAAAAAGAATTTTCGTTTTCAGGCTCTATGCGATTTAAGCTTGGCAGTGGCGAAAGCTCGGTTAACCTGGAAACCATGAGTGGCACCATTAAGATAGACCGATAATTGACTAAATAATAACGCCGGTTAGCGTGCCCGAAACTCCAGATCGGCGGGCCACGGCTTATGATCACATTGATCACACACTATATCGATTATCAATGGCTTACCGCAATTTGTGTGCACAAGAGGGCTTAGCGATGAAGCCTCATTCAAGTTGCCTGCCACCCATTGACGAAGAGTCATAACGAACGGAAACAGCGCTCTGCCCTTCTTGGTCAAAACATAATTATGCCTCGGGGGCTTTTGCTGGTACGCAATTTTCTCAAAAATATTATTCGCGACTAATTGCTTGAGGCGCTCAGCCAAAACACTGGGCGGAGTATTCAAACGCTGTAAAAAAGCATCATATCGTTGAATTCCGAAAAAGGAGGCGATTAATACCAATAGTGTCCAACGATCTCCCACTAGTGATGCCAGGTTTGAATTACCCGCATTACACTCATCCTTAGTTGCGACACGTTTGCGGTGTTGAGTATTGTAAGTTCGAATCTCTTCCAGCTGGACGTCCAGTTGCTCACTCATACATGGCCATGACACATCTTCAAATACCAAATTCTCTTTACAGGCTCGACACACGACTTTTGGCTCCATAAATGAATCGCAATGATGATGGAACAAACGTCCCGTAATATCTACGTAGTGGGCCGTTTTCCAGTCAGATTCCCACTTAGCTGCCAATAAAGACGGCCCCAATAAGCCAAGGCCCTTTTCAGTAAATTTGTATTCAAAACGATTGGCCGCGTTGCTGTATCGATGCTTATAAAAAATCTCGTGTTCGATCAATGCATTCAACCGACGAGTCAAGGTTGAACGACTGGCTCGGGTAGCGGCCTGAAACGCATCAAAGCGCTTAACTCCATAAAATGCAGAACGCAGAATTAGTATCGTCCAACGATCTCCAATAACGTCGAGTCCGTCTGCAATTGCTTGATTTAAAATAAGTTGTTTAGGCATCGCCAGAGCTTAACAAAAGCCCACAAAAAAGTCGCACTTTGTGCTTTGGCGAGCCATTGCGATCAACCTTACCGCTTGGTTATCAATTTGAGCTGAAACCGAACGAATGCACATCACAACAATTTGGTAATCAAATTACCGTAATAAGTGCTTGAACTCTGTCTAATTTATCTATAAGTTTCATAGAAGTAGTTACAATAATGTGAATGCATTACAAAAAAACAATTGATACAAAGAGAATTAGTATGACCGTCACCTGGAAAAACACCGTTAAACACACAATTAAACGCGGCATTCACCCATATCTAAATGGCGCTTGGGCACCCATGTTTGATGAGGTAAATGCAAGCGATATGGAAGTGATCGGCGAGATCCCAACAGACATTGACGGAGTGTATATTCGTAACACTGAGAACCCTGTGCATAAGCCATTAGGGCATTATCACCCCTTTGACGGCGATGGTATGCTGCACTCTATTTCGTTCAAAGATGGCAAGGCTGAGTATCGCAACCGTTTTATTCGCACTAAAGGCTTTGAAGCCGAGCAGGAAGCGGGCAAAGCCTTATGGACCGGTTTTGTCAACGATGCAAAGTTGTCTAAAAGACCAGGCTGGGGGGCTCAAGAATATCTCAAGGACGCAAGTTCCACAGACGTAGTCGTTCATGCTGGCAAGGTATTATCGACCTTTTGGCAATGTGGTGAAGGCTATCGTCTGGACCCTTACACGCTTGAACAATTTGGCACTGAATCATGGGTCCCTGAAGAAGGTATATCCGCTCACCCCAAAGTAGACGAGAATACCGGCGAACTCTTGTTTTTTAACTACTCTAAGAACCCACCTTACCAACATTATGGTGTGGTTAATAAAGACAATGAACTGATTCACTATACACCCATCCCCTTACCCGGGCCGCGCTTACCCCATGACATGGCATTCACAGAAAACTACTCGATTCTGGTCGACCTGCCGTACTTTTGGGATCCAGAAAAACTCAAACGCGGCAAGCACGTGCCCACCTATTATCCCGATATGCCGACTCGCTTTGCGATTGTGCCCCGCTACGGAACAGAAGCGGACACTCAGTGGTTCGAAGCCTCCCCAACCTATGTGTTGCACTGGATGAACGCTTATGAAGAGGGCGACGAAATTGTGTTAGATGGTTACTTTCAAGATAACCCAGACCCAGCGCCAATGCCAAAAATGCCTAAGAATGCGGGTAAGTTTATGGCCGGACTTGACGAACAGTCGTTTAAGTCGAAACTGCATCGCTGGCGCTTTAATTTGAAAACCGGTGAGACCAAAGAAGAACGACTCAGCGAGCGAATATTGGAATTCGGCACCTTTAATCAAGCTTATGCAGGCAAAAAAGCACGATATCTTTATTCAACCTACACTAAGCCAGGTTGGTTCTTATTCGCCGGCATCGTAAAGCATGATTTAGAAACCGGTGAAACCAGCGAATTGTATTTCGGTAGCAAGCGTTACGGCAGTGAAGCTCCATTTGTACCAAGAATTAATGCCCAATCTGAAGACGATGGTTACTTGGTAAGTTTCATTACAGACACAAAGCAAAATCGGTCCGAATGCGTTCTAATAGACGCTCAAAATATTGAAGCCGGGCCGGTGTGCACCATCATTCTGCCTCACAGAATCTCGAGCGGCACACACGCTGTCTGGGCGGATGGTCCTACGGTAAGAGCCGCAGGTAGCAAAGAACTCACGGCATCGAAGTAAGCAAAATCTGCACAATCTACGGATAATAACGTCCAGAGCAAAACAACGTATTCAGCACTTAGCGCTATACTAAGCCCTGGTTCGTAACACAGTACGTTTTATACAAGGTAACAATCATGAACAAATCACGAATTTATATACTCGGTGGCCACCAAAGTGACTTTTCACGAAATTGGGTTCGTGAGCAAAAGTCGATTTTTGATTTGTTCAGCGACTCAGTGCAAGGCGCGCTGAACGCAACAAAACTTGACCCCGCTGATATACAAGTTGGCCATGTCGGTAATTTTGTTTCAGCTTCGTACACCGGCCAAGCTCATTTAGGCGGCTTTTTTGGTCATGTTGACCCAAGTTTGGCTTATTTACCAGCGTCAAGTCACGAAGCCGCATGTGCCTCAGGTTCGATGGCACTAATGGCGGCGATGGCCGACCTAGAATCTGGCCGCTATGACCTTGCCTGTGTGGTCGGCATTGAGATGATGAAAGTAAAAGAACCTGAAGTGAAGGGCGATCCGCTTGCTGGGGCGGCATGGATCGGCAAAGAGTGGATCGGCTCCAATGCGGTTTGGCCTTGCGCGTTCAGCGACCTAATTGACGAATACTCAGGCACGTTTGGCGTTGATAAAAGCCATCTCGCGGAAATATCAGCCAAAAACTACAGTAATGCAAAGAGCAACCCAAACGCACAGTCGCGTAACTGGGACGTAAGCAAGGAAAGCTTTAGCGAAAATGACGAGTTAAATCCAATCATCGCTGGCAATATTCGACGCCTCGATTGTGGGCAAATAACCGACGGTGCTGCAACGGTATTTCTCGCCACGGCCGAACGCGCACAAATCTATGCTGACGAGCATGGTATCAAATTAGACGACATTCCCTACATCAAAGGTTGGGGCCATATCAACGCACCGATGCAATTTCGCGAAAAGCGTCGTCTCGCTGAAGGCAAAGAAACACTATTACCGCACGTTGCTATGCTGTTTCAGCAAACGCTTAAACGCGCCGGTTTACAAAGCATAGAACAAATCAGTGGTCTGGAAGTTCACGATTGTTTCAATATTACTGAATACATGATTCTCGACCATTCAGGTCTGTATGCACCCGGTGAGGCATGGAAAGCGATCGAAAATGGTGATACGCAGATAAACGGCAGACTGCCGATTAATGCCAGTGGCGGCTTGATTGGCCAAGGCCACCCAGTTGGCGCAACCGGTGTACGAATGTTGCTCGATTGCGCTAAACAAACGACACATGAATACGAAGGCCAGCAAATTTCAAACGCCGGGGATATGATGACTTTCAACCTTGGAGGAAGCACGACCACCTGTGCCAGCTTTGTGGTTGGCACAGCCTAACTTGCTTGACAGTAAGTTTGGCGACTATAAGGTTGGCGACTAAGAGGTATCTCCTAAACGCCAGCGAAATTAATAGCGTTTCTCTATTGGCTCGCTGCGCATCCAAATTGCGCTTCCACCTGGCCTTAGCCTGGAGCGTAATTTGCCATCGCGGTTGATTCTAAGGCTGGCCTTACCAACTCGACCACTGGCCGCGTCCACCGACTCACCAGACCATCGATCGTTTCTCTTTTCTGATACCACGACATTTTGAAATAACTTGGTCCCGACCAAACCAGGAGACCAGTCATTTCGAATCACTTCAGCTTCGAAAATACCTTCATTATCTACCACACGAATATAAACCGAGGCCCCTTCCTGCTTCCAATACCCATTTAGCGAATTAGCACTACTGTCTTGTGCAACAGCGTTTAAACCACTCGCCAAAACGACTAAAAACACGCTCGCTCTTAGTAACATTCTGATCATCACTTTCCACCCGTTAGCACCCTATTTCTGGTGCTCATTCTTAATTATTTTTTGCAAAGTAACGATATTGACAGAAAACCACAACCCACTACCAAATCGTAAAATCTGCACTAACCTGTGCACTCTGCAATCGATCGAGATAGTTGTCAAGGCACTAGTTTTAAAAACCTAGGCATATCAACTCAACTCTTAAATCGATGCTGAGTATTACAAAGTAATCTCAGTCCGACTTATAAATTTTGTAAAACCGGTCAGTAATATTCCCACACGTTCAATCACGATAGCTCCCTTCGAGACACACGGTTGTTAATTTTAACCACATTACAACAGCTTCTGAGGGCTAAACTCGCGTGATGCATCTAAGGTCGACAACTCGCTAATCACCTTATTAACAATGGTGTCACTTTCCACCGGCCCGATGAAGTCACAGATCAGTACATAAAATTCATGCGCTAAGTCTTGGCATTGCTGCACACTGGTGCCAGTACCAAAGTTGATTATATTCAAACCATCAGATGCCCATGCCGAAACCTCTTTAGATAAGCTACCCAATCCTGATTTCGCCACCTCTTGCACAAGTTCTTTGTGACTTTGTGGATCGCTGCGTTTTAGATTCAACGATACAAGCTGCAAATAACGAGCGGTTACTTGCAAATGAGGCGCGACCGGCTTCGCTTCGCTTTCTAAACCCGTCGAATGATCGTCATGCGTTGCTTGTTGCCTAGTTGTCTCGCCCAGGATATAGGGAGGAACAGGTTTCAAGTCGTCATATAATTCTGCCGACGCCCCATGCAAGCCAATCATGAGACCCTTCTTCTCAGCGACATCGAGGCCCAAAAAATCAACCAGCTCCGCCACGACCTCAAAGATATCCAGCGGCGCATTCGAAAAATTATCATTCCAATGCGTGAAAGCCGATTTAACGATACCCCTGTCGTTACTCATACGAACCAGACCCGCGTAGACAATTCGCTGGTTTAATTGCAATGTAGATGCCATAGCGAATTCCTATTGATCAGCCTTTACATGAGTGATTACAAAATCACTGTATCCGATCTCTTTATGCTCGCTGATGTCTAAACCACGCTGCTCCATCTTGGTCGAAACTCGGAGTTTGGTCACTCTATTTAGAGTTGAAAAAATCAGATAAGAAGCGCCTAACGCCCATACTAAGGCGGCAACAATTCCAACAACTTGCGCCACAATACGTTCTACATTGAATAAATCTCCTTGGTAAAATAGACCCGCTGCGAGCGTACCCCAGGCGCCGCAAAAGCCGTGCACCGAAACCGCACCAACCGCATCATCTATCCGAAATCGATTCAATGTCTCAGCTGAGAGCACAACGAATATCCCGCCAATAATGCCACTTAACAACGCAAAACCAGGAAGCATGGAATCAGCGCCGGCGGTAATTGATACCAAGCCGCCAAGACAACCATTCACAATCATCGTCATGTAAAAGCCGCGTTTAGTAATCGCTAACCAAGCAACCGCGCCACAAATACCGCCAATAGCTCCTAGATGCGTGTTAAGGAGGATTTGACCTAAATTTGAGAAATCTTCATTAACCGAACCGCCGTTAAACCCAAACCAACCAAACCAAAGAATAAACCCGCCCAGTGCAACATACGGCAAACTGTGACCCGAGATTTGATGGACATCACCCTTTCGGCTAAATCGACCCGTTCTCGGGCCAATGATAATCAAGGCACCGAGCGCACACCAACCGCCTACCGAATGAACTACCGTCGCACCCGCCGCGTCAACGAAACCAAGCTCTCGTAACCAACCTAATTGTTCTCCACTACCACCCCAGGCCCAGGAGCCAAATATCGGGTAGACAATTGAGGTTACAAAGAAGGCACCGACAATATAGGGTAGAAAGCTAAATCGCTCAGCCACCGCGCCCGACATAATCGTCGCCGCTGTTGCTGCAAACATCATTTGATACAGTAGGTTAAGGCTCTCCTCACCACTTTCGAAAGCCGGAAAGAAAGTGGAGGTGCCAATCCAGCCGGATTCGTTAACGCCAAACATTAAGCCAAAACCAAATAACCAGAAGCCAACCGTGCCTAAACCCACGTCGGTAAAGTTTTTGAGTATCACGTTAATGGCATTTTTCGAGCGTACCATGCCACCCTCAACCAGCAGGAACCCGGCCTGCATTAAGAGAATCATAGCGCAACAAATACCGATCCACGCGTAGCTCAAGACTTTCAGTGTGTCGACTCCTTGCGCACTCGTCTCTTGCGCTGTTGCAGCTATTGGCATCAATAACGCTACCAGCGATAACATTTTTATAACCCGATACATAATCCCACCCCTAACTTTCTTTATTCTTGATTCAAATTGATAATCAAATGCGCTCTCATATTCTGCCAAACCACCGGTATCACATAGATACTGGCCACATTGGAAATATGTAATTGATCGCTCTTACCCTGCAATACGATGGGCGTCGTCAGCATGAACTGATCGCCGAACACCCGCCGGGCATTACCCGATATGGTATTGCTTACCTCACCTACTAAATCCAATAACTTATCATCTCGCGTGGTTAGCACCCCTATTTCAGAAATAAGCTTTACAATCATAATTCGTGGTGCGGTAAAAAATACCGAGCCTTTATGATTACCCGATATGCCAATGATTCCCGTATAGTCACTCAAGTATTGATTAATATCTTGAATCAAAAACGGCGTACTCACCTTTGCTTCTGAGGTAGTAGTTTTATCGAAATAGTTGGTTAAGCCATCAATAAAGATTTCCAAATCTTCTTCTTTCATCAGACGATATCCTCAATTAATTCTTCTATTGCTTCAATGAGCTCTATATCTCGAAACGGCTTGCATAGAAAACCGTAAGCGCCTAAATGCATTGCTTGTATCAGGGTTGCCTTATCAGCCAAAGCGGACACCACCAATATTCGGACGTTGGTGTCCAGCGAAATAATTTCCTGTATTGTTTCAATGCCATCCATCAACGGCATGGTGATATCGAGCGTCATTACTCTGGGTTGCAGCTGTTTGAATTGCTCGACCGCTTCCACGCCATTTTTCGCAGTCCCCACAATCTCAAAATCTTCGTCCTTCAGGACATTCTGAATTTTCTCTCGGATGACCATTGAGTCATCGACTACCATGAATTTCATCAGGCTTAACCTCGTCTATCTACATTAACGCTTGAGCGCGATTGATTGGAACGACCTAGGGTTTAGGGATTACAACTTTGAATTGGCAATACCGGCCCTGCTTATGCTGGACGCTGATTGCTCCGCCAAGATCTTTTGACATGGAGTGCACAACGTCTAAGCCTACGCCACGCCCTCCGTCTAGATTTGCTTCAGAAAGCTGGCTAAAGCCCGGGTGGAAAATCAGTTTAAAAGCCTGTTCGGGGTCGATTCTATCGAGCTGTTCAGCTTTGATTATTCCAAGTTCCACAGCGCGATTAAGAATGGCTTGATTGTCAAAACCTTCTCCATCATCTCTAACCAATAAGGTGATCGCCTTATCGGTTTCGTTAAGACTGGTAGTTATATTCAAGAAGTCCGTTTTGCCTGCGCCCATTCGCTGCTCTGGAGAAGCCGCACCGTGCACAATACTGTTTCTCACTAGCTGCACCGCCATGCTTTGTATCGGTTCTTGTAAGGAGGCTGGTAATTGCGCCAGGGTGAGGCCGTGGGAGGAGATATGCGTGCGTTTGCCATTGCGCTCGCTGACCGTTCTCGCAAGATCTTGTAAAATTCCCGCCAACCCTTTGGGTTCTTGAGTCGGAACTTGTGTCTCGGCAATACCCGTTTGAGGTGCGTCATCCAACAAGCTTTGAGTATGACCTTCACCTAATTTGTCTACCAAGCTTTGCATACGCGCTAATTCAGCAAATAGATCCTTGAGCTTGGTTAGCGCGGGTAACAATGATTTGCCGGTGAGCGTTTCTTGCAATGACTTAACCGCAACCAGTTCTTCTTCCAGGGCATGTGCAATAAACTCAAATTTATGCAGACCTAGAGCCGCTGCATCGCCTTTCAATCGATGAACAATGCGAGATATATCCATCACTTTTTTGCGAATCTCAGCATCACCATGGCCACGCGCTTCAAGAACCGAATTCACGTTTTGCAAATCAGCTTCTGAGGCCTGAAAAAATGAGTGTAACTGACCTCGATCGACTTGCAGTATTCGCAATAAAAGGTCGATTTGAGCTTCTTGTTCTTCCTTGGTTTCAGCAAGCTCACGTTCCAGTAACACACGTTTGGTTTCATCGGTTACGGATACCAATAATTGCTTTAAAGCGCCGTCTTCCATTACTCGATTAAATTGAAAATCGAGGTAGCGGCTTTCGTAAGTACCGTCTCTACGAACTAAATTAATTTGCACTTCATCGAGCGGATTTAGATCTTTAATCAGTTTTTCTTTAACCCGATCTCCATACAATAAGCCTAAGAATTCACGCGCGGTTTGCACCGTATGAGGCGCTACATATTGCCCGATGAAGTCGAAGAAGTCCCCTTCCAAATCTCGTTCAGTTTTAAACATCTGCTTCAGTGAAGCCGATTGCTCTAGACCAATTTGGTAGTCTTTATCAAGCAAAAATAAGCCCTCGGAGACTGTGTTCATAATACCTTTGGTCTCATCCACCGCTTGGACTTCCGTCTCTTGATCCTCAGACAATCGCAATATCATCGGCACAATTGCCAAGATATAGACTAACGTCGCAATGATGGCAGCAGCCAATTGCAGATAGTTTACAAGCTTGAGTTTTCGTTCCAGTCTACGATTGATGCTGCTCGAAAGCGCGACCGCTGATTCAGTGGCGAGATCAAGCTTTGAAGAATTGAGCAGTACGATCAGCTCCTCGAGTGGCGATGATTCAGGAGATAAGAACGCGGACAATGGCGCTGCCTCCAACACCTCGCCAGCCACCCAAATCGAGTCACCAGTCTTATAGGCGTTTAACTTTTCGATTAATTGATCTACTTCAGGCTGACTCAAGTCAGTCGAAACCTGATTAGCCAACTGCATTGCTGCAGTTGCGTATTTTATATCCTTTTGAGCAGTGTTTTGTAAGCCGAAGTTCAACACCAAATAGAGTAGAAAACCTACAACCAACCCCAATGTTCCAAAGGTTAACCCCTTGAAACGAAACATCTTATCCAACGCCATCGTTTACTCCAAAAACCTAATTATTATTTGGAAGAATCCGAATCGTGTTTATCGTTTTTTTTATACGACCAAAAAATTCCTATATAAAGTTTTGGTGAGATCCCCCCATCACTGAGAATACTCATACCCCAATAGTTCGCGACCCCATCAGTCGCTAATTCATATATAGCCAACTATGAATACGTGGCTCATTCTAGAGTTGAAACTGCGAAAACATCAAGCAAAACATAATGTTTATTATGAAATTCTGTCATTTTTCACTAAATAAAGCGCTAATTGTCCGATTTTCTTGACTTTTTAGGCTTTTGTCGTGGAACACATCGCACTACAATGACATTATGTCAGCACGACTAAAGTCCTATCGGGTAGTAAGACTTCAGGTCAAAATGGGTAAATGACGGGTTGGGTTGATAGTTGTCTAGGGGTAGATAGTTTCACTCAAGGAAAGAAAATCGGGGAGGCTAGCGCGGTTTGCTGTGCTAGAAATTAGTTAAATGTTAGAAAAGAAAATAGATTTGATGGGCATACGTGTACAGGATGTTGGCACCACCTGCATCATGTTAGTGTCTAAGTTCAGTCGAACCATCCATGCTAAACATGGTGTGGTAATACGGTTACACAAACCTCATGTGTTGAATACGGTGGCCGCCTACGCGGCTTTAACCAATGACGACCAACTTAAGACAATATATCGTCAAATAGAACATGAGATACGCCAATATCTGAAAAAGGCTCATCCGAAATCGTACAACACCGTGTCACTTCGATACGATCGAAAGAGCGCACTGGAAAGTCGCCACTCACAAAACCAATAAATTTATTTCGCAAGAAAGGCAAGCAACCTATACGTGAGCCTGTTGGCTTGGCCTTGCTTGTGCAAATATGAGTTGTAAGTAGTAATAATAATCTTCGTACAAGAACTTAAGGGGTTAAAAATGAAGTTACGTTATTTTGTTTTAAATGGGTTAGCAGTAAGCACGGTACTCGCCAGTAGTTTATCTAATGCGGCTGAAGTCGAAGCGAATGTCGCGCTATCGACAGATTATGTATTTAGAGGGTTTTCTCAAACCGATGAAAATCCAGCTATTTCTGGCGGTTTTGATTACGCATTCGACAATGGTTTTTCAATTGGAACCTGGGCGTCAAATGTGGATTTTGGCGACGGCGTTGACACGTCTGCTGAGGTTGATCTTTACGCTGGATATGGTTTTGAATTGGCCGGCGGAACGACATTGGATCTGACTTATGTCTACTATGTCTATCCTGGTGAAACTGATGCCTTGAACTATTCGGAATTTCAGGCCAGCCTGGGTTTCAATGATTTCAGTTTAGGGCTTATATACTCACCAGATTATTTTGGTTCAGATGACTCGGCCATAGTATTAAACGCCGACTACTCTGTGGGTTTGACCGACAATCTGGGCCTCGATCTCCACATTGGCTACAGTGACGCTGACAGCGATGATTTCTTTGCCGCAGGTGAGAATAGCTACATAGACTATTCAGCGGCACTGACCACATCAGCCGGCGGTGTCGATTTGGCACTCACCTATTATGGAACAGACCTTGATGACATCGATGCAGCGGACGATCGCGTGGTATTCTCGATTAGTAAATCGTTCTAAACTGGGCTGCGTTCAAGTTCGACACACGGGTAACTCAGTTGCTTCAAGTCAGTCGCATGCATTGCAACTGACTTTAGCGTTTTGCAAGTTTTAAATGTAGTGCTTGCAATTCTACCTCACTGACTATCCTGGCCCTATGGCCAGTGTGATTCGAGTCAAATTCAGCATCCTCTTCCAGATAGTCTTCGGCAATAAACATATCTCCCACTGAAAACGACCTGGTCGAACCATCTCGAAGCTCGATTTCGATCACACCCGCCAGAATGATCAGCAACGTTGGGTCACCGGCAACGTGCCAATCGGATTGATAAGGCTTGGCGCTGGATCGCAGACGAAAATTCAAAGCCGGTTGTTGCTCCGAGAGACTCCACTGCGCATCGCCGTCGAGCACTATCTCTCTGATTCCGAATCTCGAGGGCCCTCGACCGTCATTTGTAATACACGGTATTTGCCTAGCTTCGCTTCGCATCAACCTAACTGCGTCCATTCAAATATTTGGGTAGACCATCGTCGTCGATGTGTATCCAATCGACTTTAGTGCTGGTGTAGATATGGGCGTCTGGGAACAGCGGTGGAGCAACGTCGAGGGTAGCCAGTGAAAACTCGAATAGGCCGTTATCTTTAGCGGGTTCAAACATTAAACTCGAACCGCAATGCTCACAAAACGTACGCTTACTTCCGTTATCGGCAACATACACTTTCAATAGCTCCTCGCCTTGAAGCCATTGAAACTTACTTTTCCTCACTTCCCCAAACGTCGCAAACACCGCACCGTGGAACTTCCGGCACATTGTACAGTGGCAATGCCCCATCGAGGGCTCCAGTTCTTCCGCCTGATATTTAATCGAGCCACACAAGCATTGGCCCTGGTATTTAGCTTGCATTGGTGTTCCTCCTTCGTCCAACGGCTAGGTTGAACATTTTATTGAGACAGCAATCATAGTACTAAAGAACACACTCGATATGAAAGGTTAACAACAGTCAAATCAAATGCTTAGTAGACATTTGTTGTGGCGAAGACCTGATGTAACTGACATACCGACCGGATGGAGCTTTCAGAGCATAGTAATCAATAAACGGGGAGCCTGAACATAAGGCGCACTTAACCATGACAGTAGACACCGAGCAGGGTATTTATTTAATGGAGGCTCGGATTCAAGACCTGGGGAATACCGGCATCATGCTCGTTTCGAAATTTTCTCGCAAGGCGATGGCAAAGCATGGAACGATAGTCCGATTGCACAAACCACACGTACTGAATCAAGTTGCTGTACACGCCGCGAGGTACAACGACGACGAACTCAATGCTATCTTCGATTAAAACAAAAAGCCTCGACCAGTTTCCCGATCGAGGCTTTTCGTGAAAGCTTGAAAGCTCAGATTGGCGTTACATCATGCCGCCCATGCCTCCCATTCCGCCCATGTCAGGCATTGCAGGAGCCGCTGCCGCTTCTACCGGCGCATCAGTAATCATCGCTTCAGTCGTGATGATCATGCTTGCGATCGAAGCCGCGTGTTGCAACGCAGTACGAGTTACTTTTGTTGGGTCAAGAATACCCATTTCGATCATGTCACCGTACTCACCAGAGCCAGCGTTATAACCAAACGTACCATTGTTATTACGCACTTCGTTGAGGACAACCGATGCGTCGTCACCACCGTTATCAACGATTTGACGTAGCGGCGCTTCAATTGCCTTTAAAATTGCTTTAACACCTGCGTCTTGGTCAGCGTTGTCGCCAGAGACTTTAGCGACTGCCTCAAGAGTACGAACCAATGCTACACCACCGCCTGGTACAACACCTTCTTCTACCGCTGCGCGAGTTGCATGCAATGCATCTTCAACACGAGCTTTCTTCTCTTTCATTTCGACTTCGGTTGCTGCGCCAACTTTGATTAGCGCCACACCGCCAGCTAATTTAGCAACACGCTCTTGCATCTTCTCGCGATCGTAATCTGAAGATGACTCTTCGATTTGCGCACGAATTTGGTTAACGCGATCAGAAATTTGGCCGGCATCACCCGTGCCATCGATGATGGTGCTGTTCTCTTTCGACACTTGAACACGCTTGGCTGAGCCAAGGTCTTCCAAGGTAATGCCTTCCAGGCTCATACCGATTTCTTCGGAGATAACCTTGCCGCCGGTCAATACTGCGATATCTTCCAACATAGCTTTACGGCGATCGCCAAAACCCGGTGCTTTAACCGCGCATACTTTTACGATGCCTCGGATATTATTCACAACTAAGGTGGCAAGTGCTTCACCTTCAACATCTTCAGCGATGATCAATAGAGGTCGGCCCGCTTTGGCAACCGCTTCTAGAGTAGGTAGCAAATCGCGAATATTTGAGATTTTCTTGTCGTGCAACAAGATCATAGGGCTCTCAAGATCAGCAATCATTGTGTCTTGTTTGTTGGCGAAGTAAGGAGATAGGTAGCCGCGATCAAATTGCATACCTTCAACAACATCTAACTCATTCTCAAGTGACTGACCTTCTTCAACAGTGATTACACCTTCTTTACCAACCTTATCCATCGCTTCAGCAATGATATTACCAACCGACTCATCAGAGTTAGCTGATACGGTACCGACTTGAGCAATTTCTTTCGCGTCTTCACAAGGCTTTGAAAGCTCTTGCAGTGACGCAACAGATGCAGCAACGGCTTTATCAATACCGCGTTTCAAGTCCATTGGGTTCATACCAGCCGCTACAGCTTTCAAGCCTTCGCGAACCATGGCTTGTGCCAATACGGTTGCCGTCGTAGTGCCATCACCCGCTACATCGTTAGTTTTAGAAGCCACTTCCTTAACAAGCTGAGCGCCCATGTTTTCAAAGTTATCTTCCAGTTCGATTTCTTTCGCTACTGAAACACCATCTTTGGTAACTGTTGGAGCACCAAAAGATTTGTCCAACACTACGTTACGACCTTTAGGGCCAAGTGTTACTTTAACGGCATCTGCCAATACATTTACGCCGCTTAGAATCTTAGCGCGCGCGTCATCACCGAATTTTACGTCTTTTGCTGACATGATAAATTCCTATGTTTAATTTGTTAGTTCAATCGCGTGATCATGGGGATCACGATTTTTTACTCAGGCAAGGCGTGAAAAAAATGCAGGGAGGGTACGCACCATCAGTACATAACCAAGCGAGTATTTTTCACAACGTGGCATGAGGGAAAAAGTGGGGTTCTTACTCTACAACGCCGACGATATCGTCTTCGCGCATTACCAGCAAATCTTCACCATCTACCTTTACTTCAGTACCAGCGTATTTGCCAAACAGAACTTTGTCGCCGACTTTAACGTCTAAAGCGCGAACGTCGCCGTTTTCCAAAATTTTTCCGTTACCAGCAGCGATAACTTCACCTTCAGACGGTTTCTCTTTTGCTGAATCAGTAAGGATAATGCCGCCAGCAGATGTTTGCTCTTCTTCGTTACGGCGAACGAGAACGCGATCATGAAGTGGACGAATAGCCATTCGTTGTGCCTCCAAAAAATGGGTTAGTTAAATTAATTGGGTCTGTAAAAGAAGTTTTAGCACTCTCTCACTAGGAGTGCTAATAATATGGACAGAGCCAGCAAAGTCAATACTTAGCCGCGTTTTTATTTACGCTCGTCTGCCTCTGTGGTGTATTCGCCCTCAATGACGTCTCCCTGACGGTAGGCTTGGGAATTACTTGCAGAAGTTGATGCTGTATAAACGCCCCCGCTGGCCACCGTGCCTGTAAAGAAGTGTTTGGCAGCCCACGTGATAAAAGCCTGACGAATTGGCGGAATCAATATCGAAAAGCCGATGGCATCGGTTATAAACCCTGGTGTCATTAACACCGCGCCAGCAAACAATAAGGCAACCCCTTCAGCAATCTGCATCGCTGGGACACGACCGGCGTTTGTTTCTTGCTGCAGCTTAGTCAATGTTGCCAAGCCTTGCTGGCGAACCAGGTATGCACCTAACACTGCCGTGAAAATCACAAATAGAATGGTATTCAGAGGCCCAATAGCGCCACCGACTCGAATCAGTACGCTAATCTCAGCAACTGGGACCGCAATAAATAGAAAGACAAGTAGAAGAAATGGCATAGCAATGTCATGGGGTTGAATGATCTAATTTCAAGAACCTTAGCAATATTAAATTACTAGCCTTCAATGCGGCTCTCTGCAGAATTTGATTTGCCACATTGCCAACATAGTTCAAAATTTGCTGGATTGCTTTCCTTACAAGCCTGACAGTCCCAGTCTGATCCGTGTGCCTCTTTTCGCCGTAACTCTGATATCAACTGTTTGGCGTGCTCAGAACGAGCCTCATCAACCCAGACTTCAGGCCAGACACTGGTAAACGGAACTTCACCTAAAAGGCTGGAAGTATGATGATTTCGCAGCTCACTGGGGATATTATTTTGCTCCAGGAAACTGCGAATCAGGCCTACTTCAACGATGTTATCGGCGGTAAAAACTTTGTTCAATCGGTACACTCCTTAAAACGAGATTACTCTCATAGTCTAACTCTAACGTCCGACCTTGAGCTTCACATTCTTTCGATACCAGTTATTTAGTAACCTATCTTCTTGTTCATTGGCCGCAAAAAGAAAGCGTTTGCCATTTATCTCAACCGTAACTTGCGTTGTTGATGAACGCTTATTGATCTCCATTCTGAGGGGGCCTTTATGGCAAACACGACCGCTTTTGGGCTTATTCTTGAAGGTGTGAAACCCCTCTTTTCCTCCGAATCGTAAGCCACCTCGACCACCCTGAGTATAGGCTTTAAACGTAAAACAATTGGCGCGAATTCGAGTATCTGGCAAGCTCGGCTGAACCGCATTTTCTCGAGTCTCAGATCCTGATTTCAGTGCCGCTTTTTTACGATCAATGCGATAACGCTGCGAACGGCCATTCCGCTGAATAACAGTGACATCATTGGCGTACAGGTCTATACGCACACGTTCGGCAGTGTACTTATTCTCTAAATAGACCGAGTCTCGATCGCGACGAATTTCCTGAAACGGCTTAGAGGCTCCGCGCGCACGATCCATTGACCACTGATTACTCGATACTTGCTGCAACGAAATATTATCGAAAATTACCTGCGAGACATTCTTTGCCGTAACATTGCTTTGACTATCACGAGACTGATGATTTCGACGACCGCGATCTCGTCTTTCGTCTCTGACTTCATATTCCCTATCCCTATCGTCATAAGCCTGGTCATGATGAGCATTATCGCGGTGCGCTAGCTTATGCACCTTAATCGAGCTCGCTTCGTTATCCCATCGTGTATCAAAGCAACGTATATCTCGGTCAACGCGCGCATAAGGCCCACGAAAGTCATCGTCTCGAAAGATTACCGCTTCGCTATCTGGGTGCACTCGAATAGACGAAACACGGTCGTTGCCAAAACCAATATCACGCAAGCTGCGAAATTCGCCGGGCGCAAGCACCTGGCTTTTGCCTTGAAAATAGCAGTCTTCATAAAGAGTAACTCCCTTGGCATAACGGTTTGAATCGTACTCGTCAGCCTCTCTAATTCTGTAATCGCCCTGTGCGATCACGTTGGTCGAAAAAATTAGTGCCGAGGTCAAAATTGCGAGCGTCGATCTTGATTTTAGTGTCATGGAGCCTCCGGTTTAGCCGTCAAAATTTGCTTAATCATGAAATTGTTTACCCGCCTATTTTTGCGTCCAATGTGCAATTTATATGCGAATGAGTCGTTATGCTTTCAAATTTAGCAATGTTAGTATTAACCCTAGCTGAACTGCTGTTTGGATAATCGCTAAAGCCGAGCCGCATCTCTTATCATTTCATTACATTACAACCGGTTGGAATCGCCATGAGCCGTTTTTGGTCAGACATAGTCAATCAACTCACTCCATATACACCAGGCGAACAACCGCAGTTGAGCAACCTTATTAAATTAAATACCAATGAGAACCCATACGGCCCCTCGCCCAAAGTAATTGAAGCCATTAACAACGCTAACAATAGTGATTTGCGTAAGTACCCCGACCCGAATGCAGCGACTCTTAAAGCCCAAGTGGCAGACCATTTTGAGCTTGACGCCGATAGGGTGTTCATAGGCAATAGTTCAGACGAGGTCTTAGCGCATGTGTTTAGAGGCTTACTGAAACATGATATGCCCTTACTATTTCCAGACATCACCTATAGTTTCTATCCGGTATATTGCAAATTATTTGATATTGAATTCGAACAAGTGCCTCTTAGCGATGATTTTTCGATCGCAATTAACGACTATCAGCAAAAAAATGGTGGCATTATTTTTGCCAACCCAAACGCACCAACCGGTATCGCCCTAGGGGTAGATCAGATAGAAGTCTTGTTACAACGCAATTCAGACTCAGTGGTGGTGGTAGACGAAGCCTATGTTGATTTCTCAAATGACAGTGCAGTACGTTTAATAGATCAATATCCGAATTTATTGGTCACCCAAACGCTTTCCAAATCACGCTCACTGGCCGGGCTCAGGGTCGGTATCGCCTTGGGTCAGGCAGATCTGATTGAAGGCTTAGAACGAGTTAAAAACAGCTTTCACCCATACACTTTAGACAGCCTGGCTATCGCCGGTGCAACAGCCGCGTTCGCCGACGTTGATTATTTTCAGCAAACCACGACCAAGGTTATCGCAACTCGTAAACGGACCACCCAGGGTTTGGCGCAACTGGGGTTTGACGTATTACCATCAAGCGCCAATTTTGTGTTCGCGCGACACGCTAATAAGAAGGCGGAAAAACTATTTCTGGCTCTAAGAGAGCGAAGTATTATCGTACGCTATTTCGACAAACCTCGAATTAACGAATTCCTAAGGATCAGCATCGGTACCGATGCAGAAATGGACACCTTACTATCGGCGTTGACCGAGATAATCAGCGAAACCTAATCAGACATTCACCTGATCAGGCAACGCCTCCAATATCAGCAATACTTGATCATGTGAAATCTCGAAGACACCGCCGATCGCTAGTCAAGTCATCACACGCTATGCTGGTCAGCTATACACCATCTCCTCGTCATCTACCGAGGTAAATCGCAGCGCTAGGTTATCCAAAATAAAATTTTGGTTTAAGCGCCACGGCTTATTCACAGATTGTTTTGGAAGCATATCCAAGGAGCGCTGAATATAACCAGAGCTTAGATCCAACAACTCAATATCTTCCATTCCCGCGGTCGTCGTAGGTACGGCTTGGCTGTAACCTTTTTGATCCATGTAGTTAATCATACGACTTGCGTATCGATTGGTTAAATCAACCTTCAATGTCCAGGAAGCATTGGTATAGCCAACCGCTAAAAACGTATTCGGCACGCCACTGATCATCATACCTTTATAAGCATAGGTTTGGTTGGCTACTAAGGGAACTCCGTCAATGATAAAGTCGATTCCGCCAAAAAATTGCATTTTCAAACCGGTGGCGGTCACAATTAGATCTGCATCCAGGGTCTTACCCGACTCCAAGACAACACCATCATCCGTAAAACCCGCGATGTGATCAGTCTCCACACTGGCTTTATCAGCCTTCATTGCTTCAAAGAAATCTGCGTCCGGGCACAAGCACACCCGCTGATCCCACGGCTTGTAATGAGGAGTGAAATGCTTAGCGTCAAATTTATCCCCTAGCTCCGTCTTTACATCATCAATGATTTTCTTTTTAGCGCGTTCCGGCCAAGTTTTGCAATACCAATAAATAAACATGGTCGTTAAAATAAACCACCATCTGGCCGCCCAACGACCAACCCATTTACTCAAACCATTGGCGATTGGGTCAACCGCAGGTTTGGAGCCCATGTACGTTGGTGAGCGTTGCAACATAGTTACGTGCTTCGCTGTTTTCGCCATATTCGGCAACAATGTTATGGCTGTTGCGCCACTGCCAATTATCACCACATTCTTGTCGGCATAGTCTGCATCTTCAGGCCAAAATTGCGGATGAATTACCTGCCCTTTAAATTGCTCTATTCCCTCAAACCTCGGCGCATGCCCCTCATCGTAATTGTAGTAACCGGCACACATATAAATATATTGGCAGGTAAACACTTCACCATCGCTCGATGTCAAAGTCCATATGGATTGCTCGGAAGCCCAATTAGCACTGACAATATGCACGCCATACTGAATATTTTTGTCGATTCCAAACTCTTCTGCCGTCGCGCTGAGATAACTAATAATTTTGCCCTTCTCAGCGATCGCCGACTCATCCTCCCATGGACGAAATGAAAAGCCGAAAGTGTACATGTCTGAATCTGAGCGAATACCTGGGTAGTTAAACAAATCCCATGTGCCGCCAAGCGCCTGGCGACGCTCCAGAACCTTGTAACTCTTGGCCGAATTGTATTTCTGCAAATGGTAAGCCGCACTAATACCGGATATGCCAGCACCGATAATGATGGCATCATAATGTGAAGTCGTCATTTAATAACCTAATGATCAGCGAAGTACGGTGACAGTTCCTCTTTCCAAGTTTCCACTAACTCAGAATCATCGTGATCCCAAGGGTGAAAATCCTTAGTCAAGAATTGCTTATACAGGCCTCTCATATCGCTGATCAGACCGCCCTCACCGTACAAATGATTCCACAGCACTTTGCGCTCCTTCCAGGTAACCTTATGACCGAGCTGTTTCAGTAGGTATCGACTCGACATCCAAACATTGAACGGAAATTCGAAGCGAGTAAAAAACTTATATTGCTTATGCAATGCTTTGCGATCACCAACACAGGCTTGATACACATCAAACGCAACAGACTTATGTTCGACCTCTTCGATCGCATGCCACAAAAACAGATTTCGAAATGACTCTGGAAAATTCGCCATGTGTTCTGGATGAGTGAGCGCATGATTGGCCATTACCGCGGTAACGTGCTCTGCACACACTGTTCTGGCGAGCCGCTTCTCAGGCGACCAATTCAATTCACGCTTTCTGAGTTCCTGCTTGAAAAACTCATTCAGGCCAACTGTGTCGTAACCAAGATCGTCAAACACTTTGTTGATTTGTCGGTGCTGCAGAGAATGATGCGCCTCTTGTTGTGCAAAATCTCTAACGTCTTCTCTTAATTTCGGGTCCGTTATTTGATCTTCGAACAACTTGACCGACTTTATAAACTCACCTTCGCCAGCGGGAAAACTGGCGGACAGGGCGACCCACATACTGCTTACACAACTATTACCTGCATAATAAAATGGCCCATCTAAGTCGTTGAACTCAAATTTCACCTTACGCGGCACAATGTCGAGTTTAGATCGGGAGGACGTTTTTAGGTCGCTGTCACTGGGGCTGAACGCGCGGTTCAATGCTGAGTTAGTTGTAGGCATTTGTGAAACCTGATTCCATTAAAATGTGGTGAAATTAATTTGTTGTTTACAACTTTGTAAACTAGAATAGCTACTTTAGATTTAATTAATCACTCTGTCAACCAATACAATTGACGATAACTGGCATGGTAATGCATGTGAAAGCGACCTCACGATCGCCATTCACGGATAAATAGGAAACCACAGAAGATGGCTCGAAAAACCCATAGCTCACCTGAACAGGCACAAAAAGCCATATTAGATGCCGCCGAGAAATTAATGGTAGAAGTCGGCCCAGCAGGTTTGAGAATAAGCGCTGTGGCCAAAAAAGCAGGCATGGCCCACCCCAATATAATTCATCATTTTGGATCTCGAGAAGGTTTAATCAATGCCTTAGCCGAACGAGTTGGGCAACGTGCAACTGACCGAATATCCAGGGCGATCAAGCAGGCTACTGAAGCCAAACCTGAAGAACTCGTTGAAGCAATGACCCATGTTCTCGATACATCCTACCCCGGAGACGAGGGTAAAGCAGCTGTATGGCTACACCTAAGCGGCGCTGAAAGCTCGCTAAAGTCAAATATGGAGCAAATTGTCCAATTGTCACATAGCTTACGTAAGAGAATCGATTCAGAGGCCAGCCTTGGCAATACCAACCGACTGGTAATGTTGGTTACTCTGGCGCTGGTTGGTGAGGTGGTTTCAGGACAAAGTATTAAGGGCGCGCTCGGCTTTGGCAACGACGACAACAGCCGTGCCCACTTTCGTCGCTGGCTGACCGAAATCTTACTCAATCTATCAGACGAACAACTTAATACTAGCCTCAGCGAGAACAAATAAACCATGAATAAGTACAATAATGCTGTGGCCGTAGTCACGGGTGCAGGAAGCGGAATCGGCCGACAATTAGCACTGAAGTTGGCAGACTCTGGTGCCTCGTTGGCGATATCAGACATCAACCTGGAAGGTTTATCTAACACTGAAGAGCAGGTTAGAAAAAGAGGCGCCAAGGTTATCTCAAGACCACTGGACGTCTCCAATCGCGAAGCAGTATTTGCTTATGCAGAACAAACCAAAAATGACTTCGACAAGGTAAACTTAGTCATCAATAATGCCGGCGTTGCACTCTCATCAGGCACCTTGTCCGAGACCAGTGTTGACGATTTTGAATGGCTAATGAGTATAAATTTTTCGGGCGTACTCTACGGGACAAAAGCATTTCTACCGATACTCGAAGAGGCGGAGTGGGGGCATATTGTCAATATTTCTAGTCTGTTTGGGTTGATAGGCGTTGCTGAGCAATCGGCCTATAATGCAAGCAAATTTGCGGTTCGGGGAATGACTGAAGCATTGCGACAAGAACTCGACGCGTCAAATAGCCATATTAGCTGCACCTCAATTCACCCAGGCGGTATCAAAACCAAAATCGCCATGAACTCCCGAGTGACGAAAGAACTCGAACCCGAACAAATCCAACTCAAACAAAACTTTGAAGAGCTGGCAATGACAACAGCTGAATCGGCTGCAGAACAGATACTAACAGCGGCCCTAAGAAACAAACGTCGTCTGGTGTTGGGCAACGATGCAAAACTATTGGATTGGACCCAGCGCCATTTTCCGAACCATTACCAACGAGTAACGCAATGGTTTGCTCAGCGCGCGTTAAACAAAGGTCGGACCTAGCCGAGACAACCCAAGATCTTGCTAAAATAATGTCCTGCTATCAATTATAAGGCTCAACTAAAAATAGTCCGGTTCATTACCGGCCTTCCATTTAATATTGCAGCCAATGCTGGGTATCTGCTCTTTATTCACCGGCGTTCCTGAATACACAGCATTTATCGCGGCTGACAGTTCACTGCCGGTCACTTCTACCGGGCTGCCTGGTCGCGCACCGTCGAGTTGACCACGGTATTTCAATCGATGATCGGCATTGAATACATAAAAATCCGGCGTGCACGCGGCACCGTATTCTTTGGCCACGGTTTGACTTTGATCGTATAGATAGGGGAAATTAAATCCGTAATGCGCGGCAAATTCCGCCATCGCCTCCGGGCCGTCTTGTGGGTAGTTTTCGACATCATTCGCGCTGATGGCCACTACTGCAAACCCCTTCTTTAAGGCGTCATTGGCGACAGCCGTCATACGCTCAGCGATATGAATCACGTACGGACAATGGTTGCAAATAAACATAACCAACATCGGCTTTGTTCGCAAATCATCTAACGATACTCGTGAATTTTCCGCACGAGTATCGGGTAAATCAAAGCTCGGCGCAGCCGAGTCCAACGCTTGCATGGTTGAGTGTACTGCGGCCATTTAAGAATTTCCTCTCTCTAATATTTTCTTGGTTATTTTATCCGCACTGTCACTGCTTAGGTTTCGAGTCTCGATCCCTTTTAAATAACCATGCTCCGCTTCGGTTAATACTTGCATCGGCCAATCCAAAAGCTCATGCAGATTTGCCAGCATACGAAGGCTTAAGCCCCATAATATTTGCTCTTTGCCTTCATCGATCATTACCGCAGGCATGCTTAGAGCCGGATCTTTCGGGTGCCTATAGTCAAACGCGTTGGCTCGATCATCGAGTATGCTTAATGGCAGCCAAACCATATCGGCGACCTCATAATTTGCCTTTAGCAAGAGTTCGCGTTGAGGCTTAAACACAAAGCAGGCAACATGAACACTGAACACTCCATCGACCTTTAAGCCATATAGGTCATCGAGTTGGCCGACAAAATCTTCGGCAAATAATTCGACTCCGACCTCTTCGTAGGCTTCTCGGACAGCCGCCGCTTTTGCATCATTATCCTCAGGGTCAATTTTGCCGCCCGGGAACGACATTTGCCCTGACCAAGGGTCATTTTCATGCTTAGCTCTTTGCATCAGCAACAGTTCGGTGCCGTTTTCACCATCTCGTAGGATAATAGAAACCGCGGCCTTAAGAATGCTCTCTTCGGGCCTCATCTTAGGCTGATAATCGCGAATACGTTGGATGTCAGAAGCACTGATTAACATGCAAGTAATTTTTTATGAGTTGTCATCAATTCAATTATGCCCGAAGGCATCGAAGTGTTCTAGAATACAGCCTAAGCAACTCATTAATAATCTTCCATGACGACATTGGTAAATTCGGTCGCCAGCGCGACTAAAAGCATTAAGCGACATTATGGCGAATCAATTGATTGTGCGATTATTTTAGGCAGTGGCTTATCGGACTTAATGCTCGCTGGTTATGAGCAGGTTGCTCACATCTGTTATTCTGACATTGAAGGTTTACCGCCAGCTACCGCCCCCAGTCACATCGGCCAGATAAGCATCGTTAACAATGGCAGCAAGACGGTTGCCCTATGTGCGGGTCGCCATCATTTATATGAAGGCTACAATGCACATCAGGTTAGCACTTTAATCTATACGCTCGCGCAGCTTGGTGTTGGCAATTTGATCATAACTAATGCGGCTGGAGCGCTTAACCCAAGCTATCGACCGGGTGACGTAATGCTGATTGAAGACCACATCAATTTTACCGGTCACAATCCAGTTCGCGGACAGGATGAAAGCTTTGGTGTGATGTTTCCAGACATGTCTAAAGCGTACAACCCGGTGTATCTATCACGCGCCGCAGAAGCCGCTACTGCGCATCAGTTAAACTACCATCGAGGAATATACATCGGCGTATTAGGCCCGTCACTTGAAACCTCAGCTGAACGACGCATGATGCGCGGATTTGGAGCGGATGCAGTCGGTATGTCCACCGTGTTGGAAACCATTGCCGCCAACCATTGTGGCATGCAGGTGCTCGGCTTGTCCGCAATTACTAATTTGGCACTCGGCGACGAGAACCAAAAAGCAGACACCATTGAAGAAGTGTTGGAAAATGCCGCCAAAGCCGGCCGGGGAATGAAAAAAATACTGAATGAAATATTAAGCTGATATTAAGAATATTAAGAAGTGTCAGCCTGAGAAAGTGAAAATGATCACATAAAAAACCATCACACCGAGAGCATTAAAGCGCCGTTACAAACGACCTTACCAGCTAAGGTCCGTCCCCAATAAGAACCCAGAACTCGAACCAAGCTCTTCAATAATAGGATCGTCTTCCAAATCCAAGCTAAACACGCGGTAGCCCGCTTTCAAAGACCAAGACGGTAGTGGCTTATACAACAAGCCAGCCTCAATCTCATACCCTGTCGCTTCAGTATTCTGAACATCATCCTCTAGTTCAGGAAAATACGAGGTTAAACCATATACCTGAAAGCTGCGAAGCACATTGTAGCGACCACTCAATGATACCTTTGGACCACTGGCTTCTAATTGTGAGTCAATATCCAGCTCCTGCCAGCCGAGGCCGAGTTCGACACTGGATTGATCCTGACTTCCAAAAAAACGATGTTTAACATCAAAGTTAAAATATTTACTGTCTTTAGGCAAACCAAACACGTCATCACTGTCATTCTGCAGCAACTTGGCACTGACGCCCCAGTTATTAGTCCAAATCTCACTCTTACCTAAAAAGGAATCGTACTCACCATCACCAAAAATAGAGACGTTAACGTCATCCGACAACCACATCAGATTGGGCTTAGGAGTTAAAGGATCTTCTTCTACCTGAGCATGAGCGGTAGCGCTAAGACAAGCGACAAGAGTAATGGACACAGCCACAGAGCTAACGAGTTTTGATAGGTGAATTTTAATTTCACCGTACCACCCCGTTTGAAACAAACTGCCAGTCTTCGGGAGACGGCTTTGCTCTTGACTATTTACGATCTTCATTTGACCAGTTTAATTTAATTATTTTCTCAATGAACAAGCGAATTAACTAATGTGTTTCTCTCACTTGTTCTGCTAACCTCTTGTTTACGTTTTATTAAAAACCTAAACAAGAAGCCAACCCTTCTTTGTTATTACTTATTAGTATAGACCTAAATAGTGTCACTTTTGTGGCAAATTTAGGGCTAAATTGAAAATTTAATGTTTAAAACCAATCATTTTGACCATTTTCTATCATGAATACAGCTCCTGAACGCGTGCGAATCGACAAATGGTTGTGGGCGGCTCGATTTTATAAAACGAGACAATTAGCTATAAAAGCGCTTAAAAATAGTCAAATTGGGGCACTTAAACAAACACTGAAGCCGTCTACGACGGTGAAAGTTGGCGATGTTCTCACCATCAAACGCGGCATTCATCAGATGCAAGTGACAATTTTGGGACTAAGCGAAAAACGCGGCTCGGCGACGATCGCTCAAACCTTATATCGGGAAACCGAGGCCAGCATTACGGCAAATAAGACCCTAAAAGAACAATTGGCCGCTCAACCAAAAATAGATATCGACCGGCGTAAGCCCGATAAGCGGGGTATTCGATCACACCGGGCCGTGAAACGCGGAGAATAGACCGCTCCATACCGACAAGTTGTCTAGCGCTCTGGCATCTCCGTCATAGCGGCATCAATCTCGTTTCTGAGTTGTGGATAGCTAGTTGCAACAGGAAACTGCGGAAATTCGTCAACTACATTTTGTGGGGGGCAAAATAGAATGCCTTGTTCAGCTTCGCTAAGCATCGTGGTGTCATTATAGGAATCACCTGCCGCGACCACATTGAAATTTAATTCATGCAAACGCCTAACTGTTTCACGCTTGTGATCTGCTTTACGCAACTTGTAGTTGTTGATACGACCCTCTTGATCGATCACTAATTCATGACAAAAAATTGTGGGCCAATCCAACTGACGCATCATCGGCTCGGCAAATTCCTGAAATGTGTCCGATAAAATAATCAACTGATAATCTGCCCGCAACTGATCGCTAAACTCTTTAGCGCCGTCAAGTGGTGTCAGGGTGTCGATCACAGCTTGAATATCTTGAATACGAAAATCGTGTTTATTACACAAGTCCAAACGAAAACGCATCAATTCATCGTAATCCGGAATATCACGCGTGGTGGCGGTCAACTCGCTAACGCCCACTTTTTCGGCAAAGTTAATCCAAATTTCGGGAATCAATACCCCCTCTAAGTCTAAGCAAACAATATTCATCTTCAAATACAGGTTCATGGAACCGCTACACAATCCTGGGTAAGAAGAATGACTTTAGCGAATGTTCCTTGGTTAAGTGTGCGCACGATAAAGGCTTAGCCCATTCGTTTCAAGCGCTTTTATCTAAGGGCGTTACATGACAGAATCCGCGCATGAATCACATCCCGCTCAGCCTCTATATACACATACCCTGGTGTGAAAAAAAATGCCCTTATTGCGACTTCAATTCGCATTTAGCACGCACAACAGTAGACGAAGCGAAATACATAGACACCTTACTGGAAGATCTGGACAGTGATATCGACAGATACGGCACCATCATTACTGAGCGCAGTATTCAGACCATCTTTATCGGCGGAGGTACACCTTCATTATTTAATGCTGAAAGCTACCATAGATTATTCGACGGAATTCGAAATCGATTGACAATCAGCGATACCGCTGAGGTTACTCTAGAAGCCAACCCCGGAAGTAGTGAAGCAGAAAAATTTAAGGGCTTTCGACAGGCCGGTATCAACCGTCTGTCAATCGGCGTGCAAAGCTTTAACCAGACGCACCTTGCGTCACTAGGCCGAATACATAATTCCGAGGAAGCACAGAATGCAATGCATTTCGCGCGCTCAGCAGGATTTGATAACGTTAATTTGGATTTGATGTTTGGCCTGCCTTCACAATTTCTAGAACAAAGTCTGAGTGATATACAACAAGCCCTCGCATTATCGCCCGACCATTTATCTTGTTATCAGATGACCATTGAGCCTAATACACTGTTTCATCACAATCCCCCGATCACCCCAGATGATGAATTATTGTGGGAGATGCAAGAACAACTGCAGGCCGAACTCGCAAACAATGGATACTCACAATACGAAGTTTCGGCCTATTCTAAAACCAATAAACGCTGCCAGCACAACCTGAACTATTGGCAATTTGGAGACTACTTAGGCATTGGCGCGGGCGCACATGGCAAACTCACAAGCAACGATTTTGAGATAATACGAAGCTGGAAAATCAAGCACCCAAGCACCTATATAAACAAAGAAAATAAAGTCGGAGGAACCGAGAAAATTGACACCCAGCAAGTTCCGTTCGAGTTTATGATGAATGCACTTCGCTTAAATGCAGGATTCGAATTAACGACCTTCACCTCTCGTTGTGGTCAAAATCTGGAGTCAATTCAGCCACTTTTAGATCAACACCTGTCCAAAGGCTTGATCGATGTCAGCACCACACATGTTGTGCCGACGGCTTTCGGCCACAACATGCTAAACAATATGCTTGAAGACTATTTGTCGATGAACACTCACGTCGACAATTAGTCTGGCAAACTAACCTCACCGGCTACGCTTTTGTGATATATCCCTCCAGATGAATCTCGGCCCACGGTGAAGTCACCACCAATATCACTGACATCAATGCTGCCACTACTGTCAGTCTTGACCAGCACGCTACCGCCAACTTGTTCCGCTTGAATACTGCCAGAGCTGTCTACCTCAACGGTGAAATCGCCTTGTATATCACGCACTTTTATCGAACCCGAACTGTCCGTCACCCATACACTGCCCGCGACCTGCTTGATTTTCAGTGCCCCTGAGGAGTCTTTTACACGAACCTCACCGGCAACGTCTTGAATGGTAAGTTCGCCTGACGAGTCGACCATTTCCAGTGAAGCCACGCCTTCAACTCGAGCCTCGCCACTGCTATCAGCCACATCCAATTTGGCATCCGCAGGCACGTAAACGGTTAAATCAATATACGCATTATCGTCAGCGAGACCCCACGATCTCTTATCGGAAAATTCAGTTCTTAGATACATTACGCCATCTTTCGATTCTGAACTGACATCCATATCGGCTAAATGAGACTCTTTCTGCGCACAGAGTTTTGCCTCTATTGTTACCGAATTACGCTTATTCTCCCCCCTAATATCCAATTCTCCGGCACCCGCGGCCACATTAAGCAGCATCGAATCACTTAGCTTTACATCACGCTCAATATCTCGTGAATACTTACAATCCTTGCCCCAGGCAAATGCAGAAGAGGCACTCAACATTGAGGTAGAAACCAGCAAACCCATCAATAATTTTTTCATTTCAATTTACCATTTTTATGACTATCAATTGCTTAGATGCAAAATCCGCGTTTTTGGATTACATAATCATCAACATTTACACACTTTTTTGACTTTGAACACCATATAGCGTGATACGCTGCGCCGATGCTCTGGATTAAATCACTACATATTATCGCTGTCATCTGCTGGATGGCCGGCATCTTCTACATGCCACGCTTGTTCGTGTATCACGCCATGTCAGAAGATACTCCGAGCAGGGAGCGCTTCAAAATAATGGAACGCAAGCTCTACCATGGCATCATGACGCCGTCCATGGCAGCATCAATCGTGCTGGGCGTATGGTTGTGGCTAGGCTGGGGTTTTGGCGGCGGCTGGCTGCATGCAAAGCTGGCCTTGGTTGGCTTACTTATTGCCTATCACCTATGGTGCGGTGCAACCATGAAGAAGTTCGCTAACGATGTAATCCCTCATGGCCACGTTTTTTATCGCTGGTTGAATGAGGCACCCGTTTTCCTATTAATTGGAATCGTAATCTTAGTGGTGGTCAAACCTTTCTAAGTGGCACTCAACGGGCACCAATTTTCTAGATCCACTTAACGATTGGACGATAATAATCAAACGAAATGGTAATTAGTAAAACCACTTTCATCGCTATAAATGTCCAGAAAAGTAGCTTGGTGCCGCAGAAACACATTGGGTAAGTAAAAACAATCAGCAGCGCTAACAACACCACCAAGGTCACAATTTGCACCGCCTCCCACTCGCTTGGCGTTCGAAACCCGAGCGCCAAGTTTAATTGTATTGAATGTTATTCGTTTCTTGTTTTTAACGCCAACACCGCTCCAATCATCGACAGACATCTATCCTGCTTTTGTGAATTACAACCTATTTTTACCGCCGACTAGTCGGCGAGTAAATACGCAATTACTTCTTGGCGGTTTTTCATGCCTTTAAACACGCTTTTAAACGCTTTTACTTGTTCGTAATGCTCGCCAAACTTACGAGCGTTCAACTCGTCTAGCATCTCAGCTGTTTCAACGGCATGAATATCACGCTGCCAATGATTTGTGAAAATCTGGTTCAGATTATTAGCTAAACCTTTGTCCTTAAGCAGCTGCCATTCGCCTTTATCCAGCCAGACAGCGTTAATAGTTGGACTCAAGTCCAAACGATGTTCGGTATCTGCTGATATTCGATACTTGGTCATTAAGGTTCCGGTTAAGGGGCAAATCATTGCCCTTTTAGTTTCCTGCGCTACCACCCCGACCTCAGCCTCTACCTCAAACTTAGACTCAGGGTTAAGCTCTTGCCAGCGTAGAAAGTCTCCAAGGAGAATCAAGTCGCCTCCGCAATCAGTGCAGGAATGGCATGCAAACAAACCCTCAAAGTAGGAAGTCTCCAGCCTTCCAGTTCCACATGATGAACATTTCATAACAGTTTTCCCTTTGTTAGTTAGTGTGAATTGGAAGATAATCGTATCAAAAAATCTTACATGTAACAAATCTTGACAAACTTACATGTAATGTTTTATAGTGTTTTACATGACGAAGAAATCATCCGCAGAATACCAACGAGAATACCGTAAGCGATTACGCGAACTCGGCTTGGTAAAGAAAGAAGTTTGGATTCTCCCGGAGAACAGTAAGCGACTTACCAACACTGAAAAGGAGTTGCGCAAGCCGCAAGGGTCAACCCAAACAGAACTCAATGAAACAGCAAGAATTGAAACAGGAGGAACAAGCATGAACGACAGCTCAGCTCATAGATGGACAACCGAAAGCCTTTTTAACGCCCTCAAGGAGCGCCCGGCGTTTAATAACGCCAGTTGCTCAATCGAGATAATTGACGGCTTGGATTCAACCATAGTTATCTCAATGCATCACTACGGCGATCTCCCCATTTTTATCACCGTTGGTGGCGATCAAATCTTAGCGGAATCGGTTCTATTTTCATTGAACGACGTAGCGGACACCGCCAAATTCAACGAATACGTATTAAGAACGCATAAGTTTTTGCCGCTTTCGACTATCAGTCTGGAAACCGATATTTCGCATGGCGACTACTATTACATGTTTGGCGCACTGAGTGCATCGTCCAGTGTCAACGAAATCGTGCTCGAGATCGAAACCTTAGCCGAGAATACGATTCAGGCTACCGAAGCGTTTCAAACCTTTCTTAAACACTAATTCGCCAGGTACGGCAAACAACCCAGACAACTAACGCCTGGGTATTACAAACTAAGTTATACAACCGGAGTAACAGATGAATATTTGGTCAAAAATGATTACCGCACTGCGTGGCGGCGTAAATGAAGCAGGTGAAGCGATTATCGATGCACAAGCATTGCGAATTCTTGACCAGGAAATAAGAGATGCCTCAGAGGAATTAAACAAATCCAAAGATGGGCTGGCGTCGTTGATTGCCCAACAAAAGCTTGCTGAAGAAAAGGCCGTCTCACTAAAAGCAGACATTAAGAAAAACGAAGGTTTCATTCTTGCTGCCTTAGAGAAAAAGGACGAAGAGTTAGCGACCGAGCTAGCAACCCGAGTCGCTAATTTCGAAAACAATTTGGAGACTGAAACTGAGTCAGCAAGAAGCTTCAAAGAACAAGCCGAAACCTTACGAAGCTCAATTAAAACGGCTGAACATCAGATCAAACAGCTAAAACAGCAGACGGAAACGGTAAAAGCCACTGAGGCTGTACAACGCGCTCAGAAAGTAGTCGCTGAACGACATAACGGCAGTAATTCTAAGCTGAGAACAGCATTAGATTCGCTTGATCGAATTCAAGAAAATCAAAAGTTAGCCTCTGCAAAAATGAGCGCCGCTGCTGAATTAGCCGCCGATTCCAACGAAACCTCGCTTGATCAAAAGCTAAGAGACGCTGGTATTACTGGCAGCAATAGCGCAGACGATGTGCTGGCCAGGATGAAAGCTAAGGCTAAGAAGAAGTAGGTGTTCTGACACCACGCTAGAGAGGTCTCGCATTTACACAGAGACCTCTCGGCTTCGCCGGTAATGTCGCTGCCAATAGCCACAAAAAAACCAGCACAACTTTCTCAACACTTGCTACCATTAGATCAGGATTCAAATTCTAATGACGGTTTAGTACCGCACTGCTTGGAAAGCTGGCGACAATAAAAATAAGTTGTAGTAGAAGTAGACACTACATGAGAATAACAAATAACGGAGTCAACGATGTTCGCAATCTTTTTTCATGAGAGCATGAACCCATTTCACCAGAACGTAACCTCGTTCCCGACGGTGATTTATACGGTGCTGCTTCTGATTTGTGCGATGTATTGGCTGATTGCAATGCTTGGCATGGTCGACTTAGAAGTGCTTGACATGGACATGGATGGTGATATCGATTTAAGCGATTCGCTCGAAGCTCAAAACGGCATTGCTGGCGTGTTGTTCAGGCTTGGTTTAAACGGTGTTCCGTTAACCATCGTATTGACCATCATTGCTATTCTAGGCTGGATTATTTGTTACTACGCAATCCATTTCGGCGGTGCCTTTATTCCAGATTTCTGGCCTATCGAATTGGCCGCTGAAGTTGCGGTATTCATCGCCGTTACTTTCGTCACCGTCATGCTAACCGCACAAGTGATAAAACCAATTCGAACATTGTTTAAAAAACTCGACGTCGACGAAACCAAACATATAATTGGCCAAGTAGTCACCGTCCGATCCGCCGTGGTAGACAAAGATCGTGGCGAGGCGTTTATGAACGATGGTGGTGCCGGAATTCTGCTCAACGTAAGAGCAACAGGCAACGATGAATTTGCAAAAGGCGACGAAGTGGTGGTCATCGAGGAGAACAAAGAAACACGTATTTTCCGTGTCATCGCAAAATCAGAATTTAGCGATGACGCTTAAGTATTGAATTTAAATATTAACGACAACAAGGAGTTAAATAATGGCTGATCTTTCAGGCTATATGCCAATAGCTATCGGGCTAGGGTTGATTTTCGTGATCCTATTTATTGCCCTACCCGCGGCCCTAAAGAAGTTTTACAACAAAGTAGAACAAGGAACCGCACTCATCATTAACACAACCCGTTCAAAACCAAAGGTGACCTTCACCGGCGGCTGGGTATTCCCGATCATTCATATGAAGGAATTGATGAAAATCTCATTGATTACCTTAGAAGTGGATCGCCGCGGTAAAGACGGCCTAATCTGCCAAGACAATATGCGAGCCGATATTACGGTGGCATTTTATCTTCGCGTTAACGAGACTGAAGAAGACGTATTGCGTGTTGCAAAAGCCGTGGGCACACAACGCGCATCCGATACGCAAGCGGTGTATAACTTGTTTGCAGCCAAGTTCTCAGAAGCACTCAAAACAGTCGGTAAAACGCTGGAATTCGAGCAACTCTTCGAAGATCGACAAACCTTCCGTGACGCTATCGTAAAGGCCATTGGTAGTGATTTGAACGGCTACTCTTTAGAAGACGTTGCGATTGACTATTTGGAGCAGACACCAAAGTCATCGCTTGACCCAAATAACATTCTCGATTCACAAGGTATCAAGAAGATTACTGAGCTAACCGCATCGCAAAACATTCAAACGAATATTTTTGAAAAAGACGAAGAGCTCGCCATTAAGAAAAAGAATGTTGAAGCACGTGAAGCCATGCTCGAACTCGAACGCCAACAAGCCGACGCCGAAGCCAAGCAAGCCCGTGAAGTTGCTACCGTTATTGCACGTGAAGAAGCGGAAACCCTAAAGATTCAGGAAGAAGAACGTTTGAAAGCTGAAACCGCATCAATTGAAGTGGTGCGCGACCTGGCGATTCAAACAGAGAACCAACAGCGTGAAATCGAAATTGCCAATGAAAATCGCCAACGTGCGGTGGCAATCGAAACTGAAAAAGTAGAGCGCACCAAACGCATGGAGCGCGTTCACAGTGACCGTGAAGTTGAGCTTACCAGCATTGAAGCGGACAAAGATGTTGAACGCGAGAAGAAAAACATCGCCGACATTATTCGCGAGCGTGTTGCAGTGGATAAAACGGTTGCGATTGAAGAAGAAAAAATCAATGAGGTGCGCGAAGTTTCTGAAGCCGATCGCGCCAAGCAAGTTCAAGTGAAGGCCGCTGAAGCGGATGCTGAAGAAAAGAAAGTTCGTGAAGTAAAAGCAGCCGAAGCAGCTGAACTCGCTGCCAAGCACAAAGCCGTCGAAGTCACCACGCTTGCCGAGGCCAACCTCGAAGCGTCTGAAAAAGACGCCGTAGCCAAAATCAAACTGGCTGAGGGTGTGCGCCATGAAGAAGCCGCAATGGGCTTGGCCGAAGCCGAAGTGGTTCGTGCTACCGGTGAATCAGAAGCGAAAGTGGTGCGTGACAAAGGCACCGCAGAAGCCGATGTCATTCGCCTAAAAGGCGATTCTCAAGCGGACGCTACGTTGAAGATTGGCAGCTCGAAAGCCGACGTCACCTTAGCGCAGTTCAAAGCCGAGGCAGAAGGTTTGACCGAGAAGTTTGATGCGATGAACGCGATGAGTGAGGACGCACGTTCACACGAAGAATTCCGCATGACCTTAGAGACAGCGTTGAAAGAAACCATGGCTTCTATTGACGCAGGCAAAGAAATTTCAAAAGAGAATGCGGAAGTACTTGCCACCGCACTACGCGAAGCGAAGATCGACATTGTCGGCGGTGAAGAGCATTTCTTCGACACCTTTGCCAAGTCACTTTCCATGGGTAAAGCCATTGATGGCCTAACCAATAAAAGTGACACCATTCAGTCGTTACTAGGCCAGCTTTCTAATTTGATGCCCAAATCAGAAAACAACAATAAGTAACTCATACTTAATAGAGAGTTGTGTGCCGCAGGGTTTGGCGGTTAATTCGCTAAACCCTGGTGGCCCGAACTTAATGACCAGAAAATGATTGCCGGAAAAACACCATGACTGACGCGAAAGACCATATAGAAATGGCACTCAAATCGGCCTCGGGCTTTGCTAATGACGGCAAACTCGATGCCAAAGAGCTTACCGAAATTATCGACCTAGCGGAGCGTGATGGGGTTGTTGACCAAGATGAAATCAGAGTGCTGAGAAATATCATTGCACGAATCGATCCGGGCGAAGTTAACGGGCCAATGCGCGCCAAACTGGCTGAGATACTTGAAAAAGTAAATTCGCAATAGCCGTTACGAACGGTCGAGCTCTTAATCGTATTCTCAAACGAGATTTTATTACACTTATAATCGGACAAGGACAGACTAGAACATGCCACAAGACGAAACGAAAATAGTCGATTCCGCAGTTGCTGAAGCTGGCGCGTATGACGTTATTCGCAAACGCTTAGACGAGCAAGGAACTCGTTTAAAAAAACTTGCACAAAGACTAAATGAAGACCGCTTGGCTGAATTTGGCGGAGTGCAAATGCAGGCTATTGGGCGCACTCGAGTGCGAACCGAAAACAACTGCATCGCGCGTGACATCGTGCAAGTTGGCAAGTCACTGCTATTTGGTTACAACGTCTTTATTGGCCTAAAAAAAGAAACCAAAATCGAAGACGTTTTCGCCATCCTTGAATTGCATGAGACCGAAGACGGTTTCGAACTAAAGCCCATTAATCTGAGTGATACTTTTTTAAGTGATTCACGCTTTAAAGGTGACTTCGATGAGCTTTATCGTTATTACAAAGAATCACGCCTAGTAAAACTGACCACCAAAGACGGAAAACTACTCGCGGGTTTTCAAGTTGGCGAACGCGCCGACGATTTACGAGTCTTCCGCTGGTCTATCTCGGCCGACGGCAGCCAAGTCACCTATATCGACAATCGCGGTGAGCGCGATATTCAACTGCCTAATCAATACGATTTTGAATGGCTGGAATGCTCGCGCGATGACTTTGTGCACGGTAAACATCCACACGTCAATGTCGCCGACAAAGTGTTTGTTGAAACCATTGGTGGCGATCTCACAATAAAGATCGAAGATAACACCGAAGATGGTTTAGGCATTTACTCTGAGCCAGTTGAAGAAGCCAATCAGTCACTTGATGACGCCGATGTTTCTTATGCCTTAGTTGGCGATTTGGTACTGCTGGCGGTTAGGCCTTACAAAGAAGAAGTTACACGCTACTTAGTATTCAACACGCTTACCGAAGACGTGCATCGCATCGATGCTATTGGCCAATCGTGTGTTCAGCTACCTGAAGACCACGGCATCATCTTCCCAGGCGGCGTATACCTGCAAACTGGCGAAACCAAATCGTTTCCTGATGAAGTTGATGGTCTGCAGTTCAAGCGCACTATTCGCTCGCCCAATGGCGAAGACGTGATGTACATCTTTTACGAGCCGGTTGAAGGTCGCTTCGCCTTGTTCAGTTACAACCTGATCACCAAAGCCCTGCAAAACCCTATATACAGCAACGGTTATGCATTGCGTGACGACGGTAAACTGGTGATTTTTTCAGCCGAGCACGAACCAACTCGCGTTCACCCAATGCAGATTTGGCAAACCTCTTATATCAGCGCTGAATATGCCAGCCAACAACCCGAAAGTACGACCGAGCTGGGAAAAATTGGTAATTCTGAACTGGTACGCGGTGTATCAGACTTATACTCGATCCATACTTTGATCGCGAATAAAGAAGTCACCATGCGCCATTACGAAGAGCTTAACGGCGCAACCAAGCGTATATTCGACACACATTATTGGTTAGAGAACGCCAGCAACGACGCAATTGCCGAAACACTGCGCGAAGTCTCAACCACTGCCGAACTGGTTATCGACGAGTTTGAGAAAGTCCAAAGCATTCAACAACAATCTACTCAAGCGTTGAGCGAAGCCAAAACCGAGCAACGAAAACTGCTTAGTAGGGTTGCTACAACCACCTGGGAAAACGCGGCCCAATTCGTTGCCTCGATTGCGGAAATTCGCAAGCAGCGTGGGCATATTGCCACTATTAAAAGCTATCGTTATATCAACGTTGAAGAACTTGAATTGCTCGATGGTGAGTTAGTTGATACTGAGGCGAGCTTGGGAGACCAAACGGTGGAATTCTTAGCCGATGAATCCGCCTTGGATTCTTATACTCAGCAAACAACCGACATCACTCAGGGAATTGAACAAGCAACCACCAACGCTGAAATTCGCCCACTGCTCGAGAGCATTGTCGAAACCACGGCACAACTCGATTTATTGTCGGAACTCATTACCACGCTTAAGATAGACGACACGACAATTCGCACTCGCATTGTTGACACGATCTCAGAAGTTTATGCGAGGCTAAATCAAACCAAGGCACGTGGTACGCAAAAGCAAAAAAGCTTAGGATCTGAAGAAGCGATTGCGCAGTTTTCAGCGCAATTCAAACTGTTCTCGCAAAGCATTACCAACGCGCTCGGCGTGGCCGACACGCCTGAAAAATGCGACGAACAGCTGGCCAAACTATTGGTACAGCTGGAAGATTTAGAAAGTCAGTTCAGCGATTATGATCAGTTCTTAACTGACATTATGGACAAGCGTGAAGAGATATATGAATCCTTCGAAGCGCACAAACAAAGTCTAATGGAAGCCCGCCAGCGGCGTGCACAAACACTCACTGATTCTGCTGATCGAATTCTAAAAAGTATTGAGAAACGCTCACTGAAATTGAGCGACAGTGATGAATTAAACACCTACTTTGCCTCCGATACTCTGGTTCTCAAAACCAACGAACTTATCCAGCAGTTACGCGAACTGGACGCGGAAGTTGCCGCCGACGATATTCACGCTCGATTTAAAGCTTTGCGTGAACAATCGGTACGCTCGCTGCGAGATAAAACCGACATTTATGAAGACGGTGGCAGGGTTATCAAGCTTGGTCCTAAACACAAATTCAGTGTCAACCAGCAAGAGCTGGACCTCACAATTATTCCGCGCAACGATAAATTATTCTTTCATTTAATCGGCACCGACTACTACGAACCCGTAATCGACGAAACACTGCAGGATTCAAAACAGTATTGGTCTATGTCGCTGGAATCGGAAACACCAGAGCTTTACCGTGGCGAATACTTAGCCTATTTGGTTATTACGGCCGCACAGAAAGAGCGCGAAGAGCTCACCATGGGCAAGCTCAAATCGGCAGCCAAAGACATTGAAGAACTAAGCAAATTAGTACGAGATTTTTCAACACCCTACTACAAGCACGGTTATCAAAAAGGCATTCACGATAACGATGCGGCGATGATTATTCAGGCTGCTTTGCCGGTAATGGCTTCCGCTGGCCTATTGATGTTCGAGCCTCTTGCTCGCGGCTTGGCGTCGGTCTATTGGGCTAATTTGTCCGATTCAAAACTTAAGGATAACTGGCAACAACGTGCCACCTCGGCAGTCGCACTCAGCAATCTATTTGCTGACGATAAAGCAGAAAAATTACTGTCCAACGAGATATCAGAGTCCATCACTCAGTTCACTCTGGACCACCCAATTTCAGTCGAAGCGAATCGTGTAACTCGCGCGGCAGACTATCTCGTCCAACAGCTCAGCAATAATGCGAACCAATTCGCCCAGAGCCGCTATGCTCGAGACTTAGTTGCCGATTTTAATCGCGCCTTAGACGATGATTCACGCGCACAATTTAACACGTCGCTCAATGCGTTAAGCGCTGACACTGGCCAACAATGGGCCTTGGCTCATGCATGGCTAGAGGCGGTCGTTGATCGCAAAGAACTGCAGCATCTGGAGAGATATATTCCCGAAGCAGCGGCCAATTTGATCGGCGGCTTAAAGCTAGAGGCTAACGATGCAAAGTTAGAACTTAGCGTTAGCGGATTATTGGGTGAACACCTCAGAATAAGTCAACAAACTCTGAATTTTAGTCTTGATGAATACTGGCTGCGAATGCAGCACCACGAACAAATTACACTGCCTGAGTATCATCATTATTTAGAGTTGCGTTCAGAGACCATGAAACGCGAACGCAATCAACTGAAACTCGAATCATTTAAAGCTAAACCACTTAGTTCCTTTGTGAGAAACCGTTTGGTAAACGAGTCTTACTTGCCTTTGATCGGCGACAACTTGGCCAAACAAATGGGCACCGTCGGCGAAAATAAGCGTACCGACTTAATGGGATTATTGATGATGATCTCACCTCCTGGCTACGGAAAAACTACCTTGATGGAGTACGTCGCGAATAGGCTTGGCTTGATTTTTATGAAAATCAACTGCCCTGCACTAGGTCACGACGTCACGTCACTTGACCCTGATCAGGCACCGAACTCAACCGCAAGGCAAGAGCTGGAAAAAATCAATCTAAGCTTTGAGATGGGTAATAACGTGATGCTCTATCTGGATGATATTCAGCACACACACCCTGAATTTTTACAAAAATATATTTCACTTTGTGACGGTACGCGCAGAATAGAAGGCGTATGGCGCGGTGAGACAAAAACCTATGATATGCGTGGTAAAAAATTCTGCGTAGTCATGGCGGGCAACCCATATACCGAATCGGGCGAGGTTTTTAAAGTGCCAGACATGCTCGCCAACCGCGCTGATATATATAACCTAGGTGATATTTTAGGCGGTATGGAAGAGATATTCGCCTTGAGCTATGTCGAAAACTCATTAACGTCGAACCCAGTGCTCGCGCCGCTCGCAACGCGCGATATGAAAGACGTGTATCATCTGGTAGCCATGGCGCAAGGTGAAAACGTCGCCACTACCGAACTAAGTCATCAATACAGCGGTGCTGAGTTAAATGAGATTACCAGCGTGCTTCAGAAAATGTTCGTGATCCAGGAGCTCATACTCAAGGTGAACCAGCAATACATAGCATCTGCGGCTCAGGCTGATCGCTATCGCACCGAACCGCCATTTAAATTGCAAGGAAGCTATCGCAACATGAATAAGATGGCTGAAAAAGTGTCGTCCGTGATGAACCAGGACGAACTTATGCAGCTGATCGAAGATCACTATCAGGGCGAGTCCCAATTACTCACCAGTGGCACTGAGGAAAATTTGCTCAAGCTGGCCGAGCTTCGCGGCAACATGAATGAAGAACAGGCACGGAGATGGCATCAGATCAAAGAAGATTTTTTACGCACCAAAGCGATGGGCGGTGAAGATGCTGATGGCAGCGTCAAAATCGCCAATCAGATGATCGATTTAGTTGAACAGGTTAAAGACATTAAAGCCTCGTTTGAAGGTTCATCATACGCGGCACAAGAGCGTCTAGAAGAACAAAACCAGTTTGAACTGACACTGGCCAAAGCAGAACGCAAACAACAAACAGAGAATGCTGAAGCTTTATTTACCGCTCTGCAAAAAATTAGCGATTCACTCGGTCAGCCTTCCGACACGGTGGTTGAAATTATCAATCAACCTTCCAGTAAAATCGGTGACACGCTGGATGTCTTAGCGCAATCAATAGAAAACAGCATTAAGCCATTAATTCTAAGCATGGAAAAGAAAATGGACATTGATTTACGCACATTGGAGAACATTAATGAGTTAAGTAATCGCATTGATAAAATAAAAGTCGCAGCGACTAAAACGACCCGAGCACGGAAAAAAACGACTTCCAAAAAGCGCAGTAAAAAAATCGATATCGAAAAAGGCAGCGCTGACGACAAGCGATTTTAATCGACAAAATGTTAAGTCTACGCTGACGTGTGAGGCACTAAAATAATGATGATGTTTACATAGCAGAGCTTTCTGCTCATAGCGTTCGAAAAACCAGCGCGACAGAAATATCGCGATTTGCCAAAATAGATATAGCTCACTGGATAATCATGACAATAAGGAATATTTTCAAAACAAATCGACTCGATCTAAAACTGGGCCCAATCATGCACCGCAAGCAGGTCGACTATCGACTAATCAGTCCGTTTGCGCGTTCGACAAAGTGGTTGCTAATCATGGGCTTTTTTTTATTGCCATTCGTGTTGGTTGAAGTTCATGTATTTAAAATGGCACTGACAGAATGGCAAAGATCCGATCAATTATTTTCATTAGTAGGCGCATTATTTCAGACCTTTTGGCTAATCGGGTGGTCATTCGGCGTTGGAATAATGTTACTGATTTACACGCTCATGTTGATGGGCCGCCAGGTGGTCTTAGTTCATTCCGGCATGGTAGACACAATCATTGGGGTTCCAGGTATCGGTGTTCGAATACGCCTAGCCGCTTCAGAGATTAATGACGTTTCCTTAGTGGCCCCACAAGATACCTCAGTATTCCCAAAACGAGGCAAACAATTGCAGTTAATCACTGACGAAGGCGATGAAAATTCAGCCTTCGGTAGCGATCATACGGAACAAGATCGCCAAAGATTACTCAGAGCAATCGAGAAGAATCGTACCATTGATACCGAGCTGGATAGCATGGAGCAACTTAAAGCGATGAAGGCCAATGTGGTCGAAGACATCGCGCCCGAGGTTGAGATGCCTTCAACACCCGCTGCTTGGAATTCACCATCAACTTTGATACTCATTCTCGCCAACCTGGTTCCACTAATCGGTGTTGCTTTTTTTGATTGGGACTTAGGCGCAACCATGGTGCTGTATTGGGCTGAAACCGCGATCATATTGCTTTACACAGTATTGAAACAGATTACCCTAAACCCGGTTCTTGGCATTTTCACATCGCTGTTTACGATTGCTCATGCCGGCGGTTTTATGGCCGTACATTTTTTATTTATCTGGACACTTTTCGTGCAGACGGAATCTGGCTTTAGCGGCAACACAAGCGTTGCCGAAGTATCGCAATACTTGATAACACTATGGCCAGCGCTATTAGCTTTGGTGCTTAGTCACGGTTTTTCATTTAAGGCGAACTTCCTGAATCGTAAAAACCGAACTCAAAAAAAGTTGACTGATAAGGACTTTTATTCTCGAATCATACTTATGCACGTCACCATTATTTTCGGTGGTGGTGCGGCATTAGTGCTAGGCAGCGGCTTGTTCGCGATCGCTTTCCTGGTGCTGCTTAAGATTGCAGTCGACGTAACGGCGCACCGCAAACAGCACACTCGCTAACCGAATCTCATCGCCGCTATCGCCTCCGATGCAGTCCGACAATTAGATTCGGACTCCCTTAATGCTCAAATACAAGCCGAGAGCGACGAGCGCAATTAAGTTAGACAGCATAAACGCACTGGTTACTGAAAAATGCCCCAGTATTGGAATAAAATCGCGGCTGACAATAGCAATTGCCACGAATAAAGATGCAAACACGCCCCAACCGGAAATTAGCGTAGGTATCGCCTTAGACTTCAAAAACAACGAAAAGAAAGCCGCCTTAGCAATACTCCCAAGAACAATAGAAAGGTGAAACGAAGTGTAATCGGATGTAACTTGCATTCGACTTAGCAATAGCTGCTCAGAGCTCCCAATAACTTCGAAAGCCGAGTTTCCAGCGATCATTGCTGCGTTCATCGCGTACACGGCGCCAAGAACAGAAATCACGCTTGCCGAAATCGCCAATAACATACCCCACATAGCTAACACCGGGCCCGTATCCCGTAAGACAAAATACAGGCCAACCGCAAAAAACAGTTCGAGCATAAATATCAACAACGCTACATAAGCTTTAGCCCGCAACTGATTCTCAGCATTTAACATATTTTCGGCGGTTTTCGTTATGTCCGCGGATAAATTAACATCGATGCCCGAAGAAATGGTCGTGGCTGCGATTATTCCAATAATAATGGTTGCGATTAGCGACCAACCAACGTATTGGCTCAGACGCTGAATCTGAATAACATTGCTGTTTTGCATAGGGCTCTCCTTAATTAAAATTGGTTTAGTATTGTTCTCAATTGAACGCATGTCTAAGGCAATTAACCACAGGCCAAGTTAGTTGCGGATTACTCGGTGTCATTAACGGCCTACATGACAGTTAGATGCACAAAAACCAAAACTGGATTCAAATTGAACTTAGCGAACAGAAACATACCAAGTCTGCTTATTCACGGTTATAGAAACACGTTAAGAAACTGGCTACCATGTCGATAAACAATTAGAGTTGGCATTCAGCCAAATGAGGCATTTATGAGCTCAAGTAAACAAGTATTCTATGCGGTTATGGCCTTAGTCGGGGTCTGTGCTACCTGGTACTTTAACCTTCAGGCAATGGAACTTGATCCTAACTTTTCATTTGCCAGCTTTATTCGGGATAACTATGTAAACCCATCGTCGGCCTCGATAATGAACGACATAGCGGTAATCCTAGTGGTGTTTTTCTTCTGGTCATATTTTGAGGCGCGCCGTTTGGGAATGAAGCATTGGTGGGTCTACGTGCCGCTTTCAATTGGCATCGCGCTGGCATTTGCATTCCCGCTATTTCTACTAATGCGTGAGCGCGCGATGGCCAATCGGTCGAGCGAAAACCGGTAAGGCGCCTTGAAACCCATAGACATTAACCTGGCTTAGAATTTCACCAGTTAACTTTTCCGCAACTCAACGGCTAATGAAATTGATCCACCTGTTCGTTTCGACTCTGATTATTCGCATCGCGCACGTCGGTCAGCATTTGATCTAAGGTGTCGCGTTGCAGTAAACGCCCGTCACGTATCACTAGGTTAATGGATTTAGTGTGTTTAATATCGACCAGAGGGTTGTTGTCAAGCAACACCAGGTCTGCGTTATAACCGTGGGCAACCCGCCCTGATTTAAGATTCATCCACTTTGCGGGTGCCGCAGTTGCCGAATATAGTGCTTGCGATGGCGTCATGCCAGCCTGAGTTAACGAGTCCAGTTCATCGTGCATCGAGAAACCAGGAACGGCTATGGGCACATTGGCGTCAGTACCAGCTAACACAATCACGCCGTTATCCACCATCGCTCTCAATAGTATTTGATGAGCGCTTGCATAGGTGTTCCAATAACGTTCATCGCCTTTTAGTACATCATGAGAATGATTATGACTTATTCGATATATATTCGAATTCGGCAGCCAGCCCATTACCCTGGAGGAAAGCGGCGATAGCTCAGCTATTCCCGGATTGACGTAGTCAAGTTCTACTTGCTTTAGTGCTCGGTGAAGATCATGGCGTTGTCTGGCAAAACTCTCCATCAACCAAAGTGTTGTAACCACCGCCATATTGTTTTGTTTCAGCTTGCTTGCTACATCCTGACTGCGTGACTCAATAAATTGAAGAAATTGCTCGGTATTGTCCGAGTCATAGCCCCCGAATTCACGATCAAGCGCTTTGACCAGCTCTTCGATATGCGCCAGCTCGCTCAAACTTGAATTCCAGATATCGTCGAGATCCACCGACATTGGAATATGACCGAGTATCGGAATATCTATTTCAGAAGCCGCTCTGTTGACGGCTGAAAAATCGTCTTTATCAAGAAAGCTATAGACCTTGATTGCGTCATAGTTATTGTCAGCGAACGACGTTAACACCCCTTGAGCTGCTTCGGGCTCATTAATACTGGTTATTTTCGCGGTCCAATGATCGAACCAGCCTTTAATACGACCGTTACTGTTTATTCTACTTGAAGCAACAAATAATTTTGGTCCCAGTCGACCACGTTCTATTTCTTCTCTCCAACGCAAATGATCGTCACTGCCATTGAGTTCGCGCACCTGGGTAACGCCGTTCGCCAGGTACAACAGTAGGTCATTTGGACTTTGCCAAAGATGCACGTGAGAATCAATAAGGCCTGGAATAAGATATTTTCCTTCACCATTAACCTTGAACGCTTCGCCAGACACAACCGCGTCGGAGCCTATTGATTGAATTTTACCATGTTCGATAATGACCGTCTGGCCTGCGATCATTCTCATGCCGTCGGCCGATAGAACACTTACATTTTCAATCGCGATTAAGCTTCGAGGCGCTCGATACTTTTTATGGTCAACAAACTCAGTATGCGCTCCCCACATATCGTCAATTTGATAGTCAACCCAAATAAACGCGGCTACAAGTAGCACTGACTGAGCGATAGCGACACGAAAAAACCATTTTTTTACTAATTTAAAGTTCACTGGATGTTACCTCTTGTTTAAAGCTAACATCCTAAATTTGTTAGGGTTTTCTCTCTGGTCGAAAGTGGGCAGAAGCTTATCGATACTGGGGAATAACTTGTCGATTATGGGTAAGTGGCTAAATTGCGACGAAATTCTTTAGGCGTTATGCCTTCAGATTGCTTGAAAGCACGATTAAACGGCGATATTGAGTTGAACCCATGATTCATAGCAATAGTCAGTATTGGAAGGTGATTATTTTCGGGATTTGAGAGCGCGTTCTTTATATGCTCAATTCTATATCTATTGATATAAGTACTAAAATTTGTGTGTCCTAGGGTTTTATTAATAAAACCACGTAAGCGGTACTCACTCACACCCAATCGTTTCGCTAATGATTCAATCGATAGATTGCTCTCAAGAAAACAGCGATTTTCTTCTACCTCAGTGTTCAATCGCGCTTGTAAGCTTAAATCACGCGCACTTAAGGAGTTTGGCGATTGAGACTTTTTAACATCAAAGCTAAACACATTCTTATCAATTCCAACAAGCCAGAAGCTGACCCACACAAGCGCCGGCCAAATACTCAGTACATTAATAGTCGCCTGATACTGGCTGTACAAAATCGACCCCAGAATCGTGGCCGACAATGCCGAAAAGGCGGTCATCAAAACCAAATAAATACGTGATCGTCTGCGCATTTCTATTAGATCATCGTTGCGGTTTATTAAGGTAGCACTGAGCATATGCACGATTAGAAGCATGTGTATACCATTAACCAATATCGCCCACCATGATGGCAGACTGTCGACGTAACCGAACAAAACGAGTCGTTCCATCAATATCGGGATTGAATAGACTAAACCCACGATCAAATGAAAATAGCTGAGTCTAAAATCTTTCTCAAATAGTGAGAGAGCCAACAACCAAATGAACACCATTTGAAACGTATCCAAAAAACGGAACATCATTTGAAGGTGATAAGGTAAGCCGAACGGCTCCGGCGCGGCTCCTAAAAAGTGACTGGCGGTCGCGACATTCGCCAATAATAGAAAAATCGCACTCATTGACTGTCTGGCATCTCTTATCACCAATATCGATACAAACAGAATTAAACCCAGACCTGAAAAACGTAAAAACGCGTCGATAATTATCAATTGTTAGTCCCCCACCACGGGTTTTATTAGTGTTCGTTTGATATCTGCGATTGTTTGGCTTCTTAGATTTCAGAAAGACGGCGCTTAGTGATCATCTGAAACCGCTTATGAGCGTTAAGCAAAAAATAGTCTTGAGCATAAATGAGATGCAGCACTTTTTGTAGACATGTTTATCACTCGCCCTCAAAGCAATTTGTCAGTGTCGAATATTGCCTATGTGTCGAGCATTTCTAATTAGCTATCGATATCAACATGCATAGCGAATTACGCTTTCCCGGCGTAAATTACGGTAGAATGCGGTCATGACCTTAAGCATCACAGACCCAGCATTTCTCTTCCCAGGAATATCGCTGTTATTTTTAGCCTATACCAACCGCTACCTTGCCTTAGCCAGCATTGTTCGATCGTTGAATACATCCTTTGACGATCAAGACGGCGAGAATCGCGTGAAGCAAATAGAATCAATTCATCTTCGTATATTGTTGATTAAATACATGCAAGCGTTTGGCGTGGTCGCCTTTTTGTTTTGTATTTTCTCGATGTTTGCTTTGATATCTGAACAACAAGACTCGGGGGAAATTTTGTTTATATTCAGTCTTGTCGCAATGACCATTTCATTGTTTTTATCATTGATTGAGGTATTAAAGTCCGGTCAGTCTTTAAAAATTGAATTGGATAGAACGCATATTCGCGATAGGCGATGATACCAACTGCAATTTATATACTGGTGCAAGTCACTTTTAACGATACTCGATCAAGTAGTTTAACGCGTGTTGTAAACGCTAAAAGAGTCACAAAGTAGCGAGGGTAAAAAGCATGTCCAAACGTAAGCTTGTTGATCTTGTTACTTACCATGGCGGAGCAATCCTCTAACGATGACGATCGGGCGACTATGAATCACGTCGGAATCTATATACCAAATAACAGTTCGCTTTCCCCGGTTAACTATGGTTACTGTAAGCTGGGCGACTTAATTTGTACTACCAATCAATTTAATACTCAAATGATGAATGATGGCAATTATTTGTGTATCAAAGGTGCTCGAAAATAAGCCTCACAAACAGGCGCCATCGAAATCCAGCTGACGCCAAGCTTCGTAGACTAAGATTGCGACTGAATTAGATAAATTCAGGCTACGATTATTTGGTTGCATTGGAATTCTTAATCGGTTGATCTCCTCGATTTTCCCCATAACCTCGCTGGGCAAGCCATCTGTTTCTGAGCCAAATAACAACACGTCGCCACCTTCAAACGCCACATCGGTATAGCGTGTTTTACCTTTAGTGGTTATGGCAAACACGCGTTGTGGCTTTACTGTGTGGACAAAGTCGTCGAAATTGGCGTGTCGAGAAACTCTGGATAAATCGTGGTAGTCAAGGCCAGCGCGCCGCAGTTGTTTCTCTTCGAAATCAAAGCCTAGCGGCTCTATTAAATGAAGCTGAAAACCAGTATTCGCCATTAGACGGATTACATTTCCGGTATTGGGGGGGATCTTTGGAGTGTGTAAGACAACGTGCAACATAGTATCCGATAGATGAGAGATGAATGCGCTGAACAAGCTTATTATAAGAATACCGCATTACTGGCTCCGGGTTTAGTTATTGATAGCACTAACCGAGAAACATTGTTGCTCTTGTTCGATATTGGATAATATCCTGAGCGGATAAGAATCATACACTCCAGAGTTGTCATACCTTATATTGGTCCTTTCTAAAGTCGTGCTTTAAACCGACTTTGATCGCCGTTGAAGATGCCTTCTTACTGGCCACAAACGCAGGCGCGGATATGAGCTTTTTCATTAACAACCTTGTGATAGAAAATACTTTTGCCTAATGTTCTTATGGCTGACCGCTATTCTCCAGAGTAGCTTCAAGCCCTTCTTTCAGTTCGCTGCTATTGATTGGCTTGTAGAGCACGAGACAATCGGCCCGTTTCATCAAAGCCACCTTATCGGGTGAGGTATCTCCGGTAATTATAAGGGCGGGGATGTGGATGTTAAATTCGCTGCGAATGCATTCAATGGCTTCCAATCCGTTTTCTCCCTTCGCCAGCCGGTAATCAGACAAAATGATATCTGGCACCTGGCTCTCACGCGTTAGTGCCTGTAATACCTCTCTCAGATTATTACCACAGACAGTACGACAACCCCACTGTGTAAGAACTCGGCTCGCGCCATCGACGATGTCTTGATCATCGTCGATAACAACAACCGTCATACCTGTCAAATCGACCTTTTTCTGATTGCTCGAATCGGAGCTTATTTCGGATGGATCTCCTTTCGGAATGCGCAGTGTCACTTCGGTTCCTACACCCAATGTCGAGGAAAGCTTGATGTCGATATTGGATAACTTACATAAACGATCTACGATAGCCAAACCCAAGCCTAAACCTTTAGTGCGGCTGCGTTCAGGGTTATTCAGCTGATAAAATTCGTCAAAAACACTTTCTAACTTTTCACGCTCTATTCCAATCCCCGAGTCCTCAATTGTAAAGACAATGTGATCACCTTGCTGGTTTGCATTAATCTCTACAGAACCTGCGAGAGTGTACTTGACAGCGTTATCTAATATATTACGTATAATGCGCGTTAGTACAATTGGATCAACAAATACAGCGTATCGATGAGTGATTTGATTATGGATTTTCAAATGTCCTGCCTTCGGTACCACCTCGTTAATTAGGCTTTCGGCAATATCATTGATCCATAAATGTTGAGGATAATTATCCACCGAATTTGCATCCAGTTTCGAGATATCCAGTAGACCGTGAAACATCTCATTCATCCCTCTTAGGGCAAGACGAATTTTGTGTATGATTTCGTTATACTCTTTGCCTGAATGCATTGGTTGGAGAGCATCAACAAATAAGTTCACCGCATTGAGCGGCTGGCGCAAGTCATGGCTGGCTGCTGCCAGAAATTGGTTTTTTGCATGAATTGCTTGTTGCGCACGCGCCCTTTCCTGCTCTACGCGTTCAAGCAATTTCAAATTGTCGTAATGAAGGCGCATTGTTTCGTCAAACGAGGCCTGCCCTCGAGCCACAATATTAGTCAATAGTATTAAGAACCCGATGGATGTCAGCCCCATCAATTGATACACCATATCTGACTCAATAAAAAAACGACACAATACGGGCATCGAGATAGCTAATGAAAAGCCTAAAAAGCTTTTTAACGAAATCAATGAATAAGAAAGGCAACCTGCCATATATCCGAGGTACTGAGTCACAATCAATAGGGTGTAAATGGGTGACTCTGTAGTGAAAAAGATCAATGGAACCACACCCCAACACAAGCCATTAATCACGGCAAAAAAACAATGACGGTTTAACAAGCTACGATAGTTTTCCTGCACATTTTTCTGTGATGCTTCGTGCAAATATATGTAAGCAGCATGCCAGCTAAGCACCACCATCACCCACAACAGAATATGCCTCGGATCAAACCATTGCCAAAGAATTGCGACTGTCAACAGTATTGAAGCAACTTGGCTAACGTAATAATTTCGGCGGTTTTTGGTTAGATGATAAAAGCGCTCTATTCCAAGATAGGCTTCGAAATCATCCAATGATGCATGTCTATTCATCAGGTTACCCAACTAATGAAACGTTATAGAAGGTTTTTCTCTCGTGCAACTTTGACACAAGACGTTCGATTATTAACTCCCAACTTTTTAAAAACGTTTTCCACATGCCTCTTAACGGCCGAGATACTGATACCCAGAACTGAGGCAATCTGTTTATTATGTAAACCGTCAGCCACCAATTCTAAAACATCACGTTGCCGCTTCGTAAGTGTTGCTGAATGACGGCCCCGGATATCAACATTAGGTTTCCAATCGATATAACCTAACCACTTAGGAGGCAAATATCGATTCCCCGCAAGCAAATGCGTAACCGCCGACAACATTTCATGACTTGGCGTGTCTTTCGGAATAAACCCAAAAGCTCCCTCACTCAGCGCCCTCTCAATCTCCGACTTTTTCTCGGTACCTGAAATCACTGCAACCCTTAGCGGCAAATTTTGCATACGAACGGCGGACAAAAAATTAAAGCCATTCATGGATGGCATTTCCAGATCGATCAACACCAGATCTATGTTCTCCAAAGACATGGGGTTGATTAAGCAAGCCGCCGCGCTATTAGAAGTTGAGACGTCTACGTCTTGACCAAGGTTACGTAGAATCAACGCAAGCCCATCAACAAATAAGGAATGATCGTCTATGATCAAAATTCTGGTTTTTGTCTCCAATATTATGCCCGTTTAATGATAGTTATTTTCTTAAAACACCTCGGCTAACCTGAAAGTCAACTGTCCATTCGGAAATCTACTCCTAACCAAGCTCAATTTCACTTGGCCAAATGGCCACTATTACCAGTATATCTAACGTGGCCTTTTGGCCAGTACTGGTCATCAGATCGTATTGTCTAAAATGAATCGCCAGAAAACCACATACAGGCAGGGTTGTTAGTAGCCAATGAAATCATGTACAGGGACATATCCAACTATACAGCAGAGTGTAAAAAAGCCAAATATTGCAATCCTTCTAATTGCTTTCCTCGCTATTTTCTACACTAACCAAGCAAACGCTACAAGCACGATAAGCGGCAGTATTTCTCTGCCGGGTTCGACGGTCGCGCCAGCTGGTGGCATACCAATTGTGGTGCGTGCAATACCCGTAACAGGCACTGGCGCGATACTCCGCCTCACAACAACCAGCGTTCAGGCAGGAATGAACTCTGTTGGTTTTACCATTAATGGGCTGAATAATGATCTGGGCACAGAACGATGGAATGTATTGATCAATTGCGACACCAGATCCGAGAACTGCGGAGATTATGTCGCTACTGTATTTTTTGCATCTGGATCGTCCGGCAATGCGGTCTTTACGCTGGCGGAGGCAGATGACGTTGGGTCAGCAGCCAATAATGTGAATGTCTCGTTGCAAACTGGCACTACCTTTTCTGGCAACATAAGTCTGCCAAGCGGCAGCGCACCCGCGGAGGGCGTGGATGTAAACGTCACTATCCGGCAAGTTGGCGGCAACTTGAGAGGTGGTCTCAGTGTTACTATTCAACCAGGTGAAACCTCCGCCGAATACAAAGCCACCCTTCCAAGCCTGGATACCGGGAGTTATACCATTAAATATGATTGCCCAGGCCCGTCGGCAACAACGTTCAGCCAGTTTTGCGTCAATAATTTTCTCGCTGAAGGTTTTTACAACGGCAATGAGCCAGGAAATACCGTTGAAACAGTAAGTCTTGCACAGAATTTACCAGGCAATATCAGTCTATCCGGGTTGGATATGCAACTGTTGACCGGTTTCTCGATTTCAGGCAACTTGTCCATCGCTTCTGGTGCTGTGAGCGAAGACACCACGTTCACGATGGTCGCAACTGACTTTGTCAATAACAACCCTCCGGTGAGAATAGCCGTGAGCATTGATCAAGGGCAAGCAAGCACACAATATGCGTTGAGTATTCCAAGTGACACGTTGGCACGGTGGCGCGTAGAGTATTTTTGCGGCGCAAGCGACATCGCTTGCAGTCAATTTTTACGGGGTTTTTACGATGCTGATGATCCAGTTGATACCACTACTTTGTCACCTGGAGAGGCAGACACCTTAAACGGTGGCCAGGATCACAGCGGGATTAACTTGACGGTCACTGCACCGGCATTTGAGATTTCAGGATCGTTAAGATTTGAAGAACCTGCCAGCACCCCGATTCAATCCGTGATCTATACGGTCAGCATCACAAGTAACAGCGGCACTTTTTTTGCCGAAAGACTTGTTTTTTCACCAGGCGATCGTTCGCTCCCGTTTTCCTTGCCGGTACCTAGTGGCTTTGATAACTGGTTCCTGTCATTTTCCTGTAATCAGGGCTTCAACGAGTGCGCCAATTTTCAAGAACGCGGTTTTTACAGCAGCGCATTTGAAGGCAACACTAGTCGTGTTTTTTCTGATCGGGAACCATTGGCTGGAGACCAATCACACACAAATTTGACGCTCACTACCTTTGAAAACGAGGACGACGGCGTTTGTTTCCCGGCCCGAACACAAAACGGCGGCATAGCGTTAATTTGCCTGTAAGCAGCGCAATGGCTCAAATCATGCAAAGGTTGAATAGAACAATCCAAATTATAACCAAAGAAGTTGACTTTCAATCCGTACAGGCTGAGCCCAGTAGTCGATCGATGAGTTTTAAATAATAAGATAATCGGTAATCTAATAACACCAGGAGGGGTCTGATGATCAGTAGTGAAAAGCAAAGAGTGATGGTGGGTACGGCCTTAGTAACCCTATTTCTATCGATGACAGCAAGTTACGCAAACCCCGTAATTACACCAGTCATAAACTTTTTACTAAACGACAATGATGCTCCAAGCAGCGAAACAGTCACCGTATACCTACAAGACAACGATACATCTGCAATCGGTGGCACAGGATTATTTTTGGTGCCCACTATCGGTGGAGAACCACCGGTTTTACTAAGCACCAATGTAAGGAGAATGGCTGACGTGTTTAGTTTTCAGATATCGCCGGACCGACAATATGCTGTTTACACGGCCAACAGCACGTCGTCCCTTTCGACAACCGAAATCTGGTCAGTACGGCTGAACGGCAGCAGACCGATTAAATTAAGTACAACACCCCAACACGCAATGACGGCAAATCAGTTTCTGATATCGTCAGACAGTAAAACGGTGGTGTATCGTGCAGATCAATCCACTGACAATCAGTTTGAGCTATATTCCGCCCCTATCAACGGCACCAACAGCTCGGTAAGAATCAGCGGTGACCTAGCTAACCAATTCGGTGATGTGGCACCCGGCAGATTCCGTATTAGTCCTGACTCAACACGCGTCGTATTCGCCGCGGACGCCGACACCGATACCGTTGACGAAATGTTTTCGGTGCCGATTGTCGGAGGAGCACGCGTAAAGCTGCACGCTGCCCTATCAATAGGGGACGACGTTTTTGATCCCGTTATCTCTCCTGATAACAACCGCGTGGTTTATGCGGCGAGAAAAGGCGGGTCATTCGGCCAATACTCAGCGGTGATTAATGCGACTGGCGACGTACAGATCAGCAACTCTACCGGCACGCCTATAATTTCGGGCAACAGTACCCGTGTTATATACGTTGATGACCAACTTACCAACGATGTATTTGAGGTGTTTTCTGCTCGAATAACCGATGGTGCTAGTATTCGACTTAGCGGGGCACCCGTCAGCGGAAAATCAACTTTCCCTGTAGTAAACATCGCACCCGATGGAGAGACAGTTGTCTATATTAACGATGAAGATACACCTGGGCAAAATCAGTTATACATGGCTAATGTATCAACCGGAAACTCACCACTGACGTTGAGCGGCCAGATTGGACCCAACAGCGATGTTTCTTCATTTCGTTTTTCACAGGACGGGAACACGGTTCTTTTCGACGGAGATTTGGACACCAATACTGTAACTGAGTTATACCAAGTTCCGCTCAGCGGCGGCAATCGTATCAAGGTTAACGATGATTTGCCGCTAAATGGCGACGTGACTTTATCCCTAACCTCTCCTGCTTTATCGGCTGATGGATCTGCAACCATTTATGCCGCGGATCAGATAACATCAAACCTTCTCGAATTGTTTTCTTTCTTAGGCGACAGGCGCACAAGACTCAGTGGGCAACTCACTGCTGGCGATACCATTTCTTTGGCCGGCATCACTCCCGATGGTCTTGCTGTGATTTTTGAGAAATTCGACAGCGTCGATAATACCGTTGCTTTGCATTATTCAAATGTCCGAGGCGGTGGTGACAGACCCATTAGTAATGTGCTAACTGGATCAGGTGACATTATCTCCTACCAGTTCTTTTTACCAGCTAGCAACTAGTGCCCTGAAGAGTAAGGCGCCTGCTTATTGTAAGGTATCTTAGCTGCTGACCAGTTCTGCTATTCTGGTATCAATTTTTTGCAAAGCAGCACGAACCCCATCACGTTTGTTGTTAACCAATCTATCTATCACGGCAGAACCGCTTCAATTGAGCGGCGCGACTACTGGTGTCGTGCTTTAACGGATACGCGGATTTACGATCGTTGACAATTTTTCAGATGCGTACGCTAGTAGTTGCCTCGAGATAGAAATCCAGCGACTGACCAAATTGGTGTTTTCACTTATGGCTAATTCGATGACGCCATCCACTCACGACCCTTCAACATACCCTTCCAATATACTGACGGTAACATGCGTGCTTTTAGAAACCATGCAAAATTCGTTGGCTTTGTGCCATCGTTGACCCAAGCTGGAAAAGTGGGGGCTACCTTGCCACCATAAGTGAATTCCGCTAGCACTATTTTTCCGTGTTCTACGGTCAGTGGGCATGAGCCGTAACCGTCATAACTGGCAAGTTTATCACCACCACCGATCATTGCTGCAATGTTATAAGCAACCACCGGAGCCTGTTTACGCGCCGCCGCCATGGTTTTAGCATTCGTGGTGTTCATAACATCTCCAACACCCCAAATATTCTCGAACTTCTGGCTTCGTAGTGAATTAGGGTCTACGTCGAGCCAGCCAGCATCATCGGACAGCTCACTGTCCTTAATAAAGTCGGGGGCCGTTTGAGGCGGGCACACATGAAGAAAATCGAAATCTGTTTCGGTTAGCTCTCCATCGACATTTTTAAACCACGCCTTTTGCTGATCGCCATCGACTTTTACAAGTGTTTGTGAGAAACACAATTCAACGTCGTATTTTTTGATGTACTCCATTAGAGCAGGCACATACGCCTCAACAGAGAAGAGCACCCCCCCTGAATTGTAAAACTGAATATCGATATCTTTGATCTTGCCCTGTTTCAACCATTCTGAAGCAGACAAGTACAATGCTTTTTGCGGAGCGCCCGCACACTTAATTGGCATCGGCGGTTGAGTAAAAATTGCCTTACCTTTGGAAAATTTAGACACAAGCTCCCATGTATAGGGAGCCAAATCATAGCGATAGTTCGAGGTAACGCCATTTTTACCAAGCGTTTCTTCTAAGCCCTCGATACCTTGCCAGTCCAATTTTAGACCCGGTGCAACAACAAGATGCCGGTAGTACACCGTGCTGCCATTATCCAGAGTCACATTGTTTTCCTCAGGATGAAACTCAGTGACCGCTCGTTTAATCCAATTACAGCTTTTTGGAATTAGATCTTTGGTATATCGCTGAGTTGATTCGGCTTCAAACACGCCGCCGCCCACTAATGTCCAGCCGGGTTGGTAGTAATGTGTCTCAGATGGATCAATTAGCGCAATGCTCGCCGTGTTGTTTCTCTTTCTAAAACTTGCGGCGGTTGCAATTCCTGCGGAACCTGCACCAATAATTACTACGTCGTATTTGCTGTCATCGGTCATTGCTTCGTTATTCTCACTCAGTTGTTGAACACGTTGCCAGAGCTGTATTTGAACGTGTGCCTGTACGACAGTACGCCCATAATTTCTGACCTCGTTTTAATAAGTCGCCTAGAGCAGTATTCCTGTGCTCTATGTTTGCTTTTCCAGGCGCGAACGGAAACTCTGCAAAATCGATTCCTGTCGCATTCTCCATGACTGGAATCGCCTCTTTTTTTGATTGTCTTCTTAGCCCGTCATCAGGGCGGTTATCGATCAATATCTGTATACCATAGTCCTCTAGAACAGGTGTATCTTGCACGGTCACTTGAGCAGAAATAGAAAGCTGATCGTGTAACTGTGTAAGCATCATTATGATTCTCTCAGAGTGTCGTATTGGACTGTTATTTTTGGGTGAGCGCAGACGTTAAACCTGAAATCGGCACCTTTAAATAAACGGACTGATTATTCTCTGGCGCGGGAAAATGGCCGGCACGCATATTCGTTTGAAGCGACGGGTAGATGAGTTTCGGCATACCGAGAGTCTTATCTCGAGACTCTCTCATCTCAACAAAATCGTCTTCAGAAATGCCAAGATGCACGTGAATATTCTTAGCTTTTTGTTCAGCAACCGTTGTTTGGTATTCAAGTTCTCGGCCATTCGGCTGATAGTCGTGACACATAAACAACCGCGTTTCGTCGGGCATCGCCAATATCTTTTGGATGGATCGATAAAGAACACGTGCATCACCACCCGGAAAATCAGCACGCGCTGTCCCGCCATCTGGCATGAAAAGGGTATCACCCACAAAGCCTGCATCACCGATCAAATGCACCATACAGGCGGGAGTGTGACCAGGCGTATGAATAGCTCTACCCGTTATGCTGCCTATTTGATAGGTCTGATTGTCCCTAAACAGCACGTCAAACTGACTCCCGTCGTGCTGGAATTCGGTTCCTTCATTGAACAGTTTCCCAAACTCTTTCTGCACAACATCAATATGCTCACTGATTCCGATCTTTCCACCAAGCTTATTTTGGATGTAGGGAGCGGCGGAGAGATGGTCCGCGTGAACGTGAGTCTCGATCAATAGCTCTACTTCAAGTTGGCGTTTCTCTATGCACGCAATGATTTGATCTGCGCTGTCGTAACCGATTTGCCCAGAGGCGTAATCAAAGTTTAGAACCGAGTCGATCACAGCGCATTTATTGGTCTCGGTATCTACGGCAATGTAAGAAAATGTGCTCGATGATTTTTCAAAAAAAGGGAGTACTTCTGGTCGCGCTGTTGTCATTGGTTTCGGTCTATTTATTTTTCACCTACTTTCTAGCAAACAACATGCCAGATGCTGAAGACGAAATAAGCCCTTGTATTTATTGGGCCTAAACAAAGTTTTGATTTTTTCTGGGATTTTAAGTGTCAAATATGACAGTATAGTTGACCAATTTTGTCATATTTGTCATGCGCCATGGTTGATCACAATAAGCTCAAATACATGCTTGAGGGGTACGATGTCCCGGCAATACTGGTTAGTGCAGATTATCAAATCATGGCAAACAATCGTCTGTATCAAGAAAAATTCGGTGAGATAGAAATCGAAGCAGCACCAAAATGCTACACGGTGTCTCATGGATACGATCGCCCTTGCGACCAATCTGGAGAAGATTGCCCACTGCTCGCGGCCAGGGAATCAAAGCACAGAGAAAAAGTACTGCATATTCATCAAACCCCCAATGGAAGAGAACATGTCGACGTCGAGATGATTCCAATATTTAACGAGGAGGAGCAGCTTCAGTTTTTTGTTGAGTTACTCAAGCCGGTTCCGCTCGCGAGCGGAAGTACTGACGAGAAAGAGGTGGTTGGCCATAGCAAAACCTTTACCAATATGCTGGATAAAGTGACCAAGGTGGCCAACACTGACGCGTCTGTCTTGCTGCTGGGAGAATCGGGTACTGGAAAAGAGCTGATCAGTCGATTGGTACATATGGCCAGCAAGAGAGCCGATAACTCAATGGTTACCCTGGAGTGTGCTGGGCTCAGCGAGCCCCTGATTGAAAGTGAACTTTTTGGTCATAAGAAAGGGGCATTCACAGGTGCACACAACGATCGACCAGGGCTTGTTGAAATGGCGGACGGAGGAACCTTATTCCTCGATGAAATTGGTGATGTTTCGCTATCAACACAAGTCAAACTTCTCAGATTGCTTGAAACTAAGACATTCAGAAGGGTCGGTGGCACTGAGGTAAGAACCTCAGATTTCAGACTCATATGCGCGACTCACAAAAACATTCAGGCAATGGTCGAAAAAGGCGAGTTCCGACTCGATCTTTATCACCGCATCAACGTATTTCCAATACACGTGCCGACGCTAAAACAAAGGAAAGATGATATTCCGGATCTAGTAGAGCATCTACTAAAAAAAATCGACCCTAAATTGCACATCACGCAATCTGGGCTTCAAGTCATAGCCGATCAGTCTTTTCCGGGCAATATCAGAGAACTAAAAAACCTGCTGTACAGAGCGTCCATACTGAGCGACACCAATTTAGTTGATGCACCCGATATCGTCGAAGCGCTATCGCTTGAAACTGGGCAAAAAACGTCATTGTCGAGTGACGGCATCAGCTCATTACAAGATAATGAGTCTGCGTATATTAGGCATCTTTTAGTGCAACACAATGGGGACAAACGCGCCGTGGCAAAACAACTCGGCATAAGCCTAAGGACGCTGTATCGAAAGCTCGATAGTTGAGTTAGCTACTGGGATGTTACTCGTTCCGTAATTGTTTGGACTAGGGTCACGGTCTGCCTGAGGCCAGTTGAGTCACTATTCATAGACTGCACTCAATTACCGATCATCGGCATAGATGGTGGTTTAAATCCAAGGAATAGTTGCATGTCACTTAATACACTTGAGAGTACGCAATCAGCGCCGAGCTATCTAGCTCTAGAGGCGCGACTTATTCGCATGCGTGGGGCGCAAAATATGGATTCTTGACTAAACAACACCATGACTGCTCTTTCATTCAATATTGGTAAGCGATACTTCGTCACCTAACAAACTTTTCAATCGATCCTCTATTTGTCTAAGTTTTAATCGTATCTCTTCACGCCGAGCATTAATCTCTGTCAATTCTTGCAACAAGGCCTTACGATGCATATCAGTCAATTGGCCATCGCCTTGAGAAGTCTCTGTACTCATGGACTCAGTAGCGGCGTCGGGTAACTGAACATCGACCTTGGACGCGTGATCCACAGGTGCGGCTAAGGCTTCTTTCAGAGTCGTGGAATTAGCTGTCTTTACCACGTTCACTGCAGGCGCTCGGCAGGCCTTTTTAGCCGCGACCAGTTTATCTCGAAAACAGTTACGGTCGCCCACTCCATAGCACCAACGTCGACTGTTCAAAGGCTTATAAATAATCCGTGATTGCTTATCACTGCAATTGATTGTTCTCTGCTGCACCACCTCACCATTAAATTCCGCGCTAACGGCACGGCCGATTGATTTTACCGAGTCAGCATGAGTTGGTTGAGCAACTGTAACTAGCGCAATTGCTCCTATCATCAGTGATATCTTTAAGGTAAAAAATTTCATAGTTTGATGGTTTGAATTGGGAATCCTTAAACGTTAATTAGCCACAACCAATTATTGGCTTCTCAGTACTTCTTGGAGAAGCCAATAGTCACGCAACCAATCTAAAAGTCTTTACGAACCGTGACACCAACCGTTCGGGGTTCATTACGAAAACCACTAAAGCTTCCCTGTTGGCCAACCGATGGAAAAACATTGGTAACATAGGCATCGTCGGTAATGTTTCTGCCCCAAATGCTAAAAGAATAACCACCTGACGTTACGATGCCTGCGGAAAGGTTCAGCACACTCACTTCCGCTGATGCCAGACCATCTGGAAAGCCCGCAAAGAATCCTGAATCTTCTTCATATTGATAGTCACCACGAATAAACGACTCATTTCCGAACAATGAGAAATCATATTGTGCCGATAACGACAGACTCAATTTACTAATACCAACAATTTGTTGGCCGGTTAAATCACCGCCAGGATTAGTCGAAAATTCATCAAACACTGGATCGAGAGCTGTGCCTTTTAAACCAATCAATAGAGAATTAATCGGCAAGTAGCTAATGTCAAACTCAACACCTTGAACTGACTGCTGGCCTGCATTGGTCAGAACCAAGGCTGTCCCGTTAAACAATAAAGTTTGAAAGTTCTCAATTTTTTGGTCGAATATCGACAAATTAATCGCGCCGTTACTAAACAGAGTTTTCACACCCAACTCAATAATGGTCGCTTCTTCCGGATCAGCAAAGCGGGTGCCTACAATTGAATTTGGCTCGGCTAGGCCTGCGGCTTGCAAGCGTAAAAAGTCGCTCGCGTTAGGCGCTGAATCACGAACAAGGTTAACCGATGACGCTTTAAATCCCGTTGCATACGTACCATAAATGTTTAGGTTTTCGTTAGCGGCCCAAGCGAGTCGAGCGGTGTATGTCAACTCATCGTCTCTGGTCTCATTAGATTCAATGCTGTTGGGAATATCAATGGTATTGGGAAGAATCGCAGGAATTACATCAAATGGAGCTGGCAGGTTAATACTGCTTCTAACTTCCGTTAATTCTTGAGTCACTGAAAAGTCTTTTTTGTCTTCGGTGTAATTGAGCCCTAAGGTCGCGACCAGCGAATCAGTAAGAGAGTAGTCGAGTTGACCAAACAATGAAATTGACTGGTTGTTTAGCGCTAACTCTTCTCGAGTCCCTGTTCCTGCGGCATAAAAAGACCCGACCGGAATCCCAAGCAAGCTTTCTACTTGCGCAAAGCTCAACGGAAAGCCAGCTTGATTAACTCCAATTTCGATCAACGGGCGGAACGCCGAACCAAACTCTACCAAGGTATCGCCTTCAATAGACTCATCGAAGTAAAAACCACCAACAAGCCAATCTAAGGTACCACCGCCATTAGATGCCAACCTAAATTCTTGTGTAAAGGTATCGATATTAATATCGTTAAAACTTTCGCCGAACAAGGGCGCGCTGGTGAAATCTAAATCCTGACTGTCGAATGTTTGACTATTGCGGTACGCGGTAATCGACGTGAAGCTAACGTTATCAAATTCTCTATCGTACTGTATCGATACTCCGGAGTTTTCGACTCTGTTTTCAGTGGGTATATCATGAAACCCAGTTGTGGCTTCTGGGTCGTCGGCAACGACCTGCCCTCCCAAAGCATTAACTGCGCCCGTAACCTGGCCGCTGGCGACGTTAACCACTCCGCAACATGCTTCATCCAATTTACTGTGATCCGCCAGAATACGCCAAGATGAATTTTCGTCTGGCTTATAGCGTAGTTGGCCTCGAACACTGAAACGATTTCGTTCATTCAATTCTTCGTCCAGTGTTTGATTCTCAAAATAGCCGTCTCGACGATTATACGAACCCGACACATCAAAGCTTGTGTTTTCCGATACATTGCCTTCATACAAACCCTTAACAATCACCGAATTAAAGTCACCAACGCTGGCAGATAGATACCCCCCATTATCACCAGAGGGAGTTGGAGTCACAATGCTGACTACGCCTGCAGAGGCGTTTTTCCCAAACAGCGTACTTTGCGGACCACTGAGAACTTCAACTCGCTCGAGACGCGGCAGATCATTAATTGCTGCTCCAGAACGGGAACGATAAACACCATCGACAAATACCCCTACCGACGGTTCAATACCTGGGTTATTTGCACCATTACCAAAGCCACGAATTACAAAGTTTGTGTTCGCGGTCGACTGCTGTTGGGACACTTGTAATGAAGGAACGACTGACTGAAGATCGATGAAATCTTCGATGTGCGCCAGCTTAATTGTGTCGGCAGTCACCACAGTAACCGAGAGCGCCGTTTCCTGCAACGTTGCTTCACGCTTGGAAGCCGTTACAATTATTTCCTGTAACACAAGAGGCTCTGCTTCTTGCGCTATTGCGCCCGTTGCGATTGGCATTACGGCTAGAAAACCAGCGATACTTTTCATTTTGAATTTCATTATTGTTTCCTCTTTCTTGTATACCTACATACCTAAGTACCCACCTACAATTGCCTTAATAAAACTAGAGCAAGACAATAGCTCTTCAGCGAAACACCGACATACACCCAGACTGTCTGCGCCGCTGCCACCCTTTAAATCTTTAAAACCGTTTCAATGAGTTGTGAACTGGAGCGCCATTGGGCTGCCCCAGTTGATTCACCTTCTTACATGAATTTTCCGGCCTAACAAATTCAACCTTCTGTCGTTCATTAGTGATATCAAATAACAACAGTTGACAAGAAGACACCTGTCCTGACAACGCCATCACGGCTTCGTATTTCCGACTACGTTTCGGTTTAAAGCCGATCAGATAGTCACATGAACGCTCCTCGCCTCGCCTATTTTCGTGATAGCTAACCTGAAACCAAAACTCATCGACTACGGGTATCTGCGTTGGACCCATGGCTTGCTTTGACGAAGCAAATTTTTTACGAAACAACTTGCGGGGTTTCTCGGCTTTCTGGCACTTGGCGTTTGCGTAACGCATCACTGTATAGTGCATCCCAGTAGTGCCTTCAGAGTCGCTGGTTGCCGCTACAGTCAGCTCGCTGGTTTGAGCTACGGAAACAGGTGAGAACATCGCTAGCGCGACAAGCATACTTGCGGCCAATATCTGCCTGGTGTCTGTAGAATCGAAGACCTCATATGCACGCGGTCGCCAAAGACCTACAGCTGACGCTATAGAAAATACCTGCTTCAAGATAACCAACCCCATTGATTAACACTTTCTGCCCTGTAACAACTGAGGGACCCCATCCAGAGAGCCAAATCTAACCGCCTTCCACCTTTACGGTTTTTTTTTATAATCTACCTCTAGATAGTGACAAGGTTTCACATTCGTCTTAGTTTCACAAGACTGAAAATACAACTTTAATCAAAATAGGGATAAAAGCGCCATTTTACTAAGCATTTTGTATTGTAAATCAGTGGTTTTGGCACTATTCCCGACAATCAACATGCACATATTTAGTACATTTTATTTACCCGGACACATCAAAACACGAACTATTGGCCGCTTAAATCCTTGCCTTGTTAGCGAGCCACTTGTTTAATTTGCGCCCCCAAGTTGATGTATAATTCGACCCAAAAATGGACCTCCGTTGCAGCCTCCGGCAAACTCCACATTTATGACAAAACCTCAAATTAACGCACTCGGCTTTACTCTTGGAATCATTGCTCTAGTGTTGGGCATTCGATTGCATATTATCGACGCATTGGCATTTTTTACGCCCTATTATGACGATTGGGGAATGGGCGGCACTCTTCAAGAACACAAGTCTGACGAGCTAACTCTGTCATTTTTACTCTCGCCTAATAACGGTCATTTAGGCTTTTGGCGCGAAATGTTGCAAATCACCATTTTTGATATCAATCAAAGTCAATGGGACACGTATTTGCAAATGGTAGTCAATGCCATAATTTGGACGGTTAACGCCGTATTCCTGGTCACGATTATTCGCCGTCACTTCACGTCGGTCTCCGCTCCAATCGCAATCGTATTTGTCATTCTGTTATGGATATTTCCGTTCTCTCTTATTAATGCCACATGGGGAGTGCAAACTCATAACTACAATATGATTTTGTTTTCAATGGTGGCCATATGGTTTGTGCAAAACGACGCCTTCACCAAAGGATGGTGGTTTGGTTTATTGATGACGTTTATGGTGCCTTTAACCATGGGCGCCGGCGGAATTGTTGCCCCGGCCTTGCTAGGCCTGGTTGTGGTTAAAATCGCGGTCGACCGAGCATGCTGGCCAAGCGTAAAACCCACTTTCATAGCATTGATTCTACTCAGTATCTATTCCGTTTGGGTGCTTAAAAAATCGTCATCCGGTCACGAAGTTTATTATGCTCGAAACTTCGTAGACTTTTTGACAACCTTTTCAAAATCACTTTCATTCCCCATTCTTGGTCAGATATGGGCCGCGCCAATCATGCTCAGCCCGATGATAATTTTGGGCATTCAAGCGATGCGCTTCAAAGTGTTACACGACAAAGCAATCTCTTTCACTATTGTACTGTCCGCCTATACCATAGGGATCGCTCTCGCTACTGGCTATGCACGAGGCTTTATGGGTGGAGATCCTTCAGATAGGTACTTTGAATTCTTTCAAATGTACTTACTTGCGAGTGTGTTGTCGTTACTGCTATTGCAGAGCAAGCAAGTTAGATTGGGCAGAATAGCGAATATATTGCTGATAGTGGTATGGGTATACACCGTATTCCTGGGTGCATTGAATCAAACATCGTTCCTGAACAACAAGGTTCAGGAACGTGCCATAGCCAAACCCAAGCAGGACGACATATTTAAAAAATACATGGCGACCAGAGACATGGACGTATTCGGTGCGGTACAGGTTAAACATTTACCGTTCCCGAGTGGACCAGGCCTGGTCTTCTTTATAAACAAGGTTGAGCAGGAGAATATCATGTCGTACAAAATGCAAACTCCTGGCCCATTAACAGCCGACGGGGCTGCCACGGGGTTTGTTGTCAATGGCACCATCGCGCCGAGAAAAGACAATTGGCAATACCAATACGGGTACGAGAGCGCTATTGGTTCTTTCAATCGAGCTAATGGAGGAGCAAGTGCTGAAGGGAAATTTGTCAGCACTGTTATGAAATTCAGGCAGGACTATCTGATGATTCCGGTTACGGGCTATCTTGCCGAAGAAGGCTTGAGCCTAAAATTGGTAGACCTTAAAACTGGCGAAGAAACCCCTGTACGCGGCCCTCAAGTGAATAATATTTCTGCTGAAGAATGGCATGAGGTATTTGTAAAAACGCCCGACAACGAGTTCCAAATTGTGGCACAAGATTCAAGCACAGATCACTGGTTTGCCTTTGCCGCACCACGCTCTGTTGGGCGGTTATCTATGCTGGGTAATTGGATGATCAGCAACGGCAAACACCTTTGGAAATTAGGCATTTTGATATTACTTCTGAGTCTGCGTGACCCTCTGCTCAATTTTCTGCGCCCCAAAAGTGCGGCTGTATAAAGCGGTGCATAAGCCTCTTATCGAGCTCCGCCTACAGAGTAGGTACGCGTTGATTCGGCACGTAATTTTTTAAGATCGAAGGTCGCTTGACGCCATTGTTGTTGAACAAACATGTCAGCTTGGTCCGCGTAATGAGGTGAGTTCTGATCTAAGGTTGCGCTACCAAACTGATGCAACACCTTTGCTGTTTGCTGGCCGGTGGACTGATCCCAGGACACTACTGCCATCCATGAATCTCCGTTCGTCGCAAATGATTTTTGATCCGCTTTCATACCAAAGGAATACACCGCACGTAATACGTCCGGCCCGCCAGCAAGAGGCTTGTTAAATTCACCTCGCACCAAGCGATTCACCTCTGACCAAGGCGGGTCGATGCGTGCATAGTTTGTTTTTAAATAAGTGATCGCTTTTTCAGTTGCTTGTCTAACCGCACCAGGCGATCGATCATCAGGGTTGTCACTTTGCCGAATTTGCATGAAAATCTGAATTGGCAGTGCTGCAAACTGATTTTCCAAGTTAGCTCGACGATCCCATTGCTTAATGATTTTCTGAGCCTCAAGCAGATCGGCACTATCAGACCAGTCTTGCGCTAAAGCCGTAGCCAATACTTGTACTTGCTCCGATTGATCAGAGTATTGAATATCAAACTTTTGTTTCAACAACTCTGCTTCTCCAATTGGATTAACACCAGTGTTCATTTCCAAAATACGCAAAGAACGATTGGTTTGATTACTCGCCAAGCCCATCGACTTAGGAAAGTCCTCGGCTCGCAAATTGTCTGGCCCATCAGTTGCACTAAACGGCGTATTATTGGCGTTAAAAACCATTCCCGATTGAGGGTTTATTAGCTTTGGAACTTGATCAAATGGTCTATAGCCCTGCCAAATCAGATCACTACGATCGCCGGGTAAGCCTTTGCTCCAATCCCAGGAATCAACGCGCGCGGGGTATTGAGCATTGTGAATAAAGCCAATATTGTTCTGCCTATCCGCATAGACGTAATTGATGCTGGGTAATGCGTTCATTCGCATGGCTTGCATAAATTCGCTCAAATCATTGGCTTGATTTAAACGCATGTACTGCTCAAACTGCCTGATCTCACCCATGCCAGCGTAGCGTAAGGCGTACGCCTTATCACCTGATTCAATAACTGGACCATGCTTACTGCGTAAAACACGTCGTTTCACAGGCAAGCGAAAATCCCCCCAAAGCTTGACCTTTAAGACAACCTCTCGCTTTTCAAAGTTAACCCACTGACCATCTAACTTATATTGATCAGAGTTATCGGGGTTTCGAGTGAGTAAGTAGGCATCGCTCAAATCAATATGGTTAACGGTGTTTGCCCACCCTAAATTTTCATTAAAGCCATGCAGAATAACGGGCGTGCCGGGAAATAAGCCCCCTTGAATATTCCACCCTTCTTCCGCCGCCATGTGCGCTTCATACCAAGCTACCGGACCGGTTAAGGGCTGATGAGAATTAATTAATAGATGAGTATTGTTTTCGCCAGACCTCTCGGCCGAAATAGCATAGGCATTCGAACCTCTTTCACTTGTACCACGGCGACCAAGCGACCATGCGAGATTGTCTCCATTGGGAGCAAGTGCTAATTCTAAATCACTTTCCTCATCAAATAAATCCAGCAAGTCCTTATCAAGACCATAGAAAAATGGCGTTTTGAAAACAAATCCTGCAACAATGTCTTCCGCGGTAAACGGCGCCAAACCTTGCCAAAGTTTGTCAGGGTTTTGCGAGGCATATAAATTTATTCCGGCTGCGTAGGCTTGAGCAATCTTCTTTGCATCTTCCGGCACATCATCTTGATAGCGCCGTTCGATGGTACCCCAAACGTCTAATAGCTGAACCAAATAGTCCGCCGGTGCCGCGCTGGCTCCTCGGTATTGCGCGAGCACACCACGCGTTGCAGCAACGATCTCCTGAATAGTTTCAAAATCATCTTCTGCATGCGCGTAAGCCAAACCAAAACTGGTGTCTGCGTTACGCTTACCGACGATATGCGGCACGCCCCACCGGTCACGAATAATTTCAGCCTCATACGCTATAGATGCCCTAGCCAAAGACTCGGCATCCGGGCTGGTTGCCAATGGGTGCCATAACCAAGAAACACCACCGACAATTACTGCCAGCACAATCAACGCAATCAGGTTTCTAATTCTGATCATATTTATACCTAGTTGAGTAATTTTAGCCCACTTTGGATAACGCTATCAGATCCCGACAATAGTTAGATGAAGATAGTCAGTGAATAGATATAAAAATGGACAAAATTAATGTCCAATGCAGTTTTATGGCATCATAGCCTGAAATTCTTTGTGAGATTCTTAATAGAGTCTCTCGAGGTTTGTCTGAAGAAAATGATAAGGAGAGGCGATAATGAAAAAAGCAATGCTAATGTTATACACGCTATTAATCGGAGTCGCATCCGCTGATAGCACACCGCCACCCTGCTCGTCAGATGAGCATCAAGCGTTTGATTTCTGGCAGGGAGAATGGGTGGTGAAGACACCGGACGGCAGCTTAGCAGGGAATAACAGCATCACGAAAATTCAGAACGGTTGCGTATTAAGAGAAAGCTGGACCAGTGCAAAAGGCGGCTTTACGGGTACCAGCCTCAATTTTTATCACCAGCAAAAAGAGCAGTGGCAACAGATTTGGTTAGACAATTCGGGGGGCAATCTAGAACTGAAAGGGAATCGCGTTGGCAATCAAATGATTTTACAATCAGAAAAAGCCACCAATGATAAAGGCAACAGCTATTTTCACAGGATCACCTGGACTCTGAATGAAGACGGAACCGTACGCCAACTATGGGAAACCATAACCGGTGAAAACATAACCGTCGCATTTGATGGCTTGTATACTAAACGCTAAAACAACCCCTGGATAAGTTTAACCGCACCACCAGTAATATATAGTAGTGCTTTACAACACCAATTAACTTTCCCGACAAACTCATTTATTCGATATGCAGACACTTTCCTCGCTCATTCTAATTAACTTAGGCTGCTTGACGGCCTTGGTTGCACTTGTTTTCCAGGACGAAATAAAAATGAGATTAGGGCTAAGCTTTGGCGCTATATTCGTTTTGGTTGGGATAGCGGTAAGCAAAAACTTCGAATACTGGTATGCGCCAGCGTGGGCAATATTATTTGCTATTCTAAACTTCGTACTGTTGTTTAAAGTACTCTCATCGAAGTCGACATCAAAGTTCACGCAAAGAGAAAAATACCTCTATCAGGTTTTCAAAGGTTTGCAAGCGGATGAATTTCGCGACCTATTGAAAATAACCAACTGGCATACACCTACCGACCACACCACGTTAACCGTCGAAGACGAAGTATGTGATAGCCTTTTTTATGTACTAAAGGGCAGTACCGAAGTCAGCAAACAAGACAGAATATTTACGCTTAAGCCAAATACCTTTATAGGCGAGGTTGGGTATTTTTTACGCTCAGGTGCAAGCGCGACAACGATTGTCGAAAAAGGCTCCGTGTATGTGTCGTGGAAAACACCTCAATTGCGCGAGCTTGAAGCAGGCTCACCGGGAATACGTGCGAAAATTTATGAACTGATCAACAAGGATATGGCTGCAAAAGTTGCTGCAAGTCAGCGCTAAGCATGAACAAGTGAGTTCTTTTGAATAATGCGGCATCGTGCAATGCCGCAGGCTTCATAAGAACTGTCATTAAAAGAGGCGCACCAATCTCAATACTAGCCCAAGACATTTATTCGCCCACAAGGTAAAATCCTGGATCTAACTATTGTTCTTCATTTTCTGCGTAGATCAAACCTATCAAACTATGAAAGTATTAATTATCGGCAGCGGTGGTCGCGAGCATGCCCTTGCTTGGAAAGTTGCTCAATCTCCTGATGTTACTGAGGTATTTGTTGCGCCTGGAAATGCAGGGAGCGAGCGAGAACCTAAGGTCACAAACGTTGCTATTGGCGGTGAAGATATCAATGCATTAATAACGTTCGCCAATGATAGAGCCATAGATCTGACCATCGTTGGTCCTGAAGCTCCGCTGGTCATTGGCCTTGTTGACGCGTTTCGCCAAGCAGGATTGAAGTGCTTTGGCCCAACCGCTGGAGCCGCTCAACTAGAAGGATCCAAAGCGTTCACTAAAGACTTTTTGGCAAAATACTCAATCCCAACAGGCTCATATCAAGTATTCACCGACGCAGATCTAGCCTGTGATTACATCGCCGAGGTTGGCGCACCTATCGTGGTCAAGGCCGATGGCCTGGCAGCGGGAAAGGGTGTTATCGTGGCACACTCTCTTGAAGAAGCTCAAAGTGCAGCGCGAGATATGTTAATCGACAACAAGTTCGGCGACGCTGGTGCTCGCGTGGTTATTGAGGAGTTTTTAGCGGGTGAAGAAGCAAGTTTTATTTGCATGGTTGATGGCGACAACGTACTGCCAATGGCAACCTCACAAGATCACAAAGCGCGTGACAATGGTGACTTAGGTCCCAACACGGGTGGTATGGGAGCCTATTCTCCGGCTCCGGTTGTCACCGACGAAATGCACGATAAAATCATGCAAACCATAATATTACCAACGGTAGCTGGTATGAAATCGGAAGGCCACCCATATACTGGATTTCTATACGCTGGCTTAATGATCAGCCCAGAGGGTATACCAAAGGTGATTGAATATAATTGTCGTTTTGGTGATCCTGAAACCCAACCCATCATGATGCGACTGAAATCGGATTTGGCACAACTGTGTTTGGCTGCACTTGATCGCGAATTGGATAAAACGCACGCTGAGTGGGACCACCGAGCTGCGCTGGGTGTTGTTCTGGCTGCGGGTGGCTACCCTGAAAGTTATGCCAAAGGTTTAATCATTTCAGGCCTTGATAATTGCGATACAGATTCATGTAAAACCTTTCATGCTGGCACCGCGTCTCACGATGGCGATATTATCACCAGTGGTGGTCGAGTGCTTTGTGTAACTGCATTGGGAGAAAGCGTGACAGAGGCCCAGAGTTTAGCCTATGAATCAATCGACAAAATTTCTTGGGACGGTATGTTTTGCCGATCAGACATTGGCTACCGCGCTATTGCACGTGAAACCCGCTAAGCTGAAACAATGAAAGCGTATCTAGACTTACTACAAGACGTATACGACAACGGTGTCGGTAAAGATGATCGCACCGGCACCGGCACGCGCAGTGTCTTCGGCCGCCAAATACGTTGTGACCTATCGCAAGGCTTTCCGCTGCTCACCACCAAAAAAGTTTTTCTACGCGGGATCATTCACGAATTACTTTGGTTCGTACGCGGTGACACCAACATCAAATACTTAGTCGATAATAAAGTCGGCATCTGGAACGAATGGCCATTTCAAAATTATTTGAATAAGAATGGCTTTACCGATTTAGAAAAGCATTCAAGCGAATGGCAGAATCGTTTAAACGAATTTGTCTCTAATATTGAAACAAGCCAGGATTTTGCTAATCAGTGGGGAGAGCTGGGCCCAGTATATGGAAAGCAATGGCGCAACTTCTCTGGTGTTGACCAACTCTCTTGGGTTATCGATGAGATAAAAAACAATCCAAGTTCGCGGCGATTAATTGTTTCAGCCTGGAACCCGGCCGAAATTGAAGAGATGGCAAAAGCAGGTTTGCCGCCATGCCACACCCTGTTCCAGTTTTACGTGTCTCATGACAGGAAATTGAGTTGTCAGCTCTATCAGCGCAGTGCCGACCTATTTTTAGGTGTGCCGTTTAATATCGCCAGTTATGCCTTACTTACCATGATGGTTGCGCAAGTGTGTGACTTAGAGCTTGGGGAATTTGTACACGCCTTTGGTGATGTTCATATCTATAATAATCACCAACAGCAAGTGCTCGAGCAACTTGGTCGAAGCCCACGCGATTTGCCTAAGATGAGCATTAACAAAAACGTGAAAAACTTATTTGACTTCAGATTCGACGATTTTGAGTTAGTTGATTACGTTGCCGACTCACCAATAAAAGCACCGGTCGCTGTCTAATGGAAATCATACTGATTGCCGCCGTTGGAGAGAACGGAGAAATGGGGCAAAATAACGAGCTTCTTTGGCACCTGCCAGGAGACTTGCCCCGCTTTAAAACATTGACTATGGGTTCGCCGATCATCATGGGGCGCAAGACCTTCGACTCGATCGGGCGCGCACTGCCTGGCCGATTAAATATTGTATTAACCGCAAACACCGAATGGAACGCGGAAGGCGTGAGCGTAGCAAAATCAATCGACGCTGCACTGGAGTTAGCACAAAATACAGGCACTGATAAAACATTTGTTATCGGTGGCGGCCAAATTTACAAGCTCTTTCTTGCTTACGCCACCTCACTGGAGATGACCGAAGTGGCTGACACGCCTGTGGCAGATACGTTCTTTCCGAATTTTTCAGGCGCTGAGTTCAAAGAAACAGCACGTCAAAGCATCACAGATACAAATCCAACTTTCGATTACGTGACCTACAAAAGAGTATAAACACCATGACCCCAGAACAAGCCAAACAACTCGTCGCTGAAGCTGCCATTGACTACATTGAATGGGACTGGGTTGTTGGTGTGGGCACTGGTTCTACAGCTAACTTGTTTATCGACGAGTTAGCCAAGATGAAAAATAAAATTAACGGCACGGTTGCCAGTTCAGAAGCGTCTGCCGAGCGCCTTCGAAATCACGGTATAAAAGTTTTCGAGTTAGACCAGGTTGGGACACTACCAGTGTATGTCGATGGCGCCGACGAATCGACCAAACATTTGCACTTGATCAAAGGTGGTGGTGCCGCATTGACGCGCGAGAAAATTGTTGCGGCGGCCAGTGATAAGTTCGTTTGTATTGCCGATGATTCTAAGCTGGTTTCAATGCTCGGCGCGTTCCCCTTACCAGTGGAAGTTATTCCAATGTCAAAGTCTTACATTGCACGCCAGTTAGTCAAGCTTGGCGGTAACCCTATTTTGCGAGACGGAGTAATTACCGATAATGGCAATCTCATAATCGATGTGCATGACCTTAAAATTGAAAATCCGGTTGAACTGGAACGCGAAATTAACCAGTTAGCTGGGGTTGTCACTAACGGATTATTCGCACAACGCGGCGCCGATGTTTTATTATTAGGTGGTGAGAATGGAGTTACTAAGATAGAGGCTTAGTTCTATTGGCCTAGTCCCGATCAGGGACCTGACTCAATTCACTGTCAATGATTTCCTTGAACGCAAAATACGATGGCATCTTACGCAGATCGCCTTGCCGGTGATCCACCAGACCATAACCTGGATTGATTAACTGCCACCAATACACCCTATCAACCCAGCCTGTTTGCCAGGCAATTTGATAGTACCATTTTAAGTATTTGGCCTGGGTTTCTTCGTCTACGGTTCGAGTTGGGTTGCCAGAATTTGGCGTATACGGCTTGGTATTTAATAAAGGCCAATTGGTTTCAGTAATCCATAAACTGTCATCGCAACGATTAGAGAGCTTGGTCATTGCTTTGGCCAAACGCAATTTATTTTCCAGATCAAACACGCCATATTGCGTGCCATACGGCGAGTGCCGTCGATTTACGTATAACAATGCGGCATTAGCCTGAATATGAAATTTGCGAAAATTCCAAAGTGTGCGCCAACTTAGCAAAGGTTCAAAGTCGATGATTGAAGAGCCGAGTAGCTTAAGATCAGTGAAGTCACGTCGAAGCTCCTCGACCGCAACTTGCAAATCAAGCGCCTGACCAGAGTGCACACAACCCCACTTAGTTCGATTCACCGCATTGCCGATCCAAAATGTTTTAGTAATGTGTTGAGTGGCCTGAATAATTTTCGCGACCTGCGTCTGCCACTCGCCTATATTCGTCACGCTGTCTCGACTTTGTAGAATATTAATCACAAACTCATTCCTGGGAAATAATTCTAAAAAGCGGACGTAATCATCGATTGCAGCCACATCCCAACTTGGTATTCGAATCAGAAGCTGCTTAACACCCAGTTCGTCAACCATCTCTACAATGGCTGATTCATACTGATCATCCGGTGCGATACTCAAACCCACAAACCGATCGGCCGACACGTTAGCCGGAGACTTTCTCAACGCTAAGGTTTGATAAGTAATCGCGGGCAAACCAAGCAAATTCGAACCAGCCACCTTCGCGTATTCCCAAACATTGCCTAGCCCAGATCGAGGTTTATCCTCGTTCTGCATTTTATAGGGTTGGCAAGAATACGGGTCCCACCAGTCGGGTTGATTTTTCATAGGGGTTTAACACAGCCTCAACAACAAAGGGGTATTATCGAGGCATGTATCATGAACAGCAAGTCCACTGTCCTTATTGTGGCGAAGCATTTACCGCGTTTATCGATTTATCCCAAGGTAATCATCATACCGTGGAAGATTGCTATGTCTGTTGCCGGCCAATCGAATTTATGATCGAGACTCAAGAAACCATTAATGGAATAGAGTTGCGTCGTATTGATGCCTACACCGACGATGAATCGGTGATATAAGCAAAAATCTATAGACAGATAACAACGACACCTCCGTTGCGCGTTGCAATAGGAAAGCATAAATCGTTATCAGGCACCGGACCTATGGCCGGACAAAACGCATTTGGGTCAGGCTGGTAACGTGAAAGCAGTAGATCGTTCTCCACATCGTAGTCCAAATCAATGTCCTGGCACGAAGGGGCTTGGCTTGAGAGCGGATTGCCCTGTGCCAGCAAGAGTGCTCGATACATATTCACTCGCCCAAACCCGTGGAAGTCGTTGCGTCCACCTACGTACGGCACCGGGCCTATCTCGTCAGCCGAAGCACGCAGCATAGTCTTGATATCAGCGGCGTCCAATGATGGGTCGATCGCCAACATGGCCGCGGCGACTCCGGATACCACGGGTGCTGCCGCCGAAGTGCCTCCGAAGGTCGACGTATAATCACCACTCTCAAATCCATCGGCGCCAGTTCTATCGGTGGTTGTGATGCCCAAATGTTGATCGCTGGACGGTGCCACCAAATCAAGCGTTGGTCCATATTGACTATAAGATGCACGCTCTTCGGCTTCGAGCGAAACAATCGCTGAGGTTCCTTCACTCAGGTCACCAGACTTACTCGCCCCCACGGCAATCACCCCAGTTGGCGAACTGCTTTGGTTACCCGTTAGTGCTGGGTAAGCCACGGGATTATTAACAAAACCAAATGCGGCTAAATCGCCGTAGCTAATGACCTCTCGACCATCTATTAAAAATTCAAATTTATCTGATTCGTCTTGAGTGTCGGTTGATACCCAAACCCAAAACGATATTTCTCCACCTTGCCCCCCTCTAATTTGATGCAAATAACTGTTACCACAGTCGGAACCATCATCACCAATAAACGCCTGAATTCTCGCCGACTGATTGCCACTTCTCACAAATTCACCGCGTGTTTCAATATCCCAAACAGGCTCCACACCGAAATTTTCAGTACATTCCGCATTACAACTATTTAGCACCCATTGAGTGGTAAAGTCGTCTATTCCACCGGTTTCGGCCTCAAAACTTTCGATACTCCCATCGGGCCAAACAATATCGTCTAACCAGACAGTGTCATTATCTATTCCTCCTCCGAACTCTTCATCATCAAAGTCATCGGGTGCCGCACTTCGCAAAAGCCGCCATTCATAGGCGTGCTCACCGGCGCTGACAGGCACAGTTACCTTGACCCAACCGCTGGCGTCATTACCACTGGAAAAAACAACCGTTGATCCTAAACCATTACCGTTTGTGCCATCTCTCTTCGAGCCAAGACTCAGAGGGCCATTAGCGATGTCGGTATTTTCAGCAACCGTGCCGCTCGTTACTCGAATAAGGGCTTGTTCAAGCACTGTGCAGATTATCGGTATACTCCAACTGTTGTTAATCACGTCTGCATGCTGAGCGGCATATTCCATCGCCTCGGCCGCGGTATTACAAAAGGATTCATCGTCATCGACTAGCGGCGTCTCATCAAAATCTGAGATGGCCCTAATTGCCATGATTTCAGCGTTGTAGGCTACGCCCGCAATACCGAGATCATTATTACCTTCGGCAGCAACTATGCCAGCGACCGCCGTACCGTGATTATCTTCATCCAGCGTTTCGTTAGCCACCACACAGTTTGCGGTGGCGCGAGGGTTAGGGTTAGCATCCTGACCAAAGTCGCCCACAGGCCCTACGTCACCATCACTCAAACTCTGTCCGTTGTCACAAAGGGTGGCACTTTCATCGGTAACAAAATCATACCCATTGATATCATCGATAAAACCATTACCATCATCGTCAATATTATTGTCAGCAATCTCACCACTATTCACCCAAATATTGGCGGCTAAGTCTGGGTGATTGAGCTGAACGCCATCGTCAATGACGGCGATCACGGCTCGGTTATCACCGCCGCCAGTGACCGCATTCGGGTTGCCCACGTTTTCAAGGCCCCAGGCATTATTCGCATCGCAGTCGGTATCACAACGTGAACCTCGAAAGCCTTGATCAATTAGGTTCCATTGATCTCCAATCAATGTGTCATCGGGAGTGAATTGCTCTTTTTTGGGTTTCACATAGAATTGTGGTTCAGCCCAAGCGATGAAGGGCTCATTCATTAATTGTCGAACCAGCGAAAATTGAATACTCGGATCTACCGAGCGATTGATAAACGCCATGCTATACACGTCTGCCGAAAGTTTCAGCTTACGAACCAGCCGCAGACCGTACTTACTCTTTAGTTTGGCTAACACCTCCGCCTCACCCAATCGGCCGCTTATCTCCAGCGTTACTTTTGGCAATAATAGTAGATCAGCCTGACCCTGCTGAGTGGTAAATACCGGCATCATGCTGCGCGTTGACGAGTCCAGTGACAACAGCATTTCCGGCTTAATATCAAATGCTTGCTTATTCGCGAGTTTGATAGCCGCTCGATTATCGATACGCACCACATCGATACCGCGACCCAGCCGATGGCGCGTCACCTGCTGCACTCGTTCTCCAAACTGTGCTTTATAGCGTTGCATGGTACTAATGCTTTTGTTAGCGCGAGCTCCTTGCCGCCTTTGAAGCGCGTAAACATCCTTTTTACGAAAGAACCTTATCTTGCGACCATCGGGGTGAAAATAATAATCGCCTTTATCAATCAGTGGCGCCGATATACCGTTATTTGCGGACTCAATTTTGACATTATTACTGCCAGCAAATACGACAGAGGCAGTTGTGCCAAGTAATACCAACACCGGTATCACTGCCCATTTTATTATTGATTTTCTCATAGTTTTCTAACAGCGTAGAAACACCGCTACCTACCCCGACAAATTTGTTATCTGTTCGGCAAACTCAAGCTAGTCAGCAACCCAAATTCAACCCAACCACAATGAACCAGAACATGAGGCTCGATCATTTCGTAATTTGATGATCAGCTTAACAGGCCTCAGACTAACTCGCTATCTTGGCTTCGAAGATTTAATCATCGTTATTAAAATAGGTGGCGGAATTCAGGCTGAAGGTTCAATTCCCTTGCTCAGTTTTACGGTGCAGGTGGAATAAGATCGGAAATAGTGAAGTCTTGAGTAAACGTCCCTCCCCCGGCAGCGTCACAGGTAGCGGTTACCGTGAAACTTAGATCACTCACAACCGTAAAGCCACCGGTACAGGCAAAAGGTGCACCGACTGCCGGACCGCGCCACACTATGCGTGGACCTACGGTATTCGTCGCCGTACCCACAGCGTCGACACTGAATGTTGTATCAGCGGGCAATGTCTCCGGCGTGATCGCGGTAATATTCAGATTGGTTCCGGGCGTGCCACTAAGCACATCGAAGGTCAGCGAGCAAGCGGTTGCCGATGTTGCGCCAGAAAGTGGTCCGCCCGTTACATTGCCAATCGTAATTGCGGGACACACCGACATCTGCGCGTGCGCGGGTATTATGATGGCATTCACGATAGGCCGTTGCCAAGTCGCAATCACCCCTGCCGCGCCTGCACCCAATAGCAATTTTCGTCGCCGATTCACGGAATTCTCTTGATTGTGAAAGATAGCTTTATCGTTATCATTGTTCATCTACTTATTTCTCCCTAGTTCACTAACAAGTCAGGTAGTCCCAGTATCGTCCAACCCAGCAGCACATCAAGATCGTTTGGGCTTTGCAACGCGTATTCTTGTTTGGCGCTGGTTACTGCGTCACCAATACGCTCGCCATTCGCAAGCCTAGCAAATACCAGGCGCGCTAATTTGCGCTCGTTATTGGCATTGGTCAAGGTACTCGCACCCATTACGGCAACCGCACCTTGCTCCCCTTCCATCATAAATCGATGGCCCATGCTGTCCTCGTTGGGGCTAACATAATAGGCGTTCCAACAACCCCATTGCGTTACCACAGTTGGTCGCCCGACGTTATTTAACCCGGCTGCATCTGGACCTGTGAGTAGCCCATTAAAGCTCCATTGGTTGGTCGAACTATGACCAAAAAACGCGGTTATCGTTACACCTTGGTTGATACGTTGAGTCAGTTGATTTCTTGACTCGAGTACACCCAGGGAATCGACATACACTTTATCAGTGTCAAAGCCCTGGAGATACTCGGCTTCTATCGAATCAGCATCATCCGAGAAATCGTACTGCTGTACCACATCATATTCATCGGCCACCAATAATGCTGAAGCCGCATAATCGCGATTTAAATACGCAGAGCGCTTGCTCAACAACATCTCAAGCTGCGATGTGGTTCTTACTGGCAGACGACCAATCGGCAAGTCCGGTACATTGTCGTCGTCAAGATCAACATACTTAGCATCAACAGGAGCAAAGGTAATGCTATTACCAGCGGCAGCGTAAATACTTGGGATAAAACTGGTAGCTTCGTCATTCTCGAAATTACGATAGTCGTAGATATCTCCGCCGACCAGTACAACATACTCTGTGCCCATATTGCTAACGGCGTGTCGAATATAATCTTGAATCGCAGCCGGATCGAATAAGTGGTGACCAAATTGTGCGTATATAGCGTCGACGTCAACCACCTTAGCTGACCCCATTTCACTGGTCAGTTCGGCCGCTAAATCTTCCAGCATGTTATTGCCATCGTCTCCCACAAAATCCGGGTGACTGATAATCAAATACGCCGCCTGCCCGCTGGTGATATCTTGATCAATGGGTAACGCATCCAGCACGGGTGTATGCAAACTGCTTTTGGCTGCTACGTAATAGTGAGCAGCTTGACCACTACCACCCATGGTAATAGCGCAGGTGTTCCGGCATGAAGCGCGAATATTGCTTACCACATTGACTCCATTAACATCGTCTCGCACGACGACCAAATCCTCTGCGCCATTTGGAAGGCTAAAGCCATTCAAGCGAAACTTTCGAAACGATGACACAAAGTTCAAACGATTATCCTCGGCAACAAATTTTCGAGGGTATTGCAACTTTATCGAATTCAAGTTTATCGCGTCATAGCTGTAACCGGTGTCCATAGGCAGAGTAACTGTGACGGTATTATCGCCGTTAACCACGGTTTCTAATTCTGCGCTTAGTGTTTCTTCTCGCAAGCCATCAAATGTTCGAGATGCGACATCTTTGCCATTGAATGCCAATTTGAAAGAGTGATCGTCTGTGGCGCCTGGAATATCACTGCTTCCCCAAACATTTACGTTTAACTTAGCCCTGCTAGCACCCGTGTTACCACCTGCGGCCACATTATCAAGCTGCATAATAATACGCTCACTCTGCGGCCCGTCGATCGCGACGATTCTCTTGGCGTACCACGGATCAGTCTTATCCGGTGAGGTAAATGAGTATTGGCTTTGCGGTGAAAATGTTTTGGTTGCTAAATAACTTACCGCCGATGCACCTCTGGGTATCGACGCATTATCGACACCCATTCGATGAGCAAAAGCCTGGTCCGAGCGGAGTGTGTACACGTTGACGTCGGTATAGAGCGTATCGACTTGCTCTGCAACAAAACGAATCACGGAACCTTCGCCAAACAAACTGGCATCATCATTGCTTCCGGTAACCTGAATTTGTATTGCTTGTCCTCTATTCATCAGAGCGATGTCATCAACGCGTTCACCTATCACATCGGCGCCATAGTCAAGAAGTTGTTGATAACTGATTTCATGTAAACCAGATTCTACAGTTCGCAGGTTGACGATATCTCTTACTTCGGCTGCAGCCACATTTGAAATGATGAGGCCTACGCCCAACGAAACGGCTTTGAAAAGCATTGCTTTGTTTTTCATGTATTCTTCCCCCATCAAAATTAGTTAGCGTTGTTCATGCGTCTATTCAAACGCTGTTGTTGCTGTTGCATACGCAGTAAGGTTCGCCTGGCTCGTTTTCGCTCTCGCTCTGCCTTTTCGGCTGACCAATCGATCACGCTACGATCTGATTCACTGCCGTATTTCTGACCTAAGCGATACGGGCCATGCAGTGTTTCAGTTCCCTTCAGGTCAACGTCTGATATTGCAAACACCGTCGCAGAGGTACTCACCAACGCGTCATAACGCTGGGTCGAAACAGAATCGCCTAAACCCAAAATGAGTCTTTCGTTTAACTGTATCCACTGACCGTCAATGCGGCCATAGAGCTTAAAGCCCAGATTTGCCACTTCGGTTTGCGTCGTCCATTGAATTAAGACCTTAGCCCGATCAGCACTGGCGGCATAAAACGACCCCAGGGAGATTGGGTTCGTCACCACTGGCTGGTAACCAAAATCGGAGGTCTCATCCGTCACGGGATCAGCGCTCACACCCGCTGAATCCAAATCAACCACATAGCCCGTATCATCTTTACTGGTTTGGTCTGACGTATCGCTACTGCCATTGGGTGAGTCCGTATGCTCATAACCGTTAAGTACGTTGTCTTCGTCAGTGATCACTACGGTATATACGCCATCTGGCAAATTGGTAAATCCAAAGTCACCATTGGCATCACTTGTAGTGGTTTGCACAATATTGCCATCCTCATCACGTAACTCAATTGTGACGCCGGCAAAACGTCCCGTTTCAACGAGCTCACCATCTCCATTGGTGTCGGACCAAACGGTCCCAGATAATGAATTCATGTCATCAGAGACATAACCAAAATCTTGGTCTAGATTTACCGGCGCAGCGCCGGTTAACGTCGTGACGCTCTCGTTGTCGCCAGGATTTGGTGTATTAGGATCCACGCTATTAATCCAACCGTCACCACCATTTGGTAGCGAGCTAGGTACTACCACGACTCGATAATCCGTACCGGGGTTAGGCCCGGTATCAGAGGTATCCAACCCGGTGAACAAATAGTTACCATTCTCATCGGTCACTTCGGTTGCGATCAAGATATCGTCAGCCGTGCCAATAACACCATCAGGCCCGGGGCCAAAGAGTTGTACAACTACTCCCTCCAAACCTTCACCAGGGTCTGGTGAATTTGAATTGTCTTCATCGAAGAAGATGGTATCGCCGATCTGACCAACTCCACCGGCAATATTCGGCTCGACATAACCAAAATCCTGGCCACTCTCCATCACTGGAGTCGCAATTCCCATACCCAAATCATCTACGAACGAAATATTGGGGGTAGTCGCGGTAAAACTGCCTGGGTTTGCGGGGTCATCCGCGTCTACCGTTTGGGCTAAACCCGCCAGCACGTTGTTTTGATCGCTGACAAATACTAAATAGTCTCCATCAGGTAGTCCGGTAAATAGGTATCGACCATTGGCATCGGTTAAGCCAGTCGCGATCACTGTGTCAGTGGCTGGATTAAATACACCATCGCCGTTATCTTGAATCAGAGTAACCGTTACATTAGCAATGGGCGGCTCGTTCAGATCACTTTCATCACCCGCACCTACCGGACCATTACCATCGCCGTCTAAGTCGCGCCAAACCGTGTCGCCAATACTATTGCTTACCGACGCGTTTGGCAGATAACCAAAGTCAGCGTTTAGAATAATCGGATCATCGGTTGTTAATACGACAACCGTTTGATCGTCTGCCTGATCAGGCTCGCTTGTGCCATCACGCACATCAGGGTCACCTAAGCCACTTGACGAGAGACTGTATTCTGATGGTACTCCCGACAGCACCTCAACGACATAGGTTTCATCGAGGGGCAAATCACTAAACAAGTACTTGCCATTTTCATCAGTAACAACCGTAATGGGGTCGCCCGGAGCTGCTGGACCACTGCCATCAGGATCAACATCTGGAGCAGGAGTTAACTGCACAGTCACTCCAGGTATACCGAGCTCTTCAGGGTCTTGAACACCATCGTCATCGACATCGATCCAAATCGTATCGCCAATCGAACCTAAAGGCGGAGCATAACCGAAGTCCGCGGTGAGATGCTCTTCCTCAGGATCCAGTGTGATTGGGTCGGATGTATGATCAAGCACGCCGCTTACATCTGGTGTCGCGCCTTCATCAAATGTCTGAGTAAAGTTAGCTGGCAAACTACTTTCATCAACTTGGCTGATATAAACCACGCCAGGTTCCAAGCCTGGGAATAAATATTCACCATTGGTTCCGGTCACCACGGTTCTCACCGGCGTCGTGAGCTCAGCACCACTGACCGAACCATCACCATCTGTGTCTTGGTACAGATTAACCGTGACATTTGCAATACCTTCTTCATTGCTGTCTTGGCGACCATCACGATCGATGTCCAGCCAAACAAAATTACCAATCGTCGCAGTTGGTGAGAACCCGAAATCGACCGTCATGTTACCGTTTAGATCGCTTGCAGACGACGCCGATCCGTCCGCAATATCACCACGACCCGAGTCGCTTTCAACCGGCTCGGTAAATGAATCCAGGGTATACATACCACTCTGATACACACCGTTTGCTGGTGAGCTAGCAATGTTTGAATCTAACTCGTCCGAGACCAAAGCGTCGGAATTGTCAGCCGTAGTTTGGACCGGGCTAGGGAACACACCATCAGATGGCGTAGCTTGTACAACATAATCACCATTAGGTAAATTATCGAAGCGATAGAGCCCATTCGCGCTGGTTGTAGTGCTAGCCACTGCGGCGCCATTTATATCCGTCGCTGCAACCAAACCACCGGCACCGTTATCGCGCAATAATTCGAGCAGGACACCAGCCAAAGGTGGCTCATCAGAATCTTGAATACCGTCACCATCAGTGTCTTGCCACACGAAACTACCTATGCTCATCGGTGCCACAAACCCAAAGTCCACGGTCATGTTGCCGCTTAAATCTTCATTGCTACTTGATACGCCATCTTGCGTATCGCCTGCGGCAACATCACTCTCCTGCGGCTCACCTAAGGAATTCAGCGTAAACGTCGCACTCTCGAAGGTACCGGTCACCGGTTCACTGGCGATGTTCGAATCCAACTCATCGCTCGCCAAGGTGTCTGAATTAGCCACCGTATCTTGTGTCGGCGTAGCCACAAACCCGCCCGGTGGCGTCACTCTTACGCGGTAATCTCCCGGCGGCAGATTATCGAATTCGTACAAACCATCGGCAACCGTGGTTACGTTTGCAACCGCCGCACTGTCGATATCCGTCGCCGCAATAAACACGCCTGCATCTTCCACCAACAAGCTTACTGTGGCGTTTTCAATACCCGGTTCGCCTGCATCCTGAATGCCATCGACATTCAGATCTTCCCAGACAAAACTGCCGATGCTCACCGGAACAACAAACCCGAAATCAACCGTCATATTGCCCGATAAATCGTCGGGGCTCCCCGATGTACCGTCTTGCGTATCACCATTAAAGGTGTCTGCTTCGTTGGGTTCACCACCTGACGTCAGTGTCATGGTTGGGCTGCGATACACACCCGCACTCAGTTCACTGGCAATGTTTGAATCGCCTTCTGCGTTTGAGTCGTTCGTGGTCACCTGCGTCGGTGTTGGCTCAAAACCCGCCGGTGGACTTACCTGAACTTGATAATTACCCGGTGGTAAATTGCTAAACTCGTATAAGCCGTTGGCAAGCGTGGTAATAGTCCCGACCGCAGCGCCATTAAGATCGGTTGCAGCGATGAAGATGCCACTTCCATTTTCTACGAACAAGTCGACCGTAGCGTTCACTATCCCCAACTCAGTTGCATCCTGGGTGCCATCGCCATTGGCATCGTTGAACACGAAGCTACCAATGCTGATTGGCGCGATGAAACCAAAGTCAATCGTATTGTTACCATTCAGATCACCGGCACTGCCTTGCGTGCCGTCCTGATTATCCCCCGCGGCTGCATCGCTCTCATTCGGCTCATCTCCTTCGCTTAAGGTGAATGTGCCACTTTCATAGGTACCCGCCGCTGGCTCACTGGCGATGTTCGAATCCAACTCATCACTAGCTAAAGTATCGCTGTTGTTGGCCGTGTCTTGCGCTGGCGATTCAACAAATCCGGCGGGTGGCGTCACTCTGACTCGATAGTCGCCAGGAGGCAGATTAATGAACTCGTAAACTCCAGTGGCAGACGTCGTCACATTCGTTACCGCCGCACCTGTAATGTCCGTCGCTGCAATGAACGCGCCTGCGTTGTTCGGGTCCTCTACTAATAAAGCCACTGAGGCGTTACCAATACCTGGCTCGCCTGCGTCTTGCACACCGTCGCCATCGGTGTCTTGCCACACGAAACTACCAAGGCTCATTGGTGCCACAAACCCAAAGTCCACCGTCATATTGCCACTGCGGTCTTCGTTACTGCCTGTTGTACCATCCTGACCGTCGCCCGCGGCTGCATCGCTTTCCTCTGGTTCACCTAAGGAATTCAGTGTGAACGTCTCGCTCTCGAAGGTACCGGTGACCGGTTCACTAGCGATGTTCGAATCCAACTCATCGCTCGCCAAGGTGTCTGAATTAGCCGCCGTATCTTGTGTTGGTGTTGCGACGAATCCGCTCGGTGGCGTCACTCTAACTCGGTAATCTCCCGGTGGCAGATTATCAAATTCGTACAAACCGTCTGCACCCGTGGTCACATTCGTCACTGACGCGTTATCGATATCCGTTGCCGCGATGAACGCGCCTGCATTGTTCGGGTCTTCCACTAACAAGGCCACGGTGGCGTTCACAATGCCGGGTTCGCCCGCATCCTGCACTCCGTCAACATCCAGGTCTTCCCACACAAAACTACCGATGCTAACTGGCGTTACAAACCCAAAGTCCACCGTCATGTTACCGCTTAGATCATCAGGGCTACCGGCTGTGGCGTCCTGATCATCACCCGCCGCCGCATCGGCCTCATTCGGTTCATCGCCGCTGGTTAGGGTGAATTCGCCACTCTCATACGTCCCAACGGTTAAGCCAGTGGCATTGGTATTAATGTTTGAATCCAACTCATCGCTAGCTTGGGTATCTGAGTTATTCGCCCCGTCTTGCACCGGGCTCGGATCAAAACCTGTCGGTGGTGTCACCCGCACTTTATAGTTACCAGGTGGTAGGTTATCAAACTCATACAAACCGTTTGCACCCGTGGTCGCATTCGTCACTGACGCGTTATCGATATCCGTAGCCGCGATAAACACGCCTGCATTGTTCGGATCTTCCACCAACAAGGCCACTGTGGCGTTCTCAATACCAGCCTCGCCCGCATCTTGCACACCATCACCATCCGCGTCGTTCCACACAAAGCTACCAATACTGATCGGTGCTATAAAACCAAAGTCGATCGTATTATTGCCATTCAGATCACCGGCACTGCCTTGCGTGCCGTCCTGATTATCGCCCGCGGCTGCATCGCTCTCATTCGGCTCATCCCCTTCGCTTAAGGTGAATGTGCCACTTTCATAAGTACCCGCCACTGGCTCACTGGCGATGTTCGAATCCAACTCATCACTAGCTAAGGTATCGCTGTTGTTGGCCGTGTCTTGCACTGGCGATTCAACAAATCCGGCGGGTGGCGTCGCTCTGACTCGATAGTCGCCAGGAGGCAGATTATCAAACTCATACAAACCATCTGCACCCGTGGTCACATTCGTTACCGCCGCACCTGTAATGTCCGTCGCCGCAATGAACGCGCCTGCGTTGTTCGGGTCCTCTATTAATAAAGCCACTGAGGCGTTACCAATACCCGGCTCACCCGCATCTTGAATGCCATCACCATCGGTGTCTTGCCACACGAAACTACCTATGCTCATCGGTGCCACAAACCCAAAGTCCACGGTCATGTTGCCGCTTAAATCTTCATTGCTACTTGATACGCCATCTTGCGTATCGCCTGCGGCAACATCACTCTCCTGCGGCTCACCTAAGGAATTCAGCGTAAACGTCGCACTCTCGAAGGTACCGGTCACCGGTTCACTGGCGATGTTCGAATCCAACTCATCGCTCGCCAAGGTGTCTGAATTAGCCACCGTATCTTGTGTCGGCGTAGCCACAAACCCGCCCGGTGGCGTCACTCTTACGCGGTAATCTCCCGGCGGCAGATTATCGAATTCGTACAAACCATCGGCAACCGTGGTTACGTTTGCAACCGCCGCACTGTCGATATCCGTCGCCGCAATAAACACGCCTGCATCTTCCACCAACAAGCTTACTGTGGCGTTTTCAATACCCGGTTCGCCTGCATCCTGAATGCCATCGACATTCAGATCTTCCCAGACAAAACTGCCGATGCTCACCGGAACAACAAACCCGAAATCAACCGTCATATTGCCCGATAAATCGTCGGGGCTCCCCGCTGTACCGTCTTGCGTATCACCATTAAAGGTGTCTGCTTCGTTGGGTTCACCACCTGACGTCAGCGTCATGGTTGGGCTTCGATACACGCCCGCACTCAGTTCACTGGCAATGTTTGAATCGCCTTCTGCGTTTGAGTCGTTCGTGGTCACCTGCGTCGGTGTTGGCTCAAAACCCGCCGGTGGACTTACCTGAACTTGATAATTACCCGGTGGTAAATTGCTAAACTCGTATAAGCCGTTGGCAAGCGTGGTAATAGTCCCGACCGCAGCGCCATTAAGATCGGTTGCAGCGATGAAGATGCCACTTCCATTTTCTACGAACAAGTCGACCGTAGCGTTCACTATCCCCAACTCAGTTGCATCCTGGGTGCCATCGCCATTGGCATCGTTGAACACGAAGCTACCAATGCTGATCGGCGCGATGAAACCAAAGTCGATCGTATTGTTACCATTCAGATCACCCGCACTGCCTTGCGTGCCGTCCTGATTATCCCCCGCGGCTGCATCGCTCTCATTCGGCTCATCTCCTTCGCTTAAGGTGAATGTGCCACTTTCATAGGTACCCACCACGGGCTCACTGGCGATATTTGAATCCAACTCGTCAGCGATTACCGTATCGGCGTTATTCGCAGCATCTTGTATTGGTGAAGGTACAAAACCTATGGGTGGCGTGACCCTTACTCGGTAGTCGCCTTCCGGCAAATTATCGAATTGGTACAGACCATCCGCGCCCGTCGTCAACACACCTCCGGTGCCAATCGTCGCGCCATTGATATCGGTTGTCACTTGTACAAAGTTACTTGCACCACTATCACGAAATAATGTCACTACTGCACCACTGATGGCTGGCTCACCAACATCTTGAATGCCATCACCATCAGTATCTTGCCATACAAAACTACCAAGGCTCATTGGTGCCACAAACCCAAAGTCCACCGTCATATTGCCACTGCGGTCTTCGTTACTGCCTGTTGTGCCATCCTGACCGTCGCCCGCGGCCGCATCGCTTTCCTCTGGTTCACCTAAGGAATTCAGTGTGAACGTCGCACTCTCGAACGTACCGGTGATCGGTTCACTGGCAATGTTCGAATCCAACTCATCGCTCGCCAAGGTATCTGAGTTAGCCGCCGTATCTTGTGTTGGTGTTGCGACGAATCCGCTCGGTGGCGTCACTCTAACTCGGTAATCTCCCGGTGGCAGATTATCGAATTCGTACAAACCGTCTGCACCCGTGGTCACATTCGCGACCGCCACACTATCGATATCCGTCGCTGCGATAAACGCGCCTGCATTGTTTGGGTCTTCCACTAACAAGGCCACGGCGGCGTTCTCAATGCCGGGTTCGCCCGCATCCTGCACTCCGTCAACATCCAGGTCTTCCCACACAAAACTACCGATGCTAACTGGCGTTACAAACCCAAAGTCCACCGTCATGTTACCGCTAAGGTCTTCGTCACTACCTGCCGTACCATCTTGAGCGTCACCATCAAACGCATTCGACTCATTCGGTTCGGTTTGGAACGTGACGGTCATTGTTGGGCTACGATAAACGCCAACACTCGGCTCAGAAGCAACGTTAGAGTCATTTTGCGCATTATTGTCCGCTGAGGTGACTTGTATTGGTGTAGGTTCAAAACCACTGGGCGGAGTGACCTGCACTTGGTAACGACCCGACGGTATACCGCTGAATCGATACTGCCCATTAGCGGTTGTGGTGATAGTTGCAACTGCACCTCCGTTTATATCGCTTGCTGCAATAAAAGCGCCACTACTATTTTCCACAAACAACGCCAATGTCGCGTTGGCAATACCAAGCTCGGCCGAATCTTGTATGCCATCGCCATCGGAGTCGTTCCAAACAAAACTGCCGATACTCACTGGTGGGACAAAACCGATATCTAAACTGTCGTCATTCGCACCAAAGTTGCCTGTTGTATAGGTAATGACAGCGGTATCCGTGCCTGCAATATCAACATTAGCTGCGTCGGAATCGCGCGCATCCGCATTTGCTGCGCTACCTGAGACCGTACCATTGTTTTGCGGCGCAAGGCCAAATGCCGATACGCTGGCTTGAGTTCTATCAATCCGCACTTCATAGGCGGTGTTCGCCAAAAGCGACCCAGAATTCAAATTGGCATCGGTTTCTCCACCAAAATTATAATTTCCGTTTCCGTCTGTCGTGTCCGTACCCACTTGTGTATCAACGATGCCATCGTTACCAACCAAATCGGCCCACAATTGAACAGTGACACTTGAAACTCCTGGTTCTGCGGCATCCTGCACACCATCTCCATTGCCATCCAACCAAACATAATTACCTATCTCGATTGACGGTGATTCAGACAAAGGCTCAAGATCGCCCAATCCATTCGCCTTAGCAAAAGTGTCGTCGAGGTTGAGTTGCCCCACTGCATCCGATGAGTTGTAGAGCCGATATCCACGCTCACGAGCGCCCGTATCTCCGTTTAGCCAGAAGATTCCACCATCGTTAAATTCAGCCGTCAGATCAATCGGATCGTACATAGTCGACACGGTTAAAATTGTTCCAGGTACGTGCGCTAAGCCACCCGAACTGATGTCGTTATGAAACCCGCCTTGGAACGAGCCATTTGGAAAATCATCATAATCGTCTTGATAATAGTATTCACCACCCCCGGGACCTTCCGTATTCGCACCCGGGGTCGTAATGCCACCGCATGAAGCGTTATTTTCGAGTGACCACCCAGCTTGCGGGCTGCCGCAAGCACGTAATGTGTCACCGGCCGTAATGCCATTAAACTGATTAGCAAAACTCGAGGTTGAGCAGCCTGGCCCCGCCGCAGAATTGATTAACAAGGGTGGCGGCGCCGATTGCAAATATCCAGTTTGATCACCAAAGCGATCTCGAATACCGAGTATCATATTGCCGCGATCAAATTCGATGTCCGTCAACCATGGTTGTGGATAAGCTCTATCGGATAAACAGTTTCCTGCTACAAAGTCACGGTCATAGACAATAAATTCGGGTGTCCATGGGTTCCATTCTCCCGGCGACGTTGCTGAATTAGGTAAGCTAGAGCCGATTGAGCGCTCTCTAGGGTAACTCAACGGTGCACTGAAAACAGGTGCAGTGCTTGGCGTACCCGCCAAACTTTCGAATTGATCACTCACTGGGTCATAAGCCATAACATGCGCCGATAATAAGTTTCGATTGCCGTACCCAGGGAGCGCTGCCAAATTACCCGGTGAACCCGCCGGCAAGTGTTGCAATTGCGCAGGTGCATTTGCGGTAACCGATGATTGGCCAGTACACGTAACACCAACATAAACACGGCTGTCGTACGTTTTCGTCGCAAAGGGGCGAAAATCATTCACGTTTGAGCAAGGGTTTGGAATTGCGATAGAACTGATATCTGCCAGCGTCACAGGGTCAGACTGAATGGGTATCGTGTATAAACGACGGTCAAATAAATTGACCGCATAGAGCTTGGTATCGTCCTCGGATATTTCTAAATCCCCAAAACCAACTTTACCTACCGCATCCCAGGAATTGGCGTCTTGCTCCCATATCACATCAGCGGCGCTGTCGGCTGGATGAGGGTCAGTACCTGTATCGATGCCCAATGCATCGAAATCCACATACGCTGTTGGGGTTCCAGGACTACCATTAGGGTCAGCGATTCGATAAATCACCCCCGTTTGACCATTACGTTGGAAGCCTGCATGGCGCTTCATAAAAGACGCCACGAACAAGGCATCATTGGTTCTGTCAAACGCCATACCCATGGTGGCGCCTACCTCATCCGTGCTCGCTAATTCCACCGCGGCCGGTCCAGTTAATGATTCACCAAAGACGTCACACACACCATCTAAGTTGGCGTCTTCGCAACCTGCGCCGTAGTCAAAACGTAACAAAGATGAGGCAGTGTCACCGACCGCGCTACCATGACGATAAATACTGGTCACCAAATCTGGCGTTGGATCGGAGTATTGCGCACGGCTATTAAACCCCGCATTGACCGTCGCACCATTTGCTGCAAACTGAACAGAAGAATTCGGACTTACCGCTGGACGCAGAAAATCCAGGCTACCGTCACTCGGAAGCGTAAACTCGATACGATAATTTCCCGACCCAAGGGTAAGCGTGTAATTACCGCTGGCGTTCGTGGTCGCTGTTGCGGCCTGTGCACCGGCACTATCATACGCGGTAACCACAATCGTCTGTAAGCCCTGCTCACTCGCGCCATCGTCGACGCCATTGTTATTATAATCGCGGAAGGCGTTACCGGTGATATCGGCCGATGCATCACTGCTAATCGCGAGCAGACCGCCGATGATTAGTGCTCTGAATGGCCTCCTACGAGTCTTCGTCCGCTCTCTGACCGTTGTTTTTATACACGTTGATTCTAACTCATTTACTTTTTCGACACGCTGCATTGACACACCCATGAAATATGGTTCCCCCCAAACGACCCCGCATTGTCAATACACGCAGAAATAAACTGCGAAATTTGACTCGCGAAAACAAAATTTGAAGGGACCGATCTCTTAGATAGCACGGTCAATAAAGTCAGCATGAACAGCTTAATTCGAGAACAAGAATTAGCTTAGTGAGAAAAAATAGGCAGGCGCAATGGAGCGGTCACCACCACTCGATTTGAATCCCCCCCAATACACACTAACACTAACCATGTTCGGTCCCCCCAAAGGACTACAAAGTTATCTATATTTATACTGCATACAGTAATACGAATATTTCATCAAAATCAAATTTTTTTGTTTTACACCAAGGACTTAGAAACGTTTAATATTTCTTCGCCTATGAAAATACAATATTTTTACCTTTAATATCAATGACTTAAACATGTGTCATATTTAAGACAAATAAGTTTTTTCGTACTTTATTTATTTGACAGAAATTAATTTAGATGCCAATAATAGGCGTTAGCTTTGGAAAAAGTCTCAAAAATGCCCTCTTTGTTTTACTATCAAATTGGTGCATTTAGAGGCAATAATTTAGGGTTAAGTTGCTTATTTTTACACGCCAAAGATCAGGTTAGCGAGCCACCAATAGCTGGCTTTTCTACGAACTTACTTTTGTAAAAATAGCACGATTACAATTTGGAAATTCTGCTTAGAAATTAAGTGGTTAATTAGATTTTGTTCCTTGGGGGGATTATAAATGTCTATTATAAAGCTCGGTGTGCGCTTGTGTGTGCGTACACTATTCATCGCGCTCGTTTTCATGCAGCTGTCATACGCTCAGCTGTCACCGAAAGACGATCACCTTATCTTAACTGCACTCGCTGAATATCAGCAGGCTGCCGTACTCGTAGAGTTCGAAGATGAAGCAGTGGGTCGCGACATAGCAAGAGGTTTCGAACCTTTAAAAACTCGTTTTTCGGAAGGCTACATTATATTGGTGCTCGATGACGAAGAGTACGGTCGCTTAAGTAATTCGGTTGATAGTATGCCCGTAAAGCTTAGTTACCATTCAGCAACAATGGAGCGTTATATCATACCCAAACCAGCCGAATCCTTATCACAAGCCGAATTATTTAGCCGCTTAAACGATGCGGTGATGTCTAACTCTTTCAATGGCACTGTATACCCAAGCATTCCGGGCTTCGCTTGTTACCGCACGGTAGAAGGCACTTATTCTACGGCCTCGGATATCGCCGCTGCATTCCCAAATTTAGCCACCTGGTCGGACGTCGGTGATAGCTGGGAGAAAACCGTTGGTAGCGGCGGTTACGACATTCAGGCGCTGACGCTTACTAACTCGGCAACCACGGGCACCAAACCGGCAATCTTGCTGACTGGCGGCATTCATGCACGTGAGTACACCCCGGTAGAGCTATTGACACGCTTTGCCGAGCATCTGGTAACCAGTTATGGCAACGACGCTGATGTCACCTGGATATTAGACAACCATATTGTTCATATGATCTTAATCGCTAATCCAGATGGGCGTAAGCGCGCAGAGACGGGTTTGTTATGGCGAAAAAACGTGAACGAAAATTACTGTGGCGCAACGTCTAATAACCGTGGCGCGGACCTAAATCGAAACTTTCAATTCGCATGGAACTGCTGCGGAGGGTCAAGCAGCAATCAATGCAATCAAACCTATCATGGTCCATTCGCGGCCTCAGAACCCGAAACGCAAGCGGTTCAAAATTTTCTAATTAGTAACTTTAACGACAATCGCGGTCCAGCACTTACCGATGCCGCACCTGCCGACTCACCAGGCATGTTTATTGATATTCATAGTTCAGGTCAATTAGTGCTATGGCCGTGGGGCTTCTCAAGTGCCCCGCCACCGAATGGCACAGCCCTAACGACCCTTGGTCGCAAAATGGCATTCCCGAATAATCACTCTCCGGAGCAAGCCGCTACCAGCTTCACCACAGACGGAGAAACCGACTCATTTGGCTATGGTGAACTGGGCTTAGCATCTTATACCTTTGAACTTGGAACCGAATTTTTTGAAGCGTGTAGCTTCTTCGAAAGCACCATCGTGCCGGACAACTTTGAATCACTGATGTATGCCTTAAAAGTATTACGCACGCCATACATAACGCCTGCTGGGCCTGATACCGTCAACCTCAGTCTCGAATTCAACACAGCGATTCCGAGCGGCACGCCTGTCGCAATAACCGCAACGGCAGACGACACTCGTTTTAACAACAGCAATGGCACCGAGCCTACTCAGAGCATCAGTAATGCAGAATATTACATTGATGTTCCACCATGGGATGCAGGCGCAAACGGCATTGCATTGAATGCAGGTGACGGATCATTTAACGCAAATGTCGAATCGATAACCGGAACGATCGATACTTCTGGCCTAAGTGTCGGACGTCACACGATCTATGTCCGAGCACAGGATAGTAATAACACGTGGGGCGCAGTGTCAGCGGTATTTTTGGACATAGATAACACAGTGAGTGTTCCCGTTACATTATTCTCAGACGACTTTGAATCAGAATTAGGATGGACAACCAACGCCGCTGGCACGGACACAGCAACCACGGGTCAATGGGAACGTGGAAACCCTGAGCAAGTTGTATTGCAAGGCGCTATTTCGCAGCTCGGCACCTCAAACAGCGGTGTTAACAATTTAGTTACCGGACGCCTAGCGGGAACAAGCGCAGGCACCTTTGATATCGATAATGGAGTGACCAGCATTCGATCTCCTGACATCGTGATTCCGGCGAATGCTCAATCGGTGAACTTATCATTAGCGCAATACTTCTATCATTTTTCTAATTCAAACGCGTCGGATTTTCTGACGATCTCTGTGGTTGGCACCTCAACGTCTGTGGTGCTTGACGAGCGAGGCGCTGCCTCAGTAAGAGCCGCACAATGGGCGCCATTTAATGTGGATATTTCGAGCTTCGCAGGCCAAACCATTCATCTATTAATCGAAGCCGCCGATGCCGGTGGTGGCAGTTTGGTCGAGGCGGGTATTGACGATGTTATTATTACGGCGATCGTTCCTTCTGCAACAAACCAAGCACCTACCTCAAACGCAGGTGTCGATCAGACAATCACTCTGCCTGACTCCGCAAATCTGAACGGGAGTGCAAGCGATGATGACTTACCAAGTAATACCTTAACAACGCTTTGGTCTCTTGTTAGCGGTCCAGGTACCGCAACTTTCGCCAATGCGAACAGCACGACAACCAGCGTGAGTTTCTCCACTGATGGTGTTTATGTATTGCGGCTTTCAGCCGACGATGGCGAGCTATCAGCGAGCGACGATATCACCATCACCGTCAACCCTGAGCCACCGGTTAACCAAGTGCCTATTGTTAATGCAGGTCTTGATCAAACCGTCGAGCTACCGAATTCCGCTAGCTTAAACGGCACCGCGAGCGACGATGGCTTACCAAGCAACAGTCTCTCGGTCAATTGGTCGCAATTAAGCGGGCCTGGTTCAGTGAGTTTTGGAAACGCTAATAGTACCGTGACTTCGGCAAGTTTCTCCACTGACGGCATATACGTATTAAGGTTGACTGCAAACGACGGCGAGCTATCAGCGAGCGATGACATCACCATCACTGTAAATCCTGAGCCACCGGTCAATCAAGCTCCAACCGTGAATGCTGGTGTCGATCAAACAATCGACTTACCAGACTCGGCGAGCTTAACCGGTAGTGCAAATGATGATGGCTTACCAAGTAACAATCTTACCGTTACTTGGTCACAATTAAGTGGCCCGGATGTGGTGACTTTCGGCGATGCCAATAGCGTAAATACGTCGGCAAGCTTTACAATGAAGGGCACCTATCTATTGCGATTGACTGCAAGCGATGGCGAACTGTCAACCAGCGATGAGGTTACGATCATTGTTAATCCTCCGGCACCGACCAATCAAGCGCCTAGCGTAAATGCGGGTGCTGATCAAACCATTGACCTACCCAACTCAGCGAGTTTAAACGGCAGTGTAACGGACGATGGCTTGCCGAGTAATACATTAACCGTTACGTGGACACAGCTTAGCGGGCCAGGTGTTGTGAGCTTTGCAAATGCGAATAGCGCGACAACGACTGCAAGCTTTTCGGCTGATGGTGTGTACGTTTTACGATTAACCGGCAGTGATGGTGCCTTGTCGAGCAGTGATGACATAACGCTAATAGTTAATCCTCAAGCACCGGTGAATCAAGCACCTTCGGTCAATGCTGGAGCGGATCAATCCGTCGAGCTACCTAATTCAGCGAGCCTAAATGGCAACGCGAGCGACGACGGCTTGCCGAGTAACAATCTAAGCACAACGTGGTCACAACTGAGTGGCCCGGGCGTAACGAGCTTCGCCAACGCTGCCAGTTTGACGACCACAGCGAGCTTTTCAGCTGACGGCGTGTACGTCTTACGATTAACCGCCAGCGATGGTGTTTTGGAAAGCACGGATGACCTAACGGTAACCGTCAGCCCACAACCACCTGTTAACACTGCGCCGACAGTCAGCGCTGGCAGTGACCAAGTGGTTACTCTGCCCGACGCGGTTACTCTATCAGGGACAGCTAGCGATGATGGCTTGCCAAATGGCGTGCTAAACACCAACTGGAGTCTGGTAAGCGGGCCTGGCACGGTCAACTTTGCCGACGCCTCATCAACCGCGACCAGTGCCACATTCTCAATTGACGGAGTTTATGTATTGCGGCTCACCGCCAGCGATACGGTCCTCAGCAGTTCCGATGATGTAAGCGTTACGGTTAACCCAGCACCCGCGTCAAACAATTTCGAAACGCTGTCGCTCTCGAACGTGAGTTCGGCGTGGCAAACGGTAAGTTTGAGTAACAGCTACACGAACGCAGTTGCTGTATGTACACCGCAATACGCCAATACAAGTGCTCCAGCGGTCACTCGAATTAGAAATATTGGATCGGACTCATTTGAGTTGCGTGTTCAAAACCCAAGTGACAGCGCGATTACGGTAATCAGCGTAAGTTGCATGGTGATGGAAGAAGGCAGTTGGACATTACCGGATGGCCGTTTAATCGAAGCACAAAGCTATAACAGCTCTCGAACTGACAATCGCAGCAGCTGGGTCGGAGATAGTCAGAGCTACCTTAACAGCTACACGAATCCTGTTGTTCTGGGTCAAGTAATGAGTGCGAATGATGCTGATTGGTCAAGCTTTTGGTCTCGCGGCTCATCACGCGGTGCGGTTCCGAACAGCAGCACCTTGTTTACCGGCAAAAATGTAGCGGAAGACAACGACACCACTCGCGCTAACGAAACGGTTGGTTTTATTGTGATACAAGCCGGTTCTGGAAACGTCGGTGGGTCAGACTACCGCGTTGCACTGGGTGCTGATACCATTCAGGGCAGCACCAATGGTGTTCGCAGCTACAACTTCTCGAGCGCATTTTCATCCACGCCAGCGTTTGCCATAGCGAGTCAATCAGCAATGGATGGCAACAATGGTGGTTGGGCTTATTTAAGAGGCGCTGGTGCGCTGAGTTCAAGTTCAATTACTCTTGCCATTGACGAAGATCAAATCCGTGATTCGGAGCGCGCACATACCACAGAGCAGGTTGCATACTTTGTATCTGAAAACCAGCTTTCGATACAGTTAACGCCTAACCCGTAAATAAGCTGATATCGAATAATTGATCAAAACAAACATGGAGGGAGAAAGCCGCGGAAACGCGGCTTTCTTTTTTTCTGATTACCGAGAGCTACATGATCCTTACTTGTAAGCTTGAAGCCACACACAATTCCCAGAGAGTATCTACTATTTAAATCGCATGTTCTTAAGTACCCATTTTCCATTCCACTCAAAGTTATAAACTTTATACCGGCGCGACGTATCAGCACCCATACGATACGCGAACTCGGTTTCATCTAATTGCATTTCAATCCCGTCGGCCGCATTCGCGAATCTAATTTTTCGAACCTGCGTACTGTCACCATTTTTAATGCTTAATAGTGACACCTCATGCCGCGGTTTATCAGAGCGACTAAATGACCCTTTTTTCGATAACGCAATTGAGTAAACACTGGACGAACGTGCATCACCAAAATACAAACGTCTCGACTGCCCATGCTTAACTATCCCCAGGCCGATGCTGTCCACACCAGCATAAATATCTAGAATACGGCCTGTCTCAAGACTGATCTGATATATCTTCCCATTTACATTTTTCGGCGTTGAGCCAGCAACAGAACTCACGTACAAACTGTTGGTCTCACAATCGAGCGTCAACCCCAGAGTGCCAAATGGGTTTTGCTGAGTGTCTTCATCCGGTAATGGTAATTCAATAAAGACGGCCATTTCACCCGTTAAAGAATCAACTTTATAAACTCGGTTTCGAGCATTCAAGGGGTTCGTATCTAGGGCAACACTCGGTATCGGAATGACGTAAATATTTCCTTTGGCATCGCGTACCGTTGAGCCGACATGTCCGGTTTGTTTCCAACTGTCATCCTGATATAAACGTTTGGTTCCCGCTAGTTCCCGGATCACCAGTCCCGGAAGACGTGCGATGGTGGTATCGATAGCGACTTGTTCGACTAACCCCAGTTTACCGATAAACGACGGTAGCTGTGCGCAGTCATAGACTGTCTCGACGGCCACTCTTTGTGCCGACACATTGACGCTCAAGGCCGCAAGCAAGCCGACAGATAACACTTTCAAGCCAATATTCATGCTACCCCTCACTTGATGATTGAGTCGTATTTGAATCGTTTAACGTGGATTCTATCGGCACAAACATTGGTCCACCTGTACACGGCCAGGTACTGGTTTTCTTAACCCCATCTACCAATAGAATATCAGCCCAACAATAGCGACTATCTTGGCCACCATCATTCTTCAGCTGAGGTACGTACCACAATACTAAGGATTCACCCGTCAGGCTTTCAGCGGGTTGTATGAATTTTTCGGGGCCTTGGCGATGATCTGTATTACAACAGTCCCCTAGGGTAACCAAATCCCGCTCCCCTTCTTCGATCTCATCGTGGCCAACGGAGGCATAAATAAACGCATTATCGCCGCGACCATTATCCTTAAACTGACCACTCGAAGGCGCCATTAAGTATCCTTTACCATCCGCTGATGTAATTTTATGGCTGTACATTTTTTGTTTCAAATCGGCGATTGCTGCTTGCTGACTCCACATCTCAGTGTCAATGGTTTGCCATTCACCATCATCCCATTGCGCTAATCTATACGCCTCTTCGGCTGCAGGTCGACCAAAATCAATCCGTACAACAGGGCGATACGTGCCATTTACACCGCAGCCACGTCCATGGTTTGCAACCGCAACACGATATCGACCATCATGATAAAACTCATAACGTTCTTCGTAGCGATAATTGCACGGTGCGGGCCAAGGCAACTGTCGAAAATCTTGTGCAATTGAAAAACCAACTTCTGCGCCCGCCTCTACGATGGGTTCAACTTTTGGCCCCTTATAGGCAACCACCACAGCCGAACTAAACATTGGGCAACCAGTCGCATCGCTAAAACCAAATCGATCATACCCCGAATAACTTATGTGCCAATCAACCACTTTGACACTGTTAAGCACGCGCGATCCATTAAACGCGACATTGGCAACCCGCAGTCCGTCCGATGTGGTTATGTGATAGTCAAATGACCATCCTCCGCGACTTATCGAATTAACTTGCTGACAAAAATTCTCGAACACGTATTCATTTTCCAACTTACGCTCGGTGATTACCACGGGAGGACCACTTGGACCGACTGTAGTCCAACGCACGCCCACAACCTTGAAGTCGGTTAAATCGACAATCACCCATAAGGCGCTCTCACCGAGTACATACACCGGCGCAACACAAAGGTGCTTTGATCGCTCGCATAAAGTATTGCGTAATGATGACTTCGTACTGGCCATCAGTGACTTGGGACGGTTGGTGGCTTCGCCGTTTTCACCAACGCTCGATAGATATCGGTCTATTTCTTGCTGAACTAATGGCTCCTGATCAGCGATAACACTGGCCAATTGCTCCAACCTCTCACTAAGATCGGGCTGCGATTCTTGCATTGAGCTCAAATCAACCACCTCTCGAGCGTCAATGTTTACAATCGCGGTTAATGTGGCATTAAAGAAAAAGTTATAGCTGATAACTCGATAACACGCTCCCTCCTGACAGCGGTCTTCGAGACCAATCAAATCACCAGGTTGCGCTGGCTTCACCGACATAACTTCAGTACGAATAGCCTGACTGTTTTTTTTATCCTTTAGTCCAGAAGTAAAGCGCTTGTCACTCAAGAAAATTGCTTGTGCTGCTTCAGCGTCTGCACTTAGATTGGTTAATGGTAAAACCGGCAAATCGCTCGCCAACGCGGTTCTTATAGCTTGTTGATAGTCTGCTACTTGCGGTGCTCTGCTGACTTCAAACTCAGAACCAATTAAGGCAGACCGTGCGAGTTCGCTATCTGACGCACGTGTTGGTAATGAAATCTCCTGATTAGCGGCTTGCGTCGACGTGTTCGATGCATTTTTCTCCACACTGGGCTCAGTGCGCTTGTCATGAACACTCTCATCTCGGTCGTCAGAACCACACGACGACAAAACAATCAGGCTAACGAGCCCACAAAACAAGCTAACTACTCGGTTTTGACTAAACACTTATTTCCCCCCAAAGGAATGTGAATTCTATTTTTTCTCAAACACTATATCCCAAACACCATGACCTAAACGAACACCTCGCGCTTCATACTTCGTATGCGGTCGATATTTCGGCTTATCGGCACTTCCCTTCTCGAGTAAATCCGGCGTTAACCACTGCTCGTGATCCAATAGCAACCCGCCTTGTTCGCTCAAAAACTCGTTGGCCGTCGGCGCATCTGTAACGGTGTTTGTGAGATCTGGATTAGTCGATAATACCGCCAAAATATGCTCGGCGTAATTTTGCCAATCGGTGGCCACATGAATATGCCCGCCTGATTTCAGCTTAGCCACCAAACGCTTAACAAATTCTGGCTGAATCAGGCGACGTTTATGGTGCCGTTTTTTATGCCAAGGGTCAGGAAAAAAGATTTGCACGCGTTCAAGTGACTCATCTGCGATTTGCTGGTTTAGTACCAATACCGCATCGTCGCCCGACACTCTAATATTGTTCAGCCCGCGCTTTTTTGTTTGCACCAGGCAACTGCCCACACCCGGCTTATGAACCTCGATGCCGAAGAAGTTTAGCTCGGGATGCGATTCGGCCATCTCGGCCAACGATAAACCATTGCCAAAACCGATTTCCAACACGACAGGCGCATCTCGCCCAAATAATTCAGCGAGGTCCAGTTTCTTATTCTCAAGAGTCACGCCATGTGTTGACCATAGTTGATCAATCGCATTTTGCTGGCCGGTTGTGAGCTTGCCCTCGCGCTTGACAAAACTTCGAATCGGACGAGTGAACCTATTATCTTTGGTATCTTTTGGTGAATCAGACATCGGTAAGCAACGTTTCAAGCTGGCTGGAAAAATCGCTGGGCAGTGTATCAAAGCCACCGTATTCAAGCGAGTAACACGGCGTATTTCGAATCAGATTCATCATGGCTCTAAAGCCATGACCTTCTAAATTGCGTGCATTAACATGGTTCGCCATTAACCGCATTCCCGCATCCGCACTGGACAGTTTTGCAAATGAGTACTCGGCTCCTTTCTGATATTTAGGGAACACAAAAGCGCGCAATTTCTTAGAATTTTCAGCCGGCGTTCCGCCCAAACACTCTACTGGCAGTGCTGTCGCGTACTTGCCCTTTTGGACCAGTTCTGGTTCGCTTAATAAGTGGTTAATCGCATCAAGACCGTGGAACTTTATTTGAATGGGTCGTGCGATACCGTCCAGCTCGCCGTTGGCATCGACCAGGATTAATTCATCTGTTAAATACTCAAAGCCCTTGGCGGTTAACCAGGTTGTGAAAGTGCTCTTGCCAGCACCGCTATTAGCGGGAACAACCAGCGCGCCATTGCCCTTTGCCACAGAAGCCGCGTGCAAGCAATGCACGTTTTCCGCTTTGTCAGCAATGTGAAACACAATTCGATCGGTTAAGTGATAAATAACATCACCTGGCTGTTCCAGTTTGCGGCGAAGATTATTTGAATGATCAACCAGCTCCCACATGTCATCTTTGAACTTAACACTCAGCTTAATACCTTGAGCGCTATTAACGCGCTCAGTGCGCATTGATGACAGGGCCAATTTCGCCACATCACGTGCCGGCCCGGCTTTAGCACGGACGGTGATTTTGACACCTGCCATGTCGATTAGCCAACGCGCCACTAGCTATCTACCTTCTGAATTACATCGTTTTCTTCCAGCTCTTTTATCACCGCGACCACGTCGGCTTCGATTTGATCTGCCTGAGCTGGATAAGCTTCCTGCAAAGCTTCGATCATTTCAGACACTGAATGCTCGCCATTGCACAAACCCCAGACAATTCTTGATGGACCATTTAAATGTAAGGTGGTCGCATTGTGGGGATTATACAAAAGCGCCTCGCCGTCCATATCTTCGAGCAGGCATTCGGGTACTTGTTGGTACTGACCTTCTAAGTTCATATGATTAGGGTTCGCTGATCGCGAGTTAGCCGCCAAGCATTCCAGAATAAATTCGTCGCAACAACCAATTACTCACCCGTAATGGGTGGCGCACTAATTTAATCCAGAAAAGCGATTTATTTGGATCTACATTGTAATACAAATGCATCCACCAGTCTGATGGTAGTAGCAAAGGTTTGAGTTTTTGCGCCAAACTCTTTTTTTCCAATAACGCCGATCGCAATGACCCCATAATCTGCCCCACACCCGCCGGCACTCTTTCTGGCATCGCCCCAACGCATTGCTCTAGCTCGGCTGGCAGTGGCGTCAATAGGTGTAGACAACGGAGCGTGTTAATCACATGCGGATACTCATTTTCGAGCCGTTCCCACTGCCCGGTCACTCGAACATGCTCGGCGAGCCCAATGACGTCCATCACATTAATGAGCTTAAGCACGGCACCTGAATGGAGGCCCTCCAAATGCTTGGTGACTTGATGCAGCATCTGAATATCTTCTAAGGCTTGAAATTCCAGGTCTCCCCAGCTAACCGTTTGAAAACTACTCGCAGATTCAGGGTAGTAAAAATGACCGGTCACCTCTCTGGAAATGCCATCATGATGAAGCTCAACGCTCGACACCAAGCCGTTCACCTTTTTGGTCGCGTTTGGCAATTGGTGCATGTCACGCATAAATTTAGAGGGTTGTGATTCAGGCAAATCGAAACCAATTTCGCGCAAACAATCCGCCGCCTGATATTCGACCTCACGCGGTAGCAATAAATCCATGTCACGCATGGGTCTCAGGTAGCCCTCTTTGAACAAGTACGGCATCAGTGCCGCCCCTTTTAGTGCTACGTAGGGAATATTCCGTTCATTCAAAATCGCGTCAATGTCGCATAAGCTTTGATAACGCGCTTGACTCGCGGCGGTGTGCCTCGCTTTCAATGCTTTTAAGGGCATGACCAACGCATCGGGAATCGGCAGCTCGTGATCGGCCATATGTTTATTTACAAAGCCTGACAAACCATGCAACTCGACTTGGTTCAGCCAGGATTGCCAATCGGTCTCTTGCGCCAATGCCTCTCTGGCATAGTTAAGATGATTGCCAAGCAGCTCAAAACGCGCCAACACGACAACAGAATTTAATGGAGTATGCATGTCGCTATACTACTGTATTGGGCACACGCTGGTGCAAAAAAAGCCGGCGATTGCCGGCTTTTTTTCGCTATACCTAATGCACCCTTTACTCTATATCCCCGCACGCACTCGGTAGCGTTAGTTGCCTATCATCTTCCATCAAGGTAACAAACTCTATCGCCAAGGTTTCAGACGATAATTGTAGCGATTCAGAACTCCCTCTAAACCTTCGGAAAATAGTGACATCTACTTGCGTGATTGGTACCGGAACAGCCACGATATTAGGTCGCTCATCGGGTTCGCCAAGCTCGTTACACGGAAACCCCTCATCTAGCATTAATGTCCCACTACGATCGTCAGTTGAAACGCTGCCAGACCATCTAAGGCCTCCGGTCTCGCTTTGCAATGTGACCATATAGGTATTAGTGCTGGCATTTGTCAGCATCGCGGTGGCACTGAATATCTGTCTGGACATTGGCACACCGGCTTCTGCCACAGGGATAATGGCATCGGCAATCGACCGAGCAATACTATTAGCAAAATCAGAATTATTACCCTGACCCTCCATGCTTGAGAAATTGAACACGGCAAATTGGTCTACACGAGGCACTTCCGTACACATGGCCGACGGAAGAGACCCATTGCCGGCTGAAATACTCACTGTCTCAGTCTCAATGAAATTATTACCCAAGGTGATCACTGCTTGAGTCTCGTTCACGGACACCAGCGTTACATTTAGCGCGTCGACTGGGTCTTCAAAAAATTGATTCTCCAAATCACAAGGGTCTTCAGACACCGCCAACTGACCTTCTGCACCTAATGTAAGCACACCACTGAACGTCAGCTCTATAGATTCGAAACGACGCGTAAGATTGCCGCCCAAGTTCACCAGTATCGACACGGTATACTCGTCACCATCTATTTCATTTTGCACAATTGACGCCATGACAGATTCAGTGCGTGCAGCGTCGCCAGCGTGCGCCTTAGGAAATAATGCATCAACAATTGAATCCACGGCGGTTGTAGGGCTGGCAGCCACCCCTGCGCCAAAAAAGGTCATGGTGACCACCGGTGTTGATGTTTGCGCATGAGCGGGCAGTACAATCGCGTTAATCAACGGTGTGTGCCAAATGGCCGCCGCCGCACCGGTTAACGATCCACCCACCAAAACACGCCGACGCGTAGTAACACTCGGCTCGCGTTTACCAGTTATAAGACCACCCTTTGTTGATTCGTTGTCGGCCACTCTGTCAGCCGTATCGACCTTGTTACTATGACTCACTTTGTTCACCCCTGAAATAGCTTAATTTGTTGTCGTTTTTGTGATTATCTCAACATACTCCGGCATTTTGACAAACTCAACCAGACTAAAGTCTATAAAATAGCGACTCAGACAACGCTTAATTCAACCAGAATACGACTTTATGAGGCTGTATTAATCGCAGTCCATGACGTCTTAAGCCTCATAGATAAGCCCTGAATATTGTATTCAGCCCCCCCTTTTGCGATGATCAAGACCATGTTTTTGTGCAGTTCACACGTCAATGGCACCCCCTGTTTCTATGACTAAGTCCACCAGACGACGATTTTTGCTTGCATCGTCGGCCGCCACACTCGGTATTGGTTCGACAATCTATTATCGCAATCGCACACAAATGCGCAATGCATCTAACCCCACGCAAAACACACTCAGTGCGATCATTGACACCATAGTGCCAGCAGCTATCACCAGCGCAGAACAAAAAGGAGCGCTTGATCTAAAAATCGATATCTCAATACGCGATGTTGCCAGTAATGCCCCCAAATTTAATGAACAACTGCAACGGATTAATCAGGCTGTTGACCAATCAGCACTGCGTGACCACCAACGTAAATTTGCCCGACTGGACATTGATCAACGTGAAGCACTGCTCACCCGCATACTGACATCAGCTGAAAACCGTCAATTACGAATCGATTTAACCGCATTGCGCAATTCGGTGATGCTACGGTACTACCGCAGCGCAGCGGGTCGGCAACATCTAGCGTATACGTTGCCGTCAGATTACCCCAACTATTAAACGCAGACTGGATTATGGACTTTGATGTATTGATAGTTGGGTCGGGTGCCGGCGGCGGCATGGCAGCACTGCGCCTGTGCGAGCAAGGCTTTAAGGTCGGCTTGATCGAACGCGGCCCACGTTTTGATCCGCGCAAAGACTACGTTATGAATTACCCTGATTGGGAACGCCGAAGAGACCCACTCAGACAAGCACTGTCGGAAGAACAAACCATCGATCGAAACTACCTTACGCCGGTTGCTTATCGAGGCAAAAGCGTTAAACGTGGTTCACTGCGCTACCATCGTGTGCACGGTGTGGGCGGCAGCACCCTACACTATCAGGGCGAGGCACATCGTTTTGCGGCGCACTCGTTTAACACCCAAAGCTTGTTTGGCTGGAGCGTCGATTGGCCAATCAATTACGCCGACCTCGCGCCCTACTACGCCCAAGCGGAGAACCTGTTGGGTGTTGCCGGTGAGCTTGGCAACCCGTTTAAGCCAGAACGAGAGGCGTTTCCAACCCCCGCACATGCGCTATCGGCCAAAAGCAAAATCATGGCTAAGGCCGCCACCAAGGCTGGCTTTTCATTACTGCCCAACACCTTGGCATTGCCGAGCCGTTCAGTCGATGGGCGAAAACCCTGCCAGCATAGTGGCGGTTGCAACTATGGCTGCGTGTTTCAGGCCAAGAGCAGTGTTGATCAAGCGATTATCCCGCGCGCAGAATCCACAAAGAATTTGAGTTTACTCACAGAAACTCGGGTAATAAGTTTAAATCTCGACGAGCGTGGCGAGATACTGTCACTTAATTGCCTGGACTCAACCGGCCCGAAAACGCTGTCGGCTAAACGCTATGTATTAGCCACCGGGGCCGTTGAAACACCAAGGTTACTATTAGCGAGCACACACGTTGATCATCCTAATGGCCTCGGCAATCGGCACGATCAGGTCGGCCGCTATTTTATGGAGACTGTTTATCGACTGGCGGACTTCTCTCTGAACAGTGACGTTAAAACCTACACCGGCCCGCCACTCGACGCCCGAGTGTGGGATTTTTGCAAACCGAACGACAATCAAACAAACGGGTTTGTTCTTGGCTTAGCGGGCTACTTAGCACCAAACACCGGGCCGATTAACACGGCGATTTACACGCCGGGAATCGGTCGCGCGCATTTAAAACAGATGCAGAAAACCTTCGGCACAAAGATCTATGTCTTCGGCATTGCCGAGCAAGAGCCCGTCGCCAGCAATCGACTCACGTTAAGCTCAGAAGTCGACAAACAAGGTGCGGCCAAAATCAAAGTTCATTGTGAATATTCAGAACGCGACAAGCACACGCTAAGCGTGATTAAAGACAAACTCAGTGACTGGGTTAAACATGCTCCCAGCGACGGAATCACCTCACACTTCTCAACTCAATTCAGATCATCAGCGACGCACGTGGGCGGCACCTGCCGAATGGGCAATGACCCGCAACACTCGGTGGTAGATTCATACGGCAAGCTACACGGCCAACGCAACGGCTATATCGCCGACGCCAGTGTGTTGCCCACACAAGGCGCAGGCGACTCACCGTCACTCACCATACAAGCATTGGCACTGCGTACGGCTGATAGAATTAGCCAGGATTTAAAAGACACGTCAGCCTAAAAAACGCCCCATGAAACTCATCAGCAACACGCTACTCGATTGGCACAAAAAACATGGCCGCCATGATTTACCCTGGCAAAACACCCACGACGCCTACCGTATTTGGGTGTCTGAAATCATGTTGCAACAAACTCAGGTGGCCACCGTTATTCCTTACTACGAGCGATTTATGCAGAGCTTTCCCTCGGTGATCGATTTGGCCAATGCTGACAATGACGATGTCATGCACCACTGGACCGGGCTTGGTTATTACGCACGCGCACGAAATCTACACAAGGCCGCTAAGATAATCGCCAACGATTACCAGGGAATTTTCCCAACCGAGTTTGACCAAGTCATCGCCCTACCCGGCATCGGTCGCTCTACCGCGGGCGCGATACTCGCATTTTCCACCAAACAACGTCATGCCATCTTAGACGGCAACGTAAAACGAGTGCTAGCTCGGTTTTACGAAGTGGAAGGCTGGTACGGCAAGAAAGAAGTAGAGAATAAATTATGGGAACTCGCCGACGCCAACACGCCTCAGCAAGGCGTCGATATCTACACACAAGCCATCATGGACTTTGGCGCCACGCTTTGCAGCCGCAGCAAGCCCAATTGCGAACAATGCCCTTTAAGGCCGAACTGCGCCGCCTTTGCCAGTGACCGCGTAGGCGAATTGCCGCATGGCAAACCCAAAACCAAAAAACCAACCAAACAAACGTTTATGCTGCTGGTAAAAAACACCAACGACGAGTTTTTGCTGCAACAAAACCCACCATCGGGAATTTGGGGTGGACTCTGGTGCCCTGCTCAAGTAGAGAAAGTTGAGGCATACCATACGCTCGGCGGACTAAACATTGAAACCTTAGAAACGCTCCCCATATTCAAACACACATTTAGCCACTACCATCTTGAGATAACCCCGGTGTTATGCCGAGTAACAGGTGACACCGAGGTCGTCGCCGAATCGAACCAGGTATGGTATAAGTCTCATTCGAACAAAGGCGCAAACGATGCAAGTCAAAAATTAGGCCTCGCCGCGCCGGTAAAAAAACTCATGGAGTTATATTCCTAATGTCACGCACCGTATTCTGCCAAAAACTCAATGTAGAAGCCCCTGGTCTCGCCTTTCAAACCTGGCCAGGCGAACTCGGCAAACGCATCTTCGACAACATCTCACAACAAGCCTGGGACCAATGGGTAAACCACCAAACCATGCTGATTAACGAATATCGCCTTAACCCAATGGACCCAAAAGCCAAAGAATTGATCGTCGGCGAGATGGAAAAATTCCTATTCGGCGGAGGCGCCGAAAAGCCCGCCGACTACGTACCCGAAGGCGGCAACAACGGCCCAGACCTCGAAGAATTCTAAAACCACAAAAAAAGAGCATAAGTACAGCGAAAAGTACTTGACTCAAACAGCGCATTCGAGGTAGCTCAGTCGGTAGAGCAGGGGACTGAAAATCCCCGTGTCGGCAGTTCGATTCTGTCCCTGGCCACAAAAAAAGCAGAAACTCAAAAGCGAGAAATTGGCCGCTCCAAACTACTAAAAGAAAAGCTCGGAAAATACAGTTTAGCTAGCCTTAATTCTAAGACAATCTCTCAATTCAGAGATGATCGAATCAAAGACGGGAAGTCAAACAATACTGTAAGGCTGGATCTCGCCCTCCTTAGTCATTTGTACACCACTGCTATGAAGGAGTGGCAATTAGGTCTAGCAATGAACCCTGTAGCTAATGTTCGTAAACCAAGCCCAGGAAAAGGCAGAACAAGAAGGCTTTCGGGCGACGAAGAAGATCGCCTTTTTAGAGCGTGTAGAGCCCACTCAAACCCATTCTTAATTTGGATTGTTAAACTCGCTCTCTATACAGCGATGCGGCAGGGCGAAATCCTATCACTCACACGGGATCAAATTAATCTGAAGAAACGTACTATCTTTTTACCAGACACCAAAAACGATACAGTTCGAACAGTCCCGCTTTTTAAAAAAGCACATGAAGTGATCTTGGAAGTGTTAGAACACCCTGTTCGCCCAAAAGATACAGACCTACTATTCTTCGGTGAACCGGGCAAAGACGGGCAAAGAAAACCCTACACAATAAATCGAGTCTGGTCGAATGCATTGGTAAGAGCTGAAATGGAAGACTTTCGGTTTCATGATCTTCGTCACGAGGCAACAAGTCGCCTGGTCGAAGCTGGTTTAACCGATCAACAGGTATCGTCAATAACGGGGCATAAATCAATGCAGATGCTCAAACGTTATACTCACCTTAGAAACGAAGATCTGGTCAAAATACTGGACGAGCGCCTTTAAAGATACTTCATTTGAACTCCAAGCATCCTAGACTTAAAACTAGGGTGCTTGATTGAGGCAATGATTAATGCTAGATTATTGTCAAGTAATCGATCGAATGCAAGATTGCTCTAAGTTTCGATTCTCACAAAAATTTTGATGTTTATCTCATCAAATCCCTCCCGCTACTCGCGGATTTATATCCAAAAAATATAACCATTACTGGCCGATATACGACTTCGTGTATTCGCCGAATATTTTCGCGAGGAACAGATATGAATCACATCACCCAACACATGACCGACTTTCTTACGGACAAATACGGTCCAGTATTATCGATAAATCAGCTGGCTGAGGTTTTAGATAGATCACCCGACGGGCTCCGAGTAACACTTCAACGAGACTGCGAAGCATCGAGGGAATTAAATTCTGCAAAAAGTAAAATAGGACGCAGGGTCTACTTTAATGCAGTTAGAATAGCTGAGATCATGACGGATAAAACACCGGCAGGAAGTTAGCCTACGTTGTTCTGGGCGGAGATCATGACTAATATCCGCCCAAATAAAATCACCTGATCCGAGCGATTTTAAGAATCAAATTAAGAGTCGACTCGACGTTAGAAACGTTAATCCTAGCTCTCTAAAATTGTCAGCTATTTGCCCTGAACCAACATTCTCATTCCCTATTGCGTGTCAGTTTCTATCCACCAAAGGGGTCGTAAATCAGTCTTAAACGAGCCGACGTTCTCTGCAACCTGATCGAGTTCAAGCCTTTTCAGATAAGAGCATATCGAACTATCTTCTCCTAAATCGCGGAGTCCATGATTCCTCAAGTTCTTCATCCTCTTCAAGCTCATCTAAATCGGGTGGATCGGGAAGAGTTAAAACGGTCAATGTTTTTCCGTAGGAACCCAACCCCACAATTTCCTCAAAAACCTCAACTTCTAAATCAGATTGAAACCATGTATTCAGATCACAATCAGATTCGTCCTCACGACAAGCTACAACATTCATTTCCTCTGCGTTAAATTCAAGAGTTTTGGTATTTTGGGGTATGTGGGCACCCTTTTTCAGCCAACTTAGACCAGGGTATTCCATTAATTCGTCAGACATAAAACAGTAGTCAATTTTACTACCAATAGTAACTACGATAGCTGCGGGTTCAGTTGTTTTGCGGGCGTAATTTATTGCAGTGGCGGTGAGCGAAGAAGAGCAAAGGTTGGCTAGTGATTTTATTGCTGATAAGCCAGTTCCGGCTCTGTCCAACGCTGATTTAAAAAGAAAGTCTGGCATTAAAAGCCCGCTCGCAAACTGATCAGCCTCTATTTCATATCTATCATCGGAGCGGTATCCAGCCCTTGAGTGATGCATATCTCCATCAGTAAAGATGGCTTCAGGGTGCTCCGATAGAAAATAGTGACCGAGTTCATGGGCAATACTGAAATTTTCAAATCCCTCGTTATCGTGGTAAGTCGAGTACAAAATTCCATAATTATCATTCACTTTAAGAAGCATTCCTGATACCCCTTTCTCTCTAGAGGGCATTTCCTGACAAAGAATATTTTGCTTGTATGCAATGTCCTTAGGGCTAATTGGAAGAGTATTTATTCCCCATTCTTTGAGAAGCTGTTCCGCTTTCCTGCGTGGCGTTCTATCCATATCCAATCAAACTATTTTTTATTTTGGTTGGCGAGCATCTCAATAAAATTATCGGCGATCTCTCGTTGCTCAGATGAAAGCTGCTCGTACCCATGTCGATAGCGCACATCCGCTGCCGCAAAACCTTCGAGATCATCAGTTCTACCTAACAAATAGTCGCTCGTTACCTTTAGCGCATCGGAAAGTTTACGGAGGTTATCAAATGATGGTTTACGTGCGCCTGTTTCAAAATGTGAAATAGCAGCGGGTTTTAAACCAGACCTTTGGGAGAGTTCATCCTGACTTAGTTTTCTTAATTTTCGTGCGGAAGCCAATCTTTTTTTAAAAATATCGTTATTAGTCATTGCTTTCTCTAGTTACAGATAGTATATATTTAACTATACGCTTTCGTATTTATTTGCGAAGGCCTTTTTAAGGCCTATCAGCTATACGGTTACGTATAAATTTACACTACTTTTATTTTTAGTCAATTTAATTATTGGAGAAACAACATGACAAGAAGAGCAGTTTATAGAACAGGCAAAGACTCCGATGGAGACATCACAAAACTTTGTAATAGCGGTCAATATTGGTCGCCAAGGCTTAAAGCCGGCGTGATCAGCGACATCGAATCAGGAGCGCATCAGTACTATGTTCCTTGGCCTGATGGCACGACTACTGAAATCCGTGTCGTCAACGGTACAAATGGAAAATATTTGAGAACTGACAAAGACGGAACAACCAAAAACAACCTTGGCGATCTACCAGATTGCTAAATTGAGGATTTAATTATGAGTAAGAAAAGAGACATACATGTTGTCCCCCACAAAGAACTTGGATGGGCAACTAAGAAGGAAGGCGCGAGCCGTGCAGGGACACTTCATGGAACGCAACGCGAAGCTATTGAGCGCGCTCGTCAACAAGCTATCCGAGAACGAACAGAGGTGGTTATTCATAGGCCCAATGGACAAATCAGGGATAGCGATAGCTATGGGAATGATCCTTTCCCTCCAAAGGATAAGAAGCACTAAGCTGTTAGTCGAAAGCTATTTACCTAACCATTGTATTTGGCTTTCGGTTTTCCTTTCTAGAACGATACTGTGCCTTTACAGGTAAAGTTTCTTCTCACATATATCGAAAAATAGGTATTCTGTGCGAGCTTAGAAAGTTTGCCATTGTTTACCAGTTCACGGAGCTACAAAACCGAAAATATTATTTTGTGATATAATACATATGTCTATTAATTGAGATATTCTTAATAGCGAGGTACTTATTATGAAAGCACAAACGATCGCTAAATTTATCTGGGAAGAGCTCACCGCGTTTCTAGCTTGGGCTGCACCTACCCTATGGAATATGTTTGCTCAACACAAACCGAATGAAGAAGAAATTCATTCAATGGGCGATATTTATACTGAAGACGGCCATGTTTTCACTATGTACAGTGATGGTACAACCGAAACTGGACCTGGCGGGCCAAAGAAACCTCTAACTTAACTGCTCGTTGTTTTATCTACTTCTTTGGAGTGGGAATTGGAGGTTTTGTAGGTGTAAATCGCTGAGCAGGGTTAGAGGCCGCAGTATTCAGAGAAGTTACACCAGTTCCAAGGACGTTACCCATAATCACAAAATAAATCAGCATTGTTATTGGGTACGCGAGGTTCATAAATAGAACCAAAACTGTATTCTCAGAATTCGGCGTCACATTGAAATAGTTGGTATTTCCTGCGTAGGCACCGCTGTATATTGATATTTCAATGTATTCAACCACCGATAAAATAAAATGAGACATTATTAACACGAATATCAAACCAGCAGCGATGATTACACCCTTTATCCGAAATCCTGTGAATAGGAGTATGAGCGGTAGGTTGATATAGAGGAGCATCAACGCAACAGCGAGCAATAGAACCAATGCATTCTTCATTGCATTTCGTTTAAAAGATGCAAAAAATCCTGACACTTTGAGACCCTCGTTCGCGAGGATGCCGTGAATATCGGCCAACAACCCTCGATCCGCTTCGAGACCTGCGCCGACTATTGAGCCTCGTGATTGCCCATTTCTGAAAGAGTTACGTAGGATATTCTCCGCCAACAGATCTTCTTCTCTACGTTCAAGAGTGAACCCAAGATTAAGCTTTACCTTTTGCCAAACAGGAACAATGTCGGGCGCAGACGCAACAATCTTTGTGCGAAGGCTCCCCCACCATTCATTACATAGCGGTTGGCCTGGTTGCCCTACTTTCTCTATGCCCCGCTGACCATCGCGAGAAGCATTGTAAGCCCAACCCTCAATGGGTTGAGAGGCTTGAAGAGTTCTAAAACAAATTTCGGGGTTATCACAAGGTTTATATAGCCCCCTTGTATCTTGAAAAACCACCGAGCCGTAGTAATTTATATCAAACGGGTTTTCTTTTAAGAATGTTTTTGTTGACGGCGAAAGTAGAGTGTCGATTTTGTTAGCCGATGCCAGTCTCAAATAATTTGATCTCGCACGCTCAAAACAATCTCGACTAAACTGCATGAACTCACTGGTTAGCCCTGGATCGTTCAACGTAAATTGAGACATAGCATGTTCGGCCGCCCCAATATCATAACGAGCGTTCGATTCTCTAATAGCTTTGCTTAACGTGTACTGAAACCCATAAGAAACCTTCATCACAAAAAAGAACATGATCGGAACCTTAGGGTTTCCGAATTCAGTTTGAACAAACGAAACGGAGGGGTTTACTGAGCTAGCGTATTGCGATGGGTCATTTTCAGCGGTAATCTCTCTTGGTATGTCGGTAGAGATAAAATTCCGTTCTGGTTGTACGTTTTGTATCGTGTTCAGGTTTAGTGGAAAGAACGGTACAAAGAACAGAAGCGCAACAATGATCATCTCATAGAAATCGGATTCGATTGTCTTTACCGCGAGCTCAATCGATGACTTGTAGCTTCCTGATTTAGCCGCCTCCCTCATGTTCATTACGATCATAAAAAAGAAGGGCAGTAGAAAAAAACCTAACTTTAATAAGTCCACTAAGACGTTATTAAATATCCAGCCCGCAAAGGTCGTGTAGATTTCTAATATAGACGAAACGTTCATGGCCTTCTCCTAAAAGAAACTCAGCATCACAAACGTTGCGACGTCGAATATCAAAAACAGTTTGAATATGGATCGGCACTGCAGAACAAACCAAGTCTTACGATAACTTAGCTTGAAAAAGGCTTTGCACCACATGGTGAAACCGCGCCAATTTAGGAACAAATAAATTTCTAAGCAGATGCGCGCAATCCCAAATAGGGTGAAATAGATATCCAGCTCATCCAATCGAGCCGCCAGCGTTTCTTGTTGAACAGGGTCACGCAAGAAGTAACCGAAGGCCAGAATAAAAAGGTTCAGTAAAACAATCGACGCAAGCGCAAACTTATGTCGAATTGCGACTTGTATCACCTTCTTAATCATTTCTACTTCTCAATGATCGCGCCATCAGGCGTTTTTTCTTGCGGTTGAAAAGTATCAGGCATGTTCTCTAATCTGTTCTCAACGTCTTCTTTACGCTTAAACGTGTCGATCATTAGATCACCAACAAATTCGCGCCTAACCTTGGCCCGATCTCTTGAAACTTTAATGCCATCATCAATGCGATTTATAAATGAATCAAAGTGTCGAGGCATCACCTCAGTAAAATAGAAATTTGGTTCATCTAGTGCGGCGACGACCAAGCTGCGAATAAAGTAAGCTCGCTCAATGGCTTGATACGTCGCAATTTCACTGGCGAGACGATTCTTGATCAATATTTGAGCTTCTGGGCTTTGGCTATTAATCGCTGATAGCGCTTCAGGCGTGACTCTAAAGGCTGGCGTACTCAATGAATCCAATTCATCTTTGGTTGCCGCTGTTGGCTTCTTGAGAACTTTATCAAGTGTTATCAAACGCTCATCGGTTGTCTTTGAAATCTCGGGATAAAGTCCCGACCCGGTCATGGACTGACTGGGCGCTGTAAAAGTAATCATTTTTTCCCCAAAGACTTGCACCGCCCATGCCACGGCGTCCGATGACGTTGGGAAGGCAGATTTAATGCTAGAGGTATCATCGCCACTCGCAGTGATGGAGCCAGTTAGAAATTCGTAGCCTTTGGATACACTGTGTTCAACCAACTTAATCGGTTCTTGGCCAACACCTCCATAATAGTCTCCGTTTATCCAAGGCACTCCTTGGCTTGCGTCGGCTTTCGCCTCAGCTTCTTGTACTGCCTCACCCGCCTCAGCGCCTTTCTGCCATTGAATTAGCTTGGCAAGATCTTTAAATTCCTTGATACCATTGTTTTGAACTAATCGTTCTACTTGTTGGCAAGATGCCACTTTTAGCTGCACGAATTCTTTGTGTCGTAGATAAGAGTTGGTTAAGTATTCATACGCTCCCGGAGCCGCTTTCTGAATCGAGAGTGCGATCAACCCATAAATGTAATCAAGAGCCGCCACCTTGAGGTACTCCTCAAACTCATCAGGAACATCTCGAAGCTCACGTACTTTAGCTTTGATCGACTCGCCAATATCAAAATCGCCACATGAGTAGTTTCCTGATGCATAAGCATCCAAATTTATCGTGAATTCATTCCAATCATTCAACGCGGTATCCGATAGTCGGCCACCACCAATTTCATAGTAAAGCGACTCACCAACCGCAAACGTCGGCGACGACATAAGGTAGCCCGATGCTATACAAACACTAATTAATTTCTTCATTTCTAGCTCCCGTCTAATTACACGACTCTTCTATTCGAACCTTAGCGACCACAACACCTTTTGCGTAAGGGCAGCATTCGAGCTTCTGCCAGTAGAGAAAAACGTATTCTTCTTGCGCATCGACTCTCTCAGTCACGTAGTCCGTAGCGCTTCCAAATGAGTAACAGGTGCTATCCGCTTCTGGATACACCATCTGCCATTTGTCCGACTTGTGATCGCTTGGAAACGTCGGCCCGTCGGGTCTGTTTTGCAAAAGGTAGACATGTGACTGGCGCTTCTTGGTCATGATGTCAACCGCGCGCTGAGCTGCAACCGCTGCTGCGCGTGCGGGGTGATCTGACTTAATAAAACCAATACGGGGGTGCAAGCCACCCCAAGTCGTTAGTGGTGTTTGAGAAATCTCCTTCAAACCAGGAATCCATGACGAGGCATAAAATTTTTCCAGCAACCCCCATCGCCATTCGAAGGCATCAAATTCGGATTGATAGTAAGGGCGGTACTCTTCTGATTCAGCGGGGCAGGTTCCCGATATTTGATCAGTGACGTAGGTAGTTGGAGAACCAATAACACTGGCTTCTTTGAAATGCAGATTACTAAAAGCACGGCTTTGCCCTTCTGCCTCATTGTCTTCATCGGTCTTGCTAGACTGACGCGATGTATAATTGGGGCCGCCAGATGTTTCCAACCCGGCGTAGTTTACAAACGAGTTCGCCGCACCCTTGGCCGCCGAACCGTAGGCTGACTTCGCGTCATCCCAAGAGTTCTCTCCAGGCTCCTTATAAGCCGAGACAACAAGATCAGGTGAGCGATGAGAGATCAAGGTTGAGTAGTCCAAAGTACAACCATAGGGTGTGCATATAATCGATATGCAAATACCGGTGACGCAATACTCCAAACACTCTTGATCACCGACGCCAGTTGATGCCGCCGAAAATAGATCATCCGTTGTGGCACCGGCGTATATCACCTTTGACGATAAGGCGACTATGAGAGCAAGCATGATTGATGAAATCACCCTCACGGCTTTAATCTCTCAAATTCATTTATGTCAGTCGTGCCATAAATAACGTATCGACCATCAATCACAATGGCCGGAAAGTATTTGAGTTGATATCGGCCAGCTTTCACTAAACCTTTTACTTGGCTTACTAGAGCGTTGCTTAGTTCTGGCGTGACATACGCTTTTCCTTGCTCCTCGTTTATTACCCCCTTTGCACGCATTACTTGATTAATTGACTCGAGTAATTGATCGCCTCGATCAATGTAGTAAACGGTAGCATTCGCTTCATCGACCGAAACGTTACTGAACGCGAATATTTCAAACTCAGCGGCGAATGAGTCCAGTGGAAAGATAAAATAAATAATGAGCACTATACGGCGCATCGGTTTGCCTCCACCTGCTGCTCCAGAATATGAGCCGCGCCAATTTCACTAACCCCTTGTTCTCGCATTAGTTTTTGTCGTGCGGTGTACTCCTGTTCCTCAGTCTGACCTAACACCAAATACCAAGCGGGCGGCACCGAGCGAAACGAAGCGCGGATTTTATTGCTCAATACAACGCCTTCCACAAACTTACCTTTCTCAGTGGTCAGCTTCGAGATGATCGATTCCTCTTCAACCGAAATATTACGGAACTTTTTCAACGCTTCAAGTTCGGCCTTTGGCATCTTAAGGAGAATCAGCCATTCCATCACACCCAATATGTCGATAGCCTCATCTGGGTAATCTTTGATATTCTGAGTTGCATCCCACAGCCAGCACCCATCCTTACGCCACATCTTGATCGACTTACGCTTAAACAACGCCAACGTTCGCACCATGTTAATAATGTGCGCCTCGTCGTTAATAACAACGGTTTGTCGGCCCTTACCTTTACGTTTTGGAATCAGGTTATTAATGCTGTTCATCAAACCGATATAGGTCAGATATAAAATATCTTCGTAACCTTCCTTGGCCAGCATCTTAAGATCGAGCACGAGTAAATCGCAGTCAGGCCAACTTATCGACCCGTCGCGGTTAAACATCGCTCCTTTAACGCCCTTGGTATAATCCGTCATCGATTCAGCCATATCAGCCGCTCGATTACGTCGTTCATCTCGATATAACCGGTCATTCCCAAACATGAAGCCCGTGTCTGAAATATGCCAAAGCGCATTCACCACATCTAACGGTTTGACTAACGTGCCATTGTTCTCAAGCACAACCTCCGCCGCATGCAAAATCGCGTTATTGAGCATGTTGTAGTCGTTAGGCTTAAATTCCTTCTCGGCTTCATTCATGCCTTTGGTGATCATGATCTTAGCCGTGAGAATCATCTCCCCCATCGGGTCGCGCTCTTCATCGTCTAGCTCCCCGACAATATCAAACACAGAGTCATCGCAAAGACCGGCTTGTTTCTCAGCTTGATAGCACTCAATGGCGTTTTCAAAGAGCGGTAGTGACATATCAGAGTTAGGCGATACATCGTAGTAATGCGCTTCAAAGCCGTGCTCTTTAAAATATTCATGATGAAGCTTGAATGAGCCGTTTACATCAATGATCACAAAATGCGGATTGTGCGTGGATTTAGTCGCCGCGATGAGCTGATTAAGCAAGGCACTTTTACCGGCCCCAGGCGGAGCTAGAATACTCATAAAAGAGTTCTGCTCCTTATCGTCGGGGTTCAAAGGGTCAAATGAGAGCGGCATGCCATCCGGATTTAGGAACACCACCCCGTGATTCCCAGTGCCTTGGCTGGACCCATAAATCGGCAATAGGTTAGCGATGTGCTTATCCCACGTAAGGCGCTGGCGATAGAGGTGTTTATCGTATTTTGGCTTATAACTGATCGGAAGGTATTTAACGTATGTATCCAACGGGTGCAGATCAGCATTCATTTCAATCGGATCAAAATGCATCGACCGTAGAACGCTCATAATCTTGCTTCGATTTTTCTTTAAGTCTGAATGTGTTTCTGCATTCACATAGACATAGCTCGAACTCGGAAAAAGAACATTGTCTTCATCTAATGCTAAACGTGATTTGCCAATTTGCTTTTTGGTTTCCTGAGTACGCTCATCGTTTCCCATCGAGTGATCGGACACTTGATCTAGTTTGTTCTCCGTTTCAAAATTGGGAACGAAGACAGTGGTGGAACAAATAACGCACCCTTCGGGTAAGCGTTGCAGTGCCGTGGCCGAGCGAGTACCGTTATCGGTAACCGTTGAGGTCCAGGCTCCGATCGAAGGATTGCGGTTATAGCGATCAACACTGACTACAGTCGAGTGCACTTTGTCGTTATAAGTGATGCATCGGTTTTCTAAATCGAAATACGGGTAGGACTTAAATAGCTGCTCGTCCAAGCCAATAAAATCTTCGCCCTTTTCATAGCGAAGTGGGTATTTGCGAATCAGTGACACCCCATTGTCTTCTCCTTCGGGTCTTGGATTAAACCAAGGCACCAACCAATCATAAACATCCGAAGGGTCATAGAGCTTTACCGTCGCGCTGCTCTCTTCCAGCCCATTAATCACCTGTCGTGTAACTTGCTCGATTTCTTCTTCAGGGGACTCAAACATATCATTGTCAAACGACGATAGGTCACGATAAAGACAAAAGCGAACACGACGTTGTACACCGCCCCATCGAGCACCCGTCATCTTATTCTTAAAGTAACCGCCTTCTTTGGATAGGGCTTGCAAATGATCGCGCCACATTCTTTGATACTCAGTGCGATACGAATGATTTTCACCAAAGCGAGATTGGTACTCGATCATTTCCTCAATGAAATTATCAATCGGCTCATCGTTTGCAAAGGTCTGTAAAACATAAGGGTGCTGTTTATGCTGCGGCACATATCGAATCGCACTCGCGACTTGGTCCCGCTTTTCAATCGCGTACTCCATTGTTCGACCATTGGTGGGGAGTATTCCAACCTCAAATACCGTGCCAAAGGTCTTACCATCAGATGCTTTAAAGCATCGTGAATCGGCCAGGTAATGATGGAAATCCATCATTTCGGGCAACAAATCAGGTTGTTTATAGAGTTGCTTTTCGTGACGCACTTGCAGCTTATCCTTCCCTTTTATTGGAAGACCAAACGCTTCTGGAACTGAGTCGCTACTTTTAAACAATCCGATCAGTTCAGCGATCTCTGTTTTTACTGTGCGCAGCATTACAGCTCTCCAGGCAGTGCAAACTCAACTTTTTTGTACTGTTTATACGGCACGGTCATTCCCGGCAAGTACGTGCCACCTTTAGTGACGTGCGGCTCTATGTACAAAAAGAGTGTGGGATTATCTAATTCGCGAAACACATTTTGATTGGTATTAATTGTTCCGTTATGCGCCAGTGATTCCCGATGACTATGAGCCTTATCAGAGAAGGTCAGTGACCCTTTAGCATTCCCCTGCAAGATGGATTCCATGGTTGGACTGTTTTTATCGAAAATCACGCTCCTGGGTGTCGAGCCACAACCACCCATCATGACGGTGAGAAAGACTGTACAAATTATTCTTATCTTGTATCGCATCACTTTTGTTTCTCCTATTGATAGCTTGGGTCAAGGTAAGTGACCTTTCGACCAGCAGCATCATGATCAATATCGATTTGCTTCAACGCGATCATGTTGACGTCGACACCGGCTTGAAGCACCACCGACGCGAAGCTGCTTTCGTATTCCTCATCGATGATTTCAGCCGCTTTACTTGCGCTCGCCGATAAAGCACGACCCGCTAGAAAGTTACCGGTTCTACCATTAACGGCGCTGATGATCCGACCGCCATCCGTTAAGCTTGTGATTGTTTCATTGCCGGCAATGCCTTCACCCAAGCCAGTTAATCCACCGCTCATTCCGTAAGCAGCTAAGTATTTTCTAGTATTTGAGACATATTCGCCTGGTATGCAATTGCTGCCCGTCGTGGTAACCAACTCAGCTAGCGGCTTGTCCTTTGTACCAGAAACCGTCTGAATCGTTTCATCTGAGAACACGAAAGTGACCGACGTTAACGAGCCTCTAATACACTGTAAATCTTTATCGCCCGTAGCTACGCCGCGCCAAATGGCTCGGTCCAGAAAAGGTATTTGATGATCCTGGCTTGTCCAATTATCACTGCCTGTCTGTACAAAAAAATTAAACGGCTCGAACACATTACCCCGCTTAGGCACTCGGCCAATCAAGGTACTCAGAGTGACCGAATGCAATAAGGGACTGTTCTCAGGAATAGTCGCAACTGGCGTAATAAAGTTCGGCTCACTATTACTGTCTACTTTCGTTTCAGATAACAAGAAACCGTCGTTAATGGAATAAAGGCCACCAGGTCGTGCATCTACTGAAGTTACGTCGGTTCTAGGGCCACTATAGGTTTCTGGCAAAATATTAACGGGGCCAATTTTCGTCCATCCAGCCACGGGTGCTTGAGGAGTCGCTTCGTTTGATTGCATGGCGTTTGCTTGAAGCTGACCTGATACTAATTGCTTAAAATTATCGAGTTCGGTTTTAATATCTGAAAGACCAGAACGTACCTTCTTATCATTACGCTTCTTGTCCGCGTCGATGGAATTAATAAGTGCATCGATTTTCTCAGCCGTTGCCGCTTGGTATTCATTTGTCTTAGCTTGCGCGGATTGAGCGGCGTCAACCGCCTCACGTGCAGTCTTATTGAGTCGCCTTGCCATATCCACCGCTGAGTCCGCATCGCCATCAACGATGACGCTTGCCAACTTACTCTCAGATGTTACTTTGGCTTTCGGCTTGGTTGATTTGTTATAGAGTTTTCCATTAAAGAAAAACCCAGCCATAATCAGCACACCAACACCAACCAATAGTTTTTGATTCTTTGTTAAGTCGTTACTCATTTTCATAACTCCTTAACAATCTCGTTGAATGGGCGTTGACTGATTAAATACAACGCTGAATAGTGATCCTTGTCTGATCCACCTAGAATGTTGTGGTGAAATGACTTTGCGATAAACGGCCCGCGAATTAGCTCAGGCACAAGCGCGATGCTCGAGCGACCTTTGTTCTCTACCTCTAAAACCGTAACGTACAGCCCTCGGTATACATAACTCGAGAGCGGGGTGAGCTTTAGCCTCTTTTCTCGAACCAAGTTCTTCAATTGCCGAGCGTTCACCTCAAGCGATTGACGGCTCACGCCTTTGGGTGGGGCAATCAATCGATCAGGTGCATAGGCAGTACGTGCGGCAAATGAAACCAGCTTTACGTAATGGTCATACTCAACGGTTTTGTTGGGCGAGCGCCCCGGCACTGCGGGTAAAGGCTTAGGTTTCTTAGCTGCCGGCGTAATCAGTGTTGGCCGATGCACATTTAATACAACGGGCTCGTCGCCAACCTCATTAGTCACAGTCTTCAGCCGGAGTACAATTGCGCGCTTAGAACGGGTCAACTGAAAAGTAGCCACAACGGGTTTATCGATTACGACCCTTGGTTGTATGAATAAAGAGTTATTGACGTTCAATATCTCGAATTTTTTAGTGTCCTCTGACTTAATATCTAAGGTTCCTTGTTCTGGAAAAACCAATTCAGTTTGCTTGCTCACGTTCAAATCAACATCAAACACATCAGACTTAAGATCGGCCGATGTTGACCTGACCAACCCCAATTCACGCGCTATCGTTTCATCAATTTTTTGAGCGTTTGCATTCCCAATGAGACTGAATACGAAAATGGTGATGCTAAATAATTTACTACATTGCATTGAGGAGACCTCGCACATCTTGTTTAACCACGTCATCCGATAAAAAGTCCTTGGTGCGAATTGGTGGTTGATAAAATGAGTCAATTCCAATTTGCTCAGCGTTTTTGGCCACATTGGTACGCATCCGTTTGACAGTAAATGAATACAGCACCTCAATATCCTTAATCAGTTGACCATCTACGTACTCTTTAATTTCGAGTGGCAACTTAACAATCCATTCGTTGCTGTTTACGATAGTGATGGTGTCGGTATCAAAAACGTATTCAGCGGGTAGCGATAGCTGTCGGGTAATGCCCTGTAGTTCGCCGGCCTTGTCTTTCTTTTTCATATCATCGACCAATTCATTTCGAAAGTTCGGCGTGATGAAAGGAAGTAGTTTTTTGATATTGTCGGGGTAGTCCTTTTGACCGTTCTCACCCCAGCTATTCAGCGACATAAACACACTCGTCGTAAATGCAAACACATTCTCCGGCTGCTTGTCTCCTGGCTTAACTAGCGCCCCCGTTCTTAGATCAGGAGGAATACTGATTGATAAGCCTTGGAATAGGGCAAAATTAAGACCGACACTGGCGACCAGCGTGAGACACAAAACCACATTTAAAATAATGTGATGGCGAATCGTCGAATGAAAGTTAGCGTTTTCACCTTTGAACTTCATAATTACCTCCGTGCCTGTTGTCTTGGACGCAGACGCGATGTGTCACGCACTCGTCGCGGATCTCGATAGCCACTCTTAACGATGTAATAGTTCCCAATTTTGAATCGCTGAAGCACCCCGTATAGCTTTTGCTGGTAGTACCCTTCAGGACGGTTGTGCTTATACATCTGCATGAACCGACCGATCACGACGAACATCAAAACACCACCCGCTAGAAAAATCGGTAGTGCCAACATCCACTTGCCAACAAGACCGCCAAGAATGAGGCCAAACATAAGAGCCATAAATCCAGACGCACAAGCGGCATAGGTGCACTCAGGCCATGTGAGCCCCATAATGACGTTCGGCTTCTTCTCAAAGCGGAACGCCAATGGGAGTTGAGATGCTGGGTCAAGCATGACTAGCTCACTACCGAGTAGATATTAACGATTTCAAGGTAAGACAATTGAATGTCTTTCAAGTCGTCAGCGGCCTGCTCACCTTGGTCAGCGAACCACCAAACCATAATGATCACGAATAGAGAGGCCATCAAACGGCCGACTAAATCGCCTGCGTTTTCACGATCCTTCGCCATCTTCAAAAGAGTGGTTACGGCAACGTAAGCCGCCGCAATAAATGCCGAGGCAAAAATCACAAAAATGATGGCTTTGAAAATCAGTGCCGCAATCTTTATGCCAATGGTTATTGGATCATCGGTCGCGTTAATACCAGTAATTGTAGGGAAGTCGATGGCGTAAGCCTGCGAAGGCATAAGCGTAATCAAGAGCAGTAAAACCACCACAGGAAGCCAGGAAGGCGGTGGCTTTAAGCCTATATTTTTAGATATTAGCGTTGAAATATTCATCAGTAGCACCTCGGTAGAGTTGATTTAAGTTAGGGTTAGAATTACAAGAACACAGAGAAAGACACTTCGCGCAATCAATGAAAATATTGAATAACCGTCTCCATCATTTGCTTTGGCGAGCTGCTTTAAACTCGATTGAAGCACCCATATGACGAGCACGCACATAGCCAAAAAGATTAGGCTTTGGCCAACGGTGTCGAGCCATTCGGCTTTTAAGCCACCACTGCCTTGTTCAAAATCTTCGCTGACACCCGCGAATGATGGAAAAGGCAATAGAGCAAAAATGAGGAGGGCGATGGATTTCAACGTGTGTAGTTTCCTTCTATATCGCGGAGCACATTGGCGTCGCCTTTAGGCTTACTTGGAATATCGCTTAAGTACTCCGAGATACCGTGCTTCAGTATGTTTAGATCACCGTCGAGTCGCTTATAATCAAAACGCGATCGAACATTGTGCTTCTGAGACGATTTGGTTTTCTGCAAATAGACTTGCAGGTAGCTAAGCTCATTCATCACGCTTTCTAAGCGTTGTCGCTCCGTCACCGTTTGCATATCGTTGGCTAGTACGCCAGCGGCACTAGCGAGCAAGAAAATTAGTAATATTAATTTTTTGAACATAGATTTCTCCGAGAGTTAGGCTTACCAATTCTTTTTGAATTTGCTAGCCATTACGAACCACGATGCGCCATAGGCAAATGCACACGGCCCGAATATGAGCAATGGTGATAACTCGTTCGGCCAGGTGAGATAAACGATCACAGGCAAAACAATGGACCAAAATTTAATCCGTTTCGCATGATGGAATATCCAAGAGGTTTCGTTACGCACTTGGTACTTACGAATTGCTCTTTGAACTAAGCCAGCATTAATCGACCAGATCATTAAGATAAGAAAAATAGGAAGTGAGAGTAGAATCACCACCACTTTAAGAGTAATTACGTTAATCATGTTGAGCATGCTGACTGCATAGACATGCGGATCAAGAAGTCCCATTCGATTGAAGCCATGCTGGACAAACCGAAGATCGGAAAGACCGTTCAATGCAGCTTCCATCTTTAATGTTTCAGCAACAAATAAGTAAGTATGCTGTTGCGCGATTAACAGTCTTGATATGAGCGTATTGCCATAACCGGTGGTCACTAACTGCGAATTCGCCAGATAAGACATTTCCGCCTCAAGCAATCGTAACGAACGATACGCACCTTGCTCTGGGTAATACTTGGTCATAATGAACCACTCCAGAACGATGCCAAATAGCACGCAAAGCAAGAACCACAGCATGGTTTTAAATATCATCCAAAATGGACCGGTCTTTTCTTGTTTAGCCGCCATTAGGTTTCTCCTGAATGAATAGAGAATTCGGCCGCATCAGCTTCCATTTCAGCTTCCATCGGACCGGTCATGGTATTGAGTGGGAAGTAACCGTCCTTATCTTGTTTTAGCAATTGATCGTCACTCGCAAGCGACTCCTCATCAACTCCAGTAAAACTGAACTCTGGGTACACCGCTTTAAACCAAGTGTCTTCATAGCTGTCAGACGACACCTTACTCAGGTCGTTCTTCTTCATGACATCAATCATTTGACGGATGCTGTCCGGTGCCACGCCTTCTTTTACCTCAATCAGTGGCATTCTGATCTTTTCTAACCGTGTGCCATTGGTAAGCAAGAACGCTTCACCCGTTGGTAGCGACATAACACTTTGATGAGAAAGTAATGAACGCGTATCAGCATCCTCACGCTGCATGGAACTCGAACCAAAGTCCTCTGGCGTTTCTGGACTTGCCGAATCGGAAAAGCCATACACCTTTCCTTCTTTCTCAATCGTCACTTCATTGAGTCGACTGACCAGAATGTTGGCGGTGTTCCAGTTATTAACTCGGAACATCAAAATCGCTCCAAAGTTATCGATGGCCGCTTCCGCGTTTTCACGACTGCCTAAGGTATTAACTAAATCCGCATGAGACTGGGTATAGATACGAAGCTTAACGCCAACTTCGCCCGCTCTGGCAAGTAAGTTCTTAACCGCCGTTGTTTTAATCGCTGACAGCTCATCAATGTGCAGAGCCACTGTTTTAGGTAGAAACCCTTTGTCATCGTTCGCAGGAGAAATTCGGCCGTAGTCTTTACCGTACTGATAGACCGACCCTAAATAATTCATTAAGTCTTCGAGTAATATCTGAATGAACGTACTCGAGATGGTTGGGTCACCTAAGGCGTTAGTACCGACGTATAAAATTTCGCCATCGTTAAGTAATTGCCCCCAATCCAAAATCGCTCGATCTGAATCCAAGTCGTCATAATCAGGAACTAGAATTTGCGCGATTGAACCCGTAGTAAGCTTCTCTAGAATAGGCTCAATATTGCGAATCAGTTTGCGCTCATGCATTACGTTCTCATGCAAGTAACTGATCATAGTTTGGAGCTCTGGGCTATCAGGCATATGCTCCTTACTAATGAGCTCCTTAACAGCCGCAACCGTTTTAATTGATTTTGAGTCATGGCCTGTGCGATTAGGCCCATCCATCGCCTGCTTTAAATGCGTCTTTAAAACATCATTCGCAATTTCTGAATTCGAACAGTTACGTTTGATATAGAGCTCGCAATAGCTCTTAACCAGTTCATCGCAGCGAGTCATGTAATACTTGATTTTGTCGAAGGTTGCTTGCTCACCTAAGTAATGCAATCCAACCGCGATGAAATTAGATTTAAGCCAAGCAAACTGTTTAAAGTTTTCCTCGGAGTCAATGCCTTCGGTAATACGTCCAGAAATTTCAGTGATGCGATGATAAGAACCAATCGCATTGTATTGACTGCTTAACTCAGGAAAGGCGAGGTGGATGATTTTGAATTGATCCACTTTGCCATTGCGAACCGCAGCATCGTACATCGCTGAAAAGACCTTAAAGCCACCTTTGGGATCAATCCCAATGGTGGGTCGACCTGATTCAATGTCTTGTGTTGCAAGCACTTGAAAGCCACAGGACTTACCAGCCCCGGTGCCACCAACGATGAGAATGTGGTTCGTTGCATCGATATTCATCAAAATGCTGTCTTCGCCTTCCCACGTGCCGATTGCGTGTATGGCCGCCGTTCCCGTTTGGTTGCGCGGAGGGAAAGGGTTGAGAATGTAATATGAGTTAAAAAACACAAACAGATGAGCGATAACCCACTTGCGCTTATGAACCAAAAGCCAAGCTTTAAAGGTTTTCTCAAACTTAGAAGCGTATAAAAACACCGTGTTCTTGCGGTCGTACAAATCCTTTATTCGCTTAGTATGCTCGGCTGTCCACTCGTAGCCCTTCCCCATGAAATAGACTGACTCACTCTTAAATATCTTATGGCTCGCCAATGAGTAAGGAACCGAGGAAGACAAACTCCGATGGTAGCAATACAGCCTAAATGCCTTGAGCGTATAGTAAATGGCCGACACCGCGAAAAAGATACAAAGCGCGACGCCCAACTCGGGTAAAAACAACATCGCTTCTTTGAGGTAATACGTTGCTATGATCAATAGACCGCTCACTGTAGCGCCTCTAACTTCGGCTATCGGTCGCAGCAAGTTGTTGAACTCGTTCATTGTTCAACGCCTCGTTTTGAAATCAATGCGGGGTAAAACGGTACATCAAACTTATTGATGATGAGGCTTGGATCTAACGCAAAGATCCGTATTCCCTCTGCTGCTTTACGGACTGAATCCAAGTCTGATTCATCATCTAACTTAACCAAATAACAAACCGCTTTTACCTCAGATAATACGGAGCTACTTTTAGCTAACCAGTCCTTGGAGCGTTGATCGTTCGCAATCAAGCACAGAGGCTGTGTGACCTTAGCTGTAACTTCTTGGGTTAGAGTGAAAGGGGTAAAACTCCCTGGAGTTAGTCCAGAATCATAGCGATGATCTCCAGCCCAGCGTTTAGCTCGCGTTATACTTTGTGGGCTTAGTTGAATCGAAGTATCTGCTGTTTGTTTTAATAGTAGGGTTTCGTAGTACGGTTTTGCCGGAGTCACCGGACCAACGACTCCCAACACCTCGAGAGCCGATGTGGTTAGAGGAACAAGAGAACTAAGAAGCAGTAGCAAGATTTTCACTGCACTCCTCCTTTACATACTTTTCGTAAATTCTTTTTACTCGGTCAGCGTAACGCTTGGCTGCCCTCAATGAAGCGGCTTTCGTTGATGCACCAGCGTTATAAAAACCTACCGCCTGCCAAACGTCATCGGCCTGATCTAGAAACTCGCTAAATATCTTCGCGCCTGCTCGAATGTTGGCTCCAATATCAAGAGCGTAACGCGCATTCTCCTTAAACGTTCCCTTATGAAACCGCCAGCTGACTTGCATCAAGCCAACATCAAATTGATCGCTGCCTTGACTAATAGCTTGTTCAATTAGCATCAGCGCAGCTTGCTGAGATTCCGGGTAGTGCGATTCATTGTTGATATTGAGCGCCCAAGGCCAAACCTTAAAGCCAAACCCCTCGGTGGTGCGACCTGACTCTGCGAGCGCGATCGAATAGAACACATCGGCTGGAACATCATATTCCAAGGCCGCCCGCTCGAACGCTGGCGGTACACACGCTTTGCTAAAACCACTAAAAGCAAGGGCTAGCAAACCTAATAAGACAACTCGAGTGGTAATATTAGTCTTCATTCTTCGATCACCTTTAGGCGACTCAGTCTTTGCCCGTATGAACGTTGAAAAATGCCTTTGTCATCGTTAAGGGTGACTTTATTGGGTGGTAGATTCAAAGCACTCGCCCAGCTGACTAATTGCTTTTCAATATCTAACTTTCGATTCAAACTTGTAACGTAGATATCCACTTTTTGATTCGCACCCGTGACAATCGACTGAACCTCACTGGCGCAATCTTTGCAGTCGACATTCACAAATAAGATAGTCGGCTTCGAGGTTAGATAACTAAGCGAATCACTGAGTTCATCAGCCAAAATTTCTCTAGCCGCTGAGTACATTGCAATTGCAGACTTACGCTCCGCCTGAGCTTTTGGGTTGTTTGACTTCAAATACATCTTGGCGAACCGACGACGCTCATTTTCAGTCTTTGCTGAATACATCATCATTTCCATCGGAGAGAGATGCCCCCACCACTGCCCTTCTATGGTGTTCAAGCGACGCTTGTATTCCTTTAGATCATTTTTATCAAATCCGAAATCGCTGAGTTGCGATTCGGTATATTCAATACGCTCAAATGTTGTCTCTAATTCTGGCGCTATCTTTGACTCAGCAGCTACAGTCGATGTAAACGTAAAAACAATCCCGAAGAGTAGAAAGAACTTATTCACAGAACCACCGCACCCAACACTTTCACAACCGCTTGAAGCCCAGGGATAGAAGCATCGTAGGGCATGATCGCGATACGCTCATCTTCAACTCCCATCGCCAGAAGTTGGCCTTTCACATACTTAGCCCGTGCAAGACCAAGTTGTTCGGCGCGTGGCCCTTCAAAGCCTGCCGCACCATATATTTGAAATTTGGTAGTGCCTACACGATAGCTTTGAAGCTCTGATAGATTAGCGTCAGTAGTTTCAGCGGCTAGCGCCTTCTCTCGTATCGCAAATGAAATACTGAGCTCCTTTTCGACCAGCCATTGTTGATGTTCAACTCGCTGAGGTCTCTCAATATTGGCAACTGAACAGTCTATGCTTTGCTCATCATTCTTAGATGTAGTCGTTCTAGATTCTTGGTCCGCCCAAGCAACAGAAGTCATATCACAAGGGCTACTTAAATCACGGTAGTAAACCGACGTTCCCGCGTAGTCAAATGTCTCAAAGCGTTGGCCAACCTTCGAAGACGTTCCACCTCCAAGCCAAGGAAATGTCGAAGCACACCCTGTCAACCAAAGGATGCTCGCAATGACGACAAACTTAGTTAAGGTATTCATTACTACCTCCTTGGAGTAACTCCGTTTGAGTCTTCAGCCCCGTGCTAATTGCGTCATACCGATTCGACTGCAAAACCCAAAAGATCAACGTAGAAGAGGCGCTGGCAACAACCCAAATTGCCGTCCAAACTTTGAATAGGTTTTCCAACTTGGAAAAATTGACATTACTCGAATTCATAAACGGCCTCGAATGCAACCAAGCGATTAATTGGATCAACTACGGGCTTGTAGCCCAGCCCCGCAATGATCGATAGCATCTCAATCACAGGCAAGTTCACTAACTCTCTGTTAGCCAGGGCCAGAGGTTTGCTCATGAGCGCTACGTCTTGCGGTGATCGCACTTCATATGCAGCCTGCGCATAACCCGTGCGCATCAAAATAAAATCGACGGCCTCACCCGTTAGACGAATATTCATAGGAATAGCTTCAGACCTTACTTCGACCAATGGAAAGCGTTGAGCTTTAGAGGGTTCTGTATTCGCTAACTCATAGCGCCCGACAGATACTTCACCTGCAATGCAAAACGAGTTCGCCAACAACAAGACGATAACAATGATTTTTTTCATGTACATTTCTCCAGTTGTCTAATGAGTTTATTAAGCTAGATTTCCTAGCACCATGAAAAGGCGTTACATAAATTTGTGCACGCCTTTTAAAATTGTTCGACCAAAAAAAGGCCACACACGAGTTCACGTGTATGGCCTTCTTGTTTAAGTGGTAAAGTTTAACGAGGGTCGAATGGAATATGTCCATCGATGTCATTGTTACTTTGACCGGCTTGCTCGCTTACCGTGTTTTCGACTGGTTTATCTTTTTCGAAAACGCGCATATCAAGAATGTTGTTGATACGAAAGCGCGCGACACCCACAGGCTCAGTTTGACCTTTAGGAATAAACGCACTGACACCCTCAAAACGAGGAGTCTTAGCGGTAATTCCTACGGATCTCTTAAGCAAGGGATCGCCCGCATTAATGGCGGCTATCATCGGCTTTAAAACGGTTAACGCCCGCTCTGACAAAGTACCTTCAACGGAAATATAGTTATTGCCGTCTTTCTTGCCAGTCTTGATGTTGCCGTTGTAAAACCAAGTAATTGCACCGGTATTCTGATCTACATAATCAGTGATCTTGTAGATGTAGATAATCGGATTGCCAGATAAGTAATGATTGATGTAATCGTTACTTTTATCTTGGTTAGCTGCGCCATTAGTAGGGCTAGCTTGAGGATCATTTTTTACTGCTTGTTGTTGCATAGTCATGGTAGGAAATCTCCAGTTATTATTTAAGGAAAGAAAAATAAAAACTGCGCCTACTAAACAATGATCACTACGTATCCAATGGACATATTCATTGTCCAATGGACACAATTTTCGGAAAATCTGACTTCGGTGTTTTCAGTCAGTAATACACCTTGAAAATTGAGTCGTACTAAAGAACGAGCATGCAAAGATTAGCGCCTCACATTGCTCATACTTGGGAATTATTGAGTGAGCTAACTCACTGCACAGGCACTGAGTGCCAAATAGAAAATCCAATCCGTTGGCATGAATCAAGCTATCTCAATTCGAGGTAACACTCCTGTGTTCCTGCGTTATTTTTACGCCCTGTTTAGACTAATGTCAAATATGATTTTTTTGACGATAATCAATTGAAATTAATACTAATTAGTCGAAACAAAAATCGATATCAAGAAGGAATAAATAATCGAAACCCGTCCTCAAGATACCATTCACTATTCATTAACGCGTAAAAGAATGCTGTTCTCCATCCATTTAGTTCGATATCTTTTTCAGCTCCATATTGATATTTAATCTCAGAAAACCTAAGTGTTTTAGTGCTAAAGCGCTCAATACTCATCGAAGTAGAAATAAGTAATCTTGATGCTTCTTTTCCGAAACGATTTTTTAGTGCGAATTCGGAAAAATGGGAGTTCGCTCTTTGCGCGATCGCAGGCGGCCAATAACTAGGCGCGTCAACATAAAATTCAATAGCGGCAGAATGATTCTCAACTACTCTGGCGTATAGCCATTGATCATTTTCAATCAGATGCTGATCAAAATATGGGTGAAATGCTTGGCAACCTTTGCTTGTTACAACCGAAGCCGATTTTCCACTATTACAGTCTCGGCAAGCTGGCACGAGGTTAATGGCTAAAATCGAATACAGGGGGTATTTTGATTTAACTAAATAATGATCCAGTGTGTATACATGACCGAGTCCACAGGTCGGACATATGCCTCCACTAGCGGCATTGAGTAGTTGATCATAGATTCTACGTGCGGGCTTTTTCTTAGGAACGAGATGATTTGTATAGAGGTTTTTTAATTCTTTTTTAGTCACTTCACCGACTACAGCTTCTCTATTTTTCTCAACGCAAGGGTCGATTTTATAGAGTTCGGAATTCTGTACTCGCTCCTCATAGACCTGCTCTGCATCTTGAATACATGGGTATATAGATTTGTATCGGCTAACTAGATCGGCGTCTTGAATGGTTTCTATACATAAATCGAAAATTTCTGAGGTAGCCACCTCAGGCCTGTCTATCCCTTTCATTACTATCCTTCATTGTCTCGACTGTAGATAAGAGAATTAAGTAATCCTCTAGCTTCTAGTCCAAACTGGTGGTCATAAAGCTCTAAAATTTCTTCGTATGAGAGGCCTTTCGCAACTTCTTTATTCAGAATACTATGAAAACCCGAGTCGCTGGCTTCTAGCTTAAAAACATCATGTGTCAACAATCCAACATTTTCACCAAAGGTTTCTCTTTCGGGACGTTCAGCTGTCAACTCAAGCTGTTGCCGTCGCAGCATCCAAACACAACTTTTAGGAACCTCTTGTAAAACCACGGGGGAATGTGTAGCGATTAATGCAACGCCATTGCGGTCCATCAATAAATCTGAAAGAGCACGAATGAACGCCGATAGTAAAGGAGGATGCAAATGGCTTTCTGGCTCATCTATCAATATTAAGGTCTTCTCTTCTACGCTCTCGATAATTCGCGTTATCGATAATAGGACGGCTCCATGTCCGGAGCTCATTAGCCTAAAAAGGCGGATTGCCTCTTGTTCACGCTTTTTAGATTTGAGTCCTAGTAGGCCTTTAAGATCCATTTGAGCAAAATTGTTATCCGTCTCCAATGTGGAGATAGCGGCTTCCCATCTGGATTTTTTAGTGTCAGAACTAAAACACCCTGTTAAGCCATTGGCAAATTCAAATGCTAGGTCTTCCGGTCCTTTAAGTGCGCTAGAAATCTTAAGCTGGCTTGGCTCCTCTAAATCTTTGTCGAATTGGTCGTCTTCGGCTGCGCGTTTCTTCAAACCTATGTACGTGTAACTAACACCTCCTTGATCTTTTTTTCTATCTGGAGGAGGCACAGAGTTATCAAAGGCACTAAATGCAACAGAGATAACCCCTGTGAAATAATCATCATCAACGACATTTATTGATCTTCGAAAGGCTGCATATTCGTAAAAACCTCCATTTTCTGAGACATCACTTTCTAAACTCACTAGGCTATTTATCATTCCATTCAAAAGGGTTGTTTTACCAATTCCATTGCGTCCAATTATTGCGTGCATATTGGTGGGAGGCTTCGAATCTGGAGTCACTTCAAAATCTAATTCAACTCCAGAATATCTCTCGTTAGCAGCCTTTCGATAGCAGAATTTGTATTCAGTTAACGCTGCCCCTCCATCAAGAACCCTTTTAAACTGTACTTTAATAGCTGCATAACTGATTCCCCTTGTAATCGAAGTTTTGAAAACATCCTCCTTTAACAGTTGGTCAGTTGCACCGCCTCTGTGCGCAACATCATGCAATCCAACCAATATTTTTTTAGCTAACTCATCCGAGAGCTTTTGTTTAATATCACTGTAGTAAGAGACATCTTGACCCAGAGAAAAATACTTACGATCCAGTGAGTCGAATTGCTCTGGCATTTCATCACAAGTAGCGGCACCAGTCTCTTGCCCTAAAAATCCTATTTTTACCTGACGGAGGTTATGGCGCTCTCCACTCTTATCAAAAACAATCATTGCAAACTGCGTTTGAAAACCAAAATCGTCCCATCTATCGATCACCAAATAAACTATTTCCTGACCAGCTGGCGGACTAAATCCTTTTTTACGTACTACATTAAATAGCTTCATTTGCTCACTTCGTTTTTTTGAATGGAATCAGCTCAAGTGTATTTATGCTACTGGGAACCACACTCAATACTTTATAGCTTTTATCATTTCGGCCCCTTCTCTCTACCTCTTCAATACGCCCATAGAAATGACACCATAGGTAGTTGCTAAAATCTTCGTCAAGGTACGCTGCTTTGATCGACTCAGCGAGCACATGGGCTGCTGGGCTTTCATCGAACATTTTCTTGGTTATATATAAAGTAGGGGCGCTTGTTGTATCGCCTACTGTGACTTTTTGGTAAAACTTTAAAACTATGCCACTAGGCAAACCTTGGGCAAAGTCAAAGTCCTTGGGGTAGACCTTATCGACTTTCACACTACCGAAATAAATGTGCTCACTAGCTTTAGTATCGTCGTACCATTCCAATTTTTTAAAAAATTGCCCGTAGGTATTTGCGCGACACCCTTCAACTTTCAGCGGTGTGTCCCATAACTTTTGCCGACTAATTTCGAGATAGTTCGAGACCAACTCACTAAAAGAGGCGGAGGTATACCCTCTTTCAATACTGCTTATCGCTTTTTTAATTCTAGCTGATCGATTCGATGCTTTAAGTTTAGGCGTATCTATTCCCTTTTCGACTGGTTTACTTGACTCCTCAGTATGCGACTTTTTCGACTTAGTACGACTTAGAAACGTCGATACTTCGATATAATTTTGTTCAGTAGTGCGCCGATGCCTGTTCTTTTTTTCCTTTTTGGAATCGCCTTGATCGATGTACTCACGTCTTGCTTCTTCCTCGATAACCCAGCGGCAATCCTCTGAATGGCTACCTTTATCTTTACTTCTAAAATGTGCCTGAACATAGTTTTCGTCATCTGTGATTAACTTATCGTAGTTCACACCGACAATTTTTACGTCAAGGTCGCCTTGGCATTCAGGCGACGAACATGAAAACGTGAATCTAGTTCTGGGAATGTCTTGACGAAAGTATTCGTTACGCGCTTGGCTGATATCGATACTGCGACCAAGTTCATGACAAAATGCTTTTTCTATATTCAAACGATCCCCCAATCTGGTTCAGTTCTACAATACTTCACTCTTTAAATGCTGACAAGAAAAGTATTATGCAGTTGCTCGATTGTGCGTAAAAGTTGTGCGTTAACTCCGCAGGAGTTATCCATGACTTTTTCCACATGAGAGCTGTAGTACTTATCCACAGATTTTCACTTCATGGCATAGCCATTAAAAAGGATCATCCAAAAGATCCGTTCATTGCTGAGAAGGGAAAATCTGTGGGTAAGTACGAACGAGAAATGTAAGGAGTATCGCTAACCCAAATAGTGACGGGTAATGTCAATTCGTGAGTGCCCCAATTCTCCAGAGAGAATTAGCCGAGCTTTTTCGTCTAGAGCTTTCTCATTTTCATCGAGCTGACCTCTACTCTTACCACCAAGACGCGGCGGCTTCATCCCATTTGTAAGTTCGAGGTAACGTTGTTGGGCGTAGTGATAACGCAAACCATGTGTTGGAGGCACTTGAGAGCCGGCCAATATGTAATTTCGATGCGACAGGTATTGATCGTAATTCATTCTTGATGGAATCAAACTTCGCTTGGGTGCATACGCACGAATTTCCTCAAGCAATACTCTCTGCCGATCATTCAGAATTGGAATACTTCGAGCTCGGCCACCCTTTGTCCAAGATGCCACCAATCTTATATGGTCATCATGCTCGGCTTTAGAGAGCGTAAATTTTGCTGCCTCTTCTCGGCGAAGCCCAAACTCTTCTTGCAGGCGCGCACTCAAATTCAAGTAACGTGGCAAGTCTTCTTTTTGTTCATCGGTTAGTTGAAACGCTTTATCGGTTGCGGGTAACCGTTGGCGATTATTAATACCAAGATCTTTGTTTCTTCTTGGAATGATATTCTGTTTGCCAATTTTTTCAGCCCACCACCTCAATGCTGACATACGGTTTTTAATTGTGCCGTTTGAAACAGTCTTGCCGGTGTGCTCTGAAACAGTTGATTGCCAATATCGAACCAATGCCCAGATGTGTTTAGTCTTTAACGATGAGACAGTCATATTTTTAAAACCAAGATCATCGAGCTGCTTAGCAATAAGTTGCAGCGAGCGATTCCTCTCAGCCCTAGTCCCGTAACTGCCGTCCCGGTTTTTATTGACCATTTTTCTTAAACCATAGTTTAGTTTTTTCATAACGAATCTCAAATTGGTTAGTGTTAATCCCGTCTCAATACGCAAGGTATTGATGGTTACGCGGGAAATTTATGTCGCTCGTTACACGACAGCCCTAAGGCTCGTTATGATTCGAAAAGTCATAACGTATTGCTAAGTAAAACCCGTATATGGATAAATCATAATTACCTCCTTTTGGATTTCGGATTGAATAGAAATACACCATCCACTTTCGCAAGAAAATGATGCACAGATAGGCTCCACGAAAAGAGCTGGTTAGACTCTTCATTACAGAAGATGAATGAATAGATGGATGAATTCGATTACTCGAATTAAACCGATAAGAAAACTATTTGGGAATAAATGCCACAATCAGAGTTGACTGAGACGAGTTGGAAAAATCGCTAATAAGCGGAGTTAAAAATCGATTCGAGTAATAGCTCATCGCTTTTTTCGAAACTGTGAGACGAGCAAGATGCTGCTTATTTGTCTACGTATTCACTGTAGCATAAGAAAATTTGTGTTGAAAGTTTATGATACAGAATAGTCTTTCCGTCATGTCTGTATCATGCGCCGGAACGGCTGCAATGAGGCCAAGGAACGGACGTCGCAAGCCTCGTCATTGTTCGCTACGCATTAACAATGACGAGGCTTTCTGCGCGTTGACGATTCTCAAGTTAGTTTGATTTTCTTTGTTTATGAGCGATAAAAAAGCCGCGATAAATCGCCGCTTTTTAAAAACCACGGGTTCGTTAACATCGATATTTTTCTATGTCACAACCCCAGTTCGCTGATCCTTTTATGCTTAAACGAAACTTCGCCAGATAATATTTTGTCGTTCGGCATTCCTAATTTATCAATCATTGTTTTGGCTTTCGCTGTCTTTTTAATAATGTCATCACGCGTCAAATTAGGCTCAATTTTCTTAGCGTAAGAACTCGATCGATCAAAAATCATTCTGACTTTCCGACGAAGACTTTTGATCATTTCGGTTGCAAGCTCTGCTTCCAAATAGCCACCAGAATGAGCTGTTCTGATATACCGAAAAGCAAGATCTACTTGAAGCATCATCTTGGCTAAAAGATTACTGTATTCCGTCGAATATGATATCTCATGTGTGATCGGCTTATTACGAGTCAATAGTGCTATTTTCATGCCTTCTTGTTCTGCTACGTCGAGCCCAATCTTAGCTTTCGCAATGTATTGATCGGTTATATCTCGGACTTCATCGAAGCGTAAATCCATCTCCATCAGAGCAGCTTCCGCATAGGGATTCTCCTTCATTCCCATCGCAAAGAGAGCATTTAATTTTTTCTGGGCAAAGAAAAACCCCGGAATGAACTGCTTGGTTCGAGTTCCGCCTTTGAATAATAAATCAGCGTCGCTACTGTGAAGCGTAAGAACTATCTTGCTTAGAAACATGACTATTTTCCATTGAATCATTCGACTTAGAGAGGTCTCTTACCACCATCCACACATCGTTTATTGGCACCTTCGAATAATGATGTGTTCTCACCAACCGGACCACTCGATTACCTTTGAAACGTCTCCATGCATCGATAATAAATTGACGATCACCGGCATCCAGTTGAGTAGGTCTACCTTGCCCTGGCAGCTCCGAATCCATGATTTTTCGCTTTGATACGATCTTAGTTTGATGCACGCCAGTTAATTCACTGATTACATTTTTTGAGGCTCCAAACTGAATTAAGACGCCGACTTCATCTTCTACTATTTCACTGGTAAATGCGGCTTTGACTCTGTTCTTGAATGCCTTCATATCGACAACAATACTAAGGCGCCCATCTTGACAGTTGATCTCGGCATTTTTAACCATGTCGGCCATGAGTCGATCGAGGACATTCGCGGGCAATCCTTGCATTGAATTTAGAAAAGGGTCACGACTGTGCTCTAGAAACATATTGAACACGTCGATCATCGAGGTTGGATTAGTCATGGCTAAGTATCTCCGTTATAAAACCGTGAATCGCAAAACCCATATGACCATTCCCAATAGCGAACACTAATTTGGTGGAGAAGAACATTCTATCGCTGGTCTGAAAATAGGTCTTTTAAGCCCATCTTCTCTGACGTGTTATTTGGAAGTTGGGATTTCTCCCGTGACTCAGGTTGAGCCTCCAATTGTGCCGCTGAATGTTCTTCGGCTGTTCCCCTATCAGTATCGCTTATCGCGACATTCCGTTGCAGTGTGCTTCTTTGTATTCGCTTACGATCACTTGGCTGATAGTAAGGAACTGCTTTATAACTTAACGCTACCATATTACGTAATTCTATGGCCACACATTCTTGACTATCGTCTATTATATTTTCGTTAGCCTTTACGGTGTATATGGCGGTCCTATCGAGTTGTTTTCCGAGTTCAAATACTTGACTCAACATCGCTTCAAATACTTTTTTACCGAGTGGGCGATTCTCACTGATCGCATATCCTCGATGCAGTTCCCATAGAAAATTTCTGTCTATGAGTAGATAAGATGTTCCTTCAAATACGAATGCGTCTTTCGAATTTTTAGAGAATGTGTTTTGCTCGATTAGGGTCAGTACGACCTTCATGGTTTGTTGAAAGACACTTGCCGCGTTCAATCGTTCTCCATTCACATGACTTTCTACTTGCTCAATAATTGAATAAAAGGGATTGATCCTCTCCTGATAGAAGCCTGAAACACTGTTCAAAATAAAAGGGTATATGCCAGCCTTTGAAAATCGCTCGATGGTTTGAGGAGATAAAACTTTATCGATGAGGTGGATGTTTAAGCTGTTAGAGCGAAAGCAACTGCGTCCACCACCGCCGCTTTTATCACATTCCGAAATGTCGTTTAGAGTCAGTAGAAAAGGACTGACAGCAATGCCCGCTCTCTTAAATTCAAATGCCTGATAGCGCTTAATGATATGCCTGATTGAGAGTGCGCAAAATATCGCAAATGTCCAAAGCGCTTTCGTTTCTTGGTCTTTCTCCGATGACCCGAACTCAAATATTGACGCTCTTCGTTTGCGCAGTGCCTTATAAATTGTTTCAAAATAATGGCGATCTAAAACTTCGCCGAGGACTCGCTCATAGTCCTCGACCTTCTGAATGACCGGACTATAAAATGTTTGAAACTCATCTTTTTCAATCAATGCGATTTGGCGAATACTTTCCTCAATAGGTGTTCGGTGCACTCCCATGTCGCTGTCGTTAGCATCTAGACTCAGCGGTTGCGCTTGATGCTTGTTCGCAACGCTCATGCGATTCCAGATAAATACTCCAGCCACAATGACGACGCCAATCAGAACACCAACCCATGATTCGCCTAAGGATTTCATGAGGATAATGTCAGCTTAAGAAAACGTAGTATCTCTGCATTGGAGTATTGCTTTTCAGCGAAAAGATGAGCGGTAAGCAAATCATGTCGTTTTGCGTAACTCGCAAGTGGCTCCTTAAACGGGCTCCATACCTCTGAATTATCATTGTTGGTGATTCGCACAAACCAAATGTCTAAGTCACTTATCGCGGTGATAAGACCAAATTCGGATTCGGCATCATCCAGTTTGGTAAGCATCTCAGGCAATGGTTCAAGCATATCTAAATACTCCTCTAGGCCATAAAACTGCTCCAGTACTCGAAGCTTTATGGCGTTACTTTGTGTTGCATCAATTTGCATTAACTTATGCACTTACTGATTAATTGGGAGTCTTCAGTATTTTATTTAGACACGACAAAGACAACAGAAAGGCGTAACAGTTTTCAAACGACGCCTTTCTTGTTTGTAATAAAACAGAGGGGAAAAGAGAGATTAAAGGGAGGGAAAGTAACTATTGATGACCCCGCCTTTCGACGAAGCCATCAACACGGAAGGTGCAACCTTCTTGGGAAACTCGAGGGGTATTAACCGTCTCGGTCATTGTGTAAATCCGATGTTCGCTGCATTTCAATCGGTATTGCAGATATAGATTTCTTGCTACTTACCGAATCAGTATAGGAGCCCTAATTGCAGTAATTCAAGACGAATTGAATATATTTAATGCAAATTAGAAAAACTAAGTTCTCTCGTCAGATTAATCTAACGAGAGAACAAAGGGCTAATTCAACGATCCGATCTCCGCAAAAGAAACGGCGTTTTCATAACCACCTGATCCAAAAATAAAGTGGTCAAGCAATTTAACTCCCACCATATTGAGTGCCAGATGAATGGCTTCGGTAAGAGCTTTATCCGCTACAGATGGCTCACTTATACCCGAGGGGTGATTGTGAGCCACTATCAGCGCGGCCGCATTACACTTAAGCGCCTCTTTGACTATCTCTCTCACTGGAACGCTACAACAGTCGATTGTTCCTCGAAAAAGTTCATCAACTTTTATGATTCGGTGTTTTGAATCTAAAAACATCGCTACGAACACTTCGTGTTCTCGATGCATCATTAAATACAATTGCTCGCGCGCGACAGTAGGACTGCTGATGGCCGTCTTATTATCGCGCTGGTATAACGATGCAACAATGTCATGAGCGGATTGTACAACCTCATCTGGGTCGGCAATCGCATAGCGGCCATTGGTTTGCTTCACATATAAAAAATGATCTTGGCGTTTCATAATTGATGCTCCAAAAAAAACGGGGACACCAATCCCCACGCGGGGATAAGTATCCCCGCGTGGGTTGAATAAAGCGCCGTTATGATAGGCGCACGAATACCTATCGAGCAGGCACACGAAACGTGCCTGCTCGATAAATTCTTTGTGTAAATCTCTGATTAAGAGTGGAGACAACGACTAGAAAGTGTCGTTGTTGGAAATCTGGTTTGCAGCTAGTTTCAACCAGCAGTTAGCTTAATACACATTACCCTAGCATAAACTTAAACCGGATAATCAACATTTGTCCATATTGGTAATTTATTTTTTGATGTTTAATAAGGGCAAGAAAGTTGCCCTTATTAAACAATGCCGTAGCGTAATAATTAGATTTTCTGCATTCGATCTACAGCTTCATCTGTGAATTTGAACGCCATTTCAGCATCTGGATCGAGGAGATTTTTAAGTGTTGGTTTTGAAATGGCAGCGTAGGTATTCCTACTCAAAGACTCTAGAGATAACTGCAAATGATAGGCTTCCATATTTTCGAAAATCTCCTCGTCGTTAAAGCTAAATTTATTTGGATGATTAGGATCATCTATCAGGATTGCGGCAGCTTTTAAAACAAATACAACTTCCATGATAATTTTCATCATAAAGACAAAATCTTCGTCATCATCGTCCACGACGATTGTCGGGTTCTCAAGCCATTTTCCGAGCGCCTCAATCATGGGTTGCAGCAAATAATCAGGTAAATGCTGTGGTAAATATGACTCTGGCCCCATACTTTCTAATCTAGGCATCAATTCCTTGATCGCTGTGTCTACCGATATTTTTTTAGTTTGAAGCTTGGATTCTTTTTTAATCAGAGATTCCATAACTTCATGCTGTTGGACAAGGAAGCGTCGGTAGTTATCTGAAGTATCAGCCAAATTATGTGACTCTCGATACGCGTCAAAATGTGATTGATAGTTTGATTTGTTGTAGAAGCGCTCACCGAAAAACTGGTCTCTAGATTCGCAAACTGGCTCGTAAATTACTTGCTTCCAACCAGGGTATCCAATCTCAGCTGCAACTAACTTTCTTGCTTGTGTACGGCTTATACTATTATTTTTTACAAGCTTACTTACACGTCGATTTAATGATGTGTGTGAATAACCATTAGACGTAAAACGCGAATAATTTTTTTTGGGCATGACTAATTCCTAAAATACGGAGTTTCTGACCCCACTCAGTAACCATATTGAAATTAGTTGTTTTAGATAATAACCATACAATCAATGACCGGTTATTTAGCGTAGTTCGCACGCAAACTATTTTATGCCTGGAGTTTAGGCATGTGGGATAAAAGGCCTCGCTGCAACCCATAAATAATATACAACACAAATGTAATAGCGTAAATACAGCCGGATAGTTTTAACCTTCGGCAGCTTCACTAAAGCAAGCGATTAGAGATTCAGCTTGCTCTAAATGTATCGACGCATCTTCTATAAAGGACAATACTAATAGATTTTTAAGCCATTCAAACATAGCAACCATTTCCAAAATATCAGAATTTTTAATCTCTAAATCTTTGAGACTACTGGGATGTACAACTCTGTTTCTAATAGTGATACATCGTTTAAAACGCTGCCAATCTTGGTTACTTCCTTTAATGTTTCTTGCAACGCCCATTACAGCACCTGAGGCGTCAAATGAAAAAGATAGGTTTCGTGCAAAGCCGTTTCGGACAAAAATTTCTTTTTCTTTACCGTCTTTTTGCACTCTTCTTTTATCTTGTACGGCTAGATAAAAATCATGTCCAATTGATTCAGGTGATTCCGATAGAAAAATATTAGTTTTCAAGGCGGATGAAACACCGTCAACAAATTGAAATACAGATCGACAAAAAGCCCTTCTCATTTCCTGACAATCTTCTAAATGCAGCTGTTCACCAAAGAACATTACCTCATCCACTAAGGCTTCGATAAAACTTGTATTACTGTCCATACCTAGTCAGCGACTGAAAATTTAAGAAGGCTAAACAACATGGACATTTTTAAGCTTTATTTCCGAAGCATTTTCAATACCGTCAAATGATGCGCCAGTCATAATAACTTGACCCCCATCATTGAACTCGCTGAGTAAATCAATAAACGGTTGAACTATAAAATTGAGACCATCACCGAGAGCCTCCCCGATAAACTCGGCGGGGGTATCAATAATGATGAGTCCGGGGAAGTTTGATGCATCATGTCGAATAAGTGATAGCAAGCCATATTGATATGCCATAAGCACGAAAAGAGTATCCGTTCCACCCAAAAGACGTTTCCACCGCTTATCACCAATTCTTAGGGTAAAGGTTGACTTTGACAGGTACACACCCAACGGACTATGCTTCCAGCTATCCGGTCGGATAGCATTAATTGCATTAAGGTATTCGTTCATACCCTCTTCTAACCAAGCAGCACGCTCCTCAAAGTCGGCTGAACCTTGAGACTCTTTTACCGCCTCGGCCAATGGTTTTATTTTATCCTCAAGATCAGTGATCTTAGTGGCAATAGCAACATCGAGACCCACTGCGCTTTCTACCCTCTCCAATTGAATATTACGCTCATTCAATTGTCCAATCTCTAGGTCGATTTGACTAATATTTTCCTGTACGAGCGCGCCAACCGCTGCGCGTGCTGGCTTAAGCTGTAATTCAATCCGCTTAAGATCTTCACCCAAATCTCTAGCTTCTGATAACACTTGGTCATGCTCGCTGATTGCAACAGATAGAAGCTCCTCAGCTTCTTTAACCTCTGCGCTTAAACGATCAGACTCAAATTTGATTCGTTCTTTCCCAATCTCTGCCGTCAACACAGGCTGAACAACCTCTTGATGACAAAGCCCACATTGCCCTAAGTGAACAGCCGCATTACTTACATTCTGGTCGCATGAAGGGCAATGTGTGATCTTTAGGTCGGACAAGACTTCACTGGCATCACTGGCTCTACCAATTCTATCAATCTCATCCACCAGCGTATTCCGCAACTGCCTTAAAGCTGCGATCCGTTCCTCCATGCCATGCAAGTTCTCTTGCCTTTGCTCCATACGTAGAACCAGTTCCGATCGCTGCTTCGCCAGCGTTTCAATACGGCTTTTATCACTCTTATCGATTTCAGAACTGGTGGCTTGATTAACGATGCTTTCCTTACTTGCTTCAAGTTCTGAGATTTTGTTGATGTTAGCCGCCTTCGCTTTTGCAATGGACACAGACGTGACACTCACCGACAAATTATCGTCATCAACGAGATCTCTCGCTAAATCATTGAGAGTGTCACTGTATTGATCTTTACGTGCCTCAAGCTTCTCTACTTGGCGTCTCAGGTCGATTAACTCACCATAATCGTCTGTGTATATTTGATCCGCTAGACCTAAAAAGTTCTGAATACAAGCCAGCAATTCCGCTTCGGGTTGCTTATCTACCAGATCAGACCAAAATGTCTGACGCCGGTAAAGGTGTCTATACATTGAGCGGAAACTCAATTCTGGCCAAGTCTGGCCCGACATCGGATTACCTTTGGGGAAATTTAATAAAGGAATATCTAATTTTTCCAGCATCCAATGTTGAAACTCTTTTGTCGATTTCGGCTCATTATCGATAAAGACTTTTGATTTTGCGCCAGGCTCTCGCCATCGCCGACCTATCATGTAGGTAATGTCTTCATCTTCATCGAATGATATGCACGCACTCATTGATACATATTTATCAGCTAAAAAGTCTTCTGTTTCGCTTGCGAAAGGCTGCTCGCCTGAATCTCCTAAAACATAGTCCAAAGTTTGCATCCACTTTGTTTTACCGGTGTTTGGTACGCCAATAATAAGATTCACACCATCATGCAAAACTAAACGTTCTGTGCTTCCATCAGACAATGCTCGCTCAACGTACTTTATCGAAAGTAGTGGTTTTCTCATGTCGTTATCCGTTCTCCCATTGGCCGCTCACCGACTTCTTTATCAAAGATCTCATAGATCATTTTTTTTAGTGTATTTCCCGATTTGCCGCCAAAAGTAGATTTGACTTGTTTCATATGTAGTACGAGGTTTTTAAAAGATTCAAGTTCAGAGAGCGTTTTTGCACGCTCTCTGCCCAGTTCACTAAGTTCTATCCTATAACCTCGACCTTGCTTCTGGATGGCAATCAGCCCCTTCGACTCCATATGTGCAAGCGCGTGATAATAACGTTTATCCCAAGGCCCATAGTGATGCCGGACCATAGCCGACTCAACCGTTTGATGACTATCATTGCTGAGCGATGGACGTTCCTGTTGTTCCGGATCTACAAATGAGCGAGCCGTTTCAAAAAAATCAGGATATCGGCTGAAAAAATCTAGTTTGGCGAACTTCGTTAGTCCATTGATCTTGCCCGAGACACCACAAATATGAAGTAAGCATAAGAGCCTCGCCAGATGAAATTCAACAATCTCATCAGCATCAAGTGGCAAACTTGCTGGGTAAGCACCGATTGAATATATGGATTGCATTACTCTTGCCTCTCAAAGGTAAATAAACAGCGATCGGTGATGTCATACAGACATCCGCTTAAGTATGAGGCGATATCGCCATTAGCGCTTTCTTCATCTGTGTTTATTCGCTCCAGGCGCTTTAGACATTCGGCATGAAACTCTTTAGTACTCATATCCAAGAGACCAGCGGCATATTCAGTTTGGAGTTTCATAGCTTCAAGACGCACCCGTCTATTCAGACGGCTCTGAATACCCTCATCCATATATCTCGGGGTTCTGGTTTCGCTGATATAGTCGCGTCGCAAAGACATGGCAAGATTAATCGTCGGTTCATTAAATCGTGCTGTTTCCATTTTCTTACGCAACTTACCACCCGAAACAATGCCTCTGTTTTGCATTTCTTCTAACAACGAGTCTTCCCACCATTTCATCGCAAACGCGCGCTCGAGTATCTTTTTTTCCCGATCTGGCACCCACTTAGCATCTCCCGCTCTTTTTACAATGTTAAGTAAATTATTTAAAACTTTTTCGGCATGTTCGTACAGGAGTGGTGCCTCGTCTTGCTGTGATTTTTGTATGATTCTAATCAACAATGCTTGCTTTACAGCATCTTGAGTCTCGGCAACCTCCCACCGTGTATTAGCTAACCAATAGTCAATACCATTCCCTTTCTCACTTTTAATATCTGGAAACCTTCCGTTAAGATCATCGAATAGAGATATGATGTTTTGACTTTCAGGAGCTCGGTCAACGTGGCCAATAGGATAAGTTAATGGCTTTAAACTCGTTACAACCTCTCTAAGGGTAACAATTCGAAATAAAGCAACTTCAGAAACCTTGTCGCGTGACAGTGATTTTTCAAATATAGATGTACCAGCGCGCTTATTTTTCTGCTGACTAATATCGGCAACCGACCATAGTTTGTCGGGTTCAGAGGCTTTAACTTGAACGAACTCAGCAAAACGGGTGCCATTGCTACCTTGCCGCACTACAAGAATGTCATCGTGGGTTTCACAATGAACTTTGATAATCAGAGGGTCACAAATCATATCGAAGACTAATTTCGCAGCAATATAATCTTGATAAGTGAAACCTCGTCGGGCTATAGGGCCACCCTGTTCATCCGGTGGAAGGTCATCTACCGAAGGGAAAACCTTCTTTTCTTCACTTCCTTCTTGTGTCACTTAGAGTCCCCCTTAGAACTAACAGACAGAATGTAATGAGTATCCAAAATACGCTGAGTTACGCGAAACAATCTCGCAGACCGTCGAAAATTCGCATACACATTCATTAATATAACCAAGTAAATTTTCCCATTTTTATCTAATCTACTATTCGCTTCGATTAACAATACTAAGGCGTCTGTTTTGTGCGTTTTGTTTAAATTGCTTGATAACGTCTTTGACTAGCCCTGATGGCAGATAACCATAATAGGTTTGGTTATCTTGGGTTTTTCTGACATCGGGGCCGACCCAGATAAAACGGTTTACTTCACTGGTGATTAGCCAGGAGGTTTGGTGGTCGAGTTTGAGTCGGCGCTTAGTGGCTTGTGGTAATTCGATTGCTTGGGTTTTGTCTCTGGGTTCGGTGTGAGTGACTGGCACAATGTAGACCTCCTTTTCTTGGTATTCGTTATCTCGTACATGGACGATTAGGCAGGGTCTGGCTTTACGGCCTTCTTCTCGGCCCTGTCTGGCTTCGTCGCGCCAGAGGTACATATGCCGTATGAGTATGCCGATCTGCGGCGTAAAGTCCATTTAGTGTTTAACCTTGTGTGTATTCCTTATCGAACTCTTTAGCTTCTTTGGGTAGGGGTAGGCTGCCCATTTCATCGAGGATGTTAGGATCAAGCTCATCAGCGTAAAACGCTTGTTGATCTAATTGACGTAAGCGGTTGTATTCTTCGGCAGAAATAAGCGCCAGATCATCACGCCCATGATTGGTGATGATCACGGGGCGTTTATGCGCTTCCATCCGGTATTGGCCGAAGCCTTTTTGAAACTCGGCTGAGGTTATTTTAGTCATGCGTAAAGGTCTGTCTTAATCAATTAAATCCATATTATACGAAAAATACGGATTTTTCAATTGAGTGATCCTAACTGCGTTCTCGCTAAGGAGTTCATGGGCGTTACTGGCCTCCCTGCCAGCCGTGCTCTCCAGCCTTCGCTAATCGCTCATCACCGCGCGCGGCGACTGTCGGGCTTCTGATCATTAACGTTTTCGGGCGCGGCCCGACAACGGCGTTGGCTTTGCTTTTGTTTATGGGCTTGCAGCCCGGCGCTCCAAGCCCCTAAAGCCTGCGGTAAGCCACAAAATAAATTGCCCTCTCGTCTCGTCTTTTTCTGATCAATTTTTTTTGCGTCTTAGGGCTGTTTCTCTGCCTCCTGGCTTCTCCGTTTGGTTGCTACCAAATGAGCGAGCGCGCCCTATGCGCGACCGCATCATTTGATAGACAAGCTTTTTAAAGACTGGGTCTGTCGGTACTTTTAAATTACGCAATGAGGTAACTAGTTATGCTAACCACACAAATACAATCGTTTAACCCGCAAGAGACCATTTGCTCGAAAGTCAATGTTCGCCCTGCGGCCAAGGCCACTGACATCGACGAGCTTGCCAATGACATTGAGCATCACGGCCAACTGCAACCCGTTATTATTCGCTTTGAAGATGGTAAGCCTGCCGTGATCGCAGGGCAACGTCGACGTAAGGCCTTGCGCAAGTTGTGCCGTAAAGACCCCTCGGTCACGCTCGAGGGCTTGGTGGTCGATGTGGATGATATGGAAGCGACCGCGATTTCGTTAAGTGAGAACAAGAATCAATTACCCATGTCGGCGCTGGATTCTTATAAGGCGTTTTCTAAACTGGCTAAGTTGGATTGGGATGCTCAGAGTATTTCTCAGGTTTACTCATTGACGCTTAAAGAGGTGCGTCAGACTTTGGCGCTGGGCGATCTGCCCGTAAGTATTATCAAAGCGCATGAGGCCGACGACATTGATGATGATTGCTTGAAGCTATTAGCCATTGCCCCGAAAGGCCGATTGAATCAGTGGGTGAAATTATACCGAGAGGGGAATGCGCCGACTTGGGCGCGAGACGTTCGCTCATTTTTAGCCAATGACCAAGAAGTAATCAACACTGAGGTGGCCTTGTTTGATATGACTGATGTTGAGATCGCTTTAGTTGAGGATTTTTTTGAAGAGCAAACCTTCTTTGCTGACCCCGAACAGTTCTGGGCATTGCAACGCGCTGAGATAGAGGCCATTAGGTCTGAGTGTGAGGCAAAGCGTTGGACGGTTGAGGTGATCGAATCTGGCTACAGTTCTTGGCAATACCGTGAGACTCCCAAAAAAGCCGGTGGCAAGGTATTAATTTTTGTGAGTCCCACTGGCGACGTCGAGGTGAAAAGAGGCTTACTGAGTAATACTGAGGCTCGTGCGCTAGAGCGCCAAGCGGCGGGAGAGCTTGAAAACGACAACGATCTACCTAAAGAAAAACCCGAGGTCACTAAAAAAATGAATGAGTATTTGCTCGGCTATTTTACCCAAGCGGCTCAGTCGTCCGTGATCAATGATTATGACTTAGCTCAACGCGTGCTACTGGTTATGCTGCTAACAGGGGATGGTAAATTAATGATCAATCATTGTGATCAACTATCGCGCATTAATGCCGAGGTCACCAATGGTGAATTATTCGCGACCCCTAAGCATATTGAATCTAAGGAATTTACTAAGACCGCGTTTAAAGCCATCAAGTCAAAGCCCGACACGCACCACTACCAGAGTAGTGTTGCGACAATCTTTAAAAAAATAATGAAGCTTAGAATCGAAGCGGTGCAAGCCTTACTTCAAGCGGTGCTAGCGTCCGCCATTACGCCAAGCTCAGAAGCGACGCTTGCGATCAATAAGGAAGTCAAACCTGACATGACTGAGTTTTGGAACGCTGAATCCAGCCCCGCTTTTGTGCAAATAGCGCAAGGCAAGCCCTTATTGTTTTCGATGCTTGAGAGCTTGTCTAACAAAGACACGGTGGCCCTCTATGAAAAATCGAAGGTGGTCGATATAAAGGCGGTGATTCAGGAGAAAGCTAATGAAAACAAGAATTGGTTACCTGCCTACTTTACTGGAGGACATTACGGTAACGGACTGGGAGCGCCAAAGTTATAACCCACTAATCGGCCAAGGACGGCCCTCCTTTAGGCTAAAGGTTTAGGGCCTTTTCGTTTGCGTTGCAGGCTAGGCACTTAAAATAGGGGCCGTAGCGACCATCAGGCTTATACACCGTAATGCCATCACAACGACTACATCGGTCACCCTCGCCTTTGATCCAGACCCACAGTTTATGTAGCGCTGCGATGGCGCTGATCACCGTCGCCGCCGCCAAGCCAAATAATCCATATTTGAAGAAAGGCAAAATTCCTTTAAGCGCACCTGCGAGTAATTTTTGCTCACGCCACGTGTTAACCAAAATCTCAGCACCCAACGCCAAACCTAAAAACAAAGCGACAAAGAAGAGAGGCCACTTAAATAATTTTAACAACATGATTTTAGGGTTCATTGAAACTCGGTGTATTCACTCGTTACGATGCCAGGATATTGACGGGTAATTTATAACTTACGTTGGTTTCATTTGAGATAATTACGATTTTTCGTTTTACAAGCTCGGCAATTAAACCTTCAAGCTCTGCATCATCAAGAGAGCGCATAAAAAGCGAGTTGATCGAATTACTCAGCGTTTTTACCTTGCGTGGTTTGGCGTTGCCTCGAGAAACCAAATATCCCATGATCGCCTCGATACGGTCTTTTTGTGAGGTGGCGTTAACGACTTTTAAAAGGGGAATGTCGGTAATATCTTTATGGCGTTGCGCCCTAATCTTACGCAACTTTAGATGAGCAATTAAAGGGTCGAAGCCTTTGTCTTTAGAAATAATATGGAAATAAGTCGGCGCGCTCGAAGTGGCTAATTCTCCGATATAAAAAGCAATATGAAAATCGAGTGCATTCGGACCATTGCCATTGATCTTTATGTATTTAGCATCAGCGCCGAGCTGTTGCAGAGCAGCGGCCATATCGAGTGGAATTTTAGTCTGTTTTTCACCCACGAAAACTAATACTTTAAAATTATTCCCAGCTAAGACGCCAATATTTTTAGGTTGTACATTTTCAAGATCGATTAATACATAGTTAATTATTTCAGACATCTAGACTCCATTCAAAAACCTTACTTTTGAACACTTTACTAATATACTGATCGAGACTCAATGCGGATAAACGAAACGGGGAATCAAAGTGATCTATAGCTCTGTCAATGATAACTGGGCGCGCGTTTCAATAATGCATCGGGTTGCCTTAGATTATTATAATTCGACCAAGGATAGTGATTTCAGAAAACGTTCAGAGAACAAAGGTGCGGTGTTTCCATTCGATACGGTGGCCTTTGGTGATATGCAAAATGAACGCCATCTTGTGGGCATGGTGATGGCTTGGAGTGTCATAACACTAGAGTCCATGGTGAATCATGCGTTAGCTGAAACATTTTCAGATAGAGATGAAATCATAAGCATGATCGAATTCCCAAGAAGATACGCTGACAGCAAAAACATCAAGGACTTGGGTAACTCAGAGCTTGCAAAGAAAATCGGCATCCTCTTTAACGGCAGAATACCAGGCAGAGGAGTTGGTAATTTGGCTGATAAAATTTCGGAGACGCGCAACATCATTGTGCATGACAAGCCATTTGAAATGATTGATCATGGAGACGGTGATATAGAGATAGATTATTTGAGAAAACGAGGCAATAAAGTTTTAGAGTCGATAAATTTTAACTCGTTGCCCCCGTTTTATCGTGATTGCGACGCGATTGTAGAGTGTCTACTTACTGTATGGGGCGCTGCCAGTTTTGAACGGAAGAAAATGTCGTTCTCATCACTACCAACAAAATAAGAGCCATCAAATGCACAATTTCAATTTGCTCGAAAATGCCGCTGATTCACTTAGCCACGCACTGGAACACTTACTGCCCGTTAAACAAAGCATGGCTGGGGATTGGAAAAGAGTGATCCGAGATATCGCGCATACGATAGAATTACTAGTAAAAGAGCGACTTAGAATCATTCACCCTGCATTCTTATTGAATAACATCGATAAATACCCATCCACAGATGCTTTCACGGTTGGCGCGGAACTAGCCTTTGAGCGACTGCAAAAAGTCGGAGGGTTACACTTCAGCGACGAAAATAAAAACGCCGTAAAAATGGCGCGTGTTAAGCGCAACGAGGTTGAGCACTATCAATTTAACATTGATGATGATCAGGCGAAAATATTAGTGGGGCAAGGTCTCTCATTTATATTTTCCTTTACTGAAGAGCATTTGGAGCTTGATTGGAAAGCTGACCATCTCAAGGAGGAGCACTGGCCGCTGATACGTGAGTATACCGACTTGTACATCGCTTTAGTTTCTCAAGCAGAAACTCGAATAGAGAAGGATCACCTCTATACCCTAGAGTGCACATGTTGCGGCAACGATACTTATTCGCACGATTATCAAAGGTGTTTAGTATGCAGCATGAGCGAAGAAACCATCGAATGCAGTATGTGTAAAAATGATTTTCTTGAGTCATCAACGGGGCTTGAGATATGCAGTGACTGCGAATATCTAGACGGTTACGCAGCCGCTCATCATGAAAAGTATTAGCAGTCTGAGAGGGGGACTAGTTTGAGCATATTTAGTTTTTTCAAAGGGAATAAGCAAAGTAAGAAACCTAAAGGCATGATTGCCTATTTCCAACTTGAAGATTGGTGGAACGAGGAGTTTTCGGATGAAGAGCGACAACTTATCGAGGAAGTTTATCAGCCAATGGGTGGGAGCTCGCTAACATCAGGCGATATCCGGTCAACTTCCATTTCCAGCATCGCGTTTTTACATACTTTAGCTGGGTGGTTTCAAAAGAGCGAGCATCGATACATAGCTCAGAAGTGTCTAAAAAAAGCAGAGTCGTTAGTTGATACTAATACTCGAGCGCTTGACCTTCATTTCTTGCTAAGTAACAAAATTACGACTCTATACAAAGATAGAGATAACTCACCAGATGGTCTTGAGAGAGCGATTGAGGCCTGTAAGCAACAAATAGATTTTGCGGAAGAAGCAAAAGCCGCCTTTGAAAAAGAGTACAACGGTCACTCATTACCCAGTCATGTGGGCTATCGACAACTGGCTATTGTTCTTGAGAAGCAAAAGAAATTCACAGAGGCGATTGACTTGGTTGAGATAGCAAAATCACAGGGTTGGTCAGGTGATTGGGATAAACGTATCGAGCGCTGTACAAAGAAAATGGGGCTCGGTAATCCGTAGACCGAAACCCAGGAAAAACGTCTAGCCAGTTCGACAGATGCTTTGATCATCGTTTGAATAAGCTCGCATAATGGCTCAAATTATTACGTTCAAATTGAATGCAGGCTGTGGCCTCGATAACCATCGAGACCACAATGTAGAATCTATTTATTTGCCTCACGACGATGAACCCATTCATAAAGAACAGGCAATACCAGTAAGGTCAGTATCGTCGATGAAATAATCCCACCGATAACTACCGTGGCGAGTGGACGTTGCACTTCGGCACCGGTTCCCGTATTCAGCGCCATCGGGATAAAACCAAGACTGGCCACGAGCGCTGTCATCAGAACCGGTCGCAATCGAACCATGGCGCCATCAATGATTGATTTAGTCAACTCGCCGGTTTCTTGCCAGAGCTGACGAATAAAAGAGAGCATGACAAGTCCATTTAACACCGCCACACCGGACAACGCAATAAATCCGACTCCTGCTGAGATCGACAATGGCATCCCGCGCAGGTAGAGAAACAAAATGCCGCCGGTCAGTGCTAATGGCACGCCGCTAAAAATGATCAATGCGTCTTTGACAGAAGAGAATGCGATTACCAGGATTCCAAGAATAACGAGCAACGTAAGAGGCACTACGACTGTTAGGCGTTGGCTGGCCGATTCCAATTGTTCGAAGGTTCCGCCATAGTCCAACCAGTACCCCGGCGGTATATTGCCCTGCTCTCGTACCGCTATTTTTACTTCGTCTACGAAACTGCCGAGATCGCGACCGCGTACATTGGCAGTCACCACTACGCGACGTTTGCCATTTTCGCGACTGATTTGTGCGGGTGCTGGCGCAATGTCGAGTGTGGCTACTTCTTCAAGCGGTACATAATCGCCATTCGGTAAAGGTACCGGTAAGTATTTCAAACCCTCGACATCCCGTCTTACCGTTTCAGGTAAACGGACGACAAGTTCAAAGCGCCGATCACCCTCATAAAGAATGCCCGCAGACTCACCTCCAATCGCAGCCGCCACCCAGTCTTGCAACTCAGACACATTCAGACCGTAACGGCCCAAGGCCGTTCGCTTAGGTATGATTGAAAGGGTTGGAAGCCCCGTTACCTGCTCGACTCTCGCGTCAGCTGAACCTTCAATGGAATTTACGATCGAAAGCACATCGTTTGCTGTACTCACTAATTGATCAAGGTCATCGCCAAAAACCTTGATTCCAAGATCAGCACGCACGCCTGAGATGAGTTCGTTAAACCGCATTTGAATCGGCTGCGTGAACTCGTAGTTGTTTCCAGGAAGTTCTTCTAGTGAACGCTCCATTTCTTCTACAAGTTCCGCCTTCGTTTTGGAAGGATTTGGCCATTCGCTGCGAGGTTTTAAAATAACGAAATTGTCCGCCACATTTGGTGGCATCGGGTCGGTAGCGACCTCAGCGGTGCCGATGCGAGCAAACACCTTATCGACCTCCGGGAATGATTTGATCTTCTGCTCCAAAATCGCCTGCATTTCAACGGCCTGCTCAAGTCCTGTCCCAGGAATACGCATCGCGTGCAGTGCAATATCGCCCTCATTCAATTGCGGAACGAATTCAGAGCCCAGCGTTGAGGCTAACCAGACACTGAAAATAACCAACACACTCGCACCACCGACAACGGCTAGTCGAAACTTCATCGCTAGTCTGAGCACCGGCTCATAAACCCGTTTAGACTTCACGATGATGACACTTTCCTTCTCGCTGATCTCGCCATTCATAAAAACCGCTACCGCAGCGGGCACCACCGTCAGGGATAAAATCATAGCCGATAGCAATGCCATGACGACAGTAGCGGCCATAGGATGAAACATCTTGCCCTCAACACCTGTCAAACTGAAGATCGGAATATAGACAATCGTGATAATCGCGACGCCGAAGAGACTGGGTTTGATGACCTCAGACGTTGCTTCAAAAACGGTCTCTAATCGCTCGCGCAAGTTTTGTCTGCCCTTCTGATTTTGCGCCTCGGCGAGTCGCCGTACCGCGTTTTCAACGATGATCACTGCGCCATCCACGATCAAGCCGAAGTCGAGCGCGCCGAGGCTCATTAGGTTGGCAGAAACTCCTGTTCTGACCATCCCTGTGATGGTCATCAGCATCGACAGTGGAATGACCGCGGCGGTGATTAACGCGGCACGAAGATTCCCGAGCAGTAAAAACAACACCACGACCACTAAAAGTGCGCCCTCTAAAAGGTTTTTCGTTACAGTCGCAATTGCCTTATCAACCAACGCAGTGCGATCGTACACAGCCTCAAGGACGACGCCTTTTGGTATCGACGCTTGAATGTCGTCGAGCTTCGCCGCTACATCTTGTGCCACCTGTCGAGAATTCTCGCCGATCAACATCATTGCCGTGCCAAGCACTGTTTCGACACCATCACGCGTCGCAGCACCCGTGCGAAGCTCTTTGCCTATGGCAATGTCCGCCACGTCCTTGACCATAACTGGTACGGAATTTTTCTCAGTGATGATAACGCTAGCAATATCATCAAGCGTCGAGAGTTGCCCCGGCGATCGGACTAAGAGCTGTTGACCATTTCGCTCAATGTACCCTGCACCACGATTGTCATTATTGGCCTGCAATGCCTGAACTAGATCCTCAAGACTCACTTGGTGGTAGAGTAGTTTTGTTAGATCTGGAGTAACGTGATACTGCTTATTGTATCCGCCGATGCTATTCACTTCGACAACGCCTTTGACCTGAGCGAGCTGGGGCTTGATGATCCAGTCTTGAATTTCTCGAAGTGCGGTGGCGGTGTAAGGCTCACCATTTGCCATTCGTGCATCTGGCTCGGCCTGCACGGTGTACATGAATATCTCGCCTAAACCCGTTGAGATTGGCCCCATTTCCGGCTCTAGACCTGGCGGTAATGCGCTCTTAATTGATCCCAATTTAGCGTTGATGAGATTACGCGCAAAATAGATGTCGGTGCCCTCTTCAAACACGACTGTGACTTGAGATAATCCATAACGGGACAACGATCTTGTATACGAAAGCTTGGGCAATCCCGCAAGGGCCGTCTCAACGGGGTATGTGATCCGCTGTTCTGCCTCAAGCGGTGAATAGCCGGGTGCAGAGGTGTTGATTTGGACTTGGACATTGGTGATATCAGGCACGGCGTCAATCGGTAGCTTTTGATAGCTCCAGATACCGACACCAACGATGAGGAATATGCTGCATAAAAACAGCGCGCGTCGCTCGATCGCGAGGCGCAAGATTGCGTTAATCATTGTGCGCCCCTAGTGATCGTGTTCTGCTTCGGATTTTTCCATATCAGCTTTAAGTAAATAACTGTTATAGCTGACATACTCACTTCCCTCAGCAAGGCCCTCAAGGACTTCAACAAACGCATCGTCTTGCCTACCCAATACCAGCGGTGTAAACGAGTATGTTTCTCCATCTTTAACAAAGACACCTTGCCGACCATCGATTTCTTGAATCGCATTTCTACTCACCGCTAAGTCAGCAGAAAATTTGCCAGTAACAATGTGTGCTTGCACCATCAAACCTGGAACCAGTGTCTGGTCAGTATTCTTAAGTTTGATACGTGCCAGCTGATACGGAGTATCTAGAGATGGAACTACATGATCAATGTTGGCATCAATGCGATCATCTCTATCCAGAATGCGCACCGCTTGCCCTTCGCGAACGAAGGATTGACGCGATGGGAAGACTCGCAGTTCAGCCCAAAGCGTATCTAAATTTGCGATTGAAAAGAGTACTTGATCTTGGGTAAATTCGCCCGTATTCGCGTGCCTTTGCATAATTCGACCTGATATGGGGGCACGAATCCTATAGACCTTGAGGCTGTCATTCGATTCCACCTCGGCGAGTAAATCTCCTGTTTTGACGCGATCTCCAATGGTCACGGCTACGGATTTAATCAAGCCTTCAAATCGAGCTCGAACATGACTGATTTGTTCTGGACCGGAGATAAGCGACCCGTAGAGTGGAATTGATTGCTCAAGTGTTTGCGATGCTGCTGCTGAGGTTACAATCCCTAGCTGTTGCGCCATGTCGGCTTCGATACGACTAAAATTTTCCTGACTTTCTTTGTGCTCCTTGGTCGAATGATCACCTGCGGAATACGCAGGCATAGCACCCAGCGTAACAATGGTATTAATAAGAATGACTATCTGTTTCATGATGTTTGGTCCTCGAGTTGATAACATTCATCAATCTCGGAAATTAGGTTATTGGTTCAGTGCTTGGCCTGTTAATTTCTCGATGAGTGCCTGACTGATTAACGCGGTCGACGCGGTGTCGATCAACGACTGCTTGGCTGCCAAAAGCTCTTCTTGAGCCGCTACAAGCTCAACGTATCGATAACGGCCGTTTTCATACGCACGACGGGTCAACTCAAGTGCACTTGTAAGTGCAGGGATGGCGGTGTCCTTAATTTTTCGCACTGCCTCAATGTTTTGATTTCTCAGCGAATAGGCCTGGAACAAATCGCCGCGCAAACGAAGTAATGCGAACTTTCTAGCCGACTGCGCTGAATCGCGCGCTGCAAGTGCTGCATCCAAATCACCTTGATTGCGTTTGCCCGCAAAAAGCGGCAATGAAAAACCAACGACAAACCCTGTATCATTTGATTCCTCAAAGCGCCTTACGCCGACTTGCCAATTCAGATCACTGCGCCCTTTCGAACGCGCCAAGGCGACCTTCGCCTCTTGCATTCGGGTCTCGCTGGCAAACACTTCCATGGCTGGAGATGTTTTGACGCGATCGTACAGCTGGTCAAAACTTCCAGCTTGTTCATAGTCAAATAAATCCCCATCTAACCGTTCGAACGAAGCCTCTGCCTCTCCCCAAAACTGGGCTAACATCATTTTTTGGCGTTCAAGTTGATTCCGCTGTGAATCAAGTCGAATCTCCGCACGAACCAGAGACGCTCTAGCTCGCATCACCTCGGCCTCAGAAGTAGCGCCCTTCGCCGCCTTGGATTTAACGGTTTTGAGCAGAGACTGAGATAAAACGAGAGACTCTTCAGCAAGCTCAACATTCGCTTGCGTCAATAGCCCCTCGATAAACGACGTCGTCAACGCGCCGAGCACATCCAACGTTGCCGCTTGACGCTGCCATGTGTACTGATCAAAGCGCGAGTCGGCGAGTGCGAGTCGTGCTTGGCGTTTACCGCCCAACTCAATGACGGATGATAGCGCCACGGTCGTTTCTGCTGAATCGAGTCCTTCGTTCACTCCTGATCCTGCGATATTTTCAATCTCGGCACCGAGCTCTAAGCCTGGACGTAACGAACTGGTTTGTCTTTGAGCCTTTAAGATCGCCTCAGTGAATTTAAATTGATACAGCTCGGGGTTGTTCTCGAGAGTGAGCCGCAGTGCTTGATTGAGGTTTAAATTCTCAGACGCCTGCGCCGCACCGCTAAACACGGAGGCACAGGCCATTAGTAATACGAGACTCAAACTAATCGGTCTCACCTCGTTTAAATTAGTGACTAACATGAATTTTCCTAACAGATTGGAACGAGTCCGATCGACGTATATGGTCGATTCGGCCAATGATCCTATGGATATTTTCAATTTATGGAGGATGAGCGCGTTTATGTTTCTCGGCGTGTCAGTTCAACCCGAAACGTGGAGTGACTGATTTAGTCAGTGCACGTCTACGCTCTAATTACGTGAAATTGACGCGTTTAAACGCAGGCTATGCAAAGCTAATTCGCCGACGGGTCATCTTCCATAAATTATGCGAACGACAAACGCGATCAGAACCATTAACGAGGTTTAGAAGCGCACGCGCCGTGACACAAAGGAAAATGCGCTAGGCGTTGGGAGGGGGTGTTGGAGGCCCCGATGCTGGGCCACTTTTACCGATCTGGTGATAGAAATGAGTTTCAATCGAACAAAACTGAGTATTGGGAGAGTTATCTGCCGAGAGGTTGCTAGCATGAGTGTGGCAACAGTGTTGGCAGTGCGTATCGTCATGCGCATCATCCGTGTGCGCAGCCGTGTCAGCGCTTAGATTAATTTCTAAGCCCGAATCTTGGTGGAATAGCTCGCCCACGTCACTCATGGCCGCTTGAATATTCATCAGCAGCAATAAAGCGGTAATTAAATAGGTGACGGCAGTTCGACTCATGGTGATAGTGTAACGCAAGTTTATGAAATTAAGGTGTGGTTTTACAGGAATCGTCAGTCTGAGAAATAGTCGACTCTTCTGACGTTACCCGCATTTCTTGAAACGCAAGCTTTAAAACTGTGTAAGCCGCACTTAAGCTCAGTGAGGCGATTATCATCGCCACAATCAAATCTGGCCAGCGTGATGCAGACGCTGTAACACCAACAGCCGCGATCAGTACAGCCACGTTACCGATCGCATCATTTCGACTGCAAAGCCAGATGGACTGCATGTTCGAATCGCCCTCTCGAAATTGGTACAACATAACGGCTACGGACATATTGGCAATTAATGCCATTACGGCGATGGACCCCATAATCATGGGCTCGGGTTCACTTCCGACAAATACTCGATACAATGCGGATCCGATTACCCAAAGCCCGAATACAGCCATCGTCAAACCTTTTACTACAGAGGCTCGTGCACGCAGGTGCAGCGCCATACCCAGCACAAATAAGCTGATCGCATAGTTTGCTGCGTCGCCAAAGAAATCAAGTGCGTCTGCCTGTAGAGACATCGAATCACCAATGTGACTCGCGATGATCTCGACAAAGAACATAGTCAAATTAACCAATAAGGCGAACCACAGAACTTTTCGAAAAACAGGGTTTTGACTCTGATCTTTGGTGGCTACAGAGCAGTCATTACACTCGACCATTATTCGTCCTCCACACTGTGTGGCTCAGACACGTGCGCTGCCATATCTTCGATAACACATTGAACGTGTTGGTCCGCCGCTACGTAAAATACTTGCTTTCCCCGCCGTTCAGCGCGAACCATACGGGCAGCTTTAAGAAGTCTTAAGTGATGGCTCACTAACGATTGAGAAAGTTCGAGCTGATCTGCGATGTGACTCACACTAATCGGCTCATGAAGACAACTCAATATGATTCTAAGACGGCTGGTGTCTCCCATCATGCTAAATAAGTCAGCAAGCTGAGGCACAAGCTCTTCAGAAATAAGGCTATTAGTTGAGGTTTTAGTTTTATTGGTCATTTTATAAATATACACTTGAATACATATTCATATGTTTGCATAATAATAATGCGCAGTCAATAAACTTAATTTCTAATTATCAAAGAGGCATTTGTAATGGCACTCACCTTAATCATTCTCTTTTTAGTATTTGCAGTCGTTCTTCGAGCAGCGATGCAACGATTTCGAACTGGCGACTTCGGCCTGAGAGCGGCGCCATTAGATGCACCGTTAGTCGAAATTCTTCCTGGCACCCTCTTTGTGTTGTCGTTTGCCAGTGCCTTGGTCTTGATAACACTTGGATGGGTTGGTTATGTCTCACCGATTACAAGACTTTCAAACACCCTAGAATGGTTGTTTTTCGCACTGGGGTTAACTGGCGTAGTGATCACCGTCGTATCGCAGCATCAGATGGGAGATTCGTGGCGGATAGGCGTTGATCAAACTGAGACTACAACGCTAAAAACCGGTGGTCTTTATGCGCGGTCAAGAAACCCGATTTACTTTGGCATACTTCTCTTTTGGATCGGGCTATGTGGCCTATTTCCGCACCCCCTACTCTGGCTTTGTGCAGCGATTTGTTGGTGTTGCATTGAGGTTATCGTGCGAAAAATTGAAGAGCCTTATTTGAAAAGACTGCATGGAGATCAGTTCGATACCTATCTGGAAAACACGAATCGGTATCGATTGCTATAACACGAATACACTGCTTCGACATAGGATTAAGGATTGCGCGGCTAATCGATTCACGGAGTCCTTAGTAGTACGCAAGGACAGCTGCATGCAAGAATCATCGATCAAACTGTCGCCCAATCCAAAGATAGTAGACGGTTGGAATCACGAAGAGTGTCAACATCAAAGTTGATACCATACCGCCGATCATCGGTAACGCGATCCGACGCATGATGTCAGCACCCAAGCCATCACTTAGAAAGACCGGCGCTAGCCCGACCAAAATAGTTAAGACTGTCATAAGCTTTGGGCGAACACGCATTACGGCACCGTGACTGATTGCGTCTCGCAGTTGCTCACGGGTTTTCGGAGTAACTTCTCTTACCTGAGCATCAATGTACAGCAGCATGATGATGGCCGTTTCTATCGCGATGCCGCCCAATGCGATAAACCCAACCGCGACCGCTACGGATAAGTTGTACCCCGCCAGCCAAACCAGCCAAAGCCCTCCAATCAAACCAAACGGCAATGACAGCATGATAATAATGGTCCGATCTAACCTCCCAAAATGCAGCATCAACAATAGAAAAATCAGCGCTATCGCGGATGGAATGGCAATCTTTAGCCTCTCCCCGGCTTGCTCCATTTGTTGATATTGCCCGGCAAATTCAATAGCAAAGCCCGGAGGCAAATCGACTGAGTTCGCAACCACCTGTCGCGCTTCATTGACATAACCACCAAGGTCGCGTTCGGCAATATCGACAAAGACCCAACCCGTTAGTCGAGCATTCTCCGAACGAATCATTGGCGGTCCTTCACTGAACGCAATGCTGGCTAATTCTCCAAGAGGGATATGTGCCCCCGTAGGTGTAGGTACCAAAATGCGATACAAGTCTTCGGGTGTTTCACGAAATTGTCGGTCGTAGCGCAAAATAATATTGTAGCGTTCTCGCCCTTCCACCGATTGAGATAACTTCATTCCGCCCAGAGCGGTTTGAATCACAGTTTGAAACACGCTCATATCGATGTTGCGTCTAGCAAGCTCGGCTCGATCCGGTTTGATCTCCAAATATTTTCCGCCCAGCACGCGATCAGCAAACGCAGAGCGAGTTCCCGCTACCCCCGTTACCACTTCTTCGACCCGTCGTGAAACCCGTTCTATTTCAAGAAGGCTGTCTCCCGTTACTTTGATTCCTATTGGTGTCCTGACACCCGTAGACACCATGTCCATACGAATTTTTATTGGGTATCCCCATGAGTTTACGAGGCCAGGAATTTGCAGTTTTTGATTCAGCCGATCAACGATGTCATCTACCGTGACACCGGCATCCCATGTTTCTTTTGGCTTTAACTTGATCCAGGTTTCAATCATTGTCAGCGGCGCAGGATCAGTTGCTGTGTCGGCCCTGCCTGCTTTACCAAATGCTCTTTCTACTTCGGGTACTGACATTATCACCGTGTTAGTTTGACTCAGAACTTCTCGCATCTTGGTGGAAGAGACGCCCGGCAAGGTAGTTGGCATATACAGTAACTCACCTTCATATAGCGCTGGCATGAATTCAGAACCTAGGTACTTAACGGGTATAGCGACGCTCATTGTCAGCAGTAACGCTGCGGCTATCGTATGCCATTTAAAGCGCAGTGATATTGAGAGCGCCGGCCGATAGAGCCGCACAAAGAATCGGTTCAGAGGGTTAGCATCTTCGCGACGAAACTTGCCTCGCATCAGACCCAACATTAACACTGGCACAAGGGTGATCGAGAGAATGGCTGCAAACGCCATTGCATAGGTCTTGGTAAACGCCAACGGACTGAATAAGCGATAGCTCTCACCGGTCAACGCAAATACAGGTAAAAAGGACACCGTAATGACTAGTAGTGAAAAGAAAATGCCAGGGCCAACCTCTTGGGCGGACGCCAAAATGGCTTGATATCTAATCTCCTTGCTCGGATTTTGGCCCAGATCAGCCAGTCGCCGAGTGGCGTTTTCAACCAGAACGATGGACGCATCAACCATCGCGCCAATGGCGATCGCGATGCCCGCTAAGCTCATAATATTTGCCGTAATGCCTTGATACGACATCACAAGAAACGCTCCTAGCACACCAAGCGGCAAAGTGATCAGCGCCACCAGAGACGAACGCGCATGCAGCAGAAAAATCAGAATAATCAGTGCAACAACTAAGCTTTCTTCGAATAGCTTTTCTTTGAGATAACGCACCGCTCCTTCGATTAACGGAGCACGATCATAGACCGTGACAATTTCCACACCAGTCGGCAATCCCTTTTGCAACTCAGCAAGTTTTGCCTTTACTCGACCAATGACATCAAGGGCATTCTCGCCGTCTCGCATGATGACAATGCCCGCTACCGTCTCGCCTTCACCATTGAGTTCAACTATACCTCGTCTAAGTGCAGGGCCTTCGACTATGCGCGCAACCGACGACAGCAACACTGGAGTTCCATCACTGGCCGTAAGAACAACTTGTTCAAGATCGAGTTTGTCATCAACATAACCAGATGATCGGATTACGTATTCAGTTTCACCTTGCTCCAGAACTCGACCACCAACTTCACTTGATGCCGCGGTCACAGCTTCCATGACACGACGTAATGGGATGTCGAAAGAACGCAATAAATTCGGGTCTATTAATACTTGATACTCTCGGACAAACCCGCCAACCGAAGCCACTTCAGATACGCCATCAACTCCCGACAGTTCCAGCTTTAAAAACCAATCCTGCAATGAGCGTAGTTGAGCGAGATCGGTAGAGCCACTTTTGTCGACTAAGGCGTACTGGTAGACCCAACCGACTCCGGTAGCATCGGGGCCAAGCTTTGGCACCGCGCCATCGGGCAGCTGGGAGCCTAAGCTAGAAAGCGCTTCAAGGACTCGTGATCGTGCCCAGTAGAGATCCACATCGTCTTCAAATATGACGTAGACAAAGCTGGTTCCGAACATGGATGAGCCACGCACATCCTTGGTCTTCGGCAAACCAAGCAAGGTGGTGGATAAGGGATACGTCACCAGGTCTTCCACAATCTGTGGACTCTGGCCGGGAAAGTCGGTGCGGATAATTACTTGTGTATCGGTCAAGTCTGGAACGGCGTCGAGAGGCGTATTTTGTAGAGCCATCCAACCTGAAATACCGAGCGCCGCGCTTAGAATCAGCACAATAAGTTGATTCGCCATGGACCACGCAATCAATCTAGCTATCGATGATCGCGATGGGTCCTTGCTCGCGTTAGAATGTGGTTTTCTGTTTTTATCATTCATAACATGAACCTAGCGATGAGCCGCGTGAGGGTCAGGCTCTAACTCACCCGATTCGATTGGCATTGTCGAGTGCATGTGCGACTTCTCAGCATTAGAGCCAGTTATCGGCGCTGGCCAAGCCAAAATTTCTGACTCGCCATTCCCGTATGGATTTTTAACCGGCTCTTTAGTTTGCAGCCATAGCCTTCCAGTATTCAATTCCCGAAAAAAAAGTAACCCCGCTTCCGAATAGTGCTGCGGTGCACCGTTGAGTAACCAAGGCTTCAGAGCAGCTACCAAGTTATTCAGGTGATTCTCAAGCGTCTCATTATGAGGATTCGACTGTGCAGCGATCAAAGCCGTTTTACTATCACGCAAAATTGGAACAAGTTCTGTACCCGCATAGCGTTCTGCTAAAATGTCGGTGGCCTTAATGGCGGGATCAACCTGCTTCGGGTCTATCGCTTTGTTGCCGATCAAACTTGCATGAAAATACAGCGCCATATCAACAAGATGATTTATTTGAGCAAGCGAATTAGCATCCGGGTTTATTTCCGACAGAATTGTTTTAGATGCACTAGCTGTCATGTCCATTACTGCAGATGGTGCTTGAATCGGCTTTGGCGAGGTAGAGGATAACTTCGAGAGCCCTTCACGGAGGTTAACTTCACTGTCGAGCATAAATTGGCCGCTAGAAACAACGAGATCACCCTCTTGTAAACCCGATAAAATTTCGGTCCGCCCCTCAGCAGAGATTCCCGAGGTCACGATACGCGTATCAAATCGCCCGTCACCCAGCGCTAAAATGACATGATCTCCGCGGCTGTCCCGCAGTATTGCCTCACTGACAATTGATAGCCGCTTCTGCTTGGAAAAACCTAAGGTAATATCGGCGTAGGCACCAGGCAACAAATCTCCATTGTCATTGTTAACTTCAATGCGTACCCTACCCGTTCGCGTCTTTGGATCTACGGTTGGGTAGATATAATCTACTTTGGCATTCGAAGACGCTTCTGGCGCGCTGGGAAATCGAAGTTTTGCGGTAATACCAAGGTCAATCAGCGATAAGTCTGTCTCTGGAATGCTGGCGATTACCCAAACCTTGCTGTAAGACTGCAATCTCAAAATGGCGGTTCCTGGCTGAATATAATCACCGTCTCTCACATTGAGCTCGGAGACTACTCCGTTGGTTTCAGCGTATACTGGCACTTTATCAATCACAGTTTTGCGTTGCGTCAGTTGTTGTAACGCTTGCTCTTGCATACCGGTTGAAAGCAATCGCTGTTTGACTGATTTAATCCGTGTCGCGTTGCCTGAACTCAATGCGCCTACATAATCTCGCTGCGCAGCAATTAGATCTGGACTGTAAATACGATATAACAGGTCTCCGTCAACCACAGTGTCGCCCTCCGCGCGAACGTTGAGGTCTTCTATCCACCCTTCAAGGCGAGACACACTGACGTTTTCCAGACGTTCGTTCGCTTCAACGGTACCAAACGCTCGGAGGGTGCGGCCAAACTCAATGACTTTGGCCTTGGACGTACGTACTCCCATGGTTTGAAGCATGGCTGATGATACGTTAATGCCGCTGTTCGTTTTTATACCTGTATCGGCGTTAGCATTGTTCTTTACTGGCACCAAGTCCATACCACATATTGGGCAAGCACCATCTGGATCAGTCGAAATATAGTGCGGATGCATCGGGCATGTGTATTGCACCGCTTGATCGTTTGATTCCAAATCAATATTGGTGTTGCTAGGCGTCGAAGAATCACTACAGGCGCTGACTAATAGCGCAATAATAAGTGCGCTGACTATGTTTTTAATCTTCATGGTGTCACCAATAATGCGTTCATTTGTGCTGCGGCTACCGCGCCGCGGGCTTCTTCAGCCGCGATTTCAGCTCTGAGTTTCAATATGGCAATTTCACCATCAATGATCAGCGCATAGTCACCTGCTCCGGACTCATAATTTGCCCGTTGAGCGAGTATTTCATTGCTGATGGCGTCTATTTTTTGCTCGAGAACTGCCTTGGCCTTATTGGCCGCTGTGAGAGTTGCATTGGAATACGCATACTGCGCCGATGCTTGACGTCTCGCATTACTGAGTGCCTCTTTTGCTGCAGCTTTATTTGCCTCGGCAGCTCGAAGGTTGGGAGCTTGTTTGCGTTTTGCCCAGAAAGGCACAGTCACCGTTACCATTGCTGATACCCAGTCATCTCCTGCAAAGTTACTGCCTGCTTCTCGTTGTTGGTAAACCAGTTGTGTACTCCATTCTGGTTTCCATGCTGATTTGGCTTCATCAATAGCGCCATCACTGATTTTGAGTGTTGCATCGGCAACCCTACTTGCATAAAAATCCATCGCATCACCAGACCAAATTTCAACACGTTGAACAGGGGGGCTTGTTTCAGGAACGCTACCAACCAAATAGATCAGTCGAGAATTGACTTGTATCTTCTGTGCCTCCAGATCAAGCAATACTCGCGCTACTTCAGCGCGCTCGGCTTCAATTTCTGCCAAGCGAAAAACGGGCGAGCGACCACCGCCGACTTCGGATTCTACAACCTCAATAAGTTGGTCGTATTTGACATCGCGTTGCATTGCCAGCGTCGTTTGTTTATCGATGCGATTGCTTTCATGCAGTAAAGCGATCAACTCTGCACGCATAGCAGCATATAATTGCTTACGCACCTCATCTGATTGGGTCGCCTTAGCCAGTTCACTCTCCGATCGAGCTTTCCTACTGGCACGATTTGGAAATCGTTGCGTGAATCCAATCGCCTTATTGGTTGGTAAGAACTCGCTAAAAGACGGATCGAAAATTGGGAAATTATTGACGCCTAAGGACACAACCGGATCTGGTAATCCCATGGCTGCGTCTGAGCGCTCCTTGTGGCTCTGAGCTTGATAGCTCATCGATTGTAATTGAGGATGAGTCAATAACAATTCTTCTAGATCCTCAAAACTTTGCGCTTGCGACGGCGGACTGAATACTAAAATTGAAAACAAGACGGACGCGTTTAGCAACGACTTACTGAATTGACAGACATAAGTTAACCCGCACAACCAGTACTGGATAAGCATATGGGAAATAACTTTTGAGCCAATACCGAATATTGAACTCAATACCCGGTGCGTACTCGACAAACTAATTGGGGTGGTCATCGGACCCTCCTGACAAATTGTTATGAAAAACGAATAGGTGTCAGGAAGCTATTTTGGAGGCTGGTGTTCGACCGTGATTTGTCGGGTGGTTAGGCTGCTAATTTCAGTATTAGGAGATGTGGGATGAAATATCGAAACAACGACTGCTGTTTCTGATGAAAGAAAAGCATGGCCAATGGCGGAACAAAAAATTTTGCAAAGTCCGGACGCATTGGCGGTATCTGGGGAAGTGTTGGCGCTCTGATGGCAAGTCATCATAGTCGTAGGCTGTTGATCTTTAAAATCATCACCCTCGTCTACAGCGCTGTCCATTTTCGTCATCGAGGTGATTCGATCCGAGCCACTCATATTGCTTTCCATAGGAAAAGCGTGGGCAGACGCGATTGACGACGTTGCTAAATAGCAAACAATCGAAATTACCGCGAATATTCTGGAGAGAGCGCTCATATACCGGTAGCATACTACTTAGACCCAACTCTAGGTCAAACATTTTTTTCAAAAGCAGCATTATTGCGTTTGCTTGATACCCTCAATAATAGGACAACTTTCATCAGCAGTGCTGCCAAGACAGTCGCTGAGCATTTTGTTTAGGTCTCCTTTCAGACGCTTCAAATCCGCAAGACCTTCTTCAATCTCCACAAGCTTTTCCTTCACCAGCTTTTGAGCTTCTGATTTCTCTGTAACCCTAGCTCGATCAAGATCTAATAGTGCCCTAATCTCCTCTAGTGAAAAGTGCATACGCTGCGCGCGCTTTATAAACTGGACGCGCGATACGTCATCTTTATTGTACTCACGGCGTCCGCTTTCGGTCTTCGAAACTGGTGGCAATAATTTGATCTTTTCGTAGTAACGCAACGTGTGCGCACTCACTCCCAGCTTCTTGGAGACTTCTCCGATGGTGCTCATAATGCTACTCCTAATCATTAAGTATGCCACGACATATCTACATCTAAATCTGACTAATGCCTTGGCTTCACTTTATTGTCAATTTAATTTTAGAAATCGTAGATGGCAAATAAAGGTATAGATTGCAATGTCATTCGCCGATCGCCTTTTCTCAACATTGACTAATAAACCTAAGCTCAGCAGTCGTCACAAGAGCAATAACACCTACTTTGCAGATAAAATGCTAACAGAGGCTACTTCAAGCTGAATTTATTTGAGCTTAAAAAGACTAAAATCTCGCCAAATATAGCGAATAAAATCAGTGATACACGGGGACTAAAAGTCCCCATGTATAAGCAATCGTAAGCAACTGGTTTTAAAAAGAAAAAAATGACATAATTTGAAAATCGTTTTTCTAGTTTACGGCAGTGGCTAGAAAAACGTAGGACACCACTGAGACACCACCGCTCAGTACGCACTAATTTCAACCAGTTTCTCTAAATTATTGATTTTAAAGAAAACCGGTTATTTTAGGTTTTTTCTATAAGTCCTTGATTTCCCTAGATTTCGATTTTAAGGGTAGACTGAAAATCCCCGTGTCGGCAGTTCGATTCTGTCCCTGGCCACCATTTCCTCATTCAATAAAATCAAAGGCTTACAAGATTTAGCCTTGTGCGTTCGCTCGTCTATGATTTGACACTAAACTGCAATCGGTTTATTAGCCAGTTTGAGGTGACATACCGCTACTATTACAAAGACAGAATCAGGCACCTGGAAAGCCATAATTCGACGCAAAGAATGGCCGACGGTATCCAAGACTCTCATGGTAAGACGAGATACTGAAAATTGGTCTCGAACAACTGAAGACGAAATTATACGCGGCATTTATATTCCTCGCTCTCACTCTGAAAAGTTAACCGTGTTCAAAGCGCTTGATCGCTATCTCAAATAAGTCACTCCAACCAAAAAGCCATCAACACAAATTCGCCAAGTCGGTCGAGCCAAACAACTCAAAAGCAGCCGGTATCGAAAACTTACGATTCCACGATCTTAGCCACGAGGCTCCCAGCAGACTAGTCGAAGCGGGGTTATCAGACCAACAGGTTTCATCTATTACCGGCGATAAATCGATGCAAATGCTCGAAAGGTATACGCATTTACGGAGCGAAGATCTTACAGAATTAATTGCTGATATCTAGTGACTAGCTGTAGCGCCACTGGGTCGACTTATGACATAATGTCGTAAATAATACCCAGATACATTTGAAGATGGAAAAAATTGACTGCCTTTATTCGTCCGTAAGGGCGAGATACTCACAACGTGAAATTGCTGACTACCTAAACCGGGATATCAGAACTATTCAACGCTGGGAAGTGAAAGAAGACGGGCCACCTGAATATGCTATTCATGGACTACAGAACATGCTTAGAGGCACCGAGTCAGCAGAAAATAACAATGCTAAATTCAGTTTTATCGATTTATTCGCAGGTGTTGGGGGAATGCGTTTGGCGTTCGAAAAGCACTCAGGAAGGTGTGTTTTCACTAGTGAGTGGGATAGCTACTCTCAAAAAACATATTTAGCAAACTTCAGTGTTGACCATGATTTTGTTGGTGATATTACTAAAGTGCCCGCAAAAGATATTCCAAGTCATGATTTGCTATTAGCTGGTTTTCCTTGCCAACCATTCTCTTTAGCTGGCATATCTAAAAAGAACTCACTAGGCAGAAAACATGGCTTCGAGTGCAATACACAAGGGACCTTATTCTTTGATATTGAAAGAATCATTGCGGAAAAGCAACCAGCTGCTTTCCTGCTGGAGAATGTAAAAAATCTTAAGAGCCATGACAAGGGAAATACATTCAAAGTAATTATGGAAACCCTCAGGGACAAACTTGGGTACCAAGTGTTCGAAAAAGTTATAGATGCAAAAGGGTTTGTTCCGCAGCACAGAGAAAGAATATTCATTGCAGGCTTCAGAGAACCCACTGACTTTACATGGGAGGCGTTACGACTTCCAAATAAAGATTCGAAAACTCTGGCAGATATACTTCACCCTCAAAACGGTTCGGAACAAGCAGAGGAACCCTATACCCAAACGAAAAGAGGCAGAGTAAATCAAAAGTACACATTGAGTGATAAACTCTGGAACTATCTACAGAATTATGCAGCCAAACACAAAGCTGCAGGCAACGGTTTTGGTTTTGGCTTAGTAACAAAAAATGATACCGCCAGAACGCTTTCAGCGCGTTATCACAAAGATGGTTCGGAGATATTAATTAAGCAAAGAGGGAAAAATCCTAGACGCTTAACTCCTCGAGAATGTGCTCGCTTAATGGGCTACGAAACAGCCGACAGACACTTTGAAATACCTGTCTCTGACACAAGAGCGTATCAACAATTCGGAAACGGATTAGTAGTTCCGGTAGTTGAAGAAATCGCGCGAATAATGGAACCACATATCACGGAAATAAAGGAACGCGAAGAACTGGAGAACCCAGTTACTCAAGCATCAATTTTTGCTGCTTAGCTTCTATGGCAGACGTTCATGATAAACGGACCAGAAGTTATAATATGTCCCGTATTCGGAGCAAGGACACTAAGCCTGAAATTCTTGTCCGGAAGTTATGTCATTCTTATGGATTGAGGTTTCGACTGCATGAGGAAAGCTTGCCCGGAAAACCTGACTTGGTTTTTAAAAAACACAATACAGTTATTTTTGTGCATGGTTGTTTCTGGCATATGCATAATTGTAAATATGGGGAAGTGGTTCCTAAAACAAACACCTCAGTTTGGCAGCGAAAACGACTCAGAACAGTGGAAAGAGATAAGGAGAATTCAAAAAACATTGTTAGCCAAGGTTGGCGCTTATTGACGATTTGGGAGTGCGAAACAAAAGATATAAATTGTCTAACCATGAAGCTAAAAAAACACTTTGATTTATAAAAATTCTTCCTGAACTCTTTCGTATAAGCCTCCAAGTGACTGGGCTATTTTTTTCGTTACCCCGATTCTCCACTGAGGCCGAACCTTGGGTTCTCCATTAGCTTTAATTTCATGGCCTGGATCGTAGTAGATGTAGTTTTCAGCAATTGCTTCAAGGTACCTAAATATAGTTGTTTGTTCACAGATTAAGATTCTTCCTGTAAAGCGGTATTCGGCATCATGCCCTCCCCCAGAATAAGGCCTTTTTTCATATTCAACATAGCACGCAGACATATGTTTTTTGCTCCAGCCATCTAACAACTTCTGAAATGTCCAGCCCGATATCACTTCTTCAACACTCTCATTTATTAAACAAACAATGATGGAATCGAGTGCATCACAAAATTCTCTGGAAATTGGATCAAACCCTTCTATATCTAAAAAGTGACCACTATTTTTATTTGGTTTTTTATATCTAAAAACACCATTGAACACGACCCGCCCATCTCCAGATTTACCTAGCCACCCATACTTTTGCATGAAGTCTCGGAAGTTTAACAACCCTTCCGCTCCATAATCAGCAGTTGGCGTCATCAAAGATATTTTACCGCCCGCCTTAAAGGCTTTGATTTCAAAGCCATACTTATCAGGCTCTTTTGATGAATTGGCTGGGACATTTAATAGCGCTTCCAGTGTATAGCCCGCACCTTGATTTCCTTTGAACGCAATCGGCCCAGCAGAGGAGTCCTTTAGGATAACCGAAGGATGCCAGTCACCTGAGATCGAACGCAGCTCTGATATAAGCTGATCCCGTGGCCTGACACTTGTATTTGCTCCAATTGCATGAGTTAGCAGAATCGGGATTGAGTCTAGAGCTGGAAGGTCCGGGAAACTATTTACCAGCGGGTCTTCTTTCGCCGTCAACAATAGCCCATAAGTGACTCCATCTTTATCGGCTCCTAAAACCAGAATTCGGGTACCATACTGCGCTTGCTTATTTCTCCTGATTGCATCGGGCACTTTCTTACAGGATTTGAGAAACCCTGAAAGTCTGGCTTCAGGGTACTGAAAGTAGTTGATAATCTTCGTGTTCGGGGCCGAATAAGACGAACCGTCAGAAAAAAGCCAGTAGAAGCTAAGATGGGCGACAATTTTTTGTGTGCCTTGATCGGATTTCCTCTTTTTCACACTTTGACTTGGTAACCCGTATGAGAGATCGGCTGGAAACAGGTTAATAATGCTGTTTACACCTTCTCCATTGCCCAGATAAATTTGATTCTTTTCGTTGTCCTGTTTGTCAGCGAGCTTCTTTATATAAAGAGTATCTACTCCTTTTGATAGAAAAAGCGTCTCGATTTGCTGGAAACTATTAAAGCTCATATTTTCGTTGTATTTTTTGGGGAAGCCTGCAAGGTTTTATCGAACTTAATACGAAGATACATCACATCATGACTACTGTCTCTAATTAAGCTTGGTTGATAGTAACAAATAAAGGACATCCACCCCTATAAGACGTCGTTGCAGACTTTTGGGGCTAATTTGGAAGTTTAATGGACCGGCTTTCGACGAATCACGTAGCTATTTACGCATATGAATAAGATTAGGTATCTGTCAAATCTGATTAACCCGCACATCTCAATCTGTGGGCGAATGAACCTCTCACCAGCGTGGTGATATGGTTATCGAACAAGCCTTGTCTTCCTATTGTTATGGGGGCGGAATATCGGATTGACTGTTAACCGTTCGCGCCATTGCACGAGCCATATGCTCACTACTTACCCAAAGAAACAAAGAAAGGACATCCACCCCTATAGGACGCTGTTAATAACTTTTTGAGCCAATTTGGAATACCAATAGTCCAGTTTTCGACGAATCACGCAGCGATTCACGCGTAAGAACAAGTTTAGGTATCTGTCAAATCTGATTAACCCGCACATCTCAATCTATGGGCGAATGAACTTCTCACCAGCGTGGTGATATGGTTATTGAACAAGCATTGTTTTTCTATTGTTATGGGGGCGGAATATCGGTATGGCTGTTAACCGTTCGCGCCATTGCACGAGCCATATGCTCACTACTTACCCAAGACTGAAAATGATCCTCAAACTGAGTAGTTAGAGATTTCCAATTCGATTCATCTAAGCTGAGCCGGTTCAAGATTTCTGGTATTCCCTGTTTTATAGAACCGCGTTTATCATCACGAATAATTCGGCCGGTCCAGTCGACAAGTTCGATATAGTCTTTTAGCTTAAATGGGATGCCGATAGCGCGTTCTGTAATGCCAACAAAAGGTTCCAAACTCGAGCCCTCAGTGGCTTGATAAATGCGTTTGCGAATAGATGTATACTCAGATTGTTCTGGCGTGATCGCCATATTGGCGCGAATAGGGTTCAAATCAACATAGGCCATACATGATAGCAAGGCGCGGTCATCTAATAGAGCCTGGCTCTTGAACCTTCCTTCCCAAAACCGACCCGTGCATTTATCTTCTTTGTTCGCTTGCCGCGCAATGCTCTCATTGACAATACGCATAAACCAAGAGATGTCGCACAGCCTAGCGCGCCACTTTTTAATGTCGACGCGAAGTACACGCCATTGGGTGGCACTCAGTGGTTCTCCGTTTAGAAACTGTTGCGAAATCAGAGTACCGTTGAACAGTTGATGCCAACGTTTAACCACCTCATGTTCAGTCCAATCATTAGCTATATCGACTCTGACATGAAATACTACATGATAGTGATTACTCATCACCGCGTAGGCGCAAAGCTTGATTGCAAAAATATCGGCGAGGGTTAATAGTTTTACTTCGAGCCAATCGCGACGATGCTCAAAGCTCTTTTGAGTGTACTTATCATGACCGCACAAGTAAGCCCGGCGCACACACCGTGAGACGCAATGATAGTAAGGTGTATCGCTGAGCGATATCAGTGATTTTCGTGGGAGTGTCATCCTTGCGCTCCGTTTTGATTAATTCCTTAAGCTTTAGGTTCTCATTTTATTGAGTTGTTAGCAATGCTAAAGTGGGTGTCCCAAGAAGACCTCCTAAAGTGGGTGTCCCAAGAAGACCTCCAAGAAGACCTCCAAGAAGACCTCCAAGAAGACCATGTTAGGTTTTATAGAAACTAAATAATGAAAGATACTATTTTCAGAAGCTTACTGATATTAGCTATTTTTAAGTCATTTCCCTTACTCTGTTTCGGTCAGCAAGATTTTGATGACACAGTTGATGATCTTAACTATCTAAATTATGAAGACTATGATGAGTCAGCCGATTATATCGACTATCTAGATATCGTTGAGTTAAACAAAGCCCGTAAGGATGAACTAGAAGCAATGTCAAAAAATACGACAATACTTTCTGATATATCTCAAGAAAAATTCGTTATTTTTTCAATATTTCTCGCTAGTGAATGTGAAACTGAAATCCAATTTGCGGATGTGTTTGTAAATGACAAGGCTCTGAGTCGGTTAAAACCAGGTGAGCGCCACAATGTAATTCTTGACGAGGGCCAATACTTCATAGAAGCGGTTTCTAACTTAGGTCACACTTGGGGCAAGATAGAACGGAAGATATTAGTTGATGGTGAGTCAGAAAAGCTTAATTGCCTCAGTTTGGTCGACATCAAAGAAGCAGAGAAATGGGATTCTTACTATGCAACCTTTGAAAACTTATTCCCTTCCCACGGCGTCAGCCACATACACCTAAAGTATGATACTTCTGGTACGTGGTTTATCGAATATAAGAGTAACAAAGACTACTTGGTATCTACTGGCAAAGGAGAGGCCAGTATGGCAGGCTTTTTTCAATCAAAGTGCACTGATTACTACATGCAATATCAAATAGAGGCTTTGGGAAACAAGAACGTTAAAGTGACTCTTAAGGACACGTATGCCATCGCCGCTGTGGATGAAGCGGATCTTGATTCTGCTTCCAAACAATCAATATCTTCAGACGTATTCACAAGGGAAATCGCCCTTACAAAAGGTGAAGCCTCCACTGGTGTTAGCTGGGATTGCGAAGATATCGAGTACTAAATCTTGGCGTTAGTTAGAAGAAACCAAACTGCTATATGTGGGAATAAGAAATAACGTAATCTTTACGTAGTGAGATATTTTCCGGCTCCGAAGCACTGTTAATAAGAACGTCATCTTTTTAACAGGTGGCTAATAAGCTTAATTTGGAGGCATATATGAGTTCTTTTGAAATTGGGGAAAGTGATTTTGTTTTGGATAACTTACCGGAGGATGTTATCGCCAGTATTGAAGTACGTGATAACTATATCAACAACCTTGGTCTTAATAGTGGTCTAGGTCAAGAATACGTTGTAGCTGACTTACAAAAATGGCTCCCCGGCCAGACACTGAGAGTAGCCTTTTTAGGCGGTGACAAGCCACTTTACGAAAAAATAGAGGACGCACTAACTGAGATTGAAGATGCTTGTAATCTTAAATTTGATCTTAAACACGGAGATGAATATCGAACTTGGTCTGAAGGGGATACTGAGTTTCAAGCCGAGATAAGGGTCAGCTTCGACAAAGCAGGGTATTTTTCATTGGTTGGAACCGATAGCACTAACCGCAAGATCGGGCGACCTACCAGCAGAGTAGGTGGGCGTCCTTATCAATGCTCACTTAACCTCGGGGGTTTTGACTTTCAATTGCCAGTCACTTGGCGAGGTACAACTCTCCATGAATTTATGCACGCTATTGGTTTTCATCATGCTCATCAAAACATTCATGGACCTTGCCAAGAGTCTTTTAGATGGAAAGATGATGAGGGATATATCCCAACCCTCAATAGCAAAGAAGCGTATATAAATGACGCGAATGGAAGGCGGCCTGGGATATACACTTATCTCGCTGGTTTTCCTAACTTCTGGGGTAAAGCAAAGGTTGATCGCAACCTTCGATCATTGGATGATGCTCACTTAACACCAGGAAAATTCGATCCTGAGTCGATTATGTTGTACCGGTTTCCTAGCTCCTTTTATAAGACGGATCCAAGCCCTTGCGCCCCTACAACCAACGGGCAATCACTCTCTCAGAGCGATAAAGATGGTCTAGTTTATCTATACCCATATTCAGGACAATCTACGCCAGTTATGGAAAGGCATGTCGCTATACTTGAGAATATACAAAGTAATTCTGGCATTGAGCAAATCGTTGAAGGTCAAATCGGGCAACTGTTGGAAGCAAAGTCAATCCTTGAGCGAAACTTCGAGGCCGTTCAGTTCTAGTGTTGAGACTTTTTTCCCGATAATATTAGAAGTCCCCAATGCAATAACACAAAAAATAACTGCGACTAGTTCGTGGTTATTTTTTGAGAGTCATGCTTGCACACGTCCTCATACATTGTATAGATACTGCGCAAATAATTAAAAGGACATCCACCCCTATAAGAGGTCGTTACAGGCTTTGGGGGCTAATTTGAAATACTAATAGTCCGGTTTTCGACGAATCACACAGCGATTCACGCGTATGAATAAGATTAGGTATCTGTCAAATATGATTAACCCGTACATCTCAATCTGTCGGCCAATGAACCTCTCACCAGCGTGAAGATGTGGTTATTGAATAAGCCTTGTCTTTCTATTGTTATGGGGGCGGAATATCGTTTTGACTGTTAACCATTCGCGCCATTGCACGGGCTATATACTCACTACGATCTTCATGATTGGCTTGCCGTGCTATCGCCTCGTTGATGATTCGCATAAACCATGAGATATCAGTCAAACGTTCACGCCAAAGCTTGATGGCAAAAACCTCGGCCGTATTAAGTAGTTTGTACTCAAGCCAGTGTCTGCGATGCTCATGACTTTTTTGAGTGGCTGAGTCGCAACCACAAACATAGGTTCGGCGCACACAGCGCGAGACACAATGGTAAAAAGGTGTGTCTGATAAAGACACGAGTGTTGATCTTGGAAGCATCATCCTTGGCTCCAGTTAAATCCGTTTGAGTGATTAGAGTGTCACGTTAGGTTGATTGTTGCAGTTGTGTGTGGGTGTCCCTGATTGTCGTTGCTAATAATTTTGGTTTTCCACTAGTAGTTATCTTTTTAACGCCATGAGATCTTGGTGCTTGTTCACGCACCAATCTAGCTCATCACTAGCGCCTCGTTGCCTTAGTATTTGCGCGAGCCGTTCGAGCGCAGTAAGGGCGCGCGAAAAATCACCTAGGTTTTCATAGCAGCGAACCTTGCCGTACAAGGCTAACTCAAGACTATTGAAGTCTCCCTGTTGCTCACTCAGATGATCAAATTTGTCGTACCACTCTAAACCCTCAGCGTATTCGCGCGCGTCGGCAAAACAAGCTGCAATGTTACCGATGGCACGAATCTCATTCTGAATGTCGCCCCTTTCTACGAATACAGCTAATAGCTGTTTAAATTGATGAATGGCTCTTTCGAATTCTTGAGTTAGTGCGTATAAGTTTGCAGTTGCGCCAATGAGTTTTTCATTCAGGGCGACAAATTCGTTTTTCTGAGCAACTTCTTCTGCAGCACTTAACTCTAATTTAGCCTGCTCGAAGTCTGCGAGTTGTGTATACAGACTGGCTTTTAATATTAAACACTCTAGTAAACTCTCGTCGTTACTAAGGTGCTTACTCAAAGTAATAGCTCGCTCGAGATGCTTAATAGTATTGGTGTTTTGCAATGCGTTTGGCAAACTAGCAAATTTAATTTCGGCTTCAAGAATGAGCGCTTCATCCTCGATCTGACCTGCAAGCTTCAAGGCTTCACTCGCAAATTCCTGTGCGGGGTCTTCTAAATTTAACACCGTAAACGAATCGCAGATTGCAAAGAAAGACTTAAGAGTTTCTTCGTTTCGATGTTCGCTACTGCCTTTATCAGGCTGAACTAGGTTTTGGCCCGTTAACGAGTGATACGCTTTGGCCGCCGCTGCACAGAAATCATCCCAATTGTTATAACGATCTTTTGGGTCAAGCGCACAACAGCGGTCGATGAATTCGCGAACATGGCCTAACACTTGAACCGGTATTTTAGTCAATCTACTCTTTGTATGACACTCTCTCAATTCTGCATAACTATTGCCGTAAGCGCGTCTGCGCCCGGTAATCATTTCAAAAAAGCAAAGCCCAAGTGCATAAACATCAGACGCGCACGATGCTAAACCATCAACCTCCCAAAGCTCTGGCGCAATGTAGTGAGGAGTACCTGCCGGCTTAAAGTTTTTGACCTCAATTTTAGAAAAATCCACTGGGTACAGTTCTCTTCCAGTGACCAAACCCTCAAAAGACCGAGCGATTCCAAAGTCGCTTAGCCTAGCTTTCCCAAAACGATCAATAAGAATATTCGCTGGCTTTATATCGCGGTGAACGAATTCCGGGATACGTTCAGTTGCATGACGCATTGCTTGACCTACTTGCCAGACTAACTCTAAGGCTCGGGCAAAGCTGATGGCATGGCCCTTGAGGGAAGAAATCCATTTTTGTAGCGATACATCGCGCTCAACCTTGTCCTCACCTGCTGCGGTAATCCCTTCCAACACAAGGTATGGTTGTGCGGGGTTACCGAGAGACACGACGCCGAAAGCTTGTACTATATTTGGGTGCGCACCTAAATACATCCAGTTACACACTTCGTGCATAAATCGGATTTGTAAATTATGTTGCTCCGATACTTGCCGCAAGAAAGTCTTTAGAACGACCGGGCGCTTGTTGACTTGGTCCTGGCAGAAGAAGACGGTGCCCATGCCACCTTGAGTTGCAGCATGGACTTTATATTGTTCAGACCACGGAAAGCTTATTGAGTTGGCCATGATACCCTAGGCTCACCTACTCGAAGCCATATTGCACCATAAACACCAATTCGGTTTCGGTTTAATATTACTAGCGCACCTAATGACCGAATAGTGGATTAAATATTTGAGCCAGTAGCACCCAAAATGCGGAAGCTGGCCTGGCCGTTTTCCGCGACGTTTAGCGACCCTATTTCTAAGGCTTGCATGGGAGATAAGGTGAGCGCGCCGCTAACCCCGGTTCTCAAGCCACAGAATCTCACGCCAATAGTGCTAGTAATCTGGACGGTACCGGATGAATTTGAGCGAACAAAAAGTTGGTAACGTCCCGGAGCCACGCTTGATACTCCCGTATTTGCCCTGGATATCGTCTCAGTGACATTGCCACCATCAGATGTCATATCCCCCTGATGAACCAAACCACAGCCACCTTCTAGTACCCCAAAACTTGATTTAGGTGCAATGCGGCTTCCACCAGGGGTAACAATTTCAAAATCGGCGTCAAATGTGTTTCCACTTATTTCTCTGTATTCCAAGCTAATTAGATTGGTCTCGTTACAAACTCCACCCGCATTGCATTCATCCTCCAGTAATAGCGATGTGATTGCAGGCACCGATTCGATTGATTGCGCCGCAGCCATAGGGCTTATTTTGAGAAAAGTGAGTGTTCCTGCGCCCAATGCAAAACGTTTCAGTAAACCTCGTCTTCCAAGGTCGTTAATGTTATTAATTTTCGCTGGCATGATTTCGTGTTAATAGATGCAAAGGCAATAGTGTACCAAAGAGCAACGCCCTACGGGGTAGTATATCTATGGGACACCCACTCTAAGATTGTTGAACTCCCTAGCTTTTGAATTTTGTCGCTAAATGCTCTCTTTACATTAAGGGCGCCATACCCCCATCAACAATGAGGCTTTGCCCTACTGTGAATTTGGCGGACTCCCCACAAAACATTGCAACCATCTTGCCTACATCATCTGAGTTCCCCACTGTGCCAGTAGGAATTGAAAAGGTATCGACAATGCCATCAAGGAGTTTTTGACGATCATTTAATCCCATTTCATCCGCTGAAAGACTTTGTTCGCCGGCCCACTGTTTCGCGGCGGTATACATACCGGGTGTCTCGATCATACCCGGCAAAACGTTATTGATAATAACTCCGTGCTTGGCTAACAAACGAGAGACTACGGCGGTGTAATTAATTAACGCTGACCGAGCTGGACCGGAAAGTAGGCGCATTTGAAGTGGCATTTTCGCAGCGACGGTTCCAATATTAACTATTCTTCCCCAGCCCCGCTCAGCCATACCTTCGGTGTAGTGCTTCATCATTTCAATCGGCCCGATCAAACCGAGATCAACTGACTCATACCAATCTTGCGGTGTTAACTCTTTGTAGTTAAATCGTATTGGCGGTGGTGAAATAGTTGTCACCATGATATCTGGTTCAGAACAGGCATCAATTAGGATCTGTCTCCCCTCCTCTTTGGAATGATCTGCCACTACTGGAAAAACGTTTGCCCCAGTCAGATCAGATATCTCCTTCGCTGTTGCGACTAGGCGCTCTTCACCGCGTGCCGATATGTAAAGATCTACTCCTTCATAAGCTAGGGCCAGAGCAGAGCTCTTGCCCATACCAGCACTAGCACCAGCGACGATAGCCTTTTTACCACGAATCTCTAGATCCATTTTTGAATTCCTATACTTGTGTATTTAAGTTAGCCTGTTTTTGCTTAGGCCCAGTTTTTTAAGTCTCCATTCGAGGGTCTTAATTCGATCTTGACCGAAAAATGGTTCTCCTCGCACAACCATTGTTGGCACTCCCCAATGCCCCGCCTGTTCTAACAATGATTGGTTTCTTTCTATCTCTTCCATGTGATCAGAATTTTCAATCTGCTTTTCCATTTGATCCAGGTCCAGACCCGCATCAGCTGCCGCAAGCTGCATATGATCTTTTTGATTCCAATTTTCAGCCCCACCCCAGATTAGGCGAGAAACGTTCGCAGCGAAGTCGACGCCTTTACCTTGGCGATCAGCTTCAACGCCTAGCTTACATAACCAATATATGAAGGGTTGTTCCTTCGCGACTTGAAAGGTTTCCATGTTCTGAACAATTGGATCTGGATTGGGCATTGCAATCGGGCGCCCTAAGAATTCCGCTCGCCGTGAAACATCCAACAGTATGTACGATAGTTTGTTTTTGTTTTCGGTATCGAAAACGACGCCTTTAGAGCGTACCGCTATCGGCAGCACAACTTTCAGCTCGATATCGATCTCGAACTTATCTCTTAATCGGATTAAATCTGGCGTTACCAAATATGAATAGGGACTGCGAAACGACCAATAAACTTGTATTTTTTCAGGCATATGTTCTCCAAATTGATGCCCAAATTCTAGGGGATTATGTATAGTCTAAGAATGCCTATTTAGGCCATAAATTTATCATTTTAGGCCAACTATTTTTATGTCTACTGATCGCCGCAATGTTCCAAATGAGTCTGACGCAATTCTTCCTCTGTTTTTTCCATACGCTCTTATAAAGCTTCTGACGGCACATGGTATTGATCCAAAGAGCGTAATAACTGGCACAGGAATAACTCCAGATTCGCTCACATCGCTAGATACTCGTATTAGTCACACCAATCAAATGCTACTGCTAAAGAACGCCGAACAAGCCTGGGGAAAACCTGGACTTGGCTTAGAGTTCGGACGCTCATTAAGACTTTATTCTCTTGGCATGATTGGCCAAGCAGCTTACGCTAGTAGCACTCTTGGGGAGGCAATGGATACAATTACAAGATACCTCGCTTTGCGCAGCCCACTTCTTTCTTACAGTGTATTCAGAAGAAGAGCTGGCACATTCTATGTGTTATCCGGTACCCGCAATCTAGGCAATACAGAGCGCTTTATGATTGAGTCAGCATTTGCCGCAACAGCACGTTTTTTGAACGAGTTAGCCGGCAAGCCAATAGGTTCAATTGAATTTAATTTCAAACGTAAAGCAAGGGGCAACATTGAGCAATACAGAGAGTCATTGGGAGATCAAGTTAGTTTTGAACAATCAAGCGACAGCATTTTCATCCCATCGAAATTTTTACAGCTCAAATTATCAACGAGTAATCAGATAAGTGCCGAAGAGGCTCGCAGATATTGCGAAGCTGAAATAACTCAAATTGGAACTGAATTAGGCTTCAAGGAGGTCGTTTATACACTTCTTAATTCAAGTCTTACCAGCACTCCCACGGAATCAGAAGCGGCAAAAATTTTGGGGTATTCTACGAGAAGCTTAAGAAGGCGTTTGGCCCAGCAAAATACTACATTCCGCGAGTTACTTCGACGAGTGAGATACGACGCCGCTACAAGGCTACTATCTACAACTCACATGCGGGTCGAAGATATAGCGTATGAGATTGGATATTTAAACGTTGGAAACTTTTCCAGAGCTTTCAAGACATGGACCGGTCTTTCGCCCTCAATATATCGACGTCATACGGAAGACACCGAGATCGGGTGAATATTTCTAAAGTGGGTGTCCTCGAATACATTCTCGAATACAAATGCAATGCTAGATAAATGCGTGCCTCGGTTAATATTTTCAAAGTAGCTAGAGTACAATCGACAGATGATAAACATCGCCGCAATTAAATCTGCATTAACCAAAGTCTACGATATAGAAAATCTGACGATTGAAGCGACATCCGTATCAGGTGGCGATATTCATAACAGCTCTGTTTTGTTCCTGCATGGCGACTTTGAAGGCGCTGAGTCTTGTGTCCCTGAACGCCTATTTGTTAAAACCAATACGGGAGTGGGTGCCCAAGTACTCGAAAGTGAATTTGAATCATTGACGCTAATTAACTCTCTCTGTTCAGGTCTTTACCCTAACGCCCTTTTGTTTGAGCAGTTTGGTAATGAAGCGTTTCTGTTAATGAGCTTTCACACTATCTCTGCGTTAAGCTCAAATAATGCGCACACTGCAGGGAAAGCTTTGGCAAGACAACACAGAAACACCGCTGATAAGTTTGGTTGGCGCACCGATAATTATATTGGCCTGACTTTGCAGCAAAATCAGTGGACCCCACATTGGGCCGAGTTTTTCGGTAATCAACGCTTGCGTCCGATATTGTTGCGAGCCCTAAATCAGGGCTTATCAAAACAAGCTGGTGCGAGAGTGAACGAGGTCATTAATCAACTTGCTGGCCTTCTGGATCATGCGGTTGTTCCATCATTGCTGCATGGCGATTTGTGGTCAGGCAATCTCGGCTATGAACAACCTTTAGAGAACGCTTTGTTTTATGACCCAGCACCCTATTATGGTGACCGAGAGACTGACCTCGCCATGACTGAACTCTTTGGCCGCCTGCCCAATTCCTTTTATCAAGCTTATCAAAACGAATGGCCGCTTGAATCAGGTTACGAACGTCGTCGACCTGTATACAACTTGTATCATGCGCTAAACCATGTCGTTTTGTTTGGTGCCACTTATAACGGTTTGGTGGAAGCCTGCCTTAACCAGATTAATATTTAGAGCAGGCACTGGTAACGATATATAAGAGGAGTCAATGTCTCTTTACGATATAAGCGAGGTCGAGGCTAATGAGTTCGAGGTTCAAGACGTTTGCCCTCAACTTGAATTTTTAAAACGCTCAGCTGGCAGCCATCTGCAGAACATTGCACATAATAAAGACGACCAAGCGCCACGCTCACAATGCTAAATATCAGGAAAGCAAATAAAAATAGGTCAAGCATTTTTCTGGCGGGCGTTTTCTTGTTTGACGCTTTAATTACATTGAGTGTATTCATCGATATTACCTTTTGGTTTGCTGTTTAGTTAACTTGATGATGCTATTTCAGCAATTTTGGATAACACCTGCGTCTGAGATTATAAGATTGGACCTCTAATTCGATTGAATCAGTAGATGTTAGAAACGAGACGCAGCACGGCGACTCTATTCTCTTATCTAGAAGCAATATTCGAGACTATGGTCCAGTTGAAGCCAGCCTAAATTCGGCACATAATGATGAGCCTCATTCTTTATGTTGGGGAGTAGTGGATTAGAATTCAGTTTAACGATAAACCACATATTTACAAAATTGACTGCGTTCATTTCGTTTTTTAGGAGGGGGGGCTTAAGCGTGTCAAAAATATTTATTTCTTATAGCCGCAATGATGATGGAACATCGTCAGAAATAGCGTCTGATGTTAAGCGCTTGGGTAACGAAGTATGGCTCGACCAGGAGTTAAGCGGAGGCCAGGAATGGTGGGATCAAATTCTTACTAATATACGTGACTCAGACATTATCATCGTTGTTATATCCGAAGACTCGTTGAATTCGGATGCCTGTGAACGCGAATATAGGTATGCGTTAGCGCTGGGAAAACCAGTAATCCCAGTAATGATAGATAAGTCTGTATCTACCAAACTCTTACCGAGAGAGTTAGCCAGTCTTGAAATTGTAGATTTCACTGTGAGTGATAAGGAAGCCGCGATAAGTCTTGCAAGGGCCATATCTATGTCACCCTCGCCTACTTCGTTGCCAAACCCACTGCCCTTAGCGCCCGAAGTTCCAATTTCATATCTAGGCGAGCTTTCTGAGCGAGTAAACTCTCCAGAAACACTAAGCGCTGAAGAGCAAGCAACACTTCTAGTGGATGTAAAAACCAGTTTTCGTAATGCTACAACGTCGACGGAGGGACGCGCATTACTGGAAAAAATGCTGACGCGGAAAGACCTCCTCGCGAGCATAGCTGAGGAAATCAAGGAAGCTCTAGAGGGGCGTATAAAAATTCCTAAGAACTATAAAAAAATACCCTTCTGGAAATCTTTCTTCGCGATGTCGCTCTTTTTTTCAATTGCTGGATTATGCGGATACGCGTATCTCCTATTTCATATGAGTTCATCATACAGTGAAGACACAGCCATTATCATCGCAGGCATTCTGACGATAACAGCTCTATTTATTACCTATTTGTCTTATATAACAAGCTTTAAATGGATATGGTTTAGCAGAGTGTTGAATGTATCTGGTTACGCTTTTCTCGGGCTGATGTCAGGAAGTATCCTTTCCGAGATGTCATACGATATAGAGACTGGATCACCCACTGAAGTAGTTCAGCTGTCCATATGGGCTATTGGTATTGCAGTGTTTATCGCCATTAACACCCTCAGCAGGCGAAGGCAAAAGCTGCAAAGTGCGCCTATCAATTGATTCTGATATAAAACCAATCGTACGTTTTTTGCTTAGGGAGTTCTGCCGGGTTTTCTATCCATAACATCATTAATGCGAGCATGAAAAGTGCAGATCAATCTTTAAGATTTCGCGGCTTCATGATCCATATTTATTTTTGATTTATTGACAAATTTGAGGATAGGAAAGTCGCCTATAATGCGGTGCTCCGAGACCTAAAAACGAGGTGAATCGGACTTTGACAGAATCCTCTCGTAATCGAATATTATGAGTTGGCGCATAATAGTTAGGGCTCACAGGCAGCGGGCGATCTTCGCAGGCACTTCCCAAGTTTGCAGGAAAGTCACCCAGCGAATAGTGTGCGGGCGCCAATGGATTTGGCTCAGGGTTTTGCAAAGATAGCGGGTTCGCGAACTGGTACCCGGCATAATCAATACTTGGGTCATCAGAGGTGAGTTTTTCGATCATCCAATGTAATGCAAACACTGACAAATCGTCGTTGTCTTTATATCCACCCCCAACATCAGAGTGTGCACCAGGGAACCAAACTTGTTCTACGCTTGTGTAACGTTGATTTATTGGCCTACAAACGAGAACGCTATGAAATTTACTTCTTTTTTCTTCTATGGAAACCGCATGAACAATTTTTTTGATGGACGGGTAAGAATCCAACTTGTATCGATCCCCAGTTTTACTATTTGGGTCTTCCTTACAGCCGGTTCTAGGATGATTGGGGTCCGTAAAATCGATATCAATTACACCGCTGTTGAAATTCTTAAAACTTGAGCCTGGAACATTGTCCCATAAGCCTAAAAATTTAACCGGAGCTTGCTGAGTAATAAAACCCCATCTACGGTCTAGCTCATCACTCAATGGCGAATCCATTTCTGGTTTCCAGTTAGGCCAATATCCGTTGTCTATGTAGGTTTGATCCTCGATCTTTTTTGCATACTCAATAATGGTATGCACTTTACTATTGAACTTTTTATGGCTGTTTGGGATATTTTTCAGCAAGCCAGTATAAGATACTAAACCTGCCAAAGCTCTTGCCTGATGCGAGCCTCGGCTAAAACCAATTATGTAGATATCGTCGCCCGGATTATAATGTTTTGACAGGAATCGATAGCCGGTATTTATTCTGCTCTCAATTCCTCCGCCGAACAAATTTCCCGTAATGTAACGAGATGTAGCGCCTACTCCTTCTACCCAAATCGCATATGTGTCCTGCTTGTTATCGTTAACCACATAATTAAATAATTTATAAACATTGGTATTTGATTTTTTGCTATTCATTGTCCCATCGTAAAACACAAATAAGGATTGTTTTCCTTGTGCTTGCATTACCACCGGTTCACGTAGTTTCGTAGGCCTACCGTCAGTATTGTAAGCACACGAAGACACAATCATTACTAGCAAGAATATCGTTAAGCCAAATCGTATTTTCTTTAGAACGTTCATTTGTCACTCCTGCGTTCTGAATTGAATTTGATAACGCCTGGTGCGCAATGTGGTGTTACTAGGAATTATCAAATCCAAATTCTTGTGCAAGCCGTCTCACTTCAGATATGTCCTTCTCTAACATTTGACCCTTAGCTGACGCTGTTTGAATAGCGGCTAATACTGCGGTGTAGTTATCGAAGTAAAACTTCAACTCTGCGTTGCCACGATTAAGTTCCAATTCTGCTTTCAACTTCTTCTCCGGTGAGTCAGCAAGTTGCACATTAGCCTTTAAGCTTGGCAATTTATTTTGAGCGCTCACGATTTTAGCAAGATCATTATTCGCTAGCGCTGTATTAAAGGTGGTGCTGTATTTCCCGACAACAGCAATTACTTCGTTGGTTATTGTAGGAATAGTAGAAGTAAGAGTAGCGATTTTTGTTTTAAGATTTGCAAGCCGATTATTCGCATCAGTAACTTCTGTGGCATTTCGATATTTTCCACTATCAACACTCAGGCTCGCAGGTGCGGGTAATGATTCGAGCTTTAACTTTGGAGAAGCGGGTACGCCAGCATCAACTCGCAAATTCAATTGCATCAATGCCTTTGAGGCTTGAATATAAATAATTTGTGGAATTTCAGTCGAGTCACCAGCCGCTTGTGCATCGTTATTTTGGGCACTTAATGCAGTGACACCAGCCGATGCAAGCCTGGGTAAATTATTCACACCATTTTGTATCGCACCAAGCTCGTTAAACACTTTAACCATTTGCTTAATGCCTGGGTTATCCACTCTTTCTACCGCTCGTGCTACTTGCTCCAGTCCGGCAACTAATGAGCAATTATCATGGTAAGCAATACCATCAGCGATAGCCGCCCAAATTGTGTAGTCTGTGATGGATGCGTTCTCCCTCACCTGATAAATATCCCTCAATATTTCGCTTCTCCCAGAACGAATTCCCTCGGCAATGATATGCACCGTTTTGTTGCTGAAATATTCCTGATTGAATTCTGCCCTAAACCCGCTGAATAACGCCGCCAGACCCGAAGATGCCCTAATCGTGCTTTCAGCACTAAAGATTGCGCCTGCAGTAGCGAATGCGGTAGTAAGAAATCCCAATTGAAGATTTGTTTCTGCATCAAATTGCTTTAACCGTTGAATATAGGCTCCACAGCGCTGATTTGAGGCAGCAATAATACGGTCCTGAATTTCATTTCGCCTTAAGATCGCGCGTTGAGGTTGGCCCGCGAGGCTACGGCCAAGCTCTTCGTATGCTTCTTCAATGGTCAAGTTTTTTTTGATTGATTCTCTCTTACTCTTGCCAAACAACTTGCGACTTATACTCGCTGGTCCTTCACTAACAGGGAACGAAGATGGACTGAGTAATTCGATTATGTCAATTTCTTCCATCAACCTCTGATTCATTAACGGGTCCGGACCAACTTGAGTCATGTTCTCTGCCTGTATCGCGAGCCCCGAGACGCAGCCACTGAGTCCGATCGCACACGCTAAAATAAAAAGCGGCTGGATTATAATTTTAGTATTCATCTTTGGTCCCCTACGAACGTTAGTTGAGCTCTAACACTTTTATTACCATTGAAAGTGTCAGAAAGAACTTATTTCTTAGACGCCAATCAAGCTCGAAGGCAATCAATAATCGACGTCTAAGTTAATAGTGTCATGACCCTGATATTCATCTCAGTAAACTCAGAAGTTAAATTAGTGGCGGCTGAAATGTCGGCCTGTTATGAACTCTGACTTCGTCCGCTCTGAATTCAAAAGCACCGAGAAGCTTTTAATCTAATGCGCCTCACCTAGATTATCTCTCTGCATCGGATGTGCTTTACAGCGAGCTCCAGCCCCTTTTAAGCGCTGAGACAATATAGTCTATAGTCGTTGTCTCTTAACACCCGTGTCTTGTTTAAGCGAGCTTTCATCACCAACTGACTTGGGGTGAGTCAATGATTGAATATAACTCGAAGCTAGCCCAGTAAAACGGATGGCTATACTTGTCAGATTTTATCAATGAAAGCTGCCCCTCATGTAAGGCCGCCGCGATATCACCATCTCGACTTTTTAGTGCCTTATAAAAATTTCGCATAAAAATAGCAGTTTGACGATCCGGTATCGACCAGCTCGTACCTATCACGCTTTTCGCTCCGTTTCGAATGAATGCTTGAGCCAGTCCGTAGTTTCCCTCACCATAATTATCCGTTCCTAATAGAGTTTCACAACCGCTCAAAACAACGAGCTGTGACGGAAAATTTAGTCTTGATAACCCACTCAAAGAAAGAAAACCCGATCTATTTTTAGCGCTCTTTGTCATTGCTAATCCGGCCAAGTCAGGGGTGGCGGGACTATAATAGCCGTGTGACGCAAGGTGCATAACTTTGCTGTTTCTGAATGATGTCTCTTGCAGTAAATCGACTGTGGCATTTTCTCTCAAATTAATCGATAGCTTTTTGTCGGTAAACAACTCTTCTATATATTGCGCCTCTTTTGCTGTCCATGGCAGCCTCGAGAGTGATTCCAGCCAATTAACATACTCTTTATTTCCTGTACCTCGTGAAGAAGCAATAAGATAGTCTTTATCAAATATAGGGTCTGCAACCATTGCAAGATCGTGCGTATGTTCAACATGAGTTGCGTTTTTCTCTTTGTTACTAAAAACGCTCAACGAGTAAATGTTATTTATTTGAATTGACTCAGCCAGATAAGCTATATCTATTTTCAATGCCGCAAACGGTATTTGTGAGAGTAGCCCTGTATTCAATAGGAAAATACGCTTATCTTGATCAGGTCTGATTACGCTTTTAATCTCTAAGAGCTTGCTTATATTTTCGAGTTCACCGTTAATCTTTTCACCAGGTCGACGAATTTTTTTTGACAACGATTCAATTGAATTTTTGAGTTCTTCCGTAGTGTCAATTCGTTTGATCTGGAGATCATTTTGTCGAATCAGCAGAAGGTATTTAGATTGATGCGTTTCGAAACTATTCAGTATTAACTGCCCTGAATCAAGGTTACTTTGAATGGTGTCCAAACTTGCGATATCGAATTTTGTAGCCGTATCATTGAGGGGCTGCTTTAGCTCTTCTCCGATCGTTAAATGATCTATATTAGCCCGAAGCTTTAATTGCTCAGATTCACTTTTGGCACTCAGCAGTGACGCCTCATAGTCATCCAGTTTACTTTCGGTTTGCTGCCCCGTATTTCTTAAATCAGTTCGAGCTTTTCTGTGGGATAACGTGGTACTCACTCCTTGTCGCTGTTGTAACAAGAAAATCAACTGCTGACCGGATTCTCGATTCTTTTTATTTAATAATTCTTGCGCTAATGCCTCGACAATTGGGTCGGTATAACTTTTTACAACTCTTGCAAAACCTCGATGAAGGGACTCTATGCCTAGTAAAGAACGTGATTTTTGAACAATATTAACTAAGTCATCTAAGTGTTGTTTAACATTATCAGCCTCGTTCTTCTGTAGCGCTTCAATCAAGTTAAGTTTGATGAGTGAAGCCTTCTCACGTAAATATGTGTCAGAAGACGTGGCGGCTAAAAGAACAGATAACTTTGTTGTGTATTCATGAAACTCCTCTAGACGGTTCGCTGATAGTGCGTAGCCGGCGAGTGCTAGTAGAGAACGCTTCCGAGGCATACTCTCTGGAACATCACTCATTTCTACCAAGCGGATGTACATAAGGGAAAGTTCTTCAAAAATTCCTTCGCTTAAGATTGAATTGTCTATCAAGACTTCAGTCTCAAGCTGTTCCGCTAGTGACACCATATAGGCATAGTGGCGTTTAGGGTCCAACTTCCCGCCCGGCCCTTTGAACTCATCTAATGCTTGCTTGTGAAATGAACGTGCTGTTTTGAGATTTCCGAGTTCTCGTTCAACAATGGCTCGTGCCCGAAATCCCAAAGCCTTAAGATACCCGTCCTCATTCTCGGTGAAATAACTTGTTGCCACTTTCAATCCGGCGGTTGATTGCTCATACCTTCCCAAATTTGCCAATGCTCTTGCTTGATTCAACAGCAGAAAATGGTAGTTATAATCATCGGTTGACTCGCTTAACTGAAGCGCCGAAGTAATACTGTTAAACGCATCCTTGTGCTTACCAACTACCGTGTTTACTGAAAATAGTAGGGAGTAAACAAAAGGCAACGTAGTTTTGTCGCCTATCTCCTGGTAGAGTTTAGAGGCATTCTCCAAATAAGGCAGAGATTCAACAAACCGGCCAGAACGAGCCAACATTGAGCCAAATTGGAACGTAACCGATGCTTTATTTCTTATATCACTTAGTTTTTCATATTCTTCGCTCGCCATTCTTTTTGTGACATGCTCAAGAAGTTGGCTTATTTTCTTGTGATTTCCTGAGCTTACAGCGGCGTGAAGTTGGGAATGAGATTCGTCGATATCCAGCACAAATAGCTCTTCCAAAACAGCGTCGCTCGGATGCGAACTCATTGATATCAATTTTTGACGGAGCTTTTCAATTAAGGCGCCCGACTTTAAAAACTGACCGCGTTGTTGAAGCGCTTTGATGCGTAGCAATAATATATTCTCACAGCCGGCTACTGTATCTTTATGGTTAATCTCGTAGCATTGCGTATGGGAATCTGTGTAGGACAGCACTTCCTTTGCTTGATTGCTTTCCCAATAGAGTTTGCTTAGAAGTAGATCGATAAAAAGTAAGTTTTTAACGCTGATCGGCAGGGAGTTGACCTCGTTAGCAATACGTTTGCTGATGTCGATTCTTTCTGGTTCCCCGCTCTCTTCCCAAAGCAACAAGTCACCGGTAATTCTGGCAAGGGGCTGGATCCATCTGTCTAAGAGAGGCTCATTTACGTAACGAAAAACAACACTATCAGAAGCAACTTGAGTTTTCGAAGAGGTTACAGTCGTCTTAATTGTTCTTGCATTGTGGGATTGACTATCCGATACAACGAGCCAGGTGATTAGCCCTTGCGTATTAATTGTTGGGTAATGATATCTCTGTCCACCTTGGCTGGTAACAAGTATTTTTGACTCGTCTAAACGACCTTCCGCAATAATAAATTTATTGCCACCCAGCGGATCAATTGATAGAGGCGACTCGCTGGCCGAGCTAGTAGCTACGGCCAGCGACATGCACAACAGAATTTTTTTTGCTGCGCGCCTAATTATGTGAATTAATTTTACCAAGTAATTTGTTATCTAAAATGCTAATGAGCAATATAGCTCGATCTGCTTGGATTATGGATTATAACCTTGCCATTTCCACCGAATAGTTTCTATTTTACTGTCCTCTTTTTTCAACCAGCTCATAGTGGTGATTCCCAATACTATTTTCTTCGGAGGGTTCTCACCGTTTTCAACTAAGATTGTGTCTCCCTTCGTTAGAGTCCAAGCTAATAATTCGAAATCTTGATCCGGACTCAAATATGGATCGTTTACTTGCGAATCGGCTTCAGCCATCAGGAAGTTGTCTGTGCTTTTGCGTTTCTTAAAGGTAAAACGTTTAGCGAAGTCATTAAAATCTGCGCTAAACTGATCGTAGAAGGTTATCTTTATACCGTCCCCTTCTTCTTCATATTTGCTCTTAATTTTATAGCTCTGCTCCGGTCCTTGTAGTGGAATGTATTTTTGAACACCCAGAAAGGAATGAGGTAGCTCTTCGGTTAGACTATGATAGTGCCCATCCGCTATCCAGCTTTTATAATCTTCTTCAGCCATGTTTGTCTCCTAAGTTTTATTTGATGAGTGGAATAAGATTCTTTATTTTGAGGTGTCTGTGCGTTGTAACGAAACTTCTATAAATCTCAGATGCGTCTTGTTTATGAGATTCAAAAAATTCATTCAGTTTATAAATGCTAGTTTCAGCATTTAGAACACAGGCCTTGATGGTTTCCGCCATAACGACACTGGCAACGAACCCCATTTTGTCTCCATTACCCTTTCGTATCGACTCGCCAGCATCACTACTTGGAGCGATCTCGGATTCCAATAACTGCGTCAACCAAAACGGGCAATTATCTAGATTTGGAGTCGGGCCTTTCGCAATATCTTCAAAATACTCAAATGAGATTCGATTAAAATATTGTTCAGGCAACCTAATGTCTTTGATATCTTCCAGTAATCTATTTAGTTTTCCACATCGTAAAATTTCTCCATAGGTCGCTAACGATTTAGAAGCATTAAGATCTGCCATAATCAGTCTTACCAGTCGCTTATCATCGACATTACCTTGGACACAGTGCAACCCCTGTACGCTCCGAACCGAAATTGTATTTGCTCTGTTCCCGTCATCAGAGGTTCGAATGGGGTCGAAGAATAACTGCCAATCTATAAGGTTTTCATTCGGATCTAATTTCTTATTTTCCGCCTTAGCGAGTGCCTCTCCTGCATATTGATTTTTTGCGAACAATGCCCCCAATTGAACATTACTGTCCTTCAATATATAATTTTCTCGAACCATTGCATGGCCATACCTGGAAACCGCATGCGAAAATTCATGAGGAATAGTTAACTCACTTTTAAGATCTAATAGCTGCAGTTCTCGATCATCGAGAAAGTAGTATTGGTATACATCTGGGTCGATGGTCCTTAAAAGATAGTCTTCGACAACAACATGTTGGAATATCAATGTTGTAAGTTTTTTCGCAAGTGAATAAACTTTTTGTCCACTATAGTTAGTGTTCTTCTTTTTCACTTTCCGGGCAAAGTAGTTGTGCACTTTCTGCCAAAATAAATGTAGTTGGCTTAGTATGATGTTCCCATCGTTGCGGTGTTCAGGAATAATGGCGATATGATAATCCAATCCTTCTGTAGGGACTGGGATATCCCCTTCTTTCAGCTCTTCGCTCGACCAGGTTTCTCTCTTTAAGTCGAAGTCGTCTGAAAAACTGAAAAAACCTTCAGCAGTAATCGCGTTCCATTTCACTAATTGAGCGAAGTCAGATATGCTTTCGTCAAAGTAAAGGCTGTCAAGATTGAGGGCAGGCGTTGCTATTCTTTCGTTGATAAGGTTGGTGCTTGATACCAGGTCATGAGTTATAAACTGCCCAAGATATGTATAGCCAGCAGGTTGCAATCGACGGTTTGCAGTAGTTCTTTTCGCTATTTTGCGAGCGATTTCTTCTAAGGGTAACTTCGAAGTTTCATCGCTTGGTTGTGCCTCACAAGTAAAAATTGCGGATGGGGGGTCAGGAACATGTATTGTTGCTGTCCAAAAGTCTCTTAAAAACCGCTCTCTATCAACACCATCTTCGAAACTTTCGTACCCAGTTGAGCTGCTCAGAAGCTCCGCAAGAACATCCGCATTTTGCTTGTTAGTTCTCTCTAGAAAATTATGTAATTGGTCTTTTCTTTCCTTAGCCCCACCATCCAGCCAATCAATCTGACTCTCAGGAGCATACCTGTTACTTGCAGACGCAAGTTTTTGTTCTTTTTCCCCACCCATTTTTCCCCCTTTATCTTGTTATCGTGATTAGAAATCTCGTGATGACTTCGCCCTCCGATGTTTCTGAACACAGTTGATACTTCTCTTGCTTTAATTGGTTTGTGTTTACCCTTAGTTTAATCTCACCCTCGTCAGTTGCGTTTAAGCTCTGCTTGCTTCTACCTTGCCTTCGATACAAGGTTGTTCTAACTCAGCACTCACAGAGATCAGTTTAGACGTAATTTCTTGACCTTCATCCACCGGGAGAAAGTAGTTTAGAATCAGCCGATCAGCTATCTCGTTACTTCCTACAGGTTTCAGGTCAATATTGTTAAGCGAATAATCATTCGCATTACTTCTTAAATTGCGTAGCTCGTAAGTAATGGTTGTCGGTTCAACTATTTGTTGTTGCCCTATAAAGGGAACAACGGCGATAGCGAATACACTTACCAGCGCCAATGGTACTAAAACTTTGCCTCGCAATAGCCATGAAAACCAACTCGGCTTGCCGCTTGTAGTATCCAAGCTTGGATCTGAACTAAGCGCGGAACTCATGACAGCATCAACATTCATCAGCTCTAAAAATTCAGGATGATCGAGTAGGAAGATCTCGAACTTCTCTCTTTCATCCTGGCTTAATTGATCCTTTAGGTATTTCAAATGCACTTGGTTATCCAAGATATATTCTCTATCCATTGGAGCACCTCCCGCTTACTGCATACTTCTTAAACCGCAAGGCTTGAACCAAAACTTCGCGCCAGAAAGAACTCTTATTTATACAGTGACACAGATATTCGAGTTCTCTCAGAAAAATCTTGTCTTTTTTAATCAAATACACTTTTTCCACCTAGGACTAGAGAAAGCTTTTGTTTTAAACGGTTTCTAGCGCGATACAAAACTCGGTCGAAATGCGCTGTGCTAATATCAAAACGATCACACAAACTTGTTTTATTTTGCTCACCAAGGAAGTATGCCTTAATCAATTCTTTGTCGCGTTCAACAGGAAGCTCTTCAAGTAGTTGCATCACCAGCTTGAGATGTTGTTTTTGCTCAACTTGCTCCACTAATTCTGGATTGAGATCTTGAATGAAAGGTAAATCTTCATTTCCGATTGAGTCTGTAGCTCGACGATTTTCCTTCCGAAAATGGGCAATCATTAAATTGATGCCTGTGCTACGTACATAACTTGAAAGAGCTTCTGGCTTTTCGATTTTGCCTTCACGACATCGCTGCAACACTAGAGCCAATGTTTCTTGAACGATGTCGTCGACGAGCTCTCGATTATCGCACCTCCGCGAGAGTATAAATCGAAGCGTTTTCAAATATTTTGATGCAAAAAGGTTCTCAGCAGACTTATCACCTTTGAGTATTCCGCCAACAATTACAACGTTATCGCTGTTAGCGTCCACTCCACCCTCTGAAGATTGTGATTGCTTAAGCGACAAGTGTCGTACCCCGATCCGCTGGTTTAATTTTTTATAAGTGCGGCAATGAATGTATGCTCAATCCGAAGTTATCATAAATACGCGTCAAAGTGCCAGTTTTCGGTGGCACATTTACTTGCCAACGTTGCAGATGCATTCCAAAATACCGTGACTCGTCACTTCCAAAACGCCTGCGCCTTATCAAAGGCATGCCGGCTTAATTTCTACTGAGTGAAAAGACTCAACTTTGTATAGTCAGCTGGTTTAACATTTTAATTGATCAAAAGCTGAAACAATCCATTTTCGGGTAGCCACCACTCGGGCTGATGCTTTGTAATCTGAGTGAAACGCTAAGAAGGGTTTGCGTGACTCGATTGTAGGCGCCTGTATCTGGGCTAAACCATATCGGCGACCTAAGAAACTAGGAATAATTGCCGCGCCAACACCGCTTTGTGCTGCCAATACTAAACTTCGTATACTTGATGACCTAAACGGAACAGGATTAAACGGAGCGTGCTGTTGAATCCATTTTACTTCTGGAATATTTCCGAAGCTATCATCCACGCCGATTAACGGCATCTCTTGTACGAGATCACCTTTCCAGGTTCTAAAGAAGTCATGCGACGCAAAAACACCGAGTTTAATCTCAGCTAATTTTCGGATCACCAGGGAAGGTGATGTGGGCCTGCCAAGCCGAATCGCCAAGTGAGCCTCATGCTGATTCAGATTAATGTTTTTGGTTTCTACGCTTAGTTGGATAGGTTTAGACTTCGCCGGCAATTCGCTAATTTTCGGCATTAGAATCTCGTTGAATACTGTCTCAGTTGACGAAATTCGAATCGGCTCATCATGTTTGTCACGAGCGCGCGCGGCAACTCTATTAATCTCTCCAATTGTACCCTTAGCCCGCTTTGCATAGACAATGATTTTATTTCCTGTCTTGGTAAATCGCACGCCTTGTGGATAGCGTTCGATCAATGGAACGCCTAACTCCTTTTCTAAGCCCTCTATGCGCCGGCTTACCGTAGCAATCGATAACCCTAACTCATTTGATGCCGCGGAAAGCGAGCCGCCTTCTTGCACCGCTATTAAAACGCGAAGGTCATTCCAATTTATATCTTGGTTTTTCAAAAATGAAACTATGGTTTATATATTTATGTAAAGACAATCAAATAACAATAAGATTAAATATGATCTGTTGCAAAGCCTAAACAACAAAAAATTAGAACTGGTTAGACAATAGCGACACTTCAGACGATTTAGAGATAACCGAGAGACAATATGGCGAGCCCAAGTTCCGTAGCATCTTACTTAGACAAGATACCAAGAGTATCCAGGCCTGCCCCTGAATCTATATTTACCAGTCAATGGCTCAAACTAAAACGCGGTGAAATTAGATACGTGCGCACAGGTAATCCATCGGCGAAAGACACTGTGATTCTCATGCCAGATCCGCCTAATACGATCGAGCACATGGAAGAGTTGATAAAACTTCTTGAACCTTCATTTCAGGTTATCGCCTTTGAGGGTATGGGATTTGGATATTCAAAGCCTGCATTATCATACGATTTTTCAATTGAACACAACGCGGACACTATAATTGAACTTCTAAATAAGCTTAAGATCAGTCGGGCGATTCTCGCTCTAACCTGCGTCGCAGCAATACCGGGTATTCTCGTGGCTCAAAAGCACCCCGAGATCATCACTGGATTGGTATTAGGGCAAACTCCGTCGCTATGCGAAGCCAAAAAGTGGGCAAGAAGAGTCGATTTTAAAGGTGCGTTGGGCACGCCATTTGCAGGGCAAATAATACTTAAGCTGATGAAAAAACGAGTGTCCGATATTTGGTATAAAAACGCTCTACCTGTCGGCGAAAACAGACAGTCTTACGTCCAGAAAGCGTTTAAGGCATTTAATAAAGGGGCTCAATTTTCTCTTGCTTCAGCGTTTCAGTCACTGCAACAAGAACGAATAGAACCATCAAGCATCATCGCTCAACAAGACGCAATCGTCTTATGGGGCAATTTAGATAGAAGCCATAAAAAAACAAACAAGCATTCGGTTTTAGAGTTGCTTCCGAACGGGAAGCTAATAGAGCTCGACCACTGTGCCCATTTTCCAGATATAGAAGCACCGAATGAATTTGCAGAAGCGGTTTTTGAAGTTGCTAGAACTAGTGGTTAATACTCGTACCTACCGTAAAATAGAATGAGAAACACGCTTTTGAAAACCCGAATTTTTGCAAAGATCATCAATCGAAGCTTCGCTCTCGACATGATTGGTGAAAATTGAGGCAGAGCAAAGTTAATTGGCTTGTAGAGCTTTAATCGAAAACTTTACGTTACCCCCACTCGTGGATTACTCTATTTGCAAGGAAAGAACGCAGCAGTTGAGTCCTGATTCGCAGGCACTATTCGTCCGTTAATTAGCCTCCAATTCGTCTCGAGACAGAGCAACTTGGCAATAGATTCGGGCGGACTGGACTCAAGATGTGTATCTATAATATTGACATCGGCGTGACTCCAAATAGCAAGTTTAGATTCACTCTTGAGAAACAACGCCTTTGCCGTTCCTACGCTTTCAAACTCTTGCAACAAGGTCCCGCTACTCGCTTCCCACACTTTAGCTGAGCCATCACGACTGTATGTTATTACCAAAGAGTCGTCGGCGCTAAAAGACCCTCCGACTATTAGATCAGTGTGACCCTGAAGGCTTGAAACCAAAGAACCAGACTCAAGATCCCAAATTTTAGGAGAATCGGTCGGATTCCAGATAATATCGCCGTAGGTTATCAGTAGATACTGGCCATTGGGGCTTGAATGATAGGTGTTTATGATCGGTCCATCAGCGTTACTGGATAAGCTTGATGGTACCTGTTGTAGTTTGCGCGTTGTGTCAAAATCCCACGCCGTTACTTTAGACCAATCTCGTTCACTGGAGCCGTTGAGCTGCGTCAAAAGCAAGTTATCGGTGGATGTGAGCAAAGGTTTCATTTTGTCGGCTCTAGGAGCTTTCAGTGCTTCTCCATTTTTTGTATCGAAGAATAATGGGCCGTTTTTTGACAGGGCAGCGAATCGCAAACCGTTAGAGCTAAAGATAACGGGATTAGCATCACCTATATCACTAACGGTAATCGTGTCTATAAGAGACCCGTCAATGGCATCCCAAAGTTGCAATGGTCCCTCATAACTTTGAGCACTAACGATGCGCAGACTTGACGGGTCATAGGATGCATATTGAGCCGCGTGACTCAATGTGAATATGGGAGCGCCGCTCTTAGCGTTCCATACAGTTGGAGTGCTTCCGACAGTAACCAATCGAGCCCCGTCACTCGTGAACACAAAAGTGCCCGTCGCACTATCACCGAGTTCGGCAATAACCTCGAGGCTTGGAATAGTTCGTAGGGTTGAACCAATAACGACGCGCTTCAGATCGGGACTGATACTTATGCGGCTCAATTCCTGCCGAGGAACTTCGACCAAGGCAGCGAACTTGGTTCGATCTCTAGGTTGCCAAACTGCTACTCCCCTATCACCAGAAACCAGCCACAAACCGTCGTTAAGTGGGTCGACCTTTTGAATAAGCCCGAGCTTGTCAAAGATTGGATACTGATTAGCAATGGATAAATAGCCTGGCATCTTCCAAAACCTGACAGATCCATCAACATGCCGAGTATAGGCATGATTGCCGTCTGGGCTAAACTGTGCTTCTATAATAGAAGTCGCGGAATAGAACGCACTAACCTGAGCACCAGTTTTAGCATCCCAAAGCTTCGCTTCGCCGTGCCCAGCCACTAAGAGGTATTTGCCGTCAGGGCTATAGTGAATCGACTCTACACCTCCAGCATGACCTGCTAGTCTCAAGATGACAGTGCCACTATCGATATCGTAGATAGATACGGTCTCTGTGCGATCTCCACCAACGGCTATCTGCGTGCCGTGATCGTTAACCGCAGAAAAAGTATAATCATAGACTGCATCAGCTGATAGCAATAGGGAGCCGGTTTGTGCATCCCATACGCGTGGACTTCCGCCTGCTTCCGGAGTATAGAGCACGCGCCCATTTGTATTGAAAAGAACACGGTTTGAGGTACTCTCTCCAAAGTCTAGTTGATTGATTAAGTCTCCCGATTGCTGATCATGCAATAGAAAACGCTCACCCAGCTGTGCAACCATGCGAGTCCCCTTCGCATTTGTTATTGGTATATTAGGTGTGTCGTATGTAAGATCTCTCAGAATAATATTTTTGGGTATGTCCTGAAGTTGCTTACCTGACTCAGAATCCCAAGCATAGAGTAAGCGCTTACCGTCTTGCCATACCACTACCGCCTCACCCGAAGAAGCGAATGCAACTCCCCTCAAAGTATGATCGATTGCTTGCGACCATAGTTCTTCCCCAGATGCTACGCGCCACATGCGTATTACTCCGCTATCGCTGACCGTAGCTGCATACTGACTATTAGAGCTGAATGCAACAGCTTGATTGGCACCTTGAGAGGAATCGACAACTTCCGTTATCCGTGATAACGGTTCAATTGAACGAGCGAGAAGATATTTTAATGCAGGACCATCGCCACCCAAGGAGTAAGCCTGGCTAAGTGCTACAGCCGCACGAGACAAGTTGCCATCAAGAAACTCCTGCCTACCTTGTTCTACGAACGAGTCAATGAGCCGTGTTGTTGCCTTCTTTCGTTGCAGCTCTGCAAAAATGCCAAGACCCACAGCCGTCACCGTCAATATGGCTAAGCCCGTCGCCGCGCTCCAAACCATACGAATCTGCTTTCGATGCTCTCGTACCTCGCGGCCAGCAATTTGATCTTTGGAAACACGATGTAGCGTTGACGCAAGGTCGGCAACCTTATCTCTAAATTTTGGATGATTCAGGGAGAGATCATCAGCGTGCCGTGCCCATCTAAGATCCACATACAAAGGTTCTTCTATTTGACCAGCCAACAACTCAGGCAACGCCGTTGTCTTTTTCCAATCTAAACCTTGCACATTCGGATCCCACTCTATTTCGCCGTCGGTTAGGACAATCAGAAAATTGTCCGTGCCCCGTTGCTCAATCCAGTGACTGACTTCACGCTGTACCCATTCAGACTCAGCTGACACTGGTGAAGCCAACAAGACAAAAAACTCAGAATCGTCCAAAGCGCGCTCGATCGCGTTCCACAAGGATGGGTCCGCCGATAAGCTAGTTTTATCGCGGAATACCCTCATCGCGCTTATCTTGTTCCAAGGTTTGGCAAAGCGTTGTAGTGCCCGCTGCAATGCAGGAGCAAGCTGATTGTCAATCGCGTGGCTATAGGAGATAAAGGCCTTGTATCGCATGTCTGAATATAAAGAGGTTAGCTTGACCTCTTTCGATTTATATGAGCTATCTATTAATCATCTACTAGGCTTTTATTTATCATATTTATAAGCTCTTCCAAATGATCTTTTTTATCAAAGTCATATTCAACTCGATCAAATTCAAGAACATTCTTATGGTCAACTCTTTTCATTAACTGGTCGACCATCGGAGGCATCTTTGAAATAAACTCTACCCATTCATTATTCTCCCAAGTTCGCTCTCCTTTGCGCAGTGCTAGAAATGACCTAACAGATTCACTAGTGGATTTAAGATAGATAGTCGCATCTGGTTCCCCATACATCAAAAAATCCAAATTTCCGCACTCAATTAAGATCTTCTTTTTAAATGGATCTTTTACATAAAGCTCTACAAATAATTGATTCTGATAATAGGGAGTTTCAATAACTATTGGTACCGTGGAACCGGATGCTAGTTTCCTTGCTGTTAGAAAATCATTTACTTGTTTGTTTCTAAACCAAAGAATCGTTTCAAACAGATCTTCTTGTCTCGCTAGGTTACTCTGAATTTCGTCAGGAAACCCTTCAGCACCTTCTTCCAAAATGACGAGAGCATTCAACTTTTCTTCCAATTTCTTGGCTAAGAATGTTTTTCCTGTACCCGGAGCACCAACTAGGGAGATCACTTTCCCTTTCAAACAATCAAAATCAATTTTGGTCATAAGATATAGGTGTTTTCGAAATCCTCAACAAGCTTAAAGATTCTTCCTTTTCGAACGTGCCACTCCATTACGCCCTGAAGCCTCCTTCTAGCTCCAGTATTCGAAACATAAGTTGCTACCCAATCAAAAGAAACTATTTCGCCGTGCTTAGATACATTGCTTGATGAAAATTTCACTTCTTTTTGCTTCGCTTTATTCTCGATCCAGTAGCTTTTTAATTCATCCAACCCGCTTATAACATTGTTCGGCTTTTCTTGATAAATAACTTCTTCATCAAAGATAAGACTCAGTAAACCTTCATTTTGAGTTTCCCAGGAACACTGATATATCGCTAATAATTTAGAGTCGTCTATATAGTCCATATCTCAAAGTATACTCGGTTTTACATACATCCGCGCTTTTCGAATCACCTAAAAGACTTTTCATCTCTTCTATATGCGGTATTCGATAACGTTTATTTTGTGACATATAGTTAATCGGCATGAATTTTTTTGATAGTAACAATTTATCATAGATTTTTGATTCGCATCTCTCTACTAATAGAAGCACACCATTGGGACTCAAAACCTCACACATCAGATTAAATAAACACGTTTCCCGTTGGCTTTCGGCTTCACAAAGAAAATTACTTGCAATAACCAGATCATATGATGATTCTTTTTTTGGTAAGAACTCGTAAGCATCTTCGGGTACATACTTTGGTTTCATGTCTGAAAATATCGTGCTCAAAATAGAGCGCGTCAGATCTAACTGGCGCTTATTTTTATCGAGAACCGTTAACTTAAAATTTAGCCCTTCTAGGTGCTCGCTGATAGCCAATGCTGAAGCACCACCTCCACCCCCCACATCCAATATCTTGAGGCGCTTTTTTTTGTCTAAGCACTCATTAATAAGATCTTCATTTTTTTTCAATGAATGTATGGCTTTAAAAAAGTTGGCTGCGAAGTACAGTCTAAAGAAACTATGCGAATAGCTGTTGTAGTCAATCGCAATATTCTTATGGATAGAACTTGATATAGCCTCTAAATCTCCTTTCTCCGTTTGGCCACTAATAATAGTTTTATTAATATCATCAATTTCGTACACTCGACCCAAGTTTTTGAGGGTCTTCGAATCAAATGAATAGGGGGCTAAGGTTGGTATCACTTTTTCATTATATCTATTTGGTATGAACTTATTGCCAATATCAAATGATTTTATTTGATCAAAAAACTTACTCCACCCACCATCTTCTAGTTGTCCAGCCTTAGATAACTTATGTATCAAGCGCTCACGGAATTCGCCATCATTTTTCGCCAGCGCCTCCTCGATCCATTTATACATAAACTTGGATTCTTGCCATAAGCGATAGAACGATCTAGACAATATATCCGCTAAGCCATCGTCTTCGAAATATACTGCATAGCTTTCTTTATCCGAGCTCGGCGTACTTTTTCTTATAAGAACATGTTTACCGTCACAGATCAAAAAATTGATACCATAGTGATTAAGGCGTTCATATGAACGGATCGCGATATTTGAGACTCTTGCCCTTAATTCCACGGCTCCAGGCAATGTAGTAATACCGTTTGGCGCGACAACGCCTAAATGCCTTACTTTTGTTCTCTTGCCTTCAAATGACTCAGAAGCACGGATGATTTTTTCCTGATGAGCGCTCGCATTCTCTTCTTGGGTATAGCGCATACTTGTGGAAGTGAATAAAACTTCTTTTTCGGCCCTGCCAATAAGATCAGCGGTTTTATCAAGATATGCGTCTTGATCAGAAATTAATGTGCCAGTAAAACCGGATAAATCGACCTGATGCATATCAAAAATATGACGAAGTATGTCACCAAAGATCGTTTGCTTTATTTCTTCAAAATCTTCAAAGAAATCCGTAAAAATCCTCTTATCATTCGCATTATCATTGAGCTTATCGATAAATTCACTCCTCTTCGAAAAGCTTTCTCTCTCTTTTATATCCGACTCATCATCAATCGAATGCTTCCTAAAAAAAACACTCACTTTCCTGCCTTTCTCTGAGGCACTATAGATTTCACCTTCGGTTCTATATAGATCACTTCCCTTTATCTTAGTACCTAATTTTAAGTCCGAATAAACAGCATAGACTAAATCCGCTTTATGTATTTTAATATGCCGATCTATTTCTTTTTGGGCTCCTTCTTTTTCTTTAGATTCAGCCAATGTCAATTCTGCTTTGCTAGCGCCGCTCCAGTGATAAAGATTGATAGAGAATGAATCCTGTGACTTCTTATCGATGGCTTCAAAATAACTCAGTATTCCGTTTACTAACTCGGGATTTGAATTAGGGCCAATCAACGCAATATCAATATTCTTCATAAATAATTCTGTTTTAATCGTTTACTTTATTGATCTAAATACGTATTGAAATACGAATCCAGGTCTTCTTTTATGCGCTGCACAATATCGTCTTCGTCCTCCAGAACACTGTCTCTTAAATACCGACCATAGGAATAAAATAAGGAGGAGAACAGAACGCTGACTTCACCCAATAGCTTTACGTATCGCGGTTGAGTTGCCTTTTTTAATTCTGGAGAACTTAAGCCCACCACCCCGACACACTTTTGGGTGCCTGATTTATCATCGTAGAATGACACCGGCCAGGCAGTCACACTACCTTCATCATCGACACTGAAGTTTTGCTGATTTTCGCTGTTTATTCCGTCATTCGCCTCTTCAACTAAACACTTATCATTTAATAAAAACACTCGATGCACATTGGACGGCGTACCAAATTGAAAACCTTCTCTCCACTCTTTGGAACTGGTCGTTTGAGAGATGCTTATTCGATACAGTTTATTCTCATCTTCGTCTTTTTTTGCGACGAGTTCAGAAGCAAAGTAAACTCGCATATCATCTTCCACAAACTCTTTCACATAGTGTTGAATCAACACCCTAAGTGGAGATATTAAATCCTTAATTTCCTTAAGTTCAGAGTTAGCGGGCAAGCCGGCAAGGAATTCTAACGACAAAGAAAAGTCGCTATATGGATTGAGGTGATTAAATACATACGCAAGAACTTCTTTTTGAGTTTGAATTCGTTCAGCGCCATCATCCCTGGATGTTGGGACCGTTGTTTTTACTTGCTCGAGCCAAGCCTTAATCTTATTTTCATTACGTTCCTTTAGCTCCACATCGGTATCAGCTAATTCGACCGCTATTTGCTTGACTCCCAATAGGTCCGAAGGGGTATGTGGGTTTCCCGCGACAGCGGCAATAACCTGTTCTCTTCCGAGTTCTCCCATAAATAAACCGTATTCAAATAAGACATTATCTCTGGTCGCTTCTGTAACTTCTTCCCTAAATGTCAAATCATCATCTTCCGCGAATACCATAATCGCAGCGTCTACCGAAGTTGCCACTGTATTAAGAGACTCGATATACGTGGGCCCATAGGTGAGCACATCTTCCCGCCACCATCCTAGCGCTGAGAATCCTTGTACATCATTGATTACATCTCTCAACATTTTCGCGACTTCTTTGCTTTCAGTCGACGAACCAATAAAAATTTTGATATCACTCATTATTCGTACCCCCAATTTATTTTTATAAACTTCTGTTGCCTAAAAACCTTCTTTGTCTAGTCACTCCCATCAACAGCAAATTTCAGCCTTGCTCAATCATCGGTCCTCAAACGCGTTTTTAATTTCATTTATCAACACACCCTGATTTAGTTTTAAATCCTTACGAGTTTTATGATGAACCGCGAACACGTCTAAGTTGGCTGTTAGCGTAGGCCCTCCAGAAGAGCCGCGTAAGGTAGGGCTTTGGTATTGCACATAGGGCCGTTCATAGCTGATGATCGCGTTATTGTTCATGGAAATACTGATCGGACCATCGCGGCCTGGATGCCCCACAACATACGCAGGTTCAATACGACTGGCCTCGTCGGGAATGATGGGTTCATAAAAGGTCAACTCAAGTTGAGATTTTTGCACTGGCTCGTCATCTGATCTTGACCAGTCCAACTCCGACACCCAAATGTCGAGTTCGGTTTTTTTTGAAAAAAACAATTTTTTGCCAATGCGACAACTGGGCTCCCCATCTTCCTTGGTAAAATTAACGAGCACATCCGACGGACGAACTCCGTCTCTCGAGTTTTCTGGATTCTCGTTAATCGCATGTGCATTGGTTAACAAAATTAGCTTATCGCCTAGCTCCGAATCAAGGTCACCACCTCGTATAACAAACCCGCTGGCAAAGCCAATGCCATCGCTCCTACGTGCGATCTGCACCACAGAACGCGCTTTTGTTAATATATTTTCCAGCAAGCTCAAGGCTGTTAAGCCACGGTTTCCGTAAATTGCCTCGAAGCCTTCATTATCACTTAGGTCAATGTCTTGAAGCATTACATTCGCGCCAGGTTTCAGAAACAGTTCATGCTGAAGAACTGGCTTTAAAATATTTGCCAGAGGCGAGTTGTTACCAGGAGCCCATATTTCATCTAACTGACGAATCGTTCCAGCCAATGCGAAGGCATCAATGGTTGGTTGTTTCACATAGGCCTTTGCCCAGCGATATGCCGCTTCTTTGTCATCTAATGCGATCGACGCCTCCATCGCGCTGCCGTAGTCCCACAGAGTTGCTTGGTTTCCAGTTTGCAGCAACTCTACCTGGCTGATAATTTCTGAAGCAACCTCTTGCACAACTGCGCTATTCGACGTCGAACCATTGTCACGATCTTGGCGAGCCATCAGGGCAGCATAGTTAATGCCAGTCCAGCGATAGTCTCCTTTCTTAGCATTCCAACCTTGCTGATAATGTTGAATAGCGCTTTGCAAATAGTGGCCCTCTTGCGATTCTACATATTGCTGCTTTTTTACGCGGCCAATTAGTCCGACAACTTCATTCTTTTCCAGATTATTCCAGTCAATCTGCTCATTCAACGTCTCCAACACCGACGTTGCACCATGAAGATCACCTTGGTCAATCAGTGCCTGCGCCTGTAAGCGCATCACGCTCGGATTAAAGCCTACGACCTCTAAGGTTTGACAAGCCGCTTGTTCAAGCTCTTGGTCGTACTGCGCGGATCTTAATTTTTGAAGCACTTGAAGTTGTTCCACTTGGCTCAATTCAGAAGGCGAGTAACACTCAACCAAGCTGGCCACCTTTGATCTATTATTTAACTCAACCGCTTTATTTAGCTCGTCCAAAAAGGGTAAATTCGTACCAGAAATGCGCTCTCTTCCAGCCAGACGTCGCAATTGAGTTCGCAACTGTCTGCCTTTGAGATATTTGGTTGCTGAGTGCCGCCATAGACCCCAATTAGATTCACTAATATCCAATACAACGCGCATACCATTGCGTTTAAAATCGTTGGCAAGTTTAGGATCTAATCGAGCAACGGGGTCCAGTGGGTCATACACATTCACCCAGTCGCCGGTAAGCTTTTCTGGAAATCCATTGTCACGGCTCCAGCTTAGTTCACGTTGAATTTCATCCACACCCAGCGGACTGCCTAACGTCAGAAAACCGCTGATCTCAGGGCACTCTTGCGTACCGGTCAATACATCGTAGGCGATAAAAGAGCCTTGGCTGTGCCCCACCAAAATTAGCTTTTCTTGTTTTCTAGGAAGCAACTCATCCAAAACACGCTGGCGAATAATTTCTCGAATACCGTTTTCATTAAAAAGATAATCATGGGCCTCACGTGCAAAGCGTCTCATTACTTTTTCTTTTGTTGCCTGCGGGAGTGGTATCCATTCGAATTCACTCTGATCTTCAACTTCTGCTTCGTTTGGTTTCTCACCTAATTCGAGATCTAATTTACTTTCCAAACTCGTAATCCAGTTTATTGAATCTGAGTCATTGGTACGAAGAACGTGATCAAACGATCTATCTAGTTGATCTTCTACTTCACCGACAGATTCATACTCTGAAGGATCAATTGGAGTGTCGTAAAATAGATCGGCCCAATAGACAAACGATGTCGACACACCTTCTGTGCCTAAATTAAAACCAGGGTTACCGTCGTGACTTTGACCTAGAGCATCTAACCATATTCTCTGTAAATCGACCTTAGGTGGCTTATTCGCTAAGCCGTGTATAAATACAATGTGTGTCTTCATATCTGCAATTCCTTGTCCTTTAGTCGAACTAATCAATTAACAACTTGTTGCAGGACTGTTCTAAATCTGTCGGCGATTTTCCTAAAGCCATCTGAGGTTCCGTGTATTTCGTCTGCCCAATCCTCAAGGCTGTTTAAACTACCACGACAATCAACAACATGAATATTAGTGACGGCTGAATCACCTGCCACTTGGTACAGAAAACCGTAAAGCTCATCGATCAGCTTTTTTAGGATTCTCTGACGCAAGTCAGTATCGAGAATTTGCCGTGCATCAAGCGGCTCACCCAACCATTCATTATATTTCGCCCAGATTGGGCTACGGTGGTCATCGGCTGCAGGGTAAGGAATCACATAATCGTAGCCATGAATAATGATCGGTAAATCTTCCAAACCAGGCTCATTCCGAATAATGTTGATCGTACGCTGATAGGCTTCGTTAAGCTTATCCAGTTTTCGTTTCATTTCCTCAAAGTTAATGTGACTGTCAACATCGTTGGTACCATTGTAATCCAGTAAAATTTCCTGCAGTGCAGCGGTGTTAGAAATCTTATTCTCACCGATAATGTCATTGCCTGCGGCCGATAACATAAACGCTTTGACCTCATTTTTGCGTTTCCTCAGGGCTTTCAGGTAGTCGAGTTTATCTTCGTTGTCTTTCATCAACATGTTGTCTGCTGTGTCGCCGGCAGCGCTAACACACCAAATCAAGTAATCGTCTTCAAGGTGGTCTACAGTATCTTTAATTAGAATAGGAAATTGAAACCAGCTGTCTCCTTCTGCCACGATTACCGGCAGCTTAGATCCAAATAATTTGCGTCGATTATAACGGAAGTGACGTTTTGCTCGTGCCAATGGGTTGGCTACGCCCATCGCACTTTCGTAATCATCTACGGCTCCGTCAACGAATTCGGGATTTGGCACAAGCGACCAGTCAAACTTGCCTTGCCCTTCACGTACCACGATTGAGTAGTCCATAATAGTTTGCTCAGGCGTTGCCAAATCCGATATCAATAGGTCGTATTCGTCTAGCGTGATCTTTTCCATTTAAATCTCCTTTGCTAATGCTCTAGTTGTTCATAATAAAATTCATCAGTACCTAAAAGTGCAATAACTCCAAACCCAGCTTGGCATACTGCGCTGAATTTAGATCTAAGCTCGTACTTAACTGTCTATTTCTATAAGATACTTTCTCTAAGTGGCGACTTATCAAGCAGGGCTCTCAAACGAGCTGATTGCGCCAGCACCGTGTCCTTCATCCAACTTTGAGGGGCGTTATGATTGATGAAATCGATGAGTTCGCGGTAGGTCTCTGAATGATCCAACTCCAAACCAATTAGTGCTTCGAGTTGCGTGGCTTTAAGCCAATAATAATCCTTAGCATCTTCATGACTTAATTCAGCGACCAAACTGGATTTTTCATATTCAGCTTTCTGCTCTGCACAACGAATCAATACTTCACTTCGAACATGTCGTGCGGTGACGACGTCGGCAATTCTTTCTTCCTCAGGTGCGCCCTCTAATGCAGAGCGCTCGTTGAGCATAAAGGCGAAATTAATACCTGTATAAAAATCCCCTTTGACATAAAACCCCTTGCGGTACGCTTCAATCGCTCTGTTCAAATCCTGATGTTCGCCTTGTATGCGCCAAAGATGCTTGTGTACGGTGCCCCATAAACCAAGTGTCTCTGGATCGGTTCGTTTTGTCGGATCGAGTTCCCAAAGTATTTCTCTGGCTTTAAACAGAGCTTCAACCGCGTTTGGCTCTTCTTCTTTGTAGGTAACTAACGCAAGCTGCTGAGTGATGTATTCGTCAGCAGGTTTCATTTTTTTTAGTATTGTTAATATATCTTTCGCAGTTCCGTACGCCTTGTTTCCTTTTGCCTCCTCGACAGCTTGCCACATATGAGTAAAGGTATCCTCACCTAAGTTTTCCGTTTCGACTTTTTCAGAAGGCAGGGCTGTATCTATAAATGGCGCTTTCAGGGTTGCCAAGGTTGTATAGACCGGACTATCAACATCGCATTTATCGAGAACCGCCTCTATTAAGCCGACCAATTTGTCACTTGCTTCTTTGGCATCTTCTGCGTCGATTCCTGCCCCAAGATGTTTGTAACTTAATACACTTGTATGCCCTACATCAAATGGATGCACAAACTGGTCCTCGGCCATCAGAATAGTAGTGTACGGCTTTAACGCATGACGTACGCCAAGTTCATAAAATGCGTTAACGTTATAGGTAGATAAGTCGGCGATCACTAGATCGGCACTTAGTAAATGCTCATACATCGGGACATCAATGGTACCGCTGTGTAGAATGTCATCCGCTCTTATGCACTTTAAACCAGCGCGCTCTACGGCTGGTTTAATAATTATTCTGTAGGTTTTATTTAAGTCCAGCGCACGACCTGTTGTGTGGTCGGTCTTTTTACCAAAGCCCATTACAACAAAGCACACTTTTTGCTCAGTCACTTAGTCCTCCAATAGTTCTAACGTTCGACATCATAAAATTCTTTATCCTAATAGAGTCACTAGACAAACTCGCACGCTAGTCTCCGTTTAATTGATACGTTTCCGAGAATTCTTTTTGAGCAATTCGATAGATTTCATCCGAAGGCTCACTTAATGCGACCAAGACATCATCTTTCATACATTTTTGCATTTCCCCCCAAGGTGCTTCTATAAAAAACACGTCTGATTTCCTAAGCAGTTTCAAAACATTCGCGTCTACAGTTAAGCCTAAAACGGTACTCGAGCTAACCGACTGGTAAACTGCCCATCCACCATCTTCTTCAGTTTGGAGTGCATACTTTCGCTCGAAGACTTGCTTACTAACAAGATAGTGTTCCATGGCATCGGTTTGGTTCTGGACAACATAGTCTCCAGGCTCTGCTGTGTTGCTCGTCTCAAACCCTAGTGATGTGAGCGAGTCAATCCTCTCACCGACCACGGCGTTGCGTGCTCTTATCCTCTTAAATTTATGGAAACGTTTTCCTGTGCTTCTAAACATCGGCATCATTATGTCAATAAGATCACGTTGTGTTATCCACACAAGGCTTGCAAGACGATTAACAATCGCAATGAGCTCTTGCTGGGCATCTGAATCGTTAACCAAGCTTGCGCTTAGAATGAGATCTGGTAAGGATGATTCTAAATGCCACTCCTCTTGCGTGGCTCGATTGATCTTTGTTGCAATTTCGATCGCCTGCCCAACATCTTCAATGTCGAAAGCGGCCCCAAGCAATGCAGGATTTTCCCAACCATCGGACTTCTCTTGACGCTTTCGAACCTTGCAAATATGTATTACAAGGTTCGCAATAAACGTTGCTTTCTCAGAATCACCCTCGGCATCTCGGCTTTTTAACAACCGCGGCAAGTTGCAAGCACAATAATATTCGTTAAGATCAAGGTTCATGCCTGCCGTATAGTTCTCTATCGAAAGATCTAAATAGTGCGATCGCAAACTTGTATCCGTTTCCTGATAAAAAAGCGATTTGTATCGACCACCCAGTAATCCATAGCGTTCACTAGTCGCACCGTTGCGTTCAATTAGATCCTCTAGCGCCGCAATGGATTCTTCTGAGTCTCCATTTTTTGCAATTACCAGACAGTATTGATCACGAAAATAGGCTTGCTCTGCAACGTCACTCGGCAAGGCACGAATAAAGTCGAGCGCTCGCGGCCAGTCGAGACGGTCACGTACCAAATTGAATACTTCCACCGCCACGTACTGAGTCTGGTTAGGGATATCCCAGAAGCTAGCCACTAAACTTTCAATTTCATCATTAGCGCGATCTGTATTATTTAACCTAGCGGCCCGTACCTTTCTTTGAAATATCCCTATTTCTCGAAAGTACTGCTTAAACGATGTTGCCCGAGCCGAGGACAGCGGTGCAGGATAATCAGTTAATTCATAGATGGGTGTCTGAGCCACCCTCATTTGGTCTACACCGTTCTTAAGTAACTCTTTAATTTGCTGATAGTCATTACTCTCAGGAGCCTCTTCGGTATAGGAGTATCGAACCTGACGAATTTGTTGGAGATCAAATACAGGCTCGGCCCATTGTGCACCAATCAATACGCAACCTTGCTTCTTCGCAACATGGCGAACTCCTGCTTCGTAATACACATTTGCATTTGGCACAGAAATATCAGCAATAACAATATCGGCGTAGACGAGCTGTTCCAACATGTCCTTAATGATCACAGAGCCCGCCTGTTCATCCGCCCGTATCGGTAGGTATCCCAACTCCTCCAGAGCAGGCGCTAAGGCTCGATCCCAAATCATGTCAAAGTCAACTTTCTTGGGTATACCTGCGCGATCAATGCCACTCGATCTAGTACCAAATGGCATTGCCACAAAGGCGATTGGTTTTGGGATAGTGTTTTGCATATTTGTTATAAGCGGCTCCTTATTCAAGAACCTATTCTAGCTTCTCTATATAACCCCGCTTTGTTGTGCCGTTTTGAGGGCAGCTCCAACAACCAACGTCCAAGGCACATCTTCACCCCAGTCGTTTCTTAGCTCGGCTATCGCTTGGTTGTAGACGTTCATCGTATCAAGCACGGCTCTCGGTGATGGAATGTCGGGTTTAGCGTCTTGAGTTACCACTAACCAACTCATTATCGCCTGTACTGCCGTCTCGATATCGCCCGTATATTCTTTGGGGTCATAACCGGCTAGATCAGATAAAAAACGCTTGTAATTACTATCCCTTATGACTAATAGACACCAATCGTGATCTCCTTGTTCACCGTCAGAATAGTATTTTTGCCCCATCGCAATCCCGAGCTCGAGCGGCATATTAAATCGAGCCAGGTTTTCGTCACCTTCACCCCGACATCGCGATAAGTCATGTATCGAATATTTTGATTCTCGCAATGAATTCGCTATGCGCTCCATACGAGGCTTGCCGGGTTCAGCAACGCTCAATGCACTGGTAGGAGTAAAACCACAAACTACTACTGCGTATAAAAGGGCATCAAAAATCGGCTTGTAGTCGTCGTCATAAGGGCAATTGATAAATACGGATACGTTTCTTTCATTCGACATTATTCGTCTCCGTCAAAATACTTTTTAACCGCACTCGAATATTTTTCTGGCAACGATTTTGCGCTGGACTCGAATTTTTCATGCATCGATTTAAATCGCTCTTTTGACCGATCTAATTGCTCTTTTGCTAACTCGACGGTATTGTCATCGACTTTCAAAAGCTCATCTAACGCCGTTGTCAGTTCATTCTTAAGATCTTCAATACGAATACTCTGCCATTTGCTTAAAAATGGCGGTATCTCCACTCCGCGCTCAAGTATCGGTATGATTTTGAAATCCGGGTCTTGCCAAGCCTTGCTCTGTATTTGGCTCCATTCGCTCATCTGCTCCGTTGACGAAAGACTGGCGTCTGACACAATAATCACAGAGGCTACCGCAGTAGCAAGCGCCTCTTCGAATTGCTCAACGCTTCGAGTACTAGAAGGCCCTACGACCTCTCCGCCAAGTGCCATGATTTTGTTCGTCACAACATCTGTCGTTGCCTGTGAGTTACTTGCGTAAGACAAAAATATTGTTGGCCTCAATGAAAAATCTATTTGCATACTATGCTCCCGACGTCAAAAACTACAAAGTTAGGTTTATCAAGTTTAGGTACCGTCATCATCGTCTGATTCAAGTACCCTTATCGCTTCCTTTGCGGCTTCCAGCATGTGTAACCGAGAATCGTCGCCCTCTGATTCTCTTAACCAGAATTCTACGTACCGTTCAAATTGACGTCGTGTAGATACCACAGCAAAATTCCTTCGACCCACCAGATCAATTATGTTCTGGCAGTGACGTTTCACCTTTTCTCTTAATTGCAAGGCACCGCCATTCGCCGGTTCCCCGTATACCAGTGACAGTAACGCCAATTCTGCCAAGGTCCCGGATGCCCAACTCTTTGACAGCTTATCCTCACCTTTTTGAAAATCACTTTCAGCCAACTCCCTCGCCATCATATACAAGCTTCTATCCCGAGTTGTTACAGATACTTTCTCTTCGTTGGAACGTTTTCCAAGCGATAAAGCCCACTTCAATGATAAATACTGTGTAGCGGTCCAATGGTAAATGGAGCCTTTCATCACCCATTCATTAATGGCTTTGTCATAGCTATCGACCGCTTTTGATAGCTTATTTTGATACTTTTTATAAGACCGTTTATAAGCTTTTTTATCTGAACTATTTTTTTCGATAAGATAACTTTTATAGTTGAACAACGCTTCTCGTTTAAAACCAGATCCTTCAACTCCATAAAATTCTCCGCGGCTGTGGCTGCTCTTTAATGTATTATCCAGTGCGGATGGCAGTCTTTTACGCCAACGTTCCCGGTAGCGTTCTGCGTCTTTAATAGCGTTATCAAGCTCTTGCTTGGTAGCTTCGGAGGAATCCACAATACTTGAATCTAACTTAGCTAAAATTCCACTCGCATAATCTGCCCTATTCATGGCGATATCATGAGCAAGCTTAGATTGATTGGCAAAATTATTCGCAACTTGGTGATCAAAATCACTCGGTAAATCCGTATAAACAATAAGGCTGGCCCAGTCATGCATATCTGGAATATCGGTGTACAGCACGCGGCGCGTTTCTAAAATCGCTTTTCGAGGGTCGTCACCTCTAAAGACCCTGGGGTAAAAAACCTCGGCCATCTTAACTGACCCCTTTTTAGACAGCGGAAACTGAGAAGCAACCACCCAGGGAATGCCAGCGTGATGCAAATCGTAGGCAATGCTGCCTCCTGGAATAGCGAGTGATCCTTGGGCTGCTGAATCGCATGTCGCCAGTGTCACCATTATCGGTGCCGAGCGAGAGTTACCATTGGAGCTCTCAGCTTGTAAGGAAATAGCCAACTGCTTACCGCTAACATATTGCTTTTTTGTGTCATCTTTATCATCGCAGAGTATCAATCCAAAACGTTTTTCGCCTTGTTTTTCGTATTCTCCACCATGGGCCAAAATATGGATATGCGTGAAGTTTTTCTCAGAACATTTTTCCCTAATTTTCTTTATGCTGGCGTTGTTGATAACCGTAATCCTTTCGCGCGTTTTTTCGATACGATCTTCCGCATCGACTACCTGTCCGTTTTCGATAACTTTTTCTGGCCACTCGATCCATGGCTCGAGGCTTTCGCGAATTGCCCGGACATGTTTTTGTATCGGCACCCGCATTAAACCCGGTTGCGCTGAAATAACCAAAATCGTGGGAGCTTGATCTCTATCCCACTTCACCGGTGCTCGACGCGTACGTCTAATTTCACGCGTGAGTACAACCGGTAGATTTAAGTCTAGAAGCATCTTTCGACCTTCACTCGGCGTTGAAGGTGGCGACACAGCCACTTCAAGCGGGATATTTGCCAATTCCGCAGCCGATGAAACTAAACGCAGGTGAATCAAATGCTCTTCACTCTCGTCGGGATTGTAAAGCGTCTGGCCAAACGCTCGGCCAGTTTCAAACAACAGGTTTTGAAGCTTTGCTAAAATGCGACTAATTTCATTGCCTAGATCTTCAAGAGCCACTTCGCGCTCATACTGAGGGATTTCATAAACCTTTTCACCTTCAACATAAATGTACCGTAAACGAGCGATTCGCTCGTTTAGTTGATGTTGCTCTAAATCTATTGAGAAATCGACCGGTGCGCTTTCACCACACAATGCTGTGTAAATGGTGAGTGGTGACAGCAGCTGATTATGCGCAGGGCCGGGCCGAATAATCTCCAGTTCGATGTCATGAAAAATAGCCATATGTCGCCTCTCTAAAGTTCAGTGTCATCACCTAACTCGGTTACATAATCAATATCATCACCGTTGTCTATCACGCGTAATAATTCGCCTTTAGTCTCTGTATTCGACGCTGTTATACGAACAGTATTGGTTCGATCATAAAGTAAATTTTGCTTTTTATTTGACGAGCCATCGGCTCTTATTTTGATTTTATCAAGCTCATCAAGTGGGCCATTTTTAAGCTTTGGCCATACATCTTTTTCGAAATGTTCTTTGTCGTCCAAACAAGCTCGCGTAAACCGCAAAGTCCTAATCCATGTGCCAGTGTTAAAATACCATTGATGCGCCGACATCCTAATTTTTTTGGGCATATGAGTGTGACCAGTAATGGTAAAATCGATGCCGTTGCCGATGCGTTCTAACATGTCTTTGTATGTTGCATCTTCGCTGTCGATATCAAAGTCGTCTTGTTCTTCCATCCAATCAAGCAGTGCCAACCTTAAGGCTTCTGACTTTTCAATTCTTCCTATCATTCCCTGCACTATTCCCCAAGCTGCGCCAAGTGTCTCGTCGTCATCACCATCATCAATATCCGTATCAACCTGATCACGATCAAGCATGTAATTCTCTGCATCGCGGAGTAATTCTTCGTCGGTATGCAGGTCTTTGTTACGTCTGAGCCCCTCTCGGAGATGCTTACCCACAACATCATTTAAGAACACACTTGAGACATCATCTTCGCCAAGTGAGGAAGCATCACTACTCAATAACTTACTGACTACTCTGTTTCCTTGAAACGATTTACCGACGATCGGAAGCACGCTACGTAAATTCACCTTGGAAAAGGTTTCTCTATCTAAGGCCAACAGCACCGATGCGATCGCATTCTTTTCTGGCTTTAAAACATCGACGAATGGATAACGCTGTTTCACCGTGTTCATCACGTCAACAACGAGCTTGGTACCTGCATTAGGCTGCCACTCCTTCGGGTCTATCGAGCGCCCTGCGTTCATAGCGTTACCAAGTTGACCTAAACGGTTATAATCGACCCAGTTGAAGGCGTCCAGTTCATTACCATGGGTGCAAAATACCCGCGAATTACCCACCATACAGGTATAACCATTCCCCGCTGTGGAGAATATCAATCCCATACGATTCAGTTCTGAGTTACCGCATAATGAATTGACTAGGTGAGTTTGTATCGCAGGTAACGCTAACTCGATATCATGGTTTCCGATCACTAGAATAAGTGTTCGATTTGGTGTTTGAACGAGGCGCCGTAGCGCTTCCCAAACGTTGACAAATGACGGATCGGTTTCGATTCGCTGCATTAGATTGATCGCCATTTTCTCACTTGATGCTACGTACCCGTGCACGCACTCTTCGGCAAGCGAGTCAAAAATATCACCATTGAGTACAAGTGCAACATTACGCTCGGGTTTATCATCAGTAACGCGACGAATGAATTTCGCTAAGCGATCTCCGTACTTAAAGATTTGAAAATTATGTTCATTGGTTTTCTTTCCACCCAAGTGGATGTCAGAAATAGCGTACAACTGGTCAAACTGGTCCATCAACAATTCCTCTTGTAGAGACTTGTCCTGAATTTATGTGATTGGCTAAGCAACTATAAATCTACAAAACCGTCTTCTGAAAAAATCACGGCATTCAAACCTTCTTCAACAGCATCGCTCATCGTCAATAAGGCTGACCCTGGCGCGGTTGGTTCTAAGGTGATAGTGCCATCCTGTGAATCCAGACCAACACGATACGCCACAAACCCAAATGGCAGTTTTAGATTGCCACGATAGGTTATTTTTGATGTTGACGCTGCCGACGACTCGACCGCTATATTTCCCCCCACCACTTCTTTTATAACTGGGATATCGACATCAACGCCAACACCCGAGTCGTTTTGATAGTCGACGCCAATCTTGTCACTTTTGATAATCGCTGTTATTAAAAACAATTCTCCGTTTTCCAAATACGGAGCTATGGCAGGATTTTCAATATCGATAGTGGAATCTTTTATTGCGCTACCAAGCTGCAAAATTGAAATCGAATCTCGGCTCACGTCTTTGAATGAAAACTGCACTTTTGTCGCATTTGTATAGCTAGCCGTAATGCCTAGGTTGCCACCCATGGCACCGATTATGTTTCCTAAAATGTTCAGCCCAACCTTAAGCTTCATCGAGTCAGATTTTTGACCGTTGATATCTCCCGCAATATTTGTTGCCACGGCCGCAAATTCGGCGGGCGGATTCTCTAACAGAAACTGAAGATGACCTAAGTAGTTTACTGCTTTCCCTTTAACACCTATGACTCCATAAGGCACTACTCCTTGTCGAGGATGCCGAATCACATTATAACCAAGACCCTTTAGATAGTTGGTCGACTTGTCTTTACATACCATTTAAAACTCTCCTATGTTTGATACAAAACGAAGCGTCACACTAGAGAGTAAATTGAATAGAAAAATTGAACGATAAATGTTCTTCTACAGTCCTTTAAGCTAAATAGTTGAAGACAGTATTAGCTATATAACCCCCCAAAGTATTTATCTAAATTAGGCCAATTTATGATACTTGTCAACAATCTAGTATCTGTGTTGAATATTAGTACCAACTAAATTGATGCGCTAAGCTTAACCAGAGCCGGCGTTTGACCGTGGCAACTCTACGTCTAAGATTCACAATTAGAAATCGCTCATCAACTCGTTAAGCCTTAATTATTAAGAAGAAACTCGATAAAGGATCTCGCCTTCGCGGGAACAAATCGCCTCGACGGGTACACTAACCAAATCGCAGTGTTATTAGATAAGCCTTGAACCCGCCAGTTTGGCAATAGCTCAACTAACTTTCCAGAATGCAAGTCATCTTGAATAGTCCAATCTGCAAGCAAGGCAACACCAACGCCATCTCGTACGGACTGCCTGATAGTGGCCGCGTTCGTAGACGTTAAAATCGGCTTGACGGGAATGCTTTTGGAAACTCCGTCAGCCTCAAACTTCCAAGCGTGGCGAAAGTTTTCATATGCGAATGTCACCAGTTCATGTTGTTGTAAATCTTCCGGCTTCTGAGGAACACCATTCTGATTAATATAGGCTTTACTTGATACTAAGTGATACCTCACATCGGCCAATTTTCGTGCTATCAAACTGCTATCGTCTAAGCGACCGTGCCTAATCGCCACATCGACCTGATCACTTATCAGGTCTATATGTCCGTCTGACAAAATGAGTTCTAACTCGATATTCGGATACTGCTTGCGAAACGCCTTTAACTTTGGAGCAATCACTATTTGACCATACGACACTGATGCGGTAACTCGCAAGTGCCCGGAAGGCGTGGCCGTTGTATCCATTAGGGATTGGTGTACAAGGTCTATTTCTTCAATCAGAGGTGAGATCTGTTCAAAGTAGCGCTCACCTTCTTGCGTGGGGCTAAGCCTACGCGTGGTGCGTTGAAAAAGGCGAGTGTTCAAACTGGCCTCCAGTGAAGCCACCGCTCTCGAAACCGAAGACGGTGCCACGCTCCAGTCATTTGCTACGTCTACGAAGCTTCCTGCACGGTAAACGGCGATGAACGCCTTGATATTGTCGATATACATTATTGCGATATTTGCATTAATTAAATGCATTATGGATTATTTATTGCATTTCGGACTTTAGCTAAAGTCTTCTCAAATTACAAATGAGAGGTAAGCAATGACTTATATACTTCGGCTTGATACCAGCCCCAGAAAAACTGATTCTCTATCGCGACAGTTAGCGAATAAAGTGCAAGAACACCTACTGTCACTCAACCCATCTCTTGGCGTAAAGGTTCGTGACCTTTCGTCTGAAAATCTGCCTCATATTTCCAATGAAACGATTACAGGGTTTTATACCGCGCCAAGTAACATGTCGACTGGGCTTAAGGCAGCGACGGCTTTATCTGATGAATTAATCAGCGAACTAAAAGCGGCTAATACGCTGATTATTAGCGCGCCTATGTATAATTTTGGTATGCCTTCGTCACTCAAAGCGTGGGTTGACCAAGTTGTTCGCATCAATCAAACCTTCGCATTTGATGGTCACTCTTTTGAGGGATTAGTACCGGTTAAAAGAGCCGTATTAGTCCTCGCGTATGGTGCAACTGGTTATACTGCTGACGGTGACTTCGCGGCAATGAATTTCCTCGAACCGTACCTAAAAGCCCTAATGGGGTTTCTCGGTATCGACGATGTAAAAATAATCCGTATCGAAGGCACAACGGGTGACCCTGTTGCACTTGCTCGCACACTGCAGCGTGCATCAAATGACGTGTCACAACTGTTTCTGACGGAGGGTGAATAAATGTTGCAATCATTAGATTTTTCAGGCCAATCGGCGTTAATAATGGGTGCTAGCCAAGGCATAGGACTGGCTACTGCAAAAACACTTGCGGGCTATGGTGCCACTGTTGTTTTGGCGGCTCGTTCAAAGCATAAAATTGAAGAAGAAACCAATTTGATCCGCGCCAATGGCCACAAAGCGTTCGCGGTCACATGTGATATCAGCGATTACTCTTCAGTGTCCGATGCGATTGAGTTCGTTTTTGAAAAAACAGGCCGGCTGGATATTGTTGTTAACAATGCTGGCACCATCGAGCCACTTGCTCCCCTCGTTGAATCTGACCCTGAGATTTGGAGTCAAGCTGCGGATATCAACTATAAGGGTGTCTATTACAGCATGCGCGCGGCAATACCGTTTATGCTGAAGCAAGGCAATGGTACCGTCATCAATATGAGCTCAGGAGCGGCTAACAGCGCGCTCGTGGGTTGGAGCCATTATTGCTCGGGAAAAGCTGCCGCCAAGAAGCTGACAGAAGTGGCACATAAAGAACTGTCTGACGATAACATCCGCGTGGTCGGCTTATCACCTGGCACCGTAGCAACGCAGATGATGGAAAAGATACGCGATGCTCAAATTAACCCGGTGAGCAAGTTAAATTGGGATGTTCACATTCCGCCAGAATGGGTGGGTGAAGGGGTCGCTTTTTTATGTGGAGAGGAAGGTGCTGAGTTCGCAGGGACAGATTTCTCATTAAAAACCGCGGAAGGCCGCGCGCGCGTCGGCTTACCAAGTGAAAACGCACCAGATGGATAACTTAGATCGGAGAATAACGGGGGTCAGAACAAACCGACTGTTTGGCCCCAATTGTTTTAATTCGCGTTACTCAATAAACTCTACTCGCGTACCGCGGTATAGATGTCCATCCCACCTTTGCCACCTGGGCGGTTAGATGGAAAGTACAGTTTGTTGCCATCACCGACTGGTGCGGGTAGTTGTTCTTCGTATTCGGTGTTTATCGAGGCGCCAAGGTTTTTCGGCTCCGCCCAATCATCACCTTGCAAACGACTAGAATGCCAGATGTCGCTGCCGCCTTTGCCGGTTGGCAAGGCTGCCCACACATACCCGTATTTCGGATCAATGTGCCCATCGAGATATTCCGTGCTGATGTTAATGGTGCGCTCGCCTTTCGCGATCAACGTTTTAACATCGAACTTCGTGATCTTGTAATCCAGAGTGGCCGGGTTAGGCGTTGTCGATGCAGTAAAATAAATCTTAGTTTGATCACCTTCTTGGTGGACAATTGGGCATGAGTCAATCGCGGCACCATTTGGACCGCCGTCTTCTTGGCAGCCTAAATTTTTCGGCGTTTGCCAGGCATTATCGTCATTGACGTCCTCTCGAACACTAACGTACAGATCCAGATCGCCACAACCACCCGGTCGATCACTGGCGAAGAACAGGTAGCGACCATCCGGAGACTGAGCGGCACTGTGATCATTGTATTTGGAGTTAACGGTGGCAGGTAGCAATACTGGCTTACCCCATGGCTGATCGGTACTTTGACGATGCGAAACATACATATCATAACGAGTCGGAGTACCGTTCGCGCCTAAACCCCAGTCATCTTCTGGATTAGTTTCCACAAATCCACCCGGACGGTTCGAACCAAAGTACATGGTCAAATCATCCTCAGTTACCGTTGACCAAGCCTCATGGTACTCGGTATTGATTGCCTCACCTGCGCTGCTAACCGACCAAGAATCCGCATGCACTTCTAAGGTGAGCACAACAAGCGCCGACGCGATGATTCGAGCAAAGATTTTCATGATAGTGTCTCTCGCAATGGAATTTCTACAAATGAAACACGACCGTCTAAGGCCACTAAGCTACGACGCACGGATTCATTTCTACTCTAATAGTTTGACGTATTTTCAACACATTTGGGATAGCAGAAACGGCACGATATTTTGACATTTTCGGCACTCGGCTATCATATAGAGCTGTTGTGATTCCATGTTCGCGTTGGAAAAATCGGCCAATAAATCTGTTACATCAACACCGACACCTTACTCTTTCGTTCTGAGATCAGAGTAATATTAATTGTTAGTAAAACGCCCACATAAAAACCTTACTCTGATCTGATCATTGAATCATTAACGCAATTGTTGCCTCAGCGGATCGCTAGGCAATCGCCTTTAACGCCGCTAGCGCATCGCTCGGTTCTAAGCGTTTGGTGTAATCACGATCAACATGAGACAGCGCAATCTCGCCACTCGCTTTAACCACTAAGGTGGCTGGAATAGGTAGCTGCCAACCGCTCATAGCATTAGTCGCAGGTAAATCTATACCAAAACCTGAGTAGAGTGCTTGTAATTCGGCAGGCAGTTCAAACACAAGCCCTAGTGCCTTGGCAAACGCATTCTCGTTGTCCGTTAAAACCGGAAACTGCAATTCATTCTTCTCAATTGTCGACAAAGAGTTGTCCGGTTTTTCTGGTGTAATCGCAACCAGCTGACCTCCGAGTGCTTGAATATCCGCCAGTATATTTTGATACGCTTTTAATTCGAGGTTGCAATACGGACACCATCCACCACGGTAAAAATTAATAAGCAATGGTCCTTTCGCGAGTAACGACGACATACTAATTAACTCGCCATTAGCATTGGTTAAACTTGCCTCGGGCAATTGATCACCCGTTTTGATTGCGTCGTCTCCAATTCCTTGCGCATCTAACTCGGCCGCGCTTTTCATAATGACTTCAATCGCTTCGGGTGGAAATTTTTTAGCCGACGCAGCGGCGGTTTCTTCTAGGATAGATTTTAAGGACACTGTGAACTCCAGAATAAAATATGATATCGAGGCGACGAGACTAACAGACTAAATATCAGCACCGAATTCACGAGTTAACACCGATTACCTTCAAATCGGCCGTCCGAATCAGCATTAGGATGATCGATTTGAAGCATCTTATGCCGAGCACTTAATTTGTTGTCTATTGTTTAGCATTCAATTGACCAACAAAGCAATTGACCAAAAAAGTGCTGAGCTGTTTCGCGATAAACTGATACAAAGTCAGGAAACACCACCAATCAACTTTGCGTACCGCGTGACACTCCCCCGTGATGGTAAGTTCGGCTCGTAAAGTTGCTTGATGTGAAACTGGCTTTACGCCAACAATAGGCTAAACACAACATATAACCAAAATACCAACAGTAATCCGTCTGGTACTGCAAGTAACACTGGTCACGACGACCGGTTAAGGCTGTGGGTTTGCCCTTAGCACTACCCAAATAAAAAAAAACAATAATTGCCTCCGACATAATAAGCGCAAAGAAACACCCAGAAAGGTCAAGATAGACATTTACTCCTCACGTAGCGAACAAGATTCTTAAGCAAACCAATCACAATTGATACTTCGGATACCGGGCAGATTACAGAAGCTAAAATAGCGGTTGCCCATGTAAATGCGCCTTTGCTTAGTGACTCATAAATGTGCACTCCACTCTGATCTCAATCACTCTTTGTAGCAAGAACGTTGAGTTAAAACACTCACCAAAGCAGTTTGCTATAAGGCTAGACACAACGCGATAACTCCAATATTGTTTGCACTCCAATCGCCGCTCAGGGAAATATCATGAAACACCTCGTATTATTAACATTTTGCTTAGCAATAACAGGCTGCGCTACCGGAAACCGCATCATTCTCGAAGGTGATCTGACAAGTCCCGCGGTAGGTCATTGCGAAAATGTGAACCCTATTCCAAAACGAATTTTTAGCATGGAGCCATTGCTGCGATCTGCCATTCTGAGTGGCGAACAATATGATGGAAACGATAAAGTTCTTGTTTTGTTTGATATTGATAACACACTGCTAGCAGCAGAAGAACTATTGGGTTCTGATCAATGGTTTACCTTGAAAGAGGAGGAAGGAGTCGAATTTAGTTGCCTGCTTGATGCTCAGAAGCTCTTATACGAGGCAGGTACAATGAGGCTAACACACAGAGGAATCCAAAACGTAATCAAAGAGTTATCCGACAAAGGTTTTCCGATGGCGGTTTTAACGTCTAGAGGCCCGCAAGTCCAAGCGGTGACGCTTCGGGATTTGTTTGATCATTCATTGATCTTTGATAAGACCAGCCCGCTTGGGTGGATAGACGAACAATACAAAAACACGTCTCGAGATATCAAATATGAGCACGGGGTGTTTCTGACCTCCGGACTCCACAAAGGTGAGATGGCGCACTATTTACTCGAGAAAACCAATGTGAAAAACCACATTAAAAAAGTTATTTTTGTTGACGACAAAACAAAACATGTGTGCCGCGTACAGAACTCTATGCAAGCTATCGGGATGGATGTTGAAGTCTTCCACTATCCAACAGAAGACTATCGAGTTAAACCCGTTCAGGACAGGGAATCATCGACGGTGAACTCATTAAGCACAGACTGGCAAACATTTCTATCAAAACTAAATTGCCGTTCCAAACACTGTACGACGTCGCTAAACCGCTGCCAGGCAGAGTGGAATAAGTATTAGTTGATAAGCATTTCCGGATGGCTGAGGCTAGGGCAATTGGGATCAAAAATATGACGCCAACCTTATTGGATCTTTCGATTTTCCAAACGTAAAACTTACTCGGATAGTTGTCGTGTTCTCAACATTGGGTCACTAGCAATATCTTTCTCGTAAAATGGAAATTCGATCCACTCTCCTCGCGCATAGAGTTCAGTTAAATCTGAATAATGCGGGCTGTCTGGTTCTTGCGATTGGCTATACGTGAGTAAGCCCATTGGATTAACTTTTCCATTATCGTCCCACGTCACAAATTGAATAATGCTATTTCCATGAATGATTGGCGAGTAGCCCACTCCTGGCTCTTTAGATAGCTGAGTGACAATCATTGAAAAGGCACCGGCCCAACCCTCACCTCCTGGTATAGGAATCTTATTGCCATTACGATCAGCGTACTGGATATCCCCCAAACGCGCATTCAACGGTATCTCAGCGTTAGTGAGTCTTTCTTGAGCTTGTTCAATTGCGCCTACTAGCTTAGTCACTATATCGGCGTCTTGTAGATTTAAACCGTAGGGAGTATTCACCGGATCAGTCAGGCTAAAAGGAACCTTATAAATGCTGGAGTCACCAATTAAGGGCCTCATAATTTCGGTCCAGATATGTGCACCGCGACTGTCTATTCCGTGGGTTCTGTCCCATGTTTTGAGCACCTCGCAACTTGCAGAGATTGAGGCACGGTCCTCGGTACACAATGTCAGCAAGTCATCTAATAGTATCTCTGCTCCAAAATTGCGATGTGACCCAATAAGACTGGTTGTGGCATTCATATTGACTGGACCATCTTGAGTCAGCTCCTCAATAAATTTAATCCCAGCTCGTGTACGCAGGCTGCGAGCGGTTCGTTCCTCACCAATGATCGGTGAATAGCCTTCGAGTGGTTCATTCGGATTACTCAACCAATAACTGTCATTCGAGTTGGTAACATAGTCATTTCGAATCAGCTTAGGCATCATTTCAGTAGGCATTGCTCCAGCAACTTTAGCCCTGGGTGAATCTTTCCACTCGCACCGGCTTTTGCTGCCATCAAGTATGATCATCGATGAGCGGCCAACTCGCGCATCACCCAGTTTGCAAACTGTAATTAATTCTTCGTCTACATTCGGAACAGTAGAGATATCCGCATACAATGCGTTGCCCGCGCTATCGGCGGCAATTGTATTTACCCATGAGACTCCGCCAATGTTTAATGCGGCCACAATATCGTCTACGTTCTTGGCTTGACTCATAGCGTGATAAGTCGCTGCCGCATGGTAATTATTGAGATTTGCATCTCGCACCGCATAGGCCTCATTTCGGTTCCAGGGGAGCCCCTTACGTTTAACGATTGGGCCGAAGTGACTAAAATAGACGGTGGCGGTACGTCCATTTTTATCACCATCAAGGTTCACATTGCGAACTTCCATTTTTTGATAACCACCGTCGTAACGATATTGAGTGGGATCATCAGGGTGTAATTCCAGCTTATACAGAGTCGCACGTAATCCCGTTGAAACGGTGTGTGACCACGCAATATCGCGATTGAATCCAATCGACACACCCGCCGTTGTTAACAAGCTGGTACCCATAACGTCTACCTCACCAGGTAAGGTCATGTGAATCATATGAAACCTCGAGGGGCCCCTCCACGGATAGTGAGGGTTACCAAATAAAATTCCTCGACCATTGGCGGTAACGTCGCGACCAAATGCAATGGCATTGCTGCCCAGAGATGGTTTGACTTCTGTAGTCCAGAGAGCTTGATCGTTTTGATCCGGTTCATCCGAGCCGTCACCATTAGGCGGCTGGGCTGATGCCATATCTTGCACATATCGACCTAAACCGTTACGAATCCCAACACCTAAAGTAAGCCTGACAATGTCCTCGTTACTGACTGACCTAACCCAATCTTGCCCTTCGCAAGAAGCCGGTAGCTGACCCGTATGATCCCTAAGATAACGATTGTAGCCGGCAACGTAACCATCGCTGAACGCTTGAGCTCTCGGAGATTGTGCTTTGGCGTACTCGGATAGTCGCGCATCGTTAATCACTGCCTTATGGAATACGTCACTGGCACGATGTTCTTCGCCAAAATGCTGCGTCAAATTACCATTAACGGTGATAACGTCTCGCGCAATAACGCATACGCCATCAGTCGCCGTAGCGTAAGCGAAGCCATAGCCTAAACTGCGCCAATCATTTGCTTTAACATGAGGAATGCCATAGCTGGTCCAGCGAATGGTAACGTCTATTCCGGTTTCTTTCTGTGATTCCGTTAGTGGTCTATTGGCGCAGCCATTTAACAAAAATACTGCGAGAAAAGACACCAATATGATTTTTCTTACACTCATAAATAAACCTACTCAAAGTTTGATCTTGGGCAAGTTTTTGGCGATTGCTTGCCCTTAATTTTTATCTTTCTATTAGATAAAGCAATGAAAGTCTCATACTGCTTTTTAATCGAAAATAGCATCACTCGAAGTAATCAAATATTGATATAAAGCACGTACATAACAACAAGTCGTTTCCTGCTCTCAGGGTCAGAGTAGCAAATAACTGCAGCTCACTGAAAATTATTGGATCGAGCATTTAGACCTTATTAAACCGCTAAACGCTACAACTAGAGTCGCCTGCGACTTAGCGCCACCTAGATCGCCCTACTTTTTATATTTGGCAAAAGCAACTCCAAACGCTATTATTTTTAACTGTTGCGACTTTTTAAAGCTTCTTTTTAATCGATGGCGTAAAGTAAATAACGCAACTAACACTATTCAAATATAAAAGGTGGGGCATGCAAGGTAACAATCTACGCCGTATTCTTAAGCTTTATGACGTGACTGTGGCGCAGTTAGCCGACCATTTGAATATGTCGCATTACGATGTATGGGAAATGGTTGATCGACGAATATTCGTTCCGGGAGAGATTAAGCTTCAAATTGTTCGAGCCTTAATCCAGATAACAGGACATTACATCAATACCTACAAAGTTTTTCCCGCTCAAAAGAGCGATGAAAGAGACGATTCTTTATCGATTTATTTCGATTTAGAGTCTATCGATGCAAAGACCGCTGCCGAATCCATACGTCTACTATCAACCTTGTTCGGCAAAGAGTTATTGATTGAGACTGTATTGAAAAGACCTCCACCAACTTACACCTATTCTTCAGCTAAAACCGGTTCAGGGGCTGCTTAGTGTCTGCAGATAAAAAGGGGGGAACGAGCACAAGCGAAAAACATCATGAAGGAAAGATTCATGAAATAGTTTTGGTGCCTAGAGAAGATAAAAATCAGAAGTTTTCTAAGTTTAAAAACTGGTGCTCGAGTGTATTAAGCGATAATGACGATCAGCAAGATAGAGTCACCGAAATCGCCAAATCAGCAATAGATTCCAAAATTAACTCGCTCAATAGGCAGGGAATCGAGAATGAAAAACTGGAATCAGAGATACGATTTCGACACAATCAATCTAAGTTATTAGAAGAAGAGCTCGATAAAAAATCAATATTCATAGAATACGAACAGCAGTTGTTGGAGGCTAAGATCAACAAGACTAATGCGGAAACAGAAGCAATTTTAACCGAGTCTCGAATTAAAGCACTTCAAGCTTTTAACGAATTAGGGATTGATGCCACGCCTGTGATTGAAGACGGCAAATTCAAAGGATTATTTATCGAAAAAAAATAGTCAACATAAAGCTCAAGGATTTCAACATTAGTTAATTACTAGAAAACCTAAAAGGAAGCCTTACAATGAGTAGACTCACCAGACTGAATGAGACAGCGAGACAATCGATTTTGATATTCATAATTGGTAATCTACGACTGTTCATATAATGGCTTGACCCTCTACTCACCATGTCGCAAACTCAGATCATAATATTAGCTATCGGAGGGTTTCAGGGCTTTCTGTTGTTCACGCTTCTGGTGAGTGACAAGCGAGTTAACTACGCGAGTAAATTACTGGGCGTACAATGTCTGTTTATTGCAACCACCTTCGTACTTCCGCTTATCGTTATCGCGGGAGACACCGTGTTTGCATGGCTAATTGGCTTCTTAGTGTTTTTACCCGCTTGTTATGGTGCGTTTACTTACCTGTATTGCCGAACGGCAATTTCAGGCTCGCCGCTCAAAACTTACGACATGCTTCACTTTTTACCGTTGGCGGCGTGCTATTTACTTAATTACGACATATTGTTCTCTGCTGAAAAAGCTTTATTCTTTGTCACGACGCCTAACAAACCTCCGCTTTTTCGACACACTCTCACCGAAATTATTTTTTACGGTCAAATTGTTGTTTATACCGCGCTATTGATTAGCATGGTTATTCGCTACCAAACTAAAGCCAAACAAACGCTTTCGTCTTATAACCCCGATATCTTTACCTGGTTATGGACTTTGATTGCCTTCATTATTTCAATATGGGGGTTAAAGATCGTGTTTTTCTTTCTTCAATCGGCACACACACTAAATATCTTGGCCGATGGCTTATTGGTATTAATGGTGTACTTTATCGCCATCGTTCAATGGCGGAATCCAAGCCTGTTTCACATTCAACAGCTCAACGCACAATTACGAGCATCCAGTGTGCCGGGAACCCTTCAGCCAATCGAGACCCGCCCGCCAGCCGAGGGCACCGAGTATATAGAGAGTGATAAGAAAGCATCTGACGGCCTACTCGACCAAGATACTCGCGCACGCATTCTGCAATCAGTACAGGAGCAAGTCAAAGAACAGACTCTATATCGAAATAGTGAGCTCACGCTGGCAATACTTGCAGAACAAGTTGGCGTTGGTGTGCATCACTTGTCGGAGACGATAAATCAATACGGCGGCAAAAATTTCAATCGATTTATCAATGAATATCGAGTTGCTGAAGTGTGTCAGCAACTCGAAAATCAGAGTGATCGTAAATTGATTGATTTGGCATTGGACGCCGGTTTTTCATCAAAAAGCAGCTTCAACGCCATCTTTAAAAAGCTAACAGGGAAAACACCAAGTGTTTATCGACGTCAGTTATCACTAAATTGAGCGCCAATCCAGGCCCTCTAAAAACGACATAAGTCATTAAAAAATAAACCAAAATATAATATTGGACGTCTAATCTTATAAAGCTGGACGCGCCTGGCTTACTCTGATGCTGAAATTGGGCCATCAATAACCGATGGAGTTTCCCCATGTTAAAAACACTTTCTAAATGGCTTCTTGGCCTGTTAGCGCTGGTACTCATTCTTGCAATCGCCTTTCTAATTTGGTTTAAAAACGGCGTGAATACAATCTATGGAGCTGACACCGAGTTGGTAGACCATACGGTTTTTGCCACGCCCATAGAGCTCACTGCAATTACCAATGTCAACGTTCTCTCGCCAGACGGCCAATCAATGCTTCCCGATCGTACCGTCATACTTGACGATGGAGAGATCATTTCGGTAACAGTTGGCGGAGCGATACCCACCAATGCAACCATTATCGACGGGCGCGGTAAATACCTCATTCCAGGACTGGTCGATTCACATGCACACCTTTTGCGGAGTCGCAACGATCTATTGCTGTATATAGCCAACGGCGTCACCCATATTCGTGATTTAGGCGGTCCAGCTGGACGTTTGAAATTACGCGAAGAAATTAACCAAGGTCGTGTCGGTCCACGATTGTTTGTTACATCGCCCCCCATTAATTCGAAAGATTTATTGGAAGGTGCATTTTTTGAACTGATTACATTTCACAAAACGTCACGCAGTGTTGAACAGGCTAAAAGTATGGTGAAAAAATATGCTGAACAGGGTTATGACGCCATTAAAACATACCACCTGGATATGCCCAGCTATCGGGCTGTGAACAAATTGGCTGCCGAATTGGGCATACCGACAACCGGCCATTTCCCATTAACATTAGAACTATCTGAACTCGCCGTAACACAACAAAGAGAAGTCGCCCACCTTGAGGAAATTGTTCGTGTACTTATTCGAGAGTTTGGCTCGATCAACGAAAAAGGTAGCGCGGCCTTTTATGCACATGTTGAAGCTCGTAGCGATGAAATCGCCGATGACCTATTAGCGAACGACATTACCGTTAATACAGTATTATGGTTCATGGAAAGCGTTACCGACCAATTCAGAAACCTCGAGTCCGCGCTAAAGGGTGTCGCTATTGAGTATGCCAACCCGGGCCTTGTTGAAGGCACAATCGACGCTGAATTTGACTCTGGTTTTAAGGTTGGCTGGCTACCTGGTTACAATCAATTTGAGCCGGCAAGTGATGCATCTGAGGAGTCAATCAAAGAAGACGACATTTACTGGGAAGCTCGTGAGACCGCTCACCATATTCTATTAAAAGCGATGGTTCGCCGTGGTGTAAACTTCATTGCCGGAACAGATTCGGGTGGAAATTTAGTCGTGCCTGGTTTCTCTATTCACGATGAGTTGCAATCACTTAATCGAGGCGGCATGAGCCCAGCACAAACCCTTGCGAGTGCTACGGTAAACCCGGCTCAACTGATGAATAGCAATGCCGGTATCATTGAGGCAGGTCGTCGGGCAGACTTGCTACTACTGAACGATAACCCGCTTGTCAACATAGCGAATACTCGCAAGATTGATACGGTGATCACTAATGGGCGAGTGCATCGGCGCCAGCAACTGGACGCAATGCTAGCGGCGGTTAAGCAAGCGAATGAGAACAGTCGAAACGTCACTATCGATCAATATCTATAATCCAGACGCCACCGTTCTGACTTAATCACGAAAACAGAACGGGAAAACTCAGAAAAAATAGCGGGGTTAAGCAATTCTTTATCGAGCTAATTTCCGCTATTTTTAATTGTATCTGAATTATGCCGACTTCAAATACCAGGACACCGCCTTGGACTCAATGAAAATCTTAATCAGCCCGGCAACGCATGACCCCAGTCTCATAATCATCAGATTTTACTGTATGACTTTCAAATAGCTTACGTAGCCGCCAACATCAGCAAATACTTCGTCTATCTGTTCTTTGCTCAATTTTTCAGCCTTCAAAATGTTGGCGATCGCCTGTCTATTAGCGAGGCTCGAATCACTGTTTAATCCCGTTCTAGCGTAGTCAACAATGGCATTTATACGGTTATTGTATTGCTCGATAGGCTGGCGGTACATCTTCTTAGCCCATGCGGGAACCTCGTCTGAAATCTTGATAATACTGCCCTTAACCATCGACAGTACAAAACGGTGCATTGTCTGATTTTGGCTAGCCGTTAAATTGTTATCCCAAACATAGGTTCTGTCGGCCTTTTGAGCGGCCTGTTGAATATTATTAAAGGTACGAGGAAATCGTTCTTGCACTTTGGTCTTGGGCACCGGGTGACCGCCCATGGAGATTCTTGTTTGTACGCGGGCGTAGGCCAGCTCAGGATCTTCTACATGAACATGGTTCAGCACAACCTCGAAGCCTTGTGCTTGTGCCTTATCAATCAACTCTATTTTGGATGGATGCGAAAACACGGTTTCGGCCACAAATGATTGACCTTCGGCCAGGTATTGTTCTCTTAATTGAGCCGCGTGCCTTGCGGCAATATAACTATCACTTAATTTGTTCGCCTTTTCGATTTCATCCGCGTTCACAAATGGTACTGTTATGCTATTAGCGTCATGAAAGGGCTTAATCTTAGTGTAATAGAAAGTGGTTTTGCCAGCACCGTTAATACCTACCAGCAGAACCATCGTTGGTTTTGACAAAATGCTGCGCTATTGCACTTTTCGGGCAGGCGACACTTTACCTGATGTGCTCGTGAATTCGCCTTGTGCATTAATACCAAACAGCTCTACCCCACTGTCGAGTAAGTTTTGAATATGCGCTTTCTCGGCTTCATTCATTATTCCTGTCTCTGCATCCTCTACGATATCATCCATCATCTGCACCGCCATCTCATTATCGAATACTTTATTCGAACGCAAGGTGCCTTTGTCTTTATCAACTAAATAACGTAAATGCTGCTGCGGCGAACGATACGAATCTGTCGCTAATTCACGTAAATCAGCGAGCAAATCCTGGTCGATTTTCATTGTGGTTTGTGCCATCGCAGCGCTCTCTTTGAGGTTCAGTTGTGATCATTATAAACCAAAGGTATACCTTTTGTATTAAATCTTTAGTAATCTTCAGCTCGCGTTTAACAGAGAAAAGCCCTTAATTCCTCAAACCCTATGAATAGCGACTGTTTCGAGCCGATATTTTTAAGAAAAGTTGTAAAAAACGGGGTGACATAAATGCGATTTTGTCTAAATTTTAAATAAACAGACTGACATTTTTTGTCTTGGGCTCACTAAATGCCGTTACTCTATGCTCGTTTGAGCATGACAAAAATTAGCAGTGATAAGTCGGGCCTTTAGTCCATTGTTGCACGTACACCTGGATGATGAAATTTATTTATATTACTTAGGTGGAACACTGAAAATGAGCACACAAATTAGCTATAGAGACTTAAAAAAGGACATGCTTTCGGACAAAGCGTTGGAACTCCTATCGGAATTTGTGTCAATTTGGAACTCAAAAACCGGAGAACTCATTGATGTGGATTCAGACGACACGGTGATAAACGTTCTTCGAAAAGCCAAGCAAAGCAATGATAGGCGAGCGCGATCTATCTATCTGCATCTTCGAGCAGAGCTGACCAACAAAATCGAGAGCTCAGTGACCCGCTGCGACCCAATGTTAGCCGAACAACTTATGTCACATATTTTTAAGGGTCGAACGTGTAAATTCCGTAGCCGAGAATTTATTGCGGCTTAAGCGCAATTGAGCAGCCACGCAAACCCGAAGACCTCGCTCTCTCCATAGATGAAATCTCCACTGTGTGGGCTGAAAGAAAGCATCAATCACTGGTTCCAATCGGAAATATTCTAAATCTGCTCAAACGTGCTTTGTCGCCGATCAACACAAGGTGATACATGTTTTCGTACTCGCTTTCATCCATTTCATCAACCTCTAAACCACTCAATAAAGCCGTTAATTGAGGCGTTGTATTGCTATGGCCGACAATCAATATTTGGCCCGTTTCTTTCTTCATAGCTTGGGCAAACTCTACTAACTTGGTGGGGTCATATAACTCCACCGAAACACCCAGCAATTCAGATAGCGGCTTGGCCGTTTCCAGTGTGCGTTTGTAATTTGATGAATAAATTTTCGTGATATTCGCCAAAGCGAGCTGCTGAGCCAGATAGGCTGCACGCCGCTCGCCACGTTCAGTCAAGTGAGGGTCTTTAGTCCCGTCGGTTTGCTTTTCCGCATGACGTACTAAATAGATTGTGGCGTCGGCCTTAGCCTGCCCCGCCACTAGAAAGCTCAGTATAACGAATACAAAAATTGAGCTGAAAATTTTCATAGATAAAGTCTCGTAATTATTTCACCAAGTTTCTGGCATTGGCCACCATTCGTCCTCGCCAATTGATAACTTAACTCTTGCCCCACATCGGGGCGCGAAAAATGCTCCTCCGCTCACTTATAAATGCTCTGCCAATTTGGTCTCGGCAAATTTTCGTGACGTGTTAGATGCTCTTTGAGCCAATTGCTGTTTATCATTACTTATTGTTATTCGTTCTAACACTATTCACGAGCAACTTGGCTAATGTGCCATTAATCACCTTTATATCACACCAGCAAAGCGCCATAGCGGTAGAGTTAAGTTAAGTAGGTAAGCCTTTTTCAAAACACTGAGCGTCTTTTGGCAGTTCAACATGAGCCAGCTTACTGCGGGTCCACACATGCGCCGTTATAGGGTCAGTGGTCGGCGGCATGAGTCTATTGGCGAAGACACCTACAAGCGATTCAAACCTGTTAGAGCGATCAAACATAAAAGTTTCACAATTGACACAGAACTCCCTGCTTGTATAAGCGCCTGAGTCGGACACATACTGCTTCTCGCCCGTTTCTCCAACAATGTCTACATGATGCACGGCAAAGAATGCAATAACCGAAAAGTCGTCAGACGTCGCGTTGCGACAATCGCGGCAGTGGCAGCATAATTGAACCACCGGTGCTCGACGACTGCTAAAACTCAAGTCGCCACACAGGCATTTGGCAATGAAGGTTGGCTTGGCGTGATCACTCATTTGGGGGCTCCGTGGCTGTCTAACTGCTTAAGCAACGCGCTAAGAGCATTAGCAAAGCTCGTCGTGCTTTGTCCTTCAAACGCGGAATCGATCATTTGGTTAACGTGGTCAAAGGCAATACCGCTGTCACTAAGCGCAGCCTCGCCTTGCTTAGTCGCCTCGAGCAACCACGCGCGCCCATCGGCCTCACTCTTGGTTTTGGAAACATAGTCCAGCTTAATAAGGCGATTCACCATGGCCGTGATTGCCGACTCATTCTGAGCCAGGGTGGTAGCAAGAAAGCGCTGATTAACCGGCTGGTTGGCCACAATCAGTGACATAACGGCTGATTGAGCCGTGGTCATATTCGCGCTTTCTAGCAGCCGATTGTCAGCGCTCTTTTTAAGTCGATGCGCGACTAATTGAATTAGAAAATACAATTTGTCTTCTTTTGCGCTCACTCCATTCTCCAAGGATAGACTTGAATTTTGATTGATAATAATTTACTTTACTAGTGAAGTAAATACACTTATAGAGATTTCAAGAATGAATGCAATCGATGTTTGGGCGCAAATTACAACGCCACGAATGGCGGAACAACCGTGGTTGAAAACCTTATTAAAATGGACCAATCAGGAAGATTCGAAAGCGACCACTACCGTACCTGAAACCATCGATGCGATGGATGCTGCCGGTGTGGATATCGCTTTGATATCGGCCTGGCACAGCCCTGAGGGTTCGTTGATCAGTAATGCAGAAGTGGCCGATCAAATACAGCAAGCACCTGACAGGCTGCGTGGCTTAGCCACCGTTGATCTTAATCACCCCATGCAAGCTGTACGAGAAATACGCAAGTGGGTCGACGGCCATCAATTTGTGGGAGTGCGGGTAGTTCCGTGGTTATGGAGCCTCCCGCCAACGGATCGACGCTACTACCCGATCTACACAGCGTGCGTTGATCTCGGTGTGCCATTTTGCACGCAAATTGGCCACACCGGCCCGCTCAAAACCTCTGAAACAGGAAGGTTAATTCCCTATCTAGAACAAGTTATGTTGGACTTCCCGGAGCTCGTCGTAGTCGGTGGACATGTCGGCTTTCCATGGATCAATGAACTTATCTCCATGACCTTTAAGTTCGAAAATTTCTACGTAGACACATCCGCCTACGCGGTTCACAGATTACCGCCCGACTTTATACATTATATGAAAAACGTTGGCTCATCCCGAGTCATGTTCGGTACCAATTGGCCCATGATATCACCGGAGCATTGTTTAAAGGCGATTGATTCTCTCGAGTTAAGCCAAGAGCAACGCGATGCTTTTTTGTTTGGCAACGCTCGACGTGTTTTTGGACTTTAACGTTAGTGTTATGAGTAAATAGCATTTGCGGGTTAAGGTCAGAGCCAACAATAATTAGGAAAGCGTTAACCTGACGCTGAACAGCACTTAATCAGAAAAGGTTTCGCAAATCATTGGTCTGGATTTCCGGCTAAGCTTTTGATTCCTCCATGATCGATTTTAGCCGTTCTCCAAGTTCAGATTCCCAACCACCACGGCGCTCACGGATTTGGCTAGTATAGGTTTCGTTTTCATGGGCCGGAATCGTAGGATCATAATGTTCGGCTACAGTAATCATGATCTCTCTATCCATTTCATTAAATGCAGCAATCATTCGGTCAGCTTGATCGCGGGAATACCCTAAGGCCTCGACCGCTGACCGACCAATGCGCAACGAACTATCATAGGTGTCTCGTATAATATCGCGGCAACCGGCGAACCATAGATCATAGACATGATTACGGTCTACTGCGCGCGCTATTACATGCAAATCTGGGTGATGATGCAGAAGATAGCTCGTGAGCTGTGTTGTCTGCTCCTTGTTATCAATCGCAATGACGAATAGCTTAGCATCGTCGATTCCGGCGGCGTGCAACAAATCTGGGCGTGTCGCATCGCCATAATACGCCTGGATCCCGAATTTTTTAAGCGCCTCCAGATGTTTGGAACTGAAGTCAATAACCGTTGGCGTCAGCCCTGCGCCGCGCAGAATGCGGCTGACGATGCCACCCACCCGGCCATGGCCTGCGATAATGACATTGCTTTTGTGCTCAATCTCGTCCATCTTGCGCTCGTCCGCCTTTGAGTACAATGGGGCGAGAACTCGGTCGTAGAGAATAAATAGGACCGGTGTCAGCAACATAGATAAGGCCACGATGAGCAATAACTTGTCAGCCGTGTCTCCTGGGATGACGCCATTGGCAACCGTAAACGACAACAGTACAAATCCGAATTCACCGGCCTGCGCTAAGCCAAGGCTGAACAACCAGCGATCCGAGCCGCCCAACTTGAACGCGACCGCAAGCCCATAAAGTACGACCACCTTCAACACAATCAAGCCGACTGTCAAAAGCATAAACAACGAGAGGTTTTCAAATAGAAGACCGAAATTAATTCCTGCCCCAACCGTGATAAAGAACAGCCCTAGAAGCAGACCTTTGAACGGATCAATATCACTTTCGAGCTCGTGCCGATACTCACTGTTTGCCAGAACCACACCCGCAAGGAATGTTCCTAAAGCTGGAGACAAGCCAACCAAGGACATCAATAACGCGATTCCAATAACGAACATTAACGCAGTGGCGACAAATAACTCACGCAAATTTGCGGCTGTAATGAACCTAAAAATTGGCCCAGTCAAAAAGCTTCCAGCGGCAATAACCATCGCGATCGCACCCAAGGTAACCAGAGCAACGGCCCAGCCGGGCAAACCCTCAACCAAACTCAGCGATGCTCCATGGCCTCCCTCTTCGCCACCCGTCGCGTGCGAAAGAGTGTCGTTTAGCTCCGGCAACGCCAACAGCGGAATCAGGGCCAACATCGGAATCACAGCTATATCCTGGAACAATAGAACTGAAAAACTGGACTGCCCTCCGTCACTCTTCATCAAACCTTTTTCGCCGAGAGTTTGAAGCACAATGGCGGTGGACGATAAAGCCAACACTAAACCAATTGCCAGCGCGACGGACCACACCTGACCAAGCAACATAGCCGCGGCAAATACTACCCCGGTTGTGATGACTACTTGCCCGCCGCCTAAACCCAATAACTTTGCTCGCATCGACCACAGTAATTTAGGTTCAAGCTCAAGGCCAACTAAAAACAGCATCATCACTACACCGAACTCAGCAAAGTGCTGAATGGAGACGATATCAACTTGGAGGAATGTGAGCAGCGGGCTGATGGCGATTCCCGCAAGCAGATACCCGAGTACCGACCCGAGCCCCAAACGCGACGCGATTGGAACCGCAATCACACCAGAGACCAAAAATATAAACGCCAGCAGTAGAAAATCAGTCATCAGTATTACCTTATTGAAAGAGCACGCCTGGATAAAACGATTTCAGGTGTGCTGAACTAAAATAGTGTATGCCTTCCGAGGGTACTCTAATCTTGGGCGTAAAAGCCAATAATCGGCACCAAAATCAACACTTACCGAGGCAATCTCTGTACTAATACCTTACTCGACCACGCCTTATTCGCTGAGCATCTCGTCCGAGATGTCTTTGGCTCGAGGAAGGGTCGTGTTACCAATGCTTACACTGTCTTTGTCGTAAGCACTTATGTGCGCTCGATTGACCAAATACGAACGATGCAAACGAATAAAGGAAGTTGGCAAGCCCGCTTGTGCAGCTTTCAGTGAGCTATAAACAACGATGCGACCCTCATCTGCCATAACATACGTTATATAATTGCCCATGCCCTCAGCGTATAAGATATCAGTCACACGCAGACGGTGAATTTTTCGATTTGATTTGACTTCGATAAATTCATCGCCAGCTTGACTGTCTTCTTCTAAATGTGACTTTTCCGCCAATGCTAGAGAATCGAGTAATTGAAAATGCAACTGGATAACTTTGGCCGCTCCCAACAAGATAACCGTCGAATTAATCAGCACAATATTGCGCATCCACGATGCAACTGAAAATGGGAACCCTTCGCCGCGACCGGCCAGCAATTGGTCATAGAAAAAGTGCCCAATGAGCATTTGCAAACCACCTGCCACCATTATTAGCACCAGATAACTTGCAATAAACGTGAGCGGTTTTCTGTCGCTTAAGAACGTCGGAATAAGCACGTACATCATGCAGTAACTTGCCAGAATTCGCAGTGGCATCAGCACAAATTCCAAGTAAAACGATACATAATAGCTGCGCCCCGGCGACGCCCAAAGCAAACTAAATAATAGGTAGTAGGCAAGCCAGAAACAGGCATGCCTTAACAGGCGCGACCGAAACAATGCGACACCCGTCGTTGCTTGGCTTGTGCCCATCATGTAAAACGGCTCATTAACATAAAAATCATAATGCTTGGCATAAATGTGCATTTGCGAATAGAGGCGACAACTATTATAGAACGCGAACTCAATGAATAACACTCAGTGATAAGCATGCAAAAACTCTCTTTTACTCGCCATGTCGTTTACCTGGCCACCGTGGCAATCACACTGATTTCCGCACCCTTAAGGTTGCAAGCATCGATAGACCCAAGCGACCCACTCCCGCGACTAAACAACAAACCCTTGGAAGAAATAACCGGGGTACGCTCGCATTACGGATCGGTTCTGGTTGAGCCAGGCGTACGGTTGCGAACCTTAATTTCACATTCAATTGATCAAAACAAACCCTTGCACCCATTGTTGTTTACGCAATGGGTTTCGTGCGGATCAATTGAACTCAAAGCCGGTGACGGCGGCAAAATGGGTATGATTGCAAGAGAATCGGGGCTGGCGCTGGTGCGCGTTGATCGAGCAGGCGCGGGAGACAGCCAAGGGCCGAGTTGTAATAAGCTGGATTACATCACCGAAGTTCAGCACTACATCACCGCATTCGAAAAGCTATTAAAAAACCCTCGAATTGACTCATCGAAAATCTATATTTTGGGTGAGAGCTTGGGCTCCACCACGGCTCCATTGGTCGCGGAAGCACTGCAAGGCAAAGGCTTCAATATCGAGGCAGTCGTTGTGCAAGGTGGCGGGGCGCTCACACATTTAGAGCGCATGATTAACTTCGACCGCATTTATTTAGAGCGTCGTCTAAACGAGGTTCCACGCGCCGATATTCATGCACAGATGAACAATAGAATCGCGTTTCAAACTGAATACTTAGCCAAAGGCCGACACCCGGATAATATTGCTAACGACAGCCCCGCCATGATGGCAGTTCGTGATGACGTACGCGGCTTAGAGAAAGACAATCACTATGGCCGCCCTTTCGCATGGCATCAGCAAGCCGCAAAGCAAAACTTTCTTGCCGCTTGGGCATCATTGGATGCAAAAGTGTTAGTGATTTTTAACGAATTCGATCAGTTTGAAATGCGCCACGGTCACGAACTTATCGTCGACACCGTTAATCAACGAACACCCGGCAATGCCGAGTTGATTGTGCAATCAGACTTAGGACACAGTAGCTGGCGCTACGATTCAAAAGAAGCGGCCTATATTGATAAGGACGGCAAGTCAGCAAGCAAAATCACCGGCAAAACGATTGTGGAATGGTTACAAAAGATCAGTACAAACTAATCTTCTTTACTGAGTTTAGGAACCTTTACCGAGGACGCAATAATTTGGTATTGCACGCCACTTTTAATGCGTCCCTTCTGCCCTAAATCGTTAGATAGATGTTGTGCTTGAGCTTCGGTAACCTCGTGCTTTTTGATTTCACCGACCAGCGTTACTTGCCGGCCAGCGATGTCGGTCGGCACAAAAAAGCCATAGTCTTTGAACGCCACTCTAATCGTTTGTTTACCTTGCTGGGCGATAAAGAAACAGCCTTTTTTTTGGCACACTTTGCTGACCTGTGTTTTGATGGCTAATGAGTCGCCTAAATAAGACTCGGGATCATCAAACACCTCGGCCAACGGTGTTAATACCGGCCATTCTTCAATGGCCGCACCAAAGGTTTCAGACACTTCATCTTGCTGAACAGGTTCAGACAAACGCAAGCCCTCGGCATGAACCGAGCACATCGCACAGGCTATATACAGCGCCATTAACGCACTCTTTTTCATCGAACTAATCATCGCAAGGAAGTCACCGAAAATTCTCTAAAAAGAGGCCTAGCTTAGCACGTGTTTGTCAAACGATCATATCGGGGCAGAGTAATCCTGATATTGACCTTTCTTTACTTTTGATCGAGTTTGCTGATCCCATGCAACTTAATCAAATTTTAAGTGTCGCTGAAAAAACGGCAGCATGTCATTTTCAACGCGCCCGAATGGCACCCATTTTTCAGACCATTGATCGCCGTTATATTCTTCGGCGATATGCTCGACTCCCAAAGCGTTTAATGAATCGGCAAGATCTCTATTTCCTTCGATATGCGCTGTATTAGGGTCTCGCCGCCCCCAATCAAAACCAATACCGTCAAGCTGCTTCATATTATCAATATAGTCCAACATGTGCCTGCCAAGAGAAAAGTGTTGTCTTAATCGTACAAGGGTTTGCGGGTTGGCAATCAAATTACCGCCTTTTTGCTCTACCAACCAGTCTACGTAAAATGGTGGCTTGCTGAGGTTGGGTAAAAACGACTGCGCCATCATCAAAAAAGCGTAGTCGTATCCGTTAGCATTCTCCAGATCGTCATACGACTTAGCTGAATTTAGCAAACCCCAATTCGCGAATGAGCCAAGCAATCTATTGCCGATACCCGTGCCCACAGGGTGCATCGCATAAACACTGGAAAACACATCCGGACGATGCATAGCAATTCTTAGTGCGCCATAGCCACCAAAAAAATCACCGCTAATTGCTCGTGATTGTTTGTTGGCCAGCGTTCTAAAACGCTTGTCGATTTCTGGCACTAATTCATCAACTATATGATCCTCCCAACGACCACCCACTGAATTATTACCAAAGAAGGTTCCTGAACCGTGAGTGGTTCTAAAGTCTCCTACCACAAAGATAAACTCATCGATTAGTCCTCGCTGCAAGGCACGATCAAAGCTTTGGTGAATTCGTTCCTCATCGGCCATTTGCCGGTTACTCCAATTTGCATTGTGCAGATAGTGAATGACTGGATAGTCTTTGTCACTCTGATGGTAACCCGGTGGTAACCAAACCATGATGGTACGCGTTGTTACCAAGTCAACCTTATTGTCCTTCAGTGTTTTAGACTCATACTCAAACGTTTCAACGGTCCACAGAGAATTGGGGATCTTTTCTTGTTTTGAGAAACTCAATGAAGAATATATCGCCAGTAAAAACAGGGTAGAAAACAGTGCTCGAAATTTCATAATTAACTCCATAGTTAGTAATTATGAAAAGTGTGGCCTTAATTCTGTATTTGAGCGACCTGACCGATCGGGCCGGCCGAATTCGTTGAGTTCACTCACTCATTCTAATAAATGTGCAAATAAGTCGTTAGGCTTTCAAGCCGTTAGAATGTGGGGCTTTATCTGTGTGGCAACGACGAAATTCACTGGGGCTGCACCCTTCAAACTTCTTAAACGCGTTGTTAAACGTGGATTTTGAGTTGTAGCCTACCTGATACGCTATTTGTAATATCGATGTTTCCTCGCGTGACTTAAGCCACGTTTTGGCGTCAGCGATACGATGCTGGTTGATCATTTGATAAAAGCTTTTATATTCACTTTGATTAATAACCTGCGACACAAGCTGCGGTGATTCATTAAGGTGCTGGCAAAGAAGGCTCAAATTAAGCTGATTATCATGATGAATGTGTTGTTCCTGCAAAAGCCGTTTTAAACAACTTAGAATGGTTTTTCGACGCTCTTCAGAAAGACCGGAGTTTTGATATTTCTTTACTGATTTATCTGCCGTATCTGAAGAGCCGAAGATTTCTTTACGCTCTTTATCCAGTCCAGCGTTAGGTGTAAATGTTTGGCGCAATACGGCGCACGCCACATAGGCCAAGCAGCTCATTTGCAAGATGGCAAAGAACACATTCAGTACCGGCCCTTCATCCAACGCCCAGCAGTAAAGCACCCGCATTACGCTAACCAAGCAGTTTGCCAGCACAGCGAGTACCAGGATTCGTAATGTGTTGGTTCCAACATCGGACACCTGTGCAAACAAGCCTTTATTCTGTTCGGTACGCTGAGCGAGTCTCAGCATGCATTGACGAATGTAGTAAGCCGACTGCAGTATAAACACGGCCACGGTCAGCAACATTGTGACATGAATAAGCGAGTACTGAGCAAGCCCCGGTAGCCTCATCGATAAAAAGGGACCATTCGGAAACAGTGTGGAAAACAGCGGAACCAGCAGCAGCACGCCCAAGATAATCACCGACAGATGGGGAGCTAGGCAGCGTAGATTAAGAGTTAGTTTTTCACCGCTTAAATCTCGCGCAAATGCCCACACCGATGGCGACACCAACAATGAGAGGGCCATCACACCAAACAACCAAAACATGGTATACGGTATCGCTGGGTGAATCATCAACCACTCAAAAGTAAACACCGTTGCCTGGATCGCCAGAAATGCAAAAAAGAACCGCGTCGGCAGCTCTGACTTTGATTGCGAAACGAGTATTGCACTGAATGCGCACAAACCAATCGCGATGGCATAGACCGATGACTGGAGAATTCCCATGTATTCTGTCTTCAACACTCACTGTAAAACATTCCTTATACAACAAGCGCATTGCGAAGCAAAGGCTTAGAACGAGCTGGCCCGGAATAATCATTGAGCTTCGCTGCCCAAAACTCAGCCTCAACTACTGCGCTATTGAATACTCTGAATACAGAACTTGGATACGGTGCTCGAGTCTCTCATTTAAAGACGAGCACTAGTGAACACTGACATGAGTCAGGTGTTGCCGATCAGCTTACCGCAGGTATACTAATGCTAAAACCTTGCCTACGTTTCCGCACCGAACCATGCCAACGCAAATAGATCAATTCGACAAAACAAGTTTCTCTGCCGACACTCAAGAGGGCCACACAATAACCCACGACGTTTATACCAGAGGCCAAGGGCCCTCCGTTGTGATCATTCAAGAATTACCCGGTATTGGCCAATCGACTTTGAGATTAGCCGATAAATTTGTAGACGCTGGTTTCGAGGTTGTCATGCCACACCTATTTGGGCCTATTGGCAAAATTCAAATCGGAAGGAATTTGCTGCGTGTATTTTGTTTACGTAAAGAATTCAGCTTGTTCGCAAAAAATCAAGCCAGCCCGATCGTCGATTGGCTTAAAGCACTTTGCCGTTCAGTACGAGACGACAACACTCACCCGCAGTCCGCTAACGGTGTCGGCGTAATTGGTATGTGCTTAACGGGCAATTTCGCCATCTCACTGATGGCAGACGACAGCGTGCTGGCAGCGGTATCATCTCAGCCGTCAATGCCGTTTGGTGACTCCTCCGCACTCCACATGAGTGACACCGACATTAAAGAGATCAAATCCAATATCGATAAGAATGAACCCATCAAAGCATACCGTTTTGACGGAGACTGGATGTGTAAAAACGCCAAGTTTGAGAGCCTAAATAGCGCGTTTAACAACGAGACAGAGCGACTTCAGTTTCGCACATTGCCAGGCAAGCACCATTCCGTATTAACCCAGGACTTTGTTGATGAAGCGGGCCACCCAACGCACGACGCACTACGTGAGGTGATCGAGTATTTTGGACGGTGTTTGCACAGCAATGTTTAAATTATAATTTGGTGGCTTGGGCTACTGAACCAGCGCGTCATACACCAACTGTCGTGAGACGCCACGGAAATCGACGGCAGGTCCGCCTTGTGGAAACCGTTGAATCATGCCGATGAAATACAGCTTGTTTGCAGGGTCAATCCAAAACCAGGTGCCAGCCGCTCCCCCCCAATAATAACTGCCTACGCTCATCCCACGCTCACCCTCCATTTTTCTGATGGTGCCAACATTTAAGCCAAAACCCAGTCGCTCGCTTTCAGTCTCAGTCAACGTGCCGGCGACATTCACAGTTTGCTTGTCCTTCAATACATCGCGTGTCATCAGCTTGATACTCTCAGTCTTAAGCACTCTGACACCATCCAGCTCACCGCCGTTGATCATCATCTGACAGAATCGTGCATAGTCGGCCAGAGTTGATACCAAGCCACCGCCGCCAGATTCCATCCCTCGCGTTTCTTTTGAAAATGACATATCACCGAGTAGATTGTACTTTCGCTCAGCAAACGGCAGGCGTTGAAATTTCTTGGTTTCGGGATGGTACGCAAACACATCAGAAAGCCGATCCGCCTTATCAGCAGGCACATAGAATGCGGTGTCTGGCATACCCAGCGGTGCAAATATTTTCGAACGGAAATACTCACCCAGTGTCATGCCGGTAATACGTTCGATGATAGCGCCTTGAATATCCACCGCTGCCGAATAAAACCAACGCTCGCCAGGCTGATACATTAACGGTATGGTCGCCACGTTGTCGATGAACGCGTTTAAATCAGGCGAACCTAACACGCCCTGCTTCATAAACGCACGGTTTGACGGGTCATCCCCATATAAGCCATAAGCAAAGCCCGCTGTATGACTCATCAATTCACGCATAGTTGGTTGTCGCTCGAGGCCCTCAAGTTCAACGCTTCCGTCCTTCTCGTAGCTCTTTACCACTTTAAGATCTTTGAACTCAGGGATAAACTTTGAGACTGGGTCATCCAACGAAAACTTCCCTTGCTCATGCAATTGCATCATCGCCACGCCGGTTATGGGCTTGGTCATTGAGTAAATACGATAAATAGTATCGTCAGCGATCGGCGAACCTTCAACGAGGTCTCGCACACCGGCTTGAGTATGGCTCACCACCTTGCCGTCATGTACCAGTAGCGTGGCAACCCCCATGGTATCGCCGTCGGAAACGAATTTGTGCATACGGCTCTCTAACGTTGCGATTTTTTCAGCATCAAACTGGGTGCCAATAGACGCGCTATCGAACTCTGGAAAAGAACCCGTTTTCGTTGTGTTAACGTTCTTGGCAGACAAGGTAAAACTGACCCCAAGAGCAACAACGCCGAGTGTTAATTTTTGTGCGAATTTAGATTTGTTCATTGTGGATTTGGTCTCCTGATGGTTTCAGCTTATCTCTATTGTTATTTATTTCTTTCGGCCAAGCTCTGCTGTGGTACCTTGCGAATCTTGCCAACATCGTAGCCAAGACTTTTTGTTTTTTGCACCATAGTTTGATAGTCGTCGTCACTCAGCGTTGGTGTCCTCGCCATCAGCCACACGTAATCACGGGCCTTACGACCAATAATGGTGCGCTGATAATCGTCACTTAAATACACGATGCGGTAGTCCGCCTTGATGGGCCAAATAAACTGCATACCCCACAACGAATTATTGTTCGAATCTTTAATAAACCCCTTTGGCTTATACGTTTTCAACGGACCATCAAAGCCGCCCTTGTTAAAGGTAAATGTTGTCGGCACGTTGCCGGCTTCATCCAATGCATAAGATTCAACCGCGTTATACGCATCGCGCTCAATAAACGTGGGAATATTGCCGATCACATACCAATCGCCCATAAACCGATTGAGATCAACCGACTCAACCGTGGGCATCGGCGCACGAGTCGCGCAAGCAGAGAGACCGACCACAAGCATAGTGGCACAGAATAATTTTTTAGTAGAGCTCATACTGCTAAGGCTAACAGGTTACGGTTGTTGAATTTGTAAACGTTCGCGATACCGATGGCCACCCAAGCCTAATAAAGCATCCACCCTAACTGCTCTGAAATACAAAGGCACAAGCCACGGCTGATAATGGCGCAGTAAGGGAGAGGACGTTCTGTTCCCTTACTACAACCCGAGAGCTTTAGGCAAAATTAGACTATCTTCACTATTTATCAACGACCTCCATCTCGTCGATTAAAAATTGCGCGTCATCAAGTTTTTCCATTACCCATAGCATGTATCGGCTATCAACGTGAATTGAACGGGTCATATCGGTATCGAAATCCAGTCGGAGTTCACACTTTCGATGGTGCCATCGAATACCAAACCCACTAGCTCTCCTTTGCCATTAAGCGTCGCTGAACCGGAGTTACCGCCAGTAATGTCTAGATCAGACATAAAATTTACCGGCACCGAACCAATCGACTCCAACTCATAGTTACCGTAGTCAGCTGCCTTGATCAATTCCAGTTGAGCCTTTGGTGCATTAAACGGCGCTATACCTGTGTCTTTTTCGCTGATTCCCTCAAGACGGGTAAAGGCCGTGTATCGAAGACCATCCCTCGGTGAGCCTCCCATAACATTACCGTAGCTTACTCGCAAATTAGAATTCGCATCTGGGTAAGCGGTCAACCCTTGATCTTTCTGCCAGGCGATAATGGCTCGCATATAGTGAGGCTCGAGCGCTGCGTAACGCCCTTTTCTATCTTTACTGGCTTTTTCCTGCGCGATATCTTCATCATAAAGAGCGACCGCTAATTGGATAAATGGGTCATTACTCTTCTCAAACTCGGTAGGCGACGCTTCCATTAGCGCCAACCGAGTATCAACGCTATTTAGCTCGGTATCAGCGTAAAATCGATCTAATCGCTCAGACAGTTTTTGCGCGTCCACGTTATTGTCTATGCCCAGCATTTTGTCGAATATGGCAACTTTCTGAGGCGCAGGTTGCGCCAAGTAACCATCCAAAAACATTAACCATTCAGCTTTATCAACGATAGGGTCATAGCGACGGTCAATTGCTTGCATGCTTTGCGTGAAAAACGCCAAATCGCGTTGTTGATAACCCGGTTCACGCTCGGCGTCGGGTTTTTCACTTTCTTTTGCAAGTCGATACAGGCGTTTAGCCGCGCTCAATAAGCTTGGCCGCGTTACATTGATATACCAATACTGCTTACGATAAGCGAGAGCACTTTCTTGCGACAGTTCATCTAAATCGGAGATGGCTGAGGCGAACTCTTTACCGTTCTCAGTGTTCGCCACCCACGCAGACAGTGCCGCTTCACGTTGCGCTCGACGTTCAACTAAACCCACGCGCTCAGCCCCTTTTATCTGACCACCGAGGTTCTTATAGAAATTATTCAGCCCGGCTAAACGCGATTCATACTTAATACGAGTATCGCTGCCTTCAGGCGACGCTTGTTCAATGGTCGCGATCCAATTCTCCAACAGTTTAATCCAGGTTGGATAGCGCCAATCAAACACGTTTTTAACTTCCACTAAACGCGCGTAACGAGAAGTCGAACCCGGGTATCCAGCAACCATCACAAAGTCACCCTCCTCCACGCCTGCGGCGGATACTTTTAGCACGTGCTTTGGCCGGTAAGGCACATTATCTTCAGAATACTCGTCGGGTTCACCGGTGCGCGACACGTAAGCACGGTAAAAGGCAAAATCACCGGTGTGCCTTGGCCACAGCCAGTTGTCGGCATCACCACCATAGCGTCCAACCGAATCGGCCGGCGAATACACAATACGCACGTCTTTGATCTCTAAGCGCTTATTCAGCTTGTATTGCGCCCCTCCAAAAAATGACGACACCTGGCATCGATGACCCGCATCACTCTCGCATTCGGCGAGTAACGCTTTGCGGTTTTTTTCTATTACTTGATAGCGTTCCTGGCCAGACATATCATCGTTCACGCCCGCAAGTACCGAGTTGGTGACATCGCTTACTTGCGTGGTTACGTAGATTCTTGAACCGGGTGCGGCAGGCAACTCATCGTCCAGGGTTTTGGCTAAAAAGCCATCTTCCAGATAATTATTCTGCTCGCTCGAGTTATATTGAACCGACCCTCTTGAACAATGATGATTGGTGGCCACCAAACCCTTGTCAGACACAAATGACGCCGAACAGCCGCCTAAGGAAATAATCGCCCCCATCGGGAACTCTGTGAGGTCACTTAACTGGTCAGGTTTTATCTTTAGACCCGTTTTGCGCAGATCCTGACTGATCTCAGGTAATTGATCGGGGGTAAACATACCCTCTTTGGCCGAAACCGGTATAAGGGAACCACACCCCAGTAGCACAATTACGGCACAAGCCAGCACCTTCGATTTATTCAATGGCATCAATCCACTCCTATTGGAATTTATTTTGTTTTATTTAATACAGATAACTTGTAACACTGGCAACTGATTTATGAAAAGTATTCGATGACCTCAGTAAAAAGCGTTGCCGACTCGAACTCATAGCAACGACTCAGATGCCTCAGGTGCATATTAATTGGCGACGGATCATTAAAAACTATCAGACGACGTCTCTGTTTTGTGTTTATACTTGGAGCTCGCTAATCGCTATCAATAATAAAAAAGGCGCGCATGAACCCAACGGAACTGGCCAATTATCTTTCTTCATTAATTACTTCAAAACTCCCACTGAGTGTGATGATTTGGGGCGCACCAGGCATTGGTAAGTCGAGTATCGTAGCGCAAGTAGCTCGCAAGCACGACTTGAACGTTGTCGACATTCGCCTCAGTCAGCTCGCGCCAACTGATCTAAGAGGTCTACCTGTTCCTAAAAACGGGGTAAGCTCTTGGTACCCTCCAGATTTTCTACCAACCAAGGGCAATGGTGTTTTGTTTCTAGATGAGATCAATATGGCGCCACCGGCAATGCAAGGGATGGCTCAACAACTTATTCTTGATCGAAAAATAGGTAGCTATACGGTGCCTGAAGGATGGTATGTGTGGGCGGCTGGAAACCGCAAGCAAGACCGAGCCTCCGTATTCGATATGCCATCGCCATTAGCAAATCGTTTTATACATTTTCATGTTGAACCCGATGTCGACGCTTTCAAACAGTATGCATACAAAAACGGACTCAATACAGACATTATTGCGTTTATAAGTTTCAGGCAATCACTGGCACACAGCATAGACGACAACAGCGAAGCCTGGCCTTCTCCTAGAACTTGGGAAATGGCGCATCAATTGTTAAATGCAGGCTTAAGCATCGAACCCGCGGTTGGCGCCGGAGCCGCTGGAGAGTTTGAGGCTTTTTTACAGGTCACCAAGGATATTCCAGATCTGCCTTTGATTATTGGTGGAGATAGCTCGCAAGCGTTTCCCGCAGAAGCCTCTTTGCGTTACGCCACGGTCATTGGTCTTGTCGCCATTGCTGATGATGTGGATCCAGTCATCAATGCCATGATGTGGCTGGTTAAAAATGCTAATCCCGAATGGGTTCAACTTTTTATCAGCGACTTATTTCCGCAAATAAATGACGATGACTTACTCGATGATCTTAAGTTTGAAATACTGCAACACAATGAGTTGAAGGGATTTTTGCACGAATACGTAAAGCTGCTCACTTAACCTGACCGCTATTTTGACTCGATGATTATGCGAGAAGATATCAGCAAATTTGTGCTCACACTGCGCAGATCTTATCCCTTTCTTGGGTCGCTAGCGCTGTTCGCTGAATATCAGTTTAGCTCCGAGACTGACATGTTTAGTACCAACGGGCGAATAATACGAATTAATCCTGACTACTTTAAAGAATGCCAAGCTGACCAAAAAACGGGGCTGCTCCTGCACTTGCTATTACATTGCGCCTTGTTACACGTAGTAAGAAAAGGCAATCGAGATAAACGCCTTTGGGGAATTGCATCTGACATAGCCGTTAACAATATTATCCTCGAAGGCGGTCACTTCCCTGCACCAAAGAATACGGTCGTCGACACCAGTTTTTCAGAATGCAGTACTGAAGAAATATACGAACAACTACTGTTGTCGGATCGCGCTAAAGACGCCACCGAGGCGCAACAAATCGACAATACCGACAGCAAGAGCCAGACGAAAGAGGAAGACCATTTTGGTAATTCTTATCACGCAGATCTGGAACCATCTGATGCCAATAACAAGACTCTTCATAAAAATCAGGTTGAACAACACTGGCGATCAGCGCAACAACGTGCCAGTACCGCTGATCGCTTGCGGTCCAGGTCGCGTGGAGATTTGCCTCAAGGTTTTGCACGAGAATGGGATATAGCACTAAAGCCAAAAATTGATTGGAAAACAATGCTCTGGCGTTATCTCGTGAAAACGCCTTACGATTTCGCAGGCTTTGACCGACGATTTATTCATCAAGGGCTCTACTTAGAGGAACTGACCGGCGAAACACTAAGTGTTGACATTGCCGTAGACACTAGCGGATCAATTGATGAACAAGAACTTGGGCAGTTTCTCGCAGAAGTGACCGCAATTACCCAAGCATATACGCAAATCTCGGTACGTTTGTACTACGTTGACAGCGCGGTAAATGGTCCCTATAAACTTGACGAGTTAACCACAATGCCGGTTCCTATCGGCGATGGGGGCACAGACTTTGAAACCTTCTTCATCGCTACTCAAGAGGCTGAAAAGAGTTTGCAACCGTCATTGTGTATCTATTTTACGGACGGCGATGGTGCCTTTCCTAAAAAAGCCCCTAAACGGCCACTGCTTTGGGTGCTTGTCGCGGGTGGGGTGAGTGATCACTGCATCCCTTTCGGCAAAGTTACTCGACTAAGCTACATTTAACTTCAATACTTGACTCATAAATGAAAATAAAAATCGACAAGTTAATACGGGTTCCCGGTGTTGACGATCAAAACAAAATTCTCACATTAACATCCGCTCAGACATCCGCAGATAAGCTGGTGGACCTGGTCACAGACGAATCACCGATTGTCCGATACCTTGCAGCGTATCACCCCAATGCGAATGACAGTGTTGCCGAGAAAGTTCAGGCCGATGGCCTTGCATGGGTTACTGAAGCTTCTGCCTATAATCCATCGACCTCTCACGGTGTGCTCCTTGAGCTACTCGCAAAGAACTCACCCGAGATAAACGCAGCTCTAGCCGCGAATCCGTCACTTGATGAGCAAAGCCAATTGGAGTTAGTAGGTCGTCTTTCCAATGACCTGCACTTTTTGACACTTGCCAATACAACCAATAGTTTTAAGGTATGGCGCGCGATTGGCGATATCTATAAAGATAAAAAAGTGACTAATCGCTATGGTGAAAGCTCCAAACATTGGGGGGCTGAACTTCATAGAGTGAGTTCTGTAAAAATAACCGCAAAAAGTGTGGCTGCGCTTTTAAGACGGGTTGATTATCGATATCTGTGGGTGAGCCGTCTACTTTGTCAGATGGATGATATACCCCAAGAAATTTTAGGTCACTTGATGCACTACTGCCCCGAAGACCTTGCCAGCAATTCTCAGATCGCATTAACTTTATTGGAAGACCCTGCCGCAATACCCACTGAAACGTACAAAGAGTGGAAACTCAAACAATGGCTCGCGGAGCGCCTAGCCCCAGCCATGGTGACCAATTATTTTCTTTCTAATGGCGACATAAAACGGCAACGCCAAGCCACTAGGGGTATTTACTCCACACCCTATAAAAATCAATGGCTAGCATTGCACGCCGATAATCAGATTCGTAAGTTTCTTGCTGAGCGCCCGGACCTAACTTCATTTATGACCGTTATTCTTGCTAATGATTCAAATAAGTCAGTTTATGAAGCATATAAAAACAATAAGAAAATTTCCAAAGCCCATGTGATCGAGTTGTCGACCAAAAAGAAAAGCAACGCGAGAAAAAAGAACGTCGATAAAGTTAGCCCAACAGAACGCAGTAAACAGGCCCGCCGCACTGAATCTGAAAGCCAACAACTTGAATACGCGAAAGACTCTCTTGCCAAGGTACGCTTATCGCTGGTGGGTAATCGTAATCTCCACGATTCTGTTATTGAAGAGCTATGTCAAGATCGGAGCAAGGCCGTCCGCGCTGAAGTAGCCGACCGATATGGCGAACTCGATACTGTGTTTGATTTGTTACGTAACGATGAATCATTTGATGTAAAGGCAACGTTGCTCGATGGTGCACGCCGATGGAGCAGAAGACGCGTTCCTGTGTCAAAGTTACTCACGATGACAGCTGACAAAGACAGTGAGGTTCGCCTCGCGATTATCAAAAAATACAAAACACTGATATCGGATAACGACAGACAACGAAAAAAACAAGACGAGGCGACTCTCGGCCTAAAAGAAGAAAGAAGCCTGGAAGACGCTCTTACTCTCGACCCCGACCCGCGCGTCCGCGTCGCGTTAGCGGAGTTTCTTAAGTTTGAAGAGAATCAACTTAAACTTTCTCAAGACTCAGATCTGGAGGTGAGAGTTCGTTTAGCGAGTAATGGTTTTCTAAGCGAAGCGGTACTGCTAAAGCTTTGCGACGACGAATCGTCTAAAGTGGTTCAAGCGATCACAAACAGAAGAACGAAGCCTCAAGCCATTCTCGAAAAGCTCGGTGAGAGTTTGGACGAGGGAACACTAATTCGGCTACTTAAACGAGGCGAGAAAAACTTTCCAGATGCGACTATTGCGTCAATACTCGGGAGCGACAACAAAACTTTGCGAAAAATTTTCGCTGAAACTTTAGGTTGGAAACCAATAGGCTTTGAAGCTCTTGCCAACGACCCAAGTGAATTTGTTCGCATAGGCTTAGCTGGGTCTAGAAATCTATCGTTCGAGCAAATTTCTACACTATACCAAGATCAATCTGCCAAAGTCCGAGAAGCTTGCATCCACTCTTTTTCAACACTCAAGACGACGGTAAAACGTGCCGACAAGAACGCATCGAATAAAAGTGGTTCAAATACAGGCAGCTTAGATGTAAAGGATATCTTTAATAGCCTATTTAGCAGCCACCACACAATGCCAACCGAGCAAGTGATAGAACTTAGTGATGATGATAATCGACAACTTGAATGCTTAATGGCCAATGACTCTGACAACACGGTAAAAGCCAGTTTGGCAACAATGTGCACATCCGTTGAATGCCAAACGTTGTTACTTGAAGATCAAGATCCAGCTATTCGAGAGAGCTTAACTAAAAATGGCTGGCTTAATGACGATATTCTGAACATCCTTACTGAAGACGACGATGAACGCATCCGTATTCGCCTAGCGCGACGAACTAGCCTGAGTGCCGAGTTACTCAATAAATTTCTGGTCGATCCAAGTCATAAAGTTCGTAAATGCCTAATTAGAAACAAAAAGCTCACGCCATCGCACCGTAAAGCTCTGGCATCAGACTCGAACAAGGAAATTCGTCTTGAAATGGCTTATGAGTACGGCCACTTACCGGAATGCTTTGAAGTTTTACACCAGGACAAAGACGAAGAGGTTCGCTCACAATTAGCTCGCCACTATGAATTAAAATTTGAACAAACGCTGCAGCTCGCGAATGACCAGTCTGAATCTGTTAGGTTAATCATAGTAAACGAACTCGCTGAGTATTTAGGTCAGCGATCCAGTTATGATGAGGATATGAGTGATGAGGAGAAGCTAAAACTTAGCTTGGTATTTGCCAGTGACCCATCCCCGGTGATTCGAGCTCAAGTAGCTAAGCACATTCCACAGTTAGAAGTACAGCAGATACTCTCAACCGATTCAGACGAGAATGTAAGAGAGGCTCTTTCAAACACGGCACGTTTGAATAAAAAAATAGCATTATTAATGTGTGAAGATACATCAGATTTAATTCGACAAAATATTGCCAAGCGTGTTGGAAACAACCGTGAAATTCTTACGTTGTTAACTCAAGATCCTAATCCCAAGATTCGCTACGCTGCCTATGAACGAAACACCGGTAAAAAGGGCTATACAGCAAGAAATGGTTTACGAGATAAAGGCAAAGAGGAGCTATTGGCTCGCATGAGTGAAGATTTAGATACACGAATTCAGCGACTCTATAAAGGAGTATTATCGGAAATAGACTGATGTCCTTTTAAGAGCAAAGAACTGCCTTTAAGCGTAATTCTTAATACAGACTGTGGGCGGTTGCCCCGCCGATCAAACACCACACGATCGGCAGTGGCAGCAGCCACCACGCTTTACGCTTACTCAAGAATATCGCCCCAACAGTGAAGAGGCCAGTTGGGTCTGGGGCCACACCAAAAACCTGTGTGTATTGCCAGCTTTGATTCAACATTGACGAGAGAAAAGGATAAACCAACAAGCCTACAGTCATTAGTGCCAGACCTAACCATTGTGAAGGTTTACGCTTAAGGGGTCTTGCGATTCGCTCAGCTCTAAAAAACATGAACGACAATAATGCGCCCTGCAGCACAAACCCCCAGCCGAAGTACACCGCGGCCCAGTTTAGCTCTGCGAAGAACTTCAATTGAAATTGCGCCCCGACCAATACCCACATGCTACCCAAGAGTGGCCAAGCGATCTTTTCGCGACCGCGCAGCAATAACAAGAACACCACTAAACCAACGCCGAGGGTCACTATATGCCCAGGCCAGAACCACGCATTAACACGCTCAAAAAGCCGCAGGTAGGTTTCTGCCCCCATTGGCATAAAGTCTTCTAGCGAATAAGAACTCACAAAATCGATAAGCTCACTCACGTTTATTTCTAAAGCCCTGCAAGGTATGAAATCATCTCATCGCGCACTTTCGCACTAGGCAGCAGGCCAATGGCCGCGCCCATGTTTTCCTGCATGTGTACAACTTGGGTAGTCGCCGGAATCGCGCAGGTTACGGAGGGGTGTGAAATAATGAATTTAAGTAAGTACTGCGGCCAATTTTCGCAACCGTACTTCGACGCCCAGCTGGGTAGTGGCGCGTTCTTTCGTTGTAATCGCCGTATCAAATGACCTCCTTGAAACGGCCGATTAATAATCACCGCAATACCCATCTCTTGGGCCAAAGGCAGTAAACGTTGTTCTGCTTCGCGGTCTTCAATATTGTAGGTCAGTTGCACAAAATCCAACTTCTGCGTTTTCATGATTTGCGCTAATTCAGAATGGCGACGACCATGCGACGTGGTAATCCCTACATATCGAAGCACACCTTGCCGCTTCATTTCCAGTAGGTTAGCCAAGTGTTCTTCCCAACTGAGTAAGTTGTGCACCTGCAATAAATCAAAGTGATCGACACCCCACTTTTGACTATTCGTGACAGCCTGTTCTCGAGTCGCTGCACCGTCACGAGTCCATATTTTTTCAGCGCTGAAAACGCCATCGGGATGCTTCATTTGGTTTAAGGCATAGCCAACAACATCTTGAGAAGAGCCATACATTGGCGAGGAGTCAATCAACTGGCCACCCATCCTATGGAACATCTCTAATACCTCAGTGCGACGACTCCGCAAGTCCACATCGCTGCCCACATTAAACGTCTGCCATGTACCCATGCCGATGGCTGTTAATGCTTCCCCGCTCGAAGGAATGGCCTTTTTAATTAGCGACCTTGGTTGATCATCCTCACCCATAGCCGGCGACGAAATAGCAGGCCCCAACGCAAGACCAAGCGTTTTAACTAAGGTACGACGAGTAAACATTTTCACTAGCAACCTCCGACGATAGTGTAGATGAGCAAACACTCAGTGCTTACTATCAAAGATACCGTAACCGTGTGAATGGTTGCAGAGATGTGTAAGCTGAATGTGGAATACAAGCTAAATCGGTATAAAAAGATAGCGATCTCTATCAGAGACTTCCTAAGCAAAGGTTTGCTTTTGGTTTAGCCACCAATAGTTCATACCGGTAAAGCGCCCCGACTAGATTTAACGCCGCTCGTAACTGAGCGGTTCTTCGCGCACAGTTCCGTCCTTGCCTTTCATTACTATATACCCATTTATTTTATTAGGACCATCGCGATAAAAACTGAGACCGGAGAAATGAATAGCATTGGGTTCGATTTTTACCAGTTTGAAATTGATGAAATCTTCTTTGCTTTCCCATGCGTGGAAGTTTTCGCTGAAGTGTTTCACTTTTAAACTTAGACTGCCTTCTTCTTCCACTATCAATAACAGCTCATAAAATACAACACCGTCATCATTGTACAGCTTGAAAAAGCCGACCATGGTTCCGGCTGACGCAGGGTTCCAGACTTCTTCGAAGCGATTACCAAATGCGGTTCCAACCCAATTGCCCACCAACCAATCAACTTGCTCAATACTGGCCTTGGGGCGCGGGCTTGATGCATCTAATTTAAAGGTGTTTTCAGTGTGCGCTGATTGCGCGCTGACTGGGCTTACGACTACCCAAGCGAGCAATGCTATTAACACGGCTTTGAATAATAAGAATCGCATTACAAGTTCTCCGTATGGGACATAAGTTGGATCAAGCATACAGAATGAGCATACTTGTGATCAAATAGACCATCTGGTTTCTTAGGTGGCATGTAACTCATTGAGTCTTTTTGCGAAAAACAATAAGTGATTCGTTGAATGGCTGGAAACGGGTTTGAAACACCACCCCGCATGAGACGCATTCCATATTTGATCGAAGGGGTTTCGAATATATTCTATGAGCATCCCCTGCCCTAACTATTTTTTCGGAGGAGGAGGGGTCTACGTTAGTTTGTTACAAATAAGCTGCTAGACTGACTACCACTTTTGTATACAAAGATAATTTCCACTTCCTTTTTAGTGAAAATCTATTTGTTTCGACCCCAACCGTTTAATTAGCTAGAGGTAATTTTAATGATCCCGTTTCTTAAAGAATTTGTCGCATTTTTAACCAGCCTTACTGAGGAAAGAGCTGATAGGCCTATAATCAAAGGGCAAACCGCAAAAAAAAGGCTAACTATGATCTCATTTTTGTTAACTTTTATTCTAGGATGCCAAGTGGTGACAGCAAAAATTGACGACCGAAAGCGTTTATCGAACTCGATGTTGCAGATCGTGCTTGCAAATTCTCAAATTGTTCACCGTTTGGACTTGAATATAATACAGTATGAGGTGCTCGCTGTAACACAACGCCTAAACGATCTACCTAAAATCGATAGCCAACGAAATAACGTTGATGCAGATAGTGTTTGGAAGGCTATACTTCTGAATAAGGAACAGTTGTCCGCTGATCAGGAAGAGGCTCTTACCCTGTTACATTACCATCTGGACGTAATCGCCAATTCAGGTCAAATGATTGCACCAGATCAATCACAAAGAATGGTTAAGAACAACTCGAAACTTATTGATCGAGTGTGCGAGGTTTTTGATTTGGAATCCATGGGATTGGATCTCGAGTGCACGAAGGCAAAAAACTACTATGCTCACGGAGGATATATAGGCAGACTCTTAGCTCAAGGTAAAACTGTTCCTATTAAGTAATAACACTCAAAATACAGGGGGTGAGTCCAATTTAAAACAAGCCCCCTCAACACCCACCATTAAAACAAAACACATGCTCGACTTCCGGTCCTTTGGGTGTTTTATTAACGTCTACGTTAGTCAGTTCGGCGACCTTGTTTTTAAACCAGAGTGAGAAAGGGTCTTCCAGTTTTGCGTAGTTGGCGTAGCCTTCTTCTAGGTTGTCGCCCATGGCCACGCAGATCACGTGCGGTTTACCCGCAATTTCTTGGTAGTACCAATCTTCAACGCCGTCGTTGAAGTTATCGAAAAAAGTTTTTCTTTGATCTGGTGAAAATTCCTCTACTTCTTTCGCCATTGTCATTAGGTCTTCGCGGCTGGTGATGGGAAATGCTCTGACTACTTTTTCCATTTGGGCTCTCCTTGGTGTGTTTAGATTGGGTTACTCTAGCAAGAAAACCATGGTCAGGTTAAGGCTCAATATAAACTTTATTAAGCATCTCTATTTGAAGTTCATTTGAACCCTCGTTATTTAATATTTTCGCATCAACTACAACCTTGATACGGAATACGATCATGAAAAATTTAATTATTAGTCTTAGCCTAATCACTTCTTCACTCATTGGCCAATCGACTCTGGCACAAGAGGAAGTTAAACCACTTATCGGCGCGATTGAAACAGTCGTAGTAGTCGCGAAACCTGAAACCACCGACTTCGAAATCTATAGCATTGAAATCACTAAGAACTTGCTTAATGCAACAATGGAATCAATGCGTGATGATATCTCGACTTCATTAATGAACAACGCCTTATCACTCATAACCGCCGAGTTAGAGTAGCGGTTACAATTGAAATTAAATCATTGGGGTCAAAGTAAAATTTATAATAGCCATCAATCCTTATATCTTCGACCTCTTTGCTTTTTTGCAAATACAATTCATAAGTTGCTATAGTCATCGCACCGCTGTCGTAGCTGTCTATTCGAACGGCGGATAACACTGCTAAAAAATGGAGAGGTCTTATGAAGTTATTCACAGCCGCGGTAGTTCTTTTGCTGATGTTGGTACCTCGGGAAAATCCCTTGCTCGCAAATGAAGTTGAATCGATACCAGAGGTAACCATATACCATCTTGAGGGGCGTCGATCAGAGCGCATTGTGTGGTTAATGGAAGAACTGGGGCTGCCTTACAAACTGGAATTCAAACGCGGTGACCTGGCAGGCTCGATGGCGAAAATTCGAGCGGTGAATCCTGATGTGCCGATGGCACCTACGGTTATTATTGGCGACCAAATCTTGGTTGAATCCGGCGCAATTATTGAAGTGATTATTAACCGCTATGCGCCATCAAAATTACAACCGCCTCTCTCAAGTTATGACTATGCAAACCACATGAAGTGGATGCATTATGCCGAGGGCAGCTTAGCTGCGAGACTGTTTTCAGATTACCGCGCTTGGCGCAAAGAACCGCCCGAAGCACGTTCTCGTTTTGTTGATTCGGAAGCGGTAGTGCAACACGCAGAAAATCATCTAAAAAAACACGCTTGGTTTGGTGGCGAAGATTTTTCAACGGCCGACATTATGATGATGTTCCCACTAAACGTAGCCACTGGTTTGAATATTGTTGATGAAGCGCAGTTTCCTAATGTGGCGAAATGGAAAGAACGAATTAGAAAGCGACCTGCTTATGAGCGCATGTTAGCCGCAGCAAGGCCGGATGGCATGATCGGCCGTTTGCCAAGACTGGAACGCCACGCACCGTCTGGGCCGCGGAAGTAGGTATTAAAGTTTCCGATAGACAGCGTTGCAGTCTTAGGTCAATTTTTGTGGTATCGAGGTCTTCTGTTACGTTCGGTGATGGCTCCTACATCTCCCTGACAAGGCACATCCATTAACCGATCAGGCTGACAATTCACTATTGATAAAGGTTTACTTGACTCATCTACCGCAGTGACTCGCTACTTTCTATTCTTATAGCGCTCCATGCCCTTGCGCCCCATTTTTTCCAACCGCGGGTAAAGGCGATCGAGCAGTTCGGGAAAAAAGCCAACGACTCGGCTGGAAAAGCCATCCGTTGGAGAGACATACACTTCTAGCTTTTTGGTTTTTATCGCGTGTTGAACGGACTGCGCAACCTCTTCGACGCTGGCCACTTTCGACACGAAGTTGAGTGGGCTGCCATTGTTCTCTACTTCGTGTTTTAGCATTTGCGTATCGACGGCACTTGGATAGATACCACTCACTGCAATGCCTTGAGGTTTTAGCTCGGAGTAGAGTGCGGATAAAAAGCCGCGCATAGCGAACTTGGTCGCTGAATAGGTCGCGGTACCTTTCATCGGCGTTATACCGCCCATTGAGACGGTTGTGATGATGTGGCCTTGCTTGGCTTTAATCATTGTTTTTGCGCAGGCTTGATTCAAAAGAATGGCGGCGCGCAAGTTGACGTCCAGATGTAGGTCTATTTGTTGTTCGCTCATCTCGACGACATCACCGGGCATCACGACGCCGGCGTTGATGAACGCCATCTCGAATGATTGGTTTTCGATGTCTTGGCAAAAGCTTCTTAATGCCTGTCGATCAGTTAGATCCAGCGTAAGGCTTTTTGCATTGCCTAAGCTAGAAGCAAGTGTCTCGTTGGCCTCGGTGTTTTTATCAACCAAGACTAATTCGTAACCTTGGTTATGGAGATCCACGGCCACTTGTTCGCCTATGCCGGCCGCAGACCCTGTGATGAGCGCTCTCTTTGTCATATCCGACCTCTATGCAGCAATGCCAACGCGGCTTTTCACTTGGCTAAGTGTTTTGAGGTAGGTGTCCACGTCAACATAGTTAGCGTTGCGTTCGGTATTTAAATAATTGTGCCCGCCCGACAGGTCTGGCTGATGATTCTTTTTCATATTGTTTAACTCGCCCGCTGCTCCAGAAATGTCGGCAACGATTAGCTCTGACATGAGATCAAAGTTTTTATAAGCAGCAGATGCGAATTCAATAAAGCCAATCATTGCCATGTTTGAGTAATTTCTGGGGAACATATTCAGGTAAAGATCAGGCCGACCATTCTTAAGCGGTATTGGCGCGCCTTTTAAAAATGGCACACTATGCTTGTAGCCAGTGGCAGTGATGATTAAGTCGATTTGTTCACGCGAGCCATCTTTAAACACCACGTCTTTCCCATCTAGGCGCTCCACGTCGCCTTTGGCAATGCAATCGCCGTGCCCGAGATAGTGCAAAATTTGGGTGTTCATTATCGGGTGTGTTTGAAACACCTTGTGATCTGGTTTCGGTAGCCCATAGTTCCGTAAATCACCATTGACAATTCGCAACATGCTACCGAATATTTTTTGCTGTAAAAAGAAAGGCAGCTTTGGGCCTTGCTCGGCGAACACATCCGACGGCTTGCCAAATAAGTGTTTAGGCACAAAATGGTAACCACGCCGCACACTGATAAATGCCTGGTCTGCCGCAAACGACGCATCGCACGCGATATCCACACCGGAGTTGCCCGCGCCAACTATCAGCACGCGTTTGCCAGCAAACTCGCTGCTTGATTTATAACTGACCGAATGCCGAACTTCACCCTCAAACTCACCGGGCCAGGACACGGTGTTTGCGTCCCAGGTAACCCCATTAGCGCAGACTAAGTATTTTGTGTGTAAAACCTCGTCATTGGCTAACACTATCTTCCAATCTCCTGACGGGTCTTGCTCAGCAGACTTTACCTCGGCATTAAATCGGATCGACTCTAGTAGATTGAACTCATTTGCAAAAGCTTGAATGTAGTTTAAAAGTTGCACGTGGCTGGGATAGTCCGGGTAGTGATCCGGCATTGGGTATCCCGGGAAGCCCGAGAGTGTTTTTGATGAAATAAAATGCGCTGAATCGTACATAGGTGTGTTTGGAGCGTTGATATTCCATATACCGCCCACGGCGTCGTTCCGTTCCAGCACAATGTAATTGAGCCCTTGTTCTTTCAGCCGTTTTGAAATCACCAGGCCTGCTGGCCCCGCACCGATCACAATTGCATCTATTGGTTTGCTCATTATTTCACCTATTTTTAATCACTGTTGTTTGTTAAACATATTCATTACTTGTGCAGAACTACTTCTTGATGAATTCGCATTACGTGACTAGTAGTCATCTTTATAAACGTGACTATATGTCACATTTAGTGTATTGTCAAATTATGACGTCAAATATCGAAGCACGAAGAGAACCTGGGCAAGATCGTAGCCGCGCAACGCTGCAATCCATCATGGATGCGTCGGCGACCTTGATCGCTGAAAATGGCTTAGATGCTACCTCCATGACTCAAATTGCCAACCTGGCAGGTATGTCGAAGGCGTCACTGTATCGCTACTACCCTAATAAGCAGGCATTACTGCTGGCACACGCAGAACGCTCATTTAAGACACATCGTGAAGAAATGCAGGCGGTGATGCAACATGGCAAACGCCCTGAGGAAATGCTTAGAGATGGTATTGAGCACTATTGTAAGCAGCATACAAACAATCCTTTTTTGTTGAATTTACGCGCGGCAATCCATGCCGACCCGGTTCTCTCTAAGCTCGACCTTGAAGACAGTCGACAGAACGCGGCACTGCTGGCAGAGTTTCTTAAGCAGCATTTTCCTCAGCTTGAGGAATCGGAAGTTAAAACTCGGTCGCTACTCGCCATGGAATTGATCGACTCTTTAGCGCGGCTTGTAGCCAGGGTATCAGCCGATGAGCAGGACAGATTAATCGATGAATATGTTCGGCTGTTCTTTTCTGATCTAGTCTGGATTTAACGTGAGCCTCTTTTAAACACAAGTCTATGTGGCTCACGCTCGTTGTTATTTTTTCTTCCAACCATTACCCATGTTAATAAACTGGCCTGATATTGTTTTTTGTATTGCTGCTTTGCCGGCCAGTTTTTCAACCGACTCGAGACTGGCCCCGTTACGCAGCGCAATTTCTTGATACTTCTGCTTGCGCTTCGCGTTAATGTCCTTCACTAAAGCGGCCGTTTCAGCCGTGGCCGTTACCGCGCCCAGATAACCAGAAAGCTGCTCACCTACCAAGCCCTGTTGCTTAGCCTCGCTTAGCGTTAAGGCAAGTGCCGTATTGGTGATTAAGAATGAGGCTAATACGCTCATTAGAATGATGTTTAACTTTTTCATAATGTGATACTCGTAATAAGGTAGAAATTAATAACACAGCTAGGGTGTTTGTTAGCTAGAACAAATCGGAGTCTTCGCCAAATAGCTCATCCAGTTCTTTTTCTACTTTGATTTTAATTTCGTGTTCAATTTTTACATTCAAATTAATGGTGATGGGTTCTGACGGCGCAGCAACTTGCACTGTGGGGGTACAGGCCGTCACCAGCAATAAATAACCACCGACCAGTATTAAATTTGGCAGCGTATTGGAACGGCGACTCGCCTTTTTTGAACTTGATGTCATCCTCTGTTTACCTACTGTGTTTGTTTATACTTTACTGTGATGTAGTTTGTTGATAGAAATCTCGTACTCGTTTGTCGAGCTTATCACTAACGCCATCATACAACCTCAAACTCTCAAGTAACTTTAATACGTTTTGTTCGAGGTTAATATTTAGATTAATTTGTCGACCTTGTTCAAAGTCGGGATTATTACCTTGAAGTTGCAGCGCAAGTATTAAAGTGCCATCAGGTTGATACTGTGTGTCGGCCTGCAAAGCATCATAATGAAAGTTTCGTAAGGCCAACACCACGGTTTCAGCGTATTTATTTGATTGTATGGCATCAGTGTTGGCTTGATATCTTAGAACGCCCCCCGGCGCTAAAGCTTGCATTTGACCATCATCAATACTGATTTGGTTGTGGTTTATGATAATCGGCAACACTCCATTTATCCGGCCCGTTGCTTGGACATCATCAAGTTGCTGCAAGGTAACAAGTTCGTTGAGGTCAATGTTTTCGATTACGAGCTGCACGGTTTGCGGTTGCTGATTCAAATCATAGGCGGTTGGCTTTAAGCTAACGCGGCCTTGCAGCAATTGGGTTTGGGCTGTCAAAATGTCAACAATAGGCAGATCGCCCATAGGTGAAGACCGTAAACCAAACTCAAAAACTAAGTCTTTGTTTTCTACGCCGGCGTCTAATTGGGCGACACTCAGTCGCTGCTTCTTTTTAGTCACAATATCTGGGTGCACCTGCAACGAAAATTGACCATTGGCACCCGAGAAATAGGCCTCGTCATAAGCACCCCCCAGGTTGTTCAATTGTGCATCAATATTGACCGTTGTTTGCCATTCATCAGCCTTGTCTCGCCAGCGCGCTTCTCCGCTTATATCGACCTCGCCCGCCACTAAGCTTATCGGTGGGATTGCCGGAGCCACTAACTTGTTAAGTTGCTGAGGGTCATCAAAGGTTAAGGTCTTAAACCGAAACGCAGTGCGACCTTGTCGTTGCCTGAGGTTGTGCTGTGTGTTGGTGTCTATATGCAGGTCACGTTCAATGCTTTGTAGGCTGCCATTACTGCTTAACACGTCGCCATTAAGTTCAAAAGGTTGGCGCACATTATCCAAGCGCAAACCACCGCCCTCCAATAAACCATCCGACGAGGTATCGTCAATCGTCAACTGAGGTATTGCCAATACGCCTGTCGCAAACAACTCGCCTTGAGCTAAACGAGCCTGCTCTATTTGCAGTGAGGCATTCAGTGGCTGGACACGTTGTTCCAGCGCCTTGTCTTGCAGCATGGGCACCGTGATTGCTAATGCGGTTTCATCAATCAAGGCGTCAAAAGCAGCTTGAACATCGCCAGTTACACTCAGCGGCTGGGTAGCGCAAACCGCCCAACCTTGTGGCAACTCGGTGTCATCGAGTCGACTGTACTGATTGGTCAATTGCCACGATTCTTCAAGCTGCAACTGCCATTGCTGACCTTCCATTCGAGCAGAGGCGGCTGCCGCGAATGAGGTATCAGACAAGTTCAAACCATCGGCATTTTGCAGTTTGCCAATCGAGCCCCGAAGCTGCAATTCGCTAAGCTCGCTTAAACTTTGATTAAGGTTTGCATCGCTGCTAAGGCTTAGAGCAACTGTGCTGATTAGCCAATCATCGAGACTGGCGCTGGCTATCGAGATCGTGTTATTTGATGCAAGCTGAATCTGCCAGCGTGTTTGCGACTCATCGAACGTCGCCTTGGCTTGGGTTACCTCAATATCAAACTGGGCGGCTAGCGTGTCAATGCGCCAATCTTGGTAGCTCAGGTTCGGCATCTCGATGGTCGACAGTATCGCCAAGCCTGGGGATGAATTATTACCGCCAATGGTGGCTTGAAAAGCCATGTCAGATACAGCGACTAAGCTATCACTCGGCAGAGCTGACGGTAACCAATGTTGTAATAAATCAGACTTTATATCCGCGGTGAATACTAAGGACTGATCAACCTGATTAAGTGAGCCTGTGAAGACGGGATCTTGAGGCCTTGTTTTTTGTGTCTCTATTGCTTGTATTGAAGAAGCCCGCTCTGGTGCATCAAAATACTGCAACGTCCAGCCCGCATCTTGATCACTCAGCCAACTTACTCGTTGCTGGTCAGTAAACAACATCTCTGTTTTGAGTTGCTTGGCATCTTTGGCTAAGGCCACTTGAAATTCAATGGTGTCGAACGTGGCTTCAGATTCAGACGCCAGGTTATGTGAAACGGTAATTTTCGCGAGACTTACAGCACTTAACGGAAAGTCTCTTATATTCACTGCCTTATAGGCACTCAATAATTGTTCGATGGTTGGCAGAGTCGATGTTGTGCTGGTTTTTTGGCTGGCTCGGTTATCAATCGTAAGAGCAATCGAATCAATGATCAGGCTCTTAGCTTGCCCGGCCAACAGCTGCGATAGCGTGTAATCTAAATTCAGATCGCTAAGCTCTAAATGCACCGTGGTATCGCCGTCTGGATAGGTAGCGTCAAACCTATTAATAGATGCATGAGAAACGCCGACCTCTCGAATATCCAAGGTGACATTGGTCAGACCATTTTGCTGGAGAGTATGAGTAAGACCCCAGTTTAATATGCTTGGCAGCTGCCACCATACAACACTCAACAGTAAGCCAAGCGTACCTAAGAAAGACAACAAGCCGTAGAGAAGACGTTTACCGATGAATCACCTAGAGCGATTAAAGTTACTGACACTAATTAAGCCGCAAGACTAACCGATGCCAGTGATGGCAATCAACTAAATAAAATACAAGGATTAAGGCAGCAACGCCATGCATTAAAGTCAACAAACCGCCACCGCACTGAAAGCTTATGCAGGTATTACTGCTTTCTTAAACACCTCGCCACGTTTGCTTCTATCGGTTGCCAGAGTCACGTAAACACTTGGCAATACCAGTAAGGTAAATAACGTGCCCACCAACATGCCCGCCACCAAAATAATACCGATGCTATTGCGTGCTTCAGCCCCGGCACCGCTGACTAACACCAATGGAAAATGCCCGAGCACCGTAGCTGCAGTCGTCATCAATACTGGCCGTAAGCGTGTTTCCGCCGCCAGCTGTACAGCCCTTAGCTTATCGTGGCCCTCTCGTTGCATATGATTGGCGAATTCAACAATCAGAATGCCGTTTTTTGCGATCAACCCTACCAAGGTAATAAAACCAACCTGTGAATAAATATTGATGGTTGTAAAGTCTACAAAGGCAAACATCATGGCACCTGCTAAGGCCAGCGGCACCGAACCGAGCAGCACCACCAGCGGGTCCCGAAAACTATTAAACTGAACCGCCAGTACCAAGAAAACAAAGATCAAAGCAACCACCAACACGCCTTCCAGCGTGCTGCCCTCTAACCGTATTTGACGAGATTCTCCCGCGTAATCAATAGCGTAGTTTGTTGGCAATATGTCGGCGGCAATTTGCTCTAAGGCCGCGAGACCTTGCTCTTTGGTTGTGCCAGGAATCACTTCACCAAAAATTCGAAACGCATTTTTTTGCTGGAACTTGCTTAGCACGCGTGGTGCAGTTTCCGTTTCAAGGTTAGCGATAGCGCGCAATGGAATTAACTCATTGTCTGGCGTTCTGATCTTAAGGTCTAAGATTGCATCGGGCGTTGCGCGCGCGCTGTCTTCGATCATCGGAATCACTCTGTACGAACGACCTTGTTGATTGTAGCGCGCCACGAAATTACCTGAGAGCAGTGTGCCAAGCTGACCACTTACGGCGGCCAAATCCATGCCAAGGTCTGCAATACGTTCTCGATCCAAGGAGAAGCGCACCTGAGGTAAGTCAATTCTCAAGTCGGTGCTGGCAAACAAGAACTTGCCACTGCCAAGCGCCTTCTCGACCATCTGATCAGAGTAATTTTTCATTTCCAAATAAGGATCACTGCTCATGACAACTAACTCTACTGAAAAGTTTCCCGCGGTTGGTAAGGCTGAGTCGAGCACCGGAAATGCCTTGATGCCAGGGATATTTGAGAGCGAGCCAAACGCTTTCCAGAACATGTCTTGCACGCTTTCGTCGCGCTCATCATGGGGCACAAAGTCAACACCACCGAAAGCACCACTCGGGTTTACGATTTGCCACATAAATTTGGCGCCATCTAAGGTGAGCATGGTGTTAACCACGTCGTCCATGTGCTTAGCCGTATAATCCAGTGAGGCGTCCGGCGCTGATTCAACGATTACTGTGATACTCGATTGATCTTCTGTAGGCGCTAACTCTTTTAAGGAAAATAAATAAAATGGAACCGTTAGTAGACTGAAAAACACCGCAAGCACCAATACCGGTCGCTTGTATTCAATTGTGCGCAATAGCACCTTGCTGTAACGCTGTTGCAAGGCTGCGAACCAGGCATTAATGCGCAGCGTAAATTTACCTTCTTGTCCACCCTCCGGACACGCATAGGCACTCATAATCGGTGACAGTGTTACGGCGACGAAGCCAGAAATCAATACGGCAATGGCAAGCGTAAATGCGAATTCTTTAAATAACGCACCGGTCAAGCCGGAGAGCAAACCAATCGGCGCGTAAACGGCGGCCAGCGTCACGGTCATGCTTATGATGGGCGCGAGTAGTTGCCGCGAACTCGCCAGCGCGGCCTCAAGCCTGGTCATTCCTTCACGCATATAGCGCGCGACATTTTCCACCACCACAATGGCGTCATCCACCACCAGCCCCACCGATAACACGATTGCTAACACAGTTAATAGGTTTAGAGTGAACCCCATGAGTGTCATTGCCGCAACCGCACCCAGTATTGAGATTGGTATGGTAATTAAGGGAACTAAAGCGGTTCGAAGCGACCCCATCATTACGAGCACGACTAAACCTACTAAAAACACCGTTTCGGCGAGGGTAATGAATATTTCCCTTAACGCGCTGCGCATATACAGAGTTCCATCAAAACCCTCACTGATGCTAAGACCTTTGGGTAAAGTGGCATTTATTTCATCCAGCATCACATATAGATCATCGCCAATGGCGATTTCATTGGCGCCAGGCAGCGGCCATACAGAGATGTATAAAACCGTATTCTCGCTTAAGCGTGCGGTGATTTCGCCTTCGTTCTCACCCACCTCTATTCGTGCGACATCTTCTAGACGAACCTGTACACCGTCTACTTCGGTAACAACCAATTGTTCAAAGTCAGCAACACTGCTAAGGCTGCTGTCGGTCAACAAACCTACGCGTTGCGCATCGTTTTCACTTTGGCCGACCGTGGCAATCAGATTGTTGGCGGTAAGAGCACGCGACACGTCGTCAGCCGCAAGATTGTATAGCGCTAATTTGGCTGGGTCGATCCATACTCGCATGGCGGGGTTTCGACCGCCTTCAATACCAATGCGCTGAACGCCTTCGATGCCTGTGAGTGCGGGGGTAACATTGCGAGTTAAATAGTCTGTCGCTTCGAGACGAGATATTTCAGCCACTTCTTCATCGTAATTGACTGTCAGATAAAACACGGCAAATGGTCGATCAGCTCGCACCACTTCGATAGACGGGTCTTGCGCGCCTTCGGGTAGTTCAAAACGAATTTGATCGAGCCGAGAAGATAATTCCGCTAAGGCTCGCGTTGAGTCCTCATTTAATTTTAGCCAAACGGTCACTGAGCTAATGCCCGGAGTTGATCGTGAGTCGATAAAGTCGATACCCGGAACCGATGCCGCTGCTCGCTCAATCGGCTCGGTAATAAAGCCTTGTACAACCTCCGCTGATGCGCCCACGTACGGAGTTGTGATTTGCAATGACGAGCTAGAGATTTTTGGGAACTGAAGAATGGGTAACTCCGCGGCCGCGCGCAAGCCGAGCAAAACGATGCCGAGCGACAGTACGATCGCCAACACTGGGCGAGTGGAGAAGATATCCATGATAGACGGACGACCTAAATCTCCCCCATTACTGGCCGTTTGTCGGTTGACCACCTCGTTATTCACTATTACTGGCCCTCTTCAACGATGGTCTCGCTGCTTGCTTTTTGTTCAAGCGCGGGCGGATCAAGCGCCTCTGGCAAGATTGGGGATTCAGCCGGATCAACGTCGGGTAGCGATTCAGCGGGAGGCTCGTTAACTATTTGCCTATCTGTATCCGTTGGCACTAGGGATTTTTGCTCTGCGATTTTGACCCAAATACCTTCGCGTAATTTAAACGAACCGAGTGTTGCAACAGTATCCCCCACTTTCAGACCCGATGTGATAATGGAATAGTCATTTGCTTTAACGCTGACTTCAACCGGTTTACGCGCCGCTCGCCATGCGCCTTTATTATCTTTGTTTAGAATAAATACATAATTGCCAAAGCTGTCTCGTCGTACTGCTGTACTGGCGATTTTAAACGCGTTTGTTTTTGCACCAACTGGAACAGTCACGCGCACAATTGAGCCGGGCTTGATCGTGCCATTCAGATCTACTAATTCCGCGCGAGATCTAACACTGCGCGTGGTACTCGACACTCTTGGTTCAACGGCACTAACGGTTGCGGTAAATGATGTGCCAACGCCACCATCTGCATCGATAACGACTTGGGTGCCCATAGCAAGTTGCGCGTATTGCTGAGGCAAGGAAAAATCGACCCACAATTTGTCGAGGCCACCTATCAGATTGGTAACAACACTGTTTGCTGAGACTACTTGACCGACTTCAAAGTCATGGATCCCTGCGATACCGTCAAAGGGCGCGACGATGGTTTTATTAGCGATTGTCTCGCGCACCGATGCAGCTTGAGCTTTGGCGATCGCCAGTGCCGATTTTGCGCGGTCATACTGTTGCCGGCTCACTGCGTTCTTGTCAACTAAATCAGCGAAACGCGTGAACTCCAATTCTGCCAACGCGATCTCGGGTCTAATCGCAGCAAGTTGGGCTTGTTCTTCGGCCGTATCCAATTGCAATAAAATATCACCGGCGGACACGCGCCCACCCGATACAAAACCAACTTTGGAAATCCGGCCACCCAGCTCCGTTCGCATTTCTACTTCGCGACTTGCACGCACATTGCCAGTGACCGTTATTTGTTGTTGCCATTCACTTAGATCGGCACGCACAACCTCGACGGTTTCGCTTGGCTCAGGGAAGGAGTTACCAAACGCAATCGCCGCACGAATCTGCATAAATTTTATTAAGCCTAAAATTAGCACGATGCCAATACAAGCCAAGCCAACCACTAACCAACGATTAAGTCGCATTCAATTTTCTCCACCCAGATAAGCGGCGCATAATTAATAGGCTAATAGTATCAATCAACTAAGGTTACTAATCAGTGAAAGCCTGTTGCTGTGAGTGATTGTTGATTCGTACGTTTAATAAATCTGCCTTGATGAAAACCAGCAAAAATTATTGCACTCAAATCAATTAGCGTTCATCGCCTAACAAGAGAATAATTGCGGGTACTACTGCGCCAGCGTCACTAGGTTCAGAATCGGTTGGAGGGGGTGGCGGTGTCAGTGAACCGAATTCAAATGATCCTAGATCGCAAATCCCTTGGTGGCGGACACCTCGTTGATCAACTCGACTTACTAAACTTGTTCGACATATGGCGGCATTACCAGCATCAATAGCGGGGCTATTTGACACTAATGAATGCGTGAATGTGTTTCCACCATTGTCGGACAATGGCCGCAAGATAGATGACAGCGCGGTTGGCCGGTTGCCGTTGCTGGTCGCGTTTATAACACCACTATTCAATGTTGGATTCCAAAACGCTTGCTCCGTGCTTACACTACTATTACCCAGTAAATTGTTACCTAAATAGATCACTTCGGATGACCCACTTCGATAAACCTCGGCACCCTGGACTGAGGCGGTATTGCCTGAAATGATACTGTTTGAAATAGATATACTGCTATTAACTGTCGAGTCAACCCCACCGCCAATTCTGGCAGAATTTCCTGTTACTGTGGTGTTTACTAAAATGATATTTTCGGCCGAAAATGCCTCAATGCCACCGCCGCTGTCCTGTGCCATATTGCCCGAAACTGTGCTGTTTACAAGCTGCATATCGACTTCACCCGAAACAAAAAGTCCTCCGCCGTCACGATCAGATCGGTTATCGTCAAATGTGGTTCGTTGTACTTCGATAACTGCGATATCAGACCCAAATATTCGCGCCCCTTCTATGTGCATAGCCCCGCCTTGCCGAGTCGCCAAGTTACTCGAAAAAGAGCTGTTGAAAATCGTAAACTGACCATTTCCAAAGAGATCGACACCGCCACCGATAAAGCTCGCTGAATTATCTGAAATCGAACTATTTCTGATTTCCAAATTGCCATTGGAAATCGAGATGCCCGCTCCATTGGTGGCCGTATTATTTGAAATTTCCGAACTATAAATTCGTAAAGCGCTTTCGCGAGCTCGAATAGCGCCACCATTGCCTGCGCCTGCAATAGCGTCATCGAAAATCGCCTCACTATCGATGATCTTAACGCCGACTAACTGCACCTCACCTTGTTCTACAAGAATTGCCCCCCCCGAGCCAAATACTGCACCTTCCTCAAGGGTCAATTGATTCAAGCTTAGCGAACCGCCTTCAATCACTCTAAAAAACCTAAATAGTGGCGCGGTTGAACTTCGTATTATTCGAGACTGATTGCCCTGAATAGTAATACTCGAAGAAATTTCGGGCAAAGCTGTTTTACTGTCGGCATCGGAAGGCTGACTCACAATTTGCAGAGAATTACTTGGTAACACAATTATGTCTTCACCTGCGCCGGTCTCGCAATCACTGCTCATGGCGTTATCATTCTCAGCGCTGGAAATAGCTTCGACTAAGCTACAAGTGTTGTCTACGACAATGGTATTGGATAAAGCGCTGCTGCTTATTAGCGCAAATACACAGAAAAGAGTGCGTGCCAAACTTTGGGTGATAGCCATTGCTGTTAAGGGTGTGAAACGAGTTACGCGCCCTATTCTCCTTGCATGAGTTAATTACGTTGCTAAACGATTATAATAAGAGTTTGTAAACATTGGCAATTAATTCGAAGATACCGATAATACAGTGTAAACCGCTCACGCTAATTATCCACTCTATCGACACCAGATACATCATGCGAAACTTTGAACTTGAAACTTTTTTCTCACGATGGGAGTTTACCGCCAAGCATCATATGACGGCGTCTGATGCACAAAGCATGACCGTCGCGGAACTGCTTCAATTGGCCGGTAAAGAGCAAGACGCGTTGGGTGATCTACATCTTAGCTATACAGAAACTTGGGGCGCGCCAAGCCTTAGAGACGCCATCGCCAATACCTACGACAATTTGGTAGCAGAGAATATTTTGTGTTTTGCGGGCGCGGAAGAAGGAGTGTATGCCGCCATGCGTGTGCTATTGCAAGCTGGCGATCATGCTGTTGTCGCGGTGCCGAACTATCAGGCTGCTGAAACCGTGCCGCTGGAGCTGTGCGAAGTGACCGGTGTCAGGCTAGACCCGGCTAATAGCTGGAGGCTTGATATAGACGAAGTCAAACAGGCGATTCGACCCAATACTAAACTGATATCGGTGTGTTTTCCAAATAACCCTACTGGCGCGATTATCCCGCAGGCTGATTATCAGGAACTTATCGCTCTATGCCGCAAGCACGACCTATATTTGTTTAGCGACGAAGTCTACCGCTTACTCGAACTGGATGAGGAAAAACGCATTGATCAAGCCGCCGACGTCTATGAAAAAGCCTTGTCATTGAATGTTATGTCTAAGGCTTACGGTCTACCAGGACTGCGCATCGGCTGGTTGGCTTGTCAGGATACAGACTTGTTATTAAGAATAGAACGTTACAAACATTATTTATCGATCTGTAACTCAGCACCGAGTGAACGACTGGCGGAAATTGCACTCGGTGTGCGTGACAAGTTATTGCAGCGAAACCGAAACTTAATGGCAAATAACCTTACTAAGCTGGATGCCTTCTTCGCCGATTATCCTGAGTACTTTGAATGGCAACCGCCGGATGGCGGGTGTATTGCTTATCCTAAGTATATTGGCCCAGGCGACGTTGAGAATTTTTGTACGGAGTTGGTTGAGAAAAGCGGCGTGTTATTGTTGCCTGCGTCTATTTATTCTTCAGAGTTAATGCCCTCGCCAACCGATCGGTTTCGTATTGGTTTCGGGCGTGCGAATATGGATGAAGGACTGGCTGCGTTCAGAGCTTTTTTAGCCGAGCATCGTCAAGCCCTAGCAAGCTAATTGATATCGATATCCAGCGTCTCGGTAACTTTGGCTATCTTTTCGGGGTCGATCTCGCCCACAATATTGATAAATACGGCTTCGCCACCCTCTTTTTCAGGCGACACCACCATCACCACCACGCCATCGATCACGTCTTCAGTTGACTTGCTGAAAATACGAACCTTTTGATTCTCTTCGTTGTCATTAACGGTGACCAAGGTCTCCCAATTATCGCTTCGCAGTTCACCGCTCACACGATCAACGGTGGAATTGGCTTTTTCGAGTTCACCATTCAAGTTGTACACTCGAACTTTAATCGATTCCAGGCTCGATAAAATATTGCCCACCTCAGGATCTTCATTATTAGCGAACCGACCGATCATTTTCATTAGGCCAGCGCTCAAGTTAATTTCAACTTTTGGCTCGCCGTAGTGGGACGACAAATCGGCAAAGTCAATTTTTCCACTGTCAAGGGCATGAGCGGCGGCGCTCAAAAACAAGCTAACAATGCTGATTAAATATAACGGTTTTAAGTTCTTCATAATGGCCTCTTAAATACGGGTTTTCAGACGGTTACAGGTGACGCGTCTGTGGTTCAGGATTGGCTTTTTTAGGTTTGGTTCGCAATGCATCACGACCCAGTTCAATAGCAGGCTCAATCCCGGCTTTATTAATGTTGTCATTCAGTGATTCGATAATTTGCGATTGCGCTATACGATTCGCTTCACCAAGGTATTGAAGCGCCGTAGCTAAATCAGCCTGTGCTTGTTCAAGCTGTTTCAATGTTTGTTGCTGTTGGTAAAACTGAACGCCCATGATGACGACAAACACACTGGCTGCGATGCCAGTTACTTTTGGCCAGTTCAAGCCAATGCCTCGCTTAAACGATATTTCGCTTTTCGCATTCGCGCCTACCGGCGTCGAATCAGCTATGCTATTTAGTTTGTCGCTAAGGTCTGTAGACACCTCCACCAACGGGAATGCCACTTCGGCCTCGTCGGTCACATCCGATGACGATGCGAACAATCTGTTTAAGTAGTCTGCTTCGTTCTCTTTCATAATTCGGTTCCCTGCAAAAATCCACGTAATTGTTTTCGACCACGGTGGATATACACTTTCGCCTGGTTTTCATTTAAGTCCAACGCCATCGCTACCTCTTTAATTGAGCGCTGTTGCAAATCAGCCAGAATAATCAGGGAGCGATAGGGTTCTTTTAATCGCTCAATCGCCGCCGATAACCAAGCGCTTACTTGTTTACTCATCAACTGAGCAACTGGTTTGCTGTGCGAACTCTCGCTTTCAAATTCGTCCATCTCGGTATCAGCCATTGGCTTACGCCTGCGCAATTTATCGATGCAAATATTACGTACCACATGCAATAACCAGGCTTTGGCAGAACCAATATCGAATTTATCGCCGTGCATGACCGACCATAAACGCTCATAAGCCTCTTGCGTAGCATCCTCAGCATCGCCCTTATCGGATAAGATAAAAAACGCTTGCGAGTAAACAAGCTGCTGATACTGATCTACCAGATTTCGAAACGTTTGTTTCATCAAATGTTTGGCCTTATACGTTGTTTTTGTTGCCGTTCATGAATTAATACGGATGACGCCAAAAAAAGTTACAAAAAAATTGGTTTTTTTGCACACAAGGGTGGATTGGGAACGGATTCAGCAGGAAAGACGTGTCGATCCGTAGACATGAATAACCCTCTAGGCTGTAACATCAACACACTTGAACTTCAGGGGAGACTATTCATTCTAATAATAGTAATAGCCAAGACAGCACCACATTTTTCCTGGGTCGAGGAGGTGGTGGAGGAGTAACACTGGAGACTTCGATTGCCCCTAGGTCTGGGTTAGGCCCACGCGTTGCGCCGAGCAAATCGTCACTGGGCATAGCAACCGTGTTGGCAGCATTGATGGCCACGCTTGCAGCACCTGGGCGGCCATAACGGTTGGCTAGACCAACAAAAGCATCTCTAATGGTGTTGAAGCCACCACCGAAGGACGTACCGTTGTAAACTGGCAGTACCAATCCATTCTGATCTGGCAACGACGGATCTCCAATTATCGGGCTACTATCGTTGCCAATATTGACGTCTTGAGAGGTGTCGCTGGGAATAGCTGCGCCGCCATTGTAATAGAGGTTATTCTGTAGCGTTAGTGAGCCAGTATCTCCTGCTGGAGCATCAAACACATCAGCACCATTGAACCCTTCAGCGCCCATGCTACCAGCAGGATCGGACCAAATATTATTTCTTAATATAATATTCTGATTCGCTTGATTATCTCCACTGGCAAGCAACCGGGCAGCAAAACTTCTAGAAGGCAAATTACCAACCACTGTGTTGAACTGAAAACGTATATCGTTTGACCCCTGAATAGTCAGCGCACTGCGCATCAGCCTGCTGGAATTTCCCAACATCAGATTGTTTTCGATTAATACGTTTTCAGCCTCAAAATTACTGGTGCCGTCTTCACCAATACGCACGAAGCTTTGGCCACTATTGCCCTGCCAGTTTAAAAAGATATTACGTCGAATGGATATATTGCGCGAACCAATAATATTATCACTGCTGCCGTTACTGTCCTTTACCAACACAAAACTACTGGTCACCGATTGCGATGTGCTATTGAAAAAGATGTTATCAAACACCGACACGTTTTCGACGCTATTAATGTCGATATGTTCATCGGAACCCGCCTGATTATAAAAGATATTGCCCTGAACCGTGATGTCGCGGGTGCCATTGTTGATTTTTAGCAAATCGTTATTGGTGCTGTCATGAATAATATTGTTACGCAGTGTTACATTGCGTGCCGCATCAGTTTGAATCTGGATCACCAGAGCACGGCTGTTATTTGCGCTATGTGCGATATCAAAACCATCTACAGTGATACCTTGGCAAGTAAAACAAATCAATGCGGCGCCGTTGTTGTGACGCAAACGAGCCTTATATTGAGTTGCAGAGCGAATTAGTACGCCGCTTTGAAATTGCCGGTCTAACCGTACCTGCCCGTTATAAGTGCCGGGTGCTACTTCGATGGTGGCCCCATCACTAACTTGATCTATCGCAAAGCTGATTGTCGCCCAGGGATTCAGCTGAGTGCCATTACCAGTAACGTTACTACCATCAGTCGCCACATAAACACTTTGAGCCATCGCAAAACCATTGGGGTTCAGCATTGCTAATAAGATGCCTATTATGAATATTTTAGTGTGGTGAAAAATCATGACCGAATTACGATAACGCTTTTCCTGACATTTGTATACGCAATGACTCTCTTGGTTGGCCGCACACTGAACGAGGTGGACAGGCAAGCCCAACTGAGCACACAGTTTGAGTTACAATACGCCCATGTGCGGAGCGTATCATACACACCTCTCAGCCATGCATGGCTGGAATGAATCTCTTAAGGAATGGCCGGATCAGCCCTATGGTGCAGATGTCTTTCCCAAATCTCAGATTATGGCTTTTCGAGGAAACACTGGAGAATCCATGCGGTGGCAAATGGTTCCTCCTTGGTCGAAGCAGTTTGATTCCAAATTTCCGACGCACAACGCCAGGATAGAGACCATCGATCAAAAGCCCACTTACCGAAATGCCTGGAGCAAAAAGCAGCGCTGTATGATTCCAATGGCTGGCTATTACGAATGGACAGGCCAAGTCGGTGCTAAAACCAAATGGTACGTCACTGACAAAGACACTGACGGATTGGTGGTCGCTGGGATATGGGATGAATGGGGCCCCGAGAAACAACTATCTTGCACCATGGTCACGCGTGAATCCGATCAGTACATGAGCCGAGTTAATCATCGAATGCTGCATTATCTAACCCCAGAGACGGCCAAAATCTGGCTGTCCGGCGAAATGACCATGCAACAATTGCGCGAGCTGGAATTACCTAATGTTATCTATTTCCCTTGCGTTTCTTAACCACGTGCTTCGTCTGAAGCATCCTATAATTCGCGATCAATGATTCTAATAAAAGCACATTGATACAAGCCCCCACAAACTGGATTCAACGCCCTCCGTCATCATTATCAAGAACTAAGTGACTAACTATACTCAAACACTATGAAATTAATAATTAAACTGGGCTTAGTTGCTCTGGTACTTTTCACGCTGAAAGATTTCGTTCCTGAAGACTTCTTTTCCACTGACAAGCTTAATGTCGAAAACTTAAGGCCTAAGCTAGACGTTGAGGGGATAGAAAAACGAATAAGCCGAGAGTTACCCGTACAAATCAACAATGAAATTAGATGGGATTCCTTCAAACTTCAACGTCACCTTGCCATTTATCAATTTACATTCTTAGAACTAAGCCGTGATCAAATCGATATGATCAAACTTAAAGGAGAATATCAAAGGAAGCTTCAATTTGATGTTTGTAAATTTGACGAAGTAAAAGAATTCAGAGGTAAAAATGTGGCCATGAAGTTCGCTCTCTATGATCGCAATGGACAATACATCGAGGCACTCTATGCTGAGGCCGACAATTGTCGTTACTTACGCTAAATCGCAGCGCTTGAGAGTGGCACCCTGCTATGTCACTGCCTCAGACAAATAAGGATCACTGACGCCTTAATGCAGAGCAAACTAAATAAAGACATTCAAGGTCTGAGAGCGCTCGCAGTGTTAAGCGTTCTGATCTATCACGTATGGCCTTTTCTACTGCCGGGTGGATACGTCGGAGTCGATGTCTTTTTTGTGTTGTCCGGATTCCTGATGACACAACTATTGTTGCGTGAAATCGAACATTCGGAACGACTTTTACTGTGGAATTTTTACGCGCGTAGAATTAATCGATTGCTACCCGCAGCTTCAATCGTTCTGATTATAAGCGGCTGTTTTCTAGCCGTCTTGCCGCCACTGGAATGGATAAACAATGCTATGCATGCTTTAGCAAGCGCATTTTATGTTCAGAATTGGTTACTCGCCACGCAAGCCACCAACTACCTCGCTTCTGACAACTCTGTCACGTTGTTTCAACACTATTGGTCGTTATCAGTAGAAGAACAATTTTACCTTGTTTGGCCACTCTTATTGTTGCTGGCATTGTTAATCTCTGCAAAGTTTAAAATCTGCAAACGCGTGATGTTAGGAGGGGTGATTTGGCTCACGTTGATACTAGGCTTGTGCTACTCGGTTACTGCCAGTACTCAAAACCCCTCATGGGCTTATTTCTCTACCTTAAGCCGGGTTTGGGAGTTTGCGCTTGGTGGATGCATAGCGACCATTAGACAAACCAACGTCTCATTATTCAGGCGCGGCGCAGGTTTTATCGGTGTACTGTGTATTCTTGTTGCCAGTATTTGGTTTTCGAATACAACGGTATTTCCCGGGTATTTGGCCTTATTGCCAACCCTAGGAGCCGCACTGGTTATTATTGGCTCTCAGCATTCCATGCCAATCGCTACTCGCTTCCTCAGAATTGAACCAATGCAGTTTATTGGTGCACTGTCCTATTCCTTATATCTTTGGCACTGGCCATTAATAACAGCTTATCAACAATTTACCAAGCTAGCATTTGGCGTGATCGACGGACTATTAGTCATCGTACTTTCCATTGGCCTGGCTTACCTGACCAAGCGACAAATCGAAGATCGGTTTCGGTATCGTGACTCCCGTACTGCGGCAAAGATTTTATTCCTTAGTTTACTCGCACCCGCTATTGCGTTCTTCATTATTAAATATAGCCTCAGCCAGCTTGATCACTCTACAAGAAGCTCGTCAATAAAGAGCGACAGAGTAGGTTATATTTCAGCCCTGAGCGCACGCAGAGACTTGCCGATGGTTTATGAACTTGGCTGCCATGTGCCGTTCGACTCTGCAGAACCAAAACGTTGTGAGTTTGGTCAGAGCGACTCAGAAACAACCGTAGCCATTGTTGGTGATTCGCATGCTGCGCAATGGGTACCTGCATTGCGAGAAATTGCGCGCGAGCGTGGTATCAAACTGATTAGTTACACCAAGTCAGCCTGCAATATTTCCTTGAATGATCGGTCTCGACAAAGTGTACGTTACGAATACTGTAATCGATGGCGTCGAGAGGTATTCGATGCACTATTAGAAACGCGACCAACGCTTACCATATTATCTCAAGTAAGAACCTATGCAGCATCGAGTCTGAGCAATCCTGTAATGAACAATGGGGATTTCAGCAAGTCTGAACGCAGCAACTCTAAATCTAACAACTCTAAATCTAGCCATCCTAAATCTAACAATCCAGAGTCTAACAGCCATGGCTCAGGTAAATCGGTAACACGAGTGGCGAGATTGGCGCAAGGCTTAACTGAGACCATGTCATTTTTTGAAGATGCTGGCCTCTCCGCAGTATTGCTATCGGACACACCTCAACTCAAGAAAAATGTGCCTGTTTGCTTATCAAGGTTTCCACTCAATTCAAATGAATGCAATAGTGGCAAGAAACCAATCGCCGACCCAATTATGCTGGTTCCACTACGATCAAAACATCGCGTGATAGATATGAATGATGTTGTATGCGCCTCCGACGTTTGTAAAGCAGTTATCAACGACACGATTGTATGGCAGGATAAGCATCATCTAACCGCTACGTATTCTCGCAGTCTGGCTAAGCCACTGTGGAAAAAGCTGTTGGCACTTGAGCCATCACTAGCCAGAGCCAAACAGCCATAGCTTACGCAACTCAATCGAATCTCTTTTACAGAGAAGCACTAACCAAGCAGCGACCTAACACGGTTCTGCAGTGATGGAAGCACATCATCTTCGAACCAGGCGTTTTTCTTTAGCCAGATATTATTACGCGGGCTAGGATGTGGTAGGGGCAATTGATTTGGCCAATGCGTTCTCCACTCTTTTACTGTGTTGGTTAGAGACTGTTTTTTAAGCTCAGGTAAATGCCATGCTATGGCGTACTGACCAATAACCAGAGTCAATTCAACATTAGGCATCATGGCCAATAGCTGTTCTCGCCAGAGATCGGCGCATTCAGGTCTTGGTGGCAAATCTCCAGACTTGCCTTTGCCAGGGTAGCAAAAGCCCATGGGTAAAATAGCGATTTTATTTGCATCGTAAAACTCTGACTTTTCAACACCCATCCACAATCGCAACCTGTCACCACTGGGGTCATCAAACGGCACACCAGTTGCGTGTACTTTTGAGCCTGGAGCCTGACCGGCGATAAGTATCCTGGCCTCCGTGCCAACTTGCAAAACTGGTCGCGCACCAAGCGGTAAATGTTTTACGCAGTGCTCGCAAGAACGTACTTGTTTGAGTGTTTCGTTAAGGCGGTTTACTGTGTTATTCATAGCAACGTTTTAACCTGATTTACTGGCCAACAACTCTTCGATATTCGCCTGGGTTACGATCGAACATTCGCTTGAACGCTTTACTAAATGCAGCCGCAGATTCATACCCTACTTTTTGTGCCACCGAATCTAACGGCAAATTAGATTCGATCAAAATTTGTTGTGCACTTTGCATACGCCAATTAGTGACATATTGCATCGGAGATAAATCCAAATATTGCTTAAACCGATCAGCAAACAACGACCGCGACATACTGGACTCGCGCGCGAGCTTCTCGACAGTCCAATCAGCCGCATAATTTTCGTGAAAGGCTTTGAGACCATTAGATAAATACTGATCGTTCAACGCCGCGATAAACCCTTTACCAGGGTTGGATTGCGTATTCCAAAACCTCACCATCTGGATAAATATAACTTCTGACAGGCGTTTGATGATCGCCGAGCTGCCATCATGTTGTGTGGTGGCGGTATACGATAGAAACTTCAAGGTGTCTTTCATCCAGGAAAAATCCACACCGTCTCCTTCGTGTTTCACTATGTATTTAGGCAGATGACTGATGAGTGGATGTTCAAATAGCTCGGCAAATTCGAAGTGACCACATACCAACTGCGTTCCGTGCGAGGGATTACCATCACCTATTTGAAACACACCCTGCCCGTCATAATTGGTTTGGGTGAACGCTTCGTCCAGACTTATGGGGTCTCGATCAGGGGAATCACTCAATATATGTTTCGTCCCGTGAGGAATCACAATGATATCCCCCGACGACAAGCGTTGCGGTTCGTCCTGACCCTCTATTCGTACCCAGCAAACTCCTTGGGTTACGTAATGAAATCGTGCCACATTTTTATATTTTGGCACCTCCACACTCCATGGCATATGGAAGCTGGTGGCGAAATAAAACGTGCCGTTAAAATGTAAGGAATCAAGAATTTTGCTTAATATGTCCACTATAAATCTCCGCGATGACTCAGCTAATAAAAAGCATTATAGGGAATTAAGAGTCTGAAAAACCAGCATAGTCGGCCAACTCTGGACGAATAGACAATAAATAGAGAGTGCTGAACATCGAAGCAAGGTTCGACCTTGCTCATACTTCAGCCTCTAAACAAATCTATCTGTGGAGCAATACATTATGAGCACTATTTATTTTTACCTTGTACTGAGCGGCGCCTTAACGCTGCTATTGTGGACACCCTATATCGTGGCACGTTTATTTGTGTGGGGACCGTTGACGTTTATTAACAACTATCCAGACGAATTTCCTAAAGAAATACCAGAACAACCGTTGTGGGCAGAACGAGCACAACGAGCGCACTTGAATATGGTTGAAACCATGCCCGCATTCATTGCAGTCGTATTAGGTGCCAGCTTCTTAGCCAACGAAGCCAATCAAAGCGTGCTTGCAATCGCATCGTGGTGTGCTGTGTTCTTCTGGGCACGGGTTGCGCACGCTGTTGTATACATCATGGGAGTTCCGTTCCTAAGAACCCCGGTATACCTCGTGTCTTGGTTCGCAATCTTGGCAATCGCCGTCAGTGCCATTCTTTAACGTAACTATTTTTTACATCAATCAATTTTTTTATTAACTATTAACTTAGAGGAACTATAATGAACCTACTTAAATCAACCATTGCAAGCATCGGCTTAGCAGTTATCATGGCCGCTTCAACGCTTGCCAACGCCGTTGAATCAAACAGTGTTGTAGGCATGGGTGGCTATGACCTAGTCAGCTATCACTCCGGAAAGAAACCGCTACAAGGAAACGGCAACCATGTTGTGCAACACGAAGGAGTGAACTATCTTTTTTCAAGTAAAGACAATGCTAAGAAGTTCAAAGCAAACAAAGAAAAATACTTACCAGCGTACGGCGGTTTCTGTGCCTATGGCGCCTCAGTGGGTAAAAAATTCATTGGAGATCCCACCGTTTGGGAAATCGTCGACGGCCAGTTGTATCTAAACCTCGACAATGGCATTAAAACTATCTGGGTTAAAGACATCCCTGGAAACATCAAAAAAGCCGACAAAAAGTGGCCGAAAATTAAAGACGTCGCTGCGGCTGAACTATAAGCAGTAAGCAACTTATTTAAGTTTTGTTGACTGGTGCTTTCTTTTAACATGGTTGAAAGAAAGCACCGTATAGGTTTTACCATGTAACTTTTACCGTGCTCGAGAATTTAATTGGCGAATATTTTTTTAGCTTCGCTGCATTAAGAGCAACAATTGATCGACCCTCGCACGTGAAGTTTTTCTCACCAATAGGCAATCAGCAATATAAGTGCTTTATAGTGTCGCTCATTGAATACAATTTTAATGAGAGAGGCAACAGTCACTATGGACACCCATTTACTTCAAACAATTATTAATGCGGGCAAAGACACCATCTCGTTGACCACACTTCCGAAACAATCGAGACTCAGAAAAAGCTTCCTCGTTCTCGCCGCCTCAGGGCTGTTTATGTCTGTATCAAGCAAACCCGCATCTGGCCTCAGCCATGATCAAAACGAGGCGATGATAAAAAGCTTTATCCCTATAGCAGAAGCCCTACATATTAATGATGTTCATCTAATTAAGTTCGAAAAAGTCACCACAGACTCTAGTATCAAAAGTGGCCCTAGATTCGACACCCTATCACTCACTAGACAAAGGGATAAGCTTTTAAATGTAGAGAAAGCATATGAACAATCTCTCACTCCCGATCAGCACCTAGCGATCTTGGAGTCAATAAGAACGATTAACGAATGGCTAGACCTGCCTCAACCACTCACCCCTAATACCATTCATCAAAACATGGCAAAATTGTCGAATGTTATTGCCTCCTACTGTGATGCGTTTGATGCGCAAGAAAATGGAATCGGCTTGTTTTGTGATTCGTCAGATAACTATTATTCAAAAGGCGGCCATGTCGAAAAAAAATACCGGGAACGTCACTCGCATATCCGTTATAAAGTCATCTAAAACTGCTAAAAATTCGGATTTACATCTCTGTCTCAGCCGTCGAACTGAATCTTGATTTAGATCAAAAATCGGCAGCTCGACCTGTTCAAGATGTATGGCAAACCATTTGATTGCTATAGAACTAGCTCGCGAGTCGTAGTAATGAGTCTTTATTACAACGCAGATTGATCACAGTGTTCTGGTTCAACTCCTTGCCTAATTGAAACAGTTCTTTCAACATTGCTTCACTCATAGCAATAATTTCGTCATTAGTTAATGTCTGTGGTGTGTGTCTCGCAGTGGGTAAACATCGTCGGGTCGATATTTTCTCGATGGGTGAGTTAATCGCTACTTCAATAAACAGTGGGGTATGACGGACAACAGTACCGGCAATTGCGATACCGTCAACAATAGTTGAGACTTGCATTATTTGCTCCTTGATAAGAATAACCAAGGCAACAGCGGGATCAAATGGATAACGCTTTAGCTGAATTTATATACCGCTCGCAAGTTGCCAATTAAATCAGCGGTGTATTGCCATATAGTTTATCCAATTAAACCGTTAACACAATAGCTAACGGATTTATTTTGTTTAATACATCGATAAATCAGCTGGAATAGATTGAGCAAAGCAATCACCAAAAGCTTAAATTAAGCTTAAGCAAATTCATCACCGTAAATCGTTGTGATAGGCTGACTAAATGAAACAACTGAACTTATTACTAGTCAATTTATCGCTGGTATTCACCTCGGCCCTGGTTTCCAGCCAGGCGCATGCCATTCGATTAGAACGCCTAGCCAGCGGATTCAATCAACCTTTATACGTTACTGCTCCACGTACAGATTCGAGCAGATTGTTCGTGCTCGAGAAGGCGACGGGCAATATTAAAATCATTCGCCTCGCAACCGGAGCGGTGATAGATCAACCATTTCTTCGCGTTGGCAATATCAATAGCCGAGGTGAGAGGGGACTGCTGGGCTTAGCCTTTCACCCCGATTATGCGAACAACGGCGAATTTTTTGTTAGCGTGACGAACAGCAATGGCGACTCGGAGATTCGACGCTATACACACAGCGCTAATCCAGATCGGGCAAATAGTAATAGCGGCGAAGTACTGCTCACTATTCCTCAATTTGCCACAAACCATAATGGCGGTTGGATAGGTTTTGGGCCAGACGGATTTCTCTATATTTCATCTGGCGATGGCGGCGGCGGGAATGACCCCGAGCTAAATGGTCAAGATTTAACGACCTTACTGGCGGCCATGCTGCGAATCGATGTTAACGGGGATGATTTCCCAAATGATAATAGTCGCAATTATCGTATTCCAAGCTCTAACCCCTTTATCGGAGTAACCATAGATGGTGTGGCTGCCAGGCCCGAGATTTGGGCCTATGGTCTTCGCAACCCATGGCGCGCAAGCTTTGATCGTCAAACAGGAGATTTATTAATTGCAGATGTAGGTCAAGGTGCTCGAGAGGAAATCAACTTCCAACCGGCTGGCAGTAGCGGTGGTGAAAATTATGGTTGGCGATTGCGTGAAGGCGAGATCGCTACGCCCTCAGTAGGCGGTGCCCGCCCGCCCAATAATCGTGACCCAATCTACAGTTATCGGCGAAGTGGCAGTGTCTTTAGCGGCACATCGGTCACCGGTGGCTATCGCTACCGTGGTCCAGCGCCCGAGATACGCGGCAACTATTTTTTTGCCGACTTCGTTAATGGACGTATTTGGTCATTAATTCCGCGGCTTAATGGCTTCAGCCAACTTACATTTTGGTCCGATCAGCTGACCACAGATCAAGGTCAGGTTAATAATGTGGCATCGTTTGGTGAAGATGCCGTCGGTAATTTGTATATTGTCGACTTTGACGGTGACATATTCAAATTTGTATCAACACGTCCCCCAACACCCCCCAGAGACGCAGACGCCGCTTCGGCGGTTCCAGCAATTACCCTATTACTGGGAGATGAGGAATAAATACTCGGATCTGCTTACTTTTCGTTGAGTACGATTGTTTCTGAAATGTGGCCGGCTTGAATTCGTTGCCAATGAAATTGGCTTAGTGGGTCGTTGGGGTGTTTCTCAATTAATATTTTAAAAGATGCTGCCAAATTCTCTGAACCTTGTTTCAAGTCTTCGATGGCCGCGGCATATTGCGCCAGGTATTGCGCATCAAAGTTAGCGCTGTCTACCAATGTATACGTCTCAACCGGATGTAGCTTGCCTTTTAATAGTAATTTTCCGATCGGTCTAAATTCAATATTACGACAGTGACGTACCGTTTCACCGGAGATACAAATATCAGTGCCTAAGTGTTTGTTGGCACTTTCCAAGCGCGCTGTTGTGTTGACTGTGTCTCCATAGGCGGTGTAATTAAAGAAAGCATCTCCTCCAAAATTACCAACAATAGCGCTACCGGTGTGCACGCCTATTCGAGTTTTACCAAACTTATGACGCCTGGCTTGATCCGATTGCATAAACTTATTCGACCATTCTTGAATCGCCATGGCACATCTAACTGACGCCTCAGCATGATCTTCTCTCGCAACCGGTGCATTGAAAAAAATGTATACCGCGTCGCCAATAATTTTATCAATAGTGCCATCGTGCTCCATGGCGATATTACACAGTGCACTAAGATAGTGATTCAGCACTGGCATGATCTCGGTCGGTTCTGCGCCTTCTATAGCCGAGGTAAAGCCTGATAGATCAGTAAACACGCAACTAATTTCCACACGCTCACCCCCCAGAGAGAGCTTGTCAGGTTGTTCGAGCAACTGATTAACAACCGCTGGCGAAACAAATCGTGAAAAGGCTTGTTTGATAAAACGACGCTGATTACGCTCGTCATCGGACCATTGCTTATTTAGTAAACCTGAATTGATTCTGGCCTTAAGCAATATCGGGTTAAACGGCTTTTGCAAATAATCAATCGCCCCTGCCTCGATGCAACGAATTACGCTGTCAGTTTCTTCTAGTGCGGAAATCATCATCACCGGGATGTGTCTCAATTGCTTATCGTCACGCATAGCCGTCAACACTTGATAACCATTCATATCTGGCATCATTAAATCAAGCAAAACCAAATCGAATTCGTTTTGCTTTAATAAGGCCAAGGCTTCGACACCGCCAGATGCGGTCGCCGTTGTGTGCCCATCTTTGATTAACCGCCTCGACAATAAATCTCGGTTACTCTCAATATCATCCACCACCAAGATATGGCCATATACGCTTGTTTCGATGGGCTCCTGCGGACAGTGATCCCCTTCGCATTCTATTGCTTGAATACTTTGTACTAATTCATTGGATAAGGCTGCGCTTACCGCGTCGATCCCGCCGTCTGTATCGGCGTCGGAACTTGACAGTTCCATATAGGAGTTAATATCGGTCAGCAATTTGTCTGCCAACACCAACATTCGCTCCAGGTCTGGGCCAAGAGCCTGCGCATCGAGATCAAACAAGTCTTCCATCAACATTTCGCTATAGCCTTTGATCGCATTGATCGGTGTTCTCAGCTCGTGTCGAATTACATGCTCCAGATGTTCGGTGTTGTTGTTAGTTTTAAACTCAGAAAAACCTTGTTCACCAAGTACGCTATCAACAACGTCGGTCATTTGATTCGCAGCAATTGATATGCGTTTTAGGTCTGGCAGTATTTCATCAACCTCTAGCACCTTCGCTTGTTCGAGTAATATGTCGCTGTACTCCACCAGTGCCTCAGCAGGGGCTTGTAAATGCTGCCGAATATTGGCAATCGTGGTGCGCTTTAACCGGACATCGGGCATATCAATACCTACACGTGTACTAAAGAGATTGAGAAGGCTTATCGGATAACAATTGAGAACGTATCTGTTGACTCACTTTGCTTAGTATCTGCATGAGTGGAGCTTCTGATTTTTCGTAAATTTTCTCTACGCGGCCCTGTAACCGTGCGTAGTCGCGCTTGGTGAGTGTTTTCGCCGTTAACACTATGACCGGTATGTCTTTCCATTCAGGCGTGTTCTTTACTTTATCCAGAAATTCGAATCCATCTACTTCAGGCATCATTAAATCAAGCAAAATAATATCGGGTATTAGCTGGTCCAACTGCTCCCAGCCAGCTTGACCGTTCACGGCCTCTGACACTTGGCAGTTTAACTTCTCAAACGCACGTTTTACTACCGAACGAGTTGCTTCATCATCATCGATGACAAGTAATTTAAATTGCTCCTTATCTTCGGGAATATGTTTGGCAACGACGTCCAGCAATAAATTTTGCTGTACCGGTTTGGATATATAATCAGCAGCACCCAAGGTATAGCCCATTTTTTTCTCGTCAACGATACTGACCATGATCACGGGAATATGAGAAACCTCATCATCATTCTTAAGCTTACTGAGCACCGTCCAACCATCGACATTGGCCATAAGTACGTCTAGGGTTATTACATCTGGTTGCCATGTCTGCGCTATCGCATAGGCGTCATTTCCGTCGGCAACCGTTCTCACGTTATAGCCGTCTTTCTCAAGATGCCGTCTTAATAGATCCCGCGCCACTGGATCATCATCAACCACCATCACCTTGTGTGCGTTAAGGTTGGTTTCGCCGGAACGCGATTGATCAACCTCAGAACGTGAGACTTGCTGATCGCGTAACGAGATATCGGGTTGATAGTCGACTGGCAAGCGCACAATAAATGACGTGCCTTTTCCATGCTCACTGGCAACCTCAATATCGCCACCGAGAAGCTGACAAAATTGTTGCGTAATGCTAAGACCGAGCCCAGTGCCTCCGTATTTCCGAGTTGTCGATGCGTCGGCTTGACTAAATGGATCAAATACTTTGTCTATTTGTTCGCCCGTCATTCCAATACCCGTATCGCTCACGGTGAACAACACAATCTGCTGTTGATTGTATACGCCTTTTTCAACCGATAAGCTTATATGACCTTGCTCGGTAAATTTCGCCGCATTACTGAGTAAGTTAAATAACGTTTGTCGAATCTTAAGCAGGTCTGAGTGCATCGAGCCGATGTTTTGCTCACAGTCTATCTTTAAACTATTGTTGTTCTTCTCCACCAAAGGCAACACCGTGGCTGGAATTTCATCGATCATTTTATAGATATCAAATGATTCGCTATACACTTCCATTTTTCCCGATTCTATTTTAGAGATATCGAGTACGCCGTTAATCAAATCGAGCAAATGCCTGCCCGCGCCATGAATTTTCTCCAAATCTGGAACAAAGGTATCACGTATTTCTGGCAGGTCTTTCGCCTCGTCTTGCAACAACTCACTGTAGCCAATCACCGCATTGAGCGGTGTACGGAGTTCATGACTCATATTGGCCAGGAAAGTACTTTTGGCACTGCTGGCTTCTTCAGCCTTTGCGCGAGCTTCAATTATTTCCGTCTCAGCAATTTTTTGCTGACTGATGTCTCGGCAATAAACATTAACGATATCTTCATCAGAAACGGGGGCCAACATGATCGCGTAGGTACGCCCGGCATGTTCATATTCGAATTCAGCATGCGTGTCTGAATCGAGGACATACACAAACAGCTTCTGTAAATCTTCTGGGCCTTTTTCCCCTAGCTGACAATTGATGCTGGCCCGTAATATCTCACTTGCCTGATTAGCGTATTCCATTGTGCCATCACGCGTGAACCTGAGTACCGGGTTAGGATTTTCCTCCGGCATTCTGGCAAGCTGTCGAATACGTTTCTCAGCATGACGAATTTCGGAAATATCGTTCAGTGTGCAGAGCACACCTCCAGACGGTATCGGTTCATATCGATACACCAGATAACTGCCATCGGCAAATTTGTACTCAACTTCATGTTGCTCAAATTTAGCTATTTTTTCAACGCGCTCTGCAATAACGTTGTCGATATCATCTTCATCAAAATGACCTTTTTCGGCACGAATGCGAAACAAGGCTTCCAACTTAACCCCGGGGCAACAAAAGGAACGATCAAGGCCCTGCACTTCGGCGAAACGCTTATTAGAAGCGATCAGACGCAAATCTTTATCAAACACGGCAAACCCAAATTGCATCAGCTCTAAGCCAGACAGCAACAATTGCAAAGATTGAGTTAACGACTCAAGCCCACCCGCGTCTTCGAGCATATTGGGATGTTCTAATTCTCGTTTATTAAATGAATCAGTCACCTAATTCCCCTCTGTATTTATAATATTTACGATCTCACTATTAACGAGAGACGTTAAGCAAGCCAGAGATTTTTTCAAGCAAACGCGGCAACTCTACTGGTTTGGTATCATAATCATCACAACCGGCATCCAAGGCCTTTTCTCTATCTGCGGGCATGGCATGCGCTGTGAGAGCAATAATCGGAATGTGTTTTAGTGATTCAACCGCCTTTATTTGGCGTGTGGCCTCCCACCCATCAATCTCGGGCAAGCTCATGTCCATCAAAATTATGTCGGGGCCTTCTTCCTGAACCATCGCCACGCCTTGTGCACCGTCAACGGCAATTGAGACCTCGAACCCCTTACGAATCAGTCGCCGGGAGAGCATGTCGCGATTCATTTCATTATCTTCAACCAATAAAATCTTAGCCATGGTTTTTATTATTCTCCAATGATACAAGCGATAACACAGGCGCGAGGTGTAGGGGCCGTTTAAAGCAAGTACTTAGCACAGGGCAAAGATACATATATTAAATGAGCTCCAATACTCACATTAATACAATCTGCGATACGGGTTGTTCAACACGCTAATGAAACGCTTTTTATTCTTCTTTTGCCACCGGAATCCTGTGACATTTTTTCATATTATAACCACTAGTGTCACTAAGGTGATATAGTCTTTATAGACGAAGTATGTCGCTTTTTTGTGCCGCCGTCACTCGACAGGAACAAACAAACTAAACCAAGGTCAACACTTCATTCAAATTCGATGTACCCTTGCCGCTAGGCTGGGTTGCGCCCCCCACCACAAAAACTTTGTTTCCTATTTTGCCCGCACCAATACCGTGGCGAGGCGTTTTCATATCTGGGTAGGCAAACCATTGATCTTTTGCCAGCGAGTATCGCCAGGTATTCTTAAACACTCCTGCTTCAGGCACAAATATCTCACCACCAAAAACAATAATGCCATCGTCAACCACAACACTGGCGGTGCCGGCTTGTGGTAGCCCCAATGGCCTTGCTTCTCTCCAGCGATCTTCTTGTTTGTCATAAATGTGGGTGGCATCAAAATTACCGTTAGCGTCTCGTCCACCTGTAACAATAAGTTGCTCATCCACCCAACCACCGGTCGCGCTATTTCGAGCAAGGGGTATAGGTGCAGCAGTTTCCCATTTCGAATCACCAGGTCGCCAGATCCAGTGTGTCGTAACTTCTCGATGATCACCGCGTTTTTCATTCGCTTCATCTTTTGGAGATTGACCGCCTACCAAATGAATATCACCCTGATTGTTTGCCAACACGCCTTCAGCTTGTGGCGCAGGTAACGAAGGCATAGCGAGCCACTCACCATCTTTATATTCGTAAACTCGGTCCCGCATCCGCCAAACATGAGTGTAGCCACCATTAAATCCGCCCACCAAAAATAATCTATCGCCCGTGCTAACCAAGGCTGCGTGATGGAGACTTTCAGGCAAGTCTGTTTCAGACTTCCATTCATCGATGTTTGGATCGTAGCTAAAAAAGCGGTCAGTAAAGTAAATGGCGCCTAACTTAGAGGCGATTCCTCCGGCAACGTATAACTTGCCTTGATGCACTGTCGGGTATAACTCTTGGGTGTTAATCGGCATTGGAGCCGCCGTCGACCACTCGAGTTCATTTGACGCACGCACAACGCTAGATGAACCAAAGGCGATGGCGGTGGCAATAGAGGAATAGGTAACAAAGCTTCGTCGGTTCATTGTGGCGTTCTCATTAGGTCGTGTCGGCAATCATCTTTATACTCCTCTTAATTAAATGCACTGTGAAATAATCTCCATGTCACCAGTATGGCGATTTCATTTTCAGCTAGACTTACTAAAAGAGACATTCATAATAATACGCCATGATCAATAAAAAATTTTCGTTCACACTATTCGCGAGCAGCTTGCTACTTCTATCACTAAATGCCAACGCGGACCCGCACGACGTTTATGGCACCTTCTTTACCGAAGACAACGGCTCAAAGATTCAAATAAGTGACTGTGGCGACGGTAGCCCGTGTGGAAAAATCATATGGGTTAATCCAGAAACAATCGAAGACGGCCTAAGCGCCGAAGACCTAAAATCGAAAGCAGGTGAACCGATCTTAGGGCTTGAAATCGTGAAAGGGTTTTCGCAGAAAAAGAAGGACTGGAGAGGAGGCACGATCTATGATCCAGGCAAAGATAAGACGTATTCCTCGCGCATGAAAAAGCTCGACAACGGCAATCTGGAAGTAAAAGGCTGCATCAGTTTTTTCTGTGTCACCCAAATATGGGTCGAAGAAAAACCATAACACCACATCTCTGCCTTTACATTCTTGAGGAGTCAATATCACAAACTACGCAATGACTTGATGGCTCGATCGTAGCCTATGTATTAGCTGATCATCGAGCTGGAATTCCGTCGTTTTGAAATCTGGAAACCAGAAAATCAATTGCCAAACGTGCTCTTGCAGGCAGGTATTTTCGGTTAGCATACACAATCCATGTGGCTCCTCTATTTTGCCAATAGCCATCCAGCACTGTCTCTAACTGCTTGGAGCGAAATGCATCACCAAAACTCGTTTTTGGCATATAGGCGATGCCCATGCCAGCGTTACACGCGGTCAATATGGTTCTCACGCTGTTCGCTTTGACCCGCCCATTCACCGAAATTGTAACCTGTTTATTTGCCACTAAAAATGGCCAGCGATTGTACGTCGTTACGATACAAGAATGCCCACTAAGCTCATACGGCGTTTTAGGACGACCATGTTTTTCCAGGTAGTCAGGGCTCGCCGCTGCGACATAATCATGGTCAGACAGCTTTCTCGCAATTAAGTTGGAATCTGGCAAGGAACCAAAACGAACCGCAAAGTCAAAATTCTCTTCAACAAAATTCACCATACGGGTGCTGTGATCAATTTCAATATCGAGCTTTGGGTGCTTAGCAATGAAATCCATTAACGCGGGGATAACGGTACTTTCGGCAAATTCGCCTGCTGCGGTCACGCGCAGTAAACCCTTTAGTTCAATCTGTCCTGCGGTGACTTGCTCGTTAGCTTGATCAATACCATTAAGCAATTCCGAACAGTGCTGATAATAGAGCTCTCCTGCCTCGGTTAACTTTACCTGCCGTGTGGTACGTGCGACGAGTTCGAGGCCGAGTCGGGACTCGAGATCGGCAACTCGTCGGCTAATTTGAGAGGTAGAGACTCCCAATCGCCTGCCCGCGGCGGTAAAGCCTTGCGTTTCGGCAACGGCTACGAATTCGGGAATGCCGTCAAACACTGACATTATTGCACCTCTGCAATAGTTATTTCCAAATTAAGCCCATTATCATCATATACGATAATAATTACAATATTCTATATCAGTGAACATACAGCTTTAAATCGAGCGTGTTTTAAAGAGCAGTGCCATGCGGCAAAACCTCTGAAACTCGAGCAAGTGCACCTTTAATGGAGAAAGAAATATGCCCACAAATCAAGATCAAGACGCCGTAGTCGACACCGTGAATCACTATTTAAAAGGCATCAGTGATGCCAGCATTGCTAAGACGAGTCTTGAGACTGCATTCTATTCGAGCACTAATCTGCACTCACTCGGCCAACTTGGCGAGCTGCAATTCCAACCACGAGACAGTCTGGTTGCGATGGCGGCTTCTGGCGAAGTACCGCCTCATCGCAGCGACATTCTTACTGTTGAGGTGGTTAACGATATGGCGTTTGCAAAGATTCACCTAGACATGCCTGATAGACATTTCTACGATTATCTAACACTACTCAAACTTAAGCTTGGCTGGAAAATCGTGAGCAAGACATACACCACCGTGATGAAGTAGCCATAGTCAACTCAAGAATCACAACGCGTAGACACCTCGGAACTAAACAATGAACGTACTGGTAAATGTTTTTCACCCAGACCTAAGTAGATCAAAAGTAAACGCCGCATGGGTTAGTGCATTAACTAAGTCTGGCGCGGCTACCTTACACATGCCGTATTCTTGCTATCCGAATTGGGAACTCGACATCGATAAAGAGCAGCGCCTTTTGAGTGAGCACGATTTGATTGTTTTTCAATTTCCCTTTTTATGGTACTCAATTCCACCGCTAATGAAAAAGTGGATTGACGAGGTGCTGACTTACGGGTGGGCGTACGGAACCGGAGGAGACCACTTACAGGGAAAGTTCGCTATGTTAGCAATATCTACTGGCTGCACTGCGGACTCTTACCATCCACTGGGTGACAATAAGTATTCAATGAATGAATTCCTAAAACCGATTGAACAAACCGTTACACTGACACAGATGAAATTCACTTCACCATTTATATTTCATAATGCAGTTGGTGCGTCGCAAGACGAAATCAATCAATCGGCCAAAGGGTACTTGGCTCATATATTCACTACCGGTTAACGCAATTATACAGAGCAATCACATGAAATTTTCTTACCTAAACACAACTCGTATTCAATTCGGCCAAGGTCAAATTGACAGTATCAAAACGCTAATCCCTGCAGACAAGAAAGTACTTGTTATATACGGCTTTGGTTCCATCAAAAAAAATGGTGTATACGATCAGGTGGTTGCAGCTCTCGACGGTTACGACTGGCTTGAATTCTCAGGTGTAGAATCAAATCCTACGGTTGAAACGCTGGATGAGGCAGTTCAAATCGCTAAGGATTCAAAGGTTAATTACATTCTCGCGGTCGGTGGAGGTTCCGTTATCGATGGTGCTAAATATGTGGCCGCGGCCAGTCTTTATGACGGTGAAGGCTGGGATATTCTGCAAGGTAAGCATAAAGTTACTAAGGCCATCGAATTGGGAGCAATATTAACCTTGCCAGCGACAGGTTCGGAGTCAAACGCTAACTCAGTTGTCACTAAAGCCGAAACGCATGAAAAGCTGGCGTTTGCTAGCCCATTGGTTAATCCAACGTTTGCGGTGATGGATCCAGATGTCATGAAAACCTTGCCAGAACGCCAGTTAGCGAACGGTATCGTTGATGCATGGGTACATGTATGTGAACAATATCTAACCTACCCAAGCGGTGCCCTGGTACAAGAAGGCTTTGCTGAAGCACTGCTAAAAAGCCTTAAAAATCTGGGCGACAACTTTAATAATCAAGACGATGCCTGGAGAGCGAACTTAATGTGGTCTGCTAATCAGGCGCTCAACGGCTTAATTGGCTTGGGAGTCGCTCAAGACTGGTCTACCCACATGATCGGCCATGAACTCACTGCGCTGTATGGGGTCGATCACGCACGTTCGCTCGCCATTGTGCATGCATCCGTATTACGCAATCAAATGGCAGTAAAGAAAGAAAAACTGGAACAAATGGGGCGTAATGTTTTCGGCCTTGCTGACAGCGAAGATTTAGCCGAACTCACGATTCAACAGATCGATTCTTTCTACCAAAGTTTGGGCGTGGCAACACAATTAACCGAGCACAATACGGAGAAATCCATCGCGATAGACCAAATTATCACGCAGCTAGAAGCACACGGCATGACATCACTGGGTGAGCACAAAGCAATCACCTTGGACCAAACACGTTCGATACTCGATTCAGCGGTAGCCTAACACTCGTTTTTAGAGTCATCGACGACAATAAGTATTCATAATATTTCGAGAATTATATGACCAAGCTACTTATGACAAAGCCTGATTTACACCGCGTATTAATTGCTTTACTCATGCTCGGTACAATCCAACTCTGTTGGGCAGAATCTTCTTCGCCGTCGATAAAAGCGCTCGCAGTCTCGGCCGACAGTTCAGATCTGGATTGGTTGGCGTGTCCGGAATTCTTACCCTGCACCTTTGCTATTGTGCGGGGTGAATTGGGTGGCAACGATATGGATATTTTTTTGAAATTTCCCAGCAAAGCTGAGATACCGTTTCACACCCACACGTCGTCTGAACGCATGATTATGATTAGAGGCGAATTTCATACGACCTATGAAGGCCAAGATCGAGTCAAACTAAACCCCGGCGACTACGCGTATAGTCCAGCTGAGCTGGCGCACGATGGCTATTGTGCCAGTCAACAAGAATGCATTCTATTTGTAGCGTATGACACCCCACTTGATGCAGTTCTGTATCCGTTGCAAAACAAATAGCCTAAGAAGACCTAGCGAAGAAAAATATCATGAGGGCGACTGACCAAACTAACCCGCTTATCTCCGCGGCCGAACTTAACGCTAAGCTAGGCCAAAAAGATACCAAAGTATTTGATATCCGCGGACACTGGGGCGACCCTCCTCAAAGCTGTTTCGAACACTATCAGCAAGCACACATTCCCGGCGCCATTTATCTGGACTGGACTGAGCATTTTCTCGCACCAAATGTTGCGCTCCGACTGGCGCCAATTTGCTCAAGAGAGGAAGCGCAACGCACGTTCAAAAGCCTAGGCATATCAGCCAAAGACCTAGTGGTGTTATACGATGATTATCATCACATGCTTGCAGGCCGAATATGGTGGTCAATGCGATACTGGGGCTTTACCAGGGTGATGATTCTAAATGGCGGATGGCATTACTGGCGATCGCAAAACCTGCCAATCTCGACGCAAGAAAATCACGCCGCCTCAGCGGGAACATTCACCGTATCTGAGCAGGCACACTTGCGGGCAAGTATCGAGAACGTTGAAAATAGACACTTTAACACGCGCTTGCTCGATGGCCGTGGTCCAGTTGGCTATGCTGGCGACCCGGCTGACTCAAGATCAGGCCATATTCCAGGCGCGATTAACCTACCATACTCATCGCTATTAGATCCGAAAACTGGGTTATTCATTGATCATGAATCGCGAGTAGATCTGCTTACTAATACTCTAGGTGATATAAGCAATCAGTCCATCATTTCATCGTGTGGCTCAGGCTACGCCGGTACAGTGCTACTCGTTGCGCTCATGGCAGCAGGAATCGAAGCGCCATTGTTTGATGGCTCGATTGCGGAATGGAAGCAAGACTTTTCTCGCCCCCTTGAACAAGGATAGTCGTTTTCAGAGACAGTTTTACATAATAACGCCGAGATGGGAGAATCGAATACCAAGCCACGCGGTTGACTGATTCTCGTGGCAACTCAATTATAGACGAAAGTCATATAGGGAAACTCTGCGTGATTCTAAAGTTCGTCATTTCGATATTGATCTTGTTTATATACGCTAATGGAACATTGGCGCAAAATATCAGCGAGATTCCGCAAGCCTCCGACTGGCAGGTATTGCTTCAGCTCGATAATGATCTGTTCTCCGGTTCAGACCGTGACTACACCAATGGCGTGAGAATCGGGTTTGTACAGGAGATACCGTTCGAGTCTGACAAAGGCCAACGAATGAATAAACGCCTGACGGATGGCTCGGAGAAGCTTCAAGGTCGCTTGCAATCGCTGCGTGTACCAGACGATGCTAATCTGCGTTTTGCCCGAGGCTTCGGCCTCACGCAGTTAATGTTTACACCCGAAGATCCATTCGCTCTAACCGCACCCGAGGGTGAAAGGCCGTATGCCGGCTGGCTAGGCCTCGAATATTCATTGCATGTGAAAACCGACAATTTGGTCAATAGTCTGACCTTAGCGGTTGGCAGTACAGGCGATTCAAGCCTGGCCCAGCCCGCGCAGAACTGGGTGCATCGAAATATCAGTAATAGCCCGATATTCCAAGGGTGGGACAGCCAAGTTCCGTCTGAACTTACCCTCAATATCCACTTCGATCATAAGCAACGTTTCAGAAGATTAACTAAGCGAATTAGCAGCCACAACGCATTGGAGATAGACGGTTACTACGAGGGTGGATTAGCCGTTGGCAACTTTCGAACGGATGCCTATATTGGTAGCCTCGCCAGAATTGGTTACCGATTGCCGAGTGACTTTTCTACTCCACGGGTGCAACTTGGCAGCTACGGGCATCAGCTGTTCAGTGACAAAAAGGACTACGGAAATAAATTTTCAGCCTTCGCGTTTGCCGGGATAAGAGCCACTGGCGTGTTGCATGACATCACCCTCGACGGCCCGGTGTTTAGAGACTTCGATACGGGCGTAGAGTCAAAACCACTGGTAGGCGAACTGATTTACGGCTTAGGTATGAGATACCAAAAAATAGATCTAATATTTTCTCAAACCCTTAGAAGCGATGAATTTAGCGGGCAAACTGAAAACCAGGCTTTTGGTTCTTTCATGTTGAGATTTCAGTCGAACTTCAATTGAAAAACGACTTAGACGCCAGAACCTTGGCCAATCAACTTTCGATAGAACCGAAACGGCAAAACTTTGATCAAGATAGCGATCAATCGCCATCGCTTGGTAATATAAACCACCCGTCTTTTGGACCTGATAGCTGCGGCTATTTGGCGCGCCGCTTTTTCAGGCGACGCAACCCAAAATAACCCTTCCCCTTGAGCCATAGGCGTATCCACAAATCCCGGCCTTATATCAGTAATTGCGATGGCTCCACTGCGAACTTCTCGCCGACACGCAAGCCCTTCAAGATAAGATGACACATAAGCCTTAGAGGCGTTATAAGTCATAAACGGTCCTCCTCGAACCGCCGCAACGGAGGATATCCCGATGATGTGCCCGGGTTTTAGTGGGCTCGAGTGTTGTTGAAAATAATGAAAAGCCAAATTTGCCACCGCCGTAAACCCAGCAACGTTTACAGCGACGGTTTGCAGTTCATCTACTAAGGGAAAATCAGGGTCCGTACTGCCGAAGCCCGAATTTATTACCACGGCATCGATGCCACCCATTTCGGACACCAAAGAGTTAAACGCGTGCTCAGTTTGCTCTGCATTAGTGACATCAAATTGGGACTTAAAGCATTGCTTAGGCAGTTCCTCTTCTAAGGATTTCAATAAATCCAATCTGCGACCAGTGACACCCACAACACATCCAGCGTCTGACAACTCCTTAGCCAGAGCACGACCTATCCCGGAAGTGGCACCGATAATTATTACGTTCATGGCTCTCTTATCAATAGTAATCGCTCAGGTGCGGAGGAGAATAACAGATAAAGCGGATTGAGGAGTGAGGCTATTGGATTGCGGCCACCTTCTCCACCTCACTCCAGACCCGCAGCAAATTACGGCCCAGGATTTTCTTTATATCTTTTTCTGAATACCCCTTGTCGAGCAGACCCTGTATCAGGTTTGGGTAACTCGACGCGTCTTTCAAACCAAGTGGCAATGAATCACCCACACCATCATAATCCGACCCCAATCCAACATGGTCTACACCCACTAGCTTTACAGCATAATCGATATGCTGGACGACCGAGTCCAAATTTGCGTATGGAAAAGGCTTCTTTTCTCGATAGCCGTCCTTGAAAGCCCTTACTTCATCGCTTTCCTTACCAAATTGCTGCTCAACTTTCTTCAGCTTTTCAGCGCGCGCATCGGACCAAGCTCGCGCTGTCGCATCTAAAAATGTAGAACCAAAATTAATCATGATCAGGCCACCGTTCTTAGCCAGTGCCTTGACCATGTCATCATTCATATTACGTTCAAAGCCAGGAGTGAACGTACGCAACGACGAGTGAGATGCAATCACCGGAGCTCGCGTAATCTTCAAGGTGTCGTAAAAAGCCTGATCAGACACATGTGAGATATCGACCATGATACCGAGCCGATTCATCTCGGCAACCACCTTTTTACCAAACGGACTCAAGCCTTGCCATTGACGAACATCATCGTATGACGAGTCAGAGATTATATTGCTCTTGGAATGCGTTAGTGTAATGTAGCGAATACCCCGCTGATAGAATACGCTTAAATTTTCCAACTCTCCTTGAATCGGTGCACCATTCTCCATGCCCAGCGGCAAAGAAATCAACCCCTCTTCAAACTGGCTTTCAAGCTCGGCAGGCGAACGCGCAATAGCAAATTTATCCGGTGCGCGCCCCACAATCGCTTCGACGTGATCGATTAAATCGTGCGCACGATGTGTTGAGGCGTCTGTACCATCTAAACTGGCGGGAACATAGATCGACATAAACGGTGCATTCAAACCTCCTGCCTTAGCTCGAGGATAATCGAAGTCTCCATCGTCGGTGCTTTGTGTGACGTCTTGCCACTTATCATAGATACGATACGGCACATCAATATGTCCATCGATGATAATCGACGACTTTGATAAAGCTATCGCTTGTTCTGAAGCAGTATATTGAAGGTCACCCGCTTGGACATTGAAACAAATTAGACCAAGCGGTAGACCGAGTAAATACCTTCTTATTGACGTGTGCATTGCATTCTCCGACGAGGGACACTTTAGATGGAATCACAACCATAACAATGTGTCGGCGGCACTAGCAATGTCTATTTTTCTCGTTTCCTATCAACAGCCAATATCCGTTATCGATTAACGCGGAGAGGTCAAGCGAACCTCAGGGTTCTCTGCGCTCAGTGTTTCGGTGAAGAATTTACCGGCTTTCTGTGCTTGAACACCCGAACGTAAATGCATATCGAAAAATGAACCGATAGCAATTCGGGTTAGCCATTGCTGCTTTAATCCGTTCATTGATTCTCCGGGTATTTCTGGACACGGTTCGCCAACCACAACGTCGCGCAACACTCCCCCCGTATTGGGTATTACCGCATCCCAGCGCTCCGGCAATTCGAGCTGTGACAGCATCATGTCCATAAATGTGCATCCTAAATTGTCGGGGCTCTCCATCCATCTAATCGGATTTCCGACATTAGCAAAACCGAGATGAGTGCCTTTATCCAGACTGATAAACCAGCCTCTCGGGTGCCTTGATTTAACTTGATTTGCATTAGCGGGCTCGGGCACAACACGATCCATACTGCCAGAAATTAGCAATGAATTTACATCAGGATTAGTCGCAAAAAATCGGTCGCTAAAGCCTTCCAATGGCGGCGCCATCATTACGGCGGCTTTTACGCGTTCGTCCTTAAGATCAGGATGGTACGAAACCAAAGCGGTGGTCAACCCACCTAGCGATAGCCCCATAATGCCGATCTTATCGGGGTCGATACGTTGGTGTAAATCGCTCTTTGGATCATTGTTTAACGCCAAAACATGATCTATTACGGCACTCACATCACCCGGCTGATTCGCCACGTCAAGCAGTTGCGGTGACCCTGCTGGTGACTGCATATTGCTCAACGGAAAATCAATCGCGGCAACAATGTATCCATTACTGGCAAGATATTCTGCAATGTGCCTGCAACCTTGATGATAGCTGCCGAATCCATGGCTATGAACAATCAAAGGATGCGCCGTCGAGTCACCCTCAGGAAGCCAAATTGTGCCATTCAGGACGCGTTTGTTATCACCGTCAAATTCGCCCAATGCGGGGGTTGGTCGACTGTGGTCAGTAATTCGTAATTCCAGTTTTTCGGCTGAATATTCGGCCTGATACAGTCGTGTCTTTGATTGACTGGCCTCAGACAAATCTTCTGGTGCATTGAGCGACCATAAACCGGCGGCGACAATTGCCAATACAATGATCGCCAGAAGCAACCACTTAATGATATTTTTTAATGTCTTCATATCGAGATCTTAACACGTCGCCCACATCTAAGGATCGCGCTTAGTCGAGATGTTAGGAGTGGTCATTTTGTGATTTTGCGCTACCAAGGCTATACCAGTCGACTTTTCGCGTCGCAACCATCATCAAACCTAAACACAGAAACGTTAAACCACTGCCCATTAATAGCGCATAATCTTCTGACTTTAATATTACGTAGAGCATGGCGTATAAGGTGGCAATACCAAGCGCAAGCATTGATGCACTTGTCATGTTTTTGAATACATAAAGTAAGTAAAACCATATCAAACCAACACACGCCACGGTGGCCACCAAGTAAGCAATCGCAAAACTGATATGTTCAGAAAGAGAGATCAACAGAAGATAGAATATGGCTAAGGCCGCACCCACTAGCGCGTATTGAATTGGATGAATTTGACTGCGCTTGATGACTTCGAACAAGCAAAATACCAGGAAGGTAAGTAAGATAAATAGAAAGCCATATTTTAGCGATCGATCGGTTTTTTGATACACGTCGATAGGATTGTATAAGCCCACCCCAAATGAATTTTCATTAAGCGCCTGAACACAAGTTTCGCGGTTTGATTGACAGCTCTGCAATGTTTGCTGAATCGAGGTGGCAAACTCACTCACTGTCCATTTCGCCTTAAAACCCGCCTCATTTATTTCTCGACTGTCCGGTAAATAGCGGCCCTCAAAATACGGATGAGGCCAAGCTGAAGACAAGTCTACTTGAACCTGTTTTCCGGTAGGCACCACACGTAGCGCATCGAGCCCACGCACGCCTAAGTGCATACTAAAGCTAACTGGCTTTTGTGTCGCATCCCGAAATTGTTGACTGATATCGGCGCTAATGTAGTTACCCAACAATTGTCTGTCTTTAGACGCCTGCATACTAATAGACAAGCCATTCAACTGTAGTTTTGGTGTTGCATTGATGCCGCGCATATCGCTGAGTGACGTAATAAGCTCAGCACGTACTAAGTGTTCACTCACTGTTGGCATTTTTAAAAATTCGCCATTGATTGCCAAATCGACCTCATACACAGGCACTCGATATATACCCTTGTATCGTTCTTGCGTTTTGACGTCGCCGTTTAGTGTCAAATTATCTGGTACATACAATTCATGCCACGTTTTCGTCTTACGTTTGACGACATATTTCTCAAGATTTTTATCGAACACCTCCTGCTCATAATCCTTGCTTAAGGTGAGCCTCAATATTGGAGACACTAACACCTGACTACCCGACCAGCCATGCGCAATCGACTGCTTGGCTTGATAGCGGTATCGATCTCGCTCGCTTACTTTATATTCGATCGTATGCAAAAACATTAACAGCCCAAACGCAATTGTAATAATTGCGACGAATTTGAAGACTAAATTAAATTTCATGGCCTAACCCTATGAGTTCTAAGTGAGCTTAAAATCCTAGAATTTATGTATGGGTAGACCTTGAGGCAATTGTGAAGTTTTGATGTTTAGCGTGTGACGATCAATAAGTAACCATAGCTCCTATGTTGAACTCTTTGCTCAGAATTAATACATAAGTAAAGTTTGTTGGTAATTTGAATCCAAATCCAAAAAAACCGCATCTAAGCTAGTAACAACACTGATTACTTTTGCAGCTAGACCGAGGACAACTCTATGAGCGCGTTAATTACCACCACATCAACAACCACCAGCAGCAACGAATACAAAGCGCACGCGCTGGTTTCTTATATTCTACTCACCATCGGCCTATTCACCGCTATTCCACTATTATTTGGCGCAATTTGGGCAATGATTAAGAAGAAAGGCGCATACGGCACGATCTACCATAGCCACTTAGTCAACGCGACTCGGGTATTCTGGTGGAGCCTATTTTGGACCATTGTTGGTGCCCTCTTCGCATCGGTAGGTGTTGGTTTCATAATTTGGGCCATAGCCTGGGTATGGGTACTTTATCGACTTGTCGATGGCCTGGTGAAAATATTATCAGATGAACAATATCCCGTATAACTCACTGGCCAAATAGTCGAAACTGGTGATTATTCGCCAGTTTCGACCTTGCTCAATTAATAACAATAGGTTTCAGGCCTGCTTTAATGCCTCTATCGCTAACTGCTTTTATTAGCAATACTAATCTCTCTCCCCAAGATTTATAAAGTCGATAATCGAACGTTCAGATTCGTAATAAATATGAGTCATCCTTATCGCTGATTCTCTCTGTTTAATGGTTGCACTAAATCTAGTGGTTGGCTGCGGCTAACTCACCCTATTTCATGTAACCCGAAGGAAAATTGAATAAGTCGAGTTGACGACGTTTATTATGCATAATGATTAACTCATGATGACAAGCTGAGATGGTGACCAAATGAGCCAGAAAGACCTACACGACTTGGTTGTTCAATTAAGAGAAAAGCGCAGCGGTACTGACATCGTAGACAGTGAATACAATCAACGACTCGATGAAATTATCGAATCACTCGAACAACAGCAACTATACCCAGACACGTTTGATCAATATTCAAGCCTAATAGAGCAAGTTAAAGCTTTGGTACAAGATTTTGAGAATGAGCATCAGGGTTTTAAGGCAGTACTTGATAGCATTCAGCTTTTATTGAATAACTTTAGAACTTAGGTGATTCTTAGTTAATACAGATCGATTTCGCAGGCGCTATAAATAATTGTGCTCCTTGAGCCACTATGCCTCCGGCAAGACTATTCTATTTTGTTTGCTTCTTCCGAGAAATCATCTCATAGAGAAGTTTCGCAACCGCTCATGACAACTGATCTGGAAAAGTTCGTATCCTGCCGTTGCCTGATACTCACTGTCGATTCAATTACTCTCCGAACGACGTACTAGCATCACCCAGTCACCTTCATGCGGTGGCTTACCTAGAGATACCGAGGCACCCCCTTGCACGAATTCTTTAGTACCCACTTGCAACTCACCCCCATTAAGCGGATCAAACCAATGCAGGGTAAATCGACCTTGGGCAGCACTTAAATCAAGTGCCGCCTCAGCCGCATTACTTAGATAGGCGACATAAACATGACCTTCTTTTGCCATCGCGTAGGCGGGCTTTTGACCTTCATCAAGATAGAGTTCATTGGTCTCCTGACCGCTGTGTTCAGGGTGATCAGCAGGGTTAGCTAGTGAGTCGCCCTGTTGACTAATCAAATCATTATTCGCTGTCATCTCCCAATAAGGAAGGTGCTCTTCAAAAAATCGACGCGCATGATCGGTAATGGTCCATAATCGATCTCTCAAGCGCCAATTCTTAGTGGTAATGTCGCTGCCTTCGTGCTTTGCACCGAAGTACCATTCTATCCCCGCTCCACCACCTAGCAGGGTTCCCCATAACACCCAATGACGGAGGCGGTCATGATTAGGATCTTTACTATCAGGAACGGCGCCGTGCTTCCAGATACCAATCTCATCCATGGTAATCAACCATTCGTTGCCTGACGCCCTGGATTTTTTACGCCATTTTTGAATCTCGCCATTCACCATTGGTCGCTTCTCGACTTGAAAAGACAAACCGTCGAGCGGCTGATGACCAAGCTGGGGTGCGACAATCTCGTCTTTTTTATCTGGTGTTGAATGCGTGTGCAACAATACCGGGTGATCGTATGGGTCGACTTTGGCAAAATACGCAGACATATCTTTACGCTGCTGGTCGTTTTGACCAACTGGAGAATAAGACGCCGGGCCGTTCTCTTCCCCCAAATTCCATATTAAACCAGGATGGTGTGCGAAGCGGGCTATCAGTTCATTCAAATAGAGCTTTCGCTGTGGGCCAGTTTCACCGTCATCAAACAAACGCTCATTCTCTGTTTCTTGTACCGTTGCATGTAAGAGAATACCTTTCGATTGCATATGATCAAACACAATATTCCACTGTTCCAACTTACTCACATCAAAACGCGTAAAGTCATCATGCGACACAAATGGCCATACATCCTTTCCATCACCATTGATGTTCATGGTCAAAAAATAATTGCTGTTCATACCCTTTGATGCCAGGTAATTGTAAGCGCCAATTAGCGCCTTGCCTTTATTCTCGCCCCACGTTGGATCACCGAGTTTCCAATCGTTCAGGTGTGGTTCAAAACGAAGAAGACTATCACCGGACGAAGCTTCACCTTTTCTCTCATTTTTGCCATGTTGATAGTTACCGTCGATTTGATAAAAGCCCAATATATTCTCTGGGCTATTGGCACCCGCTTTTAGCCAATACTGGCCGCTATCGCGAAATCGAAAGTACGGTCCTTCGGCTGCGATAAAACCCTGTGCACGAAAGTCTGGTAATTCCTTATCAGTATCGACGACAAAGAACGCGCCTTCGGCATTACTGATTGGCACTTGTTGAACCTCAGGTAGCGTATCGGCTATCGAAATATCTTTAGCTCGCCGTAATACTGCTGAATAACGCCATTTACCTTGAATATGCGGGGTAAATCTAACACGCCAAATTCGACCACTACTTGCGCTTGTGTTTGCTGCATTGCCATCGGCGGCAAAAAAGCCTCGCACCTTACGCGCTCCGACCCGATTGATGAATTCAACGTCCAGACGGTAGTCTGTGAACGGATTGGGTAAACCATCTTCGGACAATTCTGGTCCTTCGAAATCAATCGTGATTGTATGCCAGTTTTGATGCACCTCGAGGCTTTGCTTCGCATCGCTGACTACGGGACTTTTTGTAACACTAGGCAACTTTAATCGTTCTATCGTATCTAGTTCCGGCCCTCCTCCACGATTGGCAGAACCCGATGCAGCATAGACATAGCCGTCGACGATCGCCAAGCCCGAACCGTGTCTCGCCTGAACCGGATCAGGCCAACGTCGCCATGTTCGACTGACGGTATTAAAACTGTCCACCTCGAAATGCGAGGAATCTTGAGTATGACTTTCACCGCCAGCAACGATGATTTCATCTCCCCAGGCCAGTAAACTATTTCCGGCTCGCAATGTGGGTAAGGCCATGTCTTGCCTGACTGGCGCCCACCGTTTTGCTTTAAGATCAAATGCTTCACCATGTTTAACCAGTAGCTCAAGCACTTGATTAGTACGCTGACGGCTGGTGCGACCGGCAAACACATAAAGCATGTCATTCAATACACTGGCTTGTACATGATCACGAGCAAACTTGGCGTCTGGCAACGCAACCCACTCTCCAGTCGCTGGATCATACTCGTCTAGCCAAGGTACATAGCCATCAACATGCCCGTTTTTAATGCCGCCAACAATATAAATTTTGTTGTTATAAACAACCGCACCGGCCCCACCGCGGCGACGTGCTTCCGGGATTTCGTGCAGCGTTTCAAATTTATCGGTTTCCGGATAATACACAATCACGTTTTTTAATGGTGTTTCATCAGGATATCCGCCTGTCATAGCACCAACAATGTAAATCGCATCGCCTAAGGAAACGGCCTGAAAATGATGAATCTCGATTGGAGTTTTGGACCTCTCGACCCAGCGATTCGTCTTTGGATCAAACACGTCCACAGGGTTTACACGCCTTCCACCGAGTAGATATAAGAGCCCTTTGTGTTCTAAAAATGATGCTTCGTGCCGGGCAGTGGGCTTCCCCTCGGTTTGCACCACCTCCCATTTCCAGTCCTGGAGATCCAGCGCGGTATCACTCTGCTGTGGCTGACAGGCTTGCAGCAAAGGTATTACCACAATCAATAAAAATAAAGCTCGACCAATGCTCGGAAAATTTGTTTTATCTTTAAACATTTACAGTGTGTTTTAACGTTAATGTGGGCTTAGACAACGATTATTTATCAGGCTTTTACAAAGCTCTAAGTCTCGGGCTGCTTGGAAAGAACCGGTGCGATGATTCAATTTAAAAATCATAAATTTGTTCTTTGATACAGTCCGACAATTTCCGCAGTAGCGGTTGATCAGCTCATAGCAGACAGCATGAACGACTTACAACGCTCTACCATGCCAATGATTACCAGCCTGTAGAGATCGATTAGTTAGGCAATTGTTCCGCATTCTACCGAAAACATCGAGTCACTGCTCTATAAAAATGTTTTTTAAGTAACATTTTTATAGAGTCGGCGATCCTTGATCCCAACCATGCTGGTTGTTTTCATGTCGTTACGGTAAAAATCGACTCAACTTACCGACAATGGTTTTTCGTTAAGTTGGCTTATACAACTCTTATTTAGTCATCGGAACCAAGAAACCCACCTGATTGCCGAGACCATAAATTAGCGTATATACCACCGGCACTGACCAATTGTGCATGTGACCCTTGCTCCGCAATTTGGCCGTTTTGCAATACAATCAGCCTATCCATTTTTGCAATAGTCGAAAGCCTATGAGCGATTGCCAATACTGTCTTTCCGTGCATCAGTTGTTCCAATTGTTCCTGTATCGCCGCCTCAACGTCTGAATCGAGCGCAGAGGTTGCTTCATCTAATATGAGAATTGGAGCATCTTTTAATATGACGCGCGCAATGGCTATTCGTTGCCGTTGACCGCCAGATAGTTTAACACCACGCTCACCCACTTTTGCGTCCAAGCCGCGATTGCCTTCACTGTCTTCTAAATCGCTCACAAAGTCGTCGGCCTTCGCCAACCTGATTGCGTGCATTAGTTCTTGCTCACTCGCATCAGGTCGCCCATAGGCAATATTTTCTCTGATTGTTCTGTGCAGTAACGAGGTGTCCTGAGTAACCATCGCGATTTGGTGTCTAAGGCTTTCTTGACTTACCTGCGCGATGTTCTGATCATCGATCTGTATCTCTCCACTTTCCAGGTCATACAGTCTAAGCAATAGATTAACCAGAGTGGATTTACCTGCACCTGATTGACCAACAATACCAATTCGTTCGCCAGGGTTTATACTGAGCGAAAAATTATTAATCACGCCACTCGATTTTCCATAGTGAAATTCGATATTGCGAAAATCGATTCGTCCCTGCTTTACCACTAACTCATTCGCATCAGGTGCATCTACCACCGATTTAGGCTGAGCCAAGGTATTCATTCCGTCTTGCGTGGTACCGATCGCTTCAAATAACCGAGCTAACTCCCATATGAACCACTGGCTCATCGCTTGCAGTCTTAGGGTTAAGGCACCCGCCACTGCAATCGCGCCTGCACTCACAATCGACTGCGTCCATAACCAAACACCAAACCCCATTGTCGCGCAAATCAACACAGCATTAAGCGCAATCAGGGTGGTGTTCAATAAGGTTACCAATCGCATTTGCTGGTACACGCTCACCAACATGTGTTGCATGCTTTCCTTAGCATAATATTCTTCAGCATTACTGGACGAAAACATCTTGACTGTTTGAATATTGCTATACGCGTCAACCACTCTTCCTGTCATGATAGAGCGTGCATCAGATTGTTCAGCTGAAACGGTTTTCAGCTTTGGCAGGAAAAAACGCATTACCAACACATAAGCGACTAACCAACATAATAGCGGTAGCGCGAGGCGAAAATCATTACTCACAAAGATGATCAGTGCGCTACTGAAATACACGACCACGTAGACCACTAATCCATTTATGCTGACGATCGAATCACGCACGCTCAGTGCGGTTTGCATAACCTTGGTCGCAATTCGACCTGCAAAATCATTCGCATAGAAAGAGGTAGACTGACCCAACAAATATCGGTGTGCCCGCCAGCGAATTTGCATCGCAAAGTTGCCCAATAATCCTTGGTGTTCTAATGCCGAGTCAACAAGGTTCAGCAACGGCCAGACGATTAGAATCAGAATCGCAACTCCGATTAGTTGGTCACCGTAAACCTCAAAGAACGTAGACGGATCGCTAACCTGCATCCAATCGATCATGTTGCCGATGGCGTTAAACATATACACTTCGATCCCCGAAATAAGGGCCGATGTGATCAATAAACAAATCAGCAGAAAACGAAACGGTTTGGTGTAATGCCAAACAAATTTCACCATACTGCTTGGCGGTTGCTCTATCTTATCGTTTGAAAAAGGCGGTACAGCGTTTTCGAAAAACTTAAACATGACGGTATTCTTATTTAATTAGCTGCGAATGTTAACACCGTTCTGTTAAATCACCGCGCAGATTCACATCACTGTTAAGAGAAAGACTCTCTTTTTCATATAACGAGTATTTTTGCATTCGCAATAGGCACTGATTAAGCTGAGACTATGCTCGACTTAATTGCCATGCCTGAGACACTCACCTGGATTACCTTTTGTGGCTTGATTGTCATTAGTTGCTTTACCTCCATGTTAACCGCGTCGCTCGGTATTGGCGGTGGCATACTGATGTTAGCCACAATTGCTCAACTGCTTCCTGCCAATGCCACGATTCCAGTGCACGGTGTGGTGCAGCTCGGTTCCAATACCAGCCGTACCTTGGTCATGCTTAAGAACGTGCAATGGCGTTTAGTCGCTTGGTTCACAATGGGCAGTATTCTGGGCGCACTGATTGGCGGTCAAGTTGTTATTAATCTGCCTATCGAATTACTACGGTCGGTATTAGGTCTATTTATTTTAATCACCGTGTGGGTACCGAGCCTAGTCACTAAACTGGCGTCGAATAAAGCGTTGTTTATGGGCGCAGCGCTTTCCACCTTTGTCACAATGTTTATCGGTGCTACGGGCCCGATTGTGCTCGCAATTATTCGAACTTTTAATTTGCACCGCGTCGCATTGGTCGCGACAAGTGCGGCCTGCTTAGTTTGGCAACACGCACTCAAGACCTTGGTTTTCGGCCTTCTGGGCTTCGCTTTCGCGCCTTACCTATCGCTCATCGTATTAATGATCGCCAGCGGTTTTGTCGGCACGCTCATCGGTAAAAAACTGTTGCTTAAAATTGACCCGCAGCGCTTTCAAGTTTGGCTTAATCTAATATTAAGCGTATTGGCATTACGCTTGCTTTGGATTTCGATATTTTAATTCTTTGACCTCGTACGCTAAAAGCTAACCAGAGATAACACATCTGCATTACCTAACTGATCTCGACCGTTTAGATCATCTAGCTCTATGACAAACGCAAATAGAGCCACATCTCCCCCGACTTTAGCGACCAGTGCCGCTGCCGCTTTCGCGGTTCCGCCGGTCGCTAATAAGTCATCGATGATGAGAACTCGATCACCTGATGAAACGGCTGTTTTTTGTAGCTCCACTTCGGCATCACCGTATTCCAGAGCATAGCTCTCAGAAACACAGTCACCCGCCAGCTTGCCCTTTTTACGAGCCATGACCAAAGGAAGCTTTTCCTGATGCGCCAATGCTGCACCAAATAGGAAACCACGCGCATCCAGCGCTAAGATCTTATCAACTTGATGAGACTTCAACGCGCTCGAAAACTGATCAATCACATAGCTGAACGCCGCTGGATTCTCCACAATAGATTCAATATCTTTGAATTGAATTCCAGGCTTGGGAAAATCTGAAATGGTACGAATGAGTTCTTTTAAATTCACAGCTTACTCTTACGGGTTAAACAAAGCGATAACGCATTTACAAAACAATAACGAACAACAAAATGCCAAAATAGATGCAAAGCGTTGATTTGGCATTTCCATCAAAATAGAACCGAAAAAGATTCATTGTGCCTTTAAACAAGCCCTTGACCAACTCTATCAATCCCCCGGTAAACATCCAGCGTGTCAACGGCACATTGTGTGGATTGGCGGTATTGAGAAATATCAATCTAAACATTCCAATTAAAATAAGAATAGCCCCAATAGCGATGATTGAAGTTTGGGTTTGCTCAGACATTGGGGGAGTATAACAAAAGGAGAAACTAATGAAATGCTTGGAAGAATCCTCATTAGCAACATGACTTTACCGTTCATCAAAAACGGGAAGCATCGCCACTTGAACTGGCTTAGTGGCTCTGCAATACTGCGCTCAAACAAATCAGACTAGATATCATCCGTTCTATCACAGCGTACGTATTTAGTTATCTCACGGTCACGTAAAATAGTACGAAGATATGGATAAGCTAGCATTAAAAATCAAGTTTAAACAACTTGTTGGAAAGCTGAAACTAAAACGGCGAAATGCCGAATCGCCGCTTAATAGGCAAGAATATCGAGTCTTCTCTCAACACCGTGAAGACGGCATCATCGATTACCTACTTGATACAATCGACGACGATATCGGAAAATTCGTCGAATTTGGTTTTGCACCTGATCAATGTAACTGCCTGAACCTGGCTTTAAACCGGGATTTTGCCGGACTATTTATCGATGGAGCGGACACTAAATGCTCAGGCGCAGTTAGGGTTTACGATAAAATGGGGCTGACTGAGGTTCAAATTAAAAACGCGTTTATCAATCGCGATAATCTCGATTCATTGATTTCCGACAGCGGAATAGTTGGCGAAATAGATGTTTTATCGCTGGATGTCGACGGCAACGACTACTGGTTTTGGCAATGCATCGAAAGCATAGACCCCCGCATAGTCGTAATCGAATACAATGCAACTTTCGGGCCAACGGCTGCGGTTTCAGTACCCTATGACCCTGAATTTATTCGCTATGATGTGCACAATAGCGGCTTCTATCATGGCTGCTCGCTGGCCGCGATCGAACACTTAGGCAAGAAAAAAGGCTATCGATTAGTTGGCGTTGATGAGACAGGTGTCAACGCCTTTCTGGTTAAAGATAATCTTTGTCAACAGCTACCAACCCAAAGCGCGTCCGACTGCTTTAAAGAGAACCGCGGACGAGTCAAATATAAAAAACTATCACGCGAGCAGCAATTTGATCGCATCAAAGACATGCCATTAATTGATGTGACCGCCGTATAAGTAATAAACACCGTCTTAACCAAGATCATACTGTTGTCCGTGTCATTTTGCTCAATCAATATTGATTAGCCGACACATCTTGCACCTTTAAGGTAGCGATATTGACGACTTTATCTGCCGCAAGTCTATTAACTCGTAAAGCGCCTCAATCGTGCGCGTTTGAACCACTTTGGTTATCCCTAGAGGTTGTCGCTTTTTACTCCGGCGTAGTTTTGGTTAAACGAAATGTGCTTCGGGTTGGCGTTATTGTCGGGTGATCGGTATCACCTATCCCAAGCCAAATAAAACTGGCTTGTTAGTTGATTTGCTGACATTCAACCTGGCGGTAGTCGGCCGCGATTGGCGTGTGCTGCCCTAAAACAGCTTGTATCAACAAACTCGAGGAGCCTCGCTTCTTTATGATAATTCAGTTTCAGATATCGTCGATTTGAAGATTATGATTAGGTCAGAGAGACAATGTCTATATAAACCGATCAACCTGAATGTGCTCTCTTGTTCAGGATCGCGTTCGCCCTTACTATTACTAAACAAGAATGATTCGCTGCAAATTACAACCAGAGTGCCATGGAAATAGATAATCGAACAATCTCGACATCGCTAATCATACTGAGCACTGTCGCCATCTTTTACGTAATGGTGGTCGGGCAAGAATTTTTAGTGCCACTGGCAGTCGCGTTAATGCTTTGGTATGTCATCAATGCGATGAGCCGAAGTTTTGCCAAACTGATTCCATGGACCGATGAGCCAAACTGGCTGAGCATGTTGCTATCGATTATCACGATCGGGCTTTTCATGGCGCTTGCTATCGATATGGTGCAAACCAATGTTCTCGAGGTAAAAGCCGCGATACCAAAATATCGAGAAAACTTCGCCGGGCTTTCGCTCAAAGTAAGCTCGATGTTGCCACCCTCTATTTTGGAGAGAATGCCCAACATGGGAGAAGTGATCAGTGGCATTAAGCCGGCACCCGTTATTACCGGCTTAACAGACACCATTGTGGCGATGGTAGGGAAAATCTCCCTGGTGCTAATTTATGTTGCGTTCATGCTTGCCGAACAAGGAACTTTTAAAAACAAGATTCGCGAAATTTTCCCCAATCAGGAAAAGCGTGATTCGATAATGAGCATCTTGTCTCACGCCCAGCAAGACATTCAAACCTATCTTTGGATAAAAACGCTTACCAGTGCCTTAACGGGTGTGGTCAGCTACTTTGTGTTGCGTGCTGTGGGAGTAGATTTTGCCATTTTTTGGGCGTTCACTATTTTTATGCTGAACTTTATTCCAACCATAGGCTCGATAATTGCCACTTTCTTTCCAGCAATGCTCGCCCTTGTTCAATTTGACACCTTTATCCCATTTTTTATTGTTCTGGCGGCGGTAGGCTCAGTGCAATTAGTGGTTGGTAATTTGTTGGAGCCAAAACTCATGGGTAACACTCTTAACCTAAGCCCATTTGTTGTAATGATGAGTTTGACACTATGGGGCAGTATCTGGGGAATCGCCGGAGCGTTTCTAAGTGTGCCGATTACGGTAATCCTGCTAATTATCTTTGCTCACTTTGAAAAAACCCGTTACATCGCCGTATTACTTTCGGGAGATGGCAGTTTAAAGTTTGCCCAGCACACCCAAGAAAAGCTTGAGCAGCTCGACTGAACTTTAAAAACGAGACTTTCGACACGAGCGTCGCTGCGGAAAACGGGCACAAAAAAGGCGGTCTGAACAGACCGCCTTTTTACTTTCGAACTGCTTGAATGTGTCTATAAACCCGCCGCCGAACGTAGCGCATCGGCTTTATCGGTAGACTCCCACTTAAACTCTGGCTCAGTACGACCAAAATGACCATACGCGGCTGAATTACGATAAATCGGTCGCAATAGATCTAATGTTTGAATGATCGCTTTTGGACGGAGATCAAAATGTTCAGCGACTAAGGCTTCTATTTTAGCTTCGTCTATTTTAGCCGTGCCGAACGTATTCACCATTAAGCTCACAGGCTTGGCAACACCAATTGCATAGGCAACTTGAACCTCACACTTGTCAGCCAGACCAGCCGCAACAACATTCTTGGCAACATAGCGACCCGCGTAAGCTGCAGAACGATCCACTTTTGTGGGATCCTTACCTGAAAACGCGCCGCCTCCATGGTGTGCTGCACCACCGTAGGTGTCGACAATAATTTTACGGCCAGTGATACCACAATCACCAACCGGCCCGCCTATGACAAAACGGCCAGTAGGATTAACCAAAAACTTTGTATCGCCGGTCACCATATCCGCCGGGAGGACTGGTTTGATGACTTCCTCTACGACCGCTTCGACCAGATCGTTATGTGAAACCGTTTCATCGTGCTGTGTTGAAAGAACAACCGTATCAATAAAGGATGGCTTTCCGTCTTCATAACGTACCGTCACCTGAGATTTCGCATCTGGGCGCAACCAGGCTAATTGCCCGCTTTTACGAACTTCGGATTGCTTCTTGACTAAGCGGTGCGAATAATCGATTGGCATTGGCATCAAAACATCTGTTTCGCTACAGGCATAACCAAACATCAAGCCTTGGTCACCAGCCCCCTGATCAAGGTCAAGTCCTTCGCCTTCATTAACGCCTTGAGCAATATCCTGGGACTGCCGATCCAAGGCCACCATGACCGCACAACTGCGGTAGTCAAAGCCCATTTCAGAGCCTACATAGCCAATCTCTTTAATGGTTTCGCGAACTCGTTCTGTAACACCATCGAGACTGCGGTTACTGGTGATTTCGCCGGACAATACCACTAAACCGGTATTAACCAATGTTTCGCAAGCAACGCGTGAAGCGCTGTCTTCTTCTAACAAGTAATCTAAAACAGTATCAGAAATCTGATCTGCTACTTTGTCAGGATGACCTTCGGAAACCGATTCCGAGGTGAATAAATAATCGCGCATTTTAGCTACCTTTTTTAATACTACTTAATTAAACAACAACCTGGTGACGTGACTAGAGCAAAATGCGCTAACAAAATGCGCCAATAAAAAGCATATTCGCTCCTTATCGACAGCCACAGCACCCCAAATTTAATCCGCGATCTTAACAGCTTCTATGTTTTAATACACCGCTCAGAAACTGTATTTTTCGCTCTTCTTTAACAAATATCTAATTATGGCCAATCGCTTACAAAGCTGGGTTTTTGTCGTTGTTGCATTGTTTACAATGGGGTGGGGAATGATTCCAATTGTGCGCTTTGTTTTTGGCGTAGACGAGCAGTTCATTGGCTCGTACATTTGGTCGATCAGCTTCTTGATCGGCGGGCTTATGTGCGGGCTTACTGCAATGCTGCTCATGGTGCGTAAACAACCCACTATTCGACGTTATATAAGTGACAAACATCAGCCCACTGAGGCGGCAAAACTGCACGCTTCAGGACTATTGCTATTCACCGGGGTACCCCTCCTCAATTTCCTCGTATGCTATTTTTTATGGGTTAGAAAACGAGGACAATCTGAATATCTTGATTATCATGGTCGAGAGGCCATATGTTTTCAAATTAGTATTTATCTCTACCTATTGATGTGCCTGTTCATGGCATTTATTTTAGTTGGTGCATTGTTTATACCACTGATATTGCTATTTCATTTGTTAACAACCTTTATCGCTATCCGTGCAGCACTAAATAATAAACCTTTCAGCTATCCGGCAAACATTTCAATCATCGATCGACAACCACCTTCGCCTTAGCTTCCTATGCTATTTTAAGGTCTTCATGACATCACACGCATGATCGATGGTGTCGGCAATATCATTTTCACTGTGAGTAATTGAAACAAAACCCGCCTCAAAAGACGACGGCGCCAAATATACGCCTCGCTCCAGCATGCCGTGAAAAAACTGGTTGAATCGATCGCCATCACACGCCATTGATTCACCGAAACTATTCACCCGCTCGGCGTCAGTAAAAAAGAAGCCAAACATACCGCCCACACCATTTGTTGCAAGTGGAATATCGTGACTCTGAGCCGCATTTTTTAAACCAAGCATTAAACTCTTAACTTTAACGGTTAGGTTCTCAAAAAAGTTAGGCACGGAAATTAACTCTAAGGTCTTGATACCCGCTGCCATGGCAACCGGGTTACCAGACAGAGTACCCGCCTGATACACCGGGCCATCGGGAGATATGTGATTCATTATTTCTTCTTTGCCACCAAACGCACCAACGGGCATTCCGCCGCCAATTACCTTGCCAAAGCAGCTTAAATCTGGAGTTACGCCATAGACTCCTTGTGCGCCTTGTAAACCGACCCGAAAACCAGTCATTACTTCGTCGAAAATTAATACGCTTCCATAGTGATCGCATAGGCTGCGCAAACCCTCTAAAAAGCCAGGCTTGGGCGTAATAAGGTTCATGTTACCCGCGACCGGCTCGATAATAATCGCTGCAATTTCCTCACCAAGCTCGGAAAACAGCTCTTCTACTTGCTGCAGATTATTAAATTGCAGAGTCAGTGTTTGTTCCGCCAGAGCCGCAGGAACCCCAGGAGATGTTGGTACACCAAAGGTGAGTGCACCTGAACCCGCTTTCACCAGCAGACTATCAGAATGACCATGGTAACAGCCTTCAAACTTAACGATTTTATCGCGACCTGTGTAACCACGAGCTAAGCGCAACGCACTCATGGTTGCTTCGGTGCCGGAACTAACCATACGCACTTTGTCGATACTGGGTATTAATTCGCATATCTTGCGTGCCAATACCGTCTCAGACTCTGTGGGTGCACCGAAACTCAGACTGTTTTCGGCCGCATCTTGTACCGCTTTGATAACCTCGTCATTAGCGTGTCCCAATATCATCGGGCCCCAGGAGCCGACGTAGTCTATATATTGTTTCCCATCAGCATCCCATAGATACGCTCCTTTTGCGCGCTGCATAAAAATTGGCTCACCACCAACACTTTTAAAGGCTCGCACGGGCGAATTCACGCCTCCAGGAATGTATTTTTGAGCTTCTTGAAATCTTGATTGAGTCATTTTAACGTCGCGATAGTTCGGTATATCGTTCAATTTGTCAGGGATAGGGAGCTTGCCACGTTGTGAACCAGACGACAACAAAGCTTTAAACAAAACTTATGGCATCAAAATGGTAAAAATCCTACTACTTGCCAAGGAGAGGCCGCAAAGTGTAGGCTGTAGCGGCAGTGTGTGCTGCGTAACTAACCAAGAAAAACCTTGTATAAAGGTGGGAGAAACGATGGGACTATTTGATTTTGCAGCCGATATCGGCAAGAAGGTATTTGGTATCGGAGACGCCGACGCGGCTGAGAAAATTAAGCAGGATATAGAAAACAATAACCCTGGAATCAACAACTTAGAAGTGGAAATGCAGGAAGATACCGTATGCGTACTCAGAGGTACCTGCGATAACGTTGACGCAAAAGAGAAAGCAATTTTGATGGCAGGCAACATGAAAGGGGTATCAGCCGTTGTTGCAACTCGGTTAAAAGTAGCCCAAGCGGAAGGCAGCGGCACTGAAGAACAATCTGAGGAACAGCAAGATCAGGCATTCGAAGCCTCAACATCAACGCAGTACTACACCATCGAGAGTGGCGATACGTTGTGGGGTATCGCTGCAAAATTTTTAGGCAACGGTTCAAAATATCCAGAGATTTTCGAAGCGAATAGAGAGGTTATCGAAGACCCCGACAAGATATTTGTTGGTCAAAAAATTCGGATACCAAGCTCTGACTCATAAATCAATCCAACCTTGATAAAAAGCAGTCTGGTGGACCAGACTGCTTTTTTATTGCCATATCGCTGCTTGTTTTTCAACGTAATATCAACAACGACAAACCTCCCCCATTGCAAATAGCACAACATAAAGAAACACGGCTATTTGTGTGAAATCTGCGCCCTAAACACCGCTAATAAACGCATAAAAACCGCTTGATTGCAGGGTTTTACATGTCTATACTCCGAAACCCGAGTAATTTACTCAGGTTTCACATAAGCCGCTTATAATTCAATCATGAAATTAACCACTAAAGGCCGATACGCGGTCACCGCAATGATGGACTTGGCACTGCATGCCAGGCTCGACCGTGTGGCCTTGATTGATATCTCTGAACGCCAAAACATATCGCTATCGTACTTGGAACAATTATTCAGAAGTTTACGAAAAGCCGGTTTAATCAAATCAGTTCGCGGCGCTAAAGGTGGCTACATGCTGGCTAAAAGTGATAAAGACATTTCTCTGGCCGATATCTTAGTTGCGGCCGATGAACATATAAATTTAGCGTGTGGTGGTGGCACTACGTGTAATGAGGCTGACCCGTGCTTAACGCACAATCTCTGGACAAATTTGAGCCAGGAATTCTTTCAGTTCTTGGACAGTAAAAAGCTGAGCGACTTAGTTCGTTCACGCCATGTGCAAACCATGGCCACCCAACAAGATGTCACCTCGATTGGCGACATTCCAATTCATATAAGCAGTTAATACGTAATCATAGGTAAGTTGCTATGTCCGCCCCAATCGTAGACGAGAAAAACAAAGATCTTAAGGAACTGGTAAAACGCGAGTACAAAGAAGGTTTTGTTACCGACATTGAATCCGATACGTTTGAACCAGGCCTAAATGAAGACGTTATCCGTCGTATTTCGGCTAAGAAAGAAGAGCCTGAGTTCATGCTTGAATATCGACTCAAAGCATTTCGTCGCTGGCAAAAAATGCCAGAGCCCGATTGGGCGCACATTGACTACCCAAAAATCGACTTTCAAGACATCGCGTATTTCTCAGCACCCAAGGAAATGCCTCAACTGGACAGTCTGGATCAGGTAGACCCCAAACTATTGGAAACCTATGAAAAGCTGGGCATTCCGCTGGAAGAGCAGAAGATGTTGAACAACGTCGCTGTAGACGCGGTGTTTGATAGCGTTTCTGTGCGCACCACGTTCCGCGAGACCTTGTCCAAAGCCGGTGTGATTTTCATGCCTATTTCAGAGGCTTTGCAAGAACACCCAGAACTGGTCAAGCAATACCTTGGTAGCGTGGTTCCAACTCAAGACAACTACTATGCAGCCTTAAACGCGGCCGTATTTTCAGATGGCTCGTTTGTCTACATTCCAAAAGGTGTTCGTTGCCCAATGGAACTATCGACCTACTTTCGTATCAACGAAATGAATACCGGCCAATTTGAACGCACCCTGATCATTGCCGATGAAGGCTCCTATGTCAGCTACCTTGAAGGATGCACTGCACCGCAGCGCGACGAAAACCAACTGCACGCAGCGGTTGTCGAATTGGTCGCTCATAAGGACGCTGAGATCAAATACTCAACCGTCCAGAATTGGTACCCAGGTGACGAAAACGGCAAGGGTGGCATTTATAACTTTGTTACCAAACGCGGCTTGTGCAAAGGCGACAATTCCAAAATTTCCTGGACCCAAGTAGAAACCGGTTCGGCGATCACCTGGAAGTACCCGAGTTGCGTATTACAAGGCGATAATTCAGTTGGCGAGTTTTACTCAGTAGCACTTACTCATAATAAACAGCAAGCGGATACCGGCACTAAGATGATTCATATGGGTAAGAATACATCGAGTACTATTATCTCGAAAGGCATCTCAGCCGGTCATGGTCACAATACTTATCGTGGCTTGGTGAAGGTGGCAAAAGGAGCTGACAATGCTCGAAACTTTTCACAATGTGATTCGCTGTTGATGGGCGATCGCTGCGGTGCGCACACGTTCCCTTATATGGAAGTGCAAAACCCGTCAGCCAATCTCGAACATGAAGCAACAACCTCTAAGATCTCTGAAGATCAATTGTTTTATCTGAAGCAGCGCGGCTTAGACGAAGAAGCGGCTGTGTCGATGATCGTAAATGGGTTTTGTAAAGACGTGTTCCGCGAGTTGCCGATGGAGTTTGCGGTCGAAGCGCAGAAGTTATTAGAAGTGTCGCTTGAGGGCGCCGTAGGCTAGCTTTGTAGTCATGATTATGATCAAGATTTGACTCACACAGATCGACCAAACTGTATTGAAAGATTTAAAACCCACACCGCTGGTGTGATTTGCAAAGAATGACGGCACCCCGATGGTGCTTTTGGCTAAATGCCAAGTAAAGGTAAAAAAAAGATATGTTAAACGTTAAAAACCTACACGCCGCTGTTGATGGCAAAGAAATTCTTAAGGGCATTAACTTAGAAGTTAAACCTGGAGAAATACACGCAATCATGGGGCCTAATGGCTCAGGTAAGAGCACCTTATCTAATGTGATTTCTGGGCGTGACGGCTATGAAGTCACTCAAGGCAGCATTGAATATCTAGGTAAGGACTTAGCCGACCTGGAAGCCGAAGAACGTGCATGCGAAGGAATATTCCTGGCCTTTCAATACCCGGTAGAAATTCCAGGCGTGAGTAATATGGCGATGCTAAAAGCCGCAATGAACTCCATTCGCAAATACCACGGCCAAGATGAAATCAAAGCAGGTGACTTTTTAAAGCTGATTCGCGAGAAAGCAGACCTTGTTGAAATGAAACACGAGTTTTTAAAACGTTCGGTTAACGAAGGGTTTTCAGGCGGCGAGAAAAAACGTAACGAAATTCTGCAAATGGCGATGCTCGAACCTAAGTTAGCGTTATTAGATGAAACGGATTCCGGCCTTGATATCGATGCATTGAAAATCGTTTCTAACGGCGTTAATGCCCTACGCTCGCCTGAGCGATCGATGGTAATAGTGACGCATTACCAACGTCTTCTCGATTACATAGTGCCTGATTATGTCCACGTATTAGCAAATGGTCAGATAGTGAAAACGGGCGACAAATCGTTAGCACTGGAGCTAGAAGCCAAGGGCTATAACTGGATTGAAGGCCTGGAAGACACCGCGCCAGCGGCACAGCGAGCAAGTTAAATGATTAGCGCAAATGAAAACCAGAGTTGGCTAAACGCGCATTCCGAGGCCGTATTAACGAGTACAAATGTTGATTGGCTAAATGCACAGCGCGAAGCAGCTCTTGCACAGTTTGAAAAAGTTGGCTTACCCGGAGTACGCGATGAAGATTGGCGTTATACCAATTTGCGTGCACTGAAAAACAACAGCTTTAATCTCAGCGCACAATCTAGCCTAGCGGTTGAATTGCCTGAGACTGATAATCCTCGACTCGTTTTTGTCGATGGCAAGCTCGATTTAGAGTCGTCATCCGGGTTGGGCGAAAATGTTACTTCGTTACAAGATTCATTGGAAAGCGTAAAGAGCGCTTTTGGGTCTACCTTACCCTCATCACCACACGGCTTTACTGCGTTGAATACGGCCTATGCTGACGATGGTTATGTGGTAAAACTCGAGCGTGGGCAGGTACTCAGTGGCGTACTCGAAGTCGTATTTGTCTCACAGTCAGCAAACGCGCTTAGCCATACGCGCAATCTTATTATTGCCGAAGCCAATTCGCAGTGCACAATTGTCGAACGCCACATTGGCGCTCAAGATACGACTTATCTAAACAATACAATTACCGAAATCATCGCCGGCGACAATGCTCACATTGACCATTACAAGATCCAGCAAGAATCCAATGACGCATTTCATATCGGCGGCGTATTCATTAATCAGGCCAAAAGTTCTCAGGTTAAAAACCACAACATAGCGTTGAGTGGCTTGATCACTCGTAATGACATCCACTCCAACTTACTTGGCCAGGGTGCGCATATGGAAATGAACGGCTTAGTGGTTGGCCAAGGTCGTCAACATGTCGATAACCATACTCAGGTGAATCACGCGGTGCCAAATTGCACCAGTGACGAGTACTACAAAACCGTATTAGATGATGAGTCACGCAGCGTTTTTCGCGGTCGAATCATTGTTGCAGAAGACGCGCAATTGACCAATGCAGATCAGCAAAACAATAATCTTCTATTGTCTAAAAACGCCGAAGCCGACAGCAAACCCCAGCTCGAGATCTATGCCGATGATGTCAAGTGCTCGCATGGCGCAACCGTTGGTCAATTGGATCCAACATCGTTGTTTTACTTAAAGTCGCGCGGTATCAATGCTCAGTCTGCCAATGCGCTATTAACCTTCGCATTTGCCAACGAAGTAATAGAACGCATACAGGTTGACAGTGTTCGCCAGGAACTAACCCAAATTTTAGCCGGCGAATTATTAAATGGTCTGGAAGAGTTGGTTTAACAATAGGTTGTTAAAACTCGGTGTATAGAGGTAAGCCTTATGACAGTTGTAGCAATGAACAAACAAAGCGGTTTTAATATCGAACGCGTTCGCGCAGATTTCCCGGTACTCGATCAAAAAGTATCCGGGCATCAACTGGTGTATTTGGATAATGGCGCGTCTACCCAAAAGCCGAAACACGTTATTGACCTAATCAAAGAGTTCTACGAAAACGATAACTCAAATGTTCATCGCGGAATTCATACCTTAAGCCAGCGCGCGACTGATCGATTCGAAAACGCGCGTAAAACGGTTCAACGTTTTATAAACGCGGCAAGCGAAACAGAAATCATTTTCACGCGCGGCACAACCGAAGCGATTAATTTAGTTGCACAGAGTTTTGTGCGTGATTCGTTTAAAGCAGGAGACGAAGTGCTAATCTCTGCCATGGAACATCACTCGAACATCGTGCCTTGGCAAATGCTTGAACAACAGATTGGCATCAAGTTGAAAGTGATCCCGATCAACGACAAAGGCGAGCTAATTTATTCTGAATTTGAAAAATTACTGAGTGAGAAAACGAAGTTATTAGCGATCACTCAACTTTCAAATGCGCTCGGCACGATTACCCCGTTAAAGCAAATGATTGATGCAGCGCATGCTGTTGGCGCCAAAGTATTGGTTGATGGAGCGCAAGCCGTTGCTCATATCGAGGTTGATGTTCAAGCATTGGATTGCGATTTTTACGCCTTCTCCGGCCACAAAATTTTCTCTCCCACGGGCATTGGCGTACTCTACGGCAAGCAAGCACTGCTTGAGGCCATGCCGCCCTATCAAGGCGGCGGTGACATGATCAAAGTGGTCAGCTTTTCAGGCACCGAGTTTAATGAATTGCCTTACAAGTTTGAAGCCGGCACACCCAACATCGCGGGCGCCATCGGTTTAGCCGCTGGATTGGATTACGTGAGTGAACTTGGCGTCGGCGCGATTGCCGACTATGAACACGAGCTATTAGAATACGCCACCGAGAAAATGTTACAAATAGACGGTCTGCGCCTGATCGGTAACGCGGCCGAAAAAGCAAGCATACTTTCGTTTCAAATCGACGGAGTTCATGCAAGTGATTTAGGTACGCTGCTCGATTCTCAAGGCATTGCGATTCGAGTGGGTCATCATTGCGCAATGCCTGTTATGGAGTTTTTCGGTGTCGACTCAACCGCCCGAGCTTCATTGGCGTTTTACAACAACAAAGCTGATATCGATGCTTTTATTGCTGCGGTTAATAAAGCCGTATCAATGTTACGATAAAATTCAGGAAGGCAGTTATTATGAACGATACCCTCACCCCTTACATTGTCCCAGCTGAAAAAAGCGACAGCGCCCCGGCTTCGTCAAACCGACAACGTACTCCCGAGGAACTTCGCCCCGACATCGTTGACGCACTGCGCACAGTTTACGACCCTGAGATACCCGTCAATATTTATGACCTTGGGTTGATCTACGATTTCACCGTCGATGAAAATTATTTCGTCGACGTCAGCATGACACTCACCGCACCTGGTTGCCCAGTGGCCGAAACATTTCCAGGGTTCGTTGAGAACGCGGTTAAAAGTGTTGTCGGTGTGTCAGACGCACGCGTCGAGCTTACCTTTGAACCACCCTGGACAATGGCCAATATGTCAGAAGAAGCCAAACTCGAACTGGGCATGATCTAAGTTTAAAGATACACAGATGGAAAAACCTCAAATCATCCAGATACTCGAAGATGCCCAACGCGCCCATCAAGCCGGTGATTTTGTAAATGCACTCAAGTTTTATGAGTATTTTTTCGATCATGCGCTGGATGATGACCCCTACGCATTCTATGGCGCTCGCCTATCTTATTGCCTGGATGGTTGGGGAGAATTAGCGCAGCAATTCCCTGGGGCAAAAAACCGTTTGGATGCAAAAAAGCGTGAAGTTTTAGATCATTATTTGGAAGTGCGTGAGCCAGAACGTTTTCACGACTATTTGGCAATTTGCCGAGTCTTAGGTATTGAATCCGACGCCGTGGAACAATTTTTGAGCTTGCACCATAGTGAACCCAAATCAGCAGCCAAACTCGCCAAGTATTTGTGGCACGATCTTATTAACGCAGAACAATGGCAGATATGTAGCACACTGATGGAGCAGGCACCGCAAAAAATAGACGAACTATTTGCCGTGTTCGATGAAGCAGCTCGGCTAAAAGAGTTCGATTCATCATTTGACAATATTAAATTCGAACAGCATATTGTTGATACATTGCTCGACGATGTACAAAAAGTGGTCATGGTATTACGACACGCCGATCGCAGTCACGATATCGATGCAATACAAAGACAATTTTATCAAGGCGTAGAAGCACGAGACCACGCCATGCTAAGTAAACAGGCTCATGCAAAAAGCTCCTTTCTTTTTGCCGGCCACTAACAATTCTAAAAACATGAGTGTAGCCAGCGACCCCACAGCCCAAAACAACCAATCTGACGCGGTAACCGAGAGCACACACGAAGGCCTCTACTATCGTCACTGGCCCGCAAACGATCAAACCAAGGGTGTGGTGTTATTAGTTCATGGATTAGGTGAACATTGTCAGCGTTACGATCATTTGGCAGCCCACATAAATCAACATGGCTATGCGCTCAGTTCTATGGACCTACCAGGCCATGGAAAGTCCGACGGCTTACGCGGCCACGTTGACAGCTTCGAGGTATACGAAAAGGCTGTGCTCGAGCTCTATGAAAGAACAAAATCCAGTCACTCGAACACCCCGATTTTTTTGTTGGGGCATAGCATGGGCGGCTTGATTGCAACCAAACTATTACTCAATCACCAAGACAAATTTCAAGGCGCTCTACTCTCGGGTGCCGCGATACAAAGCCCGCAAGAACCGCCGGCTTGGCAAGTCGCGATTATTAAATTTATCGCCAAACTATTCCCCAAGGCAAAAATGCTGGCTCTAGACGCCTCAGCCGTCAGCCGCGATCCAGCAGTCGTGGAAAAATACATGAACGACCCCTTGGTCAGTAAAGAAAAGTTATCGGCACAATTTTTGGTCAGCATGACGAATGCGATGCAAGAATGCAAAGACAACGCGCAAAACATCGGCTTACCACTCAACATAATGCACGGCTCTGCAGACGTGATGACCGCACCCGAGGGATCACAATTCTTACAAGACGCAGTCTCATCGAGCGACAAACAACTCACCCTCTATGACGGTTTGTTCCATGAAATATTCAATGAGCCTGAAGGCGAAGACATATTCGCCGAAATGGTCGCATGGATGGATGCAAGGCTTGCCTAACACCTAGGGCTTCAGCCAATTTGACTTGATCTAATAGTCAGCTATTTGCCCTTAACTGTCATTTCAATATTCAATGAAGTAAACACTCTGCCTTAGCATACTAAATTATTTTGTGACCTCTATCTGTAAGGGTTTTCTTAACTTCATCTGCTTTTTCAAGTGGCACGTATAAGCCACCTAACATCGGTGAATGATCTTTAAAGTCGACAGAGTAGAGTCCTGTTGAAGAACCAGCTTCAATGTCGCATAGCTCCATTATTTCCTTTAATTCCGTTTCTACTTCACCATCGGCGGTGGGAGGAACCAATTGAAATTGAACAACCGAAATCGACCCTAAAGAAGTGCCTTCTACTTTGAACGTAAGATTCTTATCTTTCACTGCTAAACTCATAATTGCTTGTGTTTCTGCTTAGTACATATAGTGTCGTGTACTAGCCGATCATCTCAGCAAGCTTGACGATCTTTCTTTAAAAAGACCAAGCGATCAAGCTCCCTAACTTACCAAAAGCAGCCAATTATGTAGGGTTACACGGATAGTTATAGAATGAAAGGTGGTGACTATGGGTAGAATAGCCACATAAGTGTCGTAAGTCATTGATTTCATATACTTAGGAGAATTCTAAAATCAAATATATACGACCTCTGTAACAAACCAATTAATTAATTTCTGACCACCTGATTATAAGTAAGCTAAACTAGATAAATACTATTTTAAATCAATGACTTAAACAATCATTGATGGAGCATAGTGCTTGTAAGTGCTTGATATTGACTGTTAGCGACAGATAGTTTGATACGAATTCACTACATCTGTTTTCACGAAATTGCACAAATAGTTCCATAACATCTCCAATATAGTTGGATCTGTATATTGTGAATACAAACGATAGACAAGGTAGAAGACTAAGAAAATCACGAACACAATAAAGCCTAGTATCGCTCGTTGAAGTTTTATCTTACTAGTCAACTGCGAAAACTTACTCTTGAACGGTTCTTCATCGATGTTGTCTTTATATTGATCTTTTAGAGACTTCACATCTTGATTAATGTGGTTCAGTACTGAAAACTGGAACAGAATCATGATCGTGATAAGCAGGACAAAAATAACTGCTCCTACCAAGATAATATGATTCTTCATACCCGCTTGATCAGAAAGCTGACCTGCAATCAGTATATAAGCGAGAGGAATAGATAAAACTTTTGCTGAGATATCATTGATGATTTTTTGCGTCCTTTCAATATACGCAGTACGTTGCGAGTCGAAATCTGCAACAAGTTTATTGTGAGAGAAATCCCGAGCATATATTTCGTACTCAGTTCTATATTTTTTATAGACTTCATTCAGATGCCGAATCAAATAACCTAATCTAAGCTCTCGATCAATGCTCTCAAGCTGATTTGAGATGCAATGAATAAATATCTCCCTCCTCCTCTCGGTATGATGATCTTTCTGAGTTTTAAGCTGTATAACTAACTGCTCTACATCATTAAGATTTGCTTGTTTAAGATCATCCTCACGGTATTTTTTTTGAATATCCCAACGAGATGGAGTAACAAAAGACAGCTTGTCATGATTTGGAAAATCAGAAAGATCTTCCAAAAGCACACACAATTCCGTCGCGTGTTTATAGTTCTTATAACGCTCATCCTCGACCTTTTCCCAAGAAAGGAAATCCGACTCGCGAATGTAAAATTCTTCGGGAAATTCTGAACACGTTTCCGGTCGATCTAAAAGCTCATCAAATGTTTGAGAGAGATATCCTCCATTTCCTGAGCCAGACACATTGAAAATCGAAAACTCAGCTAGTTGGTCTTTTGAGTTAGAAAGACTTTCACCAACCTTAGATTTACCATCAATCTTTAACTCTTTAACTATTTCAAGTTCAGTAAGAGCTTCTAGAATTGGGATCGACTCTTCGTTTACCTCTACCTCTCCAACCAAGCAACTTTCTAAGTAAGCTGCTTTATTTGCGAGTCTCGCTAGTTCAACTGCGAGTTGAAAAGCGGTGCTCATAGAAGTCGTTTAATATCTTCCATTAATTTCTCTGGAGCATCCTTAATTGTGATCGAATTATTAACCAAACTCACATGAGTTTTGACATAGTCATGAGACATACGAACATTTAGTTTACTTGATTCGTATTTTACGCCTCGCAAGCGAGCAAGAGCAGGTCTATCAACATGAAAATAAGCGTTCATTTGATATCCTTCACTATCAATGAAATCGCTAAATGCCTCTGGATTATCTTCGTCAAGTAATAACGATAGAGTTTCAATAGATGCTTCTTTTTCCTCATTCAAGCATCTACTCAAATAGTCGTCTGCAATCTCACGATTTGAAGTTACTTGCTCTGGAGTCAAGTTATTTTCGTCTGCAAAATCATCCAATATATTTATTATTTGGCGTGTTGCTTCCTTAGGTCTTGTAATTGAAGTACAACCGACAAACGAAATGAAATAATCCGATACATCTCTTCGACCTCTCACAAAACTAACGTACTTCATTCCGGTTTCATCATCTTCACCAGCACTTAACCATTTATCGATGTTAATGCGAGCTGCCATGTGTAGTTTCGATAGCTCTAAGTGAATAGACTTTTTTAACGTTAGTTGTTCAGTTACATATGCTCCTTCCTCATCATTCATCATGACCACGAAGAGATAATCGGCAGAATTCTCTCTGTAGTGTATGAACATGACATATGAACCAACAGACGCTTGCTTCTCATTCATCCTAGCTTGGAGTACAGCTAGACTGGACTTTGAAAATTCAATAAAATTGCTCCATCCATTGTCTATACACTGTTTAAGCAAGGATTTGAAAACGTAAACATTCTCATCTTCCTCGAAAACTCCGTAGACCACTCCTTTTTTATATAAGCTACGGATTTGAGTTGATACATTAGTAAGAGTTGCATCAATCTCTAGTTCATCATCAGCTTCCTCAAGTCTCGAAGTAGTCGTATTCGCTCGTTTTACGACTTTATGAAGAATCGCATTTTGTACTTCCATGGTACCTCCCCCTTTGCGTAGTACATCTATCGAATACTACGATATCAGCTAGAAGAAGCTTTTGCGAGATCGAAAGCAAAGTTTCCTACCCGTGTTTTATATGACTAAAGGCTTATCTTACAATCGAAACCTAATCAGCTTAATGTCTAAAGTTTACGATTCTCGGATAAGTTTTAGATTATTTTCTGCAACGCTAAAAAGTAGATGAATGACTGCTTTAAGTATCTCACGGCCTTTTGCATAGCTCAAATCGGTCTGTAATCCGACTAAAACTAATTAAGTCAAAGAGGCCATTACGTTTAGGCGTGTTTTTTAATTGTTATCTTCCTTGATGTTAAGGGGCTATTTCTTCAAGTGCTGACGGTCTAAAACCAATGTGATAAACACGTAAAACTCGCGGTTCATTCAATACTTCAGTGAGTTCAGAAGCGTCAGAGACTTCGAGTTTTATAGCTACCCCTTGACGATGAACGCCCAATATCTTTACGGATTGAAACGACTGATAGTCGCTTCCTAAATATTCTGTTGCTATAGCATCTTTCCACTTCGCAAAAAAAGCTTCTCTTGCCGTAGTATCTCTTTTAAACGGCTTGCTACCCTTTATATGAGGAGCTGGGGGTTGCACTGGAATTTCCACATCCTTGCTAAAGACAATTGTTACTAAATAACGACCATCATTCATATACTTTCTTTCGAGACAATATTTATCTGTTGAGTATTCTTCTTGGTCGCAATATTCATTTCTTCTTTGCACATCAGCATCAGAAGTTTCTAATATTTGTTGAGCCGAACTGACATTAGCGCTTAATGGCTCATAATTTTGCAAACTATTGATAAGCTCAGCCTGCCGAGCCTCACTCAAACCCTTATTGCAATTTGCATAGCTTGCGTATGAAAACGCTGTGGTAAGTAACAAGCCCAATCCCATTTTTGTAATCGACCTGTTTCTAAATTTATTGCCTAAAACTTCCATAAATAATTCCCATTTATTTTATTAGCGCCCAACCAATGATGCGCTCCCCTATCTATCCAGCCACTATAAATAATGACCAACAATTAACCCCTTATAGTTTCTTCCAGAAACGAGTTTTGCCATAACAAATAAACCGCTTAGTATCTATATAATAAAAGCCCCACTAATATTGTCCATGATAACGAACTCTATTACCTCTTTTTTGTACGGAAGATATACTAAACACCTCCCTAGGATGCACGACAGGTAAAGCTCTTAAAGATTGGCCTGCTGATTACGCGCCGCGTTATAACTACCCGCCAATTGCAATAAGCGAATAGTCAACTAACTCTACTCTGATCCCGATTATTCTGGATGGATGCAAGGCTTTCCTAACACCTAGAACTCCAGCAAGTTTAACTTGATCTAACAGTCTACTATTTGCCCGAAGCTGAAGTGCCTCGGCTTTTTCTTTAGATTGCACTAGTTGTGTTGTTCATGAGACTACGGATTTTTTTCGTGATGAGCCTTGGGAGGGATTTTACTCAATGCACTCGACAATGGCTCGAGCATGTGAATTGGCCGAAATAACTTCAATAATCGCTCATACGCGTAGGTACCGTCTTGTGTCATTCTCCGTGCAATACTCCTTGCTCGGTTACTAACAAACAAACCCTTCATAAACCCTAGAGCGAAGGTCAACGTGAAAAGTGCCATAAGAATGGCACCAATATACGCTAGAAAGTATGCGAATAAAGATCCAAATAGAAAAATGAACTCTTGTGTTTCGATGAAAGCGCTTGCAATGAAAACGACAATAACTCCTGCAGCGAAGAAGATAGCGAAAACAAAGATTAGCAGCATCAACAAGATGAGCGGAATTTTCACGAAAGGACTTTCGTACGAAATACCGCTGAAGCTCATTGCAAGTAACCTGTTTGTTTTCCCGTGCATTAGTTCCAATGCCAGCTTCAACAACTCAAAACGACAATCGGAGACCGTTTTGAGCAACAATATTGGATAGGATTTTTGCGCAGTATTCGGAATCGAATCGTTTTCATCGTTAATTACGAAAAGGACAGGTTTTTTCAAAGCGATAGCGTAGCTCACCTCAGCCTCAACAAATGAAGCACATTTTCCTGGAATACAAACGAAATAAGTTGACTGGTCTATTGCTTCGTAAATTTCATTCAGCAATTTATCGTGATCCGGCGATGACTGGAACTCAAGGTACCTAACACGCACATGAGTTTCGGAAATCTCCTTCTTGAGAATTCGGACCTCATCAATCATCGAATGGTGGTAAGAGATAAATACGCTGATCCTCCCCCTCACAAATTGAACGTAGAGACTATTAATCAATATTATGAAGCACGTCGCAGCGAACCAAATGCCAAAAACGACAACACAATATTTGGCGATAATCGACAGGTAGGGGCGGTTAACTGACCAAGCCGAGGAAAATCCCCCAGCCATGGACTTGAAATAGTCAGACGAGCTACAGAAAAATTCAACCGATTGTCTAATCTCACCTGCAAGGCCCAGAATAACTATAATCGCAATAAGTGCTATTTTAAGGGAAAATTTCAAGTCGACATTCACCAAGATTCAGAAATCGTTAAACAACGAGAATTTCCTGAGATAAAATATCCTTTCATGATCGAGATCACAAACTTGAGTGTTTGGTAAGAATCTTAATATATGCGGTCTCTTAATGCCATCTATCTGAATATCTTCCCAATTATGAGCCACGCGTGATTTTATTGTTCGGCCTATTTCAGTTAGAGTCACCTCGTCCGAAATTGGGCGCTTAATTGCCCTTAACAGCCATCTATACCGTATCGGCGAAATCGACCATGCAGCCGATTCGAACATTGCAAATTTTCACTTAATATTAAGTTCAGGCAAAATCTAGGCACACTTATATATACTATGTGCGGTCTAGAAGAACACAGGAAATAACCAAAATGGAACAGCTCACATCAGAGTATTATAGTGCGAGGAGGAAATTAGTAATTTTTAGCTCTTTGTTATTTTCTTGGGACTACATAGGGCTAAGCGTTGGTAAAGAACCCTTAAAATACATTGGTTTTCATATAGATAATCCAGAAGCGATACCTCTTATTTTATTTGCTATATGTGCATACTCTTTGATTAGGTTGTGGATCGAATGGGCGCAATGCAATCCGCAACGAAAAGACTTAGTGGCGTCCAAGTTCGATATGGGAACAACTTTGTTCATAGCTATATTTTCAATGTTTGCGTTCCTAGTCCAGCGGGTAATAGATACAAGGTTCTGGGAATTAGAGGAAAAGCTGCTCACCTCAGTCAACTTAGGAATACAGGTAGCAATGACAATTTTTCTAGCGGGATTTTTGTTTAAGCGTATGTTCCCGAGAAAAAAGAATCAGAGATTCCCTCTCTACATTACATCTCTTCGATACATTTTCACGATCTTTGTTGGCTTTGGAGTTTTTCTTAGGTTTGGAGAGCTCGAGGGTGTAATCATCTATTCCGTCAGTTTTTCTATTACGATAGGCACAATGTATGCGTTGGTATTTGCCTTGAAATATGCAAATAGATTAGATTTGGAACCTTCCTGATATTGACCGTAATTCAAAGCGTGACTAGAAATAATGTCGGAAAAATCTTTAAAAGTTGGTGCCAGAGTTTACGTTTTACTTTCGTCTATAACGTCTGCTTTGAGTATCTCAGACCCAATCTGTTAATTCCAACTGATTAAAAATGGCTCAACCTCGCGACCTTAACACTCTATGCGAGTATCAACATTAGCACTTGAGAATTACAGCCGTCGTTTCAGTGATTAACAGTTGCAGAAATAAACTTATGAGTAAATCGCGAGCACTGCGCCCGCCGGGTCTCGAATAATGAAGTAGGTTTCGCCCGACATCTCTCTGGGGCCTTGAATAATCTCACCGCCTAACTCGACAACCTTTTTAGCGCTCTGTTTTGAATCTTTGACCCGGACATACATTAGCCATTGTGGCGGCAAGTCGGCGTTGCTTCCCCTTGCGTGGCACACTCCTGCAATGGTTTCTCCACTGGACAACAAATTCATATTAAAATCGTCATAGTCTCCCATTGAAACCGGCTGTTTATCCCAGCCCACCACAGTGGCGTAGAAATCACTTACACCCACTGCATCATCAACGGTTAAATCTCGCCACTCGATTGCCCCAATTGTTTTACTTGAATCGCTCATCACATTTCTCCTGTTTTATCTTAACCAGTTTAGCACTACCTGATCTGGACGGGTATTTGCTAGTATTGCTGCATGGTTGAAGTACAGACAAACGATACAGAAGAACGCCTGATTCTAAGCCCAAACCGTTCAATGTCCTGGCAAACTAATAAGCGAATATTGCTCGCGATGTTCCTGGTAAATATGCTGATAGCGCTTGGCTGGACAGCGATGGGGGCCTGGATGGTTTTGCCCTTTGCGGGTCTTGAAATTCTGCTCGTCGGTATCGGTATGTACTACGTGTCATGGAAGCTCAGTTTCAAAGAAATTTTGATCCTGGAAGCCGATTCGCTCATCATTCAAAAAGGCGTGTATTACCCAAAACAGGAATGGCACTGGCAGCGTAGTAACAGCTCATTATTAAAACAACCAAGTCGCTATCGAATGACGGCGCCAACACTCTACCTAAGGCACCTGAATGAAGAAGTTGAAATCGGGGCATTTCTAAATCGCTCTGAAAAGAAACTACTACGCGAACATCTCACTAAATTTGGTATCGCGCTAAGCCTTAAACCACCCAGATGACGCGCTGGGTAATTGTCTATCTGCTTGTTGCTCTGTTAACAGCTTGCGAACAAAGCGCTAGCCCAAGTGACGATTATCTGCACCGCTTAGAGGCCGTTTTAGAGCGACAAGCCGTCGACCAGAAACCGCTGACACCCTTGGTCTATCCGGCGTTGCGCGACCTATCCATCGAGTTATCGCAAGCCAGCTTAAGTGTCCGAGAGTTTCTTAGCCTACGACAATGTAAACTACATTCAGTGATAGCACACAGAAATAGCTCGCTCGGTAAGGTCGCGACCGCTTCTCAGCGTTTGTTTAACGATTTACAAATCTTACAACTGGGCCCTGAATGCGTGGGTGTGTTAGATAATAAAGCACTCGCCGAGAAACTGAGAGAATTTATTTCAAGTAAGGAAGAGAATCTCAACGCGGTGCTCTGGTACTCACTAATCGCGCAACAAGAGTACGCATCGTTTTGGAGCAATGAAAGCACTAGCGATTATCCTGAGAAATTACGGCTTGAGACCATTCCTGACCTGAACGTAATCGCCAACTTTGTTGAGGATGTACTCAACGGGCAACGAGTTTTCACCAAGCAACAAACCGGTAAACTAGAGCGCCACCTGGGAAATCTGCGTTTTGGCGATGGCGGCGCGCTGGTCGAAAGCTACCTGAACCTGATTAACAATTTGAGCAAAGCGAATTCAGTGATTCAACAACGACTCGAATCGCCGCTGTGTCTGCAACAAAAACCAACACAACAAGCGCACTTTTTGAAAAATCTGGTAAATAAATACTTTATACAACGGGTTCAGGCGAGAGCCGTTCGACTAAATCAACGCGCTGAGAAGCTTACTGCTGTACTAGATCGAGTAGAACAACCTCTATTGAAATATGCTCATCCAACCTACGCCCAGTGGCTCGCTCAGCGTAAGCAACTTTTCGAACAGGGCAAGGTCATTACAAAGCAGCATGTGACATTATTGCAGCAACTCTATGCGCAATGCGGATTAACGCCTGGGGCTTAACGGTAAGAACTGCGCTTGTAATAGTTCAGCATTAGAAAACCGATTAGTGCGCCACCGAGATGCGCAAAATGCGCGATATTCTGACCAAATATTGAAAAGCCGGTAAAGCCCGCCATTAAATCGATTAGCAAGAGAACTGGAACAAAATGCTTAGCCGCAACTGGCACCGGCAAAAAGATCAACATAATTTTGAAGTTCGGAAACATCACAGCGAAGGCCACCAGCAAGCCGTAGATTGCACCAGAGGCACCCACGGTCCGTGTGTAGTTGGAGACAGGCCCAAAGAAAAATTGATCCACAATCTGCGATATGAGTGCCGCGCCAATGCCACACGCGAGATAAAAAATCAAAAATCGCTGAATTCCCCACACTTTCTCTAAAACTCGACCGAATGACCAAAGGGCCAACATGTTAAAGGCTAAATGCGACACACTGCCGTGCAAGAACATATGAGTCAGCAATTGCCATGGTTTAAAAAAGGGGCTTTGCCAACCAAACATTTCAAAACCTGTTGGTGCATTTGCATATAATCCTTGCTGCACGGCGAAATAAATCACCACGGTAATAAACACCAGGCGATTGGTCATGCTGCTCAGTAACTCTTGAAGTGACGGCATAAATTTTTTATCGATGATTATTCAATCTACATGATAACAAGTGTATCGCTATACTATGTCTTTATAACTAACATTTTACTGAGTCTAAACAGACAAATCACAATGCTAAACGCATCGATTTCAGATGGCCTTGGCCTGAGCGTAGACCTACTAAACTACGGCGCAAGAATTTGCGGTATTAAGTACAACGGGGTTCCGCTGGCTTTGGGCTATAACAATTATGAAGATTACCTTGAAGACTCGTTTTACATGGGTGCATCAATCGGCCCTATTACCAATCGAGTGTCAAATGGTCAGCTGGTGATAAATGGTGACGTCTTGACTATGCCGTGTAATGAAGGCGACAACACCTTACACAGCGGTGGGGCTGGTTTTGACAAACATTATTGGCAAGTAGAATCCATTAATTCTGATACTGTCTGCTACCGTCTGGACTATGATATGGCTCAGATAGGCCTGAAAGGTTTACTGACGACATGGGCGACCTATCAGGTTAACGATGGGTGTCTGACGATTAAATACCAAAGCCAGTGCGACACCACCTGTTTCATCAACCCCACCAACCACGTATATCTTAATCTCGGTGGTGTTGCTGACGATTCTCAAACCGACATTTCGGATCACCTGTTTACATTATCGGCGACTTCTTATGTTTGCGTAGACCAACACAATCTACCAACCGGCACCGTGTCGCCGATAGCATCACCGTTTCATTACACGATTACCGACCCTACGATCCCTGAATTCAGTGGCGCTTGCGATCATCACTTCAACGTTGATGACCACGAGATGGGCAGCATAAAGTCAATGCTGAGTGTGGTATCGAAACGCTCTGGTATTGCGCTCGATGTGCTGGGCAATTCTCCTGGATTTCAGTTTTACACTGGGAAGTTTCTGGAATCGCCTTTCGCAGCGTCAGCCGGGTTTTGCGTAGAGACCCAGATCGCCCCTGATGCGATCAATCAATCGGGCTTTTACGCGCCACTCCTCGAAGCAGGAGAACAAAGAGAACAAATTACCCATTTACGGTTTCGGCAACCGTCCGATCCGAGCGAATGAAACCATCGCCTTAGGCTAAAAGCTGCAGCTTTAGCTTTTCGAGCTGCCCGAGGTTCAAACTCAAAACCTCAAGCGCATAGTGTTTAAAACTGCCATATTCAGTATTAACGTAGTCGATTAATGTGGTGATATAACTGATATCAGCATCAAATACCGGCTGTATCATCTCTTTCGGATAGCTGGCCAGCTTTTGTTGAAAATCTGAGTTACCACTCGGCCCGGTCGCACCGCCTGCGTGAAATGACTCTAATAAGTTCTGAGTCACTATTTGGGTAACTAAGTAGTCTTCAATAATCGTGTCATCATCCACACCCAATAATGACAATATTAACGCGGCCGCTACGCCGGTACGGTCTTTGCCCGCAGCGCAATGAAAGACTAACGGCGTCTGTTGCTCCAGCAAACGGATCAGCATCGCTTTGTATATCGCGCGGTGTGAATAGAGCTTTTTAGGGTAGTTAATACGCCATGGCTTCGCGAACCTGCGCTGGATCATTACTATCAAGACTTTGCTGCCATACCCGCTTGATCGCATCACTTTTTTCACGGCCGTCACCATCAAATTCATCGTGCCAGCACAAGATGTCAGCATCAGGCACTGCGTCTAACATGGTAGGGTATCGCTTGGTTTCTTCGCTAAAACGCAAATCCACCACCGTTTTAATGCCTAAGGCAGCCATTTCTTTTACGCCTTGATCACTCATTCGATCGAGTTGCGCCGACCGATAGACTCTCCCCCAGCTCACGGTACGACCATCTTCGGTTTGATACCCTCCGAGATCGCGAAAGTTGATAACCCCGTCAATTTCCAATATTCGTTGATTCTTCATACGTGTGCTTACGCCAAGACAGTTATAATGGTGATGATAAATCGTTGGTATCGAGTGACAATCCTCAGTGGCACAATGTTACAGATCATTGATCACAAATCCATGACGATAAACTTAATGACAGCCATTGCGCCCAAACTCGGTCTTAAGAGAACAGAAATAGCCTTTTTAAAAGAACTAAAATGACCCGTTACTTAAAGAATACACTGCGCTTAACACTCGCTTTGATGGTGTTACTCACAATGACTGCTAATGCACAGTTTTGGAGCACCAAAAAAACCGAGTTATTGCCGGAAACTGAAGCCTTTGGCATGACCGCTTTTATCGATGGCGATCAACTGCGTATTCAGTGGAGCATCGCCGAAGACTACTACATGTACCGCGAGCAGTTTAAGGTGTCATCGATAACGCCTGGCGCTGAGTTTGGCGACCTTGTATTTCCGCAAGGGGTTATCGAACAAGACCCCGAATTTGGTGAAGTAGAGGTGTATTTCTACAAACGTCGAATTGAGCGCACCGATCACAAGTCTGCCGAGTACTGGAAACGAACTACAGCTGGAAATCCTAGGGCAAGGTTGCAATAAACCGGTCGGCGTGTGTTACCCACCTCAGATTCGAAACATAAATGTTGCGTTTACGCCGTCTCAAGCCAATAGTGAAGCAAGCTCCTCGGCGGACAGCAAGCCTCAAATTCAGCTTGCCCCGGCCACCGAAAATGGCAGCAATACACAGTCGGGATTCTCTGCGGCATCGACAGCTGACCCGAATAAAAGTTTTTGGGCTTACGTATCTGCGGCGTTTTTTATCGGCATATTATTGAGTTTTACACCTTGTGTGCTGCCATTGATACCAATCTTATTAGCGATCATTGCTGGCCAAAATAACCCAAGTAAAATCAGTTCAGGCCTGCTTGCATGCTGTTATGTCGGTGGCACTATTGTGGTATACGCAATTGCAGGCTGGATCCTGGGCGCCTCGGGCAGCCAATTACAAGCGCAATTCCAAAACCCGCTGGTGATTGGTTTTATTTGCTGCTTATTGGTGGTGTTAGCAATCTCACTATTTGGTGCCTTCAAGATTCAGCTGCCGAGCTCGTTGCAAACTAAACTGAATAATGCCTCACCTAATACGCGCTCACTCTATGTAACGGCGTTTATTTTAGGGGCTATTTCAAGTTTGGTTGTTGGTGCCTGCGTTTCACCATTGCTGATCGTTGCTGTTGGTGCTGCGATCAGCCTAGGCGACCCGGTGTTGGGGTCCGCAGTCATGAGTGCCATGGCGCTGGGCATGGGGTCATTATTGATTGCGCTGGGGTTCGGCGCGGGTTGGTTATTACCGAAAACCGGTCCTTGGATGAACCATGTTCAAGTGCTCTTAGGCTTTATGGTGTTGGGTGCGGCGATATTCATTGCCAGCTTTGTCGACTTAGTGCCAGTACTTTACTGCTGGGCAGGCCTACTGATCTGGCTCGGATTTTATCTTTGGAAAATGTCAGAAGCCATCCAAACCGATGTTGTTAACACGCTGCTAAAAGCAATCAGCATTATATCAATATTATGGGGCACGGCGTCATTTGTTGGCGCGCTATACGGAGGCGACGATATCAGTGAGCCGCTAGCAACAGTCACGTTTGCTAACTCTTCCAATTCCACCGTGAACCAAAAATTACCGTTCAAAAAAATCACCACTGTGGCTGAAGCCCAACAACTTTTAGACGATGCTAAGACATCCAAGCAGCCTGTGTTAGTCGACTTTTACGCTGATTGGTGTCTTGACTGTAAACGCATGCAACGTACAACCTTCAAAGAATCAAGTGTGCATGCAGCCTTAGAAGGCTGGCAATTAATTGAGGCTGACGTCACGGTTACCAACGACGATAGCGAAGCGTTAAAACGATTTTTCGACGTGTTCGGCCCGCCGGCCACCCTGTTTATAAAGGCCGACGGTTCTGAACACCAAAACCTGAGACAATACGGCTATATGAAGAAAGACGATTTTCTTGCAATTATTGCCCAGGCCAAACCATAAATTGCCGCACCATAAACCGTCATGACAAATCAAAATAAAGTTCTACTGATATTTATCGCCATTGTTGCGTTCGCGATTGGCATAGCGGTCAATACCTCTCGCACTGAACCGGTTTCTGAAGTATCGGCATTGTTGAGCGCCAAGCTGGAAACCAGCGACCCCAAAACAGCCAGCAGTGGGACCGATACGGTAGGCAACCAATTAAGCAAACTCACTCTGGTAAATTTTTGGGCTACCTGGTGCAGCCCTTGCCGTGAAGAAATGCCGTTATTTGAGACCATGTTTCGCTTACATCAAAAAGACGGATTCACTGTCGTTGGTGTGGCGATTGATAACCCCAGTCGTTCGCAACCTTTTTTAGATTCAATGGATATCAGCTATCCAATTTTATATGCTGAGAAAACCGGCATGCAGTTACTCGAAAAAACGGGCAATGCACAAGGTCTACTGCCCTACTCACTGTTACTGGACAAGGATGGTCAGGTTGTCGACCAAGTGCTGGGTAAGATCGACGAAGCACAGATTAGAACCTGGTTAGCCGCGCATTTATAAGTCGCTGCAACGCACATTACCGAACAGAAATAGATCCTGAATGCAGTTGGGAATGACTGTAGCGCTAGGTATACTCAGGCGCATCGAGATAGATGAGCATCACAACTGAGTAATCACCATGAGCTGGATTCAAGCCACCTTTGTAATCGACGCGAGCGATGTCGACAAGCTTTCTGATATGTTAGAGGGCTTCTTAGCGCAGGCGATTACCTCTGAGAATGCAGGTGAAGACGAATTCTATGAGGTCGCCTTCCCGGGCACACCTGACTGGCAAAAAGTTAAACTCACAGCCTTGTTTAACGACACAGTAAACCTGGAACCAATTATCGAGTTTGTGCAAACCCAATTCCTAAGTCGCACGGGCACTGAAATTCCGACAGAGGTCGCAAAGCTAATCGATCAAGACTGGGAGCGTGTATGGCTTGCCTCTTTCAAGCCCGTTCAAGTTGGCACCAACTTATGGGTGTGCCCGAGTTGGTGTGAGCCTAGCGCACCGAACGCTCGCAATATTGTGCTCGACCCGGGCTTGGCATTTGGCACAGGCACCCATGCGACAACCAACATGTGTCTGCACTGGTTAGCTGATAGAGATTTTACCGCACAACGAGTGCTCGACTACGGCAGTGGCTCAGGTATTCTAGCCATTGCAGCACTCATGTGCGGTGCTGAATTTGCCGAAGCAGTCGATATAGACCCTTTATCGGTTGAGGCGTGTCAGGAGAATGCCACTCGAAATAAAGTAGAGAGCAAAATGCATGCTTGCCTACCTAAGCAACTTCCTGAAACACCCGCCGCCAGTTACGACCTCGTAATCGCGAATATACTGGCCGAAGTAATCATTGAATTGCGTGACACCTTACTGCTACATTTAGCGCCTGGCGGCGAATTACTATTAACCGGTATCTTAACGACTCAAGCCGAAAAAGTTAAAACTGCCTTCGGCAGCGAATTCGAATTTCAGCAACAAGATAAAGATCAATGGTGTTTACTCTCAGCTCGTCGAAAATAATATTTAGCTAGATTTAAGCAAATGGCCTTACACAATACGCAATGCCCACACTGCTTCACCACCTATGTAATAAGTGATGAGCAATTGCGTGTGTCTGAAGGAATGGTGCGCTGTGGCACCTGTCGTGAGCGCTTTCAAGCACGCCTGATTCCAAGCGAAGAAGAAACACCACGGTTTGACCCGAGAGAGGCGTTTATTGAGCCCCTCACTGAAGATGATGATTCGAAACGCCAAGCGGCAGCAAAAATACTCGAAGACGCCAGCCCGCAGGAATTCTCTTTCGCCGACCCTCATACTGATACAGAGAGCAGCATTTCCTTGAGCGACGTTAGCGAAAGCGTTAACTCAGACTTGAGTCTGGACATTGATGATGACGCGCCGTCTACACCAGTAGACTCGAATCAATTATCAGCCGAAGAAATGCTGGCCAATATTCGCGCTAAGCAACAGCGTCAGAAGGAACAACAAAGCATGCAGGATGAGCCCCTCAGCCCATCAACCGCCAAACCGGTAGCGTCAGAAACATCTCGACAAAAACCCGGGCAACAAGAGCTTGCACTCCCGACAAATGATGTTGTGCCTTCGCCGAGCAGTACCAATGCTCAGATTAAACACGCCGATAAACAGGCTAAAGAAAAACTCATCGACCAGGTTGATTCTCTCGTTGAAAATAAGCTGATGAAAGCCTCAACCGCAGCAGCCAGATCAGCCGCTGCGTCCTCTAAACCCAAACCAGAAGCACCGTTTCAATTGGATCGAAAACCCAAGAAACAAGCTAAGCAAAGTGCGTGGCTATCCTGGTTACTCTCACCACTCCTCGTTGTTCTGGTTTTGTTGTTAGGCGTTACCTTGGTTTACCAACTTTGGATGAAACAAATCGTAGTCTTTGAAGACGATTCTTTCGCGCAGAAAACAATCGTCGAGTTGAGTGTGCCGGTAGCCGACAAATTGGCTGAACACGATATTGAGTTGCCAATGCGCCGAAATCTTAGCCAGCTCGAGCTCGCATCAGCCCGTACCGAAGCACACCCAACACGCTCGTCCACTACATTACTGCGCATTAGCATCATTAATCATGCAGAGATCGAACAGCCTCTTCCTTGGTTAGAAATGACACTCATCGATACTGAAGGAAAATTGGTGTCACGACGAAACCTATCACCCCGTGACTATGTTTATCAAAACGCCACTAACGATCTAATTGGTGCACGCGAATTAAAGAAAGTGACGATTGAACTCTTATCGTTTCCAAAACAAGCGACCGGCTACGAGCTAAAAATTCTCGATAAGTAATTACACAACGATGAAAATCGCCTAAAAAAGTAGCAGTTTTTTGTGTTTCGATCTTTACCGAAACAGACCCCTTCGCGTATCATCTGTCGTCCTCAATCTAGCCACCTTCAGGAATTGCAAACTCGTCGACGCTATGCGAATTGGACCTTACAAATTAGCCAATAATGTCATAGCTGCACCAATGGCTGGCGTCACCGACAAGCCATATCGCCAGGTGTGTCGAGCGCATGGCGCAGGCTTGGTGGTATCTGAAATGGTAACGAGTCAGCTCGACCTACAGCACACAACCAAGAGTAAATATCGCCTGGATTTAGTCGGTGAACCTGAACCTGTGGTGGTGCAAATTGTCGGTACCGAACCTGCTATGCTGGCCGAAGCAGCACAGTTCAATGTCGCCAACGGTGCTCAAATAGTTGATATCAACATGGGCTGCCCAGCAAAGAAAGTGTGCAAAAAAGCGGCTGGTTCAGCATTGTTGGCAAACGAAGCCCTGGTGAAAGACATCCTTAACACGGTGGTTCAGGCGGTGAACGTGCCCGTCACGGTCAAGATTCGAACAGGCACCACACCCAGCACACGCAATGCACCAAGCATTGCTCGTATCGCTGAAGACGCCGGTGTGAGCGCAATCACTATCCATGGCCGCACTCGAGAATGTAAATTTGTGGGCGAGGTCGAATACGACACCATCTCCAAGGTTAAGCGCAGTGTTGAGGTGCCAATTATTGCCAACGGAGATATCAATTCTCCCGAAACAGCCTCAGAAGTATTAAGCATGACCAATGCTGACGCAGTTATGATAGGCCGTGCTGCCCAGGGCCAGCCTTGGTTGTTGCAACAGATTGCGGACTATCTGGATACCGGTCACTACAAGGACATCCCCTCGGCCGCCAGTCGCGCTCAGACCATTATCGAGCACCAGCACGCGATTCATCAATTCTATGGCGATCGTCTGGGGCTTCGCTTGGCCAGAAAACACATCAAATGGTATCTCGCTAACTGGGGTCATGAAATCAACGCAGAACTCAAAACTCAAATATGTACCACTGAAGATGCGGCTGAACAGAGACACCTGGTAAAAGCATTTTTTCGTTCAAGCTCATTACTAATGGCCGCATAAAAAGGAGTATTCGAAATTCAAATGAAAAAAGTAGTTCAAAACATAATAAAAAATTAAGCCGATAAATATGACCAAATCAGACCCTCTCTCAGAATGCGTTGCGCACGCGATGGAACAATACTTTAAAGATCTCAACGGTGAAATGCCCACCAACTTGCACAACTTTTTTATTCATGAAGTCGAGAAGCCTTTTCTTGAAGTAGTTATGGCGCAAGTTAAAGGCAACCAAACACGAGCGGCCGACATACTCGGAATAAACCGCAACACCTTACGCAAAAAATTGAAAACTTATAAGCTTAGCTAGCCATAGCCGAGCTAACACTGTATCTCTGTAGGTAACACCATGACTGACCAATCCTCTGCTACGCGCAGAGTCAAACCCGTTCGAGCACTATTAAGCGTCTCAGATAAAACCGGTATTGTAGAATTTGCCCAAGGCTTACACGCCGCGGGTGTCGAGCTTTTATCAACCGGCGGTACCGCGGCCTTGATCGAAAACCAAGGTATCCCTGTAACCGAGGTTTCATCATACACCGGATTTCCTGAAATGATGGATGGCCGGGTGAAAACGCTGCATCCAAAAGTGCACGGTGGCATTCTGGGCCGACGCGGGACCGATGATACGGTTATGGCTGAGCATGGCATCGAACAAATCGACATGGTGGTGGTTAACCTATACCCGTTTCAACAAACCATCGTCGACCCAAGCTGTACCCTCGAAAATGCAATTGAAAACATCGACATTGGGGGCCCAACGATGGTTCGTTCAGCCGCCAAAAACCATAACGATGTGGCTATTGTCGTTGATGCTGGTGATTACTCCTCTCTATTAGCTGAAATTGATGAAGGAGGTTTAAGTTATCAAACTCGGTTTAAGCTCGCGACCAAAGCGTTTGAGCATACAGCCCAGTATGATGGCGCAATTGCGAATTATTTGGGTCGCATACAAGAAGATCAAAGCAAGGCGGATTTTGCACAAACATTTAATGTGCAATTCAAGCACAAGCAAACCATGCGCTATGGAGAGAATCCACATCAAAAGGCGGCATTCTACGTTGAAGAAAATGCACCTATTGGTATCGCGTCAGCGACGCAAATTCAAGGTAAAGAATTGTCTTATAACAATATCGCCGACACCGACGCAGCGCTTGAGTGTGTTAAACAGTTCGATGGCGCTCCCGCGTGTGTGATCGTTAAACACGCTAACCCTTGTGGTGTTGCGGTCGCTCCCAGTTTGAGCGAAGCCTACCAGAAAGCATTCTCGACCGATCCTGAATCTGCCTTCGGCGGCATCATCGCGTTTAACCAACAACTAGATGCCGATACGGCAAAGCTGATTGTCGATAAACAGTTTGTTGAAGTCATCATCGCGCCGAGTATCGCGGCGGATGCGAAGGCCGCGATCGCCGCTAAGAAGAACGTTCGTTTACTGGAATGCGGTCAATGGGATGACACAGCCCACAACCAGTTTGAATACAAGCGGGTAAACGGTGGCTTGTTATTACAGGAAAACGATTTAGCACTCACCCAAGAAATAAGGGTGGTCACTAAAGTACAACCAACAGAGCAGCAAATGAGTGATCTAATGTTCGCTTGGAAAGTAGCTAAGTTCGTCAAATCTAATGCGATCATCTATGCCAACGATACCATGACCATCGGCGTGGGAGCAGGCCAAATGAGCCGGGTTAATTCTGCTCGAATAGCCGGTATCAAGGCTGAGCACGCGGGTCTTGAAGTAAAAGGGTCGGTGATGGCTTCCGATGCCTTCTTCCCATTTCGCGATGGGATCGATAATGCTGCATCGGTTGGTATCAGTGCCGTCATTCAACCCGGTGGCTCAATGCGTGACGATGAAGTAATCGCCGCGGCTGACGAGGCCGGAATGGCGATGGTATTCACTGGAATGCGTCATTTTAGACATTAGGCAACATCATCGTTATTCAACACCCATTAAAACGATTTGCCGCCACCCTGATTGTGTTATCACTGTTCGGCTGGTGGCAAAGCCAGCCCAGTGACATCGAATTACCTGCCGGCGCGAAAGCCCCTGAAAGCCCCATACAACTTAGCCTGCGAAATGCACAAACCTTTGACTTTAACGGTTTTCAGGTGGAACCTCTTGCAAGCTTCGAACTAAGCGCAAAAGTTCTTTCAAAAAAACGTTATCGAACAGACAGAGGGGCGGAAGTCGCCCCATTCGATTTAGCCTTGGGTTGGGGTGTTATGTCTGATCAATCAGTGGTCGACCAGTTACACATTCGTCAAACCGGACGCTGGTATATCTACCGAAGCAAAGGTAATTCACTGCCATATCCAGCCGATCTACTCAGTCGAAGCAGCGCCAATATGCATATGGTTCCGAGTAGCGATTACATACAATCCCAACTTAAGGAAATACGCGTTGGCACAATCGCCAAGTTTTCCGGCAAATTGGTTTCGATTAGCCATCAAGATGGTTTTCGATGGAAAAGCTCCCTTACCCGAGAGGATCGCGGTGACGGTGCATGTGAACTGTTCTACGTTGAATCGATTAATCAGATGTAAGCCTAAGGAAGCACATGCAAATATTTTAATAAGCGGTTTTACGAAACACCGTTAAGAAACTATAAGCTTAATGCCAACCACACCCAAAAACACGGATGCAGTTCGATCAAAACCTGATTTTGCCCGTTTATAAACATTTCGAGTTGCGTTCATGGAAAGTGTAATCGCAACGATCGCATACCATGAGAAATCGATTATAAACGCGATTACAGCCACCAATATCGCGGTATTTTGTGGTGGCTCTGCCGGCACAAAGGCGGCGAATATGCCCGCAATTACCAAGGCGGTTTTAGGATTGCTGGTTTGTGTCACTAAGCCTGTTAAAAAGGCTTTAATCAGACCTTCATTCCGTTGCGTATTAGGTAGAGGCGCTTTTGCATCAACTTGCAACGGTTGCTTGGCGCCACTCCATATTTTATACGCCAGGTAAATCAAGTATGCACCGCCAATGAGTTTGAACACCAAATACGCACTCGGCACGTTTTGCAATAACGCAGTTACGCCAAAACTGGCCAACACTGCAAAAAGTGCAACACCTAATCCCGTACCTAACGCCGTTGCAACTCCATGCGCGCGCGACTTTGATAAGGCGTTCTGAGCAACCACAAAAAAGCTTGGGCCAGGGCTCATAGCTCCGATTAAAAGTACGCCAGCAATGGCTAACAGAAATGAATATTCGTTCATATGGTTGTACCGAGAAACAGCGCTAATACTATGATGTTGATATAACTATACAATGATTTTAAAGGACTCTAAAGCATGGCAATCCAGGCAACGGCATTTCTGCAAAATGGTTCACTTAGAAAGTGGGCTTTGATCGTCGTGTTAATACCAACAATCGTTGCCTATCTATTATTTCAGTTATCTCGAAATCCTGAGTTTCAACTTTTTGGTGACTTAGTCTATCGAATTGATACGAATGAAAAAGTGGTTGCGCTTACGTTCGACGACGGTCCGACCGAGCGCGGTACAAAGCCAATACTGGAGCTACTCCAACGTGAGGGTATCGAAGGAACATTCTTCCTAAACGGCAAAAGTATCAAAGCCAACCCTCATCTCGCACGCATGTTGATCGATGCGGGGCACGAAATCGGCAATCATAGCTATTCGCATAAGCGAATGGTGTTTATGAGCTATTCGAAGGTCGCTCAAGAGGTTGAAAGCACGACTGAATTGATTCGCAGTCTAGGTTATCGAAACGAGATTCGATTTCGTCAACCCTATGGAAAAAGCCTATTAATGCTACCGTATTATCTTGATAAAAAGGACATCACCACCGTGACCTGGGACGTTGAATCAGAGACCTTTACCAAGGGTGAAGATACTCCTCAGAAAATTGAACAGCGAACACTTAATTCCGTCAAACCCGGCTCGATTATCCTGTTTCACGTAATGTACGGAGACGGCTCTACCTTAGACGCGTTGCCTAAAATTATCACCAAGCTGAAAAAGCGCGGTTATCGCTTCGCTACGGTGAGCGAATTAATCGCTCTTTCAGAAAAATCGACTGATAAGCGCTAGACACTCTGTTTTCTCATGCTAAACTCGCGCTGCTTATGGCTGTTTATCAAACATTGGATCGACAGCCAGGCACCCAGGGGGCGGCCATACCTTAATTGGCCTGAGATTTGTTTAGCTCTTTGCACTAAAACTCACCTCGGTTTTACCACGTGGTTTTAACACGCGCTGAGAGCGGTAACATAAACCCCATGAACCTGATCCGGTTAACACCGGCGTAGGGATGGGTTGCATCACTCCATTCTCGCCTTACCGGGTCTTTTATCAACTCTATTTGAGAGAGTTATCAAGAGACCATTATGAAATTCCTAAATACCAAAAACACAGTGAAGTACAGCGTGCTTAGTATGAGCCTCGGCGCGGTACTTAGTGTGCCTGCAATAAGCCTCGCCCAGTTCGATGAAAAAGCCACTTTGGAAGAAGTCGTCGTCACTGCTGAACTTCTTGAAAGCAATGCCTTACGCTTACCAAATAGTGTGACGGTAATCGACCAATCCTTAGTCGAAGAGCGCAATGCTCAGCACCTTGAAGACCTTCTGGGCTTGGCACCTAACATTAATTTCACCACCGGCGCATCTCGTGGACGCTTTATTCAGATACGAGGCATTGGCGAGCGCAGTGAGTTTCAAGCACCTATTATTAATTCGGTGGGCCTTTTAGTTGATGGCATCGACCTGACGGGCATTGCAACCGCCGCCAGCACCTTAGACGTACAGCAAGTGGAAGTACTGCGAGGCCCTCAAGGCACCTTATACGGCGCTAATGCGCTGGCTGGCCTGATTAATATCGTGTCCAACCGTCCAAGCAAAGAATTCTATGGCCGAGTGACTGCTGGCTTCGAAGACTTCGGTGGGCGCGAATTCAGCGGCGTTATCAGTGGCCCTACGTCCGACAAATCGGGTTACCGATTAGCGGTTAAGCATTATGAAAGTGATGGCTTTACCGAAGCTGTTTTCCTCGGTCGTGACGATACTAACAACATCGATGAAACAACCGCTAGAGCAAGCTACACCAGTCAGGTCAACGACGCCCTAGCCTTAGACTTCACCGTGTTCGTCGCAGATATCGATAATGGTTACGACGCCTTTAGTTTATCTAACACACGCCAAACTGACACTGATCAGCCTGGCTTCGATCGTCAGGATACAACGGCCGGTACCGTAAAAGCGAGCTATCAACTTTCGGAGACTCTAAACCTTGAAGCATCATTAAGTCTGGCAAACTCGGATTTGGAATACGCATTTGACGAAGATTGGAGCAATATTTTCATTTGTGAGAACACCTCATGCGACAGCGATTTGCTTGGCTTTGATTTGTTCTATTCGTCATTCGACCAGTACACCCGAAGCAACGACAACACTACGCTGGATCTGCGTGTACTGTCTAATTCTTCCGACTCTGTTAATTGGGTAGCTGGGCTTTATTACCGAGATCAGGACACCGACCTTGAACGAATTTATACGTTTGCCAGCGACTTCGATAGCCAATTAGACACGACTAATGCAGCGATATACGGTCAGGCCGAAATCGCGCTTAGTGATCGCTGGTCCTTAACATCAGGCTTACGTTTGGAACGCCGAGAGGTCGAGTATTCTGACAACAGCGGTGCCACTGCAGCTCCTGAAGAGAGCCTTTGGGGCGGCCGAATTGCATTAGAATACCAAGCGGATAGCGGTGCGTTCTATTATGGGTTGATCTCTCGAGGTTACAAGCCCGGTGGTTTTAACTTGGAAGGCAGCTTAACACTCGATGAGCGTGAGTTCGAAACCGAAACCATGCTCAACTATGAGCTTGGGCTAAAACAAACGTTTCTTGACGGTTCATTGCGCTTACAAGCCTCCGTGTTTTATCAAGATCGTGACGATGTACAAGTAAATCAATCGATTGTACGCTCTTTCGAAAGCGGAATTATTGGCGGTGTTTGCCCTTGCAGCTTCACTGACTTTACGGAAAATGCGGCCAGCGGCACTAATCGAGGGATTGAAGTGGAGTTGGACTGGGCCGCCAATGACCGCGCCACGTTATTTGCCAAAGTCGGCTTACTCGACACCGAGTTTGATGAGTTCTTGAGTTTCGATCATATTCAGGCCGATCGAGATAATGGTGTGCCATTTGATCTGAATGGTCGTGACCAAGCGCAAGCACCGAGTTATACGGCTGTTGTTGGGGGTAGTTATGCGTTAAGCCAAACACTGTCAATCAGTGGATCAATCGAAGCGAAAGACGATTTCTTGTTTTCCAATAGCCATGAAGGGCGTTCCGATGCCTACGAATTGGTTAATCTGGAACTGGCCTATCAAGCGGAAAATTGGCGTGTCGCCATCTATGGTAAAAACTTAACCGATGAATTGGTCAAGACTCGTGGCTTTGGCACCTTTGGAAATGATCCAAGAGAAAACTACGCACTTGATGAGTACAATCAATTTGGTGCGCCACGAGTGGTTGGGGTTCGTGCTAGCATGGAATTCTAAGCAGGCATGATTCACAGCTATTAAGAGACTGCTTGGCATCGCTTGGAATGACGGGTTTCTGACTGCGGTTACATCAGTCACTGAACCTCATTCTGAGCAAGGTCCAAGTATCTTTTGGCCTGATCACTATTAGCAATACTGGAGCTAACCATGAACCTATCTGTTGAACTAAGCATGTACCCGCTACAAGACGACTACAAGCCAAAGATCAAAGACTTTCTTGCCCTTCTGAACGCCAACGCTAATGAGGTTGAGATACGCACCTCAAATATGAGCACTCGTGTATTCGGTGAGTTTGATTCGGTTAACACCTTGCTTAACCGATGTATGAAGGAGTCGATGCTACGCTACGGTAAAATTGTCTTTGTGTGCAAATACCTTCAAGGCGATGCACGCGAATTGAGCGGCTATGAATGACTTTTTCAATAATCTAGCACTCGCTTGGTCAGCGACCAGCAATGTAGAGATTATCGCGGTTGTGTTTGGGTTGATCTATATCATACTCGCAGTCAAAGAAAACATCTGGTGCTGGCCGGCAGGATTTATTGGTACCGGTACAAGCATCTATTTGTTTTGGGATGGCAGTTTATACATGGAATCGGCACTGAATGTGTACTACCTTCTAATGGCCGTCTTTGGTTGGTGGCAATGGCAATATGGCAGTTCTGAAAAGTCAACACTTGCTATTCGTTCTTTAATATTGAAAGAGCACTTAGCCATTGTCACACTCATCGCTGCGCTTACCTTACTAAGTGGGCACCTATTGAGCAGCAACACCGACGCGGCTCTACCGTATCTTGACTCATTCACCACATGGTCAGCGGTGATAACCACCTGGATGGTTGCCCGAAAAATATTGGAGAACTGGCTGTATTGGATAGTCATTAATAGCGCTTCTATTTACTTATATATCGACCGAGGCTTTTTGCTTTATGCCGTGTTATTCGGCCTCTATCTCTTTATAGCGGTGTTCGGTTATCGGCAATGGCTAACCAATTATCAGCATGCTAAATAAGGCACTGGAAAATTGGTCTAATTGGGGTTTGCTCGACGAGCCCGTATTAGTCAATGTTTATCGCGATGGCTTAAACCATCATACAGGTCTTATTAAATCAGGTGATAAACATCTGGTGCTTAAGGTGTTCGAACACTCTTTCGACCGTACAATTAAAGCGGAATACTTAGCCTCTGAATTAGGTGTTTCGCCTAAACTTTATATGGCGGCGAATAATATCGCTCTGTATGAATTCATCGATGATCAAGGTTTTAGAGCCAATTCACTGGCTGGTCTGGCACAAAGTTTAACGCACGCCCACCAGTGTGACGACGTCAGCATTGAGCCCTTTGGCTTAATCGAGTATTGCAATAGCTACCTTGCTAACGCTAACGCGAGTATGCACCAATGGCATGAGATACTTTTACCAGCGCTGAATGAGTTCGTTGAGGACTCTACGCCATGGACCTTTTGCCACAATGACTTAGTAATGCAAAACTGTTTATTTAGTGAGGGCAAAGCCGTGTTTATTGACTGGGAATATGCTCAGCCGAATAATCCCTGGTTTGATTTAGCCTCACTGATTCAGTACTTCAATCTCGATGACGTGCAAATTGAAACATTGCTATCGAACTACAGAAAAGGCTGGCAAGCTAAGGTGAAGGATCGCATTGTTCATACATCGCAAATCGCGGTTCTTTGGTGCGACCTACTATGGCATATGCAAAAGCGTGGAAACGATTATCAAACGCATCACTTCGAGCGTTTTGAAAGATTACGCAAACTCGCGCTGGAGCTAGACCTTGAACTACCGACGCAGACGTAACAATCCTTCTTGTGACGTTGAAGCTACCAATGTGCCTCCCTCGTCATAAATACGTCCAAAGGCCAAACCGCGGCCATTGCCTGTAGACTGCGACCTGCATTCATAAAACAGCCAGTCATCCACTCTGAAATCGCGGTGAAACCAAATCGCATGATCCAGAGACGCCATCATTAATTTCTCTCGACGCTCCTTGAGCGTTTTTAAATCCAACTGGTGCGGTACCAAAGTTGATTGCAACAAACCCATGTCAGAAATATAAGCCAACACAGAATGATGGCACGCAATATCATCGGGTAGCGAATGCTTTGTTTTCATCCAAAACTGAATACTGTCGTCGCGCGTTATTCGATCTCGGGGAATGTAATGTACGTCAAAATACTCGGACTGGAAGTGTCGATCAGCAGGCACATTACTATCAAGAGCGGATTTAAGTTCATCTTTCGGCGGCACCCATGAACGATGATGATCTAAGCCTTCTTCCGGCTTTTGAAATGATGCGGATAAGTGAAACATCTGTCGCCCGTGCTGAATAGCGACCACACGACGAGACGAAAAGCTACCTCCATCTAAGCTCCGATCGACTTCATAAATAATCGGTGCATCAACATCTCCGCGCAGCAAAAAGTAGGCATGAGCGGAATGAATTTTACGATTCTCATCTACCGTATTATACGCTGCCTTTATCGCTTGACCCAGTACTTGGCCACCGAACACCTGGCCTGTTTTAAAGTCACGGCTTTGGCCTCGAAACAGGTTTAAATCGAGTGCTTCGCAATTTAGGAAATCGACTAATTCGTTACTGCTCATAGTTCTGCCTAAACCTAGTTTATGTCGATTCCAGCGTCGTTCGCGGCTTGCTCAAAATCTTTGCAAGCTTTGGTGGTCGGCGCTCCATTGGTTGCGATAATTTCCTCACAGCTTTGTTTAATAATTGAATCAACACACGCATTGGACTTATCTTGCAAGCCAGCTTCTTTAAACTTTGCATTGTAACGTGAGGCCATAGTTGCACATTGACTATCAATCATTTGCACAATAACGGCCCTCATTTCTTCAGGAATTTGACTTCCTGCTGCGTCACTTAGTGCGCACTCCTTTACTTTCGCACACATTTTTTCAGTATGCTCAGAAGCATCGGCGCCGTTTGCAGTAAGCGCTGTCGCCGATAACATCGATACTACAACCGCGATAATTAAATTCGGTGATTTCATGGAATAAGCCTGGATTAAGAAGTTTTTTTAAGTGTAAGCGAAATCGCCAACATCATCACGACTTTATACATCGTAGCCGAGGATTGGCGCTAACCATCGCTCTGCTGTAATTAAGTCCATGCCTTTTCGCTCAGCGTAATCGACCACCTGGTCTTGCTGAATACGGGTAACCGAAAAATAACGCGACTCAGGGTGAGCCAAATACCAACCACTGACCGCCGCTGTGGGCAGCATAGCAAAGCTTTCGGTGATACTCATGCCGGCATTCTCTCCAGGCTGAAGCATGTCCCAAAGCGTCGCTTTCTCAGTATGATCTGGGCAAGCTGGGTAACCCGGCGCAGGACGTATGCCACGGTACTTTTCACGTATTAACGCATCGTTATCGAGGTCTTCATCCACTTCATACGCCCAGAATTCTTTTCGAACTCTCTCGTGCATGTGCTCAGCAAAGGCTTCCGCTAAACGATCGGCTAATATCTTCAGCATAATCGATTGATAATCATCATGCTGGGCTTCAAATTCTGCGATCTTTTCATCGATTTTGTGACCGGTAGTCACTGCAAAGCCACCAAGGTAATCGGCCTTGCCAGAGTCTCGCGGCGCGATAAAATCCGATAAACAATAATTCGGTTGATCACCTTTCTTTAAATCTTGCTGTCGCAAGTGATATAAGGTGTGCGCTATCTCAGTTCGAGAATCGTCGGTATACACTTCGATATCATCACCGACTGAGTTTGCTGGAAAGAAGCCAATCACCGCTCGTGCTTGCAACCACTTCTCATCGATGATCTGCTTCAGCATGGCTTGACCATCAGCGAATAGTTTTTTTGCTTCTGCGCCGACCACCTCATCTTCCAAAATACGGGGATAGCGACCAGCAAGTTCCCATGCACTGAAAAACGGAGTCCAATCTATGCGCGTAATCAAAGCTGCCAAATCATAATCGTCAAATGTCTTAAGGCCTAGGAAGATCGGCTTTTCAGGCTCATAGCTTGGCCAGTCTATGACCTTCTTATTGGCTCTGGCTTTTTCTATTTCGGCGGTCTTATGCACTTTACCGTGCTTTGCGCGCTCTACTCGAATACGTTCATACTCATCGCGAACATCATTTACAAAACCCGCTTTGTTCTCTTGTGACAATAGACTTTGCGCAACACCCACGGCCCTTGACGCATCAGGCACGTGAACCACTTGATCTTTAAGCAGGTTTGGCTCAATCTTAAGCGCAGTATGCACTTTCGAGGTTGTTGCACCACCGATCATCAAGGGCATTTCGACGCCTTGGCGCTCCATTTCTTTAGCGAGGTGAACCATTTCATCGAGCGAGGGAGTGATCAACCCAGACAGGCCAATTAAGTCACAGTCGTGTGCCACCGCCTCTTTTAAGATTGTTTCCGCCGGCACCATCACTCCGAGATCAACCACCTCGTAATTGTTACATTGCAGCACAACACCAACGATGTTTTTGCCGATATCGTGAACGTCGCCTTTGACCGTGGCCATTAAAATACGCCCATTGATATCGCCTTCTTCTTTTTCATCTTCGATAAAAGGCATTAAATACGCAACGGCTTTCTTCATTACTCGTGCCGACTTAACCACCTGCGGTAAAAACATTTTTCCCGAACCAAATAAGTCGCCCACCACGTTCATGCCATCCATTAATGGCCCTTCAATAACGTGTAATGGCTTATCGGCCTCTAATCGCGCCTGTTCTGTATCCTCTTCAATGAATTCTGTGATGCCTTTAACCAATGCGTGAGACAGACGCTTACTGACTTCCCAAGACCGCCATTCTAAATCCTGTTTATTTTCTACCTGCTTCCCGTCACCGCGGTAGTTATTAGCAATCGCTAATAGCTCTTCGGTGGCGTTTGGATTGGTGTTGAGTACCACCGCTTCAACTTTCTCTCGCAATTCATCAGGTAAGTCCGCGTAGATTGCGAGTTGGCCAGCATTGACAATACCCATGTCCATTCCAGCATTGATTGCATGGTATAAAAATACTGAGTGTATGGCTTCTCGGACCGGGTTGTTACCACGAAATGAGAACGATACGTTTGATACGCCACCGGAAACCTTAGCGTGCGGCAAGGTCCGTTTTATTTCCCGCGTCGCCTCGATAAAGTCGACTGCATAATTATTGTGCTCGTCAATTCCGGTCGCTATCGCAAAAATATTTGGATCAAAAATGATGTCCTCAGGTGGAAAGCCAACTTTTTCGGTTAACACCTGATAAGCGCGTGTACAAATCTCGACTTTACGCTCCTTAGTATCAGCTTGACCTTGTTCGTCAAATGCCATTACGACAACCGCTGCTCCGTAGCGCATAATCAACTTGGCTTGATGTATAAAGTTCTCTTCGCCTTCCTTTAGCGAGATAGAGTTAACAATACCTTTACCTTGAATACATTTTAATCCTGCTTCGATCACTTCCCATTTCGATGAATCGATCATCACCGGCACACGAGAGATGTCTGGTTCGGAGGCCATCAAGTTAAGATAAGTCACCATCACCGCCTCAGCGTCGATCAGACCCTCGTCCATGTTCACATCAATGATTTGAGCACCGGCTTCAACTTGCTGACGGGCGACTTCTAACGCGGCTTCGTAGTCCTCTTCCTTAATCAGCTTCTTAAAACGCGCTGACCCAGTAACATTGGTTCGCTCACCGACATTAACGAACAAGGTTTGCTCATTAATGTTAAAGGGCTCCAAGCCAGACAGCCTCATGCTTACTTGATTATTCATTTGAGTTTTAAAATTTATTTAGTCAGCCTAAGCAGCATTGAGAGATTCTCCCAAGCTTGGTTTTATGCGCGGCTGGCTTTTGGTGACTGCATCCGCGATCGCTCTAATATGGTCTGGCGACGATCCGCAACAGCCCCCGACAATGTTCAAAAAGCCACTGTCTGCCCATTCACGAATATGGTCAGCCATTTCTTCAGGCGTTAAGTCATACTCACCCAATTCATTGGGCAAACCGGCGTTCGGATGGGCAGAAACATAAACCTCACTAACGCGTGATAGCTCTTGCACATATTGACGCAAATCATCAGGACCCAGCGCACAATTTAAACCTACGCTGATTGGTTTGGCATGTCGCAAGCTATTGTAAAATGCTTCGGTAACCTGACCCGTCAGTGTTCGACCAGATGCGTCAGTGATCGTGCCAGAAATCATTATCGGCAACTCTGCGTTATCGTCATCAAAAACTGTCTTAACGGCGAACACGGCTGCTTTAGCATTAAGCGTATCAAAAATGGTTTCGATTAAGATAATGTCTGCGCCACCTTCGATTAATCCGCGTGTAGCCAGTGAATAGTCTTCGACTAATTCATCGAAGCTAATTGCTCGAGCACCAGGGTCGTTTACATCAACGGATACAGACGCGGTCTTCTGGTTAGGGCCAAGCACCCCTGCGACAAACCTCGGTTTATCCTTCGTGCTGTATTGATCGGCGGCTTGGCGCGCTAACTTCGCTGCTTCGACATTCAGCTCATAGGCGTAGTCTTGCAAGTTATACCGAACCAAATCACTGGGAGTGGCATTGAAGTTATTGGTTTCAATAATATCGGCGCCCGCCTCCAAATACTGCTTGTGAATACCTAAGATAATCTCCGGCTGCGATAATACCAACAAGTCATTCATGCCTTTAAGCGGAGACTCCCAGTCAGCGAAACGCTCACCACGATAGTCAGCCTCTTCAAGTTTGTGACGTTGGATCATTGTCCCCATGGCGCCGTCTAGAATCAGTATACGCTCTGCCATTAAGGCTCGAATTTGGTCAGACTTATTCATAGTAAAACCTTTGGTATGCGCCTTTATCACGGTTGCTGTTGAAAACCGATGCGCTTACATAATTCTTGTGTCGGCTCTATTTTATTGAGTGTGTAGAAATGCAAGCCAGGAACGCCGTTGTCGAGTAAATCGAGACATAAGTGCGTCACTACATCCAAGCCAAAGGCCTTAAGCGATGGCTCATCGTGTTGGTATTGATGCAATCGAGCGCGAATCCAACGTGGAATTTCGGCCCCGCACGCATCAGAGAAGCGCGTTAATGTCGCATAGTTAGTGATTGGCATAATGCCCGGAATAATCGGCTGGTTTATGCCGGCTCGTAGAGCTTCGTCGACGAACGCGAAATAGCTATCGGAGTTAAAAAAGTATTGGGTTAATGCTGAATTTGCACCTGCATCAAACTTGCGCTTCAAATATTGAATCTCCGTTGATGGACTGGTGGATTCGGGGTGAAAATCCGGGTAAGCAGCGACTTCGAGATGCAGAGCGTCACCAAATTCTTGACGCACAAAATGCACCAAATTTTCGGCATATTTAAAATGCCCACGCTCAACCATGCCGCCAGGTAAGTCGCCACGCAACACAACGAGTCGTTTTACGCCAAGTTCCAGGTAGCGCTGTATGATAGATTTGATATCATCGCGAGAGGTCCCGACTCCGGTTAGGTGGGGGGCCGTAGAAGAACCCGAGGCAAGCATATTTTTAACCGCGTCGAAGGTGCCATCTTGGGTACTGCCACCAGCACCATAAGTTACCGACACAAAATGCGGCTCGAATTTTGCCAGTTCCGCGTGAACCGTCATTAAGTTGTCTGAACCGGCGGCGGATCTTGGCGGAAAAAACTCAAAACTGAGTTCTGGGTTGTCATTGTTAGACACAATTGACTCCATAAATTTATAGATATAATCGTTATGTGCAGTGTGGCGCCGTGCGTAGGCGCAGCACGACAGACGCGATCGAATTCAACGCAATGGTTTGCGCTAAAATCAAGCAGCAACTTTATGCACGAATCAAGTTGCTCCGACGCACATTCAAACCACGTACCTACAAATACGCAGCCAGATCATCGGAGCAACGAAGAGCAGCACTAAAATCTGCTCATGCTTGATTAGTAACGATAATGATCTTGTTTATATGGACCCTCTACATTTACATTAATGTAGTCGGCTTGATCTTGCGTGAGTGTGGTTAATCTCACTCCTATTTTCTCAAGGTGTAAGCGCGCCACTTTTTCATCAAGATGCTTAGGCAAAATGTAGACGTCATTTTGATACTCATCGCCTTTGGTCCAAAGCTCAATTTGGGCGAGCGTCTGATTGGTGAATGAGTTAGACATTACGAAACTCGGATGACCGGTTGCACAACCAAGGTTTACCAAGCGACCTTGTGCAAGCAAAATAATGCGCTTACCGTCTGGGAAGATCACATGATCTACCTGATCCTTGATGTTTTCCCACTCACAATCGTCTAATGAAGCAACATCAATTTCGTTATCGAAATGGCCAATATTACACACAATGGCCTGGTCTTTCATCGCGTCCATGTGTTCGCGGCGAATAATATTGTAATTACCCGTAGTGGTTACGAAGATATCCGCATCAGCCATGGCATCTTCCAAGGTAACAACTTGATAACCTTCCATTGCCGCTTGAAGTGCACAAATTGGATCAATTTCAGTTACCTTAACGATTGCCCCAAGACCTCGTAATGATGCAGCTGAACCCTTACCAACATCGCCATAACCGCAAACCACTGCGGTCTTACCAGCAATCATCACATCGGTAGCACGTTTGATTGAGTCAACCAATGATTCACGACAACCGTACAAGTTATCAAACTTAGATTTGGTAACCGAATCGTTCACGTTAATCGCTGGGAACGGCAATTCACCGTCTTTCACCATCTTGTACAAACGCGCTACGCCGGTAGTGGTTTCTTCGGTCACGCCTTGAACACCCGCTAAGCGACGCGAATACCATGTATTATCAATGGCTAATTGCGCTTTAATCGCCGCAAAAAGAAACGTCTCTTCTTCACTGCCAGGGTTATCTAGCACCGAGATATCTTTCTCTGCTTTTGAACCCAGAATCAGCAACATCGTCGCGTCGCCGCCATCATCTAGAATCATGTTTGGACCTGTATCGCCCTCCCAAGCCATGATGCGATGAGTGTAATCCCAATATTCTTCAAGCGTTTCACCCTTAACAGCGAATACCGGAATGTTCTGAGCAGCGATCGCCGCCGCCGCATGATCTTGAGTTGAGAAAATATTACACGAAGCCCAACGCACTTCGGCGCCAAGCGCAACCAGCGTTTCAATTAACACTGCGGTTTGAATCGTCATGTGCAATGAACCGGTTATCTTAGCGCCTTTTAATGGCTGCGCAGCACGGAACTCTTCACGAATCGATACCAAGCCAGGCATTTCTGTTTCGGCAATGGCTATTTCTTTGCGACCGAAATCAGCAAGGTTAATGTCCGCGATATGGTAATCGGTAAATTCTGGATTTGATGGGTTAGCACTCATCTTTCGTCTCCGGTTAAAAAGTTAGAAAAATGAGCGTCGTTGCAGTTTGTTTTGCTGTTCGTTCACTAAAAACGACAAAATAACTTCGCTTAAGCCTGACAAGAAGGACCCTTGTTGCAACGCTCCTTAAGCAATTTGGCGGGATTATAGACAGTCATTGTAAGAAATTCCAGTGCTTATCTGTAAACTATCTTTAATTAAACGATAATCGGAGCTGCAGTGATGCCCGTGTTTTTGAGCCATTTATTCGTGTGTCCATACCGCAAATTCATTCCCACTGGGCTCCTCGAAGTGAAAGCGTTTGCCACCCGGGAAAGAAAATATTGGTTTTACAATTGTGCCACCTGCATCTTCAATTTTGGCTAATGTTTGATCTAAATCGTCACTATAAAAAACCACCAACGCCGCGCCCTGGCTAGTTTTAGAAACCAAGTCAGCTTTATAAAAGCCGCCCCCACTTTGCATTCCCTGCCCTTCAAAGGACGTATACTCAGGACCATAATCGGTAAATGTCCATGCGAACACGTGCTCAAAAAACGCCTTGGTCTGTGCTAAATCACTGGCAGGGTATTCAAGATAGTCTATGGTTTCATGTTTGCTCATTTTTTACACCTTGGTTTCGGTTATCAGAATGATTCCTAGCTTATTCACCGTTAAGATCGTAACTCAGCTTAACACCACCACCGATGAATATGTTCTTGATGAAAGGCCATCTTTCCACTGAACAGCTCTAAAAAACATAGTACCAATCTCTAAATTGATACAAGACCAGCGGGGTGTGTCACCGCACGAAATACTCCACGTGCAGCGTTTTTGCAGCCTGAATCAGTAATTTGACCACTAAATCAGACCAAAATAGGTTGAAAAAGGCCTTATAGCCCTGTTTCTTAGCCAAAAAGGTCGTTGTTATACAATCACGACACAATTGCGACAAGAATAGGCGTAGACTAGTGGTAATAAAGAGCTTATAAATAGTAATGGTGGTTAACCCTGTAAAAATTCAGCTCAATCTATTCTATAAAACATTAAAGCTTGGGCTCGGTCTCGTGCTGCTAATCGTTGCGGCAGGCTGTGCTAGTACCCCAAATATCGAATCTGACGATAGCCTAATTAACTCCGTTCTCAGTTACGAATCTTTACTGCCAGAGAACCATCCTGATTCCTCAGAACAAGTATTCAAACTGCCAGAAGGTGTTCGAAAAGAAATCGCTGGTTCCTTTAAATCTCGCGACCGTCATAGAAATGCCAGCGATTTAGCTCGTTGGCTAATGGATCCAGATGGCCATAATTTGGTCTACGATTTGGATGCAAACCTTACTCCCGCGCAGGCCTATGAGCAGCGTCGAGGGAACTGCCTTAGTTTTACTTTGCTATTAGTAGAGCTTGCTTCAGAGTTGGGAATTGAACTGCGAGTTAACCAAGTTGATCTGCCGGATATGTGGGGACAAGACGAGCAAAATGATCTGATTTTTTATCGACATGTAAATGCAGTCTACAAAAGCAGCCGCAGCACCCAAATTTTCGACCTGGCAATGGAGGAATATAAACCTGGCTTCCCTCAGCGTTTAATTAACAAGCGTCAGGCGATGGCGCTATTATTTAGCAACATAGGCATAGAAGAGCTTAAGAAGAAGAATATTAAATCAGCGATTCATTATTTGCGTCTTTCTGCTTCCACGTTTCCAACCAACCCTGACATGTGGATCAATCTCGGGGCAGCGTATAAACACCTGGGCAAGCTGGACATAGCCGAAAAAATATACCTTCAAGCATTTTCGATTAACGACAGGAATAATCTCGCAGCGAGTAATTTAGAGCGCCTTTATCGACAACAAGGCCGACATACTGTTGCCGATAGATTTCAAAAACTGGCGAAAAGAGCCCGAGCACGTAACCCATATCTTCACTACCAGAATGCCGAGATAGCGTATAAGGAAAAAAAATATCGCAGCGCCTCAAAGCTGATAAAAAGAGCCATTCAGCTGCACAAAGACGACCCCGATTTCTATGAGTTAAGCAGCCGCATAAAACAGGTTAGAAACAAGCACATCGCAGCCCTAAAAGATTTGGAAAAAGCGCACAACCTTTCTAAAACACCAGAGGAGCGAGGTCGATACGCCAATAAAGTCAAGATGGTTATCGCCAGAGTTAAGGCTCTTCAAGAAGAAAAAGCGAGCCGAGAAATTCGGCCTCGGCAACATCGGCAGATAGAAATTTTTAGCCCAGACTTTTAATTATTATTTGCGCAGCAAACTGCCCTTTAGCAAACGCTGAGCGATTGTGTGGTGTGATTCCGGTTATTCTACTTATAGGCAGAATAACGAGCGACCCCGTTTTCATCGTACTGCATACTTATTTCTTTTCGGTGCATCAAGTAATTTAAATGCGCTAACGTCTCACCGGTTGCGAGCAGCGTCTCGATCACATTTAACTCGCGATTAAACAAGACGGCTCGTGCCTCAACGGGAGAAATAGGTGCGTCGACCGACAAGCGCAAACGATTCAGTTGCGCATGATGATCATCAATAAGTTGCTGCATTCGCTTTGCGTTACCACGAAACGGTTCTTGATGAGCAGGCAACATCAGAGTATCCGCTGGCAAAACGTCTCGAAGCTTCTCACACGACGCAATCCAGTCGCCCAATGGATCCTTATGTCTGTTCGAAGGATAAACACTTACATTTGATGAAATCCGCGCTATCGATTGATCACCTGAAATCATGACATTGAGTTCTTGGTTATACAGACAAGAATGTTCCGGCGAATGACCATTACCTGAAATGACTTGCCAGACCCGACCGTCGATTTCAATGATATCGCCATCTTTAATAAACTCACACATGCTCTCCTGCACACGTGCTTCGGCTGGCTTGTCATCATTTTGCATGAACATCACAAACTTCTCGACCATATCGGATGGGTACCCCATCTCGCTCACAAACGCCGTTGCATCGCGTTCAAATTCCTGCGGGTCGCGCTGGAGTATAGACTCATAATGGCGGTATTCTCCCTCAGATATTAAAATCGGGCAATCACACCGCAATGCCAACCACGACGCTAAGCCAATGTGGTCTGGATGAAAGTGGGTAATAATAATTTTATTTACCGAGTCTGCTGTTAGGAAACCATCGAATACCCGCTCCCAAACGTCTTTACAAAGTTGTGCATCATAACCAGAGTCGACCAATACCCAACCGTCACCATCTCTAAGTATCCAAAGGTTGATGTGATCAAGTGCAATGGGCAATGGCACACGTAACCAATAGACGCCATCAGCAACTTCAAACGGCTCACCAGGCTCTGGGCTCCATCTCATCTTAAATGGATAATCTAACTCTGGACGTGGTGCAAATTCGGTGGATAGATTGTTCATCGTGCTATTAAACGTCTTTGAGGTGAGTAGTAAGACCAGCATATCGTTGCCTACGATCGAGGTCTGTGACAAGAAATAACTTGAAATCGGCATTTGTTATCAGCCTAGCCTCTTTCCTTACAAAAGAAAGTGATGCTATTATTGTACAATAATCAAGATTACTCGCTTTATTAAGTTAATTAGTACTATGAATATGATGGCCGCACGCCAAGGCTTCGCTGAATCAGAGGAAACATTAGATTTAAACGAACTGTGCATTCAGCACCCGACAGCAACGTATTTTGTTCGCGCCAGTGGCGACTCAATGATCGATGCAGGCATTCACTGCAATGATATTTTGGTGGTAGATAGATCCATTATCGCGCGCCATGGTGATATCGTCGTTGCTAATTTGGATCATTCATTTACGGTCAAGAAATTAGAGCTTTCACCACAACTCAGACTGGTGCCGATGAATCAAAATGATAGCGATTGTACGTCAATCTCCATCGACGACGACACCGTGTTTGAAGTATTTGGCGTAGTTACGTACGTCGTTCATGCTGTCCACTAATCGCTACCCGAATGTTCGCGGCAGTCTATTGCCCTGATTTTTATGTGCAGTGCGAGCAATTGTTTGCGCCTGAGCTAATTGGCCGAGCGATTGTCATTATTGATGAAGAAGGATCTAACACATCAAAATTGATTTCGAGTTCTCCACAGGCTCGAGAGCTGGGTCTTGAGCCCGGTCTAGCTGACGATGATTTGAACAGAACACTGACCACGCTAAAACCGCACCAAAACATTAAAATATGTCGCCCAAATTATGATTTGTATGCTGACATCTCTCGCCGCTTAACCAAGTCACTTAAACTCCTCGCCCCTCATGTATCTGCTTATACCAACGACCAGCTTTTATTGGATTTAGATGGTTTAAAACTCGGTAATGCCGAGCACGACGATGGCTATCGAGCCTATGGTAAGCAAATACAGCTATCACTAAAGTTATGGCTTGGGATTTCTGTTGCTGTTGGGCTTGCCCCGACCAGGATCTTGGCAGAGTTAGCGAGCAATGTTGCTGATCGATTTAAAGAACATCACGGGATACTGGATATGTTTGACACCACTACCAGCCAAAATGTGCTTGATCAAATTCCGACCTCCGAAATCCCTGGCATCAGTCAAAGAGTCACATCTAAGCTAAGCGAAATTGGTATTCATTCGGCACTCGAGTTCAGCACTGCTTCAAAAATACAAATTAAGCGACATTGCTCAGTCGTGGTTGAACGCATTGCATTGGAGCTTTCGGGTATACAATGTAAAGATCCGAGCTTAGGAAAAGAACTTCCTCAGCCGCCTCTAATTAAAGAGGCTCTCACGACAACACTGCCATTGACCAAGCTAAAACGAGAGCTTAACGAACAAGTGGTGACATCCGCCAAACAGCTGAATTCACTTACCAGCACTTGCAGTCTGGTAACCCTGGGCCTAAGTACAATGCCGATAACTGACGATGGGCAATATCTTCGAAATACTTTAAGTGCTAATTTGCCAAAACCGTGTAATTCTCCTGCCGCAATACAGAAGCTGGCTAATCAATTACTTGAAAGCCTGTGGCGCGATGACCAGCAATATCACTCTCTCACATTATGCTTGGAAAAATTAGAGAACGCAGCCGGTGAACAGTTTGGACTGTTTACCAACGAGGCAACTCAGCCTCACACTCCAACGGGAAGGACCATTCCCGACAGCATCCGTTTTGACATTTTAATTCATGCAAAAAGACGTTACTCATACGGCAATAGGAATAAATTAGTATCTCCCTCGTTCACCACAAGTTGGAGTGATTTGCTTCGTGTGTACTGAGTTTTTCATGGTCATAAAAGAACCATGTCTTATATAAGTATAAACGCTTATTACTTTGTATTCTAAGGCGTTAGCGGTATAGTCGCGAGGGTAATTTGGGGATCTATGCCCTACACCGTTTCATAGCACTCTTAAACACCTAAGAGCGACATGATTTTTCACGGTTTTTTCTAAGACATTATGTGAGTCTTTTACTATGTATAAATATGATGCGGTCGATAAGGCCATTGTTTCAGATAGAGTAGAGCAGTTTCGCGGACAGGTATCAAGACACCTTGCAGGTGAGCTCAGTGCAGCGGATTTAGCGCCTCTTCGTTTACGCAATGGTTTGTACATGCAGATTCACGCACACATGTTACGTGTTTCAATTCCCTATGGCTTGGTGAATTCGGAACAAATGCGGGCATTGGCTCAAGTTTCTCGTCAATACGACAAAGGCTATGGTCACTTTACTACCCGCCAAAATATTCAGTTTAATTGGCCTGAGTTAGCAGACGTTCCAGATATTCTTAAAGACTTATCCAATGTCGAGATGCATGCCATTCAAACCAGTGGCAATTGCATTCGTAACATTTCATCGGATCAATACGCTGGTGTAGCAACAGACGAAATCATCGACCCTCGCCCATACTGTGAAATCATTCGCCAGTGGTCGACCTTGCATCCGGAATTTTATTGGTTGCCACGTAAATTTAAAATAGCGGTTACGGGTGCAACCGAAGATCGCGCGGCGGTTAAATTTCATGATATAGGTTTGGAGGTCGTGACAAACGACGCTAATGATATCGGTTTTCGCGTTTATGTCGGCGGCGGTTTGGGACGCACACCAGTAATTGGTAAAGTGATTAAAGAGTTTTTACCGCGTGAAGATATTCTCTCTTACTGCGAGGCAATATTACGCGTGTACAACTTGCATGGTCGTCGCGATAATAAATACAAAGCACGAATTAAAATCCTGGTTAATGCTATGGGCATTGAGGGTTTCCGTGATGAAGTCGATGCCGAGTGGGCACACTTTAAAGACGGCGAACTTAAGCTCCACGACGTTGACTTTGACACAATGCAAGCCTTTTTCCCAAAACCCGCTTATGAAGAATTGCCGGACGGCGATGCGCGTGTCACAAAATGGCGTGACTTAGACAGCCGATTCAAAGCCTGGTACGACAACAATACAGTCGATCATGTTCAGGCAGGTTACCGCATTGTTAATGTTTCGCTTAAAGAGCACGGCGTTGCGCCAGGTGACGCAACCGACGCGCAAATGGACGCAATTGCAGATATTGCCGAACAGTATTCCTTTGGTGAGATCCGTGTTACTCATGAACAAAACCTTGTCCTGGCAGATATTCGTGAACAAGATCTACTCGAGGTTTGGAAAGCGTTGGACGCCGAACGATTAGCAACCCCAAATATTGGCTCTGTTAATGACATGATTTGTTGCCCAGGCTTAGATTTTTGTTCTTTAGCCAATGCGAGTTCAATTTCGATCGCCAAGCAGATCAATGAAAAGTTCGATGACTTCGAAGAGCTCTACGACATTGGTGAGGTTAAATTAAAGATGTCTGGCTGCATGAATGCTTGTGGTCATCATCATGTCGGCCATATTGGTATTTTGGGTGTCGATAAAAAAGGAGAAGAGTGGTATCAACTTACCGTTGGTGGCGACGCCTCAAATAATGCTGCGCTCGGCACCCACCTTGGTAAAGCGATTGCTAAAGACAAAGTAGGCGACGCCATCGGTGACATACTCAGTGTTTATAAAGATCTGCGCGACAATGACGAGCGTTTACTTGATACATTCCGACGAGTTGGTATCGACCCATTTAAAGAGAAAGTATACGCGGAGGAAGCGTAATGTCATCGACCAAAACGGTTGCCAACCGAGCAATTAAAGCTCGAGCAAAGGCCACGCCTGACCGAATTCAAAACGATATTGTTAGCGCTAAAGCGATTATTGATCAGCAAATTGTCGATAACTCGCTGCATCATGTTGCAGAAACCGAAGAGCTGACCGTCGCCGACTTGCCACAGGGTGATATCAGTGTACCAATGAATCTATGGTTGGACCACAAACCTGAACTGATGGCGCGAGACGGGCTGGTGGCTGTGCAGATTGCAGCGGATGAGTTCCCGGAAGACTTTGTTGAGGAATACGCTGATATTCCCATCATCGTATTACCAATGGTGTCTCATGTCGATGGTCGCTCATACTCGCATGCATACAAGCTGCGCACCCGCTTTGGTTATGGTGGAGAAATACGCGCTATTGGCGACGTAAAATACGATCAGCTGGGGTTCCTGGCTCGATCAGGCTGCAATGCATTTGAACTCCCTGAAGGAGAAAACCTAAATACCGCACTGAACGCGTTTGGTGAAATGAGCGATGTCTACCAACCATCGGCCGATGGTGGTGCCTTAATTTTTTCTCGTCGACGCGCTGTGCACTAGCGAGCACTCTGCATGCACATCACCTTTGTAAAGAAAATTCTCAGTTCTGGCGAACTCTGCAAGAAGTGTCGAGAAGTTAGTGAACGCTTAGAGTCTGAAGGCTTGATTAACTCAATCGACTATATCGCAATCGCTGATGAGCGTGACACAAGTTCTGAAGGAATACGACTGGCTAAGCAATACAATGTGGAGCGCGCACCGTTCTTCTTGGTTGAGCATGATGGCGAAACATTGGTGTTTGACATCTATTTTAAGTTCAAGAAATTTATGCGCGAGAATGGCTTTACTGGCGGCCTCTCAGCAGCACTGTAAATCGACAGAAATAAAGGCTAGAAATGACGTGGACTCTGTTACTTAAAATAGGCATTGTGGTTTTTATTTTCGCATTGCCAGTCTATCTTGTGTATTTATTAATCAAGTCTAATAAAGATAATTGATTGTCACTTTTTTTAAACCCTGCCTTCTCACCTAGGAAGGCGCTGTGAAAAGTGCAATAGATCACTGGTTAAACCGTTCTATTAAGCCGTTAATAGAACAAGACAAAAAGAGTAACTATATGCTTATACCTACCCGAATCACGGCCTCGTTAGTCGCCTTATGGATTTTACTTTTCTCACTCATCGCCACGCAAAGCATTGCGCATGCCGAGCTCAGTGAAAGCGAGTTAAACTCATTGCGAACATTGATCGATAGTGACTCGCGCTCAGAAAAAGCGCGCGCCAGAAACAAGTACCGTAACCCGTTTGAAACGCTTAAGTTTTTTGATGTAAAGTCAGACCAAACAGTTGTGGAAATTTGGCCTGGCGGCCAAGGCGGTTGGTATCGAAGCATTCTCGAACCTTATCTAGCCGAAAACGGTAATTATATTCCCGTGCGCTCAAGAGATTCGTTTCCTAAGCCAGTAAAAAAGGCGCCCGATAACAGTGCCGACAGAGTATTGGTATTTAGGGCACACGGCTTCATGATCTACCAAAAGCCAGTGCAACAATACTACGACTCTATTTTTAAAATGCTTAAGCCCGGCGGTATTTTTGGCATAGTTGATCACCGAGGCGACGAATCTATACCACAGGACCCCGACGGTAAAAATGGTTACGTCAATCAATCGCATGTGTTAATGCTGGCGAAAAAGGCTGGTTTCGTGCTTCTCGATAGTGCTGAAATCAACGCCAACCCAGCCGACACTAAAGACTACCCAAATGGCTTGTATTCCTTACCCCCTTCTTTAAGAGGGTCTAGTTCTGGATCTGAGTTACGCGAAAAGGTACTTAAAATTGGTGAAAGCGACCGTATGACTCTGAAGTTCGTTAAACCGAAATAGACGGAACTAAAATCGTAACTTAGCCACCACTCTAAGAAGATTGCTTACTGCATATTCTTGTCTACCACCAAACCCGCTGGAGCTTGGCAGGTAGGCATAATATCGAGTCGGTTTACGTTCATATGTTCAGGCAAGCTTGCGACCCACAAAACACTGTTGGCAATGTCTTCAGGTGTTAACGGGTCGCAATTTTCATAGAACGCTTCGGCTTTCTGCGCGTCGCCATCGAAACGAACATATGAAAACTCCGTTTCACCCACCAAGCCTGGTGCCAGATTGGTGACGCGAACCTTTTTACCAATCAAGTCGGCTCGTAGGTTCATCGTGAAGTGGTCTACAAACGCCTTGCTTGCACCATACACATTTCCGCCTTTGTAGGCATACGATCCCGCAGCTGATCCCAGGTTAATGATGTGACCACTATTGCGTGCAACCATCCCTGGTAATATTTGGCGGGTTAAGAACGCCAACGCCATGCAATTGGTTTGAATCATGGTTTGCCAATCGTTCCAATCCGTTTTGTCCGCCGTTTCCAAGCCTAGCGCTAATCCTGCATTATTCACCAATAGATCAACTTCTTTAAAGTCATCCGGAAGTTTCTCCAGCTTGGCTGAAAGCACCTCAAAATTATTGATGTCGCAGGCGATTATATGACACGGTGTGTTTAAGCTATTAGCAAGTTCTGCTAATTTTGATTCTCGGCGTGCGAGAAGAATCAATCGATATCCGGCCTCACTTAAAACCCTGGCTGTTGCGAGACCCAGTCCAGCCGATGCGCCTGTTACGAGGGCTGTTTTGACATCCATAACGGTAGATATTATTTAATTTTAAATGGTCTTGAACTATAAGCTAAGTACAAACCTAAGACCAGAAACTTGCATTATAAGCAGATCAATACGACGGAATTATTCCCGCCTTTAATCGGCCAACAAAGATCGTCTTCGATCTCTCGAGGAACCAATTTCTGCAACGCTCCCAGACCGCGACTAAGCACATATAGCTCCCTATTCTGATCTTCTCCAAACCCGCTTATAAACTCATTGGTACCGGTAATTCGAAAGCGCCGTATGGTATTTTCCTGATCAAGGTAATACAGACCACTAAAAAAATCGGCAAACACATAACGGCCAACAAGTTCAGGGATATCCGTACCCCGATAAACATGACCTCCAACCACAGAACGACCGTCGGCTCGCCGATACTCCGCAATTGGATCTATTAGGTCATCAGGCAAACTCGGTGGCGGATCTAAACTGATGAAGCGCCCTCCACCATTCACTGAGGCGGTGGGCGGATAAAAAAAGAAGCTCCCTTCTTTCCAATTCCATCCATAGTTACCACCGAGAACCACATTGTCTATTTCTTCAACCTGATTTTGACCAACATCACCCACTATCAAGATATTGCAGCTTTGACCATTGTCAAAGCATTGGCTATCAAATGAAAATCGATATGGATTTCTAAACCCAAAGGCATAGATCTCATCACGGCCTGGGTCATCTATACCTGCAAATGGGTTATCGAGGGGAATGCCGTATTGACCTCCACCTGCGCTGTTCCCTCGAGGATCTATGCGTAGTATCGAACCCAATAGATTTGTGTTATCGCGAGCGTTACCATCTAGCCCATGCCCAACCGCCTGATCGTCGGCCGCGCCTCCATCGCCAAGAGAAATATACAGAAATCCATCCGGCCCGAAGTTAACCGTGCCTCCATTATGATTACTTTGTGGCTGCTCCACCTGAATAATGATTCGACGAGTGCTGGACACCGTAGGTGAGGCGGACAGCGGATTGATGGTGGTCCATTCGGATACCACGGTTTGGTGATTACGCCCGATCGCTGGGTTCAAAATCGGCTCAGATTGATAGGTATAGAAATAACCGTTATTGGGGTAGTTTGGGTCAAATGCTAATCCAAGCAAGCCTCTTTCATCATTACCGGCCGCGATTATTATCTGATTCAGCCCGTCTACTCCAACATCATGAAACAAGGAGCTATTACCATTGCTAAGATCAACACGCCATATCTTCCCTGTTTGTTCAACAACAAACAGCACGTCATCGAGCCCCGGCGCGCGAGCTGCGGCCACGGGTGATGAAAAACCATCCGCAATAGTCTCGAGCCCTAAACCAATATCGCCAGCTTGCACGCGAGGGAGCGTATTGCTTGTCGGTGTTGCTGGGTCTATTTGGGTTGTGTTCACTGAAATCACCGGTGGCAATTGACCCGTGATCTCTATTTGATTAGGTGGATCATTGCCATCTAAATCGGTAATGACATTTACCGCACCTTCTGTCCAACCTGGCTGATAATGGTTATTTATTTCAGCAAGAGAGGTTGCTCCGCTGGGATCGTTATCAAGATTGCTTCCCTCTGCTGCCTGAAAAGCTTCATTCAAATCCACCAGTGAGGCACCGCCACCCAACACTCCTAAGCCGTCTAAAACGTCCCTTATTGAATCACCATAGGCGTTCCATGGTGCATTCCCATTTGCGTTCACATGACACAACTGACACTCAAGGTCATCTGAATTAGAGTTCGGGTATCTGTCTTGCCACGCCGTTAAAAATGTTTCTAAGGCGTATGAGGGAAGCGCCACTAAGTAGAAAAGTAACAATAAACATAGTGATGGCTTTTTCATATACTTAGTAGGGTCTTGCAATCAAAGGAGGTTAGCTAAACAGACTATCAAACATACCGGTCGACTCAATAATTGGCGCCGCACCTCCGTAGCTCGATGACATTCGAGGGAAAACAGAGACGCCTGAGTTTGGCTGCACCCAATCAGACACGGCCGCAAACAATGGATCTATCTCGGTAAGTGGATCAATATCCGGAGTATTCAGAGACATGTCATCATACTTATCAACTTCAGCGTCCTGAAACATGTCGCCATAGATCCCTCCTTGACAACTCTCACTGATAACCAACATTAAGTTTCCTTTGCCGTGGTCCGTACCTGCGTCACCGTTATCTCGTATCTGACGTCCAAACTCTCCCGATATTGCCAGTACAATTTTATCTCTATCAGCCTGATTCGTTAAACTTTGCCAAAGCGCTGAAAACCCGCCATGCAGTGCATTTGAATCGCTTGGATTATTACCATACTGGCCACCGAAAATGTCACGTAAGCCATTTTCGATACCTCGGTTCACGAATGGGTTATTCGGATCACCGGCGAGTTCACCAGGAACCCTGCGCTGTTCGGCGTGTGTGTCCCAACCGCCGTAGCGCATCGACATAACGCGAGCGCCTAAAAGATCATTAGCAAAAATCACATCGTACAAATTACTAATTTGGCGACCAAAAGAATAACTATTGCGTAACACTCTTCGAGCTTCGTTAGTTCCCGGCGCTACGTTAATACCCGATACACCTCTCATTAACGCTTGTATTAAAACAGGTGTTTCAGCATCGCTTTGCGACAATCGGTCGCGGATAAGTTGCCCGAACTCACGGACTTTGGCTTCGTGGTCCATAAATTTTTCAAACACACTCGGTATTACCTCTTGGCGTAAACCCGCGTAGTAACTTTTGCCCACTCGTGCCATTTTATAGCTGTCGTTATAAAACTGGCTGGTATCGAGACCAAAGTCAAACAACCCAATCTCTCGAGCATTGCCTACTGAGATCAGGTTTGAATTATCAATTGCATTAGGGTTATAGCCTGGTGCTGCACCCACTGGACCAAAACTAAACGGTGTTGGAGTATTAGTAAGCGAAATAGCATTCCCGCCTGCCGAACGCGCTAATCGCCCTCCCCAACCCGAACGGTCTCGATCATTTAAACCGGACAATAGATTGCCTTGCTGCAACATCAAAGTAGATAAATCATGCGCACGATTAGTTCCGCCAACCACATTAAATACCAGTGCCGCATTACCGGCACGGAACATGTCGATCAACCACCCAGCTTCTCGCCAAATGCCAAATGTGACGCCACTATTCTTGGCATCAATGTCGACCAAGCCGTTGGTCCAGTTTTGACCTCCGACGGTAATTGGGAAGTAATCATTATTCCAACGAGCTTGCCAAGTCGACGGGTTTGACGTCAATCCGTGTGCGCGCCAGCGATGCTTCCAATATTTATTTCCAAAGCTATCCGGTGCAGCATCATACGCTGGTACGATTAAGTGCCTAAAATCAGGTCCCCCGTCCATATATAAGTCACACAAGACTCTGTTTTGCAGGGGTGCCGCACCAGCAGAGGAAATAATGTTTGGTAAACTGCCTGCTCCATAAAGTAAGCCGCTGTAAAGCGCTGACTGCAGAAACTGGCGTCTATTAACCCTAGAAATACTCATTTTATTGGCCCTCCGCAAACACAAATGGCGTGGTGAAAACGAACCCAAGAGTCGTATTAACGCGCCCCAGTGCATAACGTCGAAGATTATCGCTATTGCTTTGGCCACTCGACGTTAGCGGTAATGTCTGATTGCCTAGCTCTGTCAGCAAGCCTTGAATAATCGCGTTATCGGCTATCTGTTGACCTGTATAGGAGCGGTTCAGTGCTTCGATATCAAGGGCAGTGTAATCGCCGTTATAGCTACCACAATAACGAAACCATTGATTTGACATAAGGTTATTAAGAGAGAGATCGGCATTAGGGTCATTACGCTGATAGTCTTCTATGATGCACATCATTAGCGGCAGGTCAAAAACCCTGTTTTGATCATACTCTTCTCCCGGACTGCGTCGCACAGCTCCCAGTAAAAAGTACATATGCGCTCTCTCTAACTCAGAATACCGATCTAAACTGCCCGTTGCGTGTTTCCATAACCATTCTGCCACATCCGAGACATAATATTGCCCATCAGCACGACGCGGCAACACCGTGGCCCATTTTTTCTCCCAAGCTTGACCATTGTTGCACTGCGCACACTGCACCGAATTTCTCACTGCATAATCGCCTTCTGTCTGACGGTTATAATTCTTTTCAAATGCGAGCGCTGAATCAGCGGCTTCTAAGGAGTTTTGACCACCAAACACATTGTGCAATGGATGAAACACTTCGCCTGCTGCGTCGTCATTAATTACGCCTTCGATAGGCCGCCCAGCCAAACCATTGTTGAAATATCGGCCGCTAAGGTAGGATTCAACATTATCCAGATTGGAAACATTGGCTTGATAAATTGCACGCTCATGAGACGTGAAGTATTTAAATTGATTCGGGCTATGAAACAATGTCGACGTAGCGTAGACCCGCAGGAATCTCAATAAATTCTTATTCCCCTGCATGGCAGCCCAAGCGGCTCGAAGCTGGTTCGATCGCGTTTCATTTAAGTTGTCATCAGCCAACGTTGAAATAATCATGATTGGCAAGTTTCTTAGACTCTCTGGGTGCTCAATCGAAATTGGCATTAAGTTGTCTATTTTTTGGCTCGCGTTTGCGCCACTGATGGTCTCTCCAAGAATTGTTAAAGAGCCCGTATGGTGATCGTCCGTTTCAAATGTAACTTTGGTGTCAAAACCAAAGTTATTGATGTATGGCACACGCATATCGGTCAACATTTTGCCCGTTTCGTTAATCGTGCCGTCTTCATGGTTCGGGTCATTGACACCAAAGATGCCGTAAAATAGTTGATGAATTTCTCGCGCAAAATCGAAATTACACTGACACACGAACTCATTAAGCGTGTTGTCAAAAACCCATTCATTACGACGATGGCCATATTGCATAGCAATGGCGGCCGACTTGGCTGCGACGCCCATCACCTGTTCATAAGGCAAACCAGCTTCATGTGCCTGCATTATCTCGTCGTAGTAATGCGCCAGCTGCCTACTTTGTACACCAGCATCGAGATTAACGGCTAAGTGATAATTCGTTTCCCAAAAACCAATTCGTTGACGAAATGGATTCAACCCCCGAGTAGTGGCCATTCGAATAAATGCGCCATCAAAATTGTAGCTATCAATAGCGTACTGTTCTCGAGGGTAATAAATATCGCCATTATCCGGATTCACTATCCGAGCAGGTATCGGTAGATTAGAAGACTCGCTGGATAAGAAATTAGCAAAACCAATTAAGGTACCGTGTTGAGATGCAACGTCTCGATATTGCTCCCCTAATGCTAAGGGCGAGAGTTTGGCGTTATGCTCATCAAAATTCAGCATTTCGGTTATTGCTACTGACGATGGCATATTCGCCCATTCGCTAATTTGACTGTCTCGAGCATGACCACCAAACGCAAAGATTTTGAGAACTTTTCTGACTTCCTGTTCGCCCCAATCTCGCCGGCTTAAAGTCGATAGGCTCAGTTCAGACGAGTTCGAACGTTCTAGACCAATCAAGCTGATCCCCGCAACGCCGATATCTATCGAAAACGTTATTTCATTCTGATCTACCTGCTGACCCGCTGGAATGGTATAGCAATTTTCGCCGACTACCGGCCGGTTACTGCCCTCCTGGTCTATACCATTGATGCTGAGCGATACACTATTAACTTGCGACGATGTCAACACAAAACAAAACTCAACATCGCCTGAGGTTCTCGGAAAAGTAGCCGTTAAAGGAGAATTGGTATTAACAGGAATCGCTGGCCGTTGCAGTTCATCTAATACAAGTTCTACGGCTTTAGGACCTTGATCTTCTAAAAGAAGAAAGTTAACCACCGACATTACGGTGGCGATCTTCTTGTCGTTAGCAGACTGCGCGTGAGCGAGATTGGCTGCGGATGCACAAAGAATGATTGCTACTAAATACCGCATTAAATCAACCGCTAAGCACTCCAGTCTATTGACGGAGACATTTAGCAAGCTTTTATTATTTTTGTAAAGGAGGCGCATGATCAATTTCCAGTTTATATGTGCTTTAAAGCTCAATTCATAAAGCCGATAATTAAACGCAATTAAGTAAAAAGACTGTTAAACGTTACACCAGTTTCGAGCATCGGTGGTTCGCCACTGTAACCGGGATCCATTCGAGGAAATACCGACACACCTGATCCCGGAGCAACCCACTCACATACTTGTGAAAAGAATTGGTCAATTTCTGTGCGCGGGTCTATATCTGGCCGGCGATTAGACGGTTCATCGTATTTGGGAATTTCGGCTACCGGAAAAATTTCTCCATATACACCACCACGCACTTGTGAACCAATAACCAGCATCAAATTACCTTTACCATGATCGGTACCGGCATCGCCATTATCTCGAATTTGCCGACCAAACTCTCCAGCGCATGTGAACACCATTTGATTTTGATCTGCTTCAGATATGCTATCCCAAAGCGCAGAAAAAGCGCCATGCAACACGGGCGATGCATTGCCTATCTGCCCTCCAAAAATATCTCGAAAACCGCTCTCTATCCCTCGACTTTCAAACGGGTTGTTTGGGTCGCTTGCTAATATATTCGGTATTCTTCGCTGACCACCATGGCTGTCCCAACCACCGTAACTCATTGACATGACACGGGGCCCTAGACGCTGCTCTTGAGCACCACCGGCTCCCGTTGTAATCACATCGCCTAAGGTTATTAGGTCAAACAGGTTACGAATCTGAGTTCCCAAGCTGGTTCGACGTAATACGCGCCGTCCATTATTGCTGGCATTATTAGGATCAGGATTTATCCCATCAACATTTGAGTACAGCGCTCGAATAAGCTCTGGTATCTCCACACCCTCAAGCCGCTCACTGATTAAGTCACCAAACTCTCGTGATTTTGATTCGTGCTGTAGAAACTTCTGATAGGCTTCTGGCACTTGTTCTTGTCGTAGAGCAGCGTAGTAATTTTTTGAGGCCCGGGCCTTTTTATCATCCGTATTGTTATGCTGATTTGAGGCTGGATCAAAATCAAAAAGACCAATTTCTCTGGAGTTCTCTACGGCCAGCAAGTCGATATTATCAATCGCATTGGGATCATAACCCGGCGCCGCACCCACTGGCCCAAAACAAAAGCTACTTGGTGTACGGGTTAAGGCAATCGAATTGCCGCCTGCTGAGCGTGCTAATCGCCCACCCCAACCTGAACGTGAGCGATCGTTTAGACTAGAAAGAAGATTCCCTTGGTTCAGCATCAAACTCGAGAGGTCATGTGCCCGGTTTTGGCCGCCGACGGCGTTAAACACCATCGCCACGTTCCCCGCTCGAAACATATCAATAAGCCAACCAGCTTCTTTCCATATTCCAAACTTGATCCCAGTGTTAAGGCTTCCACTATCGACAAGGCTTTGACTATTCCAATTTGAATCACCAACTTCAATCTCGACATAATCTTGTTCATAGCGTTGCTGCGCTGTTTGGCCAGCTGCTGCAAGGCTGTGTGAACGAGTCCGGTTGCTCCAATACTTATCGCCAAAAGATCCAGCCACATTGCTGTACGCTGGCACCACGAGGTGACGCATGTCTGGCCCACCGCTGAGAAAAAGGTTTACCAACATATTATTTGATAAACCAGCCGCCTCGGCTCTGGGTACAAATTGCGGTATTCCACCCGCACCAAGTACTACACTGGAATATAGGGCCGATTGTAAAAACTGACGTCTGCTAAAATTGCTGTTATTCATTATTGGCCCTCCGCAAAAACAAATGGTGTGGTGAAAATAAAGCCCATTGCACTATTGATACGCTCCCGAGCATGGCGTCGGATGTTTTCTCCACCGTTACTTCCCGTTGTCGCATTGAGCGGTAATGTCTGATTTCCCAACACATCGAGGATGCCTAGAATCTGTGAATCAGCCGCAATCTGTGCTCCGGTGTACACCCTATCAAGCAACGTTAGATCATCGTCTGCTCGACAGTAATCGTCCCAAGTACGACCCTCAAGAATATCGAGTATTGGTGCATCACTGGCGCCTTCTTCTTGTTGGTAATTATCGATCACACACATTACCAAATTAAAATCGAATGCCGAATCTCCGTCACTGGTGCGACCGGGTTCTATTCGTGCTGCACCCAGAAGTGAATACAAATGCGCGCGTTCTAATTGGGTGTAACTCGTCATATCACCCACTACGTGATTCCACAACCACTCCGCTACATCAGCAACATAGAATTGACCATCGGCCCGCTTGGGCAAAACAGTCTCCCATTTTTTGCTCCACGGTTGACCTAAATCGCACGAACTGCACATTACTGACTCTCTAAGAATTCGCTCATCGTCCGTTAAACGATTGTAGTTTTTCTCAAACGCCACAGCTGAATCAGACGCTGCAGCGGATGTTTGACCGCCAAACACATTATTAATAGGCCTAAAGAAGTCACCCGCAAAATCCCCTGAAATAACACCTCCCACTGAGGTTCCTGCCCGACCACCATTGTAGGAGGCGCCGCCGAAATACGCCTCTAAGTTATCGATATTGTATTTATTTGCCACATACAAAGCGCGCTCATGAGTGGTAAAGTACTTCAATTGGTTGGGGCTATGGAACACGTTAGACGTAGCATAGGCATGGATAAAATCAAGGAAGTTTCGATCCACCCCCATTTCATCCCATACGGCGCGTAGCACGTCTTTGGATGATTCACTCAAATTATCATCGGCTAATACCGAGATAATCATGATCGGTAAGTTTTCCAAACTCTCTGCATGCTGCATCGAAATCGGCATGAGGTTATCAATTTTTTCTCGCGGATCGGCTCCAGCGATTGATTGCCCGAGGATATTAACGGGGTTCAAATGGTGCTCTTGATCCGCTAGGCCATCTTCATAATCAACTTCTATTGCAAAACCAAAATCCCGTATAAATGGAACGGGCATGCCTGTTAGCATTTTTGCTGTTTCTGGTATTGTGACGGTCTCATGGTCGGGGTCATTGATACCGAATATGCCGTAATAGAGCTGATGGATTTCACGCGCGAAATCTTCATTACACTGACAAACTTGATTGTCCTCATCCCATTCGTTTCGGCGATGTCCGTATTGCATTGCCACCGCTGCAGATTTTGCAGCCACCGCCATAATGTCCTTGTAGGGCAGCCCTGCTTCGTGCGCTTCCATGATCAAATCATAATAGTGCGCTATCTGCCGCCGACTTACCCCCGCATCAAGATTCACTGCTAAGTGGTAATTGGTTTCCCAAAAGCCGATTCGCTGCCTAAACGGGTTTAAACCGCGGACCGTAATCATGCGGTTGTACGCATCATCGAAATTAAAGCCACTGAAACCGTATTGATCCCGTCTGTCTACTGGGATCGGTATATTCGATGTTTCACTCGAAATAAAGTTTTGCCAGGCTGTTAAAGTACCGTGGTTGGAGGCCGAATCTGTATATCTTTCACCGTCTGCGAGAGGCGAGAGTTTCAGATTATGCTCGCTGAAATTGAGCATTTCTTCGACAGCAATACGCGATGGCATGTTCGACCACTCTCGTATCTGACTGTCCCTAGCATGACCACCGAACGCAAATATTTTTAACACCTTTCTGACTTCGCGCTCTCCCCAATTTGTTCTGGTTAATGAAGGCAAACCAAAACGATCAGGCGTCGAGGATTCAAAACCAATTAAGCTAACTCGCGCTATTCCTCCAGAGATAGAAAGCACAATTTCATTTGGATCTTGCTGTTGGTTTGCGGGTATTGTGTAACAATTTTCCCCTATAACCGGCCGGTTATTGCCTTGTTGAGCCACACCATTAATTGTTAATACAACGTTATTCACGTCGGTTTCAGACAAGACAAAACAAAAATCGACGGAGGCAGTCGATCTTGGAAATGTTGCTGTCAAAGGCCCATTTTCTCGAACAACCGTCTCCGGTCGAAACAAGTCGCCTACAGAAAGTTCAACCGTTTTTGCTTCGACTTCGAGTAAAAGCGTATTGATAACGGTCATCACCGTTGCAAGGCGTTGGCTATCAGGAGTATTTGCACCGAATGCACTTTGCGTGCTCAGCGCTAACAGTGAAATAGCGAATATTAACTTTCGCGAATAACTCAGCGTTTTTGACACACTGGTTTTAAGTAGAGATGGGTCGTCTCTAAACAAAGTAACTGACATCGGGAGGCACCAATTATTTTTTCGAGTCTATCGTTTTTAGTATTCACAAGGGAGTCGGCTGCGACCTTTTTAGACCTTGTGGACCTTATGCTTACCCCTACCTGAATACAGTACCGCTTATAACCCTGCGAAATAATAGCCTAATAAACCGTTTTCTCCGTCTTTCTTTTCTACAATTAACAAAGTTTTTTAAAATGCCGCATAAAAGCTGGATTTTTGGACCAAAACCTAGCTATCAAGCGCCTTGGTGACAATTTCCGTCACGTCTTTTGCCAAATTTTTAACATCATTTATACGCTCTAGTTGGGCCTTCATAGACAAGCTGTTTGGTTCTGAATAGTTTTTCCAATTATTAAAAACACTCACTAAACGCGCCGCTACTTGCGGATTTATGGAGTTTAGTTCTAAAACACAGTCCGCCAGAAACTCATGTCCTTCGCCACCCTCTTGATGAAAAGCGACAAGATTCGAGGCAAAAGCGCCAATCAGTGAGCGCACCTTATTAGGGTTGCTCATTGAAAATGCGGTATGGTTCAATAACCTTTTGACGTCATTTAAGGTTTCCTTTTTGGGCGTCATCGCCTGCAGTGCAAACCACTTATCGAGCACCAAGGTATCGTGCTGCCAGTGGGTATAAAAGTCATTAATCAACACCATGCGTTCGGGATAATTCGACGTGATTAAGGCGTTGAACGCGGCCAACCTATCGGTCATATTGCTTGCAATATGATATTGATGGCTGGCCAGGGCATGATAAGCGGCCTGATCTGTCGCCACTAAGTAACTTAACGCACGGTTTTTAAGTGCGCGCTCGGCTGTCGCCTCGGCATCAAGAGAAAATCCAGATCGTTGATTGTTGTTTGCGTAAAGCGCATGAAACTGAGACTCCAAGTCGCGGGCTAAACGGTTTAAGCATTCATCTCGAACGCGAGAAATGCGTTGCGGATTTATGGGCGAGCACTGCTCTGCAATATAGGCCGCTGACGGCAGGGTCAGCATTTCCGCATATACCGCTTTATCTTCGGGACTCGAACTGATTAAACCTTGCATAGCACGCAACAAATTTTGATAAGCGAGCTCGTTAATATTTCCCGTTTCCACGGCCGGTAGAATCACGTTTAAGGACAAACGCTGCATAGCTTCCCAACGTGAAAATCCATTATCATCAAACTCGATCAACCCCGCTAGCTCTTGATCTGATTGCTCAGTATAAAGTTTTATCGGCGCCGAAAAATCTCGCAGCAACGAGACCAGAGGCTTGCTGTCTAATTCAGTAAATTCAAATACCTGATTTTCTTGATCTAACACAAGCGTTGATTCTGTTAGCTTGTCACCCGTTGGTGAAATTAGCGCCATGGCAATCGGGATTTGGAATGGCTTCTTATCTTTCTGCCCGGGTGTCGGAGGACAGCTTTGTGAAAAATCTAGCGTTAAGGTTCTGTTTTCAAATCGTTGAACCAAACGCACTTCCGGCGTTCCAGATTGTGTATACCAACGCCTAAATTGTTGCAAATCACATCCATTCGCTCGCTCGATAGAGTGCACGAAATCTTCTGTAGTAACCGCTTGGCCATCGAAACTACTGAAATAGAGATCAGTTCCTTTTCGAAAGCCATCTGCGCCGACTAAGCGGTGCATCATTCGAATGACTTCAGCGCCCTTTTCGTAAATTGTGACGGTGTAAAAATTATTGATCTCTTGATATGACTCTGGTCGAATCGGATGCGCCATTGGTCCAGCATCCTCTTTAAACTGATGTGACCTAAGTACTTGTACATCTCGAATTCGCTTTACTGAACGCGACCCCATATCAGCGCTGAATTCTTGATCTCGGAAAACGGTAAAACCTTCTTTTAAGCTCAACTGAAACCAATCTCGACAGGTGACTCGGTTACCTGACCAGTTATGGAAGTATTCGTGCCCTATTACGCTTTCTATTCCTTCGTAATCGGCATCGGTCGCTGATTGCTGGTTTGCCAATACGTACTTAGAGTTGAAAATATTCAGCCCTTTGTTCTCCATTGCTCCCATGTTGAAGTCATCCACCGCGACAATATTATATATATCTAAATCGTATTCTCGGCCGTAAACGTCTTCATCCCATTTCATGGAGTTTTTCAATGACTCCATAGCGTGTTGGCACTTCTCTATATTATGTGCTTGCGTATAAATATTTAACTCTACCCGCCTACCGCTAAGTGTTTGATATTCATCGGTAATATGCTTTAAATCTCCAGCTACCAAGGCAAAAAGGTAGCTCGGTTTTGGGTGAGGGTCATGCCATCGAGCCCAATGAGTACCATCGTCATTATCACCTCTCGAACTCGGATTACCGTTAGATAAGAGAACAGGGCATGCAGTCTTGTCCGCAATAATGGTGACATCATAGACACTAAGGACATCGGGTCGGTCTGGAAAATAAGTGATTCTTCGAAAGCCTTCGGCTTCACATTGTGTGCAAAAGTTGCCACTCGATCGATAGAGGCCTGACAATTCTGTGTTCAGATGTGGCTGCAACTTTGTTTGAATTTCTAAACTAAATTTGCTCGGTACATTCGCTATGGTGAGGGCCTCCTCACTAATCTCGTAACGGTTCGCTTCCAACAGCTCTCCATCTATTTTTAAATATTCTAAGCGTATCTTTTCCCCATCTAACACTAGTGGACCATCCACGCCTGTTCGTTGCTCAATATTCAATGTGGTGGTGATCGTCGCTTCCTCTTCTCCGAGGTGCGCTATCATTGACAATTTGGGTACTAAAAAGGTCGGAGCTTGGTAGTCCTTCAAGTAAACCGTTTTGGGGCTCGATGATGGTGTGAGATCGCTTTCTAACATAATAATAGTAGGGTTTTAGTTACGATTAAGTCTGAATTATTGTTAGTTGGTGTGTCAGTTTTTGATACTGAAATACATTCTTTTGCCTAGGTCAGAAACCACTCCATACCGGTTTCAGCTCTTTGGATAAATCAACCGCACAACCTAAACGTGCCCATGGTTGATCATTAGAGTGAAAATCAGAGCCAATCGAAGCAAACAATCCAAATTGCTTAGCTAAATCGGCAAGCATTGCAGTCTGTTGTTTATCCGTCGTGGAGGTCGAAACTTCTATTCCTTGTATACCAGCTGGTATCATTTCACTTATCAATCGCGATAGCTTGGTGCGAGTCAATTTATAGCGGTTAGGGTGAGCGAGCACACCAATACCGCCTGCAGCGGTGATCCAGGCACCTATTTGTTCTACGCTCGGCCAATACATCGGTATATAACCCGGTTTGCCTTTTACTAAATACCTCTTAAATGCTTGTTTCTTATCCTTAGCGTAACCTTGTTCGACCAAGGCTTGGGCAAAATGAGGTCGAGTAGGCACGCCTCGCTCTCGAATAAGGTTCGAGACCCCTTCTCTAAGGAAAATATCATGCTGTTCAAAGTCTTCGAACATCGCTTCCGCACGATCAAGCCGGCGTTGCTTGTTTTGCGCAACCCCTGCTTTCAATACGGCATTATTTGGATCTATATTCAGGCCCACGATATGTATTAATTGCTTTTCCCAGGTACACGATAACTCGATTCCTTTTATCAGGTTTATACCAGCTTGCTCTGCTGCTATTTGAGCTTCAGGCAAACCGTCTAGTGTATCGTGATCTGTAAGCGCAAGATCCGTTATCCCTGTGTGGTAAGCCAAAGCGATCAGCTCTTTAGGACTTAATGTGCCGTCTGAGAATGTTGAATGGCAATGCAGATCAGCCTTCATCAATTAACAGCTCCTCAGGTTCATTGGTGGAAAACTCGCCGATGTACTGATCATCGTATTGTCCACCAAACTCGTCTAATGGAAATCGATATATAGGTTCGTACTCGGCACCAGTAGAAGTCAATACGCTCTCGTACAATACAACTTCATCAATCAAAGCGTTAAATGACACGTTCAGCGGTATATTGCCAGCATAAGCATTGCGGCTATGTCGATAACGGCCAAGCGTTACATGAGGTATAAATTTCCGTTTATCGATCGGCATATCAGCAGAGTTAACAGCGCTGATTACCTGTTGGTGCAGGTTTTTAATATCATCCGATTTTTCCAACATCGCCGCCACTAGCTTTGGACGTGTCTCTGGAAAGGGGCTTAGATGGCTTAATAAAGCGTGAAACTCAGCCTGACGAATGTGGTAATCAAGCTGCTCGGCCAGAGTTTCCAGGTCATGCTCATTTTGCTCACCTAAAAATGCCAATGTCACGTGATAGTTTTCTTGGTCCACCCAACGTACTGCACCGCTTTTATCCTGATACGACATTTTAGCGGCGATATCACCTAATTCATTCGCTGTATCTCGGGCTATAGGTAAGGCAACAAAACTTCGAATTGTCATCATGGTCACCGCTATATAAGTCTGTCTTTAGAATAACATCGTCGCCGATAATTCGCAGAGCCTTTTTGCAGCAGATATTTCTCTTTACTTGGCCAATACTCGCTGCGCGTCAGGATTAAAGACTTCAAAGCATGTTTACGGTCAAAATTAAGCAGTTAGACTTTATTATCCAGGTTTATCGGCTAGAATAGTCGAAGGCGGTAATATGCAGATCAATAAATCAAACAAACAACAGTTGTTACAAGCATTGGCGGAGCTTAAACAAGAGCACCGTAGCCTCGATATTATGATTCAGCAGATGACTGAAGAAGCGGATGCCGATCAGCAACTCGAAATCAGTCGATTAAAACGACAAAAGTTAAAACTTAAAGATTCTATTTCTCGGGTCGAGAGTGATTTAATACCGAATTTGCATGCCTGACTGCAAAAACTCCCGTCACTACATCACGAACATATACTTAGCAGAATAACCAACGGAATTACACATCATGCGCCATACTCTTATTTCTCTTGCCGTATCGGCTTCTTTGACCGTATTGGCAATGCCTGGCCAAGCTGCCGATGACTTGTCTAGCACTATAAATAAAGATTACGAAAGCTACCTAAGCCCCCTGTTCAAACACTTTCATGCGAACCCAGAGCTTAGTACGGTGGAAAACCAAACAGCTGCGCGTATGGCCAAAGAATTGAGGGCCGCTGGTTTTGAAGTCACTGAAGGCGTTGGCGGTACAGGGGTAGTTGCTATTATGAAGAATGGCGACGGCCCGCTGGTGAGCATGAGAGCAGATATGGATGGCTTACCGGTGGAGGAAAAATCAGGACTAGAGTATGCCTCGAAAGCAAAACAAATAGACCCCATCACCGGCAACGAGGTATACGTGATGCACGCTTGCGGTCACGATGTTCATATAACAAGTTTGGTTGGCACTGCGCGGCGCATGCAGGCGATGAAAGATCAATGGTCTGGTACTTTAATGTTAATTGTTCAACCTGCTGAAGAACGAGTTCTAGGTGCTAAAGCAATGATGGAGGATAATCTCTACGAACGCTTTGGAACGCCAGACTACGGACTGGCATTTCATGTGAGCAGTGGCATAGAAGCTGGAAAAATAGGCGTAACTGATGGCAGCCCGTACGCCGGAGCCGATACGGTCGATATCACGATTCATGGTGTTGGTGCTCATGGGGCTAGCCCACACGCGGGTAAAGACCCAATTGTATTAGGTGCTCAGATTGTGATGGCCTTGCAAACCTTGGTCGCGCGCGAATTACCTCCTCGCGACCCGGGCGTTGTGACAGTAGGGTCGTTTCACTCCGGTACCAAGCACAACATCATTTCGGATAAAGCGGTTTTGCAGTTAACCGTGCGTAATACCAGTCTGGAAACTCGCAAGATATTATTGGATGGGATTAAACGAATCGCAGAAAACATGGGTCGTGTGGCTGGGTTGCCAGACGATAAGCTACCCGAGGTCGTGGTTTTAAAAGAAAGCGTACCGCCTACCATTAACAATGCGGAAATGGCTCAACGTCTGCGCGCAGTATGGGTAGAGAAAATGGGCAAGAGCATTCTTAGCGAAAAACCCAATAAGGGTATGGGCGCTGAAGACTATCCATTTTTTACCACAGACCCTTATATCCCAAGTGTGTACTTTGCAATCGGTGGCACACCGGAAGCCGACTTTGAAGCCGCCGCTAATGGCGGTAAACCAGTACCCAGCCACCACAGTCCACTATTTAAAGTCACCCCTAAACCCGCTGTCACCAGTGGTGTTGAGGCTACGGTTCTTGCGCTGATGGACTTGATGCCCAATAAGACCTGAGTATTAAGCTCGAGATGTGCCGCGAAGTTCGATGAAAAACAAGCTGTTCTCCAAGGCTGATCAACAGCTTCTCGAACAAATAATGCTGCTTCGCCGCGACATTCGCGGGAATCATTTCACAGATCAATCTTTGTCGGATAGCGACCTGGAGAGAATTCTTATCGCTGGATCTATGGCTCCCTCGGTAGGGTTTTCTCAACCTTGGGAGTTTGTTGTGATTCGAGATCGCTCGGTGAAACAACAGGTTGCTAATAGCTTTGAACTGGAAAACGCCAAAGCAGCAGAATTATTCGAAAATGAAAAACGCGACCAATACGTGAAGTTGAAGCTGGATGGTATTTTGGAAACCCCGGTGAATATAGCGGTGTTCTACAAGCCCTCGCAAGAGCCCGTGCTCGGCCAAACCAGCATGCTTGATATGGGAGAATACAGTGTGGTCTGCGCGGTGCAAAATATGTGGTTAATGGCACGAGCAATGAATATCGGCATTGGCTGGGTCAGTATCTTAGACGCCGACACTGTAAAAACTATTCTCAAGGCTCCCCAACAAAACAAGCTAGTGGCCTACCTGTGTGTCGGCCACGTGGATGAATTTTCAAGCAAACCAGAGCTCGAAACATTAAACTGGAACCAGCGTAAATCTATCGACTCACAGGTGTATAACGATTCATATTAATCCGGGTAATGAATTCATCACGCTATTTGTTTTTAAACAAAATTAGCCCATTCAAAAGGTTAAACGCCTCATTCAACTGATAGTCGCGTGCCAATAACTCATTGGCTTCTTGTTGTCGTTTAGACAGTTTTTCATCAATACTTTTATCGCCACTGTCGTTGTCTAAACGGCCTGGTAAATCGTTTTCCTTAATTCGTTTAAAGCCTCTGGCGTTAGCCTTATCTTTAAATTCTCGAAACTCCACGTATACATCAGGCGTAATTCCGGCTGCTTGAATTGATCCGCCACTTGGCGTGTAGTATCGAGCCGTTGTCAACTTGATGGCTTCTTTATCATCGATGTTTAACACGGTTTGCACAGACCCCTTACCAAACGAATCCGTACCTAAAATAAGCGCTCGGCTGTGGTCTTTAAGTGCGCCTGCGACAATTTCTGATGCACTCGCCGAACCACCATTAATCAACACAACGACGGGTTTTCCTTCTAATAGATCACTGGGTGTCGCATTGTATTCTTGGTCATTCGAACTCTCTCTTCCCTTGGTCGATACAATCAGACCGTCGTCAATGAAAGCATCTGCAATAGAAACCGCACTGGTCAATAAACCGCCGGGGTTGTTACGCAGGTCTAGTATAAGTCCCTCAAACCCCTCGCTTTCGCGAAGTTGTTTAAGTTCTTTACGGAAATTCTCAGCGGTCGCTATTTGAAACTGGGTCACCCTAATATAGCCAACTGAGTCACTAAGGCGTTTGCGCTTTACCGAACTCAAACGCACTACCGCTCTGGTTAACACAACGTCGAATGGGTCTGGTTCTGATTCGCGCAGTATGGTTAATGTGATTTTACTGCCAGGGGTTCCTCGCATACGATCAGTCGCTTCATTAAGACTCAAACCGGTGACTGTTTTGCCATCCATTCTAATAATCAAGTCTCCGGTTTTAATTCCTGCTTCGGCGGCGGGGGTATCGTCGATGGGTGCGACCACTTTTATAAAACCGTCTTCCATGATTACTTCCATACCCAAACCACTAAATGCCCCGGTGGTTCCTTCGTTTAGATCTTCGTAGCGCTCTCCTTTTAAATAAACCGAGTGAGGGTCTAGGCCATTGAGCATACCTTCCACAGCGTATTCAAGTAATTTCTCATCACTCACTGGTTCGACATAATTCAGCTTGATTCGTGTGAATATTTCCGCGAAGTTTCGTATTTGCTCCAAGGGTATCGGCGTTTTGGTGGGTTCTTCGACGTCAGTCTGGGCAAATGACGGCATACTTAGTACCACACTCAGGGTTAATGTGGGTAATAGTGTTTTGAAGCGTAAGCTCATAATAATCGCTCTTTTCATATATTGGGCTGTGGTTTGCGCAGTCCAAATTAGTTAGTGGGATTTATGCCCCATATTTACACAAAGCTCGCACCATTAGCGGCACCATTTTGACGCGTCTATCGGTGTGGCATTATCTCTTATCTCAAAATAGAGACCGTGAGACTTCAATCCTCCTGTCACACCTGTTTTAGCAATAACTTCATTACTTTCTACTCGATCACCCACTTTTTTTAATAGGCGGTCATTATGACCATAGAGGCTAATATGATCATCGCCATGGTCAACTATAATCAACAAACCATAACCTTTTAGAAAGTCTGCAAATAGTACTCTACCGCGAAAAATTGTCTTCACAGAAACAGAACCTTGGGTATCAAAGAACATGCCTTCCGAACGCATACCCGATTCGCGCATGCGGCTGCCAAAGTCTCGTGTTATTTTACCTTTTACCGGAAATTGCAAACGACCTTTTTGTTTTAAGAATCCTCCTTTAACAATCGGTCTAACAACGGGCCTCGTATTTGTGGGTTGTGTCGTTTTAGGGGTTCGCGCTTTCTGTCGGGCTCTCTCTTGTTCGGCTTGACGTTTACGTTCTTCCAGGCGCCTAAGCTCAGCTGCTTGCTCTTTTAATTGTTTTAAAAGAGATTTTAACCGTTCTCTGTCATTCCTAAGCTTTTCGAGAGTTTCTGCATTGCTTGCTATTTTTTTATCAAGCTTAGCAATTGTCTTTGCTCTCAAGGATTTGGATTTATTATAGTCTGATTGTAATTTCTTTTGTTTGTTTTGCTCTTGCGTCAGGGCCTGTATCAGCGTTGCCTGATCTTGCTTTAAGGTTTCTAGTTCCAGGGCTTTTTGGCTCAATGCCTTAAAACGATTCTTTAATGCCGATGAAAAATAGTGATGATAATTAGTTAATCGCCCCACCGCATACGGGTTTTCCTGATTTAATAGCTTCTGAAGATAGTCTGGTTTGCCTTGATAATAGCGCCCGATTATTAACTTACCTAAGGCCTCTCGGTTGTTAGCTTGAGATTTTTTAACACTGTTTATTTGCAACTCTAATGCATCAAGTTCGTGTTGATTTCTTGCTAATTCGTATTCAATTGTTTGCAAAGATTCGGTCAGCGCATGCAATTTTTGCTCCACTTTTAACAGTTTGTCCCGCTCTGTCGCCACCAAGGATTTATTTGCGTTCAAATTTTGACTAATGGACTTTATCTTTCTACCTATTTCACCGATGGACTTCTCATACTGCTGAGTTTTTTGTTGCGCATTGGTGTCAGCAAGGCAGATACCTTGAATAGCGAGTAAAAAGACTAGTTTTAGACTGGAAGGAAACGATCTGAACATGCTAATTGTGTGTTTTTTTAACTATTATTAGGCCGTTTTTATGCCGTTCGTGTTGTATACTTCGCTGCTATTTTAATTATAGCTTGTACACCTAAATTGATCAGGAATTCCTCATGGTAAAACTGATATCAATATTCTTTTTTGCCCAAGCTTTGATCATTACAAACTGTAGACATGTTTATAGAGTTCGTTAACGAAAATTTATGGTGGTTCGTAGCGTTGGCCGTGGTATTTAACCTATTGCTTCTTTCTGTTCTCCAAGGGTCGGTTAGAGGCGCCAACAACGTATCTGCGCTGGAAATGCCTGCATTACAACGCAAGGGCAAATCCATAATAATTGATGTTAATAAAGCCGACCATTTTGCCGCTTCACATATACCTAAGGCGGTAAATTTTCCGCTGGAAGATTTAAGCGCGGATAATAAGAGTTTGCTTAAACATAAGGACAGCACTGTCATTGTTTGCTGTCAAACGGGATCCCGTAGTGGTAAAGCAGCCCGACAATTACTGGACTTCGGTTTTAGTAACGTCAATATCCTCAATGGCGGCCTTGTTTCTTGGTCGAAAGAAAATCTTCCACTTACCAGCGAAGCTTAGGCCCTATTATTATCAACAAGAAATACACCAGGAAAACTCATTATCGCTGAGTTCCCCAAAACGTAAACTATTCAAATTTAAATTAAAGAGAAGATCATGGCTGAAGAACACGCACAGCAAAATACGTTTGATATCCGTAAAATCTACATAAAAGACATTTCGGTAGAATCTCCAAATGCGCCAGGAATCTTCTTACAAGACCCCGGGACACCTGAGGTAAACGTGGATGCAACTATCCATGCCGGGAAGCTAGAGCAAGACGATTTTTACGAGGTTACGCTTGGTATGACTGTGACCTCAAAAATTGGAGAACAAACCGCATTCTTGGTTGAAGTTCAACAAGCGGGGGTTTTTCATATCGTGGGATTAAAAAATGAAGATCTTCCTTTGGCATTAGAGATAGCCTGTCCAAACATTTTGTTACCATTTGCGCGCGAGGCTGTTTCCGATTTAGTTGGCAAAGCAGGTTTCCCACAATTGTTATTGTCACCCATCAATTTTGAAGGCTTATATCAGCAGAAACTGAAACACCAAGCCACCGCCGCATCTAAAGAGGAGTCGGCTTCTGCAGAGAGTACACAGTAATAGTATTGCTGTGATAACTAATTAGCCTGTTAAGAAATTAGGTAATTTCTTAACATTGTTTTAAATGGAGACAGGCTATAATCAAGTCCTCAAGCTTATGAGGACCGTAGCATGATAAAAACAAAATATATTCGCATTCCACTATTATTAGCACTGACGCTAACAATGAGTGCCTGTACTACTTTAAGAAGCGATGATGACCCTTCGTTACAGAGTAGCAGTGACCCCTTGTCTGGATTGAACCGTGGTGTTTATGCATTTAATACTGCTGCAGATAAAGCGGTGTTGCGCCCGGCTGCTAGAGCCTATGACGCAGTGCTGCCGGACCCGGCTCAAAGAGGTGTGGGTAACTTTTTCAGTAATTTAGGTGAACCTCTGAATATCGTTAACAACTTATTACAAGGCAAAGTTAACGGAGCCCTTACTTCGACTTATCGTTTTGCGGTTAATAGCACCATCGGTGTATTTGGATTATTCGACGTAGCCAAAGCATACGATGTTGAAAAAAAACCTGAGGACTTTGGACAGACACTGGCTGCTTGGGGAGTTAAGCCCGGCCCTTATGTTGTACTGCCATTTCTAGGGCCAACTAACTTTAGAGATGGCGTGGGCCGAATTGTTGATACAGCTGCGTTTTACCCAATTAACGAAATCAGTGATGATGGCGCGACGCGTACTGGTTTAACCATATTGAATATAGTCGATACCAGAGCTGGTTTACTAGCTACCGATGATATCTTAGATAATCAACTGGACCCCTATTTATTCTTAAAGGAAGCCTACGACCAAAACCGCTTGAGAGCTATTTACGACGGCAATCCACCGGAACAGTCTGAAGACGATATCGATTTTTAGACGGATTAATGGCTTTTTATGCTGTCGGAGATATACAAGGTTGTTATGATCAATTGTCTCGCTTACTAGATCAGGTTCAATTTGACACCAGCAAGGATACCTTACTGTGTGTAGGCGACTTGGTTAATCGAGGCCCGAAATCCCTTAAAACACTGAGACTGTTAAAAAGTCTTAAAAATCAATGCATTACTGTACTTGGAAATCACGATATCCATTTAATATCAATGATGTATGGGGTACGGGAGCCACGCCATCATGACACCCTCAAGAAAGTAATAAACGCGCCAGATGCTCAAGAAATTGGGGATTGGTTACGTTTTCGTCCCCTGCTGCATGTCGATTCTGAACGAAAATACGTTTTGTGTCATGCGGGTATTTACCCATGGTGGTCATTAAAAACAGCCAGAAAAAATGCACGCGAAGTGGAAATTGCTTTTCAAGACCAAGAAAAGTGCATCAAATTGTTAAAACGAATTTATAGCAACGAACCAGGTAAGTGGTCTGACGATCTTAGCAAGTTGCATCGACGGCGATTTACTATAAATGCACTGACTCGCATGCGCTTTTGTAGCCCTAACGGGCATCTAGACCTAACAGAGAGCGGTTATCACGGCAAAGTTACCCGTAATAGAATTCCCTGGTTTGAGATAGCCAATAATGAGCTTAGGGATTACCGGGTAATATTTGGGCATTGGTCTGCTTTAGGTCTTCTTAATACTGAACGATACCTTGGCTTGGACACGGGTTGTGTATGGGGCCGAGAATTAACCATGGCCAAGATCCCTAAACGTGTCGGCAAGCCCGTCACTTTATATACTGAAACTAATAATGCCTAAATCACGAAATAATTTGATCAGAGTTACCAGCGAAACGGGGTTTGTACCTCAGCAGTCTGAGCCCGATGATAATCGCTATGTGTTTTCTTACACCATCACGATTCATAATGACTCCGACACAGCTTGCCAATTATTATCTCGTCATTGGGTTATTCAAGACTCCAACAAAAAAATAGAAGAGGTCTATGGAGAAGGTGTTGTCGGAGAACAACCTCTGATTCAACCTGGAGAAAAATATCAATACACCAGCGGCGCAGTATTAGAGACTGAAATAGGAACCATGGAGGGGAGATACTTCATGATTCAAAAATCCCATGAAGATACAACGGAAGAATTTGAAATAAATATTCCTCGCTTCATCTTGAGCGTGCCTCGAACTCTTCACTAGAAACCTACTGAAATCAGTCACTAAGTTGCACTTATTGCCTAAAAATTAAGCAGTAAAATACCCCCGTTTTGGCACTTAAAACGGGGGAGATGTCTCGTTTAAAGAAAATATTCGCGTGAGCGAGTTTAAAACACCTAAAATAAACAGTTATTCAATTATAAGTGTTTGTTTTTAAATATTTTTTTAAACATCCAAATTATTAACTGTGAAGGCGTTTTTTTCGATAAAATCGCGTCTCGGCTCCACCTGATCACCCATCAACATCGTAAACGTTTCATCCGAAGAGACATCGTCTTCAATAACCACTTTTAGTAAGCGGCGAACATCTGGATCCATTGTTGTTTCCCAAAGTTGGTCAGGATTCATCTCACCAAGACCTTTGTAACGTTGAACATTCAACCCTTTCTTGGCCATCGACATCAGCCAATTCAGAGCATCGGAAAATTCCATACACTCTTTCTCACTTTCACCACGTCTGGCCACCATCGCATCGCCAAACGTATGCTCTAACTTCTCGGCCAACGCTTTAATGGATGTGTATTCAGGAGAGGTCCAAAATGCTGAGCCAAATTGACTTTCACTGATCATGCCATGAAGTCGCTTTTCGATTTTCAAAGTGGTGGCACCATTACGAACAACCGATAAGTTATAGTGCGGACTTTCATAACCTTCCCTATTCAGACTGGATTCTATTTCGGCGATAACCTCATCATTGAGCTTATTATCGTCTACCGATTGATCAATCAATGCCTTTAACACAATCGGATCGTAATCCTGGCTTAAACGACCAATGGTTTTTTCCACCGAAAGATATTCTCTGCAAAGGCTGGCTAACTCATCACCGGATACCGATTTTGAACCATCGGCGTTCACTACTTCCGCTTTTTGCAGCGCTAATTCTAGTAAATAAGATTCAAATTCCGCGTCGTCTTTTACGTAACGCTGAGACTTGCCTTTACCTATTTTATAAAGTGGGGGCTGAGCAATATAAACATAGCCTTTTTCTATCAACTCTGGCATTTGGCGATAAAAGAAGGTGAGCATCAAAGTACGAATGTGCGAGCCGTCGACATCGGCATCGGTCATGATAATAATACGGTGGTAGCGCAACTTCTCAATATTAAAGTCTTCGGCACCAATCCCAGCACCCAGTGCGGTAATCAAAATAGTGATCTCATCAGAGGTCAGCATTTTATCAAATCGTGCTTTTTCTACGTTAAGTATCTTACCTTTCAATGGCAAGATTGCTTGAAATGAGCGATCACGAGCTTGTTTAGCTGACCCTCCCGCAGAATCACCCTCCACAAGATAGATTTCAGATAATGCTGGGTCTTTGTTCTGACAATCAGCCAATTTACCAGGTAAGCCACCCAAATCTAACGCGCCCTTTCGTCGAGTCATCTCACGCGCTTTGCGTGCTGCGTCTCGAGCTCTAGCGGCGTCTACAATTTTTTCCGCTATACGTTTAGCTTCGACGGGGTTTTCTAACATAAAGTCGGCTAACTTTTCATTCATTACCGACTCAACAACGCCTTTCACTTCAGACGAAACAAGCTTGTCTTTTGTTTGTGATGAGAACTTAGGATCAGGTACTTTTACCGATAATACAGCGGTTAAGCCTTCTCGAGAATCATCACCACTGACACTCACTTTCTCCTTCTTTGCTAGACCAGACTCTTCAATATAATGATTAAGTGTGCGTGTTAGTGCTCCTTTAAAGCCTGATAGATGAGTGCCGCCATCGCGCTGTGGAATATTATTGGTATAGCAGAAAATGTTTTCCTTATAGGAGTCGTTCCATTGAAGCGCCACTTCGACATGAACACCGTCTTTCTCACCAGTAACTTGGATAATTTCTTTATTTAACGGCGTCTTCATCTTATTAAGATGCTCAACAAACGCCGCTATGCCGCCTTCGTATTGAAATACCTCTTTCTTCTTAGCACGCTCATCTGATAACTCAATACGGACACCGGAATTTAAGAAAGACAACTCACGTAGTCGTTTAGCCAATATTTCATAGCTATACTCAGTAATCGCGAATATTTCTGCACTTGGTTTGAACGTCACTCTAGTGCCCGTTCGGTCACTATCGCCAACCTCCTTTAAATCCTCTTGAGGTTCGCCAAGATGGTACTCTTGAAAATACGATTTGCCTCCTCTATCAATCTCAAGCTTGAGCCAATCGGACAGCGCATTAACTACCGATACGCCAACACCATGTAAGCCACCAGATACTTTATAGGAGTTAGAATCAAACTTACCACCAGCATGCAGTACTGTCATAATGATTTCAGCGGCGGATTTCCCCTCTTCCTCGAGTATGCCGACAGGGATACCGCGACCATCATCCCAAACAGAAATAGAATTATCTTGGTTGATTGCGACATTAACACCGGTGCAGTGTCCAGCTAAGGCTTCGTCTATTGAGTTATCGACAACCTCGAAAACCATATGATGAAGTCCTGTGCCATCATCAGTATCCCCAATATACATGCCTGGACGCTTTCTAACGGCGTCTAAGCCTTTTAAAACCTTAATACTATTGGAATCGTAACTCATTCTTTTATCTTCTACTGAGAGGTATTTTAAGGCGTTTATTGTATCATTTTTTATCCCTAGTCACATCTGTCTTAATAGCTCGAGGCCAATATCAGCGTGGAGACATTAAACTTTACAAGAGGGCTGCATGTTCCACGTGGAACACTTATATCTATACCTATTTTTAACTGTTCCACGTGGAACAATCAGTCTTTTGAACATAAAAAAAGCCGTCAGCAAAAACAGCTAAACGGCTTCTAAATTGAATCAGTTATTCGATTATAATCGCATGGGCATAATCAAATAGAGTGTGTCTGCTGATTCCTGAGCGTGGAATGTACAACTGGTATTAGGGTCCAATAATCCTAAATCAATATTCTCCGAATCGCATGCTTTTAGCGCTTCGAGAAGATAATTAACGTTGAAACCAATTTCAATCGCTTCGCCTGTATAAGATACTTCCATTTCATCTTTCGCATGTTCCTGATCTGGATTATGTGAGCGCACCTGTAAGACATTATTATCAACACTCAAAGAGACACCTCGAAATTTCTCATTACTCAAAATAGCGGCTCTACTCAATATATCAATTAAGTTCTCACGATTGATAATGATGTGTTTATCAAGATTTGCAGGGATAACTTTTTCATAATCTGGGAAACGCCCGTCGATCAACTTCGAAATAAACATAAAGTTTCCAGATTCAATTGAAACATGGCTGGCGTTCAACTTGACGTTAACCGAGTCATCACTCGTTGCATCTAAGAACTTTCCGATTTCAATAACGGCTTTTCTAGGAATAATGCTCTGAACCAAGTCGATACCAAGAGAATTGACCATAACTTGGGTTTTGGCCAATCGATGGCCATCAGTGGCAACCGACAAAATATGGTTATCGTGAATCTCAATTAGTAAACCGTTAAGAAAATAACGTACGTCTTGTTGTGCCATCGAGAATGACGTGCGGGTAAATAAGCTGTTTAGCTGGCTTTGACTCAAGCTAAATTCGTGCTTCCAATGTGTTTCTTCCAATCTGGGGTAGTTATCGGCTCCAAGCGTTTGAAGGGTAAAACGACTCTTACCAGCCTTAACAATCATTTTATTGTCTTGCTCAATGAGCAAAGACAATTGAGATTCATTCGGGAGTGATCGGCAAATATCGTACAGTTTGCGAGCAGATACAGTAGTTTTGCCATCACTGCCTTCGACGCCTTCGACTCTTGTCGTTATTTCGGTTTCTAAGTCTGAACCAACAAGAGTAAGCACTGATTGCTTAAGCTCTAAATAAATATTACCTAATATAGGCAATGTTTGTCTCTTTTCTACCACGCCTATTACCTGAGAAAGTGGCTTTTCCAGAGTTTCTTTTTGTATATTTATATTCATGTTGGCTTATTTTATCGTTTTGTTACTCTTACTATTAGATACGTTGATAACTCGAATACTCTCATAAAGCTTTTATTTATCAATAAGATATGTCAATTTCAAGCTGTTAATAAGTCTATTTACTTTAGGCTTAAATCCTGTGGATTAAATGTGGATAAAAGTTACTAATCGATAATACCGTATTTATACCAAAGTTATCCACAGGCTATTAACACGCCGTTTAATCATTGATGAATTAGACTGACAATATTTTTTGTAGACTGGCGTAGTCTTCTTTTATCTTCGAATCTGTGCGAGTTAATTCGTCGACTTTTTTACATGCATGTATAACCGTTGTGTGGTCTCGCCCGCCAAACGCGTCGCCGATATCAGGCAGACTCATGCTGGTTAGCTCTTTTGCTAGAGCCATCGCAATTTGTCGAGGCCGTGCTATTTGTCGGTTGCGTCGCTTAGACTTTAAATCGGCCACTCTAATGTTGAAATAGTCAGCCACGGTTTTCTGAATATTTTCAATCGATATCTTGCGTTCCTGAAATAAGGTAAGATCCTGAAGTGTGTCTTTAGCTAAGTCCAGGTCTATTTCTCTGTTAGAGAAGCGAGAACTAGCCACTAAGCGATGTAATGCCCCTTCAAGTTCTCGAACATTAGATCGTATTTTTTTCGCGACTAAAAAGGCGACATCATCATTTAGGTCAACTTTGTTTTTGCGGGCCTTATTTTTTAAAATAGCGACTCGTGTTTCCAGTTCAGGCGGGTCAATGCGAACAGTTAGACCGCTTTCGAACCTAGATATCAATCTTTCTTGTAAGTTATTGATTTCTTTAGGAAATTTGTCGCTTGTTAATATGATTTGGCTGCCAGTTTCCAATAATGTGTTAAAGGTATGAAAGAACTCTTCCTGGGACTTATCTTTATCTGCAAAGAATTGGATATCGTCGATTAACAGCGCATCAAGCGAACGATAGTAGCTCTTAAACTTATTCATGCTATTTGTTTCGATAGACTTAACCATGTCCGAAACGAATCGTTCAGAATGCACATAAGCGACATGCGCGTTCTCGCGGTTTTGGCGAATTAAATTACCTGCCGCATGCATTAGGTGCGTTTTGCCTAATCCAACCCCACCATATATGAAGAGGGGGTTATAAGCTGAGCCAGGGTTTTCACTAACTTGTTTGGTCGCAGCTCTTGCTATTTGATTTGATTTACCTTCAATGTGGTTTTCAAACGTAAACGCGGCATTTAATACATTGGTACCGAATGGTGAAGACAATGTACTTGCTTGCTCGGAAGCATCTTGCTTGGTCGTCTTAGATTGGGGGGTTGCTATAGTGGGAGCATCTAAGGTAATCGTGATGGTCTTACCTTCGCCGACAAAATGCTGCACAGTCGCCTCAAGTTGACTCATTAAATTGTCCAATAGCCAATCCTTAATAAACCTATTCGGAGCGTATAATATAAAATCTAAATCGGTGTCGTTTGCGCGAAGAGGACGAACCCAAGTGTGAAAATCTCGTTCTTCCATTTCATCTTCTAGCTTAGAAAGGCATTTGTCCCATAGGACCACATTTTGCATGTTGATAGACCGGCGTTAACTCTGAATGTTTATTTTAAGTGCAGGTCGACTCGCAACCTTTCCCTGCGTTTGTTCCTGCTTATTAAGCGGTGGATTAATATACCGCTCTGAGCCTAGACTTTACAAATAGTTTGGCCATTTTTTTAGCTAAAAGCAGGTTATAAAATTATTCAAAGAATGTTGATATCGTGTTGACTCTTAACGGCAAAATCAGTACCTTTGCACCCCGTTTGTTGCTTGACCTTTAAACAGCGTAATTAACTGTTTATTTTCAATAGAATGATTGAGGTTGTTTTAATACTAACGCCAACTTCAAAATATTTCTCTAGCGGAAAAGTTAAGCCTGCGGCAACTAGTTAGCAACGCCTATTTTTAGAGTAGCAGAGCTGCACTGTGAATAGGAATTTATAAAGGTTATTTAAAATGAAACGTACTTTTCAACCAAGTCAACTTAAGCGTAAACGCACTCATGGCTTCCGTGCTCGTATGCGCACCAAAAGCGGTCGCGCCATTATTAATGCTCGTCGTGCCAAAGGCCGCGCGGCATTAACAGTATAGAGTTTTAATTAATCCCGTTTTCTTGTTTGATAGAAAACGGGATTAACGCTTCTTTGATTTACCCTATACCTCTTTTTCTACGGTTTACATCTGTTTAGTGAACCCTTCGCTAAGCATTTAGCGCGATGAACTCCTCTCGCCTACAAACGGAAGCCGCCACGTTCCGTCTACAGAAATACCAGAGGTTAAAAAAGCCTGCTGAGTATCAACATATATATCGCTCGAAACAATGGGGTGGTAGCAAACACTTTACCTTTAATGTGCTCGCAAACGACCTTGATGATAAGAACAAGCTCGGAGTGACCGTCTCAAAAAAGGTATCGAAGCGCGCTGTAGATCGAAACCACTTAAAGCGAGTGATACGGGAATTTTATCGCGTGCACCAAAGAGAGCTTAATGGTGCGAACTTGGTGATAACGGCGAAACCCAGCAGCAATAGTGCAAATAAAGAGGAGTTGCAGCGGAGCTTAAAAGATTTATGGACCAAAGTTTTAAAATGGCAACGGTGGAATAGCCGTACACTATTGGAGAAAGAAGAACATCAAGTTAAACGCTAATGGTCACTTTTTTTCAAAAACTATTCAAACTCTATTATCTCCTTATTAGTCCGCTTCTTGGGAATCGCTGTCGCTACGCCCCAAGTTGTTCTGAGTATGCGAATCAGGCATTGGAAATCCACGGTGTTGGAAAGGGCTTATGGTTGACCACAAAGCGCCTGTGTCGATGTCACCCATGGGGCGGCTCTGGGTTTGACCCTGTTCCAGGTAGCAACATCAATCCATTAGAAGATGGTTCGAAAGATCAACCGCATTAATACGCAGTTCATCCTAAGTAAGCTCATTTCTGCCCTATTTTATCGCCCCCTATTAAGGTTAGAATACGCCCCCATATAAAAAGCTAAAAATACATCAGCTCAATAGCTCATTGGAACATGGACATACAACGTAATTTACTCACAATTTCACTCGTCGCAATCAGTGCCATTCTTTGGTTCAAATGGGTAGAGTTTTCTGGTTTAAATGAACAGGCCAATACTGTTCCGACAGAAGTTGTCGATACTGGCGTGCCAACAGCTCCAACACAGCAAAGTGCTATCGATACGGGTGTACCTTCTACCCCGACAAACGGTGTCTCTTTGCCCAGCGTGCCAGGTACTGCGGCCGTATCTAACCCCGACTCCCTGATCGTGGTCGACACGGATATAGTACGCGCCGTTATTAATACCAAAGGTGGGGTCATTGAAGGGCTGGAACTTAAAAAGAACCCAGTCGCTATTGATCAGCCAGATCAAGGTTACCCGTTATTGAAGAAAACATCAGCTGAAACCTACGTAGCGCAAGATGGTCTAATTTCAGGTGCGGGGATTAGTTCACCAAACCACCAAACCCAGTATCAAGCAGCAGGCACAGCCTATGAGTTGGGCGACAACGACACGGTTATTGTACCTCTGACTTGGCGCTCAGACACTGGCGTTGAGTTTGTTAAAACATACACCTTTAGCCGCGACAGTTATGTAGTAGATATAAATTATCGCGTAAACAACCAGAGCGCAGAGCCTTGGTCAGGTTACATTTATGGCCAATTCAATCGCAGTATCCCCACCGATACAGGGGGCGGATTTGGTCAATTACCGAGCTATACAGGTGGCGTCTACTATGAAACCGCCGAAGAACAGCGTAAGAAAGTAGACTTCGATGACATGGAAGACAGTAATCTTGATGTTGATAATCAAGCAGGCTGGGTCGCAATGTTACAGCACTATTTTGTTGGTGCCTGGCTTCTTAACGACGAGAAGAACAAGTATTACACCTCAGTAGATAAAAATAATGGCTTGTATCGAATAGGTTTTCGCAACGCCTCTGCTTTGCAAGTTGTAGCGGGTCAAACAGGCAGTATTGGTACTCGAGTTTATCTTGGTTCGAAACAGCAATCGCGCCTTAAGGCCCTAGAAGACCAAGGTATAAAAGGTTTAGCGCTTACCGTCGATTATGGTTTTCTAACGTTTATCGCAGATCCGCTTTTTACCGTGTTAAGTTGGATTCACGATATTGTCGGTAACTGGGGTTGGGCCATCATATTACTTACGGTCTTAATCAAACTGTTGTTCTACCCTCTTTCTGCAGCAAGTTATCGCTCGATGGGTAAAATGAAAAAGTTACAACCGCGAATGGCTACCTTGAAAGAACGTTATAAAGACGATCGACAGAAATTCCAAATGGAAATGATGGCGCTTTATAAAAAAGAGAAAGTGAACCCGGCGGGTGGTTGTTTACCAATATTGATTCAAATACCCGTGTTCATCGCCCTATATTGGGTGCTGTTAGAAAGTGTGGAGATGCGGCACGCGCCGTTCGCACTTTGGTGGGTAGATCTTTCAGCCAAAGATCCCTACTACGTATTGCCCGTGCTGATGGGCGTGTCTATGTACCTGATGCAGAAGCTGAATCCTGCACCGATGGACGATATACAAAAGAAAGTAATGATGATTATGCCGTTTGCGTTAACGTTCTTGTTTATGACGTTTCCACAAGGTTTGGTGCTTTACTGGGTGGTTAATAATGTATTGACCATGGTTCAACAATGGTTTAACTATCGCCAACAAGAGAACGCCTAGGTAAACGCGTGTCTAATGTATCAATAGACACGATAGCCGCAATCGCCACACCGCCAGGCAAAGGCGGTGTGGGTGTTATTCGATTATCAGGGCCCGCCGCGCTGGATATAGGTCAGCGAATATCCTCAATTAGCCTTTCGCCGCGAAAAGCCCACTATGGAACATTTTGTGATGACCATGCAGAGGTGTTAGATACCGGTTTAGTTATTTACTTTGCCGGTCCTAACTCGTTTACAGGCGAAGACGTTGTTGAACTGCAAGGTCATGGTGGCCCAGTTATTCAAGATCTTCTATTAAAAGAAGTGATTCGACTTGGCGCTCGTCAAGCTCGAGCAGGAGAGTTTTCAGAGCGCGCTTTTCTTAACGACAAAATAGATTTAGCACAAGCCGAAGCCATCGCCGATTTGATCGACAGCTCGACTGCGCAAGCAGCGAAAGGAGCGATGCGCTCGCTTCAAGGCGACTTTTCTACAAAAATAAATGACTTACTGAGTGAGCTGATTCATTTGCGAATGTACGTGGAAGCCGCGATCGATTTTCCCGATGAAGAGATCGATTTTCTCGCCGACGATAAAATTCGCAGCAGTATAGAAGCTTTACAAAACAGCTTAGCTGATACCATAACGCAGGCCGGGCAAGGAGCAATTTTAAGAAACGGCTTGCGCTTGGTTATTGCGGGTAAACCGAATGCTGGAAAGTCGAGTTTGCTCAATGCACTTGCCGGTCACGAAGCTGCAATTGTTACCGATGTGGCAGGAACAACACGCGATATCGTGCGCGAGACAATCGATATAGATGGTTTGCCCGTTCATATTATAGATACGGCGGGCTTGCGAGAGAGCGATGACACCGTAGAAAAAATCGGCATACAACGAGCGCTCAAGGCAATCGAAGAAGCTGATCACGTTTTGCATATCATTGATGCCAGTGAGATTACTGAAAGCGACATCAAAGAATCAGACGAGTTGAATGGTGAGAACACAACCTTGGTTTACAACAAAGTAGACTTAAACGCTGAAATTGAGGGTCAGGAATTATGCGTGTCGGCGTTAACCGGTTCGGGACTAAGTGCGCTGCGCCAACACATAAAAGATCTGGCAGGCTATGCGCAAGATACAGAAACAGTGTTTACCGCACGGCGTCGCCATTTAACCGCCCTTGGATCAGCGAGAGATGCGGTAGCGAGAGGCTTGCATCAGCTTAAGGTTAATAATGCTGGAGAACTATTAGCCGATGAATTGCTTCAAGCGCAAGACTACTTAAATGAAATTACCGGAGAGTTTAGCGCCGATGACTTGCTTGGCGAAATCTTCAGTGGCTTTTGTATCGGAAAATAATTATTAGCGAATAATTAATGATTTCCCATCTTAAGCACTGAGTTGATGTTGTTAATTATTATTCCCAACAGATTAATAACGAGTTCTTGGGAATGGGGTCATCAAAACAGAATGTTGGCTTGGCCTTAATAGCGGCCCTATTTGTTCATGGGCTATTGTTAGCGCAAAAACTGGTATTTAAGGAACCACCCGTTTCCAGTAGTGAACCGCTACGTATAACGATTCTCGAAGAAAAAGACTCGGAGCCATCGGTTGAACCACAAGCAGATAATACGCCGGTGGAAGTCAATAAACCTGTGGCAGTACCAGAAATCGTTGACGAACTGATTGTCGCTACTAAGCCATCGACACAAGCGGAACCAAGAATCGTGGTTCAAACATCTCCACACAGCAGACTATTCAAGAACTGGTTACAAACCGAAACCGACAACTTCACTAATCAAAACCCTGACGCGGTTGATGAGTTTGACCAAACATTTGACGAGCCACTACCCTATGAATCTCCCAAAGAACTTTCATCATCTAATCCAAAATCTTATCTTAAAGGCAGTACTACATTTAAGGTAGAAGACAATGGACGACGAACATGTTTGGTAAAAATAATAGATTTACTCGATGTCTCAGCGTCTCCGTCGTATACAAGTAGAGATTGCACGCCTGAGAAAAAATTCGATCTAAAACTAAACCAACCGAATAATGGCTGGAGCGATCGTTAAGCCTTACAACTATATCGATAAAATCTATAAAAATTGGTTTACATATGACTGATAACAATGGAATTCAACAGGTTTTATATAAGATATAAAAATAGTCACTACTAATTTGCACTTATTAGACACTTGGTCTGGTATCACCTGCGTAACTTTGCTAAAAAGAGTGACTTGGGTATGGGAATATCACATATGAGTGATATTCATAGTGGAAAAGTCAAATTAGGCACCGGCACATGTATCAACTCGCGACCAGCGTTAACCAACTGGAATGCAGGATGCACCACCTTAGATCAGGCCATTACAGGGGTGGCCATTGGAGCGCTGTGTGAAAAAATCAACATGGGCTATTTTGACCGTATTTATTTCGGTGGCTGCAATAACGCTTTGGGTGCCTTACTCTAATTCTGATCATGATCTTGAAGCCGTGGGTCAAACCGAAGTGGTTGAAGAACAGATTAGCGTAGAACCCCACGTAACGAAAAACTCAGCCGTTGTTAAGAAGGCGTTGCTAGAAATAGAAGAGTTAGACGATTTTAACCCGTACGAAAATGAAGCACTTAAGGCCCAACTTCAACAAGTTTCCGATGTGTATGCGGAAAATATAAAATACCCTATTGGTTCGCAACCAATTTATAATCCAGAAGACGCTCGCGAATATAAAGAGTTCGAGCAATCTGAAGTAGACCTGCCCTTTCCAGAAAATGACGGAGATGCCAATCCAATTCGCATTTCAGCCGCTACCAACACATTTCAATACTTTGAGGGCGACAGCATCGCTGTGCGAGTGCGAATAAGCGGCGCGCCCCAAGATACATTTATTCAAGTTAATGGCGTTATTTCTGGCAGCAATGGCGATCTGCCGATTGAGGGCGTGTTCCAGCCAAGCGATCAAAGCCTAACGCAGTTCAATGCTGTGTTTGACACAAAACTGGCGCCATCAAATTTATTGACACCCGAAATGCTGGTTAAGCTAAACGTGACTGTTGGCGACCGACCGTTATTCACCACAGTAGCCTTTAAGTACGCGGTTGCGTCGGCACAGATTATCGGTGTGCTACCCGCTCGAACAGAAGGCCCTAATCTGGTGATGCCTCTACAGGTAAATGTGTTTCAAGGTGGTTACTATTTCGTCAACGGCGTTTTAGAAGATGGTCAGACCGGCCGACCACTTATACAGCTTCAAGCAGAACAACGACTGGTACAAGGTAACGGTATTATTAATTTAGCCGCCCATATTTCGGCCCTACGCCGCCAGTCTTCCGAAGGCCCGTACGTGTTACGAAGTTTACAAAGTTATCGTGGTGCGGAAGTCGGGGAAAACTTCGATGCACCCGCGTCAAGCTCACAGGCGAGATTCACTGTGCAAGGTTTCCCATTTTCAGACTATGAAGACGAAGAATATATAGATGAGTTGGGTCAGGAAAGATTAGAGTTTTTGAGAAATCTAGGCTCGGTTGACGAAGACAGCACTAACTTGGAACAGCAATCCGATAGTCTAGAGTAAAACCAACCGTAATGAGAAAAGTAACAAGATTTTAGTGACCACTATTTGTAGTTTGGTACTAACAAGCTAAGCCGATAAAATAAGACTAGCCAATGTAGGGTCGGCTAAAAAAGCGGCTAATTTTAATAATAACTATTAACAAAAAACCAAAGGAAACAATGAAAACTAAATTGATATTAGCCGCTGCAGTACTGCTTATGAGTAGTGGTGTTCAGGCGAAGTTGGCGGGCAAGAATGTGGTTCTTGTGCATGGCTTTATTTCTCAGCACTTAGGTGCAGAACCAAGTCAGGCAGAACGACGAGCTGTCGCTGATGACTACTGGGAGGCTTATTGGGCTGAGCGCGCTGAAGCAACCATAATCTATCCATCGCATGAACGAGTCCAAGGCCGGATAAAAGACGAAGTGCGGGGTCAAATCCTGGAGCTTGAACAAAATGGACTGTGTGCCAACGGGTGTATTTTCGTTACACACTCTACTGGAGATTTAGTATTACGTGATGCCCTCTCGCGCCTAAACCAGTGGGGAGTTAATCAAAACCGATTTAAAGTTATGAGTGTGATCGATCTGGCTGGTGCGGGTGGTGGTACTGGCTTGGCCGATTTGGCGATTGGCGTAGCCGAAACGCGGGGGCCGATTACGGGTGTAATTCGCTCGATTGCAGGGGCTGTCTTACAAGCGAATTTTGTACCCGAAAGTTTAGGTGTGTTGAATGATTTACGTGTCGCTAACGCGCGCAGTATTGCTCAGCAGAACAATGTTTTTCCACGGCTAAGAGTTGCTGGTGCAGGCGATGCTTTTGCTCGGATCACCAAAGGCTTTATTCGCGGTTATGATGACAGTGTGGTTGGTATGCACAGTGCGTGCGGAGCGCGTTTTGCCGGTAATGTGGAGTCATGCAGTAGCTCGATTCGCTCTAATGGTCAACTCGCTGGCGCGCGAGGGCCAGGCTCCTTATTACACAATCATTTTCCAATCGTGATGGGTGATCGTGCTGACCACGAAGAGCTACGCAATAACAATTCATTCGGTGGGCATTTAACGACGGTTGTTAATAATCGCACCATCGGCGGGTTAAATATTGATTTCAGAACTGACACAAGTCGACGCGGTTGGAGTTGGTTTAGAAAGGTTCGTCAGATTACGGGTAGCGACCGAAAAAGTGTCTCCGCAAATATCTACGACACCTTGAATCAGTAATATCATTGGAGCGTTAGCCGTTTGCTGATGCTCCATTTAGTACTTAATCTAATATCATCCAAGTCGTCAAAATAATAAAAAAAGCACGCTTACACGCATACTAAAAACAAAGTAAGGTGTGATATTAGTTGTTTGTTTGGTTGGGAAACCTGAAACAAGTCTTTGTTATGCATAGAGAGGGTATTAACACCCTTTTAAGCAGACCAAAGTTTTGCCGAAAAGCGCGTTAAGACGTTTGGCAAGTATTTTATGTTGCAACGATAAGTGAGGATGATCTAATGAAAACCAAAATTTTGATGTTGGCTTCTGCACTTCTTTTCAGTGCTAATGTGCAGGCGAAACTTAATGGAAAAAATGTGGTGCTGGTTCACGGCCTACAAACGACCCACCTTAAAGGCGCACCAAACGATGCAGGCTTGCAGCGCGATGCGAATGAATATTGGCAGAAGTTTTGGGGGAGTCGAGCAGAGGCAATTTTGTATTGGTCTGCCAATGAGCGAATCGCTGGCGGAATCAAAGACGATATGCGCACTCAAATCAAACGCCTTGAAGCGCAAGGAACTTGCCGCGCGGGTTGCGTGTTTATCACCCACTCAACCGGTGATCTGGTTCTTAGAGATGCGCTAAAACGACTGAATCAATGGGGTGTTAACTCGAATAACTTTAAAGTTATTGCCAGTCTAGACTTTGCGGGTGCAGGTGGTGGAAGCGAGCTGGCTAGCTTAGCGGTGAACATTGCTGAAGGCGGTGGAATTATTAATTCTATAGCAAGATCAGCCGTAGACCTTGCCTTGGGTTTTAAACCCCGTCCTGGCAACCTAGGCGTACTATACGATCTTCGCCCACCCTCGGCCAGAACCATTGCCACATCAAATGCGGCTACCCCTCGTTTGCGTTTTGCCGGTACCGGCAGTGAGTTTTTACGAATTACCAAAGCGTTTATACCCGGCAAAGATGACGCAGTGGTTGGCTTACACAGTTCCTGTGGTGCCAGAGTCGTCGGCTCATACGATTCATGCGATCGAAATGTACGTGCGGATGGTTCACTTAAGCGCGCTGATGCACCCTCATCATTGTACTTCAATCATTTCCCCGTGCTGATGGGCAGTAAAACCGACCATTTTGAGGCCATCAGCAATGATCGCAGCGGTTATATGACAACGGTGGTGAATAATGTCACCCGCGGTGTGCGTTTGGATTTTGATGCGTACACTAAACGTCGTTTCCTGCGCAGCAAAGTTCGTCGCGTGCGCAATAGCGATCGTAAAAGCATGTCGGCCACCGTTTTTGATACGTTAAATCGCTAAGTTCAGTGTGCTGGCTTTCTCTTGATATATCGAGTGAAAGCCAGTTCTTAGTATGGCGAGACCAGAAGAATACTATTTCAAAGAAGGCTGCTTTATAGAGGAGTGGCATAACGACCCGAGCGATCCAGGTTGTTCGGTAGCGCGTGTTCGAGTGGCGCCCGGTAAAACAACCAAATTGCATGCATTAAAAAACACCACTGAACGCTACGTCATGTTGGGCGGATCAGCATTGGTAACGGTTGGAACCAAGCACTGGTCAGTTAGCAAAGGTGATGTAGTCGTAATTAAACCGGATGTGCCACAGAAAATCAAAAACCAAAGCAAAGAAGACCTCGTGTTTTTTGCTGTGTGTACCCCGCGTTTCGTAGTAGAGAATTACCGAGAGTGTAATGAATAGATAATAAACTCTCAGAAAAACAATAAAACCAAGAAAAAAACGTATAACCTAAACAGGAGGAAGAATGAAGCATACAAAGCGAATGCTAAGCGTATTGGTTGCAGGTATAGCACTGCTGCTTGTCAGTGCATCAGCGACGGCCAATTACACAAAAACCAAATATCCAATCGTATTGGTGCACGGCTTTTCAGGGTTCGATAGTGTGGGTGGACTGATAGGCTATTTTCATACCGTGCCGTATAACTTGCGCCGCTCAGGAGCAACTGTCTATGTACCATCCGTTTCGGCGTTTAACTCCTCTGAAGCACGCGGTGAGCAATTGGCTAACTACTTAATGACATTGCCGGAGAGTAAATTTAACTTGATTGGGCACAGTCAAGGATCTCCCACTTCCCGGGTCGCAGCTTCCCTAGTACCACAGAAAGTGGCGTCCATTACGTCGGTTAATGGTGCGAATAAAGGGTCAAAAGTAGCGGATGTTTTATTGGGTATTGTGCCCGGTGATGTCGGGCGGGGGTTGGTTGCCGGCATACTCAACGCAGGTGGAGACTTGATCAACTTCTTCTCCGGGAACAATAATCCACAAGATGCGCTGGCCAGTGCACTGTCATTGAGTACTCAAAATACAGCCCAACTTAATCAAGCATTAGGCAATAAAGGGATCAGTAATAATTGTCGTTCATTGTCCGAAAATGTGAACGTGAATGGTAACAACATAAAGATGTTTTCCTGGTCTGGTAATAGACCTCTCACCAATATCTTCGATTTAACAGATGGCTTTCTGGGAGCGACCTCTTTGGCGTTTGGGTTTGAGCGTAATGACGGATTGGTCAGTGTGTGTTCCTCTAAACTAGGCCGTGTAATTAGTACCAGTTACCGAATGAATCACGTAGACGCGATAAACCACCTTTTTGGCGTTCGAGGTTGGACCAATCCGGTTACGCTTTACCGCGCGCAGGCTAATCGACTAAAAAATAAAAATTTGTAGACGTGTTAAACCTGAAGCTACGACAATGGCTTTTAACACTATCGCTAGTAGCGTTGGTTGTTTTAACGCTACTGATTTTTTTAGATCGTAAACCACAGCCAAGCATTGATCAGCCGGTCGTAGATGATACAAAACACTCAGCGGTTTCAAGCCCATCACTCAACGCCTTCAATGAGGTTGACGAAAAACAAAACGTTGTTGCCTCAACCCCGAGTGAACATGATCAACTCATTCTATCTGAAACATTAGAAGGCACGAGCATAGACGGCTCGCTTAAAGCCGATGGTGCGGGTAATCTAATTTTAGATATCGAGGTGCGAGACTTTTTTGATTACTTTCTTAGTACCGCAGACGATATAGGCCCAGCTCAAGCGATCGCAGAGATTCAACGTTACGCGCAACAGTATCTACCCGAACCAGCCAACACACAGGCGTTAGCGTTGTTAGCCAATTATTTACGCTATAAGCAAACCGAATTCCAGCTACAGCAAGCTCCAATTACACACCAGGTTTTGGCTGATACTGATGCCCTCGCAGTATTAAAGACCAACTTTGATCAATTGAAACTCAAGCGCAAAAGTCTGTTTAGTGCTGAGCAGGATACCGCGCTTTTCGCGTTAGAAGACAGCTACGCACGTTATACCTTATCCAGCCTCGAGATCATGGCAGATGAAACGACTAGCGACGATCAAAAGAGGTCAAAATTAAACCTACTCGAGTCTGAATTGCCACGCGAACTATCAGCCAGTTTTTCTCAGACAAAATATCATCGAGAGCAACAACGCAACATCGAGGCCACCATTAATTCTTCAGCCGACGATGCGCAAGTATACGAACAGTTAGACAAGCAAGGTTTGGACAAGCAACAAATCGACGCGATTGTTCGTCGGCGACAAGAGCAGAGAGATTTCAATCTGACCTATCAACGTTACCGAGCTGCTAAGCAAAATCTGGATAAACGTGCAGAGCACTATGACAAGTTATTAAGTGACCTTAGAAACCACTATTTTCTGAATCCAGAAAGCATGACACAAGCGAAATTAAGAGACCTAAGCCATGATTAATCGATAATTTTTTGGTTTTAGAATTAGTCACTGGCCTGGCAAAGCGTTAAAATCGGCTCGATATTTAATACAAGACGCTCTATCCGATTTAAAGGCTTCACTGTCGCTGTATCGGTAACAAGCAGGTTTTCTCTTTATATGTTTCACTCAGAATCTTTTGACGTTATTGTGATCGGCGGCGGCCACGCGGGTACCGAGGCGGCGTTGGCGTCGGCTCGTACCGGCGCGCACACACTTCTGCTTACCCATAACATAGAAACAATCGGCCAGATGTCTTGCAATCCTGCGATTGGTGGTATTGGTAAGGGCCATATCGTTAAAGAGATTGATGCGATGGGTGGTGTTATGGCTGAAGCTGCTGATAAAGGCGGAATTCAGTTTCGCACGTTGAATGCTCGCAAAGGACCCGCCGTTCGAGCAACTCGAGCTCAAGCTGATCGTGTGCTTTATAAAGCGGCGGTTAGAGAGGTAGTCGAGAATCAACAAAACCTGTCACTATTTCAGCAATCTGCTGACGATCTGATTATCGAAAACGGCCGAGTGACCGGTGTGGTTACTCAAATGGGTTTGAAATTCAAAGCGAAAACAGTGGTGCTAACGACCGGCACCTTTTTGGGTGGTATCATTCATATTGGTATGGAAAATTACCAAGGTGGGCGAGCGGGTGATCCACCATCAAACGCGCTTGCAACGCGTTTACGAGAAATGCCGTTCACCGTGGATCGATTAAAAACCGGTACGCCCGCAAGGCTCGATGCGCGAACCATTGATTTTTCCAAGTTAGAAGCACAACCGGGCGACACCCCCCTACCCGTGTTTTCGTTTTTAGGTGACGAATCGCAGCACCCTCAGCAAGTAAATTGCTATATAACTCATACTAACCAAAAAACACATGACATCATTCGAGACGGGCTAGATCGTTCGCCTTTATATGCGGGTGTGATTGAAGGGGTTGGCCCTCGCTATTGCCCTTCGATTGAAGACAAAATTATGCGTTTTGCCGATAAAGATTCGCATCAAATCTTCGTCGAACCAGAAGGGCTAAAGACCCACGAGGTATATCCAAATGGTATTTCAACGTCTTTACCCTACGACGTACAGTTCAACTTTATTCGCTCAATAGTTGGTTTTGAAAACGCACAAATCGTGCGGCCAGGTTACGCAATAGAATACGATTTCTTCGACCCACGAGGCTTGAAACCAACGCTCGAAACCAAATACATCGATGGCTTGTTTTTCGCTGGACAGATTAATGGCACCACCGGTTATGAAGAAGCCGGAGGTCAGGGTTTGTTAGCGGGTTTGAACGCAGCGCGCCAATCTAGAGATCAAGACGGCTGGTACCCAACTAGAGACCAAGCGTATATCGGCGTATTGGTTGATGATCTGATTACCATGGGCACCAAAGAGCCTTATCGAATGTTCACCTCGCGCGCTGAATATCGACTCATTTTGCGTGAAGATAATGCAGATCTACGACTGACCGAACAAGCTCGCGAATTAGGTTTGGTCGATGATGCGCGATGGGCCGCGTTTTGTACAAAGCGTGAGTTGATTGAAAATGAAAAGCAGCGAATGAACAGCACTTGGATTCGCCCGGACATGGTGAGCGATAAGGTTGCAAAAGATATCATTGGGGACACCTTAAAAAAAGAAGCCAATCTAATGCAATTGTTGCGCCGACCGGAGGTTAGTTATGATTCTCTGATGGGCTTGCCAGGTGCCGGAGACGGCGTTAACGATGCCAAAGTGGCTGAGCAATTGGAGATCCAAGCCAAATACCATGGCTATATTGAGCGACAATACGCTGAAATAGAAAAACAAAAGAAGAGCGAAACCGTCTCTCTAAGTATCGATATGGATTATTCACAGGTTAAAGGCCTATCGAATGAGGTTGCTCAGAAGCTCAACGACCATAAGCCGACAACCATCGGGCAGGCATCGAGAATTTCAGGCGTTACTCCTGCGGCGGTGTCTCTCTTACTGGTGTATCTAAAAAAGCATGGAAAAGCAGCTTAAGACTAGAAGCTTCTAAAAATGGCAAACTAATGGCCTTTTTAAAAGCTGCTTGTTTAACGTTTCGTTTAGCTACGCGCATCACTTATAATCATCAGCCGAGTTAGAATAATGGCAATGGTTTATCGCCTTGCTCTCAACACATGGCACCGCTATGAATGATAAAAATATCGCGACTCACGAAATACTGGCCGAGCGCATCATGCAAGGCCTCGACGCACTAGATGTTACCTACGGTGACGAAGCCATAGAAAAGCTGGTGGTTTATATGCACTTGCTGGCCGAATGGAATAAAACCCATAATTTAACGGCAGTGGATGATTTAGAGCAGATGCTCAGCATCCACATTTTCGACAGTGCCAGTATCAAACCGTATATCAAAGGCGCCAGTTTGCTGGATGTGGGTAGTGGTGCAGGCTTGCCCGGCATGATACTGGCTATTTTATCGCCTGCCCTGGAAGTCACTTCGGTGGAAGCGCGAAATAAAAAAGCGCAATTCCAAATGTTTGCCGCAAACAAGCTCAGACTTAAAAACTTTAAAGTAGAAAATGTACGCATAGAAGACTTTAATCCAAAAGAAAAGTTCCCTATGGTTACTTCTCGGGCGTTTTCCAGCATCGAAAATTTTGTAAGCGGATCGAAACAAGCGATTACTCCGAATGGGCGTTGGTTGGCGATGAAAGGTGTTGTTCCAAAGGATGAATTAAAAGTTCTCAAGAAGATGAACCTAAAATTTGATACCTTTGCACTTAAAGTTCCAGAGCTTGATGCCCAACGCAATTTAGTTGTCATATGCGCGCCCAAGTAAAAGAGCATTAAAACGACAATAAAAACAGTTTCGAACCAAACTGTCTAAATTCAAACTATGGCCAAAGTAATTTCAGTAACCAATCAGAAAGGTGGCGTTGGTAAAACCACGAGTAGTATTAATTTATCGGCAGCACTTGTACTTAAGGGTAAGCGTATCCTTCTGCTAGATATGGACCCACAAGGTAATGCCAGTGTCGGCTTAGGGGTGGATACCAATGAACTTGAAGCCACAATTTACGATGTGCTCCTTAATGAAGCAACGGCTAAAGAAGCAATCGTAACCACCGAGAGCGGCGTGCATGTAATGACCGCCAATGGTGATTTAGCTGGTGCTCAAGTTGAATTATTAAATGAGATAGGCAGAGAGCTTCGGCTTAAGAAAGCGCTCGCATCAGTTCAAGATGATTATGATTATATTTTCATAGACTGCCCACCTGCGTTAAATGTACTTACAATAAATGCCTTGGTTGCGTCGAATTCGGTGATGATTCCAATGCAATGCGAATACTTTGCATTAGAAGGTTTAAGTGCTCTGGTTTCCACCATTCGCGCAATTCGCGAAACCTTGAACCCTACATTACAGATAGAAGGCTTGCTGCGTACTATGTTTGATAAACGCAATAGCCTCTCTGGTGAAGTCAGTAAGCAACTGCAAAATCACTTTGGTAAAAAGGTGTACGAAACAGTCATACCACGAAACGTTCGTCTTGCAGAAGCACCCAGTTACGGCGAAGCGGCAATCAGTTACGCGCCTACCTCAAAAGGCGCTAGAGCGTACATTAAATTAGCCGCAGAAGTTCTAAAAATAGCGGAGCAAAAAGCCGCTAAAGCATCGGCATAAATACATTATGAGCACAAAAAAGAAAAAGCGTTTAGGTCGAGGGTTAGAAGCACTACTGGGCAGTACCGAAGCCTCGCCAGTGGTCTCGCAAGACTCCGGTTCAGCTTCCTCCTCTTCAGCCATGGAATCAGCGCCAAGCAGCTTGCCAATTGAAAAAATGCAGCCCGGCGAGTATCAGCCTAGAACGAACATGGACCAGGCTTCTTTAGAGGAGCTAGCCGCATCAATCAGTTCTCAAGGTATTATCCAACCGATTCTTGTTAGACCCGTTTCGGGTGATAAGTATGAAATCATCGCAGGCGAACGGCGATGGCGCGCTGCGCAGATAGCGCAACTACATGAAGTCCCGGTGTTGGTAAGAAACATACCGGACGAAGCCACACTCGCCGTTGCTCTGATTGAAAACATTCAGCGTGAAAATCTGAATCCGATCGAAGAAGCCGTGGGTTTAAAACGGCTGATGGACGAGTTTGATCTAACGCACGAAGAAATGGCGAAAAGCGTTGGCCGTTCAAGAACAGCGGTGACTAATTTGCTCAGGTTATTAAGCTTAACCACTGGAGCAAAACAACTGCTTGAAGAAGGTAAAATAGAAATGGGTCACGCGCGAGCAATACTTGGCCTACCTGGCGAACACCAAGATACGGTAGCTGCTGAAGTCTACGCAAAACGTCTCTCGGTAAGGCAAACCGAAGCACTGGTACGCAGCTACGCAAACCCAAGCAAAAAAGCGGCAAAACCCGTCAAAAGCGCAGACATTAGAAATTTGGAAGAAACACTTGCTGAAAAGCTCGGCACCAAAGTTTCCCTCCAAGACAAGAATGGCAAAGGCAAGCTGGTAATTGAATACTCCAGCTTGGACACGCTAGACGGGATTCTGTCTCACATAAAGTAGAAACGATATATATTCTGCTGAACTTAAACGTACTTAAAAATTTGGTGAAGATGGATTTGGCTATAATGATTTCAAAGGACTCATGAATATCGAAAAAATTTTATGGGGCCGACCAGAAACTTATGACATTCTAATCTCTCCAATGAAAGGAACATTAGGCGAGATAGAGGTAAAAATAGGAGATTTCAATGACGATTGAAACAGACGACGATCTGCGAAAGTTAAAACGTATCGGCAAGATAGTGGCTGTTACGCTCAAGGAAATGATGGCTAAGACAGAGCCTGGGATGACGACATTTGAGCTTGATCAAATAGGTAAGACGTTACTGGAGCAATATGGTGCAAAGTCGGCTCCAAAGATTACCTACAACTTTCCTGGTTATACATGCATTAGCATAAATGAAGAAGCGGCTCACGGCATTCCGGGTAGTAAGGTGATTCAACCGGGAGATATAGTGAACATAGACGTATCAGCCGAAAAAGATGGGTATTTCGCTGACACAGGGGGTAGCTTTGTAGTTCCACCCAGTGACTTTCTTAAGAACAAATTAATTTCATCAACAAAGTTGGCCCTCGCTCAGGCGTGCAGTAACGCAAAAGCTGGAAACCCGCTTAATGCAATTGGGAAATCCATCCAAAACGTGGCTAAGAAAAATGGGTTTCGAGTTATTAAGAATCTTTGTAGTCACGGAGTTGGGCGGGGTTTACACGAAGAACCCAAGGAAATTCCCGGCTACTATGAGCCTAGAGATACTCGAAAGCTACACAAAGGCTTGGTAATTACCATAGAGCCTTTTCTATCAACGAAAAGTCGTTTCGTAAGGGAATCTGATGATGGTTGGACTCTGATTGGGCATGAGGGGAACTTATCAGCTCAATTTGAGCATACGATGGTCATTACAAAAGGAGCGCCATTGTTACTTACCGTGGCATAGTAACTAACAAAGCAAGCGAATATCACGCGTACGAGCATGTGCTCGCTATCGCGCGCCTTGGTGATTTATGGTGTTCAGCCTATGATGGCGTCAGCACTTCATGCTACTCGCTCGATAGAATCCCAATTGAGCAAACGATATTTGACACCGACCCTAACCTTGGGGTTATTCTAACTCCATGAGATATATTCTAGTGTTGTTGCTTATATTTAAAACCGACTCTTCATTAGCGTGTAGTTGCGTTGAGTTAAGTTTTAGTCAAAGGGCGTCGGAAGCGAGTGAAATATTTCTAGCCCACATTAACCACGTTGATGATGTGGTTTTGAATTCAAATGAATCGAATCCGACAGGCGTAAAAGGGGTTAGAGCAAGTTATGATTTAGTCGAGGTATTTAAAGGTGATCCCCAACCTTCTGGTTACGTCCTGGATACCGATATATCCATCGATTCTTGTTCACTAGGAATACGCCCCGGTGTCAAATATCTTGTTTTTCTGTATAACTCAAGGCAAGTATTGGCGTGTAGCGGTACTCAGGTTTACCGCGCTAAACAAGATAGAAATCTGGTAAACACGCTGAGACAGTTAAAACCCCAATGAACGAACTTCTAGCATGGCACTAAACGAAGGCCGAGTTTGAGATACACGTTCTGTGCCGTCGTTTGCAAGAGTTCTGCCTACAACCTAATTCGATAAGATTGGAATGCAAATAATTTACTGGGCTTCAACCTCGTTAGTTTCGATTATGCTGGTACTTAGTTCGCTTAGTTACTTTTTCCACCAAGCGACAATAGAGGGTGTGCGTGAATTAGGCTTTCCAGATTTTTTTAGAGTACAGCTTGCGGTTTTAAAGTTGATCGCTGTTTTAATATTGATGATTCCCTATTGTCCGCTACAGATCAAAGAGTGGGCTTACGCGGGCGTGGCTTTGTTTTACCTGACCGCGATCGTTGCTCATTTTGTTCATAAGGATCCCTTCTTCATTAATTTGATAAATGTGTTTTTCTTGGGGGTTTTAGTGGTCTCTAACCTGTACCTAAACAAACTGACGATTGTTGGAGCGTAGCAAAATTTTGGATAAGGTGATTTTATGAAACCTGCACTATTTCAGTTAATCGTTTTTCTAATAGCGCTTGCGTTCACGATCTTTTTTGTGCTGACAATTGTGCCGCCGTTAATGCAGGACTTTGACATCGTTGGAGCGTTCGCTGCCGGTTTTGTTAACCCCTACTCATCTGGTTATTCGATCGATGTAATCGCATGTTGGCTTATTCTTATGGTCTGGATAGTGTACGAACGAAAAAGATTTAATATCAGCTATGGTTGGTTCTGTGCGTTGATCGGTATTGTGCCGGGTGTGGCTGTTGGGTTTGCTGCTTATTTGATTTTGAGGCTTAGGCACTTTTCTAAAGAGGGTCATGCCAACGCTTAAATCAGTTTAGAGAGTAAGTTCTGTTTATCCTCGGTATTATCATTTTGAAAACGGGTCTCCTGCGTCACGAGTTATGCGAATAAAGAATAAGGGAATCAGGGGGCTGACAAAGATATTTGTAGCAACGTTGATTGCAGCCATATCACTATTGGTTGGAATCAACATCACAACCATAATGTTCAAAAGCGAGCACTTCCCGATTGACTGGGGGCGCACTTGGCAAGACAACGTAATGATGGGGGCAATACTGTTGGTTTATGTTGCTTATCTTTATAGAGTGATTAGAGAACTACTCAATAAAAAATAGTTATGTCGGAAAACATGAGTAAAATACACATTCTGATAGCAGCGCTAGGCTTACCAAAACTAGGAAGCTATATGGTAAAACCGGTGGATATACAGACAACCAACTTAGGTAGCTATTGCAAAACGTTTCTGCCAAAGAAACCAGTCAATACTGAGCAAAGAAGAATGATAATTAGCGATTGTGAGAAGGAGAATTAGGTTGAGTGAGTATCGTCGACAGAGTCAGATATTATTATTGCTGGGCTATTTTCGTCAGCACCCAGGTATGGTGCTGTCAATTTCCTACGCCTTGCTAACGCTGTGCGGTATCTTATACAGCGTTAGTTTCTATGAACAATTTGATATCGCCATCTTAAAGTTGGCAAACATATCTGATCTATTGATATTTGGGTTGAGTGAGCCGGCGGCAATTTTAATGTTTTGTGGTGGATTGTTGGTGGCTATTTGGTTTGATTTAGCGTCCCAGTATTATCACAAAAAGCATCTCAAATGGCGGGAGCAGCCCAAAAGCATCAAACGAACGCTGATGATGTCTTTTTTTTATACACCCAGGCGAAACGAATACGTTATGTTAGCGGTGCTAGTGATTTTTATTTTGTACGCGTACATATTTGTTTCCGGATTCGCGGAGTGGCAAAGCAAGCGTATAAAGCAAGGTTATGGCGACCAGGTTTTAGTCACAAGCAATGTACTTGGCGTAGAGGCTAAACAGCTAACACTGCTCGGCTCCACCACGCGTTATTTGCTTACCTATAACCAGAAAAAAGATCTGGTGAATGTGATCCCGATTGAAAAAATAGAAACATTAAGTGCAGTGCCAGTCGAGCGTGATAGTGAATAGATTTCTTAATAGCGTATGCTGTCTTTTTTAGAGAAGATATCCGCCAAAATCTGGGAGAGTGCTGGCACCATTGTTGGTTTATCGGCGTGCAGTTTTATCGCACTGCAGCTTCAGCACGAAGGGGCGACCGAGGCGCCTAGTAGTCTTTCTTTGTATCACCTGGTCGGTTTCATTTTCGTCTACTTATTTTGGTTTTTTTATGGCCTGCGATTTCGTCATGTCGGTGTTTGGTTACCAAATGCGGTAGCGACCTTGTTGCAGATATGGTTGTTTGTCTATGTGGTGCTTAAAAATGCTATGTAATCAGCGAATATAAACGAGCCGAGATAAAACGAACCGTTATGAGAGTCAACTATTTAAAAATTGCAGGTGCTATGAGTTTGTTCGCAGCGGTGATGCACCTGGCTATAATAGCGGGTGGGCCTTCATGGTATCGGTTTTTCGGAGCCGGCGAAGCAATGGCTTCGATGGCCGAACAAGGCTTATTGCAGCCAACCGTTATTACTGTATCTATTGCGTTGATATTGGCAAGCTGGAGTGCGTATGCCTGGTCGGCAGCAGGTATTCTTCCTCGCTTCCCCTTTACCAAGGGGGTCCTAATACTAATCACGTTGGTATATCTGTTACGAGGGGTATTTGGTTTGTTGGCGCCATTTGTTTCCAGTCACCCACAAATCACGCAGAACAGCGTCAGTTTTTGGGTTTGGAGTTCAACTATTTGTTTGGCGTTTGGGTTGATTCACCTAAAAGGAATTCGCGACGAATGGTTTAGTTGACCCGGTGATCTTAATCAGAGCGATTCATGATAGGCGTATCGTTAGCGGCACCCCACTCCGCCCAAGAGCCATCGTATAAACGATTTAGTCCAAGGCCAGATTCAGCAAGCGCGAGGGTAATGATTGCAGCGGTTACTCCGGAGCCACAAGAGGTTGCAACGGGTGTCGAGGCGTCGATGTCTAGCTCTGAAAACAGCTGTTGCAATTGCTCACGTGGCTTAAGTCGTCCTTGGTTGATTAGTCTACTGGCACTTAGCGACACAGAGTCTGGCATATGACCAGAAGGCAAGCCCGGTCGTGGTTCAGGAGAGGTGCCTAAAAATCGTTCTTCGGGTCGTGCGTCGAGAACCAAATATTGTTGATTGGATACGTTTTCAATCAACGTGGTTTTGTCGATTACCAGTGCTTCATTAAATCGAGCAACATAGTTCGATTTGGCGACAGGGCGAATGCATTTTTCCAGTTTACCATTGGCTTCAACCCATGCTGGCAAGCCACCGTCTAAGACGCGCACATTGTCATGACCGAACACTTTGAATGTCCACCAAACTCTCGCGGCTGAGAACAAGCCCGCGCTGTCGTAGATCACGATTTGTGATTGATTTGAAATGCCTAGCGTACTCAGTTCTTTTGAAAATTGCTCTGTGCTGGGCAGCATATGCGGCAGATCTGAGTTCTGGTCACTGATGCTATCGATATCAAAGAATCGCGCGCCTGGAATATGACCTTGTTCAAACGCGTGTCTGGTATCAATATTCTGAGATGGCAAATACCAAGAGCCATCTATAATGCTGACGTGTTGATGCTCAATAAGAGACTGCAGTTCTTCAACCGAACAGAGCTGTGAGTTGCGCATAGAGTGGCTAGTTACTTTGATACGTGAAAGGGTTATCGCGGAGCAAAAACGAGAATTTGGATTCACCCTCTATCGAGTAGATCACCGTACCTTGAAACGACTCCTGGCGTTTTGCACTCCCGGCCAGTACCTTGTTAAATGCCCGTTTTACTCTTGGCAAAATTTGAGAGCTTACCCAAGGTGTATTGTGTGCCGGTAGTAAGAATTTTACATTAGCTTGTTCTTGTAGCAAGCGATCTAGAGATTTGCCGTAGGCAAGCAGATCTGTTTCCGGTGCATACAGCCAGATCGGGCCAGCATAAAAGGTGTCGCCGGTCCACATCAAGCCCTGTTCTCGATCTATTAACGCCACGGCATCAGGGGTATGGCCTGGCACATGAATCACTTCAATCTGCCGTTTACCTAACTCAAATACGTGACCATCGTCGATGTACTTGCTAATTTTATAAGCTCGACCAATGTGATTTTGCTCGGTGACTCCATTGGGTAACGGGCGACATAATGCGTCAGCCGACACTTCTTCGGCGATATCTTTATTAGCAATGCCTTGTTGCCGTTGCCTGGTAAACGCCGTGTCCATAGCGTAAATGTTTTTAAAGGCATAATTGCCGCCAACATGATCAAAATGAGAGTGTGAATTCAGAACACTAATTGGTTTGCTGGTTAAGCGTTTAACCACAGCGTGAATATCGGCAATGCCGTTACCCGTGTCGAAAAGCAAGGCTTTTGTTTCGCCTTCAATCAGATATGAAATGGTTTCTTGCCACTGATGTGGTTCGTAAATCGCTTTTACTCCTGGTGCAACCTGATAAATTTGGAACCACGAACTTTGATCTTCCACACGCTCTAAATCAGCGTATTCGGCACGAGGCAGCTTCTTACAAAATTCGCCCATCGAAAAATTAGGACTCGGGTTTTGTTCATCACTTTGTTCAGCGTGGACAATACCGGTGACCATTGTGCCAAGAAGCAGCACGATTAGAGCTTCTCGTATGACCGCTAAATAGTTTGAATCTTGTTTCATGTTATCTCTCCCGGCGTCTCGTCACTCTGGTAATAATCGACGACATTGCGTAAGTGCAGTAGAAATAAAACCGCTTAATGCCAAGTGGTTTATCTGCGATGCGGTAATGGCTTAATAGATAATAAATCTTGGCAGCCATTGCCATCTTCGATGACGAAATCGAGTTTTGGCGCAGGCGGTAAAGGACCAATGGAGCTTTGAGAACCGCGCTCTGAATATCGCGTCGCTGATGTATGTAGAGCCAAACCAGGTAATCCTCAACGCCGACGTATTCGGGTGCTTGATCAAAGCGTATGTCGTTGAATAAGCCTCTTGATACTAGCGCACTTGAGGTTATCACCCAATTTTTACTGAGCAATTGCCGGTGGTTTTTACGTTCTACGTTCAATCCGCGTTTGTCAATTAGCTGGGGTTCTGGAGTACGATGAGTAAACGGAGTATGTAAGCTCGACAAAAAATTAAGCCCATTTTCGGTCATTGCTTGTAGTTGTAGCTCGAGCTTTTCTGGGTGCCAAACATCATCTGAGTCGATAAACGCTAAGTAGTCTCCAGTAGCAATCCTAATGCCATCATTGCGAGGGGTGGCCGGGCCACCCGAGCGCTGCGACCGTTTTATGATGGTGATGCGAGGGTCTCCGGTAAAGCCATTCAATATGGAGAGAGTGTTGTCGAGTGAATGATCATCTACAACAATTAGCTCAAGCTGTTGATGTGTTTGTTTGAGTACCGAATCAACGGCTTCCGCTATCCAGGCTTGGGAATCGCAGCTGGGCAATATGACACTGATTAGCGACATCGATTAGTGTGGCTAGCGCCAGATCGCGAGCACTGATTTTAATGCAGCGATAAACGCAATCGGCTGATCTAACATGAGGTGATGACGAGCATTTGGGATGTCGATGATGGGAATCGAGTTTGAGCTCAATTCTCGAATATATTCGGCCGAATCCGGCGTGAACAACATGCTGTCACGACCATAGACAATAGCCACACGACCAGGGGCAGCCGCTATTTTTTGCCCAACTTCCGTCCATCGCTTTTCAATGCCGCTCTTTTTAGGATAGACACTCGGGCTGAATTTCCAGGTCCAGCCTTGATCGACTTGCTTCAGTGAATGGTAGGCCATAAAGTCGAATAACTCTGGCTGTTCAACCGCCTGAGGCGGCGCCAAGACAAAACGCTTTTTGGCACTTTCAAAATCTGGGTAAATTCGATTCGGCCGATTTCTGTCCTGGTTGCCTGGAGGGCTGAATTTGTCGCCATGTTGTTTTAGGATTTCTGGGCGAATCACCATTAAGTCGCAAATCACCAAACCATTGAACTTGTCTGGGTGGGCGGCCACCGTCGCTAAGCTGACAATCCCACCATAGGAATGCGCGATGATGGTCGGCTTATTGCCATCATTAAATAAACCTGCGTGTTCGGCCACATCGATTGCCTCAGCCACTCTTATTTCATCTGGGTATTCATCTCTAACACCTGAATCACCCATGCCGGACAGGTCGTAGGCCACGACGTGATAATCAGCGGCTAAAAATGGTGCGATAAACGCAAAACAGCGAGAATGGGCTAAAAAGCCGTGCAATAACAACAATCCGGGCTTGGACGGATCCCCCCAGCGAAAATAATGGATCTGAGCACCGTTCGATTCTACCCAACCTTCTTCGCGGTCAACAGACAATGCCGATACCAGCCATTGTGAAGGTTGCTCTACTGCGCCGTTGAGATCTGTTAGTGCTGGGCTGGTGGTTTTGTTTCGCTGCGCGTGAGTAATCATTGTGTTTTATAATTGTTTGACGCTGAAATTACGGTTAAACCATAAGTTTACTACAGTGCGTCTACACCAGCGTCAATGCTGACAGATATCGTTGGTAGAGGTCGATTATAGTCAACAACTTATCACGTAAACTTGATTTCATATCGACTAAGTTATTGGCGATATTCAACTGCGCTTGGTAAACAATTGTGTCATGCAGTAACGCTTCTGATTGGAAACAGTGCCTGAACAAGCAAAAACCCAGTTAATTAGCGGTTTGGCACGAAAATAGATTCAGAAAACTAGCGCCATAAATCAGTCTGACAAGCATTGCGAAACGCCCTTCGAGCATTTATACTCCGCGAGCAGTCAAAACGGCCGGTTTATGAAAAATCCAGACACCCGCTCTCGGCACGAAATCGAGAGTCAGTTTAGCGAAGCTGATAGTGTTGACGAGTCACCTCGTCATGTTATGCAGGTGAGTAAGACTCAACCAGGTGTGCTGTTAAAATTGGCCTTGCTACAAATCGTTGGCACCGCCGTTTTCAGTATCGCCATGTTGGTTTGTTTTGACGCACGCGAAGCGCTGTCGGCACTCTTTGGAGGAGCCATAGCGGTAGTCGGAAGTTTGTATTCTGCTGGCCGTTTGTTTACCACGAAACAAAACGCCGTAGCTGCCGAGATACTCGCAAGATTTTACGTGAGTGTGATTTTGAAAATCATATTCACTTTGGCAATGATGGTCATTTGCCTCATCGTCATCAAAGTGTCGATACTGCCGTTTATAATCGCGTTCCTACTCGCGGCGGTGGTGGCGAACTTATTAATGCTTTTGGTTCCGGCTCAGCTCGATATTGTCGACGAGACCCTGGAAGACCAAAGCGCTAATAGCGAAAGAATTTAAAATTTAAGTTTGAGACTTACATCTCTCAGGAATGGAAAATGGCATCTGAAAACGGTGAACTAACGGGCGCTGGTTATATTAACCACCACCTAACCAATCTTACATACGGTCGATTCCCAGACGGTTCTTGGGGCTTTGCACATGGCGCTGAAGAAGCGGCTAGCATGGGCTTCATGGCGATTCATGTTGATTCAATGGCGTGGTCACTTGGTCTTGGCTTTATCATGTTTTGGATTCTTCTCAGTGTGGCAAAAAGCTTTAGTGCAGATAAACCATCAAAAGTTCAATGCTTTATTGAGTCGCTATTCGATATGGCGCAAGACTCTAAAGACAGCACCTTTACCAAGCAAGCTAAGAACGAATGGATAGCGCCAATGGCGTTAACTATTTTCATTTGGGTTTTCTTTATGAACCTAATGGACCTGGTGCCCGTGGATTGGATTCCAGAACTTGCTAAGTTGCTCGGCGTTGGTTACATGAAAATCGTGCCGTCTACGGATGTAAATGTCGCACTTGGCATGGCATTCGCTGTGTTCATCATGATTCTTTACTACAGTCTGAAAATCAAGGGACCAATGGGCTTTACCAAGGAACTTGCCCTGCAACCCTTCGGTAAGTATTTGATTCCATTCAACCTTGTGCTTGAGTTGGTTGGCCTACTGGCTAAGCCATTATCACTTGGTCTTCGTTTATTCGGCAACATGTATGCTGGTGAACTTATTTTTATCTTGATCGCGATGATGTACAGCGCAGGCTTGGGCTTAGGACTGTTGGGTGGTGTAGCACAGCTTGGCTGGGCCATTTTCCATATTCTGGTAATCACGCTTCAAGCGTACATATTCATGATGTTGACGATTGTGTATCTGAGCCAGGCTCACGAGCACCACTAGTCGTTAACATTAATAAACTTTTTCAATTTTAATTTTATATTTTTTTAAAAATACAGGAGCTCCAAATGGGAACTATCGTAGGTATGACCGCAATTGCCGTAGGCATCATGTTAGGTTTAGCAGCTGTAGGCGCTGCAATTGGCATCGGCTTGATGGGCGGTCGCTTTCTTGAAGGTGTTGCACGTCAGCCAGAAATGGCCAACACACTTCAAACTAAAATGTTCTTGCTTGCTGGTTTGATTGACGCGATTCCAATTATCGCAGTAGCAATCGCTCTATACTTCTTGTTCGCATCAGGTTTGATCGACGCAAGCGTATTAGAAACTTTGAAAGCAGCTTAATTACTGGCTCACTTTCTAACTAGACGAGGAACGATAGATGAATATTAATTTAACCCTTATTGGGCAAACCATCTCGTTCTTGCTGTTTGTTTGGTTTTGTAAAAAGTTTGTATGGCCACCCATGGTGAATGCGATGCAAGAACGTCAAGACCAAATTGCAGACGGTTTAGCCGCGGCCGAAAAAGGCCAAGAAGCACAAGAAGTAGCAGAGAAAGAAGCAGCTCAATTGATTAGCGACGCTAAGACACAAGCTGCTGAAATCATTGCCAGTGCTGAGAAACGTGGCAACGCCGTTGTTGATGAAGCGAAAACCACCGCTACCACTGAGAAAGAACGCATTGTTGCTTCTGCACAGTCTGAGGTAGAACAAGAAGTACACACGGCACGTGAAGAATTACGTACCCAAGTGTCTTCTATTGCGGTGGCGGCAGCCAGCAAAATCGCGGACAAAGAAATTGATGAAGCAGCGCATGCTGGCTTGATCGAAGACCTTGTTAAGCAATTAAAAGCTAGCTAACGCATTTCGTGAATACGCAACCAAACAGGTAAGAATAATGGCAGACAATGCATCCATTGCTCGACCTTACGCCAAAGCGGTGTTTGATCTAGCGCAAGAGGCCAACGCGTTTGACGCGTGGACCGCCGCGCTTGAACAACTTGCCGTGATTAGTGATGACGCCGATTTCAGTGCGCTGGTTTCAGACCCGCGCGTTGATGGAGCGAAAGTTGCTGAGCTATTAACTGATCTTGCTAAAGATAGCCTGCCAGAAGGCGGGGCTAACCTTATCAATCTATTAGTGCAAAATGATCGTTTAGATACACTGGCTGATATCAACCAGCAGTACGCCGATCTGGTGGCTAAAGCGAAAGCGCTAGTCAATGCGGAAGTCATTACCGCAAAACCACTAACAGACGATCAAAAATCATCGTTGGCCAGTGCGCTTGAACAGCGTCTAGGCCTAAAAGTAGAGCTTGAAGAAACAGTGGATGCCGACCTGGTCGGTGGTGCCATTATTAAAGCAGGCGACTTGGTGATTGATGGCTCTGCGAAAGGTCGAATAGAAAAGTTGACGACGGCGCTAATGCGCTAATGTCTAACTGCGTGGAGCCTTCAGCTCTAGCCGATAAATCGGCTGTGTCGAAGACACGTAGCGAATAAACAGTAATAACCGTTGAGGACTTGAAGTCATGACAACGCAATTAAACCCTTCTGAAATCAGTAATCTGATTAAAGACAGGATTAAAAATTTTGAAGCATCAGCTGAATCGCGTACCGAAGGTATCGTAGTAAGCTTGACCGACGGCATCGCCCGCATCCACGGTTTGACCGAAGCGATGCAAGGCGAGATGTTGGAATTCCCTGGTGACATCTATGGCCTAGCGCTGAACCTTGAGCAAGACTCAGTGGGTGCGGTAGTAATGGGTGACTACAAAAACATCTCTGAAGGCGACACAGTAAAATGTACTGGCCGCATTTTAGAAGTACCGGTAGGCCCAGCCCTACTGGGTCGTGTTGTAGACACACTGGGTAACCCAATCGACGGCAAAGGCGCTATCGAAACAACCGAAACTTCTCCAATTGAGAAAGTCGCACCAGGCGTAATTGAGCGTCAAGGTGTTGACCAGCCGCTTGAGACTGGTTTCAAATCAATCGATGCCATGGTGCCGATCGGTCGAGGTCAGCGAGAGTTGATTATTGGTGACCGTCAAACCGGTAAAACAGCGGTAGCGATCGATGCCATCATCAACCAAAAAGGTAATGGCGTTAAGTGTATCTATGTTGCGGTAGGCCAAAAAGCATCTTCGGTTGCGACGGTGGTTCGCAAATTAGAAGAGCACGGCGCGCTTGAGTACACCACGGTGGTTGCGGCAAATGCCTCAGATTCGGCAGCATTGCAATACCTCGCGCCATACGCGGGTTGTTCAATGGGTGAGTACTTCCGTGACAACGGCGAAGACGCATTGATTGTTTATGATGATTTGTCTAAGCAAGCGGTTGCCTATCGTGAAGTATCATTGCTACTACGTCGCCCGCCAGGTCGTGAGGCTTATCCTGGTGACGTATTCTATCTACACTCTCGTCTTTTAGAGCGATCATCGCGCATCAACGAAGCAGAAGTAGAGCGTTTGACAGGTGTTAAAGGTAAGACAGGTTCACTGACCGCTCTACCGATCATTGAAACTCAAGCTGGTGACGTATCAGCGTTCGTACCAACCAATGTAATCTCGATTACTGACGGTCAGATTTTCATGGAAACTGACTTGTTTAACTCAGGTATTCGCCCACCGGTAGACCCTGGTTTGTCAGTATCGCGTGTGGGTGGTTCGGCGCAAACGAACATCATTAAGAAGCTTGGTGGTGGTATTCGTCTGGCCCTTGCTCAATATCGTGAATTGGCCGCGTTCTCGCAGTTCGCTTCTGATCTTGACGAGGCGACTCGTGCTCAATTGTCACGTGGTGAACGTGTGACTGAGTTGATGAAGCAAGCGCAGTACTCGCCAATGTCAACCGCTGAAATCGCTCTGTCGTTGTTCGCAGCGAACGAAGGTTATTTCGACGATGTTGAGAAAGAGCAAGTAGTCGCCTGTGAAGCTGCAATGCAAGCGCATGTTAAAGCTAACTTCGGTTCATTAATCGAAGGCATTAACGCTACGCCTAAGCTAACTGACGAAGTAACCGCTGGCATGCATGAAGCTCTTAAGGACTTCAAAGCAAACGGCAGCTTCTGATTTTTGCGGAGTTGCTGAAGCAACGGCCGCCCAGGCGGTCCGAGCTGAAGGCTCACGCTTTGTGAACTTAAACTATTAAGAGATAGATTATGGCAGTCGGTAAAGAAATCCGCGATCAGATTGGAAGCGTCAAAAGTACGCAGAAAATCACCAAAGCCATGGAAATGGTGGCCGCAAGCAAAATGCGCAAAGCGCAGGACCGCATGTTGGCTGCTCGACCTTACGCAGACAAAATTCGTTCAGTGGTGGCCCACATTGCTAAAGCGAATCTGGAGTACAAACACCCGTTCACCATTGAGCGTGACGTTAAGCGTGTTGGCTACATTGTTGTAAGTTCAGACCGTGGTCTATGTGGTGGTCTTAACATGAACGTATTCCGTAAAACCATGGGAGACATGGCGGACTGGGATGCGAAAGGTGCAGAGATTGACATTGCAACGATTGGTTCTAAAGCGCTGGCCTTCTTTCGCAGAACAGGCGGTAACGTTGTATCAGAGGCATCGCATTATGGTGACAAGCCAAGCTTGACCGATCTTTTGGGCGCGATTACGTCGATGTTGAACGCCTACGAAGAAGGTAAGATTGATCGTTTGTACTTAGTGTCTAATGAGTTCGTTAACACAATGACTCAAGCCGCCAAGTCAACGCAACTTTTACCCGTTGCATCAACTGATGAAGCAGCGGACGAAGTACCCGCGTTGTTTGACTACATTTATGAGCCAGAAGCCAAGCCTATTCTAGACACCGTATTGAAGCGCTACATTGAGTCGCAAATTTACGAAGCAGTTGTTGAGAATGTGGCCTGTGAACAATCGGCACGTATGGTTGCAATGAAGGCGGCAAGCGACAACGCTGGCGACCTCATCGGTGAGCTTGAATTGGTATATAACAAAGCCCGTCAAGCAGCGATTACTCAAGAAATTTCTGAGATCGTATCAGGCGCAGCGGCGGTTTAATCGTGCGTCTTGCTTCGCAAGCAGGCGGCTAGCCGCCTCGAGTTGAAGATTCACATTAATCGAAAGTTATTTAGTTAAGAGTTAGTAGAGAAAGTTATTTTTACGAGAGCCATCAGCTCGGAGCGGCAAGCCGCTCAACCGCAAAGCGGTTCTCGCGAATAAATTGTAATTTAGAGGAAACCAAAAATGAGTTCCGGAAATATAGTAGAAATCATTGGCGCGGTAGTAGACGTACAGTTTGCTGCAGATGCTGTGCCTAACGTATATGACGCCTTAGTTGTACCAAGTGCTGATTTAACCATGGAAGTTCAAGCGCAGCTGGGCGACGGTATTGTTCGTACAATTGCGATGGGCGTGACCGAAGGTCTAAAGCGTGGCTTGGAAGTAAGCAATACTGGCGCTCCAATTTCGGTTCCTGTTGGTCAAGGTACATTGGGTCGAATCATGGACGTGCTAGGCCGTCCTGTGGACAACGCGGGTGACGTTGAAGCGGTTCGTAATGATCCAATTCACCGTGAGCCACCGGCGTATGCTGATCAAGCGGCTGACACAGCGATTCTAGAGACAGGTATTAAAGTAATCGACTTGATTATGCCGATCGCTAAAGGTGGTAAGGTTGGTCTATTCGGCGGTGCGGGTGTAGGTAAAACTGTAACGCTGATGGAATTGATCAACAACATCGCGGTAGCACAAGAAGGTTTGTCAGTATTCGCGGGCGTTGGTGAACGTACTCGTGAAGGTAACGACTTCTACTACGAAATGAAGGAAGCCGGGGTACTGGATAAAGTAGCCATGGTATACGGTCAGATGAATGAGCCTCCGGGTAACCGTCTGCGTGTAGCACTGTCTGGTTTGACCATGGCGGAGTACTTCCGTGACGAAGGTCGTGACGTATTGATGTTTATCGACAACATCTACCGTTACACCTTGGCAGGGGTAGAAGTATCAGCACTTCTAGGTCGTATGCCTTCTGCGGTAGGTTATCAACCAACTCTAGCGAGTGAGATGGGCGCCCTGCAAGAGCGTATTACGTCGACTAAAAACGGTTCTATTACTTCTTTCCAAGCGGTATACGTACCTGCGGATGACTTGACCGATCCATCGCCAGCAACAACCTTTGCTCACTTGGACGCGACTCTAGTATTGTCACGTCAAATTGCTGAGTTAGGTATTTACCCAGCGGTAGATCCACTTGATTCGTCGTCACGTCAACTTGATCCGTTGGTAATCGGAGACGATCACTACCAGGTTGCACGTGGTGTGCAAAACACGCTTCAACGTTATAAAGAACTGCGTGACATCATCGCGATTCTAGGTATGGACGAATTATCTGAAGAAGATAAGCAAGCCGTAGCACGAGCGCGTAAGATTCAACGTTTCTTATCACAGCCATTCTTCGTAGCACAGGTATTTACCGGTGCTGACGGTAAGTACGTTTCTCTGAAAGACACCATTGCTGGCTTTAAAGCTATTTTGAGCGGCGAGATGGACGAGTATCCAGAGCAAGCGTTCTATATGGTTGGTGGGATCGAAGAAGTTATTGCCAAAGGCAAATCCTAATCGTCATATTTCGCCCAGCGACGGCGTTGCCGACTTGTTTTAAGAACGGTCACATACAAAAAAGTATGCTCCCAACATTGAATCAAATCGGCGCCTTGCTCTGAACGAAATCTGCCTGATTAGGATCATGACAAAACTGGTTTCTCAAGCAAATCAGTTTAGTTGTTAGATTGAGTTAACTGTCATCTAGGGCGCAGCCGAAAGATCTCCTCGAAAGAATGAGATTCTCTGCTTCGTTCCGAATGACGAGCAGCCTTGCGCTCGAGGTTGCAAGCAACCCAACCGCGGATGCGGTTTTAGCGGATAAATAGTATGAGTACAATGCAAGTTGAAGTGGTAAGTGCCGAGCAGGAGATTTTCTCTGGCGAAGCAACCATGTTGATTGCCACGGCTGTGTCGGGTGAACTGGGAATATACCCACAGCACACCCCTCTTTTGACGAGCCTAAAGCCCGGTGACGTTCGGGTTCAAACAGCGGATGGCGAAGAGCAAGTGATCTATGTCTCTGGTGGTGTACTTGAAGTGACGCCGAAGAAGATCACGGTATTGTCGGATACGGCGATGCGTGCCGACGATCTTGATGAAGCTGCGGCGCTGGAAGCTCAACGTAAAGCAGAGCAAGCGTTGAAAGACTCGACGGCCGACATTAACTACGCCAAAGCCAAAGCAGAGCTAGCCCAGGCCGCTGCGCAATTAGCCGCTATTAAGAAGATGGCAAAGCGCGGTCGATAAGACTCGCTTTATCAATGTTTGATAGAAGCCCGCTTATTCGAAAGAGTAAGCGGGCTTTTATGTACATGGATGTACGGTATCCTGGAAATGCAGGAGCAATTTTCAGGGTAATTGGATGTACGGTATCCTGGAAATGCCGTGTTATCAGTTCGGCAGCGTAGCAAAAGCCGATATAGTGTAACAACATGAACTCGATAAATTATATAGGTCAAAAGCTGTCGCCATCGAAGGTAGTGTGTGTTGGTCGAAACTACGTCGCACACATAGAAGAACTAAATAACGAAGTGCCTGAGCAGCCGGTAATTTTCGTCAAGCCAAACTCGGCGATTTCAAATAATTTGTGTGCCAATGACAAGGAACCCATTCATTACGAAGCTGAAATTACCTTTTTGGTTATCAAGTCTCAATTGCATGCAGTCGGTCTTGGCTTAGACTTAACCAAGCGTGAAACGCAATCCAGGCTTAAGCAAAAAGGGTTGCCGTGGGAACGAGCAAAAGCTTTCGACGGTGCAGCTCTGTTCAGTGATTTTGTGCCCATCCCCCACTCTATTGAAGATCTGAAAATGGAATTGCGTATTAATGAGCACATTGTTCAACAAGCAAGCGTCAATCTGATGCTGAATAGACCCGCCAAATTGCTTGAAGAAATAGAATCATTTATGTCCTTCGAAGACGCTGATTTATTAATGACCGGAACGCCCGCTGGTGTTGGAATCGTTAATCGCGGAGACCGATTTATCGGGCGAATAATTAGCCAGGAAAGTGTATTGATAGAACACCAATGGCGTGTGATATAGCGTATATAATCATTAGCTTATAAATAATCAGTCTATGATTTTTAAATTCAGGTAGATGAAATTCCAAAAAAACGTCCTTATCTGTTATAAAGAGTCATCTAAAACATTGAGGGTATCGTGATGGGAACCGGAACTATTCTATTAATTTTATTTATTGGCTTAATTTTATACGGCGTAGGGATGTACAACCGCTTGGTTGCAGGCCGTAATAATTATAAAAATGCCTTCGCTCAAATTGATGTACAGCTAACGCGGCGGCACGATCTTATTCCTAATTTAGTTGAGACAGCCAAAGGCTATATGGCGCATGAGAAAGAAACCCTTGAAGCGGTTATTAATGCGCGTAACTCGGCGGTCAGTGGCTTAAACAATGCCAAGGCAGACCCGACTGATCCTGAAGCCATGAAGCAGCTCGGCCAAGCAGAGCAAGGCCTGAGCGGAGCATTAGGTCGCCTATTTGCCTTGTCAGAATCGTATCCGGATTTAAAAGCTAATGAAAATATGATGCAGCTATCTGAAGAGCTAACAACCACTGAAAACAAGGTATCGTTTGCGCGTCAGGCCTACAATGATGCGGTGATGATGTACAACAATCTGCGTGAGCAATTCCCGAGTAATTTCATCGCAAACTGGTTTCAGTTCAAAGGCGCAGAATTACTGGAAATTGAAGACGAAGCAATGAAGCAAGTACCAAAGGTGGAGTTCTAATCGCACCTTAAGATCATTTAAAAATGAATTTCTTCGAACACCAAGAGAAAGCCCGTAAGCAATCTCGCTGGATTATATTTGCTTTTATTGCGGTTGCTCTACTAATCGTTGTTGTGATCGACATGATTGTTTTGTTGGTGATGGCAACTCAAACCGGCGATGTGTATAACGCCCAAAGTGGCTTAAGTGCCGCAATGGTGTTTGATCCGTCTGTGTGGAGTGCCAATGCCAGTTTATTACTCGGCAGCAGTGCCATCACTGGTGGCACTATCGGCCTAGCGAGTTTAGGCAAAATAGTGAGCTTGAGAAGCGGTGGCAGTAAGGTTGCAAGAGACATGGGAGGCACGATCGTAACCCCCGATACTCGAGACCCATTGCGACGCAGGCTTTACAACGTGGTTGAAGAAATCGCGTTGGCATCCGGCACGCCAGTTCCCGATGTGTTCGTAATGGAAGGTGAACCCGGTATTAACGCATTTGCCGCTGGCTATAGCGCTTCCGATGCCGCGGTAGCGGTTACTCAAGGCACCCTTGAGAGGCTTAACCGCGCTGAACTGCAAGGTGTTGTAGCGCATGAATTTAGTCACATACTAAACGGCGACATGCGAATCAACATTCGAATGATGGGCGTTATCTTCGGCATTATGGTTATCGCAATATTAGGTAGAAAATTTTTGCATGCCAGTCGTTTTCGCGTTAGTTCATCACGAAACAATAATGGCGGTGCGATTGTAGCGATTGGTTTAGCCTTGATGGTTGTGGGTTACATAGGTTTATTTTTCGCGCGTTGGATGAAGTCGGCTCTTTCTCGTCAGCGAGAGTATTTGGCGGATGCCTCAGCAGTGCAATTTACCCGAGATCCCGAAGGAATTTCCGGCGCCCTGAAAAAAATTGCGGCGTACAGTCACTCGTCATACCTAAATTCTGATTCTGAAGAAGTCAGCCATATGTTGTTTGGCACGGGTTATCGATCGCTGATGTTCGCCACCCATCCGCCACTTGAACAGCGCATCGCTCGAATTGAAAAAGGCTTCAAAGCATCGGATATAGCAGCCCTTGCAAAAAAGCTTAAGAAACAGGAAATACGTGAGCATGTGCAGGCCGAGCAGGCTGCAAAAGAACAAGAAAAGAAACGCCAAGCAAACGCCAAAGGTGGGTTCTTTGATGTGGAAGGTATGTTTGGCGATATCGGTAACCCTTCGACAGAGAGAATTGCCGCCGCCGCCATGTTGGCAGCATCACTGCCGTCTGGTTTATCCAGCTCCGCACACAGTTTGGAATGGGCGCCAGAGGTATTGTTTTATTGTTTATTAGATCACAACGAAGAGATCCGTAACAAACAGCTACTGATTGTTGTCGAGCAAATGGGTGATATCAGTGAACGTAAGATACAACACCTGCTTCAAACACATGGCTTAGTAAACATTGATCAGCGGTTGCCGATTCTAGAAATGAGTTTTCCTACGCTAAAGCGTCGCCCTCTTTCCGACATTGAACGAATTCAATCTACCGTAGAGTTGCTGGCAAATGCAGATCAAAAAATAGATTCATTTGAATTCTTGCTAACCAGGTTGATCAAGCAATATTTGAATGAAGCGTACCAACCTACTAAAACGCGTCTGCACGGCAGTGCAAAGATCAAAGCCTGCACTGATGAGTTAGCGACGGTGCTGAGCATTCTTGCAGCGCACGGTCAGGAGCGTTCAACCGCACAAGGTTTGCAAGATGCACAGAAGGCTTTCAGAGAGGGGATGGCGGTCGCAGGCGTTAATCACATGAATCTAAGCTTTAACGATCAATGGCAAACTGAATTGGATAACGCCATCAGTCGCCTAGATGAATTGACCGCTAAGGATAAATCCACGGTGGTTGCCGCCCTGGTGAGAACCGTGCTCGATGATAAAAAAGTAATCACGGAAGAGCATGAAATGTTGCGCGTTATTTGCGCACTAATTCATGTGCCCATCCCACTTTTAAACAAACTCGATGTTGCTTAGGTTTTTACGCAATCGCACCATCTAGCCTTCGCGATAGGTCCAATAGGAATGTATCAGAAAGGTATACACAGGAACGGTGGTAACCACTATCGCGATACCTATTAAATAGTGAACGTTGAGTATTGAGTCAGCAATCCAAGAGATTAAAACAGTCAGTGCTAACCCCGCTAAAGAAGCAACAATAAACCGAAATGCTGTTCGTTTACTGATTTGATTAGCAAAGCTCCACAGAGTATTTACGGTGTATGAAAACGCCGTCGCCACCACGAAAGCGGTACCATTTCCTACCTGTGTGTTGGTACCAAACCCGGAGATTAATGTGGAGGCGACGATGACGTGGATCAAGGTAGAGCCAACCCCGGTTATTCCGAACTTTACGATCTTGGCAACCCTTGCATCTGAAGGAGCGTTTGAGTGATTCATGTGCAAATATTGTTGTAAATTCAGGGTGTGTTTGAGTGTGAGAATGAAATATTTATCATGTTGATTTCATTTGATTTTTGGTGTTCTATTGTATCATTTGTCCATTAGGACATTCAGTAACATAGCAGTCAGATGAATCTCAAACTAAACAATCGCGCTATAGCATGGATCGCATTTACCATACTGCTCGCAGTGTATGCGAATACGGTAATCGAAAACTCAATTAATATACCTTATTCCGATGATTTTCATCAGCAGCTTTCGACGGCTTCAGGTTTAGAAAAGGGTCATTCCAAGACGTACAGCCTGTTTCGCCAACATAACATGCATCGGCTTTTTACCACGCATGTTTTTACCTATTTGGAATACACACTATTTGGTTCGGTGAACCTGAATCACCAACTATATATTGCTCTCGTAACGCTAGTCGCCCTAGCATTGGCGTTAGTTTCATTTGCTAAAGCTGAACATCGCCCTGTTTTTGTGGTAATGGTGGCGGCGCTTTTTCTAAGCCCCGAAGCCGGTGCCACGTGGGTTGGTGGTACCACACAGTATTACTCTCTGATTCTCTTTGGCCTGCTATCACTTAAAACTTTATCGTTAATCGAACAACCAAAATATTTGGTAATCTCACTAGTTTGTTTGTGGCTATCGGCTTATTCAATGATTGCCGGTGTTACCTTGCCTGTGATTGGAATTACCTACCTATTCCTGTCAGAGAAAATTAAAACCACGTCAGGTGTTATCTGGGCGGTTTGTTCGGTGTTGATTCTGGTGTTGTATTTCAACGGATTTCAAAGCCAGGGTAATAGCCATTCAATATTCCATTTTGTTGAAAACCCCGAATTTGCATTTGATTTCACATCCAGGCTTCTTGGTAATTTTCTAAGTGACGTCGTTGAAGTTAGTTTGCTCTCTAATTTAGCATGGGTATTGTTGCTAGGTTTTGCTGTGTTGGTTTTGACCAAACGTTCGTTTAAAACGTTTTATCTATCGCCCGAGGGTCTGGGGTTTATCTTCACACTTGCGGTTGTTGCATGTGTGGTTGCAGGTCGAATTGGTTTCAATGATCTGAATATGGCTTATGCCGATCGCTACTTTATCTACACGAAAACCTTGTGGTTATTGGCCTTTGTGTTTCTTTTGAACAGTAATCTGATTCCACGAGATCTTAAGTCATTTTCATTGGGGCTCGTAACCCTATATATGCTGGCGACCTATCAATTCGAAGTTAAGAACCTCGAAGCTCATACGCAAAATCAAAGTATCGCCATGCTGGATCATTTGGTGAGGGAGAATCCAAGCGGTTTTGAGTTCGGCGGTGACCCGCATAAGGCCGGTAAAATAGTAAATGAAGCAATCGCGCTTGGCGTGTATTCGCCAGAACTGCGAGTGACCAAGTCCAGACCGCTTAAGTACTTAATGTCCTCTGATTTCAAACAGGGCCTCAATGCTTCTGTGATCCGCGATGAGCAGCTTGGCCAATATCGCTATCTTGCATTTACGGTGGATGCTGAGACCAATATTCACGAAATTGCGATCGTGCCACGAGAGGTCTCTGGTCCAGCAACCTTGTTAAAGCCAGCCGCGAGGATTGCACCAGATCGACTACGCGGAGTTGATCTGGTCACCAACTCAGTCATTTATGAAGTCATAATCGACACATCAATGTACGATGAATCGCTAACAAACGATGTTTTTGTCATCAGCCTTGGTATGATTACATCAATCGCAACTCTTTAGTGACTCCTGTCATCTATCACTACCTTAGCAGAACTCTCGTTAATGGATACACCCTATGGCGCTTTAGCGACCCAATCGAATTGGTGGAATGACACCCCGCTGTCTCAGGCAAAGCTACCCAGCGAGCTGGCTCCTTTGATCTGCGAGAAGGGGTCCTTAACTCAGTCGTTGGTAGCACTTAGCGACAATACTTTCTCAGTAAATGTTCTGCGCCAGGTGTTTGCAGTCCCGTTTTGGCATGAGCAAAAGAAAATGCAACGTCCCTTCTCAAGGGCGGCCATGATACGCGAAGTAGAATTAAGATTGCACGATGAGCCAGTCGTCTATGCTCGCAGTATTATTCCCTTATCGTTGACCAATCGAGGTCGCACTGGGCTGGCTAACCTGGGTCGAACACCTCTTGGGCACCTTTTGTTCAAAGATGGTCGAATACGGGTGTCCAAGCGTGAATTCTCTTTATCGCCAATAGATCAACATATTGTTGCGGCCAGAAGAACACCCTACGATTATCAAGGCTCGCGAATTTTGGTGAGTGAATTCTTCTTGCCAACCATCTTTCAATATTTATAGACAATGTTAAATGAAGTGGTGAGCTTGGTGTCGGTGACAGCATTATTGCTCGGCTCACCGGGCCCAGCGCCTCTTGCGTTGGCGGCGATAGGTGCCACCGTTGGTGTTAAGCTTGGCTTACGGTTCTTAGCGGGGATATTGTTAGGCCTGCTGGTGGCGAGCATCGGTTCCGCGGTTGCGCTTAGTTTGATCTTAGTCATTAACCCGGTTGCTAAGCAAACAGTGCAGTTTATTGGCGCAGCGTATATCGTTTATATTGCCTACAAAGTGGCCAGCGGACCTGTGCTCCAGCAAAGCGCGGGTTCGGCTGAAGCCAACCCTGGTTTTATAGACGGCTTTATTTTAAACCTTCTTAATCCGAAAGCGTATGCCGCGTTCTTTGCCCTATTCTCGCAATTTGCACTTACTGCTGACACACAATTTTTGAGTCTTCTTTATACTGGGGTCATTGCCTTTCTAGTTGCCGTAATCGTGGACTTTTTGTGGTTGGTGCTTGGCGGGGTGATTAGACCATTATTTCAGCAACCCCGCTCTGCGCGGATTATGCGAGTGTGTTTTGGAGTGATGATGGTGGTCGCTGTTTTGTCAGCGTTTATAATTTAGTTAATCAGAAATTCATTCAGAGTGTAAAGATGATAAGGACTATAAAGATTTTTGTTTTGACATTGATGTTATTCCAGCCAAGCTTTGCCGAACAAGCTGAATCTATACTAAAGCCGTGGGATAAAATTGCGGCGGCTTACCCAGATTGGATAAAGCCTGTCGCGCCGTTTAAGGTGATTGGCAATATTTATTATGTTGGTACCAAAGGAATTACCAGTTACTTAGTGACGTCGGATCAGGGGCACATTCTTCTGGATGGCGGCATGCCCCAAAATGCCCCGCTAATCGTGAATAGTGTTAAAGAACTTGGCTTTGATATTAACAACGTCAAGATATTGCTGAATTCACATGCGCACTTCGATCATTCTGGCGGCTTGTCTGAGCTCAAGCAGCTAACCGGTGCCACATTAATAGCAAGTGATGCAGATACCAACGCCCTTGAGACGGGCCTTTATCCCGGATCCAACGACCTAACATATTCAGCCCCGCCTGTGAAAGTTGATCAAAACATCGCCCACAATGAAAAAATTACCCTGGGCGATAATACTCTTCAGGCCAAGCTCACGCCGGGTCATTCACCCGGTTGTACATCCTGGATGATGACGGTTGAGCAAGATGGCACAGAGTATGAAGTGTTATTTTTTGGTGGCGCATCGGTTGCGGCTAATCGCTTAGTGGGGCCTCCGCAACACCCTGGTATCGTCGAAGATTATCGTTTGACCTTCGAACGAGCCAAAAAGTGGCGGCCTGATGTTTTATTGTCGAATCATCCGTTCTATTTCGATTTGCATGCTAAACGCAAAAAGCAGTTAGGCGGAGACTCATTAGCATTTGTCGACAACGCATCATTCCCCAAGCTGATTAAACGTCTGAATGCGGACTTCGAAAAGGCCTTACTTGAGCAACACCGACAGCACGCTCAGGCGGCTGAGTAATCGATTCCCCCTGTGCAAGCTTGAAATTTGTACACAAAATCTTTTTGGACAATGGCTACTGCGTTTTCGAGCGAGATGCGGCGCTGATCGATTGGATTAGCGCCAGTTTGCCGGCCGCTCGCCGTGTCGTTAATGATCCGAAAAATGCTCACTGGCTGCGCTGTGGTGGAACATGGTTCGTTGGTGTAAACGTGCTGGGTAATGATAAACAAGGCCGAGTTGAAAATGGGCCGCCATTGCAAGGTCTTGCTGTCGACTTTATTCAGTCGTGTATTACTCAAACTGGTTTAGATTTGGATAGCGGACAATTATCGGTCTGTTATCCGGGCTACCCTAGACCTAGCGAGCATGAATCAGATTCAGCGTACGCCTACCGGCTAAAGCGTGACGCGGCACATATTGACGGCATTATTAAGAACGGTGAACATCGTTACCTAACCGAGCAGCACCGCTATATTTTAGCGATACCAATGGTTGAGTTTAGTCATGATGCTTCGCCATTTGTCGTGTGGGAAGGATCACATAAGATTATTCAGCAACGTCTGTCTTTGTATCTAAGTGATTATCCATCGGACCAATGGAGCGACATTCCGATTAGCGATGTCTACAACGCTGCGAGAAGAGAGGTGTTTGAAAATTGCCAAAGAGTAGAATTAGTACTATCGCCGGGCCAAGCTGTTGTGGGGCATCGTTGTTTATTACATGGCACTGCGCCTTGGACCACCAACGCAAGCTCAGATAAGGACGGGCGTATGATATGCTTTTTTAGACCTGAAGGCTTAACGGCTAAACAGTGGGTGTTAGACTAGTTAAACGATGTGAAGAGTGGATGTAATGAACGATACGATCAACCCAGAATATATAATTAACCATGCGCAAGAGCTCGAACAGATGTTTGGCGCACCTAAGGAAGCCACTAAAGATAAGGTGATTGATCATGTCGATGACGCCATGGCCGACTTTATTGCGCGCTCTCCGTTAGTCTTTCTGGCAACCTTTGATAAAAACGGTATGCCGGATATCTCGCCCAAAGGCGATCATCCAGGTTTTGTTAAAATCGACAAACAAGGCAATTTGCTGATTCCAGAACGCCTCGGCAATAAGTTGATGTTCGGTTTTAATAATATATTGGCGAACAATAATCTTGGCGTGATTTTCGTTGTGCCCGGAACCAGAGAAACCTTGCGAATAAAAGGCAAGGCCAGCTTAAGCCGTGACCCAGCACTGCTTTCGCTATTAGAGGCGAAAGGTAAACCGGCCTTGTTATGTACCCACCTCGAGGTAAAAGAGAGCTTCTTTCATTGTGGAAAAGCCATGATTCGTTCACAGTTATGGAAGCCCGAATCTTGGGAAAAAGATGAGCAACTGATGGTGCAACATTTTGCGAAAAAGCATAATGTTGATGAAGCGCAAATTGAAGAGAATCTCGAGCAGAGTTATCGCGACAATCTGTATTGATCTTTGGGCAATTGAAGTAACTAAGGCTAAACGCTTCGGATATAAGCAATATTACCTTGGGTGCAAAGTTTATAATCCAAGGGTCGAGTATTGAGAATATTGTTCAGTGAGTCGCTGGTCATGTTTTTAGCGGTTTGCCCTGACTTCTCCAGCAATGCCAGATATTTACGCCCGACTCCCATATTACTCACCAGACTGGTTACCGAGATTGAGCCATTAACGTCTTTTACCCGCTCTAGCTCACTTAGGATATCTTTCTTTCGATCGAACATGTGTAATAAGCCGTGCGACATCACCGAGCCAAAAGTGTCATCGGCGAAGGGTAAATCAAACACGTCGCCTTGAATAAAGAGCACATTATCCGGGGGGTGGCCATGAAGCTTGGTTAAGCGTTCGCGCGCGCGTTTAAGCATGCCCAACGACCGGTCGAGTAACACAATCGAACGGTTATCCGATTCTGCGTACGCCTTGGCCGTAAACACCAACGAGCCACAGCCGACATCCAGCACCGGCTTGTCTGGAGATTGTTTTAGGCCGTGCTCGCAAAACTTTTTGTAGGACGACGGCCAGTTACCCCAGAAAATCTTATTATAAAAGCGATTCCCGACGACGGCGTCATACGCCAGCACCTTTCCGTCGTAGCCACTTTGTTGACGCGACTCATCCAACACAGAGAAGATGCCTTCGCTAACTTCCACTGGCTGAACGTTTTGTAGGATGCTTTTTAACAACGTTTCATCTCCTCTTATTATTATTTTAGATTACAGTACATTTTCAGTACGCCGAACTCTGTCGTCGATATTCGGTTGGTGACATGCCGAACTGACTCTGAAACGCGGTATTGAACGACGAAATCGATCGAAAGCCGACGTCTAAGGCAACGCTCAAAACGGGTATCGTTGGCTCTTGATTTAACCGTTGCCCTGCTTCTTCAATCCGATACTGATTCACGAATTGATTGAAGTTTCTATAGCCCAGTTGTTTATTAATTTTCTTTCGCAAGCGATGTTCTGGCAAGCCAATCATGTCAGCCAGCTTGGCCACCCGTAGGTCGTGGTCAGCATATAAGCGCTCGTCTTGCATGCGCTCCAGCAAGTTGGTGATTTGCGGGTCTTTGCTTTCGACGATCGTGGGCTTGCCGACCGCAGTCATTTGCCCGCTGGGGTTCTTCTTGAGTATAGCGAAGTTGATTGACAAAGTTAGCCCAAAAGCAGCCACCATAAAGAACAGTTCAATGCCAGCGGGAACCAAGTGCTTGGTCACCAAATGCAGAAACAGTATTAATAACGTTAACGAAGCAATTCCAAGGATTGACCAGTTTCTTAATTTAGCGCGCGCCTCAACCAGGTCTTCTTCCTTGCCCTTCCAGAGCAGAGCAATCGCAAATATTGTTAATCCTATTTCCACTACCTGCATGAAACGCATAAATGGTGGTATGTCGCCTTTAACGGTGTAGATCGAATGAGCGCCTATTTCAAGCGCGATATTGAGACAGATCAAGGCCCAAAACCAATGAGGAAAGGTATGCTGCTCTTCAAATGCTACCCAAACAAATAACAGGATAAACATCGGCGTAAGTGAGGCCAAGGTGAACAGCACCAAGGCCAGATTGGCGTGCCCATAGGAAATCGCGACTGGCCCCAATAAATAACCGATGATACCGGTAAAAAGTGACGCACCAACAAGCCGTACGCATGGCGGGTTTTTAGAAACAGCGAGCGAAATCAGCAGCAATATAACCTGCGACAATGCTAAAAAACGAACTGCAAAAATAACTGATTCCATACTTACCCATATTTGACTAACGAGATGGCGATGAATAGCCCATCGTGACTGACTATTTCATCATCATTTTCCCACCATTTGTAAATTAAGTGCTATTGAAAATCGAAAAACCCTATCGAAATTTTGAAATATAGGCGGTTCTTTACCATTATTGCTCTATTCATGCGGTTGGCCTCTGAGCAACAAGGCAACCAACCGCGTATTTTGTGCTGTAACTGAATAACAACAGCATTGCACAAATTGAAAATAAAAAGGCCGACAAATTCGTCGGCCTTTTTATTACGTAATGAAGCAAAACCTCGTCTTGTAACCTTGACTAGCTAAGTAGCGGAGCAATTACCAAGCTCACAATCGCCATTACGTTAATCAAAATATTCATTGACGGCCCAGAGGTATCTTTAAATGGGTCACCCACGGTATCACCAACCACCACTGCGGCGTGTGCCTCAGAACCCTTGCCGCCATGGTTGCCACGCTCAACGTATTTTTTTGCGTTGTCCCAGGCACCACCGGCATTCGCCATGGTGATTGCAAGTAACACACAGCCAAGCAAGGCACCGCCCAACATGCCCCCTAAGGCCTCAGCGCCAATGCCAAAACCAACAACCGCTGGCGCAGAAACCGCCAAAATGCCCGGTAAAATCATGCGTCTTAGTGCCGCGGTGGTCGCAATGTCTACGCAACGAGCCGTGTCAGGTTCGGCTGTGCCTTCAAGCAAACCGGGTATCTCTTTGAACTGACGTCGCACTTCTTTGATCATGTCAAAAGCGGCATCGCCAACCGCGGTCATGGTGATACTGCTCACCAAGAATGGAAAGATACCGCCAATAAACATGCCAACTAACACATTGGGGTCATTAATTTGCAGTGAAAAGCCATCAATATTGGCCGACACCGTTTCGATAAACGCTGAAATAATCGCCAGTGCCGCCAGAGCCGCGGCTCCGATGGCAAAGCCTTTACCAATTGCAGCCGTGGTGTTGCCCACTTCGTCTAATGAATCGGTGATTTTGCGAGTATCTTCGCCAAGGCCAGCCATCTCAGCAATACCCCCCGCATTATCAGCAACTGGGCCATAGGCATCAATCGCCATGGTAATGCCAACCGTTGCGAGCATGCCGACCGCCGCAATCGCTACACCATAGAGGCCCGCAAATTCACTTGAGAAAAAGATAATTGCGCAGAGCGTTAGAATTGGAATAACCACTGATTCCATACCAATTGCCAAGCCTGAAATCATGACCGTAGCCGGGCCGGTATCGCCCGCTGCGGCGATGGTTCGAATTGGCTTACCCGCCGTGTAGTACTCGGTTACCAAACCAATAATAATGCCGCCCACTGAGCCAATAACCACCGAATACCAAACACCACTGCTAATACCGTAGTGCTGGATCATAAAGAATGACAGAACGATGAACAAAATAGCAGTGCCCATCGTGCCCGTTCGCAGCGCTTTTTCAGGTGCTTGATTACTGAGCATTTTAATTAGAATGATACCCAGTACTGAACAGATCAAGCCCATGGACGATAATGCCAGCGGCAGAAACATTAAGGCTTGTTGGTTACCGCCTAAGGCTGCCAGAGCCGCGGCACTGAGCGTAGAAGCAATGGCAATGGTGGCGATCATTGAGCCGCAATAAGATTCGAAAATGTCTGACCCCATGCCGGCCACATCACCCACATTGTCGCCCACGTTATCGGCAATTACCGCAGGGTTGCGTGGGTCGTCTTCGGGAATACCCGCTTCAACTTTACCCACAAGATCCGCACCGACGTCAGCACTTTTAGTAAAGATGCCGCCACCAACGCGAGAAAACAACGCCACCACTGAGCCGCCCATACCGAAACCATGAATGGTGTGTGCACTCTCAGCATTGCCGCCGTAGACGTAGTACAGAATCCCAATCCCAAGTAAACCCATAGAGGCCACGGTTAAGCCCATGACCGAACCACCGTAAAATGCGGTTTTTAACGCAGCCGCTGCGCCTTGTTCATGTGCCGCGGTTGTGGTTCTGGTATTCGCTTTAGTAGCTGTGAACATACCCACATAACCCGCAAATGCCGAGCAGAACGCCCCTAATATGAAGGCAATCATAGTATGTAGCCCAAGATCAGAAATGCCGATTAAAATGGCAAGAACAACCAGAAAGGCTAAAAGAATGGTGTATTCACGGCGCATAAACGCCATGGCTCCAATGTGAATTTGCTTGCCGATGCTATCGACTTTTGGATCGCTCACCTTGAGCTTTGAGATCACGCCAAATATAACGAATGCAACTACTAATCCTACTAACCCCAGTAACGCGGGCACTGCTTGTTCAGACATAGACTGTTCTCCGATGGTTCCCCTGCAAGCAGGTATGATTACCTGTTCGCATAGACAAACGAAGATGAACGTCGTTGCAATGAGTGAATTGGATACTGCGCTATAAATTTACTAATTCCTAACAAAAACATGGCCTTGCAGAGAAAAATAAACTTACTTCACAAAAAAATTTGCTTGGGCCTGCCTCGTTCGTATAAAGGAATGTAAATTATTAGTGTTTTTTATTGTGTGCGGCTGTTAAAGGCCACCAAATCAGTATAATACAGCCACTTTTTCAAGACCAATCTTTCGGAGCAACCTAGATGTCTTTAAATAATGTAGGCCCAGGTAAATCACTACCAGACGACGTAAACGTAATCATTGAAATACCTCGTTACGGCGACCCCATTAAGTACGAAGTAGATAAAGACACCGGCGCGATGTTCGTAGACCGTTTTATGTCTACCGCAATGCACTACCCATGTAACTACGGCTATATTCCACAAACGTTGTCAGACGATGGCGACCCCGCCGATGTATTGGTTCTTGCGCCATTCCCACTGGTAACCGGTTCAGTAGTGCGTTGTCGCCCTATCGGCATGTTGGAAATGGACGATGAAGCCGGCGGCGACGCTAAAATTTTAGCGGTACCGGTTGAAAAGCTAACCAAATTTTACAACAACGTTTCAACCTTCCGCGACGTGCAGCAAGAAATGCTCGACAAAATCGCCCACTTCTTCGAGCACTACAAAGACTTGGAGCAAGGTAAATGGGTAAAAGTGAAAGGTTGGGCCGGCAAAGAAGAAGCCCGCCGAGAAATTCTCGAATCAGCTGAGCGCTATAAAGAAACTGAAGCGTAACGCCATTAGCCCAAATGACTAAAAAGCTGTTTGACTCAAATCAAGCAGCTTTTTTTTGCATCCAAAAACTGTATATACATACAGTTTATATTATCTAGTCGTAAATCATCGCTCGCTTTCACGCTGTCTGCTGCGTGTTTATCTCCTTAATAAATTCACTATTTTCATATAAAACAAACACTTAAAAATATTCTTGAGAATGTTAATAGGCACTGATATTGTGCAAAACGAGCACGCACACTTTCGCACCTCAAAAAAGGAATTTAATGTTGAAAAGAATAGAAAAAATAGCAAGTTACAAAAGGCTCGACGAATCTAGTCTAGTAGGAAAGTGCGCATGCACACTAATAAGCTGTTAGGTATATCAAAGTGGCGATCGAAAAAATTCATGGTCTTACTCTTGAATCTTTTAGATTATCTAAAGGTTCATATTCATTAGAGTTCAGTGGTAAGTCGAATGAGGAGTCTGTTATCTATCATGTAGGAACCGCATATAATTTATCAGTTAATGCGAAAAACAAGTCAGATGCATTAGAAAAATCATCAGAGGTTATTTGGCCAGTATTAGAGCAGGCGTTAATAACTACTATCGAAGTAGAAAATCAAATTAGATTGATCTTTGAAAATGGTAAAGAATTATTAATTTGGCAAGAAGAAAACGCTAATGATAATTTATTAATAGTGAGAAAAGAGGATTCTGAAGAATGGTTTACCGTGCAATAAAAGAATACCTAACAAGGCAAAACACTTTTCACTCACTGCGTTCGTTCGGACGCGCAAAAAACGCGCGCACGTGTTCTCGGCGTTATGTTTATCGAAAATCGAGATGAATTTTAAAGAAGAGTTCTATAGCTGGGCTAATAGGAATTTAGCTAGCGCGAATGCTTTCGCATACTGCTTTAATCTCATTGAAAATTCTGGTGTATATTCAATTGAGCTAGTCGGTACTAACTCATTTGATTTAAAAGACGAAGATTGGGCTTGCGATGAATGCTTTGAGGCTAGCCCGAGATCATTAGACTTAGGAGATGGCTTTGATAGCTGGGAAGCCTGTCTTTGGTCAATGTATGACTTCTTAGAATGTTACGTTGGCACCAATGAAATTGGAGCCAACGTATTAAATAAATCAAATGGTGTTGGGGTCGGTTTCATAGATGGTAACCTTGAAATACTTAAGAAAACATAACAAGTTCCAATATGTCTGCGCGCCTACGGCCCGCATGGACGCCGCTAAGACGCGGCGCCCATATAAAAGGCGTTAGTAGTATGGAAAGCATCGAGTTACTCCCAAAATATCAAGCGATAGGCCTAAAGCTGGGATTTTTTTCTGCTAAAGATATCCAAAGATGGGTAGATGAAAGAATTCTAGAAAGTGAACAGCCTAGCGACTCACTATTAGATATGGCTTTTAGTAAGGATAAGAAAGGCTATGACCTATATAGTGCTTTAATAGAAATAGATGATTCTGGAGAAAAATATGAAATCGTCCGGCTACTTTTAGCAAGAGTAAAGGACGATGAACTAAAAGATTTAAGGTTTTGTCGTGATTTAGCAAAGTCACTAGACCACTTTGCAATTGACTGCGACTATGATGTTCCTGAAGATTTAAATGCGATTTATGGCTTTGATGATGAATATAGCCTTGCAGAGCAAGGCATATATTCATCTATAGATGAGTGGCACAAAAGTTTCAAAGAGTTCCTGTATGGTTTTCGTAAAAACTACTAACAAGGCAAACCACCATAACTCGTTGCGCTCGTTGGGACGTAGTAAACTGCGCCCCTGTTTGCGGCGTTATAAGCATCAGTGACAGTGGCAAAATATACTTCGTTATCTAAGCGTGAAATCGCTGAGTCCCAGCTACGAACAGCAACTAATTTTTATTTGACTGGAAAGGAATATCCATCAGCGCTGACATTAGCTGGTGCTTCTGAAGAAATTTTGGGGAAAATTCTTGTCGAAAAAGGTGAATTGCCCACTCTTGAAATTAGCTTTGAAGATTTTTGCGAACAGTTTAGAGATATGTGAGATGAAGAACCCCCGACCAAAAAAACATATGTTGCTTTGAAAAACGGGCCTCGCAATCAAATGAAACATTTGATGTCGACGGATGAAGTTACAATCGATTATGAGTTTCAAACTGGGCTTATGATTATGAGAGCATTTGAGAACTATAAGCTGTGTTATGGTGATGATTTTGAACTCTCAAGAGAGTTCAAAAAAGAAAGGATAAAAAACTGGAGATCGAAAAATGGAAAGAGCTTATAACAAGTTGTCAAAGTTCACTCCGCCTGCGGCTCCGCGGGACGCGTTTACAACGCGCCCCTTGGCAAGGCGTTATGTTTATTAAGAACCAACTTCTGATTAAGGAATAGAGAAAATGGATCCAATAATTACCAATGCTGTAACGGAACTAGCGGCGAACCTCACATCGTTGGCAGTAAAAGGTACTGCCTCTGCGGTGAGTACGAAAATTAAAGCCATTCAAAATGATAAAGATATTGAGGCAGTAAAGAATAGTTATAATGAAATTGTGAATGAGCTTTTATCTGAACGTGAAGAAGCAGTAAGAATAGCCCAGGTTTATAAAAGTGAAGTAGATCGCTATCAAATTAGTGATGAGGATATACAGCACCTTCACGCTACTGTTGAAACTGCATTAGAAATTCTACGTAGTTTAAGCCCAACGACTAATGTAGAAGGCTTTAACCAAATTAAAGATTTAATAAGTATCGACACACTTAAAGCGATACAGCTACTTGGGTTTAATTATAAGAAAGCTATTGGTGAACCGTTAACAGAACTTTGTGCAAGTAAAATAACATCTATAGCCAACCCTAAACCGCAGAACAGGCAAAATGTTAAGGGCAGAAAAACATAACAAGGCAAAACACTTTCACTCCCTGCGTTCGTTCGGACGCGCTAAAGCGCGCCCGTGTTCGCGGCGTTAAGTTTACGATGAGGAAATTATGAAGATAGTAGCTGTAACTCTTATTCTATTCTTTGCTCATTCGATAGGTGCTGAGCTTCCATCCATCGGTATGGATGAATCTGAGGAATATGAAATATCTAAATTAGAAAAGGTGAAGTCAGCTGATTTTGATTTTATCTATATTTGTGCTTCGTCTTTGGCTAAGACAAAAAAAGAAAGAGCTCACACTATGGTTAAAGTCGTTATGGATTCAAAAGCTAAGTATGAAGGTCTTCGGTTGCAAATTGATCTGGCTCCACACAATGATCTATGTCAGTTAGGTAGATTAATTGGTCAAGCATACTTTTCACCAAAGGGTCTTGGCTGGCAAGGCTTATCATCTAGAAAATGGACATGGCAAATACTTACGACGAACTTTAAGGTCTCAGATCATGAGATAAAAGACACTTTGATATACGAAACTAATAAAGATCGATTTAAGGAAGAATATGGTGTGATGAGCTTTCATGAAAAACTTGAAGAGTATGTAAAACAAAAAATTGGTCATTCTCCTCATTATGTTACGGCTGGCCTTTGGGTGGATGGCTTCCATAAAGAATGAAATTTAACAAGTTCAAAAACGGTAGCGCGCACTGTGTGCGCACGGAGGCGCTACTCGAGCGCCCGTTTTAAGGGCGTTACATGTATCAGTATCAGTAGATGCTAGAAGTAGAACGAATTCTACGCGTTGATCACGCCGGTGAGCTTGGTGCAATAAATATTTATCGTAAGCAATTATTTGTTGCTCGATATTTCTACAAAGATATTGTGCCGGTCTTAGAGGAAATGCTCAGTCATGAGATGGGTCATTTTAAGATATTTGATTCTTTGTTGAAGAAAAGAGGTATTAGGCATTGCTACGCGCTCAGGCTTTGGGCTTTTGGTGGGGCGGTTCTGGGGTTCTTTACCGCACTCCTAGGCCGCAATGCTATTTGGGTATGTACCAACTCTATTGAAACGACGGTGCTCCATCATCTAGAATGGCAACTGGAATTCTTATCTAAAAATGATGTCGAGGCTTACGATGCTGTTTACAGCATCAAAGCCGAGGAAGAAGAACATAAAGAATTAGGTGAAAACAACGGGGTTAATTCATTCGTTTATAAACCTATTTTTTATCTTGTAAGGAAATCAACAGAGCTTGCTATATGGTTAAGTACAAAACTATAAAAACATGTAACAAGTTCAAAAACGAATGCACGACGAGCCGCACGGACTCGCTATTCGCGCGCCTGTTTTTAAAAGCGTTAGATTTGTAAATGAAGAGACTCCTATTTATATCGTTAGCTGTCTTACTAATTAGCTTATCTGCATGCGATCAAGAGATTGCAGATCCTCGACTTCCGTATGTCGAATATACTAAAGAACAAGTAAATACTATAGAGGTCTTAGCTAAGACCAGAAAAGGAGATCAAAAATTATGCTTCGACAAATTTATGAAAGATTATCTAACTCAAGTTTACAAACACTGTGAAGCAACAGGTTATGCTAAGAAAATAGCAGGCGGATGTGACCATGTTATTAATTCCACTAGAAAAAACTGGTGGGTAAAATGGGTTGCATTAGAAGAGTGCGGTATAAAGACGAAAATATAACAAGTTCAAAAACGTAAGCGCGCATTATATGCGCTCGGACGCCGCAAAGACGCGGCGCCCGTTTTAAAGGCGTTAGCACTATCAAGATATGAATAAAGTGAAGCAAGTTAAGTTGTCAAGCTGGGGCGAGATACATGATATATCGAGATTCCTTAGTTCTGCCTTTGTTTATCGGGGACAGGCTTCAAGTAATTGGGAATTGAGCAGCTCATTAGAACGGTCCTACGAAAAATTCACTCCACTAATCCCTATTCCTGAAAACAATGAGCATTGGATTCTAAATGAATTCAGGGAGAAATTTCATCTTCATTCTTCAAACGCTCCTAAGGATGACAATCATTTTGAGTGGCTTGCACTACTTCAGCATTACGGTTGTCCTACTCGTCTATTGGACTTTAGTGAGTCGATTTATATTTCCTCTCATTTTGCTCTCTCTGAAGCAGTAAGCGATTCGGCTATATGGGCCATAAATTTGGTTAAACTACGTGAAAACGTATATAAGAATTTTGAATTAACCTACGATCGAAATCGGTCGTTGAAAGATACGGTTAATCTTCATAATATTAATTTAGCTAATCGATATATTGCTAATAATAGTATTGATAGTGATATTCCAGATTTTGTAATACCTCTTTATTCGACAAAACGTTCGTTGAGATTAACCGCTCAACAAGGCCTATTTTTGGCTGTTTTAAATCTCGGGCAGTTTCAAACTGATTGTAGGTACATGCAAAACTTGGCCGCGAGTTTTGGCTTAAATTACCCGATAGAATTTTCCGATGTAGAAGTTGGTGAGCTAATTAACTCTGAGAAGGATCGACTTAAAAACTATATAGTTAAAATAGTTATTCCTGGCGATTTACATATAGAAGCAAGAGGGTCGTTATTAAGAATGAATATAACCGATGAAACGCTTTTTCTTGGACTTGAAGGCCTAGCAAAATCAATGTTACAGAAACATATTCGTGGATAGAAGTGCTAACAAGAATCAAAAGTACGCCTAACGGCGGGACGCGCGAAGCGCGCCCCTTTGTTGGGCGTTAGGCACACCTGAGTATGACGTTCGAAGACGTGTTTTATTCCGAGTGTGGGGTCGACGCCCTTTCATGGAAAGAGAAGTTTATTTCCAGGCGAATGTATTGGCCGGAGTTAGATGTCAAGGCCAATTCTTTTGGAGCGAAACCAGACTCTTGGGTAATTGGCGGCGAGTCAAATTTTTGGAAAATCGGGGAGCAATACTATTTATTAGCCTGGACACTGTTTACATTGGGAAATCGTGAACAGATGGACCTGCCGTATAAAGGAAACCTATCCAACGATACAGATATCGCACATCAAGAAATACTTAAAGGTAAAATTTTCCAAAATGGTTGGAATTTCATACAAATACTCGGGAACGCACATCTTGCCTGTGAAATGGCTTTTAAAAGTATGGCTCTTCATCTATCCGCAGATGTGTCTTCGGCTAAATTTCCGAAGACACATGACCTGAAGGAAATACTTATGCATTTACCAGAGAATGCGAATAGAGAATTGAAAGACGATTTTAATTCATGGGCAGAAGAAAATAGCTCTAGCGAAAACTTCAGTCGGATCATCAAAAATTCAGGCAGCAGATTTATCAGCCAGAGGTACAATCATCCCGCCATCTTAAATAGTGCGACTTGCGGAACAATTGGACTTTCCCGATTTATTTATGAGATATGTTTTGGTGCCTAACAAGAAACAAAACGGTATCCCTACGGCTCGGACGCTCGCTGGCTCGCGCCCGTTTGAGAGGCGTTAGCTATATGAGTGAAGAGTTAGATAAACTATGCAGCAGTCTCAAAGAACTAGGGTGGGACGATAGATCCATTCAGTTAGGAGTAAAGTTTGATTTCAAGTGCTTTTATTGCGAGAAAGATTTGCTAGCTTCGGTAGTGAATTTTAAGTCTTGGGAGCGTGATCATGTTGTTCCATTCTACGTGGGAGGGGAAGATAGCGTACTAAATATTGTTTTGTCTTGCCGCATATGTAATACGCATGCGAAGAATAGATGGGACCCTCATAGATATTTAGAATCAGGCCAGCAACCTACGCAAGAAAATTTAAGAAAAGCTGCAAAAAGATATATTGAAGAAAAGACCGAAACGTTTGAAAAGGACTTAAAGAAGATAAATGAACTCGTTAATTGCTACAGAAATAGCTAACAAGAAAGGGTATTTCGCCCTGTGGGCCAGTCGCGTGCTCCGCGCCCGCCCGTTTTAAAGGCGTTAGGTGTACTAAAACTATCGAATGAATCTAGTTAATAAGTTAAAAAAAATACTCCAAGAAGGCTATGAGACGTTCACTTTTTCTGAAGGTGATCTCATCATATATATCCATGTCAATAAGCTTGATACTTCTTATCGGATACTATCTGAGGGAAATCAGCGTGGAGATATCTCGCTAAACTCTCAGTATTCTGCCAATTATCATAGGGCACATGTTCCAGGCAGTCAGCCTCACCTCCATATTTACTCGAGAGAAAAGGAGCTGTTTGCCGTAAATCGAGATGGTTCTGGTAAAGATGGTTCTTCTGGTAAATCGATCCCCAATAAGGTAGCAAAAGCAATTCAGAAAAAATTTCCAGAGTTTTCAATACCAACTAATAAAATTCTAGAATCCGATGTGGTGTATAAAAAACTGATTAATGATCTAGAAGTACTCAATGAAGCCACCTAACAAGTTGCCCAACTTCACTCTGCCAGCAAGCTGGCTCCACGGGACACCGCTTGCGACGCGGCACCCCTTTGTAAGGCGTTATGCGCATGAAGGCTTATAGTTCATGGAATTAACAATTTTCATAATCGTTTCGATTGGTGTAATAGTAATTCCTGGGCCAAATGTATTGGTTGTAGTCTCGACAAGCATCATGCATGGCAAAACAAGAGGATTACAAACGGTTGCTGGTACAAGCGTTGCTATGATTTTTCAGCTCGCTATCTCAGCTTTCGCAACCAGTTGGTTTGTTTCGGTATTGGCGAACGGTTTTGTTTGGCTAAAATGGTTTGGTGTAGCGTATTTATTCTATCTTGGTTTAACTTCTATTTTGTCAGCACGAAACTCAGATACCAGAGATATCACCGCTGTAGGTTCTTTTCAACGAGGATTTTGGATTTCATTAACGAACCCAAAAACTATTCTATTTTTTAGTGCCTTTATTCCTCAATTTATAACACCAGCGGTGTCGTACTATATTCAAGTAATCAGCCTATCAGGGTTATTTTGGATTTTGGCACTATTATTAGATTCATGTTATGCAATTTTAGCGTCAAAGTTAGTAACTTATCTTAAAAGCGATAAACTTGATAAATTCAGTGATTATATGAGTGGCCTTTTATATATTGGTGCTGGAACTGCGTTAGGAATGACTAAAAATGGGTAACACGTATAACAAGTTTGCCAAGTACACTTCGTTCGTTTTACTCACTGCACGGGATGCGTTTTCAACGCGCCCGTTTTAAAAGCGTGAGTGTGATGAGAGGTCTTTTCGTAATTCCATTTTTGATGCTCTGGACTTTCGCGTATTCGCAAAAAGCCACAGCAAATGAAATTGATATCTATCTAAGCCTATTAAAGGTTTCCGAAGTTGAAATTCAGGAAAAAAATAATCATTGCGAATTAAAAGATCGGCCCTTAACCGTTGCTAAGTTTCTAGCAAGACGGTTTGAATATGTTAATTCGAGTCCTAAGGGTCTTAGCTTGGGATTTGATTGTATTGTGGAAGACAGAAACAAGATATGTAGTTTGAGCTATGGCCAAAAAGCTAAAACGTTTAGCAATGAAGGTTGGGACAGAATACTTAAGTTTGAATATAACCTTGATAATAAAACGGTGAACCTAGAAAGACTGATTTGTATCGATGTTCCATAAGAAATTACACACTAACATGTTCAAAAACGAGTCGGCCAGCAAGTTGGTGCGAACGCCGCATAAATCGTGGCGCCCGTTTTAAGGCCTTATGTATAAGAAGACGATGACCATAGCCATAGTGTGTCTGATACTCGCAGCTTTAGCGATTACTTCACTTAAAGCTTTCTCATTGTTTCGAGGAGGAACTGGTTTTTTACCCCACTCAAGCGAGGTCAAGGAAATATTCATTGCATACTCTTATGGGAGAGATGAATCACCGGAGGAAATCGATAATTCAACGGAATTTAACCTAAGGGATGAAGAAGAAATTAAACCAATATTGCAATTACTTGAAGGCAAAGAATTTCCAAGATTTCCACTGCTTAACAGCGATAACATGGATTTTGATGAAAGCTGGATTATTAATATTTTTCCAATGAAAGGCGAACCTTTCTACATCTACGTTGATAAAAATAATGTTTCTGAATACGAAATAAAAAACTCTGGTTTGTATGAATACCTGCGAAAAAACCACACATAGCACCTTGCCCTACTTTACTCAGCCCACAAGCGAGATCCGCCGAGCGTTAAGTTTACAACTTAAATTCTTTCTAGCCACAATTGCCGTACTTTTTCTAAGCTCATGCACAACCAGTCAATTCAAGACAGGGCAGAGTTTCGTCGAAGATAGTCCGGACTTCTATTTGTCTATTGCGCCTAGCTTTGGTAACCCATTTGAATATGAAATAAGTTCGGGGAAGATCATTTTTCGAGAATACAGTGGTAAAGGAGGCTATGACTGGGGGAAAATCACCAATACGATTCATAAGACAATAGACGCAAATCAGCAGGCAAAGATTAGAGAGTTAACTGTAACCGCGGTAAAAGATGCCGTAGTCTCAGAACAGAACGGAATCGATGTGGTAGTGGTGGATGGCACAAGCTGGTACATTTTATCGGACTACGGGTTTGGTCCGTTCCTTTCAATTTCTACAAATAACCCACCCGATAGTTTTTATGCGGTAAAAGAATATGTAGAAAATATATTTACGATTGAGTAAAAAGTTACTTAATAAGCCCCAAAACGAACGCCTCCGGTTCGGATGCGTTTAAGGGCGTTATGTGTAGTGTGAAACAAAATTCTATGGATACAATAGTAAAAGTTGCGCTCGGCGTATTTTTGGGAACATTGACGATTTTTCTCGTAAGACTGTTTCTCGTGTAAATAGGAGAAGCACATGGTTGAGTGTGAGAATATTAGAGTAAGAAGAGAATTTGAGAAGAAATGGGCAGAAAACGCGCTTTGAAAAACAACCATGCATGTTTTCAAAGCTTACTCAGCCCACAAGCGAGATCTGCGGGGCGCGCGTACTGTTGCGCCCCTTGGAAAGACACTAACGGCATAGATTGATGAAGTTCAATATTTTTGGAAAGAAGATAATCGAAGTTGTACGAGATGGTGGTTCTTGGCAGGCTTACTATCTGGGTAATGAGGGAAAAAAGAGAAAAGCTGAAGATGTCCTGATACCCTCAGAATTAAGTGCGAGTGATATTGAAGATTATCTCTCTGATCTTTTTCATGAAATGGCTACGCTCAACAATAACGACGTTAAGAAGCTCTAAGAAGAGTCAGATTTTAAATATGCCGAGTCCATATAGCTCATCCGTTAACGAGAGGCCAAACAGCACAATGTGCCTCGCATGTGCAATTCGCGCACGCTCGTTTGTCAGGCGTTGAACCTAATCAGATATATGGATATTCGACAATATAAACCCACCGACTTAGAGCACTTGCTTCGTACATGGGAATTAGCTTCTCACGTGGGGCATCCATTTTTATCAAAGGATTTTTTGAAATCTGAAAAGCGAAACATTCCGACGGTGTATCTTCCAAGCGGAGAAGCTTGGGTGGCGATTGTTGAGCGCGAATTGGTTGGTTTTACCATTTTGCACGGCGATGAGGTAGGCGCATTGTTTGTTAATCCTGAGTATCACGGAATGGGTGTCGGATTCGAACTAATGAATAGAGCGCGCGAATTGCATGGTCAATTGAAAGTTGAAGTATTTAAAGATAACGTGAAAGGCAATAAGTTTTATTCGAGATATGGCTTTGTGTTGAAGCGTGAATACCGGCATCAAGAAACGGGAATGATAATGTTATGTTTAGAGTACCAAAACGACAGCCAGCAAACCCTAAAATGAAGCAAGTAGTAAAACCTTTGATTGCTTGCTTAAGCCTACTTTTCTCGATGACAGCGACCGCTGATGAAACTCGATGTGGTTGGTTGGAAAATCCTTCGCCAGCAAATATGTGGTTGATTGATCGGGATGGGGTGTGGAATATTTTAGTGCAGGGAGTGCCATCCAAGCTGGACGATAAATCGGTCGAGTTAGCGTATCAGGCAATCGCTAACGAGAAAGAATTTGTTCGAAGCAATCTAAATTATGGTTTCAGTTGTGCTTGTTTAACTGCGGAATTGGACAGAGAGAAAAAACAGTTCAAGGCAATCTATAAAGCGCGCCAACTAAGTCTGAAGCAATGCTTAGAAGACACCGCTATTGTGAAACGTATTCCGCTTCGCATTAATTGATTGCTCACGCATTGATTATTATTCGAAGAGTTATAAACGTATTTATGTTGATGTACCTTGGGCTAGCTAGATTTTGAGATGATGAATATATTATTCGTTTGCAGTGAAAACAAACTAAGAAGCGTGACGGCTGAAATTGTTTTCTCCGCTCACCCTAAGGTTAATGCAATTAGCGCAGGCACCAATAATGATGCTGAAACGACGGTGACAGGTGATTTAATAGAGTGGGCAGATGCAATATTGGTGATGGAAAAAGTTCATAAAAATAAAGTCACTAAGAAATTTAGAGATCTGCTAAAAGGAAAAAAGTTGGCGGTGTTAGACATCCCTGATAACTACGCGGTAATGGACCCTGAATTGGTAGAATTACTTAAACGAAGAGTTCCGAGAACCATCTCGATTTGAATCGTACAATACACTAAGAAGGACGTTGCCGTCTAAAGAGGTAAATTATGAACTTAAATCAAGTCACATTACCCGTCGAAGACATGGATTTGGCGGTGGCGTTTTATTTAACGCTTGGCTTTACCCAAATAGTCGACACTCCTCATTATGCGCGTTTTGCGTGCCCGATTGGCGACGCCACTTTCTCGTTAGCCTTGTCTGAAGAATCGCATCAACATGCCAGTGTTATTTATTTTGAGCATGAGGAATTGGATCAATGGGTGAGTGAATTGGTATCAAAAGGAATAAAGTTTGAGCAAATGCCGACGGACCAGTCCTATTTATGGCGTGAAGCAATACTTTATGACCCTTCGAAGAACAAGATTAAACTGTATTGGGCGGGAGAGAATCGCTTAAATCCGCCGTGGCGGGTAACGATCAAGGCCTAAAATGGATTGCTGACAATGCGTCGTTTTAGGCGGTTTTACATGTCAGTAGAGGTGAATAATGAGAAAAATTGATTATCACATAGCAACAACATTGGATGGCTTTATATCACACGACAATGGGAGTGTTGATGGTTTGCTTATGGAGGGCGAGCATGCGGATGATTTTCTTCAATCGCTAGGAGAATACGATACAGTATTAATGGGCCGAAAAACGTATGAGTTTGGGTTTCAGTTTGGATTGGAACCAGGGCAAGCGGCCTATCCAAATATGAAGCACTACATATTTTCTCAGTCGCTTGAGTTTGAATCGTCTGACGATGTTTGGTTGGTTAACTCCAAGGTCTTAGAAACGATTAACCAATTAAAGAAGGAAAATGGAAAAAACATCTGGCTATGTGGCGGCGGAGAGCTCGCTGGGTTCTTACTGGAGAATGACTTAATCGACACGTTAACGGTTAAGGTTAACCCGGTTGTTTTTGGTTCCGGACGAGCGCTTTTTGGGGAGAGTAAAAGATCAGTAAGTCTCCATCACACAAACAGCAAGACCTACAACAATGGGGTTGTTCGTCACGTATACGATGTTGCCAGGAACACTTAGGGCCCAGTACCCAGTACACTCCCATTAACGAGGTCTTTTAGGTTTGGTTTCGATGACACAACGGGTAACAGGGTTTGATTTCGCACGTGCTTTAGCGGTATTTGGCATGGTGATTGTTAACTTTAAAATTGCCATGAACGCCAACGATGGCAGTCAGATTCTACTCAGCTTTGCTGGGCTTTTTGAAGGGCGAGCATCGGCGTTGTTCGTTATTCTGGCCGGTGTTGGAGTGACTTTTTTAACCAACAACGCTCGGGCGTCTACTGACCCCTCGATTGTCATAAAAAGTCGACTATCGCTAATTAAGCGTGGATTGTTGTTGATTGCAATTGGCCTCGCGTACACGCCAATATGGCAGGCCGATATTCTTCATTTTTATGGATTCTATTTTTTACTAGCAGTCGCAATATTCCGTTTTAACGACAAGGCATTGTTAGTCGTAGCGGCGATAATCGTGCTTCTATTTCCGCTGTTAATGCTGTTTCTGGATTATGAACAAAACTGGAATTGGTCGACCTTAAACTATGAAAATTTTTGGTCTGCAGATGGAATGATCAGGCACATCGTTTTTAATGGTTTTCACCCTATATTTCCTTGGGCTGCTTTTTTAGTATTTGGAATGTGGTTAGGAAGGCAAAACGTATCCAACACCGTTGTGCGCCAACGTTTATTTGTTGGTTCGCTTATATTGCTGGTTGTGGTCGAGGGCGGTTTTTATTTGATCCGCACCGCGGTTGGCGACGGTAGCGCACTGGAAATGACGCCAGAAGAAGTACGCTTTCTATTCTCAACGTCGATCATACCTCCCCTACCGCACTATATGCTGTCCGCAGCCAGCTCAGCCATTATCGTGCTTGTTGCTAGCTTGTACCTTAGTGAGCGATTCTCTGCTTGTAAGATAACTAAGTGGCTGTGCCAAACCGGCAAGGTCGCCTTGACCTTATACGTTGCTCATATAATGATTGGGCTAGGCATCTTGGAGTCCATTGGCAGACTTGAAAATCAGACGATAGACTTCTCGCTTTTCAGCGCGCTGGTGTTTTGTCTTTGTGGCGTGGTGTTTAGCGTACTATGGCTCAATTATTTTCGGGCTGGGCCGTTAGAATGGCTCTTTCGAAGAATCGCACGTTAAACGACCAACGAACATGGCCTTCTATTGTTGCCTTTTGGTTGGCGCAATCTTTGAGGTACCTGTTGACGCATGAGTAAAACTAAGGAATTTACACCGGTCTTCGAACGGCTCAAGAAAATACTCAACCCCTATTCAGGCGAACTGGCTCTAGTGGTAGACAGTGCTGACAATTTCTATATCAACACCCATTTCATTATGAAGAATAAAAAGCCAATGTATTTTGGTTCGGTGAAGATAAACAAGAATTACGTTAGTTTTCACCTTATGCCGGTGTATGTGTTTCCGCATTTGTTAGAGACCCTATCTCCAGAGCTTAGGCGGAGAATGCAGGGGAAGTCGTGTTTTAATTTTAAGAAACTTAATCAAGTTTTAGTCGATGAGCTAAGTAGTCTGACCCAAAAAGGCTACTTAGCGTATAAACAAGCGGGCTATGTGTAACTGAATTTATGTTCGCGTTACGCTGTGTAGTAGTCTAGCGAAAAACCACTGTAACCATCTTATGATCAGACTTTTTATTTTGTTATTCGTTATTCCTCTCTCAGCGTTCGCCAACGAAGAGGACCCCTTTGATCGAGTGCCGACGTCTCATATTAAGTCCAACGACGTTTTGCAAGACTCGGTGATAGGAACGTTTTGCTGGCACTATGGTAACGGCGACCATCACTGCGTTGACACAGGTTTGGTTTCGCCCAAAGAGTCCATCGAAGTGAAGCAAGGGGACCCCATCGCTTTAACAATGCCAAATCAAAAGAATTTACGTCTAGTGCAATATTCGTTTATACCAGTGAATGATTCCATGATTGTGACTGATGAGGTTTATCCTGATCGGTATTACTGGGATGCAGGGCCATCAGCCGTTGCTCAGCTGGAACTAACGCAATCTCTAAGCATTAGTTCTGAACTTAAACCTGGTTTATATGTCTTAAGTGTGTCAGCGTGGTGGAACAACTACGATGACGCGAATCACGGTTTTCTGATTAACGTGTCCCCTTAAGATGCTCGAATAAAAACGGCGTTAAAAAAATCACTCAAATTTGCGAGAACCCGTTCAGCCTGTCGATGGCTGTTTTTGCCAAAGAGCAATAAGCTCTCGCTCTCTCTCGGTGGAAATGGTTCGGGTATCCGGCTTCCCGAATGTAAAGTCATCGTTTGGGTTTCTATCATTGTAGCCCTGAAGTTGATCATTTAGTAACTCAGCAAAGGGTCGGTTTTCCAGGCCTGCTTCAATCGCTTTCGCAACACTAAAACGATATCGCCCTGCTGGCGTGGTGCGCATTAATTTGATGTCGTTATCAACCAGAAACTGTTGGGGAATCCAGTGGAGTTTAACCTCGCTATTGAGTTCGGCAACCATATCTTCAATGAAATCTTTAAATAGGAACGGTGTATAGGCAACGTTGAACGCGCCATTTATGCGCTTCATTCCGCAATGAACCATAAACCGAGATAGACTGACCATGTCGGTTACCTGATAGTAGCCTGTGTCAGAAGGCACGACCAAATCGCCGCCGCGAGCCACCTTAACTTGCCAATAAGGTTCGTGTCTGGGTGCCGTGGTTCTGTGGCCGCGCATTCCATGAGACCGAAAACAAACCGAACGGTTAGGCATGATTTCGCGCAGAGCCAACTCGGCAAATGTTTTTCGTAGTGCGTAACGGTTGGGGCTAATAATATCTTCGCGCTCGCTGGGTAGAGGGTTTAGTGGCTCGCTTTCCTCGATGCCTATTTTGTCCCACTTATCGTAAACCGACACAGTCGAGACATATTGGTATTGTTCTGTGCGGTCAGCCAATAGCGTCGCGGTGTCGATAACCGCTTTGGAGGAGCCTTGCCAGGTATCAACGACCCAATCCCAGCGTTGTTTATTAGCGGCCAGTTTGGCAAGGCCGGAACCATCGGCGGTCTCTCTATCACCCTTAATACGGGGTAAGTCGACGAATAAGTGGGGATTACTAATGCCTCTATTAAATAATGTTACTGCGTGCCCTTGAGCAAGCAATTCATCCACTATGACGGGGCCTAAAAAACCCGTGCCGCCCAGGACTAAAACGTTTTTGCGTGTTGGTGAAGCATGCGCAGAAAGTACTGGGTTTGAGGCGCTCGTTAAGCCCGCCGCCGCGCTTGTTTTAATAAATTGTCGTCGGTTCATTGTCTTCATTCGTGATTGATTATTGGTCTAACTAAGACGACTATAAATGCCGGAGAATCAGAGCCGCCAGCGCTTTGGGACGAATGATGTCCTTATTGGGGTGAACCGTATTTCTCAATTACCATAGAGAGCCACCGGTAGACGGGTGGCGCACTAGGACAATTGCAGTTTTTCCTTAACCGCTTGTTTATACGTCGGGCCGATACTGATCGTTGCGCCGTTGTTCAGTTCCAATTCCAACCTATTTCTCCCGGCGCGCCTACATGCTATCACGGCGCTGAGGTTCACTAAATTAGATCGACTCACGCGTAGAAAGGCATCGTCGTCAAGTCGACCTTGGAACTCCTTAATCGTGCCCCGCACAATAATTTGTGTTGAATCGTGGTGGATGCATACATAATTGCCTGCGGCTTCGACCGACAAGATATCAGAGGGTTTAAGCCAGTGGGTTTGTTTACCGTCGTCCACCCTGATTGTTGTGTCGTTGGTGCGTGCTTTGACCCTTTTTGAAAGCGTCAGTGACATTAACAACCAAAATACCATGAACACAAACAAGTATTGAAACCAGCGTTTGTTGTAAAAACGCCAGAAGTCTTCCCAGAAGGGTCGGGTTGCGGTCCCTTGCAAAAAATCCATACTGGTAATGATTAGCACTTGCAGTAAGCCACTGATGATCGCGATCAAGGCAATGGTTAAGCCCGTTCGAACAGTGGGCTTTTCAAATTCTATTCGCCGACCAATGAGTTGATACACAATAATGAAAATAGCAAACCAAACAAACCAATCGCGAAAGCTCCAACGCACCGAATCCCATAATGATTGTTCAAAGTAATAGTAAAAATGAACCGTCTGCATGGTGCTAATTAGCAGCCAGGCTCCGAGGATTAGTGCCGTGGTTTGAAACCTTGGTAGTGTGTGGTTATTCATTTGCTGACTAGTTTACCAGAACACCGTTTGCTTAAAAGTGCCGATAGCCCACACCGAAAGTGATTCGCCAAATCCAAAATAGTGTCGATCGATTTGCCTCGAAACTGTGCTTTCGTTAAAAATCGTTTTAAAATAATACCCATTGATGAGGGTAAGGTTATGACTGACAACAAATTGATAGGTGAACAAAGTATCAGTCGGCGAGTGTTCTTGGGGGGTGCGGGAGCGGTTGCCGGCCTGGCATTGACTCGGTCGCGTGATTGGCTTGGCTCTGACTCAGCAGGCCATACTATTGATCAATTGTTCACCACCTTTGAGCAGTCATTAACACCAACTCAACGCGCGTTAACGTTTCTCTCTCACGATCACCCTACTCGTCAAATTACATTGACTGAGGCTGTACATAAAACGCCACACATTGGAACCCTCTACAATAGTCAGCAGGCCAACTTAATACGTCAAATGTACAACCGGATGTTATCCGCACAAGGGCGCAACTGGATGCGTAACACGATCAATCTTGAAGGGCGATTCAGTGGTTCAATTTTAAAAATTTATTCCAGCGACCTAACGCGGCCGTCACTTGAAAATTCTCAGCTTGTGATTAACGGCGGTCATTATATGTTGCGCTCTGAGGATATCTCTGGCAGCGGTTATGCGCTTGGCGGGCCGGTGTCGTATGGACAACAGATCGGCAACAATCGATACAAAGTAGAGGGTAATGCCTACAAAGCCCACGGCGATGCCATGCATCTTTTTCATCAGTCACTTGATCACAATGAGCGGCAGATGGCCTACCAGACAACTGCACCAACTGAACTGCTGTTACAAATACAAGGCCATGGCGCGCAGATATCTGGCGTGAAAATTGCAGATATTTCTGATAGAGCCAAAGAGGTTGCTCGTGAGATGTTAGGCACCTTGTTTAGCGGTTTTACGACGACACAGCAAAATGAGGCGTGGTCAGCGATCGATGACAATGGTGGTATCGATTCTTTGCATGTCGCAATGTACACAGACTTTGCCTTTTACCAAGATGGTGCGCGTTACAGTGACCTGAATCAACAGCAGCGCCAGGCACGGGGCATCCCGTATTGTCAGGTGTGGCGAATTGAAGGCCCGGCCAGCGTTATTCATTTTAAAGGCTTTCCGCATGTTCATGCCTACATGAACATTGTGCGAGACCCGACTCGAATTGCGGTGGGTGAAGCGCTCACCGAAACTCAGCGATCTTTGAGCCAAACCTCGATACGACAGCTGATTTCTGAAACGCTTGGCCAGATTACCGGTGCTGATTCGGTGTACTACCCTGATTTATTTCTGGGCCGCATATCGCCTGGCGTGGTAAGCACCGGCAGCATTTACACTTTGGACCCATACGCGAATGATATTGTGGTTGCGGATATTGCCGCCGATGCCATGTCGCCTGACTTACGCCACAGCCTTGTTAAACAGGGCTTGCCGCTTATCGCGGGTAAGCACTATCGAATCGCAACCATTGCTTACCTGATGAAGCGTCGCGACTTATTTGGCGATCCTGAGACGGTGACATACCAAGGAATCACAGTACGCGATGCGCTGGTTGACTTTGTGCGCGATAAAGACTTGAGCTATCTTCATGCATAGCCCTTCATCAACACAAAAACTCAAGTCAATTGTGTTTATTTTATTCGCGTTGACCGGCGTTATTGCCGCATGGCTGAGTTCATACCGCCTCGGTTTCATCAGTCTTGATTTTGCCTGGCAATCGAATTTGGACCGAACGGCCACGGCTGCCGCCGCTGGGCTCGCGCTCGGAAGCGTGGGTGCGGTGTTTGGTCACCACGCTGCTATGCTTAGATACCATGTTGTTGGTTTCGCGGTCGTGAGTTTGATGACAACCGTTGCGCTAGTGAGCTCGCTGTTTGAAGTTGCATGGTTCATCGCCATCCTAATAAGTTTGCCGTTCGGTTATGTGGCGTACTTTGCCGTGAAGCGCGTCACCCGTTTCGCACGGCATCAGAATGTATGGTTCGCGTTTATATTGACGCTGTCGTTCTTTCTGAGTGCGGCAAGCTTTCTAATCGCGTCAACACTCGATAATCTGCTCGCCTATAGTGTTTTGTGGTTACAAGGGGATTTATCGTCATTGGATGAGTCCAGCTTCTTGGTGTTACTGTTGAGCTTCGCTTTGATGTGCTGGCTGACGCTCACGGATTCTAAACAGAGTGCGGCGATCCTATTGATGGGTTTGGGTGTTGGAATCGCCGGTCCAATGTTTCTCGTGAGTTATTTGATTCCAATGCTGGTTAACAGATTGGTTCCGGCTCAAGGTCGTTTATGGATAGTGAGCTGCGGAGCCTTTGGCGCATTGTTTTTGGTGCTTGCCGACGCCCTTCCGCGACTCTTTCTTGGCGGCTATGCGCCGAGTCTTGTTATCCCGATTGCCATTGTGGCGATACCGATTTCATTGTGGTTGCATAGACGCGTTTTATTGAGCGAGTTTCCGTCTCGACCCCGAGCGTTTACTGAAGCCGTTATTGTATCGCTCTGGGTGGCGGGTTTCGGATTTGTCGTGTATCACCTTGTGCAATTCGCAAGCTCGGCTACCTAAGCTTGTGCGGTCATTGCTGTGCTAGCCGTTGCATGCCCTGCTCAACCAGTTCACCCGCTTGCCCTTTAGCGCGAGCGAGTTGATCTCGCAAACCATCGCTCACCGAGCGTTCAAGTCCATGCTGTTCTGCTAGCTCCAGTGCTTCAAAGCAAAGAAGCCAGTCGCAGGCATTCGTGTCGTTAATTTGTTGAATGACTTGCGTGGGGTCGGTATTCGCTTCGCGACACTCTCTTAGCGCACTATAGAGTGTTAATTGCTGGGCAAGCTCATCGTCGATTTCTTGTTTCGCCGTTACCTGCTTAGAGGGGCTGTCATAGATAGGGTAGGCGCTTTGATCGGCCGAGCCGCCGCTTACCGATACAATTGAGTCGCCGACGGCCATATCAAATGTTCCCCAGCTCGGATCGAATAAGACGGTGTCGTCGACATCAGTGACCGTGCAATTTTCAAAGCTCATTAAAATATTCTTTTGTGCGCGCCGAAGAATATTAGTTAGCGTGCCAGTGACGGTGATGCCCGATAAAAATCGCAATCGAGCCGTTTCACCAATGCAGATTTTATGACGCTTTAATTCGTCAACGCTGTAGGCTGAGAGGCAGCGTTCTAAGCCAATGAGTCGGCCGATCGGACTACCAAAACCCTGTGCATGATAGTCGATGCCGTGTCCGTCTAGCTCGACATTTCTTAATGCAAGCTGAGTTGGGCCTTGTGTGTTGACGTAAATGGCATTGCCAACGGCGTCACACATAACCTGGCGTAACTGACCCGCGACTTGTAGGCCGGAATTCATGGTGAAGGTGACAATTGATCCTGCCTCGCAGGCCTTGAGCAAGGACGATGAACCACCGGCGTTGCAACACATATGGCGGCCGTATTCTTCCAATACATGGCTTAAGTGTCGGCACGATTGCGTGACGAACAATTGTGGTTGTTGCGCAGTAATATCATAGGCGGTTCTAATTGAATTGATGGTGAGTGACTTTTTCACCACGGCGCTGTCATCCATACAACTTTGACTTTCCGACAGTGATGACAACAGCCCCGCTCCGTAAATCTTATAATCGTCGACTTCACCCACCAAGCCGTATTCAACCGTCCACCAATGCAGTCTTGCCAGTAGATTGGCTTCGGAAGGTTCGACCTTAGTGTTCTGAATATCTTCGACGCGTTGTTCTGCTGCCGCGATCTGTGCTTCGCTTGATTCGACATTTTCTTTAATGATCGATAGCTCACGCACCGCTTCATAGTGGTTCATGTCGTGCTGGTTAGCAATCGCGTGCATGCCGAGTTCGCCGAAACGTTGCAAAAATTCGGCGTAGTCGATATCGATCAAAAATGGCGCATGACCGGCCGACTCATGAATGATGTCGGGCGCTGGCGTGTAGAGCATGTGTTCGAAGGTGCGAATATTAACCGCGATCGCCAATACTTTGATTGCCTGAAATTCCATGAACACTGCGGGCGGCAAAAAACCATCAACCGCAACCGCGCGCCAGCCTATCTCGCTAAGGTGAGCATTAATGTCTTCTATGCGTGGAATCGCTTCAAAACCAATGCCGGTTTTTGCCAGGCCTTCAAAATACGTTTCGTGTGCAGAGTCTTTTAAGCTGAAGGCTAATTGGTGAATGAGAAAGCGCCACACAGCATGGTCGCGTGCAGTATAGTCGTCGTATTCTTGAATCGCGACAAACGGTTGCAAGTGCGATGGCAGGGTTTTGATAATGTCGGTTTGGCTTTGCACGGCGAATTTCAACTCTTGTTTTATTCCTATTAGCGATCGTGGTTAGTTTGCGTCCGGTTGCAGCTCGGGCACCGATTTAGCGAAGGCTTCGATTTCCAAACATTGTTGATTTAATCGGTTGATGGTCGGGTAATCCTGCATGGGACAATCAAAGCGATGTGCGTTATAGACTTGCGGAATCAAACAAACGTCCGCCAGGCTAACCGAATCGCCAACACAAAATTTCCCGGCGCTGCTGGCTAAACGTGTTTCCAGGCCCTTGAAACCGCTGGCAATCCAATGGTGATACCACGCGAGTTTTTGTTGTTCGCTGAGGCCCATCTGATTTACCAAATATTGTAGAACGCGTAGGTTATTTAACGGATGTATATCACTCACAATGGTCTGTGCCATGGCACGAATAAATGCTCGATCCTTTGGTGCACTCGGTAACAAACTTACCTCAGGGTATTGCTCTTCCAAGTATTCCAAAATTGCCATGGACTGGGTAAGAATATCACCGTCGATATCCAGTACAGGGATTAGGCCGTCTGGGTTGGTGCTCAGAAACTCGCTTGACTTTTGCTCTCCTTCGAACAAATTCAATGGCATCAATTCATGGTCAATGCCCTTTAAATTAAGCGCAATTCGAACTCGGTATGCTGCGGTGCTTCTAAAGTAGGTGGTTAGTTTCATAAAACGATTTTTACCCTTCTAATGCGTGATGTCAGTCCAATGCCTCAAATTCATTTGAATGCAGCCATTCAGCATGTTTAGGAGCGCGTTTGGTTTTTGACCACTCTTCCAACATGTCCCACTTCACTTGGTCGAGTCGATCAAGTTTCGATTGCTCGGCGGCATCGGGTGCCGCGAGCTCAAGGCGATGGCCATTCGGGTCGAAAAAGTAGATCGAATGAAACACCGAATGATCGGTAACTCCAAGCACTTCTACGTTGTTGGCTTCCAGGTGTGCTTTGTACTCAAGCAAGGTATCCATATCCTTAACCTTGAAGGCAATATGTTGCACCCACTCGGGCGTGTTTTCATCGCGGCCCATTTTCGGCTTGGTTGGCAACTCGAAAAAAGCCAACACATTGCCCTGCCCGGCATCCAGAAACACATGCATATAAGGGTCAGGTTCTTTGGTTGATGGCACTTGATCTTCGGCGATGGCGAGTACGAAATCCATCTTCAGATTCTCGACGTACCACTCAACCGTTTCTTTCGCGTCGTGGCAGCGGTAGGCCACATGATGAATGCGTTCAATCTTCATAGTTACGCTCCTGTGCAGGGCTATATTGCTGGCAGAACCGTGGCTTCAGCACTGCCAAAGCCAATGCGCGGTGCGGTTTCTGATTCACACCAGCCGGTTAGGGTCACACTGTCACCGTCTTCTAAGAACGTGCGTTGCTCGCCATTGCTTAAGGTAATTGGGTTTTTACCGCCTTCGCTCGCTTCAAGCAGCGCGCCGACGCTTTCAGGTGTGGTACCTGATTGCGTTCCGCTGCCGAAGAAATCGCCTGCTTTCAGGTTGCAACCATTAACTGAGTGATGCGCTACCATTTGCGCAATGGTCCAATAAGACTGGTTAAAGTTACTCAATGCGACACGCTCAGGTGCGTGACCGTCGGCTTTCATTTTCGCTGTTTGTAATAGCACTTCAAGGTGCATATCGACTGCGCCGGTATTGCGGTTATCGTGCGACTCTAAGTACGGCAGAGGCTGCGGGTGATCACTCGGTCGAGACCAGGCTTGGCGATACGGCGCGAGTGCTTCCATGGTAACAATCCATGGTGATACGGTGGACGCAAAACTCTTAGATAGAAAGGGGCCGAGCGGTTGATATTCCCAACCCTGGATGTCGCGAGCCGACCAGTCATTGAACATGCATAATCCGAATACATGATCTTCCGCGTCGTCGATACTAATGGGGTGACCCATAGCATTGCCTTTGCCGATATAAATGCCGACCTCTAATTCATAGTCGAGTCGTTTACAGGGGGCTAATACGGGTGCTTCCGCATCGGGAGCTTTCAACTGGCCTTTGGGACGATGAAAGCCGTGGCCCGATATCTCGATCGACGAGCTTCGACCATGATAACCAATCGGTATCCATTGATAGTTTGGCAACAACGGGTTATCTGGGCGAAATAATTTACCAACGTTTGTCGCATGGTGAATAGAAGTATAAAAGTCGGTGTAGTCACCGATGCGCGCAGGCACTTTATATTCCACTTGGTTTTGTGCAATCAGGCAGCTTTCGAGTTGTGCTTGAGCGTTTGAGCCCGTTCGCAACGCACGTGATAACTCTAACCTAAGTTCAGACCATGCGTCTTTACCCAAACTCATAAAACGATTGAGTTTGGGTCTATACAGGGTCTTTAATACAGGCGTGAGCGACATACTGAATACGCCTGCTTTATGCGCCGCTTTCAGGTCAACTATGTGCTCGCCAATGGCAACGCCAGCACGAAATTTCTCATTGCTAGCCCGGCGCCTAAATATGGCAAAAGGTAAGTTCTGAATAGGAAAATCCGATTCATTGGTATTCGCTGAAGCAACCCAACTCGTTAGTTCCGGTTGGTGGGTCTCGTTTAACTCAATCATAATCTTCCCGAGTAAGCCTTTAGGCGTTGCCGGTGATAACACCGCGTTCAATTTGGTCTCGTTCGATGGATTCAAACAAAGCTTTAAAGTTACCTTCGCCAAAACCATCGTCTTTTTTACGTTGTATAAACTCGAAGAAAACTGGCCCGACTAAGGTGTCTGAGAAAATTTGCAGCAGCAGACGCGGGTCGCCGTCTTCGGTACTCCCGTCCAACAAAATACCACGCGATTGTAGCTCGTCTGTTGGTTCGCCATGATTGGGTAAGCGGTCTTCAAGCATTGCGTAATACGTGTCAGGCGGCGCGCTCATAAACGGCATGCCGCGGGCTTTTAGCTTGTCCCAGCATTCTATTAAGTTATCGCATGAGAAGGCGATGTGTTGAATGCCTTCACCATTGTACGCCATTAAAAACTCTTCGATTTGCCCAGTTTCTTTTGATGCTTCTTCGTTTAAGGGAATGCGAATCAAGCCGTCTGGTGCGGTTAGAGCCTTAGACGTTAAACCAGTGTACTCCCCTTTGATGTCAAAAAAGCGAATCTCTCTAAAGTTAAATAAACGCTCGTAAAATTCAGCCCAGTACTGCATACGGCCCCGATACACATTGTGAGTTAAGTGATCGATTATGTTAAAACCACAGCCTTCTGGGTTGCGATCTACGCCCGCAATAAATTCAAAATCAATATCGTATATAGAGGTGCCTTCTTCAAAGCGATCGATTAAATACAGCGGTGCGCCTCCGATGCCTTTAATCGCTGGTAAGCGTAATTCCATTGGGCCAACGGGAATATCAACTGGCTGAGCGCCAAGTTCCAGCGCTCGATTGTAGGCTTTTTGCGAGTTTTCCACACGAAACGCCATGCCACAGGCCGATGGACCGTGCTCTTGAGCAAAGTAGTACGCATTACTTGCTGGCTCATAGTTAATTAATAAATTGATGCCGCCTTGGCGATACAGATGAACTTCTTTAGATCGATGGTGCGCCACCTTGGTGAAGCCAGCCATCTCGAATACAGGTTCAAGAACACCAGGTGTATTGGAGGCGAACTCGATAAATTCGAAGCCGCATAAACCCATCGGGTTTTCAAATAAATCAGACATTAGGGTCTCACTAAAAAATAGTTTAAACTAGTTGCAATCACAACAAATATAGTTGTAATTGCAACTAAATGCAAATATGGTCCAAAAGAGATCGAAGAAAACACACCCATCTGTTCTGACACTTGAACGATTCTTGCCCTATCGTCTCTCAATTCTCTCCAATCGAATTAGCGGTATTATCGCTGACACCTATCGCGATAAATTTGCCTTATCGATTACAGAGTGGCGAATCATGGCTGTATTGGGTGAGTATCCCGGCTCGTCTGCGGATGAGGTTTCGGTCAAGATTCAAATTGAAAAATCGATTGTCAGTCGTGCACTGCAGAAGCTCTTAGCACGTCACTTGGTCAGTCGAGAAGTGGATAAAGCAGATCGTCGGCGGCAAAATTTAACCTTGACCAAAACGGGTACCGAAATATATCAACAAGTGGTACCGGTTTCTTATGATTACGAAGACCTTCTACAAGAATGCTTTAGTAAAGAAGAACGCGATGTATTTGATAGCTTGATTGATCGGCTTTACGCTCATGCTGATCGAATTGAATTAGAAGGCTAGCGTCCCTCAGTTTCGAACCCGTAATACCACCCTGCGACAATTGCCAAAGGAGTCACAATAATTCGTCGCTATACTCTAAAGATCACTCGATCGTTTATGCTGCGGGTGCAAACATCTGGTAAAGATTTGCAAAATAAGGACGTGATTCGCGCTGGGCAAAAAGCGAACAAATGCCTGACCACTCTGGCTCTCGCCCAGAATTTGAGGTGACCGTTTGTACTGGTTCAATTGCCTTATCTTGCGCTCATTAGTTACCACTTAAGTTTGTTATTACCAGTATTAAATCAAGCACATAGATGTGGATCGACTCATAGAAGGATATCGCCAACGGTCATCTGAATTTGCTACTGAGTGAGTATTTCAATTAATCCTCGTTTTGTCTTAAACGTGCCTAAAAAGACCCCAACCATTCAAGCTACCTATTTATGTTTGCCCACAGTAACCGCGTTTTTGCTGTTGACAGCTTTAGTTGTTGAACTATAGTATATCGCAATGTAGTTATATTGTACCACTATGTAATACATTAAAAATAATGAGGAGAATGGTTTGAAGAATATGAAATTAACCCGCCTTAGTACATGCTTAGCATTAGCTATGGCGTCATCGGCGAGTTTTGGGCAACAGGTATTGCTCGAAGAAGTTGTCGTGACAGCGCAGAAGCGCTCGCAGTCATTAACTGATGTGCCAATAACCGTAAGCGCATTATCTGGCGATAATCTTGAGGAGTTTGGCGTAGACAATTTGTTCGAAGCGGCCAACCTGGTCCCAGGCATGGTATTTTCTCGAGCCCCGGACGACGGTTTGGCATTGACGTTGCGAGGCTTAGGAACGCCAGCCCGAACGCAGTCATTCGACCAATCGGTTGCTTTGTTTCTTGATGGCATGTTCGTCGGTAAGGGGCGCATGTATTCAGCAGGTTTTTTCGATGTAGAGCGTATAGAGGTCATTAAAGGAACTCAAAGCACCCTTCTTGGCAAGAACACCAGTCTTGGCGCAATCAGTATCGTCACTAAAACGCCGGGCTCCGAAGTTGGTGGCGACTTTTCAGTCGGTGCTGAGTTAGAAAATGGTGGTTATAACTTTTCTGGCGGATTGGACATTCCGATTTCTGACAAGCTCGCAGTGAGAGTGGCAGCCAACTTTGTTGATGAAGATGGCTGGGTAGAAAATATCCTCACCGGGGAAGATGTTCCGGCGGATAAAGAAGCTGGTTTAAGAGTGACCACGGTATACACGCCTAACGACAGATTGACTGCGACGTTACGACTGCAAACAACGGACAGTGAACGCCGCGGCAACGGATTTCAATTTGTTGATAACGGCAACTTCTTTAGTCCCGAAATTCTTAATATCATCGGTGAGTCCACGCTCGATGATACAAAATCAGCAATTTGTCCTGAGTGCCCAGGAGGCGAAAGTTTTCACGATACCAAAGTGGATTCGGCCTCTCTAACGCTTGATTACAATATTGGTGATTCGGTGTTGACCTCCATCACATCTCTCGCACAATACGAGATTGAGTTCTTCGATGATTTCGATTTCGGTGCGGCATTTGATGAAGTTAACTTTGCAATATTTAATCCAGGGTCAGTGGTTCCATATAGCACTTACTTTCAACGAGATGAAGATTACGACCAGTTTTCTCAGGAAATTCGCTTAGTCTCTCCTGGTGGTCAAAAGCTGGATTACCTGGTGGGCGCGTATTATTTCAGTAGTGATTGGACATCCTCAGAGGCACAAAACTGGTCCACACCTAATTTTCCGCCCCCAGCGCCAGGCCAACTATTCAACGGTAGCTTTACCAACAACTTCATTCAGGATACTGAAACACTGTCGGTCTTTGCCTCTGGTACATTGAATATAAATGACAAACTCAGAACCACGCTTGGTTTAAGGTATACCGATGAGGAGAAGGACGTCATCTTTGACAGGGTCCAAGGCCCAGTGGCGACACTCTGGAATACCGTGATTAACCCGCCTTTTGAATCAGATCTAGAGTTTGACGATAGCTTTTTAAATGGCAATGCAAATATCCAATATGATCTAACGGATAACATAATGCTGTACGGGTCATATGGAGTGGGTAGCAAAACCGGGGGCTTTGCTGAATCAGCCGAAGTGGGCAGTGCCAACCCTGGCTTGAGCGTTGCTGAAAATGGTGCCCGGGTTGAATCGGAGGAAACTAGAACTTTTGAACTGGGCGCCAAGATGACCTTAGCCGGCGGTGCGGCCAATTTAAATATCGCGCTGTTTTCCACCGACATCGATGACTTTCAAGAGACCTCGTTTCAAGTGCTGGGAACCCAAGCGTTTTTTCTTACGCGAAATATAGACGTTGAATCTGAAGGTTTTGAGTTGGATGGTGCCTGGCAGGTGACCGATGACCTGAGGCTGATCGGCGGTGTTACCTATGCCGACAGTATCAACTCTGGTGATGGAACCAAACTCGCACAAGCGCCAGAATACACTGGTAGTCTCGGCTTTCTGTTTGAAAAAGATCTTTCATCCAGCTTGTATTTCAGTATGACCGGATTTGCACGATATCGTGACGATATGTTCAGCCAAATTAATGAAACTTTTGCATCGGATAGTTTAACCACGCTTGATCTGAGTTTTAATCTGGAGCACGAGTCGGGTTGGAAGTTGAGTTTAATTGGCACCAATATTACCGATGAACTAGCAACCGATTTCAGTAGTCCCCCAGCCGCTCCTGTTGGCGCAATATTTGGCGCTCCTCCAGGTGATCAGGGTATCACCGCTGAATCTCCCAGTGCATTACGTTCTATCAAGTTACAGCTTGGTTACAAATTCTGATGGATGATTTCAGAGACCGTTGGAAGCCGGGCCTAATCAGGCCTGGCTTCATTTTTTGATGAAGCTATCGTCAACTTAGTAATTGGCTAACGAATCAAGTAGTGCCATATGTATTACACTGCGATACAATCGACCTATTAATATTTCGAGCAACGTTTAAGAAGATGTCATCAGATAAGGCCAGTGCACGACCTGGGAAAGGAATTCAAGTAATCGCTAGAGCGGCACATATTTTACGCGCGTTGGAGAATGAAAAAGAGGGCTTAAGTCTCGGACAAATTGCCAAAAAAGTAGAGCTCCCCAGATCGACGGTCCAACGTATTGTTAATGCGCTTGCCGAAGAACATCTGCTAATTGGGGCCTCACTAAATGCTCGAGTTAAACTGGGCCCGTCTATTCTAAGAATGGCATCGAATTCAGACTTCGACTTCACCGCTGAAGTGCGACCTCACTTAGAGGCGCTATCTCAAATTACTGGTGAGACCGTAGATTTATCGGTGCATGAAAGTGGCAAAATGGTTTTCGTTGACCAAATAGCGGCCAACCATCGCTTAAGCGCGGTATCAGCAATCGGTGAAAGCTTTTCGATGCACAGTTCGGCTAATGGGAAGGCGGCGCTATCGATTATGAGTGATGATCAGGTAGTCGAGCTGTTAGGTGGACGCCTGCCGCAAGAAACCCCAAATACAATTACTGAGTTAGACGCTTTGTTATCAGCCCTGGCAGATATAAGAAAAAATAATATCGCATCAGACAACGAAGAGAATGCCGAAGGCATCTGTGCGCTAGGGACCGCTTTCAGAGACCCGCTGGGTCGAATTTACGCGGTATCGGTGCCCGTGCCTGTGGTTCGTTTTACCAAGATGAGCGAAACAATTGCTGAAGCGATACAGAGCTTCAGACAAGCCCTGATGGATGCAACGCTGATCTAATCGTTTTACCTTTTCAATTCTCTTCTATCTCTCGGGTCTTATCGTATTGGGCCTGAGTCGGCGTTTGTCGTGTTCTCCCGATCTATTTTTAGATCAATCCTTATATTGCGACGTCAATAGAGCAACTTCCGATGGCCTTTAGTACGGCAATCCTATTGCTGGTTCTGCATCAGCGAATCAAGTTGCTCGCCAACAACCCCAGTTAGAACGCGTTTAATGTGAGCTTTTGCTGTAAAGCATCGCCAAATGCCCATGTTTTAACACGGCGAAAACCATCCCTGCCTGATCGATTGTTTAAGTTCTTGACATGACAAAATAAAATCGTATAGTACCACTATAAGATACATATAAATCATATAGTGATACATTTTAAGTTTAATTAAGTCATTTATTTTGAGGATAGAACTATGGCAGGCTGGGAAGAAGGCGATTGGCGTGATGAAACATTATGCAAATTTGAAGAATCAAATTTAAAAAATAATATGGGGTTGGAAATGTACGACCTCAGTCACCCTTGGGGGCTCGGTCAGCCTTGCTGGCCCTATTTCGAAGACGTAAAAATAGAGCGCTTGCATGGTATGGCAAAAACCGGTGGAGTATTAACACAGCGAATTACCACCGTTATGCATTCAGGCACTCATATCGATGCTCCGGCGCACGTCGTACCAGGAACCGCATTTATGGACGAAGTGCCTTTGCCGTATTTCTTCGGCTCAGGCGTGGTATTGGATATTCCAAAAAAGAAGTGGGAAATGATCACCGCCGACGACCTTGAGAACGCAACGCCTAGCGTGCGAGAAGGTGACATCGTTATCGTCAATACCGGTTGGCACAAATATTATGGTGATAACCAACACTATTACGGTTATGCGCCAGGTTTTGGTAAAGAGGCTGGAGAATGGTTTGTCGAGAAGAAGGTCAAAATGGCGGGCAACGATACTCAAGCTTTAGATCATCCACTGGCAACTGCCATTGGGCCACATGGTCCGGGTGCTCCACACGGTCTGTTGCCAAATGTTTGCGCTGAGTACAAAGAACAAACCGGTCGTGAGGTTATTGAAGACTTCCCAGAGTGGGAGCCTTGTCACAATACAATTCTGTCGGCTGGAATATGTGGTTTCGAAAATGTGGGTGGTGATATCGACAAGGTAACAGGCAAGCGTGTCACCTTTGCGGCGTTTCCGTGGCGCTGGAAAAAAGGCGACGGTTGTATTGTTCGCCTAGTGGCCATGATCGACCCGACGGGTGAATACAAGATCGAATCTGGATCTACGGAATAGGCATAACTATGCAGGTTACTCGTTTTGAAAATGCGTTGCCCTACGATGCCCCAAAGCACTACGACATGAGAGGACTGCGTCTGCAAGGCTGGGATGTCAGTGAGAGTGAAAACTTTTGGGTTGGCCTGTCGCAGTTTCTACCGGGCGGCGGAGCTGAGATGGACAGCTCCCCGCTTGAAAAAGTATACGTTGTACTCACGGGGCAAATCACCATCGTGCTTGATAACGGTGACGAGACCACTTTGCATCCGAACGACAGTTGCTTTCTTGCTCCGAATGAAGCGCGAGAAATTGTGAATCGCAGCAACCAAACAGCCAGCATGTTGGTTGTAATGAATTACCCAGAAGGCCGTTAAAATGGAAAAACTCAATAACCCACATCAAATGTTCGACATCTCTAATAAAGTGGCTGTCGTCACTGGCGCAACAGGTGCCTTTGGCAGTGTCGCAGCGCGCATACTCGCGGGTGCCAATTGCAAGCTGGTATTAACTGGCGGAAACACAACCGCACTGGAGCAATTGTCGAATGAATTAAGAAGTGAGGGCGCAAACGTTGTTACTGTTAATCGTCGCCCAAGTTCGGTCGAGGATTGTGACGCGATTGTTGATACCGCGGTAAACTCTTTCTCACGCTTGGATATTCTGGTTGTTGCCTCAGGCATGAATGATGTTGACCCAATTACGGACATGGAGCTCGAGCGATTTGAGCGCGTAATGCAGGCAAATGTCACGGACTCCTGGTTGATGAGTCAGGCTGCAGGCAAACAAATGATTGCTCAAGGTGATGGTGGAAAGGTAGTGTTAGTGTCATCGGCCAGAGGCAAACTCGGTCACCCGGCTGGGTACACGGCATATTGCAGTTCCAAGCACGCGGTGAACGGCATCACTAAAGCGCTTGGTTGTGAGTGGGGTAAACACGCCATTACGGTCAACGCGCTCGCACCTACGGTCTTTCGTTCAGAGCTAACCGCTTGGATGTTTGCCGACGACGAACGAGGTAGGACAACCCGTGAAGGTATGCTCGCGCGTATTCCAATCGGACGCTTAGGTGAGCCAGAAGATCTCGCTGGGCCGCTACTATTTTTGGCATCAGCGGCCTCTGATTTCTATACCGGGCATACGCTCTATGCTGACGGTGGCTACACAGCGGGTTAATCCGGCACATTAATCAGCAAACCATACGAGGCTTATAACAATGCAATACGGAATAATAATAGCGGTTTTCATTTATGAGATTGCCATCATTGTTGGCGTAGCGTGGTTTTTGGCTCGTAGGCAAAAAAGCCAATCAGCGAAGGACGGAGAATTTGCTTTAGGTGGCCGATCACTGCCGACCAGTGTGGTTGCAGTCACACTGGCATTAACAGTGCTAGGCACGGCGCATATTCTAGGCGTGTTTGAAATGACGTGGACGCTGGGCGCATCGGCAGTGTGGTTCAGTATTGCCCACGTGATTCTTTTGGTGGTTGTTTGCGCCAGTACGGGTCTGTGGGTTCGACGCTTGGGAGTGAGCACGGTTCCGGAAATATTAGAGAGGTTCTATGGCCGAAATATTCGCTTGCTGGTGTCATGCGTGATGGCGGGCGTGATTTTTGGGATCCTGACGATTGAGACTCAAGGGCTCGGCATTATCGTTGCTTCCATGACTGGTTGGGAGATAAAAAATGGTGCGATAGTTGGCGGTGTAATCGGCATTCTCTATGTGGTCTTAGCCGGTATAAAAGAAGTCGGCTGGGTGAACCTGGTTAATGCCGTAGTGATGTACATAGGCTTGATTTTAGCGACCATTTTTCTTGGTTTGAATCTGCCTGGTGGGAGCTACGAATCAGTGGCCAACTTTTACAACGAATCTGGCAATAGTGCGATGCTAAGCATATATGGCACACCGGAAATTCTATTGACCTTTGGTTTGGGTACGGTGGTTGCGGTTGTATTCAGTCAAGGAATTAACCAAATGTTGTTACAGCCGGCGATGGCGGCCAAAGATGAAAAAACGATCAAGCGCGCGGTATGGATCGCGGCGCCGCTAAATGGCTTGTTTGGTGTGTTCGCTGTGGTGATTGGTTTGGCGGCCAAGTCAATGCCAGAGTTCCAGGCTCTTGGGCCGAAGGTCGCTGCAACAAGCATGTTGGTGGATCTACTGCCGGGCTGGTTAAGTGCTCTTCTTTTGGCGTCGTTTTTAGCCGCTATTTTGTCAACCTTTGCGATGACAAGTTTGTCCCCTGCGACCATTTTTACCATGGACATCTATAAACGTTTGTACCGTCCAAACGCCAGTGAGGCCGAGCTCACACGAGTGATAAGAATCACCATTATCGTATTAGGTGTGATTGCCATGGCCGTTGCGTCTTATTTGCCCCCTATTCTTGCTGCGATGAATTGGCTGTTTTCATGGTTGGTACCAATATTTTGGGTGGTGGTGTTTGGCTTTGTTTGGAAGCGTAACACGCTCGCTGCGATGCTTACCTTAATCAGCGCGTGGCTGGCCAATTCGGCGTGGTCATTTAGTTCACTGCCGAGCATGCTGAATATGCCGGATACTCCCAATGCCTATGTAACCTTAGGCGTGACCTTAATCGTTGGAGTGGTTTCGAACGTATTGTTAGCGGGTGAGAAAAGCTATTTCAAATCGGAACAATCGGCGCTTAAAAGCAAGGTGTCTAACTAGGAGAGAACAACATGTTTTGGGATATTTTTATCAGTAGCTTAATTCTTATTATCGTGATTCTGGTAATTGGGCGCGTGGTAGCTGGCTTACTGTCTGCGGACGAAGAATGAGTTGTTCGATGATTGCACTTAATAGAGGCACAAGAGGAAAACTGTGATGGAAGAATTATCGGTAACCGGAATTTGGATGGCAGGCGTCGTCGCGATGATGCTGGTGTTTGGCATCATCGCTTTGGTCGGCGTACAACGAAATAAGCGACATGATAACGATGACTGATTCATATCAAACGCAGAAAGTGGTTGTAGTGGGCGCGGGCTTAATGGGTTGCGGCATCGCTCAAGTGTTCGCAAGCAAACAAATGCAAACGATTATTTGCGATCCTATAGACGCCGCGCGTGACAAAGCATTCGATAACATCAGAGCTAATCTGACGTTGCTTGGACAAGATGATAGTGTCTTTAATTATATTTCCCTCGCCGCTGATTTTCATGACGTTGTTGGAGACGCAGACTATGTAATTGAAGCCGTTCCAGAAAAGTTAGCGCTTAAGCAAGCGATTTTTGCTGAGCTAGTAAATTGCACTTCTAAGGATTGTATTCTGGCGAGCAATACCTCTGTGATACCGATTCGTGATATCGCCAAAGGCCTTGAGCATTGCGACCGAATCATTGGCACACATTGGTGGAACCCGCCCTATCTCGTACCGCTGGTTGAAGTGGTGCAGTCTGATAATTCTGCGCTGAAATACGTAGAGCAAATGATCTCGCTGTTGGAGTGGATCGGGAAAAAACCAATACATGTGAAAAAAGACATCACCGGTTTTGTTGCCAATCGTATGCAGCATGCTTTATGGCGCGAAGCCATTGCATTGGTGAATGACGGTGTTTGCGATGCGGATACGGTGGATATGGCGGTTAAGAACAGCTTTGGTATGCGGCTGCCTGTGCTTGGACCTATTGAGAATGCCGATTTAGTTGGCTTAGACCTGACGCAAGATATTCACAATGTGGTGCTTGCTGACATTTGCAGTGATACATCACCGGCCACCATTCTTCAGGACAAGATTAATAGTGGACATCTCGGAATGAAAACGGGTTCGGGGTTTAAACAATACACATCTGAGCAAGCCGAGAACATAAAACGAGACATGATCGAGCATTTGCTAGCGGCAAATCGATCATAGACCAATCTTAGATCTGAGGAGAGAACTATGCCAAGAGCGAATCGAAAAGTGATATTAACCTGTGCAGTCACTGGGTCAATGCACACCCCAACCATGTCTAAGTACTTGCCGTTAACGCCGGATCAGATTCGCGATGAATCGATTGCGGCCGCACAAGCAGGTGCGTCGGTCTTGCACTTGCATGCTCGCAACCCAGATGATGGTTCGCCGACAGGTGACCCAGATGTCTATGCGCAGTATTTGCCAGCGATACATGAAGCCACAGACGCTGTGATTAATCTGACCACCGGTGGTTCACCTACCATGACGGTGGAAGAACGGCTCGCTGCGGCCGCCCGATTTGAGCCAGAAATGTGCTCTTTGAATATGGGCAGTTTGAACTTCGCGATATTTCCGATTGCCAATAGATACACCAATTGGAACTACGATTGGGAAGAAGATTATGTTCGCAACAGTGATGACTTCATTTTCCGTAACACATTCCGAGATATCGAGGTCATCATGAATACCATGGGCTCGAAAGGAACCAAGTTTGAACACGAATGTTATGACGTCGGTCATTTGTACAACCTGGCTCACTTTTTGGATCGTGGCCTTATTAAGGCGCCACTGTTTATCCAAAGTGTGTTTGGTATTTTAGGTGGCATAGGAGCCGAAATCGACAACCTGATGTTTATGCGTCGCACCGCCGATCGCCTCTTTGGAGACGACTATGTTTGGTCGGTGCTCGCCGCAGGCAAGAGTCAGATACCGCTGGTGACTCAAGGTGTGTTAATGGGCGGCCATGCGCGAGTGGGTCTGGAGGACAGTTTATTTCTAAACCCAGGCGAGTTGGCGAAATCAAATGTTGATCAGATCGAAAAAATCTCTCGAATTCTAAAAGAATACAATGTCGACATCGCCACACCGGATGAAGCGCGTAACATGCTTGGTCTAAAAGGCAAAGCCAACGTCAATATTTGATGTGGCGGCAGAGAATAAACCCCAGAGGTTGAGATGAGTACACCAACTAAGCATAAACCGATTTGGGAATGTTCATCTAACACCCGGGTCAATACGAACATGGCCCGCTTTCAGCAACAGATCAATTCTTTGTATGATCAATCGCTTAGTAACTATGCTGAACTTCATAATTGGTCGATCAATAAACCCGATGCATTTTGGTCGCAAGTGTGGGATTTCTGTGGGGTCACTGGCTTAAAAGGCGAGCGGCTTATCGAGCAACATGAGTCGATGCTCGAGACCAAATTCTTTCCGGATGCGCGACTCAACTTTGCCGAGAATTTGCTAAGCAACCCCGATGTCTCGGGCGCAGACGAGGCGCTGGTGTTTTGGGGTGAAGACCGAATTGAGCAACGCGTTAGCTGGAGGCAATTACGAGAGTCGGTGTCTCAAATGGCCCAGGCATTACGAGCGTCCGGTGTTGGTCAGGGAGATCGGGTAGCGGCATACATGCCAAATATTCCCGAAACAATCACCGCAATGCTGGCGGTGAGTTCAATCGGTGCTATTTGGAGTTCCTGCTCGCCCGACTTCGGGGTACAAGGTGTGCTCGATCGGTTTGGCCAAATACAGCCATCAATATTAATCGCTGCGGATGGTTATTTCTACAACGGTAAAGAAATTGATAATCTCGAAAAAGTAGCCCAAATAGTGCACAAGCTACCGTCGATAGAACGGGTCTTAGTGGTTCCGTTTCTAAGGCGTAATATTGGTCGCGCGGCGAGTCTGGGTGATGTGCCTCGTGCCATTCTATATCACGACTTTCTTGATCGATATATGGCCAAAACGATTGAATTTGCGCAGCTGCCGTTTGATCATCCTTTATGCATTTTGTATTCGAGCGGCACCACTGGTGCGCCTAAGTGCATCGTGCATGGCGCAGGCGGAACCCTACTTCAACACCTAAAGGAACATCGATTACACAGTGATGTAAAATCGGGAGACCGCGTTTTTTACTTCACAACGTGTACTTGGATGATGTGGAACTGGTTGGTATCAGGCTTGGCATCTGGGGCTACGTTATTACTCTTTGATGGTTCACCATTTTATCCAGGGCCGACGGTTTTGTTTGATTTCGCTGAGCAGGAAGGGATGACCCACTTTGGCACTTCTGCAAAATACATCGACTCTTTAAAAAACGCTAAGGTAAACACAAACGAGTCTCATGATTTGTCCTCGCTTAGGGTAATGTGTTCAACCGGTTCGCCCTTAGTTGCTGAAAGTTTTGACTATGTTTACCAATGCATCAAACCAGATGTCTACCTGGCGTCGATTTCAGGAGGCACGGACATCATCTCGTGTTTTGTATTGGGTGACCCCTCTAGCAATTTGTATAGAGGCGAAATCGCATGCAAAGGATTGGGCATGGCCATAGAGGTACTTGATGATGATGGCAATTCGATCACTCAACAAAAAGGCGAACTGGTTTGTAGCAAGGCCTTCCCGTCGATGCCGATTTATTTTTGGAATGACACTGACAAAAAGAAATACCAAGCCGCCTACTTTGAACGATACGATGGCATCTGGGCGCAGGGAGACTTTGCTGAGGTCACTGAGAATCAAGGTTTGATTATTTATGGCCGATCGGATGCTACTTTAAATCCAGGCGGTGTGCGCATAGGTACCGCCGAGATATACCGGCAAGTTGAACAAATAGAGGGGATTCAGGAGTCGGTTGTGATTGGCCAGCAATGGTTGGGAGATGTGCGGGTAGTTTTGTTTGTCGTGCTTTCGCCTGATCTGCGCATGAATGACGCCTTAATCAATGAGATCAAGCAAACAATCAGAAATGGCGCTAGCCCGCGCCACGTACCCGCAGTCATTCTTCAGGTTGATGATATTCCGAGAACTAAGTCGGGCAAAATAAGCGAACTTGCGGTTCGTGACGTTGTAGAAGGTCGATCAGTTAAAAATACCACCGCACTCGCCAACCCTGAGGCACTAGAGGCTTTCCGCGATATTCAGGAGCTTAAGAAGTAACAATTTAGCGCCCTGTCGGGTGTTTGCCGTGCTTACGCCGTGAGCTTGTCGTGTTATAAAGTAGCTTACCAACCAACAATATTGGCTCACAACCAACAAGGTAAGTTAACAATGATTGTACGAAAATTAAGACTTCAAAAAGGCTGGTCGCAAGAGCAGCTGGCACATATTTCTGGCTTAAATGTCAGAACTATTCAGCGCATCGAACGTGGCCAATCCCCCAGTTTGGAGTCTAAGAAATCATTAGCAGCAGCCTTTGAGGTTCAACTTGCGACCTTTGACGAAAAAGAAGATGTCGCGCCAAACAACCCAAGTGAGACTACTATGAATAATCAACAAACCGAGCCAAAAACCGAAGATATCAAAGCCGATGAGGAATACGCCATTAATTACGCCAGAGGTATTAAAGAATTCTATAATCACCTCTTTATGTATGTGATATTTGCCGGCCTGATTGCGTTCGTAAAGGGCTTTGACGACAGCTACATCGGCTGGGCGCTACTCGGCTGGACGGTGGGTGTCATCATTCACGGTCTAAACGCCTACGAAGTGATCAGTGTTTTCAATGCCAATTGGGAACGTAAAGTCGCTGAAAAGAAATTAGGCCGAAAGCTTTAGGTCAGGTAAATCGAAGTCAGAGGCGGCTGTTTTCCAGCCGCTTCTGAGTGGATTTAAACGCGATGATCAAAAAAGTAGGTAGCACCACGATAGGCTTAGAACACAAAGCCCGTTGTCATTGCGGTGCGGTGGAACTCTTGATTAAGCTGCCAAAGGGTCTAGTGCAACCGGGTCGTTGCAATTGCTCAATGTGTCGCCGTAAAGGAAGTGTGGTGGCCGCGGTACCAATGGATGATCTGGCCGTAATCCGAGGTGAATGTTCGCTCAGTGTTTATCAATTCAACACCAATACCGCCAAACATTACTTCTGCTCGAACTGCGGTATTCACACACATCATCAACGACGTTCTAATCCTAAGCTTTACTCACTCAATGTGGGCTGCCTGGAGGGCGTAAACCCATTCGAACTCGATCACATACCTGTTGGTGATGGCATCAATCATTCGCGCGATCGCAAATAAACGGTTATTGGCACAGCTGGTCGCCGTAGTAATTATCGCCAAAATTACAAACCGCGTTCTCTTGTTTGACGCTGTCCTGCCTGGAAAATGATTGGAAAAAGCGAATAAATGATTTCATGATGTAGCCTCGGCTCGTTGTTAGTTAGAAGCTCAATAATGATGCGCATGGTCGACAATGAACATCACAAAAAGTCGATCTTTAACTTCGTTTATTTTGAAGCTCGATTGACATTATGGCCTTAGCTCCCGCCGCTTTTGATAAAATGTTCCTTCAACGATGCCTTAAACTGCGCCATTAATAGCTCGATATTATTCACACCCGAATAGTTAGGCCGAACAATAAAGGCGATGCGCCGATGTGGCCCGGGTTCGCTTAAGCGCGCTTCGCTAAGCAATGGGTTGTGTTCAATTAATTGCTCTAAGGCCATTTCAGGTACCAGAGTGGTGCCGATTTTGCCGGCCACTAATTGAATCAGGGTATTCAAACTGGTGGCGCCGACACTGTGTTGGGCATCGCTTGGGAATTTGCACGCAGACAGAGCTTGGTCTTTCAAACAATGACCGTCTTGCAGCAGCATCAGTTTGGATTGCTCTAATTCATCGGCTGTAATCTCAGTACAGCCCGACTGCATTTCATCAGTGTGTGTAATCCAATAAAAGTCTTCTTGCCAAAATTCAAAGGTAAGCAAGCCGTCGCAGGCATATGGCAAGGCTAAAATGGCCGTATCGATCTCTCCTCTGCGTACTTTGTCGACCAAAATATGCGATTGCTCTTCAACAATTTTCAACTCCAATTGTGGATACTGTTTGGTCAACTCTGGCAGAACTATTGGCAATAAATACGGCGCGATGGTTGGAATAATGCCAATTGACATCGGGTAGCTTAGTTCGCTGCGTTGAGCATCGGCTAGCTTATACAAATCATCCAATTGCAGCTTGATTCGCTGTGCTTTCTCCAGCACTTGTTGGCCAATGGGCGTTACCAAAACCTTCTTGTTGTCGCGTTCAAAAATCTGAAAGCCCAATTGCTTTTCCAATTCATTGAGTGCGGTGCTTAGTGCGGATTGAGAGACCGAGCATGACTCAGCCGCACGCTTGAAGTGTAAGTGTTTTTCGACTGCCAGAGCGTAGCTAAGCTGTTTGAGTGAGATCATCGCTTTATTGGGTGAAGGGTTTGGTTTCATGAGTCAGTTCCGGTCAATTTTTGAGCGTATCCTGACACATTTGATGTTCAGTATTTTAGAACATAACGTTCTAAACAATCAATTTTATTAAATATCTGGTCTGCCTTAGACTCCTCTCCATTGCTGAAGCGTGCGCTTAGATTAATGGCGCCTTAGCAGCGAAATCGTTAATTAAATAAATATTTTTTGGAGACCAAAATGGCCCTAATCAACACTCAAATTAAACCTTTCCAAGCCAGCGCGTTTCGTGACGGTGAGTTCGTAGAAGTATCAAGCGACGACATCGCCGGCAAGTGGGCGATTTTCTTCTTCTACCCTGCCGACTTCACATTTGTGTGCCCAACTGAGCTTGGCGACCTTGCTGATTATCATGAAGAGCTGGCATCTCGTGGCGTTGAGGTCTTCTCAGTATCAACCGACACACACTTCACGCACAAAGCGTGGCACGACGCGTCAGAGACGATCGGCAAAATCAAATACACCATGATTGGCGACCCGAATGGCGTGATCACCAACAATTTTGAAGTAATGCGTCCAGGTGTTGGCCTTGCCGACCGTGCAACTTTCCTGGTTGATCCAGACGGCATCATCCAATCAATGGAAATCACCGCTGAAGGTATTGGTCGTGATGCAGAGGACTTACTGCGTAAAGTAAAAGCAGCGCAATACGTTGCAGCCAACCCAGGTGAAGTTTGCCCAGCTAAATGGAAAGAAGGCGAAGAAACGCTTGCGCCATCTTTAGACCTAGTAGGCATGATCTAAAACTCTGCCAAAACGTCGCCGCGAGAGGTTTGAGGTTTTAAACCTCTCGCATTCACCCTAACTAATACTACCCTTTTATAGAAGGAGCAAGCTCATGCTTAGCAACGACATCTTAACTGCATTGAAAGGCTACACCGCCAACATGCAAAAATCCGTAACGCTCGTTTTACAAACGGGTGAACATTCCAAACGAAACGAATTACTCGAGTTTCTAAACAGCGTCGCATCAACCAGTGACAAAATTAGCGTGGAAGAGCGCGACACCAATGGCGAGCTACGCAGTTCAATTAGTTTTCTGCTCGAAGTAGAAGGCAAGAACACCGGAATACATTTTTCAGGTATCCCAAGCGGCCATGAATTTAATTCATTGATCTTATCGATTCTACAAAGCACGGGTACTCCCCTGAAACTCGACGAGACAATTCAAACATTAGTGGCCAACTTGAATGAAGAGCTGCACTTCGAAGTGTTTATTTCATTAAGTTGCCATAATTGCCCGGAAGTGGTGCAAGGCCTAAATCAGTTCGCACTGCTGAACGATAACATCAAGAGCGAGATGATTGATGGTGGTCTTTTTCAAAACATCATCAACGAACGTGATATTCAGGGTGTGCCCAGTGTTTATTTAAATGGCGAATTGTTTGCCAACGGTAAAGTGGACACCGCAACCTTGGTGAACAAATTGATGGAGCGTTTCCCCGATGCCGCTAATGCTGCCCCGGCTGAGACACTGCCGCTGCAAGATGTGGTTGTTATTGGTGGCGGGCCAGCGGGCGTGGCTTCTGCCATTTACAGCGCGCGTAAAGGCTTAAACGTCACCATTGTTGCCGACCGTTTTGGCGGTCAGGTAAAGGACACCATGGGTATTGAGAACTTGATCTCGGTGCCAAAAACCACCGGCCCCGAACTCACCGGTTCAATGTTGCAGCATTTAAATGAGTACGAAGTAACCTTAAAAGAGCACATGAGTGTTACTGGTATTGAGAAAGGCGACATCAAAAAAGTCACACTCAGTTCAGGCGAAATCATCGAGACCAAAACGATTATTATCGCCACCGGCGCTCGCTGGAGAGAACTTGGCGTGCCAGGCGAAAAAGAGAACATCGGTAATGGCGTGGCCTATTGCCCGCATTGCGATGGTCCCTTCTTCAAAGGCAAAGACGTTGCGGTTATTGGCGGGGGTAACTCCGGCATTGAAGCCGCTTTGGATTTGGCCGGTATCGTCAAATCAGTCAACGTTTTCGAATTCTTGCCTGAGTTAAAAGCCGACCAGGTGCTGGTTGACCAAGCCATGAAGCGAGACAACATCACTATTCATAAAAACGTGATGACCAAGCAGATTTTAGCCGACGGTGGAAAAGTCAACGCGCTCGAATATCAAGATCGAGAAACCGATGAAGTTAAGCAACTCGATCTTCACGGCGTTTTTGTACAAATCGGTTTGGTACCAAACAGTGCATTCTTAAAAGACGTGGTCGAACTAAGCCAGTATGGTGAAGTGATCATCAACGAGCAATGCCAAACCTCTGAACCTGGCATCTTCGCTGCCGGTGATGTGTCAACCGTGCCGTATAAGCAAATCGTCATTTCAATGGGCGAAGGCGCAAAAGCATCACTCTCGGCGTTTGAGTATTTATTGAAAATGCCAGCGGCGGACGAAGTACAACAAGCCGCTTAAAATTAGAGATGCGTCGCTAAAAGGCTTCGAGTTTCCTTTGAGACTCGGAGCTTTTGCGTTATTGTGCTACCAACGCATCGTTGGCCGTATTCTGACACAAGGTATGTAAGCCACGATTGGCACCAATTCATTGATTCCGCAGATGTTTTAGTGATGACTGTTGCGTTGTGACAGCTTTGTCTGCTTGCCACATAGCCTTTTCTCATCTACGCTTGATCCGCTGCGTTTATTCTATATTTAAGGTACACGTTCATTTTTAAGGGAATAAATTAGCGAAGCGAATCGTTATATAGATTAAGTACGGTAAGATTCTTACATCGACTAACAACACCTTGGTGCACTTTGTGAATTTTCTGACTAAAGCGCCGCTATTTTTAGCCGCCATATTCTCTACGACCTCCTCCAGCACTCTAGCGAGTGCCAGTGAAATGCAAACCATTGGGGTTGGTGCCAGAGCAGTAAGCCAAAATGGCGAGCGTATTGCATTAGGCTATAGCAATGGTCTTGTGCAGATTATCGATGCTTCTAATGGCAAAATTCTCACACGTATTGATAAAGCGAGTTCGGCCGAGTTGGGCATAGCGTCGCTTTCATTCGACCACTCAAGTCAACGACTTGCGATTGGAGATTGGGACGACAACATCGCCATATGGGATCTGAAAAAGAATAAAAGACTCGCCAGTAATAAAGTCAAGGACACACCAGAGAGTCTGTTCTTTTCGCAGAACAACAAGAAAATGGGGGTTATTAGCGACGAGGGCCTGGAATTGTTCGATGCGGGCTTGAAACGCCGTATCGTAGTTGACCAAAACCTTCGTAGTGGTTCTCAGTGGTCAGATGATTGGCAATATATTGCGATTTGGGGATACGGTGACGATGATAATTATTTGATAAACGTGTATGACGCAAACGATATAAGCTTGCTTCAGTCGATTGAGACCGAGCAATCTATTGATAGCACCAAATTTATTAATCAGAACCAATCACTGGTAGCACTCGACAGTGACTCATTAACGCAATGGAGCATTGACAGTGGCGCAGTTCAAAAAAGCGTTGAGGTGAAAACCTACGGCGGAATATATCTTAATGATGAGGGTGATAAACTAATCACCTATTACAAAAACACATGGGATGTACGTGACATTAATTCTGAGAAAATCATCAGTGAAAATTCACTGCCATCAGACCGGAAAATAGGCTCCATTGATGTCTCTTCAAATCACAATTTCTACGTTATCGACGCTGAGCTAGACACCGAAGGCTACCACTTTGAGCGAGAGGCCTATATTTATCGTGATTTGAATTCGAAGCCAATCAAATTCAAGGCGCTAGCGAAACAAGCAAGTTATCAACCTAAATTACTAGCGAATGAGCTGGTGTTATTTTCTGCATATTACCCCGCAGAAGTGTGGGACCTAAACACTGGAAAGTTGCGTTATAGAGTGTTTTTGGATGCAAGCTCAAATGAGCGAACGTTAGTGGAAGATATCAACATTCAGCGCCCGCCATTTTCTATAGGCAGTGACATCCATAGCTTAACACTTAGTCCTGACCGTCAGAGTCTATTGGTTGGCAGTGTTGAGTTTCCAAACTTATCTATTATGAATCTCGAGGGAAAGTTTGAGGCATTTGTTCCCATCGATAATGGCGTTGAAGCTATCCAAACCGACTTTCTAAATAACAGCGAAAGGCTTGTGATTAACTTGGGCGCTGGTGGCGTTCAGGTATGGGACTTGTCGTCAATGCAGCGTCTAAGCAACTTTAATTTTGAGATGGGCGCCCAGCACTATGCCTTATCGAGTGACCAATCATTGATAGCCGTTGCCTCATCAATTGGAGAGGTAAAGATTTGGAATCTGTCTAATTTCGAATTAGTCACAAGCTTTCAATTGCAGGAAACGTTAGATGTTGATGAAGAGTATGGCAGTGAAGACTTCAACTTTGGTGGAATGTTATGGATCGATAACGATGAGCACATTCTGTTTGCGGGCAACAGAGGCTTGATAAAAACGACGATTGAGAATCAGGAGCAATCTCTTATATTAGAAGGTGATGCCACCGCATTAATTGAATTTACATCGCCGTCTCAAGAAAAGGCGTTTGCCGTGGGGTTCAATAAAGGCCCGGTCTACCTTCTTAATCAAGCATTATCGACTCGTTCTGAGCTTAAACACGAAGGCGTGATGGGCATTGAATACGACATTAACTCCAACACGTTATTTACCTTGTCAGCCTACGGAACTGAAGACGAAGACAATTATTATAATAACGACATTCAAGCCTGGAATCTCAGCAAAGCAAGAGCCAAACCGAAACCTTGTGTCACTCGCCCGGATCATTGGTTGAGCAAAATAGCGTATGACAATAAAAACGACCTATTGTACGTGGCGGATCAGATAGGAACGATTCACAAACTGCAATGGTCAGGGAAGTGTCGCGCCGACTGAAAGTTTGAATAGTATGAAAGTTTTTGTTAAAGCATTAGGCGTGTTAGGTAGTTTAGCAGTACTAGCAATTTTTCTCGTACAAGTTCCTTCTGTACAAGATCAATTAATGCAGAGAGAAATTGCCCAGAGAATGTCTAACCCCCCGACTGATCTGTTTGCTGAGGATGCCTTGCGCGTTACGCTGTGTGGTAGTGCAGCGCCAATGCCCATAAGGAATAAAGCGGCGGCATGCGTTATGGTGATTGCCGGCGGAAAGTTTTATATCGTTGATACCGGTAACCGCAGTACTAATAACCTTGGGCTATGGCAAATTCCAGCTCGGCGTGTAGGGGCGGTGTTTTTAACACACTTCCATTCGGACCATATCGGTGATTTGGGTGAGTTCAACATGATGACCTGGGCGCAGGGGCGTGATGCGCCTCTAGACGTATACGGCCCCAAAGGAGTAAAGCAGGTTGTCGACGGCTTTGCTCAGGCTTATTCACTGGACAGTTCTTATCGAACGGCTCACCATGGTGAAGACTACCTAAACCCTGCAATAGGAAAGATGATAGCAAACGAAATTATTTTCGACGGTGATTCAGCAATTATATTAGATGACGAGTCGCTTAAGGTGACTATGTTTACTGTTAATCATGCACCGATACATCCCGCCGTTGGGTACCGTTTTGATTATAAAGGGCGCTCAGTCGTCGTAAGCGGCGATACAACGAAAACTGAAACAACAATTAGATATTCAAGGGACGCTGATGTTTTGATTCATGAAGCTTTATCTCGGCACATCGTGAAAAAGTTAGAAGTAGAATCTGGAAAAATTGGTAATAGACAGTTGGAGAAGATCATGTTCGATATACAGGACTACCATACGTCTCCAGTCGAATCGGCTGAAGTAGCAAATGAAGCGAATGTCAAAGAGTTGGTTCTATATCACCTCGTTCCAACGCCACCAAACAAAGTCGCTGAATGGGCATTTATGCGAGATGTGAAGGAAGTTCGTTCAAAAGGTGTAACACTTGGGTATGACGGCTTGACGTTTACATTACCTATTGGCTCCAAAGATATTTATCAGGAAGATTTGAGTGACCGATAGTGGGCTCGTTAGCTTAGCTCAATAATTGAAAACTAATGGGCGTAGAGCGAGGCGCGTAAAGTAGCATCACGTATCACAAGGCAAAGCAGCTTGACGTTATAAAACAGGCGAATAGGTGGTTTATAAGATGTGTCTAAGTTGCTGAGTAAACGGTTGATCTGATGCTGTTAGGACAGCCGATAACTTCGCCTGGCGCCCTACCCAATTCTGTTGGATGAGATTTGTTATGGAAAAGAATACACCAACGTATCCATACCAAATAGGATCGAATGGTTCGTTTGCAAGAGTGCTGAAAAAGCATAAAGTCTTGAATAGAAACTAAAAACAGTAAACGTGGTATTTAACTCTCCTTGTAAAATGGCCAGCATCCAGTATATTAAAAAATATACGAGTAACAAGGATCGTGTCCTAGTTATTAGGAAAAACACCCGTAACAATTATAAATACAATTTAAGAATCAGGGGGGTAGATCGAAATCAAAATTGACGAAAAAAAACTATCAGGATTCCCGATAATATTGATATCTGGGAAAACGTCTAGTATATCAGGTTGTTAGGCGTCATGACCCAAGTGTGGACTGCGCGAAGGAGGAAAACATGCCAGTATTTGTGAGTTATGATTTTGCAGATCAAGCTAAGGTAGACGATTTAATAGAGGCCTTGAATGGCAATGATATCGAAACATTCCTTCAAAGAGATCGCACTGTAGGTTCCAATCTTTCCGAGACCTTGAGAAATGAGCTTGAGATATGCTCTACCGTAGTGTTCGTTGCAACACATAACTCCATCGAGTCGAATTGGTGTCATGCAGAACTAGGGGCCGCGTGGGGATTGAAGAAGCGAATTGCAGTATGGTTATCGGACAGTGATCTTGAGAGCAAAGACTTGCCGCCTCATCTTAGGGCAGACCTCTGGGAGCGGAGTCTTTTTAAACTTGCTAAGTCTTTGGAGTCAACCGTACGTGAAGAGCCTGAATCAATTCAAGACTTCAGCGCAGAATCAATTGAGGCAACTATTCGAAGAGTAGTTTCTCACGAGTTGCGACAGGCACGTGAATGGAATAACACCCTTCAGGTCCTTTCCGATCTCCGTTATTGCCTCGATTCACCTAACTGGCAATATTCCGAGATACGCCAGCTAATGATGCTCTTGATTGGGCAGCCGGTTACCGACATGGCAAGTCGTTCAAAAACTGGCTGGAGATTTGGTTTCACTACACAAACCACCACTGGTGAGTGGTCTGGATGCGCGTTGGAAGAGAGCATAGAAGCTAACGATAGCCTTGTGATATACAACAATTGCTTAATTTGGCACACAAACAAATATGGTAAAATAGACGGGGTAGTGGCAACTAAGAAAATTCTCGAAGAGCTTCATCTTGGCATGCTTGGTTTGGGTCCTTGGTCAGACGATGTCGAAAAATCACTTATAGTGGGTTCTGTAAAACCCGGTACAGCACTTTCTAGTAGAACTCGCGAACTCTTTAACAAATGAAGTTGCAAAGGTTAGACAAGTTCACGCGGGTAACGCCTAACAAGCGCATACAGTCGGACAAAGCGCTCGCTGCGCGGCCACTTTGCCGCTGATGAGAGGCGTTAGGCATTCAATATGCAAATACCAATTCCAACTGACAATTTATATAAATTCTACTGCCTTTTTGGACTTTCTATTGTATTGGTCTTCGTTAGTATAGTTGTAATACAGTACAGGGCTGTTAACGAAGAAATTCATAATGCCAATATTACTGCAGCAAACTCATATGTAGAGATATCCAGGTTAGAAATATTCCTTGAGAGTAATGATTCGTTTATTAGTGATGCCGTTCTGAAAGAGGACATAAGGCCTAAGTCTATAATTATTCCAGGTCGGTATCCTGATAAATTACTTGAGATAGTCTTTTATGTTCCAAATAAAGAAGTTTCAGATCAAACGAAGCTTCTTATTGAGAAAATTAATGATGTATTAGAAAAACAAGCATTCGGTCATGTAAAGGCGAAGTTTGCACTAGAAAAAGCAAAAAAGTTGACTTCGGACTTAAACATGCTGTTTTTGATTTCTTTAGCTTTTATTTTTTTCGGACTATATCAATATCTTCATGGAATGAGGTTATGGCATGAACGAACACAAAAACCTTTAGATAAGAAAGCAAAACGTAAGAATGATGCCTAGAACGTTTGCAGTACAATGTTCGTTTCACTTAATGCGTTATATGCGTTTTTAACGTGCACTTAGCAAGGTGTTACGTGTATGAAATCTAACCATGCCACTACCCTAAAGCCTCAACCACTGTGCCTTATTGGGGTGGCAACGCTGCCTAACCCTTAAACCCGCTCGATATACGATCACACTAAAAAATAATCTTCGTATAAGGTATAACTTCAAAATGAATAGACGAAAATTTATAAAGATATGTCAGGTTCTGGGGCTTACCTTACCGTTGCAGCCATTGCTTAATGCAAAAGGTAGTAATAAAAATCATAAGGTTGGCAATGATAAATCGGTCATCATTGTCGGTGCGGGTGCAGCTGGCCTTGTAGCAGGTTACTTGCTGCAACAGCAAGGAATTGATTTTGAAATTTTAGAAGCGTCGTCTAACCATGGTGGGCGTATGAAACGAACCACTGAGTTCGCTGATTTCCCTATTCCCCTAGGCGCTGAATGGCTGCACGTTGAGCCAGACATTCTCAAACAGGTTGTGAATAATGACTCAATTGATATCGATATTAAAACGACCAAATACAACCCTGAGGTTGATTATGCATTGTATGAAGGCGAAGAAGTCAGCCTCTATGATGCTGAAATGACTGATTACAGTAAGTTTATCGACGCGACTTGGTTTGACTTTTTTGAACGTTACGTAGTGCCATCGGTCGAGAAAAATATTAACTACAATGCCGTTGTTAATACGATAGATTATTCCAGTGAAAAAATACGTGTTATCGCATCGGGTATAACTTATTCGGCGGATCGCGTGATCGTGACTGCGCCTGTCAAAGTACTTCAGAACGGCATGATCAACTTTATTCCGGCATTGCCTAAAGATAAACAAAAAGCCATCAATAAGGTAACCGTTTGGGATGGGTGTAAAGCGTTTATTGAGTTTTCGGAGAAGTTTTATCCAGCCCTGGTGGGTTTTGAGGTTAATCCGTCGAGTGCCGGAGAAAAACTTTATTATGATGCGTCTTATGGGCAGCATAGTATGCGGCATATTTTGGGGTTGTTTGCCGTTGGTTCCGCCGCCTCACCTTACATCACCCTGAGCGATGATGACCTTATTAAATACATTCTGAATGAACTAGACGAGTTATCCGGCGGTCAAGCATCAGAAAAGTACATCAAACATATTTTCCAAAACTGGAACCAAGAGCCCTTCATTAACGGTGCTTACGTTATGGATGGTGAGAATTGGCGGCTTGTAAATAAGCTGGGCAAGAGTGTCGATGAACGCGTGTACTTCGCAGGTGAAGCTTATACCGAAGGAAAAGATTGGGGTAGCGTTCATGCGGCAGTGCATTCGGCACAGAGAGCCGTTGATAGTATATTAGACGCTTAAATTGTTTATACAAAACCTGAGGATGGTACGACGAACAATTCAATTGACTATGCGTCTTCGGCATTGGTTGTTGAGGTGTTATGTGAGTCTCTATTTATCATGGTAAAGCGGAAAGAAGATGCAAGCAGGTATAAAATCGATACTGGAAAAAGTGCTAAGTAAAAACATAATAAGGTGAAAATATGAGAGCCGAGGGAAGTTGTTTATGTGGTTCAGTGACCTATTCTGCACGTTCCGTGGAATCTGGTTTGAACATATGTCATTGCTCGATGTGCCGGCGGTGGGTTGGCGGCCCGACTTTCTCTGTTGCCGCGCATGGAGTACTGTTCCAAGGAGAGGAGAACATAGTTCGCTACCCGTCTTCGGCCTCAGCAGTGCGTGGTTTCTGCAAGATCTGTGGGTCAAGTTTGTTTTATAAGTCTGCCGAATCTGATCATTACTCGCTGGGTCTGGGGTCGATGAAGAATCAAGAGTCGTTCAGAATTTCTGAGGAGATTCATATTAACCAAAAACCTCAAGGGTATGATTTTGAAGGTTCGCATCCTCGTTTAACCGGTGCAGAAGCAGAATCATAGTATGGTGTTTGAACCTAGCCATGAAGCGAGACATTATTCGCGTGAAACAAACTTTAATATAGCAAAGAGAAACCCTAAAATAGACAGTCACTATTTCCTTGGCCACACGGACAAGGAATGTGTTTTAGGCGCGTCTGATAAGCAAGTCTTCATTTCAATGGGCGAAGGTGTCAAACCCTCACTCTGTGTCAGAGCTCCTCGTGAAGGCAGCAACAAACAGTTGAAGATTCGGACAAGTTCTTGCCGTCCGTTGGAGTAAGAGGCTCAGCATTCATAATGAACCTAAATCAATTTGTCATATTTCTGGCGGCGGCTTTTTTTCTGCTTTACGGGCTCGCATTTAGCCTGATGCCAACGACAATGGCACTACTCATCACAGATTCTGAACTTAACGGAAACGCTGCCCTGATTGACTTTCGTGCAACCTACGGCGGCATGACGTTCGCCGTTGGTGTGTTGCTCTGTTACTTGTATTCCATTAGGCAGTTACGAGCGTGTTTGGTAATCACCATCATTGTTCTTCTATGCATGGCGGTTACACGCGGTATTGGTTTGTTAGTCCACGGACCGGGTAACTTTCTTATGTATCTGTACCTGGTCTTGGAAATACTGGGCAGCGCATTAGCACTAATTGCAATGAGAGATTGAGCGCCTGCCGCCTAACGAAGCAGTTAAAGACTGACTTTGGAATACTAATGGATGCACGCAATTTAGTTAACGCCAGGCTAATTGAATCTCTTACACTCGCGTTAGTGGGAATATTGCCAAATTAGCCGTATTCAGTAGTGACTTAAAAGTTTATTGGCGAGCGAACGTCCAGGTCACATATAATAGCTGATGCCATTTAAGAGGCAGATTTTTATTTAAAAACAAAAACAAAAACAAAAACAGAGGCTTATAGTGTCCGAGAATTTATTTGAAACCATAATGGAAAATGCAGAGCTGCACAAAGTTGATTATGCCGACTATAAGCAGCTTTCGTTCGGTGAGCCCACCATTGAATTGATGCAGACCTATCCCTTGTCATTGATATTCTCAATTAACGAACAGATGTTGGAAAAGGATTTTTTCAAAACAAGAAAAACGTTTAAGGACTTTGACGAATGGAAAACAATTAAGTCCATGTCTGCTCAGGAGCGAGCGGATATTGCTGGCTTGCTAGCATTAAGCTTTGTTAGCTCATATTGTCGTGCGAATCGCGATCAATATGAATGCTCAGATGCAAACGTCGGAGGTACCAGGGTTACCGAAAAGAAAATGATAACGGATCTTCTTCGCTCAAAGCTTCCGTTATCAGAACTGCATTTTTTAGCCTTTGTGAATAGTGGGCTTACGGTTCACGATATTGATTGGGGGATGGCAGTAGGTCCGATTCTTAAGAACCTTGATACCTATTTATCAGAAAACAATTTGTCGGCGGTATTACATGAGCAATTAGTCGGTTTTCGAGGGTATCTAAATGAGCAAATAGGTTGGGCTTCCTCCAATAAGAAGTTTCTAGCGCAATTGGATCAGATAATCTCAGAGCATGCGTAGGTTTTGTGGCAGATTTTTTTAAAAAAACGAATCGGGACGCCAGAGACAAAGGGCCGACTTTGGGAAAAATTCTTAAGGCACAAGAGTCAATTCCAACGCCCTTTCGAGCACCCAAGAAAAATGCAGATTCGATTAAACTTATCAGTTTGCCAATCGGCAACTTTAGAACAGAACTACGCAGTTTTGTAAGCGAGTTGCCTGATTGTGAGCAGTCGCACTGGATCACACTATTTGAGTATGCTGACACGTTAAGCCAAACATCTAAGCCATCGAAACGACGGCAAGATAGGGGGCGAACCATTATCGAAAAGGTCGATAAGGACGTGTTTTCAAGGGAATGTGTAAGGTGGATGAATTTACACAAACCCAACCCAAAACAACCCGATGTTTCCTTGGCGGTAATGCAAGGCTTGATTATTTTGTGCAGTACTATCCCAAACAAAAAACTTGCTATGGCGATTGGGAGCTTCGCCGAGGTTTGTTTTCGAAAAGTGCCCGGCTATGGGCCGCGTTCACAGAAGCTCGGGAATGCGTGCGCGCACTCACTGAACAACATGGCACTACAAGGGCATGACATTGCGGTCGAGCAATTAGTAAGAATTCGCTCTCGAGCGATTTATCCAAATGTCATTAAAACCGTCAATACATACCTAAAGAAAATTGCCGATGACAGACGCGTCAGTCAGCAGGAGTTGGAAGAGCGTTGTTTACCCACATTCGATTTTAATGACGACGGTAAGCTGACCATAGCTGAGGGTCAGTGGCAGGCAGATTTAAGGTTATCAGGCCTTGATTGCCACCTCACCTGGGCCGACTCAGACGGTAACGAGGTTACGAAATTATCTAAACGCCTTAAAAGCGATCACAGTGAGACTATTCGTGAAATTGAGGCATTGCAAAAATACCTGAAAACGACATTATCAATTCAGGCTAAGGCTCTTGAGCAAGGTTATCAAACCCGGCACACATGGCCATTTGATAATTGGAAGTTAACGTATTGGCAACACCCGGTACGGCGTTCGCTAAGCGAACGACTGATCTGGGTTGCTGAAGATCAGGAAGGCCTTATTTCATTTATGATTAAGGGGCGTGAGGCCTTCGATGCTGATGCAAAGCCGTTTAAGAAACTTGGTCCTTCATCCCAGATTTCCTTGTGGCATCCGTTGCATGAAGGAGACGATGTGGCTAAAAAGTGGGAGAGTTCCTTGGTCGATAAATGGATGTCTCAACCATTGAGTCAAATCGGCCGTGAAACATTTACATTGGTCGATCGGGAATTTGAAACCGAACGTTATAGTAATCGGTTTGCAGCCCATATTCTGCATCACACGCAATTTGCCGCTCTGTGCCAGAAGTTTGGTTGGACATATCGAGATCATAATCTTATGTCGATCGAAAAATCCGCTGCCGTAAAATCGCTGCCCAAATTTGATTTAACCGCCGAATTTATTTTGACACCCATTGCCGACCGTAAAACCCCAGTTCCACCCTATGCCAAAACCGACCGTCTTTTATTTAAATCAGGTGATCAACGTACTATAAAACTTGAAGCCCTGCCCCCTGTTCTGCTTTCTGAGGTCATGCGAGAACTTAACACGATGATTAGAATTTCGTCGGTCGCAGACGATTTAACATGGGTCGATGATAAAACGGCGCCTGAGGATTGAGGCTCAAGCCCTTTTCACACCATCAATAAGCATAGTGCTATAAATTTACATATCGTATAGATCAAAGTGCAAACATACCATTTAAGTGCGTTTACTTTTGATTTGAGAGAGAGATGAAAGTGATAAAGAGTAAAGCCCGTAACAAAATTAATAACAAAAATGCCAGAGATGCCCGCACGCACACCACAAGAACGTGGCGTGCATATTGTTAAATTCTTGCATCTAGCATACTCTACTCTATGTAATCCATTGATTGAGCCTTCATGTATACCCTACTTATAAGTTTCTTTGTACTGGCCATTTTCTTTTCGTTTTTATGTTCGCTGTGGGAGGCTGTGCTGCTCAGCATTACCCCTACTTACGCGCGTATTCAGCATAAAAAGGGAACGGTGATTGGTCGCCATTTACAAGAATTCAAAGAAAATATTGATCGTCCGCTGGCGGCTATTCTCACTTTGAATACGATCGCGCATACGGTCGGAGCCATTGGTGTTGGCGAGCAAGCGGCTAAGATTTGGTCCGAAAGCAGCCCTTTGATCACCCGTTTGTTAGTTCCTGGGGGTATGACCATGGCGGTGCTAATACTCTCAGAGATTGTGCCAAAAACGATTGGTGCGCTTTACTGGCAAAAGCTGGCAAGGTTTACCGTATTTTCATTGCGTTTTCTAGTGATTGCACTCGCACCGCTGGTTTGGATGGGGCAACTGGTTACCCGATCACTTAAAAAAGATTCAGACAAGCCAATACTCACGCGTAACGATTTTCTTGCAATGGCAGAAATGGGCGCACAAGATGGCGTTTTCGATGCAGACGAATCTCAAATGCTGGGCAGTATGATTCGCTTTCAAAGCATTCAAGTGCGAGACATTATGACTCCACGCACGGTGGTCAGCGCGACCTCGCAAGAGCAAACCATCGATTATTATTATCAGAATCGAAAACAACATCAGTTCTCCAGAATTCCGACGTTCAGCCAAGATAATAAAGATTTGATAACGGGCTATATTATTAAGGTCGACGTCGCAGAGGCATTAATTGAGGGGCGTGGGGATGAATCGTTGGCCAGCTTGCGCCGAGACATTGTTGCCGTTGGTGAAACACTGCCCGTGCCAGAGTTGTTTACTACCTTGATGGAGCGACGAGAGCATGTTGCCGTGGTGCTGGATGATTTTGGTGGTATGGCGGGTATTGTTACCTTGGAAGACGTTATTGAAACGATTCTTGGCATGGAGATCATGGACGAAACCGATACCGCTACAGATATGCGAATACTGGCGCAGAAACATCGTGAGAAGCGAGCTAAAGCGCTCGGCGTGTTGGACCCTGAGCCCAGTGAGGTTAGTGATTAATTAGGGCTCCATACCTATCTCGAATCAGTCGCTGTTGCCATCAATTAAGGATTCCATAATTTCCAAGGCGATGGCTTTTTGAGTGCTGGCGGGTAGCGCGGTCAGCTGTGCTTTCAATTGTTTAACTGTGAGTGTGTTCGTTTTCTGATAGTCAGCGCCATGTTCGCGCGCTTGGGTAATGCCGGTGGCGAGCCATTCGACATCGCATTCCAGTGCTGCTGCCAGCTCGACAAGTTTGGACGTGCTCTTCGCCTTTCCTGAAACCAGTTTGTACACCATGCCTTGAGAAATGCCCGCTCTGTTCGCAACGCTTTCTTGAGTCAGCTTTAGTGTGGACATTCGCTGCTGTATTCGGTCGGCAATATTCATAGTCGGCATGATATTACCTAAGTATTAAAACTTTCAATTACTTTGGTATTGACTGATAAATACCAAAGTAATATTATGTTTGCATGACTACAGAAGAACTAGTCAAAAAATCCATGGAGTTACATGGTGGCACTCAGGCGGAGTTTGCCCAGGCATGCGGAATTTCTCAAGGTTTGGTGAGTCAATTTTTATCTGGGGCAAAGCAACCTGGGTGGCGAACTTGCCAGCGTATCGAACAGGTAACTAAGGGTAGGGTCACGCGGTATCAACTTCGGTCAGACATTTTTGGTGAAGGTGTATAAAACACAGCGGTAAATGCAAACAAAACGACAATAACAAACACTAACAGCTTCGCCTTATGAGTTTATTTTGCGCTTCAATAGTCAGTCCCCCCAAGCCTCATTCAGAGGAATTGAAGTTGGTGCCTGAAAATGGTGCTTAAAAAAGGTGCCTAAAATGGGTACTTAGGGTTGGCGGCCTCCGGCGATCACATCAATGGAGGCTGGTTTTATCGTCCTTTTGTAGATTGACAACCGCATTGTGTTGAACTGAATTAACGGTCAGAACAGGCCTGCGCTGGTCTGTCTTTGGTGCATACCCCTTCCCCCAAACAGTACTAACGGGTTTACTAATTGATACTTGCTATGTATTAGAAGTATTGCTAAAAGCAGGCTTCTTTTTTTTATTGGTCAAATTGGTGTACCCTGACTTACCTTTAATTGAAAATCGTTTGGAGTTAGAAATGGGAAATCATGTCTATAAGAAGACCGAAATCGTTGGTTCATCTAAAACAAGCATTGAAGATGCCATTGAATGCGCTATAGAGCGAGCGTCGAAGACATTGAAGCATCTTGATTGGTTCGAGGTGATTGATACTCGAGGCCATATCGAAGATGGCAAGATTGGCCATTATCAAGTCACCTTGAAAGTTGGTTTTAGACTCGACTAATTATTCTTGAAAAACGGAGGCAGTATGCCTCCGTTTTCACTTGTGTCGTTTTATTGAATAATGATTAGTGTGAAAAGTAGCGAGCAAAGATAACGCGTAGAATTGCACGATAATAAATTCTACGAGCCTGGCTTCGAGTAATCAGACCTTCACGATACGCCTTCACTACCGTTCTAAAAACGCAGCGTAAATATTGTCTGGGTTGCTCTGCAAATAATGGTTCGCAATTATTTTCCAGCGTTTGTTTAACGCTGCAACCATCGGCACCAACCGCGCTACCCGCTGGTGTGTCGCTACATTGGTCGATTTCATCAGCCACACCATCTTGATCTGAATCCGCCAACTCGGTAAACAAGTTTAGCCCTACGATCACAGGGTCATGATCTGAAGATCGGAACGGATCTTCGCTGTAATAGCCGACTGGATTGAACTCCTCGTTGTAGTCCAATACGGGTGGTTCGTCGGTATTTATATGCCATTCAACCACGCCGCTCACTTGCTCTTTAAGGGCTGGACTAGATAAAGCGTGGTCGAGTGAGCCGGCCAGACCATCAAAGGTGAATGAGTAACCACGGTCGCCGTTGAATTGCTGGATCAGGTCAACAAATCCATTTGCTTCTAATGCCAGCAAGGGATCTTCTTCGGCATAGGCATTCAGATCACCGATGATCAGCACATCGTCGTCTTGAATGGTCGTTGGATTGGTTTCTAACCAAGCGCTTAAGTCATTCGCTGCCTCGGTGCGGCGTAAATTCCATGAACCTTGGCCGTCACCTTGATCATCATTGCCGTTGTTTTGAGGCTGTGACGGTGGACGCTTTGATTTAAAGTGATTGATGACAGCGGTCACTATTTCGCCATCGTCAAGCTGTTCAAAACTCACCGCCAGCGGTTGGCGGGAACGGCCACCGTCGGTCAGCGCTTGATCAAACGCGCCTGTCGTTAATGTCGCGGCAACACCAATGGGTTTGACTACGGTCGGTTTATAAATAAAACCCACTGTAATCGCGTCGCCACCGAGCGTGTTTAATCCATCTGGCTCGACGATGTCGTAGACAAGTTCCCCGTAGGCAGCGTTTAAAGCATCGACTAAACGACGGATGGCACTGCCTTCGGCATAGCCGTTATTTTCAATCTCAATCAAGCCAACTACATCCGCATCCATTGCTCTGAGTGTGCTAACAATCTTAGCCTGCTGACGAGCGAGTTCAGATTCGCTGTCGGCGCCACGGCAGCCCTGATTGGCTTGAGGACCACAAATACTGCCATTGCCATCAATGGTGGAGAAATAATTCAAAACATTAAAGCTAGCGATAGTTAATGAACCGTTAGTGCTTTGCGGGTTGGCTTCTCTTAAATTGTTAGTCGTAAATATCGGCGCAACCGTTGGCTGTAATCGATAGTCTCTGGCGGGCGGATTCGATGGGTTGATGCGACCATAATCGAGAATACCAATGAGGTTACTGACCTTGTCACCCGCTCGCAACACGGTCGGCGGATTACCGATGTAAGGGACTGGGTTAGGGTTGTCACCGAACCCGCTGATGTCCTGACCGTCGTCTAAAATCAGTGTGCGTCGAGCATTGCTGGCGGCTAAGTCTTGACGTTCTTGCGAGTTTGCCGGAAACAAATTTGTGGGTTGAAACAGGCGGCCTTCAACACCTTGATCGTCAGGCGATGACAAGGTAAGTTGGCCAAAACGCGGTAGGAAAAAATTCTGCGATACGGTCATTGGTGAGCTAATTTCAATCAACATGCCTTCGTATCGTTCGAGCTCGCCGTCCACAGTTTCTGGGAGGCTCACCGCAGTGGGCGCAATCGAATTGCCGGATGAAATAACGCTGAGCGCATCAACATTTTTTAACTCAGTTAATCCAAAGAACTCATCGACCTCAGCGGTGAGTTCAATTTCATCACCGACATTTACGTCATTCCCGTTAGGGGTGAATACAAATATGCCGTCTGAGGTGTTTGTATCTCCGTCGCCCGTTTGATCTTGAAGATAGAAGCCTCGCAATTGATCTTGGCCTTGAAAATCTGCGGTTACAATGCCATTGGTGGTAACAATCTGGCCGTCAAATGGACTGACCGCGGCGCTAGATTGAATTTCAGGAATGGTCGCAACAATTGGTTCTTCGGGCCCGCCCCCATTACCATCACACGTATTCTCTGCTCCAGGGGTATCCACGGCGTCGGCGGCCGCAGGGTCAAAAATGCCGATTCTCCAGCCGTCTTCGCAAAATAAACTATGTCCTGGTACAAAGCTGCCGTCTGGCCCAACGATGGTCGGGCTGTAAAGCAGTTCCCCGCCGTCATTTTCCTTTAAAGCAACGGAGTCGACAATACTGCTGTAGGGAGCATTATCAATAACACCATCATCGTCAGTATCAATATCGTCACCAATATTGCCAGTGAAGCCTGATACCAGCATATGAGTCACATTGTCGCTGTTCTCAAAACGCAGATCGGCGGTCAGATTCGGCGTGCCTAAGGTGAAGCTGGTTCTCGCGGCCACGAAGAGCCCATTGGCGTCCAATGTTAGGGAATCCAGGTCGGTGACATTTTCAATTGTGCCGCTACCACCGGCGCCATCGCCTATAACCAGGTAGCTTAAGCCTGTGAGCGGCTCGTTGGCATTGCCTTTTAATTCGAAATATTCATCATTATCGCCGCCGGGTTGGTCTATTCGGATTTCATTAATCGTCACTGCGTGACTAATGGGTGTGTGGCAGGCGGCCGCCACGCAGCTTAGTAAACACAGTAAGTGTAAAGGTTTATGCTTCATCGGGTTTCCTTGGGTAAATACATGTAGGGAGCCATAGAATACTCCAACTTATGTGTTACATGACAATGACACTGGAAAAATTTAAGTTGGATTGGTTCGTGCACCAAAGGGGCCGCAAACGATGTCTTTAGTTTTGATGATGAGATAACTCAACGATTAACTTATTAACTCACACGTCGACGTAAAAGAGTCCTAAGCCGATCAGTGCCCAGAACCCAAGGCAAATAATCAGCCACAGATAGTTTCCAATCGTCCAGCGACTATTAGAGCTGCCTTTAGGGTCATTTGACACGATGTTGGCAACCTTTTGCGCATTGCTGATACTAACTATTGGAATGATCAGCGCGGCGATAAACAACACCCAATATTCCGGCCCGATCTCAAGTGATATGGCCGCATAGATTTGGTCCAGTATATTACCGATAATTGAGAAAATGATAAACGCGGCAGCATTTGCTGCAGGCGACCATGTGTATTTAATCCCTAGTTGCTGCTTACCCAGATCGAAGTTTGTAAAAAGTGAATGGATAAAAAATATGGAGAAGAGCGATCTTGGTACTGGCCAAATATCGGAGTTTTCAAGAAGTTTAATTCGACGCCAATGCAGGTAATTCCAGGGCAATAGAAAGATACCAAGTGAGAGAATGCTGAAAATCCAAAGTTTCGATTGGGGTAAGACATAATGTTCGCTAATCGCCTGGGCATTAGACTCGTCTAACAGCTCAGCTTGTGGCGCGTCGTAAACGTTGTTTTGCATGATTTCCTTATGTGAACAATGAGAGTGGGTGATCGAGCCTTTGATTCTATTATTGCATTATCCTAGTGGTTAAGCGACTCGTATGGCCGTTACACTAATGCTATTACGATTTATTCAGTCACGCTTGTTGTAGCTCGCTCTGATGGATAATGTCGGAATACCAACACTGTCAAGCCTCCCGATGCGATTTACTTTTCAATTTCTTGCCCGTTTTTTTCTCGTTAATTGTATTCTATTTTCTGAGGTCCTAAGTGCCCAGACATTTGATTCTTTTCAGCAATTATCGCGCTTTGAAACCTTGATCAACACATCGGCAATGGTAGATCAGTGTGATTTCACGTCTGAGTGCAAAGCGATTTATGGCGACCGAGCGACGGATTGTCGAAACAGTCAATCGTCGCAGAGTGTGTGCTTTTGTGGCGCTAGCCCGTGCAGCGACAATACAACCCCAGCACCCGGCGGAAACTTTCCTGGCCGCTTTAATCCAAGTCGGGATCTGTTTTTGGCATTTTTTGATAATCGCCCTGATGCTGACGATATTCATAGTCAGGCCGGCGTTGCGACCATGTTGGCCGATAACCGGTTTGCGGGCATCGATTTCTATTCTGTGCTGGGTGCTTATGGTCGACAAGGAGGCGCGTTTTTAAATTCATCCACCGTAATGAATCGCTGCTTGGGAAACAATAATTGGACCAACGCGCACCCTAAAGATGGTGATAACTGGAACGCATCATTAGGTCGCGTGACAACACGCGTATTGGTCGCGCTTAATCGAGGCGGCGATGTTTGGATTATGGAAGCAGGACAGTCGGATTTTTCGGCCGACTTAGTTCGTGCAGTCAAACAAGTAAATGGCAGCTTTGATACCCAAAATCGCATACACATCGTTCAGCACAGTGACTATAACGAGCGGCAAACAACGCCCGCTGACTTAGCTTATGTTCGTAACAACACAGACTATAATCGAATACCCGATGGCAATGCGGCAAACAACGGATCACCGCAATTTAATACGCGAGATGGTTCGCAATTCGTTATTGCGTTGGCGCTGCCAAACGGCTTGGGTGCATGTTGGGCCGAGGCACGACGCGTGGCTGACGAGAATAATTTTAGTGGAAACGGCCACTTTGAGAATCCGGCCATTGAAGCCGGTGGATTTGACTTTTCAGACGTGGTCGAAGCCACCTGGATTTTTGGCTTCAATTCACTTCGCAATGTAAACAGCTTTTTCGCAACGTTTCCACAGACTTCAGTAAGCGAGACACCGCCAAGAGAACCGATGGGATCAACGGTACCGACTGCGATTACACCTTTATTGCTTGGAGAAGATTAATGGTTGCACTTGTGTTAGCCGAGTACGTCGTTCAATTAGTCGCTGATAACTTTTTGATACCGCCTAAGGTTTGGTTTTCCGAATGAGCCAAATACGTCTTCAGCGTATCGATAGTATCCGTCTGCGGTAAACCAGCCTTGGGGCCCGTATTGCTCGTTGGCTTCTTCGATGTGGAACTGTTGGGCGGGCATGAAACTATAGCCAACCAAATAAACACTTTGCCCCACATTGTTTGTCGCTTGATCAATGACCACCGATACGTGTCCGATACTTTCCTCGCTGTCATTCTGAACAAACATGTCACCGGCACGTAGTTCACTTAAGAGACTTACCCTTTCAGCGCCGAGTTTAATGGAATACGAGTTTGAGTATTTCATATGCCAGTACAGGTAATCTTGAAAGGACTTGCCTGATTTAGCAAATGACTTTTTCCTTCCATAAAAATCAAACAGACTTAAGTATTTTAGAGAATCAATACTTTTTAAATATTCAGACCATAAGCGCATACTGAAGTCGGCGCATTGTTCTAAATCCTCATCAAACAGTAGCGGCAGATCAACGATACCTAACGATTGATAGTAGTCGTGTGGTAAAAAACTGCCGTTCCACAATTTGACTCTCGATTGAGTGCTTAGTGGCAGGGACCTGAGGTAGTTCGCATAGCTATTAGCCTCATTGGCGACTCGTTTGAAGCCACTAGGAGGGGCTATATCTGATACCTTTTCAGCGGCGCCAACGTTCAACGTCAAAAGCAGCGTTGCAAGCGTCACGGTGAGAACCCACGTCTTCATAACGTGGCCCCCCCTTTTGCTCTAAATTCTTTTGGCTGCGCGTTTTTCAAGTAATTAAGTGTTCGGTGAACTAGCTTGTTCGTAAGTCGAGTATACTCGAGTTGATAAACATGAATGGGTGTATTAGCAACAAACTATGGTCAAGATAAAACAACTGCTTGCCAAACCGTTTCCTCAAGAAGAGAGTATATTCGAGACCTTTGCTATCGCGGCGGCGATTAGCGTGTTTGTAGTATTGTTTTTAGCGGTGTTCGAGCCTTTTGGTATTCACACGCTTGAGTCGAATCAGTTTTTAATTTGTTTAGGCTTTGGTGTGGTTTCGTTTTTGGCTTCGGTGGTGTACGAGTTTTTTTTTGTGAAGGTGTTAAGAGCAAAAGGAGGCGTGTCTAACTTTACGTATGGTCGTTGGATAGTTTATTTATCGGGAGCAATGGTTTGTATTAGTCTGGCAAACTTTTTGTTTATTCGGCTCACTTTATTTGACGATATTCAATGGAATCTATACCCCTATATGCTGCGAGCCACGTTCGCGATCGGCTTTTTTCCAACGATTCTGATCGGCGCGATTGCGCTGCTGAATAAAGAACAAAAATATCAAACCATTGCTGCTGAATTGGATTCGGACGGAGCGCTCGATTCAGACAGTGAGGCAACCATAGATACAGCCTTGTTTGACATTCCTATCGCTCAAATACGCTATATCGAGGCCATGCAAAACTACATCAACATCGGTTACCTCGACCCAGACGGAGAATTTAAGCAGCAGATGGAGCGCGCAACATTAAAACGCGTTTTGGATGATCTGGTTAGCGATTCTATTTTGCGTTGCCACCGTTCTTATGTATTGAACAAAGCGTTTATCTCATCGATTAGCGGCAACTCACAGGGTTTGCTGGTTTCATTAAACGGCAGCGATAAAAAGATTCCCGTATCGAGAAGCTACGTGCCTCTTTTTCGCAAAAATAAGCGGCTTCAACGCTAGTTATTCATCCCATCGTTAGGTAATTGGTCATCTAAGGATAGTTATTGATCCCTAAAATAGTTGCTGGTCACTTTGTGCTTGAGCCTCCTGAATTGGTTGATATGTTTGGTTAATACTGAATCAAACCAGAGAACCACAATGACAGCCAAAAAGATATTCAAAGCCAGCGTCGTATTGATCGGCATTGCGCTAATTGTATTGGTCGTATTAGCCAATCGAGACATCACGAAAATATATGGTGGGTTAACCAAACGGGTCGACACGACGCAATTTAAACCTAAGGAAGGGGAGATTGTGATCAATAATGTAAGCGTTCTTTCCGCAGACGCAAGTCGGTTTACCGCAAATCAGACGGTACTTATCAAACAAGGGAAAATCGCTTCAATCACGCCAAGTGAAAGTCATGTCAGTTTTGATGCCGCTATTCATGTGGTTGATGGCAGCGGTAAATACCTGATTCCAGGCTTGATCGATTCTCATGTGCATTTATTCAAAAGCCCTAATGATCTTCTTTTATATGTTGCGAACGGGGTAACCGAAATTCGAGAGCTCATTGGTGAAGAAGATCATTTAAAGTGGAAGCGAGAAATAGAGTCTGGAAGACTTGGTCCAGACATGTTTATTGCCTCGCCTCGTATCGGCAGCTTCGAAGCGCAGGAAGGCTTTTTCATGGAATGGTCTCAGGGCTTCCTGAATATTAGCGATGCCAAACAAGCCAAAATTGAAGTAACGCGGCTGCACGACATGGGCTATGACGCGGTAAAAATATACAGCCAGATTAACAAGCCAAGTTATTTTGCCGTGACTGAAACCGCCAAGTCGTTAGGAATGAAGATAGTGGGTCATGTGCCTTGGAGTCTCGAGATTGACGACATTTATCAGCACCATGACAGCGTTGCTCATCTTGAAGAATTGATGAATACAATAAACCGTGAATTTGGTGGTTTTAGTTCCAAGCAAGCCGATGAATTTTTAGCTTTTGTCGCTAGGCGCAGCGATGAAATATCGGTTGAGTTGTTCAAAAATGAAATCTCGGTGGTAACGACGTTATGGTTAGTGGAAAGTTTTGTTCGACAGAAATTCGAACTCGAAAAAATGCTCAGTGAAGTGGAGTTAGAATATGAAAATCCCGGTATCAGCGAATGGACTCCGCGCGTGCCACAAGGTGGATTGGGCTGGCTTCCAAAGGTCAATCGATATCAACTGTCTGAGGGATTCAGCGATGAACGAAAAGCCGCTATTAGAAAGTATTGGCTGACGTATGCCAAAGCCTGTCAGTTAGTGTTAAAGAGTTTGATCAAAAACAAGGTAACCATGCTCGCTGGCACAGATACGAACTTACCGCCTACGGTGCCTGGTTTTTCATTGCATGATGAGTTTATTAGTCTTAATAACGCCGGTATGAGCCCTACTCAAGTCCTTATATCAGCCACTGCGCAACCCGCTCAATGGCTGGGCAGTAATGCGGGTCAAATAGACGTGGGGCGAACGGCTAATTTGGTGTTACTCGATTCGAACCCATTGCAGAATATTCGCAATACCAAAAAGATTAACTCGGTAATTCTCAAGGGGAGATTGCTCGAGCGCGACGTACTCGATCAAATCCTCGCTAAGGTAAAAGAAGCAAACGATGCAAGTCGAACGGTCGATATCAGTCCATACCTTAGCCATGTTCATTGATATTAGCCACACGGGTTGATATCTGACGATCTGATTTCTGCTATGAGTGTTAAATTCGACATAGAAACGGGCTCGATAATGAGCCCGTTTCGCTGAAGCGTAAACTTATAGAGTTGCGCGTAATCCGACAAAGTATCGACGACCTAAGGGGTCGTAGGTTGCCGGGAAAGTGTTACCGCTATTCTGCAATGTACCGCCAAAATCATTACCCGTAATGGGTGGCTGATTATCAAACAAATTGAGCACGCCTGCTCGGAGTTGATAACGGTCGTTGAAGCTATAGCGAGCGGTCAAGTCAAAATAGTTTTCTGACCCAATACGTGGCAGAGCAAAGTTTGTCTCGGGCGCCCCATTCAGTGCCACCGTATCGTTGGTTAAACCATCAAGGAACTGCCAGCGAAGCTGCACATCAAGTGGGCCATTGGTGTAGCCCGTGGTTTGCACAAAGCGCCACTCATGATCCGGGTCTGAACAGGTGTTGCCGAGTAGGCCAACGCAATTGTTATTCGGTGTAAACGATGCTGATTGGCTTTTGTTATCGATTAGATAGTTACCATTGATGCCAAAATCTAACGACCCATTGTCACCAAGTTCAACAGCATAGGATGCGCCGAAGTCGACACCTCTTTGTTCCAACACTGCCGCGTTTAACACCGACACATTAACACCAGCACTTAACGGGCCGATTAGACCACCCAAAGAGTTGCGCGAGATGCGACTGCAAAAAGGAGCACTGGCGTCACGTTCAAAGTTATAACAGGCGTCGATAACATCTTGTTCAGACAATTGAACAATCGCATTGTCGATACTGATGTCATAGTAGTCGAGTGTTACGGTCAGTGGCAGGCCATCAGGGGTATATACCAAACCCAGCGTATAGGTATCGGCCTCTTCCGGCTCGAGGTTTACGTTGCCGCCTTGGAAGTTGTTTACCTGGCCAGAAATAATGCTGGTGAAATTATTGAAATTGTTTGCCGGCACACCGGTATCAATACACAGTTGCGTTAATGCCGCATCACCAAGTGGGTTGGTGCCTTCACATGGGTCGGTGGTTAGATCGCCCGTGCCGGATGTGAGTGGCTCACCGGCCTCCTGAATACTCGGTGTTCTAACCGCACGATTAAAACCGCCTCTAAATTTTAACGACGGCGTAACGGCCCAATTACCTTGTATTTTCCACGTGGTGGTATCAAAGGTGTTGCTGAACTGGTTGATTTGATAATCGTAGTCGCTAAAGCGAACCCCCGTCTCGAGTGTGATGGACTCGGCGAAAGAGACGTCTTCGACAATCGGCAATATGCCTTCAGCATAGTATTCAATAACGTCGAATTGAGTGTTAATCGGCGAGCTCGCACCAAAGCCGATGGCATCACCACTGGCGTAAGCGGCGTCAGGTGTGTTCACCGCGCTTTCATCGCGATACTCAATACCCACTGCAAATGCGAGTGGTGCATTGGCGCCCGGTAATGCTATGGCATCAAGGTCTCCGGAGAAAGAGCCGCCGACAATCACTTGATCTGTCTCGTTGTTTTCAGAGACATCGATGCGAATAAAGTCGGCCTGCTCTTGCGTGATGGTGTTTAATCCATATAGGTTGACCGGTATGCAACCCGCAGGAGAGCCGGCTGGGCAACCGGAAACACCGGCATCGACATTGGTTGCACTGAGATCATTGATAAAACTTTGATCCCGCGACGTTTCACCATATTGTGCGAATACTTCCCAACGCCAGTCGTTTTGAAACTGCCCCTCAAGCCCGGTAACAATTTGAAACGCTTCGTTTTCATATTGGGAGATACGTGGTCCGAGTTCCAGTGTTCGACGACCAATCAGCACATTGTCAGCCACGCCGTTATTTGCCGTAGCACCGGTTTCGGCTGCATCTGACATCGCCAAGCGCGCGATGGCACTGGCCCCAAGAAACCCGCCTGGGTTAGCGGCATACGGAACATCGTATTCAAAGAAAAAGGTGCCCGACGGCGCAATAATGGTGTCGATCTCATTATTAGCATAGGATGCTCGTCCATAGGCTCTCAATCGATCGTTGATGTCATAACTCGCGAGTGCGGTTGCGGTGACTTTATCTTGCGGTACCTGAAACAAATTGAACGGATTGAAGTTAAATCGATCGGTTCGAGGTTCTGCTTCACCGCCAGAATCTGAAAATTGAAATCCGCCAAGATTATCGAATACTCCGCCACGAGGCACCGTGCTGCTACCGACAACATTCAATAGATCATCCAATGCGGCTTCTGAAAAGCTACGGTCCGCCTGGGTAATTTCGTCAGCGGTAGAATAACCAATGTTAGCAACAACATTACCTCGGCCATCGGCAAAGTTGGTGCCGGCCGTTAGACTGTAGTCGGTGGTATCGCCATCGCCTTCTTCGGTGATTCCGTAAGAAACATCGAGTTCGAAACCTTCAAAGTCATCCTTCAAAATAAAGTTAACCACGCCTGAGACTGCATCAGCGCCATAAACCGCCGACGCACCGCCGGTAAGCACTTCTACGCGGCTTAGCAGCGACGATGGAATCATGCTGAGGTCAACGTAGCCTTGCGAATCATAAGGCACAAAACGTTTGCCGTTGACAAGTACCAGGGTTCGTTCTTCGTCCAGGTTCCTCAGGTCAACGGTTGCCGAGCCATCATTGCCGTTGTTACCTTGTGCTCCGACCGACGGGCTGAACTGCGGAAGGTCACGAAGAAATTCCTCGACATTGACGGTGTTAACCGCGGTTATTTTTTCGCTGCCATAAACCGAGACCGGCGAGCTGGCGGTGATATCGGTGCGTTGAATGCGCGAGCCGGTAACAACCACCTCTTCGAGATTAGCATCTGATTGTTGTGCCATGGCTGTTGAGCCGCCAATAGCGATAATGGCGCACGCCTTTGCGGCGAGTGTGATGGCTTTGAGTTTAAGTGATAGGGTTTTCGGGATTAAGTGCAGTGTGTTGATCGTGCACGCAGAACTCCCAATGTTAAAAATGGTATTCATAATGACCTCTCTTCTATTGTTACGACTTTCTTTTTAGAAAATCCTGTTGCCAGTGATTAATCACTTTTTTTGCAACGTCGTACATAAACGAGGCGCAGCAGACGGGCTTGGCTCGTGAGCCGCACCCCTGCTTTGTTACACTCTAGCGCGATGTTCCATATCGATTTGGAGCTTATTTTATCGGGCTTTTTGACTGTAACATTGACGATCATAGCTGACACATTGTTTACATATGTGAAATTTAATTGACATATGTATATGAAGATTGGATTGAAAATGAGCTAGGTCTATCCAAAAAACGCGATAAGGCGAACGTTATCCCCTGCATGCGGATCGTTGACCTCCAGTTCTGTTTCCCGCCGGACTTCGCGCTCAAATTAGCTACCCTAAGGCGCTTATATCAACTCTTTTAGGAAGCAAAATTTCAGTATGTCACTCACAGCAATTTAGAAATCTCCATTTGAATAAGCGTGGCTTAATCCTGATAAATAGTTGGGATGCAGCCAGTGCAGCTCTCGTTCAGGCAGCGGGTTCGGATGCGCTTGCGACCAGCAGTGCATCACTCGCATGGGCAAATGGTTATGCCGATGGCAGCGTGTTACCCAGAGAGGTTTTGCTTAGTGCAATAAACCGTATTTTGAGAGTGAGCAAGATTCCACTCACGGTCGACATTGAAGATGGATATAGCCAGTCACCTGATGAGGTGGCTGATCTTGTGGTCCATTTGGCTAAGCTAGGTGTAGCGGGGGTAAACATAGAAGACGGGCAAGACTCTCCTGAGTTACTGGTCGAAAAAATATCGGCCATACGAAATCGACCGGAAGCTGACGCTTTGTTTATCAACGCCCGAACGGATGTCTATCTTCGAGGTCTAGCAGGGCCTGATAACTGTTTAAGTGACAGCATTGGACGACTGAATAAATACGTTGCCAGCGGTGCCGACGGTGTTTTTGTACCGGCTATGACATCGACTAGGGATATAGCGCAAGTTTCTTCCTCGGTTCAGGCACCTCTTAGTATCATGGTATCCAGCGATAGTGATAATCTTAAAGAATTGGTTGTCGCTGGTGCCCGTCGAATTTCTTTAGGCCCCTCTAGCTTTATTGATGCCTATTCGACGCTTGCCAACATTTCGAGAAAATTACTAAGTACTGACTGTAAACCGGGGCTATTGACATACGATGCTCTTAACAAGATGTTTTAATCCAATTCGTTAATTGTGTTGCTATATCCTTCTGATCGTAACAGTTGAATGCCAGACAAAATATACGCGGTACTAAAACTGATAGCAGCCGTAATGAACAATATCGGATGAGCCAATACAACAGCCAAGATAGTCAGTGCAAATGACAAAATCCATAGACTGGAAGCCCAGAGTAGAATTTTGTTTCTCAGCATCTGTATGGAAAGTATCAGTAAGCCGGTAACCATCGTCAATGCGCCTGCTTTATAAAAATCTATTCCGAACATAATTGCATCGGGTCCGACAATGCTCGCGATACCGATGGCAGAAAATACAAATGCGATAGCTCCAGTTGCGCCAAGGTGTTCAGCATATCTGAGATAGACAGCCACTAAGCCGAAGAGCAAACAGACATCGATAAGCGCATAAAACACTTCTAGCCAGGCTGTTGCTTCACGATACGGAACGAACGAAAAAATAATACGCAGAAGGCCTCCAAGTAGAGCGGCTGCGCCTCCTAAGCGATATAAAGTTTTTGAAGAAACCTGCATTGTGCCTCCGGTTGAACTGTTTTGATTTGAACGCTTCTCGTTGCAACGGACATTCTAATATCTAAACTTAACTTGAGGTAAAGGGTCGATTTGTTAATTCTGAAACGCTTGGCCAAATAGGTTTAGCAATTGATTGCCGCTGACACAAGGCGTGACTCGTGCGAGTAATGCCGTGAAGTAGCCAGGCACTCGAAAAGCTATGTCTAAACATGTTTAACGATCAGCAAGCCCATAATAATGTCGAGGCAGCAATATTTAATGGTTTCGTCGTGCAGAGTGTTAGACTGTCTTCTTTCGAAAGTAAGTTACACCCAAGCTCAAAAAAACTCATTTATGAAAAAAACGGTACTCAGCCTTGTAGTGACGCTCTTTTTTTCATCTCAACTGTCCGCTCAATCCGCGCCTGGTGGTGTATCGTTAGATTTAAATTATTGGCTTAAAGCGGATGTCGGAGTTGAGGTAATCAGCGGCCGAGTCAGTCAATGGGACAACCAAACCTCGGCGGGCGGAAGTATTAATCAAACGGCGGTAGCCAGACAACCTGGTCTTAAAGAGAATGCTCTAAATTTTAATCCAGCAATCTCGTTTAATACGGCCGATAATGACTTCGATTTTTTAAGCACTGATGATCTGGTTTGGGACAGCGATACAGTTATTTTGGTGTTTAATCCTACTCAGGAGTCAGCGAGTAACGGGCCTCTTCAAGCGGTTTTGGTGTATAACATCCCCAATAATCAATTTGGCGATGCCGGAATAGGAATCGGGTCAATTTCAGGCTTTCGAAATGACAATTTCTTTAATTCCACCGACATTTCCCCTATTGAACCAGGTGAATATATAGCTACGTCTAGGGTGAGTGATGCCAGTACTGGGGACGCAATTCTTGCGGTGGTAAGGCAAGATCAAAGTATAAATCCTACTCGCTCACAACATCGATTTTGGGGTAACGATACAACGATTAATATCACTAATTTAGATCAATATGCACCTCATCAAAATACAGAATTTACCATAGGGCAACGTGACGGTGGTGGACTGCCCTTTGATGGTGATGTATTGGAAGCGATTTCATATTCATCAAGACTTGATGATGCGTCACTTAGAAGAATTGAATCCTATCTTTCGATTAAATACGGATTAACACTAAACCAATCGACCCGCCAAGATTATCTGGATTCATCCGCTAACAGTATTTACGATGCCGATGGTGATCTTTCAGCATTTGTATCCAATATCGCCGGTATAGGAAGAGATGATGGTTCTGGCTTGAATCAGAAACAGTCTGTATCAAGTACTACGAACTCTGTTCAAACCAATGTTGATGGCTTGGTTACCATCGGCCTTGGAACAATCGCGACAAGTAATAGGTTAAATCCGAATACCTTCACTGCCGATCAGGCTTTTATGCTTTGGGGAAATAATGCAGCGAGCTTAGATTTTGATATCGCGTTGACTATTTCAACAATGCCTTATACGCGGATGCAACGAATATGGGCGATCCAAGAAACAGGTTCCGTCGGATCGGTGACGCTGAAAATTGCTAAATCCGTATTTAGTCGTCGCGGTATCCCATCACTCATTGTCAGTTCCGATCCGACATTAGAGCAAGAAAATGTGGCTATTAACCTAATGGATGATGGTAACAATAATTATCAAGCCAGCGTAGATTTTAATGATGGTGATTATTTTACATTTGCACAATCTGATGATGACTTTTCTGATGAGGTAGAGTTTTTTATCACGCCGCTTCCTAATGGGAATACTGTGATATTTGGGCTGTAAAATTCAGAGCAAAAATCTATGATGCAGATACAAATTTCTAACGCTCCCTGTTACTTGTGGCGGTAAAAGAAATTGAGATTTAGCTGATGCGGTTGACCGATCCACACAGTGTAATCAGTATGATCTTTTATCTCATCACCACTCAGTGGATGTATAAAAATATCCAAACCGCGTCGTTCGACTAAAAACCAAGCAAGCATCTTTTCAACATTGCCGCCTTTTACCGATATCTGACATGAGCCCGTTGGATGCGGACCAATCGGGGTTTCGCGTATTCGCCCTATTTGTATATTGTCTAAACCTTCCAGCTTCTCGAGGACTGTTTTTAAGGTACTGAGCTGATTGCGGTTAAAGTAAATATGAAAATGATATTGGTCAAACTGCATGTTGCTCTAACCTCGCATCTATCTCTTCAATAATCCGCTTCTCTTTGTCTGCGGAGTATTTGGTGGCGTTGATAATTTCCAAATTGTCGACACCAATAAAGCGCATAAATTGTCGCAGCCAAGGTGTGCAAAAATCAATTTCAGAATCCATCTCGGTTCCACCCGACATTAATACAACGAAAACTCGCTTGTTCTTAAGTAAACCCACAGGCTTGCCATCTATGTATCTAAACGTCTTATTTGATCTCGCAAGCATGTCGGCCCACGTCTTAAATGTGGCTGGGGCAGAAAAGTTGTAGATCGGCAGGCCAATCACCCAGGTATCGTTTTCAAACGCTTCTTTCACAATTTGATCCGACATTTGAAGCGCCACTTTTTGTTGCTCACTTAGCTCGGCCTCTGGAATGAACAGCCCCGTCACACCTACTTCGTCAATAAACTTGAGACCGTCACCACGACCAATGTCTCTGCGATTAATTGTAAAGTCTTGATGTTGGTTAATTCGATTAACTAAGTGTTCTGTTAATTTCCGACTATTAGAGTTGAGTACTCTAGAGCTGGAATTGACTAAGTAGATATTTTTATTCATACGAAGGCCTGTAAAAATTGGTGATTAAACAATGTTTTTGCTAAACAACTAAGCACCTAAACAATTAGCGGATTTATGTTCATGCCGCCATCGATGTTGATTTCACTGCCATTAATAAACGATGCTTGCTCCGAGGATAAAAAACTAACCAAGTGAGCGACTTCGCCTGGTTCGCCAAAACGCTTTAGCGGAATTCTGTCTTGCATCGAATTTGCCAATTCTGAAAGCTGATCATCCGCCATACCTGTTTTTCCGAAAATCGGTGTCGATACAGGCCCAGGGTTTACCGCGTTAACACGTATTTTTCTGGGAGCCAGTTCAGTCGCGGCTGTTCGTGTGAACGAATTAAGTGCGGCTTTAGTCGCTGCATACACGGCGGTATTTGGCATTCCGGTGTAGGCGTTGATCGACGATAGATTGGTGATACTTCCCCCATCTTTGATAATGGGGAGAAACTTCTCTACGGTGAAGATAGCGCCTTTCAAGTTTATGTTTATCTGGTAGTCGAATGACTCCTCAGATATTTGCCCTAGCGGCGTTGGTTGAAAAACGCCCGCATTAACAAAAAGACTGTCTATCTGTCCGAATTCGTTCTTAATGTCGCTTACCAAATGATCTATCGATGCCAGGTCTTGAACGTCCGCCACCATTCCTATTACGCCAAGTTCCTTAGCGGCTTGAGCCACTTTTTCGGCATTGCGACCGGTAATAATCACGTCGTCGCCCTGTGCCCTAAATACCTGCGCGGTAGCATATCCAATGCCACTATTGCCACCGGTGACGACTCTTATTTTCTTGTTCATTTCACTTCTCCAGTTTTGATGAGTTGATACATAAAGTGTGAATTCAGGAGGCTCGTGGTGTGACCGGCCTCTAAATCATGAACTGGATTATTAATAACATTTAGAATTAAAAAAAGAACAAATATTGCCTCATAATGGGCTATATTTAGAACATGTTTTGGATCACTATTGAACAAATTCAATGCTTTCACGCGGTGGTGGAAACGGGAAGCTTCACGAGAGCTGCCGATCAGCTAAATAAAGCCAAGTCGGCGGTAATGTACTCAATGAATAATTTAGAGGATCAACTCGGCTTTAAACTGATGGATCGTGAACACTATCGACCTCAGCTTACGCAAAAGGGAGCGTTTTTCTTAGACAAATCTCAAGGGCTTCTCGATGAAATGGTGAAGCTTCAGAATGAGACAACCTTGATCGCCTCCGATGTTGAATCGAGACTTAGGATAAGCGCCTCTGGAATCGCAGACAGTGCTCAGCTCTATCCTGTTATTAAAGAAGCTATGAGTAAATTCGATTCTACAGAAATCGTGTTTGAAAGAGAGATCCTGAGCGGTGAGAAAATGCTTAATCGAGATCTAGTCGATCTGGCAATATTCGAGAATATCGGCAACACTAAAGACTTTGATTATAAGGCGATCTCCACAGTTACTCTCAAGTTAGTGATTGGTGCAGAACATGATTTCTTGTCATTACCCAAAGGCAGTCAAACCGAAGAAGCGATTCATCGTTATCCGCAAATAGTCCAACGCAGCACTATCCCCGATGACGACCATCAGGTAGGCGTTCACGAAGATTCGCTAAAGTGGTTTGTGAATGACACGCCGTCAAAGAAGGACATTATTTTGAACGGTCTGGGGTGGGGTCGACTACCGTCGCATATGATTGATGAAGAGATTAGGTCAAAGCGTTTGGTGCATCTATCTGGACTTGACGATGATGACGAAGCAACAATCTACTTGTGTAAGAAAAAGAGTAAGCCCACGGGTAAAGTTGCCAAATTCATTTGGAATTGCTTCTAGTAATCTGGGGCCGTGGACCGTCGAGGTAGATTCTGAGTCAAATTTATCTTGGCTTGATGTACGAATCTGTCCTAAGTAAGCTTTTCTCAATAAGTTGATTCCAGCGCTTATTGAGGCTTCATTTGTTTGCTGGATCTACTTCATACTTCGATTATCCGCCGAGGCAAAAATGGTTAGTTCAACTGAGAATCTTATTGAAGAGTTTCTTATCGCCGTCGAAAACTCAGACGTAGCTCGATTTAGGAAAATGATGGCGAATGAGAGTGATGCCAGAAGCGTAATTGGCCATATGGCACTCGATGAACAAGAACACGCGAAACATTTGGAACAAACTTCCGCTAAACAAAATAGAATTATTCAGAACCAACTAGCAAGTTTTAACGATGTTTGTGAATTAGTAAAAAGCGCCAATATTGATTGGAGCGAGATATCGTATCGTAATGTCCAGATTAAGGAACAGGACCTCAATGGGGTCACGAGCCATCGACTTAACTTTGAATTTGGTACGGTTAAATGGCGTTTTAGCGTTTGTATTCAGTCATTGATTGAAGTCGAAAAGCAATTTAAATTGTTTTCCGCCGTTCAATCATCCTGTAAGGCGCTCGACAAACGAAATCCTGAACCTGATTCATTGGTGACGGGGCAATTTCGAGTGATCGAGTGGGCAGAACTAATGGATATCGAAACAATGTCTGCCCGCTATTTTTACTTTGAAAATAAGTACCGAAATAGAAAAGTGGCCTACGCCGAAGGGTTCATCGAGATGACGTCAATTCATCTGGATGAGCCGTTCTTCGGCTGCGCAGCGATTGTTGTTAATGGCACACTCCATGTGCATGAGAATGTTGTTAACGAAAACATGAATATTGGCAATCTACTCTATGTCACAGGCGATCTCAAAGCGAAGCAGTTGATCGCAGGAGGCGCAGAAATACACGTAGATGGGACTAGTCATATTGAGCAAGCGGTATTTGCGCATGGTAACGATGGCGTGTTGATATTAAATGAACTCATAACAGAGCTTGTTATTGATGACGACCACCATACTGAAATCGAAATTGAGCGAGGTATCAAAAGAAACTTTAGCCATGCGCGAAACTACGACGCATTGATGGAGTTTTTAGAAAGCGAACCGGCGCCGTCGGAGTCATCTTATTCAACTTGGCTTGCAGCCAAAGACCGATATTCTTGATATTCTTCGCAACTTAATGCAGTAAACACTCTCATATGACAATCTTTTTAGTACGCCACGGCGAAACCGTCGACAATGCCAGTCGCACTTTCCAAACACCTGAGTCTCCACTTTCCGACAATGGAAACACTCAAGCAGAGCAACTCTCTTTACGTTTAACGCAGGCCGATCTAAGTGACATAGTATGCAGCGACTATCTGCGAACTAAGGAAACGGCACGTTATGTGGTTCGCAATACTGGAATAACGCCTATCTATAGCGAGCTGCTGAGAGAGCGTAATTTCGGCGACCTTCGTGGGCACCCCTATGCGGACCTGTCGTTTGACCCCTTTGCATTAGACTATCAACCGATTAATGGAGAGAGCTGGAATGTGTTTAATCAACGAGTAGCGAGAGCCTGGGAGTGTATTACTGAGGTAGCTAAGAATGCAGATGGTAACGTTTTGGTCATCACACATGGCTTTGTTTGTCGCTCTATTGTGGCAAATCACGCCGATCTTCCACGGGATACCAAACTGCCAACGCATTGGGGAAATACGTCGCTTACCGAAATAGAGTCTGACTCGCCATGGCAAGTGACACGAATCAATTGTGTCGAACATTTAGGTAACGATTTGCAGAGCAATCGTCCCTTAGGTCAGATTTAAATTGAGTTTGCAGACGCCTATAACAAATCACGAAACAAGCTGAATTACTAGAGGCATCTTATTTGGCGAGAGATCAAAATGTGGATAGACGTCTGCAAAACTAATTACTTAATGGTGGGTACTGTGCGCGGAGAGTGCGGCAGATTAATCGACACCGCCCAGCCATTTTCAGACTTGGTCAAAATGTAAATGGATGCACGTTGTTCGACGGTATCACCGTTTTTATCCAGCGCGTTTGCCAAACCACTGATTAATACCTGGTTGTCGCTCAGCTTAGCGGGTTGCAGTTTTTCCCATTCAAGTTTTACGACACCTTGCTTCTTGAGCACATTATCCATGAAAAATTTTATGTTGGGTGCAAGTTGTTCGTGTGTGGCCATGGGTGCCAAACCTCGACTGGGAGGCATCATTGCGGCGGGCTCAGAAAAGTGATCGGTCACCCAGGAGACATCGCCCTCATCGCCTGCCGTAAGATATTTCTCATAGCCATCTAAGTAGCTTTGCATGAATTCTTCGGGGCTTTGATTCGCGTCCCCAGCAAAACTTAGCGGCGCGATAAGGAAGGTAAAAATCAGTGTTAGTTGACGCATGTTATGTCCTCAAATTAATTGGTTTTATCGTTGATTTATTAGGATTGTTGAGCAAAGAATTATTCAGATCGCCATGCTCATATTGACGACCAAGAAAAACGCCGACGTAAGCCCAAATGGTACTTATGCCAGCGCCAATTAGCGCGATAAGTGCCAGGCCCAGCCCTAGCCCTTCGGATAAAAAGGCGAACACGCTGCCACTGATCGCATCACCGCCGCGATACACCACAATGTCGATTACTGGCTTACTTTTGAATCGCTGTTCCTGGTTGACTTGGCTAAACAGCATTTCCCTTGCAGGTCGTGTCACGGCGTAGTTGCCAGTGCGCCGCGTGACTTGGACGGCCATCAAAATAACGATGAGTGGCGCGAATGCTAAGGCCGCCATTCCGATCACAAGCAATACTGGCATTAAGGCTAAGGTCACGGGCATGCCGAGTCTGGTCACAATGCGACTGGTGACAAAGAACGCAGTGAAGAAGGTGAGACTGTTAACTACCCAGTCTATTGTGGCAAGAATTTGTGCACGTTGAGGCCGACTAAACTCGGCCAATAGGTTTTTCTGTTCAAAGTAAACAAATGAGCCGATAAAAACATACAGCAGTATGAATACTCCAATACAAAGTAAATATCGATTACTGACGAAATCACGAAAACCACTCCACCATCGGCCCCCAATAGCCGCCTGGTTTACACCTTGGCCGGTCGAACTATTTCCCAAGTCGTGCTGTTTTAAATGGTTTAAATACAGTGTTAGTGGTACCACAAAGCATAAACCACAGGCGGCCACTAGCATCAAAGCGTCAAGCCCCAGATGCTCAGCGAATAATGCCGGGATTATGGGGCCGACTAGTGCACCAGCGCTGCCTCCAGAAGCAATGATGGCAAACAAGCGCTTACCCTGCTCCTTATTAAAGGTGTCGGACATCAAGCTCCAAAACACCGACAGGTGAAACAAACTAAACGCACTGACCCAGATGTAAAAGGCTTTCTCGACGAAGCTTGGGTTGGCAAACATTGGGGTTAGAAAGTAAAACCCAATGAAGCTCAGCGCGAAGATTGAATACATCAACGGCACCACACTTTTAAATCGAACGCGCGAGACCATCAAGCCATACAAAGAGACAATGGCGATGCTCACGAAGAACTGCAGATTCCAGAGAAAGCTGACCTCTGAATCGCTCCAGTCGCTGGCCATGGCGTCGCGAACAGGCCGCAATACGAAATAGGAAGCCATTAAGATAAAAACCATGGTAAAGGCGGTCAGAGTTGCGCGAAATTCATGTGGCTTTATCGTGGACAACATCTCTAATAGCCCTTTGCTTCTGCGGCTTGCTTCGGACTTATGATTGCTGTTATTTGAATCGGTCATGACATTAATTCGAGAGTGTTTCTAAGGTCGAAATAAGCGATTCTCGATCAAGGCTGAAGTCGTGATCGTTATTCAATTGAACAACCTTCGACATTGCAGCGCGAATGGTTAAATCAGCTTCGGCCTGGCTGGGCGCAACTAAATATCGGAATTTAGGTTGCTCAGAAAACAAGGCGTGTTTAACGGCATTTGCCACTGCGACCGGATCCTTGTGGTGTGATCGATCGACCGCGGTAAAGTTGGCCAGTGCCTTATACTCATCTGTGTATTGAGTTGGCGAATTGTCATTTTCCATCTGCGCCAAGCGCTTTTTCATATTCTTCATGATGTTCGACCTGAAGTTTCCAGGCTCTACCACACTGACTTGCACGTCGAACTTTCTCATTTCGTGGCTTAAAGACTCGCTGTAAGCTTCAAGTGAAAATTTACTCATGGCGTAGGGGCCAAATAATGGACCTGCCGCAATGCCAGCAATCGAACTGATATTCGAGACACGCCCCTTACTCTCAATTAGCAATGGAGCGAACGCCTTAGTCACGCGATAAGGGCCGAACACATTGACATCCATCATGAAGTCCATTTCTTTTTCAGCGACTTCGATCAATGGGGCATGAAAGAAAACCCCTGCATTGTTGACCAAACCGTAGAGGCCGCGACCTTGTTTCTTAATCAGTTCGACCGCTGCCGCGATCTCCTCAGGTTTGGTGACGTCCAGACGCACCGCCATGATGTTGTCGATTTTATTCAGCGCATCGATGTCTTTCTGTTTGCGAGCGCCCGCGTAGACAAAAGCGCCCTGACTGGCCAGTGTCTCTGCGATACTTCGGCCAATGCCACTGCTTGCACCCGTCACTAACACCGACTTTCCTTTAAGCTTTACATCACCCCCATAAGCTGACGGCAGCGAGATGATAAGCGCGATAATCAGAATTAAATTTTTCATTGGTATAGGTCTCAATTGATTGGTTGATCTGCGGAGACTAAGTTGGCGCAGCACAAAAATTTAAATTAATAGACCAATACTCGGTTAGCGTCGTCGTGACCCGAATCCTGTTGATTTAGAGTTTTGTCGACCTAAACACCGAGTTCGTTGTTAATGATCCAGCGTCGGTCGAAAAGTTTCGGTGTTTGGCGCACTTAGCGGTATAGTTAATTGTTAGCACTCTTATTCAGTTAGCCACCGCTATTGGTTGGCCAGGCCTTTGTATGAACGTAAAAGTAAACTTCTCGTCGTTGATGAAAAACACCAAGCTCGGCCTTGCGGTATTTTGGGGTGTTGTATTCATCATCAATGCAGGGCCTCATTGGGAAGTCTATGTATCAACTCGAGAGCTGATCGAAACAGCGGGTCTGATTACGTTATTGCAAATGTTGGTTGCGTTGGTGGCGATCGAGATGCTTGCTCCGCGTTTTCTTGAGCAGGAAAAAATATGGCAGTTTTCCTTAGGCGTATTGATCGCGATCATCGCAGCCTCCTACGCACAAATTTTTGTACGCTTTCTCTATCTGGAGCCCACCTACCCGCTTAGCTATAAAGGATTCCTCAGTATGTTTGGTGAAATGACCTTTGCTGAACGACTTAACCCAATGTGGACCATGCGATATATCTTCTTCACTAAAGTGCCGTTGATGATATTTCCAACCATGGTGTTGTTGGTTTACGGGTATTATCAAAAGCAACAATCGTTATTACGTTTGCGTGAGCAAAAGCGTATCGCTGAACTTGATGCCCTAAAGAACCAGTTAAACCCGCACTTTATTTTTAACACGCTGAATAACATCTATTCGCTTGCTCTCAAAAAGTCGGACCAGACCGCGGTGGCGATCGAGAAACTGTCTGGAATTCTGGACTACGTGGTTTATCGCTGCAGTGACAAATACGTATCGTTGGATTCTGAAGTGAGCATGATAGAGGACTATCTGGCACTGGAAAAAATACGTTATGGTAAGCGCCTGGATGTTAGTGTTAGCAACCGCATCGAGACACCCGAAAAAATAGCGCCATTATTATTACTCACATTGTTAGAGAATGCCTGTAAGCACGGCACGCAAGAAGAATTAAATCAATCGAAGGTCGAATTAGATTTGGCGACTGCTGAGGGTGGTATCTGTATTACGATTGGCAACTCGAAACCCAGTTCTGCGAGACCAAACGATGGAAAAGACAAGGTAGGATTGAAAAATTTACGTAAGCAACTCAATTTGCTCTACCCCAATGCTCATCGTTTCGACATTCAGGACGATGCCGATCGATATGTCGCAACCTTATTCTTAGCATCAGTTGATTAATCCTCGTGAAGAAATATACGTGCATAATTGTCGATGATGAAGACCTGGCTCGAGAATTACTCGAATCGCATCTTGGGCAGCTCGATAATTTTAACATTGTTGCTTCCTGCGCCAGCGCGATTGAAGCCAGTTCGGTGTTGAAAGATCAAAGTGTTGACTTGATGTTTCTTGATATTGAAATGCCGGTGTTAAAAGGTACTGACTTTTATAAGAACCTTCTGAATAAACCGAAAGTGATATTTACCACGGCGTATCGGGACTATGCGGTTGATGGGTTTGAGCTCGATGCGGTTGACTACTTGTTAAAACCAATAGTGTTCGCCCGATTCTTTCAGGCTATAGAGCGCTTTATGGCCACCACGCGCACTCAGCACGAGGATGTATCGCATGCCGGCAGCGTCGCGCAGCCGGATCGAAGTGCGCGTTATATATTTGTGCGTAAAGACCGGAAGCAGGTAAAGATACAATTAGCCGATATTGTGTATGTTCAAAGCCTCAAGGACTATGTGAAGGTGTTTATGGAAGATGGCTCACATATTATCAAGCAAGGCATCAGCGCATTTGAAGCCTTACTCGGTAACGGTTTTATAAGAACACACCGTTCTTACATCATCAATCAGGAAAAGGTGACCGCGATAACCAAGAACGACGTCGAATTGAACGATATTGAAGTGCCTATCGGCGAAAATTATAAAGCGCATGTTTTTGACATATTTAAGCCCTGATTTTTACCACTTACTGATTACAAAAAAGCAAGAAACCAGCACATTACCATCCTCCCCTGGCCGCAAAAAAAATGGTCGGTGACAATTACCACGGGCGCTCGCTAAATCATTGCGATACCTTAATATGTAACCTCAGAGTAAGATTTGTGAAACGCCAATTACCTTCGTTTTAGGTTTAATGCAGCGTTCTTGTTTGTTCCTACAATTCGCCTCGTTGAGTCATTGACAGGCCCTAACCCTACATAGTTTCTAGTAAATATCGTTTCTAGCAAATGATGGGGCCGGTGATTCAATAGTTTGTAATTAATGAATGAGGATAAAAATGAACCCTACTAAACATTTAAGCAAAATTCTTCTTACAACCGGCTTAGCCGCCACGATGGCGCTTTCGAGTGCAGTAGCGTTAGCGCAAGCGAAAGACGATTCGAAATTAAAAACATACACCGACCCAGTGACGGGAGAATTAAAGGTGGCTCCTAGGCTACTTTCTGAAATGAGTGAGGCTGAAAAAGCGGCTTTGAGTAAAGAGGAAGTTAAATTTCTTAAGGAAATCGAAGCACAAATTGAGAAAGAGCAAAAGGAGGTGAATAAGTAATTTGACCTATTTCCCAGGTTGACTGCGGCCAGGTGCCGATAGGATGGCGTTGCTTCAAAATTTTGGAGCAACGCCATTTTATTTGGAGTACGCTTAGGCTATAGAAACTCTGGTTAGGTGAGCATCTTATGAATGTGACTCTCTATGGTTATAAATTCAGTGTCTACACTTGGATCGCGCGTGCGACCTTACTGGAAAAAGACGTGTCGTATGAGTACGCGGAAATTAACCCTTTTTCGCCAACATTTGATGACGCCTATTTGCAGCTTCACCCGTTTAAACGGGTGCCCGTGCTCGAGCACGATGGGTATACCTTATATGAGACTTCCGCGATTACTCGTTATATTGATCGTGCGTTTGCGGGCCCTCAATTGCAACCGACGAATCCTAGAGAATTAGGGCGAATGGCGCAAATAGTGTCGATTATTGATGCTTACGCGTTTCAACCGATGATGCGGGAGGCATTTACTAACCGAGTGTATTGCAAAAAATTTGATTTACCCCCAGACGAAGCTATCTTCGCGGAAGCAATGGTCGAGTCAAAGGCTGTATTGAAGGCAATCAATCACTTGGTCGGCACCTCCCCGTTTTTATGTGGCGACAATATATCGCTCGCCGACCTGCAACTGGCTCCGGTGATCGACTACTTTCAGATGTTTGATGAGGGTGAACAGATGCTGAATGAATTTGAAAAGGTTTCTAATTGGTATAAGTCAATTAGAGTTAGGCATAGCATCGAAGCTACGCGACCGCCAATATAGCCAGGCTCTAACTCAGTGCGGTGCTTTATGGTTGTGATAAAAGGCCGAGGCCTTTGCTCGATTACCGCAGCTCTCCATGCTGCACCAACGCCTTCGTTTTGACTTCGATGTATCGAGAAAAACCAGGATACAACGTTCACCAGAACATTGTTTTACCCGAGACAGTGTTTCCTTAACCAGCAAATTCGCAAAGTCGTCGGCGATCTTTCTCATGAGTTCTTGCGCGTTGAGTTTTTGGTCAATGGTATCCAAATGAAACCCATCTGAATCAACACAAAGCCTTTTGGCAGGCTGATGCTGACGTAAATACGGGTTTAAGGCGTTTACTCGATTGTTGGTATCTCTCTCATTTTGCGGTGGTCGTAAAACCCAGTGTCTAATCAGTAATCGCAGTTCTCTCAACTGCTCTAAATCATTGTTGTTGAGGGCTTGAGCAAGCGATAAACCCTGTGACTCGAGCCACCGGGAAACGCTCGCAGAATCGGTTAGCAGGTCGGTCTCCTGACCGTCGATTGCAACAATTGTGTTAATAAAGTCGAGGCAAAATCGATTAGCAATAAAAAGAAAATCCATATAACCATTATAAATTGCTTTTAATGGTTAGTAAAGATGTGTTATATAACCGTTAATAATATTTATTAACGGTTATATATTCGCTTTCAGCGAGGAGTCATTATGAGTATCCATTTCACTCAAGGCATTCATCATTTAGGCATGACGGTGCGTGATGTTGATTTAGCAGAGTCATTTTTTATTGACCTGCTCGGTTTTGAAAAATCGGGCGGTAAGCCTGAATATCCCGCTAAATTTGTTAGAGATAGCAACGTAATGCTTACCCTATGGCAAGCTAAAGACCAATCGAATATCAACGAGTTCGATCGCACCAAGAACATTGGAATGCATCATTTTGCATTGAATGTCAGTAAGGCTATTAGCTTGGATGATCTGTACATCAAACTAAAAGATGCCAACATTGACATCGAATTTTCGCCCGAACCGTTAGGGGAATCGGGTTTGAATCACATGATGTGTTATGTACCAGGTGGGCCAAGGTTAGAATTATTAGCGTAACGGCGAATGTACGATTGATCAGTTATATTTTTTATTATGAGGTGAAGAAAGATGAAAACGGTGTTTCATAAAGGCGAACTTGCCATGCAAGCCGAGTCTGGTGTTCAGGAACGCATGCATAAAGTGGGTAATGCGGTAATTCGAGATCGCATTATTGAGCAACATAAAGAGTTTTTTGAGAACCTGCCGTATGTTTTTATCGCGCTTCAAGACAATGATAATCGGCCATGGATGACCCTCATGCAAGGAGCCCCTGGTTTTATAAACTCGCCAGACGAGCGAACTCTCAACCTTAACGGTAAATTAATCGGCGAAGAGCACTTAGACTTAAATTTGGATCAGCGACAAGCCATCGGTCTGCTTGGTCTCGATCTTAGCAACCGCCGCCGTAATCGATTGAACGGCTACCTAAGCACTGCTGGCTCGCACAATACATTATCCATTGAGGTTGGCCACAGCTTTGGTAATTGCCCGAAATACATACAGATTCGACACTTCGATCAAGACTCCCAAAACGCGGGCGGGCATGAATTAGTAGCTTCCCATTTCTCTACATTTGACTCGACAATTACGCGGTTAATCGAGCACTCAGATACCCTGTTTATCGCAAGTGCGGAAAAGGCTGACGGGGATTTAGATGCCAGTCATCGAGGTGGAAAACCCGGATTTGTGCGTGTAAGCGATCAGAGCCAGCTCTGGTTCAACGATTACCCTGGCAATAACCTTTACCAAACCTTTGGCAATGTCCATGGTTATTCAACGGTTGGCTTAATGTTCGTAGATTTTGAAACCGGAGACCTCGTATTATTAAGCGGAAAAGCCCACATAGAAACACTTGAGAAACAATCGCAGGACAGCAAATTCTTACCACGTCGATTTCACTTTAGCCTGGAAAAAGGCATACATATAGAACGCGCCGTTAACGGTAGCTGGGTATTAGAAGAAATGTCGCCGTATTTAACTAAGGAGCTGGATTAAACCGCGATTGATAGAAATATGAAATTGCACCGATTAGCAATGCCGCAAAAGCGATGATATCGGCAATAACTACCTTACGTATTGCATGGTTAACGTTGTCGGCCGCGTAGCTTAGATAGAAGAATGAAAGCACGCTAACAAAGCCAACAAGAAATGCGAAAGGTTGCAATTTAGGTTGAAACGCCGCATACGCAAAAAGCGCTCCGACAATGCCGAACAATATCGCTCTGTGTCGCATTAAGATTTCCAGGTTTGGATCCGAAATATCAACGCCATACAATGAGGATAATTTAGTAGCGCCAGCAAAACCGGCAATCGGTAGAAAATGAATGAGCGATACCAGCAATAATGCACTGGCGGTGATTCTCTCTAGCACGATGACCTCTCGAAATTGAATTGGCTTGTGCACAACGCTACGCGTGTACTTTACCTTGGTCAATGATGTGCCATGTAATAGTGATGGTTTAAGTAAGCTCAAATAAACTCGAAGTTTGCTTTAAGCTGTTTCACAAAGTGGGTCTTCCGTTTATTTTCAGGTTTGTTGTAAATACGTTGAATCAGATCTTTAACCAGCGCTTTGTCACGTGGTTTCGAATTTGTATACAGCTTTTGTAAAAACCAATTGGCGCGCTCATTGGTTTCGCTGCTGTTGAGGTTAATCAAATGATTGACTGCGCGCTCAGCCAAAGAACAGGTTTTACTGGATTGTATAGGGGCGGCATTGACAATCGCCATCAGCGTGCCTGGATGTATTTTGTGATGACTGGCCAAGGCGATTGCATCGTCAATAATATTGTGGCTCAAATAAACGGCTAGTAAGTTCTCTACCCGTTGTCGGTTACGAGGTGTATCTTGTCGAGCTTCAATTTTGCTATCCAAAAAGCGAATGCCTTGCTGTAAATAGGCACGCTCCTGGTGGATTTTTTCTGCTGTTTGATAAACGTCTTTTAAATCTCCAGGTTCCTCGCTTTCTTCAAATCGAGCCCATTGCGCCGCCAATGCATTATCGTATTCGCCTTGCGCTAACCATAAATCAATTTGATGGTTTTCAATTGCGGCAACATCGTAGCTGCGCAGGGTTTGTACTTGACTGGCGTACTCAAGCCACTTAGTTGCCTCATCCAATCGGTGATAGGCAATACACTTGCTAACCAGTTTTAAACAGCGATCGGTATCGACCGCACCCTTAGCTAATATTTCAAGCTCGCGGTCGCGATTGTTTACGAGCAAGGCGTCTTCAAGTAACAGGTTTTCAAGACGCGCATAAAGATCGGTGCGTCCATGGGGTTCGTTGCCCGGTGGAGGCATCGTTGCCCACGCTTTGGCCACTGAATCCAGAATGTCTTCGCTTTCTTTGTTAGTAATTACATCAAGAACGCCGTTAGGCAGTTTAAGAATCTCATAGTTGTATTTTTCATTGAGTATCAGTTTGCTGAGCAAGGTCACTCTTTCAGAACCCTGCCATTCATTCGAACTCAGCGTTAGATGAAACCATTTTATTAACAGTGTAACCAGCTCGGTTTTATGGCCGGCTCTGTCATCTATTGTCTCGAGCGATTTTTCGACACGTTCAATTGCGTATATCACCAACTTAATCGCATTACTCGCGGCCAGCGCTATGATGGCTTGTTCCAATACTTTTAGCGCCAAAACGGCTTCCGAAAAATAGTGAGCGACTTCTTGCGGTCGCCATAGGCCAGATGGTTTAAAAGGAATGGCTTGAGTAATCCGCTTGCGTAAGTCTTTACTGGATAAATTGCCGCCGGCAATTTCAGCACGCAGTACCCAATGGTCATATAGAGTTTGATCTTTCTCGATTAGTGCATAGAATTCTTCAACCAATTGTGGTTTGGTAAAGGTATTCAAATACAAGGTGACAGCATCCGAACCATCGACATCGGCCATTTCCAGGTTGGTCTGAGTTTGATAGTAGTAGGCCAAGCCAACCGCAGCACAATGTTTGCAAAAATCAAAATTATCGGAGGCCGGACAGTCGCAAGAGCCATCAAACACCTTTGCCGTATGATTTAGCGTAACCTGATAATATTTTTCCCCCGCTACGCGCGCCCTAATGTGCGACGTATTAATAGTGAGTTGTTCGACTCGACCTTCATTGTAATACTGTAAACCACGCTGATAGGCAGCCTCTCCAGCCAGTGTCTTTATGACCGATTCGGAAAGGCTTTTCATGGCTTAGTTGTTTCTATATTGATTGATTAAATCGCGAGTCTCTAATGCCACTTTGCGTGACGCGATGGCGAAGTTTTCGTCGCTACCAGCGTAGATTACTCCGCGTGAACTATTAATCATTAAGCCCGTACCATTGGCAGTTTGGCCTGCCTTAACAAGTGCTTCAACATCGCCTCCTTGTGCGCCAACACCAGGCACCAGAAATGGCATGTCTCCGGTAATTTTTCGTAAGCGAGACATTTGTTCAGGCCAAGTAGCCCCAACCACAATGCAGCAATTGTTGTTGTCATTCCACTGTTGGCTAATCATGGTGGCGACTTTCTCGAATACAGTTTGTCCGTCAACTTCAAGGTCTTGTATATCGCCGGCTCCTGGGTTCGATGTGCGACAGAGTAAGATCGTGCCACGGTCAGCTCGGTCTAAAAATGGCTGAGCTGAATCTTGACCCATATATGGATTCACCGTAACCGCGTCTGCTTTATAGCGATCGAACGCCTCGACGGCGTACATTTCCGCAGTACTGCCAATGTCCCCCCGTTTTGAGTCCAAAATGATCGGTATGTGGGGGTAAGTTTCGCGAATGTAATTCAGCGTTTTCTCTAATTGATCTTCAGCTTGCAAGCCGGCAAAGTACGCAATTTGCGGTTTATAGGCGCACACCAAATCGTGAGTGGCGTCTACAATAGCTTTACAAAATTCAAATATAGGCTCTGGTCGCGTTTTCAGATGCTCAGGTATTTTTTGCCAATTGGGGTCCAAACCCACACATAAAAGTGAATTGCTGGACGACCATGCGTTTTCAAGTTTTTTAATAAAGTTCATGCACGGGATTTTACCTCATGCGCCCTGATATTTATGCAGTAATGAACACGCAGAGCCAAAAAGAACGGTGAGTTTTATCCTATCTTGAAAATTTGGTTGACAGAATAATCGAAGACGTGGTTTTACCGATCCCTTTAATATTACCAATCAGGTCGAGTACATCGTCTAGATGCTGAGTTGATTCGGCACTGATTAACGCGAGCATGTCGTATACCCCGTTGACCGCATGCAGCGCACTTACGGCAGGCACTTTTTTCAAGGTGCGGACAATGTGAGCCGATGATTTTGGGTCAGAGCTGATCATCACGTGGGCTTGAATGCGACCGCGCTCATAATCTTCGCTAAATTGGACCGTGTACCCTGTGATGATGCCGCGTTTCTCCAAGCGCTCGATTCGGCTCGTTATGGTGGTTCGCGACATGCCAAGCTTGCGCGCCAGATTGGCCGTGCTTTCCCTTGAATTGGTACTTAGCAGCGCGATTAATTCTTTATCTTTGCCGTCAATAATCATGATCAACTCCGTCGCGTTTTTAGTAGCGATAACAGTAGCACTGAACTGCACGAAACGATGGCAGCCACCATGCTTAGAGGGACTAAGCCTTGAGATATAAATGGCGCAACAGCCGCCGTACCCAGGGCTGCAACGCCTAAAATAAACAGGATAAGCATCGCGGCGCCTCGCGAGTCGTTATCGCCAGCAGCAACGACGGCTTGGTAAAACCCGGGTGGTCCGCGCAAGCCCAAACCTAGATTGACCGGAGCAAACAGCAGCCATAGCCATCTGGGATCGCCATTGCCGAATATTGAAAACAAATAGATTGATAGCGCGCCGATTGCGCTTAACGCCGAGCCAGCGAGAATCATCACCTCAACGCCAAATACTCCGACTATGCGATCGCTCAAATTGGCACTGGTGATGAATAGACTGATACCAATCAACTGCATAACGACAAAGGTTGATAAGTCACTGCCCATGTTGGTGGTTATTACCGTTGGGGCGCCAAAAACAAATATCAGTAAGCCGCCCAGTGTGCAAGCATGGCTTAAGCTTTGTCGAAGAAATTCCCGGTTAGTGAATAAGGATAGGTAGCCCGTATTAGGACTATTTTTTTGCCTCATCGCGGATCGCGCACTGAGCAAGTCACCGCCAAACAGGGATATAGCCATTGCTAAGAGCAGTGCCAAAATCGAAGTGACAAAAAACGATGCTCTCCAGTCCGCAAACGTGAGCAACCAAGCTCCCACTACAGGCGCAAATGCAGGGGTGAGCGATTCTATACTGCCCATTAAACCAATCGCCTTAAGAGCACCGCGCTGATCGAACATCGCTCGAATCATGCCTGGCGCAAATACCGCGGGAGCTGATGAGGCTAGGCCTTGAAAAAAACGTATCGCAACCAATTGGTTAATGGACGGTGACTGAGACGCCATATACGACAAGCCCGAATACAGCACTAGCGAGCCAATCAGCAACCAACGTTGGTCGAAGCGTGCACCCAACTCTCCGAAAATCAGCAAACCCATCGCTGTGCCCGCTGCGAACGTGGCCAGTACCAGTTGCGCGCTTTCTATCGAGCCCGATATCGATGACGGCAAACTGGGAATCGCTGGTAATACCAAATCTATTCCAGCTAAACCAATTACGGTGCCGCAGACCAGTAAGGCAAAGGTGATTCGGGCTTGGTTTTTGCTGTGTTGCATTGACGACATGATGGCGGACTTGTGATGTCAATAATATACGTCATATTGTATATAAAGTCGTCATTATGCTTATAAATGCCATGCATAATGCATTATTTATCACTACAAAACTGCTGATAAGCCCAATAAGCTAAAGACATACAAATTAGGCCGTCCTGGTCAGTCACTAACGCGGCAACACCATCGCTTAACACCCAAAGGAATAATGATGAAGAACGTACTACTACTCGGCTCTGGAAAAATCGGTGCCATTATTACCGAATTACTCACTTCCTGCGGTGATTATCATGTCACCGTAGCCGATATGAGTGCCGAAAATTTAGCGCGTCTTGGCAAGCACGACAATCTTACAACCCTGGTGTTAGATGTCACCGACACGGCTGAGCTTAATAAGGCTTTAGAGGGTAAATTTGCCGCGTTAAGTGCATGCCCTTTTGACATAACCAAATATGTAGCACAAGCATCGGCGGCAGCGGGTGTGCATTATTTCGATTTGACCGAAGACGTTGCGTGTACCAACCTGGTAAAGCAGTTAGCGAAAAATTCATCGTCAGCTCTTATGCCACAATGTGGTTTGGCTCCTGGCTTTATTACCATCGCTGCCTACGAATTGGCTAAGCATTTTGATGAGTTGCATGATGTTCATATGCGCGTCGGGGCGCTGCCGAAGTATCCATCTAATGGTTTGAAATACAATCTGACCTGGTCGACAGACGGTTTAATTAACGAATATTGCAATCCATGTGAAGCCATTGTTGAAGGCGAGCTAATGCAAGTACCGCCGCTTGAGGAACTGGAACATTTTTCACTTGATGGTATTGAGTATGAAGCCTTCAATACCTCAGGAGGCTTGGGCACATTGTGCGATACGCTCAATGGTAAAGTACGAAATCTAAATTATCGAACCGTTCGTTACCTTGGCCATAGGGATATCATGAAAGTTCTGCTGCATGATTTACGCTTGGTGGATAAACGCCCGCTGTTGAAGGAAATTTTTGAAACTTCATTACCGATGACCTATCAGGATGTTGTTTTGGTATTTGTCAAAGTGAGTGGTATTAAGAACGGCCAGCTGGTGCAAGAAACGTACGCTAATAAAGTCTATAGCCAGACCATTAATGGAAACCTCTGGAGCGCAATTCAAATCACCACAGCGTCCGGGATATGTGCGGTATTAGATTTAATGTCAGAAGGTAAGTTGCCGCAACAGGGGTTTGTAAGACAAGAAGACGTATTGTTTGACGACTTTATTAATAACCGTTTCGGCCAGTATTACCAACGAGAATTAGAGCGTAAAGCCGCTGCCTAATTGTGCGAGCCGGTTAGGAAGGCTGATTTAAAACCGCGTGTACGAATGGCCAAGCTTACACGCTAGTTATTAAGTGTTTAGCTTGATGGGCATGTGTTATCGTAATCTAAGAAGTCGGCAAACGGAGATAACACATGACCACCACACAACCTAAATCAAGCGCGTTTATCTTAGCCGTCGGAATTGCATTTGGACTGACCGCATTGGGGTTTTTACTCGGCAATGCCGCGATAGAGTTCAAGCAATTTGAGCGCAGTGTCAGAGTCAAGGGTTTGGCCGAGAAAGAGTACCCCGCTGACATCGTAATTTGGCCGATTCAGTTTAGCGTGCCCGCTAAAACATTGGATGATACCTATGCCACGATAGATAAAAATGTAGCGATGATTCGTGAATTTTTAAATGTGCGAGGCATTGAAGCCTCGGAGATTAGTCTTAGCACACCTAATATTACTGATAAGAAGTTGCAAGATTACGGCAGCGGTTATCAACCCGAATTTCGATTTACTACCACGCAAACGGTCACTGTGTATTCGCACAACATCGAGATTGTACGGGCGGCCATGAATCAGCTCTCAAGTTTGGGCAAACAAGGGGTCTTATTCAGCACCAGCTATGACGGCAGCGTAGAATATATTTTCTCCAGACTGAATGAGGTTAAGCCATTAATGATTGAAGAAGCGACTCGTAATGCGCGCGAAGTAGCGCAGAAATTTGCCAGTGATTCTGAAAGCGAACTCGGTAAAATAAAAAACGCATCGCAGGGCCGATTTAGCATTTCTGCTCGCGACAAGAACAACCCACATATAAAGAATGTACGAGTGGTTTCCACGGTTGAATATTACTTGAGCGACTAGCAAACTAACATATAGTTGAACAAGCCTTGATCAATCATGTAATAAATTAAAATAAGGATAGCCGAGGTGAACCCTATGAACATGAAGGTCGTTAACCTAATTGAATTATTAAACCATTCGGAATCGGGAGACTTTCTAAATGTATTGCCCTTCAATTCATCGTCTCTCGGTGCCGTGGACATTCAGGGGGAATCACCCGTTTGGGAAATGCACCCCGATACTGACGAGCTATTTTACGTCATCGAAGGCGCCCTAGAGATAGAACTCCTCGCCGACAGCGGGCGCGAGGTTTATACGGCAAAAGCCAATGAAACAATGGTCGTGCCGAAAGGGTATTGGCACAAGCCAAAGGCACCAGAAGGTGCTAAATTTATTTACTTAACACCAGGGCAATCGTTGCATTCAGACAAAAACGACCCTCGAGACTGAGACGATGTTGACAGTGATCACTGTGGCTTAATCGTTGTTGATCGTAACCGTAAAGTGCATAATTCAAATGACTACGCCACGCGTTCCACTCGTTTTGTTCGATTATAAAATTACTCATGAGAAAGCATGAAAACCGTTGATGTGTATTGGTCATTCCGCAGCCCGTATTCATATTTAGCTACGCCTGAAATGCTCGAGTTAAAACAGCGATATAATGTCCAGATAAATTTAAGAGTGGTATTCCCTATTGCCATTAGAGACCCCAATATATTGTTCAGTAAAGGAAGCGCGATCAAAGCGAAGTATATTCTCTTAGACTGGGAACGCAGAGCCGAATATCTAGGATTGCCTCATGCATGGCCTTCGCCTGATCCAATCGTGATGGAATTAGAAACATTAACTATTTCAGACGAGCAGCCCTATATTTACGAGCTTAGTTATCTTGGAGTGGAGAGTCAACGCAATGGCCTCGGTATTGAATTTGCGGCGGAAGTTTCGAAACTAATATTTGGTGGAACCGAGAACTGGAATGAAGGAGACCACCTCAAGCTTGCTGCTCAGAGAGCGGGCTTAGACCTTGAATCAATGAAAAACAACATCGTTGATGAAGACAGCTACTTGAATGAAATACATGAAAATCAAGAACGACTAGAGGCGGCTGGGCATTGGGGCGTCCCCACACTCGTCTTCGATGGAGAGCCATTTTTTGGTCAAGATAGAATTAAAACGTTGTGCTGGCGGCTGGATCAAAAAGGCTTGCGCAAGAGTTAAGACTCGCGCTGACCTTTGAATTCAGTCTTGTTAGGTATTGGTGTCTGTATTCGTGCGTCAAAGCGAAGGTTCAATTTTCCTCTGTTTACTAAGCAGTGCCTGCGATTGGCTTAAAATATACACGCCAACCGCGATGTCAACAAAAGCGCAAAAGCTTGGATACCAGGCAAATACACCCGGGTTAACAAAGATATGGTTATGCAGATAATCGTAGACACCATGGCTCATCCACGCAAATGCGATGATGATGAGGCTGGTACGGCTCTCGATTTTCCATACCATCAAGCCGCATAGAATATAAGGCATTCCCACAATCAGCTCTAAAAGAACGGAGTTTAAATCCCACGCAAGTACGCCGAACAACATGTAATAAATAGGCAACGTTGCCAGGAAAAGTGGCCATGCGTGCGCTTCTATTCGCTTCTTTCTCAAATACAGGATTGTCGGCACGAAAAATATTATCGCGATTACCAGCCCTAAAATTTCAGGCGACACGTTTGAGCACCTCTCTTTTTAACCCAATACCCAAAACGCGTTCTAAGCCTGCTTTGGCGATAAACATTTTGCTCATGAACCGGTATTTGCCCATCACACCTTCGCGAAATGACGGACGAGACGATATACGCTTAAACCACGAGTATAAAGCCGGAAAGCATTGTTCGAATGGGTAATCACATTCGATTAGCCTTTGCATTTTCATCGCCCAAATGACGTCGGCCATGGTGAGCTCATCGCCAGTTAGAAACGCCCGCCCATCTAACATTAGGCGTTTTTCGAGATCGATGAATGCTGAGTTGAGTTGGTCCAAGTGATCTTCGTACACGGCATCGGGTATCGTGCTATTGCTGTAGCCCCCGTAAAAGCTGACCAATTGTTCCTCGTCTTGTTTATCGGTTAATAACGCTTGAAGCTTTTTTTCCTCTTTATTGGATAACCTGGCTAAGCTTCTTAATCCCCATCGATACGTAACGAAACGAACCGAGCGGTGAAGCTTTTTGCCTAAATTGGTTAGTTCTTGCGCGTCTAACATTTGTTCTTTATTGTGCCTGGGGATTAGTGGAGTGCCACCGAATACCTCATCGATATAGTTCACAATATCCATCGACTCAATGTGCAGAACACCATTATGAACGAGGGCGGGGACAACTAAGTTGGGTTGGATCTCACTGTAAGATTTTGTCATATGCTCTTTTTTTGGTAGCGAAACGCTTCGACTGATCCATTCTCCCGCTCCGGCGATAAGCGTTTTCTGGTCGTCGTCATTAAACTTAACTTCGCGCCCACGAACCAACCCTTTTTCATGAAGCGCAAATCTGACTCGCTGTGCACAAGGTGCACCGTCGTAGTGAAATAGATGCAGCCCTTCGAGTTTCTGAATCAATGGGCTAGTGGGGTTTTCGATGATTGCCATATTTATTTTCCGGTGAATGATTGACTATTTTTGTATTGTTTCGCACAATAATGCCTGAAGTCAATATATATTATGCGAAAAGGTACAAAAATGACTCGAGGTAGACCTAGAAAGTTTGATGAAGAACAAGTTTTAACCGCGGCGATGACTCTTTTTCTGGAAAAAGGGCTCTCTGGAACGTCCTTGGATGATCTTGCCTTGGCGATGAACATGAATCGCCCAAGCATTTACAATGCCTTTGGAAGCAAAGAGCAAATTTATCGGAAGTCTTTAGCCCATTTTTGCGGTCAACTTGATCAGGGTGTGAATGCAACGCTAGATTCTTTGGGTGACGCGAAACAAGCATTTAAAGCGTTTTTTAGAGCTGCAATTGACGTCTATTGTGGTTCGGAACCCGCTTTGGGTTGTTTAATGATCTGTACCGCCCCGACCGAATCGTTACAACATCCCGAAGTTGGACAAGACCTGAAGCAGCTTATCAGTCGATTAGACCAAGTATTCAACGCTCGCATCGAACACGCTCAGGCAGAGAAACAGATTTCGCTTGAAGTGGACGCTGCACTTGCGTCCAAGATGTTGCAGGCGACCCTGCAAACCATTGCTCTGCGAGCTCGATGTGGCAGTTCGAAAAAGGAGCTTGCCGAATTGACAGACTTCTCTGTCGAAACGATCTTAAGGTAATCCCTTCAATCTCATTATGAATTTTTGCTCCTGTAACATGTTGAACGTCAAAGCGAACGACTACGCGCTGATTACGGTGATAACGATATGGTAGATGTTTCTCGCAAAGGCGCAATTCGAGTATCAGAGGTGCCAAAAGACGTTCTCAACTGCTTGAACACGGGTCAGATTGAGGCCGTGAACCTAACGGAAAATCTCGCAACTGATTTCGTGGTATTGCTAAACACAGTACTGCCTGAGATTGATGACACGGCACTCGGACAGAGCGAAAAACTCGGTGTCACCAAACGCATGGCTCTCGTTGCTGAATTGATCTTCGACTACTATGGACTTACAAAACTGGAATTTCTCGCGTCGCATCAATCCGATTTGGTGCGCGGATGGGGCGCTTATTTGGTAGCACACGAGCCAAATATCCCGCTTGAGGAGCGATTAGTTCGAATCCGTGGCTTTGCTGATGATGCTCATTTTGGGGTGCGCGAATGGTCCTGGCTGGCCGTCCGACCACATATTGTTAAATCACCTGAGCAGGCCATAGCCTGCCTGACACCTTGGGTACGAAAAGAGTCTGAATTTCTCAGAAGGTTCGCTGTAGAGGCGATACGTCCCAGAGGTGTTTGGAGTAAGCACATTGCCGTATTGAAGACAGATCCTTCACTGGCAATAGATTTGTTATCGCCAGTGAAGCAGGACGAATCGCGTTATGTTCAAGACTCGGTGGCAAATTGGCTGAATGACGCTTGGAAGTCATCTCCTACCTGGGTAGAAGGGCTCTGTTCTAAATGGTTGGCCGAGGGCAGAAACAACCAGGCTACTGACTACATTATCAAGCGAGCACTCCGCAACAAAAAATAGAGCGATTTATTATAGTACTCAAAACGGACACCTTTGCTGCAGAAAGTCAGGAACTGGATTTCGTAGTAGGTGTTGCCACTGGCATCGGCGTAACGTTTACTAATGGCCATATCAGTTGCTCAGCCGCTGTGGTGTCGGGTAGGTTTTCTACACCAATTTCTTCCGGGTATTTACGCGTTATTTTCGCGGTGCCGAATAGTACGTCCCAGAAGAAAAGAAGGTTTCCGAAATTGCCTTTGTAATTGGTGATGCCGTCACTGGCATGTTTACCATGATGTGCGCTGTGGGTCGAAGGAGTCGAAATAGTGCGTTCTACAACCCACATGACGGGCGACAACCACTTTATTTTGTACAGCGGTGCATCCCAGCGAACGTCGCTGTGAGCACCAAATATCACTGTCATCTTAATCACGATGTAGACTGCATAAACCCAGGCCCCTCCGAAGAATATCAACGCGCCGGAAAACCACAATCCAGGCATCAGGAAGTAATAGAAAATATTGTTTCGATAGACAATACGAATCGATAAGTATTCAGCATTGTGATGCGGGCGATGTAATTTATATAGCCACGGCACCATATGTGAAATTCGGTGCCACCAATATTGGGTCATATCGTCAAAAATCAGAAACAAGGCAAAAACGCTGAGAAAATGCCAGGTCTTCAACACATCCTGAGCTTCCGGTGCCAGAAAAGACGCAAGTGTAAAACCACCCAGTATCACCAATGGCTGAGTGATAAGTGTCAGCATGAGTGTTCCAATAATTTCGACTACAGCGTCGTCACGTGTTGATTTAGGTTTTGAGAAAAATTGGGTAAACAATATTTCCAGAACAATAAAACCTAAAAAGATTAGCAATACAATAACTAGCTCGGGTTTCATATTTTCGCGGCTCGAGTTGATCGATTAAGAAATAAATCGTAGCAGTCTGCATTGAATTAAAATGATAAATATTTTACATTTTCATCGTTTTGTTGGATTTAACTAAAATAATATCGCCCGCCTTTTTGGACTTGTTACCCGATACTGTGATCGATGAGCTCTTGTTTGAGGCGGTATTAATGAAGTATTCAGATCGGCAATTAATTCATACTCGAGGCGCCTTGAAACCAGGGCTTTCGATTGTGAGTAAAGGTGCTGCACATGTCGGTGTGAATGGCGTTGACGGTACCTTTGTCATGGTGGCGGCTCTGGGGCCGGGTGAATGCTTTGGTGAGTTTACTTTGTTTACAGAGTTGCCTCGTACGCATGACATATCGTCTATCGGTGATTCTGAGATTTATCAATTATCGAAAACCAAATTCGATACGCTGTATCAACGTCATCCCAGTATTTCTCGAGCCCTGTTAAAAACCACACTCACACGTACGCACATATTGTTGGAAATGTTGGATGCGATTCGCCGCTTACCCATCATTGAGCGCACCGCCAAAACACTATTATCGATGTCGTATTCACTCGGTGGGTCGACTGTGCTACAAAGCCGGCAAGATGATTTGGCGTATACGCTGGGAGTGACAAGGGTGTCACTGGGTAAAGCACTTAAAAAGTTAAGTAAGCTTGGTTTGATTGAGGTTGGTTACGGGAAGATAACCATCCTCAATCAATCAGAACTAATTAGTTGGGTAGAATTAAACTGTGGGTCTACCCATTAGTTTTGATAACCTTAATTCTCAATACTTAAGTAAGGGCTTGTAGGTCAAACCCACTGGGTTTTTGGAACACGCGCAGATCAAATTCATGTATCACAGCGAAAAGGTGATCGAATATATCGGCTTGGATCGTTTCGTAATTGGCCCAATTTTTGTCTGCGCTAAATGCGTAGATCTCAATTGGCAGGCCGCTGTCCGTTGGGGCCAATTGCCGGGCAAGAATGGTGAGATTTTGATTGATATTCGGATGGTTTTTTAGGTAGGCCAAGACATAGGCTCTAAAAGTACCGATATTGGTAAGCCTGCGACCGTTCACCCGCGACTCTTGGTGGGTGCCAGTTCTGTCGTTATACGCCTGTATTTCGCTTTTCTTGGCCTCGATATACTCTTTGATGTAATCGATTTTACTATAGCGGGCCAATGCCTCGTCATCACAGAATTCGATTGAATTCACGTCAATAAAGATCGACCGCTTTATTCTTCGGCCAGGTGATTCCTGCATGCCTCGCCAGTTTTTAAACGAATCATTGATCAGGCTTTGGGTTGGAACGGTTGTGATCGTGTTGTCAAAATTCCTAACTTTGACCGTAGTCAGGGCAATTTCCAGAACATCACCGCTTGCCTCGTGTTGAGGGATATCCACCCAGTCGCCAATGGCGACCATACGGTTCGAACTCAGTTGCAAGCCAGCGACAAAGCCCAGGATTGGATCCTTGAAGACCAGCATTAATACCGCCGTCATCGCGCCTAAGCCAGCAAACAGTTTAAGCGGCGACTCACCTATAATTAAGCTAGCAATGACGATCAGCGCAAACAAGTAGGTAACCAGCTTCGCTATCTGCGCAAAGCTTTTGATAGGAACGCGCCGGGAAATTGAAAAGGAGTGATAAATCTCAAGCAGTGAGTTTATAAATGCATCAATAATCAAAGCAATGATGATGACCATATAGATCGCCGCCACCGTGATCACGATATCGCTTATCCATCGATAGTGTGAGAGTGCTTCGGGGGTAAGCTTATAGATCAAAAATGCCGGCACCAAATAGGCAACACGGCTAAACACCTTGTGCTTGATCAATATGTCGTCAAGATCCGATTTGGTTTTGGTAATTAACTTATCAATTAGGCGAATTAATATGTGCTTAACAATGAAAAATGAAATTGTGGCCAGTAGCAAGATTACCGCCACTGCGATAGCGCTGCTGGTAAGCAGCTCGTAGCCTTCTATGCCAGGAATTTTAGCGACCCACTGAGAAATAGTTTTAATCATGATGTTATTAAAGCTGTATTTTTTGCTTGGCAACCCACCGAAAAAATTTAACGAGTTCAGGGTTGCGTTTAATGTCGGCTAGCGAGTTTAACGTTTTGGCTAATTGCATTTCGTCAAAACGTTTATGAATACCATTGTGGCAAGTTCGACAAATCAGTATGCCTTGATTAAGTTGTTGTTTACTAAAATGTTTCTTAAAGTGCGTACGACGATGCATTTTTTTTGGAATTAAGTGATGAAACGTTAAGCTGGTTTCGCGCTCACAGCACAGGCAGACCCCTTGTTTAAGACGATCTAGTTCAGGCTGACTGCGTTCTGGACTCACGGTTATGCATAAACTAACTTGTTTGTTGTTCTAGTAGATCAACGTAGGCCACATCAATTAAGTCACTTTTTTGAATATTGAGTTGCTGCATGAGGGATTCGGCTTCAGCCTGGCCGCTCTCGAGAGTATCCTCGGGCTCGAGCACAACCTCAAGCTCAATGAAATCACCCAAGCCTTCAACTTCATCGAAATGTAATCGGGTACGGCCTACCATATACAACGAGCGAACCTTTTTAACGACTTGGCGAATGCCGTACGCTTTTTCCAACACGTTCTTTAAGCCGACGGCATCTTCTGTTTCGCTGATGTGGTAATCAGACAATTTAGGACCGTGTTCGTCGCTACGCTGGTAAAAAATCAGCATCGCTTTGCTGTCGAGGAACTCTCGCAATTTTAACCTTCCCTCCGGAACCTTGAAAAAAGTGTCTTCCTGAAACAAGATCACCAGGTCTTGGTCGCTAATTCGATCACCGATGGTTACCTGAGAAGCGAAGTCATTTGCCTTCGCCTTAATTTCAATGTTTCTCGCCATGCTAATTAAAACTGCAGATGTTTCACGGTGAGCGATTTGTTGATCAGCTGCTCCAAACTGGCTATGCCGAGGTCGACGTGCATCTTGGCGTGATTCGAAGTGGCTTTGGCGTCGCTGGCGTCGGTTTTAACGCCGTCCGGTGTCATCGGAACATCGCTCACCAAAAGTAAGGCGCCTGCAGAAAATTTGTTCTTAAATGCTGCTGAAAATAAGGTGGCGGTTTCCATATCTATCGCCATTGCGCGAGTGCGTTTGAGGTACCGTTTGAATTTGTCATGGTGTTCCCAGACACGTCTGTTGGTGGTGTAGACGGTTCCAGTCCAATAATCTTTACCGTGATCTCGAATAGTCGTGCTGATGGCTTTTTGCAGTTCAAACGCGGGCAGTGCCGGTACTTCAGCTGGCATGTAATCGTTACTGGTTCCTTCGCCGCGAATTGCCGCGATTGGAAGGATTAAATCGCCAACCGAATTTTTTTTCTTTAGGCCGCCGCATTTCCCCAAAAACAATACCGCTTTTGGTTCAATAGCGCTGAGCAAGTCACAAATAGTCGCTGTGTTGGGTGAGCCCATACCAAAATTGATCATCGTAATGCCATTGGCGGTGGCGCACGGCATCGAGCGATCAAGACCGACCACCTCTACCCCGGCTTGCTCGGCAAAAATGTTCAAGTAGTTCGAAAAATTGGTTAACAGAATATACTTCCCGAATCCATCCAGCTCCATGCCCGTATAACGGGGCAACCAATTATTGACAATTTCCTTTTTCGTTTTCATTTTTTATTCTCTTCATATTATTGGTTTGATGATACCAAAAACAAAGCCGCAATGAATTAACGGAGACTAAATATAACTCCTACCAACTGCCAATTTTGGGCATGGACGACCAGGGCTCTTGTGGTGCGAGACTCTCGCCTTTTTGTAATAGCTCAACCGATATTCCATCCGGTGAAATTACAAACGCCATGTGACCATCGGCTGGTGGACGATTGATGGTGACGCCATTATCCATCAACCGTTTGCAGACCTGATAAATATCATCAACTTCGTAAGCCAGGTGGCCGAAGTTACGACCGCCGGAATATTCTTGTTCATCCCAATTGAAGGTAAGCTCGAGTTCAGGAGCACGCTCTTGCTCAGCGGCATCCAAATCATGGGGTGCGGCAAGGTAGATCAGTGAGAAGCGCCCTTCTTCACTGTCATAGCGTTTGGTTTGAATTAGCCCAAGCTTATCGCAGAAAAAATCGAGTGCGGCGTCTAAATTGCCAACTCGAACCATGGTATGTAAGTATCGTAGGCTCACTATTATTTGCCCTCCAGCCAAATCGCCACGTCTTCAGCGTAGTAGGTCAAAATGGCGTCAGCACCGGCCCGTTTAAAGCTTGTCAGTGCTTCAAGCACAACAGCCTGCTCTTCCAGCCAACCATTTTGCGCAGCCGCTTTGAGCATTGCGTACTCACCGCTGACTTGGTACACAAAAGTGGGCAATTGAAACGCGTCTTTTACCTGCCTAACGATATCGAGATACGGCATGCCGGGCTTGACCATTACGTAATCAGCCCCTTCGTCGATATCCATTTTCACTTCGTGTAAGGCTTCGGCGCTATTGGCTGGATCCATTTGGTAGGTGTACTTATTGCCCCCCGCCAGATTGCCCGATGAGCCAACTGCATCGCGGAACGGGCCGTAGAAGGCCGAGGCATACTTGGCTGAGTAGGCCAGTATTTGCGTATTGCGAAAATCACCGCTTTCCAGCGCGGCACGAATCGCACCAACCCGACCGTCCATCATGTCTGATGGCGCTACCATATCGGCGCCAGCTTCAGCATGCGACAGTGCTTGCTTAACCAAAACCTCGATGGTCTCATCGTTCATTACATAGCCCTGATCGTTGAGCAGACCGTCCTGGCCATGGACCGTAAACGGGTCAAGTGCAACGTCTGAAATAACGCCAATATCGGGTACGGCCGCTTTTATCGCGCGCATCGCTCGTTGAGCCAGCCCTTCCGGGTTGTAGGCTTCTTCCGCGCGTAATGATTTTTTGTCGTCACCAATAACTGGAAATAACGCAATAGCGGGCACACCTAATGCATGCAGCCGTTTCGCTTTATCAACCAATAGGTCTATGCTCAACCGTTCTACCTCAGGCATTGACTCAACGCTCTGTCGTTGGTTTTCGCCTTCGATAACAAAAACAGGCAATATTAAGTCACTTGTTGATAAGCTGTTTTCGCGTACCATTCGACGCGAAAAATCATTGGCACGGCTGCGTCGTAATCGGCTGTTTGGGAATTGTCTATTCATCCCTTAAGTGTCGCATTTATTATCCGTAAATTCGAGTGTTTGGGATTCTTCAGCGCGCCTATTCTTCAGCGCGTCTATATAGGCGTCATCAGCCATACATCGAGATGATTCTAGTTCATTGTGTTGCAGAGATTACGAGGCTGCGCTCACAGATAAGATTATCATGTCAGAATTGAAATAAGACAGTTAGCAGAGCGCGAACTATAATTCGCGCACCATACGCCGCCCGCCTACGCGCGGCATTTGATCCATAATGTAAGCCGCTCGTTCTTTAAGATAGTCGCTTGGTTTAGCGGGATTCGAGCGCGATGGTGTCGGAAGACTCGCCGCTATCAGCGCCGATTGTTCAGGATTCAGGTTTTTGGCATCAATGCCAAAGTAGTGCTGACTGGCGGCGCCAACGCCAAATACCGATTTACCAAATTGTGCGAAGTTGATGTACAGCTCAAGGATGCGTTTTTTGGGTATGATCAATTCCATCCATATAACAAGCCATGCTTCGATCCCTTTTCTTAGGAAGCTTCGACCGGGCCATAAAAACAAGTTTTTAATCGTTTGCTGAGATATGGTACTGGCACCGCGCGACTGCCCGCCTTTGCGTTCTTCCAGCACCAGTTTTATTTGCTTAATGTCGAAACCAAAATGGTTTGGAAATTGCTGATCTTCTGAGGCAATAACGGCATTTGGGAAGTACAGAGACACCTTTTCGAATGCCACCCATTGGTGCTTAATATTGGTGTTGTTATTGCGTTTATTCAGTTCAATAAAACTGCTCGTTGGTGGGTCGTAGTATCGAAGAACCACCATTGGCAGCGCCGATAGAAAGCAGATTAGCAAGACTAACCTAAGACTCCATTTAATCAGGCGGCGAAAAAAACCTATACGCTTTTTATCGCGACGAGGCTTGCTCGTTGCATGATGTCTAGATCGGCGCCGTGTTGGCCGCATAAGATCGCGCATGACTACACCACAAACGGAGTTACACGCAATACTTCTTCCATCGTAGTGAGCCCTTGCGATACCTTTTTTGCGCCACTGTGTCGCAAGGTCAGTAATCCGTCTTTCTTTGCCTGATCACGCAGATCTTGTAAGTCACCGCCGGGTTTCACCAGTGGTTTAATCGCGTTGGTCATTTCCAGCATTTCATACAGGCCCAGGCGCCCTAGGAAGCCCGTTTGTCGGCATTCTACGCAGCCCACGGGTTTGTGGGGCTGATCTATCTCGATCTCAGCGCCTTGCACAAAATCAGACCACGAGTTTTGATCTATAGTGTCTGGTTGCTTGCAATGTGGACAAAGAGTTCTCACTAGGCGCTGTGCCATTACACCCAGCACAGTAGCGTTTATTAAGTAGGCGGGTACACCAAGTTCTTGCATGCGGGTAATCGCGGAAGGTGAATCGTTGGTGTGCAAGGTTGATAGCACAAGATGGCCTGTTAGCGCAGCCTGGATAGCCATTTCAGCGGTTTCCAAATCTCGTATCTCACCGATCATAATAATATCGGGGTCCTGACGAAGTAAGGATTTCACGCCTGCTGAGAAGGTTAAATCAATGGCGCTGTGAACTTGAATTTGGTTAAACGCCGGTTCAACCATCTCGATTGGGTCCTCGATAGTGCACACATTAACCTCACTGGTTGCGAGGTTTTTGAGGGTTGAATACAGTGTTGTGGTTTTACCTGAGCCAGTTGGCCCGGTTACCAAAATTATGCCGTTAGTGTGACTTGTTTGGCGGTTCCAGATAGTCAATTCGCGGTCATTCAAGCCGAGCTCGTTGAATGATCGTTGCAGAACCTCAGGGTCGAAGATTCGCATTACCATTTTCTCGCCCATCGCGGTTGGCACCGTTGATAAGCGTAATTCGATTTCTTTATTTTCAGGTGTGCGCGTTTTAAGGCGGCCGTCGAGAGGGCGACGTTTCTCCGATATGTCCATACGTGCTAACGTTTTAAGACGGCCTACGATCGCCAGCAACACATTGGGGGGCACCTGGTAGGCGTGGTGCAACATCCCGTCGATACGAAAACGAACTTCGCCACGTTCCTTGCGAGGTTCTAAATGAATGTCACTGGCGCGCTGCTCGAAGGCGTATTGCAGCAGCCAGTCAACCAATTGAACAATGTGATGATCCTCAGCGTCGAGTTGTCCGGTACGACCTAAATCAACCAGTTGCTCAAGGTTTTGCTGTAGGCTTGTGCCACTTCGGTCGTCATTAATATTCGACTTACTGATCGATTTCGCCAAAGTATAGAATTCGCTTACATAACGGTCGATCTCAAGCGGGTTGGAAAAAACAATATCAATTTCTCTGCGCAGAAGGTTTTCTAAATTATCCTTCCAGGACAGGTCGAGGGGATTCTTAACCGCAAGGGTGACGCGGTCTGGCGTTGCTTCGATGGCGAGAAAGCCGTGACGTTTGGCATAATCAGCGGCAATTACTTTGGTGACCGCGGCAATATCAATATTGAGCGGGTCGATAAAAAAGTACTTAACATCAATGGCGTCGGCAAACCATTCGCATAATGGCTCCAAGGTAATATTTTTACCGGTTTCTTTGTGCGAAGGCAGGCTGCGCGCAATCCCAACTAATGGGTGGCTGGGTGCTGGGTTTGCGCTGAGTAAATTGGCGTCGATTCGCTTGGCTTCATTGACCGTGATCATACGATCTTTGAACATCGCCTTTAAAATTGATTTATGGTTTAGTTTTTCAATGCTCATGCAGTTCTGGCCATGTAATTAGGCAAAGATGATGCTTATTTTTATGTAGGGTCTGTGATGATGGTATGACAGGAAGTGATATCATGCCAGTGAATTTGATGTTAGGACTGACGGAGGTCATTGATGATCCGAGTGATCATACTGCTGGTTTTCTTATTTTTGGTCTGGGTATTGTATGGCTCAGGCTTTGATAAGCCTCGAAAGATACGCATTTGCATTATCGCATTGGTGCTGTGTGGACTTGGATTCTGGTTTGATGGCTATGATAAACGGCAGATCCGAAACCTGGTTAACATCAGCGATGTGGAAAACTGCGGTGTCGTGGCACAACACAGTTATCGTACTAATTTCGATATCAGCATTTGCCTAAAGAACAATGCCGAGAAAGGCACCATCACTCGTCTCAATTTCGCCGTTATCGCCTCACAATGTGAGAGCCAGGCATGCACTGAATTGCAACGCGTAGAACGCAACATATTGGTTAATGTGCCATCTGGTTCGCAGGTTACCTTAGATCAAAATTTGAACTTTGATAAGCTTAGTCCGACTCAAAGTGGATTGCAGTGGTCAATTGAGGTGTTGGAGACCAAAGCGCGCAGATAACCACTATGAATAAACGTGTTGTGCTAAGCCGAGCGATTCGAGGCATGTTGATTGTGCTGTGTCTGGCCTTTCTGTTTGTTTTGTTTAGAAGTTTGACCGGTCCGTCGATAACAGCCAGTACTGCCAGTGTGTTTGACAATGTGGTGATTGGTCAAACCGCCTTGAGACGTGTTGATCGACAACGAGTCTGGGTCACGCGTTTGAGTAGCGCGCAACGTCGACAAGCCGCAGAACTTAATGCAATGGTATTGGACGCTAATAAAGGGTGCGACTCGACGAAAGCCTTATGTTTGATTAACGCGCAATCATCGCGCGCAGGTATTGAGCTGGTCTATTTAAAAGAGGCGCCAGATCAGTTGCCCAGCAACCTTGTTTGGTACGGTGGCTTTGTAGACCCGGTCAGTGGTGGAGTGTTTGACTTTATGGGGCGCGCGTACAAAGACATTCGTTCGAACGACGAGCGAGTAAGTCTGGAGCTATTCGAGCCTTAGAGAACGGAGTAAATTAATCGCTACTAGCCAAACCAGCTCAGTGGCTCTTCATGCAGCAGTGCGGCCTGTTCTCTTAAGCTCAGTATATGGTCTTCCCAACATCGTTGAGTATTGAACCAGGGAAACGCGATTTTAAATGCCGGGTCGCTCCAGCGTTTGGCCAGCCAACCGTAGTAGTGAATTAAACGCAGTGTACGCAGTGCTTCTATCAAATGTAATTCGCGTGCATCGAACTCGCAAAATTCGGTATATCCCGATAACACTGCGTCCAGTCCCGCTGTTCGGTCGGGTCGATCGCCGGCAAGGAACATCCAAAGGTCTTGCACCGCCGGAGCCATTCGGGCGTCGTCAAAATCGACAATATGCGGCCCTGAATCGGTCCATAAAACATTGCTTGGGTGACAGTCACCATGGCAGCGAATCATCGTGACGTCGCCCGCTCGTTGGTAGCACTGCGATGCTTCTAATAATAGTTGTTCAGTTAGAGAGGTATAGGCTTCTACTAATTCAGGTGGAATGAAATTGTTGCTCAGCACAAAGTCGCGAGCATCGAAACCAAAGGTTTGAATAGTAAGACTCGGCCTGTGTGTAAAAGCACGCGCTTGACCAACTCGATGAATGCGGCCCATAAAGCGCCCCATTTGTTCGAGCTGGTCGAAGTCTTCCAAGTCGGGGGCGCGGCCACCGCGATTTTCAAATAAGGCGATTCTAAAGTGTTCAGTGTGCAGCAGGGTATTGCCATCCAGTTCTATTGGCGCCACCACAGGGATTTCAAGCTCAGCTAAATCTTGAGTATATTCATGTTCCTCTAAAATTGCTTCGTTGCTCCAACGCTCTGGCCGGTAAAACTTTGCAACCAGGCTGGAACCATCGTCGAGCCCAACTCGGTACACTCGATTCTCATAGCTATTGAGCGCAAGCAATCGGCCATCACAACGGTAACCAAATAGTTCGATGCTATTGAGCACTTCGTCCGGAGACAGATTTGCGTAGGCTTGGTCCAGCGATTTTTTCAGTTCAGACAATGGGTAAAGTGCCATAGTATTAATAGGGTTAGTCGTGTGCCGAGAATAACATGTGTACTCAACATTGGAGCGTTTATGCTATATATAGGGCTCGTGAAAAGACGTTTGGGTATTGGTTAAAATGACAAAACAAAGCGTATTAAACGGTGCACCACCAGTATTGGTTGCACACCGAGGCTACTCAGGGCGTTATCCCGAGAACACACTATTGGCCTATCAGGCGGCGTATCAACACGGGGCTCGTTACATGGAGCTCGATCTTCAACTCACCGCCGACCGAGTGCCGGTATTGCATCACGATGCTAATCTAATGCGTATGGCGGGTATCGATGCGGATATTCGAGACACTAAATCCAAGCATTTTAAAGCGATGCATGCCTCGTATCCGCAACGCTTTGAAGATGAATTTTTAGACAATCGATTCACCACCTTTAAGAAGTATTGCAAGTGGATGGCTCGCCACGAAGACGTCACTACGTTTGTGGAAATTAAGCAGGAATCAATCGATCGCTTTGGTATCCCAATGTTCATGGATGAAGTGCACAAACGAATATTGAGCACCGATACCGAGCCGCAATGCGTGATTATTTCATTTAATCATGAGGTTATTGAGTACGCGCGTAAAATATCCTCAATGCGAACTGGGTGGGTGTTACCTGCGTGGAATGACGAATGCCGAGACATTCTTGAACAACTTAAACCGGATTTTATGTTTTGTGATGTCGAAAGCTTACCGCGCAATGATGATGAAATATGGCGCGGCAGTTGGCAGTGGGCGATGTACAATCTGGATGATGTAAACTCAGCAATCGCAATGGCCAACCGCGGCATGCAGTTCTTGGAAACTAACCAAATCGGAACGCTAATGAGCAATGATGATTTAGCAAATCGAAATTGATTGTTTTCAAGCAATCGGGGTGAAGGTATTTGGAATAAATCCCCCTTGGCTTGTTGGCAGAGTGGGTTTAAATACAAAAAGCCGCATCATATGATGCGGCTTTTTGTCGAAGGTAAGAACAATCTGTACGTTCATCGCTCTCGGGCGCGCGACCACCATGGATGGTGGAAGTGTCGAAGGTTGCCAGGAGCAATTTCGACCCCTTTACGATGTTAGTACTTCCTGTACGTTATTTAGCGAGGGCGTCGCGGATCTCGGCCAGCAGTTTGGCTTCCTCAGACGGCTCTGGCGGTGCAGCAGGTGCTTCTTCTTCGGCCTTTTTCGCCGCGTTCATGCCTTTGATTACGATGAATAATGCGAACGCAACAATAATGAATGTCACCATTGCATTAATAAACAGGCCATAGTTAATGGTGACTGCGCCAGCCTCTTTGGCGGCTTCCAGAGTTGCAAAGGTTGCGCCGTCGCCGCCTTTGATAACGGCGAACATATTACCGAAGTCGACGCCGCCAGTGAGTACACCGACCACTGGCATAATGATGTCGTCAACAAATGATTTGACGATGGTTCCGAACGCCGCGCCAATGACGATACCAACCGCCATATCAACGAAGTTTCCCTTCATTGCGAATTCTTTAAACTCTTTGAACATATCAATTCTCCTAAGGCTCTTAACGCACACAAGCCGCGCTTGTGAGATGTTCGAACCAAGTATGGTTATAGTAGGTACTGCAGTCTCTAGAGTATTGTGCAAAGTGCTGAAATAAATATTGCCTGCGGCGTTAGATCTTGCTTTACACGTCCATCATCCCCCTGTCGACTCCTGCATTTTGCCCTTTGAGGCAAATTTTGCAAGCCATCTAACAGATTATGACTATTGGACAAACAGCAAGAAAAAAGAAATTGCTAGTTGTAGCTGAGACTAACCTGATAGTACGGGTGATCCGAAACCCCTTTCTCTAACATCTCCCCTGCTTCAACTTTGAAGCCTTTTGTGAGGATCCAATCAATGCGATCCGCGTTCTCGATATCTAATCCGGCAGCGGCAACAGCGTCGGTAATTTCGATGTCTTTTAGTGCATTTTCCAGGCTTGGTGCGGTGGCTCGGCTATTAAAATCACCCAATAAAATAGCGCGAGGGTACTTGGCGAATTCCTGTAGCACAATTTCAAGCTGCTCTTCGCGGCCACCTCGGGTATGCAGGTGAGTATTAATAAAATGGAAGCGTTCTCCTTGCCAATGAACTTCGGCGATGGTCATATTTCGAAAGCTCTTTCCGGACGTGTCTGGCAGCATTTCCACACGCCAATCGCTAACCGGTAATTTGCTTAATATCGCGTTGCCACGATGTTCACGAAACCAGCGACGGCGTGTTGCACTAAACAACCACCCGAACTTTCCGTGCTCGGCGATACGCTCGGTTTGACCAGGCGCGAACAATCCATCAAAGCCAGCGCCATACACTTCTTGAACTCCAACAAGATCGGCAGAAGCCATTACCTGGGCACTGGCGAGCAAATTGCGTCGGCCGTTCAAACCTTTGCCAGTTTGAATATTGTAAGTCGCGACTTTAATCGTTTCGGGGTTATGCGGCTGCGGCGATTGTGACAATAGTGCTGAGCCAGATTTGCCTTCCGCGGGTGTGGACTTTCTTGCAATCGCAATCAGCCCAACAATCAGCATGACAACTATGATTTTGCCCATCTCTGTTACCTCGAGTCACTGTTGACGGTCATTTCGTGCCTATTGGGTTCTATTGCCTACTTGGCAGCGACCAAATAGGCAACATAAGAAAGGCAGGCCTCGCCCTCTTCTGTTTTGGTGAATATACCGTCCCCGCTTTCACCATCGTCATCGGTACCTTCCCAATAACAGTCGGCCGTTTTAAAGCCGGCTTCAACCAATATGTCGCGTAACTCGGTTAGGCTCCAAAGCCGCCACTCATAGGTGAAGGCATCGGTCATCTCAGTTCCATCAGGGAAGCGAAAATGAATGTGCAGGCGAGCATCACCCGTGATCGGGTTGATCGAGTCCTGGTCCCATACGTACGTGAAACTTTCATCGTCCATTTCGGTTTCTTCTTCAAGCTCCTGAATGCTCTCGGGACCGCCGTGTAAATCGCAAACAAAGATACCATCGTGTGCCAAATCAGCGTAGACACGTCTAAAGTAGTCGAGCATTTCAGCACGTTGTTTGAAGATCCAGTATGAGAAGTTTTGTGCGCATCGCACGTCGGGCGCGCGACGGCTAGGGTTGCGTGCGTCTTCTTGATATTGCGAAACTCGTTCACCCGCCTGGCCGAGTGGTTTTAAGTTGTGTGCTAAACCCCATGCCAATGGTTCTGGGTCAATATCGTACGACTCGGTGGTAAAGTCATCGCCCAGCGTGGTCCAGTGGCCAGACATCAAACAGGTACCGCAGAAGTCTTCACGCAAGTGCCGGGGCTCCTTACCTCGAATTGATTTGTAGGTATCAAACAGAAAGCTGACGTCCTGATCTGCTGACTGAACTGAACGCTGATAGAGTTCGTATTTATCGGCCGTTTTTGCCGTGTAGTGTTTACCCATTTTGAATTCGTTTTTACTTACAATTATTGGCGCTAAATCGGGGCTAAAGTGTAACGTAAAACGAGGGGCTTAAATAGCTATGAAACAACGCGACGAGGGGTTGCTCAAAACGTCTGGTCTTGAAGCTCAATAATCGGTCTCACCGCAATTCAGAATTACCTTATACTCTGTTCAGGTTTTTAAGTGATGAAAACGGGTTGATGAGAAAATAATTTGAACGCAATCTTGAGCGAGGTTTTCAATAATAATCGCTAACTTATTGATAAAACTAGAAACTCTAGTTTTATGTTTTTTGGCAGTAGAAAATAGTTATACACAAATAGATTAAGTCAATAGTTTTTAAAAATTTATTTTTTGCGTAACATTCTTGAAACATTAAATATTTCTTAAGTCTTTGATTTAATTGAATAAATTCAGTTGCATAAAAAATAAGCAATTTTTACGAAGTCAATAAGCATCAACTGTTACAGCCAATCATCCAGTTTTATTAACAAAGTTATCCACAGGCTGTGTGAGTAACTTTCCGAACAAATCTGACAATTTGTCGAAACCCGCATAAACAATGACTTTATCGATATTTGAGCCCAGGACAGACCATATAATTAGTGTCTCTGTGCCTGTGCCATTAAGACAAAGCTTTGATTTTTTGGTGCCTGTTTCTCCCAATGAAAATGCGACGACACCTTGCATCGGCGCGCGTGTAAAAGTCCCGTTTGGGTCTCGCAAATTAATCGGTATTATTCAGGCTGTTAAAAGTGACAGCGAATTTCCTGAGAATAAACTCAAAACGGCGCTTGAAATACTCGATGATTCCAGTGTGTTTGATGAGTCATTATGGCAGACGCTTCAATGGTTATCGCGCTACTATCTTGCGCCCATAGGTGAAGTAATGGATGCGGCCTTGCCAGTAGCCTTGCGTCAAGGCAGTGATTTAACTCCGAGCTGCAAAAAATCCTGGGCACTCACTGATCATGGTCGAAGCAGCTCTATTGATGAATTAAACCGAGCGCCACTGCAACTTGCGATCATCAAGCGCTTCATGAAAGACTCGTTGCTTACGGCCGACGACTTCAAACAGACGGCGTCCAGTTGGCGACAAGCGATTAATACCTTAGTTGAAAAAGGTTGGGTGACCGAAACCAACGCCGAGCCAAGACTGACTGTACGCAGCCTGGATCGGTCTGGCTCAGTAATGCTCACTGAGCAGCAACAGGCTGTGGTCAATGCACTTAAAAAGAGCATTAAGGGCGCATGTTTTTCCTCGACCCTGCTGCATGGTGTGACTGGCAGTGGTAAAACTGAGGTGTATTTTGCTGCGATAGAAACGGTGCTGGAAAAACAACAGCAGGTTTTATTGATGGTGCCTGAGATAGGTCTCACCCCACAATTGATTGACCGTGTAGAGCAACGCTTTGCTGTTCCGGTGGTGGTTATGCATTCGGGTCTTAACGAAACTCAGCGTCACAACGCATGGTGGCATGCAAAACAAGGTAACGCTCACATTATTATTGGGACCCGCTCATCGGTATTCAGTTCGTTTTCGAATTTAGGTTTGATTATTGTTGATGAAGAACACGATGGCTCGTTTAAACAACAAGATGGAGTGCGCTACCAAGCGCGTGATGTGGCGATATATCGGGCTAAGCAACAAAATATTCCGATTGTTTTGGGCTCGGCGACTCCTTCTTTAGAGACCTATGTTAATGCTGAGTCGGGCCGGTATTCTTTACTAACCTTGAGTGAACGAGCAACAAACGTTGCGCTGCCCAAGATAGAGTTAATTGATTTGAATACGCAGCCAACTCACGATGGTTTAAGCCCAGCGATGCTCGAGGCAATCAAGGGGACCCTGGCAAAAGGCAAGCAGGTCATGTTGTTTTTAAATCGCCGAGGCTACGCGCCAGTGCTCTACTGTAAGGACTGCAAGCAAAGCGCTAAGTGCCATCGGTGTGACAGTCATTTAACCTTGCATCGACGAGTGAATCGAATGCGCTGTCATCATTGTGGCTACGAAGGTCAGTTACAAACGCAATGCAGTGCCTGTCAGTCCGAAGACATGGTGGAAGTTGGGGAAGGCACACAGCGTGTGGAAGATGCCATCGCTTTGCGTTTTTCAGGCGCGTCATTATTGCGTATTGATCGTGACAGTACCAGCCGAAAGGGTGAGCTGGCCGACGTATTAGAGCAAGCTCGCTCTGGCGCCGCCGACATTCTAATCGGTACTCAGTTAATTACCAAAGGTCATGATTTTCCAAACATCGGCATGGTCGGAATATTAGAAGCCGACCAAGGTTTATACAGCACTGATTTTCGAGCCAGTGAAGCCTTGTTTCAGCAAATTCTGCAGGTGTCCGGCCGAGCGGGTCGACGTGGAGACGTGGGAAGAGTGTTCATTCAAACCGCATTTCCCGAACACGCTTTTTTTGAGAAAGTGGTTAATCATGATTTTATAGGTTTTTCTCGGTCGCTCATTGACGAGCGTAAAGCAGCAGGGTTTCCGCCGTTCGGCTTTTTCGCCTTGCTTAGAGCCGAGTCACCCCATCAGGCGCAAGCATTGCAATTTCTGCGAAAGGCTCGACACGACATCAAACCGCTTCAGGGTGTCAGGCTCATGGACGCTGTACCGGCGCCAATGGAGCGTCGAGCGGGTAAGTTTCGTGCACAGCTGTTGGTGTGCAGTACGCAACGTTCAAGCTTGAATCACACAATGGCTCTTTGGTTGCACGAAATGGCAACCAACAAAGAACTAAAAAAGGGTGCGAGCACCGTTAGGTGGAGCCTGGACATCGACCCTCTCGATCATTATTAATAATGCTGCGTATTAGCGATTCGCTTGAATTGCCCGAACGGCTGAATAGGTGGCTACGCCGTAGGGTACCACATAGCTCAGTAATATTTTAACAATCGTCTCGGGAAGTAATTCCTGACTCATTATTGCGTCGCTGTGATTTATAAACGCCAACAGCGTACCCACGACTAACGACACCCTAAGAGCGCTGAATACTACGTCACGTGAAAATGCTATTTTAAAAAACATCGAGAGTTCGTTTTACTATGATTGTGATTGAGCGAGCATATTATGTGCTCTGTCGCTGACAAAGTCGTGAAGCTGGTCAATAAATAAGCGTACCTTGAGTGGCAGGTATTCGCGATTGGGGTAAACAAAATAAATCGCCCGATTGTCTCGCGGTGCATAATCACTTAGCAGCGGGCATAGAGTATTGTTTTCCAACTCAGAATGCACTAAAAATTTGGCAAGCCTGGCGACACCCATGCCATTGAGTGCGGCCTCTTTAACGACTAAGCCGATACTGGTAAGGGTCGGTTGCAGCTCCACGTCAAATGATGTTCCCGATTTTTGAAACTGCCAACGGTTTGAGTTCAAATGTTGAGAGCGAATGGTGAGTGTTTTGTGGTTAGCCAATTCTTCAGGCTGGGATGGCGTTCCAAACGTTTTTAAGTATTCCGGCGTTGCGCAAATTACCCACGGGTCATCGATCAGCTTTCTGGCAATAAACGATGAGTTGGAAGGGCGGCTAAATCGTATCGCAACGTCGATTCGATTATCCAATAGATCAATATCACCATCTCCCGGCACTATGTCGAGATGTAAATCGCGATAACGCTGGCTAAACGGTTGCAAGAACGGAATCAGTACTTCTTTGGCGAAAGCGTCAGACGCTGCAATTCTTAAGCTGCCTTTAGGGTTGTTCGCGAGCTCTTTAAGCAAGTTCTCGGCTTCATCGACGTATTCGATAATATCGCTACCACGAGCAAACAATAGATCTCCCGCTTCGGTCAACGACAATGAACGGGTGGTTCGATTAAATAAACGAGTTCCAAGCCGTTGCTCGAAACGAGCTATCTTTTTGCTCACCCCGGATGGCGTCATGCGCAGCTTTCTGGCCGCGCCAACAAAGCTGCTGGCACGCACAACTTCTACAAAGGTTGCCAGGTCGCTAATAGAATCCATCGTTGCTTCACCAGATATTAATTAATGACATACTGTCATCAATTAAGTTACAAAAGTCAAATTTATAAAACTATATTCTCTTGTTAGACTCGGCCGCCTACCACACGATCAGAAAGGGTAAACGAGGCAATCATGGCTAAATTTGTAATCATCGTATTAATGATAAGTATGATCACTGCGCTCGGCGTTGGCTTGTATTATCTGCTCAAAACGCCCGAGGAGGGCGATACGGGAAACAATCTCGCAAGAGCGCTGACCTGGCGAATTGGTTTATGGGTGGTGTTATTTAGCTTCGTTCTGATTTCAATTAAGGCGGGCTGGATTACGCCGAGTGCTTCTGTTCACCCAGCTAATTTTAGAGCTGAGCAGCAACTGCGCTTACAGCAGGGAAACTAATCTAAGACAAGGTCCTCGAGACAAGGCGACTAATAATGGGCAAGCGTTATAAAGAGTTCGACGTGCCACCGGAGCAGCTTGCGGCAAATTCCAGTGACGACATGTTAATGCTCACCGCAGTGCTCGGCATCGCCATCGGGGTCGTGTTGGTAATCTTAGGTCGCGTTGGCAAACAAATGTGGATGTGGGTCTGGGGAATCGGCTTAATACTTTCAAGTTCGTACCTTGCATGGGTAATGCATACCGGTAGAAAACTCTTCGTCTATTTTTGATGATTGTTATTAAGCAGTGAGCACATTGCGTATTGCGCAATTTATTGAATATTGGCCATATCGGCGTCGATATAGCAATTGTAACAATTGTGGTGGACAATACGTCTCATAATTAAAATAACTGGCCGATCAAGCCAGAACAATGAGCGATCAGCCATAGCCCCTGCATTTAACCTACCCAACCCGAGTTTACCCAACATGAAACTAATTTCCTTACTGTTTGCGTTTGTCGTTAGCACGGCAAGCCTCGTAGCACACGCACAAGTCGACAATGGCACCTTCGAACAATGGTCAAACGGTTCCCCAAGCGGCTGGACGACCATCGACTCAGGCATTTTGCTTGATCGAGTTACTAGCCCTACGGTAGATGGTCAATACGCGGCACAAGCGACGGTAACAACCCGCTCGCAAGCGAACACAGATCTGCGCCAACGTTTTGATGTGGTTGCTAACCAGAGCTATAACTTTGAAGTATCGGTTTATCATACCGAGGGCCGCGTTGCAGCGCGCCTGATTGCCGATGGCTTTCGCGGATACTCAGACCCGTCTATTCGCAACCAATGGCAACAGATTCGTTTTACCTACACGGCGACCAGCACCAAAACGATTGATGTAGGGTTGCGGTTTTATGATCGCTCTGGCTTTGACGGCTCAGAAGTGGTGTTTGTCGACAGCTTTCAACCCACCCCCGCGCCAGCCCCACCCGCGCCAACTGGGTGCCAGGGTAGCGAGACGGTGGTTACTATTAACACCGACGATTTCGGCAATGAAACCAGTTGGCAATTGCGTAATGCAAATGGCCTAACGTTGGGTGGTGGTTCAAACTACACCAGTAATCAGCGCTTTACCCGAGAGTTCTGTTTAACAGACGGCGAGTACACCTTTGCCATTGCCGACACCTTTGGCGATGGCATTTGTTGTCGAGAAGGAAACGGCAGTTACGTGATTGAAGCGAACGGTCAGGAGTTATTGCGCGGAGGCGAATTTGGTCGCAGTGAAACCCGAACCTTCACAGTTAGCAAACCCGTTGACTCAATACCTGGAATTCCAGACCTCAATGAGTACTACGCATCGGCCAACGGCTTGAACGGTCTGGCACTTAAAACAGCGCTGCACAATGTAATCAAAGGTCACGCCGCTCAAGGCTACGGAGCACTTTGGGGTTTTTACGCCGCAAATAGCCTGGATGTGTACTACGAGAACGATGGCAGTATTTTGGATATCTACTCAGAGAACCCCAATGGTGTTGACTCATATAATTACACGGCAATTACCGACCAATGCGGAAGCACCGGCTTTAATTCAGAAGCCGATTGCTACAATCGCGAGCACTCGTTCCCCAGAAGCTGGTTCGGCGGAGCGATAGAGCCAATGAACTCTGATGTGCATTTTATCTTCGCAACCGACGGCCAAGTAAATTCGCATCGCAGCAGTTTTCCATACGGTGAAGTCGGGACCAATGACATAGTTTCTAATAATGGGTCTAAACGTGGTGCCGCCCGCAACGGCCTCGGCTACAACGGAACCGTGTTTGAGCCCATCGATGAATTCAAAGGCGATTTGGCTCGGGCCGCGTTCTACGTAGCCACGCGCTATGAAAATATAATCGCCGGGTGGGAAAACAACACCCAATTTTCAGACGCGGTATTGAACGGCAGTAACACCCTGGTATTTGAAACGTGGTACATCAACCTGCTTAAACAATGGCATCAACAAGACCCGGTCAGCCAAAAAGAAATTGACCGCAATAACGCCGCCAATATTTATCAAGGCAATCGAAACCCATTCGTTGATCGACCCGAATACGTGCAGGCCATTTGGGGTAATTAATCGACGGATACTCAGCATGTAATAAAAAAGCCAGAGCGAAAATCTCTGGCTTTTTTATGAGTGCAGCAATAGCAATTCTCGGAATGGAAGCTCAACCATATTTTAATCACAGAACTAATTCAGTAATGCAAAAAGCTGACAATTGTCGGTTTGTTAATAGGAAACCTATTTTTTTGAACCATTTTGTGATTAACTAGATTTTTCAAGTGCTTAACTTAAACTCCCAGCGAGTGAAAGGAGGGCGCATCGCACGGTAGCATCCCAACGCCTAAGGCTTTCAACTACTAATATTCAGGGAAATCAAAGGGATATGATATTAAATAATTTTGTACGGCTCATTGTTAATAGGTTTCCTATTAAAACCTGCTGTTATGAATACGGCAACTAGACTTTGTATACTGACCTATGGCTATATCTACCAACGATAGACGAATTATTAAGCTTTCAATAATAAGTTCATTATTGGCATTTGGAGCCTTCGTATTGTTCGCAGCAGTTTTTTTCGCAATGACATCTGAAATTAAAGTGTTCACTAATTTTTTAAAGGCTGGCACTCTCAATGTTTGGTTCGAAGACACCTTCCTTACCGATGGCAAATATACCTTTGGGTATCTATGGTTATTTTTTTGGTCTGCTTTTGCGTCAATCCTCGCCTATATAATGTCTGTTGTATCTAAGGGGTACTACAATACGGCCGTAAAATTGGTGGAATCAAAAGTATGATTCATAACAAGATCAAAAACGAATGCACGCACTGCGTGCGCACGGACGCGCTATTCGCGCGCCCGTTTTAAAGGCGTTATATGTATCTGTAGGTTATAGATGAGTACTACTGCTAAAGAACTTTTGGATATCATGTCATCGAGGCAATCGATGCAAATATATGGAACAACTAATCCTAGCGAAGAAGCGAAAAGGTTCACTAACGAACTAGTACAAAAGCTTAAAGCCTTAAGTCCGTTGGAAAGCATCGAAATAGAAATCGATGAAAATAAAGGAACAAAATATATTCAGAAAAGCTCAGGTGAAGTATTGGCTGAACACTATGAATACTAAAACATATAACAAGTTTCCGAAGTTCGCTCCGCCCACAAATGGGCTCTGCGGGACGCGTTTGTCAACGCGCCCCTTGGCAAGGCGTTATGTTCACGAAAAATAGAGATGGATTCAGTAATCAAATTTTATAGTACTTCAGATGAGTATGGAGAGTTCTCAAATTTTGCTCGTTATGCGATAAAGCTGAAGGGCAAAAAATGGCCGACTTCCGAGCACTATTTTCAAGCAATGAAATTTGAAAATTCAAAAGACCAAGATGCTGTTCGAAAAACTAAAACGCCGATGGAAGCGGCTAGAAGCGGTAGAGATAGAAAGAAGAAATTGCGAAGAGACTGGGAATCAGTAAAAGATAATATTATGAGGGAAGCGGTTCTTGCAAAATTCACTCAGCATAAAAGTTTAGCTGAACTACTCGCGTCAACAGGGTCAGCAAAACTAATAGAACATACTGAAAAGGATGATTATTGGGGTGATGGAGGTGATGGTAGTGGTAAGAATATGTTAGGCAGAATTTTAATGGAAGTGAGAGGCAAAATTGGAACATAACAAGACACAAAAGTACGCCTGCGGTGGGACGCACATGACTTCGCGCCTCTTTGCTGGGCGTTAGATTTATCAAAAGGGAATCCATATGGAACTTAAGCAAAACCCATTTTCTTTCTATGATTTTCTCGGTTACTTCACACCCGGTGCTATATTTCTTTATTGTTGTTTCGCCATCTCAGTTCACTCAGGAAATACTTTTATTTCCTTCGAGACAATAGCCCGTGAAACTGGTTTTGGTAAAGCAGATCTGTATATCCCATTTATTTTGCTTGCTTATACAACAGGCCATATTCTCAGTTTTTTATCTTCAATTACCGTCGAGCGATATGCAATCTGGGCGCTGGGCTATCCTTCCAAGTATTTACTTGGCATAGCATCTGAGGGCTATTTTGGGATGAAGGAGAAGAGAATTATTCGAGGCATTGTTCGTGTATTAGTCCTAGTTTTGCTTGTACCAATTTCCTTTCTAGACTTTTTTATCGGAAAGCTAGCTGGACTGCGGTCACTGTATGCCAAAAACCTTGATCCTCTCCTTGTGCGAATTATTGTCGGGAAGGTTGACCATCTGCTAACTGATCATGGCGGTATAGAAAGCCTACATGAATATGGAGATGCAAAGTCCGCAAATTTTTTCCACTATGCCTATCATTATTGTGTTGAGAATTCGCCTAATCATTTGCCAAAGATGCAAAATTATGTAGCGCTTTATGGGTTCTTGAGAACGCTTACTTTAATAAGCGTCTTATTGTTTTGGTTCCTAATTTGGCAAGTTTGTCTCCATTTTCAGTCGTATTTCTATCAGTTTTTGGTTTTTGTATTTTTACCTCTGGTGAGCTATGTCTTTTTCATAGCTTTTATAAAATTTTACGGGCGTTTCTCTTTGGAAGCTTTAATGGCTTTGAGTGTCACCTATAAAAAATCTAATAAGTTTAAACATGAAGGGACAAGCTAAAGCTCGCCTATGTCAAAGGCGTTATAAGTGCGATGATCAAAACTAATATGAAATACATTCTTTCTTTGGCAGTAGGGATTGCAATTGGATGGTACGCTTCCAATGTATCAACAGAATTAGAGGGTATAGAATCGGCCTTATTAGAAGGACAAGATAGGATAAATGTTTTAGGCTTTTTCGAAAGCGGAGAAGATACAGATCGCAACTGCTTCGAAGTAATGCAAGTTTTACCTAGCCTGCATGAAGCAAAATCGGTAATAAGCGCTAATCAAATATTGCACTGGATAAAACCAAATATAAAAGAGAACGCAAAGAAAACTGAACAAGTAATGCAAAAGTACTTAAACAGTACGACCAAAGAGGTTTGTAAAGGTGCACCGTATTTCGTGAAGGAAACGCTAGTTGAATTAGGCTATGACTTATGACAAGTTACTAAAGTTCGCCTCGCCTGTAATCGGGCTCCGCTTTGCGCGTTTGTCAACGCGCCCCTTGGTAAGGCGTTAGATTGACGGGGTAATTATTTTGCTGACTTATAAAAATGTAACAATTATTCTTTTTGCGCTATTGGCATTTATAAGTGGTTGTATCAGTCAGTACTTCGAGCCTGGCGATCCATTTTCGCAGACATTCTACGTATCAATGTTCTTAAGCATAATACCTGTTTTCGCTTGGTATCATTTTGATTCAACGGAAATGCAATTCAAGCGTAGCGCATTCCTAAATATTGGTGTTATTGCTGTTACTCTAATAGCTTTGCCATACTATTTTATTAAATCTAGAGGAGTCAAAATTGGCATTCTTTATTCTTTTGGCTATCTAGCTATTTGTATACTTTGGGGTTTACTCCAGACCGGTGGAACCTATGCAGTGTACTATGGCTTGCAAAGCTAACAAGATTTAAAACGCTGCCTCTGGCAGTTCGAACGCGTTTTTAACGCGCCTATTTGCTGCGCGTTATGCGTACAAAGAAATGGAGAACTAAAATGGCTGAAATTGAATATATAGATTTAGAAAAAGGGCAGTGTGGCTATGCCATCGTTAAGATTGAGGATAGATACGCAGTAATAGAAAAAATGTTTACTTGTCCGAAAGAAGCTATGGAAAAATTCAAAGAGTATGAGCTTCCAAAAGGTAGGTATGAACTTACTGATATTGTCAGAAAGTAAATAGATTTGAAGTCAACAAATAACAAGTTCGCAAAATCTGCGACGTTTGTTTTATTCACTGCGCGGGATGCGTTTTCTACTTGTCCCTTGCAAAGGCGTTAGGTGTATCTATGAATAAGTCATCAAAAATTACAACTGTCATCGCCGCGATACTACTTTTATCTGTGGGACTTTTTCATGCTTCAGGTCTTCTTTGGCTTACATCGGAAGTCGCTGCATCAAACGTTCCAACGATGATTAAGGATGTTTTTCCAGTTCTATTTATTCATGTTTCAATACAGTGTGCCGGCTTGGCATCTTTAAGTATTTTCTCTCTTAAGTTCGGAAATGCGCACAAGCTTATTAGTTATTTTGTTGGTGTAATGGTTGTCATTAATGCGGGTTTAGCCATATGGCTCTCAGCATTCCCTCCTGCGATGGTCCTCATGGTGATTGCTGCTCTGTATTTCTATTCGGCATTTAAAAGTAACAATGTATAACCCTATCATTCAATCCCCTAACAGGTTACCCATGTCTACTCGGCCAACAAGTTGGCTCCGCGGGGCGCGTTTGTTAACGCGTTCCTTTACAAGGCGTTATATGACTGGGAGAGTCACTTGAAAGCACTAAGATACATATTGACCGCAATCCTTTCGCTATTTGTATGCCTCGGAATTGTAAGAACCTTTACAGTGGAAAACCCATTTGTTCCAATTATCATCACGCTCATCTATTTCACAATGCTTTGTGCTGTAAATTATAAAGGCGGTAAAACAACCATTTATCTAACGTATTTCTTTTCTGTCTTGTTTACCATTTTGTTTATTGGTGGCGCAGTTGCAACCTTAGTAGTCCCGGCATTCGGTGAACAGGTAAGTCTCGCTATAACAATAGGGCTGCTCGTATTTAGTACTATTCCTGTACTCACCTTCTATTCTGTAAAAACGGGTTATGCAAAAGTCATATAAAAAGTTCAAAAACGAAGGTTTTGTATTTACTTAGAGTTATGGTCAAATCAAAGCCCCATTTTTTATTAGTATTCTTCTTATTGCTACCCTTTCAGTGGGAGGCATTAGCTCAACCTGATGCTTCAGAATTCCAACCCTTTGAACTGGTTGATGGCAGAGACACACGATGGGCAGATGTGCGTATATCGTTTGATGATTGGGAGTGGTTAAGAAAAGAATATGGCGATGATATAAACGGTTATAGTTTGAACGGATATGGGGTTCAAGGTCTCGTTCTGGCAACGAGAATAATAAATGGACTACCTGCCTATACCGAATCTATGGATCCAAATTCTGAAATAAATACGTGCTACATTCATTTTAAAAAATACGACGAGGCAATTGAAACAATCAAACTCGCTTCCGAAATGATCAATGACAAACGTCTAATCATCGAGGCGATAGAAGTAGCGCAAAAAGAGGGGTTTGATGAGTGGTGAAATATAACAAGTTCCCCAAAGTTACTTCGCCAGCATGTTGGCTACGCGGAACGCGTTCGTAAGCGCCCCCTTGCAGCGGCGTTAGGTATAAAAATTATGTTCAAATTATTAGTTGTGACCTTTACCGCACTATTAATAGTGTCTTGCAGTCAAAATCAAATCTTAGATGACCCGGATGGTAAAGTTGTTTTTGAATTGGCTAAAGCTGGTTCTGATTTAGATAAAGAACACCTAATTGAGTTCTTTATCTATTTCAATGAGCAAGAAGTTGCTGAATCTGCGGTAGTTGATTTGGAAAAAGACGGCTTCGAAACCGAACTTGATATAAGTGCTTCCAGTGATGAATGGTTACTTTTAGCAAAGAAAAGCATGCCGTTGTCAGTTTATGAACTACAGAAAATTAGAAAAAGGTTTGATGCATTAACGTCCGACGGCAAAGGTGTGTACGATGGTTGGGGAACATCGGTTGTACAATGAAATACCTAACGGCAGGCAAAGACGCTTCGCCTTGGAAGCGCTGTTCGCGCGCTGTGGCAGGCGTTAGTATACTTTGAGCTACGAGCAACTTATTAGCTCCATTATAGAAAAGGACTCTGAAAGGTATTTGGCTTTAGAGATCGTGAGGTCTATTGATTTACCGGATTGTCTTATAGCCGCAGGCTTCGTTAGAAATGCGATCTGGGACTATATTTATGGCATCAAAACTGACCTCAATGACATTGATGTTATATATTTTTGTGGTTCAGATGTATCCATTGAACGAGATTTAGAAATACAAAGAAGCCTTTTCGCTATTGAGCCTAAATTCCCTTGGTCGGTAAAGAATCAAGCAAGAATGCACCTCAAGAATGGTGATGCAGCGTACTCAAGCTCGAAAGATGCAATGTCTTACTGGCCGGAAAAACAAACGAGTATTGGCGTTAAACTAAATGACCAAAATAAAATAGAAATACAACATTGTTTTGATCTGGAATTACAATTTAGTGGAAAGGTGAGTCATAATTCAATTAGAGAAAAGCACGTTTTTAAAAAACGGATTATGCAAAAATCGTGGCAAAGTATATGGCCAAAATTAGAAATAGAGTTTTGACACATTCCAAAACGAACGCTTCACACGCGTTTCCAACGCGCTCGTTTTAAGGGCGCTATGAGTATCTGTAATTTTGATTAAGATTTTGGTGAAATTAGAGGTAAGAGATTTTGAGGCTCTTGAACAATTCGAACGGTTCGTCTCTAAGATAATGACGACGTACCAAGGTAGAATTGTAGAAGCATTCGAAACGCATCGAAGTGATAATCAGGGACAAGAAGTACATCTTTTGGAATTTCCTGATCACGAATCATTTGAGAATTATCGTCAAGACAAAAGACATAGTCAGTTTGCCTCACTGAGGGAAAAAGCAATTTCAAAAACTGAGGTGATTCAATCTACTAAACTGAAAAATTATGAATAATGAAAAATCACACAACCAGTTTCAAAACGCCTGCGGTTTGGATGCGTTTTTAACGCGCTCCTTGGTGAGGCGTTAGGGGTAGGTGGCATGAATAGTTTTCTCGGCGGAATGGTTGGCGGATTTGCGGCGTTGCTTTTATTAGCGGGGTTGGCTTCACTCAGTTGGTTCTACATTCTTGAGGACGTAGAAGATGATTTCATTGAGCTTGATGAATATGACTATGAATGGGCAGATCAAGGGCTTCGAGAAGTTATGTTAAAGGTGGAGTCCTATCATCGCATTTTTGGCTTCTATCCAGAGCAATTGGATTTGGCTCTCGGTTCTACTGAGAGTTACGACCCACTCACCCAAGACTGTGAGTGTGGTGATAGCAGTGAGTTCTTTTACCAAGTGTTGCCCGAAGGCAATAGTTACTCGTTATTCTCTAAAGGCTCCGATTGTCAGCCCTTCACCGAAGATGATCATCACCTTGAAATCCCTGACTCAGAAAAACCCAACCTAGGAATCGCTTCTAACTATAATAAAGTGGCAGCCACCGATGTTAGTGTTTGCAAAGACACCGAACAAGGTTAAGAACCGCTTCCCATGACTTAGGCCATTGCAAACCAACGCCTCTTGCGAAGGCGTTAACCAGTTTTAGAGATATTGAGATGAATGAGACAGTGACTACCTACCATTTGGAGATGAACTCGATTACTGAGTTAAATGAAAAAGCCGACTCAAAGGGGTTGAATGTTGTTGAGGCGGAGATCGATGAATATAAATTTAATCGATTTCTATATGAGTACGTTGGGTCACCGTGGGAGTGGACAGACAAACTGTCGCAGTCTGATTCGGAGTGGGCTGACTATGTTGAGAATCCAAATCTAAGAACGTGGGTGGCGTATCAACGAGGTGCGATAGCGGGGTACTTCGAGCTTCTGTCGAAAGGCGATGGAACGACCGAAATAATGTATTTTGGTCTCGCTGAGCCGTTTATCGGCAAAGGTTTGGGTGGTTATCTTTTATCTCAAGCAATAAAAAATGCGTGGTCGATGGAATCCACAAGTCGTGTTTACGTGCACACATGCAGCCTTGATCATGAGTCCGCGTTAAGTAACTATAAGGCGAGAGGTTTTACCTTGTACAAAACTGAAACCGAGTAGGCGGCACAGTTAGCAAGTATGAAAGTGCCCCTGTCTATAACACTGACACCGAGTCGGCGTAAAGCCCGTTTTTAATCTAAGGGAAGTGAGTATGCAATGCGTTCAAATTCGAGCAGAGAAACCAGGTGATGAAGACACGATTCATTCGGTGACTGTTGATGCGTTTGAAAAAATGCCGTTCTCTCAAGGCGATGAGCAAAACGTGATCGATCGCCTTCGTTCGGCGAATGCACTTACTCTTTCGTTTGTTGCGCTTATCGAGGAGCAAATCGTGGGTCACGTAGCCTTCTCTCCGGCACAAGTATCCGACACCTCAGAGCCTTGGTTCGCACTGGGGCCTGTCTCGGTGTTGCCAGAATATCAGCGTCAGGGTATTGGGTCGGCGATGATAGAGAAAGGCATACAGGCGCTAAAGAATCAGGGTGCATTGGGTTGTATCCTTACTGGCAACCCTCGGTATTACCAACGTTTTGGATTTAAGGTTTCACCGCAGCATGCTCCTGAAACCGAGCCTGCAGAATATTTTATGCTGATGCTGTTTTCACAAGAGAAGCCAACGGGACGGTTTAGATTTCACGACGCTTTTTATCAAGCTGGTTAACAACCCACAAAGTGGAATTCTGGGATTTGAAATCGAATATCAACACGAGTCTTAAACGCGGTTGGAAACAATTATGCTGCTAATGTTAAAATGCTAAAAGCCAAATGAACCATAAACGCAACAAGTTGCGCTTTGGCAAAACAATGGATTTATCAATTTAGAATCACGTTAAATAAACAGGAGATATTTAATGAAAACAAGTATGTTTAAATCGGCACTCGTCGTTAGCTCAATTTTTGTATTATCAGGATGCAGTTCTGAGCCAGATCCAAAATTAGAAGCTCAGAAACGCCTCGAAGCAGAGGCTAAAGAGATAAAAGCCAAGACCATGGCTCGAATAGAGTTTAGGGAGAAAAACTGTAAAGACATCACTGAGGCTGAATGTCTAAAGCTTATGCAAGAAGCGGGTGTTGGCAGAAAAGGCAGGGAGTTTAAGTTAAACTGATTTTCTAACAGACGAATTAATTACTCGAGTTTGCCTAACGAGGCGCGTGTCGTAGCCTCGTTAGGTCGGCCTTGAAATAGGATAATACTATTATGGACAATGTAATATATCTCGGCATGGCCTTGAATCTAATTGGCTTTATATGGATATTAATTTTGGCATTCAATACTCATATTGGTTGGGGGTTTGCTTGTTTTTTTGTGCCGCCCATCGCGATACTGCTCTATTCATTCAACAACTGGAAAACAACTTATATTCCCTTTTTTGTGTTTGTCGGTGGAAGCGTGTTAATGATTACCGGTGCGTTGAATTCTTAAGCTTGCTGGGCACCATAAGAGGCTTATGAAATTCGCCTTGTACAATTTTTCTGAATTAGAGTCATAACACCTTATGACATTAGACTCGGTGAGGCGTTATGCTGATGAATTTTAAAATCCTGGTGCTGGTTGTATTGTTCCTGGTGTTGCAGGGATGCCAAACGACCTACAGCGCGGCTAAAAATGAGTTAATTTCTGAAGGGACGGACTACCTGAGTGTTTCATTTTTCCCGACCAAGACCCTAAAGACCCCACAAGACGAAAAATTATCTGAAGATCTAAAGGACTGTGTTAACTCTTTAGAAAAAGAGTTTGGTCGTCCAAAGTCATTAAGGCTGGGCCAAGAGCAGATGAAAAAATGTATGATTGAAAAAGATTGGTTCGTGTTAGAAAACGTGCACGTTAGCTAATGTGGTGCGAACTTAAATTATGTTGAGAGTGCAGTTGCAGGCATACAACAATGAGTGATAAGCGACTAAGAGATCTAATCGGTCTGGGACCAAAATCGGAAGCGATGCTCAGCGCAATTGGAATAAAAACCCCTGAAAACCTGAAAGAAATAGGGGCTGTAGAAGCATTTATAAAATTGAGGCAAGCCGCAGACCCTAAGCCAAGCCTTAACTTCTTGTACGCAATGGTTGGTGCTCTTGAAAATCGAAGTTGGTTGGATATCGCTCGTCATGAGCGAGAGAGCCTATTGATGGCGTTAGACGGCTTTTCCGAATTAGAAAAGGAGTTGGCAAATGAAGGCATTGAAATCGAGATATAGCGAGAACACACAAACTGAGAACCCAAGATGAAAAAAACATACTTAGTAATCCTATCAATGATCTTTTCGTTAGAGGCCGTGGCTGAAGAGCCGTCATTAACCGAGATGATGCTGGCGCTGGACGCCGAGGTTTTCGATTCGTTCAATCGATGCGAAGACGAAAAACAGCTTAATAAACACGCGAGTTTTTTTGATCCTAAGGTCGAGTTTTATCACGACAACGGAGGCGTAACATGGAGTCGAGATACCATGATCGAAAATACTAAAAAGTATGCATGCGGCAATTTTACGCGCGAGCTTGTTGAAGGATCCTTTTCTGCACACCCTATTAAAGATTTTGGGGCTATTACACAAGGTGTGCACCGATTTTGCCAAAGCGATACTAAACAGTGCGAAGGCGAAGCCGACTTTGTGATGATATGGCGCAATACGAAAGGTAAGTGGGAAGTTACTCGCACACTAAGCTATGGCCATCGCGCCAAGCATTAATAAGCGAATACAGTGCAATGCTCTAATGGACTGCTTGAATGGTGTTTAGGAATCTCGCGCGCGTTTGTGGCATTATGAGACGCAGCCAATCATCAAAAGAGAGACTGTTCTATGAGTTACCAGGTATCCAGAGACGATCTAAATTTCAAAAACGAGATAGAGTCATGTCAATTTCCGGTTAGTGAGTTTGGTCATCGTGAACACGTAAGACTGGCGTACGTGTATCTTGCCCAGACGAGAGATGTTGGCGAATCTCTTGCGCTGGTTAAAAAAGCGTTACTAGGTTTGCTCAAACATGCGGGAATTGAACCGTCTGCTAAGTATCACGAAACGCTTACTGAAGCGTGGCTGCTCGCAGTGCATCATTTTATGCATATGCGAAGTGACACCAAGTCGGCCGACGACTTCATACGCCAAGCTCGCATATTGCTCAATTCGAAGATAATGCTAACGCATTATTCGCAGGACGTTCTTTTTTCAGAAGCCGCTAAAGCAAGGTTTGTTAGCCCTAACTTAGAACCCATTCCTAGGCACGCTCATTTATCGGCTTAATTATATAAAAATCGATTCAGCCGGCCGAATCTTCAATATTGGATGAGGCAAAGGCTTATCCGGGGTATTAAAAAATATGCGCAAATTTTTTATTCGTCTTACTCTATTTTCGTTCGCCGTTCTGGTGTCGCTGTTACTTGTATTCTTTTTTAATAGCTCTCAGGAAACAGCACCTTTTTTAAACCCGAACGGGCAGCCGTATAAAAATAGCATCGCTGAGATCCGAACCGTGGAATTAAATGGGGTTGAGCAACGTATTTTGATTCGTGGCCAAAATCTTGATAACCCGATTTTGTTGCACTTGCACGGAGGGCCAGGTGGTGCTGATCAGGCGATCGTTAGATCGAGCGGTAAAACGGTGGAAGATATCTTTACCGTTGTGTACTGGGATCAACGTGGTGCGGGAGCCTCTTACAGCTCATCAACGAATCCAGCGTCTCTTTCATTAAATAACATAGTTGAAGACGGTATTGTGTTGGCTGACAAACTTCGCGGAGAATTTGGTAAAGAAAAAATTTATCTGCAAGGCCATTCATGGGGAACCTTGGTCGGGGTGCATATGATCTCCAAACAACCGAGTTTGTTTCATGCATACATAGGGATCGGTCAAATAGCCAACTCCAGACAGGCTGAATTGTTGTCGTATAACTATACTAAGAATGCGGCTGAAAAAGCAGGCGACAAAAAGACCTTGGAAGGGTTGGAGAAAATCGGCCAGCCGCCGTACGACAATGACCAGCAATGGATTGATACAGCTATGGTCGAACGCGGTTTAATGCGGCCATATGAAGTCCCTGATCAGCCACTGTACCTCAGTCTTAGAGAGATTTATCAGAGCTTTGTGTTTTACCCTGAGTACTCGGTGAGCGACAAATTGAACTCGCTGAACGGCAGCAAAGTGTCGTTTCAGGCATTGTGGATGGAGGCGATCAACGCGGATCTATTTACCACTCACCCAAGAGTGGATGTGCCCGTGTATATTTTCCAGGGAAAGTACGATATGCACACTGTGACTGAGGTGGCAAAGAATTACTTCGACGAGCTAGAGGCGCCGGTTAAGCAGTATTTCAGTTTCGACAATTCGGCACATTGGCCGCATCTAAAGGAGCATCAACGTTATAAAAAAATATTGCTTGGGATAATAGGCAGTCAGTAGCGCCCGCTTGAGAATAGTTCGGCCTTTTTGTGCGTGTTCGATCTGACGTTTATTCTTCGAGCACCGAAACCATTACATCGTCGGACACGCTTTCTAAAACGTCTTCTAAGTCGTCTTCGCTTAAATCATCAGGCATGGCTAAAAACATGTGCGCACGAAAAATCTGATAGCCCGCCATCGAGGCACTTTCGACTTCCGTATCGATGTTATCTACGTTAACGTTTTCCGCTGCCAGGGCCTCGGTTATTTCTTTTACAATACCTGGGCGGTCATTAGCTTCGACCAAAATTTGTAAACCGTTGACCTCGATGTCATCGGTTTTTACTCCGCTTGCATCTTGTACCGTAACGTTGATTCCGTCGTCACTCATTGCCTCGAAGTCAGCGATCAAAGCCGCCTTATTACCGCTCTCTACTGCGATAAGAACAATGCCGGTAAATTGACCGCATAAGCGTGACAGACTGCTCTCAAGCCAATTACCTTTGTTCGCTAACACGGTGTCGGACAGCGCGCGAACAATGCCAGGTCGGTCTTTGGCAAATAGGGTGATAATAATTTTTTCGGTGCTCATAACAAATTTTAACTAAGCAATAGTAATAGTGCACAGTATACGCCGATAAGACGCCTACGACTTAATTATCGACCGAATTTAATACCCGCGTATGGAATAAGCGGCCCTGTTTGATTGTGATGACGAGCCCTTAAGCTTACTGGCGCTATCGGATTGAAACAACTTGTGAGGCGCGCAGTTATGTCGGCCGGCCTAGCCAAGAGTGAACAAGGAGTGTATGTTAAAAGGGCACTCGAATAGTGATTAAATAACAGAGGAGTCGTATGAAGTATTCCAGTTTCTCGCGTCGCCAGTTTCTCAGTGGCAGCTCTCTCGCCGGGGCCTCGTTGGCGTTTCCAGCGCTAGGACAAAGCTCAATCAAAGTAACGCCGCCACATACTGAAGGGCCATTTTACCCGATCGTCGAACAAGATGATAAAGATGCCGATTTAACAAAATTCGGCGATTCAGAGGTGCCGGCAAGCGGTGAGATAATTCACGTAGAAGGGCGCGTTCTGGATGATGCCAACGAGCCTATTGCAAACGCTGTTGTAGATATTTGGCAAGCCAATGCCGCTGGCCGATATGCACACGAGCGAGACCCAAATCCTTCGGCACTCGATCCGAATTTTCAGGGCTGGGCGATTCTCAAGACGGATGACGAAGGTCGTTATCGATTTAAAACGATTAAACCTGGCGCGTACCCTGTTAGCGAAACCTGGACACGCCCGCCCCACATTCATTTCAAAGTGTCGCGTCGCGGGTACCGAGAAATCACGACTCAAATGTATTTTGACGATGAACCGTTAAATGAGGTTGATAGATTGTTGAATGATCTCCCCGATGATTTACAGCCAACACTGATCGCAACGCGCAATAGTGACACCGAGCCATTTCAATTTAATATAGTGCTGGCAAAGGTTTAGATTTACCGCTTAGTTCTGTGCTGGTTGAAGGCCAGAGGTTGTGAATCTTGAGTGTTCGTTTAATTCGTGGCTATTTGCCATGAGTGGTCATTTATTTGATTCGGCTATGACTCACTTTATCCCAGACTATCCGCTAAAGTTGATTGGGTTATTTCAATATTACTATTCGCGTAAATATCCTGGGAGTAACTTTTAGTTGCGTTTATGATCCTCGAAACTCTCCAAAATATTAACTATTTCTGCTGATACACTACCGGGCCAAAAACCTCTCTCACTGCCGTTTGTAAAATATATAATTGTAACGCTTTTATCACTATCGGCTTTAAAGTAATGACGTACATCAGTCCGGTTCCCACCGCCGTGGCCAACAATGGTGACGCCATTTTCTTCCCTATACTCCCAACCCTGTGCAAAATCAGCCACCTTACCATCATCCAATAGGACATGCTTCCACATAGCATCTATCGTTTCTTGTGAAATAAACTGGTGATTAAGGAGGGCGGAAAACCACTTCGCTAGATCTAAAACATTGGTATTTAGACCTGAACTCGCAAACATGTAGTCTGGCTGATCGATATGGACGTTTCGTTTGAGTCCAGCAGGTGTGGAACGGTAAGTCGTTGCTCTACCTGAAACAACCTCGTATTCACCAGCGTAAGAGGTGTGCTTCAAATCTAGTTTCTGAATCATTCTAGAATTCATTACTGACACAAAATCTTGCTGTAAAACGTTTTCGATAACCTGCTTCAAGAGAAGATAATTGGTTTGATTATACCGAGTCGCACTTGCTGTTTTGAACTCGAAAGGCTTATTAACTACAGACTGAATTGCGTCTTTTTGAGTCGCGGGTGTTGGGTGAGGCCAATTATAGTACTCAGGCAATCCAGAGGTATGAGACATAGCCTGACGCACACTTATCTTGTTCCAACTTTCAGGTAATTTCTGCACGTATCGGCTAATTGGAGCGTCAAGTTCAATTTGATTCGATTCCACCAATTGCATGAGCACAACATTGACAAAAAGTTTAGCTAGTGAAAAAACTTGATAGACAGTTTTCTCTGTCGTCGCCACATTAAGTTCATGATTAGACAATCCTAAATTGGTCGCGTATACCAGTGCCCCATTTTTTAGTATTGCCAGTGACTGACCAGATATACCGTATTCAGCTTCCTTTGTTTTTACGAGAGTTTCAATCCGCTCTTTTTGTTCAATACTGAGCAGAGCGTTCGCAGATATAGGCATAGAAAAGCCTACTAACAAGCATATGATAATCCATTTTACTATATATTTACTATTTTGCATTGACTGACTAAAGTGACCAAGAGCTGCATTCTGACTATAGCTTATAATATTGCTAAACAAGCTGGCAGTTAAAGAACTTGGTATCTTTATTTAATGCTTGAAGACTCAATTTGTTATATCAAAGATATATAAGAAAAAGGCAAATTCTTGTCCTAAGCAGACATTTCCGGTTAGATGAGGTAGGCTTTTATCGCCTACGTCAGTAACTTCGTTCAAAACCAGAAATGGATACCTGCTATTGCTTCCAAACTACTGCCATCATTACCCTGAGACTCAGCTAGATTTCGAGTAGAACCAAACGTTTGCCTTGCGGTCAAGCCAACAAACGGCTGGAACTTTCGATTACTATTTGGTTCGTATCCTAGCCTGAGGCTGAATTCAATTTCCGCTAAACCAGACCCTTCACCAAACGCTTCGTTGGTACGCCCGTTAGCGATAATATCGAGTTCTGGGGTTAACACCCATCGTTGGGTAATCATCAGTTCCCGTTCTAACTCAATAAGTAATTGAGTACTCGATTGTTCGCCAACAAATACTCTGGCGTCAACCTCAACAAAATAAGGAGCCGTACCGATAAAGCCATACGACACCCAATTTCTGGACTCACTAGAATCGCTTTTAAAGTCATGGCGCACGCCAAATTGTTGATCCCAATAGGCGCTTTTTGCACGACTGTAAACAAATTCAATATTAGTGCCTTCAAACTCGGAATCGGCATATTCTCCTGAACTCTTAATCCAATATTTGGATAGATCACGCCCAACCCAAAAGTCAGTATCCCATTCAATAACGCTTCCTTCATTCCCGTTGAAATACTCGATCTCAGAAACCACTTTCGTTAACCAAGGGTCATCATTAAACATAGCTTGAGCATTCGACATTAATAGTCCAAAAGAAAACACCGCTATTAGAAAGAAAAATAATTTCTTCATCTTTTCCCTCCTAACTAATGTGAACTTCTCTGAACATGCTCGGCATGTGATAGAGAAGGTGACAATGGTACGCCCATTTACCAATGGCATCGGCGGTGACTAAATAACTGACCTTCGACCCCGGCTGTACAATCACCGTGTGTTTACGCGGGATGTAGTCCCCGTCACCGGTCTCAAGATCACTCCAAACCCCATGTAAATGCATAGGATGATTCATCATCGTATTGTTAATCAATGTGATACGTACACGCTCACCGTATTTCATGGTGATGGGGTCGGCATTGCGATACTTCACGCCATTGATTGACCACATATATCGGCTCATATTGCCAGTCAAATGCAATTCGATTTCGCGCTCAGGCTCTCTCGGGTCAGGTGTTTTATTAAGGTTAAACAGATCGGAATACGTCAGTACTCGTCGACCATTACTACGTAAGCCTACACCGGGATCATCCAAGCGATATCTTGCATCATCGGCTAGCATATCGATGTGAGGCCCCTTTCTGATCAAATCAAAGGATGGCTGTTTAGCGGAGCCATATCCAGCCTCGCCAGTGGCAAAGTTCTGAATAATCTTATCGGACATCTCACAATGCCCCATAGCGGCGTGTTCTGGCGCGCAAGTATTATCAGTTGTAGCTGATGCTGAATGCCCACCATGATGAGCCATACCCATATCCGCGTGTGAAAGAATGGGTGACTCATCCATCTCAGGGATAGTCGGAACCATCTCCGGGTCAGGTGTTAGCGTGCCACGAGCAAAACCAGAACGGTCGATTGCTTGACAAAATAGAGTATAAGCCTGCTCGGAACTTGGCTCGACAATCACATCGTAGGTCTCAGCGACACCGAGTCGAAACTCATCAATACTGACAGGCTGAACGTATTGCCCATCAGCCGCAACGACAGTCATTTTAAGCCCCGGAATGCGTACATCAAAAAGAGTCATCGCCGCCGCATTGATAAAACGTAGCAGAACTTTCTCGCCGCGTTTGAATTGGCCGACCCAACCCGACGCAGGCGTTTCTCCGTTCATCAAAAAGGTATAGACACGCCCGGTAACGTCGGATAAATCCGTATCTGACATACGCATATTGTTCCACATAGCGCGTTGGTTAAGTGCTTTAACGACACCTTTATTGCGAACGTCACGGGCCAAGTCCCCCAAGGTACGCTCATCAATATTGTAAATGTGTGGTGACTTCTTCAAATCCGCGTAGACATCAAGCGGGTCTTTATCGCTCCAGTCCGATAATACGATTACGTGTTCACGATCATAGCTATAGGGCGCAGGTTCAATCGGGTCAACGATAATAGCGCCGTACATACCTTGTTGTTCCTGAAACCCGGAATGGCTGTGATACCAGTACGTTCCGCTTTGATTAACATCAAACTGATAGCGAAATGTCTCACCCGGCTTGATGCCAGCGAAACTTAATCCAGGCACACCATCCATATTCGTCGGTAGAATGATGCCATGCCAATGAATGGAACTGTCTTGCGCTAAATGGTTTGTTACGTCAAGTGTTACTCGATTGCCTTCTTTCCAGCGAAGAATCGGGGACGGTACAGATCCATTTACAGCAAAAGCTTGTTTAACCTTGCCGGTAAAATTGACAGATTTGTACCCGATGTCGAGCTTGAAATTCGAGCCACTTAGCTCGGGTTGCGATTGATAGAAACGTGGTTTAAGTTGTGTAGCAGAGGCGAGATTACCTGCACCGATCATACTTAAAGCCGTTGTAGATGCCAGACCGGTTACAAACCGCCGTCTGGACAGGGAAAATGGCGTTGCCATTGGAACCTCCTAACAAATTTAGTGAAAAAAAGAATCTGTTTGGAGGATTACTTAGGCGGATGCGGCTCTACAGGAAGTTTATGAGATAAAACCGAATTGCGGGTTACCGTAACCGATGTAGAAGTTATAGAGTCTAGTTGGACCGAATTTCCTGTTATTGTCGCAACTTGAGACATTGCTGAGCAGCAGACTTTACACGCAGTAGAATCTGTATTTCCGCATGGCGGGGCTTCTGGTGAATGACAATTCATTTCGATTTCATCTACCATAGCCGCCACAACAGAACCTATTGGCTCTGTCGGTTCTTGCTCTAGCATCGGGAAACTGTGCTCTAATGCCGCAACTGAACCTGCCGAATAGCATAGTAAAGAAATTAGCACTAATATTCTTTGCACAAGCATCATAACAACCCGATGATAGCACATCGGATTGATGAGATCGTATCTCTTAAATGGTCGTAAAGAGTATTCTAGGGACGATTGGTCATGTCAGTGGACGGCTGCACAAAACTGAATTTAGTCTGAAAACTTTGAATGAGTCTTCACTGCCTTTAACGGACATTAAAAGCAGTCGCCTCTAGCCATAAATTTGTCACCAAATTTCATATGAACAGGTGAACCGTGGACGTTTGCGTCACCGGCTTCAACAATCGTTTCAGCATGCAAGTGAAGATGAGGTTCAAGAGTGTTACCAGAATTCCCAATCGCTCCAATTTTTTGTCCGGCTTTAACTTGATCGCCTAAGTCAACTAACACACTACCTTGTTTCAAATGATGTAAATGAACATGATAGCCCCCACACTGCAAAACAATACCGTTGCCGCTGGTATTAACTTTATCTGAGCTGCCTATCGGCTGATCAGGCAGTGTATTCTCTTGCTCCACGACCACACCATCGCAAGGCGAGTAAACCATGTTCCCAAACATTTCGTAAGCTTCAATATTTGTCGGTTTAGGGCTTGTTATAGATCCTTGCTTGACTCTAAAACCTGAGGCACCAACTTTAACAATATCAAGCGCATACTGCTGCCCTAAATCTCGAGGCTTATCACTTGGAAATATATGAAAATTCAATAGAGGCGAGATACCTCCTGATAAAATACATGCTCCATCATTCTTTTTAAACGGTGGATCGAGTTCGATATATTCACCAACCGGTGTTTGTCGGCCAGCTAGGCCTTGCCAGGTCATAAAATAAGCCAGTGGCAAAATAAGTAACAATGGAGAGTTTGAAAAAAACAACTTTAGCTTGTTGGCCTTAGACCTTGGCTTTTTGGAAATAGAGTACCAAGAGAGCAAAAAACGCAATAGCGGAAGCGGCTAACCCATAAACGGGCGGATATACCCATACTCCACCAACCCATAGCCCGAAAAGCATTAACGCGATACTAAAGATTTTTATAAAGGACTCTAATTTACTTCTGCGATCAGATAAGGCAAACCACAACATAGTTACACTAATTAAAATTATTGCGCGTAAATGCCATTAAGCAACATGATCCGTCTCCAAGCATTGGTTTAAAGTTAAATGTAACTATCGGCCTTTGGAACGACTTTGATCAGATTACGCTCTTTACTATATGTAGACTCAGCCAGAGCGTAATTTCATAACAGAAGCCCAACCCCTACTCGCGTTGTTTTTAAGTAGTATCTTTTTTAGTAGTACCTATAGGTATTGTTTATTAGATGCTAGAAAGCCTATTTTGGATTCAACAAAAGCAAACATGCCACGTATCTAGACATAAATATCGCTTTGAGAATTCAAAGCCCATTCAGCTTTGCTTACGCGAACGAGTGAAGTTTGCCCTAAGCGGTCATTGCGTTCGTTCGACTTTGTCCGTTTTGAGTCTCATGAAGTAGTTTCCGTGTAAGCCTATTGTGTACTCAAATACTTGCACGCGAGTGCTATCATCACCTATATCTCTTTTGAAGATTCGAATAATCGTATCTTCTGAATTACCTGAAAATATGGTGTGAACCATGTCAATGGGATTTGGGTTGCAATTATAATGTACTTCTTTATCAATCAACTCGGTTTTATTGTTTATTGAGTTGTATCTAATAAGCCAATACCCTTCGAAACTTGCAGACCCACAAGCATTCGAGCTTCGAGGGCCTTGCCACTGATCAGTCGCGATTAGATACTCCGAATCTCCCTCAAGGTCGATGGAATAGGCAATTACATTTACTAGATTAACCGGCTCATCGCTATTACTCTCAAACGGCTGAATCAAGGACTCAATAAAAGATTCAGAAGTGATGTGTCTAAATCTAATATATCTTTCTTGCAGCAAAGATAAACGCATCTCGTAGTTCGATATCAAGCATCTCTCGCTAGTGCATGCATTTCTTATTTTAAGCCATTCAAGCTGATCATCTCGTAACCAAGAGTTATCGAACCTGAATTGCTGATTTATATTTGCGTTCTTTAATAAACTAAACCAAACATTAAGTTTTTCATCCAAACTAGAGAGCTCATTATTCTCACAAATTATTTTTTCGTTGTTACTTAAACTCTTTGTCGAACAATTGTAAGACGCTGAGCGTGATTCAAAAGAGGACATCAGCACAGGCAGTGTAATTAAGAATGTATAAAGTTTCACAAGTAGCTCTATTTTTAATAGTTTAGTAACGCTATCGAAAGCTTATTCGGTACTCGCTAATTGAGGAAATAGAATTTTAAAAACCTCACTCAAAAGTCACTCTTAACTCACAGATGAAGAGAATACTCTTTGCCGTCGATCGCGACGGTGACACGTCCTTAAACAGTAAACGGGGACAGACCACTGTTTACTAAATGTCGGCTTTGAGTATTCTAGGGACGGTTGGTTGCGTCAATGAACGAACGTCTAAAACTGACTTCCATATCTAAACCGTGAATGAGCCTTTATTGCCCTTAGCGGGCAATGAAATTTAAGCATTTAGATGATCATGGACATGGAATGTGTCAAATTTATTTCTCCGTGAGCCAGCTTTATAAGCTCATTAACATCGTTTATCCACGCTCTTTAACTGATTCTATTTGGCTATGTTTGACTGTTTAGCTGTCTGACCAAGGCTTCTCCGACTGCATATGCGCTTGCAGGGTTCTGGCCTGTGATAACACGATTATCTTCAACAACAAAGGTCGACCAAGGTGATACCTTGTTAAATCGAGCCGCTGCTCGTGTAAGTGCTTCCTCCATCAAAAATGGTACTGAATCAATAGTACCAAAATCAATTTCTTCCTCACGGGTGAAGCCTGTCACAGATTTTGTCGACAGCAGCGATTTGCCATTACTCAATTTTATCGGCAGCAAAGCGGCAGGACCATGACATACAGCAGCAATTACTCCACCTTGCTCGTAGTGTTCGGCACTAAGGTTGGCAAACATTTCATTCGTTGCTAAGTCAGACAGTAAACCAAACCCTCCTGGATAAAAGATTGCATCGTAATCAAGTGCATTTAACTGCGATACAGGAATCGTTTCTTCTATGCGGCTCTGAAAAGAATTGTTCGCCCATATTTTCGCATTGATACCGTCGCCTTCAGCATCTTTTCCATAAACAGGCACCTTACCACCGTCTATGGACGCAACCTCGTAATCCATCTTGGCTTCGATAATTACATTCACAACATGAGTTATCTCCGGAGAATAGGTACCGTTTTCTATGTCAGTTTCTCCGATGGTTGCATGATTTGTGAGTGGGATGAGAATCTTTTTCATATGAATACTCGATTTGTATAGCTCTTGAGCGGATATTGATAGCTGAGCCCCAGAATGAAAGTTTGCGCTGAGACTGATCGGCGAACCCCTACCCTGTTTTGGTGGCTAATCGGCACCGGTGGTTTAAAAACTACTATTCTCCTGAGAACATGTTGTAAAAGTCTGTTTCAGACATTTCTTTTCTTAGGCGAACTATTTCATCAGCATTGGCGGTAATGTAGGTTACTTTAGGATCAGCCAGCTCTGTCACCTCGACAATCGTCTCTGCAGTATCTTTAGCGCCCGGCGCAGATGCAAAGTTGTCTTTCAGGGATTTTATGCTGGCATCAATCATCGCGCGGTAATCATCAGGTATATGGGATTGTTCAAGCCTCGCAAACGCTGTTGCTTCAAACCCTGTGTTTGCAGCTCCTGGTTGGATTTTTATCACGTCGATATTAAACGGAGCGACTTCTTGCCGGAGCGCATCAGCCATGCCTTCCACGGCATGCTTAGTTGACGAATACCAGCCGAGCATCGGTAGTGAGAATTTGCCAATTACAGATGAGACAATAATTACTCTGCCAGAGCGTTGCTTTCGCATGAGAGGTAGTACCTCTTTTTGTAAGCGGGCGTATCCGAATACATTTACGTCAAATTGATGTTTAAGATCATCGATACTAATGTTTTCGATGGTCGCGAACTCACCATACCCAGCATTATTGATCAACACATCAATCCGTCCCTGCTCAGCGATGATGCGCTTGATTCCTGTTTTAACTTCGGAATCGTCGGTAACATCCATATCAAGGGGATGTCCACCAATTTTCTTTAGGTATTGGTTTCCTTGTACATCAATGTCTCCACCATAAACGATATGACCTTTTGCAACTAACATCTCCGCAGCGGATTTTCCGAAACCTGAAGCCGTACCGGTCATAACAATCACTTTTGCCTCTCTTTCTTTAACGGCTGTGGTATCGGTTTCGGCGAGTGCCACGTTTAAACTGTTCGTGTTCCATAGTAATAGTGCAATTGCGATAAGATAGTGTTTAGAAATTCTCATGATTTGTTCTCGTTGGTTTGGATGGATCAAATGGTCATGCTCCGGATTTTATAGGTAAGAAGATTTCTTAACCTGCCAAATCCGCCGTGTCGATTGCCTATTTCTCCATTTTAAAAACAATTTAATTTGAATCTCCGACCTGCTGCATTTTGATTTCGACCAATGCTTCTAGTTTTAATCAGTGAGGTATTTTTCTTATGCCGACTAATCGATATGTGCATAAAGCCATCCTCGTATCCACGTCCAAGTGAGGTAATGAGTCGGATGCCTTAACCGGCTTTCCAATCTCCTCATCTAAGTCGTCTAAGACATGATTTCAGACGGATCACCAACCTGCCAGGCGATACTTGTATCGCGATTCAGACCCTTTATTTCAACTAAGTCTGATTGATCAAGGGTGAAATCGAATAGATCCAGATTTTGGTGCATGCGCTCCGGACTTGTTGTTTTAGGCAAAATCGGAAAACCATTATCAATCGCCCAACGCAATAACAACTGAGATTCTGTTACCGCATATTTTTTTGCCATTCGTTTGAATGGTGAATTCAAATCCTCTCCTTCAGACAGCATTTCGGCTGTTTTGGCACTCTCCTCTCCTTCGGCAGAACGCCAAGTAGAAAGTGGCGCTAGACTACTATAGGCAATGGGCAAAATATCATTGCGCATCAAGTAATTTACGAGGCCAGGTTTTTGCGACCACGGGTGCAACTCAATTTGATTCGCAGCTGGCATAGGTAGCCCGGCAGACGAAAGCTCTTCGATATGTTCTCGAGTAAAGTTGCTAACTCCGATAGATTTAGCTTTGCCCTGACCTTGCAATTCGATCAGCGCTGCCCACTGTTGTCTTCGAGCTTCCGTTTCTACTGGCGCATGGATCAAATACAAATCAACGAAATCTACACCTAATTTTTCCAAACTCTGGTCTAGTGAGTCGATTGTATCGTCAAACGATTTAGTCGGTTGTCCCCAATCAGGGTTCCCAGGCCATAGTTTGGTGGTAATAAAAATATCTTCTCGACTGACGTTATCATGCGCCAAACGAGGTGCAAGCGCGCGGCCTATAGCTTTTTCATTGTTATAGCCTTCAGCGGTATCGATATGCCGATATCCAGCATCTAAGGCCGCACCAACCACTTGTTCAGTTTTCTCATCAGGTACTAGGTAGGTGCCAAATCCAACGAATGGTATCTTTGTGCCATCAGCAAGTAATGTATGTTTTTTCTGAATAGTCATTTCCTATTAACTTCTAGCGTTCGTTTCTAACGGTGATTACTCTACACAGACAGTGATTACTAAACCTGTCAGATCCGGTTCAATTCATGCCTATTACTCCTTAATCGTTTTCTACGAGCCTCTTATTCATAGTATTTTAAATATACTTCTACCATCGCGAACAGCCTCTAAAGAAACACTGCAATGCCTAAAGCAAAACTTACAAAATTAATCTCAAAAGCGTTTGAAAATAACGCAGAAGGCGGGTATGCCGTGGTGCAGCCAACATCTGATCTGTTGTTGGTTCGTAGCGATTGTTGCACGGAAGTAATGCACGTAATTTATGAGCCATGCATTTGCCTTATCCTACAGGGAAAGAAGGAAACTCAACTTCAAGATAGTGTTTTAGAGTTCGGCTCAGGAGAATCGCTTATCGTTAGCCACAATTTGCCAGTTCGTTCGCGCGTTACGCAGGCTAGTTCGAAAGAGCCTTACATGGCGGTGATATTTGCAATCGATTTAGGTTTACTAAGAAGCCTTCAAAATGAGATTTCCGTGGCCCTAAAAGGATCACACAAGGCTGCAAGCATGCAGACAAACAACACCGATGAGGAATTTATATCTGCCATCGAACGCTATTTAAGAATTTATAAGGACAAGGTCGAGAACCAGCTCTTGGGGCCTTTAGTGAAAAAAGAACTCCATTTTCGACTTCTGTTGGAAAAGCATGGATCAATGCTTCGAAAAATGCTGGACCCCAATAGCTACGCGAGCCAGATCAACAAAGCCATTATTAAATTGTTTGAGGAGTTCAGAAGGACGATATCTATATCTGAATTAGCTACTGTTTCTGGAATGAGCGAGTCAGCTTTTTATAAACATTTTAAGTCGGTGACCAAAACGTCACCGTTACAGTACCAAAAGGAGCTGCGTTTGATTGAAGCACGACGATTATTGCGTGAGAAAAACTTGCCCGTCTCTACAGTTGCGTATGAAGTTGGCTATGAAAGTCCTACTCAGTTTAGCCGAGAATATTCACGCAAGTACGACATCTCCCCCAGCAAGGAAAAAGTATTGGCGATCCCCGTATAACCAAAGCCGACTTGAAACGCTGTTCTATGCAGATGTTGAAAAAGTAGTCTTTTAGCTCTTGTCGAGCACAGCCGTTGTCAGCGTGATCTGAAACAATTGGGTCCAAATTTCAATTTCTGAAATGAAGAGAGACTACTAGCGAGTGTCCGCTTTGTGTATGCCAGAGATAGACAGCTATTTCTAATTCGTCCCAAAGTTGCCCTAAGCAGCCATTTCACTGATTCGATTAAATTAGCTTATCTCAAGGTTTTTGTTTCATGCAGTATTCCACCGTTTCCTAATATAGGTGTTGGCAGGCGATGAAAAATGCTTCTCTATGATATGACCCAACACTCCAGATAGAACAATTATTCCAAACAACCAGATCGGAGCATATTCGAGGTTTACCTGATACTTTTTATATAAACTAACTCCAGTTAAAACCACAAAACTATGCGACAGATAGATCTCATAACTAAGCTTGCCATACATGCGAAGTGGAGAAATTAGCGTTCTAAAAACCCGATTTATTTTATGCCTAACCGAGACTATCAGCAACATCCCCACTCCGAGAGAAAGTAAAGTCTTGTAAAGATAAGCGTTGCTAAGAACAGGGAAAAAAGTTTCTCGTTTAAACATCAGCACAAAAACAACAATAGACACACCTAAGATAGAAAAAGCACGCATCTCAGTTTCAGAGATTTTTTTATTGTGACTTATCAGCGCAAATAAACACCCTATAGCTATCGAGTCCATGCATGACAGGTATGCCTTAGATTGCCAGATCTTATTGCCCTCCAAGAAATATCGGTTAAAGGGGCCGACAACAATTAACAAGATCAAAAGAGCAATTACAAACTCTTTTTTTGGTAACAGTAAACAAGCTACTGGGAAGAGCAGATAAAAGACTTCTTCAACGCTGAGAGACCAAAGTACGTCCCAACTCGGCGGAAGATATCCAGTTGTGCCTTCTAGCCAGTTCAAAGTGAAGGTTAGAGCCGAAATCAATGCTTCTAGATAAGTGAACTTAGAGTTAATCACGTAGCCTTTGACTTCGAGAAAGTGAAGTATCGTTAAAATTGTCAACAAGCCAAGCAAGCAGGGTGCAATCCTAGCGAATCTATAAATATAAAACTGTCGCGCGTTGAAAGCACTTAGTTTGGAGTATCTATTTAGAGAGGTCATCGTGATTATAAACCCTGAAATCACAAAGAATATGCGCACCCCTTCGTTCCCACTTATGAAGAGAGACTTAAAAATCAGCTCTGGAAGATGACTAAAGAAGCTCGTTTGTTCAAACGGTATTCTTATCTGAACATGCCTAACAACAACAAGTAAAATAGCAATGCCTCTAAGTAAATCAATCAGATCATATCTCTCTCTATTTGCTGTCGTGGCTAAGCCAGTCATCTAAGCTTCCATTAATTCAATTTCGTTGACTTAGTTTAAGTGTTTGAATTTCCAGCTTTGTGTGTTTTATGTGAGGTTTATCATTAGTAAACTCATTGGGTAACAGCTAAACAATCCTGATGTAGGATAAACAGAACCACGTCCTAATATTTTGAATGACTGCGTCGAGCATTGAACGCTCCTTCGATCAATTCAACGCGAATGATTAAAACATGCCCATTTGAGAAACATCAGATACCCGCAGTTTAATTAAATCACAACTGCGCTATTTACCTGTCGATTGCCATATAAAAAAGCGAGAGATCCCATTTGTCATTTAAAAGTTACAAACCTAATCGTATAGCCCATAACTCACGCAATATACGCCGAGGGCCTTGCCCGATCAATCTACCTTTATTCCAAGGCCGCCCTTTGGCAATAATGTTACGAATACCTCATGGTTATAATGAGGTATCAGTATCAATCAGTTGCCTAATTAGTCGATAGGTTAACCTAAGTGGTCCATTAACTCCTCTAAAACGGGCGCGTCGAAAACGCTCCCTAGCCGCTTGCGGCGTTTGTGTTTTTGAACTTATTAAGCTTTTTCGCGAATATATCGCCTGAGCTAAAGCGCAGCTACGGGGTAACGTCGGCTTGAACGAATTGTTAGGCAATGGCTCCCGATAACAGACGAACTTCTTGATCACCCGAAGCATCGGCGACCTCCGCTACGCGCACAGGTGCATTTAGCCATTGCCAGATATTGCAATTCGGATCGAAGGTGAAAGAGATATGGCCCCTTGTGCCATCGGCAAAAACGGAGGCCCACGGTTTTGAATTCAGTGGTCTGCTGAGCAAGTCTGCAACTACCAAGGCGGAGTCATAGCCTTCTAGGTAAACAAACGGTGGACTAGTATAACCTTCCAAAGTCATTTTCTCGGTCGCCGTTTGGCCTAGCGGAGAAAGTGATTGTGGCAGGTACTGAAGAAACGACACCTCATTGCCTAGCGTTCCCAATTCCTCATGCCAGAGTTTTAATTCAGACTGCCCTGCAGGTGTGCCGATTAGTATGTCCTGGAGCAACGATTCTGAGCGAAGAGAGCGCAATACAGACACAATCGGGTCGGGGTGTCCAAGCAGTAAAAGCACGCTACTGGCTCGACCGCTGAGTAAAAAGCGTTGCAACTCTGCAAAGGCTGCATCGCTATACTCGAAGGCGGTTAGACTACCGCCGTGCTGTGCCAGTCGAGCTTCTAAAATTTTCATTCCTTGCGTCCAATAGAGGCTATCTGAATAGAGTGTCGCGACCTGAGTATGGCCTTGGCTACATAGATAATCAGTATATATAGACCAACCTATTGATTGTGGTGGTGATAGTCGTGCGACCCAGTTGCTAGGTATGTCAATCAGCTTATCGAGCACTGCCGAAGAGCAGAGATATGGCAGCTCTAATTCATGTGCCACATGCGAAACCGAGCGCGCCACCACGCTGTGGTACTCACCGGCCAGCGCCTGGACTCCTTCTCGTTTCAGTGATCTCACCATTTCCGATGCAAGGTCGGGGTTGCCGGCTGTATCTCTGATCAACGGGTCGATCGTCACGCCAGCGCCCCGCGAATTGATCTCATTAATACCAGCCTGAAATCCAGCAAGGAGAAGGGAGCCTGCGTCTTGCCAACCCGGAGCGCTGAGTGGGGCCAAGAAGCCAACCTTAACTTTTTTATTCATTGTTCGTTTACCTTTAGTGGGGCGGCTCCTAGTTTGGACTATTGCCTAACAATCTTATCATCAAACAAAATGCCGGGAGATTCTTATTACTCCGACATACATAATAACTACTAAAATGTCTGCTTTGAATGGAACAGTCGACCGACCACATCAATTAGACCATAGCCCAATGTTGCCCGGTGCAGACATTCATTTTTGCTCCACGTATAGGAACATCTCCTCATAGAATCTTGTGTTGTGATCGACGGACATTTTCACTTTATTGGGAAAGTCATCCAGATTAATTCGACTCCGAATTCGTTGAAACCCTTGACTATTAATAGCATCAATATGCCAAGATTCTCTATCTGCCCAGGCTTTTCGAGATCCCTTCGGCCACGAAAGAATATTAGGCGGAACCTCTTCGCCGATATGATCATAAAAAGAGCGCACGATTTTGTCCGGGTACATTTTCAATGCTTCACCATCTATAACTAGGGGTGTCTTCCCAGTTGCGTCTCGTATGCGTCGGAATAGATTCAACTGACCCTCGAAACCGGTTTCACTTTCAGCATAACCGTTCCTCATTTTGTACAGTGAAGGAATTGTTAGTCTGGGGTTTCGAATAAGAAACACATTGTTGACTGATCTGATGAAGTCGTCACTTATAAAAGGTTCTGCGTGGTAACCCATATCTTTAACGAAGACTTTCCTAGTCCGACTCTGCTTCAGAAGGCTATCGCAAATTCTAGAGATTTCTTGCTCGACCCATCTGCAATCATCTTCAGAAACTAAACTCCTTTTATATAATTCAAGAAAAGGTTCACTGATCACTTCGAATTGACCTGAGCTCCAGATCATTTTCTCAAATGCTGTAGAAACGGAACGAGGAACACACCAGAGAAACGTAAGCATTTAGATTAATTTCAGTCTTATTCTCGAATTACAGGTTACTAAATATCATACATTGCAAATGCCCGCTTTGAGTATTTCAGAGCCAATCTCTTAATACAAATCGATAAAAAAATCGGCCCAAACCTGTTCGTAATTGTTATGAGTGTTATTGTTTATGTTTATTGAGCAAGACAACATTAGCACTCTCGGAATTAGAAAAGATTAGATCTAAGAATCCGTCACCATTTAGATCGCCGACGGCTGTGCCGTAGGTATCATTTGCTTCTTGAGTTAATTCCACCGACTCGAATGTGTCGTCACTATTACTGTACAGAGCAATATTCGACTGTTCATCGCCACCAATAATGATATCCATATTGCCATCCCGGTTTAAATCACCTTTAGCAAGCGATCGCGCGGAAACATCTTTTTCAGTAATATAAACAGGCTCTTCGAAAAATCCTCCCTCTAAGCCTTTAAACAGCCGTACACCGCCATTGATATCCCCGAGGATCACATCTTTAAAATCATCGTTTGTAAACTGACCAACTAAGACTTGCCTATGATCTCCTACACTGTTTGGCAATTCTCGCATCACAAATCCGTCATCCGTGTTTATCAGTACGACACTGGGTTGGTCGTCGCGTAACCCTGCGACTAAATCAATGTCACCGTCTAAATCAAGGTCGTCTGCATAAATCCCTGTTGCTCCCTTGGTTGGAACCGGTAAAACTAATTCGCCTGTAAAGCCCCCATTACCATTGCCGAGATACGCCTTGCTTTCACCGCGCCTCGGAACAACCACCAGGTCGGGGAGCTGATCGTTATTTATATCAGCCAGTACCGCTCCTCGAGCATATGACTCGCTATTGGATAAATATTCTGGTTCGCTGAATTGGCCGTCTCCGTTATTTTTGTATATCTCAATCGGAAGTTTATCTCCAATAACAATTAAATCGGCGTCGCCGTCCTTATCCAAATCTCCGGCACGTACAATGTAAGACGCTCTGTTCACATTACCTAAGCGATAGGATTCGGTCATTCGTCCTTTGCCGTCGTTCAGATAAATCATATTGCCCTGTGGCCAATGTCTGCCGTTAGCCACAGCAATGTCCAGATCTCCATCTCCGTCGAGATCTACGATCTCTGAGTGAGCTGAAATATACCCCTCAATGCCGAATTCAAGAAAAGGATGTGCTCTGAATTCTTGAGCATCTGCGTTGATAGATAAGGTTGCGAAAATAAGGAATTTGCAGCCGTAGATATGCATCCAATTTCTGTTATTTCTTTTCACTCTCGGGCTCCTCAATAGTATTTATGGGTTTTATATTTATTCAAAATGGCTATTTCGACTCAATAATTTCGTGGAATCCACATCGGAGAAAAGGTCTTACGAAAATCTAAGTATTTCTTAAAGTCTCTAGGTTCTCAATATGACATTGGCGACCGTGTTCGCTCCCCATCAGCATGGTAATGCCGAGGCCATGTGACAAACGCATCAATTCGTAGGGGAGAAGGCGTGAATGATCGCCACAGGAGAAGCCACACAGATACCAGAAGTCTCCGCAATGCTCGAATGTTGGTCGGCTGTCTCCGGAATCCAAACAACAAGTTGCGTAGGAATCGATGGCCTGAACTCGGTAATTATCGTTGTCCGGCACCAGTTTTACCGAAGGCAACGAATGCGGGAAATCGGATGCATGAGGGATTGGCTGTAATCGATGCGGCGAAACAATCCAGTTTTGATTGATCACCCCGTTCATTATATTGGACAAAAACCCATGCTTGAGATGAAGCAGAGTGTCCGCTTCGGTGAGATATACAGCGTCCCACTGAGCGCTGTCGCCTAACCAATTATCGTTATCTATTTCGAAAGCGTGTTGAAGACCCTTAATAGCCGCATAGGGCATGTTGATTGCCGCAAAGCGCGTTGTTACATCGGTCACCACTCTGAAAACAACGCGTGTTTGACCAAATAAAACAGGCACGAGTGGCTCATAGGTTTCTCGATCTTCTGCCGTTGGCACAACAACGACAACTCGCTTGAGGCCATAGCGGCTCATCGATCGGATCGTGGCATTCAACATAGCGAGTGTTAATACTTTGCCGCGTCCGTTAAGGTGGCCGCTTCGATATGCCATGAACGGTATTATTGCGATGGTATTACTAAGACCGCCGCCCTCAATCTCTGGAACGGGTTCTTGCCCAAATCGATCGAGTGTTTCAATAAACGCGTTGAGGGTGTCGTCGTGGTCAAAAATATTGATGGTTTTCCACCATTTGCTCATATGTTCAACCGCGAAACTTAGCCAGTCTCGCGTCATTCTAACGTCGCTGCCTGGCTGTCTAAATGGCTGAAAACACCCGTCTTCTATGATGTTTATATTGCTGGTGTCGATACACATAAACTGACGAACATTCATCAGCCAGGAAGCCGAAAATAAATCATTGATGTGCGCAATGTCCTCGCCGTAGCGTAGAAAGGCATTGTCATTTTCGATGTTCATTTTGTCCAGATCTCGACCAACTTTAGTTGAGCTAGAGTTGTTTCTCTCGGTTAAAAAACGCGATTGACAGAGTCAGCAAAGCAATCATTTGTGTTGTTTTAACGGTGTCTTACGCGATGATTTCCGTAACAATTTTAGTCTTCACTGAATTTGCGATAAAGCACTGCTCATGAGATTGATGATGCATTTTTTCAAGTTGCTCTATTGTTGGTTTCTTGTCGCCTGAAAACTGAACGTGTGGTCTAAACGTTACTTTAGTCATCGAAATTTTACCATCATTATCTTTTTCCATAACACCTACCGCGTCATCGACATATGAATCGATCACATATCTTCTTTTTGCGGCGATAGATAAAAAGAATAGCATGTGGCAACTCGAAAGCGATGCCACAAAGGCCTCTTCTGGGTCCACGTTCTCTTCAACTGAGTGTGGCAATGGCACAACGTGAGGCGACGATGATGCTTGAACGGTGGTGCCTCCATCAAAGGCCCATTCATGCCCTCGACTGTATTGGTTATCAATATAGCGTTCGCCGCTCTCTCTTGCCCAACTGACTTTAGCGTAGTATTCCGACATGTTAACTCCGTATTGAAAATGCCCCAGTAGTATATTCTAGTTTTGTGCGGAAATACGCTTAGCTATTCGGCGAGTAAATTGATCTATTTACAAAAAACCACACAGCTGTTTTGGGTATGGCTCTGACCAGTAGAGCCTAGGAAGAACACGACAGCATTGAACAGCCAACCTTGGTTCTTGCCCAATCAGGCCGTCGTTCAGAGTAGTGCTGCATTCCGTTTTGTGGCTCATACGGGTTGCGAAACAAGTCGAGTAATTCGTTCACCATGGAGAAGTCACCGGCTTCGGCTTTATCGATTGCAAGTTGCGCCAGATAGTTTCTAAACACGTACAAAGGGTTGACAGAATTCATCGCGCGGATTCGATCATCACTGCTGCGTGCATCGAGCTTTCTTCTCGCCGCGTAGTCGGTCAACCAATCGGACATTGCTGATCGATATTCTTCATCATCTTGGTCGTGATAATACGCCTCTCTAAAGCTATCGATGGTCAGGTCATCATCTGCGAGACGCCGATAAAAAATGGTCATGTCTGTTTCAACCTGCGCGAGTAATACCTCAAGACGTTCAAACAGCGATTGGTCGCCATCGATGACTTTCAGTAAACCCAGCTTACTGGCCATCATAGCCAGCCATTTGTGTTGATAGTCTTGTTGAAAATTTTGCAGTATGGCTTCCAAGGGTTCGGTTTCTTCAATCAATGGGTACAAACTGTTGGCTAATTGATAGCAATTCCATAGGGCAACGTTAGCCTGCTGCCCGTAGCGATAGCGACGATGCTGCGAGTCCGTGGTATTGGGGGTCCAATCAGGGTCAAAGTTGTCTAGCCAGCCATATGGGCCATAGTCGATGGTCAGGCCGAGTATCGACATATTGTCGGTATTCATTACCCCGTGTACAAAGCCGACGCGCATCCATTCCACAATCATCGTTGACGTACGTTGGCACACTTCTTCGAACCACGCCAGATAGATTTCTTTAGAGCCAGCGTTGTGTTCATCGAGCAGATATGCAAAGTGATGGGCAATGGTGGTGTCGACGAGTTGTTTGAGTTCAACATGCTCATTGCGTGAAGAAAAAATTTGAAAACTGCCAAAGCGCACAAAGCTGGGGCTCAGACGACAAACCACTGAGCCTGGTTCATAGGCTGAATTACCGTTGTACATGATGTCACGCATTACTTGCTCGCCGGTATTAATCAAACTGAGTGCACGCGTTGTGGGCACGCCGAGGTGATGCATGGCTTCGCTACAAATGAACTCGCGGATTGAAGACCGTAATACGGCTAAACCATCGGCTGTTCGCGAGTAGGGCGTTGGGCCTGCGCCTTTGAGTTGCATTGCCCAGTGTTCGCCCTTCGTGTTGACCACTTCACCAAGATTAATGGCGCGGCCATCACCTAGTTGGCCAGCCCAATTACCGAACTGATGTCCGCCATAACACATGGCGTAGGGCTTCATTTCGTGACCGACTTTATTACCTGAGAATATCTGTAAGAATTCTTCGCTTTGGCAATCGCCTTCACTAAGATCAAGCAGTTCGGCGGCTTCGCGTGAATAGGAAACCAAGGATGGTGCGCTAACGGTGGTCGGCTCTACGTACGAGAAGCATGCTTTATAGACTTGTCGGCGACTATTGCTTAAATCCGGGTCAGCAGGAAGGTCGCGAGTAAAACGGTTGTCAAAATTCAGAGTGTTCAAAGCCAAGCCTATAAAAGGAATTCATTCTAAGGGTGATCTGTGTTTAGAATAACACTCATGATCGCAGAATTCGTAAAAGGGATTAGATAATTGATGGGTAGATTGATAGGAGTTTTGTTTTTTGGCGCGTTCGCCTTGGCGGGCATAGGGTTCTTTTTTTATTCAGCTGTACCCATGATCAGCGGATGGGCTTCTGCAAAGTCTTGGGAACCCGTGCAGGCAGAACTGATACGGCACAAGTTAGAAACAAGTTACAGTGATGATTCGACCACCTATAAAGCGACCGCAGAGTATCGTTATCGTTTTCAGGGTCAAAGCTATCGTGCTAGCAAAGTTGGTTTTTCTGGTGGTTCTGACAATATAGGCTCTTATCATCAAGATATGGATCGAAAATTGTCGCGCGTTAAACGTGGTGCCGAGCCATTAACGGTGTGGGTGAATCCGGTTAATCCTGCCGAGGCCGTGATTGATCGAGGGGTTCGATGGGGGTTGTTGGGATTTAAATCGATCTTTCTATTACTGTTTGGTGGTTTCGGGCTGGGCGGCTTATACGCGATGTATCGCTTTCGTAAGCTGGGCGAAGTATTACCCGACGCAGACCCCAGTCGGCCTTGGACTCAGTACGCCGAATGGAACAGCGCGACTTTATTATCCAATGCAAAACTTGGCAATATCGGTATGCTTTGCTTTGCACTATTCTGGAATCTGATTTCCTGGCCGACCACCATTTTAGCGCTAGGCTCAATTGCCGATGGTGACTATCTCGTATTGTTAGTATTGATATTTCCGGTTGTCGGAACGTATTTGGCATGGATTTGGTACAAGGGTCATCGATCCTATCGGCGTACCGGTCCTATGCCGCTCGAGTTAGATCCATATCCAGGCTCTATTGGCGGCCAGGTTGGAGGTATTATTCATTGCGCTAATGCGGGTGTTGGTAATTTGAGGGGCATGGAAAAGACGGCGAAGGTAACGATCGAGAATGTGCATCATTATGAAACGGGCAGTGGCGATAATCGCAGAACCAAAGAACATGTGTTGTTTGAAAGTGCGATGGTGCCGTCAATAGAACCGGGGCAAGGAGGTTTAGAAATTCGATTCTGTTTTGATTTGCACAGTGATTTACCGGTTTCACAACCTCCACTCGATATGCCACGCAAGGTTTGGCGAATTCGTTTTCATGCCGTCACCAATGATGGCTTAGAGATCGAGCGGGAGTACGACGATGTGCCGGTCTTCGCGACTGACCAGCAGTCTGCTATTAAAGACGCACAAGCTTACGCCGCGATGTCCACCGCCACCTTAGATGCTAAAGAACAGTTGGTTGAATCGGTACTCGATTTCAAGCCCGATGAGCGCGGTCAAAAGTTGTTCTATCCGGCGTTTAGAAATAAATCAATGTTGTTTTTAGTTGCGATCGGTCTGCTCTTTTTAGGCATTGGATTGGCAATCCCGAGTTTGATTTTCAATATCGTTTTTCCCTTGATCGGTGGGATACTGACATTGGGCGGTATTTATTCATTTGCCAATTCTCTGGAAGTAAGAGTCGGCGCTGAAGGTATTACCTCGAAGCGGCGCTTATTTGGTTACAACTTTCAGCCGCAGTTTGTCCCCTCTTACTCGTTTAAACATTTTAAGAAAAAAGAAAGCTCGAGCTCAAGTTCGGGTAAAAAAACAACCACCTATTACAAAATAATAGCGCATGGAAACGAGGGTGAAAAAGCGGTGGTCGCAGAAGGCTTGGTTGGCTTGCAAGAGGCCGAAGCGGCAATTGAAAAATTAAACTCTTTGGTGAAAGGCGACGCTTAGGTTTGTTCTTTGATGACCAAGTGCTTTTGCAAATAACGGATCAGGAATATCACCGGAATGCCGAGTGCGCTCGCCATTATGAAAAAGTTGGTATAGCCGAATGCATCGACATAGGTTCCTGAATAACCACCCACAACTTTAGGCAACAAGGTCATTATTGAACTGAAGATTGCATACTGGGTAGCGGTGAACGAGACGTTAGTGAGGCTGGACATCCAGGCGATAAAGGCTACGGTAGAAAAGCCTTGAACGAAATTATCCAGCGCTATGACGATGGCCAGTTCCAAAGGAAAGCTGAGCTGCCCGATGATAGGCAGACTAAATTTCACATCAGTGTGGCTCTGGCCGACCATGGTTAGCCAGCAAAATAATAGATTGGTAATGACAACTAACACCGCCGCCCAATAAAGAGTGCGCATCACCCCAAATCGTAAGGCAATGATACCGCTGATAAAGCTGCCGAAGATCGAAACAATAAGACCGAAGGCCTTGGACATGCTGCCAATTTCAGTCTTGCTATAGCCCATGTCTTGATAAAACACATTGGCAATCACCCCAAGCACAATGTCTGAGATGCGGTACAAAAGAATCAGCAGCAGTACCCATCCGGCTAATTTGCCGTAACGCTTGAAGAAATCCAGTACTGGCTGCACATAACTTTCGTCTACCATTTGTTTGTTGATTAGTCCCACCCGCGAGCACGCAACGGCAACCGCGTAGGCCAGTAACACACCGATAAGAAGGGTCACGCTGGAATAAACAAATTTGAACAGCGATTGGGTGCCGCCTTCAAACAGTGCGGGCGCGGTTGGGCTAAGCCATAAAACCAGTATTAAGCTGAGTACCGAAAGTGCAAATACGCCCACAAAGAAGACATAGTCCCTGTTTGGGTAATTAGAATCGATACTTTTACGCTCTGGCTCGCGGATTACCAGTGTTGTTGCAATGCCGACCAACATTGCGGCGGCCATTACGAAGTAGGTTTTTTGCCACGCGGCATAACTGTAGTTCTCCAGCGTGCTGCCAAAGCTATCCGCGAGTGTTAGCGCGATTGCACCGGCTGTGATCATGCCGATACGATAGCCGGAGATATAGGTCGTCGCCAACATGGCTTGCAGCTTAGGTGGCGCGGCCTCGATACGATACGCATCGATCACGATATCTTGTGTTGCTGAGGCAAACCCCAAGCAAACCGCTGCAATTGCCATAGCGGTTAAGTGTGATTCTGGGTCGGTATTCGCCATTAAAATAATGGAGCCGATCACTGCCAGTTGTGACAACAATATCCAAGACCGCCGTCGCCCTAATGCGCGCGTTAATAGCGGTATTGGCAGACGATCAACCAAGGGTGCCCAGATAAATTTGAACGAATAGCCGATAATCGCCCAGGAAAAAAAGGTCGCGGTTGAACGGCTAACTCCGGCTTCGCGCAGCCACAAAGACAGTGTACCGAAGATCAATAAAATGGGTATGCCGGCAGAAAAACCGAGGAACAGCATTACCCATACTGAGCGTTCAAGAAACCAGGGTGTTGCTTTATCTTTTACCGCGTCCACTGACTATGCTCCGCTCCTGAACATATTATGGCCCCGCTCGGCAAGACCTTGGTTTATGCTTTGAGAAAGCCCAATGATTCCCAATGCCATGCTGAGACGTCTTTCAACGAATATTGGGGCAGCAAAACCACTAGATATCATATTCAATAACCAGCGGTGCGTGGTCCGAAAACCGCTCGTCTTTATAAATAAGGTCGGAATTGGCGACGACTTTGTCTTTTAGATTGTCCGAGATGACGTGGTAGTCAATACGCCAACCGGTATTATTGGCCCAGGCCTGCCCGCGATTAGACCACCACGTATATTGCTCGTCTTCGTCGTTGATTTGTCTAAACGCATCATGAAAGCCTGCATGCCCTCCTCGGCCGCCCTCAAGTTCGGGTTCGGGTTCACCGTACAGCCAATCCATCCATTGGCGTTCTTCAGGCAAAAAGCCCGAGCGCTTTTGATTGCCGCGCCAGTTTTTAATATCGCGTTTTTTATGCACGATGTTCCAGTCACCACAGATAATGACCTGGCGTCCCGATTCGGCAAGTTCTTTGAGCTTTGCTTCAAAACGACCCATCATGTCAATCTTAAATTCTTGCCGTTCTTCTTTACTTGAACCCGAAGGCATATATAAGGAGGCCACGCTGAGATTGCCGAAGTCAGCCTGAATATATCGACCTTCAGAATCAATATCCTCATAGCCTTTACCCAGACCGATATGTACATGGTCGGGTTCTTGCTTGCAATAGATCCCTACACCGGAATATCCCTTTTTCTCAGCGGCATGAAAAAAGGTATGGTAGTTATTTGGATAATAAGGTTCGCCTTGAATTTGGTCGGGTTGAGCTTTCAGTTCTTGCAAACAAACGATGTCCGCATCAATTTTAGGGAGCCAATCGTAAAAGCCCTTGCGGGCGGCGGCGCGAATGCCATTTAGGTTAGCGGAGATTACTTTCATGTGAATTGGCTCGTTATCGAAGTTGAATGTTTGCTGAAATTTAGCGCTAGTTACTGATTATGCGGATTGTTGGCTGACAGTACACTTATTATCACAGCTTGGTCATACTTTAGGCTCGTTTTAGTCGAGGTCTCTTTAGTTTTTTGGTAACGCTTTAAAATAATTATACGCTGACCGAGAGCCTTTTCCTGATATTGGAATTGTTATGCTTTCATTGTCGTTGCCATTTAATTTGATCTGGCCCGATTGCATACTCAAAAAAGTCTCCAAAAGTGCGTTGCTAAGTGAAATTTTAAAGTAACAGCCGTCGCTATGGCAGTGGCTAATTTTCAGCGGTCGGCTTTTTGAGTGATTAAACGACAGAATAGGGTCGTTGTTCAGCGGAATGCCTAATGGCAATATGAATACTGCCTCAGGAGCTGAATTTTCCGGGTTCAGATACAAATCGATCTTCAGTAATGGCTCATTATTGTCCTCGAATTCGATCAATTGAGACATTGAACACTCCAGGCGGTGTTCGGGATCTACGGGGTCCTCGATTGGTGTGCAGTCAACCAGCCAATCATCAAAGGTTGACGCGCTAAATGGCTCGTTTGCGGAGGATATACCCACGATTGCAAGCATTGTCAGGGCTACAAGCCAGGCTCTAGTGAATTGAATTATTGAGCCTCTTATTGCGCTCTGCATCTTGCTCCCACCCTTTTTGCGAGTATCATACCAAGCATTATCTTATAACTATTAGATCAAAAATTCATGCTTCCATATCAAGAACAATTTATCGAATTTGCCTTGAAAACAGGAGTTCTTCGGTTTGGCGAATTCACCTTAAAGTCTGGCCGCAGTAGTCCCTACTTTTTCAATACCGGCCTGTTTAATAGCGGTGCAACCATGCTGCAATTTAGCCGTTATTTTGCCTGCAGTATCGAAAACTCTGATTTGGATTTCGATGTCTTATTTGGCCCCGCTTACAAAGGTATTACTCTCGCGTGTGGAACCGCCATGGCCTTATCGGATGCCACGGGAAAAGAAGTACCGTTCGCATTTAATCGTAAGGAAGAAAAAGACCACGGTGAGGGCGGGAATATGGTTGGCGCTCAGCTAACTGGCGATATCGCGGTTATTGATGATGTGATTACGGCCGGAACGGCAATACGTGAGTCGTTTGCCATGATTTCGGAGGCGGGTGCAAAACCATCAGCCGTGTTTCTTGCCTTAGATCGTCAAGAGCTCGGTCAAAAAGACGGTGAGCCGACCGAGATGTCGGCGATTCAGCAAGTGGAAGCCGAATTCAATATCCCGGTGGTAGCTATTGCTACCATGGCTGATTTAATTGAATATTTGAAAGAACAACCCGACCAAGAAGAAAACCTGGACCGCATGCGCGCCTATCGTGAGCAATATGGTATTGCTTAAGCTTGCATAGCATTCTTGGTCAGTATAATGAGTTCAGCCGTGCAAATTTACCTCGTTGGTGGGGCGGTGCGAGATCGCTTGCTGGGAGTTGAAGCACCTGATCGCGATTGGGTGGTGGTTGGCTCTACTCCTCAAGCCATGGTCGATCAAGGCTACGAACCGGTTGGTAAGGATTTCCCGGTATTTATTAATAAATCAACTGGGGAAGAATACGCGCTCGCCAGAACCGAGCGTAAAACCGCGAAGGGTTATCGAGGCTTTGAATTCAATGCCTCTCCAGAAATCACATTAGATCAGGACCTCGAGCGGCGAGACTTAACCATTAACGCCATGGCTGAAGACGCCGACGGTAATGTAATTGACCTGTTCGGTGGCCAACGAGATTTAGCCGATGGCGTGATTCGCCATGTCTCTGATGCGTTCTTAGAAGACCCAGTACGTATTCTTAGGGCCGCGCGATTCGCCGCGCGTTTTGGATTTACAATTGCGATTGAAACGCAAGAGTTGATGCAAAGAATGGTCGAGAACGGCGAGGTTGATGCATTGGTACCTGAACGTGTTTGGGCGGAAATGAAAAAAGCATTATCCACCGATGCACCACAGATATTTTTTCAGGTACTTAGAGATTGTGGCGCGCTAGCTCGAATTTTGCCGGAAATAGATGATCTTTTTGGGGTACCTCAAACCGCGAAATATCACCCCGAGATTGATACGGGTATTCATACCCTAATGGTGATTGAACAGGCGGCTCGATTGAGTCCCGACCCAGTGATGAGATTTGCATCGCTGGTGCACGATTTAGGTAAAGCTCAAACGCCCGCCGATATTCTTCCTTCGCATAAGGGGCACGAAGTAGGGGGATTGCCAATCATCAAGCAGCTATGCGAACGCCTGCGTATTCCAAAGAAGTACGAGTCTTTGGCTCTTGCCGTCTCGGAGTACCATTTGCACATGCATAAGATGTTTGAATTGCGCCCCAAAACGATCTTAAAAATGCTGGAAAAAACGCGTACCTTGATGGACGACGAACGCGCTCAACAGGTGGCTCATTGTTGCATTGCCGATGCGCGAGGCCGCACGGGTTTCGAAAACAGAGACTATGATCAAGCGGCTTTATTTTTAAAATTTCAGCAAGCTGCAAAAGGCGTGAATGGTGGTGAAATTGCCAAGGCATACAGCGATGGTCAGCAAATTCAGCGCGCAATTCACGACGCGCGCTTGTTAGAGATTAAGCGCGTTCAACAAGCGTATTGCTCTTAATTTAACCCGCGCAAGTTTTATGTTTAAAATTCTTCGCATACTCATTCTTACTCTAATTTTGTTTTCAGTTTGGGGAACGTATCGCATGCAGCAATCCATTGCGGAGGACTGGAGCGGGGTTGTGAGCATTAAAGTGATACCGGTGATCGCCGATAATAGTTTGCAAACTCGTGCGTTTGTAAAGTCGCTCAAACCGAAAGACTTTAGTGAAGTGGATCGATATTTAACTGAAAGCGCAAAGCAGTATGGGCTTGATCTGAGTAATGTAATTGACTTAGAGCTTGAATCGCCAATTGAATCGGTCCCGCCAAGCTTGCCTGAGGCTGGTGCCGGCCGTCTGGCGCAGGCACTTTGGTCACTGCGATTGCGCTGGTGGGCATGGCAAAATCAATTGGACGATCATGAGGATTACCACATTCGCCTCTATATGCTGTATCAAAGCCCGGCTCAAGGAGTGCGACTGGCTCATTCAACGGGTTTGAGAAATGGTTTAATCGGATTGATTAATGCGCGCGCTATTAAGCTTAATAAACGGTTTCACAACGTGGTGCTGACTCATGAGTTGCTGCATATTTTCGGAGCCAGCGATAAGTACAACTTAACCACCGGTGAGCCGTTTTACCCGGAAGGCTATGTTTTACCCAATGCACAACCTCGTTGGCCGCAACAACACGCTGAGATAATGGGTCGAGCTAAAGCGTTAAGCCAGACTAGATTTGAGGTTGCGGAACGCTTAAGTCATACACGAATATCTGAGCTTACTGCCAGTGAAATAGGGTGGGTGGATAAGCCATCACCCTAAGCTTAGACTTGATCGTTAGCGACGCAAGCATTGGCTGGTCCAGGGCGTTGACGATAGCGGTAGGTTAAAAGGATTGCCTTCCAGTGTGTTCCCTTTAGCAAAGCCAGTGGTGTTGCGAATGCGATAGTTCCAGCAATATCGTGGTGTGCCCGGCGGGCCATAGCTTACTTCATTGTCGATAACCGTGGCATTTCGAAAATTCGCAAGGGCGAGAAAGTAACCACGAAATTTGTTGCGCCTAATATCCGCATCGCCGGCGTTATACATATACATGCCGCAGCCATTGCACACATTGTCATGCACGTAGGTTGTTTGCGGATTGTTGTCTCGATTACCCGAATATTGAATATAGCCGAGTAGTCCATTAACCGAACGGTCATACATGGTGATGGTGTTGTGCGCTATAACATTATCGGTGCGCTCCCATGTAACCAATGGGCCATCAATATAGCGATTAGACGAGCCACGAGACCCTTGATGTAACACATTATCGATAATGAATACGTTCTTACCGCTGGTGTTGACAATGTCACCGCCGCGGTTATGGTGAAAACTATTTTTGCGGATTAATATGTCTTTATCGATGCGTCCCGCGCCTTCAATGTCGACACCAAACTGGGGCGAGGTGCCGCGAATATGATGGATTTCGTTGTTGGTGATAGCTATGCGAGTGCCCCCGACAATTGAAACTCCTTGACGTCGATTGTTACGAATTTCGTTACCACGAATGGTGACATCTTCAATCTCGGTAACCAGCAGTAATCCGTCGCCGGTTAAATTCTCGATCAACATGTTTTCAACCAGTACTCGGGTGGTATTGCCTTGCAAGCAAATGCCGTGACCTTCGTCATGCGCGGTAGCGCCATCACGCGCTCGGGGAGTGTAGGTATGTCCGTATCGGTCTCCGCGAATAGTGCCTCCACGAATAATGACATTCGTTTCCCGATTCACGGCAATAACACAGTAGTTCCACTTATTGTTGGGCGCCATTTCCAAAATCGTGCCTGCACTTAGTACCAGTTCGATATTGCTCCCAAGTTCAATGCCGCGTTGATAAATGGCATTGCCATACTTGCCCACCAAAAAATGACCATTGGGAATCACAATACGATTGAAGCCCTGATCACTCGCCCAGTCGATTGCGGCCTGAAGGTTATCGGTGGTCTGTACTGGATTGCTGCGATTGCTTGGTATGTTCCAGCGTCCCAGTTCAACCACGTACTCGTTGCCAGCGCTTAGTGATGGAAGAGCTACTTTGAAGTTAATCGGGCGAGGTAGTTTTTTCGCCCCTGCAATAATGGCTGGCAGCATGTCTAGCACAGAATCGTCGGGCGCTGCCATGGTCGAGGGCGCTGACACCATAACAAGCGACATGAAGGGAGCGAATAATATCGCTCTGAATTGATTTCTCATCCTGTGTGGTTCGGCGGAACGCGTCGACGCAAGCTCCATCTTCTCAGACAGTGTTGCTAATGAAGACCACAAGGAAGACACAGAACTGGTTAGGTCGTGCATGGGTAGGGGTTCCTTATTCTTCGTTTTATTATTGAATCAAACGATAGATACCGAGTTTTTAATCGACTGTCTAGGCAGCAAATTTTGTCATAGCGACAATTCTGGCCCTCCTCGAGTGTGTAAATCAGTTTGATCTTCAGCGTCTTACCGATCGCGAAAGTGGTAGGGCTTTTGAACGATATAATTACGAAAACCAGGCTTATAACGGGTTTAAAGCCACACAATTATATGGTTTATGAACAAGATCAATGTTGACCCGGCTGTAAGTGTGCTTACTGAGGCACAGAGCAATCGTAATCTTCGATTTGGCTATTGAAGCATCGCATGAAATCAAAATTTTGCCCCGAAATGTCGGTGCAGCCAGCGTTGGACTTACGCTCTCCCGGCGCGTCAAAGCTTTTCTCAATAAACTGAGTTTCAAACACCACTGACGAAATAAAACCCTGCACATAACAGCCAAATGCGTCATTGTGGTTTTTGATAAACGTACGGTCTGTTTTAATGAACCGCAGTGGATCGTGTTCACTGACATTAAAATGATTCGCTTGCATTTTCGGATTGGTGACACGGCAAGCATCGAGGCCGTCAGAACATTGATTTAAAGCCCAATGTTCGGAGGCCATGTTATAAGACAAATAGGCGGTGCGAAATTGCTGTATGTTCCCGGCGGTGGTCAACGATAAATCGCGCTCATCAAGAATGATGTCTTTGCCATTAACGGTGCGTTTTAGTTTTTTAGGGCTCAAAGGCGCACCAAGGTTGGCATACTCACCTAATGGGAAGAAGACCCGTGTAGCACTGTCACCATCGCTACTTAGAACATGCATCAATGGCGCCTGATGTTTATCGAACACACATCGCGCGGCAGCTTCTTTTAACAGTACAACTTTATTGGCTTCTATCGCCGGATTCAGCAGTATTAGCGCATCAGCGAAGCGATTGATTTTGTCACACGGTAATGGCTCAGGCGAGAGCGACTTGCTCGCGGCGACCAGGTCTTTGAGTAATACATCGTGCAGCGCAGATAAAACAATGGCGCCTCCAAAGCTGTGTCCGATAATCACGTAGCTGTTTTTGTAACGATTATCATCGCCAGTTTGTGCCACTAAAATCTGGTGAAGCTTAGCAAAAACCTCCGTTGCTCCACCCGCACCCACTTCTTCAGCAACGGATTTTCGTGTCCAGTAAGTCGCCTCCTTCAATACCGGGATGTTGGTAAATGCACCTCGCCAGCCTAAATAGAGGCCGATAACCTTGCGTTTACCGACCACTTCGTTTTCCGCAGCCCGGGATAGAAATTCTCGAAATTGAACCACGTTAGAATCATCATGGTTAGCGTTATGTTTCCAGCCGTGAACAAACACAAACACCGCTGCTCCTTTTTCAGACCTGGCTTGTTGTTGTATGTGTTGCAGTACGCGTTGACTGCTAGAACGATCAAATAGATTGCCTCGCTCGGTGAACTCGATAAAACTCAAATCGTACTCCAAGTATTGCTCTATCGCTGAGTTACGACAATCGGTGCCACCCCACAGGCAATTGGTATCAACAAACTCGGTGCGCAACTGTTTGTTGGGCGTGCATGCTGAAATGAAACCCAGTAACAATAAGCTGGCAATGCAACGCGCGATCATTATTCAGGGAGGTTTTGTTGTAAAAATCTAAACATATTGCCACCCATGATTTTGCGAATTTGAGTCTCTGTAAATCCGGCATTAAGCATTTCGTCGGTCAGTGCTATTAACTCACTGGTATCGAAGCCAGTAGTAACCGTGCCATCAAAATCTGAGCCCAGAGATAAATGGTCTTCGCCAACTAATTGCAAGCCATATTTCATGGCCGAGACAACATCTTTAGGGTTCGCCCCGCACACTGCACCGTCCCAATAGCCCACCGCAATCAAACCGCCCTTTGCTGCAATTCGTTGCATCAGGTTATCGGCGATGTTTCGTGCTGTATCGCAGTGGCCCTTAAAGCCAGTGTGGCTAACCACCACGGGTTTTGGATAAAAATCGAGTACCTCCGAAACGACGGCTTCAGATGAATGAGAAACGTCCAGAATAATGTCTAAAGAATCGATTTTATTTACAACGTCGCGCCCGAAGTCAGTGAGCCCGGTTTGGCTTACGCCGTGTAGGGAAGCGCCAAGTTTGTTATCAAAAAAGTGCTGCAAACTCATCATGCGAAAGCCCGCATCAAACAAGGTTTGTACATTCTTTAGCTCGCCATCCAAAGCATGCGACCCCTCTGTGCCAATCAGGCCCGCGACCAAAGTTGAATTGCTCGCGCGCTGGGTCATAAAGCTGGCTAAGTCAGCCTTTGATTTGACAATCATCAAATCATTTGGATTTTGCTGTTCAAACTTATGCAGCCGACTGGCTTGATGTAAGGCCCTGGCGGTTAGGCTTTTCCAAGTGGCGCTCGGCCAGCGTTGAACCAGTGCAAGTGTGGTAATGTCGTCAGAGGCATCCGCCGAATTAGAATCATAATTTAAGCCGCTGGGCGATTTGGTCACGGTGGTGAACATCTGAAAACTCACATTACCTGCCTGCAGACGCGGAATATCAACGTGGCCATAATCATGGCGCTTACCCAAATCACGATTCCACAACAAGCTGTCAGAGTGCCAATCGCCAATCGTTAAGCTTGCGTGCAATTCTCTTGCTGCATCGCTTACCTGAAAAGGCGCGTGCGGAATCACCGGGTTAAGAGACTTGTCAGTCATTTTCGGGGCGAACGTAAACAGCGCCAACAGCGCTACCCCAACAACCAGGATTAACGTGATAACAACCTTCTTAATCATTACCTGAACCTATGCTTTTATTGTCTGGTTTTTGCTGAAAGTTCGTCAGCAAAAACGATGAATAAATACAGTATATCAAGTAAGCATGAAAGTCATCGCCCCGCGTTCACTCTCTGATAGGCAATCTAACGCGCCCATTAAAATTGTGTTTTGATATAAACTAAAGACGGACAACGCGACATTGAACTCTCCTTGTAAAATGGTCAGCATTCGGTATATTAAAAATATGCGAAAAACAAGGATAGTGTCCTAGATGACAAAGAAACTCACCCATAACGATCAGCAATATCCGTTAATACTCAGAGACGTAGATGGAACTTAATATTCACGGAAAAAAACTATCAGGATTCCCGATAATAATGATATCTGGGACAACGTCCCGTATATCAGGCTGTTAGAATTTCATGAAACATCTGAAAAAGGAGAAGATAAATAGATGAACACCCTGAGAATCATGTTGGTCATCTCAACCGTTGGGATTTACACATTCACCGTTCTCGCAATAATATCGCAAGGCTGGAACTGGCCAGTTATTGCCATCAATGATCTACTTGCTCTTAATTGGCGAAGTCAATTTGATTTCGATTTTATAATCCATCTTTTGCTTCTGGCCTCATGGGTTGTTTGGCGCGAGGGTTCAAATGCGAAAGCATACGTATTAGGGTTTCTTAGCATTATCCTGGGTGGAATGTTCAGCTTTCCATACTTAATCTTCGCCACATATAAAGCCAAGGCTCAACCTCGGGCATTGCTTTTGGGTGTCCATGCGGAGAAGCAAACCTAACAAATTGTTTGAGATTCGACGGGAAAAAGCTGGTGCTTTTTCCGCAGTTGAGCTTAAACGTTAGAATTATAGGATGGAATAACAATACAAAAATACTACTCTCCGAATTTTCCCAAGAAGAACAATCGCTTCTTATCAGGTACCTTCATGAATTATTTAAGTACAAAGATATGGAAGACTGTGAAAGTCGTGCTAGCGAAAAACCTAAAGAGGTAGCTTTCTAGAGTATAAACCTTCGAAGAACGAGTAAAGGCTACACACGTACGGTCGAATTTGCTACTCGAAAAACTCATAACGAAGTTAAAAACGAAAATGCCAACGAAGTGGCACGGACGCGCAAAAAGATGCGCGCCCGTTTGAGAGACATTAAATGTACGGGGACGTCGATGTTAACATTGTCCTATTATACTAATGTAGAAAACGCCGCTCTGGTTATACTTCAATGTAAGGGTATCGGTATTGGTACGACGAAAGTTCGGAGCTGTATTGTTGTGAAAAGGACGGATGGGATTTTTATGCTTATAACTGGACACAATTATTAGGGATAGTTTCAATTTAAGATTATCACCAACCTGAGAAATATGAAGAGTATTGGTGGAAGATTAATAGTCCAGAACCAGATGGTCACGAATCAAGAGTTAAACCAAAATATAAATCTGTAATAGATGAAGACAATTAACAAGTGTATTATTTACGCACGGCAATGCGTGCTGAGATGGCTTCTGCCTTCCTAATATACCAACGTAATATGTCATGAGGAGGCAAATTGGAGACTCTTAAACAAATACCAAGTGGATTTTTTGACGCTATAGCACGAATTGCCCCCGGAGCTATGGGCCTTGTTGCCTATTTGTATTTATGTAATTCAACCTGGGAGAACATGGCAGCGGAAGTTTTTGGTACCACTGTTGCCAAGTCTGCTTTAACAACATTCTCGTTGTTTATCCTATTTTCTTACGTTCTTGGTCAGCTAATTTCGCCATTCGCTAAGTTGTTTCAACGAATAGGGGAATCTATTCATTTAAAGATTGGAAATTGTACGCTTTTAAAAAAATACGCCAAAGCTCCAGAGGGAGCTTATGACTATCTTCGTATGAAACACCCTGCGGAGGGCGCGCAATGTGCAAAAATTCGAGCTGAATTTACGATGCATAATGGATTCGGTGTCGTAATACTTGCATCTATTCTAGTTTGCGTTTTTCTTAAACCCTTCAATTGGTTAATCTTTTTTTGGGCTTTTGTTTTTCTCTCTACTTTGCTTCGCGGTCGTACAGTGCTCGACACATACAATGAAACGGTTGAAAAATTTTTTCGGCATACTGACTTTCAAGATAAGATCGAGAGCAGCAAAGATCGATAACAAGAGACTATGTTCCCAAGTCAACAAGATAAAATCACAGTCCAAAATCAAAAACGAATACGCACTCTGTTAGCACTCGCGCCCAATGGAAATGCGACGCACTCATTAGAAGGCATTAATAGTACCAATGGATAAAACGGTACCCGATTATTCTAAATACAGTTATCAGGACTTACTGACGGTGCGTGCCAATATCGACAGAGAAAAATTTCCGGATAGACTACGAATAGTCGAAACGCTTATAGCGGAAAAAGAAAGAGAGATAGATACTGACACTCAAAAGCCGTCAATCGACAACAAAGTATTACTTGGCATGCTGACTGTAGAGGCAATATTTTGGGTGGCTATCTGTATTCTTGCAGTTGTTGGGTACTCACTTTTTTAGTCTTGGCATCAATGACCAAATTACCAACAAGCCTCAAAATCGGCGCCTTAGCCTCGGCTGTGCTTTTCTCGTACGGGCAAATGCTAAGCCTGTGCTCATATCATCGGAATTAACAGCACATAGGGTTAATGAAAAAGTTTTTTTCAGTAGTTTCGTTTGCGTATATTGTCTATGGAATAGCCATGCTGTCAGTATCTGGCTTCTTGATATTCCTTATGTTGACGCAAGGATTATCCGATTCGGAATTTTCAATGTCGGGCCCCGAAGGCCTTGGCTTAATATTGCTAACCACAATTTGTTTGGCGTTAGCCTGTTTTGCATTCGTATTGAGTTACCTATTGCTCAAACGCAAAAACTATACCTTGGCAATTATCCTGGCCAGCTCGCTGTTGTTGGGTGTTCCAATCGGAACGTTTCTAGGTGTTATTTCTCTAAGCTTATTGCAATCAAAAGATATCAAGAATGAATTTCTGAGTTAGGCGTTAGCCATTTAAATATGGTTAACTGTTTAATCAACTAAACAAAAACGATAGGTGACTCTATGGAAGGGCTGTTTATGATTGCCATTGGTGTTCTGCATATCTTTGCTCTGCATAAAAAATGGCGTTGGTTTATGGAGTTTCCACAATGCAGAAAAATGCGTGAGCGCTATGGCGAATCGGGATTTTCAACTTACGTTTACGTCATATGTGTTCTAGTCATCGTAAGTGGAAGTTATCTTTTTATGAAAGGTTTCTAGTGGCACTTAGTCGTCAGTATATTAAAGTGTATCGTCAATGTTAGGTTTATAAATGGAGCACGTGTTCTGGTTAAAAGAGGGAGTGATCGCAGGCCGCACAGGGCCTGATACAAATGGCTGGAATTTAGAAGAATTTAAGGCACACGGATTTTCGGCGATTTTGTCGGTAAACAACGCAGAGGGCGTGCATGAAACAATGATCTCCAAGTTAGGGATGGGATATTCGAACATACCGATGTCACCGAATGCGCCGGTCAGAGAAGGTGACAAGGAGTTCTGTTTGGAGAATATTCCTAAGGCCATGTATTTTATTCGAGATCACTTAAGCACTGGGCCGGTGTTGGTTCATTGCCGTTCTGGCAAGGACAGAACTGGAATGGTGTTGGCGGCCTATCTCGTCTCATTTGAAGGCTATGGTGTGAGAGAAGCAATGGATAAAGTGCTGTCAGTTCGCCCAATCGCGTTCAGCGCTGAAGGTTGGGTAGAGTTTGGACATGATGTGCTAACTCAGTACAGAGCAAGCAACAAATAAGCAAGGGCTTCACGCGGGCTCGCGGGTTGTTTTAAGTGTCAGGTGCCAGCGACTAATCTGATATATTTGGCTTGCGCGTAACAAACTTATAGGAGATCGACCTATGCCTTACGTAGATGGATATATCATAGCGGTACCCAAAGAAAAGAAATCAGAGTACATTCAACTCGCAGAAGAATCCGCGGTGGTGTTCAAAGATCATGGAGCACTATCCGTCGTCGAAAACTGGGCGGACGATGTGCCCGATGGCGAAGTTACCTCCTTACCGATGGCGGTTAAGTGTGAAGAGGGAGAAGACGTTGTTTTCTCTTGGATTGTGTGGCCATCTCGCGAAGCTCGTGACCTGGGAAACACCGCCGCAATGGAAGACCCTCGGTTTAAAGACTGGGATCCGAAATCGATGCCTTTCGACGGTAAGCGAATGATTTTCGGAGGCTTTACTACCATTGTTGAGTTGTAGCTTCTGGATTGATTTTAGCCTGGTTAATGCACGAGTAGTGTTATTGCCAGGCTGATGGTCATAAGAGCGCAGTGCTCAAGTTGATGGCGTTAGAGAGAATGCTGACTAGAATAAAATGAATGTAACCAACAAAATCTGGTACCAGGAGTATTTGTGTTGCCCTGATTGCCGAAGCGAGGTATCACTCTCGGATCAGCGAGTGACTTGTACTCAGTGTCAATACAGCGCTGAATTAGCGAGCCCAACCGAATTAAAACCAAACCAACCGATCGCTCTTCAAACCCAGCTATCAAGAACCATCGCTAATCCTTCAGAGCTTCTTGATGGCATCGACAATAGCCCGCCAGAAGTCACGTACGACGGCCCTTCGGCTATTCGAGATTCAGGTGCCTTGCTCTCGCAAATGCATAAATACTTAGGCTCGAGTGGGCGTGTTCTGGATTTAGGTTGCGGGCCGAGAGATCAGGCGGCTCCCGTAAAACATTTGGGGTATCAATATGTTGGGGTGGATTACTCTAATTCCCATGCCGACATTTTGGCCGATGCGCATGCTATTCCGTTTCAAGATAACACGTTTGATTGTGTTCTTTCTTATGCGGTTTTAGAGCACCTGCATAATCCGTTTATTGCCATCACTGAAATAGAGCGAGTTTTAAAGCCCGGTGGAGTCTATGTTGGAACGGTTTCACAAGGAGAGCCGTTTCATGATTCCTATTTTCATCACACGGCTTGGGGGCTATTGAGCGTGGTCTCTTCAATGCCAAATTTGCAAGTCAAAAAGATATGGCCTTCAGAAGATACCATTGCGTCACTGGCGGTGATGGGGCGCTACCCTAAGGTGATAAAACGCATCTTGAACTTGATAGACACACTACATAATCGTGTTCCCTACCTCGCACCCCGAAAAATGAAATGGTCGGAAAAAGAAAAACGTCTCGATCAATTGCATAGAGCTGGGGGCATATGCTTTGTGGTAAAGAAAGAACCGTGAACAGATCGTTGACGATGCTATTGTGGTTAGTTACGGCAATTCTAGTTTGAGATATCGCGTAACAAAATCAAAAAAGAATTTACTAAATAGAATTAACACGGTCGCCGTGAAACGGTCGCCGGCATTAAATCGATTAATAATTAGAGTATGAAACCAATTCACGTAGCAGCTACCTTAGTCAGGCTTTTTTCAATATGTATGGCCTTGTATTCATTGACCTTGTTTTTAAATGTGTGGATATTTTATGTCAGCGGTGACACACCCATTGTGAGCCTTTTTAGTGTCTCAATTCCGGTGGCCTTTTTAATAATCAGTATTGTGTTATGGGTATTTCCAATCTCAATTAGTCGAACAATAACCGGTTTGCCATCGACGCACGACGATACGGAATTGTCATTTAAGAGTAGCGAGTTCTTGTCGATGTGTATGTTTGCGCTTGGTATATACTTTCTGTACGACATCGTTGGCGACAGCATATATTGGCTTAATTACATCAATGGTCAGCGCTTCGCAGATGTACCTCAAGCAGCGAATTATGAACTTAAAGCTGGCTTGTGGTCGCTGGCCGCGAAGGCGGCTTTTACGGGCTTTTTGTTGGCCGGAAATAAACGGATTGTAAAACTGTATTTTCGATTAAGACATGGTGGATAAGCCCTTGTCTTAGCAAACGTTGCTCTAACTGTTGGGGCTGTTGCCATTATAGATGTAATCGCGCTAGGTCGTGCGGCTCCTTGGTAAGTTGCTAACTCAGAATGAAATTAATACCACGTAAGAGGTAAATCAATTGAGAAAATTTTTGTTGTTAATAGTAACGCTGCTGCTGATTCCACATGCGAATGCGGCCAATCTTAGACTAGAAACACAAGAGCAGAAAGAACTTGCCATCAGCATTAACAAGGCATCAGATGAACTGTCTGAAAATGTCATGCAATGTATTGAAGTTAATGATGGAAAGATGACCGGCTGCACCTGTAAAGACCGAGATGCTTGCCCATTTAAAACCGAGTTTGATAAGTTTATGGAGGCCTATTGTGAGGCCGTAGAAAAATTCCCCGAGTGGAAAAATGAAACGCTGTTTTGGCAACTTGAAGGCGATATTACCGGCTACAACTTAGCCACCAAAAATATAGAAATGCATTACGGGCAATACTGCGATTAAGGTCGATACGAGTTAATTTTGCGGTGATGTTGGCAAACAGAAATCAGATGGCAGGCGATTCGATGCACACAAGGTTTATGAACCAAGCCCTGGTGGAATCGTACAAAGCTTTACCCGCATGTCTGCCTAACCCGCCAGTGGGTTGTGTGCTCGTTGCGAATGATGAGGTACTTGCAAAGGGCTTTACTCAGCCAATTGGAGAAATGCATGCTGAGGCGCATGCTCTGTCTCAAGTTGATGGTGATTTAGACGGAGTTACTGCGTACGTGACCTTGGAGCCTTGCTCGTTTAAAGGGCGTACACCGTCTTGCGCAATGGCATTAATCAAAAGAAATATTAGCGCAGTTTATGTTTCGATAAGAGACACTGACCCAAGAAATAATGGCGAAGGTATTCGCATATTGGAGAGCGCCGGCATCACCGTCGTTGAGGGAGAGCTAGCCAATCAAGTCTCCAACTTTATCGGTGAATACCTAAATAAGAGTTAATGAGCGCTACTATGAATAATACAAATAAAATTGCTACTGGAGGTTGTTTATGTGGCGCGGTGCGCTATGAAATAACCGGTGCGTTACGAGGCGTGATCAATTGCCATTGCCGCATGTGCCAGCGTTTGCATGGCAACTTTGGTCCACATACCAAAGCACCAAAGAAGGCGATAAGCCTTGTTAAACGCGACGGTCTTGCTTGGTACAAAACCTCAGAGGTCGCTCGTAGAGGGTTTTGCAGAGAATGCGGGTCGAGCTTATTTTGGGAGCCTTTTGAGCAAGATGCTACGGGTATTATTGCTGGTTCACTGGATAGCCCCAGTGGTTTGAAAAGCATCGGGCATATCTTCGTTGGTGAGAAAGCAGATTTTTATGAGATAACTGATACTCTCGAACAATTCGAAGGCTCATCAGACGGCCAGCTAGCCGATGATTATAAGTAACCGTTTTTGCATTTTCGCCATTAGCCTTACTGTCTCAATTCGTGGTTTAGCTGGCGCTTACACGCGCACAGAGTAAGACTAATGCAACATTCTACTAAACTGGTTAACAAACTGCCTCTGGGTTTTTTCCCGACGCCTATGGTTGAGCTTAAAAGGCTAAGCCGTGAATTAGGCGGGCCCTCGTTGTGGATGAAGCGTGACGACAATACAGGCCTTGGCATGGGCGGCAATAAAACGCGAAAGCTTGAATACTTGCTTGCTGATGCGATAGACCAAGGAGCCGACACGATCATCACCGCAGGTGCGATGCAGTCTAACCATTGTCGTCAAACGGCCGCGGCGGCAGCCAGCCTTGGCTTGGAGTGTCATCTGGTTTTAGGTGGAGAGCCGCCTGATCAGGTGAATGGCAATTTATTGCTTGATCAATTGTTTGCTTGCCACATTCATTGGGCTGGAGAGAACCGCAAAGGTGAAGATATTCCGCATATTGTCCAGCGTTTGAATCGATCTGGAAAAAACGTGTATGTGGTCCCATATGGAGGTTCAAATGCGTTGGGCGCGTTAGGCTTCGTGGACGCCTTCGAAGAGTTGCTTGCACAGTGTGAGGGAGCCAATCAGCCTCTAAGCCATGTCGTGTTTGCATCAAGTTCAGGAGGAACACACTCGGGCTTGGTGCTTGGCAACGCTATTCATGGCGACGATATCGAGGTAATCGGTATTAATATCGACAAGGAGGGAGTCGGCGGTGTTCCTTTAGAAGAAGGCGTGTTGCGCTTAGCAAATGAGGCATCGGCAATGATTGAAGCAGGAGTGGTGATTAGTAAAGAGCAGGTGATTTTAAACTCTGACTACGTAGGCGATGGTTACGGAATGATTGGCGATGTGGAGATTAAGGCCATGCAGCTGACGGCAAAATTGGAAGGGATCCTGCTTGACCCCGTTTATACGGCACGCGCGATGGGCGGTTTGATCGACTTGATACAACGGGAATATTTTAAAGAGCAAGACAATGTATTGTTTTGGCATACCGGAGGCGCCCCAGCATTGTTCGCACATGCGAGTGAATTAATGGCCTAGCTGGAATTTTTTGCACTATAAGCTTGGATAGTTTTTGCAATGCTTATACTATTTATCGGTTATTTGCATACAGGGTTGGTGTATTAATATGAATGTCTACAGTTTTGCTGTTTTTACTTTTCGCATCATGATGGTTCTATTTATGTCATGCATTGGCTTGGCCACCATTGTGTCAGCGTCAGATAGTGCGTCAAATGAGGCCCTTTATAACGAACAACAAGGAATTGACGAACCGCTTAGTGCTTCTTTTACCAGCGCAATTAAAGTTCAGCTTAGCGTGTCGAGAAATGAAATTATTGAGCGTATCGACGCTGGACGGGTTTTGCTTATTCCAGAATCGACTAACGATCGAATAATGGCGTTTGATGCGACAACAGGCGATTTGTTGGACGAAAATTTCATCCCGAGTGATGCTGAAAATCTTTCCACGCCGATACACGCGATACTCGCTGGTCGAAATCGAATTCTGGTGTCTGATCAGTTAGATGATGTGGTTCAAGAGTATGATTTACAAGGTAATTATGTAGGCGTATTCGCACCCTTTGGTGGTATAGACACTCGAATTCTAGACAACATACGAGGCATGCACCTACTGCCTAATGGTCATGTGTTGGTTTCCTCTGCGAGCGGCAGCAGCTTTCCCGATTCCATTATCGAGTTTAATACAGATGGTGATTTTGTTCGGGCCTTTGATTCAAATGAAGAATTGGATTCTCCATTTGATGTGCTCGGTCGTGATGGTGACTTTTTGGTGTCGAGTATCGATACTGACGAAGTGCTTAGTTATGATACCGAAGGGCAATTCAATTCGGTTTTCAGCGCTGTGGATGGCTTTCCTGAGCAGATAGCAGTGGCGCGTAACGGCAATGTGTTGGTGGGTAACTTTTCGGGTAGACAGGAAGGTATTGTCGAACTGACTGCAAATGGTAGTCGTGTCGTCGGCGTCTATAACCCCACACAATTGGGCTCTTACCGTGGAGTATTTGATTTACCGAACGGAAATCTATTAGTCACTACTTCAAGTGGCGTACATGAGATTAGTCGCAGTGGTCAATTAGTACAAAGTAAAATTACGGGTGTCAGCGCGCGCTTTATTCAGCTGGTCGACAATGATATTGATCGTGACGGCGTCATTAATACAGTTGATAATTGCCAATATGTTCGCAACGTCAACCAGCTTAATTTAGATAGTGATATGTTTGGTGATAGTTGCGATGACGATATTGATGGCGACCGACTCCCCAACGATTACGAAACAGCGAACGGTTTGGATCCACGTAATTCATTTGATCAATTAGCCGACCCAGACAGAGATGGTTTTAATAATTGGCAGGAATTTGCCTTTGGCACTGATCCAAACTCCCCAAATAGCGATAATAATAACAACGGTATTCCGGATATTGTTGATGCACGGCGAGAAAGAGCCATCCGCTCGTTGCCGTCAATTAATCAGTTATTAATACTTGATGAAGAAAATGATTGATAGAGTGACTATGATGAGTAAATTAAAAAATGAACAAGTCGAATCGGTAGTGACTTCAAAACGAAGCTTGCTCAGGGTTAGCGCAGTACTGACATTATTACCTGTTTGGGGTAAGCCAATGGTCGATGCTGTTATATTGCCCGCGCATGCACAGACTAGCGCGGCTATGTGTGTCACTGATATGACCGTAGGCGGCCCGCTCGCGGGTGCCCCAGGGAATCCGGCTACGTGCCAGGCCGCGTGCGAAGCCGAAGCGACGAGGCTAAATGCGCAATTATGCGACGTGCGGGAGACGACTACTGCGAGTGGCACCGATTGCGCTTGTGATATTGATACGCCCTAATTTGAATGTGATCAAAGAAGTGCTAGGTATACGATATATTTTTTAGGAGTAACCGTTCTAACGGCGAATTCAGAGACTCGAATTTAATCCTTAGCAATGATGTGATCACGCTGACATGCTATGGTTACTATAAACATGGATTTGTAAAACCAAGAGGGTGAATGTGACATGAACACGTTAGTGATATTAATATTGTGGTGCATCTTATTTGTGATGTCGTGGCCGTTGGCAATCCTTGCGCTGGTTATGTGGCCGTTGTTATGGCTAATAAGTTTACCGTTTCGACTTCTCGGTTTAGCCTTCAGCGCTGTCTTCGCTTTATTGAAAGGAATACTTTTTTTACCTGCGAGAATTCTGGGTTGGCGACCGGCTCCTGCTAAACCTGCGTAATTGTAAAGATGAAATAAAAAAGGCCGTTACCAGGAATACGGTAACGGCCTTTTTATTAAATGCTAATTGATTCTAGAAGTGGAAGCTTACGCCTAGGTTCAATGAATCAAATTCGAAGTCGCCTTCTTGAGTTGTTGTTGCCAATCCGCCTGGGCCACCGCCTAAGCGTGAGAATTGAACATCGTCTACGTCAGTCGTTGTGTACTCAAGGAATACGCCGATCTGCTCAGTGACCGAATACTCAACACCTGCGCGTAGCTCTAATGCAGTTGCGCTGTCGCTACCTGAAGCGAAAGGAGGCTGGGTTTGAGCAGCGCTGCCTATCGAGCCACCATAGCGAGCGTCAACTTCCAAGTCTGATTCACCGATACCGATACCTACGTACGGCTTGAAGTTGCCCAAGTCGAATTTATAAACAGCGCGTGCCAAAATTGTTTCAACTTCAAGTGAACCTTCTGCAGTACCCGCAGCCGATGAGAAGTTGTTGTTCATGAATTGAATGTTCTCAATGTCATTGTCTGAGTTGCTATAAGAAAGTTCTAAGCTTAGCGTGTTGCCGTTAGCTTGAGTTAACACGTTGCGGCCCAACTTAATGCCGAAACCAGTTTCGTCGTCTGCGTCCAAGTTAAGTAGACGAGATACGCCGCCAACCTGAGCCGTGCTCACTGTATCAACTGAATCAATATCAGCTTGGTTGGCACTCAGGCCAACATACCAGTTTGTGTCAGCTGCGTTTGCTGAAACGCTTACGCTTGCTGCTACCGCTAATGCTACAAATGAGCTTGCTTTAATCATTGAGTTTTTCATAGTCTTTCTCCGGGATAAAATCGTTTAAATAATTTGTTAAAAATTGAAATGAAAATTTGTATTTCTACCGCCTTAGTGATGGTGTGTTGATACAAAGTTCTATCGTTAAAATCTTGTAATGTTGTGTTTGAATCGTTTAAAAATGCGTTGTCTGCGATAGTTAGAGATGAGCGCGTCACTTGAACGCTTTCAGTTTTCAAATTAATAAGTCTTAAGAAAAAAAATGTAATAAAAATCGAATTTCCCGTTCATGGCGTCGTTTGAAAATGGTGATAAAGTTAGCCTTTGAGACTGACCACGGTCTTCCTGAACCGTGTGTAAAACTATGTGCAGAATGAAGAGGTGTAGGCTGGCACAGGCTTTGATGGAGTAGTAAGTACGCGATGAATCTAGTAAAAACGAGTGAGGCGCATCTTTATCAACTGTTGACTTGGGTGACCGACGAAGCCCAGTTAATTAAATGGGCTGGCCCTAATATGCGTTACCCAAGTGATGCCAAAATCTTGGCAAAAGATCTTTATTCGAACGGCTGGCCTGGGTACTCGCTTGTCTCGAATGATCAACAGCTTCTCGGCTTTGGGCAATATTATGAGCGTTTAGAGCGATGTCATTTATGTCGATTAATTGTGTCTCCACAGCATCGGGGAAAGCGGATTGTGCAAAGTCTGATACAGATGATCGCGGCTATAGGTATGCAGAAACTCGGCGTTAAATCCTGTTCTCTGTTCGTTTACCATAACAATCTATCGGCGTTAAAAGCCTACGAAAAAATGGGCTTTACTGCTACTGACTACCCCACTGACGACGGCATGGACGCTTGCTTATATATGGTAAAAACTAGAGTTTTGAAACCAAATTAAGCGTCTGTTGATGAGCCGAAATGGATTCGCACCCTTGTGTGTTTTGGCCACACCAAAGTGGAGAAAAATCAGATGAGTTATGCGCTTCAGCCGCGTTTCGAAGTGCCGTCATTGCCGTAGCAGCGAGCGGAAACTCGGGCGCATCTGGATGGATAGCCCCCAGTTCCCTGATTACTCGATTGACAATGCCGCGCGCCGGCCTACCGGAGAAAAGATTGGTTAAGCAGGTTGATGGTGAGCTCGTTTTTTGAATTGCACGCCGATGTAACTTACTGGTGTTGGCTTCATTACACAGCAAATACGCCGTACCGATTTGGGCGGCCACGGCGCCATTATCGAGACTCCTGTTAACGTCACCAGCGGTGCTTATGCCGCCAGCTGCGATAATCGGCAGATTCACTTTTTGTCGAATTTTTCCTAATAGCACTGATGTGTTTGCTTGCGATGCTAAATCTTGGGTTAGAAACATTCCTCGGTGTCCACCGGCTTCTGTACCTTGCGCAATGATCAAATCGGCACCGTTTTGTTCAAGCCATACAGCCTCTTCCACCGTAGTTGCACTGCTTATGATGATTGATCCCCACGCGCGCACTCTTTTAAGCAAGGCTTGCGAGGGTAATCCGAAATGAAAACTTAGTATCGCAGGCTTATGCGGCTCTAAGGTATCGGCAATATCATGGTTAAACGGCTGCCGGCTAGGCCCTGGTTTGATAGAGTGTGGGTCTAAACCTAATTCATCGAAATAAGGAGACAGAACCTCTTGCCATCGGCTCTCGGTTTCAGTGTTTGATTTAGGCGATTGGTGACAAAAGAAATTTAGATTGATTGGTGAGTTGGTAGCGCTGGACAACTTATGAAGCTCGGATTCTATTTGCTGAGGCGATAACATCGCACACGGTAAGGAGCCGAGTCCTCCCGCCTTTGCAACCGCGATCGCCAACTGGCTATCTTGGACGCCAGCCATCGGAGCTTGAATAATCGGAAGTTTAACCCCGAGATGCTCGGCAGGACTGTGACTGTAATTCACTTGGGATCGAGTTTAGGAGGGTTGTCTGGCAATACCACGGCATCAAGCTTGGTGGTATCGAATTGAATTTCTTTTGGCTCTAATTCAGGCATCGATTTTTTAGCCTTGTTCGAAAGCGTATTAAAGCGCGTAACCTTGCTCTGCATACCGGCAAGAGAAGTCACTGTGTCGTTAAAGTGCGTGCTCGCAGTGTTGAGTGTTTTGCCAAGTTTTCCAAGGCGCTCGGACACCAATACCACCGAGTTGAAAATATCGTTAGCTTTTTCGCCAATCTGGCGAGCTTCTTTGTTGCTGCGATCAAGCATCCAAAGGTTGGCAACTGTCCGCAGTATGGGAATCAGTGTGGTGTGTGATACCAGGATAACGTTTTTGTTGTATCCATAACCAAATAATTGCGGGTCGTGTTTCATTGCTTCTATATAAGCAGGCTCTACTGGCATAAACATCAGCACAAAGTCGGGGCTGTGAATAGCGCTGAGATTTGTGTATTCCTTTGATGCCAGGTCGTTCACATGCGCACGCACTGCGGCTACGTGCGCCTTCATTTCTCTAGTCTGGCTTTCGACATCATCGGCCGTACAAGCTCGTTCATACGCTATGAGCGACACTTTACTGTCGATAATTATGCATTTATCGCCCGGCAGTTTAATCAGGTAGTCGGTTTGTTTTCGCTTGCCGTCAGCATCGGTAAATGAGCTTTGTTTTTCATAGTGATCGTCTTCAATTAGACCGCTCATTTCCAGTGTGCGCTCTAACTGTGCTTCGCCCCAGGCACCACGTTGTTGTGAATCACCTTTCAATGCTGTGGTGAGGCTGCTTGCTTCATCGCGCATCTGAATGCCCATTTTCATGACATTTTCGATTTCGGCTTTGAGGTTGGTATTACCTTTGACGGACTCGTCGTGCACTTCATTAATGCGCTTTTGAAAGCCTTCAATTTGTTCCTGGAGTGGTCTAAGTAAGGCGCCCACCCCTTCCTTGTTTTGTTCGGCAAGCATGGATTGACGTTGCTTGATGATTTCTTCAGAAACCACTTTGAACTCGGTTTTGAGTTGGCCTTTTTGTTCTTCAAATTGAATTTTTAAACTGGCTAATTTTTCATGTTCAGCGACCAGTTTTGCATTCTGTTCGCGCACATCGGCTTCAAGCCGACTAATTTTCCGATTGGAGTTATCCAACATTTCGCGCAAGCCACGGCGTTCATTTTCGTTGGCGGTTAATTGCTGTGTTTTCTCATCGCGACTGCTTTTTAGCTCGGCTTTCTCGGACATTAATTCCGACAGCAACTTTGTGTTGTGGTCCACTTTTTCGGTAAGGTGGAGATTGTTGTTACCGATTATTTCGATTTGTTGTTCATTACTGGCTTTTGCAATTTCAAGCGCTTGGCGTTGTTGTTCCAGCCTGGTTAATTGTCTGTTTTTTCGAGCATTGACGGCTATCAATATAATCAATGCAATTCCTACCGCAGTAACTAACCAATACAGCGGTAAGCTATGGTTTAGCCAGATTTGCAGGTCATTTAGAACGTTGTCCATTCAGCGGTTACCACGTTAGATCGTCTGGAATTTGATAGTCAGCGTATGGGTCTTCCTCGTCAGCTTTGGCGGATTCGGTGGTGATGTTTTGTACAACGTACTTTGCATCTCGTTCTGCAATTTTCTGTGCAACCGTTTTTGGTACCAATTCAAACGCTTCGTTACCCAACGATATAATGACAATTTGATCGCGCGATAACTGCTTTTGTTGCTCCTCGGTAACGTATATCTTCTTCACCTTTTTCTTTAAGGTGAAACTATAGGGCGTTTCGCCGTCTTTACGATCCAGCTTTGCGCTGTCAACCAATTGTTTTATTTGTGCGAACTTAGCTTTCGCTGCCGCCTCGGCTTCGCGCTGTTGGTTTAGGCGCTTGTCTTTCTTGGCCTTATCAAGCATCGCGCGCTGAGTGCGCAATTGAGTTTCGCTTGGCTTGTTGCGATTTTTCTTAGCAACTTGAGGCTGCTTCTTTTTCTTAGGCGGTTTGGCAGTCGGCTTTTTTGCCAAACCGGCTTTTAATAGTTGGTCTTTTAGCGAAAGGCTCATGTGAATAACCCGTTTACTTGTTCAAAACTGAATTCATATCGTTGGAAGCAAAAATGACAATCGACAACCAGGTTTTCGTTGCCCTGCTCGCGTTGTTCTTCTATTAGGCCTTGCACATCTTCGTGGCCCAGACTTTTGATGGCGTCGATGGATTTCTCCGCTGAGCATATACAGCCAAACTCGACTGGGTATGACTGAAATAGTCTGCAGGACTCCTCGTGAAAAAGCCTGGTTAAAATCTGTGTTGGCTCTAAAGGCAGTGCCTCATCGACGTTGAGTGTACTCATGAGTGCTTTGATTCGTTCAAAATTCTCCAAAGTAGCGGCGGCATCTTTCACTTTTTCTTGCGGCAAAGCATGAACCGAGATGCCGACGGCTTGCTCCTGATTGGCAAGCAGGCGAAATAAACTGGGTAATTGTTCGGAGCGCTGAAAGTAGTCTTCCAGGCAGTCACCTAAGCTGGCGTTCTCGATTGGTACAATACTTTGGTAGCGTTCGCCTTCGTCCGGTGAAATAGTGATTGCCAGTGTGGCGCCATTGCCCAAGCTATTGAGTGCGATTGATTCACTGGCTGATAGCTCTTCAGCGTCGTACTCTGAAATAGCGCGTACTCGTCGGTCAGACATACAGTCTGCCATGAGCAGTTTGATTGGGCCATTGGTACGCAGTTGAATGGTTAAACTGCCATCAATTTTTATGCTATCACGCAGTAACGTCGCCGCCAGCGCGAATTCATTGAGCAATGTTGCCAGATTCGCAGGGTAATGATGGGTCGCTTGAATCTCAGTGCAGGTATCGCTCAAACGAACAATACAACCCCGAGCATCAAGCTCATCAAACACAAAGCGTTGGCGAATATCTAAATTAGTCATGGGTAGAGCGGTGTTTATGTGGTTTGGCATTATAAATCTAATTGACGCAACCGATAAGTCTAATTCGAGCCAATCGTTTGCAATTCAGAGACTTACACCAGCAGCCAAACGATCACAATCGAGAGCAATACTCGGTAAATCACAAATGGCATCATGCCAACGCGTTCAACAAAACGTATAAACCAGTGCATGCAAGTAAAGGCAATGACGGCGGACAACGCCGCTCCAAGGGTGAGAATTCCCCAATCGACATCCTGCGCGCTATTGGCAAGTTCTGAGCCTTTAAGTAAGCCTGATAACGCAATTATTGGAATCGACATTAGAAACGAAAAACGGGCTGAGGCAACGCGGCTGAAGCCCAGCGCCAGTAAGGTCGTCATAGTGACACCCGAGCGAGAGGTGCCTGGTATCAGAGCGAAGGCTTGCGCAATTCCTATTACCAAGGTCTGTTTCCAGCTCAATGATTCCAGGGATTTAGTGTTTTGATCACCGGAACGGTCTGCCCACCCGAGAACTAAGCCAAAAAGCAGGGTGGTTGCGGCGATTATCCAAGCGGCACGGAGATTCGCTTCAATAAAATCACCTAATAGTAAGCCGGTAAGGCCAGCCGGTATAGTGGCAATTATTACCAGCCAACCCAGTTTTCCATCTGTGTCCCAATGGGTACCGTTCCAGCCAGTAATCCATGCTGGCACAATGCGTTGGATTTCTTTTTTCAAAAACACCACTACTGCGAGTAATGTGCCGACGTGCACTGCAACATCAAATGCCAACCCTTGATCAGCCCAGCCGAACAATTTTGGTGCCAATATAAGATGCGCTGAGCTTGATATCGGTAGGAACTCAGAAATGCCTTGTACCAGGCTTAAGACAATGGCTTGAAGAATGTCCATCTTGTTAATTAGTAGATATGAGTCATATGGCAGCGTGAGTGAATAGGTTATAGTAAGTTTTTAGCTATTCATTTGCACCCTAAAATTAATTCTTCTACGCATGAGCGAACAAGTCAAAACCATCCTAATCACCGGCGGTGCAAAACGTATCGGTCGGCAAATGGCAATAAGTCTGCATGCGGCGGGCCACAATATTGTGGTTCACTATCGTTCGTCTACTGGCGCCGCCTCTGAACTGGTGGCTGAGTTAAACGCCGAGCGCGAAGATAGCGCCATTGCCTTACAAGGTGATTTGCTTGATACCAGGTCAATCCCATCACTCATCGCCAAGGCGGTGGAGGCCTTCGGAGGCTTAGATGTATTGATCAATAATGCATCGACTTTTTACCCAACCCCCATCGAATTGCTGCAAGACGAATTCTGGAACGATTTAGTCGGCAGTAACCTCAAGGCGCCAGCCTATATGGTTAAAGCGTGCGTTCCACATATACGAAATCGGAATGGGTCGATAATCAATATTGTTGATATTCATGCGCGAAAACCGATGGCAAATCATCCGATATATTGTTCTGCCAAAGCAGGTTTAGAGATGTTAACAATGTCGCTAGCCCGAGATTTAGCGCCTGAGATACGAGTTAATGGAGTTTCTCCCGGGGCCATTCTATGGCCAGAAAATGACAATGGTATGGCCGATCAGCAGGAAGTGCTGGAGAAAATACCCATGGGTCGCATGGGGCAACCGCAAGATGTCGCCAACTTAGTTCGCTTTTTGGTTGATGAGGGTGACTACATTACCGGGCAAATCATTGCTGTAGATGGCGGTCGATCGGTGGTTATTTAGATCGCTGTTGGGGCTGGTGAAGAATGTGTATTAATGTTTAATTAGTGTGATTTTTGTAGAAAGCGTAGGTATGTATCGGTAGACTGGTCTTTATTAAAGGTTGGATGGGATAGTAAAACGATAAATTAAATAAGGTGTTCCATAATGACAATAAAACTGTCTTCGCTGATTTGGCTAACGAGTGTAGGGTTTGCTTTTCTACTTAGTTTTGAACTATTAGCTCAACAAGCCGAACAAGAGCTTAAGCAAAACGCTGAGCAGACATCTTCACGACAAGCTTACATCGACGAAAAAACAGGAGAACTCACCAGCACACCCGCTGTGGATGAGCAAGCGAGCACCTCTCCTGAGCAGACTAACAGAACCGTCGAGAAAGAAATTATTTACGTTACGCACCCTGATGGAACGGTCGAGGGAAGACTGGACGGTCATTTTCAGAGTGAGCTCAGGGTAACCCTTGGTTGTGATGGCAGTCTCCGTAAGTCTCATTCTAAACAGAACAGTAAAGAATTAGATACCTGCGAAGAGCGCGAATAACATGATGATTTATTCAGCTATTATTAGGTTGGCGCGTGCCTGTCTACTTTTCTCTTTGATTGCTATCTCAACTATTTCTACGGTTTCGGCAACCGAAATACGATTAGTTAACAACGATGGCGCTAATGAAGGTTTTAATGATTCGAGTGCAGCAACACCGGGGCAGACGGGTAATACCGGTACGACATTGGGAGAGCAACGGATACTGGTTTTTCAAGCGGCTGCCGATTACTGGGAAGAACGATTGGTCAGTGATGTACCGATTCGAGTCGGTATTAACTTTGACCCATTAAGTTGTAGCGCGTTTAGCGGCACTCTCGGCTCGGCAGGACCACGCGGTATTTTTCGGGATTTTCCTAATAGGCCGCTTCCTAATACTTGGTATGTAAGTGCGGTTGCTGATAGTTTGGCAGGCAGTGATCGAAGCCCAAGCCGAGTGGATATTGGTGCGACGTTTAATAGCGCTATCGATAACAATGATAACTGTCTTCGAAATACCAATTGGTGGCTAGGCATTAATAGCCCGGCCCCGCGCGGAACCATCAGTTTGTTTGATACCGTGTTACACGAAATTGGTCACGGCTTAGGTGTATTGTCTTTGGTGAGCCAGAGTGGTCAATTAAATGGCGGCTTTAATGACGCCTACTCGAATAATTTGTTCGATGAAACAACAGGCCAGTTTTGGCCGCAAATGGACAACGCTGGTCGTGCGGCATCAGCCGTCAATACCGGTAATGTAACGTGGCGTGGTGTTAATGCAGATACTAATAGCAGCCATGTTGTACAAGGTAAAACCAATGGGCATTTACGCATGTTCGCCCCCAACCCCTACCAACCAGGCTCATCGATTTCACATTGGGACACCGCGCTTTCTCCGGACGAGTTGATGGAACCCAGAGCAACGCCCACCTCGGATGATCGGTCGACTTTACAGTTGCTTAAAGATGTCGGTTGGGAGATTGTCGAAAGCCCTGCTCCAAACCCCGGAACCATTGGCTTGAATGCCGCTAATGTAAGCGTCGTCGAAAATGCAGGACCCGCTGCTATACAGCTAGCACGAACAGGCGGCACTGACGGTGCGGTCTCGGTTCTCATTAGTACAGCGAATGGAACTGCAACGGCAGGCAGTGACTATACTGCGATAAATAGCCAGCTTGTTAGTTGGGCTGATGGCGAAACGGGTGTTCGCACGGTAAATGTATCAATTGTTGACGATGGCATTGATGAAGGCGCTGGCGAAACGCTCACTTTAACGCTTAGCAGCGTTACGGGCGGTGCATCGCTCGGTAGAACAGAGACAACGCTTACCATCAACGACCCTCCCAGTAGGGGAACAATCGGCCTTACCACCGCGAACGTCAGCGTGGTTGAAGATGCGAGCCCGGCCGTGATTGAATTATCGCGAACAGGCGGCAGTGATGGAGCGGTTTCAGTGCTGGTCAATACGACTGATGGGACGGCGTTAGCGGGCAGTGACTACGTGGCCATAAATAATCAACTCGTTAGTTGGGCTGATGGTGAGAGTGGTGTTCGCACAGTGAATGTGTCCGTTATCAATGACTTTATCGACGAAGGCGTAGGTGAAACGCTCACCATAAATCTGGATGGGGTAACCGGCGGGGCATCACTCGGTCGCTCATCGGCCACTTTAACCATTACCGACCCTCTGGACCCAGGAGTTGTTCTACTCGCAGATTCTAACGTGAGTGTGGATGAAAATGCGGGTCCTGCAGTTATTCGACTTGTTCGCTCAGTGGGCAGCGATGGTGAAGTTTCGGTGCTGGTTAATACCTTTGATGGCACAGCGACTGCAGGCAGCGATTACACGAGCATTAATGATCTCCGTGTAAGTTGGGCTGATGGTGAAATAGGAACTCGAACGGTTAATGTGACTGTGAACAATGACGGCATTGTTGAATCAGGTGGTGAAACCGTGACGCTTTCACTGAGCGGGGGTACAGGCGGTGTTGTAGTGGGCGCAGCGACAACCACGTTAACGATTAATGATCCTCCCGCTCGTGGCACCATAAGTATGAGAGCAGACAATGTCAGCATTGTTGAAAACGCTGGCCCCGCGATCATTGAATTGGAACGAACCAGCGGCACAGATGGGCCCGTCTCGGTATTGGTTAGTACTACTAATGGCTCCGCCACGGCTGGTAGTGATTACACCAGTGTTAGCCAAAGGGTTAGTTGGGCTGACGGTGAATCTGGTATTCGAACGGTGAACGTGAGTATCAGCAATGATGGTGTCGACGAAGGGTCAGGCGAAACACTCACCTTGAACCTAAGCGGAGTCACCGGTGGCGCAGCACTCGGCAGAACCTCAACCACGTTGACCATTACCGATCCACCAAACCCAGGGTCGATTGGGCTTGTTGCGGCCAATGTTAGCGTTGTTGAAGATGCAGGCCCAGCTGCTATACAGCTTTCCCGAACAGGTGGAAGTGATGGTGCGGTGTCAGTGCTTGTTAATACCGCCAATGGAACTGCGTCAGCTGGCAGCGACTACACGGCGATTAGCAATCAGCTGGTTAGTTGGGCTGACGGTGAATCTGGTATTCGAACGGTGAACGTGAGTATCATCGATGATGCAGTCGACGAAGGGTCAGGTGAAACGCTCACCTTGAACCTAAGCGGAGTCACCGGTGGCGCAGCACTCGGCAGAACCTCAACCACGTTGACCATTACCGATCCACCAAACCTGGGGTCGATTGGGCTTGTTGCGGCCAATGTTAGCGTTGTTGAAGATGCAGGCCCAGCTGCTATACAGCTTTCCCGAACAGGTGGAAGTGATGGTGCGGTGTCAGTGCTTGTTAATACCGCCAATGGAACTGCGTCAGCCGGCAGCGACTACACAGCGATTAGCAATCAACTGGTTAGTTGGGCTGACGGTGAATCTGGTATTCGAACGGTGAACGTGAGTATCATCGATGATGGAGTCGACGAAGGGTCAGGTGAAACACTCACCTTGAACCTCAGTGGTGTCTCTGGTGGCGCAGCACTCGGCAGAACCTCAACCACGTTGACCATTACCGATCCACCAAACCCGGGGTCGATTGGTTTTATAGCCGATTCCAGCCGTGTGAATGAAAATGCAGGCAGTGCAACACTGACGGTCCGTCGCAGTGGCGGTAGCGACGGTGCGGTCAGTGTGTTGGTTAGCTCGTCTGATATCTCTGCGGTGGCTGGTTTAGACTACCAAAGCATTAGCAATCAAGCGATTGAGTGGGCGGATGGCGAGTCGGGAGATCGAACATTTGATCTGACGATCATAGACGATGACGTTAGTGAGCCGGGAGATGAACAGCTATTGCTAACCTTAAGCAATGCATCAAACGGCGCGTCGATTTCTCGAGTATCAACGACTCTCACCATCGTCGATACGACGGGCCCTGCGCCGATGCCAGAAGATGATGGTTTTCTGTTGAATTTAATGCCTGCAATACTGGGAGCTATTCAGCGAAAGCAACAAAAAGAGGCAGCGCCTTAAACATCGCGTCGAGGTAATTGCAAACATGGGCTCAAATCCTGAAAGACTCAGAGTCCATGTTTGTATGACGACATTCGCATGTTTGGTATCGATAGTAACGAACCGATCAGCGTTCCCCTCGTTCGATTATCACGCCAACGTTTTTTGCGCCTTTAACTGCCTGACCTTTATCGAGCTTGATTCGTACCCATGTCGTATCAAATTCGGTGAGAATCACGGAAGCAATGCGTTCAACCAGCGTCTCGATTAATTCAAAGTTGTTTTCTTCCGCGTAAGTTTGAATCCGCTGTGCAATGGCTTGGTAATCTAGTGCATCGTTTAGGTCATCATTAGTTGCCGCTTTTGCGACATTTGTTTTCACGTCGATATCGAGGATGAGTGTTTGCGAGATGGCTTTCTCCCATTTCCAAACACCTATGGTGCATTCGCATTTCAAACCGTGTAGATAGATGATGTCCATATTTGTTGTGAGATTAGAGTTGAGATTCTAAAAATTGGATTTTGCTGAAATTTATTAACGTCTATAACTTTAACACAGTACAATTGCGCTTCTTAAGAAAAGGCGGTCATCGATGGCCGTAGCACAACATGTTTGAAATTCCTTCTTTTGTCTGGCCAGTATTAGGCTACTTATTTGGCTCTGTCTCAAGCGCGGTAATTGTTTCCAAGTTATTTCGTTTGGAAGATCCGCGGGAAGTTGGTAGTGGTAACCCTGGGGCTACAAATGTATTGCGCTCAGGTAACAAGTTTGCTGCGGCTTTAACGTTGTTGGGAGACGTACTTAAGGGTGTTATCCCAGTTGTCGTTGCAAGCTATGTCGGGGTCAGTAGTGGTGTGCTTGCGATGGTTGCTATCGCCGCGTTTATGGGGCATTTGTACCCCGTTTTCTTTGGTTTTAAAGGGGGTAAAGGTGTTGCCACGGCAATCGGTGTATTTGCCGCTTTAAGTTGGAAGCTGGTAGTGATATTTGCTATTACATGGGCGGTGGTAGCCGCTATTTTTCGTTATTCTTCGCTGGCTTCATTGGTGGCCAGCGCGGTTACCGGGGTCGCGAGCTTTGCTGTGTTTAATCAAGAGCATCAATTACAATTAATTGGTGCAATGTTTTGGATTGTGGCATTTACCTTTCAGCGTCATAGAGAGAATATCGAGCGCCTTAAAAACGGCACTGAAGGTAAAATCGGTCAGAAATCCAACTAACTAAGCACCGCCCAACCCAGTAACAACAGCGCGAAAACCACCACCGATGCGATTACAATATCTTTCGCAACTGAAAAAATGGAGGGAGGCGCCGGTCTGGCCTGTGCCTTCTCATCACTATTTGAATCAGCGCGCCCAACACCGCAGTTGTCTGGGTCGCTATCTTCTGGGTCTAAAGGGTTTGGCGCATGCATGCTAACTCTCGTCTATCCATAATGTGAATACAAATCTATTTGATCCCCCACGGCAAAGCCGGAGCCCAAGATTAACTGGCTCCTATTTTGCGCGTATTCGGTCTTTAAAGTAACCGCGTATCTTCCTAGCCGAAGACAGTTTGGTTTAGAGTTGCTATATAGCCAGCGCCTCTATTTAAGTTAAGACTTAGTTGGTTAAGACTTAGTCAATCAATTCTTCCTAAGCCGGTACTGCGATAATTGCGATGACAAGCACGCAGGCGATCACTACTAGAGAGACCAAAATGTCCTTGCTTACATCATTTAGTTTCATGTTTCTATTCATACTTTCCTGTCGCGTAGATTGAGTCTAACGAGATACCATCTCGATTGCGGCATGATCTACCTTAGAATAGTTGTAACAAAAAGTATGTAATCCTTATGGACTAATCCATTTGGACTAGGTGAAATCAGTGCCTTCTTTAGACAGGAGGTAGGTCTTCCAATGACCATCGAGGTTTTACCTGAAAACTGAGGTCCGGGCTGGCTTGGTGTAAGCGTTTTGAGCCTGCGTACGCGATCATGGCGCCATTATCAGTACAAAAGTCGATACGTGGGTAAAATAACTCACAACGTATTTTGTCGGTCATGATCTTAAGTTGTTGACGTAGGCGAATATTGGCACCAACCCCACCGGCAATAACCAGTCGCTTGGCGTTAGTATGCAACAAGGCGCGCTTGCATTTGATTACCAATGTGTCGACGGCGGCGTCTTGGAAGGCATAGGCAATATCGCACACGGTTTGTTCGTCTATGAGTTCTTTTTCCACCGTATTGAGAGCAAAGGTTTTGAGTCCGCTATAGCTGAAGTCCATGCCGGGCCGATCGATCATTGGTCTTGGAAACTTAAAGCGTGTCGGGTCGCCGTTCTCAGCTGCTTTCGAGATTGCTGGGCCTCCCGGGTAGCCTAAGCCTAAGATTTTTGCGGTTTTGTCGAATGCTTCTCCAACCGCATCGTCGATGGTTTGCCCTAGTATTAGATACTTACCAATGCCTTTAACTTCGGCAAGCAGGCTGTGTCCTCCGGAAACCAGTAAGGCCACAAAAGGGAATTCGGGCGCTCTGTCTTCTAACATAGGAGCTAACATATGCCCTTCCATGTGATGAACACCTATGGCTGGCACTCCCCATGAAAAGGCCAGGCCTTTTGCGACAGCACTTCCGGCCAGCAGTGCGCCTGCGAGTCCAGGACCGCTGGTATAAGCCACACCGGTAATTGATTGACGCTCACAGTTAGCGCGCTTCAGAACCGCCTCTACTAAGGGAATAACTTTGCGAATATGATCACGTGCAGCCAATTCCGGCACCACGCCACCATATTCTTGGTGCGTTTTGATTTGTGAATACAGTGCATGTGCCAGAAGGCCTTGTTCGCTGTCATAGATAGCAACACCCGTATCATCACACGATGTTTCGATACCCAAAACGCGGTTTGCAGCGGCTTTTGTCATGAAAAATGAGGACCTAATTAGAGCAAATGAATCGATTTCTTATTCAGGAATTAGGCTTTTGAGCGATAAGCCATGAAATACAAGGGTTTAGCATAATGTCTAAACACACTAATTTATGCGTATAAGTATATACAAACGCAATCTAAACGGCTAGAATCGCGCGTCCTGAATGAGTAAACCTTTATTCACCAAGAATTTTTAAACCAACTAGACAGTTATGCCACAAGTAAAAGTTAAAAACGACGAGCCATTTGACGTCATCCTCCGTCGCTTTCGTCGCTCATGCGAAAAAGCCGGTATTTTCACAGAAATGCGTCGTCGCGAATTCTATGAAAAGCCAACATCCGTTCGCAAGCGCAAAGGTGCTGCTGCTAAGAAGCGTGAAATGAAACGCGCGTCTCGCGGCCGTATCCGTACTACTCGTCTTTACTAAGCTTCTTTTTACTTAGAAGGAGCGAATTAATGTCGCTTAAAGACCAGATCTTTGCAGACATGAAGACCGCGATGCGTGAAAAAAACGCATCCAAGCTAGAATCGATACGTATGTTACGAGCGGCGATTCAACGTAAAGAAGTCGACGATCAAAGTGACGCTAGCGATGACGATGTTTTAGCGATTCTGCAAAAACAGATCAAGCAATCACAGGACGCGATAAAGCAGTTCACCGATGGTGATCGGGCAGATCTCGCTGAAAAAGAACAGGTTCATGTCGACAATCTTAAGGGTTACTTACCTGAACAGCTCGGAGATGATGAAATCGCCGCTGCCGTCGCCGCTGCGATCGAATCGACTGGCGCCGAGTCAATGAAAGACATGGGCAAGGTAATGGGGCTACTAAAAGGTCAACTGCAGGGAAAAGCTGACATGGGAAAAGTTAGCGGAGTTATCAAAGCTAAATTAAATTGATTGAGCTTCAGGGCTGCACTCTTCCTACTAAGCCTGAGCAATGCTTGGGCTTTTTTGTGTCTGCATTAATCATCGGGCACTGCTTTGGTTTCCACATCACCACGGAATATACCGAGCACGATTAATGCAAGGCAAATAAAAAGGGCGCATCATTTCTCGATGATGCGCCCAATGCCTGCTTGTGATTAAGAGTTAGTTTTTAACCGGGTTGCCATCAACATCTAATTCTATAATTGTATCGGCAATCTCCTTCAAACTATCCATAATTTTGGCCTTATCACCCACCACAACGGTAATCATTTCGTCGAGGTCGATGTGATCATTGGCAAGTTGATTAATTTCACTGGCTTTAATGTCAGCGAGAATCGCGTTTCGTTTTCCAACAAAACTAGAGTCTAGGTCGTAGGTCGCAATTTCAGATAAAAATCGCAGTTTTTGACTGGGCGTCTCGTAAGCGCGAGCGTCGCGCTGACCAATAGCACTCTTCATGAACGCCATTTCATCGTCAGTGATGCCATCGTTTCTAAAGTTGGCAATTTCCTTACGAAACTCAACAATGGACGCCGCTGTGGCGTCGGCGCGAACGCCAGCTTGTGCGCGATATTGCCCTCGAATTTTATTACCGTCAAAGAACGAGCGTGCGCCATAGGTATAGCCTTTATCTTCACGTAAGTTTAAATTGATTCGACTATTAAATGCGCCACCCAAGTTGTAATTCATCAATCCGGCTCGATAATATTCGCCGGTTGCATCGTAGTTAAGAGAGCGTTTACCTATTCTAATTTCAGACTGCGCAGCGTCTGGTTTATCGACTAAGTATAGGGTGCCAGCGGCCAACTTAGGAAAGGGCTTTAGCGCTATTGCATCAGAATTGTTGCCGCTCCATTGATCGAATGCACGTAGCTTGGAGGTAATGTCGGCTTTGCCAAGGTCACTGACCACAATAATATCGGCTGATTTTGGCCCGTAGTTTGCTGTATAAAATGCTCTAACATCTTCAACCGTTAACGCTTGAACCGTGTCAATCGTGCCCGCACCGCCGTAGGCGAAACTATTATCGGTGCCAAAGGCGAGCTTAGAAAATACATCACTGGCTATTGTTGGCGCATCTTTTTGACTCAGTTTTAAACCTTCGATTTGTTGATTTTGTAGCCTGTCAAAGTCCGCTGAATCAAATTTAGGAGAGGTTAATTTTTCTATTGCGATTTCCAGCGTTTTATCTAGATTCTTGGTAAGAGTTCGAATGCTCAGGGTCGAGTATTGATCGCTCGAACTAAAACTGACCGACGAACCGAGTTTTTCAAGTTCGTTAGACAGATCTTCAGCGCTGGATTTTTTGGTGGCCTCGTCCATCATTGCCGCTGTTAGGCTGGCAAGGCCAAGCTTGCTGATAGGTTCCCGGGTTTGACCCGCAGGAATGCGAAGTCGAATCGTGGTAGTGGGAACTTCATCATTGACCGCTCCGATAATAGTCACGCCTTTTGATGTGGCCGCTTCATAAAGCGCTGGCACTTTGATACTCGGATTTGGGCCAGATGCCGGTACGACCGAGCGGTCAAAATCCGATGTGCCGGGGCGAAGCGCCAGATTGCTCGGAGTGTCCTCCGGGATATCTCGCTCATACCGCTGCCAGGTATCGGGTTTGATGATGGCATCGGTTTGGCCTTTTGGCACAATGCTCATAATCACGGCGGGTTTGTCTTTTATATACTTCTTATAGGCCCGCATCACGTCTTCTTTCGTAACGTTTTCATATCGCGCAATGTCGCGTTGAATAGAGTTAGGATTGTCTTCAAACGTTTCGTATGAGGCTAATTGGCTTACTTTACCACTGACGCTCTCTAAGCCATAAATCATGCCCGAGACGATACCAGCTTTGACACGCTGCAGATCATCGTCGTTGGCGCCGCGTTGTTCAAATTCATCCAGAGAGCTGCGAATGATCTTTTCTAAATCTTTAAGACTGTTGCCGGGGCTCGGTAAGGCCAAGAGAGTAAATTCGCAACTTAGTTCACGACAACCATGGTTTGATTGTGCTTGCACAGCGATACCATTTTTAACCAGATTTTTATACAGCAATGACGTCTTTCCGCTGCCCAACACCGTCATTAATACATCAAGCGGTGCTTCATCTGGGTGCATTCTGTGCACGGTAGGAAAGGACATGTAAACCAGTGGCAGCGATACATTATCTTCTAAAGAGATGTATCGATTTTTGTCGAGGACGACGGGCGTATACTCCGGCTTTTCTACTTCAGGACCGCGAGGGATACCGCCAAAATACTTGGCAACCCACTCCAGAGTCTGAGCTTCGTCCATATCACCACCGATGGTGAGTGTGGCGTTGTTTGGGCCATACCAGCGTAAGAAGAATTTTTTTAAGTCATCTAAGGTCGCGCGATTAAGATCTTCTATGTAGCCGATAACCGACCACGAGTAAGGATGACCTTCAGGAAACATCGCTTCACCTACCCGTTCACCCAGCAATCCATAGGGTCGATTATCAACGCGTTGTCCGCGCTCATTTTTAACCGTTTCGCGCTGGTTCTCGAATTTTTCCTGAGTAACAGCATCCAGAAAGAAACCCATGCGATCGGCCTCCAACCAGAGCATTCGCTCCAATTGATTTGACGGTACGGTTTCAAAATAATTGGTCCGGTCAGTATTGGTTGTGCCGTTCAAGGTTCCGCCTGATTCAGTGATCAAGGCAAAATGCTGTTCATCAGCAACATTTTCAGAACCTTGGAACATCATGTGCTCGAAAAAATGCGCAAAGCCTGATTTACCGACGTCTTCTCGCCCAGAACCAACGTGGTAGGTGATATCAACATGAACCAGGGGATCTGACTTATCGGGGTGCAAAATAACCGTTAAGCCATTATCCAAAACATATTTGCTATAGGGAATAACAATGTCGTTTCCGCTTTTAGAAACGGTTTCTATTTTTGTAAAACCAGCAACAGGGTTCTGCTCATCAGTGGTGTTTGGTGTATTAGCACAACTTGCGAGCAGTAGGGCTGACAGGCTGGCTGCAATGATGGGGTTTATTTTCAAGGGAATCTCCTCGTTATTTTTGTTTAGCCATCGATGATGGTGTTAACGTTTTTTTCGCTCTTGACGCTGAGCGTTACGCTAAAGATAACAACATTTTTGCACAATTGTGTTAAATAGCAGCAAGATACTTTATAGCAGCGGTTCTACTACTCGCCGCTTAGGTTTATCGAGTGCCATCGGTCATTGTCTTGCTTTTGCAATCTCAGTGATTTCACCCAGCCGTCTTTTTCTATATTGATATGGTTGGTTTGCGATGGCCAAAGTTCATGCAAGGCCGAATGTTTGAGCTTGATCACCTCTGTGTCGGGAATCTTCGACTCTTGGTAAATCCAAAAATACTTTCCGTCAACTTCATAGCCCACGGGTTTAAGCGGTAGGTCGCGGTCATCGTTATCTCTAGCTTTGAAGTGCTGCTGAATGTAGTCGAAGAATCGCTGTTGAGTAAGCTCATCAGCGCTTAAATCTCCCGCGCCTTTTAGAATAAAACTAAGTCCATGCTCGGCGTCGTGCAAAAGAAAACGATGGCTAATTTCCATGTTGCCGGTCCGCTGATTGAACAGCAGGCTTATGTAGGCCTCTTTTTGTTGGTGCGCGTTACTGATGCTTAGCATGCAACTAAGCACCAGTGCGCCGACAAATGCTAGGGTTCGCATTATTTCTTATGAGGCTTCTTCTCAGGCTCTTTTTTCTTGGTTTTAATATCGTGCATGATATCGCGACCTTCTGGTTTTTTGTTTTTGGCTTTCTTAAAAGCTTCGATGCGCGAGGGCACTATTCGACGAGGGTAGTGATTGTTTTCGACGTCTACGTCCGCTGTTTCCCAGTTTGCATCCACCACCACTGACTCGAGCTTTTTGCCTTTTTCAGTGATCAGTAGCTTGCTCACCTTCTTGGGCGTTCTTCGCCAAATCTCAGCGGGCAACACCAGCTCTTCTTTCTTGCCATTGGTGTAGGTGAGTTGCAATAGTATTGGCATTACCAGGCCGCCTTTATTAGAGAAGTTCATGACATAGTAATTTTTGTCTTCTCTTACCGCACGCTCGAGTGCTTCTCGTTCTCGAGGGTCTATATCTTCAAGCAGTTGACGATATTTATTACGCTCTTTGTTGGTGGGGGTGAAGCGGTCATATTCGTCATAGAAGTCAGTTATGTCCTTGTTTAGATCGATCCACAGCTTGCGGCCTTCTGCTTCATTGCGTTGTTCAAATAACGGTGTTGGCTCGCGCGCTTCTTCGGCGCGGCGACGCGCCATGTCCACGTCCGGGTCAAGTGTGTCGAGTTGTAATTTGTACACTTTATCAATTGATATATCGACATGATCGGTGGTGTAAAACCAACCGTGCCAAAACCAGTCGAGGTCAACCCCTGAAGCTTCTTCCATGGTGCGGAAGAAGTCCGAGGGAGTAGGTCGTTTGTTTTCCCAACGTGTTGAATATTCCTTAAACGCAAAGTCGAATAATTCTCGGCCTAAGATGACTTCGCGTAGAATATTCAACGCAGCCGCTGGTTTGGTGTATGCATTTGGGCCGAGTTTGAAAACGCTGTCTGACTGAGTCATGATCGGCACCTGCACATTCGATTTCATATAATCGACTATGTCACGCGGTTCTACGCCCCAAGGTATATCTGGGTCCCATTCTCGGCCAGCAACGCCATCAAGAAAACTGTTTAAGCCTTCGTCCATCCAGGTCCATTGGCGTTCGTCCGAATTTACAATCATCGGGAAATAATTGTGCCCAACTTCGTGGATCACCACGCCTAACAGAAAACGCTTTTCCGCTAGCGTGTAAGTGCGTGATTTGTCTTTTTGTAGTTTAGTTCGTGGGCCATTAAATGTGATCATTGGGTATTCCATACCACCAACTGGGCCGTTAACGCTGATTGAGACCGGGTACGGATAATCAAAGGTGTAACGCGAATACACCTCCATCGCGTGGATCACCGATTCTGTCGAGTACTTTCTCCAAAGCTCACCGCCTTCCTTAGGAAAGTACGACATGGCCATAACCAATTCCTGAGCGGCGCCCTCTTGTCGGTAGCCTTTCGCATCCCACATAAATTTCCGAGACGAGGACCATGCAAAGTCACGAACATTCTCGGCATTGAAATGCCACGTTTTGGTTTGTTTGGACCCTTCTGCTTCGTTGGCCAGGGCTTCTGCTGCGGTTACGATAAAGACAGGGCGCTTGGTGTCTTCGGCTTGCTTTAAGCGTTGTCGTTGAGTCGCGGTGAGCACCTCGTCGGGATTTTGTAATGTGCCCGTTGATGCAACAATGTGGTCGGCGGGCACCGTCATTTTCACTTCGTAGTTACCAAACTCGAGGGTGAATTCTCCGCGTCCTAAAAACTCCTTATTATGCCATGCTTCGTAATCCGAATAAGCGGCAACTCGAGGAAACCATTGAGCAAGTAGAAATATGTCGTTGCCGCCTTTACGTGCGTCATCCGGGAAGTGTTCGTAACCAGAACGAGCAACAACGGCATTTTCTTCTAACAAGTTGTACGCGTACTTCAGGCTGTATTCAAACGACTCCCCGCTATTAAGGGCTTCAGGTAAGTCGATGCGCATTTGCGCACCTGAAATCACGTAGTCAAGTGCCTGACCGGAACTGTCCACAATATCGCTCAAGGTGTAGCCAATTTCTACGTCCTCGTAAAAATGATTTCGTCGCAATTCAGCCATGCTGATTTTTGCCGGTTTGTCGCCGTTTGGGAGTGTTGTTTTAAAACCTCGACGGGAGGAGTCGCCAAATGGAGCTGAGCGCTCGGCGACAGAATCGGCGCGAAATCGATTTTGCTCTAACTGCACCCATAGATACTTTAAGCGATAGGGCGAGTTGTTAGTATACGTAACCGTCTGATCGGCTGAGATGCGGCGCTTCTTTTCATCTAAGGTAACTTCGATTTTGTAGTCAACTTGTTGTTGCCAGTATTCTTTGCCTGGCTCGCCGGCGGCATTTCGATAGTCATTTGGTGTGGGTAACACTTCTTCAAGTTGCCGGAATTTATCGACAAAATCGCCTTTACTTTGCACCACCGCAGCATTCGAAGAGACGCTTATAACGATGCCCGCTAAAAAGCTAATTAGGATTCGAGTCATGAGAATATAATTTATGGTTAGTTTTGCAGCGATTATTAATGAGAAATTATTGATAGGGATCAGTATTTACACTGCTTCGGCAACAAGTTGTACACGCCCTTCTAGACAAATGCAAATCTGTGTTCCTGTTTTCCGCTAGAGAGAGCAATCGCTTAAATTAGGCAATCAAAAGGGATGATTGATGGCATGGGATGGCTCAAGCTAAGCGAAAGAGAGTAGAATAAGGAGATGGCAGGCAGAATCCCTCAACACTTTATTGATCAGCTCCTCAATCGTATTGATATTGTGGACTTGATCGATGGTTATGTGCCTCTTAAAAAGGCGGGTGCTAACTACAAGGCCTGTTGCCCATTTCACGGGGAGAAGACTCCGTCGTTTACAGTTTCACCATCCAAGCAGTTCTATCACTGCTTTGGATGTGGGGTAAATGGAACCGCGATCAGTTTCTTAATGGAATATGATCACATGGAGTTTCGTGAGGCGATTGAAAAGCTTGCCTCCAGTGCGGGTATGGAGATTCCCGAAGAGTCTCAAGGTTACAAACCAAAGCAAACGGTTTCGCAGGGTATAGATCTCTACCAGCTGATGAATCAGGTGAACGAGTTTTATCAAACGCAGTTGCGCCAACATCCGAGTAAGCAAGAAGCGATTAGCTATCTTCAAAAGCGTGGTCTTAGCGGTGAAACAGCAAAACGTTTTGGGTTGGGGTACGCTCCGGAGGGCTGGGATAATTTGCTGTCGACTCACGGCGCCACGGCGCCGGCTCAAAAAGCATTGCTGGACACGGGAATGCTAACGCAAAATGAGCAAAAGCGTACGTATGATCGCTTTAGACATCGCATCATGTTTCCGATTCATGATCATCGAGGCCGAATTGTTGGTTTTGGTGGTCGAGTGCTGGAACAAGCTGAACCTCAACCGGGAAATCCAAAGTATCTAAATTCGCCAGAAACCCCGATTTTTCATAAGGGCTCTGAGCTTTACGGATTATTCGCCGCGCGGGGCGGTATTAAGGAGGCCGATGGTGTTTTAGTCGTCGAAGGTTATATGGATGTGGTAGCGCTGGCCGAGGCTGGTATCGACAATGCGGTTGCTACCTTAGGAACCGCCACTACACCAATGCACTTACAACGTTTATTTCGTCATACTCCAAACATTACCTTCAGCTTTGATGGCGATAGAGCCGGTCGCGCGGCGGCGTGGAAAGCGTTAGAGACATCGTTGCCATCACTACAAGATGGCTTTCAGGTCAGTTTCTTGTTTTTGCCTGATGGTGAAGATCCCGACACCATGGTTAAAAAAGTTGGCAAGGCTGGGTTCGAAGATCTCATTAAGAATGCCACCCCATTGCCGGATTTTTTAATCGAAACATTGCAGCAACAAGCGGATATCAATCGCCTCGACGGCCGAGCCAAGCTGAGCAAACTTGCAAAGCCCTTGATTGAGAAGTTTCCCAACGGCGTTTTAAAAAAACTGGTAATCGAGCGACTGGCGGCGCTAACCCAAGTAAGCGCCCATGATCTGCTCGGTGTGAAGGCGCCAGCACCACAAGAATCGATTAACAGCGGTTCTGGTTTTAACTATCCAGGCGGCCGAAACAGCGGTCAACGATCTCGGCGACGAACTCAGCCAGTCGCGAATGCCACTTACATTACGCCGGTTCGCAGAGCCGTATCATTGATCTTACAGTATCCTCAATTCCACGCCGAGTTCGCGGTTTTACAGGCCATCCCGGATGATCAAGTGCGTGGCATTGGTATGGTGCATGAGCTGCGTAAGGCGTGTGAAGAAAATCCATCAATGACCACTGCAACGCTATTAGAACGGTATCGAGAGCGCTCGTTCATCGCCACCTTGTCGCAATTGGCAAACCATCAGCATAATAACCTTGATGTCTTGGAGGATGACGATGCCTTGGGTTTGATTCGTGGCACGATGGCAAAGATTATCGAGGATTATAACGCCGGCGAAGTTGCCAAGGCCATGCAGGAACTTGAAGGCTTAACAAAGCGTTCCGTTTTAATGGAGTTGAGTGCCGAAGAATCCGCTCGTAAAGAAGTTCTGACAGCTTACATTCGAGCTAGCTATAAATAGGCTTTTTTGCCAACAATCAGGAAAGTGCGCCGAGCGATTTATAGGCAATTGATGGATAAAGAGGTATTTCTAAGGCCCCGCTTGAAAAAACGATGCTTAGCCTTTATCTAATAAGCCCTAAATTAGCAACTTTAAGCGCAAAAAAAGGCGAATTCGTTATCAATTTGTTATAAAATTGAGCGTTAACCCGTAGTAAAATCCTTTTCCCGCGGTTAGTAAACCCAGTTAACAAAAAAGTTGGCAAAATTCACACGTTTTTTAATCACTGCTAAATTATAGGCAAAATTAAACGCGTGTGTTTCAGTGTGAGGTCCTATTAATGGATTCGAGTAGCAAAAAAACCGAATTAAAACGATTAATCCTAAAAGGTAAAGAGCAAGGCTTTTTGACTTACCGGGAGATTAACGACCACCTTCCAGAAGACATGAATGACACTGATCAAATCGAATCAGTAGTCAACATGATCAATGACATGGGTATCGACGTATTTGATGCCGTGCCGGATGCAGATACCTTATTGCACAAAGCCGCTTCTGATAAAGAAGCCGAAGAAGATGATGATAATACTGATGCAGTTTTAGCCACCGCGGTAGAAAGTGAGTTCGGACGAACCACTGACCCTGTACGTATGTACATGCGCGAAATGGGCACGGTAGATCTTCTGACACGTGCAGACGAAATTAATTTGGCCCAGCGCATCGAAGACGGCATTCGTCAGTCTACTGAAGCCATGGCTGCGTGTCCTTCTGCGATTCAAACCATTCTTGACTATTTTGATGCCATCGAAAAAGAAGAGATGCGTTTGACAGATTTACTTGTTGCATTCATAGATCCTAATGCTGAGATTGACCCTAACCCAGTGCAGTCGGGTTCAGCGGCACAAAAAAGTGAGGATGAAGAAGACGAGGCAGAGGAAGAAGAAAAACCCGTTGATACCGGCCCTGATATGGACGAAGCAATTGAACGCTTCAAAGCCATGCGAAAGCTGCACAATCGACATGCCAAAGCACTGGCAACTCATGGTTTTGACAGCAAGCAAGCGCGCAAGATTCAAGCCGAGTTGGTGGTTGGTCTGATGGAAATTAAATTTGTTCCCAAGATCATCGAAGCGCTCTGGGAAATGATTCGCATTCAGGTTGAGACCGTGCGTGGTCATGAAAAAGCAATTATGGACATTGCAGTAGCAGATGCAGGGATTTCGCGTAAAGAGTTTATTGATATGTTCGTAAATTCTGAAACCGACGAAAACTTGTATAAGAATCTGTTGAAAGCGGCTAAAAAGAAAGACGAAATAGAATACAACGAAGCGTTGATTATGATGTCGCAAGCCAAACTGCGTCGCATCGTAGATTCTCTTGGTATTCCCATTGAAGAGATTAAAGACATCAACCGCAGAATGTCGATTGGTGAAGCGAAAGCCCGTCGTGCCAAAAAAGAAATGGTTGAAGCCAACTTACGTCTGGTAATTTCAATCGCGAAAAAGTACACCAATCGTGGTTTGCAATTCCTGGATCTAATTCAGGAAGGTAACATTGGCTTGATGAAAGCGGTTGATAAGTTCGAATACCGTCGTGGTTATAAGTTTTCGACTTACGCAACTTGGTGGATTCGCCAAGCGATCACTCGCTCAATTGCTGATCAAGCGCGCACCATCCGTATTCCAGTGCATATGATTGAAACGATTAATAAGCTTAATCGTATATCACGTCAAATACTTCAAGAGAAAGGCCGCGAGGCGCTTCCTGAAGAGTTGGCTGAGAAAATGGAAATGCCTGAAGATAAGGTTCGCAAAGTGCTTAAGATTGCCAAAGAGCCAATCTCAATGGAAACGCCTATTGGCGATGACGAAGATTCAAATCTGGGTGATTTCATTGAAGACAAGAATGTTGAGGCACCAATGGATGCGGCCACAACATCGGGCCTTTTGAACGCCACAACTGACATTCTCGAAAGCTTAACACCACGTGAAGCGAAAGTTCTGCGTATGCGTTTTGGTATCGGCATGAATACCGATCACACCTTGGAAGAAGTGGGAAAACAGTTTGACGTGACGCGTGAGCGTATCCGCCAAATCGAAGCCAAGGCATTGCGCAAGCTTCGCCACCCAAGTCGTTCAGAACATCTCAAGAGTTTCTTAGAGCAGAATTAAGAACACTCGTTTGAGTAAATTTAGAAGGGCTAACGACATCAGTTGTTAGCCCTTTTTTATTGGGCTCATCAATTCTATGGCTGATTTCACGCACGCTGCCCTAATTTGTCAATGTCGAATTAATAATGCTAAGTCATTATGATGGTTAGATTCCCTACTAAAAATAATTGAACAAATGACGAAGCTAACCATCGCTATTGCTAATGTGTTTTTGCGCCTTATTCTTGGTTTAGGCTTGATTGGTTCGAACGCTGTTGTTAAAGCGTCGTCCCTAGACGATGATTTTTTAATGACGCTCCCTGCAATTTTAGCGGCCTCACCACCACCAAAAAACGTGTGTCGCCCGACAGAATTTGCCGAACTTCGCACTAATACTCAAGCGAATCTTGTGTGTGACATTGATTTGCGTGGCGCTGTTTTAGACATAGCGGCTGGTGTCCGGATTAGGCGGGCAGGTGGCACTATTCGAAATGGTACTCTGCGCTTTAGCTCACGAGGTCGTATCGATGGTGAGCTATTAGGTTCTGATCTAACGATAATCGGCAACCCTCGGCTCTTAGAGCCTGTGTTTAATTTTGTTCCTTCTCGCTGGAATAAAATTACGCAAGGAACAACATCGGCAAATAAGGCATTTCAAAACAATCAGGAGCTCGAACGATTGTTTTTTATGGTCAAACGAATGGGTGGCACGACGTTTCGTATAGATCGTTTTGATGCTTATTTTCAAGCACGCATGACGCCACCCGACCGGTTTGTGTTTCGGCCTGCAAAAGAGGCGGTAAATTTGCCATCGAATTTTAGTTTGGTAATGACAAACAATACCCATCTCAGAGTGTTTCCCGCGACACCAAACAGTGAATTGCGAGGTGGGTCTATTCTTGCCGTACGCGATGAAGAAAACATTCTTGTTTCTGGGGGGAATCTGCATGGCGATCGTGACACCCGTTACTACTCGCCGGCTGACGATGGTCAAGAAGGCTCGCACTTGTTTACCATTCGTTCGGGTCGAAACGTAACCCTGCGAGGGATGAAGTTTTTTAAAGGCTCATCTGGCTCACTCAATATTAATTCGTTTGGATTTTCGTTTAATCCAGACTATAACCCGACTCGTGACATTATTATTGAAGGCTGTTTGTTTCGAGAAAGCCGCCGAATGTCAATCGCGCTTACCGATGGACGAGACGTTCAGATACGTAACAACAGTTTCATAAATAATGGTTTGCCATCGACCAACTCTGACGGTGGCGAAGTTGGCTATGCCATTAACATCGAACCCGCTCGAACTCGTGACAGCGACGGAAACTTACTTGAATACCAAAAAGTTATTGATACACAAATCTACGGTAATACAGAAAGCGGCAGTCGTGGTGGTTTCGTTACATTGACCATTGGTCAGCGCTTAACAGTGAGAGACAACACAGTGGGAACGCGCGTCGTAACATCGTTAGTGTCTGACTCAAAAGTAATTAATAACCGTTTTATTGCACCTAATGGTGGCGGTGATACCTTCGCTATATTCGTCGCTGGTGGGCGTGGTGATACCGTGTTCAATAATGAAGTGGCAAATAATCAGATTAATGGCTATGCGTCCGGAATCATCACCTCTACTAAAGGTGCGGTAGTGCGCAATAACACCATCAATAACGTCTCGGTGGGTATCCAGTCAGGCCAAAGCGAAGACGTATTATTTGAGGCTAATGTTATCAACTCAACATCGAGAGGCATTAACTCAACCAATACCTTCAATGACAATGTTGTATTTCGTAACAACACGATTAATGCCAACACCGGGTTTCATATTTACGTTGCCAATGTGAATAAAGCGGCTGATCAAGCGAACAATTCCTTTACCTTTGATGGCAACACTACCATCGGAGACCGCGCGGTAGTGCTCTCGAATGCCGTCGGAGTAAATTTCATCAATAATAACTTGCGCAGCGGAGTTCAGGTCAGCAATGTGAGTAAGGTGGAGGTGAGCGATAATACAGTGCGCCCGGTTAACTTCGATGGCATCCGCTTGTTCGGAAATTTGAACACGGTGAATATTAGCGGGAATGCGATTTTTGAGCCAAGCGGCGCGGCGCGATACGTGTGTTTGCGTAACGACAGCGATAGTCAAACCAACGTGACAGTTGTCGGCAATACCTGTAATTGATTTGTCTAAAATATCTCATATAAAAATCATGCATCGAATAAATAGTTAGTGGTTTGGCATAGCAGAACCGCCTCAATCGCATCGCAGTATCACTGCATTTCTTCCTTCTTGATCGACCATTACTGCACAAAAATTTAGGCTTCCAGCCAGACAACGCCTTTTGAGTCGAAAAAATTGAGAAAAGCCGAGAAAACTGTGCTCTGGGACCACTAAAATGCTTCCTACAGCAGGCCGAATTTTGTATTATTGCGCTCCAGCTAAAGAAAGCCACTCGCGCTTTCTCATAGAGGTTTAAAAGGTAGGGCCTGTAGCTCAGTTGGTTAGAGCAGTGGACTCATAATCCATTGGTCCCTGGTTCGAGTCCAGGCGGGCCCACCATTAAATTTCAATTTATAAATCGCTTATGGATCAGCTGCGATAGTCGTGAATTTGCTTATTGAGCTCGGCTCGCACTCATTTCCTTTATCTTTCAAACTGCGATTATCAATGTAACGTGTCGTCATACAAATTTGAGTATGATAATTGCGATTATCACCTTCACTATCTAACTCATGGATTGCGTAACCAACCCCAGTTTGATAAAGACCTTAAAGGTGTTTAAAGTAGCCCTCTATGAGCTTTTGTCGAGACTCTTGATCTAATTCATGTGGCACGGCAACAAGAACTTCACGAGCAAACGCAGAGTTCTTTCGATTCTCTGCTGCTTCGGCTTCGTTACACAGCATGTCGCGTTCATATAACTCTCCGGGAGCGATTCTAGGTAAGACAATACCTGTTGTTTCAACGCCTCCACGGTTAGTGTAATTATGGGTTTCGCCCGTGCGAATATCTTCTATCGAAGTGCCACTTCGATACGCAGCGGCAGCGGTGGCTGAACGGCCTTTAGATCGACTGATTGTCTGTACACGACAGCTGCAGATCGCCATAAAAAATTCAAACCTTGGTTTTAATTTTTACGCACGCAAACTGAAAGTTTGCATAAGTGCGCCCTTAAATCTTCTTACGAAAATTTTACGGGATGGGTTCTTACAAGACACCTGCACGTGATATATCATTTACGATCGCAGTGCTACAAATCTAAAAAAAGGGCTTTGTTTCTTTAAATCACTGGAGAAAACCAGAGTGCCAGGACAAACCCGAAGGCATTAATCAACACAAAATAGTTAGGGGGAAATTTGGCAAACTACGATTTTAGTACGCTAAATGACAAGGAGTTCGAGCACTTAGTTAATGACTTGTTGTCTGAGTATTTTGCAGTTTTAGTTGAGCGATTTAAAGCTGGCAAAGATAAAGGTATTGACGGTAGGTTTTACTCACCTGATAGCGGTACATCGATTATTCAGTCAAAGCACTATTTAAAATCTGGTTTTAGTAAATTGATTACTGAGCTCAAGAAGACGGAAGTTCAAAAGGTAAAAATACTGAACCCAAAGCGATATATCTTCGCTACTTGCTTGGAGTTATCTCCGGACGAGAAAGACAAATTACTTCAGACTTTTTCTCCGTATATAAAACGAACTGATGATGTTTTTGGTCGCGATGAGCTGAATTTTTTAATCGACAGCTTCCCAAAAGTCGAAAAAAGACACTTTAAGTTATGGCTGTCTTCGTCTCAGCAAATTGAATTTATGCTAGACAAGCACCTGCATGAACGTAGCCGAGACTTTCTATCGTTAATCGAAGCTAAGAAAAAGTTTTACGTCGAGACAAACGACTGTCGCATTGGGTTTGATATATTGAATGAACATGGAGTTCTAATTGTTTCGGGAGAACCTGGAGCTGGTAAAACAACTTTAGCTCAAATACTGTGTCTATTAGAAATCGCCAATGGTTACTCTATTTTTGAAATCAGAACTATTGAAGAAGGTGAAAAGTTGATATCTGCAGATGTGGGGGATAAACAGCTGTTTCTCTTTGATGATTTCTTGGGGTCAAACTATTTGGAGGCAATGCAAGACAATAAAGATTCACACATAGTGAGATTTATAGATCGTATTAGGAGATCGTCAAGCAAAAAAATAATTCTTACTTCTCGAACGGTTATTTATCAAAGAGGGATTCAAATGAGTGACCACTTTTTGAATAATCGAAAGAGTCAAAATGAGTACTTGATAGCTGTCAATTCGATATCAAAATTGGATAAGGCGAGAATACTCTATAACCATATATGGCACGGGGATCTATCAGAAAACTTTATTGATGAGCTGTACTTTGATCAACATTATAAAGAGATCATCAATCATAAAAACTTTAACCCTAGGATAGTTCAATTTATAACTATGTCTGAACGGCTTGGCTCTCTGTCTCCAAAGCAGTATATGCCATTTGTTCGTGAAAATTTGGACAATCCGAAGGATATTTGGGGGAACTATTTTGAAGAGCAAATGGATGAATATCAGCGCGTTTTGGTTGAGTTGGTGGTCTATAGTCGTTTTGGGATTTCTGAACCTGAACTAAAAAAATCCTTCAACAAAATTCTTCGCTACATACATTCTCGGAATCTAAGAGGGTTCAATCACGCTATCAAGTTTGACAGAATAGTCGAAGTTTTGGTTGGCTCCGTATTGAGTAGGAGAATGGATTATTGGGGCAAAGCTCAATACTCAACATTTAACCCATCCATAGATGATTATATTTTGGAGCAAAACAGAGATGCAGTTGATCACATCGTACATATATTGAGCGCTTTAGGGCAGGCGAGCTCCCTTTATCTACTGTCAGGTATGGCTGAATCAAACAAGATAGATATTTCCTGTTTTAGAAGCGTAGTACTTGAGCTTGTAAAAAACCACAGTGACTTTGATGTTAGTTATGAAATAGAACTTGCTGCGCTATTAATAGATTTTAAAATTTTAGAAGGTAGTTCCACAAGCTTTGTGGATAATTTGATTGATTCTGTTATATCAAGAGAGATTGATCCGTCCTCTTTATCAAGCGTAAGTTTTGAGAGAACTGTCTTATTATTTGAGAGAAAGTTAGAACATCTGGCCTCTTCAAATGATCACATTGGTTTAGCTGACCTATTCGTGGAATTTCTGAGATCTCAAGATTTTGACAATGAGGAATTGGTTTGTATGTGCCAGTTTTGTGAAAAACACCAACTTGAAATGAGTAAGCAGTTTGCTATAGCTTTTTGCGAATCAGTAGCAAATAGCAACTTTGAGTTTGTCACTGAAGGCGCCTCTGATTATCTAGATATAAATATCCATGATCTCCAAGAATGGCTAGAGGGCAATGTTTATTTTTCTGGCGAGTTTGATAACGAAGTCCTGTCAGCAATTGCAAATTATGTTGAAGATGCCGTGATTACAGAGTATCCCACGGAAGTTATTGGTGTTCTTGAGGATTTAGCAGATATCTCAGTTTCAGAACTAATTTTTGATAAGCTGGATAAAGAAGATATCTTGCAACGGCACTTTGAAAGTGCCGTTGAGCAAGGCAGTCAGATGAGCAGATCTGTTAGCTCTGAGAAGGTGCTAGAAAGCCTGCTGAACCCTAATAAATCAACCGAAGACTTTGACCCTATTGAAGATTTGTTTGAGAGATAAAAAAATCACGTTAAGTGCAATTTTTTATCTAGTAACCACCATACTCTCACATTTATTTAGTAACGTGATTTAGTAACTTTTTTATAGGCTTGTTAAGAGATATTAAGTACTGGGATGACCAAATCATACCAAGTAGTAGCCCTAAGATCATGAGAGCTTGACCGCCTTCACCTTCCAGCTTTAATCCTGAAAATATAGAGATGGATGAAAGGATAAATCCAAAGATAACTTTATAAAGATCAATCAATATTGTTTTCCAAAGTACTAAATTCTTTTCGTTTTGTGGGCAACTAAGTAGTTCTGTAAAGACGTGGTATGTCACACCACCACCAAAAAGTAAAATAACAAAATTGAAAAATTTCATTACGCCATTCTGGAGTTCCATTGACACTGAAAAGTAGTAGAGGAAAAGGCTCATAGATACGCCCCAGAGGGCGATTACAAGCCTTTTCGTTACACCTTTTTGAACTACTGTGCTCATGATGTATGACACGGTCTCGAGCAATAGAAGCATCCATTTACTCTTGTATAGTAACGTCTAGCTTCTTGCACAGCCGATGAGCAGCTTGAGAATTCTCCAAGGTAGATACGATTATGAGGCTCAGGTAAAAATGAACAACCTGTGGTATGTACCTCGTGATCGCCATTCGATTGAGCATTTTTGTTAACGTAATAACTAGCCATATTTGTCTCCTATAATTACTTCTCTTTCCGAACACCTTTAAAAGGTGTTTTGTCAGATGTTTTTACGTCCATGAACCTTCCTGTCTCAGAGTTTCTTTTGACATAGTGCCCTGAAGGAGTTTTAACTTGTGAACGCTGCCTTACCGCGCCGTTTCGGCGCCCGTCGCCTTTGGGTGGATTAGTTGCCATAATTTCAAACCTCAAATCTGATTAAATTAATCTGTTTTAACAGAATCCAAAAAAAATTTCTGGATTTGTGTAAGGTAACATTAGTTTCTGCTTAAAACAAGCAGAAATAACAGATTAAATAATCGACGAGTATACAAACTCTAGACCGCCTGAGTCCGCTACTCGTTTTGTGCCCAAAATTAGACCCATAGACATCAATTTCTTTAGTTTTGCACTCGCATTTTGTGAGGTTATATCAAATGATTTAGCCACTTCACCAGTGGTGGTCTGTTTCGACTTAAGTATTAGCTCAAAGACCTCGGTGAGTCCATCGCTAATTTTTGGCCCAAGTATTTGATAACCGTTGCTCTTTAGCACAATAAGATTTTGATCTTTTGCTATAGCTGCGTAATCCCAATTGTCTATCAAATCCTCCGAGCCAAACTCAGACAGCGTAAATCCTTTTTCACCTTGCTTCAATTTGGCTAGTGAGACAACACTCTCCCTGGGAAAGGAAGCATCAGTGCGAGTAATCCCGCTTAATGAAATATTGATGACTAGTTTTTCCGGGTTTGCATCCAATTTAGCCATCAACTTTTGGAATACTTCCCTTCCTTCCGTGTTTCCAAATGCAGAAGGGTCTCCAATTAGTTCTATGAGTTTGATGTTTAGCTTCTCTTTCATCTGATTAAATTAACCTGAATTACCCGATTCAGTCAATGTAAAAGTCGAAACAAATATGAGTACCATTTAAGGGTGTGAGATTGCGGTCGACATGAACTTCAGCCACTAAACCGTTTTTATAATTAATCTCAATCGAAAAATATTTTTGCCGTACTGATAGTCTAGCATCTAGTTTTGCGGCGTGTTCAACCGTGCTTTTGAAACCAAGTCCTCTACCGGCGCCGAATCGACTAATACCACCTCTTTTTATCACCTCTTCTACTAGCTTAATTTCAAAATCATCTTCTGATATCCATTTATAAATATCAGGATGGTGCGATTCTAAAGAAGGTGTCAATGTTTTGACGATGCCTAGTCCGCTATCTGAAATAACAGTCTGTATATGATCTCGATAAGGACCTTTTCCATTATACTTTTGCAGTGCAGCAAATCCCAGAATCTCTGTTGAACTATGTTCAGATACATTACTGATAAATTCTCCGAATAGTGTTGAAGCTACAGTTTCATAGCTTTTATTGGAGTGTTCTAAAAATGAGTCTGTCAACTGATTTATAAGTCCTTTATTATTTCCGTCGGGTTCGACAGCACCAAATTCAACTAGAGCATTGTTGTTACCTCGATAGAAGTCTGCGGCAGATACCTCAGGCCTTTGGGGTGTGACGTTGATTTGACTATCAAGGCGATCAAAGAAGCCGGTTCTATTCCATACCTGGTAAGTTTGAGTGCAATCGCTAAAATCGATCTCGACCACTCTTCCGCGATGAGCCAACTGATTACAAAGAGCTAAAAATTTTGCGGTTGCTTCAATAAGAAATTTGCAACCTTCAGGTAGTTTGAAAACGACGGAGGTTGAGTCTTTTTCTGGCAATAATAATCTGTGCTCGAGTAGAGTTTGCTCAAAAGATTGAGAGCTCACCCAGCATTTCCCAGTAAATGAAATTATTATGGATTGCGAGGGCTTTATATGCCAGAAATGCTCAGAGTCTTTTTCAAAGTAATTTTGCTCCCCGTATAGATACCGATTAAGCTCGCTTCGATCGAGGCCCAACACTTTTGCTAATGACCTAGCTTTCAATTTATGATCGGATTTAAGGAGATCGTATATTAGTTTTTGCACTTTTACTTCTAAATTTCCGTGTGATATCGAGCAATGCTTGAGCAAGCAACAGCTTCGGCTGTTAAAAATTTAATGATCAATATGCTATCAAATATTTCTTCTAACGTTTATTTTTCGCGGCATTAATTAAAGTGCGGTGTAATATTGGTATATTGCTTAGGATATCTCTTGAAAGTTAGTGATAGAATATAATTAGTAAAATCGAATATAAATATCTGATAAGTATAGAGATTATATTTCTACGATTGCTTCAGAAAGATTGAGATTTGGTTTTAAAAATAGACTCATAATCCATTGGTCCCTGGTTCGAGTCCAGGCGGGCCCACCATTAAATAAACTCCTGATCAAAGTAAGTTTTTCATGTTCGATAACTTATCGCTAAGTTCTTCAATCAGAAAATCTATGAAAACACGTACCTTTTGTGACAACACATTCGATTTGGGATAAACCAGCCAAAGCGCCGTATCTTGGTCGGCAGTAAAATCGGGTAGAATGCGCTTTAACTCTCCGCTCTTGAGCTCTGGTGCAACGCTCCATAATGAATTAATTGATATTCCTAGATCGGCAGCTGTGATCAGTTTTTGTGCCAGACCATCGTCCACGATAATTCTGGCTTTACATTGAGAGAGATCAAATATCGTCGTATCCCCATTTTCTGAAAGCATCTGTCTTTGCTTATTTTGAAAGCCAATCAATGTGTGATTGACTAAATCACTGGGCTGCTTCGGAGTCGTATTTGAGGCTAAATAACTGGGCGACGCACACAGGATTCTAATATCGTCAGCGAGTTTTCTGGCTCTTAGGCCTGAATCGCTAATCGCCGTATTTTTGAGTGCCAAATCAAAGCTGCCTTCAATAAGGTTAAAACTTGTATCCGAAAGTCTTAGATCTAAATTGACTTTGGGATACAGCTGTAAAAACTTGGGCAAGATGGGGGTAATATACATCTGCGCAAATGTACTGGGGGCGGCAAACCTGAGTGTGCCCCGAACCACGGCAGTTCGTTTACCCAGTGCCGATCGCGCAGCCTCTTCTTGCTCGATAATTTCTTTCGCATAAGGTAAAAACTCCTCACCTTCCACGGATAGAGATACCTTTCTGGTTGATCGGTGAAGCAGATCTGCCCCGAGCTGTGTTTCAAGATTTGCCAATCTGTTTGAGGCCGTTGCGGGAGACATGCCTAAATCAATGCCAGCTGCACCTATATTCTTTTTCTCAGCTACTAAAATGAAAAGCCGAAGATTATTCGTATCCATATATCAAGCCTATTATCAAAATAAACGAAATTAAGAATCAAAATATAGCTTATTTATCTAAATTAATTAATTTATTAAGCTGTTTTCAATTAAACAAGATGCATAGGTGACCATTATGTTCGAAAACATTGGATGGATAGTTGAAGCCAAAATTTTGGATGGCAAACGCGCTGAATTTGAGGCCGTTGTGAACGACATTGTTGAGGCTACGCGTTCCGAGGGCGGAACACTAAACTATCAATACTACGTATCTGATGACGGCGATGTTTTAGTTTATGAACGCTTCGCAAATGTTGAATCAGCTCATATCCACGTGTCTAACTGGGATCGGTTTGCTGAGCGGTGGGTGGCCGCCGCCCCCGCTACAAGAATGGTGCATCTTGGAGATTTGCCGCAAGATCTGCGTGAACGTCATGCTGGTTTAGCGCCGAAGCACCTTAAACCGTTGGCAGGGTTTGCCAGATAAAAAGCCGTCACCGAACACATTCTTCAAATTATCAATTTTAAATAAACAGGAGTTGAACATGACTTATTTTTCAGTACTCGCCGTCACGCCCACTAGTGAAGATTGGATTCCAGATTACATTGGCCCAGCCAACGAATTAGTGGCTAAGCATGGTGGTAAATACTTAGCACGTACTGCGACACATGAACAAATAGAAGGTGCAGATAATCCAGCGGCACTAAGAATTATTATCGAATGGCCGTCCAAAGAAGCGGCTCAAGCATTTATGAGTGATCCTGGTTACGTTCCTCATCTAGAAGCAAGAACTGCGGGGTCAGAGAGTTTTCACTATTTAATTGAGGCAAAAGACGATCTGGCTTGAAGCCGCATGACGCAGGCTAAACGGTAGGTTTTGCCTGCGTCAATGTATTTTAGCAATCGAGTATCGGAGACAAGAAATGAATATGAATGCCAGAGTTAATTACCATCTTCATTCAGACAGTGAACAAGCTTTTCATATTGATGCCTATGGTGAAAAAGGCGTGATTCTGACTCCTGAGCTCGACTCAAGCGATGTTGTTGTCGAAGATATTCGATCAGCAAAGCAACCGTTGTGTTTTCAAAGAGACAGTGTTGAATTTTTAGCCTTCGGCACCGCTGTTAAAAATTTCTCTGAAGGTAGTGACTGGCAATCTATCTATGACGATGAGCTCATACAACTGCTTAGAGATAAGGTTGATGCAGATGACGTCATTATTTTTGATCACACTATACGCATTGATGATCCTGACTCATTACGCCGCCCGGCACGAAACGTTCATAGTGATTACAGTCGACATGGAGCACATCAAAGGCTTCGAGACTTGGTAGGCGATCAAACGGCTGATGATTGGGAAGCAGGTCACTTTGCCTTCATCAATGTTTGGCGACCATTGGAACAAGCTGCGCAATCAGCGCCTCTGGGCTTCGTTAGGCCGCAGTCTGTCTCAAGCGAGGACTGGCTGGAGCTCAAACTTATCTACCCTGACCGCCTGGGTTCAATCATGGGCTTAGTTGCTAACCCGAATCATAAGTGGATCTACTGCTCCAGTATGAGACCCGACGAAATCGTATTCTTTAATATCTATGACAATCAAACACTTCCATCAATTGCTCACAGTGCGCTTGATATGGCGTTTCCTTCGGAACAACCCAAGGTGCGTAAGAGTATCGAAAGCCGCACCTTAGTTCGCTATCGATAAAACATATTGTTTAAGTCGCAAGTTAAAGAGGGTCAAAACATGTTAGGTGAAGATCATTCGCTCTTGAAAGAGTTTCCAGAGCACGAAACAACGATAAATAAACTTAAGGATTCGAACGAATCTTTCTTAAACGATTACAAAGAGTATGACGAGTTAGATGCTCAAATACGACATTTGGAATTGAACAATAATCATATTGAAGACACCGCCATGCATGAACTAAAGCATCGCAGGCGAGTTCTGAAGGATCGCTTATACAAACAAATACTGTCGGCATAGCTACCAAACAATGGTCTGCAAAAAATTTGCTAACAGGGAAACTATAAACTTACAGAGATATACACATGCATAAAGTCATTCTGCTTACTGGCGCCACTGATGGCATTGGGTTTGCGACCGCTGAAATCTTAGTAAAGCAAGGTCATACGCTACTGATTCATGGTCGAAATCGGGATAAATTAGAGCAGGCGCGTGAGCGGTTAGAAACGCATACCGACCCGCTTAAAATCGAGACTTATCAGGCAGATCTGTCATCTTTAAGTGACACTAGAAAACTCGCTGAATCAGTAAAGCAAAACTATCAAAACATCGACGTGCTTATCAACAATGCAGGTGTATATAAAACACCGATTGTAACAACCGAACACGGCTTGGATGTCCGAGTGCTCGTCAATACCATCGCACCATATCAACTGACAAAGGATTTGCTACCGCTATTAGGTGAGAGTGGTAGAGTCATTAATCTGTCCTCCGCCGCGCAAGCGCCGGTCAATTTAGAACGCTTTTTTGCCAGCGCATCAATGGACGACATGAGCGCGTATTCTCAAAGCAAGTTGGCTATCGTCATGTGGACAAGGCATCTTGTGGCTAGCTTGGAAAACTCACCGACGATGATTGCCGTAAACCCAGGGTCTTTATTGGCAAGCAAGATGGTCAAAGAAGGTTTTGGCGTGGCTGGGAACGATATCAGCATTGGCGCAAAAATAGTCTCATCGCTCTCGGTTGATGAGCAATATGGCACTGAGTCAGGCAAATATTTTGATAATGATAAAGGCCAGTTTTCAGACCCTCACCCTGCAGGTTTGAACGATCAAAGCTGCGCAGAACTTGTTCGGCTAATGGATAGTGTCGTCGAAGCTTAAAGTTAAGATTGTTCAAGAAGTAACACGCTAAGTAGGAGTCTTTTTATGACAGTCAGTGACCCCAAACGCTCAAATTCGGATAACCACCTAGCTCAAGCACGAACTTTGCAAACGCCTTCTCGAGAAGCCATACTTCGGCGAGATACATCCGTCTCCCATTTTTGGTCTAGCAACCAGGCCTTGCTGACAAGCGCTTGGCAAGAATGGGAGCAAACGAATAATGGGCGGTTACCCACTATAGATGAGTCCCTGTTCGATGCCAAGTTGTGCTCGGCTATAGACGCTGCTTGGTCAGATCCTTCAAAGGAAGCAGCGGTGCAAGAGTTATGGAGCGAAGTCTCATACGGTGTCTATCAATGTCAATTTTTTGACCCACAAAAATTAATTGAATTACGAAATTATTTTAATGAGGCCCAAAAATCTGGCATTCCCTTGCGTCCCCCGTATGGGATTGCGTTAAACCGATTCGGTGCGATGCTCGATCAACGCTCAGAAGGATTTCTAGCCACAGTTGAATTTCAACACTTTTATACACACTTGATGGATAGCTATATGCGCCCCATCGGGCGATTATTGTTTCCTGAAATAACCGGCTTTGACACACAAACGTTTGGTTTTTCAATTCAGTACGAACCCGATATCGATACGTCGCTTCAATTGCATTCCGACGCATCGGCTGCGACGCTAAACATCAATCTTAATTTACCCGAAGAAAAATTCACCGGGTCTGAAGTAGATTTTCACGACCCAATAACAGGCAACGTCAACAGGGTTAGTTTTGAACCAGGCGTCGCAATGATTCACCGTGGTGCAATCGCACATGCAGCGCAACCTATCACGAGTGGGCAGCGTACAAATATCGTTTTATGGCTTTATGGTGATCGTATGACGGTGCCATCACCAAGAGTATTATCAGAGTCAACTCTCAGCGCGAAAGAGCGATGGACGGTGCCATCGCAAATTAAAGACACGTCTGCTCCGTTCTAATTAAAAAAATATCAGACAAGATTATTATGTCAGTTAAAAATAAACACCGTTCTGTTGATTGGAATCGTATTTGCCATGACGAACGCTGTTCGACTTTGGCCTAAACTTCTTCACATAAGCCAGCGCACTTTCCTCTAGTTTGATACGCCTGAAGTATGTTCGCGACATATAAGACTACTGTCTTCATCACTCAATGGTACTTCCAACAATGCACATAAATGTGGAGCACCTAGGGCAGACTCTCGCTCAAAGTATTGACAGGTTTGACAAACCCCAAACGGACTACCCGCTCTCTGTTCAATCGCTTTAGTCAGTAGACCTTCAAGAATAGATGACAATACTCCGAGTTTTTCTGACGATATATCTGACAAGTTAAGGACTAGCTCTTGTAATGGGTCTTCGCTAAGTTTGTCTTTGCCTCGCTTGGTTAAAACAATGTTGACCGCTCGTCCGTCTCCTTTGCCTTTCTTTTTCTTGAGTAAGCCTTTGCGCTCCAGGGCGTTAATAGTCTGCGAAACGGTGCCTTTAGTCACTCCCATATACGCGGTTAATGCCGAAGGATTACTCGAAAACCGATTGGCTTGAGAAAAAAAACGTAGTGCTTCCCATTGAGCAGGCTTTAACTCGCTCATGCTTGCATCGTTGTTAATAACCCTCGCTAAGCGTTCCAGCAAGTTCAGCACTTTATCTGTTTGATTAATTTCCATGTCTATATGGTATCGAGTAGAAACTACTATTGCAAATCCAGATAAACAATGATAGCTTAATTTATAGTATTTAGTCGATACTAGAATGCTGATCCATTTGTCACAGTAAGTTAATCAGCACCCATTAACACTAAGTTGTCATTATTTTATCGAGGATAAATTCATGAAAAATTTAATAATAATATTATTAGTCGCAGTCAGCGTTAGCGCGCCTGTTACATATGCCGCCAAGCAAAAAGGGGAATTTAATATTCCCGGTTACACTTATGGCGACGCAAAGTTAACTAAAGCCCCGTTCACTCTGGAGGATTTAGAAGCATTAAAAGCCACCGTCTTATTTACCGAAGACGATGCCAAGTGGCTTCGCAAAAGCCGTGCAGTACTAGAACCGCATGCTGAAGAAATATTGGATACATGGTATGGCTTTGTTGGGGCTACGCCTCATTTGCTGGCCTACTTTTCCAGCAAAGATGGTAAACCGGACACGCAATACTTAGCTCGTGTACGCCAACGGTTTATTCAATGGATTTATGACACTGCCGATGCGGATTACGATCAAGACTGGTTGAACTATCAGTACGAAATTGGCCTGCGTCACCACCGTATCAAAAAGAACAAGACAGACAATGCCAACGCAGTTAACCACATTCCAGCTCGGTATGTAATTGCATTGACTTATCCCGTGACCGCTACCTTAAAACCGTTCTTAGAGCGTTCTGACTATTCAGCAGACGAAGTTAATGCAATGCAACAAGCGTGGCTCAAATCAGTGTTAATACAGACGATTCTTTGGACTCAACCTTACTTTAATAAGGGCGATTTCTAATAGCTTCCCACTCAAGCGTCAGAGTCATCTAAGGCTCTGACGCTTGTTAGCTAAACAGGCAACACCCAATTAAGTTTAATAATATATGAAAACGCATCGCACAATACCGACTGCTCAAACGCAACCGACACCTATAAGTTGTAATGATCACAATTACATCGAAATAGCCTGTATGTATCACTACGATCTTATACTTGAGTTAGGAAGTGGTGAGATAGTCGATGCAAAGGCCATCACAACGGTTACCAGAAAGAATGACTTTGGTTTTCCTGTTGAATATCTGGTCGTGGGATCCAACATTGCTACCATTGATATTCCGTTGAATGAAATTGTCAAAATCGAAACTAAAAATAGTTCTGCAACATTTAAAAGCATCAAGCTAGATAGTCATGCCTAATCATATAACCAATAAAAGCGATTCAATTTAGTATGAAACTTGTAGCAACAATTGATTATGTTTTGACTGGCAAAGTCAGAGGGTTCGGAGTTAATGGCGAAGTCAGCGGCTATGTGAAACAAGCGACAAGTGGTGCTGTATCACTCGATTGGGAAGGTTTAAGTGGCGATGCGCAAGCAGATAAAAAGCACCATGGAGGTGCTGATAAAGCATTGTTCCACTATTGCAATGATCATTACAGAGCTTGGCGTGAAATGCGCCCTGAATTATCAGCGTATTTTGATAGGGTTGGTGCGTTTGGTGAAAACATATCATCATCTGTTTTGAATGAAGACAATGTACTTATCGGCGATAAATACAAGATTGGTAGTGCCATAGTCGAGGTGACCCAAGGTCGCCAACCTTGTTGGAAGCTAGGCCATTTCTTTAATGATTCAACGATGGTCAAATCCGTTGTTAATACAGCAAAAGGAGGGTGGTACTACCGAGTAATAGAGCGAGGGGTAATTGAACAAGGTAATAAGATTGAATTGGTTGAACGATCTAATTTGAGGGTGTCTGTAAAACAAGCTTTTGATGTATTGGTTGCGAGAAAGAAGAATAGAGAGGTCTTAACGCAACTAGTAAAATTGCCGGCACTATCTGAGTCATGGAAACTAAGAGCGAACAAACTGTATGCTAGGTTACACAATGACGATTCTTCATAATTTGCTTAATACAAGAAAAACCAGAGGTCTTTATTTATCTTTGTTGGTACTTATTGTTCCTGGCATCAGTTCTTATGCCTATGGTCAGCAAGACTTACGCGCGCGCGCAAACTCAATTTTCGGCAAAATTCCACTTCAAATGAAGGGAGCTAAAAATGATAGCCCTGAACAGATAGCGCTTGGCGAACGCTTATACTTTGAAAAAGCGTTATCAATAAATAACACGCAATCATGCAACAGTTGTCACAATATTCTCAACGGTGGTGCGGGTGTTGATAATCTAAAAACATCGATTGGCGCTCTTGGAAAGTCTGGTCGACGCAACGCACCATCAACATGGAACGCAGGATTCCAGTTTGCACAGAATTGGGATGCCGGCGCTAAAACGCTGGCTGAACAGGCCAGACTACCTATTTTAGATCCGTTAGAAATGGCAATGCCATCTGAAAAGAAGGCAGTAAAGCAATTGAAACGAGCAGGATATAAGAAGGCATTCAAGCTGGCCTTTCCAGGCGAGGCTCGGCCATTAAATTACACCAACATAAGCAAAGCATTAGCCGCTTTTCAGCGAACACTCATCACAAAAGATCGTTTTGACCTTTTTTTGGCTGGAGATGAAGCCGCACTTAATGATCAAGAAAAACGCGGTTTATCGTTGGTGTTGAATGCGGGTTGTAGCACCTGTCATAGTGGCCCTTTAATGGGGGGGCAATTTATTATAAAAATGGGTTTGGTTAACCCTTATCCCAATACGGAAGATAAGGGTCGTGGTGAAGTCACCGGAAGAAAACAGGATGATTTTCTATTCAAAGTGCCCATTCTTAGGAACATCGCACAAACAGCACCGTTCTTTCATGACGGCGCTGCAACAGACCTTGAACAAGCGGTCTTTGGGACAGGCTGGCACCAAATTGGCATAAAGTTTGACACACAACAGGTGTCGGATATAAGCGCGTTTTTACGATCATTGGATAACACTCAACCTTTCGAACCTAAGCACAGGCTTGTGGAAGATTAACGATAACAATATTGATCAGCACTTAAGGTAATCACAACTATGAACGATTCGCACAGCAAACCTATTCTGTATTTATTTAAAACCAATTTTTCTGATCCTCAACACAAAGGTAAACGCTTTTTTTGCCCTTTTTGTACACAGGTAGAAGGCATGATGAGTGTCTTTCCTGTGATTCGCCAGGAAGTTGATGTTCGATATGTTGGCTTCGAGAAACCCAGAGGTGACTTAAGCCTGCTTTGTGGTGAAGCCAACCAGTCTTGCCCTCAGTTAATATTCCCTGACGGAGACGATGCTATCTCTTCCGATTACAGCATTCCGGGTATTGGTAATGTAAAACGCATCGATAAAACACTTTCCATTTTGGATTATTTTGCCAGCAAATTTGATCTAGCAAAACGACACTGATTCATCCTTGTTTTAACCCTAACCTCAACCCCGCCTATTTTGGTCTTGGATGACCTTTTTATATAGTTTCGTGTCGAAACCATATTGACTTCGAAATAGATATTGCTAAACTATTTATAGTAGCTACTCGATACTATATTTAAATTTACTTTCTTTTTTGGAGAAAAAAATGTCACACATCCCTCAAATTAATATAGAAAACACAACCGGCAATCACCGAGCCCTATTCGATCAGATTAAAGGTGCTTTTGGTGTGGTTCCAAATATGTTTACAACCATTGGTAACTCGGAAGCGGCATTAGAAAGCATGTGGACTTCTTTTGGTGCCTTAGGTAACGGTGCTCTTGATGCCAAACTTGGTGAAAAAATTGCCGTATTGGTGGCAGACATCAATCGCTGTGAATATTGCTTAGCAGCGCATACAGCACTAGGCCATAAAGCCGGCGCAAGCCTAGACGAAATGGCAAACGCACAGTCCGGTAAAGCGGCTGATGCTAAAACTCAAGCAGCGTTGGATTTCACCACAGCCGTAGTCAATAAGCGTGCGGGCGTAAGCAAAGAAGAGATAGCAAAACTCAAAGAAGCTGGCTTTACCAATGAAGGTGTTGCAGAGATATTGGCTCATATCGCTCTTAATATCTTTACCAACTACACCAACGTCGCATTCGATGTACCAATCGACTTTCCTAAAGTTGCCTTACGTTCTGCGGCATAACTTATTTTAGAGATTAACGGAGCTGTTATTGATTGGCTTAATGCTGTCAATAACAGCTTATTACTTCGAGAAACGAATATGAAAATGAAAATTGACGTGTATGATTCCTACGCCAGGTCAAACGGCAGACTAATGCATTTTGATGTGTTTGTTAAATCAGGGACATCCGCCCAAGAGGCTCTTGGGTATGGAAAGCAGTGGCTAGAAAGTATTAGAGAATCAGCCGATAGCCTAGATCAGTCCCGTTGTAATTTCTGTCACTCAGAGATCGCGAACCCTGAAGTTGAGCGAACCATCAATCAGCAGGGCTACTTTATTCTGCAAATGGAAGGCTGCCCAGGTCGGGTCTAAAAAAGAATGCAATCGTTTCTAATCGGAGCTAAGGTTCTATGCAAAACAAGTTAATGCCGGCACCCGAATTGGTAGTCGAAAAATGGCTTAACACCAACGATGATATCTCATTAGAATCGTTAAAGGGAAATGTCATCGCAGTATATGCATTTCAAATGCTATGCCCCGGGTGTGTAGAGAATTCAATTCCTCAAGCGCGTAAGGCCAATGCAATTTTTAAAGATATGGGCGTCAAAGTGCTAGGCTTACATACCGTTTTTGAACACCATATGGCAATGACCGAGATATCACTGAAAGCCTTCTTACATGAATATAAAATCAACTTTCCAGTGGGCATAGATATGCCCTCAAATGACAATAACAACCCGATACCAAAAACTATGTCATTGTATGGTATGGGCGGCACCCCAACTCTATTATTGATCGATAAGCTAGGTAATCTACGTAAGCACAAGATGGGGCATGAAGACGATCTTGTTCTTGGCGCAGAATTGATGAATTTGGTTAACGAGTGATGACTCTCCTTTAGAGTACTGTGCTAAAAACGGACCACGCGACAGATCTGTTCACTGTTGGGGGGTGAGAATTTTTGTATAAGTGCGAACGAAAAATGAGAGTAGTTTCGCTAAGCTAAATAAACACGCCTGTTATCAAGTCATGTGTATTCTGGCTCTCTCGACGCTGTTAAGCTAGCGTTTAAGTCCAATGCTTCCTCTGTCGGTGTTAACCATAGCTTTTCGCCATTGTCCAGTTTAGGTAGCGTTAGTCCTTCGCTTAATACGATGTAAGGTTGCTGAGCATAGTAGTGGTTTGATCCGTATGCTTTTTTAATACCTGCGGTGGCCGAGTAATGATCTCGATGCGAGAGATATGTTTTGTAATCCATCTTTTTTGAGATTTCTCAAGTATGAGTTACTTAAAGTAAGTAGTATTCGGGTTTCGTTGATCAAAGTACGTCACCGCATGATCTACAAACGCTCGCACTTTAGGTGGCATATGTCGGCTTTTAGGAAAGACCGCGTAGATAGCTCCATAGCTATCAACCTGGTTCTCAAGTAACTCTAGAAGCGTACCCTCTCTAAGTTGATCGAGAACAAAGAAGTGCGGCAATAGCGCAATCCCAACACCGTTGATTGCCAAATTCCTTGCTAGCTCTCCATTATTTACAGACGCATTGCCATTGACCGCAATATTTTTGCGAGTTTTACCACTCTTGATTGGCCAACGGTTGTTAAATCCAGCCACAGTATCAACGATACAGTTATGCTCTTTGAGCTCTGTGGCGTTTTGGGGTTTTCCTCTTAATTTGATGTATTCAGGGCTGGCAAAAATTCCTAAGCGTAGTTCACTCAAACGTCTTGCTACTAGTGTCGAGTCAGGTAACTCTCCAACCCGAAAAGCAAGATCAAAGCCTTCATCCACTAAATTGACCCTACGATCGACGGCATTGAGCTCTATTTTGATCTCTGGGAAAATATTTAAGAACTCTGGTATCAGATTATGTAGGCATTCTTTTGCAAAGAATACGGGTGCTGTAATGCGTAATATGCCGCTCGGTCTTATCTGGGTTTGACTCGAAATATTCTGAATGCGTTCAACATCCGTGACAACCTTTTGGCATTCTTCTAGATATTGAGAGCCTTCTTCAGTCAATGACAAGCTGCGTGTAGTGCGCTGAAACAAATTCACGTTGAGCCATTCCTCTAGCTCAATCACTTGACGACTAACTGATGACGTAGAGATACCAAGTGAACGTGCGGCTGGTGCAAACCCGCCTAAATTAGCGACCTCTAAAAACACAGTCATTGATTTAACTATATCCAAACTATTGTCCTATATATCGGGATAATGTTTCTTAAAATATATATATTATCAAATTATAAAGGATTATGTAGAGTGGTTTTTCTGACTGCAACAACAGAAATCTAAGCCAACGAACACAAATAATGACGGGTCTTTTAATCATGATCAGAATTGCTATCTTTTTCAAAAACTTTGCCAGCATCATTTTATTAATGTCCACATTGCCCTCAGCAAGTTGGGCAATCGATATTGAAACCAGGTCTCTCGATGAGCTGTATACGGTGGCACTCAAAGAAGGCGGAGAGTTTGTACTGCGGGCAGGCGGCGATAAGCCCGACCAAATAGATTACTACTTAGACAAATTCAAAAAACGTTTCCCTAAGTTGAAAGTGACCCATACCGTTGATGTCAGCATTAATCACGCACCCCGTTACGACAATGCACGTGCAGCCGGTGGAGAAGAAAACGTTCCGGATGTGATTCAATTTCAGACATTGCATGACTTTCACTACTATGTAGAACATAACTTATTGGACGCGTACAAACCTAAAAACTGGGACAAAGTGTTCCCCGATCAAAAAGATCCACATGGGCGCTGGACCGGCCTTTATGGAGTGACGTTCAGCAACTACGTGAACCCTGATGTGCTTGGTAATGCAAAGGCACCGCGCGATGCTTTGGATTATCTTGATCCAGCTCTCAAAGGCAAAGTGATTCTCACGTACCCGCATGATGACGACGCGGTGCTGTATCAGTTTTGGAACCTTAAAGAAGCCTATGGTTGGGAATATCTGGAAAAGCTGGTTGCCACTGAACCTACCTGGGTGAGAGGCACAGCGTGGCCGTATGTGGCGATCAATAATAGCTGGTACGGCGCGAGCTTCACCACCTTTTGGGCCTTTGAACCTTTCCCAAACAGCAAAAATCAGTTTCTACTACCCGAGAAAGATTACTTTCTGACTTGGTTCCAAACGGCGGCCATTCCAACACAAGCTAAACACAAAGCGGCAGCAAAGCTGTATCTCAATTGGATGCTCTCAGAAGAGTTTCAAAGTACGTGGTTACAGTTCCCTGTGCGCAGGGATATTGAAGCGTCGGGCGGTCAAAAAACCGTTTTGCATCACAACACCTCACCTGGAGACTTCCATCGCTGGATGTTAAAGCGCGACACTGTCGAACGTTTCCGCATGCAACTGTTGCAACTTATCGGCCCTGCTGAAGGCCCAACACCTATTGATATTGACTACAGCATTAAACCCTGACACTTGGTTAGCCATAAGTCGCATTGTAGAACGCCTCTTAATCAAGCAAGCGGCAATGCGACTTTAAGTCATAGCGATCTAAACTGCTTCTCCCATAATTATTATGAATAAACATTTTGAATTAAAAACACGACAAGGGCAAAAACCTGAAACAACCAATCAATTGCCACATTCACAATTAACTCAACATGGGCCAGATGATGTCATCGAAAAACTACATGAATGGTGCTTTTCGCTACCCAGCGTCAACAACCAACAAAGCGGTATTTCAGTGCCTGGCAGTCGAGCACTTGTTATGCATGACGACATTGAATGCAACCATGAGGCATTTATGATCGGCCGAGAATTTGCCCATATTCATCCACATCCAGATAACGGCAGCATGCATGTAAAACTGTCTCAGGAAGACGCGGAAAAAGTGATTAATAATGGCTGGGGTGAAGATCACTATTTAGTCACGGCCGGACAATGCCCTGCTGGTTTGGTTATGGTGTTTTCACCTAGAAACGAAAGTGAACTTGATACCGTTAAGAGCATTGTTAAGAGATCGTACGAATACGCAACAATCACTTAATATCTGTTTCAAATCAATTTAGTAATCAAGGTTTTCTTAATCAACTTGTTTAGCCAAGAGCGTTTTCGAAATTTTTTCGCTTTCCATCTTCTGAGACGCGCCCAAAGCAACCCCTCGCTAATAGAGGATATACTTACCTGTGGTATGAAGATTTTATCAATCTCAATTCTAAGAAATATAACCTTTAATTGGGAATTAGAGCTACATTTCAGCTTTAACCAATTGCCCCATTTTCCTTGCCACCAAAATATATCTTCTTAGCAACAAGCGCTTCGTACAAGAACTGAGCCAACACGCGAACACGCTCCATTCTTCTTAGGTCGGGATGCGTTAATACCCAACCAGGAATACCCTTGATGTACTCAGCATTCGGCACCCTGACCAAGTTTGGGTTAAGCGCTCCCATAAAGTTCGGAAGGAAGGCCATTCCTAATCCTTTTTCGGCGGCAACCGTTTGAAGGCCTAATGTCGGTAATCGCCAATACGTTGGGTTCTCAGCATACCGTGACTCTGAAATGCGCTCTCTGAATGCGGAGGGGTCATCCCATTCAATCCATTTGGGTTCAGCTTTTGCGTCTTTACCCCAATGCTTCTCCACGTAGGCAGGAGACGCGAAAATAGAGTCGTAAAACGGCGGTAGTCGTCGTCCAACGAGGTGCTCATCTGGTGAATGTGAGAACCGTATTGCCATATCCGCATCCCTTCGAGAGAGGTTGGAATAGCCGTATGTTGAGACTATTTCGATGTCAATTTCCGGGTATTTTTCCTGAAACTCGACAAGTGCGTCCATCAAAAGAAACTCTGCGATGGGCGGTGGCACGGTGAGTCGTATTGATCCCTGCAGTTTGACGTCACTGCCGGTCACAACCCTTTCGACCTCAAGCATTTCCGCTTCGATTTGCTGTGCTTTGCCAAGGATGGCCTCACCTGCAACCGTTAATACAAAGCCTCCAGGGGTTCGATCAAATAGACGAACTCCCAGACGCTGCTCAAAGGAATCCAGACGCCGTAATGCCGTTGCATGGCTGCATTTCAGTCGATGCCCGGCCGCACGTGCAGTTCCTCCTCGTTCAATTGCGAGAAAAACTTGAAGATCATTCCAATCGTGTTTCATAAAATTTTTGTCGGTACATTTTTGAACCAATGCATCGACAATCTATTCGGTTGTGGTTCGATTATTGCCACCTTACTATCTTGTTTCCAGATAAACAACCCGGAATTAAATTATGACTACAAATACACAAACTGAACGTCAGTTCCCAATTCATTCGGCCGAAACTGCGCCTGAAGCGGCTCGCCCAGCACTTGATTGGTATACCCAAAACTTTGGAATGGTGCCGAACCTGGCGGGTGTGCTCGCTGAGTCGCCGGCACTTCTGCAGTCTTATTGGGGCTTGCAAATCAACCTAACTGAACACTCAACGCTTTCAAGTCAGGAAACGAACATCGTACAAATGTCAGTTGCTCATGCGAACGCTTGTCAGTACTGCGTCGCGGGGCACCATGCTTTTGGTAAAACAGAGTTTTTCAATAATACCGATGAGCAACTCAATGCGGTTCGTAACGACTTGGAATTTGAAGATCCGAAACACAACGCTTTACGTGATTTCACTTTGTTGGTTGCCCGTAACCAAGGTCGCATGTCTTCCAGTCAACTGAATGCGTTCCTTGACGCTGGCTACACACGTTCTCAAGCGCTTGATGTGGTTGCCAATATTGCCGCGAAAGTAATGAGTAATTACGCAAACCAAATTGCGTTAACTCCACTGGACGAGGCCTTTGCCGAGCTTGCGCAAGGTCTTCCATATCAAGAAGACCGCAAGGCGATTGCCGCGTAACCCTTTTTAATAGTGAGCGCGCTGCAAACCTATTTGGTTTGTTGAGCGCTCCTTACAGAGAAAAGAGATTAATCATGAAAAATTTTATTTCACACAAATTTATTAAAGTGCCATTGGTTGTTGTAGGTGCGTTAGCAGCTGTATCGGGAACGGTGTTTGCAGCGGAAAAAGAAGTAACTTTGCCCAAAACATCTGTATACGGCGTTGCGTACATCGATGCAAAACATCAGCATCGAGATGTTTTTTTTAACGACTACTTTCCCGCTGTTCTGCCTGCAATGGAGGCCGCCGGTGCAAAAGTTCTCGCAAAATTTGAGACAATCGATGTTGAGGAAGGTGATTTAACACCACAGCACGTATTGTTAGTCGAGTGGCCATCTACGGATGCTTTTGTTGCTTCAACAAAAGACAAGCGCGTTAAGAAAAAGATCGCGCTTCGTGAAAAGGCTTTGCGCGACTTCAGAATCGGTTTTTTTCAAATTCCTGAAACAGTTACTGTGACATTTACGAAGGACGTCGTCTACGAGTGGTTTGCTGGTACACCTTCATCGGCCGAAACTCCCAAACAGTTGCAGACGTTTTTTCAGAACGTGATCCCCACTGCATTGCAGTATGGTCGCGCAGACGCCCTTCAACTGATGCCAGTCGAGCATGAGAAAAACACGTATTTTCGCCAAATCGCAGGTCTAGCAACGTGGCCCACCGCGGCGCATTTCGAGCAATTTACTAACACCGATGTCTTTCGTGAAAACATCGAAAAATATCGCAACCCTGCGTTTGCAAAACTCGAGTTAATTAACACTTACTTTGTTGAGTAAACGAAAGCTCTGAGAGTGTACATAGCTCACTCTTGGAGCATCTCTATTGAACCTAATTAGGAGAATTAAAATGGCCCAAGTGACCGTAAAAAAAGTCGTCAATCAGAATGTGAAAACAGTCTTTGAGAGTTGGAATAAAGACTTTGGAAATATCGCAAGATTCAACCCCAATCTCAGGGCATCACATCTCTTGTCAAATTCACCAACGTCCGAGGGACTCGGCGCCTTGCGCCAATGTGATTTGGCTGATGGTAAAAACTGGATACGCGAGAAAGTGATTTCAGTTGATGAAAATAAACAAATTGTGATCGACATCTACGAGGGAACAATGCCTCTGAGCGAAGCGATCGCAACCTTTGACTTTTCTCAACATGGCAAGGATCAAACCGAAGTGGCAATGACCATGAAGTTTACGCCCAAAGGCGGCGTTTTCGGAAAGGCTCTGATACCCATCCTGAAAGCGAAATTTCGTGGAATGTTACAAGCTCTGCTCGACGCGAATGCCGATTATGTTGAAAACGGCACCGAAATTAATTCACTTCAAAAGGCGGCGTGAGCCGGTGTGAGAGACATTCTGTACAAGGGTTTGTCTCTCATATTCCTCACCACCCTGGTTAAACGAGAACTCGAAAAATGAAAAACATCAAAATTCAACCTGGTCAGCAGTTCCCTGATATCGAAGTTGCGAAACTTGGTGGAGGTAAGACCAACCTCCTGACAACTCGTCCGGGCACCGATTGGAAGATTGTGGTTGTATATCGGGGCAAACACTGCCCTTTGTGCACCACTTACTTGAAGAAACTCGATGAACTATATGATCAATTTGTTGAGCTGGGTGTCGACGTGGTGGCTGTCTCAGGTGACCCAAAAGAACGCGCTGAGGCTCAAATCTCTAAAGTTAATCCGAAGTTCGATATTGGATATGCGATGACAGTCGAACAAATGCGTGAACTTGGTTTGTATATTTCAGACCCAAGATCGCCGCAAGAAACCGACCGACAATTCCCTGAACCTGGCTTTTTTATCATTAATGACCAAGGGCAGATTCAAATTGTCGATATTTCGAACGCCCCGTTCTCAAGACCCGATCTTGACGCCATTCTTTCTGGCCTCAAATTCGTCCGAAATCCAGATAATAACTACCCGATTCGAGGGATGGCGACTTAAAGGTCGTCGGGGGAAATCGATGATGAATGCCAAGCAACAAACCTTAAAATTAAGAAAGCCTGCAATTTTAACGAACGAGTATGGTGAGCAGCCGATTGATCACGCACCAAAAGTAATATTGGCAAATGGCAATAGCGCTATCCCTCAGCAGTTCTTGCGTACATATCACACACGTAAAACGCTTGAAGCCATCATTTTGAACGTCAACACGCCCGAGGGTTTTCTTATATTTGTCGGTGAGAGAAATCAGGAGCTGTTTTTGCAAGTTGGAATCATAGGTTGCGAAAACTACCCCAAATCGAGCGCCGAGCAAACGCTTGCTTCAGGCGAGTCGTCTCGGAAAATAGTTTATGGAAGACGTTGGTTGATTGAGAGAACAGCGCCTACGTCAGAGGTGATACAAACAGCTAACCTGGCAGTTAAGAAAGCCCGAGAGCATGAACTTCGCGAGAAGGTGTTTCTTCGGACCAAAGACGAAAGTACCGCGACGCCGTTTAACTGCCATATCGATCTTCCTTTGATGGCATCCAATCCTGACTTATTTTTGTCAGAAGAAAAACAAAACGATTTGTCGTTGCTAGAGCTCTTGCAACGAGTGAGTGTGAGCGAGTTAAACGTCGATTTGATTCGCACACCCATCGAACTCGATGGTGGCTACATTGTCTCCTTAGTCCTTTCGATATCTGAAGATAAAGAAGAACGCCATTTTCCGGAACTCGTTGATCAACGTGTGCAGTTGTTTGTTGAGAATTTGGGCTCCTCATCGGTGCTACATGAATTGATGGCCAAGCTGATTACGCTAAGCGAGCAATATGTCGACAGCACTTTTTCATTCAATGGCTTTAAACGGTTTGAACGTTCGATTAATCCGTTAGACATTGCTGACTTTTCGGTTTCGACACGTCGACTCAAGGCATTCTCCGAGAAGCTGAGCAAAAGCCATGGTGATTTGTCTTATGAGATCGACGCGAAGCGCGTACCTCCTTTTTCAGATGGTGCACTGGGTGCGCGCCAGAGAAGAAGGGTTCTGAGCGAACGAAATTTGTGTGGCCATTTGCCGCATCATGAATAACAAACGACTACCCAACCAACAAATAGAGGAAAATGATATGCCTAAAAATGAAGAAACCATTGGTCCAGAAATTGGATCATTAGCAACTAACAGCGACTTGAAGGATGACACAGGCGCCACCCTGAAACTTTTTGATAAAATGGGAGACAAGGGCGTTGTGGTGGCGTTTGTTCGCTCGCTCGGCTGGTGTCCGTTTTGTAAGAAGCAGATAAGATTGTTGGACGAGGTGCGTGACAACTTAAACAATTTAGGTTGGAATGTTGTTTCATTGACGTATGATGCGCCGGAAGTGCTGCGCGCATTTCGCGAAAAGACCAATGTCGGCTTGGATCTCCTCTCCGATGAGGGGTCCGTGGCAATCGACGCCTATAACCTGCGGAACAAGGGCGTAAAGCCTGGCGGCAAGTCCGTTGGGGTGCCCCATCCAGCTGTGGTGTTTATTGACCGGGATGGAACCGTCAAAGAGATGCTTCGCCACAAAGGGTATCAGACACGTCCAAGTGCGAAAGATGTTGTTTCGGCAGCTAAAGTTATATGAGCTAAGGACCGTAGAATATGAAATAAGCACCATGACGGATCTGTATTGTCCTGGCTTTTCACTCTTAAGGGGTTCCTGTGAGCCGACGATATAACGGTTGGGATTGAAAAGCCGCTTCTATTTCAATCCCAATTCAGCATTAGTCTTGCCCGCGTAAAACGTGAAACTCTGATATGTTTTAGTAATCGATACCAGTAATTAGAGTATCAAAGTGGGAGCCCTCTATTTTTATAGGGGCTCCTCAAATAATGAAGAACACATCCTAAGTGTCTATTGGGCTCCAACAGTCGCATCCCGAAAACCTTTCATACGTTGCTCTTCAGGTTTCGGGCCAGGAACATTCATTCCGGCTTGGTAGGCAGGCCGAGCGGATAGTTCTTTAAACCAACGATTCAGATTCGGAAAATCGGGCATGCTCCATTCAGCTCGCTCCATCATCGCCACCCAGGGGTAACAAGCGATGTCAGCGATTGAATGTTCTCCTGTAATGAACTGAGAATCCTTCAATTGGTCGTTGAGCACGCTGAGCAATCTCATCGTTTCAAGTTGATAGCGTTTGGTTGCCTTCGGCATAGAATTCTCAAATGGAATGGCAAACACTAAAAACTGGCCGAACATAGGACCAAGCCCAGCCATTTGCCAAGTCAGCCATTGAATGGCCTTGGCGCGGCCCGCCGGGTCCTGTGGAAGTAGCTGACCATGCTTATCCGCCAAATATTGAAGAATTGCACCAGACTCGAATAGAGTCAGATCATCGCGGCCGTGATCAATCAGTACCGGTATTTTGCCATTGGGATTGATCTGTAAAAACTCGGGCGTTTTTTGTTCTCGTATTGAGAAGTCGACGTTTTTGAAATCGTAGTCTACGCCGAGCTCCTCGAGTGCGATCGAAATTTTAAAGCCGTTAGGAGTGCTGTCTGTATAGAGAAAATAGTCTTTCATAATTTGGTTCTCATGGTTGGGTTTAATCAAACGTTTTTGGCGAGGTCTTTAACCTCAGCTTTGGTTTCTTCGATGTCGTAATTTGAGCCAATCGAATAGGCTGCAATCTTGCTTAAATGTGAGTACGGCAGCCCGGATTCCTCGTGCCATGCATTGAAGCAATCTTGAACAAGCGCAAGATCTTTCTTGGACGTTGGGTTGTCGGCAATCTCGTAGCCTGAGCCTTTGATCGCTAGAACTACGTCATTAGTAATAATGAAGCCGTCCTTGCCGATATAGCGGAAAAACCATTGCGAGGTTTGACCGCCCAGTCGCGATCCATTGCTCTTTAAATTAGCCATCAGTCCGACCTGGTCGCTTGGCGGCCAGCCTGCGAGAAACTTCGCAAAGCTTCCGTGTTCTTCCGCCAGTTGGGCAACCAGATGCGTGTTGTTCATCACAGCACCGACCTTTTGCCAGTTTCGGACCACCCTTGGATCGTCCAGGTAGCCGCGCCAATCGTCCTCTGAAAGCGTCATTAATTTTTCGAGGTCGAAACCAAAAAACGCTTCTTCGAACTCTGGCCATTTTCGTTCAATGACGCTCCAGTTGAAGCCGGCTTGATTGACAACTTTCGCGAGCATTGCCAAGAGACGGTCATCTCCTTTTTTTGCCAGCTTTTTCACGGTCAATACCGGAGGTAAAAGTTCATTCAATGTTTCTTCAGAGCCTTTACGTTTAACGGCATCGGCGTATATCTTTTTGAACGTAAGCATTTTGTTATCTCCAAGATGTTTTTGTTGAAATAGATCAATTCATGTTGGAATGGATCAGCCACCAAGCACGCCATACGCAAAGAATGGCAGAGCGAAAAAACCGAGTGACCAGACGATTGTTCTAACCGGAACCAATCCGAGTGCGTAGGCGGGCAAGTAGCTTACGCGCGAAACTATAATTGCAATCGAAGCGTACTCGGTCCAGGTGTTTGAAATACCTTGCAGTGTCGCCACCATCACAAGAGGTGTGAATATGGCGACGGCTTCAACACCGTTTTTTGCAGCCCGTCGTAATCGACCTGCAAGTGCGGTTTCCTTAATCGGTTTATCGCGATTCGAAACACTGTAGTCCGCCCCCTGAGTTGCCGACATGTTCAATTGTTGAAACAAAATGGTTAAATAAGTCATGATGCCTGTTACTAATAGGGCTATAAGTTCGATGTTCATTGCTGACTCCGTAAGAAAAGTTAATATTTATGATTTGGTAAATTGTTGAAATGCAGGCGCGAAAGAGAGCGTCGACCGTTGAGGATCACTATGAGCCTGTCGTGTTTTTATGTGAGGGACGTACTCATCAGAGGTGTACCACTCTCGAGCGGCCTCTTCGCTTGGAAACTCGATTAACACGGTCCAGTTTGACGAGCTTTCACCCTCAAGCACCTCAGTGTTGGCTGTTGCCACGAGGATGCGAGCGCCAGCCTTCTCCAGAAGTGGTGTGACCGGCTCGACGTACTGATTCAGATACGTATCTAGGTCTGGGATAGACATCTGAGCCAGCAGATAAAAGGGGTGTTCTCGTTCGACGTTTTTCTGTGGTAAGCGTGTGTTCATTGGGCTTCTCCTAAGTCAATTCGACGAAGCCAGTCACTCAGACCGGACCCGATCAATTGGGGGTGATCTTCCTGCAAGAAATGCAAACCAGCACCGAGAAATCGAGTTTCAAGATTAGGCACATTGGCAATGTGCCAATCGACCGCCGCTTTCGGCATGAGTGAGCCGGGCTCAGCCCAGAAGAGCAATTTGGGAATAGGACTCTTGACGAGCCACGACGAATTTTTTTCGATATGAGCGACCACATTGATTGGCTCGCCGTTGATTGGTATCTGACGAGGCCAAACTAAGGTAGGTAAGCGGCTTTCGCGAGTTTTGTAGGGAGCGCGATACGCCGCCATTTCCGCTTCGGAAAGCGTTCTTGCCACGCCAAATTTTGGTAACACCTCTTCCACAAAGAAATTGTTTCCCAACACCATGTCGATTCCTGCTGGAGAACGGAGAGCGCCAAACAAGCCACCTATTTCCGGCCCCATGGCCTCGAGCGATGGCACCGGCATGCCGGGTGCAACAATCGCTTCCATGTAAGCCAATGCGTTCACCCGCTTGGGGTTCTCTCGTGCGTATCTCATACCAAGCGCACTGCCCCAGTCGTGAATCACTAACGTCATAGAATCGGAATCAAGTGCGTCCAAAAATGTGCTTAAATAGGCGTAGTGATCTTGGAACGTGTATTCGATATCAGGTTTGTCGCTATCGCCCATGCCGATCAAGTCCGGGGCAATCGCGCGGTACCCTTCGCTCACCACGGGTGGAATGACATTTCGCCAGAGATAAGAAGAAGTGGGATTGCCGTGCAAAAATACAACTGTTGGGCCCTGGCCGACATCGACATACGTCATTTGGCTGTCCAGTACATCAACCCGCTTTTTGGCGTAAGGCATTTCAGCCGATATTTCAATTCCATAAGGTTTGGACGATGTTTGAACTGTTTCTTGTCCAGCGGTTGCCGTAAACATGACGAGACCGGCTACGAGTCCAGTAAACGTAACGAATAATTTTTTGCGTGTAATCTTCATGATTTTTACCTTCGGTTATAGTTGGGGTTCGCCGAGAACTGTCTTGCCGATCGCAGCTCCGCTCTCGGCTATGACATGCGCTTTGATCAGGTTTTCCAGGGTGAGAGGGCCTAAAATGTTCGTCGCCGTCGAGCGTATCGTTCCTTCATCTACAAGTTCGGCGACCCGGGATAGAATTTCGCCCTGAACTTGCATGTCGTTTGTCTCAAACATGGACCGCGTGAACATGAATTCCCAAATGAGCGACGCCGATTTTGGTTTTAGCCGTGTCACGTCAATAGACTCCGACTTAGGGTCATCGATTAACACGATCTTGCCTTGAGGCTCGATAATTTCGGCGTACGACGCAAAATGAGTGTCGCTGTTTGTGAGCCCGGCGATGTAGTCGATTTGGATCTGTTCGTTGCTAAGTTGTTTCACCAAATCGTTCCGATGATTCAAGACTTTGTCCGCCCCCATTCTTAAAACCCATTCCTGTGTCTCAGGTCGAGACGCGGTCGACACCACCCTAAGTTTGGTGAGTCGCTTTGCAAGCTGAACCAGTATCGACCCAACACCGCCAGCGCCTCCGACTATCAAGAGAGTTTGACCATTACCACCTCCTTCAACCAAGGCAAGACGGTCGAACAAGATTTCCCACGCCGTGATCGCGGTTAACGGTAACGACGCAGCATGAATGGGCTCAATGTATTTGGGCGCTTTTGACACGATTCGATGATCGACTGCATGTCGCTCAGAATTTGTTCCAGGTCGAGTTAATGAACCGGCGTACCAAACCTTGTCTCCCAGCGAGATACCCGTCACCAGATCACCCTTTTTAATCACGGTTCCTACGGCGTCGTAACCAAGCACATGATGGCCATCTTCCAGCTCAGGAAGAGCCTGCCGCAGCTTCGCGTCGGCAGGGTTGATTGAGGTCGCTTCGATTTGGACAAGCACGTCTTTCTCGTTGAGCGATGGCTCCGGGATATCGATTATTTCAAGTGCGCCAGCTTGGCTAATTGGCAAGTTCTTTGAGAATCCAATGGCTCGCATGATTAATTCCTCTGAGAAACGAATGGGGTTTAGACTTGCGCGTGGCCGCCATCAACGCCCAGTTCAACACCTGTGATGTAGGCCGCTTGTTCTGAGGCTAAAAAAGTGATGGCGTTGGCGATGTCTTCTACGGTGCCCATTCGGGATAACGGCACCTCACTTACAAACTGGTCCTTTACCGCTTCAAGTTGTTCTGCCGGTAGTCCCAGTCTATCCATGCCTGGCGTTGGAATTGGACCCGGCGAAACTACGTTCGCTCGAATATTCTTTGGTGCCAGCTCCGATGCTAGAGATCGGACTAAGCCTCTCAAAGCGGCCTTTGAGGGACCGTAGACGGTCATGCCTTCAAAGCCTTTAGAGCCAGCAGCAGATCCAAGAAATACAAAGGAGCCGCCTTGTGTCATATGCGGCAGCGCACGCTGAGCGGTGAAGTAAGCGCCTTTAAAGTTTCTATCCAGATCTTGGTCAAAGCGCGATTCGTCCATTATTTCAAAGGGGCGAACCTCCACACCACCCGCGGAGGCAACCACCACATCAATACGGCCGTGTTCCCTAGCAACTTTTTCGACAAATGCTTCAATCTCAGTCACTGATGTGATGTCGACAGAGTCGGCGATAGTTTCCTGGCCTATCTCAGATTTTGCCGCTGATAATTTGTCACTTGAACGCCCTGTGATGGCGACTTTAGCACCCTCATCCGCAAACATTTTAGCGGTCGCTAGGCCGATGCCGCTGTTTCCACCGGTGACGATGACTACTTTATCTTCAAATCTTTTCATTTTTTCTCTCCTCACGAAAACGCTTCGTGACCATATGGTTGAATGAGTTAATCAGTGTGAGGAGAAGAATAGGGGCTACATTTATGATCCACAATAGAATAGATTGTGGTCAATATGGTTCATTTATGTACCAACTAAAAAGTCCGGCTGCATACCTTTTGCTGGGTGGTTCCTACTTTTATAAATTGGGTTTGAAAAATAGCTCGGGCGAGTCAAAGAATCCGTGTATCGAACCAAGCGCAAAAATTGCTATAGCAAGAGAATCGAAGAACTCAATTTCTTAGGGTATTAGATGCTGAGTCGAGGTCGGGTTTTGAGATCAGCAGACAGTATTTATTAGTGGCCATAAATTCCGTGACAATGCATTGTGCATTGCTTAGAAGCGAAGATCTCAGTAATTTAGTATCTGATATCTAAATGAGAGAACCGCCTGCTATCGAAGGGAAAATACAGTCTTGATCACTCGGTTAAATAACTCAAAATTATACTTTTGGCTTGCTCTGTTGCTTCGACTTTAGAGATCGCGCCTTTGGCGTACTTGTCGGCTAAACCAAACAAAGGCATAAACATGGGTTGCCCGTCGACTTTCTTTTTAAGTTTGATTGTTTGATTTTTATCAACCAATGATCTCCACTCATCGCGCACGGCTTTCCATACAGGCTCGGTGTTACGCATGTACTTATTGCCGGCAGAAAAATCAAAATCTTTCAGTGGTTGATATCTGGCCAATCCTTGTTCTTTCGAGAGATATGGCGCGGTGTCATCAGGATTTCCAAGTTCGTTTAATAATAATTTCCAATTTTCTTCTTCTTGAACCCAACCATGTTGCGTCACTGTATGTCGATTATAGCCCTCAAGTACGCTGTAATCTTGGCGTACACTGGACTCTCTTCTTGGTAAGGGTCTGCGTGTTTGTTGGCTAATCCAGCTTGAGAAGCTCGCATTGTGTTCCCATTTTCCATACGATTCGTAGCGAGGAGAATCATCCACTTGAAACACGGCTTGGCTCCACTGACCAGTCACTTCTTTAGCGCCAAGCGTTCGCTTGGCCCAAGTGTTGTTGTGGCCATATTCAAACAAACTGGTGTCTTCGTAGGTCCAGTCCTGGCGCCAGTGCTTCATCACCATTGGGTCGGATACCGTACCGTCTTCTTGTTTGAAAACCATCACCATCACGTGTTGCAAGCTTATGAAATTAGGCTTGTCTTCAATCACGTAAACGTATTCAGTTCCCCATGACTGGTAGGGTCGATCTCGCATGTAGTCTTTGCTAAAACCAACGGTTTCGAGAAAGTCAAAGTTGACTTTATATCCCCCTTGCATTGCAAGAATTGCGCGTCGGTCTTGCTCAAACTTGCTAAGCCCTTTTTCTTGCAAAGCGAGCCATTCAGCGCGTGGTTCCGTGTCAATTTTAACATCGGAACCTTCGCTGGTTCCGCCGCGGGGAGCATTGTTACAAACGTCACCAATTGGCCAGCTAAAGGTAAACTGTTGCTCTGATATATTTTCGCACTCATTGATGCCTGTCTCAGCGTAAACAGAGCTCATAATTAGTATCGTCGAGAGCATCAAAATATTCTTAATCATTAGGGTCGATCCTATTACGTTTGGTTTCTTAACCTTCTGCGGAGATGTTGAGAGATGAAACTGCCCTCGCATGGCTAGGCTCGCGAGGCTCAGTAGATCGTTGTTTGGGCAAATAAACGCTGATTATTGTTAGTATCGCACCACCTATAATAAAACTAAGATCCACCCATGCCCATGATTGATTTGATCCTAGACTATTCCAAAACTGCGCTTGCGTTGCGAGCGTGTTTACGATCGGCAGCCCTAGCAATGAAATGCTGATCGCAAAGAATAAAACCCTCACAGTTTGGTAATTTTGATTTCTTAGCATGGCGAATACCACGGTAAACATCACCACCATAAAATAGCTGATACCGGTATAAAGCAACCGTGCTGATTCTGCCCCAGCATACAGTTTATCAACATAGAAAATAGCAACGGTTGCTAGCGGGAACCCAAGGATAATGCCGATACTAAATTGGCCCAATCTTTGGTAAAACCTAGGGCTTTGTTGTCCTTTGTTACTTTTAAGCCTGCGCTCAATCCAAACCATTAACCCTGTTGCTGTAACCACGCAGAGAAAGATGCCGAGTACAAAATATAGTACTTTCAACCATATGCCACCATAGGTGGCGTAGTGCAGTGGTGATATTGCATTGGTGACTCGGTTTGCTGCCGGTACGGAACCAGATGGTTCGCTCTTTATTACCTCGCCAGTTGCGCCGCTAACGGTTACTTGGTCGAAGGTAGCGAGCTCAGTTTTTGAAGTATAAAGCACTTCGTAAAAAGCAGTTTCGTCGCCCCAGTTACGCATAACAACTCGATTTGGACGATTGTTTGACACAGGGTGGCGTAAGTCTCGGAGCTCGTCTACCGACAACATTTGTGCATGAACCCCGTTTGGCTTGGGAGCTTCTCCAATCACGGCGGCAACTAAAGCTTCAGTATCTCCTTTGAAAGCAACAACCGCTACAATCGGAGATAGCAAAACTATAATTCCTAAAAATGCCCCAGTAAACGCGATCATTGTGTAGAAAGGCAAAGCCCAAAGGCCTAATACTTTGTGTAAATCTTGCCACTTTAAATGGATTGAACGTTTTACCCTCAGGGTGAAAAACTCTCGTATGATTTTAGTATGCGTAATGATCCCAGTAATGATGGACAGCATTAAGATAATACCTGCCACACCGACCAGCGCACGCCCAATAGTGCGACCCCCAAGCTGAGCTGGCCACATTAAGTCACGATGAAAATCCAGCAGCCATTCAGTTAATCCACCTTGTTTTGTCACTAATACTTGTTTGTGCTCAGAATTCCAACGAATTTCATGCCGTGTCTGTTTATCATCTTCGGCTTTGGTGCCCATCAACGCCTTATAATACGGTTCATGCTTGTCGGGATAAAAAAAGGTAATAAACTCTATCGATTGGTTTTGCGATTGATTGTTAACCCAGCTCTGAAACTCTGGCATTATGGGGGCGATGGACTCGGCAATTTCTAAACGCTTTGCAGAGTCTTCCCAGCTTTTTAACTCATGATCAAAAAGCGCAAAGCAACCCGTCAAGGAAACCATATAAACGAACAAGCCAAGTGTGATACCCGACCAGGAATGCAGATCATAAATTCTCAAATAGCGTGCTTTTTTCATTGCGTTATCTTCTTCAAATTATGAGTTAAACCACAGGATCTACATTCATCACTATTAACGCGCTTACACATGAAATAGCTAATAAACTCCAAAGAACTTGCCATTGGCTATCGGCCCAATAACACCAGTATTGAAATGCGGACCAGATGATGGGCACCGATAGAGCAATCCACAATGCTTTACTTGAAAATGGGCCCGGAATTATAAGCAGTGCAGCAGCAGTGGAGCTTAGGGTGGCGATTAACGACCAAACCAGGATGCTACTCAAACGCGGTTTTTTCCATGAAAACCAGCAAAGACCAACAATGGACACAATAGTTAAGCCAATTTGAATAGCGTTCATAGAGTGGACCTCATTTGGGCAAGACCTTGTGATGCGCCTGAGTCACCCAAGACAAGTAATGCTGCGCTAAAAAATAGGGTGGCGATAAACGCAGCAATGCCTGTCGTTAGGTGTTTGGAAGGTGCATACGCCGAGATATACAGGCTTACGAAACCCGCTACTGAAATTAAGCAAAGCCAGATAGGCACGCCTCTCTCCCACCCTTGTAAACTGGCCGATAGGAATACGCTGACCATTAAGGCGCAGCATGCTAATAACTTAACACTTCTCCTAATTAATTCAGAATCGACCAATATTGTGATGTTGGTTCGCCGTGGATTTGCATGATGGAGCACAACGCAGGCAACATATTGAAGGCATAGAACTAATGCTATCACTGTTGCTGACGTTAAGATCATTTAACCACCCCAGCTTGCGTTGAACTCGATACCCGCTACTCTAGGTTCGCCTGAACGAGCGGCTTGAAATGCGATGCTGCCATCGTTTCCGAATAACGCGGGTTGAATTTGAGTAGTGTAGTCCTCGTCAAACAAGTTTCTAGCAAACAGGTAGACCGACCAATTGTCTTGCTCATAGCCCAATTTCACATTTGCTAATGCATAGCTGTCAATCACGTTCTCGGGATCATTTCCATTATTTGAAAACTGGTCATCGCGCCAATTAACATCGGCTATGGCCACCAATCCATTCGAAGCTCGATAGCTTACACCTGCGGTTATATTAGAGTTTGGTGCGTAGGCAAACTCGTTGCCGGTGTTGTCAACTAAACCAGAAACAAAATCGTCAAACTCTGTCTGCAATAAGCCAAATGACGCGTAGCCAGACAGTGATTCAGTCCAATTCGCATCGATTGAAATTTCAGCGCCATACAATGAAGATTCGCCTGCGTTAACGGTAATAGAATCTGCGCCAAAATTACCGATAATAGAGGCATCTGTTCGCCGCGATACTTGCTGATCAGTCCAGTCAGTATAAAAAATGTTAGCCGAAATCGTATAGGTGTCGTTAATATCCGCTCGCAAAGACACCTCATAGTTCCATGCGGTTTCAGTATCGAAATTCGCCAAAGTACTTGTGACAGAAGATATAGATTGTCCACCAGCACGATAAGCACTCTGTGCAGTCAGGCCTAAGGTAACAGAATCACTAGCGGCGTATCTAATCCCTAACTTTGGTAAAACGGCATCAAAGTCAGAATCTAAAGGTTCCGTTTGACTCGGTGGCAACGGGATCGGCAAAAATGGGGAGTTAGTTGTCGTGACTTGAACCGAGTTCGATTCGCGATCTTCTCGGTCGATTCGCAGACCGAAAATTCCCGTTAATCGATCATTGAATGAGTACTCTAGCTCACCAAATATAGCGATGTTTTGTTCATTCGCGACAGTGGTGCGATCTTGGAATATACTCGATGTGGTTGGTATGCCAAAGAAGTTCAGTAGGTTAACATCTGGAATAACGACGGTTACCGGAACTTCGATTGTGTCGTCGCTTTGTCGATCAAAATCCCCAAAATACGCGCCAAACACGCCTTTTAGGTTCTCACCATTATCATAATTAAATCGTATTTCGGCCGTAATACTCTCTTCTTCCTGTAGGCGGTCGATAGAGCCGACTGGCGCGGGCGTCGTATCGAAATCTTCTACTCGTTCATAGTCGTGATCATAGCGCGTTGCTATGGCGGTTAATGACCAAAAATCATTGAACTCATAGTCGGCTTGAATGGTATTAATTAAATGCTCTGAACCTTCAAACGCCTCTATTTCCGACGCGTTAATTCGTTCACTTGGAAATTGTAAAAAGTCGATCACATCTTCGCCACCACTGGAATCAGTAAAGTTAGTCGTCCATTTTAGGCTCAACTTATCATTCACCTGCCACAGGGCTTTTCCACGCACAGTTAGCGAGTCACGCGCATCGTAGTCTTGATTTAATGTCGGATTATCCACCCAACCATCTGACTCACGCTGATCGACAGCAAAACGCAGTGCGAATTGATCATTCACATCAATATTTGTCGCGCCAGCGAGTTGATAGGTGCCAAGGTTTGCGACCGATGCTCTAAACTTAGTTGAGTTGGAGCCTATTTCCGGATCAGCGCTATTGACTAAGATAGTGCCGCCAATGGCATTTCGCCCCTGAGTCGTTCCTTGAGGACCACGCAATATCTCGACCTGAGCAACATCCCATGTTGAATATGGGCCAAAAAACGTGGCTTGGTTGCTGGGGAGTGAGGCACCGTCAACCGTTGTGTTAATCAATAAACCCGCACCCGCACCTGCGCCACGTTGGTCAATGCCGCGTATATTAAACCCTTTCTCACCAAAACTCTGACCGACGTTTGCGGTTCTCCGGATCGCCTCGTAGAGATCATCAATGCTTCGCTCCTCTAACTCGATGCCAGTGAGTACCTCGATACTGGTCGTTGTCTCATTTAAGGTGCGTCCAAGTTTTTCGGATGTAACGATGATTTCTTCAAGGTCGCTTTTTGCCAACTCAGAGGATTGTGCAGCGGCCAGCGGTACTTGTAACGACGTAAGGGTCAAAGTGCCTAAGGCCATCGATAGCGTAGTTAATTTAAAAGTTGTTTTCATTTTGATGACAGGTTCTAGTGGAGAGTTGATAACAGGTGGCAACGCTTATAACGCATTAACGCCGAATGTAGTTTTCGTGATCCGTGACAGAGCGCATCGTGTCTCTTCGGGTCTAACTGTTCGCGAGCGAGCTCTCGAAGTAGTATTTTCTTGGCTTTTTCTATGGTTTCGACAGCCAAATTGGGGGTGCCTTGTTTTATATATAGATCAGCAATGTTGTGGTAGGTAACCACTAATGCTGAGACGGCTTCGTCTGCATTGGGCCAATGCTGGAATAAATCCTCAGCTTGTGATTTTGCCGTGTTATAGAAAGCAAGCGCGCCGACAAATTCGCTATTAGCGAAACGTTGGTTGCCCATTTTGATTGTGGTTTTCCAGATATCCATCGTATTTCTCTAGACTTATAAGTAACCGAGATGCCGAGCCTTTAATTTTCCGACGGTAAGCAACAACAGGTCGTTGGTGTTTTGCTAGCCTAAACGTGATTGCTATTTGACACGGCATTATCGGTAGTGCTGTAAAATTTTCTTAATGAAGACTCGCCGTCTTTTTCACATTGGTGTATACGGGTTTTGAGTCGAGCCCATGTTCTTTGATTCGTGCTTCTTGTCGCCAGCACATTGATAGTCGTGCCCCAGCGTCTCTGATAACCTTTGAATCACAGTCTGGGTGTGACGCCAGCATCTGCATGTGATCGACAATGGCCTGCTCCAAGCCCGCTTTTGGCGATTGACTCTGGCGCGTCATTAAATAGAGAATCGACGCTATCAAGGTATCTAAATCTGGCATTATTCTAGTCATTCCTTTCAGTATTAGTGGTTGGCACTTGTGTGAATTTGGTGCTCGTTTTGTTGTATGTTTGGGCGTGTTAAGGCTGCGCGCGCAGCATGGGTTAACGCAACAAGTTGCTGTCTTACTTCGTGTCCGGTGTGAGCGATGCCGTCGAATGGGATATAGATAGGCTTGCTGCTGTCTGCTCTGATAAAACAACCATCAGGGCTTAGTGCAAGCATCTCAGCTCGCTTGGTCTTAATTCCAAAATGATGTTCAACCATTAACTGCATAGCATCCATGTGGTCGTCATTCATGTGATTGATCATTGACTGTTCAGACTCCAGCCACTCGGGAGTATCAAGGCGCCACTCATCGGTGCTAATCCAATGGATATCTCCAAACCCGCCAATAAATCTTAGTCGCTCGGGAATCAGCTTATAGAATTTAAAATCGTGTGTGCCTTGGTACTTGCGACTGTCGGGATAAAGTGTAAAGAATCGTTCCCTGATTTCGTCAGCATCGGTATCACTAACAACAGATGCCTTACCCAGAATACTTAAACGTGCACCCGCGTTTGGGTCCTTAAGCGCCTTGCTTGATTGGCCGTCTGAGTGATCAAACGTGGTTAAACACATTTTGGCGTTGTCGTTTAAATTCTTGGTGTGCTGGGCCAAATCACTAATATAGAAGATAACGTCGCCGTTAATGGTACTTAGATACGTTGATACAGATCCAAATGGAAAGCCCTCATTGGCTTTCGAATGAGTCGATAGAACTCCCAGTTCAGATTGACGTAAAAGGCGCCGAGCGTTGGCGATTGATTTTTGTTTTTTCATGATTGAGTTTTGCTAAATCTCGGTTAGATTCGGGGAACTAAATACGGTTGATCAGTATCGGGATGTGAATCGATAAATACGTCGATGCCAAATGTGTCGTTTATTCGATGCCCTTCGAACACAACCCTCGGCGTGTCATGTTTAATTAAGCTTCCATCGTTAAGCAGCAGCACTTTGTCACAATAAAGCGATGCAAGGTTTAAGTCGTGTAATATGATTAGGGCTCCCAGGTCTCTAGCTGAGTTGCCACAGCAGAGCTCTCGCAACATTTTTAGCGTGGCGTATTGATGTTTTAGATCGAGTGCTGAAGTCGGTTCGTCAAGCAGTAAAAAACGGCTTTCTTCATGGTCGTAGGCTCGCAATTGCGCAAGCACACGAGCGATCTGAACACGTTGCTTTTCTCCGCCCGATAATTCTAAATAGCTCCGATCAATAAACTGCAAGGCATCGACTAGATTCAAACTGTCGTGAATGATTGCCTCTTGATCGTCGCGACTCAAGGTACTCAACGATAACGCCAGGCGCACAATCTCTCGCACGTCTAAGGGAAAATTCAGTGTCGAATGTTGGGGCAATACCGCCCGATATTGTGACTGTTGAGAAATGCTCATTGCCCTGATCGAATGCCCGTTAAGGTGAATATCTCCATCAAAATTTAATGTGCCCGACAGGCAGTTCAATAGGGTAGATTTACCAGCACCGTTTTCACCAACAATGGCAGTGATCTCACCCGCCTTGCAGATAAAGTCCAGCTGGTTCAAAATAACTTTGTCACCAAAACTGACAGTTAACTTGTTAGCACGCAGCGTCATAAACCAAACCCCATACGTCTCTTTTGTTGCATTAGCAAGGCAATAAAAAAGGGTGCGCCAATCAACGAGGTCAGTATGCCGATAGGCAGTTCCGCAGGCGCGATGACCATGCGAGAGCCGATATCAGCCAGTGCCAGTAACGCACCGCCGAGCAAAGCACTATTGAGAATTAAGTAGCGGTAATTGGTGTCTGATGTAGTTCTTAGAATATGCGGCACAACTAAACCAATAAAACCAATGACACCACTAAACGCTACGGCTATTCCAACCGCCAGCGCGGTCAACCAAAGTACTTGGCTCTTTACTTTTTCGACATCTATTCCACTGAACCGAGCATTGGCTTCGCCTAATAGAATCAAGTTCAGCGCGTGTCGCTTTTGGTGGATAGCCCATAAGACAAAAACTAGTATCGGGGTTGTAACAGCGACGGTCATCCAGTTGGCGCTGGCCAAACTGCCCATGGTCCAAAAAGTGATCAAGCGCAAGGCCTGATCGTCAGCGATAAAGCTCAAACCACCAATAATTGCGGCCGATAGAGCGTTAATCGCAACGCCCGCAAGGAGAAAGGTTGAAATTTGAATATCACCATTCACTTGCGCCAGGTGATACACCGAAAAGGTGGCAATGGCGGCGCCAGCGAATGCAGCAATGGATACTAAATACGGTCCTGCAATACTGATGGCTGGCAGTTGCTTGGCAAATAGAATCATTGCCACCGCACCAACCGCTGCACCAGAGGAAATACCTAATAGGCCTGGATCGGCCAATGGGTTACGGCATATCCCTTGTAAGCTTGCTCCGCTGACCGCTAAGGCCGCGCCAACCAGCAACGCCATCAGCACACGCGGCGCTCTTATATTCGCTACGATATTGTTGGTAACATTTGATTCTAATTCACCCGACAAAAAGCCATAGAAGGCTTCTATCGGCAGTAGCAGGTCTACCTTGGATGCACCTATTGCTATGCCGAGCCAGGAAATTAGCACCAACGCGATTGTCAGAATGGAAAATTCGACAAAGCGCTTTTGGTTCTTATTCAGGCTCGATAAAAAACTTGGTGGCCAAGCTTTTGATAGCGCGCTATTAGTTGAGACTTGCATGAAGGTGTTACAAGCCGTTAGCGAAACTGATGATTTCACCGACACTTTGATCTAAACGTGCACCGAACCCCATTAGCAATAAACCATCCATGACAAACAAATTGCACTGCTCTGATGTGGCCATTTTCACTAATTGGTTTTTACAAATCGCCTCTTCACCACCCAAACCTGCAACCACGTGTGAGGGAACTAATAGCATGTCAATTTCCCGCTCGGCGAACAGTTCGCTGCTGAATGGCTTGTACCCATCTAATGAACTCGCCACATTGTTTATTCCAGCCAGCGACATGAGTAAGTCGGGTACAGTATTGCTGCCTGCGGCGACTGGGCCACGTTGTCCAATGCTTAGTAACGAAACCGCATTAACGGACTTGTTGGTAAAATCACGCTTTTCCTGATGGTTGCTTATACCCTTGCTGACACTGTCAATCAGTTCACTGGCGGCCTTTGATTTATCAAATTCTGCGCCAATCTCCTGTATCAGTGTTTTCCATGAATCCAGTGTGTAGTTGGATTGCTCATAGCTTTTTACTTCGACACCCAGGCTCTCTAGTTGTTCAAGCACGATCTCAGGCCCAGCGCCTCTGGCGGTAATCAACATGTCTGGTTTCAATGACATAACACCTTCCGCTGCTAGGCTGCGAAAGTAACCTACCTTGGGCAAGGTCGTCGCTTTTGGTGGGTAGAAGCTTGAACTGTCGACCGCGACAATGCGATCACCCAACCCCAGGGCGTACATAATTTCAGTAATACTGCCGCCGGCGCTGATGATTCGATTCGGCTTGCTTAGCTGTTCGGTATGAGCGTAGGGCGCAAAAGCAGTAGCGCTAAGCACAATGATCGTCAAAGCGATAACGCGTAATCCAGCAACGTCAAATTTTGGGTTAATCATCGTTTTGGCAACCGAGATTGTTAATATATAAATGTTAATGTTAATGCGAATCATTTGCATTTGCAAATAAGTTTGCTATATTCCTGCCAGATCATTGTTTAACTCAATGTTGAACGACCTCCCCCTAGCAACATTAATCAACTATTTAGGCTGGCTTGAAAATGCGTAACCACAATCAAATTAAGCAAGATAAAACACGGGCAAACGACTTAAGCTCACAAGTCATGCTCAGCAAATTAACAGTCGCCACAATACTCGCTGCGACGATTGGGCTAGGGCAAAGCGGCGTAAGTTTTGCCAACGACCGTGCAGAAACAACAGAAGTTATTATCGTTACGGCTACCCGTACTGAGCAGCCTATTTCAGAAGTCGCCGGTACGGTAACCGTGATTGACGCGGAGAGAATTCAACAAGAGATCGCCAATGGGATTGATGACTTAGTTCGTTACGAACCTGGTGTTTCGGTGTCTGGCGGCGGTCGATTTGGTTTAAACAGCTTTTCTATCCGAGGCGTTGGCGGTGACCGGGTACTTACCCTTGTAGACAATACGCCAACAGCGGACGAGTTCTCATTTGGTCCATTCCTCTCTTCGCGCCGAGATTTCGTTGATCTTGATGCATTAAAGTCGGTAGAAATTGTGCGCGGCCCAGGTTCCAGTGTGTACGGCAGTAATGCCATTGGCGGCGTGGTCAACTTTATTACTAAAGATCCAATTGATTATCTGAACGGCAAGTCCTTCGCCGGCTCGGCTAAGCTTGGCACCAGCTCTGTCGATTCAAGCACGAATGCCACAGTGTTGACCGCGTTTGGAAACGATGTTTGGTCAGGCATGGTAGTTGGGACTTTGAGGGACAGTTCAGAAACGGATACGTTTTTTGATGATGACACAAGCGGACCACAACGCCGAGCGGAAAACCCGCAGTCAAATGAAAACCGAAACATTTACGCAAAATTGGTCTACGCACCAAGCGATGCTCAAAAGATATCCCTGGTTGCTGAATTATTTGAAGCGGACTCAGAGACCGATGTGCTCTCTGCTGCAGGAACGTTTTCTCGCGGCGTGCTAAGCAACTCGCAAATTGGTATTGATGATCGAAGTCGAGAACGACTTAGCATTGATTACGATTTATCGTTGTCTACAGCGCTAGCCGATTCAATGAACCTGCTTGCTTATGTGCAGAGCAGCGACGCGTCACAAGATACGTTTACCGAAAGAGTGTCGCGCGGGGCGATTCAAGACCGCGTTAGGCTTTCAGCCTATCAACAAGAAAACGTTGGCCTACGTGCACAGCTAAGCAAAGCCTTTGACACAGGTTCAATATCACACATCGTTACCTATGGGGTTGACTATGATCAAAGCGAATCGGTTACCTTGCGAGAGGGACGAACAGTAAATCGTGCGGATGGCTCGCTGGCCAGAGAATTCAGTAATTTTCCAACTCGGGATTTTCCTAATTCCGAATATACTAGCCTTGGTATTTTCGTCCAGGATGAAATTGAATTACTCGACGCCCGTGTACGTGTAATACCAGCGTTGCGCTACGATAATTTTGAGCTTGATCCAACCGCTGATGCGATCTATCTATCAGGTAATACAGGCTCTCCAATCCCGGAAGGGTATGATGAGTCAGAAATTTCTGCAAAACTTGGAGTGGTGGTTGATATAAATGATCGTTGGTCTGCGTTCGCTCAGTATGCCGAAGGATTTCGCGCACCCCCGCTTGATGCCGTAAATACCGGCTTTACTAATTTCGCCGGCGGCTACACAACCTTGCCAAACGCCAACCTACGCCCAGAGCGTGGCGAGAGTGTGGAACTTGGACTTCGCCGCATCAGCGACTACGGTAGCGTTGAATTAGCGGCCTATCAGAATAACTATGAAGACTTTATCGAAGGGCTGGCGGTTCGAGGTTTTAACCCAATAACACAGCTGCTTGAGTTTCAAGCCCGCAATCTTGATGAAGCTGAAATTAAGGGCGTTGAACTTAAGGCGCAATATCAACTTGCGGCATTTTCAGACGCCCTGAGCGGTTTTCAACTTCGCGCCGCTTACGCTTACTCAGAAGGTGAGAATAAAGAAAACAATCAGCCGTTGAACTCAATTGATCCGCAACAGCTTGTATTGGGTTTGGGGTTTTCACCCAGCAGCGATAAGTGGAGTATCGAAGCCGTATTAACTGCCACGGACAGAAAGGAAATTAGCGATATAGATAGCAGCTCATTACAAGAGCGTGGTCAACCTGCCGTTGTTCCATTTGAAACACCAGGCTTTGCGACTCTAGACCTCATTGGTCATTACAATTTGACTGATAGAGCACGGCTTAACTGGGGTGTATTTAACCTGACTGATAAGCAGCACTATCGATGGAGCGAAGAGTTTATCCAAAACCCGCTCACCACTAACTTCGATAGGTTGACTGAGCCAGGTCGCAACTATTCAGTAACGATCAAGTACTCCTTTTAATGATGGTTTATTCGAACAATATTTGGGTTATTAAACGATGCTTCAGCAAAAACTAAGTGAATATCCATTAAGCAAATCAGTCCGAAATGGCCGTTGTGGTACTTGCCCAAAAACATTGACCCGGTTTTTAACCGCGTGTGAAAGCGCTTGCCAAGGCCTGCCTCCTGAGCAAGCACGTCAGATGCAGGTAGAGGTGCTAGAGATAATCCTTGAAACTATATGTGACTGCATGATCGCTAAATGCTGGCGCGGCTGGTGCCTCGATAATGCGCATCGGCCGCTTCGGAATATCCGCTTGTTATCGACTACCGAATCGGAGAAACGACACCTGATAAAACTTGAAGCCGAGATGCGCACTTTGAGTTATTACTTTTTAAACTGAAGAGAGAGTCTTGATCTGTATCGCTTATAAATTGTTCAGAATCACTGTTCACTGACTTTTCGCGACTCTCAACCCAGAGAAGAGTTTCCTTCAACAACGCTGCGAGAGAATTTAAGCAGCGGATTTTGGTAGGTCGCCGAAAAAACCGATTACGCAGGTGACTCGGCCATCTGCATCGGTTTCTACCACATCGAAACCTGGTAATAATAGGTCGCCATCTTTGGAATGAATGGCCCAGTGATATCGATGAAAACCGTGTTGGGTATCGACTTTACTCGCTCTGGAGTAGACGTTTCCCGGGTTTTTTGAATGTACTTCGTGCACATTTGCCTCAAAACCATCAATTCCTGAGACGTCTATTGATGGGTCTACAAATCTAACGTTGGTTGCAACGGCTTTGTCGAGATGTGAGCGAACGAGAGAGGGGTCGGTCTCATTCCATGCCGCGAGCATGTGGTTGAGTGCTTGAGGATAATCAGACATAGTTGGTTCCTTAAAAGTAAGTTTAGAAAAACCGACACTGTGTCGGTATATTTCGCATAAGATAACAAACCGACACTGAATCTGCAAATTATGGCAACCAATAAAGAACGACGCGAAGCAACCCTCTCGAGCATTATTGCCGCAGCGCGTGAGTGCTTTATCAGAGACGGATACGAAAATACTCACACCGATGCTATTCTCGAGCGAGCAGGGGTTTCGCGTGGTGCTCTATACCATTATTTTTCAAGCAAGCGAGACGTTTTCGAAGCGGTTTACGTATCACTCGTGGAAGAGACCATCGCTCATGCACGTCGATCTCCCGTCGGTAGTGACTCACCTCTAGAAGAGCTGGTGACATCATGCATCGCGTGGGTCAACTATGTGCGTAAGCCAGGGGTGGCAAAGATATTGTTAGACCAAGGTCCTCAGGTGTTAGGTTGGAAAAAAGCGCGTGATATCGAGGCTAAATACAGTCTGACGCCTATGCGAAAGAGTCTCGCGAAGGCGCACAAGGCGGGAGAGATTAAGGTGTCTTCAGTCGAGATTTCGGCCTTGATGATCAATGCTCTGCTGGCAGAGGTAGCGCTGATCTCTGCCCATGGTAAACCTCGGTCATCGCCAGCCGAGCTTGAAATATCTATTCGGGAGTTTGTGGAAGGTCTTCGTTCTAAATGACGGCTTACGGTGGCTAATGGTTGGTCAATAAAAACCGGCCACCGGCTACAATGATTCTATAAATTGAATTAACTTAGCGCGTTCACTGTCAGACATCATAATCACCTTTTGCTGAGATGCTTTTGCTTCTCCGCCGTGCCACAAAATCGCTTCAAGAAGGTTGCGCGCTCGGCCATCATGCAGGTACTGACTGTGACCATTAACCATGGGCGTTAAACCGATTCCCCAAAGCGGTGGGGTACGCCACTCACGGCCATTGGCGAGTGCTTCGGGTCGATTGTCGGCCAAACCTTCTCCCATATCGTGCAGTAGGAGGTCGGTGTATGGCCAAATAAGTTGGCGATTCTGCTCTGGTGCTTCGGTCTGCCTAGGGGTGATAAATTTTGGGGTGTGGCATGCTACGCAGCCACTGTCGTAAAACAGTTTTTTGCCTGCCAGGACGTCGAGGTCGTCTACATTTCGCCGAGCGGGAACAGCTAAGTTTCGGGTGTAGTGCAAAAGGCTATCAACAATCTGTTGGTTGATCTCTATGCCATCTTGATCGTTGCCGTTTGGCGCTTTTAAGCATGCCGATTGTTTGTCTGTGCAATCGCCATATGAGTTTCGAAACAGCGGTGTCGATAACCCGATATCACCACTAAACGCGGCCTGGTTCTGTTCATTTAGTGTTGCCTTACCCGCCTTTAAACCGAATCGGCCTAGCATCATTTTTTGATGTTCTCTGCTCCACACCATATTCGCTTTACCTGAAATACCATCGCCGTTCTCATCATCGATATCTTGCTTCGCGAGAATGTCTTGAACGTTAATGGCTTCAAGTAATCCTAAGCCAATCATTTGTGGTGCGACGCGTGCTGACATCATAATGTCTTTGTGAAAATCGCCATACATTAATTTTGTAATCGACAGTATTGGCTTTCTCAATGTCACTCTTTTACCCCCATTCAAGGCTAGCGAGGTCTCTTCGTAACTCACCTTTACCTGCGCTTCGGCATTAATGCCTGCTATCGCAGCATCTTGTAACTGGCCACCATAATTAGGGTCGGGTAATGAGTTCACTCGCCCACTCTCTAATAATATTCGATCTTGTTTGTTTTGAGGGGGGATGCTCAAGCGAACCAACATCGAGACGGCATTGTTATCGTTCTTTTCGGGCGGATGACCTCGACCATCTTTGATATGACACCTCTGGCAAGCACGGGCATTAAATAAAGGGCCTAAGCCGTCGCTAGATTGTGTTGAGGCAGGAGCGGTAACCCATAGGCGGGTAAAAAAAGCATTTCCAACTTGAAAATCCAGCTCTCGCTCAAAACTCATATTCGCAGAAGCATGTGAGAATGCATCTCGATTAAGCTTCTTTTTGTGCGTTAAGGCGCCAGCCGGTAATTGTTCATATGGCTCAGCTCTACTGAAGTCGTTTGTAGGCTTGATAATATCGGCATCAGCGGCATTATTATTGTGCGTAAACAAAAATAGATACACACAACTTGTTATGAGACAAATCTGTTTGAACATGGAAAGTACGGCCTACAGCTTTAGGGTGTTGATAAACGCTATTTAAAAACGGCATCAGGTGAATCGAGCGAATCCGAGCCTTCAAACTCAATGCTCGACAAGCCTAACAGCTCACTCACTTTTTCTATCGCTATCGTTTGGCTCAATAAGGCGTCGATGACTGCGGTGATTTTGTTATTACCTTCCTTATTTTCAGACGCGAGCAGTTGGTCATACGCCACACCCGTATTTTCTGCGCTATCAACTAAAATTTTAGCTCGTCTGATTGAAGTATCGAGCTTCTTTTGTATCTCTTGGTTTAACTTTGAGTTCTTCATCGCAACGATGGATGAAAGGCTTGGCCCAGAAAGAGTGTCACCCGATACGCTCTCATACCTACCAAGATACACGTTTTGGATACTCTTAATATTGTAGAAGTGCGAGTTATGCGTGTTATCGCTAAAGCAATCATGCTCTTCCTCGGGATCATTGAGTAGTAAGCCCAACTTCATGCGTTCACCTGCCAATTCGCCATACGACAGACTCCCCATGCCGGTAACAATAGCGGCTAAGCCCTGAGATTCATCTTCAAGTAACGATCGTCGTGCCGCGCCGTTTTTCTGCCATTGCTTAGCCATCCAGGCAAGGTCGTCTACTAGTAACGTAGCCGCCACCATTAGATACTCGCTGCGTCGGTCGCAATTCTTATTCGTACAATTATTAGTATCGAAATCAGAAGCGGGCCGATTACCGGCACCCGCTTCCGTGCCATTTAAGTCTTGCCCCCAAAGCAGAAATTCAATCGCGTGATAGCCGGTGGCGACGTTCGCTTCAATGCCATCTGCTTCGTGAAGTTCATTGGCAATAAACTCGGCGGTAATGTTCGAAGCATCTAGAACACGACCACCGAACTTTAACGATTGATTGGCGACAACATTAGCTGCCCTTAGCGGGTTGTCAGTGGTTGAGCCGCCAAAGCTTGCATCAACATAGTCGATCAATCCCTCGTCTAACGGCCACGCATTCACTTTGCCCTCCCAATCATCAACAATGCTATTGCCAAATCGGAATACTTCCGTCTGTTGATAGGGAACGCGGGCAGCTACCCAAGCTAATCGTGCTTGAGTCAAATGTGCGCTGGTCGGCTTTTCGATGAGCACTTTGATACTCAACAGCAGTTCTTTGGCCGTTGAATGCGAATCCTTAAAACTTGCTAAGGCAATGTCGGCGTAATGCTCCAATACATCAATGTTAGATTTTGAATTCGCCTGGACTGAATTAACTAAGAAAAGACTTAAGCCTGCTGCAAGGAGGAGATGTTTTGACAAGGAGTGTTGCATTAAAGGTACCATCATGAGATTTGGCTTCCAAAACCCAATTGTAAACGCGAATCATTTGCATTTAAAGCATGAACGAGAGGAAGTTGATTACAAAAATCTCCACCGGATTTACCCATGACTTTTCGCAATAGACTCTGTTTTTCTGACTTCATTAATACGTCGAGAAAGATAAGTCATATTGTAAGACCAATCAAAATATTGGTCTTACACAATTAATTGTAATTGTTTCTTAGATAACATTATTCAATAATTTCCTTTTGATGAGCATCTCAATAAACCTTGTTTATCCGACTGATATATAACAGATAATCTAATAATAATTCAGTATCCTCCTGATTGTATGACCAATAAAACAATTATTGTTTTACCTAATTGCTTGACGTTTTTGGTTTGTTGATATTAAATGAATTGGATTGGTTTCTAGACATTTACTTAAACAAGTTTTACATCCGCCGTTTCTCCTGGCCAGCTGTAGATACTTCAATAAGTGTTTAGTAGTCGTTTTGCGTCCATATTTTTTATGGGTGGAACCAATGCAATTTTCTGAAAAAATACCAACAATAAGAACTAGTTAATCGAGTGATATCTCGACACTCCTGATGCAAAACCGTACTGATTTGAACGTGTGATCACACGCTAATCAGTACAAGGGAGGCTCTAGAAAAACATGATAATAAATATGAACATCAGATTTTTAGCTGTTATCTTCGCCTTTCTCTCAATCTCTTTTACCACTGCTTCTGAAGCGAACAAGGCGGTTAATGACGATTTTACCAATGATGGAACAGCCGTAACTGACGCTGCTTATTTTGGTTCTAGCGGCTCTAATGCGATTGAGTTCAATCCTAATTCGATCGGCTTAGTCAGTGGTTCTTCGGGCCGCCAGATTCACGCATTGTTTGAAACGCAAACGCTGGCCAACGAGGGTGATGTTCTCAGGTCCATTATAACCTTCACCACGCCAGCTACCGTGGCGTTAACAGGCGAAGATATCCGCTTAGGTCTGTTTGATCATTTAGAACGAACCGCTGAGGATCAGCTTGGTCAAAATACCAGCTATGGATCATCTAGCCCTAATCCGCAATACGATGGACTGCCTGGTTTCTATTTAGAGTTAGATGTCGAAAGTGCCGACGCGACAACTGATTTGAACATACGGCGGTCAGACCCCACTACTACGGGTCGTCTGCTTTCGACGTCATCGGGTTTCACCAGCCTTGGCAGTGGTCCTGATATCGGATATGCAATAGCGCCAAATACCGAATATACCGTTGTTCTTACGGTGACGCGTACTGCAACGGATACGCTTATTCTTCGAGCGGACTTTGGAAACGATACTTTCTCTGCAAGTGATCTTGCACCGGCCTCGTTTAATATTGGTATGCTCGCGATTGGCTCATCGTCAGGTGCATTTGGTTCATCAAATACCGTTGGTGAAGCCGACAATGGCATTGACATTAATAGTTTCAGCGTTGAGCTAATACCGGGCGATACGACTGGTGGCGGTGGAGGAACTGGAGTTGTTTCTACTGTCGTCGATGATGATTTTCTGACCGACGGCACCTTAGCCGAAAATACTGACGCGTCTTACTTTGCATCGAGCACCTCAGGTGCCATTGAATTTAATGTTGACTCGATTGGTTTGGTTAGCGGCTCTTCGAGTCGTCAGATACACAGCTTATTCGAAACACAAACTCTCGCTACGTCTGGCGATTCTCTGAAAGCTACGATTACATTTACCACGCCGGCTACGGTAGCGAGTACCAATGAAGATATTCGTCTGGGTCTCTTTGATCACCTGGAACGCACCGCAGCAGACCAGCTTGGTCAGAATACCAGTTATGGCTCAACCAGCCCGAACCCACTCTATGAAGGCTTGCCTGGTTTTTATCTAGAATTGGATGTTGAAAGCGCGGATACCGCAACAGATTTGGATTTGCGTCGATCTGATCCGAGTACGACAGGGCGTTTGATATCAACCTCTTCGGGTTTTACCAGCATTGGTAATGGGCCCGATGTCGGTTATGCAATTGCAGCAAATACCGAATACACGCTAGTGCTGACGGTGACCCGTACCGCGACGAATACCTTGGATATACGCGCTGATTTTGCCGGTGCAACCTTTACCGCAACCGACCTCGCTCCAGCATCGTTTAACATTGGCATGCTTGCCATGGGCGCGTCGTCATCTGCATTTGGCTCTTCTAATATAGCTGGAGAGCCCGACAACGGAATTGATATTAATCGCTTTGAAGTTGAGGTAACCACGTTTGAGCCAACAGGCGGGGATGGTGATGGCGATGGTGGTGGCAGTAATGGTGGTAGTGACACTTCGTTAGTTGTTGTTGATGATGATTTTCTCAATGATGGGTCGACAGACACTGATGCTAATTATTTTGCCTCCAATAGTGCCAGCTCTCTCGAGTTCAATAGTGATTCTCTCGGCTTAGTGAGCGGCCCATCGGGGCGCCATATGCATGGCTTGTTCGATACTCAATCTCTGCAACGGGTGGGTGATATCATTCGCGCAGAAATAAGTTTCACCACACCCGATACTGTTTCCATCGGCGGCGATGATCTGAGGCTTGGGTTGTTTGATCATCTGGGTCGTGACTCAGACACTGAACTAGGTCAGAACACAACCTTCAGTTCCGCCAATCCGAACCCGCTCTTCGCAAGCCTTCCGGGTTATTACGTTGAAATTGACGTTGAGAGGTTCAGTCCACGATCGGATCTTGAGATAGGTCGGTCAACGCCCACCGTAACAGGCCGACTATTGAACACCAACGGAGGATTTGAAAGATCTAACGGGCCAGATATCGGGTATACCATTGTGCCTAACACCGACTACACAGTATTTCTTACTGTAGAGCGTACCGTTGACGGGCTCGACATAAACGCCAACTTTCAAGGTAGATCATTTACTATCAGTGATGCCTCTCCACTGTCGTTTAACTTTGGCATGTTAGCGATCAATGCTTCCTCGGACGCATTTGGCACGTCCAATGTTCCGGGTGAGCCTGACAATGGAATTGATATCACCAATATAAATATCGAGTTTATTCGCTCATCGGTTGTTGATGACAACTATACGGCCGATGGAACAGCGGATACCGATGTCGACTACTTTGCATCCAGCACGTCTAGTGCAATTGAGATTAATAATAATTCTATCGGTTTGGTGAGTGGCACATCAGGTCGACAGATACACGGGCTATTTGATACTCAGACATTAGCCGAGGCTGGTGATGTGCTTGAAACATCCATCACCTTTGTTACGCCCGCAACTGTTGCAACCATGGGCGAGGATATACGCATTGGTATCTTCGATCATCTGGGTCGTAGCGGCGCTGATCAGCTTGGTCAGAATACGAGCTTTAGTTCAGGTACTCCTAATGCAGATTTTGCTGGTCTTCCGGGTTTTTATCTTGAACTGGATATCGAGAATGCTGACCCAGCCACCGACCTGCAATTTCGTAGATCAGACCCCTCAGCGACCGGTCGTTTGCTAACAACATCTAGCGGCTTCACTGCCATTGGCGATAGTATGGACATCGGCTATGTGATTACGGCCGACACTGAATATACTGTTGACCTTACGATCGAACGCACCGAAGAAGGCGGGCTGGATATAACGGCGGGCTTCCTTGGCAGCATGTTTAAGGTAACCGACCCCGCACCCGCATCGTTTAGTTTTGGCATGCTGGCGTTTTACGCCAATTCCAATGCGGTTGGTTCGTCCAATGTTCCCGGTACAGACCCTGCGGTGGTGAATGACAACGGCATCGATATTACGAATGTCAGTATCGACTACACATCATTCTTTAACCCACCTTTTGTAGAATTGCCGCCAGTTGAGCTGCCGCAGGGTGATCACCCCGACGTCGAGATTATTCCGACATTGCCCGGCGACAACCCTGACGATACAGGAGATACCACCCCCGATGAACCAATAGACATACCTAATGGAACAGGAGGTCCTTCTTCTGGAAATCAAGTTAGTCCAGCTTTGCCAGCAATCCTTAGTTACTTGCTCGATGGTGATGCAAAACTCACAGATGCTGAAAAAGTGGCCGAGTTTTTTGGACTCGACCCAGACGCTTCGCCATGGGAAAACTTTGATCTCACAGATTGGGCGCTTGATGCACCGAATCCTGATCCCGAGGACGGGCTGTCGGCACGCACTAGCGATGCTGACTTCGCCAATGGCTCGCTATTCCCAGGTTCTGAGCCGTTCTTTTTTACAGGTTCGGATGGTGCAATGGTGTTCAAATCCATAGTAAGCGGCGCGCGAACCTCACAAAACACCAGCTTTGGTCGCTCAGAATTACGTGAAATGTTGCGTGCCGGCGATACCAGCATCAGTACAAGAGGTGTGAATGCGAATAATTGGGCTCTGGATCATCAACCCGAAAATCCGGATATAGGTGCTCGAGGTGGCCGATTAACCGCCACATTGAGTATTGACCAAGTAACCAGCACTGGGTCTTCGGGCCAGGTTGGGCGCGTAATCATCGGTCAAATTCACGCAGAAGATGATGAGCCGTTGCGACTCTACTACCGTAAACTGCCTGGCAATACTAAAGGCGGGATCTACGCGGTGCATGAAGTTCGAGGTGGTGATGATATTAATTTCGACATAATTGGCAGTCGTTCTAATAGCGCGCCCGATCCAATTGCGGACGGAATCTCGCTAGGTGAATTGATTTCTTATGAAGTCACGAACGTTGGTTCCGAGCTGGAAATTATCATTCGTAGAGGAGATCAGGATGGCCCAATCATAGGCAGCCTGACAATAGATATGGCAACTGTGGATGGTGGAAACAGCAGCGGGTATGATGTTGTTGATGAGTGGATGTACTTCAAAGCGGGCGCTTACTCGCAAAACAATACTGGTTGGGCTAATGATTTCGATCAAGTGCGATTCTACCGTTTGGAGAATAGCCACTAAGTGTTAAAAACGCACATTATTGATTGAGTCATTACTCTCAATTGTTAATGTACAAGGTCTGTTTTAGCGAAACACCGACGACAGGTGTCGTTACAGGTAGTCGGTGTTTCTGCATAAATAAATAGAGGCTATGGGGTAGGCCCATTACCCCCTGTGCATTCCAAGTATAAAGACGCGCAGGCTCTAAAAAAGGGCTCGCAAGTCGCTTGATCAAACGCACAGTGAAAAACGATTGCTTGAATTGGTACATCTGTCGTTGCAGAATTTTTCAAGGCAATGCTCATGTTAATCGGTAGATGCTTTTCATCTCTTTTTGTCGGCATTGCTCGAGTCAGTAAGTGAGCTAACGATCTCGACATGGGTACAATCGATTTCTCGAAGTTTTCCTTCAGTTGGATAGTGTGTTCCCTTTCGCTTTTAGAGTGAATCGGTTCCATTTTTTCTGCCCACGAAATTGGTGCGATAATTAACATAGTTGCTAAAACTAGATAGTGTTTCATAGTAATCTCCTTGCGCTCAAAATGAGTAGCTTTTAAGCATCGAGCGCTTATAACGCCTAAGAGCGATACGAGATTAACCAATCAAATTCCGTTTTAATTGAGTACGCGTACTCAGAATTAGCCTTGTCGATACCTAATTTTCTGTATTTTTAATGGTGATAAAATAGCACGCTGTCCCACTATCTACTCAACAATAAGCAACTTCCCAGATCGCCCCTTACCGTAAACATCAGGGTGGTACATTTCTTCTGCGTGAACGGGTTGATCGATGAATTCTCCGGTCGCGATTGCTTGTGCCAGATAGCTCAAATGGTATTCGCCTTTCTCTATGTAATCGGAATAAAACGTCACGGCGTCGTGGCCAAGTTGTTGGTGATAAAAGCCCCAGGGTGAATAAGTTAAACCTTGCCAACGAGTTTTTTCAAAGAAATACGATCCGCTTGCAGGTTGATTGAGTTGTTCCAGTTTCAATGATGCGCCATCGGTGGCCAGCTCAGGGTTAACCGGCTCCAAGCCTCCAGGAACCGGGTCTCGAACCGCAACGAAGTTTCGTTCAACCGGGGTTGAGAAAAATAGATCGGTGCGAATGGTTTCGCCTCGATGTATTTGGTCTCCAGGATTAATCAGCTGCCACTTATCGTCGCGGAAGACGCTACGTTCTCGACGAATGTCCATGCCGGCATTTTCGCGTTGGAGCTGTTCTCCTAGTTTGCTGAACTGCAGACGAGTTTGATAATAGAGGCGGCCTACGCCTGAATGTTTAATTGATAGTGTTTTGGGTTCGCCAATCAGGTCAGCACGCATGGGTAGTGTTATCTCTTTAACTGGAGATGTAAAACTTGAAAATTCAGCCGAGCCCAAAACTTCCTGGTTAAGTGAAATTTTGCTAGTCAGAGATGGCACATCAGCTTCATATACTGAGGCATATTGCGCGAGCGCGTTAAGGCAATAGACGTTGTCTTGAGTGTTCTCCCAATGACTTCGCCCACCACGTTTTGCCACAATGGTTCGAACCAGATTGCTGGGTAAATTTTGATCTGTGATCAGCGATCGGTTTGCTGATAGTGTGTCTAAGATTGCACAACTACTGCGCATCGCTGATGAGTGCAGTCGTACATAGCTTCTATCCAAGGTTTCGTTGAAGCCAATCTTGCCTGCTGAACTGTTTGAATTTGCGAGAATTTCATCTAGTAAATTACGCTGCTCGGATTCGGTGTCGTCGAATTGTTTTAGAGCGTCGAGCAAATGGGCCTTGCCAAAAAGGCTCATGTCTCGACTATTATCAGCGTAGTTGAGCACATTGCGGCGGCTTAGATCACCGTTCTTTGCTAATGCCGCTAATGCGACTGCGCGTACTGTGGATGCCGCGCCCGGCGACAGTTGATTTAATTCAGCCTTCGGCTTAATTATGGTGTTTAAGTATTCGTGCAGGCTTTCCTGAACCTGAATTGGTATCGCGTAACCTGCATCGCGCAACCAGCTGAATGCGAGTGCGGTATAGGCGCTTAGATATGGGCTAACGTATTCATTCTCCGCTTTAAAATAGGTCATGCCACCATTCGGTGCTTGACTATTGATTGCAATATCTAAGGTGTCTTGTGGCAGGTCTTTGCTGTCTGGCCATTCAAGTTTGTCGTCTAAGTATTGATTGAGATTTCGGTAGTGCGATGCCATAACCGCTTTGGTTAGCTTTTGCTCCCAACAGGCATACGGATAGCCACGCATATATTCGAATGCGCCACCGACATTGCTAATGATGGTGGGTGACATTTGCACGGTGATACCACCGAGGTCGCTGGCGACACCGTTGGGGATTAGAATGTTTTCCTGAACCGAGAGTCCATCAGTGCTTCCATAGCTTGCAGCGGTACTCAGATTCGATTGTTTTCCAACTGGCAGCGTGTGCTTTAGGGCGTCAACATCTAAGCCGTCCCCTGCTGTAACAATGTAGTTGATTGAGCCTTTATAGACTCTCTCGCCTAGACGTTTAGCGGTCATAGGTAAGGTAATAATTTCACGTGCATGTGGGGCCAGCTCCAGCGTCGTTTCAAAACGAGCCTTGTCCTTGTCGATAGATCCGGAAGCGTCCACGCTGACCTTGATTGCTCGAGGTTTTTCGCTTCGATTGAGTACACTGAAACCAGCCGTAAAGCGGTCAGTTTCGGTGACTTGATTGGGCATAACAGGGCGAATTTCAGTGAGTTGGTTCACCTTAAAACTATACTGACTTAAGCCCATGTCACTGGTTGGAGTGGTTGCCAAAGCGAGTACTCGCCAAGCTGTAAGGTTGTCGGGTAAGGTAAACTGAATAGTGACGGTACCGTCTTTACTAACTTTGACACTATCCTTCCAGAGCGCGCTGTCGACCAGCTTGTCGCGAGCTCTAACTTCTTTCGGCGCGTCATCGAAGTCCTGTTCCGCTCTCTTAGACGCGGTGACTACCACTTCTTCAAACACCGCGCTTTCGCTAGCTGCGAATCCTTGAACATCTTGCGGCGAACTCAGTCTTATTGACGGCTCATGAAAAATGACGCCTTGAGTTTGATTAGCCAACATTAACTTGGTTTCCAAATCTGTTTTAGGTTCTGAAAATGTTTGCAAACCCACCAATCGAGTTAGAATGTTGTAGTTGCTCAGATCGAGATTAGCCAGTTTGCTGAAACCTTTATTTGGGTCAAAGTAGTCACTGCCTCCTTTAAGTAAGTCCAAGACGGCTTCATCGAGTACACTGATCGACAGTTCTATATCTCTCAAGTCGATGGATTTCAGTTGTTTAGGCTTGAGCGTGAGAGTCACCTTGTCACCCGGTTTGTAGACCTTAGCGTCGGTTTCAATATCAAGTTCAAGTGTGTTTTTGCTGCCACTAACCTCTATTTTCCTATAGCCGATTTTGAAGTTGGGTTTGTTTTCGTCAGGCTCGCCTGCATTAGGTAAATCGGCCCCGGTTCTCGGCTTGGCCACGACCACCGACAAGTACACGCCAGGTGCGTATTCGTCCTTTACGGTAACTTCAATTACCGGGGCGCTGCCTTCTAAAGTTTGCTGCCAACTATCAAGCACGCCTAGGCGCTCAATGGTGATCAGGGCTTTTGCCCCCGGGTATGGGTTTTTCACTAAATACCGTGCTGTTTCACCGACTTCGAAGCTTGATTTCTCCGATACTAATTCGAGCGCGTTGGGGTTTTTCTGATCCCAGTACACTGAGCCACGACCACTGACCCATATTTGGTACGCAACTCTATGTGGACGCCCTTTAGTATCTTTTATGGTGGCGATGAATTCATAAGAACCAGCAAATTCAGGTGTGAATGAACAGTCGGATGCCTCTCGACTAGATGTAATCGAACAACTGGCTACTTCCTTCCACCCTTTTGGATGAGCAATTGAGTCTGACTCGGCGACTACTTGGTCGAGATCATCGTCGCTATCGTCTTTATAGATGCGCACATCGATATCGGTGCCCTCTATCGCCATGCCCGAGGGGTCAACAACGATTGATTTGAGACTCACGGGTTTGCCGCTTTGGTATACCCACTTTGTGCTCTTAAGACCGACTAAGCGATCCACTGCCAGGTAGCTTGCTTTTGAGCGACTCGCCACCGATTTACCGCGTTCATCCTCTACTAATGCCTGGGCAATAATGTCGGCTGAAACGACTTCGTCTTCAAGCGTTGGCAATAAAATTGATGCCGATGCATGCCCTTGGGCATCTATGGTTCGTGTTTCGAATAGCAGATCTTGCTGACCATAATTATTGTAATCGTTAAACCTGAAACCTTTCGCGATTTCGGTATCGGGCTGAAAAACCGATGGAATAGCCATTATCTCAACTTGTGCTTGCGCATCGGTATAAGGACCGCCCGAATGCAATGCTGCATCGAGATCGAGCACCAGCTCTTGGCCGGGTAAGAAACTGGAGCCGTTCAATTTTTGCGTTAGTTTAAACGGTGCTGGAGTGAAGTCGGTGACGAGGACTTTGAGAGGGTAGAGTTCATGATTGCTAAAGCTGCTTCGTAACACGAAGTTATACCAACCCATCATTGCGGTGTCGGAAAGTTTGATTTCACCGCTTATGCTGCCTTGATCGTCGAGTGCAACCTCTTCTCGTTCAAGTACCAGATTGCCGTTAGGGTCTTCCGCGAACAATTCATACGATTTCTTAGGGGCGGGAATGAGTCCATCGTTACTTTGGTTTCGCACAAGAACCTTGTATTGAATTGTATCGCCTGGTCGATAAATGCCTTGTGCTGATGTGCCCCAGGATTGTAGATGACCGTATATTTCTCGACGGTCATTATAGAATTCTCCATCAGAAATTTGCCCTAAGTTAATCTCATAGTTGTAATCGATTGGCAGTAGTGCGGAGTCCTCCCCTTTGGTTACGCGGACAAACATGCGATTGCAATTAGCGCGGTTACACCAGTTGTTTAAGCGGCCTTTTGGATCAAGGCTTTCTAAGCCATTGAGCAAAGCAATGCCCAGCTTATCGGTGACCTCAGTTTGTAATACCGATGCATCCGCTTTTGGGTGGCTGTTTTTCGAGCTAATGATTTCAACCTTCGCGTTATTAACTAAATTGCCTGTAGCGAGGTCACTTACCCAAACGAGAGATGAAAAATGGCCGATTTTGGCGTGCACTTGAAACGGTGTAATCTGTGCCTGCATGCTTAACTTTGATTGCGAATTCACGGTGAGCGGTTTGCTGCTAAATACACCGGTCACAACACCGCTTTTGTTATTCAATATCTTGCGAATACCAACGGGTATCGTTGCAATTTGGTTTTTTGCAAACGTCAGCTTGTTTTCAAGCTGACGGCTTTCACCGTCACCGGTTTGGTAATCAAAGTTAATTGATTCAAGATTGGTGGCAATCAAGGATGCATCTGAGTTAACGCCTTTCTCTAACACCACATGAGCCTGCGGCATTTGAAGCTGTGGGCTGTAGTCGCGAGTTTTGAATGACGCTCTAATGTCCCCAATGAGGCTTTGACCAAGCATGTCGACAATAGAGCTTCGCTCTTCACCACCTTCGATTCTTCGAATCTCTAAAAACTCGTCAGGCAATAATCCAACGGGCAGAGCCAACGAGTAGCGACCCGCTTTTCGATGATGTGAATATATTCTGGCCCAACCTTTGTCTTTCCAGGCGTCAGCCAAGGCGTTACTCAATTTGCCGTCGCGCCACAATTCCAGTTGTTGGTAAAAATTATGCGCGTCTATCGGGCTTGAGAATTCCAAGCTGACCGCGGCTTTGGGGTTACACTTCGCTCGATCTAGCTCCTCTTTTTCAAAATACACTCTTCTGAAGAGTGTGTTTGCACAAGAGATTCCCAGGAACTTGAACTCATCGAAACTTTGAAATGAACTGACTACTTTAGTTTCAAGTGATTTTAAATTGCCTTCCGTGCTGACCAGGCCAGGTTTAACCACCAATTCGATGGGAGTGTCTTTGGGTAAAAACTGCGTCGGTTGCACGATCCAATAATTGTGATGCGCGAGGCGTTTATTTTCCTCCGCTCTTTGATCGCTCAAGTTTTCCGCTGGCAGATGTCTCACTACCGAAACAGGAATCTGTTTGGTTCTTCCATTTTCTTTGTATTGAAATTTAACCGCTCTCGCTACTGAGCGCTTACTTACACTCTGGTTAAAGTTCAATCCATAAGCAGGTTTTCCACGTTGCTTAATCCCGGTGAAATGCGCATAGCTTACTTCTGGCCTTGCGGTTTCAAATGTATGAGTGAACGCTTGATCTAGCGAGTCTCCAGCTTTGTTAAGTGCTCCTGTGCTAAGTGTAATCTTGTACTTTGTTGCCAGTTTTAAAGCGTCATTTTGGTCTAGTTGGCAAGCCAGCGCGTTTGCGCTGAGCCATTGCCATTGGCAGTTGAGGGCAGGTCTGATTTTGATTGGCAGCTGCTCACTGGTGCGACGCGTATCTCCGAGTGGCACCAGTTTTTTACTAAACCGAATCATTATCTGATTGGCAGGAGGAATGTTTTCACCGGTGGGTGTAATTTGAGTTACTCGAACAGAGTCGTCAGCAATAGCCTGTGAAAAGTATCCATTCATCAATGCAGCAGATACCAAGCTGAGTTTTACTAGCCCTTTTGTTATTGCGCGGCGTGTCATACCTGATCTCCTATTCAAATAAAATCTAAGTTTACGAAACATCTAAGGTGTATTAACGTTGTCGTTAACCTTTTCGTGTGTCATGGTTAATGCGTATCCGACACCTCGAATCGTCTTAATGAAATAGGTATTGGGTTCATTAAGTTCGAGAGCCTTGCGCACATTGGAAATGAAATTATCCACCGTGCGCTCTTCAACGTATATTTCATCGCCCCAAACCCGGTTGAGAATCTCATCGCGCGTAAGTGGCTGGTGGATATTGTCGAACAGCAGTTTTAGTAAATCGAATTCTTTCTTAGTAAGGTGAACAGCGCTCCCTCGTTTAGAAATACTATGTTGCTGCCATGCAATGTCAAAGCCATTAATCACCGAGCGTTCGGGTGACCAATTAGTCGGTGATGCGCGACGCAGTAATGCCTTTATTCGTAGTAACAACTCGGCGACTTTATAAGGCTTGGTCACGTAATCATCGGCGCCAGCCTTAAAACCAGCCTGTAGATCTGTGTCTAAGGTTCTTGCAGTAAGCATTAGGATCATCACGTTTGGATGAAAGGGACGAACTTCTTCACACAGATCGTAGCCGCTGCCATCGGGCAGCATGACATCGAGTACAATTAGATCAATCGGATTGCCTGACTTATTTTGCTCTGAAATAAGTGTCTTTGCATCAGCAATAGTGCTCGCCGAATCCACTTCATAACCCTCAAGTTCGAGGTTATCGATTAAGGTAAGGCGCAAGCTCTCGTCGTCTTCCACTACTAATAATCGCTTAGACATACACTTGCTCATGCTTAATGAGAATCAAAATACGTGGTTTCATCATTTTTTGGCGGACTCTATTTTACGAGACTTATCTTCCAAACACTGCCATCACTGCTCGATTGTACTAACGACAGCTCTCCTTTATGAAGTTGCATAATGCGTCGACATATCGCTAGGCCTAAGCCGGTACCCGATTGGCGTACGGATTGAGTGAGCCGAACGAAAGGTTTAAAAACTTTATCACGATCTGCTTGGTGAATGCCCACTCCATTATCTTCTATTAATAATGAATTTGAAGCTTGGTCAAAACGTAGGTCAAGCTCGACTGTTTGATGATGGTTATACAATCCGGCATTAACAATAATGTTCTTAATCACAAGTGAAAACAATTCGGCGTCGATCGCGAGTTCGATCGAATCATCAATCGTATTACTCACCCGATATGGTTTATTAGAAAATGAGCGGACGTCTTCAATTATGCGGTCACATAGAGGTTTAATCTTTGTTGGGTTCTTCTCGATAATCACTTCCGTTGATTGAACTCGATTGAAACCCAAGATGTTATCCACCATGTACCAGAGCTTATCGGCCTCGCTGACGATTCTTTCGGGGTATGACTGCACGCTCAAATTTCTCTCGACGCGTTTTCGTAATGTTTCAGCCATGGCTCGAATGCCGGCTAACGGCGTTTTTAACTCATGGCTGACCAGTTTTACAAAGTCTTCTCTAAGTGCCAGATATTCAGACCGGCGTTGTTGATTCTTATCAATTAAACCTAAGGTTAATAAAACTAATGCCATGAACGCGATCAGCATAATGCTCTTGATAATCAAATATGCAACTTGATTGCGCTTATCTTTTTCAAGCTGTCTCTTGTTTACAATAAGAGTGATGTTCTCTAGTGTTACATCGCCCATAAAATTATCAAGCTGTAAAGAATCGCCGTTCCCGAGCACGCCTTGGTCTATGAACTCACTCTCAATTAGGCGAAGTTCACGATCGAGTAAAATGGGTTCCGCACTGATCAAGGCGTTTGAAGCGCGTTGCAAAAACCAACTTCGCTTAGCAATTATGTTTAAAGCATCATTGCCACCGCTAAGCTCCGATGGCAAGACCAGTCGAGGTTGATCTAAGTGCGATAGATAATCATCGAGAAAATAACTGGATAAGTTAAACGCTTCCAAATGATGCTTAATCTGCCTAATGATCGAATTGAACTCATCAACCGAGAATAGATCGACGTGCCTGAACAACAGATCCACAACCGGTCTGAATAGAGGGGTATCTGATCTCCCACCTGTGACGAGGATGGCGTGCACCAGCTCTGGGCTCCAATGATCTTGAGCACCAATCTCGACCAACCTTAGAGAGAAGGCTACCTCTTGTTGCGGGCTCAAGTAATAAGCGTTTTTGTGCTCTAGATACGCATTAAACGATTGCGTGATCAAGGCCTCGTCATTACTGTCCAGGGCGCCTTTGATATCGTCAAGTAGTGCAAGGCGCTGCGTGTTCATTAAGGTAGGCGATACCGAATTGATGTCCGCCCATACGTCGCTCCATTTTTTGCTTGTGGTATTGGTCGAGGAGTTGACGGACCTGTTCCAGGGAAATTCTTGTACTCCATTTTTAAACCAATACGTCCTTGGAGCGTATCGAATCCACTCGTAGTCGTCTTTAAGCTTCGCCCAGTTATTGCTGGTGCCGAGCTTTGAAATACGGTTACTGAGTTGTGCTTTAGCCGAGCCTGAAATCAATGCTCTATTTTGCTCAACCAGTGATGTATTTCGTTGATACTCAATGATCACAAATACAAGAAAAGTGAGCCCGAGCATCAGCACCGCTATGGGGAGCCATAGCGATACTATTTTTTTCTGCGTAAGACTCCTCTGAGCAAGAATCTTGTCGCTACGCGCTGGAGTGATCATGATCTAAACCTAAACGTTCAACGCTGCGCGACTAACGAAGCAGTGGCACGCGGTCGTAGTCTATTCGGCTGAGTGGCAATCGTTCGGCATACGGGTCACTTCGCGCGTCGAGTCTTGCAGCTTGATAGAGCAAGTCGCGCAACTCTGCAACTTGTGCACTGCTTCTCACTGGGCTGGGCAACAACGATAATTCAGACTGAATGAGTCGGTAGTCGTAGGTGCGCGACCAATATGATTGGCGTAGCTTTTCAGCAAACGCCGCCACTGCCATTGATATAACGGTGTCGGACGAAGCGGATTCGCTGCTCGATCGAACCACTGAAGAAGGGATTGTCTTGTTTAATGAGAATACCTTAGAACCTTGTGGCTTTTTATAACTCAAAGCAACATTGGCAATATCCGCTGCGGTATTCGAACCGGTTAATTTAATCTCGTACAATGCGGTTACTTGTTGATTCGCACCGACCTCGCCTCCATCTTTATTAGCATCTAAAAAATCTTGAGTTTGTAAGCCTCGGTTTTCGTAACCAATCTGGCGAAACAGGCTTACTTTTTCAGGATTAAACTTCAGCTGTATTTTGGCATCTTTGGCGACCACTTGTAATTGGGTAGTGAGGCCGTCGACAAAGGTGCGTTCGATGTCAGCCTGGTTCGCGAGATAAAGATAGTGTCCATTGCCTTTATTTGCTAACTGTTCAAGTAGATAGTCGTTATACATGGATTTGCCAACTCCGACGGTGGTCAAAAACACATTGTTTTTTCGATGGCGTTCTATTTGATTTAGAATTTGCTTCGGGTCCACATAGCCAATATTCGCCATGCCGTCGGATGTGAGAACAACTCGGTTAACATGACCTGGATAAGCCATTTCTGCAGCAAGAGCGTAACCTCGCTGTAGACCTTGCTCAGCGTTGGTTCCGCCACCGGCTTTCATTTTTTGAATGGCTCGATATATCCTTGCTTTGTTACTCGCCCTGGTTGGTTTCATGACTATTTTTGCCGTGTCGCTATAACTCACGATCGCTACTTTGTCTCTGGCGTTTAACTGTGACACCAAAGTCGTAAGCGCTTGCTTTTGCAATTTCATTTTGGCGTGGCTCTTCATTGAGCCGGACACGTCTGCGATCAACACCAGATTTGCCGGTAAGCGTTCGTGGTCTGGCACGTGTTTGGCTTTTACCCCAATGTGAAGCAAATGAAAGCCTGGACGATACGGCGATGGCACAATTTCGGCGCTCACTGACAATACATCATCACTCGAGCCGTAATTGTAGTTAAAGTTATTCACGAATTCTTCAACACGAATCGATGACTTGTTAGGTAGCGTATGTGATTCTAGGCTTGCTTTAGCAATTTGGTAAGACACCGTATCAACATCCATCGCAAAGGTAGAAAAGGATTCGTTGTTGGTGCTTATTGTTGGATTGACTCCGTAGTCTTTAAAGATCTGTTGGGCACTGTTATGTCTTAGGAGGGTAATGCCGGGTTCCTCAGGGTGATGGTAGTCTTCCTCAGGTGCTTCGAAAGGTGCTTCGAACGCTTGCTCGAGTGTGCCGGCAGGCTTTGCTTGTGAACGGGCGCTCTCTTGAGGAATTGATCTCAGTCTTCCAATCCTTTTCTTGCTGGTGACAATAACTTCTTCAAGCCTTCCATCAGACGAATCCGATTGTGGTGAGCCTTCAGCCTGTGGTGAGCCCTCAGCCGGTGGTAAGCCTTCAGCCTGTGGCGCACTGGTAGGATACGGTGTTTGTGGGTAACCGGATTCATAATTGCTTGCGCAACCAGCCATGGTTGCCAGCAACATTGCCAGTGTCACAGCTTGAAATTTCTTACTCGGCATTTTAATGGCAATAACGGATTTTTCGGCTAGCGACTTGGTTCGATGCATCTTGCGTTTCTCCAATAATATTTTCGATTTAGACAGTCTAGCCAGAGAGCGTTTGTGGTACGCCATGGAAATATCATGGTTGTGTCATGATATTGAATATGGCGGCGCAACTTCCAGTTAAGTCTATGTAAGGCTGGAGTTTGATGCCAGATAAATCGCCAGATTTAACTGATGCGTATCTCAGAGACGGTGTGTTATTGAGCCTAGCGCAACTATCGCTTAGGTTTCTTATGGGTGGGGTACGGTGTAGCTGAACAGATAAGAGGTCTGCATATTGAGGAGACCCCGCCTCGCAAAGAGTTGTTCTTATCTTCTCAAAGAGCAATTAAGGCAATAGTGTTCTTAAAAAATATCAAATTGTAGAAAATTATCCCATAATGAGTAGTAATTAGAGCAATATTTGGGATGCTGAAAAACATAATATCAGTACACTGATTGATGAATTAACACAGTAAGGCCCTTAGCAAGACCCTTAATAGGGGCGGCACTGGATATCTTAAATCGGGATACAAATGCGCAATCAATTATATAAACTTTTTCTCGAACATCCGGCATCAGTTGGGGAATCGTATGCTCAGCACTTGATGACGGCAAGCCGATTTGCGGCACGTATGATGCTTGGTAGTATGGCCTGCTTGTTACACGCTGTCTTTCCATTTCTATGCACCAAGGCAGGCAGCCGCATAATCAACGAACTTCATTGCTCTATGGTCACTCATCGTGCAAAGAAAACAGAGCACAGTGTGTATCAGTCGCAATAGGAATCAGCGCAGCAGTAAGGTATTGGCCTCGAATCCCCCTTTTTTATCACCCACCTTTGTATGAAGAAACGCAGTGCGTTGCACCGAGCAATGACGAAACAGCTCGCGAACTGTTCGTGAATAGGACTGGATTAATAAAGCTCCCACGTGGGTCATTCAGGCTTTACTTTCGTATTTCAGTGGTATCTGAATTAACCTGTAATAAGGTATATTGGTGAAATAGTTAGCTATAAAAGTCAATTATTATGGAATTAGATAATATAGATCAAAAAATTCTTAGACTATTGCAAAATGATGCGACGATCTCTGTGCAAGACATCGCCGCCGAAGTAGGCCTGACCAATAATCCGTGTTGGCGACGAATAAAACGTCTCGAAGAACAGGGTGTCATTGAAAAACGAGTGGCGGTTGTAAACCCAAAGTCTATCGGCTTGGCGATCACCGCGTTTGTGACGATTAAAATTGACCATCATAGTGGCGAATGGCTGGCGTCATTTGCTAATTGTATCGACGCCATTCCCGAAATCGTTGAGTGCCATCGAATGACCGGCGATGTTGACTACCTATTAAAGGTATTGATTCGCGACCTGGAACACTACGACAAGGTCTATCAAAGTTTGATCGCACGCGTGCCGGGTTTAAAGGATGTGTCATCGACATTTTCAATGGAACGATTAAAACAAAGTACCGTTGTGGATGCATCGTTGGCATAAATTTTACAAATTTCTTACAAAATTCTTAAGTCTTTCTGACCACCTTCCGCGCTACACTGGGCACACTGTCGTTGAATTGATTAACCAACGAGGTGGAACCATGAAAGTATTATTGAAAAGATTATTGTTGATTGCTCTTACAGCGGCGCCGTTTATTGCTGGCGGCGTCGCAAATGCGAAAACGGTCAAGGTGAAGGCTGGCCTTGCCACGCCGATTATGCAAGCGAACTCAGAAAACACCGCGTTTTTACGAGTGGCGTTAACCGGTTTTGAATTGGATTCAAACATTAAGCGACCACCGCTCAATGTTGCGCTGGTACTCGATCAATCATCCTCAATGAGTGGAGAGAAAATTCAGCGCGCTAAAGAAGCGGCGATTATGGCGGTCAGCAAACTCTCCGCCAATGACGTTGTGTCCATCGTGACCTACGACTCAACCGTGACGGTTTTGGTGCCCGCGACAAGGGCTGCTAATAAAAGCCAGCTTTATGATGCCATTGAATCGATTCGCGCGAACGGCAGCACAGCGCTGTTTGCCGGTACCAGCAAAGGTGCGAATGAGGTGAGCCGCTACTTAAGCCGCGAGAGGGTTAACCGAGTGGTGTTGTTGTCGGATGGCATGGCCAACGTTGGTCCGGACAGTCCTAAAGAGTTGGGAGAGCTGGGTAAAGCACTCGCAAAGAAAGGCATGAGCGTTTCAACCATTGGCCTTGGTTTGGGTTACAACGAAGACTTGATGACGCAGCTCGCAAATTACAGTGATGGTAATCACGACTTTGTCGAAAACTCAGCGGATTTAGCGCGCGTGTTTGATCGTGAATTTGGGGATGCCATGTCGGTCGTCGCGCAAGACGTTGCGATCGAAATTATCTGCGAAGACGGCATCACGCCTATTCGTATAATTGGTCGTGACGGAACCATTATCGGAAACCGCGTTACTACCCGCGTTAACCAGCTCTATAGTGCACAAGAGAACTACGTGATCCTGGAAGTAAACGTGCCAGCGTCACGAGAGGGCAGCCGTCGTGAAGTTGCAAAAGTAAACGTTAAATACAACAACATGGCGACAAAACGAAGTGAGCAGGCAAGCGATTTAGTTGCGGTAAATTTTTCTAACAGTGAAGAACGAGTCAGAAAGGCGATTGACAAAGTGGCCTATGAATCGGCGGTTGAACAAATAGCCAATGTTGAAACACAGCGTGCGGTAGAGCTTCGTGACTTAGGTAAGGTTGAAGAAGCGGAGGATGCCTTGAACACCAATGCGAGCTTTTTAGATAAAGCCGCGCGTTTGATTTCATCACCAAAGCTGTCTCGTCAAAGTCAAGAGTCCAAGGCCGAAGCCGAAGCCGTTTCGGAAGACAAAGAGTGGAACGCATCGCGTAAGGCCATTAAGGCAAAAACCTATAAGCGATCTAAACAGCAAGAGCGCGGCAACTAGGCTCGCCGTTAATTACACTAACCGTGGCTGTGCTACCATGCTGATTTGATCGCAAGCACAGTCACCTTTTGAACCTGCTTTGAATTTTAATACCCGTCTTATTATTGCTTTAATTTTGGTTGTGCCACTGGCCTTGCTAGCTTGGCTAGGTCAACGATCGTTAACGCAAGATCGTATCGTTGCCGAGCACCAAGCTATTGAGCTGGCCGACGCACGTTTACGCGAAGCGCAAACGCTGGTACACAGCTTTATTGCCGAGCTACAGCAAAGTGCGGTTACCGCATTGTCCTCGCTCGATATTCAAGGCTCGGTAAGCCGGGACAACATTACGCTTATTCGCCAAGTAATCGACGCCGACCCATTTTTAGAACACGTGTTTATTTTAAATGGAGAACGCGAATTGCTGTTTCCTCAAGACACGATTATTCATTCAAACACAGAGCGCAGTTTTGCCGAATCGTTTGCGTCAGTGCTCAAGGATGAAAATGCGTTTCGCGCCAAACCGCCGAGTGAAAATGGGCGTGTGGCAGTTGGTGGAAACCGTCGCACCAAAGATGCATTAAGCCCGCTCGCCAGCTTTAATCGGGTGAGCAATATTAGTAAAACAATCGCCAATGCTCAGCAAGACGTTGTCAGTGATCTAGAGACGGGCTGGACGACGTGGGACACAGGCACTACCACCGATATTTACCTTTGGCACCGAACCTCAAACGACCTGCTGGTGGGCCAAAAATTATCGTCCGCTTATTGGTTGTCGCAACTGATCTCGAGGCTACCGTCAGGTAACGATGCGGGAATATTAAGTGATGCCAGCATTCGCTTAGTCGACAAACGGCAGCGCACAATTTATCAATGGGGTGGTTACGCACTGAGCGACCCAGCTTCCAGCGAGGATAATCCAGACCCTATTTCAAAGGACTGGCTGACCTATCCGCTCGATGGCTGGCGTTTGGAATATTACGCTCCTGTCAAAGCCACCAGCAGTAAGCTGATGATGTTTGTCCTCCTTTTTCTGAGTTTGATTACATTGATTGGCATTGGCGCACGAATGATTTGGCAAGAGTATCGCCGTGAAATGCGCAATGCTGAGCAGCGAGTGAGTTTTGTAAATCAGGTATCCCACGAGCTGAAAACTCCGCTCACGAATATTTGCATTTATGCCGACATGTTGGACAGTGAAGTGACTGAAGAGGAAGTGCCCGACAGCCAACGGGTAAAAAAATTCACCAGCGTCGTCACATCTGAAAGTCAGCGCTTGGGGCGCTTGATTAATAATGTGTTGAACTTTTCACGGGCTCAACAACAAAAAATTAGTGTGCATAAATCCCTCATTTCTGCTGATGAAGTTATTGAGCTCACGATCGGTAATTTTGCCCCAGCCTTAGCGGCTAAGAATATTGCCATTGAAACCGAGCTTAATGCACAGACGCCAGTGATGCTGGATTCTGAGCTATTAGAGCAAGTGCTGAACAACCTGCTCAGTAACATCGAAAAGTACGCGGCCGACGGTGGCTTAGCCCACATCAAATCAGAGATTACTCAGGACACAACTATCATCCAAGTCTGCGATGCCGGCCGCGGTATTCCACAAGCCTTGCGAGAAAAAATATTCGAGCCATTTGAACGAGGCTCCGACTCGTTAACCGAAGGTGTCTCGGGAACCGGCATCGGCTTGAGCATCGCCCGAGACTTATGTCGCTTACACGGCGGTGATCTTGAATTGATCAACAGTAACAAAGGCGCCTGCTTCAAAGTGAGTTTAAACAGTGAGAGTGCCTCATGAAACTACTCATCGCTGAAGACGATACATTGATTCGAGAAGCCTTAATCGACATTTTAACCGTCGAGGGGTTTGACTGCGTGGCAGCGCATGATGGATTAGACGCCTGGGAGTTGTACCAGAAAATTCAACCCGACATGGTGCTGCTCGACATTATGATGCCAGGTCAGGACGGCTATGCTGTATGTCGTAAAATACGCCAGCAAGACCAACAAACCGCGGTGATGTTTATCAGCGCCAAATCCGAAGAAATAGATCGCGTGCTCGGTCTGGAACTCGGCGCCGATGATTACTTAATGAAGCCGTTTGGCAAACACGAAGTGATCGCCCGCGTAAGAGCTATTTTTAGGCGTTATAACATGGCACAAAAGTCCACTCTACAAACAAACCAGAATTCCCAAACGTTTGTGATGAAGGATTTAACCATCGACACCGATCAACTGCGCGCATCAAGAGACGACCGAGAGTATGACCTAAGCCTGCGCGACTGCACCATACTAAAAATACTGTATCAAAACAGCGGAAAAGTGATTAGCCGTGATGAGCTGTTCAACTTGTGTTGGGGCCGAGACTATCTACCCACCAGCCGCACACTGGATCAACACATCTCACAACTGAGAAAGATCATCGAAATCGACCCCAAGAACCCCGAAATCATAACTACCGTGCACGGCGTTGGATATCGATACCAGCCTAGTTAGTCGAATACATAAATTGCGTTAATCAAGCTATGCATGACACTTTAATTGCATAAGGTGTATTATCAATAATAGGATCAAACAAAGGACTATCAATCGTTATATTCCAGTCATCAGTATTGAACCTGTTCGCGGGAGAGAGAAAAGCATGATAATTAGGAATTTAAATGCCGCTAGATATGAGATAAAAGAATTATCAGTATTCCAGAAAATAATATTATGTAGGACAGCGTCCTGTTTATCAGGCTGTTATGTATATGAATAGAAATAGACTTGTCGTTCTTTCACTATTGATTTTTCTTCCAATATTGGTATTTGGTTTTCTAACTTATTTCGTTGGCATTAGAGAAAGATCTGATGATCAGCTTCAAAAGATTGCTCTCGCAAAATACCTTCAAAAATGTAGCTCCAGTGAGTATTGCGAACGAAATATCGTGTCATATACTCGAACGAAAATTGATAAAGGCTATCAATACCATTGGGAATTTACCAACAGTGAGAGTATCACTGTTTTGGTTTCAAAATATGGTAAGGCGTATTAAATAAGGCTTATGGCAAAAACACATAATAAGTTCACTCCGCAAGCAAGCTGGTTCCGCAGGAGGCGTTGTCAGCGTGCCCCTTGGCTAGGGGTTTTGTGTATCCATGATTTCAAATAGCGATATGAAACACCATCGATTTGAAATTTTAAAATTTTTTGGGCATTGGTTAGGCATATCCTTTATCGCTTTTGGAGTTGCTCTGACATTCTTGAAAGACAATGCTTTTTATTTTTTATCGGGGTTTGTCATTTATTGGTTGTTAAACTACCTATTAATTCGTGGTCTAGTAGACAAGTGGTTAAAACCAGATGAAGAGCCAATTAACACATAACAAGAAAGGGTATTCTGCCCTACGGGTTGGACCCGCACTGCGCGCGCGCATACCTTGGGCGTTGAGCAGAGTTAGGAATCGAATTATTCTTATAATTTCACTTTTATCCCTTAGTTCATGTGCGACGACTTCTCAATTTAATGTAGTAGGCACTTGGGAAGCTTTAGATAACAACAAAATATATCGCATAGTATTTCAAGGAAATGGTAATGGTTCAGATATTTCTTTGAATGAATCAGGAAGTTTACTTTATAAAAGTGAATTTACGTGGAGGTATACTTCAAATGGACTTAACGTGTCCGAGTATATTGGTCGTGAATTAGAGTCGGTATTTTATATTTATAAAATACGAATAAGAAAAGATGAAAATGGAAAGTATTTGGACAGCGAAAAGCGCAGCTTTAATTTCTATCGAAAAACAAATGTATAACAAGAATAAGAACCAATCTGATCTATGTGGCACGGACGCGCAAAGGTGTTATGCGTATGGCTAGATCGGACGAAGGGACGTCAATCTCTCATAAACTTGGCATAGGTGTTTGGCATTTTGTTTGCACATTCACTACCCTTGGTTTGTTGTTTTTGCTCTGGGGGTCACCGCTCTCGTTCCAAATGACTGCGGTCGCTGTGGCCGCGTTTGCATTAATAAGTTTCATTCTTGGCTACTGCGAAATCCAAGATCCAATAATGTGGTTATATCGCAGTGCATTCAAATTAATGCGATAAGTATTTTGAAAACAACACCGAACCAGGCCAACAAACATTATTCGGCTGCACTGCTGCTCGCGGTGTTAGCTCAATGTGACTGTCTCGATCAATACGCTTCAGGAAACTTTTCATGAATGAAATTACCGAATCATCGCCTTACGTTCTAACTGCTCTTGCCTTCTTAGAGCTTGCTTCGGTTACTTTAATTTTTGCGGCGGTTATTATTTTATTGATGAGATCATCACGGCCTGGAACCAAAATGATGTTTATTAGTCTGGGATTGCTGGTATTGATAATGATTTCACCCATGCTTATAGAGCCCTTTATGGACCCTGATAACGACAGCGCTTATGATAATTTTATATGGGCACTTGGTTTAGCCAGCAGCTTGGCCTCATGTTTTGGAAGCTATGGCTTTTTTAGATTTGCATTATCATTCAGAAATGAGAGTTAAAAAATTTCCTAAGTTTACACTGCTTGTAAACGGGCTCCGTTGGATGCGCGTGTCGGCGCGGTCTTTGGTAAGGCGTCACTTTTTCAGAGGTGGCCATTGATTTATAAAGGTAGTTGTCATTGTCAGAAAGTTGCGTTTGAAGTAGAAGCTCCTGAAAAAATTGAAGCTGATTATTGCAACTGCTCTGTATGTTCGAAATCGGGTTTTCTTCATCTAATAGTTCCGCTTAGTAAATTTAAACTGCTGTCAGGTAAGGATTGTTTATCAACTTATACCTTTGGTACAGGCGTCGCGAAACATACGTTTTGCAAGTACTGTGGTGTAAAGCCGTTTTACACACCACGATCCAATCCAGATGGAGTGGATGTAAATGTGAACTGCCTAGATACGATAGCTAAAGATGTAAATATCACAGACTTTGACGGCCAAAATTGGGAAAAGCATGCTATTAAACTTGCATACAAAAGCAAAGAAACCTAACAAGTCACAACACGAAGGCTTTCTGCTCAGATGCGTTTCAGCGCGCCCGCTGGGTAGGCGTTATAAGTACAACTAAGAACATCGTATGAATATTGATTGGAATTCTCTCGTATCAGTCGCAACCGCTATAGGTGTTCTTATAGCGGCTTTTCAACTCCGCACTAGTTCTAAAATTGCCCAGAGTGAATTTGAAGACTCTATTGATCAACAGTATCGAGAATTGGCACGTGGTATTCCGGTAGATGCTCTTATTGGAAAAAGTGTTTCCGAAGATAAACAGGAAATGACGAGAGAGCTTATTTATAATTATCTGGATTTGTGTAATGAACAAATATTTTTGAGGCGAAAAAATCGGATACGAAAAGATACTTGGGTTGATTGGTGCGCAGGTATGAAGTCAAATCTTTCAAAGCAAGAGTTCGAAAAAATTTGGACTGAGGTAAAAAATGAAGCGCCTCAAACATTTACCTTTTTAGAACGACTAGAGAAAAATAATTTTATAGGTGATCCACTTAGATGGAAGTAATGACTCTGAACAAGGTCAAAAAAATATATTTACCACGTACATTTGGACGTGTTAAAGCACGCCCGTTTTAAAGGCGTTAGGATTCTTTAAATGTTATGAGTCGAATTCCAATAGAAATAGTTGAAATCGGATTTAGTGATACAAGTGATCTAATGAGCGCTGTATCTTTTGTAAATCAAAATCAGGATTATTTTTTGTTCTCATTGCTAAAGGATTCAAGATTTTCTTGCTATGACCCGGAGAATCATGAGTCTTATCAGACAATCGAAATATACAGGTTGTTTGATAATGTATTCAAAGATCTAAAAGGATTTCATAATCTTGTGATTGGCGTTGTAAACAGACGTCTAGATGGGAAGAAGCTCGGCAATCTCTTTGGGTCAATGGAAACTAATGATCACGAAAGAATTACCGGAAAAGCTATCACATCAATATATGGAGTGGAAAACATAATAGAGCCCCTGCCAGTCAGCATTTATTACTGCATTGAATTATTGAGCATTTCAATCCGCTTTATCGTTGGGAAAGGAATGATTCATGATGGAGAGCGAGGTTGCTTGTTTCACAGAAAGATAAATAAAACCGATATAATTGAAACAATTCAGTCTGGTTATATCTCTCTTGATAGCTTAAAGGTTATTAACAAGTATCTAGAGTTTGAGCAGATTCAATACATCCAAGGCATGTTGACAACGCTAGCGCACATAGCTAGATCTGAGAATCCAAGAGCCCTATTAGAAAATTCTATAAAGGAGTCCTCTATGTCGGTGCAGGAAAAAACAAAGCCTTCTATTTTTGTCAGCTATAGCCATAAAGATTCTGAATGGCTAAATAGATTGCAAGTACACATGAAACCTTTTGAGCTTAAAGGTTTGATATCTCCTTGGGACGATACGAAGATAAAGCCAGGAATGATATGGAAGGACGAAATTATCCGAGCACTTGATACTGCGAAGGTTGCCATTCTATTGGTTAGTGCAGATTTCTTAGCATCAGATTTTATAATTGAAAATGAACTTCCACCACTTTTGGCTTCTGCTAAGCTAGGTGGAACATCTATATTTCCGGTAATTCTTAAACCATGTTCTTATGAAGAATCTGATATAGGTAAGTTTCAAGCATTCAATTCACCTTTAAATCCGGTTATTAAAATGTCTGAATTGGAACAAGAAGAACTGTTTGTCGAAATTGTCCGTGCTATTACTGAAACTATTGGCAAGTAAAATCCTGACAAAGTGCTGCTAGCGATAAATTTTGGTTTGATAGTCGTTAGTTCCAAGCCTAAATCTGTCGTCAGAGCGGGCGTTAGTGCGCTTTGAATGAATTGGTAGATTTGTGTAACGAGATTTAAATTTGTTTTAATCGGGCGACAATAAATTGCGAAAGCTGAAACCGCCTCAATTTCTGTTCGGGTTTGGTAATAAGAAAAATTGGTGTTAAATTGAAGATTTAAGGCTTTTATCTTGGGGTGTTTTTCTAGGGTAAAGGCGTGAAAAGAACAAGATATTCCAATCCATGAAATCTCCTATTTAAAGTCGAGGTAGATTAAAGATAAATGAATCAGCGTCTAATCCACATCAGCCGCAAAAACACGTTTCCCCTGGGGCGTGTAAATTACACGTGCCTGTTTAGAGGTATTATGCCTTTGCAGATGCATTTATAGATTGTAGATACAATAATGACATTGCCAATCCATAAGCGAGAGTTTGATATATTTCTCAGTCATGCGCATAAAGATCAGCTCTTCGTGGAAGAAGTCGATCGATGGCTTACGGAGGCGGCTGGGTTGAATGTATGGTATGACGCTCGCGAGCTTGGTGGTGGGTCTCTTTTGGCAACAGACCTGCAACGCGCAATTGAGCGCTGTAAAGGAGTGCTACTGGTCGCTTCAGATGAATCTATGGAAAGAGGGTGGGTGCAAGCTGAGTACAACTCTTCAATGGATGAACGCGCAAACCATAAAGGTTTTAGAGTCGTTGCGCTACGAATCGGCAATGCTAATGTCTCAGCTTTAATGAAAGGCATCACTTGGATTGATGTTCCTGAAGCACGCTTAACTGAAGAAATCGCATTTTCTATTTTACGAGCATTCTATCCAGGTGAAAAAAGGCCAAATCCTACAACGGCACGTGATGTTTATATAAGCTGCTCATGGCGCAATAGTGATAGTAGTAGTGCAAAAACCGTATGCCAAAAATTGATGGAGCAAGGTTTTCGTTTAGTAGGCGACTCACGAGACCAAAAGGGGTTTGGCCAAGGAGATAGAGTTCAACGTATTATATCGAGCTGCGGAGCATTTGTTGCCATTATCCCGTACCGAGATGAGGAGGTCGCAGAGGCTGAAAAGGGTCCATACAAGTATTTTCTGCGTGAGATTGACTACGCAGTAAAGCTTGGCTTACCAACTATTGTAATCGCCGATCCTAGAATTCGGCGAAAAGATGCTTCTGACGAAAAATGGTTGAGGGTGAAGACAGATTCTAGCGATTGCCCATCACCAGTGGGTTTTGAACTTGAAAATTTATGGGATCAATGGCTAGGACCGCCTGATGCACAGTATATTTTCTGTGCGATGGATCTTGATTCTGATGTTACTCGCGCTACGGGGCCTGTGCGCCAAATGGTTGAGCTTGTAACGGGTATGAGTACTATTGTTGGAAACGAAATTCACGAACAGCCTCTAAACAGCGCTGTAATGAAAGCAGTATGCAGTGCATTTGTTGTGATCGCGGATATATCTGATGATAACGTAAATTCTTGTATAGAAGCGGGTATGGGATTGGCTGTTGGAACAAATGTTCATTTGGTCGCATATGGGGAGCCACGCAGACCGCCATTTATGTTGCGAGCCATTCAAATGCCTACCTATAAGAATGATGTTGAGCGAATAGGTATATTGCACAAAATAGTACGGCGCTACCGCAGGAGAATAATAAATGCGGAGCTGTAAATTCTCTTTGTCAGATTATTCGTTCGCTGTACATATTGCACATGCACTGGTTACAGCGACATTGATCTCTCAGATGAGGGAGTGATAGGGTCGAGTTCAGAACCACATAGAGCCACCAGCGTTGGTGAGAATCAGATTAGCTAACTTGATATCGATTGTGTTTATCTTCAGATAGGCGCAAAGTTTAGCGTTTGCTTCGAATTAAAATCCAACTTTCAAAAACCAAATACGCAATGCTAAAGGTGACGTGAATTCCGATTGCATTCTGTGCATTACACTAGATCTACTCTAGAGCTAACTATGGCAGGAGAATGATTCAGAATGATTCAGAATGATAGTCTTCGGTAGAACATTAATTTCATCGCTCTTCATCCTAGGCGCGATCAATAAGTTATTAAACTTTCAACATACCTTGAACGTCATGTCTCAAGCTGGCTTGCCGTTAGTTGAGTTGCTGCTCCCATTAACGATAGCGCTGGAATTATTTGGAGGTTTACTGGTGCTTGCTGGTAAACGCTTCCATGTCGAAGCAGCGATATTATTGGCACTATTTACCTTGTCCACTAATTTGGTTTTTCATGATTTTTGGGCAATGGCTGAGCCTGAGAGATCGGTTGAGCTATCACTGTTTCTCAAAAATCTTGTGGTGATTGGAGCCTTACTTTTTGTGGCGGGTATCGGTGCCAAAGCACGAGATGGCAATTAGTAAAGCTGCCTTGATTGTGGTGTCGTTCACAATATTGTGCCAGTGTTCTCAGCCTAGGTTAACATAGTGACCTTACGTTTTATCAAGGTTGATTTACCCAGATTCTTTGATCGGTAATACTGCGGATACGTTTTGATTAACGTTTATCTGTTACCCAATGGGAGACTCGTTGTGAAAATTTTGCCCCTTGCTTTAGCCGTGTGTTTATTTCTAATATCAAGTGTTTCTCTGGCAGAAAAAGGCCCTAGGTTGGAGTATTCATTACACGAGCTTTTAAATAGCTTCGCCAAAACAAGCAATACAGAATTTATGGTTGATTCAAGCGTCAAAGGAAAAGCGACTATTTCTGGAATAACCGATGAAGAATTGGTGCCAGAGATATTGGCGAGCATTCTTAGTGTGCATGGGTATTCGACAATCGAGAAAAGCGGCAAGGTACATGTTGTTCCAGAAGCAATGGCCGAGAGCCTAATACAACAAGGTGGTGTACATTGGGTTAATCAGTGACAGTTTAACCATCTAAGCACATTCGATTTAAACACATTATTGATACCCTTGGAGAAACAATGAGATCGACCTCACCAATTGTACCCCTGATATTTTTCATGTTGGTGCCACTATACTCCAGTGCGTCTGAACTCGTCCCTTTCTCTATTAAACGCGTTAAGCCCGTTGGCTCCGGTTTTATTGAGCTGGTTGGGCCTGGAAAAATCAGAAAAGAAAATAAGGTACGTCCGTTCGAGGAAGTTAAATACGTTAAACGGTCTAATATAGACGCCCTAACCTCCGAGAATGGCTCAGATAAAGGTTGTGCTCTTTCCTATTCATCTGAAGGTTATGCCGAGAATATCTATGTTGAAAAGCAATCGTGCAATGAAATTCTTTCTCTTTTTAGTGCGGTGAAATGAGTACACGTTTGGATCAGGCGTGGGTGATACAGGGCCGTTGAGATGGCATACGAAGATACATTTCGCTTGAGTTCTCACGCGGTCATAACTGATCAAAGCAATCATGTGTTGTTGCTGAAGGCGAGTTATAACGACCTCAATTGGGGCTTGCCTGGTGGCGCGCTTGATGTTGGTGAAACTATTCATGAGGCGCTTATCAGGGAGTGTCGTGAAGAGCTTAATTGCGACATTAATATTGAATATCTAAGTGGTGTTTATTATCACTCCGCGTACAATTCTCAGGCGTTTATTTTCAAATGTGAACTCCAAAACGGAGCGCGAATACAACTGAGCAGTGAACACACTGAGTATCGGTATAGTGCCTTAGAAAGCTTATCTAAGGTTCAACAAATAAGAGTTAGCGATTGCTTGAATTATTCGGGTGCCACCGTCAGTGCAAAGTTTTGATATCCCTGTAGGGCGAATCGTAAATAAATTTACGCCTTATCAAAGCCCATAGTAAGTTAGAGCAGAAGCGCAACAAAGAGAAGATTTATCGTGGTTCCTGAACCAGCTTTCGTGCTATAGGTTAATCGTTCCGTTGTGATTTTACGACGTTAGACTAATTAATCGCTAATTAAAGTACGCCTCGCGAACCGCTTTAGAAAACGAGCGAGAGATAGGGGCGACGGTTCCGGTTTGAAGCCGAAGACTGTGCTTACCATGTTTACTGATCGATTCGGCGATTCCTGCACGTGCTACCCACCATGAGCGGTGGGTTTGTAGACCATCTGCCTCGCTTAATTCTTTTAGTGCGTCACTTAGTCGCATCAAAATGAGTTCTTCTCCATGATCTGTGTGTACTCGGATATAGTGGTCTTCTGATGATACGGCGTACAGTGTTGCCTGATGATATTTGATGGGTAAACGTTGAAGAAACTGCGCACCCGGCTGGGTTGATTTCGATGTTGTTGTAATTGACGACGGGGCCCAATCGGCCGCTTTCAAGGCCACATACGCACCCGTATTTAAAATGATGGCAATAAAAAACGACAAGAAAAACTGGAGTGGCCAATTGTAAAGAGGCCAGCCACCAGTGAGACCGCCACTGAATGCTGCAAGCACGATAACAACCGGTATTGACACAATAGCCGATAATACTATCAGTTTTAAAGCCGTGTTTTGCTCGGCTAAGGGGCCTTTGAAAATCCAATCAGAAAATAACAGGCCGGTGACGACACCGGTACTGATGGTCGACCCCCAGAAGAAAAGCCGTTGAAGAAAAGGCATGGTATTGCTGTCGTAGACACCGAGAAACGCAAATACGGCGCTTAAGACAAAAGTGGCCACTAGGCCAGCGATAATCCTATCTTGGTTTAAGCTCATCATTCCAATGTAATTCACGAATCGTGAGTTGAAAGTACCGCAATTGACGAATAAAACCAACCGTCTCACGTAAAACCCATCGCAAAATAAAAACGCTTAGATACAGTGTTCATAAGTGCTGCTTTGAATTTCACCGTCGCAGTAGAAAATGCCAGCCAAATATTACTCAATAGCTGGACTGTGCCACCTAACGAGATAACATGATTATGAACGCGATTATTAGATTTAATACTACATACACCGCAGTTGCACTGGCTGCGATCATTACACTTAGCATTTTTAGCCCCGTGCATGGCCAGACGGAAACGCAGTATTTTAATAGTCAGCGTTTAGAGTTGATTGAAGCCTATATTCAGCAAGGCATGGCCGAGGAGGCGATTCCGGGCGTTGCAGTGGCATTGATCGAAAATGGCCAAGTGGTTTATACAAAAGGGTTTGGAAAGTCCGATGCGTCCGGCGCTTTGGTGACACCGCAAACGCCGTTTCAGTTGGCCTCGATCACCAAATCGTTTAGCGCGTTGCTGATGCTGCAGTTAGAAAATGAAGGTAAGTTGGCACTCAGTGATCGTGTGGTTGATCACATTCCCTGGTTCACTACGTCTAATACGGCATTATCGGATCAAATAACACTGCGTCATTTGCTGCAGCACAATAGCGGTTTTACCACCGCCAGTGGTAATTTGACGCAAAACACCGATTACCGAGGCGCGGATGCAACCGCTTTATCGGTGCAAAAATTAAGTACTGCAAAATTGCATTCAAAGCCCGGCACGGTCTACCAATATTCGAATAGCAATTATCATATCGTTAGTCATCTGATCGAAAAATTGGAAGGGAAACCTTTTGAGCAGGTAATGGCCGAGCGTATTTTACGGCCGCTCGACATGAAAAACAGCTTTGTTCAAATTGCGGAACATGAAACTCATACACCGGCAATAGGTTTTCCTCACTGGTTTGGAATTCCAGTCGAGCGTGAGTTTGTCCTGGGGAGAATGAAAATGGGCGATGGCGGTCTGGTTGCGAGTGTCGAAGATCTGGCTGATTACATTATTGAGGTAGCGCATGGAGGGTCGGGGTTGGTTTCAAAGGAAATGCGAAACAATTTGCTCAATACCGAGCACAATAATGCAGCTTATGGTTTAGGCTGGGAGGTCTACAGCAATCAGGGCGAGAACTACTATGAACACGGTGGTGGTAATGGTGGCTTTACTAATTTGATGGGTTTCAGTGATGCAAGCAATGAACGAGGTGATATTGGTTTTGCCATTCTGAGCAACTATTCCAGCGCGTTGCATAATCAGTTTGTGTGGAATTTACGGCGTGTAATTTTTAATCAATCGCCAAAAAGAAAGACGCTTAATACGGTCAATCTGGTTTCCTTAGTGACGCTTTACTTTAGCGCAGCGGTACTTGTGTTTTTTCTGCTACGTACAATCAGGCAGAATCGGGTAACACTTGTCAATGCCAGAGCATTGATAACGCCTGCTCTATTACTACTCTATAGCTATGCTATGACTTACTTAGTTCCTGCTATGAACAAGATAAACTTATTATCGATCTATCCATTCTTTCCTGACTTGGCGGTTGGATTGATCGCGTGTGCGGCACTATCGTTTATCTTAGCTTGTGTGAAACTTCTGAAATTAACCGCCTTATTCTCGATTAAGGGCGCCTCAACCTAGCAATAGCATAGAACATGATAATTAATAAACCCGGGTTCCTTGCGCATCACAAGGGCTACGAATGAGTTGATGCTCAAGGTGGGCTAATTTAAACCTGCCGATGGTCTTGATTCCTCTTTGGGTCTAGAACTTGATGATTCTAGCCGCGTAATGTATTAGCGCGTTCGCAGTATCATTGGCAGTCATTACCCATTTTAATTGCGTTGGCACTACGAATTTGTAATGCCGATCGCCGTGTATATATTCACGCAGAGTCTTATAAATTGAGTTCTCTTAGTGTGCGAAAATCGGTTCTTTGTCGCTGCCAGAATGTAAACGTTCTCGATAATATCGCGCTCAATAAACGTTCGTACTTAGAGGTGTTTTGCAAACTCCTTTATTAAATAATTTGTGTAGGGCACGTCGCCTCGGTAGCGGGCCAGGTGAGTTGCGTCTCGGTACATATCGGGCGTTATCTCTGGAATGTCTTGATGGTTTTTGATTGCTACGCCAGTCGCCTTCTCGATTTGACTTACAACCTCTGCGAGGCGTTTTTTAGCTGCGGGGGTGTTGTGAATCCACTTTGAATTTTTGGGTAACATAATCACTTCAACATTATCCGAAATACCTTGCAGGTTTTTGACAATATTAATGAAGTGTTCAACCAATAATGGCTCAAAATTAAGTTCCTCAATATCAGCGCTTCTAATACGCCCTAGTCGATAATTTTTCATTCTCGCGTCGGTATGTGCTACGGCGTAATATTGTTCGAATATTGCTAAAGTTTCGGGCGACCGTTCTTCTGGAATAGTACCGCCGCCCTGCCACGAGTACACCCATTCTGCGTCTACATGATCCGGGTATTCTTTTTCAAATTGTTCATTGAGCAATTTGCCGAGCCGCCTGCGTTCCGCCACAATCTCTTCGTCGTCTTTGAATTCTTCAGCGCGTTGTTGTGGGAATATTGCTCTGCCGTAAAAACTGGTAATCATTTCCGCAGAAATGTTATTACGCACATATCTAATGTTGAATAATCGAGCCCCACGAGTAATGTCATTCTTGGCAATTTCGAAAAGCTCAGAATTACTGGCGAGCATGGTGGTAAATGAATCAACAATGGGTGCAGCTCTATTCCATCGAGTTTGAGTGGTTTGAAACGGATTGAATTCAATCATTACCAACTTTAATCGGCGATTTGATTGATCGAATTTTTCGGCGATACGGCGAGACAATAAATCTTGAAAATACGGATTTAGGCCGCCAAAACCAAAATTGAACGAGGTAACATCTTTCCCTTGAAGTGCTAAGCTTTTATCAAATTGGCGTGGTGAAAAGCCTGCCCGTGTCATCGATGAGCCAAAGAACATGACAAGGTCATTAGGTTCATTGATGATCTTCGGCAGCGCCGCTTGAGCTTCAGCCACACGAGCCATAATGCCTTGTTTGTTGACGTCGTTGGCGATTAAGACAAGGTTGATTAAACTTATTGCGGCGGCCATACAAAAACCAAGCGCTAGAACTGTCTTGGCGTAAATTTTTTGACTTGATTGCATGATGGTACCTCTAGAATTGGAAGTAGATAAATTGATTGCTTGGTTCGCCGATGAATAAGCATAAGGCTTGGCCTAAAATCATCAGTGGCCAAAACAGCCACGACTTGCGTTCGAGTGTGTCGGCTCCTTTAATCACGTAGTAGTCCATGATATGGACTACCAGAAGCCATGTGACGGTCATTATGAAAATGAGTGTGGCGTGACTGCTGGCCACTACCTGCGAATTAAACAGATGCAAATTTACTATTATATTAATGGCCGAGTTCAGATCCGTTGCTCTAAAGAATACCCAGCCAATTAGAACAAGGTAGAATGTGATCGCCCACTTAGTAATTTGGATTAGTTTTGAGTTCGAGTTTCTAAAGCGTTCGAATACGCTAAGCGTCGCTAGGTAGTGCGTCGCGGTAATAATTATGCCGTGAAATGCACCCCAGGCTACGAAGGTCCAGGCCGCGCCGTGCCATAGGCCGCCGAGAAGCATGGTGAGAAATACATTGCGTGTTCGATGGTTGTTACGGTTTCCTCCCAGCGATATATAGAGGTAATCACGTAACCAACTCGAAAGAGAGATGTGCCAGCGTCGCCAAAAATCCACAGGCGATAATGCGAAATACGGGACTCTAAAGTTTAGCGGTATCCGAAACCCTAATAGCAGCGCGATGCCTATCGCAATGTCGGTATACCCGGAAAAATCACCGTAGATTTGACCAGCGAAGGCGAGAACGCCTGTCCAAAGTTCTATGGTGCTTACCGCCTCGGTAGTCTCAAACGCCGCCTTTGCCGGGATCGCCATCAGGTCTGCACCGGTCTTTTTAATTAGGCCCACGGTTATCAGTAAAAAACCATGCTTAATAGACGCCCATTCTGGTAATGCGATAGCGTGCATTTGCGGGAGAATTTGTTTTGCTCTAAGAATTGGGCCTGCCACCAGTTGTGGGAAAAAGGATAAGGCTGCAACAAACTCGACCAGGCCTTTTCTTGGTTTCATGTCGCCGCGGTAAACGTCGATGGTGTAGCTTAAACTCTGAAACGTATAAAACGAGATGCCGACGGGGAGTACCCACGATAAGGTTTCGATTGAGGCGTTATATCCAATAGCGCTGAGTAAATCAGCGACAGACAACAGCACGAAGTCCGCGTATTTGAATAGAGCGAGCAGACCCAAATTTAAACTCAGGGATACCATTAGCCAGCGTTTTTTATTAGCTTGCGAGGTTGCCTGAAAAATTGCCTGAGCAATAAAATAGTCGGCAATCCCGCTGCCAACCAATAAGGGAATGAAACGATAGTTCCATGCGCCATAGAAAACCAGGCTGCCGATTAGTATTAAGTAGACTCGAGGCGTTTGCTTTAAAAATATAAATCCATAGAACAAAATAAATATACAGAAAAACCAAAAGAATATGGGCGTGTTAAAAATCATGTTTTTACCTTTCTTTAGGGTGAGTTTTGCTAGCCCAATCCAAGTGGGGCGATGCTTATTTTTAGGTGACTACCTTTTTTGGGTGACTACTTTAGGCTATTCGTAAAACAGTTTTACGGTGCGCCTGGCGGCTTGGTGAGCTATTCTATGGCGCCATGAGTGATGAGGTATTGTTTTACCTTGTCGCTAGTAGCCCTATTTAGCGGAGATCTGACTTCGAAACCGTCTTCAACGCCGGTAGTGATGCTCAAATTAACATCAGCACCGTGCTCTATGAGTAACTGAGTCATCTCCAGGTGACCTCGAGTAGTTGCGTTTATCAGCGGCGTTTCGTCACGTCTGACATAGCTATTAACATCAGCACCATGATCAATTAATAGCTGGGCCAGCGCTAAGTTGTTTGTTTTGGCCGCTATGATTAGAGGGTTGCCATCATACATTGACGCTTGATTTACATCGGCGCCGAGGTTTATGAGAGCCTGTGCCATGGGTGCATCTCGTCTCTTAACCGCTATCATCAAAGCAGTACCATCGCCGATTACCGGAGTATTTATGTTTACCCCATCATCTAGTAGCCTCTGTATAGCGTCGATATCGTTAGCTTTGACCGCCTCAAGTAATTTCTCGCCTTTGCGTTTCGAAAGTGTTGAGTAAAAGCGCGCATCGTCGGCGGTGTGCTTGATACTTATTTTGGGTGAGAAAATTTGTGCCGCTCCTAAGGCCGTCGCACTAAACGCCAGACATATAACCACGATTAAACCAATGTTCGGTATTTTTTTAGCCTTACTTTTTAGAACCTCGCCTACTCGGTAGTTTAGCTCTTTCTTTTTGCTGAATAAGCTCATGGCGAGCACATTGCGCCGTTCGTCGACCATTAATTTCGCACAGTCGACCAACGATTGCGCATACTGCTTAGAGTCTTGCATTTGTGACACTGCACGTAAGTCACAGGCAATCTCTCGTTCTACATGAATTTTCCTGTTTAAAAATCGAAGAATAGGGCTCCACCAAAAAATGATAACCAACAGCTCCTGAAACAAACTAAACCAATTGTCTCTGCGCTGTATGTGCGCTTTTTCATGAAGCAAGACCGCATCCAGCTGCTCGTGTCTAAGCTCTTCCAAAATACTTTTCGGTAAAATAATTTGGGGTGACCAAAATCCGACAACCATCGGTGACGCTACTAAGGTCGAAGAATAGACCTTAATACCTAAGGCGCTCGACAGTGAATCAATCGGTGTTCGTTGGGAATGAAGTAATTGCCTGGTTCGAAGCACGGTGTTCATTACAGTCGTGGCACGCCAAGCGCTTCCGATAAGCCATAACACCATTCCAAGGCTTAAAAAGAGCGAAAAGTTAAACACGATTTCGCTGGGTAAATGCCAGCTGGAATCGAGGGGTAAATGGGTTTGATCGTTAAATAAAATCGAGTTTGTCGAGGGGGCCAGTAATGGCGTACTGCTGGACTCATTGACTGCAATATTGCGAGTGGTTTCATTGTTTGACAGCAGTGTAAAAGGGATCACTGTCGATATAACAAAGGCGGTCATCCAAAGCCAGCTCTGCGACTCTGCGCTTAGCTTGATTAATTTATTGAATAGTAGCAACGCCGCAATTAGCAGACCGCCAATTACCATATGATGGAAGGCGAGCGTGGTTAACAACGTGTATTCAAACATCATATCGATTACTCCTCGCAATTAACTTATTTGTCGCTTTCATCGATTTGTCGTTGCAACGACTCCAAATCATCCAGATCGATGTCGGTTTCTTGCATCAGATGCTGTGCGAGAACTTCAGGCGATCCGCCAAAGAACTTATTTAGCATCGATGTAAACGCACTTTGTCGAGCTTCTTTTTGAGTTATTGTCGCTGAATAGATAAATGCTTTTCCTTCTTTTCTAAAATCAGCGTACCCCTTTTCTACCAAAATCTTGCAAAGGGTTTGGGCAGTTGTGTAAGCCGTTGGTTTTGTTTTTGATAAGTGGTCAGCGATGTCTCTAACCGATGCCTCATTGCGTTCCCAAAGTACCTCCATAATACTTTGTTCACCGTCTGTTAATTGCGTTGACTTACTTCTAGCCATATTTTTCTCCAATTGCTAACTACTAATTAATTAGTTTTAAATACTATACGGTGAGTGATAATAATTATCAACTAATTAATTAGTTTTTAATAAAACGTTGAAATTGTTAATGTTTATGGGTTTTTGGTGGCCCATAACAATTGGCTTTAATAATGAATTGAGAAAAAATCCTAGATGCGTGAAAGACCCTTTAAAAAGGAAACCCAAAAAGTATCAAGCGCAAAACACCAATAGAGGAGTACATGAAAAGACAATTCAATATAAGAATAGTAAACGCAATCTTATCGTTAATAACGGCGGCATTGGCGAGCGCGATTTCCTAACACGGTTCCAGAGTGTGCTCGCCCATCTCTCCCCATCTGACTTTGTTTAGTTTATGAGGAAGCCGCCGCCAGTCTATTTGCTCTGCGCGCAGTACTCGGTACTGAGCGCCCGTTTTTTACACACCTGGCTCAAATATCTTGCTAAGATCAACGTCGTTATTTGAGTCATTCAATGCTGCTAGACCACCAACTATAAAATCGATTAGAACATAGATTATGTCAAAAATGCCAGCTCGTCCAAAGCAGGTTCGGGCAGAGAAAACACGACAGAAACTTATTGATGCGGCGATAGAGTGTTTGGCTAAGCATGGCTATGCCGGTGCACAGTTGGGTCTCATATCTGATGTGGCCGGAGTTAGTCGAAGACCTAGGCAGTATTACTTTCCGACAAGAATAAGCTTGATGTCAGAAGTGTGGCGCGAAATTCGTCGGCGCGATGATGAAGTGTTCGATGGCTTGCATCGAGATGCTCAGCCTTTGGAAGTAACAGTTGAGCGTATCTTGGAATCAGCGTTCGATAAGTATCGAACAGCGCAATATCTGGCTGACCTGGAGTTGAAGCTGGCAATGCGAAGTGACAGTGAGCTGGCGAATGAACTGAGCCCGTTAATAGAGCAACGCGAGCGAGAAGCCGACGAGGCATGGGTTGAGTTATTTAGTGAACTCGGCAAACCGGACAGCGAGCTAATCGCTATTCGCTATCTGCACGTCAGTCTGCTACGCGGCTTGGCAGTGGAATATTTGTCGCGCCAGGATCACTCTAATCTGAGAATTTTAGAGCAGCAGTTCAAGCGGACGATGCATGCGGCGCTTGTCTAATAATCGCGTTCGAACTACTTATCGGCGAAATAAGTAACGTTGCTCTGGTCTTCCTTGAAGTCGAGCTAAATACCATGAGACAAAATCAGCCGTGCCGTATTCGCGTTTGCTATAAGGTCCGGGTTGATAGAAACGTGAATTCACGCCCTTTTGATTATCCATTGTTATGTCGCCATCTTGAATGGTTGTTACATCCCACAGCCAGCTAATGCGATCAATATCGTAATCACGCCCTTCTTCTGCATCCGCGTTAACTAGCCAGGAAACCGACACCTCCGTGTGTTGCTCTGATTTTGGAGTGAGTCTAAAAGTAACCGCATGGTCATTGTTGAGATAGAAATAACTCAGCGGCCCAAAGAAAATACCCGTCTCAGCGTTGTCGTAGTCGTTAAAATCGCCCATCAAGGGAGCCGCGGGTTGCCCGTCTTGCGTCGCGGTTTTGAAATTGTTTTTAATCGGCATTCTCCAAGCATGATGCGGTTGCAATGCATACGTGAAATTCTTGAACCCTTTCTCAAAGGGTGAGTCGGCATTTTTCTCGATCCATGCTTCGACGTCCGGCATATAACTGCCCATTTGCTTATCGCCTGCCGAAACATAAGCGTTGACTGAGCTGTATTCAGGGTGAGAAGGTGTGCAGTGATAGCATTCGCGAAAATTTTCTACCACTAATTTCCAATTTGCTTCAACCGGATAGGTTCGCGAGAGCGCGACTTTAGCGTTTGGAATACCATGGGGTTTAACGAACGAATATAAATTGTTTTTAAGCTCAGCAAAATCAGATGCGTCTTCGCTATCGAGGTTAATAAACATTAGCCCCTCAAGTACTTCTAGATTGCAGCTGAACAGGGAATAGTCTTGTTTACGAAATTCGTCGGGCATCTGCTTCGCGACCAGCAAATCACCATCGAGATTGTAGGTCCATGCGTGATAGGGGCAAACAATCCGTTTAGCATTGCCTTGCGATTTCAAGCACAGGCGCGAACCTCTGTGGCGACAAATATTGAAATAAGCCTTAAGCTCAGAATGCCGATTGCGAGTTACGATGATTGAATCGTCACCGAATTCATAGGTTATAAAATCACCTGGGTTTGGTATGACTGATATGTGATCGAGGTAAATCCATTGTTTTGATAGCACTTGGCTCAAGTCGTGCTGGTAGATTTCTTTTGACGTATAAAATGGCTGTTCCAGTGAAAACCCGAGCTTTTGCTGTTCCGCAAGTGATACCAAATCAGAGCTTTGAATACGCGGCTGGGCATGATTCATCGTCTGTACCTCTAGGCTATAGTGCTATCAGTTATTCGTTTCAAATTAGTTTATTTTGATCTAAACTAATTAAGAAGCGATTTATTTGATCAGAGGTATTCGAAAAACGTATGTCTAATCTTTATCGAAATCTCCCTCCGCTGAACACTTTGGTTGCGTTCGAAGCGGCGTTTCGCTTGCGCAGTTTCAGTAAGGCGGCTGATGAAATTGCACGTTCGCAGGCTAGCGTAAGCCGACAAATTCGCCAGCTAGAAGAGAACTTGGGGTTAGTATTATTTGTTCGTCAGCGGCACGATGTGCTTCCGACCCCTGACGGTGACGCGTTTGCATCAACGGTTCGTTTGGTGTTGGGGGAGTTGTCGACAGCGACCAGCCGCCTAAGAGCAAAAGCAAAGGGTCGGCAGAGCTTCACCATTTATTCCGACATTTCAATCGCAAATGCTTTGGTGTCACCGATACTAAGTACCTTTCAGCGAGCCCACCCTCGACTACAACTTAAAGTACTATCGTCTTATGAATCGATCGATGAAACCAGCGAGCAATTCGATATTGGTTTGCAAGTTGGACGAATGGCCGAGGGCCGATTTAGAACTGAGACTATTGCCGATGATGCTATCTTCCCTGTTTGTTCACCTGCGTTTGCGCAACAACTGCCTGCAAGTCTTGACGTGGATCAGTTAGCGACGTTACCGCTATTGCACTTGGAAAACCAAGACCGAGGTTGGCCAGATTGGCGTGAGTTTCTTAGTTACGCTAACGCGAAGCAAACTAGGCTTCCCCCCGGTTTGGTATTCACAACGTATGATGTTTGTTTGGAAATGGCTGCGCTGGGTGAGGGGGTTGCACTTGGATGGGCTCGTTCAGTACAGTCGAAGATTGACGAAGGAAAGCTGGTTCGACTTGGTCAAACCGTGATGCCTCTGCCAGATTGCATCAATATTTATTTACCTCTATTGGCGGAGACCACCCCAGAAGCTGACTCTTTTATTAACTTACTAAAGTCGAACATCGTATCGGTAATATAGTGGTTTAACTTGCAAGTGCGCGCAGCATCCAGGCAGTTTTTTCATGAACTCTCATACGGTCTGAAATCAACGCCGCTGAGGATTCATCATCGGCCTCTTGTGCGACTACCAATGCAGCGCGACAGGTTTTTACTATTTGCTCGTGACCTTTCGTTAGCAATGTCACCATTTCGTCAGCAGCTGGTACTCCGTCCACTTCCTTAATAGAACTTAGCTCGGCAAACGCTTTGTAAGTGCCAGGTGCGGCGATGTCTAAGCTTCGGATACGCTCCGCAATTTCATCAACCGCGACTGAAAGTTCGGTGTAGTGACCTTCAAACATCAAGTGTAATTGATTGAACATTGGGCCAGTTACGTTCCAGTGAAAGTTATGTGTCTGTAAATACAGAGTGTAAGAATCCGCCAGCAAATGTTTTAGATGCTGAGCAATATTGAGTCGGTCCTTCTCAGTGATGCCGATATCGATGGCTGTCATAATGTGATCTCCAATTATTATTTGGGTTTGGGATGTATGGATAAATAATAGCGATCAATTGCATGCCAGTAAATTTGTTAAGCTTGATCATGATGATATAGAAAATCTATCAATAGGACTGCCAGCATTGAAGATGAGTCGAGGCTGTTCTATAGTTTTCGACAATCATCGTTTTTTCTGATGCTCAGAACCCGAATAAATACGCTCTATGAATACATGTAGAAAACTCCTAATTGGAATGCTTGTTGCCCTTGCCACGCTTTCGGTTCAGGCCGAGGTAGTATCGTCATCGGCCGACCATTACACTCTAATCCACACGGCATCATCACCAATGTCGCCAGATGAGCTCTGGTCACGATTGGTCGAGCCTGCTAGCTGGTGGCACCCGGATCACACGTATTCAGGTGATGCCGGCAATCTTTCATTGCAACTCAAAGCGGGCGGTCATTGGAGCGAGCAATGGGATGACAATGCGGTGCTGCATGGAGTCGTTTTAAACGTGGACAACGGTAAGCTGCTCAGACTAGACGCACCCTTCGGACCACTGCAAGAACTGGCGGTTAAGGTAATATGGACTATCACAATCGAAGCGGATGGCTCAGGTAGCAAAGTGACATTTAATGAGGTAGCGAATGGAGTATCAAGCAGCAAATTGGACGAGTTGGCGAAGGCCGTTGATTTTGTAAAGCAAGAGGCGATAACTCGTTTAACTAAGAAATAGAAGTCTTCTTCAGTTGGCTCAATTTAGGCTCGATAAAACGGGCATCGAGCTGGCCTGACAATACATGTCCTGGAACTGTTAGTTCTCTTGAGCAAATGAGTCCTTATCGTCAAATCATCCATTTTTAAAAGCACACTAGAGTTGATCAAGCAGCATAAGAGCTGCTTTTTTCGAGGCATTTGTGAACTCGGATAGTCCGCCGATTGGTTTCATGGAATCCACCGTAAAGTAGATTCCTGTGATGCCTGTAGCGACGGTCGAACACATTTCCTTGCTCGCCTCCGGAAATTCTTTTGACGCCAATACCTCGAGCCTTTCAACAAAATCTGACAACCACTGTCGAATCACCTGTGCAACTCTTTTGTCGTTAGCGCTCTCCGCAATCAATGCTTCAGCTACCAACATTAGCCTGGTGTCACTGTTCTCAACATCAAATAAATAGTTAATCGTGGTCGTAAGAGTTAATTTCTCAGATTGATGATGAATCATCGCATTCATTTTCTCATTAGACGATTCAATAAAATGATTTGTTACAGCTTCCACAAGTTGCTCCCTATTGCCGACGTTATGTCTTATCAAAGGCCTTGCGATGCCTGCAATTTCCGCCACTCTTTCTAAGGTTAATCCGCTGATGCCATGCTGAGCCACGCAGCTCATCGCAGCATCTATGATCTGTTCTCTTCGTTGGGTTTTTAAGCTCGGTCTGGGCATGGTTGAATAGTTAATTGTCAATATTGACAATTTATTATAATTTCCCTATTGTATCAAGCATCGCTAGCGGCATAGAGAATAGAACATGGAATTCATATCGGAATTACTTCGAGGTATTAGCCGTGAAGACATTTCTTCATGGGAAGTAATCATTGGGGACTATTTCTTTGTTGCTTCATTGGTTTTTTTAGCATTCGAACTGATTCGTTATAGTGTTAAAAAGCAACTGGTTAGAGGCTTGATCGCGGACACAATCACTAACTTTGTAACCTTAGGCTTGTTTATCGGTATAGGTTATTTTGTATTGGCGGCGTTTTATTTATCTGCTTTTTCATACGTTAGCCAATTCGCTCTCCTTGATATTCAAATAAATTGGGCAACCACGATTATATGTGTGGTGTTAGCTGATTTGCTTTATTACTGGGAGCACCGATTTATGCATCGAGTCAGTCTCGCTTGGGCAACTCATACGGTACATCACTCATCAAGCCATTTTAATATTTCCGTAGCATACCGCTTTGGCCCTATGGACGCCGTTTGGCCTTTCTTTTTCAGCGTCAACTTGGTGTTACTTGGCTTTGACCCATTCGTGGTGTTCTTTTCGGAAATGTTCGTGCAATTGTATCAAACGGTTTTGCATACAGAATCGATTAAGCGCTTACCCCGCCCTATAGAAGCTATTTTTAATACGCCATCTCATCACCGAGTACATCATGGAGTAAACAAGATTTACTGGGATAAGAATTACGCAGGTATTTTCATTGTATGGGATCGAATGTTTGGAACATTCGTTGAAGAACAAGAAACCGTACGCTATGGCGTGTCTGAACCAGTGACCACTGCCAACCCGTTCATAGTATTTTTTCACGGCTTTACCCGGCTTCTCCGAGATATTAAACAAATACCTGGAGCGGTGAAAAAGGTCATTGCATTAACCAAACCTCCTGGCTGGAAATCCTGACAAATGAATGTATGGGATTATATAAATTATGAATTCACAGAACCTATTATTATCCATTATCACTACAGTGTTTATTCTAGTTGCGGGAGCGGCGCTGGCTTCAAAATTAAAAGGCGAAGAGCATGCACAAACTGCAGTGAATGGTTCGCCTAATAACAGCAAACCATCAGGAAGTATGAATCATCTGTCTATTGCATTAAGTGGCAGTCGATCATCACAGGGTAAAGTGCTGGTGATGGTGTTTGACAATTCCGACGCCTTCGCGCGCTATGACCATACAAAGGCGGTCGGCTATCAAGAGACCGATGCTAGCGATGAGCTTATGAATTTTGACTTTCCTTTATTAGTCGATGGGCCCTATGCTGTATTTATCATGCACGATGAGAACAGTGATTATCGGCTCAATCAAAGCGAAGGTTACCCAATAGAGGGGTTTGTTGTATCCGGCGCGAAAAATAAATACGATGAACCATCATTCAAACAAGCCTCGGTAGCAAGAGGACAACACAATCTTAAACTTACCTATTTCTGAGATAAGGTTTGTTTAACCGCAGTTATCATTCAAGATTGTGGTTAGATATATCAAAAAAGACGCTGACCGAGTGATATTAAGTCGTCACGAGCATTGTCTATGGAGAGGCAGTACCAATTGAACTCACCGTAAAACACCGCTGTTAATCATATTATTGTCTGATAGAAAATTCTAAGACCAGTAGTAATCACGGGGGGAGTCCCCATATTCTACAATGGTAGGTAAGTACATCATTCGCGCAGGTTTACCCTAATTTAATGAAATGAAAAGCCCTTACGCCAGTATATAAGCCTGAGTTGTATTCGTGTTTTGTTTAACTATGATTGTTACGAGAGAAAAATAGTCATGAACAACCCAATAAAATGGCAGGGCAAAAAGCTTCCAATCTGGGTGTTTTTTCCATTTATCGTGATCCATATCACCTTATTTGGTCTCCTCAGCTTTGTCATGGCGTACTACCTGGATGTGCCTACTTTATTCTTGTTAGTATTCGGGTTTATCGGGATCATTACCTATTTGGCTTTCTACTCGAGTATGTATGGCGTAGACCAATTTAGATGGATATTCATAAACACGGCACTGGGGATCTTTGGATTGTCAGTCGAACTCAACTTACTATTATCACTTTCAGAGGACGATCTCGCTGGCTTCCCATGGTACCGGGATATTATTCCTTTTACTCTTTACGTACTTTATACCTTTTGGTTACGTCAATGCGTATTGGCGGCATTCGGCGCTAAAGATGATCCAGAAAAAGAAGAACGAGTTAGCTACCTTTATGCGGCCACTTTTCTATTGGTGTATCTCGGGCTTTATTTTTTGTAGATTGGCGTCTAAATGCCTACATCGCTTAATTAAGACATCATGAACATAGTTTTCTTAGTACACCAATTGAAAATTAGCCTACGTTCTGTACGCGCCTCATAATCTCTTGAGCGGAGTCTGAATGCGCCTTATACATATTGACAACGCTCACCGGAAACCACGGGTGTCTGGTGATAGCGACCTGATGCAATTGGCAATTTGGTTGTAAAATTTTTGCCCACGCAGAGAGAGCAGATGAGCACTTAATGATGTGACCGCAGCGCGATAAGCCCACCACGTCGGATAATGCGTGCGACGCCATTGATAGTTTTTCTTCACTACTATCAGGAATATGATCAAAGTGTAAAGAGCCGCTACTCTCTGATCTTAGTTGATCTATGGAAGAGATTTTTAGATCTGGAGCAGCGGTTGCTAACTCGGCGATGAAACCATCTTCATCACTGCAAACGAAGAGTCCTTCGAACTTTCGCTGCTCGCAAAAATCTTTGACCAGAGTAATAAAGTCGGTCTGAGAAACAGGGTCGGTTTCATAGTGGTCCAACTGTTTATCAGTGCCTCGATAATGAACACCTAGCCATCGCTCATTAATGTCGTCAGGCACGCGAGCCAGTACAGAAGGTTCGATGGAGAACCATCGATGAAGTAAATCGTGTGCGCGTTTAAACGATGACTCCTCAAGATCAAATGGTTCGTTTGCGCTTTGCTTTAGCTTTACCATGCTTAATGTTTCCATCAAGCTTGCCGTTAAGGTAGTTTTGTTGTTTCCTTTAGGCAAAAGGATACCCGGAATAACACAACCGTAAGATCGAGTATCTATATGCCAATCTGTCTCGCTAGGGTGTATGCCCAGTTTTTCGAGTTCGACCAAACTCTCCAATAGCCAAGCCAAAGCTTGACCAAAAAGACCATGGACCAACCCATCGGCTTTCGATGTGACCTTAAAGGTTCGTGCTACATATTGCGAATTCAAGGCATATAGTGAGTTCGTTGTTTAATCAGATTATAACCGTGTAAGGTTTTTCTTGTCGAAGCCGCTCTAACGCTTGAATTAGGTTTACTTTCGATATTCGAACCTACAACTTGTTGCGTAGTCTCTCTAGTAAAGTCGATACTTAATCACCGCTAAGGGAGTTCTCGATCACTCTCATCGATTTAAGAAAGGGAGCCTCTAAATCTCAAAATGGCCATTCACTAAAGATAAATGGCTTTCTTTTTAAAAAGCGTAAAAAGAATAGCATTATTGATAAAGGAGCGGCCCTATTTCTATGTAACTGCAAGCCTCGCTTGGCTCAAAGTTTTCGTCGAAATTAATTTTCACCATTGAATCCTTAATGATATCCGAAGTTACTTGAACGATCTCTTTTGCGTTTTCTCGAGCCTTATCGCGATCACTCCCTGTAACAACCATAAAAACTCCACTTTTAAGTTCGCCTAGATAGTGTGCTCTAACGAGTTTCCCTTCATTGCTAAACCGCTTTAACTCCGGCATCAACTTTATATATGAGTCGCTGAAAAGCTCGGTTGAAGCTTTTGTATCATCTGGCTCTCCACCGCACTTCACCAATACGTATCCTTCGTGAAAGATTATGTCGGTCTGATCATTAGGGTTAACGGTTATAGTTTGAGCATTTACAACTTGCAAAAAAACCATAGAGAACAAAGTGGTCAATATACTTATTTTCATAAACTTACCTTAAGGTTGAGTTGCGTCAAATATCACACCTGACGTTTAGAAATCATTTAATGTGTAATTTATATAGTCTAAAAAGGGCTTTCTTTTGTGGATAAGTGACTGCTTACCTGAATTCAAACGCTTCGGTATGAATCTTTGGGCGCTGCACACCTTCATTCTTAAGATCACGCATAAGCCCGTCTACCATGGGTTTAGGACCGCATATAAAATATTCATAGGTATCGAGTGATTCAGGTAATTTTTCTTTCATCACATCAACTCGTGCAAAACAGCCTTCGTCGGAAAGCAGTTGATAGATTTTGACGTTTCCTAATTCTTTTGAGCGATCATTCAACTCATCCATAAAAATGGCTTCTTCATTGTTTCGAGTAGCATAGACAAAATGAATTTGGCGTTCGTCACCTTTTTCCATAGCACGCAGTTTAGATAAGAAGGGTGTCAGGCCAATCCCGCCAGCGAGCCAGACTTGTTTTTTACCGTTAACATTCGAGGCATCAAATCGTCCATACGGGCCACGTACCAGAACGTCCCCACCTGGTTGCAATTCTTCACGTATCTTTCGTGTCCAGTCACCAAGCACCTTTATCGTAAAACGTAAATGATTCTCACTCGGTGCACTTGATATCGTAAATGGGTGTGGTTCTGACCACTCTTTGCCTTGTATTTCCAAGAAAGCGAACTGGCCGGGTTTGAAATCCAGTGACCCTTTGACCGGTTTTAAAACTATTTCAGTTGCACGCTCTAACGCGTTCACTGCTTCTATCGTGTAGGGAATCGCGGTACGCTTATTCATACCAAACATGGTATAAATAAGTGCGACAGTGCCTATCAGAGCCGTAATAATTAGCATTATTCCAGACACGCTGAATCGCTCAAAAAATATCGACGGCGCGTTTATAAAGTGACCTATCACTAGGATATAAACCAAGGCCATGGCTTTGTGAGGTAATCTCCATTTGGAGTAACTAATTTTCCGATTTAGCGCCATCAGTACTCCGACTACTAAAAACACCATGGAAGCCATTCCTAAAGGAACAGATGGAATTAATGGGTGTTCCGTTGGGTCAGCTCCCGGTGGTAGCTCTCCCGGAACACCAACGAAATGTACTAATGCCGTGATGGCTGCAATCGTTCCTGCAACGCGGTGCACTTGATACATTCGATCTAACCCGCCAAACATTTCTTCGAACACTTCTAACCGAGTTGCCAATACCACAGAGAAGGTCATAAGAAGAAACGCGATACCACCCACCATGGTTGTAGCCGTGATTCTTAAAGAGTGATGCTCGGGCGCAAACCCCAAGTGCAAAATCATGAATAAAATAACTAAAATCATGATGATATTTATTCCTTTAAAGCGCAGCATAGTCGATTCCTCCTAGATTTATTCAGTTGAAATTGTGTAGCCAGCTCGAATAGCGCAGAACAGGCTTATTATTCCCATAACTGTTCGCAGCCAGTGCATCTGTTGCCAGGTGATAAGCTCGGCTGTGATTTCAGCGATGCTCAACGAGCTTCCAGCAAGCAAAGAGTTCGCTCCGCCAAAATAGATTGGAACTGTGGCGAGCATGCCAATCGCTGAAATAGCCGCTCCGATAAGCCAGTTTCTTGTTGCAGCTTTCTTCCAAGTCGCTAGCCCGGCTGCAACCAAGATAGAGCCAGTTGCCAGTACTGTGAGTAGAGCCATCGTTCCACCAATGGTGATTAAACTCGCGGCGAATATCGATGTGAATTCATGTGGATTAAGTGACCGCCAATATGGGACGAGACCGAGAGCGATGAGCAACATGCCACCGGCCAGCAAACCAATTAAGACAGTTGAGATTTGTGTGAATAATTTCATTTCTTCTCCTTCAGTGCGTCCGGTCATTGTGATTTCGATTTAAACTCAGCTGGTGATTGACCTGTCCAGCGTTTAAATGCGCGACGAAATGAACGCTCGTCTGAGTACCCGAGTAGTAGAGCAATCGCGCCGATATCATTTCTTTCATTGTTAAGAAGTTCTTTGGCCCGGTGTTTTCGAACATCTTCAATCAATTCCTGAACGGATGTTCCATGAACGGCGGTTATCCTTTGAGCCGTGCGTAAACTCATATTGGCAGCGGCGGCAAGACTGGTTGCATTAAAAACACCGCCAAGCGCATTTTTTGCTGCCGCTCTTCGTAACGAGGCCAGCTCACGAGGTCCGCCATTTATTTCGATCTGCTTTTTGAGAACGTGCAGATGCTTCATTACATAGTTGAAGAGATTTAGGTTTGCGTATTGGATTTTTGTGTCTAACTTTTCCCGTCTAAAGAAAAGCGACATTTCATCAGCTTCGAACTCTACTGGAACACCGAAGTAATCGATGTAATAAAGGGCTTGGCAGTTTGGTTTATGTTTGAATGTCACGTATTCAACACAATCGGATACCCCTAGGAAGTCTCTAAAGAGGCGAGCAACTAATCCCATTCCAACTTCGTGTGATCGCCCACTATCTATATGGTCCATAGGATGTCGAGATATAAGCCTAGCGCCTGAACTATCTTCGCTAAAACAAAGTTCTAACTGGTCCGCGATAATTGAGCTATTCTTTGCAAATATTTCTATTGCCGCTCTAAGATTGTTAGCAAATTGAGCGCCATCGGCAAGGCCTCCAAAATATGAGAACGGAGCAGCTTGAGCCATTTCTAATGCAAATGGTTCTGCGGGATATCGATCAGCAAGCATTGCCAGGACATTTGGCATCATATCTTCCGGTGGTCGCGTTTCGGGGTTCATCAGTTCGAAACATGAAACTCCGGTTGCTTCTTCGACGTCACTAGTAGAGAGCCCACGTGCAAGCGCAAATGAGACGACAGCCATCCCAGCTCCTGTACTGAGTGTTGTCATTTATGGAAACACCTAAAGCCATGATTTACGATACAAAGAAACAGGTTCTGCTGACTGTTCTTTGTGAGAGAAAAAATTATCATGACGTGTTGTTGTCGCTCTTTTATGTTGAATAATTGCGAGGATGAAAACTCGCGAATAGAGTTAGCTTAGCAGGACAGTTCACGCCAAGACTAGGACAGATTGCGCCAATATAAGGACAATTCGTGCCAATATTGCTCAACGAATAAGCTTCATACAAAAGCTAAGTCACAGGTTGAATTTAAGATCAGAGCAGATCTGATTTTTCACCTTCTAATTAGCGGTGGCTGTCAACATTCTGATCTCTGATCAGGTAGATGCAGCAGTGCGAAAGAGAGCTTATCTTTCTGAATTTGTCTGGGCAAAATCAAAACACCTATCGCAAGTTCACTTCCAAATTGATCTTTGTGGTGGCTTTGATAGACGTCAAATTTTCTCAATTTGCGAGTTGACTCTGCTATCTACTTTTATGTCGAATTGCCGCTTTTTGTATCACTAACAGGTGCGGAGAAACCGTCGGATACCATTGTTGCTGCGTTACTTGCGGTGAGTGTTTTTAAGAAACTGACCAGTGATGTTTGCTCTTGAGCATTTAAGTTTAATGGGCGAATCAGTAGACTTAATAGTTCGTTTTTCACCACGCCTTAGTTTAGAAAGCGACGACTTCGCGCAAGCTGTTAAGGCTGCCGTCGTGCATGTACGGTGACGTTAGACTGAATGCGTGCCTCTGACCACTGCGAGAACTCCCGGCAAAATGCTATGAACTATAGCAATAGAATTGGACGGCTCTGGTAGTAAAGTGACGTTTGATGAAGCTGCGGGTGGAGTTTCAAACGTCCGCCTAGGGAAAAATCAGGACGAAACATGTATCTAAGTTAGATGAAGTCTTTAACATACCAAATTTGGCCGTAATTATTCTCTTCAACCAGCAATAGCTTTTTTATGTCGTTCGACTTATTGATTTTTTTAAGTACGGGAAGTAAAAAGTCTTCCAAATCCACCGTAATCTCATCACTAACCAGTTTTTCGAATTCATCTTCTCGAAAAATTAGATACCATGAATTGGTATTGAGTTTGGATTCGTTTTTATAGCTTATCCTGTCTTTAGAGAGAAATGTTTCATGCCTTTCGACAAACGTTTCATTGCTCCATTTCCAATTTTTTTCTTTCCCTTGAACGATCACGGGTACATCCACTAACTCTACAGGACAAAGCCCGATGGAGAAGTGAAAGGAAACTGCTCTCGAAGTATTGGAAATTGACTTAACTATTTTTATTTGTTGATAGACCTGGTCATTCACTTTTCCCCAACAATTACCCCGTTTTTTTCTATAACCGTGTCCACTCAATATTGGGTTTAATACTTCTTTTACAAAGTAGCCAAAATAGTTTTTTGCATCGAAATCCGAACTCATATATAGCCGTTTTAACATAATTTACGTTTAGTGCCTGGTATCGATATGGTATTGCTAATCCACCTGATAAATTCCTTTCAATTAGGCTTTAGAGCATTGACCAGACTGTTTCGCATGATAGCTGACTTATTAAAATAGATATAACTATATTTGAAATGCAAATGTACGAAAAAGGCAAGACATGGACCCTTACTTTAAGCCATTGCTAAATTTGCTTTTTTGGCAGGTTAGATAGAGTCCACATTTTTAAACTTCACAACTTGACTCTATCCACCTACTCGTCTGGAGAGTTACTATTTTTTGAATCATCGTTTGTATCACCAATAGGTGCCGCAAATCCATCGGATACCAATATTGCTACGTTACTGCCGGTGAGTGTTTTTAAAAAGCTGACCAGTGATTCTTGTTCTTGTGCTTTTAAGTTTAATGGTCGAATCAGTGGGCTTAATAGTTGGTTTTTAACCCCGCCTTTATTGTAGAAAGACACGACCTCTCGCAAACTGGTTAGGCTACCGTCGTGCATATAGGGTGCCGTTAGTGCAACGTTTCGGAGCGACGGTGTTTTGAATTTCCAGCGATCGACTGGCTGGTTAGTGACCTCATATCGGCCTAAATCGTTTGGCTTTTCTTCGCCGACCGATTGAATCACTGATTGTTTGATTTCGGTAGTAACACCGGGAGCCAGTTGAACCGTGACAGTCTCTTGAGCAGGCGACATTGAGTTGAAATATCCAAGGCCGGTGTTGTGCAATTTATGATCAGTAAACAGAGCGTAATTCTTATTGATCGTGTGACAGGTGGAGCAGCTGGCTTTGCCTATAAATAGTTGATATCCGGCGATTTCATCCGCGGTGAGTTTGTTCTTGACGTTGCCGAAATGCCATTGATCAAATCGTGAGTTCGCTGAAATTAAGCTGCTCTCATATTGTGCAATTGCTTCCCCGATATTGAGCATATTTGGGCTGGAACCAAACGCATTTTTAAACAAATTACGATATTCAGCATCGTTCTCAATCACATCAACCACTGCGCCCACTGATGCGTTATTCATCTCGTTGGCGGCCAGTAAGGGTGACCAGACTTGTTGTGCTAAGTTATTCTCGCGCGCATCCCAAAATAAGGTTTTAGCAAAGGCGATATTGAGAATGGTTGGCGCGTTGCGTTTGAGCCCACGACCTTCGAAACCGATGGGGCGAGCAAGTTCATTGCTGCTGAAACCTTGTTCTGGAATATGACACATCGCGCAAGACATGGTTTTGTTACGCGAAAGGCGTCGGTCAAAAAATAGTTTGCGGCCGAGCGCAATTTTGCGCTTGTCTATCGCTCGGATTTGCTTCGGAGGTCGTTCAGGAAGGCCTAGTTGAGGTGTTCTAGCGATCACGTCGAGCTCGGCGGCTTGGCCCGTCCGCTTGGCCAAACTCAATGAGTTAGTTTTGTAGGATGAATGCTCATAGAAGCGTTTGTCGTCCCCAGGAGCCAGTCGAATCTCGGAGCTATTCGGGTGCTCGGCATTGCTGACTTGCATGGCGGCTGCTTGATAACAAGCAATCAGTCCAGAGAGAAATAAAAACCACGATTTCATCTCACGTCAGTCGAGCTTAGCGCCTACCTGCATCTGATCTTCAAGTAACAAAGTTTTGACATCGTTGATTAGGATGTCGGGGTGCAGAAATGACATGCTATAAATGTTGCGAATCTGCTTTTTCTGGTCAATCAGGTAGACACGTAAGATATGAGAAAAGGTGTTTCGCTCGTCGCCCGAATTGTTGACATCAGGAATCACCGATTGCTGATATGCATCGAGGATTGGCTGAATTTCTTGCTGTGATGCGGTCGTAAGAAATTGCCAATCAAGTTCTGGATTTGACGCGACAGAGTCACTGAACTCCTTCATAACGTCGGGTGTATCGAATTTTGGATCGAAGCTGAGAGTCAGCATCCTCAACTTGCCACGCAATTCTTCCTGTTTGGCGATTTCGCTGCCGGTCGTATACAAAACCATGGTCGATAAAGGGCAACCATTGACGTCGTCACAGGTTCGATATATGAAGCTTAGTAGCGTGACTTTTTCCCCTAGTAACTCATCGAGATTTTGTGATTTTCCATCGGTGTTGAGTACCTCGCCACCCGCGGCGTGATCCACTATAGGTAAGGAATAGCTGCCTGCTGCTGGCGCCTCAAACGAGAGCTTGCCCCATCCTGGGGCAAGGTACACACCCTGACGATCGGTTTTGAGGTCAGCTGCCAATGTGACATTGTTAACGCTCAGTAAGGCGGCAACCAGCAGGATTTGTGCAGATTGTTTAATCATGCATTATTTAGATGCCAGCGGTTTGGCGTTTGGGCGCTGCATGCCGTAAAGGCCGTATGCGCCAAATCGCATTTGGTGGGCACTGCCCAATTTCTCAGCTTTGAAGTCAATTTCGAATTCCAATTGCAGCTCTTTACCGTCCCAGGAATAGGATTTAAAGAATTGCTGATCGTCGTCGCCTTTTTTGTCCCAGTTATCGAGCAATGATGAGGTGAAGTATGCTCGCTTGCCATCCCAACTTTGGGAGATCATATTGAGCTGTGAACCAATCACTTTTTCGTACACCTGTTTGGGCGCAAATGGATCTGAAATATCAAAATAACGAGTTTTACCATCCATGAAGGTTTGTACCCAAAGGCCAGTGTCGTCTGAGGTGATGGAAATATCAACCGGCAACGGTACTTTAGACGGGTCACCGATATCGGCTACAGCTTTAGCATGCCACTCACCTGCGTCATCCTCGTAAATCAACCATATCTTTGAGGTGAGTGCCGTAGTGGTGAAGCAATAGTTGTGATTCGGTTGCCACGCGCAACGTATCTCAAGCGGTGCACCGGGTACGTCGAATACTTTCTCAGGTTTACGTGAGTGAAGGTTCCATTTCACCATGGTGTTGCCAAAGCGTTTCATTGCTTCGCTGTCTTGCAGCATGGTGCCGAAGTCCATCATGTAATTTGACCACCCGGTAAACGACGATGTAAACATCGCATTTCGTCTGGGTAATACTCTTACATCATAGCCATAGCCATCCGCGTAGTCGCCGGACTTAACCGCGCCGCGCAAGTCTTGATCTGTCGGGTTCCAATGGGTGGCTATATACTCACCCTTGTTAGAATATTCGACTAAGGCAGTACGCCCGCCGTGGTCGGCGTTGTTTGACAGCGCGGTGATCATCATTCTACCCGCGAGCGCATAGAAAGTGTGTGGGCCGACTGCCCCGCCACTCTTGGCGACAAAATTATCGATGGTTTTATGCAAGCGAGGTTTGGCCGGGTCGGTGTGGACATCAAAGATAAAAATCTTATTGCTGTCTAAGCCGCCTGCCCACAAATACTTTCGATCATCAGTAAAGCCGGAGTGATGGGCTTCGTTACGCCCGCCCACCGAGAGCGAGTTAATCACCTTTCCGTATTGTTCGGAATCAGGGTTCACATCGATGGTGACCATTTTGTCTTGTTCATCGCCCAAGCCTTCACGGCCTAATGTCCAAACGTAAACGAAATCCTCTTGACCAACAATTTTGGCCATATACGGCGACATGCATGTTTCATCGGCGTTGGAGACAGGGCTGACACCAACGATCAGAGCGGCGAAAAAAGAAATAACTACATTGCGATTAATGCGATTCATCAAATCCTCCTAAAACAACTATTTATACGATGTGCTTCAGTCACACAGGCTGCGCCGATAAAATAGAATAGTCAAGTCTCTGGCAGAAAATACTTAAGCGCTTGGAGGTGGATTTTGGAGTAGTCTATCTCGTATTGATCCTTATCAAATGCTGTCTACTCTAGCGTTTTAGCTCGAGAGGCATCAGCCATGTTGCTCGCGTAGTCTTCAATTTGTTTTTGTATGTTTTTATCGCTGATCGACAGCATTCTAATCGCCAGCAAGGCTGCATTGGTGGCGTTGTTTATCGCGACTGTGGCAACTGGGATACCTTTGGGCATTTGAACAATGGATAACAATGAGTCCATGCCATCAAGTTTTTGACCAGAGACTGGTACGCCAATAACCGGTAACGAGGTGCACGATGCAACCATGCCCGGTAAATGGGCAGCACCACCTGCTCCGGCGATAATGACGCTAAAGCCTTCGCTGCTGGCTGACTTGGCGAATGCCACCATGTCATCCGGTGTTCGATGTGCCGATACGACTTTTGCCTGATAGTCGATGTTAAAATCTTCTAATATCTCAGCCGCGGCTTTCATCACTGGCCAGTCTGAATCTGACCCCATTATTATTGCTACTGTCATTGTCTTATCTGCGTTAAATCACTAAGTTTTTTATTAGCTCTTCAGCCCGTTGCTTTTGTTCATGCCCCCAAAGGTTAACATGCCCCATTTTGCGTTTTATGCGCGATTCTTTCTTTTTATAGAAGGTAAACGATAAATCATCGTCATCGATTTGGCTTAACACCCGATCCTCATCAAAAGGCCCGTTGCGGGTTCCGAGAAGATTTGCCATTAACATTGACTCCTTTTTCAAGGTCGGCTGTATCAGCGGTAGATCGGCGACTGCTCGCATGTGGTTCTCAAACTGTGAGCAATCCATTAGGTCGAGAGTGATATGACCTGAATTATGTGGTCTTGGGGCTGACTCGTTAAGGATCAAATTATCATCCATATCGAGAAACAGTTCGAAGGCGAACAGGCCCCGAGTGCCCAGAGCTTGCATGATTTTGTGAACCTGTTTTTGTGCTTCTTGTTCTATGTCTTGTGATACCCCAGATGGGTAACTGACAAAAACACAGGTGCCGTCTTCTTGGTAGGTTTCAACCAATGGATAGAACACGATTTCGTTAGAGTTAGCCACCGCGATCAGTGATAACTCTTTTTTAAAACGAATTGCCTGTTCGAAAAGAACAATGCCACTGTCCTTAATTTGTTCGAAGATTTCGATGGCTTCTTGTTTGGTATCAACCTTGTAGGTGCCAATTCCGTCGTAACCGCCTTTGGCGAGTTTCAGATAACCTGGCGTCTCGACTAAGTCGTCCACGCTTGTCACTTCGAAGAAATCGGCAATGTTAATGCCCAGTTGTTTGAAGAACAGATTTTCAGACAGCTTATCTTCTATCAGTCGAAAACGCTCAGGATTGGGCATGAGCGGCGTGGTGCTTTGCGATGCTGCATCGATAAGCAATTGACTGTCGATAAATTCATTTTCTAATGTGACAATATCAACTTTCTGAAAAAACGCCACTAAGTCTTCTAGTTTAGAGGTGCTGCCTACCACTAATTCGTCGGCTACTTCGCTAGCCGGGCCACTGTCGCTGTCGGCAAACACAATGGTTCGCCCGCCCATCGCTTGATACGCTTGGGTCATCATCATCGAAAGCTGACCATCTCCTAAAATACCAATAACTGGCAAAGGTTTCTCATCGGCGGCGTTATTGCTGAGTGTAGACATTTAATCGGCCTCTAGTCGGTAAATTTTTCAGGTCTTAGAACGTTGACGTCGCAGGTGAAGGTTACCATTGCGTAGTTGTCGTAGTACATCTTTTGCAAGTGTTTAGCAAGCTTATCGGCGAGCTCTGGCCCACAGATAATTTCTATTCTTATATTCGCATTTGCTTCCCAGGAACCGCTACGTAAGCCTCGGCTGCCTTTACCGCGCGCATTACTAATGGTGTAACCCGGTGCTCCCAACTGCTCGATGTCTTGAATCAAGCGAGATTCAAGTGCGGCTTCAGTGAGAATGGTGAATAGCAAGGTTTGTTGATCATTCATGGTTGATTATTGGCCGCCTATTTTATTGTGCAAAGAAAACCTGCGCGTTCTGTGAAAACCAGTAGTAGAGCGGTATACCTAGTAGAATATTAAATGGAAACGTAATTCCCAACGATGCGGTCAGCGATAAGGTTGGGTTGGCTTCCGGTACTGAAATACGCATTGCCGCGGGCACTGCTATGTACGAAGCACTGGCGAACAGTGTTGCCAGGATCGCTGTGCCTCCCGCGGTTAAGCTAAGTGCCAATCCGGCCGCGGTACCGACAATTGCAAACAGCAAAGGGGTGGCAATTCCGAAGACCACTAAAAAAGCGCCGTAGCGTTTCAAGCTACCGAGTTGTGTTGCCGTTATCAAACCCATTTCAAGTAAAAACAGGGCGAGTATACCTTTGAACAAGTCGAAAAATAAAGGCGATATAGACTCGATCCCCGACGGACCCGCAAGCCAGCCAATGACCAGGCCGCCCATTAGAAACATAACGCCTTTGCCTAACAATACTTCATGCGCAATGTTTGACCATTGAGTTTGCTTTGAAACGCCTTTGGCCAGTGCAATGCCCACTAAAATCGCCGGAATCTCTAATAACACGACAAACAGCGCCATATGTTCTTCGAATTTAATATTGCGTGAATTCATAAAGGCAACCGCTACCGCGAAAGTGCCGACACTGACTGAGCCATAATGCGCAGCAATGGAAGCCGAATCAGCGTGATTAAATTTGCCAATGTGCCGGAGAACCGGAAAAACGAATAAGGGCAATATAAACCCCAGACCAACGATTAAAACGATTTGAGGTAATAGGGTACTAAATGGTTGATTGTTCAATTCGATGCCGCCTTTTAGGCCAATTGTGAGCAGCAGTAGCATCGAGACGAAGTCGTATATCTGACTGGGCAGGCGAAGTTCTGACTTCATTGCACCAGCGAATAATCCGAACAAAAAGAACCAGATTACGGGATCTATAGCATTCATTTGATAGTGTGTCGCACGATTGCGGTATCTAGACGAAAAAGGCTCGGTAGAAAACCGAGCCATTCTTTATGAGATGAGTATAGCGTTGTTGGATGTAAATATTAATCTATTCGGTTTACTCTTGAACACCTTGATCAGCTTGTTGCTCTAAATACGCTGGAAATCCTCTAGGCAGATCCAGGGCTATGGCTAAGTTGTTCAAGAAGGTTCGTTCGTGCTGATTATCAACCTCGATCGCTAAATAAGCTGAGAGATATACTTCGGCTTTATGGTCGTCCAAGCTAACCGAGTCGGCTATTTCCTGAATGGTAATTTCTCGCGCCATAAGATCGAACACTAAGGCTTTGTCATTGGTATCGAGATCTACTTTTTCAATCATATCGAATATTCGTTTGTGTTCCTCGGCATCGATATTGCCATCAGCCTTTGATGCCGCAATCATGGTTTTAATCAACGTCATTGTAAGTGTCTGTTGTTTATTGGGTTGGGATGCCTCAGACGTAAGTGGCAGATGTTGCGCAGCCATCGCAATATCATTGTCGTTTATTGCTTTGGTCTGCCCGAGTGCTTTATTTTGTTGCCAGTTATCGTAAGCCTTGTATGCCAAGCCTCCGAGTACGGCTGTCCCGCCAAACTTGACAACCTTTTTTGCCATTTTTCGCGTCGATTTGCTGCCCAGTAACAGTGCCATAACACCACCAGCTGCGGCGCCGCCGGCTAGACCACCTGGTAAAAGCGATGAAATCGACTCTATTGGTGACGACGGTTGGGCCGAATTGTGATCGCCACGAGTACGACCTTGAGTGAGATTGTTAAGGATATTTTCCATATTCATTGTTGTTTACCTATATTGAAGTTGAGTTTTGTCTAAAGGGGCGTTAAGTCGGAGTTATGTCAAGACTCTGATGCCAGGGCTGTATGTCTCAATACGTGTCGCTTGCCGAGTTTGCGCAGGGTTGTTCTTGATGCGCGACCTAGCGCTTTGCGAATACATGCGTAGGCATCAGAGCTTCGTTTGCTGACGATGATGGGGGCAAGATTCGCGAGTCTTACTTCGACACTGCATTGTTTGTCGTTCCCGCCTTTGGCTCCGTTAATGTCTTTTAAGCGAACTGTTACGTGCTCAACCTGGTCAGAGCAGGCACTCATTGACTTGTTCGTTTGATTCTTAATAAACGCATCTAACGCGCGGGTTAGCGCAAAGTCGTTTGATTGAATTATGGTTTGCATTTTCTTACCTCCGAGTTTCAGTGATCTAATAATACGGAGCTTTATCAGATATAAAATTCGAACATAATTTAAAAATTATTCGATAATTACTTAAAAGCATAGAGGCTGGAAATCATCAGAACGGAAACCGGCAAAGGCATCAATTCTTGTTTCGATAAAAGCTTATGAACTTTATGTTTTAGTCGAATTTAATATCGGATTTCTATGCATATCTACTACGTGGCGGTCAGTACTATGTCGTCATCGAAATTAAGCGAAGAGGTGAAAACTATGGAAATTATGATTTTTGTTACTCTAATTTTGCTGGGGCTTATCGCGTATCTGGAGGCGGTGAAGTAAGCAGCTAGACCATCAATCCCGCCAATTTCCTTATTGGCTTTTTAGTCCCCCGAATGCGTGGGGACTTTTTTTATGCATCCTAGTTTGAAAAAAGCTTATTCGCCGTTTCTAATACTGTGTCGACCGCAGGGTGTTTAATTTTGCGCTCTGGAGAAATTCCATAGTAGCGATCCGATACTGACTCTATGCGGCCAATAATTGCAACCTCAAATTGTGCTAATACATCACGTTCTACTGCGCTAGCAACGCAAAAAATACCTCGACCTGTTTGTCCAAAGAATTTCAGCAGTGCACTGTCATCAAATTCAGCCACTATTTTCGGTGCTATTTTCGATCGAACAAACCAACTCATAAGGTTTTGGTGCTGTGCAGAATTGCGTCCAGGCATAAGGAAAGGCGCTTGGTGCAACGATTGAGGGAAGTTTAACTGATATTTTTCGCATTGGTCTTTAGGGGCAAAAAAAGTAACGCCAGATTGCCCGAGATAATGACTAGACGCTCTAACGCTTACGCCAACAGGCAGAGGTTGGTCGGAAATAATCAGATCAAGCTTGTTAATCGAGAGGTCAGCTAACAAGCTTGGCAAATCCCCTTCATGGCATTCCAGAATAAAACGATTCTCGATATCAAAACAATTGTTCAATAGTTCAAACACCATCACTTTGGGTATTGCATCAACAATGCCGACACTGAAATTTGCCACTTGACCAACATCATGCGAAGCAAGAGTTCTGGATAACTCAGTCCCTAAATTAAAAATATCATCCGCATAGCGCAAGGTGATTTGCCCCAAATTGTTGGGTTCCAGACGCTTGCCGTGCCGTTCGAACAGCGGTGCGCCTATATATTCTTCAAACGTTGCCAATTGGCCACTGACCGTCTGCGGAGTAACGTGCATGGCTTCTGCGGCTCGGGTCACGCTGCCTTCTTTCGCGACGGCGTAAAAGTATTGCAGGTGATTAAAATTGAGTTGTTTCATGCAGGAAGTCCTCAAAAAATATTCGAATAAAACTGATTATAATTAAATATAGTTCGAATATTAGTGAAGATTGGTAAGCCTTATACTGACCCCTCAAATCTCAAGAGGACGTAATGAACTTAGATAAGGTGATTCATCATGAGTCGTTCGGCGGCGGGCTGTTAGTAGCGGCTGCGCTGCTTGCAATGATCTTAGCCAACTCAGCAGCGAGTCCAATCTATGTTGGCTTTTTAGGCTTGCCTGTTGAAGTTGCATTTGGTCCTTTTGAAATCGCAAAACCGCTACTGCTTTGGGTAAATGATGGGCTTATGGCATTGTTCTTCTTGCTCATTGGATTGGAGATAAAAAGAGAGGTCTTAGGCGGAAACCTCTCTTCGCTAAAACAAATCGTACTACCCGGTATGGCGGCTGTTGCGGGTATTGTTTTCCCCGCACTGATATACGTGTTCTTTAATTTAGATGACCCTATAGGAATTCGTGGCTGGGCGATACCTTCGGCTACGGATATTGCCTTTGCATTAGGTGTATTCACTTTATTCGGCACGCGCCTGCCTCTGTCGTTAAAACTATTTTTGCTTAGCGTTGCGATCTTTGATGATATTGCTGCAATTGTGATTATTGCTTTGTTCTATTCGGCAGAGCTATCGACCGCCTCATTGCTGATTGGCTGCATTGGTTTGGTGATCTTGTTCTTCCTCAACCGTTTTAACGTTAACACGCTAACTCCTTACGTCATCGTTGGGGTAATTGTGTGGGTGGCCGTGCTCAAATCAGGTGTGCATGCAACGCTCGCTGGCTTTGCGGTGGCGTGGTTTATACCGCTGAAACTCGAGAATCAACATGGTAAAGCAATGCTGCCAGATCTCGAGCATAGTTTGCACCCCTGGATCGCCCTTTGCGTGCTGCCACTGTTTGCGTTTGCCAATGCTGGGATTGATTTAAGCAACGTTGGCCTAAACGACTTATTTAGCCCAATTACTCTGGGTATTGCTCTGGGTCTGTTTGTCGGTAAGCAGATTGGTATTTTCGGTGTGTGCTGGGCCGTCGTTAAACTTAGGCTAACGGAATTGCCAGACGGCGCTTCCTGGCCGCAGTTTTACGGTGTGTGCTTACTGTGTGGTATTGGTTTTACCATGAGCCTATTCATCGGAACATTAGCGTTTGAAGATCAAGCTCTCGCCTATCAAACAACCGTAAAACTGGGTGTTTTAATTGGTTCAATTGCATCGGCATTACTAGCGGTCGTTGTTCTTAATGCGTCTAAGTTTAAGACTCCTATCAAGGCTAGTTAATTTATTTTCGAATAAGAGGTTATTATGAAAAATACTATTCTTTTACTCTCGCTATGCACCGCGGTGTTCATGGGGACAGGTGTTTCTAATGCGAATTCAAGCAACGTGCTTGAATCTAAGATCAGTGCCATCGATGAAGTAACAGTTCAGGGTGGAAAGCTCTTTTGTCTTGATGATGACATCACGATGAAGGACTGTTTATCGTTCATAAAAGGCTTTTTACAGGGCGCCCTGCTGACGGATACCGCTATTATCAAATCGATAAAAGAAGCAGAACCAAGTTATGCTGAGCGCGCTTTCCGCACTCGGCTTGGCAAGCGATCATCGCCCACAGCGCTTGCTGGATTCTGCTTGCCGGAAGATCGTTCAATTTTAGATATCGCGGAAGAAACATTGGACCATGTAAAGGGCTCAGAGCGTAATTCAGCGGAACTTGCCAAGAACGTGTATAGCTCGCTCAAGAAAGACTATCCTTGCGAGTGATTACTAGGCAACAATTTGATATCTGGATTTAAATTGAGTTAAGCCTGAATTTGTGAATCGAATAATACGCGAATCGGGTTCACGTACAGCCCAGCCTTGCGACAGCAGCTCTTCGAGAATCCATTTCCCTAAATTGCCACCAAGATGGGTTTTTCGTTCGCTCCAATCTAAACATGATTTGCATAATGGGCGCTGGCTTTTTTCCAGCTCGTCAAAGTTGGCTCCCAAACCTGTGAAAAATTTTCTACCGGAATCACTGAGAATCGTGGTGTGATTATGATCGATCAAAACGAGCTTATTGACTAGGGAATTATACAGATCTACCGCTAGCGTGCCGGCGAGGTGGTCGTAGCAGGCCCTAGCGTACTTAAGATGAGGATCTTTAGGGCCGGTAGCAATCTGTTTTGCTTGACGTTGATTTGATAGCGTTAGCAAACTTTCTACTAAATCAGCCACCTGATGATCACGTAGCTGAAAGTATTTGTGGCGGCCTTGTTTACGCACTATCAACAAACCCCCTGATACCAGTTTACTTAGATGACTGCTGGCCGTTTGCGCGGTGATATCCGCTTCAAGTGACAATTCGGTCGCGGTAAGAGCCTTACCACTCATAAGAGCGAGAAGCATATTTGCTCTGGCGGGTTCGGCTATCAATCCTGCGATCTTAGAAATATTTGGCTGCAATTTTAGTGATTAACACTTCGATCTCAGTCGAAGCATGCGTTGAAGTGGTTAGTTAGAATGCACAAAAATAGCACTTAAAACAAATCTAATGATCACGGCTTACTTCATCGAATACACGCTGTATCCGGCTAATGCTCAGAATTTAGAACAACACGCTAGTCGCTGGAATGGGGTTCATATCGCGTGTGTCGATAACTGGCCGTTTGAATAATCAGAGGGAGGTATTGATCAAAGTGGAGCTCATAAACTATCTAAATAATCAGTTTCTTACTAAACATGAGTTGCTCGATATTGCAAAGGTTAGCGAACGAGAGCTCTCGAGGTATCAAGCGATGGCCTGTATGCCGAGGTGCTCTTATAGACTGCGCCTGAATTATACGAGCGAATCATTCTTTGGTTCACATAAGACCGAACAAGCGGTTGAATACTATGCCAAGGGGTATTCATCGTGGTTAGGAATAGTCCAATCGCTGGGCTCCGTTAAGGCCGTCTATGAAGTATTTGCAACTCGTTATTCCACTGCGATTGAGGCTTTAAAACGCAAGGGTCACACCAGTAAGAATGCCAATATTAATGCCGAGCTGTATCGCCATATACAACAGGAATGGTGTTTCTTTTTGGATGGCACCTATGGCTTGTGCACCGATTCAGGCTTGCCCGAAGACATTGCTGCCAAGGAGTTTTCTATAATCGAAATCAATGAACTATTACAATTGGACGAGCTAAATTCATCGCAGCTTGATCAGCTCACTCGGGCCGTGAATCTTTTGGACAGTTCGAGTTCATTATTCGCGCCACATGAACGGCAGCAAAGCACTCGATATCGATATGTAAATGAAGTTCGCAGGAAATACAAACTGGTAGCAAGGTAACGTCAATTGCCGTTGTGTACTAGCTCGGTCAATATCGTAAGAGTTATAAGGCTGGCGCACTCAAGACATATGGGCGAATCAAATCATCCCCTCAAAATTTGATCACTGCCCATATGCCAATTCTTGATCTCAAATCTCACCAACACCTATTATTACTTTTTATTGGATTCGACAACTAGAATTGAGCGTACTGGCTAGAATAGTACTTGAGAATGTAAAAATATCAAAGCACAAACAATTTTTAGAGTGTTATGGTCTGTTTTTATTGTTCTGCTCAATCGTTGCTCAGTCTTTGATTGATTGCATTGATACATAGGTTGATGTGCTGGCGATGTGTGGTAGACGAGAAATCGATTCTGCCAGCACCTTACGGTAACTGCTAATATCCGATGTTCTCACCTTTAGTAAATAGTCGAACGAGCCCGCTATAAGGTGGCATTGCTCTATTTCTGCGACATTTTCTATTGCCGCGTTAAAGGCGTCTAACGCTTCTTCGCGTGTGTCAGACAGTCGCACTTCGGCGAACGCGACATGCTCTTTTTTTAACTTCGCATGATTAACCACCGCTCTAAAGCCGACGATATAACCTTCTTTTTGCAAGCGTTTCAATCTCACCTGGCAAGGTGATTTGGAGATGCCTATGCGTCGAGCCAACTCAGTTACGGGGAGGCGGCCTTGTTTAGACAAAATATCAATGATTTGACTGTCAAAAGAGTCTAGATGCTCTGTTTCCTCTTTTTTCATAAGCATATTGCCCAAATAATGTCCAAATATAAAGAATATATCCTTTGATGTGGATAATACAAGGAATATTGACTTTAGGTATTGAGCTAGAATTTTATCAATTAATTTTCTACCAACACGATTGATTAAGGTCGGGCAACAATGCAAACGTTAGAACAATGCCGTAATGCCATCGCAAAACACCATCTCGCCGATGAAGAAGCAATTCTCAATAAACTGATTACCAGAGCTGAACTACCGCAAAGTTTGCTAGAACAGGCTTCTGCGAGCGGCGCTGATTTAGTTCGAGCAGTGCGCGGCGATGATAAGCCGGGCTTGATGGAGGTGTTTTTGGCCGAATACGGTTTATCCACTGATGAAGGTGTTGCGTTGATGTGTTTGGCTGAAGCATTGTTAAGAGTGCCCGATAGTGACACGATTGATGATCTTATCGAAGACAAGATTGCCCCGTCTAGCTGGGGCGAGCATCTGGGCAAATCATCCTCGTCATTGGTAAATGCCGCCACTTGGGGATTGATGTTAACGGGTAAGGTGCTGGATGAAACGTCGAGTAATGCAATCTCGTCTACCTTACATGGAGCGGTTAAGCGCGTTGGTGAGCCGGTTATTCGGGTCGCAGTAAAACGTGCAATGAAAGAAATGGGTAATCAATTTGTACTTGGTGAGACGATTGAATCCGCAATTAAACGAGGTGCTAAACGCGTTGCACAGGGTTATACCTATTCGTACGACATGTTGGGTGAAGCAGCGATCACAATGGCGGACGCGCGCAATTTTTTTCAGAGTTATAAAAATGCGATCAGAGAGTTGTCTAATCATGCGGTGCATGATGACATTCGCGAAAATCCGGGAATATCGATTAAGCTCTCGGCCCTGCATCCGCGTTATGAATCTACTCAACGTGATCGGGTGTTAGCAGAATTAGTGCCACAAACCCTGGCGTTGGCACTTGACGCAAAGGCCGCCAATATGGGCTTAAATATTGACGCAGAAGAAGCCGATAGATTGGACCTGTCTTTGGATGTTATTCAGGCGGTGTTGCAAGACCCAGGTTTAGAGGGTTGGGATGGTTTTGGCGTGGTTGTACAAGCGTACGGTAAACGCGCTTCTGCGGTAATCGATTGGTTGTATGCTTTATCGGAGCACTGTGATCGCAAAATCATGGTTAGATTGGTAAAAGGAGCGTATTGGGACTTTGAAATTAAGCGTGCGCAAGTCGAGGGCTTAAGTGATTTTCCCGTATTTACTAAAAAATCGGCTACGGATGTGTCGTATATTTGTTGTGCGAAAAAATTATTGGAATTGAGTGACAGAATTTATCCACAGTTTGCGACGCACAATGCGCACTCAGTGGCAGCGGTTCAGGCGCTGGCTGGCGAGGACATTTTGTATGAGTTCCAATGCTTGCACGGTATGGGAGAATCTCTTTACAAGCAGATCACAACAACAACCTCATCGCGCTGCCGAATTTATGCCCCGGTTGGTGAACACAGAGACCTGCTCGCGTATTTGGTACGACGTTTGCTGGAGAACGGTGCCAATTCTTCTTTTGTTAATCAAGTCGTGGATCACGATGTAAGCCCAGAAGAAATAGCAGCAGATCCGTTCTCGTCATGGCGTAAAGAGCTCAATCTTGGCGAAAAAGATAAGAGTAATTCACCAATCTCATTGCCAAGCGATTTATATTATCCCGAGCGGGTAAATTCGAAAGGTTGGGATTTGATGAATTTCGAAGATAGTAAGCTTTTCAACCAAGCGAGAGAACCGTTTAAGCACGCCAAGTGGCATGCAAGCCCCCTGCTTGCGCATGCTCATATTGGTGAGGCGCCGATAAAAATTGTTAATCCGTTCGACCCGGAAGATGAGGTTGGCAGCATCGCGCAGGCCAATTTGGGCGACGTTGAAAGTGCTGTTTTAGCTGCTCAGAGTTGGTCATTTGTCTCTGGTGTTGAGCGCGCCAGGGTCTTAAATAAAGCAGCCGATCTGTATGAAAAGAATCACGGTGAATTATTCGCTGTACTCACCAGAGAAGCGGGCAAGTCTCCCAAAGATGCGGTGTCTGAGTTGCGCGAAGCGGTGGACTTTCTGAGGTATTACGCCGCCCAGATCGGTAACCTAGGCGACCAAGCGGAGCGGGGAATATTTGCTTGCATTTCACCGTGGAACTTCCCTTTGGCAATTTTTACCGGACAAATTACCGCCGCATTGGCAGCGGGTAATAGCGTAATAGCAAAGCCTGCAGATCCGACTCCCATCGTGGCCTATATCGCCGTGTCACTATTGCATAAGGCGGGCGTGCCTCGTTCTGTACTTCAACTTCTGCCTGGTCCTGGCAGCACCATCGGCTCGGCTCTTTGCAACGACCCTCGAGTGCAAGGCATTTGCTTTACTGGCTCGACGAATACCGCGATGACCATCAATCTGGCTCAGGCGAACAGTGCATCGCCCGCGGCACCTCTGATTGCCGAGACCGGTGGTTTGAACGCCATGATTGTCGACTCTACCGCCTTGCCAGAGCGCGCGATTACGGACATTTTAGTGTCGGCATTTCAATCCGCTGGTCAGCGTTGTTCTGCGTTACGCCTGCTCTATGTGCAAGAGGATATCGCGGATGATTTTCTTGCCATGCTTTATGGCGCTATGGATCAACTCACATTGGGTAACCCTTGGCAGCTCGATACCGATGTTGGCCCGTTGATTAGCGAGGACGCACGGGCTGATATTCAAGCTTATATCGATACCGCTCGACAGGAAGATCGCTTGCTAAAAACGATGAGTATACCAACGCAAGGCCACTTTGTGGCGCCTACAGTGTTAAAAGTGGATGGCATTGCCGATATGACGAGTGAAGTTTTTGGCCCCGTATTGCATGTAGCTACATTCAAGGCGAATGAGATCGAAAGAATCGTTGCCGATATAAACGCAAGTGGTTACGGATTGACCTTCGGACTGCACACTCGTATTGATGACCGTGTGGAGAAAATTACCACAGGGCTTAAGGTGGGGAATATTTACGTTAATCGAAATCAAATCGGCGCGATTGTTGGAACTCAGCCGTTTGGTGGTGAGAACCTGTCTGGAACTGGACCTAAAGCCGGTGGACCTCACTATGTTAAGCGTTTTATGAGCGGGGGCATTGCGTCTAACGAACCAGAACCGTTGGCCGACTCAGACACGGTGGACGTGAGTAACGTCCAGCAAGTATTGAGTCAATTACCCGATCAACAAAAAGTGATTGCGACTCGCTATTTGCCTGGGCCAACGGGTGAGTCCAATAAGCTGTCGGTATTTCCTATTGGGCGTGTTCTTTGTTTAGGGCCGACGATGGAAATGGCGACCGCACAAGCACATGCAGCACAGCAGGTAGGTTGTCAAACATTGATCGTATGTCCTGGAGCGCAGGGCGAAAATGCGATTGATGGATTCTTGCCGAGGGTAAGTTTGAGCAGTCTAAAAGGCTTTTCTGCGGTGATTTGCCATAGTGGTAAAGACGACCTTAGCCAGATACGTAAGGCCTTGGCCAAGCGTAAGGGCGCTCTAGTGCCATTAGTTGCCGAGCAAAATATTGCCGATCGTTGCGTTATCGAACGACATGTTTGTATTGATACAACCGCTGCGGGTGGTAACGTGTCATTACTCGCAAGCTTGGCCTAGTCAATTAATTGCTTAGGCCAAGCATTATGGTTATTTGTTTCGACTGCGTTGTACTGCCTTAGCCAGTATATGCCTCAGTTTGTTGATTGACTTACCCAGTACCGCAATTTCGTCTTTGCTGTATATGTCAACTTTTGCGCCTTTTATGTCTCCCGATGCGAGCTTTTCCGCCGCTTCCGTCATGATGCTTACAGGTTTCAAAACCACGAGATGTAGCATAATGTTGATAATGATGAACAAGGCTAAAAATATGAGCGCTGTATAAGTGATAAAGCTCTTAAATGTTTGATTGGCGATCAGTTCGGGTACGGTATATGGAACGATCACCATTTGAGTACCAATGATTTCGCCGAGTTTCCAGCCAAAGCCATTTTTGTCGCCGTATTTAGCAACCATCGAGGCTGGGGCGCGATCGGGTGTGCTATGGCATTCCAAACAACTTGGGTTTGTTATTTTAATAGGGTGTGCAATGTACAAGGATTTTTTTCGTTGCACAAAACGGCTACCGACAATTTTGTTCAATTCGGGATCGTCGATAAACTGGTTAATAATATTTTCTTCCCAAGGTGCAGCATTGTCACGGATATTTGTCGGGTTAAATACCGCTTCTTTGTAGCTATATTCAGGTCGCTTCTTACGAAATATATTAGAGACCTGAGTCGCGGCGTAAGCCGGGACCGTTTGCGGATGAAATTCTTCGTACTTATTATCACCCTTTTCGGTCAATGGCCTGATCTCAGTGACGGTGTAGTTTCGCAGGGCAACTGAATGCTCAAGCAAGATTTCAGCTTGATCTGTGACTTGCCGTAGAGCGTTATCCTGCGTTAAACGATAGGCGTACCAGCTACTGGCCGCCATGCCGAGGGCGAAGGTTGTTACCATCGCAAGGTTTATTTTAGTAGTGAGTCGCATGCCATCCCTCAAGATTCATGTCGTTTGATATATAGTAGTATCGCATTGGTGGCCCCTCGTTTGCAGTGTGAGCGTACTTGTTACTAATGGGTGAGTGCCAAAAGATCATCAAAAGGTTTCACGGATAATAAAAAAAGAGCAAGTTATGAAATTCGATTATGTCATTATTGGTGGTGGGTCGGCTGGGTGTACATTGGCCAACCGTCTAGGAGAAGACCCATCAGTAACGGTTTGTTTGTTAGAGGCCGGCGGTAGCCATAAAAACCCCTTGGTGTGGATACCCGCAATGGTGATCGGTTTATTGCCTCAAAAAATAAAAAACTGGGCGTTTGAGACAACGCCTCAATCCAAGCTTAATAATCGTAGGACCTATCAACCACGAGGCAAAGCGCTTGGAGGTTCTTCCTCGATAAATGCAATGATCTACATACGGGGTGTTCGGCAAGATTATGATTCATGGGCTGAGCAGGGTTGCGAGGGTTGGAGCTTCGATGATGTGTTGCCCTACTTTAAGAAGTCGGAACACCGCGAAGCAGGCGCTACTCAATTGCGCGGCCAAGGTGGCCCTCTTAATGTTGCTCCGGTGACTGACCCAAGCCCAATCAACGACTGTTTTCTTAACGCAATTGATGAGCTGGGTTTGCCTCGCACGGATGACTTCAATGGCCCAAATCAAGAAGGTGGTGGCTATTTTGAGGTAACGCAAAAAAATGGCGAACGTTGGTCTGCGGCGCGCGCGTATTTGGAGCCTGCGATTGCGCGAGGTAATGTGACGGTGTTCACTAAAGCGCATGTGGAGAAAATAAATATCAGCCATTCTGACGGTGCAAAACGAGCCGAGTCAGCGCAAGTTCGAATTAATGGTGAGCTTCATACCATTGAAGCGAATAGAGAAGTGATATTGGCCGCTGGTGCATTCGGCTCGCCTCAACAATTATTGCTGTCGGGAATTGGCCCCAAGCAGCAACTAGACCAACACGGGATTTCACAGGTGCATGAATTACCTGGTGTTGGAAAAAACCTGCAAGACCACTCGGACTACCTGCTGAGTTTCAAATCGAAGTCGTTAGATACGGTCGGTTTTTCGATTTTAGGAGGTTTAAAGTTTCTTTGGGAGACCGTGCGATATTTTGCTAAACGACGCGGAACTCTGGCGACAAATTACGCCGAGTCGGGTGCTTTTCTTAAGGTCGACCCGGAGGCTGTATCACCTGACATTCAAATCCATTTTGTCAGAGCTTTGGTTGATGATCACGGTCGTAATTTGCATTGGGGTCATGGCTATAGTGCCCATGTTTGCATTCTTCGGCCTGAGAGCCGAGGCTCTGTAACCTTGAAAAGCGCAAATTATAAAGACGACCCTGAGATCGACGTGGCTTTTTTACAAGATGATAGAGACATGGAATTGCTTTATAAAGGCAGTCGTTTGGCGCAGAAAATTTTGCGGGCCTCGAGTTTCGATGCGGTCCGCGGTAAGCCTATGTATCACAGTGATGCTGACGATGAGGCCACATTTCGAGACGATATTCGCCAGCGTTGCGACACAGTTTACCACCCGGTAGGCACGTGTAAGATGGGGGCGGATGAAATGGCGGTGGTGGATACTCGCCTACGGGTGCGTGGCATTGATGGTTTGCGAGTTGTTGACGCCTCGATTATGCCGACCTTGATCAGCGGCAATACTAATGCGCCAACTATTATGATCGCCGAAAAGGCGGCCGACATGATAAAACAAGACAGCGCTTAATCCATTCTTCTGCCTGGCACCGGCTGCGGTCATCGTGAATTAGAGGTTGATACTCTAATTTTCGATAGATAGCTGCGAAAGTGAGCTCTAGTAGAGGCCGAGCTCAGGACTGCTATTGGCTAAAGTGTGGCCGCTATCAGGCAAATATCCCCTTTAAACCAAAGAAGAATAATATTGCAAAGCCTGCTCCCGCTGGTAAGGTAACTACCCATGACATAAAAATATTACCGACCACTTTAAGATTAAGCGCACCAATGCCGCGTGCTAAACCCACTCCGAGTACGGCACCAACCAGCGTATGGGTGGTGGAAATAGGTAAACCCCACGTCGAGGCAAAAACCACCGTTGTGGCCGCGCCTAATTCCGCTGCAAAGCCTCGGCTCGGGGTCAATTCTGTGATTTTTTTACCAATGGTCGCCATTACCTTAAACCCATAGGTAGCCAGACCGACGACGATCCCAGCCCCGCCTAAGATGAGTATCCACGGCGGCAACATTGATTTCTTGGCCACTTCTCCGCCGGATTCAATTACGCTGGCGATTGCAGCGAGTGGGCCTACCGCATTTGCGACATCGTTTGAGCCGTGCGCAAACGCCATTGCTGCGGCGGTGAAAATCATCAAGATGGCAAATAGGCTCTCAACGTTAGCAAATCGGTTCCCAGCCTCTGGAATGTTCTGTTCTTTAACCCGAGCAAGCATGCTGCCACCGATGATTGCAACGACCACCCCAACTGCCATTGCTAATGGCATGGCGTTTAAGAATTTGCTTCCGAAGCCAAAATCAAATGCTAAACCGGTATTTTTAAGTCCTTTGAGAATCGTCACCATGGCAATCATGAAGCCAACAAAAAACATGTACATGGGCACGTATTTTTTTGCGTTCTTGAACGGATTGCTGGTATCTAATATCAGTTTCTGAACGCTTATAAAAAGCGCATAGGAGATTGTCCCTGCCAGCACCGGTGACACCACCCAGCTCGCAACAATGGTGCCTACCTTACTCCAATTAACCGCATCGACCGAAATACCAACAGCCGCGAAGCCCACTAAGGCCCCGACAATCGAGTGAGTGGTTGAAACAGGCCAGCCTTTCATGCTCGCTATTAATAGCCAACAACCGGCCGCCAGCAAAGCGGCCATCATTCCGAAAACCAACAACTGAGGTTCGTCGTTTATTAAAGCTGGGTCGAGAATACCTTTACGAATAGTAGAGGTTACTTCGCCGCCAGCAAGGTATGCGCCTGCGAATTCGAAAATAACAGCGATGGCAATCGCTTGCTTAATCGTAAGCGCGCCCGAGCCAACGGATGTGCCCATTGCATTAGCGACATCGTTTGCGCCAATGCCCCACGCCATAAAGAAGGCAAAAATACAGCCAAGAATGAGCAATATATGCCCGTGTTCAGCAATAATTTCCATAGTGTGTTATCACCTGAAATGAATTTGTTTTTTGTTAAAAGACAGGGGCGCTAATGCAGCCGCATATTAAGTTAAGAGCGAATCAGCTAGCGGGCTATTAAAAGTTGCAATTTTCCACCAGCGCTTTGTGCCGCGTCGGCTAATTTGCCAATCCATTCGATAACTTTGTATAGGAAAATCACATGTATCGGTGGCAAGTTGTTTTCAATCTTAAACAACGCTGCACGCACATCAATCTGCAGTTCGTCGTTTTGATGCTCTAAGCGATTCAATTCTTCTACCAGCTCTTCTACTACGTTTAACACTCGGCCTTTGAACCCCATTTCGAGCAATTCGTCCATCTCATTGACGGCTTTTAGCGCTTGAGCTGACGTCTCAACGGCTTCATCGACAAACTCTTTCATGAGATCGGCTATCTCGGCAGGTATTTGCATTTGACGGCCAAGCATAATTCCAGCGATGTCTTTGGTGCAATTAGCGATTTCATCTTGTTGGGTAATCATGACCAACAAATCGCCGCGATCTACCGGCATCATCAAACTATTTGGTAAGTTAGCTCGCAACTGGGTTTTAGTGTCGTCTGCGGCATGTTCGAGGTTGGAGATGGTGTTATAAATCTTTTCGGCTTCGACCCAGTTATTGGCGAGAGTCGCCTCTATGAACAATGGCAGTTGCTCGGCGCATTGGTGGGCAAGGCCCATATGCTGTTGAATGGGCTGGATAGGCGATTGCCCAAACAGTTTACTAAATGGGGTGCCTGCCATCATGTTCTCCTAAGTGTTGTTCTTCTGTCCACAGTATAGCCGTATCGTCGAGCAATTCATCAAATAGCATGCCAACTTGTATAAAAATTGTAGACTACTTGTCTTGATAAAAATCAACAACCCCTGTTTCAATTGAATACTCGGCGCCAATTATTTTTATTTGCCCTTTCTCGGCCATGTTGCCAAGAATTTGTGAGCGCATATGCAAATCATTAACGGACTGTTCAATGTTTGCTCGTATGGCTTGTTCAACTAATTCGGATTTATCTGCGTATTGTTCAGCCTTGACGATCGGGTCGACCGCAGGCGTTACACACTCTACTATGGATGCCAAATTAGGAGATAAGTCGTCTGGGTTCCCAGCCAGTGTGTCGATTGTTGCTTTAATGGCGCCGCAATGGGTATGTCCTAGGACAACAACCAATTGTGTACCAAATTGTTGGCAAGCGAATTCAACACTACCGATCTGCGATTGTGCGGCAATATTGCCCGCCACCCGAATCACGAATAGATCTCCGAGGCCTTGGTTGAATACTAATTCGGCCGGTACGCGGGAATCTGAGCACCCGAGAATTACCGCAAAGGGTTTTTGCCCCTCTGCAACGTCTTTTCGATGTGTGGTGATGCTTAGCTCAGCGCCATCAGTGGTGCCTTCGAGATATCGTTTATTGCCTTCAATGAGTTTTTGAAGAGCCTTGTCTGCGTTCATTATTGTATTATTTATTTCTTATTTAATAGTCTCGCTTCTTTATAGTAGCGAATTGCACCAGGGTGCAGTGGAATGGAAATGCCCGCGTGTGACAATTCATTTTTATCTAATCCCTCCAACGAGGGGTGCAGAGATTTAAAGTCGCGAAAATTTTCGACAATCTCTTTAACCACATGATAAATCGCTTTTGGAGAGGTCGATTCTGAAGCCACAAATGTGGCTCCCAATCCAAACGACATTACATCTTCCTCACCTTCATACATGCCTTTTAGAATTTTACCTGTTCGGTAGTATGGCTTTGATTTAATGACCTCCGATACTTCCGGCCCGACAATGGGTATAAGTCGAATCAGGCAATCTTCGCCAATGTCACGCAGGTTGTCGTTAAGACTACTGCTAAGCAAGGTTATGGCTTCGATGTCGTTATTACACAATTGAGTCACTTGTTTGATATCGCTCATTGGGCGAACTTCTTTAAAGTTTTTGTTGCTCCAGTTTTTTGCTTTGAGCAGGTCGTCAATAATGCGGTGCTGAAGAGAGCGAGTATAACCAAAACTTACTCGGCGATCGGCTAGGTCCTCAAACGATTGAACCTCACTTTCTTTGCGAACGATTAGAGCGAGCGGATCAGCTTCGAGCGCAAACACCGCGCGCAAATCTTTATTGGCCCCTAACTTATTAAACGTGCTGGTACCGTGGTAGGCATGAAATTGCCAATCAGATTGCGCAAATACCAAATCGAAGTTGCCCTGGTTTATCTCTTTCAAATTATAAATCGAACCGCCAGTACTCTCTAATGAGCAGCGTATTTTGTGCAGATTCTTATGCCGATTTAATAAGCGACAGATAACTCCACCAATAGGAAAGTAGACACCTTGTACGCTACCCGTGCCAAGTAAAAGGTGGGACATATTTTTAATCGAGTCAGTGGAATTTTCAGCCTGACCATCATTCAAGTTGGCGGCAGTCTCTGCCTCTTCTTGATTATTTGGTAAATCGCACGATGCCAGTAAGACAGAGAGCATAAAAACTATCAATATTTGAGCTACTCTTGGCATGGTTGTTAGCATTATTGGGACAAATTAGGCTAATGATGGACAGAGCTCTACTATAAACAATCTTGGCGACTAACTCTAGGATAGACGTTGGCAATGGCCCTGTCGTATTATGGCGGGATGACTACTTCAAGCCGAGAATTGGTGTCGACTTTTCAAGACATCGTACTAGCAACGTATGGCCAGCACCAAACGTTCGAGCAAACCGCGTGTCCGATGTTGTGCAAAGCCAACGACTTGGTATTTTTATTTGAGTCCACGGCTGTGCCTAATGAGGTAGCGGTAATCGTTACCTGTCAGGAAGTAGCGGACAACATCAAAGAGTCGTCTAACGCTTTCGTGGTTGTGGTCGAGGATGTGCGTTTGGCACAAGCCAAAATCAAGCAATATTTCGACGACTATAAAGTTGAGGATACTGAGTGGGACGCGATACATGCGAGTGCTGTCATACACGAATCATCTCGACTCGGAGCAGGTTGTAGAATCGGACCCAATGTTGTAATTGGTGCGAACTGTGTGCTGGGTGAACAGGTCATTGTAAGAGCGGGGTCGGTGATTGAACATGGTGTAGTAATCGGTTCAGGCTCGGTTATAAATGCCAATGTCAATATTGGTTATTGTAGCCAGCTAGGAGAGCGCGTGGTTATTCAAGCGGGCGCAGTGATCGGGTCTGAGGGTTACGGTTTCGCGCCGGACAATCAAAATCAATATCATCGAGTGCCTCACACTGGCTACGTTGATCTTGGCAATGACGTTCAGATTGGTGCGAATGCCTGTGTCGATCGAGGCACTTATGGAGCGACTTCAATCGCCGATGGCGTAAAAATAGATAACATGGTTCACATTGCCCATAACGTTGAAGTTGGTCAAAACACGATGCTTACAGCGCACACAGTGATCGCGGGTTCAAGTAAAATAGGTGAGCGCGTAATTGCCTCAGGCCAAACAGGCGTGTTAGACCATAAAACAGTTGCAGATGGTGCTATTTTAGTTCAACGTTGCGGGGTGTCTGAGGACATCACAACGGGCGGAATGTGGGCAGGCTCTCCAGCGAAACCGTTTAAGGAATTTGTACGTGGCCTGGGTTTGCAAAAGAAGGTCACGAAATTGGAATTACAAGTAAAAGAATTAAAGCGCCAGTTGGCCAGGTAAATTTTCGTTTAAAGCTGTGCGTACACCAATTAAGTTTATTCTAATCCCATTATTGCTAAAAGGGGTCATGCTGTTGGTCACTCTGACTTGCCGCGTGCGTTGGCATGATAAACATCACGAAGATGATTTTAGACAAGGCGGTTCGCCGCGGGTTTATGGCATGTGGCACAATTGCTCTACCTTTTCTCCCTGGGCGATGAAGGGAGGTAATCTCACTTGTATGGTTAGCGCTAGCCGCGATGGCGAATATGTGGCGCGACTGGCGGCTTTGTTTGGCAATCGAACGATACGGGGGTCGAGTTCAAAAGGTTCTTCCTCGGCCACCCGTGCTGCTTTAAAATTATTAAAGAATGGAGACTCGATTGCATTGACGCCCGATGGCCCGAGAGGCCCGAAATACAGTGTGCAGCCTGGGGTGCTTTGGTTGGCAGCGGCGGCAGGCGTGCCTATTTTACCCTTTCACATAGAAGCTAGCCGTCAGTGGGTTCTCGATAGTTGGGATAACCATCGCTTTCCGAAACCCTTTTCAACGATTCACATTGGCTTTGGAAAGCCGGTTAAGGTTGATCGGGTCTTGTTGAAAGAACAACCTGAGAAAGCGGCAGAATTGGTTCAGAAAGCGATGATGGATAACGTCAACAAGCTTAAGGCCGCCGCAAGAAATTAGATCAACTAATACCGTTAGCCATAGAGCAATTTTGGGGTCAAAATAAAAATGAAATTATTGTTCATCTGCACACACAATCGATGCCGCAGTATTTTAGCTGAGGCGGTTACCAACCATATTGCAGGCGCAGATATTATCGCGGCCAGTGCTGGTAGCTCTCCGCAAGGTGCGGTGCACCCATTATCATTGAAGTATTTAAAAGAACACGATATCCCTATTTCAGGGCTTCGTAGTCAGTCTTGGGATGAGTTTGAATATTTTCGTCCCGATGCAATTTTAACCCTATGTGACAGTGCTGCCAAAGAAATCTGCCCGGTTTGGTTCGATGAGTCGGTTCAGGTTCACTGGGGGTTGGTAGACCCATCCAAGTCCGATTCATTAGCAGAGGCTAGCGAGTCTCAACAGAGGGACGCGTTTAATGAAACCATTGGTATTTTGGAGCGCCGTATCAGGGCGCTGATGACGTCCACTGTTGCGCCGGCCGATGGCGATGCATTGCGTAACACTCTTCGTCAAATTGCGGCTCAAATCCATTGAGTTATAATCAGATGCAATAGTTAATATTAAAAACAAGCACGTTCTCCAACCCACTCAGAAATAAAAGGTACCCATATGAAAGCGAATAATATTCTCGAAACCATCGGCAATACTCCCCATATCCGCGTTAACAGACTGTTTGGGCCCAATGCCAATGTATGGATTAAATCTGAAAGGGGTAATCCGGGTGGTTCAATCAAAGATCGTATTGCTTTAGCAATGATTGAAGACGCTGAAAAGTCCGGAAATCTAGAGCCGGGAGCGACCATCATCGAGCCAACGTCTGGTAATACCGGAGTCGGATTGGCGATGGTAGCGGCGCTGAAAGGGTACAAGCTCATTTTGGTGATGCCTGAAAGCATGTCGATAGAACGTCGGAGGTTGATGCTTGCTTATGGTGCGTCATTGGAACTCACGCCTAAAGAGAAAGGTATGGGCGGAGCTATTGCCAAGGCGCAAGAAATGATCAGCGAAACACCTGGATCCTGGATGCCGCAGCAATTCGAGAATCCAGCCAACGTGGCCGTGCATGTAGAAACAACGGCGAAAGAAATCATAGCTGATTTTCCAGATGGTGTAGATGTGTTAATAACTGGCGTTGGTACAGGGGGACATATTACTGGTTGTGCACAGGCGCTGAAAAAGGTGTGGCCAGACATGCAGGTGATTGCGGTAGAGCCATCATTATCGCCGGTGATTAGCGGCGGTGATCCTGGTCCACATCCTATTCAAGGGATTGGTGCGGGTTTTATCCCGGCGAACCTGCACAAAGACTTATTAGATGGTGTTATCGCTGTTGACGCTGATGATGCGCGTGAGATGGGGCGCCGTTCGGCAACGGAGGAAGGGATGCTGGTCGGTCTGTCGTCAGGTGCCACTTTGGCAGCGATTGCTAAGCACCTCGAAGCATCTGGGAATAAAGATGCGACCATTCTTGGCTTCAACTATGACACTGGCGAGCGCTATTTGTCGGTTGATGAGTATCTGCCGCAAGAACGTTAGCTTGAATGAATCTGTGCGTTGCCAAAACGTTCTATGTATTGGCAACGCTGGCACAGATTTTCAACGAGCCTACCTTGGTTAAATCCTTTGAGCATATCTTGAGCTCTGCGTGACCCAAGTATCTTGAGAATGGGCTTTTCGTTTACATGGCCTAATGCAATGGCCGCTTCTTTATCTAAACAACAAGGCACTACGGTGCCATCGACTAGCACGCCGAAATGAGATGACAAGCCATAACAGGTTCCGCGGGTTCCAAGTGCCGGCAAGTCTGTACTTGGCCAGATAAATTCAGTATCAAAATGAAGGTATAATCGATTTGTTATGTTGATGCTTTTTCGTTTACGCACATCGATTTCGCCTGGTGCATCAAAATCAAACCGCTGACATATTTGCTCAAGCATGTCTGTGTTTGGAGTTTGGCTACCAAGAGGATCATTTAAATTCCAGAGTCTAAAGTTTAGAAACAATTCGGGTCGCTCGACTAAAGCGCGCTCGGTGAAACCAAAAATTCGCTCGAGATAATTGCTCGGGTCTTTGTCTGGAAAATTGTCGAAGAAACTGTGCAGGGAAAAGTTGATTTGATAAAAGCGTTTATGAAGCATGAGGTCATACTTGTCCGGCCGCATTAATACGCCATTGGTCACCAGAAATATGTTGGCCCCATGGCGATCGCAAATCTCGATCATTTGCTCTAGTTTCGGGTGAACCAGAGGGTCACCCATTAAGTGAAAACAGACCAGTTCTGTGAGTGGCGCGACTTGCTGGATGACGTTGGCAAATAGATCAAGGTCCATCATTTTATTGTCGCGAATTACCGCAGGGCAAAAGCTGCACTGTAGATTGCAGATATTGCTGATTTCGATATGAACTTTGTGGAAGCGTTTTTTCACGTCAGCGACTGAGGTATTTCAACGGCTATAGCGCGTGTTAAGCGCAGTTAAGCATTTTTCTTAACGGTGAATACAAAGGGTCGAACACCCAATTTTTGCAGTTTATTCTTGGCTGTTTTAGCTTTTCGCTTATCGGGATACGGTCCAAGCCTGACGCGATAAAGCGTGCCTTTTTGCTCTGAAGAGCGTGCTTGCGTGATTGATTTGAAACCTTTCAGCGCGAGTCGTGCTCTAAGCTTCTCGGCGTCGGAGTGAGACTTAAACGATGCGGCTTGCAAGTAGTAGTCCAGATCGTCTCTAGGTTTGTCGGGAGTAGCATCGGGCAGATCATCGGGCATTATCTGTTCAATGTCAGGCAGCACGGTATAAAAGTCGAATTCCTTTTCGGTACTCTTGTTTTTAATCAATTCTTCAATGGCTTTATCTTCTGCGTCGCTTGCATTTTGAGTTGATGCAAAAAGAGTTTTTAAGCCAGACCCAAATTCAGAGTCGCCCGTACGCGCACCGTTCAACAACATACCGAGGACTATACCGGACACCAAAATAACCAGCATTAAACCCCAAGGAATATTGCGATTCTTCTTTGCTTTTTTGGCCTTCGCCTTTGGTTTCGGTTTGATTCGTCTTGCTTGCGCCATAATCTTGATAGTGGTTAAACTACATTGATTCCGGTGCGCCCACACCAATAATGCCGAGGCCATTCTTGAGTGTTTGCCTGGTTGCGTCACATAAGGCAAGCATTGCATCGCGTTGACTGTTGTCCGCCTCAAGTATTTTGGTTGATGCATAGTATGACTGCAGCGCGGTGGCTAGATCACGTAAATAATAGGTGATCTGATGCGGTTCAAAATTTGCCGCAGCGGTCTGCACGAGCTCAGGGAAGCGTTGCAGTAAACTAAGTAAGGTGTTTTCTTGATCGCTGTTTAACTGACTGAAATCAGCGCCGGCTATGCTACTTGTGTCTATGCCACGTTCTTCCGCCGTTTTAAAAATACGGCAAATTCGAGCATGAGCATACTGGACGTAATACATGGGGTTATCTTTACTTTGTGACTTGGCCAAATCAAGATCAAAGTCCATGTGTTGTTCCGATTTTCGTTGGGCATAGAAAAAACGTGCAGCATCCGAGCCAACTTCCTCGCGCAACTCTCTTAAAGTAACGAATTCGCCGCTACGTGTGGACATGCCAATTTTCTCACCGCCGCGATAAAGTACGGCAAACTGAACCAACACAACCTTAAGTTTTTCTGGATCCAGGCCGAGTGCTTGCAGCGATGCTTTTACTCGCGGGATGTAGCCATGGTGGTCAGAGCCCCATACGTTTATCGCTAGATCGAAGCCGCGCTCGAGTTTATCAGCATGGTAGGCAATATCTGAAGCAAAGTAAGTTGGCTGTCCATTGTCGCGAATCACGACACGATCTTTCTCATCGCCATAGTCGGTACTTTTGAACCACCATGCGCCGCCTTTTTCGTACACGTCGCCGGATGCTTTGAGTTTATCGATAACATTGTCTATTTTGCCGTCATCAAACAATGAGCGTTCAGAAAACCAGGTGTCGTAATCGACGCCAAATTCGCCAAGATCTTGGCGGATGTCGTCCATAATGGAATTAAGCGCGCGTTTGAAAAAGAGATTGAAGCCGTCGTTGCCTAGATGCGATTTTGCGAACTCAATTCTCTTATCAAGAGCTTCTTCCAAAAACCTCTTTTCAAATTTTTCGGTAAATTCTTCTAATGACAAATTTAGAGCTTTACGCTGCTCATCAATAACATCATCAGACAGGGCGTTAAGTTCTGTAATTGCGGCTGATTCGTCTCGATCTAAGCTTGCGCGTTCATAATCTTCAAGCGATACGCAGAGCCTATCTCCATGTGTTTTGAAAAGATCGTTGCCGTAATCACTGACATAGTCGCCTTTGTAGCAATTCTGCGGAAGCTCAATGTTTAGCCCATTAGCTTGTAAGTATCGAATCCAAACACTTACCGCGAGGATATCCATTTGACGACCCGCATCATTGACGTAGTACTCACGTTCAACGGTGTTGCCTGCCGCGGCTAATATGCGTGCTAAAGCATCGCCATAGGCGGCCCCGCGACCATGGCCTACGTGCAAAGGGCCAGTCGGGTTTGCTGAAACAAACTCAACCATGATTTTTTGTTTTGAATTGGGTTCGCCTAAGCCGTATAGATCGCCTTTCTCAAAAATTGATGTTAAGACCGAGTAGCGAGCATCCTGCGCTAAAAACATATTGATGAACCCTGGGCCAGCAATCTCAACTTTAGTGATCAAATTATCAGAGGGTAACGCCGCAACGAGTAAGTCAGCTAATTCGCGAGGGTTTCGACGAGCAGGCTTAGCGAGGGTCATTGCGACGTTTGTAGCAAAGTCCCCGTGCTCCTTCTGTCGAGTACGCTCAAATTTCAGTATTACATCATGGTCAGATGGGATTACATCATCAGCCTTTAGCTGATTTATTGCCTGACTGAACAGGGCTTCTAACTGGTCTTTCAACTTAATTTCTCGTTTGGTCAACAATGACCTTCAATATGGCGCAATTTTAGCGCGTTATTGGTACAGAAAATAGGCTTGGGCCAAGGTTATTGCGGCTTTGTCATCTCGACACCAATAATTGCCGTGGAGAATTCTCAAGCTTGTCTGAGACGACTGAGTATTTGACAATATTGGCCAGGACATCATCGCATCCCAACCCGTGTCATTGGCGGTGCTGAGTAATTCCAATCTGCCTCGTAAATCTGAGTTTAATCGGGAGAATTTTTGGTTAGGCGACGCGCTTGTGTTGCCACCAAAAAGCCAAGCCTTGAGCGTTTAAATCAGCGTCTAATTTGATCCAATGACGAGCTGTTTGTTCATCGATATTGCTCAGTTCATTGACGCATCTGCGCACCAGATATTCGTTTAATTCTTTGGCAAGTACGGTTTCAAATTGATCACCTGCATCGGCGGCTTTCTGAGTGAGCATAATGTAGTCGTCAATTTGTTCGTGTAACCCCGCAATTATTTTAGAGCTTGGTGTGACCGCGCTATAGTGGGTTAAATAGAGCGTTGAAGGTGTATAGCTCATCACGCGATCGATCGAGTTGTGTAATGCGTCCGGGTTAAATTGCACCGGCGTGGTGGTGGGTGCGATAAAGGCGTGGTCTTCATTGCGCAACGCTCTATAGCCGACACCGAGAGTGTCGCCAGTGAAGATGCTATTGCTTTGCTCATCTATAATGCAATGATGATGGTTTGCGTGACCTGGTGTGTCTATGAAGGTTAGGGGTCTACCCGCGAAGTCGATCGTTTCGCCATCGCCGGGTTGATAAATGCGCTCGACATCAATTGGCGATATTTCTCCATAGAGTCGGTTAAATTCCTGTTCCCCGTAGACGGCACTTGCACCTGCGATTAGTTTGCTGGGGTCGGCCATGTGTCTGGCTCCTTTAGGGTGGACGACCAACTGCGCGTTTTCACATAGCCGCATGAGCGCCCCTGCTCCTCCGGCGTGATCCAGGTGTATATGGGTCAAAATTATGTAATCAACATCGCTAAAGTTCAGGTCTAGTTTCTTGAGCGCCGCAGACACCTGAGGCACTGAATATTGAGTACCGGTATCCACGATAGCAATGCGATTATTTGAGCGAACTAGATGTATAGATGCTAACTGTGGCTCATAATAAAGAGCGTCGATTGTATAGATATCGCTATTTGGCACGATTTGGAGCATTGCTTTACCTGCTTTTGATGACAAACGTTAGATAATTTTAACGTAACGATTAAATAGTATAGAAAGATTAAATATAGTTGTAAGCTATTAGTGAATCGCTGGTTCTTATGCAGTGTAACATTTGAAACATTCCTTTATTGAGGTCATATACACCATGAAAAACGAAAAATTAATCAAAAATTCACAGAAAACTTTGGGCACTGCAATTGCGACTTCAGTTTTGGCGACAGCTCTTTTAGGTGCGTCAAGCGTAGCATCAGCTAAGTCAACTGAGCGTTGTGCCGACGTAGTAAAAGGCGGCAAAAACACATGTGCAGTTAAATCCCTAGGCATATCTTGCCAAGGTAATGCAACCGAAGACAATATGGTCGGTGCATGGATTAAGGTTCCTGCTGGAACGTGTGGCAACATTGTTAGCATCTGTGCCGGTACCGCTGAAGCGCCTGAAGGTACTAAAGAGAAGAGACTGGCCAAAGCATGTGAGAAAATTGCCGATCAGACTGATGAAAGTGTTACTGGTGGTCGTTTGGTAGACCGTTTTGGTGAGTCTATCTAAAACCGATTTAGCTGCAATTCGATCCCCTAAAGCTCTTGTGCTCTGGCACAAGAGCTTTAACTTTTTTTACTAATAATAGGATGGAGTATTTTTATGAAAGTTAATTTAAAAGCCTCGGCCGCAGCGGCCTCAATTTTAGCCGTAGCCTTAGTGGCAAACACAGGCTCAGCTCACGCTGGCAAAGAAGGCTATGAGAAATGTCAGGGTGTTGCCAAAGCAGGTAAAAACGATTGCGGTGCTAACGGCCATGGTTGTGCTGGTCAAGCTGCAGTTGATGGCGATAAAAATGAGTGGATTTATGTTCCCGAAGGCACATGCGAAAAAATCGTTGGCGGTGTTGTAAAGGCACCCAAAGCGGCTAAAGAAAAGAAGGAAAAAGCTGACTCATAGGCCTAAAGGCGTATCATTAGTGCTGCCTTTTTATCATCGAGAGCATTCTGGCTTTATCAACTATGTTAACTAGCAGCACTATCGACCCTAGCCCTGTTAAATCTGGGCTAGGTATTCGACCCGAATTGTTTGCTCCTATTGAGAGCTTGGATCAAGCCTCAGATTCAAAATTTGGCTTTCTTGAAGCTCATTCTGAGAATTATTTCGGAGAGTCTATAGCGCGTAGTAAATTGTTGGCACTGCGCGAAGATTATCCGATCTCCTTGCATGGCGTGGGACTGTCTTTGGGCCGAGCTGATGACTTGGATAAACAGCATTTAGCTGAGCTTAAGAAACTAATCGATCAAGTAGATCCGTTTATTGTTTCAGAGCATCTGGCATGGAGCGCCTATTCACATAGGCATTTGCCTGATCTCTTACCGCTGCCACTCACCGCTGAATCACTGGATATTGTTTGTCGACATATTGAGCAAATGCAAGAGGCTCTTGGGCGGCAGATACTTATCGAAAACCCGTCAAATTACTTGTTATTTGACCAATTACAAATCCCCGAACCGGAATTCTTAAACAGCTTAGCCCAGAGAACGGGTTGCGGTTTGTTGATGGACGTAAATAACATTCATGTCAGTGCCAGCAACGTAGGTCGTGACGGCTCTGCCTACATCGATGCGATAAATAGCCAAGCAATTGGCCAATATCATCTTGCTGGGTACACCGAAGTTAAGCGCACTCACGATGATCATACCGAAACGGTTTTAATCGATACGCATAATCAAACTGTTTATCAACCTGTATGGGATTTATTTGCTCATGCACTCGCCAGACATGGTGCCCGACCCACTTTGTTTGAGTGGGACTCTGACTTCCCTGAGTTTCAGGTATTAATCGATGAGTGCACTAAAGCAAATGTTTTGCTCGAGAAACACCCTTCTAGTCAGATTGTGAGCAATGCTCTTCCCGAATCGGCTTTGTCAACGAGTCAAACGCTCTCGTGGGCACAGGATTCTTTTTTAGAGAGTGTGTTGACCTTAGATAAAACACTTGAAAGTGCTAGTCCTGAGCATAAGCACCGTATTTGGATTTACCAGAATAATGTTTTTGGAGCAGTGCAGGACTACTTGGAGGAAGTTTACCCGGCAACTCAAGGCGTAGTTGGTGCGGATTTTTTCAAGCAAATGGCTCAGATCTATATTCAAAACTCTCCACCATCGATGGGCAATATTCATTTATATGGCGATGACTTTTTTGAGCTTTGTGCAGCAACACCAGGATTGGAGAGCTTGCCGTATTTACCAGATTTAATGCGCTATGAATGGGCCCTGCATCAGAGCTATTTCAGCGTTAATTCAGACGCACTCGATCCCGCATCGATGGAGCAGGAGGAGCTGTTAACGGTATCTATTGTCGTTAACGACAGTGTGTCATTAATTTGTTCTGAATACCCGATTTATGAAATTCAACGGCAATCATTGCCGGACTACCAAGGCAAAGTTTCGATTGATTTGGCACAGAGCCAAGACAATTTATTAGTCTATAAGCTAGGCCATGAAGTGCAGTGTTTGGCCTTAGAGGAGGAGCAAGCCGTTTTTATCCAAGGATTGAAAAAAAATGAAAATTTGTTGCAAGCAATTGAGGGTTTACAAGGGTCTATATCACCAGACACATTGTCAACGACACTCTCCTTAGTGTTTGAGGCTCGATTGCTTAAGCTTAGATAAGCTCGATCTTTTAACATTTGAGCGAATTGTCAGAATTTGCATTAAACCCCGAAATCGCGTTTAGTGTTGATTCAACTACCAACAATTGAGAAACAAATGAAAAATTTATACAACGCGTTTGGATCATTCTGCGCAACAATAATCGCACCAGTGGCCAATTTATGGGCACGCATTTATGTAGGTTTGATCTTTTGGAGATCAGGAACTGCCAAGTTTGATGACTTGGAAGGAACAGTAGAGAACTTTGATCCAGCTGAAGATGGCGATTTTATTTTGTCGTTTTTACCTGAGTCGTTTCCGCCTGAAATACCAGCGTATATGGCAACACTTGGAGAATTATTGCTACCAATTATGTTGTTCATTGGTTTGTTTACCCGAATAGGTGCACTTGGTCTTTTGATCATGACTATCGTCATCCAATTCTTCGTTCCTGGCTTCGAGAACCACGAACATTACTTGTGGATGATTATCTTGACTATGTTAATGGCTCAAGGTGGAAGTAAGATTTCCCTCGATAATTGGTTGCTGAAAGAAAAGTAAGTAGCTAATTGTTACCCGCAGTAAACCCTTACCCATCACATCCCCCAAGGTTTTCTGCATTTCACCCCTGGTTCTAACTAGAACCAGGGGTTTTTTTATGTTCAGGATGAACGGTATGCCGCGGGTGCATGGATGCACAGGAGCGGCGACTCTCCTCGCCAAGAAGTTTGATAAATATAAGTAAGCTTGATTAAGCCCCATAGACGGTATGCCGCAGGTGCATGGATGCACAGGAGCGGCGACTCTCCTCGCCTGGAAGTTTGATAAATAAAAGTAAGCTTGATTAAGCCCCATAGACAGTATGCCGCAGGTGCATGGATGCACAGGAGCGGCGACTCTTCCGCCGGAGAATAAAATGCAAACACTTCGCTAAATATACCGCCCTTCAGGCGCTTGTTGGCAGAAACATTACCCGTGAACGACTGTTATGAATACGTTACTATTCGCGCATGACCTCAAGTGCTTTGAAAACCGTTGGCCGTTATGCGCCCAGCCCCACAGGTGATTTGCATTTTGGCAATCTTAGAACGGCGATGCTTGCATGGTTGCATGCCAGACTAGAAGGGGGCAAATTTATCGTTCGTATGGAAGATTTGGATACTCCGCGAGTGGTGCCAGGTAGCGCAGACCAAATTTTACATGATTTAGAATGGCTGGGTTTGGACTGGGATGGACCCGTTGTGTATCAGTCTGAGCGAACGGTGTTATATCAAGAAGCGTTAGCTGACTTAAGCAAGTATGGACTTACCTATAAATGCTTTTGTTCTCGTAAAGATATTCAAGCAGCGGCGAGCGCGCCTCATGGCAATGTTGGGGTCTATCCAGGTACATGCCGGGATTTGTCCAAACAGCAGATAACGCAGCGTGAAATTAAAAAGCATCCTGCAATTAGAGTAAAAGTTGATGGTTCTCGATGGGGCGATGACTCTATACTCGAAACGATGGGCGATTTCGTGGTTAAGCGCGCTGACGCTTTGTTTGCCTATCAACTTGCGGTTACTGTTGATGACCTTGAACAAGGTGTTACTGACGTGGTTCGAGGAGCCGATTTACTCGACAGCACGCCGAAGCAGCAGTACTTGGCAGGATTGCTGCAACCCACCGCTCCAGCCATTAAATACTTACACGTACCACTAATGCTTGATGATCACGGGCAACGAATGTCAAAACGAGACGGTTCGATATCTGTAGAAGCATGGAAGCAAGAATCTAAGTCGGCTGAGCAATTACTCGGATATTTGGCGTACAGTGTGGGCATTGTTGATGAAAACAAAGCATATAATAAAGAAGACCTTATCGATCAGCTGAACGATAAGTTGCCTTTTTCTGAGATGGCGATATTCACTTAGAGCATTTTGTGCAATTCGTTTTTGCTCGAAAATAACTGTCTTTTATTGCAGACAGTTTAATCACTATTTTAAGCGGGATTTCGTATTGACACATTTTGTCATGGGGCGTAATGTGAAAGGTGTGGTAGCGCCGGAGGCAACAAAATAGATTCTCCAATATGCGCTTCCGAGGGGTATGAAGTACTTTGTTGATACAGCTGGTGTGTGAAATTAGACAGCGGATATCCGGGGGATTATCTTTTCAGCATCGATTAGTAGGTTAAACCCGTTTTCGCTATGCGATCGATTTAATTCAAGATGAGTTTATCGGGCAAGCGTAAAATAGATTAAGTGTGATAATAGTTTCAGTTTTGCTCATGAATGCAACTCCAACCCGTGCTTTCATGAGTCTATTGGGGGGGTAGAGAATACCCTTCATTTGCAAGTCTACCGGAGACCCCAACCTCTCCGGTAGGCTTTTTTTTGTCCGTTAGTTTCTTTTTATACGTGCGCCTTGGCGCACTTGGGCTCAGGGCTGTTTATACGTGCGCTCTCGCACACTTAGGCTCAGGGCTGTTTATACGTGCGCTCTCGCACACTTAGGCTCAGGGCTGATTATGCGTGCACCTTGGCGCACTTTAGCTCAAGGCTGACTATGAGTGTATCTTCGCGTACCTGGGCTCAGGGTTAATGATGGGTATGATTGTTAAGCCGAATCTATTTTTTTTCTTGTTCAATAAAGTCAGCGCGACTTCGTAGGGTTTTCTTCTCTCTAATCGCAGCGAATGGATCGTCTGAATCACTTTTAGCATCCTTATTGGCTTGTTTCGCTTTTTCAGATAAGTCTTCTTTAGGCCCGCGTATTCCGCGAAGTGCGTGAAAGCCAAAATAAAGTGCAATACCAATCGCGTACGCTACCCACTTATATACAAAACTCATGCCGCTGCCCGCGGTATCGTTTTGCAGACGACTATGAGTTAGGTAATCGTCGTGAACACTGCCAACCAGCAATAAGTAAGCCACGAGTAACACAGTTGAGATAATTAAGCCCTTATATTGTTTCCAAATAAGAGCGATGAACGCGACTCTGAATATTTGTTTAAACACCATAAGGTCTTGATTTAAATAGTAATAATTTAGCTTAACCGTCTTTGAATCGCTTATTTTTCGATGAAAAATACAGATTTACCATAAACAATCATCAGCAGCATCACACGAAGAGATTTAGTCCAAGTAGTGCTAACACGGCCATCAACCCCTTCTCTTTGATCGAGCCTTTGATCTTGTCCTCCTCTTCGCGGACTACGATTTCTAAATCTTGTTGGCTCAGCTTTCGTGGGTCATTACCAGCAACGATTATACGTGTTCGAGCGCGCTCTATCGCTTTATCTCGAATATAGCTCTTGTATTTGCTCGGGACTGCGCCCACGTATGGAATAGGCTTCATAGTGCGATCGAAAACCGTCGTTTTGTTAATTTGATCAATAATAGGTCTATTCATAGTAGCATCTCTCACTTTGAATGCGTTTTATCAGTAGGTGAAATGCGCAAATTTTGTTAATATTCGCGCCCTATATACTGACTTATAGCTTAATACATGAGTGCTAGATAATACTATTACAAGCCCCTGTGTAATGAGCTAATAACCATAAGTTAAATAATCTTTGATTGCTCAGAAAGCCTCAATATGACCAGCAATGCCCCTCAAACGACTGCGCGAACCGCAGAAGTCGTGCGTAATACTAGCGAAACACAAATATCCGTTAAATTGAATTTGGACGGATCTGGCAAATGTAATTTCGATACGGGTGTGCCATTTTTAGAGCATATGATGGACCAAATTGGCCGTCACGGCCTGATTGACCTGGATATCAAGTGCAAGGGCGATCTGCACATTGATGATCACCACACCACCGAAGATATTGGTATTACATTAGGCCAAGCTTTCGCACAAGCCGTGGGCGACAAAAAAGGTATTCGCCGATATGGTAATGCCTATGTGCCATTGGACGAGGCGCTAAGTCGTGTGGTGGTGGACTTTTCAGGTCGACCTACCTTGATGCACAGCGTTGATTATAGGCGCGCGAGAATTGGTGGGTTTGATGTGGATTTATTTGATGAGTTTTTCCATGGATTTGTTAATCATGCACGAATGACGATACATATCGATAATATTCGGGGGAAAAATGCACACCACATCGCTGAAACGATATTCAAAGCGTTTGGCCGGTCGTTGCGCATGGCGCTTGAGCATGATGAGAGGAGTGTTGGTGTCATCCCATCAACAAAAGGAAGTCTTTAAAACACCAGACGTGTTAGAAAACGAGATCATCGTGTCGTATATATCATGCAGATAGCCGTAATAGACCTAGGTGTCGGCAACTTGCGCTCGGTAGAGCATGCATTAAGTGCCGTTGCGCCAAATGCGAATATTATCGTGACCAGTGATGCACACACCATTGATCAAGCTGACAAGGTGGTTATGCCTGGGCAGGGTGCCATTGGCACATGGTTTAATGCGCTGAATGAGCGGCAGCTCGAGGCGGTGGTGCGCTCAAGTTTGCGTGATAAGCCGATGCTTGGGATTTGTGTTGGCATGCAAGCCTTGTTTGACCACTGTGAGGAAGATGGTGGGGTCGATGGTCTTGGCTTATTTAACGGTTCAGTACGTCATTTCTCAAATTTTCATGCCGTTCAAAATCACGAACGACTAAAAATACCACAAATGGGCTGGAACCAGGTATCTCAGACTCAAGATCATGCACTTTGGCATGGCATTGAAGACGATTCCTATTTTTACTTTGTGCACAGTTTTTGCGCTAACGTAACTAATGATGATGATAGAGGATACGTTTTTGGTGAAGCTGATTATGGCCATGACTTTATCGCAGCGGTAGGTCGAGACAATGTATTTGCCGTTCAATTCCACCCAGAAAAAAGCCACGATGATGGTTTGACCTTACTCAAAAATTTCACCCAGTGGAGCGGCTAAGCCAGCTGCAATTAAGATGTTACTAATACCCGCAATTGATATTAAAGAAGGCAAGTGCGTTCGTTTGCGCCAAGGCCTTATGGAAGACTCAACCGTTTTCAGTGATAGCCCATTGGCTATGGCTGATAAGTGGGTAGAGTTAGGCGCAAAGCGAATTCATTTAGTTGATTTGGATGGTGCCTTTGCCGGTAAGCCAGCGAATGCGGATGTAATCAACGCGATCGCTAAAAAGCACCCAGAAGTACCAATTCAAATCGGTGGCGGAATTCGTGACGAAAAGACCATTCAGGCCTACATTGATGTAGGTGTGCAATACGTTATCATTGGTACTCGAGCGGCTAACGAACCAGAGTTTATCGGTGAAATCGCGCAACAATATGGTCAAAATCTCATTATCGGCCTGGATGCTAAAGAGGGCATCGTCGCCGTTGATGGCTGGGCCAAACTCACCGAGCATAATGTGGTTGATTTGGCAAAGCGTTTTGAAAACGACGGTGTGCAAGCCATTATTTATACTGACATTGCACGTGATGGTATGATGCAAGGCGTCAATCTCGATGCGACAAAACAGTTAGCTGAATCGGTCAATATTCCGGTTATTGCATCAGGTGGCGTCACCAATATGGACGACCTGATCGAGCTGCAAAGAATCGAAAGCTCGGGAATTTCAGGTGTTATTACGGGGCGAGCAATTTATGAAGGTACCTTGGACTTTGCGCAAGGCCAGGCCTATCTGGATTCAAAGCGAACCTAGAGTCGAATTATGCCACTAGCAAAACGAATTATTCCCTGTCTTGATGTCGACAATGGTCGCGTAGTCAAAGGCGTCAATTTCGTTGGCATTCGTGACGCTGGTGATCCTGTTGAAGTGGCTAAACGTTACAACCAGCAAGGTGCAGATGAGATCACTTTTTTGGACATCACGGCGACTTCGGACAAGCGCGAAACTTTACTGCACGTGGTTGAAGAGGTTGCGAGCGAAGTATTTATACCGCTTACAGTGGGTGGTGGTGTGCGTGAGCTTAAAGATGTACACAATTTATTAAATGCTGGGGCAGATAAAATATCGGTCAACAGTACCGCTGTGTTCAACCCCGATTTTATTAAACAAGCCTCCTCGCATTTCGGCTCGCAGTGTATTGTAGTGGCCATTGATGCAAAACAAACACTATTTCTAGAGAATGGAGATGCACAGGATCGCTGGGAAATATTTACTCACGGTGGTCGTAAAGCCACCGGTATCGATGCCGTGGACTGGGCCGCGAAGATGGCTGATTATGGTGCAGGTGAAATATTACTTACCAGTATGGACGGCGACGGTACTAAAGCCGGATACGACCTAAAACTCACTAAATCCGTAACAGACGCCGTTCAAATTCCCGTCATCGCCTCTGGCGGTGTTGGAAATTTAGATCATTTGGTCGATGGAGTAATACTCGGAGGTGCCGATGCTGTGTTAGCCGCGAGTATCTTCCATTTTGGTGAATTTACCGTGCAACAAGCTAAACAGGCGATGCGTAATGCTGGTGTTGAAATACGGCTTTAAAGCCCTCATATATAATGGCTGATTGGTTAGATCAACTTAAGTGGAATGAAGCGGGTTTGGTGCCCGCCATTGCGCAAGACGCCGGGACAGGCACTAACTTAATGGTCGCCTGGATGAATCGTGATGCATTACAACAGACCGTCGATTCTGGCCGAGCCGTTTATTTTTCTCGCTCACGTCAAAAATTATGGCGCAAAGGCGAAGAATCAGGCCATTATCAAGAAGTGATAGAGGTACGGTTGGATTGTGATGCAGATGTCATATTGCTAAAGGTTCACCAAAAAGGCGATATCGCCTGTCATACTGGGCGACATAATTGTTTCTATCGTGTTTATAATGACGGTCAGTGGCAAATTGTGGAGCCGGTTGTTAAAGACCCCTCTCTTATTTATAAGTAAAATTGCGCATATTCGGCATTGGAAGTTTATATACTTGAGCATGAAAGATAGCAGCGACACTTTAGCGCAGATTCATCAAACTCTGGTTTCGCGGCTGGAAGCTGATCCGTCGTCATCTTATGTCGCATCCTTATACGGCAAAGGGTTAGACGCAATTCTGAAAAAAGTCGGTGAAGAAGCGACCGAAACAGTTATGGCCGCAAAAGACGGTAATGCGGAAAAAATCATTTATGAAGTAGCCGATTTGTGGTTCCACACAATGGTGCTACTGGTACAACAAGGCTTAGCGCCACAACAAGTTATCGATGAACTGACACGCAGAATGGGTGTTTCAGGAATCGAAGAAAAAGCATCACGACATTCGTGAGTAAATTTTGAGGATAAGACAATGGGTATAGGTGGAATTTCGATTTGGCAACTGCTGATCATTTTAGTGATCGTGGCATTAATTTTTGGCACCAAACGTTTACGTGGAATTGGAGGTGATCTAGGCGGTGCGGTGAAAGGCTTTAAAAAAGCGATCAATGACGACACTAAGGAAAACGATGAAGCGATTGATGAAGCCGAAGCAGCATCAAGTGATGCAAAGTCTGAGAGCGCTGAAAAATAGCAAGCAAGTATGCTAGATATAGGTTTTTTTGAACTGTTGGTTGTCGGTGTCGTGCTAATTATAGTGATGGGCCCTGAGCGCCTGCCTGAGGTAGCCAAACAAGCTGCTTTTTTTATTCGCAAGGCTCGCCAAGGGATGTTTCGTTTACGCAGCGAAATGCAAAATGAAATTGATGGAACCCCGTTTGCCGATTTAGAGAAAGCCAAGCGAGAGATTTCCGATTTAAAAAATGACATCAAACAATTTGGTCGTGATTTGGCTGACTCGGCCGAGCAGAAAATCGACGCCGCCGACCCAGTTGATAAAAAGGCTGATGATGCTGTTGCTGAGATGACGGGTGAGCCCCTTAACAACAACCTTGTCGATGAATCGAACAAGGCCAGCTAAATCGCAAAGCGTTTATTTAATAACACGTAAATGACTGAAGAAATCCAAAAATCAGAGCCGTTTATTTCTCATCTTGTGGAGCTGAGAAACAGACTGGTTTGGGCTCTTGGCGCCGTGCTGTTGGTGTTTATATGTTTGGTTCCGTTTGCAGGTAATATCTATTCCTGGTTTGCCGAACCACTGCTTGCCAGCCTTCCCGAAGGCGGGAATATGATCGCGGTAGACCCACACGGCACGTTCTTTATTCCGTTTAAGTTGGCCTTTGCGGTCGCTTTTGCAATCGCGATTCCATTTGTGCTGTATCAGGTTTGGTCATTTATCGCGCCCGGCTTATACACCAAAGAGAAGCGTATTGTATTGCCGTTGGTGGTTTCGACCACGGCATTGTTTTATTTAGGAATCTTATTCGCCTATTTCGTCGTATTCCCGACGATGTTTGCGTTCTTTGCCAAAATGACGCCCGATGGTGTTGCGCTGACACCTGATATTGGCTCTTATATGAGCTTCGCTCTAAGTTTATTTTTCGCCTTTGGTGTCGCCTTTGAGGTGCCTGTTGCCATCGTTCTGCTAACCCGAATTGGCGTACTTTCTACTGAATCCATTGCTAAACAAAGACCTTACTTTATTTTGGGAGCCTTTGTATTAGCGATGTTGATGACCCCTCCAGACCCTTTTTCGCAGATATTAATGGCAATACCGGTTTGTTTATTATTCGAAGTTGGGCTCTTTTTCGCTAGAAAACTTGAAAAAAATAACCTACAGTCGGAGGCATCAGAATAACTTTACATTCGTCAGGTAAGTTTGGATGCCAACACAGATTATTGATGGAAAGGTGGTTGCGGCTGAAATTACAGCCGAGGTAAAAGCCAGCGTTGAAGATTTAGCACAGCATGACCTTACCCCTTGTTTGGCGGTCATACTGGTTGGGTCAAACCCTGCGTCTAAGTCGTATGTTCGTAGCAAAGTACGGGCTTGTGATGAAACGGGCATTCGCTCTATAAAAATCGAAATTGCAGCGGATGCAAGCGAGCAAGATCTATTAGACGAGATTGATAAATTGAATCGAGATACTCAGGTACATGGAATATTGGTGCAGTTGCCATTGCCTCATCATATGGATGAAGAGAGAGTTATTGAACGAATTGATCCAGCAAAAGATATCGACGGCTTTCATCCAGAAAATGTGGGGAAGCTGAGCATTGGTATCGAATGTCTGACACCTTGCACACCTTCCGGCATACCCGAGCTAATTACTCGTAGTGGTATAAGTATGTCGGGAAAACATGCGGTGATTGTTGGTCGAAGTAATATAGTCGGCAAACCGATGATGAATATTCTGATGCAAAAGGGTGAGAAAGCAAACTGCACTGTGACGTGTTGTCATAGCGGCACGGACCATTTGGCAAACTACACGCGCCAAGCCGACATTTTAATAGCCGCAATAGGCGTGCCCGAATTCGTAACCTCTGGCATGGTAAAAGAAGGCGCAACGGTCATAGATGTGGGTATTAATCGAGTAGATGATTTGGAACACTCCTTGGGCTACCGATTAGTTGGCGATGTCGATTTTGACGATGTTAAAGATGTCGCTGGAGCGATTACACCGGTACCCGGCGGAGTTGGCCCAATGACGGTAGCCATGTTGATGAAAAATACAGTCAAAGCAGCGTGCATGATTCACAAGCTTAATTAGCCTGACACTCTCCGGTATTGGGTGGCGATTTAAATTAACGAATAAAGCCAAGGCTGAAAACATAGCGCTCACCTTGACTGATTTTGCTCACCGAATGCTGACAAATATCCGGTCGAAAGAATTTTATTGAGCGAGTTTCAAAAATTGCATTATCACAACGGAAATGCCCCCCTTGTTTAGGGTGCTTGAGAATAATGTTTAAACGAAAATGCTTTCCGCTATCCACTTGATCTGTGTGTGGTGGAATTTCATGCCCCTCGCTGAATTTCAGTAGATACATATCAAATGGTAAGGGCCACGTTGCCAGTAACATTTTTTGATAGCCAGTTTGCTGGCGACCCAGGTCCCAACGAAAAAATTTCCCACTCGTTTTTGACATTTTTTATCCGCTCAATAATCAGACCCAAAATAATACAACACATGAGGTAAACTAAAATCTATGGTTTATTCTCTATTTTTAATATTTGTTGGTGCTGCATTGTTTGCGACACTGGCCTTAGTCGCGCGTCAATCGTTGATTATCGGCTATATTGTGCTTGGGATTGTACTAGGCCAATGGGGTTTGGCCTGGGTTACCGACACCAAGCTTATTCAGGACATTTCAAATATCGGAATTATCTTTTTGCTGTTTTTGTTGGGTTTAAATCTCAGTCCAAGAAAATTACTGGAACTATTAAGACAGACCACCATCGTCACGGTACTGACTTCGGCCGTGTTTGCAACGGTGGGTTGGGCGTTTGCGGTGTTGGCCGGTTTTAGCACGATAAACGCCGTGGTGGTGGGTGTATCGTGCATGTTTTCGAGCACTATTATCGGCTTAAAGCTATTACCGACCACGGTATTGCATCATAAGCACACGGGCGAGGTTATCGTCAGCGTCCTGTTGCTCCAAGATTTAATCGCAATTGTGGTTCTATTGGCGTTTCAAGCCATGTCGTCTGAGCAAAGCACATTGATAGAGCTTGCCAAATTGGTGGTGCTGTTACCTGTGTTAATAGCGGTCGCATGGGGTTTAAAGCATATCGTGCTGTTAAAACTCTTTATGAAATTTGATCGGATTCAGGAATACGTATTTCTTTTGGCACTTGCCTGGTGTTTAGGTATTGCTCAACTGGCACATAGTATCGGCTTTTCTCATGAGACAGGGGCATTCATTGCAGGTATCACCATTGCCACTAGCCCGATCGCATTGTTTATTGCTGAGAGTTTAAAACCCTTGCGCGACTTTTTTCTAGTATTGTTCTTTTTTGCTCTTGGTGCTGGTTTAAATATCTCGGCACTTGATCAAATTTGGTTGCCAGCAATACTGCTTGGTTCAGCGATGTTAGTTATCAAGCCAATTGTCTTTCGTTTCGCTCTGCACCGAGTGTCAGAGACTAATCGACTGGGCTGGGAAACTGGGTTTCGCTTAGGACAAATGAGCGAGTTTAGCTTGTTGATCGTTTTTGTGGCGGCTCAAAGCGCGCTAATAAATCAGAGCACGGTTTATTTTGTGCAGTTGGCAACCTTAGTGACCTTTATTGGATCCAGCTATTCGATTGTATTGCGCTATCCAACTCCGGTAGCGGTATCTGATCGACTTCGTCGAGATTAATTATGCACAACAATGAAATTTGCAAAAGCATCGTTTTTGGCTGTGGTGATGTTGGCCGACGAATCGCGAAATACTTAACGCAGACCGGGCGATCGCCTGAAAGCATTGGTGGCTATGTGAATACAGCCGACAGCAGAGACTTGGCACGTGTGCTCGGCGTGGAGTGTAAACTGATAGATCTTGATAGCACTGAGCTTGATCTGCAAGCCTGTGATAAGGCGGAGCTTTATTATACGGTGGCGCCGCAAAAAAAAGGCATTCTAGACCAGCGTTCACGGCGTATAATTGACGAATTTACGTCAGCTAATATTCGCCCTCGCAAGGTGGTAGTAATTAGCACAACCGGCGTCTATGGAGATTGTCAGGGAGAATGGGTGTCCGAGCAGAGTCCTACTCGACCGCAAACTGAGCGTGGTCAACGGCGCTTGGATTCAGAGAAAGTTTGGTTAGCATTGGGCAATGAGCAAGGTGTCGATGTGGTGGTGCTTAGGGTGCCGGGTATTTATGCGTATAGCCGACTACCGCGCGAACGTTTAAAACGAAAAATACCGGTGGTACGGGCAAGCGAGTGTGGTTTTACTAACCGTATACATGCTGATGATTTAGCCAGGATTTGTGTCGCTGCGATGCAACGTGCCACAGCTGGAGAGTTTTATAATGTTACCGATGGTAACCCTGGGAAAATTTCAGACTATCTACAAGCCGCGGCCAAGGTATTGGGTTACGACCCATTGCCCGAAATAAGTATGCAACAAGCGCAGTCAGAGTTATCGGCTGGTATGCTCTCTTATTTAAGTGAATCTCGAAAAATTAGCAATCAGAAATTACTCGATGAATTAGGTATAGAGTTACTTTATCCCGATTTTAACCAAGGGATATTAAATTAAAAATATCGCACTGTTGAACTTGTCAACAATGCGACATCTCTAGAAGGGCTATTTCACTAACTCGGGTAAGCGGCTCTAGATCCGCACCTTAGAGCTTGCCCTTCGACCCGACCCAATAATTAATTCGAAATCGATTTATGAACAGTGGTAGTGGTCTTTATGCTCGTAGCAACTTCGTCCACGATCATAGTAGCGGGAGTAGCCGTCGATTGGACATACTTCGGCGCGGTATCCATCGTTATAGCGTCTGTCATATCGACGATCGTATTTTCGGTCGTAGCCACGATCGTAGTAACGACCGCTTGAATAGTAGTTATCGTAGTAGCGGCGCTTTTTGTAATAGCGGTTGCGCTTCTTTCGATATTTACGTCGTTCGTATCGATAGTCATCGTAATAGTTGTTGTAGTAGCCTCGGTAGTGTTTACGATAACGCTTGTGAGAATGATGAACATCGTGGAACCCGATGCTAAAACCCGGTATGTCAATGTGTACACTTCCGCTTGCAAAAGCGGTAGTTGGAGTCACTGCAAGTACCGTCAACATGCCAAGAGTGGCGAATAAATGTCTAGCGGAAAATTTCATAGGGTTTCTCCTATTTGTTACGATAAATGCACTTTAACGTTACCCACCTTAACCCAAACTGAACCAAAATGACGCAATTAACATCAATTGTAATACTCACTGGAGCCGGTATTTCGGCCGAATCCGGCATCAAAACCTTTCGAGCTGCTGATGGATTGTGGGAAAACCATCGAGTTGAGGACGTAGCGACTCCAGAGGCGTTCGAGCGTGATCCTGATCTTGTTCAAAGCTTTTACAATGAACGTCGCCGACCCTTATTGGATGACAAAGTGCATGCTAATCCTGCTCACAAGGCGCTCGCCAGACTTGAGAAAGAGTTTCATGGCGACGTGTTGATAGTCACCCAAAATATAGATAATTTACACGAGCAAGGCGGCTCGAAAAACGTGCTGCATATGCATGGTGAAGTGTTGAAAATGCGGTGCAAAAAAACGCATAACGTTTTTGATTGCTATCATGATATTGATGTAGCTGACCTTTGCGATTGTTGTGGATTGCCGAATAACTTACGGCCTCATATCGTTTGGTTTGGCGAAATGCCGCTGTTCATGGACGAAATTGCCAGAGCGATTTCAAGTTGTGACTTGTTTATTTCGATTGGCACCTCAGGCAATGTCTACCCGGCCGCTGGTTTTGTTCAAATGGCTGCTCAGTCTGGCGCCAAGACCTTAGAAATAAACCTGGAGCAGTCAATTGGCGCAAGCAATTTTGATGAGGGAATATATGGTAAAGCCGGTGAGATATTACCTGAATGGGTTGATGAGTTTCTTAGCCAAGGCAGAATCTAATATCGATCATTATTTATTACAGTGCTCAAAGTTGTGTAAGCGTTTCGTTATTTCCATGGTCTCCTTCACTACGAGCTCGATTTCGGTTTAAAACGAGTTCGGATAAAAACGATATTAAAGATTGAGATTAGTGACTCCGTAGAAAGAGTTACCTGATCATCAGTCTAATGCTGAGGTGGGCAATGAAAAACAAATTAAATAATTTACGGTCTCGGCTGTGGGCGAGATCTGCCTTGGCCTATGGAATACTCCTAGCGACTGTATCCGGCACAATCCCAAGCTATGCTGAGGAAAGCGACGCAGCAAAAGTCTACGCTGATTTGCGCGCGCGTTATGAAACCGTGAATCAGGATAATGCGCTGGAAGATGCTGAAGCACTAACCCTGCGAACTCGATTAGGCGTCAAATCAAGCACTTATCAGGGTTTCTCAGCGGTGTTTGAAGTAGAGAATATCATTGAGATAATCGATGATTTCAGCGTGCCGCAAATAGGCGTCAGAACCGGTGAGTTTTCAACCATTGCGGATCCGGAAAATACCGAGGTTGATCAGGCGTATCTTCAATATTCGAATAATGGGTTGAACGTTAAAGTCGGTCGCCAGGTCTTCACCTTGGATAATCACCGTTTTGTAGGTCATGTTGGTTGGAGACAAGATCGGCAAGTGTATGATGCGGCTGTAGTGGAATACAAACCGAGCAAGGAATGGGTGTTAAACGCGGCGTATATTGATAAACGCAATCGTATATTTGGCGACGAATCCGATATTGACAGTAAAGACATAATCCTGAATTCCTCTTACAACAGCTCAGTTGGCAAGTTTCTTGCCTATGCCTATTTATTGGAAGTGGATAACAATATTGATAATTCCTTAGATACCTATGGGGTGCGTTTTAGTGGCGATGATAAGTTTGGAGAAACCAAACTGTCTTATACATTTGAATACGCCAGTCAGGAAAGCAATAACGCTTTCGACACGGACTATGTTTTATTGGAGGCAGCGGCAACATTTAGTAATATCACGACCAAGATTGGCTATGAACTGCTTGGTTCCGATGATGGACAGCAGGCTTTCGCCACACCGTTGGCAACCCTGCACGGCTTTAATGGATGGGCTGATGTGTTTCTGAGTACGCCTGATGCAGGCTTGGAAGACATCTACCTAAGTGTTTCAGGTAAATTAGCTGGCGGAGAGTGGGTTGCGGTGTATCACGATTTTTCCAGCGACGACTCGCTCGCTGGATTTACTGACTTAGGCGACGAAATTGATCTGCGTTACTCGCGTAAATTTGGTGAAAACTATTGGGCGGGCATTAAATTGGCTAATTACTCAGCGGGTGACTCGGTATTTGGTTTGGTTGATACTGACAAGTTTTGGTTATGGGGGCGAGTCGCCTTTTAAGCGAGCTTAATCGAGTAGCCGAATCGACTGAATAAGTAGCAAAATAAACAGGGCAGCACTTACCAGTTGCCAAAATCGTAAGGGGTTTCGCTCGATCAACGGGCGAAACTCGATACTCTTTAGTATTTCCTGGCTAGGGTGTTTTAGATCGTTTAGAAATGTCGACTTCGCCTGATAACGGTATTTAGCATTAGGTGCGAGAGCTGTCTTTAAGACTGTGTCTAACCACCTTGGCATGTTATTAGTCGATTCAGCAAGGGTGTTTAATGGCTTGTAGCGCCAAGCCTGAATGTTGTTTGGAATATCGCGATTCGATTTAATCATCTTGTAGGGAAGTTCCCCAGAGATCATCTCGTAGTAAATCGTTGCGAGCGAAAACAAATCTGAGCAATCGGTAGCCACTCCGTGGAGTAGATACTCTGGTGCAATATAGGCTAAATCGCCTAACGGTTGCTGTGAACTATTAGATATTTCTTCAATGCCTGCAATTCTTATGGCCCCAAAGTCAATTAGAGTCGCTACGCCATCACGATTGATTATGAAGTTCTCGGGTTTTAAGTCGCGATGCACCATTTTATTACGATGCAGCACTCGAACGGGGTGAATTAGGCTCTCTAATAAGGTTCTGCTTTGAGCAAATGACGGTTTGGGATTGTCAATCATCCATTGACGTAAGGTCGTTCCCTCAACATATTCGCACACGTGATACAAAAATGAGCTGTTTTGGGTCGGTGGGTATATACGCATCAACTGAGGGTGAGACATTTTTCGCCCGATCCATTGTTCGCGAGCAAACGCTTCCAGATAGCATACATCGTCGGAAAAATTGAGCGAGGGCATTTTTAGCACATACTGCCGATCATCTTGTTGATTTCTGGCCAGATATACGTGGCTACGAGGTCCACTATGCAGCACGCGAATAATTTCGAAACTATCAATTGTATTCGTCGGCTCGAGAACCGGCGGGATCGCCAAAGTTGCTAAGTCGTTATACAGTTCCTCGATGCGCATCACGGGAAGTGATTCAACGTCAACCATTAAGCAACTTACGTTGTCTTGGCTGCCGGACTCTAGTGCATGCGTAGCGATCGTTTTGGCCAGACTCTCTAAATCGTTTGCTCCGCTCGCTAAGGTTTGCAAGATTTTTGCACTTAGGTGATCGTGCACGCCATCGGTGGTTAAGATGAACCGGTCTCCAAGTTGAACTTTGACGCATCGGTAATCGAGATCGAGTTGCTTTTCAATGCCTAAGGCGCGAGCCAGAATATTTTCGTTACCTTGTTTATAGTTATGATCATCCGTCAATAGCTCTAATTGTTGGTCACGTAGTAAATATATTCGACTGTCCCCGGCATGCAATATATGGGCGGTGTGGGACTTAATGATTAGCGAGCTAAACGTGGTGACATACCCGTCTGACCGGGTGTGATTTTGCAGGCTCTGCTGATAGAGCCATGAGTTGATTGAACTGATGACTTTTGAGGCTGATTGTTCAACGGTCCAATAGTCAGGGGTATTAAAGTAATCCGAGATAAAATTTGTGGCGGCGGTTTGGCTGGCCAGCTGCGCATTTGTACTACAGCTAACGCCATCGGCAATGCAGGCTGCGCCGCCTTTATATTTACGTGCAGAGTGTTCGCTGGGAATCCGGGCGGTAAAGGCATCTTGATTTAGTTCCTTTACCCCCGCACTCGAATATCCTCCGAAATTAAGATGTAGCTTTTTCTCTGCCATGGGTTTGTTAGCGCACCGCCACGACCTCGTTAATTAGCTCACGTTTATCAATTGCACATTGCCGTTCTGATCGACTTCGGCCATATGGCCTTCAGGTTCTTCTAAGAATAGCAGGGTTATAAAGCCCAGTACGGCCGTAGCTGCGATTACGAGAAAAAAAGTTGTCGGTGTGACAAGAGAAAAAATCGTCAGGTATACCACCGCACCAACATTACCATAGGCTCCCGTCATACCGGCTATTTGGCCTGTTAAGCGCCGTTTGATAAGTGGTACGACCGCGAATACAGCCCCTTCACCAGCTTGTACGAAAAATGAGCACGCCATAGCTGCGACTACTGCTAGCCATAGTGGCCAAGCGCTGTTGACCATCGACATGGCTACATAGCCAAGCGCCAAGCCCGCGGTCAGTATTAGAAGGGTTGAGCGCCGACCAAATTTATCAGATATCCAACCGCCACCGGGTCGTGACATCAGATTCATGAATGCGTAAGCAGACGCGACCATACCTGCTTTAACCGGGTCTAATGCAAAGGTGTCGGCAAAAAATAAGGGAAGCATTGAGACAACGGCAAGTTCCGAACCAAAGGTCGCGAAATACAATACATTGAGTACTGCGACTTGTTTGAATTTGTAGCGATGGATTTCAGGAACGGGGGTAGTGAGTATGCTCTTATTTGCAGAATATGCTCGAAATGAGTCATAGAAAAATAGAATCACTAATAGAGTGTAGATGCTTAGAGCAACAGCTTGGCTTAAAAGAGCGACTGCTGGCGAGGCCAGTTTCCATGTAAGAAGGCAGAGCGCCGCGTATAAGGGGATTTTCATCACAATAAGAAAAACCAGATCACCCTTGCTGGTTACTTCCATTGCACCCACATTTTTTGGTTTAAAGTAAGTTGATCCTTTTGGCGTGTCACTGGTGTTGAAAAAGAAGATGAAACTAAAAATAAAACATATGCCTCCAGTCAGCATTATCGAATACCGCCATCCGTCCTCGCCACCAAACCAAAGTGCGATCGTTGGTAGTAAGAATGCCGCCGCCGCAGAGCCAAAGTTGCCCCAACCTCCGTAGATTCCTTCTGCGGTACCCAGTTCGTTTGCAGGGAACCATTCGCTCACCATGCGAATGCCAACCACAAATCCCGCCCCAACGAAGCCTAATAGAAAACGCGCTATCGCCGCTTGTTCGAATGAATCGGCCATGGCGAACGCAAAACAGGGAAGCGAGCTCACGAGCAACAAGGCTGAATAAACTTTTCGCGGCCCAAACTGATCCGTCAACATACCGATAATTATTCTTGCGGGAATCGCGAGAGAGACGTTCAGTAGCAATAAGGTTTTTATTTCGCTACTACTTAAGTCTAAAGACTTAGCGATCGCTTGCAATAACGGCGCAAGATTAAACCACACAACAAATGTGATAAAGAATGCTATCCAGCTGAGGTGCAGTATCTTCATCTTGCCAGAAAAGGAAAATAGGTTAAATCGTTCGGTTGACATACACACTCCGTATCTTGAGTTAACAAATGAAAGCTTTCTGAAAATCAGAAACTTTTCTATGACTAAGCAACATCTGTGCCAAATAATTTTCTGTCGTTGTGACAGTGTTATGGCCCCAAATTAGCGTCGTGTGCGATTTCTTGGTGCGTGAGGCGCACCATAATCGCGCGATTTATTTTTGTTTAGGGCTTTAGGGTCAACGAATTAGCCATTTATAAATGTGGCACGCTAATTGCTAAGTCATTAGTGAACGAATTGCAATTGAGGTGTTTGCGATGAATAAAAAACTGTTTTGCTTGGCAGCACTTGTCTGCTTAATGTCAGAAGTAGCGTCTGCTGAGAAAAATAAAGAAGCACGAGTGTATGGTGATTTTCGCCTGCGTTACGAAACCGTATCGCAGGACAATGCCTTAGCAGACGCTGACGCGTTAACTTTGAGGGCAAGACTCGGTTACAAAACCGCAGAACTAAATGGTTTCTCCGCGGTCATCGAAGGCGAAGGAAATATTGAACTGATTGATAACTTTAGTGTGCCGCCTGCGGGTGTTAGAACAGGCCAATTTTCGGTTATCGCAGACCCTGAAAGTGAAGAGCTTGATCAAGCCTATATTCAATACACATCTGACAACTTCACCGCCAAAGTTGGTCGACAAATATTCACACTTGATAGCCACCGATTTGTTGGCCACGTGGGATGGCGCCAGGACCGACAAACGTTCGACGGCGTAGTTGTTAACTATAAGCCCAGCGATAAATTTCTGATTAATGCTTCCTATATTGCTAAGCGCAATCGTATTTTTGCCGATGAGCGAGATTTAGACAGTGAAGATACAATTCTGAATAGCTCATACAAAACGGCTTTGGGAAAAGTTGTTGGCTATGCCTATCTACTGGAAGTAGATAATGCAACCGATAACTCTCTTGACACCTACGGTTTACGTTTTACCGGATCGAAGAAAATAAATGACGTCAGCTATTTGTATACGATTGAGGCTGCATCGCAAGAAACCAACGATACATTTGATACCGAGTATCTATTTCTCGAAGCGGGTGTCGGCATAAGGGGTATCACCGCAAAATTAGGGTACGAGCTCCTGGGAAGCGATGACGGTAAACGTGGTTTTTCTACCCCGCTGGCGACACTGCACAAATTTAACGGTTGGGCCGATCAATTTCTTAGCACTCCTGATGCAGGTTTGGAAGATATCTACCTAAGTGTGAGTGGAAAGCTGGCGGGCGGTAAATGGTTAGCCAGCGCACACACGTATTCCAGTGATCAGTCTCTAAATGGTTTAGACGACCTAGGTGATGAAATTAATTTGCTGTACTCCCGAAAGCTTAGTGACTCGGTTTCTGGTGGAGCTAAGTTCGCAAAATACAGCTCGGGCGACGCTGTGTTCAATAAAGTGGATACAGACAAGTTTTGGTTCTGGGCTAGCCTTAAGTTTTAACTAAAAGAGCCCCTCCTTCGATTCGGGCGGTGGCAATGACGTCGCCGCCCATTTTTTTGAGAAAAATATGAATAAATTGAATGTAGTCGTTGTTGGTAATGGCATGGTTGGTCACCACTATGTGGAGACCTTAGCTAAGTCTGATATTCAGGCGAACATCACAGTAATTGGCGGTGAAACTCGACCGGCCTACGATCGAGTACACTTATCCGAAGTGTTTGATGGTAAGGCGCCATCAGACTTAGCGATGACGACTCGAGAGTACTATCATGAGTTAGGCGTTGACGCGCACTTTGGCGAATTCGTTGAAACCATTGATAGAGACGCAAAAGAGGTAGTTACCGAAGGAGGACAGGTATTTCCCTACGACAAGTTGGTTCTGGCGACCGGGTCCTACCCTTTTATTCCTCCGGTTCCAGGTCACGATCAAGCGCACTGCTTAGCCTATAGAACCATTGATGATTTGGCCGAAATTAAGGCATCAGCAAAAGGTAAGAAAGTTGGCGTTGTTGTTGGCGGCGGTTTGTTGGGATTAGAGTGCGCCAATGCATTAAAGAATTTGGGCCTTGAAGCTCATGTTGTTGAGTTTGCACCAGGGCTGATGGGAGTGCAGCTCGACGATGGCGGTAGTGCCATGTTGCGAAGAAAAATCGAGGCTCTTGGAGTGACGGTTCATACCAGCAAAGCTACTAAGCTGATATCCGCTGGCGATGACTGTCGATTGAAGATGGAATTTGCGGATGATACTGAGCTCGAGACCGATATGATTGTCTTTTCGGCGGGCATCAGACCCTACGACCAACTTGCACGCGATGCCGATTTAAAGGTTGGAGAGCGTGGCGGAATAGAAATCGATTACCAGTGTAAAACATCCGATGAAAATATTTTCGCTATTGGAGAGTGTGCGGTACTTGGCAACTTTATTTATGGGTTAGTGGCACCAGGGTATCGCATGGCTGAAGCGGCGGTATCACAACTAAGCGAAGAAAAAACCTCGTTTACCGGTGCGGATATGAGCACTAAACTGAAGCTTCTAGGTGTTGATGTAGGCTCTATCGGCGACTCAAAGGGCTTATCAGAAGGAGCTCGCGCATTTGTCTTTAGTGATGAGCGTGACGAAGTCTACAAACGCCTAAATGTTTCTGCCGACGGTAAAAAAGTACTTGGAGCAACCCTGGTTGGTGATTGCGACGACTACGACACGATTTTACAGTACTACTTAAACGGCATTGAACTGCCCGAGAATCCAGAGAACCTAATTTTGCCAGCGCTTGAAGGTGGTGCGCCAAGTTTGGGTGTTGATGCTTTGCCGATGACCGCATCAATTTGCTCTTGCCACAATGTGTCTAAAGGTGACGTCATCGAAGCCATTGAAGGTGGGTGTCAGACGGTAGCCGATGTGAAGGGCTGTACCAACGCGGCTACGGGTTGTGGTGGTTGCGCTGCCCTCTTGAAAAACGTGGTGGATTTCGAGTTAACCGCTCGAGGTGTTGAAGTGAATACCGATATCTGCGAGCACTTTGCGTATACCCGTCAGGAATTATTTACCATTGTGCAGACCACACAAATTAAAACATTTGACGAGTTGCTTGTTAAGCATGGCAACGGGCATGGCTGTGAGATATGCAAACCAGCCGTGGGTTCAATCATGGCGTCCTTGTGGAATGAGCATGTGCTTGAAACCGATTTGGTTCCTCTGCAAGACACCAATGATACCTTCATGGCTAATATGCAAAAAGACGGAACTTATTCCGTCGTGCCAAGAGTTCCCGCAGGTGAGATATTGCCTGATCAATTAATTGTGCTAGGTGAAGTCGCTAAGAAATACGATCTATATAGCAAGATCACCGGGGGGCAGCGTGTTGATTTATTCGGTGCAAAAATGAATGATTTACCCGCTATTTGGTCGGCGTTGATAGATGCAGGTTTTGAGACAGGTCATGCCTACGCGAAATCGCTTCGAACGGTTAAATCGTGCGTGGGCAGCACCTGGTGTCGCTACGGCGTGCAAGACAGCGTGGGGCAAGCAATTGATATTGAGAATCGCTACAAAGGCTTGAGATCACCGCACAAGCTAAAAATGGCGGTGTCAGGTTGTACTCGTGAATGCGCTGAGGCGCAAAGCAAGGATGTGGGCATCATTGCTACCGAAAACGGTTGGAACTTATACGTGTGTGGTAATGGTGGGATGAAGCCAAGGCACGCTGATCTGTTTGCCACTGATCTCGATACTCAAACGCTGATCAAGTACATCGATCGCTTCTTAATGTTCTACGTTAGAACGGCAGACCGTCTGCAACGCACCTCCGTATGGTTTGAAAATCTCGAAGGAGGCTTGCCTTATCTACAAGATGTGATCATAAATGATTCACTCGGTATCGCGAGTGAACTCGAAGCGCAAATGCAACACGTCGTAGAGACCTATCAATGCGAATGGAAAACAGCGATTAACGACAAAGAAAAGCTCAAACGCTTTAAACAATTCGTTAACTCAGAGAAAGACGATGAGAACGTGGTGTTGGTCAAAGAGCGAGGACAAGTCCGACCGGCCAGTGAAGTAGAGAAAAAACGTTTAAGTTTAAAGGCGGTGAGCTAGTCATGATGACCAAAATTTGCAGTGTAAGTGAGTTGATTAAAAACTCCGGTATTTGTGCTTTGCTAACTGTTAATGGACGAGAGCAACAGATAGCAATTTACTATTTGCCAGATACCGAGCAACAAGTTTTTGCGCTTGGTAATTGGGACCCAATTGGAAGAGCCAATGTGATGTCCAGAGGTATTGTCGGCAATGTTGGTGAGCAACTGGTTGTTGCATCGCCGTTGTACAAGCAACGCTTTTCATTGACCACCGGTGAATGCCTGGAAGAAGAGGTGAGTGTGCCGACCTTCAGAGTGGAGATTCACGAGCAAAATGTGGTACTCACGGTCTAAGCATGCAAACAGTAAAGAGCACCTGCCCATACTGCGGTGTTGGTTGTGGTATCGCTGCCAAGATCAATAATCAATCTCCTATTCAGATAGTTGGTGACGAGCAGCACCCCGCAAATTTTGGCCGCATGTGCAGCAAAGGCAGTGCTTTAGCAGAGACCCTTGGCGATGAAAATGATGCTGCGTATTCTGGTGCTCGTCTAACCGAACCAACCATCAATGGTGAGAGCGTCAGTTGGGATCTTGCTACTCAAACTATTGCCGATAAAATATCATCCAGCATTGAGGAGTACGGTTCCGACAGTGTTGCCTTTTACTTATCGGGCCAGTTACTTACCGAAGATTATTACGTCGCAAACAAATTAATGAAGGGTTTTATTGGCACCGCTAATGTCGATACAAATTCTCGGCTTTGCATGGCCTCGGCGGTAGCAGGATATAAGCGTGCGTTTGGGGCTGATGTTGTCCCATGTTCATACGAAGACTTAGATGCAGCCGAACTAATTGTACTCACAGGCTCCAATGCGGCGTGGACACATCCAATATTGTACCAACGAATGGCAGCCGCCAAACAGGCTAACCCAAACTTGAAGGTGGTATTAATTGATCCGCGTAGAACCGCCAGTTGTGATATTGCCGACCTGCATTTAGTGATTAAACCCAGTTCAGACGGCTTTCTTTTTGATGGACTCTTAAAGTATTTGATAGACACCGAATCTTTTGATCAGGACTACATACAGAACCATACCGAAGGTTTTGCCGCTATCAGGTCAGCGGTATCGAAGCTTGACTTACACGATGTGGCGGAGAAGATTTCATTAAGTCATGAAGAAATGCGGCAATTCTTTGAGTGGTTTGCAGTCACAAAAAATGTGGTCAGTTTCTATTCGCAAGGTATCAATCAGTCGGCCAGCGGTACCGATAAGTGTAACGCCATCATTAACTGCCATCTGGCGACGGGTAAAATCGGATATCTCGGCGCGGGCCCTTTTTCAATAACCGGTCAACCGAATGCCATGGGTGGACGTGAGGTGGGTGGGCTAGCAAATCAACTTGCCGCTCATATGGATTTTAATGCCACCGACTGCGATCGCGTACAGCGCTTTTGGCAATCGCCTTCCATTGCAACCAGTGCTGGCCTGAAGGCGGTCGATATGTTCGATGCGGTTGCAGATGGCCGAATTAAAGTGATTTGGATAATCGCCACTAACCCGGCCGTTAGCCTACCCAACTCGAATAAGGTGCAGGCAGCTCTCGCATCGTGTCCAACCGTGATTGTGTCGGATATTACTCGCAACGATACATGTGCGTACGCCGACATTATCTTACCAGCGCAAGGGTGGAGTGAGAAAGATGGTACGGTAACCAATTCTGAGCGGCGCATCAGTCGTCAACGTAGGTTTCAGTCACCGCCAGGTATGGCAAAGCCAGATTGGTGGGTTCTGTGTGACGTGGCAAAGAAACTTGGTCACAAAGCGCACTTCAATTATCAGAATGCGTATCAAATATTTATCGAACACTGCCGGTTGTCAGGTTTCGAAAACGACGGTAGTCGAGCGTTTGATATCAGTGGTCTGAGTCAATTAAGTGAGGTTGAATACGCCGACTTAAGCCCTATACAGTGGCCAGTCAACGATGCAAACCCAAACGGGCGCACGCGTATGTTTGAGGATGGAAAGTTCTTTACAGACAATTCACGAGCTAAATTTGTGCATTCGCAAGCCTCTCTGGCTCAAGCGGTCGATCCAAAGGACGATTTCTTTATATTAAATTCCGGACGCTTGCGCGATCAATGGCACACCATGACTCGTACCGGTTTAGCGCCCTCGTTGAGCGGTCACCATGATTTGCCCATTGTGCAAATTAATCGTACTGATGCCAAAAGCAAACAAATAGAAGACAATCAATTGCTTAGCATATCGAATGAGCATGGCAATTTTATTGCGGCTGCTAAGCAAAGTGAGGATGTTCAACCCGGTGAGTTATTTTGCGCTATTCACTGGAGTGAGGAGTTTGCTACCCAGTCGGTCATCACCCGTGTGTTCAACTCCTGTACGGACCCTGTATCGGGACAACCGGAACTAAAAGCCGCCAGCGTAAAAGTAGATCGATACGACTGTCAAACGTGGGCTCGAGTGGCATCTACGCACGCAATTGATAAAACGGGCTTTAAGTATTGGTCGCAAAGTAAAACTGAACGAGGCTATATTACAGTTTTAGGCTGCGACGACTCAATTGATTGGAAGGACTGGGCCGAACGCGAGTTTGGAGGACAGCTATACTTTACTCAATACAGCAATGAATCAAACAGTGCGCAAAATCTATTAGCCGTCTCTGAGGACTCTATTGAATTATTGATATACAGCCGGTCGAGGATTGAAAAGCTACCTGGCTTTGCCTGGCTTGCGACTGCTTTCAATGCTAATCAACACAAAGCAACCGCTAACTTGTTACGATCAGAGCAAGGGTCGCAGGATCAGCAAATATGCAGTTGTTTCGGAGTGACGGAAAAGGCCATTAAAAACACCATCGACGCAGGAGCCACAAGTGTTGCGGAACTAGGCGGCTCGCTTGGTTGTGGTTCTAAATGCGGCAGTTGTAAGCCTGAGCTAAGTCGGTTTTTAGGATAAACCTACTGACGATTCTTTAACCGTAAGCGATACCTCGCGATCTTGTTCGATGATTCCATTTTTCGACAAGAAATGATGTTGTTCATAACAACTCGCTGCACTTTCGAATGCGGTATGTTTAATTAAGCATGATTGATAGCCAGTTGATGGGCTGGCGCTTCGGATAGTAATATCGGCATTGTTTTGGCCGACAAGCGTTTTTAGTTCAGTATGCAGCTCGCTGGGTGAACCGTATCTAAGGTCGATAACAATAACGTCGTTTAGTTTGCGAGCAAGTGCCGCCCTGAGTAGCAAGGGAATATCAGAAATGCTGTCTATCTCTTGAATGATGTCGTCTACAGCGAGCGTGCTTAGCTGATTCTTCGACTCCTCGGCATGACGTTTTGAGTTGTCGATCAAGTAGATCGTGTCGTGGCCCCAGAGCGGGCTACTGCGTTCGCGCAAAAACATGGCATTTATCGATGCCGAAAAGCCGAACCCCCGCAGCATAGCGAAGTGTTCGAGTATGGGTTTAGTGTCGAGCCCTAACTCGTCCCAGCCGATTAAATAGTTTCTAATGCGATCTCCCCAAGCGTTTACGTATTGAGTTCCATTGGGGCGGTCAAATCGATGTGTCCAGCGCAGAAATGGAAGACATAAAACACGTCCTCCATGTTGACGAAATTTTTCATGAATGTAACCTTCTTCGCCACCGAAGCCTCTGAAGCGATGATTGAAGCCTAACCAGTGGCGCTTAAAACAGGCAAATAGGCCCATGCCTTGTAAAGGAATCTCAAATGGGTCGGCATTAATATCCTTTGCCCGATCATCGGTACCCCACATACCATAGAAACCTTCATTCCATACCGGATTCATATGGGTGCTGAAGTTTTCATGATTGTCGTAAAAAAGAGGCCCGTGCAACAAATCTTTTGAATTTGGGTTGTCAGCGGCATAGGCTAATAAACGCTCGACTGCCCCTTGGTGTAAAAATACATGGCAGTCCATACAAACCACGAGTTCACCTTTTGCTTCAGCGAATACGCGTTCTCGAACCGCCGTGCCTTTGTATTCGCCGGCCGCAACGTAACGTGCTTGGCTCACGCGATCACATAAGTTTTTTACCGCTTTGCCATGATCAGAGTCAGGATTGTTATCGATGACAAGAATTTCCAACTGATCGAGGAACTCTTGGTGATAGAGCACCAGAGATACAATCGAAAAATAAACGCCATCGTAGTCGTCGTAGGTCGCCATGCCTATCGTTAGCTTGAATTGCTCCTTAGTTTCTTCAAGTTGTGAGTGGGCAGGCTGGTTCTTGGGTGAGAAGGTGTCACTGGGGGGCAAGGTTGTAGGTCCACTCTTTGTGAGTAAGTCTTGAGCTGCGTGTGAGTAGATGGGGTGTTCGACGTAATCGACACCTTCTGGAATGGGCATGTCGACGATTAATTTACATAAACTATAGGCGTTTTGGGGTTCACCGTGCTCAAACTGCAGCTCAGCAATACGCATAATAGGTTCCGCGCGATCAGGGTTCGATTCAAAGCATTGTTGAAACAGAGTTATTGCCAGTTGGATTTTGCCGAGAGCGAGCTGCGCATTCCCTGCTAAGTAAGCTGCATGCCAAAATTCGGTCGGAGAATTGGATGCATCCAATATACTATCGAAGTGATCAAGCGCAACTTGATATTGTTTTTTTGCAAGTGCTTGTTGACCCAAATGGAGCGCAATCGAGGTCGAGCTGATTTCCGGATTTTGTTCGTCCCAATCGACGCTAGTGGGCATCGAGCTATCACGATGACGTATGCCATCTTTATGATGTCGAATTGCCACACCGTCTATTGAAGCCTGGGTTTGTTGCTCATTAAAGAATGCTTTCTCATCAATCGGAAAGTGAAACCGTGGCAATGCCGAACTTCGAAATAGCCTTGGTAGACGGAGAGTATAATCATCGTGCACGATGTCAATAAGACCAGCGTCCACCTTGGTAGGTAAGATTAAGCGATCATCCAGTGATTGAAACTCCTCGTCCGCATCCATCATGATTATGGTATCCGCTAAGCGACTTGCGTGACTTAGTAAGTCATTTCTCACCTTTGCGAAGTCTGTTAAGGTCCTAACGGCGAGCGTTCCATCTATATCGTTAAGCGTTAGCTTAATGACTTCTTTGGTGTTATCGCTGGACCCTAAGTCGTATATCAGCCAAGTGTCTATATAGGGTTTAATCGACAATAGGCAGCGTTGGATTATCGGAGCTTCATCGCGTACGATCATTGCCAAACAAAGGGTGGGGCGAGCTAATTGTTTCGTTGGCATGTTTTTCGATTAATGGGGTTGCGTGGTTAGGAAACCAAAAACAGGCATAATAACGCTTAATGACTATTGAATTATAGCCTCGACTGTAACAAACTGGGGCAAGGCTATATACCTTAAAATATTAACAAACGTATTCAATACACAGGCTGGGAAAAATGAGTAACACTCCAAAAGATGATTTGGTCGACAACAATGAGATAGCTAATGAATCGACAGATGAATCGAATGCATCTGATTCTCGTCGTAAAGCGGTGCGTAATATTCTTGCGGGTAGTGGCTTAACACTGGGTGCGGCTAGCTCCGGTTCTTGGGTGGCGCCCGTGGTTAATTCGGTGATCGCCCCGGCGCATGCTCAAACCTCAGCCCCGATTGTTCTCGCTGGTAATGCGTCACTTGTACCATCTGCACCAAGAGGCGTAGCAAACAGTGTATTGGATTTTCTTGTGCCTGCTGCTCATGCTGGCGCAACCCCGGTCAGCATGAATCTAGGCGGAGCCTGTATCATAATCACATTCTCTAGCCCGACCGCGTTTTCTTTATCGATTCAATTGACGACCGGTCCGGCCATGATTATTGCGGGAACTGCCTCTGGTTCAATGCTAAGTGCAAGCGGCAGTGGAATTGTTTTTTCAGCGACGGCTAATTTTTCAGTGACGCCTGCAACGGCCACAGGCACCTTGGTTTCTGGTAATGCATCATTTGATTTTACGCTTAGCTCGGACAATACAACGTGTACCCCAATGAACCCTGGAACAACAACGCCACCAGGGCCCACAACGGTAGCTCCGACCTCGCCGATGCCTACGACCATGCCGATGCCGACAACTATGCCTATGCCTACGACCATGCCGATGCCGACAACCATGCCGATGCCTACGACCATGCCAATGCCTACAACCTCTCCAGCTACGTTTTAGCGGGTGGAGTTAGCAACAAATTTGAAGTAAAAAGAAGGCCTTCTAAATTTTTTTGGAAGGCCTTTTTAATTGGATGAGCTAAACGCCAGGCGTGTTATGAAATGGCGTATTCACTGATTGCTGGGGTGTGGTCTGATGGGCGCTCTAGTTTTCTAGGAGTTTCATCTATATTGCTTGCGATTGCCTTATCAAGCATTGCTGAGGAACTGAGCACTAGATCGATACGGAGCCCTTCATTAGCTCGATACCCTGCTCCACGGTAGTCCCACCAAGAGAATTGATCCCCATTTTTATTAAAATGGCGGAAGGTGTCATACAAACCTTCGCCCATCAGTTTTTGCAACATCAGCCGTTCAATGTCGCTGCAGTGTATTTTGCCCGACCATTTTTTTGGGTCATGTACATCCAGATTGCTTGGCGTAATATTGAAATCACCGACTAACACGGTATTGGGGTTTTCAGCCAGCGTGTTGCGCATTGCGTGTCGAAGCTTTTCGAACCAAGCACGCTTGTAAACAAACTTATCAGAGTCTAATGCCTGCCCGTTAGGTACATATACGTTGACAATTCTCAGTTTTTCACCGTTTCCCATTGCGTAGTCGCCGGCAATATAACGACGCATGGGGTCCTCGAAATGTGGCAGGTCGATAACCACATTATCTAATGGTTTCTTGCTAAGAATCGCCACACCGTTGTAGGTCTTTTGGCCGGTAAATACACTGTGATAACCGAGTTCAGTGAACGTATCCTGCGGAAATTCCGAGTCAGGCATTTTAAGTTCTTGTAAGCATAATAGATCTGGCTGATTGGCGGTCAACCAGTCGCTTACATGCTCGACGCGCACGCGCAGAGAATTTACATTCCAGGAGGCAATTTTCATTTTGTTACAGCAGGTCTGGGCACGGGTAATTGAACGAGGAGATTATCGTTATCGAAAAATTGGGCGCGAATTAACAACAAAGAGCGTGATATTTAATGTGTCTTGACTACTGATTTGGAGCTGATTCATCAGCATCATCTATAGTGAGTCTATTTTCCGAGGTAATTCCGGATGGAGTTTCAACGTCAAAGCCTGCTGATCGCAGCTCTGCTCGGAGATTTTCCTCATTACCGCCTTGTATAATATCGTCACCAATAAAAATCGTAGGTGCGATTATGCTGCTTGCCTTCTCAAGAATTTTCGCTTGCGCTCCTCGGTCATCTTCCAGCGGCAATTCTATATGCGGTACTTTATTGGCTCTAAGCACACTCACTAAACGATCACATAGCTCACAGTCGTCTACCGAGTAGACGGTTACCTGAGGTAAGCCATTGCTGTCTTGAACCTGTTCGCCATCATCAGTTGCTACCTCTTTTTCACTCAGAATTTTGCCATTCTTCGGTGGTGGCTGATCTTGATATGAAATATTTCCATTTTCATCAACCCACTTATACAGTTTGCCGGCAAAGGTCTCAGACCCGTATGAGACTAATAATAAAGCGAGAAATGTGTGTAAAATTGTAAGTTTCATGCAATATCAATAACTTATTTTAGAGAAAAATGCCAGTTTGCCAGTGATTATTCATTAATCGGGCAATAATGACTCCCCAGCGATTAGCTGCTCGAAATTTTCTCGTTTGCGAATAAGGTGTGCTTCACTGCCATCGACCATGATTTCCGCCGGTCTATTTCGCGAATTGTAATTGTTAGACATGACAAAACTATAAGCCCCAGCCGAGCGTACCGCCAATAGGTCGCCAGCATCAACCGCCAGTGATCGATCGTATCCTAAAACACATGCCGATTCACAGACAGGGCCAACGACATCGTATGTTTTTTTTGCTTCGTCGCTTGCGCGTAGTTGTACTGGTTCAATGTTGTGAAATGCTTGGTATAATGCTGGGCGAAGCAGGTCGTTCATGCCTGCATCAACGATGGCGAAGTTCTTAGTAGTGTTCTGCTTAAGAAATTCTACTCGAGTGAGCATGACGCCAGAGTTGCCAGCAATATAGCGGCCAGGTTCGATTGCGATGGGCAAATTGACTCCATGCGCCTTAATGCCCTGAATCATACTTTGCACATAATCGTCAGCACTCGGTGGGGTTTCGCCCTGATAATCAATCCCGAGGCCGCCCCCTAAGTCCAGTTGCTTGATATGAATTCCTTCATTTGCTAAGCGCTTGACCATATCAAGCACAATTTCTAATGCATCTGAAAACGGACTGGTTTTGGTGATTTGTGAACCTATATGGCAAGCAATGCCGTGAACCTCGATATTCGGTAACTTGGCGGCAAGCTTATACGCTTCAAACGCAGCTTCCATCGTCACGCCAAACTTCGCTTTGTCCATGCCCGTCGATATATATGGGTGTGTTTCAGGGTCGACGTTAGGATTGACGCGAAACGCGATTGACGCCGTAGTGTTTAACGATGCAGCGACTTCCTGTACGCGATGCAATTCCGCAGTTGACTCAATATTGATGCTACGCACATTATTTTGCATTGCAAAGGCTAACTCAGCCTTGGACTTAGCAACGCCAGAGAACACCACCTTGCTCGGGTCTCCGCCAGCTCGTAGCACTCGCCGCAGCTCGCCTTCAGAGACAATATCAAAACCGGAGCCCAGTCGAGCTAATAGGTTTAATACCGCTAGATTACTGTTTGCCTTAACGGCATAACAGATTGAATGGGGATGGCCCTCAAAGGCAATATCAAGGGCTTTCCATTGCGTTTCAATGGCGGCTCGTGAATAGACGTAGCATGGCGTTCCGTGCTCCAAGGCAATCGAAGAAAGTGCTACTTGTTCGGCGTATAACTCGCCGTCGCGATATTCGAAAAAAGACATAGGCGGCGTGCAGCTCGCGCTGCGGTAGGCAAAGGGCAAATACGGATCACTGATGAATTTTTCTACAGTAACCCTTTCTTGTTAGTTGGGTATAGACGGGTCTTATTCGTCGGAACTCGAGGCTTGGTTTGTATCTTCAGTCTCAGTGGTCTCTGCTGGAGCAGGTTTTTCAACCGGAATTTGATCGATAGAATTCTCAAGAGGGGCTTGCACCTGATCGACCGGAATCTGTTCCAGGACGAGGGGGCCTTTTTGGCCGCAGCCGCTCACTGCCAATAAGGCCATAACGGCAAGGCTGGCACGGATTAACGTGATGGTGGAGTTTTTCATAATGCCCTCGAAATTTGGATAAGCGTTTGAGTTTGATTTCATTGTACGTTTAGTCGATCTTTGGCTGCGGTAAGAGCATGCCTAACTTGCGACGGCGCGGTGCCTCCAAAATGGGCGCGTGCGCTTACTGAACCTTCCAGTGTCAGCACATCATAAACATTCTCGTCAATCATTGCGCCAAAAGTTTGCAATTCTTTAAGGCTTAGGTCCGATAGGGGTTTGCCTTGCTCAATTGCGTAATGAACGGTGCTGCCAACGATTTCATGAGCATCGCGAAACGGCACATCGAGGCGCACTAGATATTCGGCCAAATCAGTCGCGGTGGCATACCCCATGAGTGCGGCCTGAACCATTCTATCTCGATTGAATGAAATACTAGGGATCATGGCGGCGAATACTTGCAGTGATCGAGTCACCGTATCAACCGTATCAAAGATCGGCTCTTTGTCTTCTTGGTTATCGCGATTGTAGGCCAATGGTTGCGACTTCATTAACACCAGTAAGGCCTGTAAATTGCCGATAACACGACTACTTTTGCCGCGAACTATTTCAGCAATATCTGGGTTTTTCTTCTGAGGCATGATGCTGGATCCAGTGCAGAACGCGTCGCCAATATCAATAAATTTGTAGCTTTCCGATGCCCACAGAATAATTTCTTCGCACATCCGTGATAGGTGCATCATTATCACGCTGGACGCAGCGGCAAATTCGATAAGAAAATCACGGTCCGATACGGCGTCAAGTGAATTACGGCTAGGACGATCGAACTGCAAAAGTTCGCAAGTCATGTCGCGGTCCAGCGGGAAGCTGGTGCCGGCAAGGGCGGCTGAACCGAGTGGCATTACGTTAATTCGTTTGCGGCAGTCTAGTAGCCGCTCAACATCTCGCTCAAGCATTTCATTCCAGGCCAATAGATGGTGAGCGAGACTTATTGGTTGAGCCACTTGAAGGTGTGTGAAACCGGGCATGATCGTGTCAACTTCATCGTCAGCCAACGACAAAAGATTTTGTTGCAGCACGTTAATCAATGCCACCACATCGTCACACGCCTCACGCATATAAAGTCGAATATCAGTAGCCACTTGATCATTGCGAGATCGGCCGGTATGGAGTTTTTTACCAGCTTCACCAATCGCCTCAGTCAAACGTGCTTCGATGTTCATGTGCACATCTTCGAGTTGAGTCGACCATTCAAACTCGCCGGCATCGATTTGATCGCGGATCTTAAGCAGCCCAACTTCAATGCTGTTGGCTTCGGCTTCGGAAATAACGCCAATTTTGGCGAGCATTTTACTGTGCGCTATTGAGCCTTGAATGTCTTGTTTATAAAGACGCGAATCGAAGCTGATTGATTCTGTAAATGCTTCTACCAGTTCATTGGTTGGTTCGGTGAATCGGCCGCCCCAGGGTTTCTTGCTACTTGCCATCTGTGATTTAAATTGCTGAGCATGGAGTTGGAAGGCAATTATAGCTTGAGGCTGTCGAATTGTGCGAGCTAATGGTGAATATATACTGCCCAAATATTAGAAAAACTGTTCTCAAATTAAGTGCTTATGTTACAGTTCGTGCCTAGACAAAGTTCACGATTCTATTTCATGAAATCTATTCGTATCGCAACTCGCAATAGTCCGCTTGCACTGTGGCAAGCGAATTACGTCAAAGAGCAATTGCTGAGCGTTCATACTGATTTACTCGTCGAAATTGTTTCTATGACGACGCGCGGTGACCAATTACTTGATCGCAGTTTGGTCGCGGCTGGCGGTAAGGGGCTGTTCTTAAAGGAACTTGAAGTTTCTCTTCTCAATAAGGAAACTGACATCGCTGTGCATTCGATGAAAGATGTGCCCGTAGATTTGCCTCGAGGCTTAGAAATACCCGTGGTATGCAGTCGTGAAGATGCGCGCGATGCGTTTGTTTCTAATGACTATCAAAATCTCTATGCGTTACCGGGCGGTGCCAAGGTTGGCACATCGAGTTTGCGGCGAGTTACACAACTTAAGAGTGCATTTCCCAACCTCGAGTTCATAGAGCTGCGAGGTAACGTTAATACACGCCTCGGCAAGTTGGATAAAGGCGATTACGACGCCATCATATTGGCTGCTGCCGGGCTGATTCGTCTTGGCTTGAGCCATCGTATTAAACAATACATTACTCCGGAACTTTGTTTGCCTGCAGTGGGTCAAGGAATTGTTGGTATCGAATGTCGTGGCGATGACGATGATACCAAGGCGTTATTAGCGCCGTTACACAGCAAAGAAAGCGCGCTATTTTTAGCTGCTGAGCGCGCAATGAATGCAGGTTTAGAAGGCGGTTGCCAAGTGCCGATTGCAGGTTATGCCCAAATTGAGAAAGGTAAGATTCGTATGCGAGGCATGGTAGGCAGGCCAGATGGCAGCGAGGTATTGCGATCTGAAGCGGCTAGCACTCGAGTCAGTTCGGAAAATGCCAAAATATTAGGAGAGCAAATAGCACACGACCTTTTGATGCAGGGAGCGGGCAGCATATTAGCCGATGTGTATAACGAACCAATACAACTCAAGAAGCTAAACAAACCGCTGGTGTTATTGACTCGACAGCATCGATATCTTGGTAATACAGCGGCCATCTTGCAGCGCTTAGATTTTCAACCGACTCACATACCGACGCTCAGTATCGAGTCAAACTACCAACCTGACGTGCTGCAACTATTTGCCAATTTAACTGATTACACCGATGTTTTGTTCGTCTCACGTAATGCCGTGGAAGTCGGTATGCCAATCATAAGCAAACAAGGCGGGGTTCCAAAGAGTACTCGCGTAATGGCGGTCGGTGGCGAGACGGCAAAACAGCTGTTTCGCTATGGTGTTGATTCAATGTTTCCAAATGAAGGCAGTGGCGCTGAGGCACTGTTAAATGCGGATCAGCTTAAGAATATGGAAGGTCGAAAAGTGTTAGTTGTCAGAGGCGAGCAAGGATTATCATGGCCATCCGAAGAGATGCGAAAACGTGGTGCCGTTGTCGATGATGCTAATTGTTATACGCAATTCATACCGGAACAAAGTGCTGCGCTATTGCGCGATGCGCTTGAACAGAGCGATCACCTAGAGGGCGTGTTTATACACAGTTCTCAATCATTACGTAATCTAATGAGTATCGCGGGATCTCAGGTGAAGCGTGTGTCTCAAGCAACCCTTGTGGCTGGAAGCTCGCGTATTGCTGAGACGGCTAAAGAACTGCGATGGCAAGGAGAGATACGGGTTGCCGAATCGCCCTCAAACAAGCATATGATGATTGCTTTTTCTGGCTAAGATACTGACGATAGCTTGTACTTGCCTGTTTGCATGCTTTACTGTTTTTAACACTCACCGTCGACTCTTGGAGCGCATTGTTATGTTAATCTGTAGCTTGGCGAGAAATTAACGGTGTTTGCCGATTATTGCGTCAACTCAGCTGGCGGACGCAGATCTAACTGCTTACATGAAGGAAATTATTTGCTTGTCCATCGCTTGAATTTGCTTACATCACCACGAGTTATTAATCATGACTGAACCTGTAAAACCAAACGAATCTGAAGAAGTGACTTTGACCGAGGTCGTTTCTTCGCCTACCGCTAACACGGCTCCACAACCCGCAGAGTCGGTGAAAGGAGGGGGGCGAGGTCTTGCGGTAGTGGCAACCCTTATTTCATTGCTGGCCCTGGCAGGAACCGGTTACAGTCTCTATAAAAGCGAAATAACCGGCCGCGAGAACGATGCGGGCCTGGCAGTAAAAATCACTGAAATTGGCGGTAACATAAATCGCTTAGGGGATTCAATTTCGCGAATTCAAAGTGAGCAAAGTAACGCGGTTTCAAAGGAACAACTAACAACTCGTTTGTTGGAATCGAATAGCGCAGTAGATTTGCAGTTCCGAGATGTCAAACAAAGCCAGTCAGAGTTATATGATGCTGTTGCTAAAATTAATAGTGATCTAAGCAGTGGAGTGAACGACTTTGTTATTTCAGAGGTCTCTCAATTGCTAAAGTTGGCTAATAACAGCGCGTTATTTTCCAGCGACTCACGCTCCGCGATTAAGGCCTTGCAGCTGGCTGATATACAGTTAAAAGAATTGGCCGATCCGCGATATTCTGTTGTACGGCGTAAGATCAACGAGGAAATTGCGCTGTTAGAGAGCATAGAGCTCGTCGATATAGAGAGCGTCACTGTTAAACTTAAGAGCTTGGCTAATCGCATACCATCACTTGCGCTGGAAAATGATGTGCCTGCTCTTGGGGAAGTGGTTGTCGAGGTGGATCAAAAACCGCAAGGGTTTAAGGCCAGTTTGCAAGAAATGTGGGCCGATATCGTTAACTATAATTCTGTGCAACGAATTGATCAGGCGCCGAAACCACTATTAGTACCCGAACAACGTTATTTTCTCGATCAGAATATTCAACTGCAACTCGCCAAGGCCGAACTGGGTTTGGTGCAAAACCGAGAGTCGGTTTTTGCCGATAGCTTGGATGTCGCTTCAACCTGGTTAAATGACTATTTTGACCTTAGAAACAGCGAGGTTCAAGAAGTGTTATCCCAGATCGAAGAGCTTAAAGCTATTTCATTATCGTCTGAATTGCCATCCATTTCAGGCTCCTATAGCTTATTGCAGAGCATCAAAGGTGGGCAGTAATCATGCGCTTTTTGTTACTCATTTTATTCGCGGTTATCGCCGGTTATGGTGCCTTTCTGGTTGGTCAAATAGAACCGGGCAATTACGTCAAGATTTACGCCGGATCTTATCTGATTGAATTGAACCTGCTGAGTTTTGTGTTGTTGGTTATTGTCTCGGTACTATTACTGTATTTTATTATTCGTTTGTACCGCCTTGTGTGGAAAGCGCCAAAATCGTTTTCATCATGGAGGCTGCGAAGCAAGACAAAACAAGCCACGCAGGCCTTAGGAGTTGGTTACTTATCACTGATCAAGGGCGATTGGAAAAACGCTGAAAAAAGCCTTACCGCCAAATCCGATTCGAGCAGCATCCCCTATGTTAACTATCTTGCAGCGGCACAGGCTGCGCAAGAACAAGGGCGCATTGCTCAACGCGATGACTATTTAAATGCTGCTTTTAAAGCGGCGCCAAAAGAACGCCTGGCAATTGGTTTAATCAAAGCCCGCCTGCATCAAACCGCAGGACAATATGAGCAAGCCGAAGCAACTCTCAACGACATTTCTGATATTGGAAGTAAAAATGCGCAGTTCACTGCGATGCTAATGCAAACGTATCAGCATACTGGCCAGTGGACTAAAGCCAATGAACTTCTTGCAATAGCACGCAAGCAATCTGCGCTTCCTGAGTCTGTATTGGAGCAAATAGCTAATCAAGCCTATTCGTCAACATTGAGTGCTGCGGCGGATAAAGAGAAAGCCTGGAAAGCCCTGCCTAGAGACCAGCGAAAGAGAGTTGATAACATATTTGCCTATGCATCATATTTAGCAAACTCTGGAGAGCATGCTGCCGCCGAAAAATTGATACGCGCAACGCTTAAGAATGATTGGAGTGAGCAGTTAATTCGACTGTATGGTTCTCTTGACAACGATAAACCCTCTAAGCTGCGCAGAGTGGTTGAAGGTTGGTTAATGGCTCGACCGGAAAGTGCTGAACTAAATTTAGCCGCTGGTCGATTTTCTTTACAGGAAAAAAACATCGATAAAGCTAAGGAATATTTGCAAAAGGCGATTCAGCTTGGCCAATTGCCAATGGCCTATTCTCTATTGGGTGAAGCCTATGAAGCGAGTAATGAAAGCGGCAAGGCTCTGCAACTCTATCGCAGTGGAATGATGAATTTAGCCGATTCGAGTCAAGTGACCTCGATTGCTCAAAATCAAGCTGCCGAGGGTGAGCTATTACCCGTAGCCAAGGCGTAACTCGGCTTTTACCGCACACGCCAGTATCCACTATGCCAGAGCTCCCTGAGGTCGAAACTACGCTGCGCGGCATTGAACCTCACATCAACAATAAAGCGTTGACTAAGGTGGTGGTGCGTAACGTATCACTACGTTGGCCAATACCGACCGATGAATTAAGGGGCCTGATTGGTGAAAACGTTTGTCGAGTCGAACGGCGGGCCAAGTACATCCTGATTCACACTGATACTGCCTGTATTTTATTGCATTTAGGTATGTCAGGAAGCCTGCGTGTTCTTGGTCGTGGCGAGGCTTATGGTAAGCATGATCATATCGACTTAGAGTTCAATGGCGAAAAAATTCTGCGCTTAAATGATCCTCGTCGTTTTGGTTGTTGTTTGCTGATTAAGGGACCGCCTGCAGAGCACAAATTATTGGCAAATTTGGGTCCAGAGCCATTGAGTGATGACTTCAGTGCAGAGCATTTGTTCAAACTCTCACGAACTAAATCTCAGGCAATAAAGAACTTTATCATGGACAATAAAGTGGTGGTTGGTGTTGGCAATATTTACGCCAGCGAGTCGCTTCACAAGGCAGGGATCCGCCCCACTATTTCGGCCAAAAGAATTTCTCGGGCGCGCTACGTAAAGCTGGCAGACGAAATTGTGGCGGTTTTATCGAAAGCGATTCAGGCTGGCGGAACAACGCTTAATGATTTTTCCCAGAGCGATGGTAAGCCGGGTTATTTCGCTCAGGAATTACAGGTTTATGGACGTGCCGGTGAACCCTGCAATCAATGTGGAACCGAGATTCAGTCGAAGGTTATTGGCCAGCGCAATACTTTTTTCTGTAAGACCTGCCAACAAGCTTAAAATACTTTAACTAGATAATTGTAAGTTATATTGCTATTTGGTAAACGATTGCCGTATGATGTCTTTGGGTAGATAGACATAAGCCAAGTGTGTGATTCTTTGCGGTGGTCTTGATCATTGGCGATGGGGAGTGATCAAGCGTGTTATTGAGTTATCTGCTTAAACGAGATCCTGATTCTCGCATCTGACCTGTGTCTATAGTTTTTTGGGCAAACGTCACGCTCAAAAGAGCGGGGCGAAAAACTCTATAGCCTCTCAGGAGAATGCGATGAAAAATATAATAAGATGTAAGCTATTGGTCGTCTCGGCCGCACTTTTAACCTCCTTATTTAGTGGTGCCTCATTTGGTCACGGTTTGATGGTAAGCCCTCCAGCCAGAAATGCTGTCTGCGGCTTGCCTGAGGATCAAAAACCGCATAATGCCACCATACCTGCCTGCGTTGATGCATTTGCAGTTGATAATCAAGGTGGTTACCAGTTCATGAGTGTCCTTACGCACGATGTTGGTCGCCAGGGCGTAACGCCCCTGCCGAGCAATGTCTGCGGCTTTAATAGTGAAACGTGGGATAATTATAACAATGGCAATACCACACCTTGGGATCTTGCCTTAGATTGGCCCACTACCGATGTGAGTTCCGGTGCATTGGATATCGTTTGGGACATTCAATGGGGCCCTCACTTTGATGATACCGAGGAGTTCGTTTACTACATTACCAAGCCAAATTTTACATTTACAGTGGGGCAGCCGCTGACTTGGGACGATTTCGAAGCAACGCCCTTTTGTAAACAAACCTACGATGATATGAATCCCAACGCCAATCCGGGCGTAGTACCGAATAAAGCCGCAACCACCTTTGCTACTTCTTGCGTGCTGCCAGAACGCACCGGCAGGCATGTGGTGTACGGTGAGTGGGGTCGCAACTTCTTTACTTTCGAACGATTTCACGGGTGTATCGATGTCAGCTTTGATGGTGGTGGAAATGGTAATCCCAATAATGCTCCAATAGCGGATGCGCAATCTGTGAATGTTGATCAAGATTCATCAGTGGCGATCGTTTTGTCTGGAAGTGATAGCGATGGAACGATTCAATCGTATAACGTAACAGCAGGCCCCGTTAATGGTACGTTAAGCGGCTCTGGTTCCAATCGTTTGTATACGCCAAATACTGGCTTTGCAGGAAGCGATAGCTTTGATTTCACTGTAACGGATGATGATGGGACATCTTCCAGCGCTGCGACAGTCGGAATTATTGTCAATGCTAATGGCAGTGGAAATAATCAGCCACCCGTCGCCTCATTTAGTTATCAAGCAACTGGGTTGACGGCAGCGTTTGATGCAAGCGCTTCAAATGACTCGGACAATGGCCCGAGCCCGCTAAGCTACAGCTGGTCATTTGGAGATAATACTGGTGCAACCGGTGTAAGCCCATCGCATACTTACTCAGAAGCCGGCAATTATCAGGTTACGCTAACGGTAAGCGACGGTGAGTTAAGCACTACCGAGACAAAAACGGTGACGGTTATCGAGCCAACCAGTGGTGGCGTTTCGACTTGTGAATACGTGGTGTCGAATTCATGGAACAGCGGTTTTGTTGCTGAAATCCGCATTATGAATCGAGGATCAACGGTAATAAATGGCTGGCAAGTGGAATGGAATTATACAGATGGCAGTGCGATAACTAACGTCTGGAATAGTAATTTAACTGGAACTGGCCCTTATTCTGCGACCAATTTAAGTTGGAATGCGGTGATCCAACCAGGTGAAACCGTCACCTTTGGATTTCAAGGCACTCATCCGGGCGCGACTTCGTCAGTGCTTGTCAATGGTGATGTATGTAATTAGTTAAGCGGTCATAACTAAACTATTAACAGGCCGAGGTCATGCAAATGGCCTCGGCTTTTTATTGCTTTCTGCGATTTACTTTATTGTTTGGAGGACCTATTCTTGCGTCATCATTATGTACGGATCGATCGTATGCGTATTTCACTCGTTTATTTCATTACTATCTTAGCCGTGACAGGCTGTTCGCAATTTAAAACGTCTACTATGCCTGAAGCCAATTTCCCTCAACTTAAACAGTTAGGTATCGCCGCGCCAGTGGCCGATAAAATACCGTTTGAAGCAAAACATCATCAACGCACCTTGAGTGATCATTATCATTGGCTGAAGGATCAGAGTTATCCAACGGTGGATGACAAGAAAGTTATTCGTTATTTGGAACAAGAGAATGAATATTATCAACATTTTCTAAAACCAAACGCGGGGTTAGTTGAGACGATCTTCCAAGAATTTAAAGGCCGTACTGATGAAGAAGAGACGTCAGTGCCCTATATCTCAAATGAGTATGAATATCGCTGGTTTTTTCGCCCGGGAGAGGAATATCGGACCCGTAGCCGTAAGAATTTGGACACTGGAGAAGACGTCATCTTTTTAGACGAAACAGCGTTGGCTGGCAGCAATGACTACTTCGTGTTAGGTGATTGGGATATTAGTCCAGATAACCGCTACCTGGCGTATTCTGTCGATACAACAGGCGATGAACGTTATCAGGTAAGAGTGAAAGACCTGCAAACCGGTGACTATCTTGATGATGTATTAAACGACGTCCAAGGTGAAATAGAATTTAGTTCAGACGGTAAAAGTCTGATGTACGCCTTATTGGAGCAAGACCGATGGCATTCAAAAAATATTAATGTACATTTGATTGGCACACAGCAAAGCCAGGATAAAACGGTTTATCATGAGCAAGATGATGGCTTTTTTATTGGATTTGGTAAAACCAGCAGCGAAGAGTTTGTCATCATTGTTTCATCGCAGGGAGAGCTCCAGGAGAGCTATGCAATGCCGGCAGATTTTAGCGGTGAACCGATACAATTGGTGAGCCGTGAAGCCGGTTTTACTCAGCGGATTGATCACGCCCACGGTGATTTTTACATCATGGCAAACGACACTCATAAAAACTTTAGGTTGGTGAAAGTGGATGACCAGGCACCAGTCAAAGCTAACTGGCAGACTTTGATTGAGGGCTCCGACGAGTCTTATTTACTTGGCATGCAAACCTTTGACGATTTCATGATGATTAAGTCTCGTGATCTCGGTTTAGAGAAAATTCATATCCGTTCTTACGCAGGGGACAGCCATGAAGTTGCGTTCCCTGAGCCACTGTTTACCGCAGATCTTGGCGTAAATTTAGAATTTAAACAAGATTTTGTTCGCCTTAGTTACGAGTCGATGATCACGCCGCGCACGGTGTACGATTACCATTTGGCGAGTAAGGAACTAACCACCCGCAAGATTCAAAAAATCCCGTCTGGTTATGATAAATCTCAATATGAAACCAAACGCGTGATGGCAACGGCTCGCGATGGAGCGCAGGTGCCTGTATCGCTAGTTTATAAAAAAGGCATGAAGCAAGATGCGAGTCATCCAATGTGGCTTTATGGCTATGGCGCATATGCGGCAACTATTGAGCCGAATTTTTCTAGTGGGCGTTTAAGCGCGCTCGATAGAGGGTTCGTTTACGCGATTGCGCATGTCCGTGGTGGTGCAATGATGGGCTACAATTGGTATTTAGATGGAAAATTAGAGAAGCGATCTAATGCGTTTAACGATTTTGTTGATGTGGCACGTTTCCTGGTTGAGCAAAAGTACGTGGCGGCGGGTAATATCTCGATATCGGGTCGTAGTGCGGGTGGGGAGTTGATGGGTGCCGCCGTGATTCAAGCGCCGGAGTTATGGCGTTCCGTAAACCTCGGAGTGCCGTTTGTTGACGTGCTAAATACTATGTTAGATGCGAGTCTACCGCTAACTCCACCTGAATGGAAAGAGTGGGGTAACCCTATTGAAAGTGCTGAAGATTATGACTTGATTGCGAGTTATTCGCCGTATGACAATATTAAAAAGCGCGACTATCCGCCGATGTTTGTAAGCGGAGGCATTAACGACCCGCGGGTAACCTATTGGGAGCCAGCGAAGTGGACAGCTCGCATGCGTGAACTTAAAACAGACGATAATTTATTGGTAATGCGTATCAATATGGGGGCTGGTCATTTTTCAAACAGTGGTCGCTACGGTCGTTTAAAAGATTACGCCGAAGAGTATGCGTTTATGTTTTTAGCGCACGGAATTACTGAGTAGATTCGTAAAGGCTGACTATGCCAACCCCGGAACTTGATCCGCAGTTCTCCAGCTATGTTGCTAAGAATCCCAGTCTTTCATATGTACAACCCGATGATAGTCGGCTGCGAAAGTTTTTGATCAACAGCTTAGAGCTAGCTCTGGGGCGTGATAAATTGGAGTCAGTTTATCGCGATTTAAAGGACAAGCCTTTTGATATTGAGTCTTTCTTCGGCGATGCGATTACGGCTGGCAAGATAAGGGTAAACCATCGAGGTATCTCGCCATCTGACATCGATGTTGACGGCCCGCTAATATTTCTCGCGAACCACCCATTTGGTATTGTTGACGGGATGGTGTTGTGCGATATCGCAGCGAAAATCCGAGGTGACTTGCGAATTTTATTGCACTCTATTCTGTGTCAAGACATTGATTTGGCACCCTACTTTTTGCCAGTTGACTTCAATGAGACGAAGTTGGCAATGAAAACGAATATTCGAACAAAACAACTCGCTCTGGATGCTCTGACCAGAGAGGTGCCGTTATTATTGTTTCCTTCTGGTATGGTTTCGACAGCCAGGAAATTTGGTTTTGGTTCGGTCAAGGATGCCCCATGGACCACATTTGCAGCTAAGCTGGTAAAACAATCGAAGGCGACCGTGGTGCCGATATATTTTCACGGGCGAAATAGCCGCAAATTTCATATTGCATCGCATATTGCTAACTCATTGCGAACAGGTTTATTAATGCATGAGGCAATAAACAAATTTGGCACTGATGTCGATGTTGCCATCGGCCAGCCCATGCCGTGGTCAACCTTAGAGCAATATGACCATCGTCAAAGTTTAACCGATGCGCTTTATAGCTCGGTTCAGGCTTTGAAATCCAAATAGCGGCAGCCATATATCGCCTGCGAAAATTACAAAGTCAAAGATTCAAGCGATTGATGAGGAGACCTTTAATAAAGGCTACTGCAATGAAATACGCTAGCTTGATTCTAGAAATACCCGAATAGTTTTAGGTCGGTAGTCATAGAAAGACCCAAATATGCGCTGCATATCATCAGTCCAATCCCCCAAACCCACATCCATAATTGTTTGCCCTTTCGCCCTAAAAACGTAAGGGCAATTCCGATTAGAAAGCCCAGCACCGCGGTTACTAATAACATATCGTCACTAGCGTGAACCGCGAGCTGTTCTTTCGGAATCTCGCCTTCCCTATAACGTGGCATGAGGTTTATTTACTGTCTTTGTTTCTCATGGTGCAGAACTCCTCTGCAGTACTTGGGTGTATGCCTACGGTGGCGTCAAAGTCTGATTTTTTCGCACCAGCTTTAATTGCGATGGCAATGCCCTGCATAATTTCTGCGGCATCCGGGCCAACCATATGCGCGCCTATGACTAGGTCATTATCGGCATTGACCACCAGTTTCATAAGTGTGCGTTCGGTATTGTCGGTGAGAGTGTGTTTTAAAATGCGAAATTCAGATGAATAAGTATCAACATTGCTAAACTCCTCTCGGGCTTGCTCTTCACTCAAGCCTACAGAACCAACAGGAGGTTGAGAAAAAACAGCAGACGGCACATTGGTATGATCCGCGAGACGTTCGTTATTTCCAAAGAATGTGTCTGCAAATGCATGGCCTTCCATCGTGGCAACTGGTGTTAGCGCTATACGATCAGTCACATCACCAACCGCAAAGATATTATTCACATTAGTACGAGAATACTCATCTACCTTAATCTCACCTTTGCTGCCAAGTTGTACACCGGCGTTTTGTAGATTGAGCGCGTCTACATTTGGTTTGCGGCCCGTTGCGTATAAAACACAATCAACGATTTTTCTTGTTCCGTCAGTCAGTGTGACTATTTTTCGCCCCTCATCATCGAGCGCAATGCGTTCGATATTAGTATTCAGCCTGAGGTCGATGCCTTTCTTGATGATTTCTCCAGAAAGGTGATTACGTACATCGTCATCAAAACCACGCAAGATTTGTGGGCCGCGATAAAGCAAGCTTGTGTCGGTGCCAATGCCATTAAAAATTCCAGCAAACTCAACAGCGATGTAACCTCCGCCGACGACGATCGCGGATTTAGGCTGTTCGGCTAGATGAAATACCTCATTCGAGCTAATTGCATGTTCAACGCCTGGTACATTCGGTAAGAATGGGGTGCCTCCAGTCGCAATCAAAATTTTATCTGCCGTTAGGTTTTGGTCACCCAGCTTAACCGTATTCGCATCGAGTAGGCTGGCTGTGCCATACAGGATTTCTACGCCTGCATTTTTCAGTAAGTTTTCGTAAATGCCGTTTAATCGATCAATTTCAGCATCTTTGTTTTCGATCAAGCGTGACCAGTCAAAGCTCTCAACAGAAGTATTCCAGCCATAATGCCGACTGTCTTCAAAATCTTCATGAAAGTGCGCCGCGTAAACCATCATCTTTTTGGGAACGCATCCTCGAATTACGCAAGTGCCGCCATAACGAAATTCTTCGCATATTGCGACCTTCGCGCCGTGTCCTGCGGCGATACGCGCCGCGCGAACTCCACCAGAGCCGCCACCGATGACGACTAAATCATAATTGCTCATTTGTACCTATTCCCATGTGATAAATTAAATTGGCCAGCTACGAGACTATACCTGACTCTATGGCCAAAATTGTGTAAAAAGCCTTTTTCGGTGTCGTTAGTTTTGCAACTTCGATTACCCAATAAAAAAGGCTCTTTCCAAAAGAAAGAGCCCAGATTATTTTGTTTTACTGCTTAGATAAAGTGTATTGGCTTAATAACTCTTGAACATCATAGACTCTATAACGATATCTGACCTTTCATTTTCTGCATAGCGCGCTTTTCGATCTGACGAATACGTTCTGCCGACACATTGTATTCGGCAGCGAGTTCGTGCAACGTTGCTTTTTCCTCAGACAACCAGCGACGTTGCAATATATCTTTACTGCGATCGTCAAGATCAGCGATCGCGTCATGCAATGCATTGCGATTATTATCGCTGGCTTCGCTTTTCATAACCAATTCTTCAGGGTTATAACGCATGTCAGGCAGGTAGCCTGAAGGACTGGTAACGAAATCGTCATCGTCACTGTCAGCCCCGTCAAAAGCTACGTCAGTGCTGGTCATCCGCTGTTCCATTTCGCGAACAGTTTTGACAGGCACATCTAAGTTGCTGGCCAGATCTTGTGTCTCTTGCTCTGTCATCGCACTTAGCGACTTACGTGTCTTACGCAAATTAAAGAACAGCTTACGCTGTGCCTTGGTCGTGGCAACTTTTACGATTTTCCAGTTTTTCAGTACGTATTCGTATATCTCGGCTTTAATCCAGTGAACAGCATACGAAACCAAGCGAATACCTCGATCGGGATCAAAGTTCTTTACCGCTTTCATTAGACCAATATTACCTTCTTGAATTAGGTCAGAAACTGGCAGTCCATAGCCGGTGAAGCCTTTGGCGACATGAATAACATGGCGTAATTGCGAGACGACGAGTTCGCGAGCGGCGTCGACATCTTGATTGTCTCGAAACTCTCTTGCAAGGCGAGCTTCATGCTCAGCACTTAGCACGGGAGCATTATTAGCGACTCTCAAAAAGCCCGCTAAATTGCTGTCTTGGTGTAATGATACTGGGGTGGCAGTAGCAGCCATAATAATTTCTCCTGAGCTCGTAATTGGCCCTAATATAGGCACCCATTTGAGCTGTGTTCAATGCTTACTAATCATTAGCAAACTGTCTATAGAGATAATATTAGCACTCGTATGTGAAGAGTGCTAATAAATTTAAATTCTGTTAATAACTGAATTTTTTATAACTAATATTTATAAGTCTGGGGTCCGGATTTCGTAATTCAAGTATCTAATATCAGGTAACTGGCGGCCATTCATTGAGTATGCGCGCGAGTTTAGTCTGTTTGTTTCGATCGATCTAACGGAAGGCATAAAGCGGCGGATAATAATATAAATACGGCACTAACAATTAGACACGCCTGAAGCCCGTAATGCTGAAATAAAAATCCAGAGAGAACCGTCCCAATCAGTCTGCCCATTGCGTTGGCCATGTAATAAAAGCCAACATCCAGTGAAACATTTTCTTTAGAGGCATATTGAATAATCAGATAGCTGTGCAATGCGGAATTAATCGCAAAGACCGCCCCAAATATCAGCAAGCCAACGACGATTGTCCCCACAATAGGCAGCTCGAATTGCAGGCCTCCTACGATTAATAGTGGTGTAAAAGCAAGAATCAGGGCCCCTAAGAGTGCGGTACGACCATTCGGCGCAGCTCGGTGGTGGGACCTGAGAAGTGAGGGTGTCGACGATTGAACAAAACCGTAAAGAATGACCCAAATTGCGATAAAACCACCGACAAATGTGTGCGGCCACATTAGCTCACTGCTTAGAAACACCGGTAGCGCAATGACAAACCAGATGTCTCGAGAGGCAAATAAAAACAATCGCGCCGCTGACAAGGTGTTGATCGACTTGTTTTTCGAGAGAATTGAAGTGAATTTGGGTTTGACCTTGCTGCGGCCCAGTTCCTTATTTAGTGCGATCATGCTGACCAGCCATACTAAAAACAGCCCTATTGCCATGGACAGTATTGCACCACGAAACTCCAGCGTTGCAAGTAGTGCGCCGCCTAAAAAGAAACCGACACCTTTCAGTGTGTTTTTAGAACCTGTTAATATTGCGACCCATCTAAATAAACGGGCGCTTTGATTTGAAGGTACCAGCAGCTTGATGGCGCTTTTAGCGCTCATTTTATTTAAATCTTTTGCGATACCGGATAAGGCTTGCGCGATCATTACCCAGGCAATGCTGAGATAATCCGTTGGAACAAGTAACAACGACAGTGCCAGGACTTGCAACAACAAGCCGAAATTCATGATTTTATTCAGCCCGAGGCGTGCACCCAGCCAACCGCCTATCAGATTAGTGACAACGCCAAATGCCTCATAGAATACGAACAGCAGCGCGATGTCGAGAGGTGCATAGCCGAGTTGATGAAAATACAGCACCACCAACATCCTAAGAGCGCCATCGGTCAGCGTAAATGCCCAATAGTTAATGGTAATTAGTGTGTATTGTTGGAGGCTTGTCATTATTAATAGTGGCTGCCCATACAAAAGGCATCTCTTAACCTATTTAATCCAAGCCCTTTTTTACTAACATTCTGGCGAGTTCAGCCGTTCTATTCGAATAACCCCATTCATTGTCATACCAAAGATAGAGCTTGACCTGGGTATTGTTAATCACCATGGTTGACAGTGCGTCAACGACACTAGAGCGTGGGTCGGATTTATAGTCAACCGACACCAATGGTCGTTCTTCGTAGCCTAAGATTCCATTTAAGTATGTTTCAGAGGCTTGCTTTAGATAGTGATTTACTTGTTCTGAGCTGGTTTGGGTCTGAACCTCGAATACGCAATCGGTAATCGACGCGTTGGCCAGTGGTACACGCACGGCATGGCCATTTAGTTTGCCTTTCAGCTCTGGAAAAATATGGGTGATTGCAGTGGCCGAGCCAGTCGTTGTTGGAATTAAACTGATGCTACTCGCGCGAGCTCGCCGCAGGTCTTTGTGGGGAGCATCCAAAATGGATTGAGTATTGGTAATATCATGAATGGTGGTGATAGAACCGTGTCGAATCCCTAGTTTTTCATGAATAACTTTAACCACAGGTGCAAGGCAGTTGGTTGTGCAAGACGCGGCAGTAACAATCCGATGCTCGTCGGGCTGGTAAATTTCCTGATTCACGCCTAAAACGAGATTAGGTATGCCGTCTTCTTTGATTGGCGCGGTAACGAGTACACGCTTTACACCTTGTTTAAAGTAGCTTTGCAGCAATTGCTGACTTTTAAATTTTCCGGACGCTTCTATTACTATGTCGCAATCCGACCAATCAGTATCAGATAGGGTTTGATTTTGAGTAACGTCTATTTGGTGCTGATTAACGAAGATTCGGTTTTCATCGTGTTTTGCTTCGCTACTCCAGTGACCATGAACTGAGTCAAAATTGAGCAGGTGAGATAAGGTGGCGGCATCTCCCGAAGGGTCATTAATGGCGACCACTTTAAAATCGCTCCACTGCGAGAGAATTCGAAAGGTTAAACGCCCAATTCGGCCAAAACCATTGAAACCTATTTTTGTTGTCATTGCTGGCTGCTGCTAAATAGTAAAAGACTTAGTCTGGTTGATGTGCCGCTATTTTGCTTAGAGCGCTATTCTATGGGCATTCGTGTAATTGTAGCGGCGCTATTTTGCAATTTAATGACAATTGCCGAGAATTTACAAATTCGAATAAATCTTTCGAGCACGCAATAAAAAAGGCGCTTAGTAGCGCCTTTCTTTTCTCTGAATCGAGATAAGTATCTCCTATCAAGGGAAACCTATTTTTTGCCGTAACGACTTTTGAAGCGACCAACACGTCCTTCAGTGTCCATTACTTTCTGTTTGCCAGTGTAAAAAGGATGGCATTCAGAACAGATCTCAACATGCAGGTCTTTACCTAGAGTCGAGCCCGTGTTGAATGTATTTCCGCATGCACAGGTTACTTTGATTTCGCCGTACGCAGGATGGGTATTTGCTTTCATGATTTTCTCCGATTATTAGAGATCGAATTCGTGATTTTGCGCGAATTCATTACTCAGGGCGAGCGAATATAGGTCAAAGATTATCGCAATACAAGTCCTATTCGCCCAGTTGTACTCAATTTTCAGCGTTTTTTAGCCCAGTTATCTAAGAGAACTGTAAAAGTTGCTCAACGTCGCAAAGTCACTGATCTCTAAGGTCTCAGCACGAGTACTCGGGTCGATTGAGAGGGATTCAATTTGATCGGTGGTCAGCAGCCCTTTTAGGGTATTTCTAAGTGTTTTACGCCTCATGCTGAAGGCTTGTTTAACCAGTTTTTCAAAGTCTGCTTGGTTGTTTACTGGGTGATCAATGTGACCCAGTGGAGTCAATCTCGCGATCGCTGAATCAACTTTGGGAGGTGGAAAGAATGCGGTTGGAGGTACCTTGAATAGATTCTCGATTTGATAGCGTTGTTGCAACATTACCGACAAGCGACCATATTGCTTGTTACCAGGTTTTGAAGCCATGCGTTCCACCACTTCTTTTTGCAGCATCACAACTTGATGTTCAATATGGTCTGCAAAACGCATCAAATGAAACAATACTGGGCTCGAGATGTTATACGGTAAGTTGCCAATTACCTTAATCTTGTGGTTGGTTGTTTTGATAATTTCATTAAAATCAAATTGCATGACGTCGGCACCGTGGATACTGAGCGTCTCATTCGATTCAGCGCGCTGTTGCCAATAGTTAATCAAATCCCTGTCGAATTCTATCAGGTGGGTATGCCTGGCTTGCGAGATAATTTGCTCAGTAAGCGCACCTCTACCTGGGCCGATCTCGACCACGACATCGTCTTTTGCGATACCCAAGCTTGAAACAATCTTATTAATGATGTTTGGGTCTTGGAGAAAATTTTGCCCTAAGGACTTACGGGGTGCGGCAAAGTTGGTCATAGTGGCTCCTCGCAATTGGCATCAGAATCAGTGCTCACCATGTCCCTTGCAACTTCGATCGCCGTCAGTAAACTGCCTGTATCAGCCGAGCCAGTGCCAGCGAGATCAAGCGCGGTGCCGTGATCAACAGAGGTTCGTATAATTGGCAGCCCAAGCGTAATGTTGGCCGCGCTACCAAAGCCTTGAGATTTTAAAACCGGTAAACCTTGATCGTGATACATCGCAATTGCGACATCGGCGTTTTCAAGATACTTTGGGGTGAACAATGTGTCGGCCGGTAACGGGCCAACAACGTCAATGCCTTCGCTTTTGAGTCGGTCCAGCGCCGGTGTTATTACCTCAATCTCTTCCATGCCAAGGTGACCGCCCTCTCCGGCGTGAGGATTGAGTCCACAAACCAGTAATCTGGGGCGTTGAATCCCATATTTTTGCTTTAGGTCTCGATCAACGATATGGCAAATTTCGATCACCAACTCTTGGGTGATTGCCGCACTAACGTCTTTCAATGGTAAATGCGTGGTTGCCAGAGCAACACGTAGATTCGGGGTGGCAAGCAGCATAACCGGTTTAACTGCGCCGCAGCGCTCGGCTAAGTACTCGGTGTGGCCCGAGAATGCGACGCCTGCATCATTGATAATTCCTTTGTGCAAAGGGCCGGTAACCATTGCTGAGAAGCGCCCCTCTAGGCAGCCATCTATAGCGGTATTAAGCATCTTGATTACACCACATACATTGGCGGTATCCGCCCTACCTGTACAGTGCAAATTACTTATCGGAGTATCAATAACTTCGAGATCGACCGGAATCTCGAGATCCAGCTTATTCGCGCGACTAAGCAGCAAGCGTTTATCTCCTATTACCGCAATATCATCGATAGAATGAGATTGTGCTAGCTGCAATATTAGCTCGGGTCCTATTCCGGCTGGTTCGCCAACCGTGTATGCAATTTTCTGTATTTGCTTCATTAACGGATTATAACGTGATGAGCCGCGCAACAGGCTTTATTTGTCTCGTTCAAATGCCAATGCTTTGCTAGAATTGATATAAGAAATTTATTTCATCCTGGGATTACCCAGCTACGAACTCAAAATATGAGCGATAAACCACTGCACATTGTTATTTTGGCGGCCGGTAAAGGCAGCCGCATGCGCTCAAAGCGGCCGAAGGTATTGCATCAAGTGGCGGGTAAGAGCTTGCTTGGGCACGTAATTGATAGCGCTTTGGAGCTGCAACCGGAGCAAATTCATGTGGTAGTCGGTCACGGTAAAGACCAGGTTATCGACTCGTTGAAAAATCACCCCCAGAGTGAACGCTTAAATTGGGTTGAACAAGAGCAGCAACTCGGTACCGGGCATGCTGTTTCTCAGGCCTTGCCACTGATTTCGCTCAATGCCAATGTTTTGATGTTGACCGCTGATGTGCCGCTAATTAAGGCCAGAACGCTGGGTGCAATGGTTGAGTCAATGGCGTCATCGCCGCTCGCTTTGTTAACCGCAATCGTTGATCATCCTCATGGTTTGGGACGAATCACTCGTGATGATAGCAATGCTGTTACTGGCATAGTTGAGCAGAAAGACGCTTCAGTGGCGCAACAAAAAATCAATGAAATTAATTCTGGGATTATCTGTGCTCATCGTGATCAACTTGGTTTTTGGTTAGATAAGGTGGGTAATAACAACGCACAGCAAGAATATTACCTAACCGATGTTGTTGCTTTGGCCTATCAAGATGGCAGCCCGATTGCCGCCTTGCACCCTGAAGAAAACTCAGAGGTAAATGGTATTAATAGTCGCGTACAATTAGCCGAGGTGGAACGTGTATACCGACATCAGCAAGCAATTGCGCTGATGGAGTCAGGTGTCACCATTATTGACCCAGCTCGGATTGATATTCGCGGAGATGTTGAGATCGGTCAAGATACAACGATCGATGTAAATGTGGTCATTCAAGGGCCAACCAAGATTGGCAGCGATGTTTGTATTGCGCCAAATTGTGTGATTAGTGACAGTTTGATTGCAGACAATGTGACGGTTCATTCAAATACCGTGATCGAGAACGCGGTATTAGCCGCTGGGGTTAACGTGGGTCCATTTGCGCGATTACGTCCTGGCACTAAATTGGGTGATAAGGTAAAGATCGGCAATTTTGTCGAAACAAAAAATGCGCAGCTTGATGCTGGCGCAAAAGTAAATCATTTAAGTTATGTTGGCGACGCGACTGTCGGCAGCAATACTAATATTGGCGCAGGGGTAATTACCTGTAATTACGATGGTGCCAATAAGCATAAAACAACCATTGGCAAAGATGTTTTCGTTGGTTCTGATAGCCAACTAGTGGCTCCTGTAAAAATTGAAGATGGAGCAACTATTGGCGCTGGCTCAACGATTACGGCAACGGTCGAGGCGAATAAGCTTGCGATCAGTCGAGGTAAACAAAGGCAAATTGATGGCTGGAAGCGACCGACTAAGGCACGCTAGTTAGACAATTTTTAGTAATTAGGAAACACTATGTGTGGAATCGTAGGTGCGGTCGCAAGCCGTGATGTAACCCCAACGTTAATAGATGGACTTAAACGACTAGAATATCGAGGATATGACTCAGCGGGTATCGCGGTTGTAGACTCTCAAAAAAAACTGGATTTACGACGCAGCGTTGGCCGTGTTGCTAGCCTGGAAAATATCTCTAATGGCGTCTCAGGTATGATCGGTGTGGCGCATACTCGCTGGGCGACACATGGCAGGCCGGCTGAAAACAATGCGCATCCGCATACCAGCTCGTCGCAGGTTGCCGTGGTGCACAACGGCATTATCGAAAACCATAACGAGCTCAGGGTGAGGCAAAAAGAGCAAGGTTTCCCATTCAGCTCTGAAACCGATACTGAAGTAATCGTGCATCAGATAGATTGGCACATGCAACAAGGCCAAGGGTTGCTTGAAGCGGTACAGTCTACGGTTAATGAGCTTGAAGGTGCTTATGGTCTTGGCGTTGTTTCAAAGCAAGAGCCGGATATCCTTATCGCTGCCCGCAGCGGGTCTCCATTATTAATAGGTTTAGGCGATGACGAGAATTTTATCGCATCCGATATGTCGGCGCTGATACCTGTCTCGCAAAAATACATGGTTATGGAAGATGGTGATATTGCCAAGATTACCAAATCTTCCGTTGAAGTGTTTGATGCGTCTGGTGATCGGGTTGAACGAGACGTGTTAATCAGCACTCTCAGTGACGAAGAAACTGAATTGGGTGGTTTCGCTCACTATATGAAGAAGGAAATACACGAGCAAACTCGAGCGATCACCGAGACCCTGGAGGGTCGGCTGGGTGCCGACAGTGTACTGGAATTGCCGTTTGGCGATAATGCGCGGGATATCTTTGATAAAACTAAAGAGCTAAAAATCATAGCGTGTGGTACCAGTTATAATGCGGCTTGCGTGGCACGCTACTGGTTTGAGGAATTTGGTATTAAGTGTGATGTTGAAATCGCCAGCGAATACCGCTACCGAAAACACGTTGTCAATGAGGGCACATTGTTCGTCACGATTTCACAATCAGGAGAAACGCTTGATACGATGGCGGCGCTCGAAATGGCGAAGGCGTTGGGCTATCTCAACACGCTGTGTATTTGCAATGTGCCTGAAAGCTCCTTGGTACGAGCCAGTGATTTAACCATTTTCACTCACGCCGGTCGCGAGATTGGAGTTGCCTCAACAAAAGCGTTTACGACCCAACTGGTGACCTTGTTGATGCTGGCAATTTGTCTGCGCCGTCGACGAATTGGCGATGGACGAAGCATTGATGCGATGGAGGCCGAGGTGGTTAAAGAACTTCGAAGTTTGCCTCAAAAAATTGAAAACGCCTTAGCTCTGGAGGACGACATTATTGCAATGTCGAAGCACTTTGCTGATAAGCACCATACGTTATTTCTAGGGAGAGGCGCGCACTACCCGATTGCGATTGAAGGGGCGTTGAAGCTCAAAGAGATATCGTATATTCATGCCGAAGCATATGCCGCGGGTGAACTGAAACATGGTCCACTGGCGTTAATCGATGAGAATATGCCCGTTGTTGCTGTCGCCCCGAATGATGATTTGCTTGAAAAATTAAAATCGAATCTCGAAGAAGTTAGAGCGCGAGGCGGTAAACTGTTTGTGTTTGCCGATGCTAATTCGGGGCTTGAGTCCGATCACGAGACCATGGTGCTTAAGGTCGCCCCGGTGAATAATTATATCGCCCCGGTGATTTACACCATTCCCTTACAGTTGTTGTCGTATCACGTCGCTCTTCTTAAAGGCACTGATATTGATAAGCCTCGAAATTTGGCCAAGTCGGTCACAGTGGAATAACAATAGTGCAATTTTGCCTTGGTATTTGAATGGATATTTCCCATATTTTCGACGATTTAAATGATGCGCAACGCGAAGCGGTAGCGGCACCCCCATCACCATTGTTAATTTTGGCCGGGGCCGGCAGCGGCAAAACGCGAGTGCTTACGTCACGTATTGCGTATTTGGTTGAAGCGCACCAAGTATCACCGCTCTCAATAATGGCCGTAACGTTTACCAATAAGGCTAGCCGGGAAATGCGATCTCGAATTGAAGATATGCTTGGTTTGCCGATGTCAGGCATGTGGATTGGCACGTTTCATAGCCTGGCGCATCGACTACTCCGCTTACATTATCAAGAGGCGAATTTGCCGCAAGGCTTTCAAATACTTGATAGCGATGATCAGCTGAGGATGGTCAAACGAAGTTTGAAAGAGCTTGCGCTGGATGAGGCCTACTGGCCGCCTAAACAGCTGCAATGGTATATAAATGGCCACAAAGAAGAAGGCCGACGTCCGCTTAATGTACCCGCGAGCAATGATCCTCAACAGCGCACCATGTTGGCGGTTTACAGTCACTATGAAGACTTGTGTCAGCGTTTTGGTTTAATTGATTTTTCGGAATTGTTGCTCCGTGCTTTTGAGTTATTAAAGAACAACGAAGTATTGCGCGCGCGCTATCAAGACCGTTTTCAGCATGTGCTGGTCGACGAATTTCAAGATACCAATTCCATTCAATACGGATGGCTACGTCTGCTGGTTCAAAAATCTCATTGCTTATTTGCGGTTGGCGATGATGACCAGAGTATTTATGGCTGGCGTGGTGCTAAAGTAGAAAATATTCTTCAGTTTGAGAAAGACTTTCCCGACACCAAGATGGTTCGTCTTGAGCAAAACTATCGCTCGACCACCAATATTTTAAACGCGGCTAACGCGGTTATTGAAAATAATGACACGCGGCTTGGTAAGAACCTTTGGACAGCTGGCGAAGAGGGTGAGCCGGTTAAGCTGTATACAGCGTACAATGAGCAAGACGAAGCAAAATTTGTTATCGATCAGATTCAAGCCTGGGTTGATCAAGGAGGGTCACGCAGTGAAACTGCCATCTTGTACCGTTCTAATGCCCAGTCTCGAACCTTTGAGGAACGTTTGCTAAACGTAGGTATGCCCTACAAGGTATATGGCGGCTTACGTTTCTTCGAACGTGCAGAAATTAAAGACGCGCTGGCTTATTTGCGCTTGTGTGATAGCTTTGATAACGACCCGTCGTTTGAGCGCGTAGTGAATACACCAACGCGGGGCATTGGCAATAAAACAGTGGATACAGTGCGTGAATACGCGCGTCAAAATCAATTGTCGATGTGGGATGCAGCAAATCAGCTTGTGGCGGGTACCCAGTTAAGCAGTCGAGCTCAGAGCGCGTTAGCGACATTTATCAATCTGATACAAGAGATACGTTCGCAAATTATTGATCAGGATTTGTTTCAACAAATTGAAATAATGCTGGATTTGAGCAAGTTGATTGAACATTTTCAAAAAGAGAAGGGAGAGAAAGGCCAAGCCCGGGTAGAGAACTTACAGGAGCTAGTCACCGCAGCGCGCGGGTATGAGATAGACGAAACCGAAGACGATCTGCCACCCCTATCATCATTTTTGGCGCATGCCGCGTTAGAGGCAGGAGAAGGCCAGGCGGAAGAATGGGAAGATTGCGTTCAATTGATGAGTCTGCATACAGCTAAGGGATTAGAGTTTCCGCTGGTGTTCTTAACAGGTTTAGAAGAGGGGCTTTTCCCGCACCAGCGCTCGCTTGAAGAAGGCGCAGGCCGTTTAGAAGAAGAGCGGCGCTTGTGCTATGTCGGCATGACACGAGCAATGAGGCAGTTGTGGCTTACTTACGCAGAATCGCGTCGATTGTATGGCTCAGAAAAGTACACCAGCCCATCGCGGTTTCTTGGCGAGATACCTGATGAAATGGTGCAAGCTGTACGAGTAAAACCGAAGAACCCATACGTTGCACCAGTGCGCAAGCATTCAGCTTGGGTTGACGATCAAAGTGCACATGAAAGTGGTGTGGCGGTTGGTATGAATGTCAGTCATCCAAAGTTTGGCGAAGGCACTGTGGTTAATTTAGAAGGCCACGGTGAATACGCCCGAATTCAAATAAATTTTAGTGATGTGGGCAGCAAGTGGTTAGTGTTGGCTTACGCAAATCTAACCCAACTCTAGTAGGACCCCGTTTATGCCAGATAAACAAGAATGCGTAATACTGTTACATGGCTTAGGTAGAACTAAGTACTCGCTAAACAAACTCGCCTCGGAGTTGATGAATGACTATGGGGTGGTCAACGATAGCTACCCCTCACGTAAACACACGATAGAAGATTTGGCTAAAATTGCAGTCGGTGGCGCGCTGGCAAAATGCCTCGACGACTATGCTAAAGTGCATTTTGTGACCCATTCCTTAGGTGGAATTTTAGTGCGTCAATACCTTAGTCAGCATCATGTGCATAAGCTCGGGAATGTGGTTATGTTAGGGCCACCAAATCAAGGGAGTGAGCTGGTCGATTTTTTTCAAAAGAGCCCATTTCTGGATCGACTCTTTAGCTCGACAAATGGCCCCGCTGGCCGACAACTAGGTACCGCCGAAACCAGCATTCCAAACGTACTTGGCGAAGTTGATTTTCCACTCGGTGTTATTGCTGGAACCCGAAACTTTAATTTTTTCTACTCGCGCATTATGCCAGGTGCCTCAGATGGCAAGGTAACCGTCGCTAGCTCCAAGGTCAGTGGTATGACTGACCATTTAGTACTGCCAGTCGATCACACCTTTATGATGAGAGATCGGCAGGTCATCAAGCAGATAAAGGCGTTTTTGAAGAACGGAAAATTCGACCGTGATTAACGCGCTCGGCGCACTGTTACTCGAAACAGAACGTTTGTTAATACGTCCGATCAAGGATATTGACGTGAAATCGGTTTATCATATTCATAACGATCAGGAAGTTAACCGTTACCTGCCCTACGACACATGGCAGAGCTGGGATGACGCCAAGCATTGGTATGCGAAAATTATCGAGCGACGTAATAATCAAGACGCAGAACAACTCGTGATAATTCGACAAAGCGACGAACAACTTATCGGCACAAGTATCGTCTTTGGATATAAAGAAATTGATCGAAGTTGCGAATTTGGCTATGTGCTCAATCGAAAATTCTGGCGCCAAGGGTATATGTTAGAAGCAACGAAAGCCATCTTGACTACCCTGCTATCGTTGCGAGAAATCGACTCAGTACGAGCCGTGGTCGATGGTGAAAATAGAGCATCGCTCGCCTTGTTATCGAAACTCGGTTTCACTGTTTCCGCAAGAATTAAAGAAGAACAAAACGAGAACAAGGAAACGTGTTATCTCCGCATTAATAATTCTTGAATCGTTATTAAGCTGGTAGATAGGAACAGTAGAGTGCGAGGCCTTTTTAATTGAATACCACTATTGAAAATCGCGTGTCTCCAGATACAGTTGCTTGGTTATGATAAAGCCAGAGTCTTCGGGTAAGTCAACAGTGCTATTGATTGGCTTGCCTTCGCCTAGCTCGATAAAAGCTTGCTTATTTGATTTTTGGCTAAGCAAATCGTCGGTGAGTAGCTTAATTTGCAAAATTTGATCGAAGCTTGGAGAAGGCCCTATCTTGTGAACCAGAAGCCCACTTTCTGAGTCGATCGGCACTACATAGTACTGACCATTCACATTGTTCTCTAACGGTGTAGCAAGTGACAAGTCGCCAATCTCGAGCCTTATGTTTTCCCTCACAAGCTCCCCACCGCGCTCAAAATGGTTTATATGGATATCGACGTTGATATGACTTAATGAACCATTCATTAGATCCCACAAATCGAATACCTCGGGTACGATCGATACCAACTCATGTTGGCTTAATAGCGTGCTTAGTGGCTCGACTTTTGAGTCATCGAGTGTGAACGAAAAAATCACCTGATGAGCATGAATTGAATTTGCTAAGGGCATATGGGAGGCGTAAAAAGACTCGTTAACCTTAAATATAGCCATTCCATGGACGCCGATTGCCGGGGAGTGTTGTGTAGCGTGGTGCTCAGCTAGCGCTGGTGACAGTGCTGTGAGTGCATATAATATGATACAGGTCAGTAGTTTTTTCACGGGCTTAGGCTTAGCTTGAATTATTTTATCGGCGAGACCATAGCCAAGTTTGTCTGTGAAGTCATCGATTTAACGGATAAAACTCGCATTATTAACGGTTCAAAAACGGGTCTGAAGCCTGGTCAAATTCGGTTTAGGTGGCGGCGAACCAGAAATAGTACCCTTATCAGGCCATTGCGCTGACCTATTAGAGGTGTATGAGCCGAAAAAAAATTGTGTGGTTTTTGGGTACGCACAATGAGAAAAACGGCAGGGCTCACTTTAGATCTAGGGTGTTGTCCTTTATCGATCAGTAAACGTTTTAGCGCGGTCTATTTAAAGGCACTATCAAAGGGAATAGTTTGCAAAGGGAATAGTTTGTTGAGAAGTGGTTGAGAATTACTGTTAGGCACCTGATTGTAGTGCGGTTGAGCGTTAACCTTGGTTCAACGCTCAATATCAGTGTGATTTAACAGGAAGCCCTACCTTGTCCCTTAATCAAGCCAAAGATGCAAATAATGCGCCCCGTTTCGCCGGTTCAAGTGGTTTGGACGGTACCTCTCACAAGCCTTCAGGGGTAGGCTTAAAGGTGCCGGTTGAATCGGCGACACAGGCACTTGCACTTATCGGTAAATTGAAGGGTCAAGGTCGATCTTCTGCTTGTCTGGAACTTGCAGAGTATTCAGTTCGGCGCTGGCCAGACCATGTGCCTCTTTTGCTGGCGGTGGCGAATATTGCCAAAGGCATAGGTCGAAATCTGGTTGCGTTGGAACTACTAACGCGTGCCGTCAGTCTCGGGAGCGATCAAGCGGTGCGTGATAAGCAGGCATTAATAGACGTTGCTGCACCGTATTGGCACTTTCGAATGATGAACGATGAGGTGCGTAATACGGCCTACGATAACGCGATCAAGCACTATGTTACTCCCGAGAGCCTGGTGTTGGATATTGGTTGTGGAGCTGGGCTATTATCGATGATGGCCGCGCGTGCTGGCGCAGCTCACGTTTATGCTTGTGAAATGCATGAGCTGATGCATCACAAAGCAACTCAGATAATTAAGCGAAATGGATTTGCCGATCGTATCACGGCATACCATCGTAATTCAGTTCAATTAAAAATCGGTGAGCACCTCCCACGCAAAGCCGACATCATAATCGCTGAAGTTTTTGATAGCGGTTTGCTTGGCGAAGATGCACTAAGTACCTTTGCCCATGCGCGAGAGCATCTACTTGCCCCCGGAGGGAGAATTTTACCCGGCAAAGCCAGCGTACAAGCTCAGTTGGTGGAATCAGACTTAATGCATAAAGAGACAATCAGTCAACAATGCGCTGGTTTTGATGTTTCGGAGCTAAACAGTCTATCACCGTCGTATTTCCAGATTAGAGCGAACACGCATGAGCACCGCTTTCTAAGTGAAGTTGAAACAGTGCTCAATTTCAATTTCGAACAACAGGAGATGGAAAACCGCAATGACGTGATTCGCTTTACTTGCCATAAATCCGGTATTTGTCACGGAGTTGTATTTTGGTTCACCTTGGATTTTTGTCAGGGAACCCTGCTGTCAACGGGCCCGGAAAACACCTGGAACTGTTGGAAGCAGGCGATGTGTAGTTTTGAAGAACCCAGAATGGTATCAGCGGGTGAGGTGTTGAAGGTAAAGGCAAGTTCGACGGTTAACCGAGTCTCGTTTTCGCTGGTGGAGTAAAACGTCTGCGGAGAAAGATGTCTCTTCTAATTTGAGGGTTTAAGCGAGCCGTTCCAGCATGGTGAAACGACTGGATGATTTTCGAGCCATTACTGAATCAGGTGCGGCAATACTATAAATATGCTTGATGCCGTACCGCGCAGCAGATTCCAAGACCGCTTCACTGTCGTCTATAAATAGAGTTCGCTCGGGGTCAAACGGCCCGTTTTCGTTGAGTCTATGCCAAAACTCGGCATCTTCTTTCGGATGATCCAATTCGTGTGAACACAGTAGTTGATCAAAATACTTATCGATCCCGGTTTTAAGGATTTTTAGTTCAAGTACTTTTCGATGAGCATTGGTGACCATGCGAACATCATTGCACTCTTGTTGGCAACGTTGTAAAAATGCTTCTGCGGTCGGACGATAAGCAATTTTGTGTGCTACCTGACCTTTAAGCTCCATAATGTCTAAGCCGAGGACATCACTCCAAAATTCAACACAATACCAATTTAATGTGCCGGCATGTTGGTCAAGCATGCTCATTAGTTTAGCCCTCGCGTCTTCCAACATATAGCCGTTCCGAGTGGCCCAAACGCTGGGCATATATTCTAGCCAGAAGTGGCTGTCAAAGTGCAGATCGAGCAGCGTGCCGTCCATATCCAGCAGTACGGTGTCGATATTATTCCAATCAAATTGCATAGCGACGATTATACCCAAACTCAGACCTAAACTATGCTTAAATAGCGCTATGGAATTACAATTTACAAAAATGCATGGCTTAGGCAATGACTTCGTAGTGTTAGATTTCACTGATGAGGTCGTGCCTTTGTCAAAAGCTCAAGCAGCGCATATCGCCAACCGCCATTTTGGTGTCGGCTGCGACCAAATTTTGATCGTAGAGCGATCAAATCGAGAAGATATCGATTTTAAGTATCGCATCATGAATGCAGATGGCAGTGAGGTTGGCCAATGTGGCAATGGTGCACGTTGCTTTGTCCGTTATGTACATGAAAAAGGCTTGTCCAGCAAAAACCCAATTACCGTAGAAACAATGACTGGTCAGATGGTGTTGCATCGCGATGAGCATACAAATCTGGTCACGGTGGACATGGGAGCTCCCAAGTTCGAGCCATCGGAAATACCGATGTCCGTGGCTGAGCGCGCTGCCCAATATCGCTTAACGCATGATGATCGAGAGATAGAATTCTCAGCGTTGTCGATGGGTAATCCTCATGCGGTGTTACTGGTCGAAGATGTCTGTTCAGCCCCAGTTCAAGAGTTGGGTTCCGCATTAGAGAACCACCCTGTCTTTCCAGAGAGGGCTAATATTGGCTTTATGCAAGTCAACAACCGCAGCGATATCAGCTTAAGAGTGTTCGAACGCGGTGCGGGTGAAACAATAGCATGTGGATCGGGCACCTGTGCAGCGGTAGTGGCAGGTATTCAAGCTGGCTTATTGGATAACAAAGTGACTGCACATTTGAATGCGGGCGATTTACTAATTGAATGGCATGGGGAAGGAACAAGTGTCATGATGACCGGACCAGCCGAAACCTCTTTTGAAGGTGTACTCAAATTATGAATGGCGAAATAAAAGAACAACAAAAAGACGCGTTTACTAAAACAGACCTGGTTCAATATCTTGAAGAGAACCCCAATATCTTTCAGCAACATCCAGAGCTTCTAGAGCTAGTCACGCTTTCCGATAGCCGAGGTACCGCATCGTTATTGGAGCGCCAAGTAGCAATGATGAAAGAACGTTTGAGCGAGCATAAATCTCAACAATCTCAATTTATGCAAGTGGCACGCGAGAACGAACAGATCAGCGATAGTTTTACGCATGTTATCTGCCAAATGATAGGCTTTACCAATCTGTCTCAATTTGCTACTGAATTTCCCAGGGAGTTAAGAAGCACATTTAATATCGACGAGGTGGCGTTTAAAACGGCCCAGGCTGCGACGCGTCGGCCAAGTGATAATGAAGGCTACGAGGATGCGGTAAGGCGTATGGTTAATAATCGAGCAGTATGTGACAATCGTTGGCCGAGTAATATAATGAATTTGTTTTTCTCAGCAGATATCAATTCAGCAGCGTTAATTCCAATGCGTAAATCTGACAGTAAAGAACCATTAGGAATTCTAGCGTTGGGCTCTCACGATCCCGACCGCTATACCAATGATCTGGGTACGGCACATCTGGACCGACTTGGTTTAATGTCAGGCCTTTGTTTGGCGCGCCTACAACCAAATGATGGATAAGTGAATTCTTAGAGTATCATGAGTGAAAGCGCCCAAGACACGATTGAACATTATCTTCAGGTATTAGCGGTAGAAAGGCGTTTGTCACCCCACACCATCAAAGCTTATCGTCGAGACTTGGCAAAATTGACCACGTTCTGTGACTCCAAGGGGGTGTTTCTTTGGAACGGTTTGAATAACCACACAGCAAGGCTCTTTTCAGCCAGTTTGAATGCCAATGGGATGCATGCTAAGAGCATTCAGCGAATACTTTCAGCATGTCGGGGCTTGAGTTCCTATTTGATTTTAAAAGGTCAGTTGACCGCCAACCCGTTTGACGATGTACGGGCTCCGAAGGCCGAGAAACGCTTACCCAAAACACTTAACGTTGATCAGGTAACGGCCTTAGTAGAGATCGATGTTAGCGACCCTCTAAGTTATCGTGACAAAGCAATCTTGGAACTTTTTTACTCGTCCGGCCTGCGCTTATCGGAGTTATGTTCTTTAGATTTGAATGATTTAGATTTGCCTGAGCAAATGTTGAGGGTGACCGGTAAAGGCGGCAAGGTGAGAGATCTGCCAATAGGTCGACAAGCAGATCAAGCGATTCGAAACTGGCTGATACAACGCAATGCCCTACCTCTTAAAGACTTTCAAGCGGTGTTTGTGAGTAAGCTTGGCAATCGAATCAGTCTGCGTAATATACAAGCAAGGGTTAAGTACTGGGCGGCTCGTCAGGGAATAGAGATCTCAGTCAGCCCGCATATGCTGCGTCATTCCTTTGCCAGTCATATGCTGGAGTCTAGTGGCGAGTTGAGAGCGGTGCAGGAGTTGCTGGGTCACGCCAATATTAGTACTACTCAAATTTACACTCATTTAGATTTCCAGCACCTCGCGCAGGTGTACGACGACGCGCATCCAAGAGCAAAAAAATACGCGAAAAAGCGTACGACCGAACAGCACACGAGTAAAGCGAGCACAGACAAGTTATGAATCAATATTCTCATACCGCAAAAGTCCTCCATTGGAGTGTTGCGGGCCTAATAGTTGGCCAATATGTGCTTGCAAAATTGGCCGAGTATGCCGAACAGCAAGACAAAATATTAGATCAGCTTGCATTACTGGCTAATCATAAATCTGTTGGTATTACGATTCTGCTTATCGCGGTTATTAGGCTTGTGTATCGATTCAATTCTTCAGCCCCGCCATTACCTAACAGTATGACGACATGGCAGGTAAACGCATCAAAGGCATCGCACTTTCTGTTGTATGTTTTTCTTTTTGCTCTGCCGATTAGCGGTTGGTTGATGTCGTCGGCAACGGCGTATTCGGTTAGCTGGTTTAACGTGATCGCGCTACCAGACTTTGTTGCACCAAATGAAATGCTGGCTGATCAATTGCACGCGGTGCATTATTATTTAGCCGAAGCTCTTTTTGTGATCGCAGTGATCCATATTATTGCAGCCTTAAAGCATCATTTTATCGATCGGGATGAAGTGTTGATGCGTATGTCGAGCAAGGCTAATTGGTTACTGTTTGCCACTGTAATTGTTCTAGTCGTGGTCTTTCTTGGGCGTGTGTTCAACACACAACCCAGTCAGGAGACATTGCCAACGTCCAATATTAAGCAGGTAGCTTTGGATGATAAAAACAGTCAGCTGACTCAAAGCGATTTACCAATATGGGACATAGACTATGAACAAAGTTATATCAGATTTTCTGGTGACCAAGCGGGCGCTCCATTTCAGGGTGAATGGACTGAGTGGTCAGCTAAAATACAATTTGACGCGAGACAGCTCGATAAAACCCGTTTTGATGTGACGATCGATGTGAATTCTGGTTTTAGCAACGATCAAGAGCGAGATGACACAATTAGATCGTCCGAGTTTTTTGATGTTAAAGCATTTCCTGAGGCTTATTATCGGGCAGATACCTTTTCGTCTAAAGAGAGTGGGTTTGAAGCGGCGGGCAGGCTGTCCATGAAAGGTGCCACCGCCGACTCTATTCTAAGTTTTGAGGTTGTCGAAAATGGCGGTCAACGCGTGTTGACTGGGTCGGCAATTTTAGATCGACTTCGTTGGAATATTGGCAGTGGTGATTGGGTGGATACCAGTTGGGTTGGAAAAGATGTGTTGGTCGACGTACGGGTAGTGACGAAATAACACCATTAAATTACAATCGCGCAACAATAGACTCAACAAAGCTGTTCTAACTAAATCAATTATTATAGTCGGCGTTGGATAGGCGCTTTTCAATACGCGGTCGCAAGACCTAACTCATAGGAAGAATACATTGTGAGTATAGAACTACTCGCCAATATTATTGGCATGCTAGGCACGTTTATGGTCGTTGGCGCCTACTTTTTGATGCAGCTAGATAAATTAGACCCAAAAGGTTTCCGCTTTAATTTGATAAATTTATTGGGTGCGTTTTTCCTATTGCTTAGCTTATTGGTACATTTCAATTTAGCCAGCTTCATTATTGAGCTTTTTTGGATTGCTGCGTCTCTAATTGGCATTATTAACGTTTGGCGAGAAAAGCGTCAGGCTTGATTATCCTAACTTAGAAACGAGGCAGTACCGCTAACTCAATTTCACCATCTTTCAACACGATATCGCTGATCGACAAATATTTAATCGGCAGGTCGGTTGTGTTTGCGCGCTCAACCTTGGCACCCAATTGGCGTAGAGACTTATTTGAGATTGGAATAGCGCCAACCTTAATATGAAAATCATCTTTAATCGCGATATTTCCATTGCGCGCAACCGGCGTGCCATAAACGGTCAAGGCAACACGTGAGTCATTTAAAAATGGGAAGATTCGGTCAAACTTTTCGACCGCTTTACGAGCTTTTGGGTCAATCTTTTCCACTTTATCCAAATTGATGATTGCGCTCAATTCCAATTGATCCTTACTAATAAATGCTTTGACCGCATCACTCACGGCCAGCAATTTTCGACCGTCTTCATCTGACTTTAAGCTGGCAAGCATGATGGCATTAAACTCCACCTCGCTGAATACCACTTTACCGTTAAGTACTTGGCCGACCTTGCTGCCGAGAAATCTGGATACGCCTTGCTGCTTTATTTTTTGGCTCAAGGCTTCAGCCGCTTGTTCTTCTTGCGAAACCTCATCGTTAAACCAACTTGGTAATGATTGCGCCGAATACCAGGCATAACCGGCCACGCCAATAACGATTAAAACTAAAAAAGCGAAAATTCTAAGCATAAATAAATCCAAATAAGAGGTGTTTAAGTCATATTTCCATTCTATACGGCGTTTGTTTTCTTTCGGCGTTTAAGGTGCTGCGCTATATCAATGGCAAACTTGAACACCACGATAACCGATAATAGTGCAACCGTTGAGCCAAATTTTTCAATTGCGAAAGCACCTAATATCAAGCCCGCATGCATTGCAATGATCTGGCCATAGGGCCTCGCCATTAACTTGGATACATCAAGACTATGAATTTCACCGCGCAGTATGAAATTTTCGATGAACGATATCAGGTGACTTAATAGTAGCGCACCGATTCCGAGTAGTATTGTTGAGCCATGCATTTCGATGAAACCAAATAGTACCGTGACACCTTCCGCAAATAGCCCCAGCGGCCCACCGGGTGCTGAGTCAAAATAGTCAGTGACTTTTATCTCTCCAAGATCAAGTAAGTCCCACAGGAAAAAACCATGCGCCGAGCAAAAAAAGCCAAAGTGAATGACAAAGAAGGCACACAGAAACAAGCCGTTTAGTTGCTTGTTCCGCAGCGTTAAGGTCAGCATCTTAGCTAAGTTGAAGCCGCCAATAATCAGGTTTTCAATCCAGAATAAAGCCAACACCAGGGTCTCGTCCCATTGATAAAATAGCACCCCCAACAGAGGTATCAGATTAGCGGCAATCAGAGCTAAGATTGAAAATGAACGCATAATTATTATCAATCGAGCTTCTGGATGCTGGTCTTAACACCGCTCTCATCAACACACACAAAAGTGATGTTGTTTTCAAACAATATTGCTTCAGATTCAGTATTGTAGCGTGCACCGTATACTTTGACGTTATACGTAATTGAGGTTGTGCCGATACGTGTTTTTGCACATCGAAACCGCAATATCTGCCCTTCGCGTATCGGGTGCTTAAACTCGACGTGATCCAAACCAATGGTAACAAAGTGCTGGCCTGGAAAATCCAGACTGACACGAATATAAGCAATTTCGTCAATCCATTTGAGCAAAGTGCCCCCGAATAAACTGCCGTAATCGTTAAGATCGGCTGGAAGGACTATTTTATGATGTTCCATTATTGTGTGGTGTCCCCTATGATGCCAGTGATTCTGCTTAAAGTCGTTCAAAATAGCACGATTTTAGCGCAAGCGCTTATTTGCATAGCCGATAGAGGATATACTTACCTAAAGTGCAGTAAGACAGCCGATTGCGTCTATCAAAAATCTCTTTTAGTGCGATGATTATTAATAGAGCGATGATTGTTTAAGTAAAAATGGTTATGAACAAAACGCCCACAGATATTCGTTTACACAGTAAATCTCGCTTATTGGAAATTGTCTTTGAAGACGAAACGTTCATGCTTCCATGTGAGTATTTGAGGATAAGTTCGCCCTCTGCAGAGGTTAAGGGGCATGGTCCAGGGCAGGAGGTTTTGCAGCTCAATAAAGAAGAGGTAAACATCGTTGCGATAGAGCCAGTAGGTCATTATGCGGTACGACTGATTTACAGTGATTCACATAACTCAGGGCTTTATTCCTGGGATTATTTGTATGAGCTAGGAAAGAATCGCTACTGCAACTGGCAAGATTATCTGGGTAAACTCAAAGCGGCAGGAGAGGTTCGAGAACCTCAGCAGAATGATCAATATTTGGTTTAACAATATTTAGTGGTAACTATGGTGGAACCTCAGAACAAAACACATTTCGGTTTTCAGGAAGTCGACGAGAACGATAAGCAGGGCATGGTCAAGGGCGTGTTCCGCGCAGTGGCAAGTAATTACGACATCATGAATGACGCCATGTCGATGGGTGTGCACCGAGCCTGGAAATGGTTTGCCGTGGCGCAAAGCGGTGTTCAAGCGGGTGATACAGTACTTGACTTGGCTGCAGGAAGTGGTGACCTGTCATTAAAATTCGCGAATAAAGTGGGCGATGATGGCCAAGTTATTGTTACCGACATAAATGAGGCCATGCTCGAAGAGGGTCGTAAACGATTAACTGATGCGGGTATTGCAGGCAATGTCAGCTATTGCTTAGTAAACGCTGAAAATTTGCCATTTGATGACAATCGCTTTGACTGCATTTCGATTAGCTTTGGCTTGCGCAATGTTACCCGCAAAGAGGTGGCGCTCGCTTCGATGCAACGATGCTTAAAACCTGGTGGGAGAGCTATTATTCTGGAGTTCTCACAACCTACCAACGATACCTTTCGTAAGGTCTACGACGCGTACTCATTTAATGTAATTCCAAAGCTTGGGGAAATGATTTCTAATGATCGAGATAGCTATCAATATCTGGTTGAGTCGATTCGTAAGCATCCACCACAGGAAGAGCTCAAGCAGATGATGTTGGATGCTGGTTTTGATCGAGTCAGATACCATAATCTCACGGGTGGAGTTGTTGCCCTGCACATAGGCTATAAATATTAGGAAAGCCCATGCTTTTAGAATTGCTTGAATTAGCTAGTAACAAAACGTTAGAACATGATCCTCAAACGGTCGAACGTTTAAAGAGATTGCAAGGTAAGACCATGACCTTGACCATTAAGTCGCTAGGACAATCGATTTCGGTCACTCCGTTCCCTGAAGGTCTTGAGTTTTCGCACGAGGCTCCCGATCAGGTGGACGTTACGCTGAGTGCTACGTTAGGCGCCATGGTTAAGATCTCGCGTGATGGCATGGACAATGCCGACCTCGAACCAGGTGAATTAGAGATCGCAGGTGACCCTATTGTTGGACAGCGTTTTGCGGCCGTCATTTCGCAGCTCAATATCAATTGGGAAGCCCTATTGGCTGAACAAATAGGCGAATCTCCAGCAAAGGTTGTGACCTATGCTGCAGGCCAAGCGAAGGAATTTGCCGATGAATCTCGAAGCAAGTTTAAAGAATTTGTGAGCACATTGATAAAGGAAGACATGCAACTGGTCGCCGATAAACAAGAGGTGGAAAACTATCTCGACAGTGTGGACATGATTCGAGCCGATGTTGACCGTTTGGGTGCTCGACTAGAGCGAATAAAAGCAGCCATTTAGACTCAATGCAAAAAGCCAGCTCACCACCCGCACGTTTGTGGCAAATTCGCCGCGTTATTAAGCGTTATGACCTAGTTTCATTGTTGGATGAACTCAGTCTGTCTAAGTCCGCTCGAATCGCCATTAGGCTATTGTTTGGTGTTGCGCGCAAACGAAGTGAACCTCGTGGTGTTAGAATCCGTCAGGCATTAGAAGAACTCGGCCCTGTATTTGTTAAGCTGGGGCAGACACTGTCCACGCGCCCCGATTTATTACCCGAGGATATCGCGCTAGAGCTGACTAAGTTGCAAGATCAGGTTCCGGCGTTTTCAGCCGACGAGTCGATGCGAATCATTCGGCGTGAATATGGTTCAGACTTCGATCGTATTTTTGAATCTATTGATGAAATACCGCTTGCCTCGGCATCGGTTGCGCAAGTGCATGCAGCGACCTTAAACGAAGGCTTGTCCATAGAGGGACAAAATGGAATATCGAATAGAAATGTCGTGATAAAGGTGCTGCGGCCGGGTATTGAAACGGTTATCGAGAGCGACCTAAAAGTAATGTACACCTTTGCTGGAATATTGCAAAAGCATTGGTCACGAGGTAAGCAATTCAGGCCCCTTGATGTGATCAAGGAATACGACCACACTATTCATGGGGAACTGGATCTTCGAATAGAAGCGGCCAATGGTGCACGAATGGGGGCAAACTTTGAACACAGCGACCTCATTTATGTGCCGCGGATTTATTGGGATTTTACCAAGCAAAACGTGTTGGTAATGGAACGTATTTACGGTACCTCGATTCGTGAATTTGAGCTTTTAAAGGAGAAGGGCTACAGCATGAAATCGTTGGGGGAAGATGGCGTTCAAACGTTTTTTAAGCAAGCGTTCGAAGACAATTTCTTTCATGCTGACATGCATGCCGGGAATATTTTTGTGTCCGATGAAGGCAAATGGATAGCCATTGATTTTGGTATCATGGGCACGCTCAACGAACAAGATAAGCAATACCTTGGGCAAATGCTCTTGGGCTTTTTTAATCGTGATTACGCAAGCATTGTAAAAGCTCATTTGCGTGCAGGGTGGGTACCAGCTGATACAAACGCCGCTGAGTTCGAGCAGGCTATCCGAGTGGTGTGCGAGCCAATTTTCGCGAAACCGATTAGTGAAATCTCATTTGGCAAAGTGTTAATGCAATTGTTTCAAACGGTTCGCCGTTTTGAAATGCCTGTGCAGCCTCAGCTTGTACTGCTCTACAAAACACTGCTCAACATAGAGGGTTTGGGACGTCAGTTATATCCTGATCTTAATTTGTGGGATACCGCGAAGCCGTTTCTAGAGAATTGGATGAAGGAGCAGCTATCGCCAAAAGGTTTGATCGAAGATATACAGCGAGAATGGCCGCATGTAAGAGCCTTATTACCTGAGCTACCACGGTTGCTAAAAGCAGTGGCTGAAAAGCAAACCTTGCCACCTACGCCGGTACATCCTCACGTAAACCATCTGCAGGCCAAGCTGGGTATGTCAGCAACCATTTTGGGTATTGTGCACAGTATTGTCTCGCAACACCCAACATTAGCTGATTTACCGTTGGCGAATGCTGGGCCGTGGGTTGCTGCAGTGGGCATCGTACTGGTGTTACTTAAACGATAGAGGTTTATCTGAATTGTATGCCTGGCATGGTGAGTGAAATACAAAGGTCTCTATAAACACTGCCCAACTCATTTTGGCTGAATATCACGTAAGTGTTGTGCGACCGACCATCGAGCGGCTAACCAGCCAAGAAATGTTCCGATCACTAATATCGAGAGTGCCTCCAGCAAGGTGATTTGATGGAGTAAGGCGTCACTATTATAAAGTTCAGCCAGTTCTGAAACGGGCTCATGGATAAGCATCGCAGCAAGCAACAATAAACCGAGCGAAATAATTGAGCCAAATAATCCAAAAAACGCGCCGTAGTAGAGAAATGGCCGTCTTACAAAGGCATCCGTACCGCCAACTAACTTGGTGATTTCGATCTCATGACGACGATTAAATATCAATAGCTTTATGGTGTTTCCGACAATCAATAAAAGAGCCAGTGCAAGTAAGGCACTTAACAGTATAGATACCTGACTGAATACCCGTAGCATGGCATTAAATCGATCTGTCCAATCCAGATCTAAGCGCACCGTATCAATACCGTCAAATTTGGAGAGTTCATCCTTAAGAGCGAGTAAGCTGTCTGATTTCGCTGAGGCCCGATCCGGCATTACCACAATGGACGCAGGTAGTGGATTTTCGCCGAGGAATTCAAGCTCCTGATCTAGGCTAACATTATCACCCGATAACAATCTAAATTCGGCCAGAGCTTGCTCAGGGTTGACGTACTCGGCCAATTCGATGGATGGGTGCAATTGAATTTCCTCGTAAATCAATTGAGCGGTATCCGATCCAATATCTTTATCTAAGAAAATGCTGATTTGTGGGCGCCCCTCCCAATTGCTACTCAAGCTTTGAGCGCTCTTGACGGCCACATACAGCAAACTTGGCAATAGCAAAGTGATGGCAATAATCAATAAGGTATTAACCGTCGTCATCGGCGTACGACGCATGCTCCCTAAAGTGGCAAACAACACTTGTAGGTGTCGACTCAAATAGGTGATCATCAGTTTTCACCTCTTGAGTTTTCAGCTTGCTGAGCCTCACCTTTCGGTATCTCAACTCTGGGTTCTTTGCCATCGAGCTCTTGAGTTTGATGATCAACCAGTTCTCCATGACTTAGTTGCAATGTGCGCTTGCCTAAGCGTTCGACTTGTCTTAGGTCGTGCGTAGCGATCAATACCGTTACGCCAACTTGATTGAAGTCTGAAAAGATATCGATGATTTCGTCTGATAAGGCTTCGTCTAAATTGCCGGTAGGTTCGTCAGCGAGCAGTATGTTAGGCCGGTTTATCACAGCTCGCGCAATTCCCACTCGCTGCTGTTCCCCACCTGATAAGGTTATTGGCGATTGGTTTTCTTTGCCCGCCAATCCAACCTTGCCCAGTGCCGCTCGTACTCGTTTTCGTATTTCATCATGCGGCATGCCAATAACAATTAATGGTAAGGCCACGTTATCGAAAACCGATCGATCAAATAATAGTTTGTGATCCTGAAAAATTACGCCAATCTCGCGTCGTAACGCTGGAATTTTTGATGGCTTCATGCGGCTCAGGTTCTGATTATCAACGATTATTTGCCCGGATGTGGGTTTTTCAATTCGAGTGATTAATTTGAACAGTGTGCTTTTTCCGGCCCCTGAATGGCCGGATAAAAATGCCATCTCTCCAGAATTTAGATCGAAGCTCACATCTTTTAAGGCTTCATGGCCATTTGGGTAACGTTTACTAACGTGGCTGAGTTTGATCATGATTAAAATAGGTAGGGTCTATTGAGGCGGATTCGTGGATTATGCTTGGGCGTCAAGGTCGGGGACTAACGCATCAGCAAAGGTTTTTGCACTAAACGGTTTTAAGTCCATATATCCTTCGCCAACACCAATATAACGAATAGGCAATTTATATTTCTGCGTTAAGGAAATCGCCAGTCCGCCTTTGGCTGAGCCATCCAGCTTAGTAAGACAAACACTGGTTACTCCAACCGCTTTTTGAAAGTGTTCTAACTGTGAAAGCGCATTTTGGCCGGTGCCAGCGTCTAAGATTTGCATGACTTCATGTGGCATGGACGGATCAAGATTACCTAATACCCGATTAATTTTTTGCAGTTGTTCCATTAAATCCGACTGAGTATGTAGGCGTCCAGCGGTATCAATAATCAACACTTGAGTGCCTTTAACAATGGCTGAATTAAGTGCATCGTGGGCGACCGCGGCGGCATCAGCTCCATGTGCCTGAGCAACAACAGGGATATCCATACGGCGACCCCATTCTTGCAATTGTTCGACCGCGGCGGCTCGAAACGTATCGGCCGCCGCCAGCATTACTGTTTTGCCTTGATCTCGAAATTGCTTGGCGATTTTGGCCGTAGTGGTGGTTTTCCCGACACCATTAACGCCAACCATTAACATCACGTAGGGGCGTTGGTGCAAGACATCCCAACTTTGCTCAGCCGGCTCTAGCATTGTGGCAATTTCAGCCTTCAAACCCGCGATCACTCCAGCCGCATCTTGAATCTTCTCTGTTTGCACTCGGTTGCGTAATTTTTCCACCAACTCCAAACTGGCTTCGACACCGATGTCGCTACTGATTAATACTTCCTCCAGGTCATCAAAGAGCTCGTCATTGATATCAAACGACCCCTTAAAAACATTGCCGATTTTACCCATGAGGCTGGTACGGCTTTTATCTAAGCCTTCTTCCACCGTTGTGGGCTCAGTAGTGGACTCATTTTCATCGTGCGTGTCTCGCCCAAAAAAGCGAGCGAAACCAGATCGTTTCTTTTTGTGTGATTGATCTTTTGGCTGCTCAGAGCCCTGAGGTAGTTTTGTTTCGGTCATTCTATTGTAATGCTGTGGTATTGTTTGGCATCGTCGCCATCCGGTTAACCGTATTGTAGGGATTGTCGAAAAAATCACAATGAAACAGCGTGCTAAAACAAACTCGATTCGCATAATTGCCGGGCAATGGCGAGGTCGTCGCCTTCCTGTGCTGGATTCCCAGGGGCTTAGGCCAACGACTGACCGAGTAAGAGAAACGGTATTTAATTGGTTGATGCATGATGTTCCCGGCGCGCGTTGTCTCGACTTATTTGCCGGTAGCGGCGCACTCGGTCTGGAGTGTTTGTCGCGTGGCGCGGCTAAAACGCGCTTTGTAGAGTCTGATACGCGTGTTGCGAGGCAATTGCAACTCAATCTTGAAACACTGGATGCACTTGATCACTCCGATGTGTATGAGCAGAGCGCGATAAGCTTTCTACAGCAATCAGCCGTTGAACACTATGACTTGGTGTTTTTAGACCCACCATTTGATTCAGATTTGCTTGCACCGGCGATGTCTTTGTTGGTTGACAATCAATGGCTTGCTGAAGGTGCATTGGTTTATGTTGAACAGGCGTCTAAAAAAGATCCCGAAGAGCCCCCAGAAGGCTGGCGTAATTATAAAGAAGGCAAAGCAGGTTATTGTCGTTATTCACTGTATGAAACATAACCGCGGATCAACATGTTAGAGCCAGTGTTTACTTGAACCACGCACTGACATAGCTTCGTAAAGCTATACGCCGTGCCCTCTTGCGATGCTATACTGGCGAAATGACTAAAAAAATAGCCATTTACCCAGGAACCTTTGACCCCATTACCAATGGGCACTTAGATTTGGTCGCGCGCGCCGAGCAAATATTTGACGAGGTGATAATTGCGGTGTCCGATAACCCTCGAAAAAATCCCTTGTTTTCGACGCCGGAGCGTATTGCTTTGGTCGATGAGGCAACCAAGGATATCCCACATGTCAAAGTCGAGAGTTTCGATGACTTGCTGGTTAATTTTGTCGCGCGTAAAAAGGCCAAGTTCGTCATTCGAGGCTTACGAGCCGTGTCTGACTTCGAATATGAGTTTCAATTAGCGTCGGCCAATCGACGTCTCGATAACAATGTTGAAACAATTTTCCTAACACCACTGGAAGCTAACTACTTTATTTCGTCTTCACTGGTGAGAGAGATTTCTTATTACGAAGGAGATATCAGTAGCTTTGTACCGGAGCATGTTGAGCAAGCAATGGTTAACAAATGGGCAGCAACAAAGAAAAGCTAGCCTGGTTGTAGAACCCACTGTTCGTAGCAGTTCATTTTTTGTATTTTTATTATGGCTCTATTTATTACAGATCAATGCATAAACTGTGATGTATGCGAACCTGAATGTCCGAATGATGCAATCTACCAGGGTGAGTTGATTTATGAGATTGAGTCGTCGAAGTGTACCGAGTGCGTTGGTCATTTCAAAAAGGAGCAATGTATCATTGTCTGTCCAGTCGATTGCATTCTGGTCGATCCACAGCATCATGAGAGCCATGAGGAATTGCAGTCAAAGTTTCAGAATCTGACCGGCCGAGAATACGATAAAGAAGCTGAACAAGACTAATCTGGAGCGTAACATCGAGCCATATTACTTTGACAGAATGGACTCAAGTTTTGGCTTTTTGAACAGCTATTCTATTCGCCGACTTTTTGCATTTCGATTTCGACCAGTTGGGGGTTATCGGTCGCGGCCTTTGCGTTACGTTTACGCATGTCTAGCCAGAATGACGAGGTTTTTTCGTAGTAACCCGGCTTTTTGAGCTTTAGAATAATTGTTTGTCGATTGCCGCTGGCATTTTTCCAGCGCATTGTTACAGGCGTAGTGCCGATGATGCTGCCATCTTCACCGTTGATTACCTGAGCGCCAGATGGCGTGGAAACGATTTTCGCGGCACCGTAATGCGCAGCGCAAGCGGAAAGGTTGATTGCGGTTGTCAATACTAGAAGTAAACGTCCGGCTTTCTTGAATGCCGCTATTTTGATCGCAACTCTTTTGATCGCAATAATGGGTTTATTCTGCATGTGATTTGGCGGTTAAAGGTTAAGCTGAAAAAGTTCTGCCTGGCAGATACTAGCGCTACGTGACAGTGGATCAATCAGAACTAAATATTGAGTGCAATGATAAACGACAAATTGGATTAGAAGTTAACTTTATGATCCCAATAAAGAACATTAGCGCTACTGTCTTCTAATTCCGGTGGTGTGTTTAGTGTTTCGGCCTCAATCAATAGATTTACCAAGTGATTTTGGCGAACCGTAAAATCGTCGTGCTGGCTCTGTAATTGAATTTGCATCGTGGTCAGCTCTTGTAAGCGTTGCTCAACAGTGTCTGATGCTTTATGAATTCGTTTAACACTTTCAAGCCGACGTCGGAGTTGCGTATGATGCTCGCGAACGTAGGTTTCCATCGGTACCATAAGATTGTTATTCCAATTTGTTGCATCTCTTAAGGCTCGAGAGAAAATCTTACGCGACACGGTGCACACCGATTCGTAGAAGCGGTTAGTGATGGACATCTGTTCCCTAAAGAACAGTGTGCGAGTCTGTTTCAAGCTGCTGTGTTTCAATTCAAGACGGTTGATCTCTTGCTTAAACTTCTCCAATCGCAGCCGCCGTACGCGAAAATTAGCAATGCCATGGTCGTGTTCAAAATCTCGGGTGATGCCTTCAGATAGAACGGCTATTTCATTCGCCTGGGCAATGGCCGAATCAATGTAATGATTAATTCGTTCAAAATATTTTGAAATAGTCTTTTGCAAGGTAATCGATGTCGCGCATCGGGCCATATTGTGTTTGGTTATGGCAATCAATTTTTCCAAACGCTCGGGACTCAGCATTTTAACCAGTTTCTTGGTTTCTTTTGCGTAGACAGCCCGTAGAGCTTGGTAGCGTTGCATGTCTTTTTCCAGCGATGATTTCTCGGATTGCACTTTCAGCATGATGTGAGAGATCACATCGGTGTTTTTGCTACTGAGCTGCTTCAGCTCGGCAATATGGTCGTCAGCATCTTTCAGGCGATTATCCAGAATAGAGCCGGCCGAGTCTAAAATTCCTTCCAGTGAACCGCGCACTTTTTCGATAACAATTTTCCGTTTTTCGGGAATCAACTTGTCAGCAATAGCGTGCTCCAGCGCTTCAATATTACTCCGCTTAAGCAGCTCTTCGTCGTCGGATAATTTTGCCAGTAATCCTTTTTGAGCGGATACTGGATAAATATTTTCAGCATCCAGGTTCAAAGCCTTTGACGTAGACATAACCTGTTGCATGATTTCGTTTTCGATTTCTTGCTCGTTACGTATGCCATCCCATAGGCTGTCAATCTTATTTAGTGCGACCAGTTTTCGTTGATTTCTTTCAGCGCTGGAATCTTTTTTACCGCCCAGGTGCTTTTCCCACAACTCGAGATCGGTAGATGTCACCCCAGTATCGTGTGACAGAATAAATACGACGGTATGCGCCGTGGAAAGTTGATTAATGGTTAATTCTGGTTCGGCCCCAATGGCGTTCAAGCCAGGCGTATCAAGAATTATCAGGCCTTGCTCAAGTAAAGGGTGAGGAAGATTGATTACCGCGTGCCGCCAACTGGGTATTTCTACTTCGTCGTATTCATTGACTGGTAGCCCAATTTCGGAATTTTCTTCGTCAATCAGATCAAATTTTAATTCTGAGGCATAGGCCTTGCTGACCAGTTTGTTTTCGGTCATGCCTTGCATGGCTGTGCTGATACTCGCGACGTCCTCGGCATCAAATACTATTTCATGCCAAAGATCCCTGTCTTTTTTCAGTTCAAAAAGCGGACGCTGGTCTTTACGAGATTCGATAGGCAATAGCCGTATACTGCTTGGCAGATTCGGGTCATACATTAGTTCGGTTGGACACATTGTGGTCCGTCCGGTGCCAGACGGTAAAATACGCTTTTTGTAGTTACCGAAAAAGATCGTGTTGATCATTTCCGATTTGCCGCGAGAAAACTCCGCGACAAACGCAACTGACAGATTGTCATCAGCCAACGCGCCTAGTACTGTTTCGAACTGATGATGGGTGCGTAAGTCAGTAACATTATTAGACTTTAAAAATGTACTCAATTCTTGCACAGCATCACCAACGCTCTTGCGCCACTGAGAATACTGCTCAATTTCGGTATTAAGTTTTTGATCTGTCACGTTAATCTGATTTAGAAATAGTTATTTGCTTGGTCTTTTTTCTCGTTCGAATGTTGCTTTTGCTTAGGACCGCTTTTTCTATTAGTTAATTTCCACGAGTTGGCGTTAAGCCGCCAAACTTGGCTTTAATCGTGGATCATAGCGGAGCACTTAGCGCATTGTCAAAGAAAACTAAAGTATTTTGCGATAAATAGTTTATATCTCTTTGTTATTAAAGACTTTGTTGTTGGTTGTATTGAGTGATTTAGTTAATTACAGTTAAAACCAAGTTAGCTAATTGTGATGCTGTCCCGAATTATGTTTTACTACGCGCATATTAATGTGGATGTAAACGCATCTCACGCTTCTAGAATGAGGCTTAATAGGCGGTTTTGAGAGAGCCGTACGACTAAGATCCGATGGCGATAAATAAAAAAACCAGTAAAAAGAAAACCAGTAAAAAAAAGGCCGCAAAAAAAGCGAGTAGTCGGTCGGCCGCTGAACGTAATGGTGTTAAGCGACGTGCGAAAAAGACAACGTCTACAAAAGCGACTCGTGTGACCAAGCGATCGGCTGTCAAGGCCAGAAGAACGGCGCCGAAATCGGGCAAAGGTCGTACAATACTGAAGATATTTCGGTTTTGGGTCGTTCGATTAGGTTTGATTGCACTGGTTCCAACCCTGGCATACGCCGTGTATCTAGACGTTACTATTCGCAAGCAATTTGAAGGAGAGAAGTGGGCATTGCCAGCCCACGTTTATACGCGCCCTCTCGAGCTCTATTTAGGTCAGAAACTCGATCGAGCGTTGGTGCAGGCAGAGCTTGATGAGCTGGGTTATGTCGATAGACCATCGGTAGATCGTGTTGGCAGCTTCAGTTTCAGTCAGAATGAGTTGGTGATTTATCAGCGAGAGTTCCGTTTTTGGGATGGTTTGCGCCCTCAGCAAATAATTCGGTTAAAGCTTGGAGAGGAGCGAATTCAATCAATCATTGCCGAATCGAACGCAGGCGAGATTAATGAGATCGAAATTGTGCGTTTGGAACCGAGGCTGTTTGGAAGTGTCTCGCCGCTTAGTCATGAAGACCGAACATTACTAAAATTGGAAGATATACCGCAGCCGTTAATAGATGGCTTGCTGGCAAATGAAGATAGACACTTTTACACTCATTTTGGCATTAACCCCATGGGCATCGCACGCGCAATGATTCGCAACCTGCGTGCCGGGCGAGTTGTTCAAGGCGGTAGCACACTGACTCAGCAATTGGTTAAAAATTACTACTTAACATCGGAGGTGACTCTCACTCGCAAATTCACCGAGATGATAATGGCGATGTTATTAGAGTTTCATTACAGCAAGGATGAAATTCTGCAAGCGTATTTTAATGAAGTATTTTTAGGTCAAGCAGGTAATCGTGCGATACATGGCTTTGGCTTAGCAAGTCGACATTTTTATGGCCGACCATTGCATGAACTTGAATTGCATCAATTAGCGGTGTTGATCGCGGTGAATAACGGGCCGAGCTACTACAACCCGATAAAACATCCGAAGCGTTCACGTAAACGTCGTGATCTTGTACTCACTACCATGTTTGAGCAAGGTGTTATTAATCAGGAGGATTATCGTCAAGCTATGGCAGCTAAGCTGTCGCTTAGCCCAACCGCCGCCAGCGCTGCAACCCTCTCGTACCCAAGCTTTATGGGCTTTGTCAGGCAGAACCTACAAGCCGACTATCAACAAGACGACTTGCTTAACGATGGTTTGCAAATTCACACAACGTTAAATCCACGTATTCAGCAAAGCCTCGAGGAGACCGTTCGTGCAGAATTGAGCGCGATTGAAAAACGCAAAGGTATTGAGGCAAATAGTTTGCAAGTCGCCGCCGTGGTGATTCGTACTGACAACGGTGAGGTCGCCGCAATGTTAGGAGATCGAAATCCAAGCTTTTCCGGATATAACAGGGCACTCAAAGCGCAACGACCTGTGGGGTCTTTGTTAAAACCATTTGTTTATTTAACCGCGCTCGAAAAACCCGACACATACTCCTTAGCAACTCAAATTAAAGATGAGCCGATTACGGTGTCGCAAAAAGGCAGCCCTGATTGGCGACCGCAAAACTACGATGGTTTGCCACACGGTGAGGTGATGATGATCGATGCCCTGGCTAGATCATATAATCTGGCTACGGTAAATCTCGGTATGGAGCTGGGGGTGTCGGAGGTTTCGAGTACCATTCGGCGTGTCGGATACCATCAACGTTTTAGTGAGCTGCCATCGGTGTTATTAGGCGCAGTACCAATGTCGGTTCTGGAGGTCAGTCAACTATATCTAACATTGGCATCAGGCGGGTTTAAGACTCCAATTAAGAGCATTCGTTCGGTGCTCAGTGCCGATAACGAGCCGCTTGCGCATTACGATCTTGATATCGAACAAGTGATCGAGCCAAAGTTTGTGTCACTAATCAATTATGCTTTGCAGGATGTGGTTCGCAATGGGACTGCGCGTACTGTACTAACAGGCTTCAAATATGACTATGGATTGGCGGGTAAAACCGGCACTACCGACAACTATCGCGATAGCTGGTTTGCGGGTTTCAGTGGTAACTACCTTACAGTGGTCTGGGTTGGACGCGATGATAATAAGACAACCAAGTTGACGGGAGCCAGCGGCGCTGCGAAAATTTGGACTAAGGCAATGCAAGAAATGCCCCTGCAACGGCTAGAACTGGCCTATAACGATGCCGTCCTTAGACGTGAAGTGTTTTATTCTCAGGATCCAATTGAGCAGGATTGCAGTTTGTCCAGACCATTACCGATGCTGATCGAGTCACTGCAGATAGAAAATGTACCCTGCGCTGATCGATCGCTATACGACTTAGAAAATGATGATGAATTCCAACACTTTGAACCGCTACCCGATGGTACGCTTAAAAAACGAAAGCGCAAGAAGTCCTGGTGGGAGAGGGTTTTTGGCTAACGACTGTATTCGAAAGCAAGCTAATTTTGGTATTGCAAAGATAGTCAGCCTGGTAATGATGAGTCTTTGTTTAAGTGCATGTATTAGCACATCGACCATCGATGTGCCTTCGCAAGAACCGGTCGATGTTGAAGATCGTGCCATTGTAGACGGCAAAGCTCTGCCGTTGCCGGAAGACAGTATTGTTAAGGCCGAACCTTTGAGCGATGACAAACCCATGACGCCGGTGGTAAAGAAATTGGTCGCCACTTCAGGCGATCAACGACGAGTTGGCAACTGGGCGGGTGCTGCAAGCTCGTTGGAACGAGCGTTGAGGATCGAACCAAGAAATGGCGCTTTGTGGTCGCGATTGGCGCAGGTTCGCTACGATCAAAGAGCGTGGAAGAAAGCAATTCAGCTCGCGGCTAAATCCAATACCTTGTCTGGTGGAAACACAAACCTACTCAGACAAAACTGGGTGTTAATGGCAAACTCGTATGATGAACTGGGTGATTCTGCCGCTGCAGAACGCTATAGAGCAAAGTTGACACAACCAAGCTTCTAATACAGACAGCGTGTGCGAATTGCTTCTTCCCAAACCCTAAATTCTTTCAAAATTGAAGAATCAAACACCCCATATGGGGGATATGTCAGTTTTTGTCAGTAGTCTATTATTGGTCAGGCAAGAGGTGATCCAATGTGGGATGTAGGGTTTATTCAAAGCAATTTGCTCATACTAGTGGTTCAATCATCTATCAAGTTCGGTTTGAACGGATACGTTGATTGAGGAGAATGGACTTATTCTAGGCGATTTAAGAGGGTAAGGGTAAAAATTAGCGGAGACTGTGGAGTTGCAGCTCCGTTTTTTTATGCTCACTCCCTTTTCGTGAGGCAAACGATTTCGCAATATTAATTGGCGGCTAATATATAGGTGTTCAAGCTAGTAGCGAGCAGTAGCCAGATGATATACGGGGTTAACAATAGGCTGACTGAGTTCAATCCCAGTCGTTTGGCCTTTAAGATCAAATTAATCACCAATGCATCGATAGCGATTAAGTTAAGTAATGCCAGCAGCACCCAGTGTTGACCAAAGAAAACCCATGACCAGAGCGCATTTAGCACGAGTTGTAATATCCACAACGTTTTCAACGTGGTATTTCCGTTGTGAAATATTTGCCACCCAGAAATCGCAATACAAATATAGAGCCCGGCCCAGACAATCGGGAAGGCTGCATTCGGTGGGGTCCAGGGAGCTTTATTGAGCGACTCGTACCATTCTCCAGGTATAAATAAACTGCCAAAGGCTGAAACCAAAAAACAAACCAGTATGAACCCGGCTAAGCTTTGCCAATGTTGTTTTAGGTTTGCTTTAGTCTGAGTCATTGTTAATTGCCGATTGCTCGTGACGGTATTCAGTTGCTAAGCGCTGGTACCGTTCACGGTTTATTTTGAAAAAATCTATGTCTTTCTGATTAATGTCGCGTAGCTTCTTTGCTGGGCTGCCAGCCCAGACCTCATTTGCCTTAACAATCTTACCAGGTGTTACCAAAGCCCCGGCAGCAACCATAGCACCAGCCTCGACAATGCAGTCATCCATCACGCACGATTGAATGCCAATAAACGCATTATCCTCAACAGAACAAGCATGTAATACAGCGGAATGGCCGACCGTAATATCGTTGCCGAGGTACGTGCCTTGCCCGAGTTCAGCACAGTGAATCATCGTAAGGTCTTGAATGTTGGTGCGCTCGCCAATACGAATCTCGTTAACATCGCCGCGTACTACGCAACCATACCAAACACCTGAATGGGCCCCTATTTCAACATCTCCAATAATAGTGGCGTTCTGGGCAATGAAGGCATTCGGATCAATATCAGGAAGTCTCCCTCGGTATGGGAGAACAAAAGAGTGTTTTCTATGCGCGTTGCCCATGTGTTTATTCAGTCGCAAAAGGTCTAGACATTACGGTAAACTTAAACCTTGTAAATAGCAAATACACAGCTAAGCATAGGTCCTACTAATGCCGAATACGCCGTTGTCTCGTTACCGACAAGACCTTGAAAATCCAGAGTTTGAAGAAGATGCGGCGCAACAACTTGCGGTGGATCATCTGCAACGATTGTACGATGATTTAGTGGGTCAGCCAAAGCCGAAAATGGGGTTTCTTGAGAAGCTTGGGTTCAGCTCAAACAAGGTGAAAGTACCCGTACAAGGGCTCTATTTTTGGGGCGGCGTTGGTCGAGGCAAAACGTATTTGGTTGATACCTTTTATGATTGTTTGCCGTTTGAAAATAAATTGCGAATGCATTTTCATCGTTTCATGCATCGAGTGCACAGTGAGCGCAAACAACTAAGAGATCAGGCTGATCCACTTGTTATCGTGGGTAAAAAGCTTGCCAGTGAAGCTCGTGTACTATGCTTTGACGAGTTTGTCGTCAACGATGTAGCCGACGCAGTTATACTGGTCAAGTTATTACGAGTTTTATTCGATGAAGGCGTGACACTGGTTGCTACCAGCAATGTTGAGCCCATAGATCTTTATCTTGGTGGCCTGCAGCGCGATCTATTTATTCCGGCGATAGATATGATTTACCAATATGCCGACGTTGTGAATATTGATTCTGGTATTGATTATAGGCTTCGCTTTCTAGATAAAGCAGAAACTTATTTTAGCCCGATTGGTTCGATAGCTCATGAAGGAATGGAGTACAACTTCACTCATCTTGCGCCTGACGCTGGCGTGGATAATGCCAGTATCGTGGTAGAAGGGCGCGAGTTAATTTCGATTCGCCGTGCTGATGGCGTGATCTGGTTTGAGTTCGACGAACTATGCGACGGCCCTCGGTCCCAGAATGACTATATCGAGCTCGCACGCTGCTTTCATTCGATACTGCTTTCCAACGTGCCAATTATGGATCGTTTGAAAGAAGATCAAGCACGACGCTTTATTAATCTGGTCGATGTTTTTTATGATCACAACGTGAAGCTAATTGTATCCGCTGAAGCCGAAGTTACTGCACTTTATACCGGTTCTAGAGTAGCCTTTGAGTTCCAGAGAACAATCAGTCGGTTGCAAGAGATGCAGTCGCATGATTATTTAGCTTTGAGTCATAAAACTTAAGTCATAATGCTTTAGGCATGAAACCAGAAAAATTAGTCGCGGCTATTCGCAATACCAGGACTTGGCTTTTTCGCCACGCTCGTGCTCGCCAACCGGATACCATGCATACCCTTCGCTTAAATCGGTAGTTGGATTTTCAGGTTCTTTTTCGAGGTGAAAACTCATGATCGACTCGGCGTCACAGCTCTTCTTTGCATAAACATGGCAAACTTTATAACGATATTGCACTACCTGATATAAGCGCGTTTTGCGTATAAAATTATGACAGCCAGGCTTGCGAGCCTTGCGTGCAGTAAAGCGAAGGCCTTGGGTGATACCGTCTTTATTAATTTTATAAAAGCTTATTCTATGTCGATCTTTGGCGCTTGCAGACGTTGCCAAAATAGCCAGGATCGCTACGGTGGTAAACGTGGCGATCAGTTTACATAAAGTTCGTGTTACCAAGATCCGAGTTTCCACTTAGGCAAGTTTGGAGTTTCTTCGACGTCGTTTGATTTATATTCGATGTTGCCATCCGAATCAGTTTCTTCAATATATTGGTTTGGAGCATTAGAGTGTTGAAGTTCAATTGAATAGACCTGGCCGCTTTCACGTCGAGACTCGACAACAGTCGCCCGACCGAAGGCACTGGTAGTCTGTGTTTCATCGGTGGTGGTTTCAGCCGTTGTATTGGTGGCTGCGGATTCCGCTTGAACAGAGCCAGAATCGGCTTCTATGTTGCTTTCTTCAATCGCAGGGGTGCCCTTTGTATCTTCGCCAAAATTGGGTGGCGGTGCGGTTTGAGCATGAGCACTGACTAATGCAATGCTACTCGCGATGAGGGCAATCGTGGCCAAAACGGCCTTAGCTCTAATAAATGCGTGCAGGTTTAATAAATGCGTATTCATAGCTCACTCTCTCTAAGTCGATTGTCTGCTCATGGTATCATAAACATAATAATGCTATCGCTCTTCGAGCCTTACAATTTACTAACCATGTAGAGAGCCAGGCTGTGCGTCCAATAACACACCTAATTTGCCCTCTCATCACAACTTCTTTGTTAACACCCTCTCATGAAGCAACCCCAATTAATCTTAATCGACGGATCATCTTATCTTTATAGAGCATTTTACGTGCCCCAGTTAAAGCGAATGCAAACCACCAGTGGTCAACCCACCGGCGCCGTTTTTGGAGTGGTAAACATGATCAAGAGTTTGAAAACTGATTATCCTGATTCCAATATTGTGGCTATTTTTGATGCGAAGGGTAAAACGTTTCGCCACGATTTGTATCAGGATTACAAAGCAAATAGGCCATCCATGCCGGATGAACTGCGCAGTCAGGTCGACTATGTACACGCCGCAGTGAAAGCACTGGGCCTGCCATTGGTTGCTGTCCCTGGGGTAGAAGCCGATGATGTTATTGGTACTTATGCAAAGCAGGCGAGTGATAATGGCCAAACCGTATTGGTAGCCAGTGGTGACAAGGATTTGGCACAAATCGTTAATGATAAGGTTAATCTTATCGACACAATGAAAAAGGTGATATTGGATGAACCTGGTGTGGTTGACAAGTTTGGCGTAAGGCCGGATCAAATCATTGACTACTTGACGTTGATGGGGGACTCCTCAGATAACATACCTGGAGTGCCAAAAGTGGGCCCTAAAACCGCTGTTAAATGGCTTGCAGAATATGAAAATTTGGATGGTGTTGTTGAAAATGCTGAAAAAATTGGCGGCAAAGTAGGGGAGAATTTACGCGAGTTTATTCCTCAATTGCCGTTGTCGAAGGACTTGGTCACTATTCGCTGCGAGTTAGAGGTTGACCCAAAACTAGATCAATTGCAGCAAACTGAATCGGACAACGATGCGCTGGTAGACATTTATCAAACGTTGCAGTTTAAGAAGTGGCTGACTGAACTGGGGGTTGAAGCACAGACGGTTGCCGGCACCGATGAGACTGCCGGATTCAAACCAGGAGAATATCATACGATTTTTGAGCAAGAAGAGTTCTTGGCCTGGGTTGGTCGTATGGCTGACAGTGAAGGGTTCGCATTTGACACTGAAACCACGTCGATTAGTGCGCAAGCGGCCGAGTTGGTTGGTGTTTCATTTGCAGTGCAAGCAGGCGAAGCGGCTTATGTGCCAGTCGCGCACAGTTACATGGATGCACCAGATCAACTGAGCCGCGATTGGGTCTTAGAGCAGTTGAAGCCACTGCTAGAAGACCCTGAATTGCCGAAGATTGGGCAAAACCTGAAATACGATATGAGTGTTTTGGCAAATTATGGAATTTCAATGAAGGGTGTGAGGTTCGACACTATGTTGCAATCTTACGTACTCGATAGCGTCAGTTCCCGGCACGATATGGACACACTGTCGCAAAACCATCTTGGTCACACTCCAGTGCCATTTAGTGAGGTTGCGGGCAAAGGCAAAGCGCAGCTAACATTTGATCAGATAGAGATCGATAAAGCCGGTCACTATGCGGCGGAAGACGCCGACGTAACGTTGCGATTACACAACGTCTTGATGCCAAAGCTGAGTCGTGAACCGAACCTGCATCGTATTTACACCGAGTTGGAGATGCCATTAGTCGCGGTGTTGTCAAAAATTGAAGACAATGGGGTATTGATTGACGATGCGATGTTGTTAGAACAGAGTCAACAGTTAGCGATGAGCATGCAACACGCGGAAAAAACGGCGTATGAGCTGGCAGGTGGTGAGTTTAATCTCGCGTCACCAAAGCAAATACAAGAGATATTGTATGAGCGAATGGAACTGCCGGTGTTAAAGAAAACCCCCAAGGGGGCACCTTCAACCGCTGAAGAGGTGCTACAAGAACTGGCGGTCGAGCATGAATTGCCGCGCTTAATATTAGAGCATCGCAGTTTGGGAAAACTGAAATCAACTTACACTGACAAGTTACCCACAATGATTAACCGTAAAACCGGAAGAGTACACACTTCATATCATCAGGCGGTAACCGCTACTGGCCGCTTGTCATCGAGTGACCCCAATTTACAGAATATCCCGGTGCGTACACAAGAAGGTCGCCGTATTCGAAATGCCTTTATTGCAGAAACTGGCCATATCATCATGGCGGCGGATTATTCACAAATCGAGCTTCGAATCATGGCTCATTTGTCAGGCGATGAAACGCTGCTGAATGCCTTTAACAACGGCCTTGATATTCACCGAGCAACGGCCTCTGAAATTTTCTCGACCGAGCTGGATGAAGTCACAGACGAGCAGCGACGACACTCTAAAGCGGTGAATTTCGGATTGATATATGGGATGTCTGCCTTTGGTCTGGCAAAACAACTGCATGTTGAACGCAAACAAGCTCAAGCTTACATCGATCAGTATTTTGAACAATATCCGGGGGTTAAAGGCTATATGGAGTCAACTCGTGAATTTGCGCGTGAAAATGGATATGTAGAAACGGTATTTGGTCGTCGACTGTACCTGCCGGATATTAATGCCAAAAACCATAATATGCGTCAGTATGCCGAGAGAACAGCCATCAACGCCCCGATGCAGGGCACCGCGGCTGATATCATCAAACGCGCGATGATTTCAGTCAATGATTGGATCGCAGATCGTAACGATATAAAAATGGTGATGCAGGTTCATGATGAGCTTGTGTTTGAAATAGAAGCGTCAGCTGTCGATGAGTATACTCAAGCGATCTGCCAAATAATGCAAGACGTTGCGAGCTTGAAAGTGCCCCTCATTGTCGACGCTGGAAAAGGTGAAAACTGGGCGTTAGCACATTAAATCGAAGTTATAGACTTAGGGGCACTTTAAATGAGGCTTTAGGCCGCTGACAGGCTTCACGTATTGGTTTAAAATTGCTTAAAAATGGGGCATTCAAGCTATTAGATGAGCTGATTGAACGGGTACTTGCTCAAAACAATGATTACGAGACTTTCAATAAAAACTCTATTGGCTGCGATGGCGGTGCTAGCAGCCCTTTGGCTGTTATTGTCGTGGCAGCTGAGCGATAAAAGTGCCAGTGATCAGACTCAAGACCTTACTGAGGATGAGCCCCAGACCTTGGTGTCGGCGATTCAACCGATCTCAGATGCTAATGCCGATTCGGTAGCGATGGGAGGTGCAGCCGGTACCCTCAACTTTCGCAATAGCAAGGGTCTATCTGGGGCGTTGCAGAACAGTGATTTGGATAATCTGAAGCGCCGCTTTTCAAGCGCTAATGAGGCCATTGATGCTGGCCAGTATCAAGAGGCAGTTGCTGGTCTCGAAGAGATAACGAACGATTTTCCGAGCGTAATAGAGCCTTATCTGAATTTGGCTTCGATATACGCCGAGCGGCGTCAACTTGAAAAAGCCAGGCTAACTTTGCTAAGAGGCTTTGAGGCCAATCCCAAAGCTGGACTGCTGTTTGATCATTTAAAGAAAGTGCATGGCGCTTTGGCAGCCAATTCATACAAGCAGGCACTGGATACTAACTCCGATAGCACCGTTCGTACCCAGCTAAATCTTGCCCGCGCGTCAGCGATTGTTACCCAATTAGATCAAAGCAATCAGATTGCGGCTTTGGAAAAACGTTTGCAAGATACGCAAAGTCTGGCAAATCAGTCCTCTAACGAGGTTCAAATTTCAAAAATTGCCGCGCTTGAAACACGTTTAGATGAGATTCGAGCCGCCAAACTGTCTGAACAATCGACTTATCAACAAGAGCTCAGTAGGTTAAAAAGCCAACTAGCCGAACAATCTGAGGCCTTGTCGTTAAGTCAGACAGCCGAACGAGAAGCGTTGGCGCGTGTAGTTCGAGCTGAACAAGAAGCGTCGATTAAGATTGCCGAAGTCACCAAAGAGTTAGAGTCACAGAAGGAATTGCTATTGGCTGCGCAATCCTTAGCTGAACAGCAGTCTATTGCGCTTGCTAAGGCCGAGCAACGATCGCAGGCATTGGTGTTAAAAGACCAGCAGCGTGAAGCCGAATTGATTCGCAATGCTGAACAAGTCGCTGCCCAGGCGAAGATAGCAACCGTCAGTGCAGATACTCAGGCTAAGGAGTTAACTAAGCAGCAGCAGGAGCAGCAAGCAATTCGCCTAGTGCAAAGTTGGGCACGTGCCTGGTCTGCACAAGATGTGCCGAGGTACGTTGGGCATTATGATGATAACTACTCGTCAAGCCAATCGATTACCCGAGCACAGTGGCTAGAGCAGCGTCAGGTCCGGCTTACCAATAAGACGTTTATTAAAGTCAATGTGAGCTCGTTTGAGGTTCAAGATTTAGGATCAAGATTCGCAGTAACTTTTTCGCAGTACTATCAATCCAATACAGTCGACGACACCGTTACTAAGAAGTTAGTGTTTGATAAGCGCGGCGAAGATTGGAGTGACTCCAAGATTATCAGCGAGCGTTTGGTATCTGGTTAGAATACGGGAGTAAGTAAATTAATGCGGATGAATCCTAAAAACTTTAGAAGAACCGAGACGTTTAGCAACAGGCTTACTAAGCTCGGCGCTTTTATAATGGTGCAGATTTGTCTCGTGATTGTTCAGCCCTTAGAGCTTTACGCGGAGCCTGGATCGGAGCAATTATTGAAAGCCGAGTTGCATGCCTATCAAGCTAATGGTGATTACGAATTAGCTGTCCTTGCAATGTTAGATTCGATTCAATCAGGAAAGCTCGAACAGGCAATCGAGTTGGCTGATCGACACTTGATAAAATTTCCTAAGAGTCAAGTAGGCCACTTGCTAAAAGCTGATGCGTTAAGTGCGTTAACTGGTGAGCTTGCGGGTGTCGCAGGAAATGGTGCCTTACCAGCCTCTTCGGTTGCCGGTTTGACTCACCAAATGCGTAACCGTTGGAAGCACACAGCCGAGCATGAGGAGATTGTCCACCAACAAGTTCCTTCCAGTGTATTGGTGATGGGTAACCACCCTTATGTGGTTGTTGCCGACTTGCCTGAAGGCAGGCTTTACGTCTATGAAAACGATCGAGGTACACCGAAGTTGGTGCGTGATTATTATATGTCGGTTGGTTCAGCCGGTTATGGGAAGCAGGTCGAGGGCGACAATAAGACCCCTATCGGTGTTTATTCCGTTAATCGTTATATCGAAGGCAAGGCGTTACCCGATTTATATGGCAAGGGCGCGTTTCCCGTCGACTATCCAAACCGATACGACCGCTATTTAAATCGCACGGGTTATGGTATTTGGTTACATGGGACACCCTCAGATACCTATGCTCGCTCGCCCTGGGCAAGTGAAGGTTGCTTCGTACTAAGTAACGATGATTTGTTAGACATTGGTCAATATGTAAGTGCCGAAAAGCGCACCCCGGTGATATTGAGTGATAACATCGAGTGGGTGACCTTGGACCAGCTTGAAACCCGAAGGTCACTGTATCTTGACGTCATTGAGAACTGGAAGAACGATTGGGAGAGCCTCGACACAGAGGCGTATACGTCTCATTATGATGATAGAAATTTTAACTTGGGCAAAGGTGACTACGCGGTATGGAAAAAGCGTAAAAAGGATATCAACGAGCTTAAAACTTTTGTGCAGGTAGATTTAGATATTAGTAGTTTGTTCGAGTATCCCGGTGTTGATGGAATGTTTGTTGTGAAGTATAAGCAACGCTATTTGAGCGATAACTTTGCCGGAGAGTCGTTCAAAGAACAGCTTTGGAAACGAGATGAGGGTGGGCGTTGGCGCATCATCTTTGAAGGTTAATCAATAGCTAATAGCGCCAGGATCGATTCAGTTCTGGGCTACTTCGTTACGCACGTTCTTTTTGAGCCAACTAACAATATCTTCCCAAATTTTAGTGCTCTCTTTTTCACTGGGCATTTCCCATGCGTGGGGCAGTTCCAAGGTAATCACCGGAATATTCAAATTGATTCCAGCATAGTTACCTAAAGATCCAGGATAAGTACCTAGTAGGTTCAAATGTAACTTGCCGAGATTTTTCGGAGCTGTATTAAGCAGCAGAGAGTCGAAGTCGACAACGCCATAGGGCGCGTGAATACTGATGATGGCGTCTGGTTTGAAGCTTTTGATTTCATCGATCAACCATTGAGTTTCAGGTTCGCTCGATGCGGCTTCACCCGGGTACTTACGCGGGTCTTTACCGCCTTTTTCAACCCAGTATTTAATCGCGTTGCGTTCCCAATCATCCGAGGGCATATTGCGATTTAGATCCACGCCATTGTCGTTAGTGCGAGTCGCGCCTCGTTTCAGAACGCCATCTGGGTTCATCATTGGCACCATATGCCAGTGGAACAGGCCGCTATGGTGCCGGTTTAGTTTTTCTATCCAGCGAATTGTCATGCTGACTGATGTAAGCTCGTCACCATGAGTCCCACCAACAATGAGTATTCGGCCTTGCGGTTTGCGTGTTTTAAGTGGCGCAAACTCGCTCATTAGAATCGGAAAACCTTTTACCGAAGTGCAGCCCGTCGGTTTGAGTTTAGCGGCTTCGCAGGCGGCGTAATTCACGCTTGCCAATCGGTTTGAAATTTGTTGACATGCGTCTTTTAGCAACTCTTCGTCTTTTTTTGCATTGGCATCCTTGTCTAAGCAAAACATAGCGGGAGATGTCTCAGTTTCGTCACTAAGCTGATCTTGCTGAGCTTCAAGAAAACCCAAATCCTCGATCAAGGCCTTGGTATCTGAAGTAGCTATGTCATCGAAAGGTGTCGAGTTTGTTTGATCTGTTTGTGGCTCAGGCGTCTCTTCTTCTGAGTTGACATCTGACGGCGTATCTATGTCGCTGGTGCTTCCGTCGGCCGCTTGTTCCAAATAAAACCCATCTTCTAGCAAACGATTCGCGGCATCATCGTTTGCTTGGCTAGTAATAGTTTGATCGTTAGAGTCTTTGTTATCTGAAGCGTGTTGTTTTTGATCGCTACACGCTGAGATGGTGTTAATCAGGACAAATATGAATACAAATTTTGTAGTAAAACTTACGTTCTCGTTTACGGGTTTAAATAATGCTCGCGCGCGCGTGACTGTCAGCATGGCGTGTAAAGTATGTTCGATGGCGTTGGCATAGGCAAAGTATATGCTATCTGCGCGCTAAACACGATTATGCCAAGGGGGTATTGAACTAGAGAGATGTTCGCTTAGGGTCTGCTGTGCTCGAGTGGTCCGATGTTTATGGGTGGCTCAAGCGCACAGAGCGAAATCGGCTTAAAACAACCGCTTACCAATGAAGAATGGGGTGACTAGAGTAGCAATAAAAAAGGCATCTTTATAAATAAAGATGCCTAGAGCAGGCGAAATACCGTGTGTGAGGTATTCCAAGGGGATGTCGTTTGGGGGGACTGCCTGCCCTAGACAATTCTTTCAGTGACATGGGCTGAGTAACAATTGAATGAACTTAACCCCATATCCCAATATTTTTGAACGACTCGAAAGATAATTCAAATGTGTTGCGAATACAAGACACATTCCCTAAAAACATATAAAAACTCATTAATATGCAGTAACCCATTCAGAGAGTTGAGCGCGCATTTCGTTCACTCCGATATAATTCTGAGACGAGAACGGCTCGACGGCAAACTGGCCAGGTACCTTTTCCAGCTGTTTCTCTACATTGAGAACGGTCGAGGCGATTTTTCCTCGCTTAAATTTGTCTGCCTTGGTCAATAGTATCTGCGTTGGCAGCTGCGAATCACTGGCCCAGTGGATCATTTGCCAGTCAAGGTCCGTCAATGGATGGCGAATGTCCATTAACAATACCAGTACTCGCAAATTTTCACGTTCTGCCAGGTATTTATGGATGGTATCTTGCCACTTTTTTTTAACTGTTAAAGGGACTTGAGCAAACCCGTAGCCAGGTAAGTCGGCTAATCGCGCGCTGTCACCCATTGAGAAAAAGTTGATTTGTTGAGTACGTCCGGGCTGTTTGCTGGTTCTTGCGAGCTTACGCCGATTACAAATGGCGTTAATTGCGCTGGATTTTCCCACGTTTGAGCGGCCCGCAAAAGCAATTTCGGCGAGGTCGTCATTGGGGAATTGGTTTGGTTCAGCCGCGCCGAGCAAAAATTCTGGATTACGCAGTATCTCAGGTAATTGAGCCTTATTACTGCCAACAGGTTTGTTTGCCGTTTTTGAAGTATCTGACATCTGCCAATTGTAGCAAAAAAGGGAGTTGCCATGGCGATTAAGTAGAGCACTAAAATTGTGTTAAAACGCTCAGCTGCACTTGAGAGAGAGTGGTTAGCATGATATAAAACCGACCACTAAGAAATGCATCTCGAGCTCACTGTTGGAGGCTCCTAACATGTTCAAAAAAATATTTTTATCTGCCGCTGTTTTAGTAACAGGCATTGCAACCAGCAATGTGGCTTTAGCGGCGGGTGATGCTGAAGCGGGTAAAGCTAAGTCTGCAGTGTGCGCAGCTTGTCACGGTGCTGAAGGTATTAGCTCTATTCCAGTTAATCCGAATATTGCAGGCCAGGTTCCGGGTTACATCGCAGCACAATTAGCTGCATTTAAATCAGGTGAGCGCGGCAATGCAATCATGGCTGGCCAAGTAGCGTCTTTAACTGAGGAAGATATGGCCGACCTTGATGCTTTTTATTCGTCCATGGTGCCAAATGTTGAGGTTCAGCTTACTGAAGAAGATAAAGCGCTTGCTGAAGAAGGCGCAAAGATTTATCGAGGTGGTTTCGCCGAACGCGGTATATCCGCTTGCATGAGCTGCCATGGCCCAAGCGGACACGGTATTCCGAAGAACTATCCTAGAGTATCGGCTCAGCACAAAGAATACCTTGAGCAATCATTGTTGGCTTACAAAAAGGGCGAACGTAAAGGGTACAATGAAATAATGAGTAGCATTGCGTTTGGTTTGTCGGAACTGCAAATTAAACAACTGGCCGCTTATATGGCTGGATTGAACTAATCAGTCTTGCTAAGACGAGACCATTAGTTTGATGGATTGAATAAAAAAGCGACCTTCGGGTCGCTTTTTTATTGGCCCTGGCTTCTTACTCCCTACCGTCAGCGGAATTTTGTTCGATATTAACACCGCGTAAATACTCAGATATGCTCACTTTTTCGGGGTGAAATGCATCACGGAATATTGGAATGGTGGCTTCTGGTTCCGTATCCCCACACATAAATACATCAAAGGCCGCGAAATCACGTTCGGGCCATGTGTGCACGCTTATGTGTGATTCGGCCAAAACTGCTACGCCAGAGATGCCGCTGTTGGGTGTAAAGTGATGCAAGTGGATATGCAGTAGAGTGGCGCCTGCGGCGTCGACAGCTTTACGCAGCGTTGCTTCCATAAGCTCCAGATCATTCAATGGTTTAGCGCCCCATAAATCGATGATTATGTGGGTGCCGGCAAACTCTACGCCGTTGCGTACAACAAAATGATCCACTGCATGATCCTCTGCGGTGGAATTATGCGACGGCCAATTAGTAGACATCGCCAAGCCTCATAAAAGATATCGTTACTTCCAGTGTCATCTAATTTTCGAATTAGAAAGCTAACTCGTTTCCGTGATTTGCGTTAAGAATTGCAAAGCTATATCAAAGTAAGTACAGCATGGATTTAATCAATCGACTCACTATCGTAGCTTGAAAAATGAGTTGCCAGTTTAATTTTTTTGCAAACTAACACAAGTAAAATATTCAAAATTGAACGAAATTAATATGAGCCTTTTCGCGCTATGTTCAGCTAGTAGCACCTAAACTACAGCAAAATAACGAATAACAACTTATCGAGAGTAATATGAATAATTATAACAATAAAACAGCTGTCATTAGCGGCGGTGCCGAAGGAATCGGGTTTGGAATCGCGCAAGCTGTGGGTAAACAAGGAATGAACGTGGTGTTGGGTGACATCGATGAGGCTCAACTAGCCAAAGCTGAAGCCACCTTGACTGAACAGGGGGTCAATGTGTTGAGTGTAAAGATGGATGTCACCGATCCTGCGCAATGGCAGTCGGTAGCGGAGCAAGCGATTAAACGTTTTGGCAAGATACATATGTTGGTAAATAATGCTGGTGTCGCATCGGCTCCTGGCCCAATCGAAGCCACAAACCATAAAGATTGGAATTGGGTAATTGATGTCAATCTTAAGGGGGTTATTTATGGTGCTGAAGCGATCGTTCCCTTGATTAAGCAGCACGGTGAAGGAGGTTGGGTAGTCAACGTTGCTTCCATGGCTGGAATGCTTGGCGTTCCTTACGCAGGCGCCTATACAGCGACCAAGGTAGCCGTGGTTGCGATGTCGGAGTCGTGGCACTTTGAACTGCAAAAACACAATATCCATGTTGCGGCCTTATGCCCTGCGTTTGTTAAAACTCGAATTCATTTGTCGCATCGAAACCGGCAAGAAGAGCATATAGACCAGAATCGAAAGGTTGACCCTAATGCCACCCCAAAACATAACGCAGCGCAGGAATTGGTGGAAAACGGAATTCCAGCTGAGTTGGTTGGCCAGCGAGTTGTTGAAGCACTTAACGCTAAAGAGTTATATATCTTTACTCATCCTGCACAACGTGATGCGGTGCAAAAGCGTTCCAAGGCAATCGATGATGCCTTTGAGCGAGCTGAAAAAAGTCCACTGTTAGTTGATGTTGTGGATAATTCTCCGATGACCTTTGGCTAGGCGATTGAACGATGATCGTGGCGGAACTGGCTAAGCTTTCTGACGACAAACACCTTAAGGCACTGCTGGGTGTAATTGACGCGGAGCGCAGGCATCCGAGCTGCTGCAAACGGGTGCTGAGCAAACAGCGCCGTTAAATTCGAAATTACACCTACTGCGTTTGCAGTGCTAAACTTCGAGCATGCAAGATGAGTGGTATCAAGAATTAGAAAAATTCAGCCAAAATAACGTCGTAATTGTGCCAACGCGAAGCTTGGCCAACGATTTAAATGAGCGTGTAGCCATAGACCTGTTAGCTAAGGGGAAATCAGTTTGGGTGGCGCCAAATATATTGGTTTGGGCCGATTATCTTCGCCAGCTTTGGCAGCTTAACCGTACCCAGATCGGAGAACAGCTCGATGTGCATAGCCTGATCAGTCCACAGCAATCAGCTTTGCTGTGGACTCAAGTAATCGAAGCGTCACGGCGTTCTGAAAATGAATTGACTTTGCTAAACGTTCAGCAAACCACTCGAGCAGTACAGCGTAGTTGGAAGCTGATGCACGATTGGTGCTTGAGTGCCACAGAATTAGAGCAGGACCATGTGGCTGACACTGAACAATTTATGATGTGGGCAGAGAGCTATCAACAGCTACTCCGTAAACGTGGCTTGATAGACGAACAACTGTTGATGAACACCCTGCTTGAGAGTTCAGACGTTCAACACCCTTATCGTAAGTTGCATTTGATTTCATACGACTTGTTAACCGCGGCGCAACAGAAGTATTTGCTACAGGCAGAGCGGGTTGGAATCGTTTGGCGTGAGTCCAGACCTTCGATAGCGCCAGAGTCGACATCGTATAGATGCTTTGAAAGCAGCAGCGTAGAAATCTCCGCGGCGTTGAATCATGCCAGAGCGTGTCTGGAAAAAGATCCCGAGCATACAGTGACCGTCGTGATACCAGACCTGGCTTTTCGCCAAACCCAAGTACAAGAACTCGCACGTGATGTCTTTTACCCTGCCGAATCTCCTCTGAGTGTGCAACAGAAAAGCAGCGTCTATGGTTTTAGCCTGGGACAACCATTGCTGGATTTGCCCTCCATTAATGCTGCTTTGAGTACTCTTAGCTTATTAAAAAATCGGACAAACACCGTCGAGCTTGGCTATTTGCTACGTAATCGATTCTTAGGTTTTAGCGTTCGGCATCGAGAAGAGGCCCGCCTCTTCGAGCAATGGTTGAAACGTCAGCGAATCCACAGCTTCTCATTTGATCAAATACCATCATTGTATCAATCGTGCTTAGAGTATTTTTCGCAACGTGATCAGCACATAGAAACAAGCTTGTTGCCAGCATTGGAACAGTTGGTTGAGCAGCGGCAAGCCGTTCAAATTCGGCTGACTCAAGCGAAAGAATCAGCCGGCTTTGCGGCGTTGAGCTTCACCGACTGGGTGTACGTGTTTAGCGATTGGTTAGTCGCTTGGCAATGGCGCACCGCTACCGAAGCGACACCGATGAACAGTATTCAATTTCAATTGCAAACGCGGTGGACGGCTTTGCTCGAAGAATTTGCGAGTCTGGCTGCGGTACAAAAAAGAGCAGGTTTGGCAAGGGCCTTGGAGTTATTGCAACAAATGGCACGTAACACTGTGTTTCTGCCTAAGGGAGCTAATTCTCCAATACTGATATCGGGTGTATTCGAGGCTATTGGGCGTGAAGTAGATACCTGTATCGTCACGGGTATGCATCAGGAATACCCTGCTCCACCATCAAGTGATGCCTTTATATCAAATCGATTTTTACTGGATGCTGGTCATCCTGATGCGACCGCTGAATCGGGATTTTTACATGCACAGGCGGTAATTCACAATCTACTTAATTGTGCTAAGCATCGGTGCATTTCTTACCCAAAAGCCAACGATCAAAATCGAGAAATCTCGATGCAAGCCAGTGCACTATTTCGCGATGCGCAATTTGTTGAATCAAAGTCAGATGATGATGGCTGGCGTGATCAGATCAACAATAACCTTGCCGCTATACCCCAGATCAACAGGTCTCAAACCAGTCAAACAGACCTGGAACGGTATCAAGATTTAAAAGGTCCGCCTTGGCGAGAGCCCGGCCGAGCAAAAGGTGGCTCCAAAATATTTGAGAATCAATCCAATTGTGCATTTAAAGCCTTTGCCACACATCAGCTTGGTTTTATCAGCGATGACGAGGCGGAGTTCGGCTTGGATGGATTAGATCGCGGTAATGTAGTGCATCAATTGCTCGATATGCTTTGGGAGCGCCTGCAAACCAAGGCAACGCTTAAGGCAATGGACCAAGCCGAACGCACAGACTTGATTAAACAAGTAATAGATGACTGTTTTACACAAGGAGCATTTGCCCTAAGCCCTGAAAAGCTAAACTTGCTCAAACACGAGCGGGTTCGACTGCAAGCTTTATTATTGGCCTGGCTCAAGGAAGAAGATAAACGCCCGACCGATTTTGCAGTCGTTGAACGAGAAGAGCAACGAGAAGGTGAGATTGGGGGTATTCGCTATCGCTATATCGTCGATCGACTCGATGTTACCGACGACGGACGTAGCGTCATTATCGACTACAAAACGGGCAGCGTGAATCGAAATGACTGGACAGGCGAACGCATTAAAAGCCCGCAAATGCCACTGTATGCACTTGCCCTTGATAAGTTAAAGAACAAACCTGTATCAGGCATTGCTTTTGCGCAAGTAAAGGCCGCCGAGCCAAAGTATATCGAATTGTCTGAAGCAGATATTTTTCGTAAAGGATCTCATTTCTCGAACAAATACGAACAAAATTGGCTCGAAAGTAGAGCTGCGTGGCCCGCCATTTTTGAACAACTCGCGACGGATTTTTTAGCCGGTGAAGCCGTGGTAAATCCAATTGATGAATCAACCTGCCAATATTGTGAATTGCATTCTTTGTGTCGAATATCTCAGTTACGAAGTAATCAGCAAGGCATCGAGGAAGGGCGCTTTGAAGGTGGGTCATGATTAGCGACAGTGAGGCGCGTCGAACGGCCCTGGACCCGAACCGGTCTTTCATTGTTCAGGCACCAGCTGGGTCGGGTAAAACAGGTTTACTGGTTTATCGAATGCTGACCCTATTAGCCAGAGTGGAGTTGCCTCAGCAGGTATTAGCGATTACCTTTACCCGCAAAGCCACGGCCGAGATGCGGGAGCGTTTACTCGAATTGTTAGAACTCGCCGAACGTGGTGAATCAAGTGACGACAGTTTTGAGCAGCAAGGCTTAGACTTAGCATCAGATGTGCTTGCGCAAGATCGAAAGCATCGTTGGCGTCTGCTGGATGCACCTCATCAACTGCAAATTTTAACAATTGATTCCTTTTGCGCAAAGCTAACAAGCAGCATGCCGTGGTTGAGTCGCTTGGGTGATCGGCCTCATACCACTGACCAAGCAGAAGCCCACTATTTAGCGGCTATTGAACAACTATTCAATGAGCTACTCGAGAATGATTCGGCTATTACGCCGCATTTAAGCAGTGTATTGCTTGAGCTCGATTTTAACTACAACAAAGCGCGCCAATTGTTCTCGTCTATGCTTGCTAAGCGCGATCAATGGTTACGCCATTTACTCCATGGAGATCTGGCCTCCATGCGAGTACAACTCGAACAATCCTGGCAAAATGTTGTTGATGCACAGCTAACGCTGATTGAGGAAATTCTACCTAAGGTAACGCTCGATGAGCTGTGTAAGCTGGCTGCGTATGCCGCTGGTAACGTAGTGGTTAAAGAAGGCGATGCATCACCATTTGATGAATTTACCCACTTTAACGAAGGCGACGAACTCAGCGTTGCGCACTGGCAGACACTGGCACATATGCTGTTGACCAAGAACAGTTTTCGCAAAAAGGTAGATAAGCGTTTGGGATTCGAAGCCAAAACAGCAAATACTGTTCGAATGCACGAGCTACTGGCTGAGTTTGCCGACGATTGGGAGCTATTGGCCAGTTTGAACGAAATCAAAAACTTGCCCGATGCGCGGTTTCACGAGGCTGACTGGCAACAGCTTCAAGCGCTGGAAAAAGTGTTGAAAGCGTTGGCTGCTTTATTGCAGCTTAGATTCAGAGCCACCGGAGAATGTGATCATAGCGAAGTGACTCAGCGTGCCAACTTGGCGCTGCAAGAGCTGGAAAAGCCGACCGATCTTGGTTTGCGAATGGACACTCATTTGCAACACATTCTGGTCGACGAATTTCAAGATACGTCGCATGGTCAAATAGAATTACTCAAGAAACTCACTCTTGGGTGGTCTGAGGCAGGCGAATCCAAAACGGTTTTTTTAGTCGGCGACCCAATGCAATCCATTTATCGGTTTCGTGAAGCCGATGTGAGCTTGTTTTTGCAGGCCTCTGACAATGCCAAAACTCGACTTTTCCCCAATGTTAATATCGAGTCGTTAAATCTGATGGAGAATTTCAGATCGAGTAAAAGCTTAGTGACCTGGTTTAATGAAACCTTCGAGAGCAGCTTTCCGAACCGAAATAATGTGATTACGGGTGCCATACGCTACTCGCAGGCTGATTGTTCAAAAGACGATGATCAACCGTGTTGTGATTACATCTTGGCTCATGATCGAGAACAAGAAGCCGTCCTCTTAAGAAATTCGGTGCAGCATGCATTAAGCCAACTCACAAGTAAGACAGACCAAGTAGCGATTCTGGTAAGAACCCGCTCTCAGCTCGATTACCTATTGCCCACCTTGCGTGAGGCGGGCATTGCTTATGCCGGCATTGATATTCAACCGCTCGATACTTTACAGGCCGTTATTGATGTGCTGACCCTCTGCAAAGCTATTTGTCGTGAAGACGATAGAGTCGCTTGGCTTTCACTATTGCGTGGTCCTTGGTGCGGCTTGAGCCTGGTTGATATCAAGATATTGGCGGGTCGGCAAGACACCACCGTCTGGTCTCAATTGCAGCAAGCAAAAACAAGTCATCTAACGGATAAGGCTCGCAATAACCTTCGCCGCTTTATGCAATATATGCAGCTTGTTATTGAGCAACGACAACAAGTGCCTCTGGCAAGTTTAACCCGCTGGGCCTGGCGAGGCTTGGGCGGTGAGCACACTCTAATGGGCGCAAGTGTGCAAGATATCGAAACCGTGCTTTCGCTTATTGCTGAGCTTGAGAAAGGAGGAGATCTGCAGTCGATGCGTGAACTCGACAGTGCCTTAGCGGGTTTGTATGCGCAACCGCAGTCAACCGCTGACGCGAACGATCCAGAGTCGACTCCTCAGCTTGTCGTGTCGACCATACATAAAGCCAAAGGTTTGCAATACCATACGGTCATATTGCCGGGGCTAAGTAGCCCACCACGCAATGCTGATAAAGAAGTACTTATGTGGGCCGAAGCACAAAACAAACACGGCAATTCGGATTTATTGCTTGCGCCGTTTACCGGCCAAGGAAATGAAAGCATGCATTATCAGTATCTGCGACACTTGGATTCTAAACGTAATGCTAATGAGGCTATTCGTTTAATGTATGTGGCAGCAACTCGCGCAGAGAAAAAGCTCGTGTTAATTGCCAGGGCTCAGGTTGACCAAAAAACCTCGCTCACTAAAGCGCCGACTAAAAGTTCCTTATTAGCAACCGTCTGGGATTCCTTAGACACCAAGTTTAATTTTCCAATCGCTGAGCCCAACTCGATTGGTTCGCAAGAGGCGATATCGCAAACCTTAAACCGACTTCCCAGTGATTTTGAGCCGAGCTATAAACCTTCCATTGATTGGCAAGTGAGTCAGCAGATAAACAGTGCTCCAAAAGTGCCAGATGAAACGCTAGAAATAGAGTATGAATGGGCGACCGAGGTCGCTACCGGTGTGGGGATTGTTTTGCACGATTGGCTTCAATACAATGGCTCACAGATACTAGAGCTAACTGTAGGGCCAAAGCTGTTGCAGCGCTGGCGTGCCGAGCTACTTAGTTTACGAGTGCCATTCAAAGCCTTGGATTATGCCGTACAGCGACTGGTCGCGGCGGTAAACAATATTCAGAGCCATCATCAAGCGCATTTCCTGTTTAAGGAATATCCTGAGTCAAACAATGAATTTGCATTGTCGGCCGTGGAAAACGGTTCAGTAAACAAGTACCGGCTCGACCGAACCTTTGTCGATGAGGCTGGAACCCGTTGGATAGTCGACTATAAAAGTACCGCGCATGATAACAGCGATGTTGCTGAGTTTGCTGCTCAGCAAGTAGAATTGCGTCATAAGGCTCAACTGGAAAAATATGGTTATTTATTCAGTCAAGTTGACGCACGACCGATACAACTGGCGGTATACTTCCCGCTTCTTAAACAGCTAATAAGCTGGCCGTACAGTCCATAAGGCACATTTTTGGCTTTTGGCTGATCACTGGCTTAGCAAGAATTAAAGACAGTCTGGAAAAAATGAAAAAAGTAAAACTAGGTAGCAGTGATCTTCAGGTAAGCGAAGTATGTTTGGGCAGCATGACCTGGGGTGAACAAAACACCCAAGCCGAAGGGCATGAGCAAATTGATTATGCGCTCGATCAAGGTATCAATTTTATTGATACCGCAGAAATGTACTCAGTGCCACCCAGTAAAGATACCTACGGCGCCACCGAAGCGATTATCGGTAATTGGATTGCTGCAAATCCGAGTAAGCGTGGTGACATTGTGTTGGCGAGCAAAATCGCTGGCAGCGGGGTGCCCTGGGTGCGTGGTGGCTCACCCATCACAGGTGCATCGGTTAAGGTTGCGATTGAAGATTCTTTAACGCGACTTAAGACTGACTATATTGATTTATATCAACTGCATTGGCCAAATCGGGTAACACCGCATTTTTCAAAGCACTGGCCGGGCAAAATAGACCCCACCAGAACCAACGCTAAGAAAGAAAGCGAAGGCATGCTTGATATCTTGCAAGCGCTGGATGTGGCAATGAAAGAAGGCAGAATACGTAATATTGGTTTGTCTGATGATACTCCTTGGGGCATAAGTGAATATCTGCGCCTAGCAGAAAAACACGACTTGCCTAAAATGGTCTCCATTCAAAATGAGTTCAGTTTGCTGCATTTAAAAGACTGGCCTTACCTTATCGAAAATTGCGTGTTTAACGACGTAGCCTACCTACCGTGGTCACCGATTGCGGGTGGCGCGTTGTCAGGCAAATACGCCAACGGCGCCAAACCCGAAGGCTGTCGCTGGACCATGCAGCAACGCAACGGCATCTTTCGAGACACAACTCTATCGCACCAGGCAATCGCCGCCTATCAAGAAGTGGCCGATGCGAATAATCTCACCTTAGTACAGCTTTCACTGGCGTGGGTGTATCAATTGACTGGTGTCACATCAACCATCATTGGCGCGACCTCAATGGCGCAACTCAAAGAAGATATTGGTGCGTATGAGATTGCTTTATCCGATGAAATTCTGGAGCAAGTGAGTGCTGTGATTAAGCGTTTTCCGCAGCCGTTTTAGTATCAATGACGTTTAGCCCCCAAAGGCGATGATCAGTCGCATCGGGTTTGCTTCGTCATAGATCGTCTGTCCGGTAATCAGCGTGGATCAGACGCTCTTGAAAAAGCGAACTCTAGTGCCTCGGGCAATGTTTCTGTCCAAACTTTCCAGTCATGTCCGCCATCGACAACGCGATACTCAATGGCATTTGGTTGGTGCTTGAACAATGACTGGAAAAGCACCGCGCTGTGATACGCAATATCGAGCGCATCATGATCACCAGAATTTATATAGAGCGGGACTTTCATTGCTTGAGATTTATACGAATCAATAAACGCAGGGTAGTTGTTGGCGGTCCATAAGTTTGCGTCGAACTTACCTTGTTTGTCCAAATAGGCTGGGTGCCGATAACTTGAAGAGCCTAAGGGGGGTAAGCCAGAGTATGACGCTGGCGAGAGAGCCGCACCGGCGGAGAACATTGTTGGGTACTTCAAAGCAAAGTTAATCGTGCCATAACCACCCGCCGATAAGCCACCAAGCACTCTACCCTTACGCTCAGGAATCACTCGAAACTCCTTCTCAATATACGGGATCAGTTCTTTAAAGAACGCGCTCTCGGCGGCCTCGTTATGGCCATCGATCCACCAGCTTAACGAACCGGGCATAACCACAATAGCCGGCGGAATTTTTTTTGATTCAATCAATCTATCCATCACCGATTGTATCTTTCCGTATTCGGGCCACGCATTTTCATCTCCAAAAGAGCCGTGCAAAAGATACATTACCGAGTAATCCAGCTTACTTTCCTGATACTCCTCTGGCAGATAAATGGTGAATGCGTAATCGCGTTCGAGTAAGGCTGAGTGAAAAGTATGCCGAGTAACTTCACTCGCCAACACGGAACCTATGCTGCTGAATAGCAATATCATGCTCATTGCTGCGATTGCTATTTGTTCGCGAATCTTGATCACTAATTTGTCTCTATTTGGAAAGTTCGGTTGTAGAAGTTTATCTCTTAGTCTTATGATTCTGCAATTAAGAAAGCGTTTGGCTTTGGCGCGTTTTAAAGCACTATTTTCGAGGCTTGATTGGATTCCATTTTGCTTAAACTATTAATAATAATGAATTTATAGATTATATGAATGACATGAATTTGTAATACCGATTCTTCGAATATTGACGCATTACAAAAAAGTCATTATTCTAAATCACAAGGTTGGAAAAAATAATAAATAGGGACTGGGTTAATGGATATTGGTGTTAAAAACAGCGCTTATGGACGAGTGTTCTTGCTCGTATTTCTTGCGGTAGTCGTCGCATTCATGGTGAAAGTATTTCTGTTCGATCGTGTCGATCCTGCAAATTCAAGCAGTGAAAATATGGATAAAGCTGCGGCTTCAGCCGAGCAAAGAAATTCTCCTTTGACCATGGAGGCCGTCCATAAGCCATCTATTCCGATAAGCTTGATAGCGTCGTCTGTGCAAGATGGTAACGCGGTCATTCGACAACAGGGAAAAGCTAAAGTTATTTCGGTTGGCGATGAGCTAGTGGTCGGTGCGCTGACGATGAAAGTGGTCCAGGTATCCGATCAACAGCTCATCCTGCGCCCCGCCAATAGTAATGATATCTATCTTATCGAGATGAGCGTTAATGGCGCTCAATCAATAATACAAAAGGTTTCAAGTGACATTTCTCTTAGCAACGCGATGATTGATGGGGCTCCAAACCCCAATAAGCCTTAATCCTAGTCTCAATCAAAGATTTTTAAACACATTGTCTGAATTCTCAGGCAGCTGAATTTTATAGTGACGTCAGGAAGCGACACAGTAATAACAATAATACAAACATGAATCTTCACCTATTAAATTGCATTAGTGCTCGAAAATTATTGATCGTTTTATTCGCTTATGCTCTTACTTTGCTCGCAACTGCATCTCCGGTTTTAGCTGATGGAGCTATCGACAGTCGACCGATCAGTGTTCCCGATGGGTTGCACCAGGCGAATTTTGTGGAAGATATTGATGGAATATCTGTTATTCGTTTTTCAGGGAATTACGACAGCGGTATTGGTACCGACAATGTCAATGCCGCCGCGCGAGCCGTGGTCGCAAGGGAGTTTTATCGAACCCACTCGGATGACTATGATTTTCTAGTCGTGTTCACCGATTTTGAATTCGAGACCGGACCAGCTAGAGCATTTCATTTGGGAGTGTCAAACAATATCGAGGGTATTGGCTTGCCCCAATATTCCAATTCCCAATCGTTTGGTAGTGAATCTCAATTAAAGGGCTATATCGATATGGCCGATTTGCTACGACATGAAACGAACCCGTTAAACACCGTGGTTGCAGCAAACGCCGATGATTTTGCATTTACCTTGCAGGTCTTAGCGCACGAAACGCTCCATCAGTGGGGCATTTCTCAAGGAATCGAAAACCTTCAAGATTCAACTGGCCATTGGAACTTCTTTATGGACACTGACGCGTCCATAGAGTACGGGCACAATTGGATTGATAATAACGATGGTACCTTTACCGCCGAATCAGCAAGGCAAGGCTTTAGCCAGCTTGATTTGTACATCATGGGACTGGTGTCTAAAGATGAAGTGCCTGATTTTTTTGTGATCGAACCCGAACCCGAATCAGAGTTTTCAAAGGGAGATCTTCCAAGGCCCGGAGTAACTGTTTCGGGCAATCGAATTGATTACAGTATAGATGATTACATTGCGGTAAATGGGGAGCGCAAGCCGGGCTTCGTTGATTCACAAAAGGTCTTTCGATACGGTTTTATCTATCTAACGTCACAAGATACCGAGTTTGATCAAACGCAATTGGACGGCGACCTCGGTAAAATTAGGCAAATACGCTCAGCGTACGAAGATCGTTTTAGTGTTTACACGAATGGAAGGGCACTCGCGCGAGTGTTTCCTCCAACCAGGCTAACCGCCTCTCCAGAAATCATTGATGAAATTGCAACCGAAGGTGATGTTGATGGGCAGAATAATGGCGGAGCAACGGCTGGAATAACTTGGTTGCTCGCCAAACAAAACTCCGATGGTAGTTGGTCCGATCGTCAATCCACGACCATTCGAGACAGTGATTTAGCGCTTCAGGCAATTGATAGTCTGGATTTCCAGCAAGAGGCTAAAAATAATGCCAAACAATGGTTCTCAGAGCTGGTTCCCCAGAATAATGACTCTATAGCTCGTAAATTGCGTTGGGTGTCCGAAAATAGTGTTGCGATATCAGAGCTAATAGATAACTTACTCGAGAGTCAAAATGATGATGGAGGTTGGGGGCTCAAAGCCGGGCTTGAAAGCAGCGTGCTGGATACAGCCCTGATATTGTGTGCCCTCTCCGATGTAAGACAACATGCGCCAGCGTCTCTTTACAGTTCTGCGTTTAATTTTATTCGTCAGACGCAAAATACCGATGGTGGTTGGAGCGCTTCGTCGAGCGACGTGAGCTCAGTCGCTATAACGTCGCGGGTTTTGTCGTCGATATCATGCGCTGATCAGGTACTAGCAGCTGATCAGCAAACCTTGGCATTAGATTGGCTGTTGGCGCAAAGACACGTGGATGGTGGTTTTGGTGATGAGTCCAGCAGCGTGCACGAGACAGCGGAAGTTGTGCTCGCCTTTTTAGCATTGCAAAAAGCAGAGCAACTGAACTTTGAAGAAATAAACACCTTCGTGCTCTCACAACAAAGCAGTATCGGTGATTGGTCTGGCAGTGTATACGAAACGGCGCTTGCGATTCAGGCGTTGCAATCATCCAGCCTGAGCAACTTTGCTGTCACAGATTTGAGTATAGAAGATACTGAGATCTACTCCGGGGAACTCGTAAAGATTACCGCGACGGTCACGAATGATACAGCACTGAATACTGACGTTAATCTGATCGAGTTTTCGCTGGGCGACCCGGCGACCACGGGTCAGGTTTTTGAGGCGATTGAGCTGCCTGTCATTCCTTCTTTTAGGTCACTTGAAGTGGTCGCGTATTTAGATACGCGGGGCATTAATGGTACACAGAAAATTTACGCCACCGCAGATCCTCAAAATGTTTTGGTCGAGAGATCCAGTCAAGATAATCAACGCATTCTTGATGTCGACATTAATTTGCCGCCTCAATCCCCTGAATTAACTGTTAATCAGTCTGGTTTTCAAATTTCTCCTAATCAGCTCGATATATTGCCTGAAACTTTAAATGCTCGGTTAGATATTAGAAATATCGGTTTAGACTCGGCCAATGGAACTCAGGTTCAATTGTGGCAGGGTTCGCCGGATAACGCAGACTCGGTACTCGTTGCCGAGCGTAGTGTGATAATTGCAGGTGAGTCTACTGTTACCGAAAATTTTGAAATAGATCATAATCTTGTCGCAGATACGGACTATTTTGCGGTGGTTGATAGTAGCAATGCATTTGCGGAACTCAACGAGAACGACAATCAAACCAGCACTCGCGTAACCACCGTTGCCAGCATAGATTTATCGATCGAGCAACAAGAATTAAGTGTCAACGCAAATACTATTTTCTTAAATCAAGAGGTCGAATTCACAACGTCAATCATCAACAACGGAACCATAGCGACACCCGTCGCAAACGTCGAGTTTTTGATTCGAAACGTCGAAGGTGAAACCATAATCCAGGAAACTCAATTGAGCCTGGAACCAGGCGAATCAAGGCAACTCAACGTGTCATGGCTGGCCGACTTTGAGGGTGCGTCAACATTTATCGCTCGAGTCGATTTTCAAAATTTAATTTCCGAGGTCGATGAGAATAATAATACCGCCTCGCTACCGGTCAATGTCCAGCTGGCCCAGGGGAACAATCTTTCGGTTAATTTTTCCGATCTGCAGTTTAGTCCTGATCCTGGCTTGGAGGGTATGGGTGCAACGTTATCAGCGATCATTCGCAATAATGGCACGACTGATATTAATACAGCCACAATAGAGTTCTACGATGGTAATCCGGCGACCGGTGGCCTATTGATCGGCGAATCTACCTTAGTGAATTTACCGTCGACTGAATCACGAACATTAACGATAACCTGGGCGCAAATCCCGGATGATCGTGACCGTTTTATTTATGTGGTCGTTGACCCAGGCAACCAGGTCGATGAGATTAATGAAAGTGACAATACAGCGTTCGAGAAATTTAACGTTATTAGCTTGCCCGACTTCGCAGTTTCCGATCAGAGCATTGTCACCACACCTCCCTTTCCTCGCATTGAAGAACAAACTGCGTTCTCGGTGAGACTGACAAACCGAGGCAGCCAGCGTGAAGAGAACCTTAATGTGCAGGCTTATTTGGGTGACGTAAGCAGCGGTGTTTTGATCGCTGAGAATGCGGTTACCATTGAAGGTAACGACGATGTATTGTTCGAGTTTGACTATCGATTTACCGAATTTGAGAACACGCAAATCACGATTGTGTTGGATGGCGATAATGAGATACGGGAATCAAACGAACAAAACAATTTTGCAAGCCGACGGTTTGTCATTCAAGACGGTGATTTCTATCTCTCAGACCTATACTTGTCACCCGATAATAATGGTTTAAAAGACGAGGTAGAGTATTTCTTCAATCTAAACAATGCCCAACAGGTCAGCGTCGTTGTACGAGACTCAAGAGGCAATACTGTCCGAGAATTATTTGTTTCTGATACAGCTTTAACCAGTGGCTCTGTGATTTGGGATGGCAAGAATGAATTTGGCGGTCTAGTTGCAGATGGGAACTACCAGATTGCGGTTCGAACTGAAGCAGGTAGTATCGAAGGTGCACGCGCTGTGACACTTGATACCAATCGCTCGCCACTTGCCAACGCGGTCGATACGCCGTTCGGTTTAGAACGCAACTTAACCTGTCGATTAGGTGAAATTTACGATCGAGGTAATCGATTTGATCGTATTGTCGCTGATCTTGATAATCTGGTTTATGGGCCGAACGATCAGTTTGTATATTTCTCCACATTTTTAACGCCAGAACCAGGCCCCGATGGTGAGCTAATCACCACCAACGAGAAGGTGCTGTTCCCTTCAGGTGTTTATCAGGCGTTAAATGATGGCACTCAAGTAGTCCAGCTGGTTGCGGATGGTGCAATCGCCGACGCTGAGATAAACGGCAGCTCTCAACAAGTCGATCTCAGCGCGTTTGAAGATCTCGTAATCTCTCCGGATGGTAAAACGGCGGTTTTTCATACTTCCACCCGTACCCGTGACTTTTGGATTGTTGATATCGAAACTGGAGAGCTAAAACGAGCCCGGCACACAGCGCGGGTTCAAGGTCGAATAGATGATATCCAGTTTATCAACGATGACTTAATTATATTTAGATCGGGTATTGAGAACCTTTACACGCTAAACCTTCAATCCTTAGTGTTTAGCAATGTCCTCGAACTGGAGAGCACAACAGACCTGAGCCGTGAAGTCGCATTGACTCTAAACTCTTCGGGTAGTCATGCACTAATTTCATTCTCCAACGCGCCGAGATTGTTTCAAATTGATTTGCCCAGAATTTTTGATGGATCGTATGAATTTTCATTAGCCCTGTTAGATCTTGAAACCAAGGCGGTGTCATTAATCACGAATAATGCAACTGGTTTTTCATGGAGCCCAACCGGAGATAGATTTGTTGTGGGTCTGCCTATCGAAAACAGCGCTCGCATATACGATGTCAACGGTATTGAGATTCAAAGCTTCTCATTCCCGGAGCGTCAGTTCACTGAATTTTCGATCCCCGAACAAGAGCGCTTATTTAACTATTTTGGTTCGGTTGGTGTATTGTTAAACGAGAATTTTGCAGGTGATTTTGGGCATTTCACGTGGTCTCCGGATGGAAGTGAGTTTGCTTTTGTTGCCTATGATTTCATCGCCACTTACATCGACAGTAATGGTTGCCCCATTGGAGGTTTCGATGAAGAGGTAGGGCGCATAGATCCAACATCGCGAGAATCCAATCTAGCTCAGTTGATATCACAGTTTTTTATTACTCCAGCTCATGCCGGGATAATCATTGGTCCGGGCCCCCAGAATTGTATTGAGGTTCCACTCGATATTGATTCTCTTTTTCAGCGCTATCAAACACGCGATGGTATATATGTCGCGAAGCTAGCATCATCCTCCGTCGAGCGGGTAGCCAGAACCAGCACGGCTCAGTTTAACGGCGCTCTGATGGTCGGTGGACCACCGGTAGAGATATTTCCAAGAGAACGAAGTCTGCTCGGAAATGACGAATTCCCTCGTTCGCAAAATCAGTTTCAAGTGCGACTCAATGAAAACGGAGTTCCCGTGACGGAAGACGGCTCCGTATTCGTGTCGGTCGCTGGCGTGGCCGATTTTTTCCGTTTGTACACTAACGGCGGAAGAACGCCACGTGGTATTGCTGAACTGAGCAGTCGTCAAATTCGTTGGTTAAGTGGCGCGCGAGAATTATTAATCTCAGGCAGTGATGCAAATCTACGCTTAATATCGGCTCCCGGTGACTTAACTGGTATAGACGAAGATGGAGAACTGATGGGTTCCAACGATACCTTTGTGTTGAACCTGGATAATCCCTCGCAATCGAGTAGGAAAATATTCGAAGATAAACAAATCTTGGCGGGGATAGACGACTCTAACACCGGTAAATTCTTAACCTGGTTTTCTGACGACGAAGCTGATCAATGTTTTAGCAACAGCGAGAATCGTGGTTATCGTCAATTTCAATCGTTGTTAAATTTGACCGCTGATTTGCGTGCCCGTCGTGTGGACGATGTCGGTGGTTTCTTGCTCGAAGGCTCTGCCGTGGATCAAAATTTTGATCGGTATATTTTGGAGTTTGCCGATGTTGCTCAACCCGATGTGTGGACGGCGATTGCTCCCGCGTCCTCCAAATTTGTCATTGACGATCGATTTACCAATTGGGTAGCTCCGTATATAGGCCGTTTTTTCATTCGACTTACCGTGTTCGATCTTGCGGGTAACAGTCGTCAAGAAATTGTTCAAGTCAGTAATGTTGAGCAGGCAAGTATCTCGGGGATTTTCTTATCGGAGCAATTTATTTCACCGAATGGCGACTCGGTGCAAGATTCAACCGCGTTGAATTTTCGAATTCTACAGAGTGTGAATCTCGACTTACAAGTTTTTAACTCTCAAGACCAAATGGTCCGTTCGATTCAACGTAGTTTTGATGTGATTGGCAGTGAGCAATCAATAGAATGGAATGGTCGAGACAGTAATGGTCAGGTGGTTGAAGACGGTCAATATCGTATAAGAATTCAAAACTTCGAATTTTTTGTAACCGTTGATAACTCTGCGCCAGTGTTGAGTGACAACACTCAACGACTGTTTGTTCCTGTATTTCGAACGCCGTTCGGGGAAGACTGTCGCTTTACCGATAATGAACCAATTATTGGACCATCCGATGACAGTCTTCGCGATTGCCGAATGATTGTTGACAATTCTATTCGTGGTTCTGTTTCGGATATTGCGGTACAACGTTTCTCGATCCAACGCAGAAGTAACACGTCCTCGACATGGCGAGATATTCAGATTCCGATCGAAGAAGATTCTAACCCTAATATTTTAGGCATCAAACTGTCCATTGAAGAATTAAGGGACGATAAGTTTAGACTGATCGCGACCGATTTTGCTGGTAACACGTCCATTTTGAATATTGGTCAGAATAAGTTAGGTGTCGCACATACGCTTGGTGTAAGTTTTGGCTATGCGAATCAGCCCGGCTTCGGTATCAGAGGAAGTTTCCGTGCGGAGCGCAATCTAGACCCAAGTACGAATGTTGCTCAAATTAACTATCAGCACTCGGCCCCGGATCAGGTCCGATTTGTCGAACTAGTGGTGAGTTATATTGATGCTGATGGCGAAGAGCAGCGTTCAAGTGTCTCCGTGGATCCTGAATTCATCCCAGCTACTGATGATTCGATTGGATTTTTTCGCGTAGTGTTTGATGCGAGTGGCCTACCTGAAGAGCTTCTAGAAGTTGACGTAAATGTTCGTTTACGTTTGGTTAATGGCAATGTCATTGACAGCGATATTGTGCGATTTTCTAAAGTGCAAGCAAGGTTCAATTTCGCCGCACAAGCGGAACTGTTCCTTTTACGCCCACCGTTTATAACGGAGTTAACAGCGCGGCTTCCGGTAGAAACAAATATTCGAACTGATCAAATTGAACGATTGGTATACGTCGTTAGTTCAGTTGGCGATCGTGTCGATCCTCGATATGCCGAGCCGCTCACCATTACTCAACAAGTTGAGTCGATTAATATATTCGGCCAAACTGAATCTGTTCAGGAATCGCTTGAGCTAACAGGCAGAGCGATTCTTGATCAGGCGAATCCTGAGTTCAGCGAAGGCGCGGGTACCAATCGATTCGCGTATGACAACACCGAATTAGATCTAATTCGCGAGTGTGGTTATGACTATAAAGTAACCGCTCTTCTTTACCCAACCGGCAGCGCAACACCATTGCAAACAAGTTTAGTAGGGCGGGGCGTATGTATCGATACGCTGCTCGACGTTGACCCCGTTTTAACGCAGGCCTGCGCTGGCGAGCCTAGCAATGCCCTAGACATACACTATTTTGCTCGGTCAGTCGAAAACACGCGCCGTGAGATTACCGAGTTGCGAGCGATACTGCTCCGTATTGGCGTGCCCGAAGGCTCAGACGAAATCGGTGACCTGTTGTTTAGTCAAAACCTGCCAGAATTAGGTGAAGCCTATACGTTTAGATTAAACACCTCGGATTATGCGGAAGGGAATATTGCGTTAAGAGCGGTGCTCACCATGGAGGATGGGTCTACGGTTGTTGACGATATTAACGCACCGGTGGTCCGTCGTACCCCGACGGTGGATATAACCTTCCCTATTGATGGCAGCAAAATATGCGCCGTCAAGTATCAGCCTGAAACCGGTGTTCAATTTTCCGGTGTAGAAGTTCAAGGGCGTGTGAATTCATCTGGACCGACCGTTCAGTTCGTCACTGAAATTGAGGAAGGAAACGGTGGCGCTATAATTGGAGCGACTGGTCCATCCACAGGGCCCAAACTAGCAGATTTCCGTTCTGACAATGTTCGAGGTCCTGTGGCGATTGGCGGAGCCGACGAACGATTAAGTTCGGTTACTCGAGTTGATGACAATCAAACGGTGTTACTGGCGCCGATTCAGTACTTTCCGAGTGATAATGCCACCTCCACCCAAGGTGTGCTTGCGATACCAAGACTACGTGAAGGTGGAAGCATTGGTGTGATGGTAGAAGTATCCGATTGGAGTGGTGCGAGACAATGTGCCGCGATCGAAGTTGATGTCGACGCTGCAATAGAAGGCGCGGAACTTACTTCCAACAATGTATTAAAGCTACCCGAACCGAGGTATCAACCGCCACGACGTCAGATACCAAGGTACGAATTCTTCTCGCCCAATGGTGATGGTCAGTTTGACACGGTTGATTACGTTTTTAGCGTTGAGGAAACGGTGTTGGTTTCGCTTGAAGTATTTGAAACTAGTTTCGATCTGGAAAACGGTGTGTTGCGTGGTGATTTAGTTGCGAAGCCTTATGAGGGATTTAGCGTTTTTGCGGGCGATACCGAGCTTCAATGGAATGGTTTTAATGACGCTGGTGCGTTGGCAGACGACGGTATTTATGAAATTGTATTACGAGCCGAAGATCCATGTGGCAATGTATTTACTGAGAGTAACTTGGTCGGTGTCGACACTACCCCACCGGCGGTTAACATCAGCTTTCCAGCGTCGGGACAAGATTTGCCCCTTCAGATACGAGTTGTTGGCAGCGCAATAGATTCTCGGCTTGGGCGTTTCGAAGTAACCGCGTCGCAAGGTCCGAATGTCAGCGTGATTGGCGATGGCGCGATCAGTGCGAATGGCGTGGTGGCTGAATGGGATACCTTTGGCCTTACCGGTGATTGGGATATCACTTTGATAGGCATTGATAGCATTGGCAATCGTTCATCAGCGGTAAGTTCGTTCACGATTCCTGAACGTTTGAATCTGATTTCGTCGTTACAAACCACTGAATACTTTATCTCACCGAATAATGATGGTCGCTCGGATGATTTAACGATTCGAGTTGCATTTGAACAAGCGGTATCGGCGAGTGTCGCGATTAAAACGTTAAACGGAGACTTGATCGAGTCCTTGTCGACTGATACCGATTATTCCGCTGGCTTCCATACGCTGACGTGGGATGGTTTGAACCAAGAGTCTCAGACTGTGGTCGATGATGTCTATCAGGTTGAAGTCATTGCGTCAGGGTTTGGGAATATTCAGACCGCAACGGTCCAGTTTGAGTTAGATGACACACCACCACTATTGAGTCTAATTCAAGTTAAAGACGGGTTCGTCGAATTGGGCGACGAGGATTCTATTCTCGGTGCTGTTTCTGACCAAAACTTTGACAATTACGAAATTAGTGTGACGGCGGTCGATGAGAATCAGAATCGGATTTTGTCACCGCTTAATCTAGTCTCTTCTAGTGATGAGGTAGATGGTGCTCTGGCTGTCATTCCTGAAGAGTTACAAAGTATTGAACAGCAGTATCTCGTCACTGCCTTGGCGACGGATCTCGCGGGCAACCAAACACGTTTGACACCGTTTATGGTGATTGATCTTTCTCCGCCGACGATAATTCTCAACGAGCCGGTTTCAGATACGTTTTTCAATTTGGATAGCAGTCCGGTAGATATACTCGGTTCGGTCGAAGACGGCTTTCTAAATCAGTATCAGTTAACAGTAGCGGCACGCTCCGATTTAGATAACACTACGGAACTCGCTACAGGAACAGATAACATTGATCCGCTGGACATCGACTGGAATCTTCAAGGTATTGACGATGGCGCTTATCAAATTAAGCTAGCGGCCTCCGACAGAGGTGGGTTGAGGTCTAGTCAGGTTCGTTCAATCATCATTGATAATACATCGCCCATAGCAGAGTTTAGTCAACCTCAAGAGTTGGCTTATGTTACTGAGCCAGGCACGATTATTGGCTCGGCTAATGATGCTCATTTTTCACAATATTCAATTGCGATCGCTTATGGTCATTTAGATGAGTCTGCCAGCTATTCTGATTTGCTTACATCAGGTCTGAGTCGCAATAACCAAAGCCTTCACATATGGTCCGAATTACCAGAAGACGGCAATTATACATTGCGGTTACAGGTGTCGGACAAAGCGGGAAACCGCACTGAGGTGTTCCGGCGCGTTATTGTTGATACAACACCGCCCGCCCCGCCATTGTTAATTGACGCTCAGGTCGTTGAGAATAACAAAGAAGATGTTTTGCTGAGCTGGCAAGCGAACACAGAAACGGATCTGCAAGGTTATATTGTGTTTCGTAACGGTCAGGCCATAAGCGGTGTTATTGATGCTCTTGAATACCTCGATCAAGGCTTATTGGAAGGTGAGTATAGTTATCAGGTTTTGGCGGTCGATAGAGCAGAGCTTCGCAGCGAACTCTCTGAGCCGCTTTCCGTATTAATTGATATCACACCACCGTTGGTGCAAATACTGCAACCAAGGACTGGAAGCACTAATAATCTTTTGGTTGATATTATTGGTACGGCGTTTAGCGAGAATGATTTTAAGGAATACCGCTTATCAGTCGGTCAAGTTGATGGTCCTTTACGTAATATCCAAACATCAAGTGTGCCGCGAACAGCGGCTGAGTTAGGACAATGGGATACAACGTCTATCTTGCTTGAGGGAGACTATGTCATTCGGCTTGAAGCTGATGATGTCAATGGTAATAGTGCGAGCGTCGAAACAATCGTGCGCATCGATAATAATGCGCCATCAGCTCCTGAAAATTTGGTCGCGATTATTGATCCTAATGATAACAATGACGTAGTGGTGTCTTGGGAATTTCCTTCGGCGGAACCTGATTTGTTGGGTTTTCTGATATACCGCAATGGCGAATTGGCGAATACCAACGAAGTAGTATTAGGCGATTTACGACAATTCGCGCTCGAAGGTTTGAGCTTTGTTGATAAGGATCGTCCAGATGGTATCTACGAATACATTGTTTACGCGATTGATCAGGCCGGGAATATCAGCGCACCCTCAAACAGTGATGATGTGAGTTTAGACAACAATGAGCCGAGCGCCAGAATAATCAATGTGGTCGATGGTCAGGGTTTTGATGAGTCCTTGTATTTATTGGCCTCAAGCGAAGACAATGACGTTGCGCAGGTATTGTTTCAATTCAAGCCGCAGGCTGACTCTACGTGGTTAGATATTGGGTTAAGTCAGGGCGAGCCATTTGAGTTTCAATGGGATACTCGCTTGATTGATTTTGGTGACTATCACATTCGGGTGGTTGCGACCGATTTCGGCGGACGCGTTGACTCTCAACCAGAAGAATTAACGGTTACCAAGCGTGACGTTGTGCCTCCTCTTCAGGTCGAGGGTGTTGTTATTTCGACGGTTGGCAGTGAAGGGGCTCTCTCGTGGAATGCGAGTGAGGCGGAGGATTTAGCCGGTTATAACGTTTATCTGGCCGACTGTGATAATTGCGCCCGCGAAGACTTTAGACTGATAAGCGAGGGTTTAACGGAGACGTTCCTTAATCAAACGGTCCCGGAAAACATTCGCTACCGTTATCTGGTCACAGCAGTTGATACTACCGGTAATGAAAGTATCGACAGTGCCGAGGTTGTGGGAGTCTATGGTACAGCCTCGCTGAGCTTACTCGGTCCTCAACCATTTGTTCCTATCGCAGGAACATCATTAAGTATCATTACCCCAGATGGAATAGTTGATCTGCCGCCCGCGAACAATTTGGACGTATCCAATATTGGCTTTGAGTTGCCGATAGACCAAGTAACCGTCAGCTATCTAATTGGCCGTGATGTCCGCGTTCAAACGATTAACTTAGAGCAAGCGACAACTCAGCCGCGGGTTGAATTGCAATTGCCTGCCAGCGGGCCGATGTCGATCTCTGTCGTGGTTCGATCCACAGAGTTTAATTCAACCAGTCGGCCATCCAGCCCGTTATCGATTGTGGCTTATGGTGCGCCGTCGCTGCCCACAGGTTTGGGGGCGATATGTCCTATTGCATCCGAAGATCGTGGTTCACTTCTTAGCTGGGATGCGAACCCCGAGGCTGACAACGTAGTGGGCTATCGCGTTTTTGCTAATGGCATACGGGTGAATGATTTCAGTCAATTTGGTCCGGCACAGGCGTCGCCACTTGTTAACGATGCCTTGGCGTTTGCCAACATTGGAGCAAATCCACAATTTTTCTTGCCGTCTAATGATTTCTTTCAAGCCTGGACGCCAGGTGATGTTGATAACGTCGCATTCGGCCAGACATGGCCTACGGTAAGAGAAGTATCATCTTTGCGGCTCGAGTGGGCTTCATCAACTCAATCTGCCCGTGAGTTTGCGATTGATGCGTTGATTGACGGTCAATATAGAGAGGTTGCCCGGAGGGATGATCAATTTAGTAATCAAATCGATGTTCGATTCGATAGACCAATACCGACAACCAGTGTCCGTGTCAGAGTATTGCGATGGGTATCGCCTTCGACCAGAAGCCCCGGTAGTTTGCGCAGAATGAGCGTATTTGCGGCAAGCTTAGCAGTAGGTACCACCTTCGAAGATATTGCTCTTTTCCTTATTGAACCTGAACAAGGTATTGAGTATCGAATTCAAGCGGTCGATCGTTATTCGGGCGCCAGCGAACTCTCTGAAGTCTTTACTTTGCAGTGTGATATCAATCCAAATGAACCTCCAACGGGTTCAGGGAACTTTGTCTTAAACGCTCAGGCCGATGGCGCGGATATACTTTTAAATTGGCAACAAATAGAACCTGATCTTGAATACGAAATTTATTTCGCCGCGATGCGTAATGAGTTCCAGTATGAGTTCTATGACAGTGTATTCGCTGAAGGTGAGGCTGTAATTGAAGGCCTCGCGAACGACATTTATCGGGTGTATATAGTCGCGTTAGATGATCTATTCGACACACTTGATGTCTCTAATATTGCGGAAGTAGAGATTAATGCTCCCCTTCCCGCTGGACCGGTAAACCTCGAGGCGATTGCCGATAATGAAAATCGCAAAATTGACTTAACGTGGGACGTAGTCGATGCCGACCAGGTAGAAGAATATCTGGTTTATCGGTCTACGGAACAAAATGCTAACTTTAAGCAAATCGCGATCGTTAATGGTGATACAAACTCTTATTCCGATGTGGCTGTGGACTCCGAAGTTGAATACTTTTACCACGTTGTGTTGCTTAATAGCTCGTTTATTGAAAGTGCTCCGTCTAACACGGTCAGTGCGGAACTAAACCGCTTTGTTATTTTTCCAGTTCCAATCATTATGGCTCCAACGAATCAATACGAGCCAATAACGGTTGTGGATAACGAAGCCACTGTTGCTGGTTTGGCTCAAGGTGGCGCTGCGGTTAGCGTACTGCAAAATAACCGGTTTGTGGGTAATGCGGTTCGAGCCACCGAGTCTGCGTCAGTACGCACTATTCAAAGCAATTTATCGTTTGGTGCGCAAGTGGTGGTTAGCCCAGAGGGGCAACTTGTGATCATCGATGTCAATGAGGGCGATGGTGGTGCGGCTCTCTTTGTTAAGGTTGGAGACAAGCTAGAGCAGATATCGGGCAATGAGCTATCAAACGTTCTGTTCGATTTCAATCTGTCATTTGTGGGTAATGATCAAGTCATGGTCGATCTCGGTGGCAATCGAGAAAAGTACATTTACTCATTGAGTACTCGAGAGGTTGACGTGCTCGACCTGAATCTTCCACAATTTGGTGTGTTCTTTAGTTCGTTAAGAGCCTTGAATGTAGCGAGCAATACTTATGTGTTCAGTGGCCGAGCGGGTCGAACATTTGGAACATACTTATTCGATAAAATTACTCAGCAATCGATACAACTCAATGGCAATCAATATACCTATAGCCCTGACGGACGTTTTTTATCATACGTAACGTCGTCTTCCCCGACCGTAATCGAAATCCGTGAACTGGCTACGGGTGATGTAGAGTCCATTGTTCTGGATAACGCATTGCTTGATTTTCAATTCTTGCAAAGTATTCGCTGGTCACCAGACGGTAGAAAATTACTGCTTAATTTTAGTGACGGTTTAGTGTCCGTAGTAATTGACGCGGAAGACCCTGCAGATGGCGTGACGATCATCGAGTTGCCCTCTCGTGGGAGCGCTGTATGGGCTGGCAACAATAGGCTGGTGTCAATCGGAAATGGTTCGGCCACTAGCCGAAATTCCGATTCGCTTCTTCATATGTTCGATTTAGTGAGTCAAACCCGACTACCAATTGGTCGAATATCGAATGAGTTTGGTCCGTTTAGTGGTCAGCCATCATTACGTCTGCTTGGCTTCACTCCCAGTTTAGCCTCGGGTGTGTTTACTAGTGTAGGTAATAGTTTTGATGTGCTCAGTGTTCAACCATCGGGGTACTTCGAATTTCCTGGAATACTGCTAGAGGAAGGCGAAAATTTAATTTCTGCAATCGCTATTGATGAGCAAGGCAATACCAGCGATCCAGCGGCAGCGATAAGCGTGTCATTGCAACAAGCGGAGTTGCCAGATTATCAGCTTGATATAGAGCTTAATCCATCGCTTGTAGTGCGTGATCAGGGCGCCGCTGTGTCGTTGTTCGTTAGCAATATCGGCAATGTTGATGCGCCAATGACAGACTTGTCATTAAGAGTTATTGATCCCTCGGGTGGTTCGGTCATGCTGGTCGACCAATCAGTTGGGCCAATCGATGTTGGCGGCAGTGTAGAAGTTTCTATAGCGTGGGTGCCTGCTATCAGCGGCGACCACATATTGATCTCATCAGTCGACGATGGCCGAGTAGTAGAGGAACAGTCGGAAGTGAATAACCAGCGTGTGATTAACATTGATGTTAAAGAGACCGCCTTCCCCGACGTGGCACTATTACTTGAGCCGTCGATAAACGACGATTTAACCTTTGGCCCTACAGAATTAGTCAAGGCTTCGATCGAGGTAGCCAATCCCGGACCTCTATTCGATGGCCAATTGGTTGTTGATGTTATTGATATGCAGGGTGCCCTAACGACATCACTCGGAGTCTTCAATGTCGCAGATTTATTGCTGGGCGAACGGCGTCGTTTTGATGTTCAATGGAACTCGTCACTTGCGATTCTAGGCGACTATCAAATACGTGCGAGGTTAATCGATCAACGGGATCTCGACGTTGCCGTCGATACACAGAACTTTTCTTTGCAAGAACCGTTGAGTGTGGTGTTAGGTTTGCGTGCGCAACAGTTTAGTTTTTCAACCAACCAAGATGCGCGACTTACAGCGACCGTGATCAATCGATCTCAGAAATCAATTATTGATCAAGGGGAGTTAACGCTGCGGATATTTGATAGTGCTAACAATCTTGTTGACGAACAATCAGCTGACTCCTTAACCGTACTGGTGTCGGGTCGAGTGAGTACGGTATTCAATTTTATGACAGCCAATCATGATGCGGGTCAGTATCGAGCAGAGGTGGTTTTACGAAATAACCAACTTGAGCTTGCCACTGCCAGTGCTCAGTTTGAGATCGTTATACAAGATCGAGCCTATGTTGGTAACCTCCTACTGGAAAATCGAAATTTATCGTTGGGTGAACAGCTTCGTTACCAAAGCGAGTTACGTAATTCTGGTAATACCAGCGTCGATGGTTTAACCATTACTTACCGGGTGGAGAGCGATTTAGAGGTGCTTGCCTCTGACAGTGAACAGCTTGCCAGTCTGCAGGCTGGGCAGGTGATGTCTCAGGAACGCGAATTTTCCACCGAGGCATTGTCTAACAATCGCTACACCTTAGTTATGCTGGCTACGCAACAGTTGGATACAGGGGAAACACTTACGCGACGCTTAGACGAAGAGAGTTTTATGATCTCTGAAAATCAACCGCCGCTTGTTTCGATTAGTCGACCATCACCAAATCAAGTGATCAACAGTCAGCGCGTAGCGGCACTTGCGAGCGCCGTGGATGCGTCAGGTGTGTCTTTAGTAGAAGCCCGGTTGAATGACGATGAGTGGTTTTCGATTAATGCGTCTACCTTTGAAGCCAATCGCTACCTCGTTGGCCTGGCGAGTTTGAATCAAGGAGCTCATAGGGTTTCAGTGCGAGCAACCGATACCGTCGGAAATTCATCCAACAGCGTTGTTCAGGACTTTATCGTTGATAACACGCCGCCCATAATTGAGTTTGTAAACATCTCAGATCAACAGCAGCTGATTGAATCGGTGCAACCGGTAATTAATATTAGTGACGAGTACTTGGATGTTACGAACATCACTTTAAATGGTGCGCCATTTGCGCAAGGCGACTTAATTGATGACTTAGGCGACTATACATTGATTGTCAATGCCGTCGACTTGGCGGGGAATGCACAACGAGCGCGAGTAGACTTCTCTGTTGTACCAACTCAAATAGTGCTAACAGCCAGGAACGATGCACTTGAAATGCGGCGTGGCGGCGTAGGTAATATCAAGTTGCTGAGCAACGATAGTTTCAGAAATATCGGCGATTTAGATATTCAGATAGAGCAACAGCCATCAAGCGGTCGCTTGGTAAAACTCGCGAGCGGAGACTACAACTATTATCCGAGCTTGTTGTTTATCGGCGAAGATTCGTTGTCGTACTCTCTAAGCGATTCGGTGACTGACGAAGAATCGTCAGCTCAGGTGAGTATCAGCGTGCGTCCAGGCGCAAGTTGTTCCTTTGTTCCCGATCACTCAACATCGCAGGCATCCAGGATATTGCTTCCTGCGTGGGCGACGACTGTCGGTGATAGCCGCGCTCCTCGTTTCAGAATCCGTATTACATCTGTCTCTGATATAAGTGCTTTTGAACCCAATCAAGGGCCTCGTATTACGTTTCCTGATTGCTCGCTTAGCTACACACCAAGGGCTGAAACACGCAAGCGCGTAACCGTGACTTACGTGGTCGAAGACGTAGCAACTTCTGGCCAGCGATACACTTCTCCGCCGAGTCATTTTGCTATCACAATTGATACTAAAAACGATAACTCAGCGGTCATTGTCCCAATTCTGGATTTGCTGCTACTCGATGGAGGCAAATAGATGAACTCAAACAAACGAAAAACACTGCTTGCCATGATGAGTGTGGGAACGGTTATCTACTTACCTAACGAGTGGTTAAAACCAGCCGTGAATTGCATAGTGTTACCTGCTCATGCAGCGACCTCAACAGGTCAGTGTTCCGCCTTTACTACCGAGCCTGTTACCGGTTCGATTACAGTAGAGGTGAGTGACACCCAAGCCATCGGGCCGGTAGCGGCTGAGCGCATTGGAAACAGTTTCTCAGTCACGGTCAACGAGGTGGTAAATCCGATTGGCTTAAACGTGGACAGCGTTGATCAACGAACGGTGTTCTCAGGCACAATCGATACCGTGTTGAACGAGGTGCAAGGAGAGCTTCGTGTGTTGCAAACCTGTGATGGTCAATTGGTCTGTGAGCAAATAACAACCTATATCAGTAGTTTGTCGGGTGCAGTGATGGCCAACGGCGTAGGCCAATATGTCGGGCAGTTGAGTGGGACATTGCGATGTTGCCAAGACTTTCTATAAGAGGCAGTTGGGATGACACTTCAGCGCATGAAAAACACAACTATATTTAATAAAAAGAACACGCCGATTAGGCGTGCGATCACTATGTTTAACGGACTTAAATCAACTGACTTCATAAACGTAAACACTAAGTTATCATCACCACGGGGGCGCTCGTATAGATGGTTGCGGAATGCAGTGTTGGTCTCAACTGTTCTTGTTAACACATCGCTCCATGCTCAAGAATCGGATCAGCAGACCGTATTTTTGGCTCAACCCGAGCAATTATTAAACGAGTTCGTTAATGGTCGCGAACTGCCAAGCGGTGCATTAGAAAGGGCGTATTCGTCTAGTCAGCAAGTCACCGTTGGTGCATCAAATACCAACGCTTCGAATCTTGTGCGTGCACAGAAAAATCTTCTTGTTGAATTTGAGAACACCCTCGGTCAACCTCAGGGCTTTCTAAAACGAGCGTCAACTTTGTTTGATTCTTTACCTCAAATGCAAGATTTGCAACGCAAGGTAGAGGAGCTAAACGCGCAACATTTGTTGTACCTTGCTCACTTTGAGATGCTTCAAAATAAGCTTGTCAACTTGAGTGCGTCGGCGAAACATTTAGATCGATTGAATCAAGCCAGGGCTGAATATCAAACCAAGGCTGTGCCGCTAATGCGTGACTTGCAGGCACTTCTAGAAGCGGAATCTGACGGCGATGATAAATCCCTTTTGCAAACGATGGCATTGCAACAAGATTTACATTCATTGAAAGTAAGGCTGCAAGAACTATCCGATCAAGCTGAACAAGTGCAGCCAATTTTGCGGTTCAGCAATTTGCCGTTTCAAGCCTTGGCCTTGGCTCCTAGAGACTTAGTATTAGAGCCAAAGATAGTGCCTAGCTACGCCCAAGCCGAGGTATTAGAGCCTACGCTTGATGATTCCAAATTAGTCGACATTGAGCCTCAAGTTCGCGATCTTGCAGAACAGTTGGGCCACGACCCGATCAGGTTGTACGAATACGTTCATTCAACCATTCAAACACGCTGGTATGCCGGTTCGATGCTAAGCCCAGGCGCGGTGATTGCCCAAGGGGAAGGTAATAGTGTTGATCAGGCCGCGCTGTTATCAGCACTGATGCGTGCCAGCAGCATTCCTACTCGATTCGTTAGTGGCGTAGTAAAGGTGCCGGCTCGCCAGTTGCTGGATATGACCGCAGTCGATGATCTAAGTCAAGCTTTAGGTGTATTGCAGCGTGCCGGTGTAGCCCACCAAACGTTTGTGGAGGGAGGGCAAACCCGCTTTGTGTTTATTGAACAAACCTGGCTAAGTGTGTATGTGCCATACACCAACTATCGTGGTGCTAGCCTTGATCGAACGGGTGAGCTTTGGTTGGGTCTGATGCCCTCGATAAAAACGCTCACGCGTGACGCAAGCGGCTCAAAATTATCAGAAAGTGATTTTAGTGTTGATCAGCTTAAACAGCGCTTTTTAACAAGCGTTCAGTCGCAAGATGTGGTGCAACAAATCCGTGGGCTTGTTGAGCAATTAGCCGACACGGAAAATCAATTAGACATTCCGAGGCTGACGGTAGAAAGTGCAGGCTACCTTCCGAACACCCTGCCATTGGAGGTTGAGGCTGTGACGTCCGAAACGTCAATACTGTCTTCAAGCTTGCTGCAAAATGTTCGGTTTATCGCCTATCGTGACACCACTGATAGTGAGCTGATTCTGGATGTAAACGTACCCGTGTCAGAGCTCGGAAATCAAAACATTAGTTTGTCATATCAAGCCGGTAGCCAAGACGATCATGACTTAATACTCAGTCTCGGGGGCTTGAGCCTAACGCCGCTTTACTTGGTTGATTTAAGACCGCAAATTAAAGTGAATGGCGTGGCTATCGCCGTAGCAGAAGGTGTGTTACCCGCAGGTGTGAATCACAAGATTGGCATCGAATTTAACGGCCCGGTTGGTCGCTATCGTGTCGATAAGTTGGTCCGGTCTGGAAATTATCATGGCATAGGCATTACCGCTCAGAATGCGCGTTTACAAGAATCTACCGAAAATCGAGACACGTCGGGTGGTCAGATTTTAAGTCAGATAGCTCTGCGTTACTTGAGTGACTGGTCTGAATCAGAACAATCACTGAGTGAGATACTAAAGCGCCGTGTTGTTCAACCTCTGCCGAATCTGGTGTTTGCCAGTAACGATATATCAGTGAATGTTGAATCGGTGTTGGGGCAACCATTGTCGTTTGACTTTCGTGGGGTAAACCTTGACGCGGCACTGCGTGTCACCGAGTCGTTAGCGTCTCGAAGCGACGCGTTTTCGGAACGTGATTTTGCCACCTTGTCGGCGCTACAAGGGTCCTACCTCGAACACGCTCTTTTCGAACGAACCTTTGGCGTTGAAAGTGTGTCGGCGGATAAAGGCATCGCCTTAATGGCTGAGGCTGACCAATCGATTCTAAGGCTAACCTCGGCTAATCTGAGCGAACTGGATACAACACTTACTGCGCATTCGCCGTCGGTTATCGAGTCGGTTCGAGATTGGCTGCAACTTGGCTTTGAGGTGACCATTCCAACTCAAGAGTTGAGCTATATCGAATGGAGTGGTTCGGTTTGGATAGTGAACGACACCCTCACCGGTGAAGCAGGTTACTTTATTTCACGTGGTTTGGCAGGTGGTGCAACGGTTGAACCCTTTCCCAGCGACATTGGTGATGCATTAGCTGATCCGACATCTGACGGCACTATTTTCGATGATTCTCAAGCCGCTTCGATAACGTTATCGAGCAGTAGTAACTTCCAAGTCGCTGCCGCCGGAGAGGAATATTCCGACTTGGTTGCTCATGTTCGTGATGTGCGAGGTTTACCGGTGGCGGGTGCCAAGGTTGTATTCGACCGCGTTTTGAGTACCGGCGAGTTCGTGCTCGATGATGCGACCCTGCGAAATAGCGCGACCAGTGTCTCGGCGTTAACGGATCTGCGCGGTGTGGCTCGTGTTACTTATCGTGCGCCAGAGGTCATCGCCGATAGTCCTGACACCAGTTTTATTCTTGTTGATAATGGCGATACTAGCCCAACTCAAGTCGCGATCAACTACATCGAAGTCAGTGTTGAACCAACTGGTCAGCCTGTATTGCGCTCAGAGCAACTCTTTACTTTGATCACCTTACCAGGTGCTCCAGCGCAAATATTTCACGATGTAGAGAATGGCACTGGCTTGATCGGTATCGATAATGCCGAACTTTCGTTTGACGAGATTTTTGTGCACGATGAATTTGGTAACGCGGTTGCAAACGTCGATGTATTAGTTCAAACCGGTGAGGTGCGACCCGAGCGGCCTATCCCTCCAGAAGTGAGCAGCGAAAACGTATTTATAACTCCGCATCGTATTGCCACCCCTGATTGCGAAGGTGTGGTGTTTTCTTTTTCGAACTGTGGTGCTACCTCTATAACCTATAAAACCAATAGTTTTGGCTTTGTAAGCGTTGGCATTATTTTCGGAGAAATTGAAGCGGATTTTAGGCAACTTGGCGATGAATTTTCAGGTATAAGACGACTTCGAGGAATTTACCCGATCATCTCCAGCATAGGCGATGATAAACAAGTTGAACTTGAATACGAAGTTAGTGATCTACGGGTTGTGTTTAACTTCGTCGGGCCAGGTCGGTATGCGGCGACTCAGCCCGGGGGAACGTATCTGGGCAAAGGCTATGCCTCATCTGAACCGTTAATCGCCGGTATTGTAGAAGGCGATCGTCGTGTTGAACGTATGGAGGCACTAGAAGTAACTATGGAGTTGGGTGATTTTTCCGGCTCAGCAACGTTCACCAACTCATCGCCTGCCTCGTTTGATGGTGGTGCCGATATTGAATACACCAATATGGTTGTTGGTGAGGAACCTGGGCACTATAAGCCACTTATAAACTGGAGCTATTTGGGCGATGCATCCGAGGGAGAAGGTGAACTTTTTCAAAGGGCTATTAACCCGATAACGGGCAGTGTTGCTGCGTTAAAAATAACCCCCGATGAGCTACAGCCGTTAGAGATCCCGAAAGATCTATTACCGCAACGCTTTGGTGCATTGACCTATAAGCATGAACCCGCAGACTACGAGCCGTTTTACGAAGCGTTAGAAATATTCGAAGACAGCACATTGATTGCAACGGTTATCGGTAAAGACGGTGAAGTGAATTTGCCGCCACTAGAGTTTGAATTGGATAAAACCTATCGCGCTGAAATAGTGTACAACCGGGGTTCTGAATTCAATGAAGTGCGGTCGGAGCGCTTTGAACTGCCCATCAATGCGCCGGTCATTGCCAGAGCGGGCAGTGACACGCTAACCCCGCGCGCAGGCCTGGTGAGTGCTGGCGGCGGTGGCGGTGGTTCAATCATTATTGACAGAGTGAATGAAGTATCGTGCACCGTGGTGGAGCCGACCTTCAGTCTTGACCTGGTTCAAGACGCAATGGTGACCATTGAAACTTTTCATCCAAGCTTTAGCTCTAACAGGAGCTTCATCACTCGCCGTCGATTGGATGCGGGTCTGCATGAATTTGACGTCGGTGATACCGGTTTTAGAAACTCGTTTCTGCGCGAAGGTGTTACTCAAGTTTTTATTACCGCCGAGTCAATCAGCACAGGTCGAATTGACACCTTAGAGAGTCGTTTTTCATTCTCGCAAACAGACATTAATGTACTGCCAGTAGGTTCTCCAGTATACGAAGACGTGAACTTGTGGAATGGGTCGCTGTTTTTATCCAAGACTGACTTACAGGTTCCCGATCGTGGGCCCAACTTGGAATTCACCCGCTCTTATTCTAGCGGAAACAGCGCAGCATCGAGCCTGGGTCCTGGTTGGAGTCATAACTATGACAGCTATGCCCGGCTGACTCATTGTGGTTGGGTTACGGTATCCGGTGGCGTTGCGGGCGGTGTAACATTCTTTCCCCAGACTGATGGTAGTTACTTGCCGGGCCGTGGGTATCACAGTTCCCTGGAGCGAACCGCCGATGGCAATTGGGATTTTTTCGCCAAAGACGGTACTCGATATCATTATAGTCAACGGTTCAGAATTAATTTGGCACCCGTTCTCGCTACCTCTCCGGTGTACCTCGAATACATTGAAGACACAAATGGCAACCGCACCACACTCAATTACAGTGAGACTCCACATCGCGCACCACAGCTTGAGTCGGTGAAGGATTCATCCGGCAGGCAAATTCAATTTGAATATCGTGCCGTGGAAGAGCTTGCATCCCTGGCCGCTGGCACCACTAATCCCGACGGTAGCCCAGTTGATCTGGAAAACATTAAAGTCAGCGCGGTTAATCAATTCTACGAATTCCCACGCAACGTGATTACACGTGTGACTGGCGTTGACTACGATATTGACTATCGTTACGACGAAAACGGACGATTGGTTGAAGCAACAAATTACGTTGATCGGGATCGTTCTAACGCTACGCCATCGACGGATGACCGCATTACTGAAACATATCAATACCAAGATATTACCGACATTACGCCTGAGTTCCGAGGTTTGAGCTTTGACTTGCAAGCGGCGACGGCAATTCAAGCGGTAACCGATCCGAGAGGCATTAAGACAGACTATAAGTATGTTCGCCGAAACAGAGAGTTATTGGTGGCCTTTAATGGCAACGAGACCACTTTGCCGTACCTGTCTGATGTGGTTCAAGTTGCGGAGATATCCAAGGCAAATGAATTAAACTTGCCTGGTGACGACATTGTTTCAACACTGGAGTATTTTGATCGCGCGTCGAGTAACGAACTCCCCCGGGTGGAGGTCACTGACCCACGTGGCGTGCTTTATAACTACACCATGGATTTATTCGGTCGAGGTGTTCAGGTTGACGGACCAACGGGCAGTAAGTTCACCACCTGGACACCCAACGACACATTGATGTTGTCGCAAACCGACGAAAATGGGGTGTTGACGACCTATGAATACGATCAGGACGGCAATCAAACCTCCGAAGTTATTACCGGGCCGAACGGTGGTCTATTCAGAACCAGCAGTGTGTATGAGCGAGAAGGTGACAACGGCACAATTCGAAACCTAATTCGCTCCCGAACGGATCGACGAGGTAATACGACGTTTTATGATTATGATCGACGAGGCAACCTTACCAAAATAACTCATCCAGCGACGGCGGCCTGCGCAGCGCCGTGTGATGAACGCTTTAGCTATCGAGCCAATGGTGACCGCAGTGGTTACTCCGATGAACGTAATAAGCGTACTAGCTACTTTTACGATCAATATGGCAATGCGATTCGAACGGTGCTGCCGATTGGTATTACCTCAGCCGAATATGATGACCGCAGTCGACCGATATCGATGACCGATGAAAACGGAAACCGTGTCACGCTGGAATACGATTGGTTAAATCGCTTGATCCGTCGTGTGAACCCACGCGTTTCTACGGTCACGGCAAGCGGAACGCTTATTCAAGCGTTGAGAAATCAAGATGGTACGGTCAGTGGTGGGCGAAACGGTGTTCGAACTTACGAATACGACCCCAATAGTAATAAAACGCGCGAGACCGATGAAGAAGGCCGAGACATGGTCTACGTTTATGACTTTGATAATCGAGTGATCGAGGAACGCACCGAATTTACAGGTGGTAATTCTATTCGTAAAACCATAAGTTACGATGCCAATGATAATGAAATATCGATGACGGACTATCGTGGCAATGAAATGACGCTGGTTTACGATGATGCAAACCGAGTGACCACTGAAACCTATCCCGAGAACGAACAAGGCTTTGCCAAAAAACGAGAATACACCTACGACAATACGACCAATGTGCTAAGCAATACGCTCAGTGGTCAGTCGGGTCTCGCCCAGCAGGTGACCCAATTCGAATACGACAACCTGTACCGCCAAACGCAAATCACCGATGCTGAAAACGGTGTCACGGTGATTAAGTACGATGGCAATGATAACGTTATAGAGCAAATCGATGAACTTGGTCGGGTCATGCAGTATGACTACGACGCGATGAATCGCAAAGTTGCGCAGCGTGATGCAGTCGGTTCACCTGATGAACGATTCATGGCCTGGCAGTATGACCGTGCAAGCAACCTACTTACCTACATTGATGCGCGTGGAAATATTGAAACCCACGCCTATGATGATAAAAATCGACGCATCTTTCATACCAATTTAGATGAAAACCGTTTTTCCTATGAATACGATGACTACGGCAATTTAACCGACGAGTTTGATCACTTCGGCAATCATATTCAGTATCAATACGATGCCCTGCATCGACGCGAAGTAACCATTGATCAGCGCGGCTTTGAAAGCTCGATCAATTATGACTTAGTTGGTAACCCAAGAAGAGAACAGCAACGCAATAACAACGTGATCATGCGTGAGTTCGATTTTCTAAACCGTGTGGTCGGTGAAGCCGACAACATCGGGCCCATTATGAGCCTTAGCTATGATGACGATAATAACCCCGTAAGCCGAACCGACGGCAAAGGCTTTGTTACTACGTATCGCTACGATGCCTTGAGTCAACTCACTGAAGAACGTCAGCCTGAGGGCAGAACGCTGACCACTCGATACGATGTTTACGGCAACGTCAGCCAAAGTACCGACGGTGAAGGCAACGTTACTCGCTTCGAGTATGACCGCCTCAACCGGAACACCTTGGTTATTGACGCACTCGATCAAACCATTCGCACGGCCTACGATCCGGTCGACAATGTGTTAAGCGTTACCGACAAACGCGGGAACACCACAGAGCAAGTTTATGACCAACTCAATCGAGTGGTTCAAGTTACTGAGCCAGACGCCGGCGATCATAGCCGTGTCATCACCAATCAGTACGATGCCAACGATAATCTGATTCAAACCACCGACAAACGCGGCATTGTTACGAGCTATGCCTATGATGGACTTAACCGGGTTGTAGAAGAAAAGCGCAATGACATACGTGTTGTGAAAAATACCTACTCCGAAATTGGTGACCTAATCGGCTTGGAAGACGCTAACGGCAACGCCACGGCCATGGAGTTCAACGAACGACATGAGATGGTGTTAGAGAGCCGCCCTGAAACCGCTATTAGTACCTTCAGCTACGACGCCATGGGCGACATGATCAGCCGCACTGACCCAGAAGGTCGAGTGATGACTTACGCTTATGATTTACGTCAGCGCAAGATCAGTGAAACCAATGGTGAGGATGAAACCACCACCTATGCGTACGATCTGAACAACAACCAGATCGACAAAACACGTCCAGAAGGTAACCAATGGCAGTATCGCTACGATGAACTGAATCGGATTGTCAGAATCATTGATGCGAATAGCCAAGACAGTTTCTACGCGTATGATCGCCAGAACAATCTAACCACGCAAACCGATGCCAACAGCAACGTTACGCGTTATGAGTACGACGTTCTCAATCGCAAGTCTCTGAAGCGTTACCCTGCTACCGCCCAAGGTGAAGCGATTTGCACCTACGAGTACGACCCGAACGACAACGTTCTGGTTAAGACCGACGCCAATGGTCAGATTGATACGCACACCTATGACGCCCTCAACCGCTTAATTAACACGGTCTATTCAAACCCAAGCGCGACCACCGGCCGGGACATGGTGAGTGAGTCCATGGCCTACGATGGGAATAACAATGTCACGCAAGTCACGGAGACGTACGCATTAAATAGCGGTGGTACCGAGGTACGAACCGACAGCAAAACCTACGACGATTTCGATCGTCTGTTTAACCGCACCGACAGTTTTGATAAAACCATTCGTTATCGTTACGACTTAAACGGTAACCGAACGGGCTTAACTGACAGTGACGGTATTGTTACCAGTTATCGTTTCGATGGTTTAAATCGAGTAACCGACGTCACCACCCAGCAGGGCATCACGAGCTATGACTATGATCGAAGCAGCCTGCTCACCCAAACCCGTTACCCGAATAACACCACGGCGAGTTACGAGTACGATTTAGCCAAGCGCACCATTCGAATTCATAATCAACAGAACAACGCCACGGTCTCGAACTACGAATACGTGTTCGATGAGAATGGCAATCGAACCGAACAGCGTGAGACCAATGGTGGGGCGGAAGAACTGACTACCTATGTTTACGATAATAATGATCGTTTGGAAGTCGTCGTCTACCCAGACGTGACCACCACGTACACCTACGATGCGGCCTACAACCGCACCAGCGAAATTGATACAACAGCCGGCACGATCACCAAGAACAAAATCTATCGCTACAACCCGAGAAACCAACTCACCAACGTAGACGATAACCTCGACAGCAATAACAACACGAGCTACGCCTTTGACCAAAACGGCAATCAAATCCAAAAGGTTAAAGCCGGTGAAATCACCAACTTCGTTTTCGACATACGAGACGACCTTAGAGAAGTACAAATCGGCGGCAGCACGGTTGGTCAATTCCTCTACGACTACGATGGCCTGAGAATCGAAAAGATTGGCGAACGAGGTGCTGAGCGAAGCACCTACGACGATCAATCCATATTGCAACAATACCAGGTAACGGGCTGCGAACAAGTCGGTGACCCTAACTGCATAAGCGGGGCAACAGGCCAAACCCGAGCGAAGTTCGATTACGGCGCCAGCAGCTTACTCAGCCTAAACACGCTCAATGAACCGACACAGTTTTACCTCTACGACGTACTCAATAGCGTCGCCAACCTAACCAACAGCGAAGGCGCGGTACAAGCACGATATCAATACGATGCCTGGGGCATTAAACGAAACGAAGTCGGCAGTAGTTACAACCGATTCAGCTTCACGGGTTATGAAGAAGACAAGGAAACAGGGCTTCTGTACGCGAAGGCCAGATTCTACGATCCGGACACAGGTAAGTTCCTGAGTGAAGACGCATGGGAAGGCGATAATATGATTGCGCCGAGTCTGCATCGATATCTCTATGCATATCAAAATCCGACCGCTTGGATTGATCCTGATGGAAATTGCTCTATTGGAGCGTTTGATAAATTTCCGTGCCCTGCAGGGCTAGAGGATCTCACGCATGAACAGCGTATTGCTCAGGCAGAAGAATTTAAAGGAATGGTTAAAGCAACCGGTACTTTTCTTAAAGATACTGCTGTTGGTACAGCGGAGGTCGTATCGATTATGATGGATCCGACAGGCAAGAGTGCCCGTGAACAACATCAGGTTGTTCAAGGTGGTATTGATGCTGCATCTGATCCAAAAGGAACAGTTGAGAAATATGTAAATAAAACCCAACAACAACTTTCTATTGCCGATGAGCTAGAAAAAAGTGGTCATTATGAAGAAGCCGCGAGGATTCGAACTCGAGCGGGATTAGAGTTAGGAACCGCTATTGGTGGAGGAGTTGGTTTAGCGCGAGGCCTGGGCAAGTTTGCGCCAAAACGCAAGTCATCTGAGAGTGATGGTGCAACTGGACAAGACACGGTTTTAGTTGGAGAATCTCATAACCGCGTTGCGCCTGATAATTCTCAAACAACAAATTCCTTAGGAGGTAGATTAACAACTGGTGAGACGACATCTACAGCTTTAGGAAAGCAAGCTCATAAACAGCAAGCTGATATTAGAAAACTGTCTGGTCAGTTTGACATAGTAGAGCAGGCTATTAAGGATAAATCTGGAAAGGATATTTTAGTGCCTAAGCGTGTTGATTTGGAAACTGGGGAAGCTCAGGTAGGTGCTAAGCTTCAAAAAGCAATTCCAGACGCTGCCAATTTTGATAAGGGACTAATCGTAGATGATAAACCTCTTGGTCGCCCTATTTCAAAAGATAGGCAACAGATAATTAGGTTTATAAATGCGTATAAAAAGAGAGAAGGTAAGCTGCCCGAAACAATAGGAATTCAGCGCTACGATCCTAAAACTGGCTTGCCGGTAAGAACTGATTTATATTCTGCTAAAGACTTTTTACCAGAAAATAATTATTAGGGACCTTATGAGCTTAGATCATAAAGCATTTATATTAGATTATGACGGCTTCAATACTGAACTTAAACCGTTACTTGAGACTTGTTTAGAGTCTGGTGATTTCGAGGAAATTAGGAAATTCGTCTCAATAAATAGATCATCATGTACTGATCCGTACGAAGGTGAAAAGTTAGATAATAATTGGGAAAATATGATTGAAGAAAAAGATGTGCATCAATATGGTGATTTTGCATTGACTAGATATTATTCCCCAACTGAAGATAAGGGATTAAGTGACGAATGGGAGCTAATCAACAAAATATGCTTGAAAGTTAAAGGGTTAAAATTTTCGCCAGTCTTGGGTATTCCTCTAGGTCCGAATGATAATTTGTTCGACCCTGGAAAAATGGGATCTTATTTTCAATCATTTGATAACATTTTAGAAAGTTTATCTGTATTGAATAATGTACGAAAAGAGATTCATCATAGTGTTACTGATTCGTATGATTGTTATATCGAGTTATTGCAAGCTGCAATTGATCAAAAGAAAGGGCTTTATGTAACTTTTTAGGTTACATGAATAGTTAAAGTTTCACACTTGGTTCCATATGTGAATACCTCTAACGCAACGGCGAGTTACGAGTACGATTTAGCCAAGCGCACCATTCGAATTCATAACCAGCAAAACAACGCGACGGTCTCGAACTACGAATAAGTGGAGATATGGGGTCAGGTCTTTGATTTATGATTGCAACGATATATCTGAGTAGTGGTTGTATTTCGAAAGAAGTCGGCGAGTATTTTGGTTTACATTATTCTACGGTAAGCGGGATTTTAAAGAATCATCAATCAAAGACCTGACCCTATTTTTTTAAATTACCTGCCATAGTTTGACTCTATATATATTAATAGAGATTCGCTCCCAGGCTCTTCTCCCCAACTGTCAAATATATCCGAAACGCATTTATCGCAGTACGATATGATCTCTAGTTTTGTGGCGAGTTGATTCTCTAAATAGATTTCGGCTTCGAACAGGTGCGCTAGCAATTCGGTTTTTTCTGCAAAAATAGAAATATACTCCGCTCCAACCGACGCCAAAGGATAAGAAAGAACTATCCTGTCAGCCCCATCTTGCGCGTCGGCTTCAGCATCATTGATAAATAGCATAACGTCCAAGTAGCAATCCGACTGCCAAGCCGGTATTTCATCGTGCCTCTCAAACCCATAAACATCGTAAAATAGTCTCGCTCCAGCTTCCTTCAATTTTCTATTCAGCTCACCAGAGCTAATCTGTGAATTTAACCTGAGTTCGACTTCAATCTCTTCATAAAATTCTTCTTTCATATTAATCACTCGCTTTCAACAGAGCAGACTGGGTCCCATCAGTTGTCGGAACTGAATTTCGAAATGCGTCGATAGTATCATGTTGATCAGGCGTGACCTCCCTCAAGTTCAAGGGCGCATTAGAGCCTGAGAATCTCTTAGCTTCAACATTTCGATGAGAATGGCAACCGGACAGAACAGCGTGAGACCAATGGTGGGGCGGAAGAACTGACTACCTATGTCTATGATAATAATGATCGTTTGGAAGTCGTCGTCTACCCAGACGTGACCACCACGTACACCTACGATGCGGCCTACAACCGCACCAGCGAAATTGATACAACAGCCGGCACGATCACCAAGAACAAAACCTATCGCTACAACCCGAGAAACCAACTCACCAACGTCGACGATAACCTCGACAGCAATAACAACACGAGCTACGCCTTTGACCAAAACGGCAATCAAATCCAAAAGGTTAAAGTCGGTGAAATCACCAACTTCGTTTTCGACATACGAGACGACCTTAGAGAAGTACAAATCGGCGGCAGCACGGTTGGTCAATTCCTCTACAACTACGATGGCCTGAGAATCGAAAAGATTGGCGAACGAGGTGCAGAGCGAAGCACCTACGACGATCAATCCATATTGCAACAATACCAGGTAACGGGCTGCGAACAAGTCGGTGACGCTAACTGCAAAAGCGGCGCAACAGGCCAAACTCGAGCGAAGTTCGATTACGGCGCCAGTAGCTTACTCAGCCTAAACACGCTCAACGAACCGACACAGTTTTACTTATACGACGTACTCAATAGCGTCGCCAACCTAACCAACAGCGAAGGCGCGGTACAAGCACGATATCAATACGATGCCTGGGGCATTAAACGAAACGAAGTCGGCAGTAGTTACAACCGATTCAGCTTCACGGGCTATGAAGAAGACAAAGAAACAGGGCTTCTTTACGCAAAAGCACGGTTCTACGATCCCGATACAGGTAAGTTCCTGAGTGAAGACGCCTATGAGGGGGACTTCTTAATGGCCCCAAGTTTGCATCGATATCTCTATGCTTTTCAAAATCCAACAGTATATACGGACCCTACCGGTAACATTGTTTGTGGAGGTGTTTGCGTTGCTGGAGCTATTGTTGCTGGGATCACCGTTGTTGACTATTTTACATCTGGCAGACGAGAAAGAGTCGCGCAACAAATACAACCTGAATCGACGGGTGGGCGGTTATTGTCTGATTCCATTGCTCTGAGTCAATCTGCTTCGAATACCTTATCTTTTGGGTATTTTGATGCTGTGCAGCAGCAAGGTAATCAAGGTTATGTTGAGCATACTAAGGAAAATATACTACCGATAAACGCGAGTGAAAATGCCTATCGAGAGTTTACTAGTCCAGATGGAGATAATGTTTTAGGGGCGTTGTATGTCGCAAAAGGCTTGGGGCAAACGGCAAGCCTCGGCCTTGGTGCTGCGGGTTTAAGAAACCCTAGTGCCAGTGTTGGTCGAAGTTCAGCAGATGAAATTGGCGCTGGTGGGCAGAAAACGAAGCTAGTCGATGAAAGTGATACCCAGATTGTCCCAACAAGAGAAAGTGTTCAATCGGAACTGGACAGGCTACCTAATAATCAAGGTGCGCAGTATGGGGTTCGTCAAAACTCAAACGGGAGCTTTAGCACCGTTAGGAATGACAAGGCCTTATCTAACAAAATCAATGTAACTGATGATGGAGCTTTATTTAGTCCAGTTAACTTAAAGAATGGGCAATTACATAAGAACGATAATGCCTACAGAGGTGATCAATCTGTATATGAAATAGTTATTGATGGAAATTTGTATAAGTATGGGAAAGCTGATGCTACTGATCTAGCGATAAATGGCAATCCAAATAGGTTAGAAAAGCAAGTTAATAGTCTTCAGAAAAAACATCCTAATTCTGATATTAGTGGTGAAGTTATATATAATAATACTGATATTACAACTAAAAATATTAAGCAGGTAGAGACTGATCAAGTCCAAAATTATGTCGATGAATTTGGTGAATACCCTCCCGGTAATCAAAATCATCCCAGAGTAAAGCTACCTGAATAATAGAGGCTATTTTATGAAGCTATGTTCAACCAAAGTATATTTAGAAGCTGGAACAAAGTTTTTGGTATCTCATAAAGTTAATAATTTTATAGTAGCCCAACTTACAGAAAGGATAATGGTTCCTTATAAATTAGATCGATTAAACCCCGAGGTTTTTTTAAACTTACAGGTAAATACCAATAGCCAATGTATGTATTTAAAGGTAGATAAGCCCGAGGGCGTTCATGATGATTTCTTGACGTGGAGGATGTGGCTTCCATATAAGAAAGTTGTTAATTCAATTAATTACCTTGATGAATATATTAATTCTTTTTTTGACGCTGCGTCGCAAGTATTTGCTGAATTTGGGGTAGATAAGGATGCGGTCTTATCTGTAAAGGAGATAATCAAAGCTGAAGTGTTGGATAATCCAGATTACGAATTTACCCAAAAACGTGTGAGCAAGGTAGCTAAATATGATTTCGATTAAGTCTCACTTAGAAGTGTGTACTTTAAGAAATTCTAAGTCTTTGATCTATGATAATTATTGCTAGAGTAGAATATGCTTGTAGTTTAGGATAACTACAAAATTGCATAGAGCCTCAACTCTTAGAAACCGCTACGATTTAAACGGCAACCTAACGGGCTTAATCGACAGAGACGGGATTGTTACCCGCTATCGTTTCGATGGTTTAAATCGAGCGACCGACGTCACCACTCAACAGGGCATCACTCGCTATGACTGTGATCGCAGTAGCCTGCTTACGCAAACGAGTTACCCGAATAACACCACGGCGAGTTACGAGTACGACTTAGCCAAGTGCACCATTCGAATTCATAACCAACAGAACAACGCGATGGTCTCGAGCTACGAATACGTGTTTGATGACAATGGCAATCGAACCGAGCAATACCAGTTTGAGTTCAAGTTATTACAAATCAATAATAATTTTCTGATATCGCTGCTAATTTGCTCCCAATAATTACTAGCCTATTTCTGCAATCAGCGGGTGATCTTTCGGCAAATAGATAGGCAGCGTAATTGTCCTGTTCTGGTGAGGAAAGAGCCTTGCTTCTTTCTTCATCAGTGCCTTTGTCGAAGGCAATTAAGTCCCTCATATGCCGAATCTCCTCTCCGTCATAATTAGTTGGCTGGTAATCGATTAGCCTACTTTTTTGTATCAAGAGCAAGCCATTTTCGCTTTTTGCAGTTATCTCTTCCACCAACTCAGGCTTATAAACGTGAACCCATATTATGAATCCTAAAAGAAATAAATCATAAGAAGCGGCACTTTTCATATGGTGATCTAGCTCGGAAAAGATAGCAACGTTGTATAGACCAACGAGTCGCTCTATTTGTCTAAACGACGGTTCGTAGTAAGTCACAAGATCGCCGAGCATTCTGAGAGTCGGTGTATACATTTGCCCGCACATTTCTTTGATGCAATGAGAAAAAAACGTCTTGCTGTCCGTGTGACTATATGGTGCGCCCTTGCTTGGCATATTCAGAAATAAATGAACAAATTTCTCAAGATAATATGATGCTTCTATCGAATCGCCATACCTTTTTTTAATCGCGGCTTCTAGCTGATATCGATTTACAATCAAAAGGAAAGATAAACCCTTTACAGAATAAAAGTGCTTAATCACTTCTAACACTTCAAGGGCAAAATCGGGTCTGCATCGATCTAATTCGTCAATAATAAAAACAATGGGATTATCGGATTCTATTTCTTCTATCTGTTTTTCTAGATACTTGGCAAAGCCTGAAACAGATTCTTTATCTTTCTTTGCTTGACTAATTCGATCAGTCAAAACAGTATCTACTCTATTATTGACAACATTGCTTATGTCGCCTGCGTAATCTTCAAGCTCTGTTCCATCGAGTAGCCCAGCAGTGCCAGCCTTTACACCTAATCTTAACCCTCCCCTTAAGATAGCTTTACCAACTTTGGAAACTTCGGTGATTAGATTTTTACTAACTGAATTGGGGAAATAATCAATTAGCTCTGTGGCAATAGCTAGAAAAGCATCCTGCTGAAAATCATTTTGAAAAGCATCAAAATAGATTGTCTCTAACCTTCTTTCGCTTCGGGTTTTAACGTGACCTCGCCACATATTTATAAATGTGGTTTTTCCTTCGCCCCAACCTCCATCTAAGGCTATAACTAAACCCTCGGACCTTGAAAGTAAGTTGCCCAAACGATCACCGAACTGCTTGCGCTTGAATATATCCTTTTCCTCAGCAAACCCCTCATCTTCCGCGATTACTAATTCCGGTAATCTAAATTTCATTTATTCTCCAATAACCTAATGATAATTCCTGATCAAAAAAATAACAAAGGACAGCCACTCCTAATATACCACCTATGACTACGACCTGAACAACAACCAGATCGACAAAACACGTCCAGAAGGTAACCAATGGCAGTATCGCTACGATGAACTGAATCGGATTGTCAGAATCATTGATGCGAATAGCCAAGACAGTTTCTACGCGTATGATCGCCAGAACAATCTAACCACGCAAACCGATGCCAACAGCAACGTTACGCGTTATGAGTACGACGTTCTCAATCGCAAGTCTCTGAAGCGTTACCCTGCTACCGCCCAGGGCGAAGCGATTTGCACCTACGAGTACGACCCGAACGACAACGTTCTGGTTAAGACCGACGCCAATGGTCAGATTGATACGCACACCTATGACGCCCTCAATCGCTTAATTAACACGGTCTATTCAAACCCACGCGCGACCACCGGCCGGGACATGGTGAGTGAGTCCATGGCCTACGATGGGAATAACAATGTCACGCAAGTCACGGAGACGTACGCATTAAATAGCGGTGGTACCGAGGTACGAACCGACAGCAAAACCTACGACGATTTCGATCGTCTGTTTAACCGCACCGACAGTTTTGATAAAACCATTCGTTATCGTTACGACTTAAACGGTAACCGAACGGGCTTAACTGACAGTGACGGTATTGTTACCAGTTATCGTTTCGATGGTTTAAATCGAGTAACCGACGTCACCACCCAGCAGGGCATCACGAGCTATGACTATGATCGAAGCAGCCTGCTCACCCAAACCCGTTACCCGAATAACACCACGGCGAGTTACGAGTACGATTTAGCCAAGCGCACCATTCGAATTCATAATCAACAGAACAACGCCACGGTCTCGAACTACGAATACGTGTTCGATGAGAATGGCAATCGAACCGAACAGCGTGAGACTAATGGTGGGGTGGAAGAACTGACTACCTATGAGTTTGATTTAAATGATCGACTGACTGAGGTGATCTATGATGTCAACAATGCCGCCGAGGTTGAACAAGTCACTTACGGGTACGATGCGGCCTATAATCGAGTGAGCGAAGTCAGAGTTGTTGGTGGCAACGATACGACGGTGAACAAAACCTATCGCTACAACCCTAGAAACCAACTCACCAACGTCGACGATAACCTCGACAGCAATAACAACACGAGCTACGCCTTTGACCAAAACGGCAATCAAATCCAAAAGGTTAAAGCCGGTGAAATCACCAACTTCGTTTTCGACATACGAGACGACCTTAGAGAAGTACAAATCGGCGGCAGCACGGTTGGTCAATTCCTCTACGACTACGATGGCCTGAGAATCGAAAAGATTGGCGAACGAGGTGCTGAGCGAAGCACCTACGACGATCAATCCATATTGCAACAATACCAGGTAACGGGCTGTGAACAAGTCGGTGACGCCAACTGCATAAGCGGGGCAACAGGCCAAACACGAGCGAAGTTCGATTACGGCGCCAGCAGCTTACTCAGCCTAAACACGCTCAATGAACCGACACAGTTTTACCTCTACGACGTACTCAATAGCGTCGCCAACCTAACCAACAGCGAAGGCGCGGTACAAGCACGATACCAATACGATGCCTGGGGCATAAAACGAAACGAAGTCGGCAGTAGTTACAACCGATTCAGCTTCACGGGCTATGAAGAAGACAAAGAAACAGGGCTTCTATACGCAAAAGCACGGTTCTATGATCCCGATACAGGTAAGTTCCTGAGTGAAGACGCGTGGGAAGGCGACAATATGATTGCGCCATCCTTGCATCGATACTTATACGCTTATCAGAATCCGACGGTGTATGTGGATTTGGACGGAAACTTTCCTGTTACGCAACAAGTTAGAGATTTCTTACGAAACCAAGCGGCGACGCAAACGAGAACTTCTGCTGATTTAAGCCGCAGCTTAGGGCACGGATTTTTCAGCGACGTTGGAGTTCGAGGTACCAATGCGCTTACCGGAATTGGTAATGCGCTGATTGGCGCGGCAGGTGAAGCCGTTAATTTGGTAGACCTTGGATTGGATGCCACGGTTGGCTCTTCGGCAATATTAGCCAACACGTCGGTGGGGCAGGATTCCAGAGCAAGAGTTAAAAATACTCAAGAGTATATTAAGAGCACAGCAACCTCGGTCGCAACCAATACGTATAACGAAGTCAGTGAGAAAGGCATCATCGGAGCCTCGTCAGATGCAATCGGTAGCGGCGTTAGCAAGACCGGTGAATTTCTGGATGATGTTTTTATCAAAGGCGATCTGGATTCAGCGGCCAAGTTTACTGGTGGGACTTATTTAGCGGCAGTACCGGGTTCGGCATATAGCAAGCTTGCAGGCCGTGGGCGAAAAGGCGGCGGCGATGCTGATTTAGTTGGTGAACCGAACAGTAAGGTACAAATAGAAAAAGAAAATTTAGAGAGCATCTCCGCTACTCAAAGTTCTAAAGCGGCAAAAACTCTGAATGAGAAAATTAACGGTCGTACCGAAGCTCAAGGCAAGTATTCGGGTGGTTATAAAAATAGACCCGGTTACACATTACAAGGGCCTGAAGGGGCACAACGATGGAGGAGCACTGCAAATAGTAATCTGCCTAAGGAGGTTAGGAATAAAAAGGAAGGTACTCCTCATGGGAACAAAGTTACGTCCGATGCAGATGCAACTTTATATTCAAAACATCAGAACGGTGAATTCAAAAAATGGGGCATTACTAAACATGAGGCACCGCGAAAAAGATATACTAGAAAAGAAATTGGTAAGAGAGGAGAAGTTCGCCGCCAACGAAGGTCCGATAGAGCATCTACAGTCACACAAGAGCGTAGATTAGTAGAGCGGTTTCCAGGGCCTGATAATAATGAACCGTGGGCTGGGATACATAAACCTGGCCATGAAAACTATAAAGGACCAAGATGGAAATTAAAAAAAGATGATTAATATTGCGCTTGATGCAGGTAGCGGGCGTGCGGGAAAGGTGATAAGTCCGTTAATGAAAAAAATCAATGATGAATTAGATTTGGTGTTTGATCAATATATATGTAGTACGTATGAAGACATATCTATAGTCTTGTATGTCTCGGGAAACGTTCATGACTTTAAGTTTAGTGGCGGTGAAAAGCCCAAGCTAAATAAGAAAGAGAAGTCAGTAGAAGTAGATATAGGGATTAGGGAACAAGATTGGTTAGATGTTTCGACATCAAAAATTATGAATTTGATGTCGAAATACCTGTGTGAGGCGATAGTCAGTTCATATGATCTATTGCATGAAAATGGTGTTGATGTTGATAAAGAAGTCATCACCGCTAAGCTTGATTCTTTTCAATCAAATATTTTAAAAACATAGTAAAAATAACCTAGACGTACAATTCATAAGTTAATTAGGAACGTGTTGAAGTTGTTATAGTGCGTTGTACTCATCAAGAGCTAGTTTTCAAAACTAGTGGATGAGACTGCCTAGTTACACTTGCTATTTAGAAAACGCTCAGCGATTAACGTGTATATAAGTGCTAAAATCGGCGTCTTGTCATATATGCAGCTTGCACATTTATTTTTATAATTTAATAGGTTAAAGTCTGCCGCTAGTGATAAAAATTTCATTAGAAATATTGTATCGGGGGGGTATAAAGGTTGGACCAGAAGAATAAAAAAACTCAGGCTGATTTAAAGGCCACACTTGATGATTTATTCAACTCACAAGAACGTGTAAGAGTGACTACAATAGTAGGTGTTGTAGGAGGGCTTGCTTCGATCCTCGGTCTATTATACGCAGTATCAAACGACTTACTAACTTCAAGCTCTTTGAATATTGTTTCGTCGGTAGCATTTCATTTACTTTACTTGTTAATTCCGGCCGCAATATATTTTGCATATAAGAAGAATAAACAAAAAAACAGAGCCCGCGCCTTCGGTATAGCCGCATATCTACATTACTGTAACCACGTAGTTCGAGACTACGTTGCGTACGGCAAAATTGATCACGAGCACTTCAATGAAGTTATTACAGAACTCGCCAACACCTTGGCAACTGTCATGTCTTCGGTAACTGGCACACAATGCAATGTGAGTATAAAAACTTATGATCCTCAGAACTCGACTGTAAAGTACATGGGTGGTAATAGTATGAGTGGAGCGAAGCATGCTTTCAACACCACTGATGACGATCAAACAAACGAACTAGCAAGCCTGGGAAATTCTGATATCGGAAATAGTAGGCCTCCTGTCGAATATGATGAATCAGAGTTCAGCAGTATTTCTCGCTTGATTGAAACAGGAGCACCGTACTATATGGTTGGGGACATACATACATTGTATAAAAATGGCAAACAATATAAACACCCTAAAATTAGTCAGGCTGCCCCCACAGACTGGAATTTGAAAACTGAAATGTTTGATGACATGCCAGTCGATTTCTCTAGTGTTTTTTGTATCCCTATTCGATATACAGGAGAAAGAACAACAGAGGTTATCGGCTTTTTATCTATTAAGAGCCGACTTAAACACGCGTTTGTAATTGGTGAACATAGGTATATAATTGCGTCCGTCGCAGACATAATCTATATTATATACAGGCAGTTCATTGATAAGCTTACGGAGAAGTGTGAAAGAGAAACATCACAAAGAGAGGAATAATATGCTGGATATATTTAGTCACGCCGTGATGCTATTTGGTGATGGAAAGCCAAATCATGAGTTTATTCCTACCGACGAAATTCGACCAAAGACAACAATATCTAAGCACCTAGTTAAGGATCCTACGCTAGCGGAAGATCAATATAAGTATAGGTTCGAAGAGATAGATAGCAGCGGTGCAATAGTTAACTCATGGAGTAAAGTTTTTGTAAAAGGGAAGCTAGACGAAGCCCTAGGCTGGACCGAAGAAGGTATTAAAAAAGGGAACTATTTCAAGTACTAGCAAAGACAATCGGGGCAACCCCTGCCTTTTAATGATGCGGATCAGAGTAAAGTTAGTCGGTTAAGGATGAAACAACAACAAAGGACAGCCATTCCTAATATATTTTGTTCATTTTACAAACACTAACAGGGGCCTAAGTTGAATATCGTGAAAGGGAATAACAGAGATATTCTTGAAGGGAAGGTTGTGAGTGAGGCTTACGCCGCTTCGGTGGAGCCGTTACGTTATGACGAACTTATGCGTGCATGGGAGTCGTATATCTCGCTTCGAATCGACGCATCGCCTAATGGCATTAGCGATGAATCAGAGGAGGATCTTCGCGCTCATTTTGATCGCGCACATACCGTGTTTGAGCGGATGGAAGGGGTTGGTTTGAGCCAAGCTGAACTTCAGCAGGTTGTCGATTCAGTATCAGGTATGGGAATGTTGGTCGATAAAACAGGTGCCATCATTGTGAGAAATAGCCATTGCGAATGGGCGGCATTGGACTATAAAAATGTTTCTGAGTTGCCGATAGATTCGGACTGCAAACAAAATCTGGAAAGTTGGATAAGAGGTGATCAGCTTGGCAAATCTCGTTTTTTGTTTACGCCTTATTTCTCTCAAAATAAAGAGGGTTGTTTCTTAGTAACGTTGATTGACCGAAAAGATATGCCCAATCTGAATAGAGAAGGTGGTAGTGCACACTCGATTGACTATTATCTTATCTCGTCGATAGAGTTGCGTATAAGAGCGTCGGTATTGAAGCAGATTAGACAGGTATACGGCCTTAGTGTTTCAGAGGCGGAAGTTGCTCGTGATTTAACCAATGGAATGACACCAGCCGAAATAGCCGAAGCTAGGTCTGCATCAATTCACACGGTTAGAACACAGATCAAGATGGTGTTGCAGAAAACGTACTCAAAATCCAGTTCAGATCTGGTGCGAAAATTATGTGCCTTTGCGGCGAACGATTCGATTGTGGCGGGAGCAAGAAGCGAGATCGAACCAAGTCGATCGACTGGAGGATGCAGTCTGACTGGGACATTGAAACTGCGTGACGGGCGCCAACTCGCCTATACCGAACAAGGTGATCTGGCAGGTCGGCCAGTGCTCTTCTTTCATAATATGTTGTATGGGGTCGAATGGAGTGCCGACGCGGTAAGTGCTTGCAAAAAAGCCGGCTGGAGGATTATTGCGCCATCAAGGCCGGGTTACGGAAAAACAGATTTACACCGGAAAGCGTCTGGTTCTGATCTTATTGATGTGGCGATTGATGACGCATCACAGCTAATCGCTCACTTAGGCATCAGCGAGGTAATTATCATTGGTCATGTGATGGGATCGATTTACGCGCAACGTTTTTGCAATCAATATTCTGCTGTTGCAAAAGGCCTGCTTTTAATAAGTCATGCACCTTTTTGGCAAAAATCGTTGTTTGCCGATCTACCAAGGCGGCAGCAGCTCTTGGCGTATACCACTTACTATACTCCATTTGCCTTACCACTCATTACTAGAGCCGGGGTTGAGCTGATCAAATCAGGTCGTGCCGATCTATTTATTGACGCGCTTCACAAGGATATCCCGGCCGATCGGCAGGCACTTGAAGACAAGACTGTTTACTCGGCGGTGGTTAAAGGTTTGAACCACACCGTTGAAAGAGGTTCTCGAGGTTTCTGTAACGACTGCCCAATAGTGTTAACAAACTGGCTTGAGGAGTCGAAGCAACTTCAATTACCAATTCGAGTCGTACATGGAGAAGGCGACCAATTGGTGACAGGCAAGTACATTGATGCTTTTCATCAAGCGGTGCCTCAGGCTCAAATTGTGTGGATTTCAGGTGCTGGACAATTTCTGCTTTTTTCTCACTGGCCCAGTATTCTGCAACAGCTCGAGGCTTTCTAGCAACAAAACCCACCACATCTTTCCCTATTTTGTATGCCGGCCTGTTTGAATCAGCCCATCTAAGCCTGGTCTTCTAAATCGATAGAACTCGAAAACTATACCTAAAATTGGTGATGGATAGCATCAGGCTATCTGCTAACGTCATCTTAGTGACATTGAGTATCAATTTGAAATTCTAATCCACAAGGAGTGTTGACGTGTATACCAAAATTTTTATTTTCATAATATTACTACTCCTGGCCTTATTCGCCGTGCCAGCGCAAGCCAATCTTTGTTCTGAGATTCGAACATCTAGTTCGCCAACCGATTCAGCAAGTCGAATAGAAGCGGATATGCATCAACAACTGTTTCCCGAGCCTAATTATTGGGGTAATCGGGGTTGGAATAGAAAGCTTTTGGTCTGTAATCGAAAAAGAGACACCAAAGGCGACGAAATAAAAAAAATAATGACGGACTCCGCCTATCAAGCGCAGAAAGATGTGTTGTCTGAGCAGAATTTACCGATGAAATTGGTAAGAGGGAAGTTCAATTTTTTTGGTAACGCTGTTACACGACAAAAATATCGGTATGCCTTGTCGAAGTCTGCAGGCGAATGGATCATGACCATTCCTTACGATGCGACGATTAATGATGTTGTGCCTAATCGAGTTGACTTGTTTATGGGTAGGTTATCTACCTCCGCGCCCGACTATACTGACTTAGATAAGCAAAATCATGCATGGCGTCTGTATGAATTCAGTCAGCTAGAGAGTTCGGGAGTAGGGCCGAATTCTGTATGGAGTCTAAAACCTGATGCAAGACCTGTTGCCTTAACTCATTGTACCGACACTACTTACTACTCGGGAAAAGAAGGCCGTTACGATGGTCAGAATGGAGTACGTTCCAAAAAACGAGACCGTACTAACAAGCATATTTCCAAGGGCTTAATCGAATACAGTTATAACGATTCAAGCTGGAATACAGGATGTCGCGTCGATCGATATTTGCAGGTAGCGTGGCATCCGGATCCTAATAGCGATCGAGTTGAGACACCATCTAGCGCAGATACCTGGGTGCTAAGAAATTTTATCAAAACATCGGAAGAATATTGGAGTCAGCCGGGTAACTTCAGATTGCGTCTGCTTCTTAAGGGATTTAACGAGGATGAATTTTCAAGCTCATTGTTAAACCGGTTGGGGAGTAATGACTATATTAAAGTGAGGTTTGGGACAAAATTTATGCCATATGGCGGAAATCAAATTTATAAAACATCGCTTATTCAATACAACAACTTTTCGACTATGACCACAAATGGAACCTTATGGCATGAAGTAGGGCATGCCTTTGGTCTTGACGACGAATACGGTGCTACCGACTCTATTGGATTCCCTAAAGAAAATGGCTGCGAGCATGGTAACTTTTCAAGCTTTAACAGAACGAGCTATCAGATGTGTCGTTCGAGCGTCAGTAGCGCTCGTAGTATTTACCATTACATAGCGACTTCAAGGTATGTGCTTACTCAGATCTGTTCCAATGATACTGATTGTGCGTCCAACCAATATTGTAATAAACGACTTGGGCTCAACCGGTGTCTTGCAGATGGTTCGTCTCAAATCGGGGAATCCTGTTTAAAAAATAGGGAATGCGCAACTAATCGATGTCAGGGTAGCAACGGCAATAAGCAATGTGTTTGCGCGAGTGATAGCGATTGTGACAATGGGCTTTGTATTCTTGGAACGCTTGGCATCGGTAAAAATTATTGTCGGGCAACGGCCGTAACATCTTGCCCATCAGGTTGGTCATATGAGATTCGTAACCCGCTAAATCGAGATCGCTGCAATAGAACTATTACAGAGACTGAGTCTCTTGAATGTAAATTGGCGGTTGGTAATCGAGCAAGAAACTGGACCGGACCTCATGCTCAGTCGGGTCGTGACGAGTGTCGCTCAACCAAAGGTAAAGCACCAAAAGACGTGAAATGTCCTGCTGGGTTTACTCATAACGTTCGTTCGGGGGCTGACACATGCACCAAGCGCGTGACAGAGCATCGAGTGCCGACCTGTCCGTCTGGCTGGGACTATAAAAGCCGAAGCGGGCGTGATGTTTGCCAGGATAAATAGAGGCCAGTCAGACCATGATTTTAAATAGGATGAAAATCACCCTTCAGCTTAAGGTGCTTGAAGTGCTGTTGGTCCTGAGCGTGTCGGTTTTTAGTTTTGGTGACGCAATCGCCCAGTCAACTGATGCAAAAGAGTTGAAGGTTCTTAGCTGGAATGTCTATCTTTTACCAGGAGGGGGCACGAACCGAGAGGGTCGCACCGCTGGAATTATCAACTCGATTAATTCATCCGGTGCCGATGTAGTCGTTCTCTCAGAAATGTTTTCAAATCGATTTTCGAATATGATTTTGGCTGGAACCAGTAAAGTATTTCAATTTCGTACTCGTGTGCTGGGTCGAAACGGAGGATGGGAAGATGGTGGTGTGGTTATTTTGAGCCGTTTTCCGATGGAAATGACTCGAGAGTACATTTTTGATGCAAGCGCGTTTGAAGATAGGCTTTCCAATAAAGGAGTGATGTATACGGCGGTACGCAAGACCATTGGCGATGTCTCTTCTCGTTTTCATATTTTCGCAACCCATACACAAGCCGATGCTTCTCTTGAGGCGAGACTTGCCGGTGCGAGGTCTGGAAACAACCTGATTTCTGAGGCTGTTCGCCGAGAGCAGTTCTCAGAGTTGGCTCAGTTCATAGATGACCAGAACATAGATGAAACAGAGTTGGTAATCATCACAGGTGATCTTAATGTCGATTTCTACGATAGCGCTGAATATAGTCGTATGTTACAGCGCCTCGATGCTGACGGGCCTGATATTAGGCAGTTAGGAGTGGCACCTCGAAATGTAATCGACCCGTCAAGCGGCCAAGCTAGTCCACTTATAAAGTATCCAACGACTTACAGCTCGACTGATAATTCGATTCTCGAGGATAGTGGTGGCTATGAACTTTTTCTCGACTATGCGCTTTACTCAAGGTCGCATAGATTGCCTGCACTTGCAGCAAGTCGGGTAAGGAGATTTTCAAGCCAGGCTATAGGGGACTTCTCCGATCATTTTGCGGTATTTTCGACTTTCCATATTGAGAATAATAGCGAGTGTCGAAATTTCGCGAGGCTTACGACGCAGGCGAAAAATTTTCCGTCAGACTGGATGTTAAGCGGGAATGAAATTCGTCTACTATGCGGCTCAGCAAAGCGCGTCGCTGGGCCTGCGCGTTGTTACAAAAACATTGCACAGGGGAATATCACCTATGATGGCGAGGCTGTATGGAATAAAGCCCAAGCGATCTCTTTTTGTAGCGGCAATGTCTTCACACAGTCAAGGCTCAAATGCTTTGAAAATCGTATCGGAGAAAATCGTACTCGCCGCGCCTCCCGAGCTCTTTGTAACCCGTCCAGAGTTAGGGATTGGCCCAATTAGGTGCCTAGAAAGCGTCATGATAATGCGAAGAATAAATCAGTCGAATCGATACCCATATGGGACATTAAAAAGGATCTTTCCTATGGGTTTATGTGGATAAATTAATTGGCAGTTGCCGACGACTACTTACTAAATAATGGATGGAGGGACACTATGAAAATGAAAAGCCTAATAATATTAGCATTGCTATTTTTTACCGCGAGTGCTCAAGGTAAAACACGTATTCTTGTTTACAATAATACTCTGCAAACATTAAATTTTGATTTGCGCCAGAGTAACACGCCTTTAGCTTCTCGCCACTGGTCACAAGGCGTTGCTTCTATTTCACCTACCAAAGCGGAGGAGATTCTCGCGATCAAGAAAAACGGCGGTATTCAAAACAACACAACCTACGGTTTCGAGATTGATGTCTCTGATGGGTTATCAACGGCTGTTTTCAAGATACGAATAGAAGGCCAAGCTGTCGGTCGTCAGATATCCCAAGCGGTTAATAACGGTCAGTTTTTTAGTGATTCGAGTTTACGAACGGCTCGCTGGGGGCAACGTAACGTACGTTATCGACAAGAAAGTAATGGGGATTTTATCTTTGTTATTGCAGATCAATCTAGGCGCCTACTTCGATTTCCTGTTCAAGATCGAACATTGATCGACGAAAGCAATAGTGCTGCTAATCCTCTGGCTGGGCCGCTTAGTCCCGATATGCGAACAGGCGATCGTAATCGAGGCATCGGCATCAACTGTTTGGCTTTTAATGGTAAGAAGAATCCGCCCCATTGCTACAGTGGACACCGAGGAACCGACTATATGCTTAAAGGAGGGTTTCGGCAGATGGACCGTCCTGGAAATTACGTGGTTGCAGCACGCGCGGGAACAGTAGTGGCCGTTCGGCAAAATCTATATGACCGTTGCAAAGCCAAGCTTTATAGCGGTGATGAACGTTCGCTGCTACAACCTGATTGCAATGGAAATAATTATCATGAAGATGACGAGGATCAAGAATATCTTATCGGAAACCGGGTAGTAGTCGACCATGGTGATGGTTTATATACTGAGTACTATCATCTAAAGACCAACTCAGCTTTGGTCGAGGTCGGCGACGAAGTGAGTTGTGGTCAGCCTTTGGCGAGTATTGGCTCGAGCGGTTTTTCGACCAAGCCACACCTCCATTTTGAAGTGCTTGAGTGTCGAGAAGGCGAAACCTGTGATCGATACAACGATAGAGATATCATTGCAGTTAACCCCTATAATGGAACCTATACTGGTCGCGGATATTGGGTTGAACAGGGCAGTGGTCGATTACCGTCTAGTCAGTGTGCGGTTGGCCAGCCAGTATATCAAGGTCCAGTAGCACCTCCTGCGAGAGGCTGCACTGATGATGTTGATTGTGGTCCCGGTAATTATTGCAATAAGCGTATTGGCGAAAATCGTTGCCTTGCCGAGGGCAGTTTTGACGTTGGCGCGGCTTGTTATAAAAATCGTGAGTGTGCATCTGGCAAGTGCCAGGGGCGAGGCGATAATCGTATGTGCGTATGCAATGCAGATAGCGATTGCGGCAATGGGCAGTATTGTAATAAGCGCCTGGGTCAGAATCAGTGCTTGGCTGACGCTAGCAAGTCTCTTGGACAGAGCTGTAGTACCAATAATGAATGTGCAAGTGGAAAATGCCAGGGGGCAGGAAACGCTCGTATGTGCGTATGCAATGTAGATAACGATTGTGGCAATGGACAATATTGTAATAAGCGTTTGGGTCAGAATCGGTGCTTGGCTGATGCTAGTAAGTCTCTAGGGCAGAGCTGTAGTACCAATAATGAATGTGCAAGTGGAAAATGCCAGGGGGCAGGAAACGCTCGTATGTGTGTGTGCAATGTCGATAGTGATTGCTCTAGCGGTCAGTATTGTAACAATCGTCTAGGCCAGAATCGTTGCTTAGCCGATGGTAATAAAAGTATCGGCCAGAGTTGTTTGAAGAACAGCGAGTGCAGTACAAACAAATGCGAACAAAATATGTGTGTTTGTAGAAGAGACTCAGATTGCCCGGGTTCTCAGAAATGTAAAACACCCATTGCCAGAAAAAACTATTGTGATTAATGAATAGTCGACGAACTAAAGGCGTGCAAAAACAATAATTATCGTCTGCACGAGACAAATAGACGGCAGAAAATCAGAGCCTGTCAAAATGATAGGCGCTGATTTATGTCAGCTAATTTCTTTTATACAGACCTATACTAATAGCTAGGTAACCGCAAATTATGATTTGGGTTCGCTGGAATAGCATTTTTATCGCAAATGCTATTTCTGCGAGGTGGCTTGATATAATTGCCGTACCTCCAATTGTAAGTTTGATTTACGCTCAACTCCCAGAAAGCAAAGATCATCAAGATTCTTATCAAGCTATTCTCCAGGAATAAGGAGACCCTGCTTGAAAATGTTGAATGAACATTATCGGCAAGCCATCGCTTAAAACAACTTTTAACGAGTCATTCGAGTGTTCTGTATTTAAAATTCACGAGCGTAATCTTTATGGTTAGTAAACGAATAGCTGGAAAGAATTGTTCGCAATGTCTAAGTGAGTACGTAATTTTAAGAACAAGTTTAGATTGATCGTCCGAATTTTCTGACTGGGCGTCCGTTTAGGTCTCTGCGTTATTGTTCTGTTTTTTTTGGTCTCTAGAATTAAAGTCCAAGTTGTCATCTACGTTTAAAGAGTTAACGCGGATGGCATTTAATTCTTTTATTTGGAGATTTTAAAATGAGTAACCCAGCATTAGAGGGCTATTGCCCAGTAGCCTATTTTTTAGCCGATAACCCCTTAAAAGGCTCAGCCGAGTTTTCTTCGGAACATGAAGGTGTGACCTATCACTTAGTTAGCGCAGACGCTAAAGCCGCTTTCGACGCTAACCCCAGTAAGTTTCTTCCCGAGTACGGTGGCGCTTGTGCGTTTGGCATGTCTATAAAAGAAAATTTTCCTGTCGACCCGACCAACTACAAGGTTGTTGGAGACCGTTTGTTTTTGTTTTTAAAAAACGACGAAACAGATGCCCTTAAACTTTGGAATGACGGCGACGAAGCTGAGTTAATCAGAGTGGCCGATGCTAATTTCACTAAGGCTTGATTTAACGCCCGTTAAACATAGTCAGTAGGCAGTGCGTAGGTTTGTTTCGCACTGCTTATGGTAAATACGTTTTTGCGTAGAGGAGAGTTGTTATGAGTATTGAAATTGTATTAAAAGAAAATGCCTCGGCGGTGATTCAGGTCAGCGGCACATTTACTGACAAAGATGGCGTTCAGCAGGAAATTAAAGGCGATAAAATTGCCCTATGCCGTTGCGGCGCGTCGAAAAACAAACCGTTTTGCGATGGCTCACATATGAAGGCGGGCTTTATTGCTGAATCCGGAATTATTCAGCTTGCCGACTAAACAAGCCAAGGTCAAAAACCGCCGGATGTCGTCAAAATAGAAGAAGCGGCGAGAGGTGTCGGATCCACTGCATTAATCCACCACAGATGTGGTCAAGCGAACGGTCGGCGTTTATATGGACATACCAACACGACCGTTTTCAAGATTCGCCAAGGTAAACTTTTAAAAACTTCACATTCAAATGCAAAGAATCATGCTAGTTTGGGCGCGTTAATTTACATTCTGTCGTGGACTTAACTGATGTCCACTTAGGCGTTGATAAAACGCTAAAATAATATGAAACACGTTGTTATCGTCGACTCCATGTCTAACATGCCTGCTCATGTTTTAGAAACTCGAAGCAATATAAAAGTGATCCCTCTGAATACACAGATCGGAGGCCAGACAGGACTGGACTTTCTGGATACAGAACAACTCGGAAGGTTTTACAGAGATAACCCATTAAAAGAGGACGCTAAGGCTGACGCCACTAGTCCGACACCTGAGCAAATGTCGGTATTTCTTATCAATGAAGTCGCGCCCTATTATGATTATGTTATCTGTCAAAGCACGTCAGCGGCTCTAAGCGATGTATTCAAGTACATTAAGGAGTCAGCAGCAACGATTGAAAATGAAGCTCGATTGGTACGCAAGATGGCGGGCATCACAGCACCGTTTAAGTTGGTATTTAGCAATAGTGGTAATTCAAGCTCTGGCCAAACCTTATTGGCACTGTATACCGACAGCTTACTCAAAAAGGGTTTAAGCCCAGAAGTTGCCATTGAAAATGTCGATCGTTTTAAGAAAAATGTAAAAACCTATTCTGTCATCAGCGACATTATGCAGGCACGTACCCGAATGAAGATGGTTGGTCATAAAACCATTTCTATGTCATCTGCGGTTTCAGGTCAGCTTCAGCGAAACACGCCTCTCGTTAGTTTGTGTAATGATGAATTTGAGATTCATCATTTAAAAATCGGTTATAAGCTCGCCATTAAAAAACTATTTCAGCATGCTGAGTTGTGCCTGGAAAAAGGGCTTCTCTTGCCCATCATATATGTTTCTTATGCGGGGGTGCTTAACGAGCTGCATGCAATGGAAGCATTTAAATCGTTACAAAACAAAGCTAAAGAGCAAGGCGTAATTGTTATCTCAGGAATGATGTCGGTCAGTGCTTGCATCAATTATTCCAGCCAATCAATTTCACTTGGTATTGCACCGAAGGATCAAAACGCAGAGCCAGCCTAATTTTCCGACGCTCCTGTGTTGTAATCGAATTATTAGGCTGGAATGGCTTTTTGATCTTTGGGGGCGATACCAATGGTGACAGCGCCAGGGCCGAAAATAACTCCCGCAGCCAGACTCATAACATCAGTTAATATTGTCACTTTGTGTTTTTGAGCGGTGTCGAGCAATTTGGCGTAGCTTTCAAATTGTTTTAAGTCTTCGGGGTCACCCGCGTAACTTAAGTTTATGATCGGTGCATATAAGCCATGGACGATTTGATCGGCGACATAATCGAATAAGCTGTTTACGGCTCCGTCAATGCCGCGCTTCATCGACACGGGTTTGGTCACATGATCGTAGGTGATTTGTACTATGGGGTTTAGGCCTACGGTTTTTCCCAGTAGAGCAGCTGGAAAACTCATCGACTTAATGCCTTTTTCAAGCGCCCGAGCTCTCGAATACAGTACATTAGTGACCACACCGTAACAATGAACAGCGCGCGTAAATTTCTGAATAGATCGAACATAGTCATTGTAGCTGATGCCTTTACTGAGGATCATGTCTGCGTAAATAGCAATCAAGCCGCAACCAGAAATGGTTGAACCGGTGTTGGTACAGTTCATGTGAAATGAATGTTCAATGCCTAGTTCATTTCGCGCGGCGCGGGCGCTTTTGGCGATACCGTTAGCCGCAAGCTGAAAGTTATCAAATGTGGGGCTGATTTGCTTTGAGATCGGTAAGCAAAGTGCGTAGTCGTACTCGGGCGCAATGGTATTGGTCACTAACTCAGAGATTTGTTCAATTGTGGGCGGCGACGACGATATGGTGGATTTAACTTTTAGCGTACCACTGGTGTAAAAATCTATCAGCTCTGCCTGATTGAACGAGTCCGGCACATTTTCACCATCAATATTAATTACTACAGGCATCACGGCGAATGGTCGTTTATTAAGAATGTTGCTTGGGATTGCCGCTACTGAGTCAACGATGATGGCGTATTTCATAGTTATTCTATTTCGATTATCGAGTTTTATTTAGCCTTCTCTATGACTCGAGGTTAAATGCGTTTGTGATTCCAAACCCTGTGGTTCTAAGTGTACGCATTAAAGAAAACTCTTATGTGAACGTAGATAATTTGAAGAGGTACTAGAGCCTTTTTAGAATTCTTTTCACGCGTGTAATTCAGGTGATCCCATTGCAAACTGAGTGTGAGGGCCAGAGTAAAATCAGTTGTTTAGGCCAGCACCAAAGAATCTGTGATGGCATAAAAATTGGATCAGCTCTTTGGCCCATTAATTTCTCAACCTATGACCCTATTTGCAAGGTTGATTCGGGTGGATTTGGATTACCGTTTGTTTTCTATATAGTATTGTTGTAACGAGGCGTTTAAACATTTGCCAGGAACTAGTATTTCAATGAGCCACTCTACTCACACTTACGTTGATGACGAACGAAATCGTTCTATTCTGATAAACATTAATGGCGAGCTTTTCCCGCGTGACCAAGCGAAGGTGTCGGTTTTCGATTCAGCGTTCATGCTTGGTGATGGAATATGGGAGGGTTTGCGAGTGCATAATGGCAAAGTCGCCTTCCTAAAGACGCACCTTGATCGCCTCTATGCCGGTGCTAAGGCCCTGGATTTTCACCCCGGAGTGAGCCAGACAGAAATGTTAAATCGCATAAACCAAACTTTGGAGGCCAACGAGATGGTCGACGGTGTGCATTTACGACTCATGGTTAGTCGAGGCACCAAATCCACGCCCTATCAAGATCCCAGAGTGACGATCACAAAGCCAACCATCGTGATTATTCCAGAATACAAAGAGGCATTACCTGAAACGGTGGTAAAAGGGATCGACCTCTTTACCGTTCATGTACGACGAGGGTTTCCTGATGTTCAAGACCCTAAGCTGAACAGTCATTCTAAGATCAATTGTATTCTCGCATGTATTCAAGCCGCCAAAGCGGGTGCATCAGAAGCGTTGATGCTCGATCCACACGGCTTTGTTGCCACCTGCAACAGCACCCATTTTTTCATTGTCAAAGATAATAAGGTGATCACTTCGACGGGCCAATACTGCATCGACGGTGTAACGCGAGGTGCAGTTCTAACCATTTGTCGAAACCACGATATTGAATTTGCAGAAACCAATTTTTCTCTGAGTGATGTTTACAGCGCTGACGAAGCGTTTGTTACTGGCACCTTTGCCGGCCTGGTGCCGGTAACGAGTATCGACGGACGGCTAATTGGCGATGTTCAACTCGATGCCGATGACCGGCGTGGATCTATGGTGATGCGGCTACAAAAATTGTACAAAGAGATGCTCGACGAGGAGTGTCGATAGCCATGAACGATAAAACGATAAAGCGCATTGCTATGTGGTCTGGGCCTAGAAATATCTCGACCGCGATGATGCGTGCTTGGGAAAATCGACCGGATACGAATGTTGTGGATGAGCCATTCTATGCATGCTACTTGACTGAAACCGGTATTCAACACCCAATGCAACAGGAGGTGTTAGCGAGTCAATCAGCAAATTGGAATGACGTGATCGAGACAGTGCTAACCGCAGATCTAGAACCAGATATTACGATTCAATACCAAAAGCACATGACCCAGCACATGGTGAGCGAGGTTAACCGTGATTGGTTTTCAACGCTGAGTCACGCCTTTTTAATTCGTGAACCAGCCCAAGTTGTTGCATCTTACGGAGAGAAACGCAATGACGTAGACGCGCTGGATCTCGGCTTTCAACAACAGCATAACCTTTTTAACTTAGTCTTCGAAATGAACGGTGACATACCGCCGGTGATTGATTCAAAGGATGTGTTACGTAACCCCGAGCAGATTCTTAGCAAGTTGTGTGAACAACTGAACGTTCCATTCTTGCCTCAAATGTTGAGCTGGCCTGCAGGGCGGCGTGAGAGTGACGGCGCATGGGCACCGCATTGGTATCACAATGTAGAAGCGTCTACCGGGTTTGGCCCATATGTAGAGAAAGAAATAGAACTTAATGCGCATCAGGCCTCTGTAGTAGAAGAGTGCCTGCCACATTATCAAGCGCTTTACCGCCACAAGTTATAAAGATTGCCGCAAGCTGCCTTTTTATGATCATGAGATAATCGACGTTGAGTTGAGTCGGAGTAAGAATGGTGGCTTATGACCTCAATTATTGCTTAACCCGGAAGTCAACGAACTAGCCCCACCGGTTAATTTTACTTTATTGCTCATACTCGATTAGTTGCTTCAAGACTTAAGGCTGTTGAAACAATTGGCGTTTTTATTGTGTCGAAATGATTAACCAGTTTGATTGATTTTTTGGCGGCAGCGATAAATAATGGTTGGGCAGTTAAGATGTGTGTGTGTTTAATCTCTGGGGGGAGTGAAAACATGAAGTTGTATATTTACGTAAGTCGAGTACCACGGTCTGTGGATGACTCTTTTGTACCTGTGGATTTCAGGTCGATCTGCCAATCATCTCGAAAGAAGAATCAATCCTTAGGGATAAGTTCGATTATTAACTATAAATTTGGATGTTATCTTCAAGTGTTGGAGGGGCCAAGGAATGCGGTGAATCAGCAGATAGTCAAGATTCTGTGTGACAGGCGACATCGAGATATTCAAGTGCTGCTTGATAAAGAAGTCAGTACGCGGCAGCTACCATTATCTGGTATGCGAGTTATACCAAACTTAGTTCGAAGCACTAGTTTCCGACGCCTTGTAGAGAAGAACTCAGCCGAATTCTCGATGCTCTCTAAAGCAAAAAAAGATCGGCTTAGTCATTTTTTAGACTTGGAATATTTAGGATTGGATGGCGCAGCCAACAAAGAGTTATTTGAAGATTCAATGCTTAAGCTGTTATCAATGCCTTGCGTTAATGATATTCCGGTGACTCCGAATTTGGTTAGACTAACAAACACACTCATTAAATCCGAGAGAAGCCTGGAGTCGCTACAGAATGAGCTTCAACTCGACGACGAACGCGAGTTAATTGAGTCTCTCAGTCGACTGCGTAAACTTGGTTTGTTGCAATTACGTAAACGGTGAACATTGAAATTCCATCAAAATTTCATGGTAGTCGCTTCGCTTGGCTTGTTTGTCGTGATTGGTAGACGGCAGGTCTAAACCCTACATACTTGAAGCGAATGTAGGGTTCAGTTTATGCGCCAGCAGCTGGCTTCAGTTGTGCTCGTTCATTAGCCAAGTGCATCAGCAATAAGAAAACTTTGTTCTCTCGTTCAGGTTGATTTAATACCGAGCGAATTTTCAGTTTAATGTCACGATACAGCGCGCGTAAAATTGGGTTTTTAGTTTTACGTGTGTGACGCATGATGTCGTCTAATATTTCGTCGCTCGCCTGATCGAATTCAACCTTGTCTACGATCTTGGCGGCACTACAGTATTCGGAGATCAGTGCTTTACATCCCGGGCATAGCCACGATACAGGGATGTCGGAAATGCTTATTATTTGGCCTTCTTTGTTTACAAACATAATATTAGGGTGCAGTTGAGTCGAGCAATTAAGCCGGATTACACCAAAGCAAATTATGTATTTCCAGACCAATAATTGAGAATAGGAATTTTTCCCAAGCCTTAAAACATGCTCAAACCACGATGATTTTTTATCTAAATTGTATCGATAAAGCCATTTTGAATGGCGTATCGCGTTAGTTCGACACTGTTCTTAAGGTTGAGCTTTTGCAGCAAATTAAAGCGATGGTTGCTCACTGTTTTAATAGATATATTAAGCCGTTCGGCTATTTCATCATTATTCAAACCTTCCAGAACTAATTCCATTACCTGATATTCTCGCGAAGAGAGTTGCGCTTGTTCACTGTTTAAATAATCGTTTACCGCGGGAGCGATAACCCGTTCACCGCGTTCTACTGCCTCGATTGCCTGCATTAACTGCACACCCGTCATATCTTTAATTAAAATACCATCCGCTTTGGAGTCGATAAACTGTTGGAATACTGGGCTGACGCTTATGCCGGTTAACACGATTATTTTTAGCGATTCATAGCGTTGTTTAAGATACGTTAGCGTGGCCAGTGTGCCACCACCCGGCATTCGATAGTCCATTATCAACAAGTCAGGCAGTTGTTGTTGCAATTCTTTTCTCAAGTCTTCTACGTTTTCATATTCACCGATAACACGGTAATGGGGCACAGTCTCAATTGCGGTTCTAAGGCCTTCACGGAACAAGGTGTGATCGTCGGCAAGCATGATTTTCATATAAGCGAATACGGTCTAGCGGCACTTAGAAGAAAACAAACCGTGCTTGTCGATTTGATCTATGTAAGCGCACATGCAGTGTGATGAGATAGCTCTCTGAGTCGTCTATTTTGCTAAAAATAGAGAGCGCACAATACGTTTATCAATTCTTATTAACCATGGGCTAAGGTCTGATAAGGTGATTTTGTATCAACTGGGCTTAAGCCGCGTTTACTTATATGATTATGCTTCTGTTGAGGTTAATTGGTTTAGCATATTGTTGAGCAAGGCTATATTGACTGGCTTCGCCAAGCAATGGAAACCGTGTAACTCCGCATTTTGAACAAGCTCTTTAGACTTGTCACCGCTGATGATCAGGCAAGGTATATCTAGCATAAATTCTTGCTTTAAACTGCTAATTAATTCAATGCCGTTCATCCTTTCGTGTAATCGATAATCACTCAAAATTATCTGCGGGCGAGAGAGACGAATACATTCGCGTGCTTGTTGAGGCGTTTCAGCCGTGTTCACGATGCACCCCCAACTTTGAAGCACGGATTGCATTCCTCTTAAGGCTTCTACCTCATCATCAACCACCAACACCTTAAGTCCGGTCATTGAAGTGATCTCCAGGTTCTTCGATGCCGGTTCATGTTGTGATTCCGGGCACAGAGGCATTTTCAGTGTGAACGACGAACCTTCACCCAGTGTTGATTCCACGGATATGGGGTGATCAAGAAGTTTGGCTATCTTTTTAACAATCGATAATCCTAAGCCAATGCCATCACTTCGCTGTCGTTTCTTGTTTGCTATTTGATGGTATTCATCGAAAATTGTCTGTTGCTCGCTTTTGGCAATGCCGATACCCGTGTCACTTACGGTAAGGTTTAAATAGTCACCGTCGCGCACTTCAGAGACGACCACCGAGCCATGCTCGGTGTATTTGATGGCATTTCCGATTAGGTTCCTCAGAATCCTGGTTAGCATGTTTGGGTCGCTGGCAACACATAAGCCGAGAGACGCATAATCCAACCTTAAGCCTTTTTCCTCAGACACGACAGTTAGTTCTTTGATAACCGGATAAACAACATTTTTAAGGTCAACGGACTGGATTGATACACCAATAGAGCCTTCATCTAAACGAGATATTTCGGTGAGTGCGTCGAATAACTCCTGCAGCGCATTAAACGCGCTGTCGGCACCGTCGAGGGCGGCTAAGTCGATTGATTCGAGATCTTTGATTTGAACTCTGTGGCTATATAAGAAGAGGCCCAGCGAGTTTAATGGTTGCCTTAAATCGTGGCTTGCGGCAGCCAAAAAATTGGATTTCTGAGTATTGGCTAAATCAGCTTTTTCTTTTTGTCGAGTTAAATCATCCAACAGCGCTTCATTTTCCAGTTCTGCTTTATGCGCTCTCTTTTCCAGCTTTGAGATGCTGACCACCAGATAACTGACGTACAGTGCGTGCAAAATCATCAGGGTGGCAAAGAAATAGTAACCAAACTCCAACATTCTGATTACTAAGCCAGAAACCACTGGGTACACATAGATAAGCGGTAGTTCTGTGGTGGCAGAGGTATTGTTTTGTGCAGCTGCGGTAATAACGCCCGCAAAGATTATCACAAAGCCGACAAATACCTTAGGGTCATCGAGCGTGGGCAAAAATAGGTAACCACCAACGGCCCAAATACAAACCAATGCGAAACGCACCAAATGGTAATTGGTGTGATCTCGGCGCGTAATATCGTCGCCCGCTTTATATTTTCGATCAATGGGTAGATAAATTAAATACCAACGTATAGCAACTAAAACCATGTTCACACCAACCCAAAGCAGCATGCCCGGTACGTGCGGTGTGTTGCGTAGAAGATAGGTGCAAATCAACATAGCAATTAAGCTGCCCAAGGCAACGCCATTGCTTTGTTTTAGCATTCGTTCGATCTGACGAAGACTGGTTTTGCCTATCGGTTGCGAACTAAATGCATTGGAAATGGTTTGGCGATTTATCTGCAAGCGAGAATCACTCTTTGTTAGTAACGGTTAGTAAGGCGATGCTAATCGATTATCAACAGTTTAGCTATGCTGATGCAATAAGAGCGTTTGGTCTTTTAAGCGACGAATAAACCGATAATCGCTGACTCTGGAAGATCCTTGCTTACATTGACTGACATGATCGCCGCCTGTACTGTTTCGACAATATTCCGTAAAAGCTTTATTGGAGCGACTTTGATTCTTCCAGAAATGAGATATCCGACGTGTTTATTACTATTGCCGCTGTTTCTATTTCCAATGACATCCGCAATTGCAAATAAGGCCTCAGCACCGCTTGTGATCTCGCATACCGAGGTTGTTAATCTGCCGACAGCGGACAATAAGATTGATTATCAACTTTACGTTCATGTGCCTGCAGAATGTCAAAAACCAAACGCTCAGTGCAAAACGGTGTATATGCTTGATGCCGAGTACTCCTTTGCTTTGTCTGCTCAGATAGTAACCCACTTATCTAATCGAGGCCGCATACCACCGGTTATTAGCGTTGCTATTGCCTATTTGGATAAATCTCAGTATCGAAATAATCGTACCCGTGACTACACCCCGTTTTTTGTCGGGTCTGGTGGTTATGGCAAACAAGCACAGCGGTACTCAGGTGGTGGCGCTGCATTCTTGAAGGTTATAGAGCAGGAGATTATTCCCTACGTTGAAAATAATTATCCGGCCTCGGTAGATGATCGCACTCTGGTCGGGCATTCATACGGCGGTTTGTTTGCGCTGTACGCCTGGTTGTGGTCACCCGAACTATTTAGCAACTATATTATCGTTTCGCCATCACTTTGGTATGGAGAAAAGCAGGCGTTACGTACCGTAAGGGAAACCTGTGAATCATCATCGTTTGACGGCTCAAGAAACATGTATCTCGCCGTAGGAGAGTACGAAGAGCAGGCCAGCAGCGGAAGGCTGATGGTGAGTGATTTGAGGCAATTAGAAGGCTTGCTTAAGAGTTGTGAGAAAAGAAAGGTATCGACTTACTTGCGGGTATTTGAAGATGAGACACACGCCAGTATTTTTCCAGCGGCGTACTCGACCGGTTTACGAAAACATTTTCAGTGAGTGCGTTATTAAAAAAGTGGTTTGGATTTTAACAACAACATTTCTTAATTCAGCTTAGAGCTGAGAAGCGATTGTCTACGCCGATGCAGCGCAAGCCACTAATGAGCTGAAACTTATCGAGTTATCGAGCTAGTGCTTGTGGTTCAATGAGTTTGAAGCGACTAATTTTCGATCCGTTTGTGGCTAGCAGACCTCCGTTACTGGCTTAACAGGTGATATGTTTCACATCGATGCTTGAGAATTAAGAAGAGCCATTCGAGTCATATTCATCTGGACCCTTAATATCTGCATTTGTGAGTAATTCGTATTCGTTTTTTGACGCTAAACAAGCGTTGAACCTGCCTCCGAAAACTAGAGACAAAAGTCGACAAATCTTACGACCCAGGTCGGTAGTTTCCACGAGTGTCTAAATGATAGTTTTACTTTCTCAATTAATGAGACTAGTTAACAATAAAAGGTATTTATGAAACTACTTAGCAAGACTTCCATTTTTGGATTGATTTTTTTCTTAAGCGGTGCGCTGCAAGCACAAATAACAATTGAACCGCCGGTTGATGAGCCTCCTGTCGATCAAGAGCCGCCAGCTCCCATTGCAGTTGGACCGATTGCGCAACTGAGCATGAATGTGCGTCAAAGCAACTTAGATGTTGTTTCGGATAGCGACGCTGAAACATTTCAGCGCGGCACGATTAGAAATGTTGCGAGACTTGATATTCGTAATCTATCAAGACTTCAAGAAGAGCTTTTCAGTGAAAGCGGTGTGACGTTTAACATTCAGGTAAATGACCGAGCGTCAGTGAGTGTACCAGTAGCCTTTCAAGCAGGCGATACTCGAGTGAATGTCGGAAGGGCATCCGTTATTGACGCCGCTAATTTCGTTGATGATGGGAGTTTAAGAGGAAGAGTACGTGCAGATTACGATGCGGCGACCGACACATTGAGTCTTCGTTACATCGAGCGCGTAAATTTAAATACATCCGTAAGCCGTTTAGAACTACTGGACGCGCGACGTTTTTCAGTATCAATTGTTTTTGGTTACAATGACCCTGATCGAGGGCAATTGTTTTTCACTGCGTCGGCGGAAGCGCCGCTGGCAGAATTTACTTACCTAAGATAAGTAATTCGAGGGCTCAGGGGCAAGCGGTGTGGTAATTGCGACATTAAAATCTTGCCCCAGAGTGTGACGTTTTTTTAGTGCCATTCTTGGTTGTCCGGAAATTATTCAATCGACTCTAAATAGGCCCTCAAGTAGCGTTCCACATTTTTCGCGATCCCGGCTGGATCGCTTTTGCGTTTAAAGTTGATCGTTAAATTGTGTTTGCTTTCATAGTATCGATTAACGGTTCTGTTAAATCGGTCCAATGACGATATCAATGTAATAGGGGTGTTCGGTATATGTTTAGTGACAATATCGACCGCATTATGCTGCCCAGTAATAATATGATTGGTTTTTACTAACTGGTCATGAGTGACTCCATCTTTTGTATCGGGCGTGTTGCAATCTAACACGGCGAGCAATACGTTTTTATGTGTTGAAACAGCGGCTTTTAAAGAGCCCGTGTTATTAACCTTAATGATTCGAATTTCCTGGATTCTTCGCTTTTGTTGATCGTCGGTATCTTCGTCTTCAATTATCTTTCTTAGCTCGCCCTGAGCCAAACTAACTAATGCGCGCATCTGATCAGGGTCGTCTTCAAGAATCAAAATATTTGAATTGTTGGAACTCTGCATTTTTATTATTTTATCGTCGACGAGTCAGCAGTCACTGTAACATGAACCCGCTGGTTGCTAATTTAATTTCAAACATATAACGAGCTTTCATTCTGGCATTATTGTTAGAACGAGTGAGTCTATATCTGATTATTGTGTTTACACTGCAAGGCATAAGATCGAACGAGGAGACTTTTCAGGCAAGTCGAACACGGAATAGTCTGGTAGGGATTACGTATCTGATTCTATTTACGCGCACCGTTGATAATCAAGCTTCGGCAACAACTCGCATGCCATCTCGCCTCTAAGCGGTGTATCATTGTCCGCTATGATCAAAACTAATGATTCGCTGCCTTTTGTCAGCTGCTTATGCGTTACCTTCGCCCGCCCATCATTACTGGAGGAGGCGATTCAATCGTTTTTAAATCAGGATTATCAGGGTCGTAAAGAGCTGATTATATTGAATGATTTTCATATGCAGACTCTATCATTCGACCATCCTGAGGTGTTGGTGATCAATTTGCCGAAGAAAGTGAACACCTTGGGCGAGAAACGAAATATGATTGCCGCGCTCTCGAGTGGAGATGTGCTTTTTCCTTGGGATGACGATGATATTTGCTTGCCATTTAGACTGTCTCAATCGGTTGGCTCCTTGTTGGAGAGCAAGGCGGAATATTACAAACCTTACAGTGCCTTTTTATGGAATAGCGACGTTATTTCGAGTATTGAGAGGTACAATTTCCACGCCCAATGCTGTTATTCCAGAGATCTGTTTAATCAAATTTTTTATAAGGCAACCGGCGCAGGTGAGGATTTGCTATTTGATAATCGGGTAAGGGATATACTAGGCAAAGAAATCAGGTCTGAGATTGCGGCGCATGAAAATTTCTATTTATATAGATGGGCTGGAACCAGCAGCTATCACATAAGTGCAATGGATCAAGAAGATGGCGAATCACAAGTTCTGGCTCAAAGCGTTCAATCTGCTGTGAGAAACGAAATCGCGTCAGGCGTTATTGAATTAATTCCAAGTTGGAAAATGGACTATCTACAACAAACAAAGGATTTTCTTACCCAGCTTTAGACCCAACAGTTGCTAAATGCCATCCAGAGTTTTACCGTTTTTTCTACGTCACTTTTGGCGCGATTTTTCCTTGGATAGGGAACTAGGGTTTTCATTAGTTTGATTCGGTCTTATAAATCTAATGTTGTGACCATGAATCAGTGTCATAATTAAAGCGCTCGAAATCCGCAGCAAACCTGTTTGCCACTTTGGCCGCCATTTCCTGATCATACGCGTTTTGCATTGTTCCCATGTCGGGAGAAGACTGTTTTATCTCGAGCTTAGGTAGGTCAAATCCGTATTCTTGGCCAAAGTTTTTCCAGCTTTCAATCAGTGATTCAAACCGAATCCAATAATCGATGCGGTCACAATCAAACATTTCGCTAATGGGAATGTCGAGCATGGCGTTTTGGATTTCAGGAACCGAATCTGGATCGCAAACCCACTCGACGTATCTAGGCCATGAAGTCGTTCTAAATACCGCAGGATTGCCATTTCTATGCCGGTGTTTCCAGAAGGACCAAAGTCTTGCGTAAGGATTGCGGTGAGCTGCAAAAACGATATAAGGGTCTTGAGGCTGTGTAGGTAAAATGAAGTCGTGGTAATCGGCGGTGACATTGATTTGTGTTCGCTTTAAAACCGTTTCTGAATCTGGGTCAAATTGAGCCAGTGCTGCAGAAACTGAATTGGAGCCAGTTCGGGGGACTTCAAAAAAGACGAAGTTATAATTGTCAGATATAAACATTGAGTGCTTTTCTAATTACTAATCAGTGTTGGTGGTTTGACCGTTGCGTATAGGTTGGGAAATACCTTTTTGCTCAGTTCACAATAACGAAAAAATGCGTGTTGCTTGGATGAGTTGAGATTGTAAATCGCGTGTGCACCAAAGCTGTGATCGTAAAAATAGTTTTGAGTGGCGAATTGAGCGGATTCGGCTTGAGATGCGACTCTAGCGCCGATTAAGTCCATATGAAAGGCGAAATAGCCGTCTTCACCACCCCCCCATAGGCGTGCCTGAAATCGACTTAAGCAGTCTACTGATTGTCTCCAGTCGCGCAGGCTAAAGCCGCCGTTTCCGCCGTCTATTATTAGATTAATGGGTCGATTTCGATCCCAACAAGCGCCAATATAGTCAAACATTAAGAATTCGTCCAACGTGTAATCCGATTCCGAGCAACATAGAGAATCGGTCTGGAAGATAAGCACTTTCTTACGCCCAATCAATCTGTTCCAAAATCGATTGCTAAGCAATAGCGCATTGTATTGTTGCTCTTTCAATTGGTCGGTATTCAATTTACTCAGAATGACTTTTCCGGACTCAATGAATGTTGCAATTTTGCCAGACAAAATAAAGTTGAGGTTCGTTGTGCCATGAAATAATTGAACTCGAATTCCACATTGCTCGATCACGTTCTCGATAACGGTTTCTAGCGCATGATGTTCACGCGTCTCAACGATGACACCGAAAACGGTGTCAGAAGAAACACTCACTTCGTGGTTCTCTTGCAAGACGTTGTCTATCGCTGAGAAGTCAGCAACGCTGTCAATTCGAGGCATTTCCTGATAAACGGAGTGAATATGTTTAGCCTGTATCTCAGACCGACGAATACCATACGATACGCTCAGTTGGTGAGCTAAGGCCGCGGCTGATGATTGATTGTAGCTTGATAAATTCATACACGTTTGATCATTCTTGCCTTTGGGTTACCTAGGTTGTTATAAACTGAGATGCACGTCTTAGATCAATAAAAACGTTTCATGCCAATTTGCCACAAAAACAAATTTATATTTTTTCATATCCCTCGATGTGGCGGTACTTCCATAGAGCAGATATTCGAATTTCACAGTCCTGAGCACCTATTTGGCGTGGTAGAAAATAATGATCAAGTGATTACCTTGCATCATTTAACGCCAACCGACTTGAGAAGCTCAGGGTTGGTTAAGCCGGATATTTTCGATTCTTACTTCAAGTTTACTATTATTCGAGACCCATTTGAGCGAATGGCATCGGATTATCTCTGGCAACAAAAGTACGATATTCATAATGAATTTAAAGGGCTTACTTTTGACCAATACATTCAACGAGCCGAAAAAATTGTGAATCAATGTTGTTACTTTGAAAAAAAGCATTACGACCATTTTAGACCAATGGTCAGGTATTGCACACAGGGTGATCAGTTGTTGGTTGATGACATTTTAGTGCTCGAAAACATAGACAGAGAGTTAGAGCGAATTCAGCACAGGCTTGGCGGAAAAATAGCCTTGCCGAAAGTGAATGCTTCGGAAAACTATGATTATCTTCGTATCTCGGAAAATCTTGAAAAAGTGTATCGATTATACGCAGCCGATAAAGCCCTCTATGATCGAATTTCATCGCGATAGCAGTGGCCGTTAAAATTCGTAATCCTCGCAGTGTCGAGGCAAATAACCATGCTCCTTACTGTGTGGTAATAAGGTATAACTCACTGGCTTATCGCTTAATTGAAGATCAATATTCAGGCTAGATCGCTCACGCGTGGGAATGTCGTGGCCGACTAGATTTTGGCGATAAATTTCTTCATCATCAATGTTTCGCAGAGTGAAGATCCAATAATCGTAGTCATCTCGTTGTTCGATCGCCGAAAGGTTTAATGGAATCTTCGTTTTTAAATGGGTTCTTTCAGGTTTGCGATTAAAGCTTCCGTAAAAATCTAAATCGGCGAAGCGTTCATAGTCGGCTAGTGATCTTACCGAGCCTAAGCCGTACTTCCCTAAGGTGTTGTGATCTTTTAGAAATAAATCCTGTAACCTTAGTATGGCCGATAAATTCTGGTTCTTAGTATGATCAGCGCTGTGCAGTGGCATGGGGTGTTGATAATAGTGCCAGAGCAAATCTTCATTTGGGCAAAAAAAATCGTAGCCTTGAGTATAGGCTCGAGCCGATAAGCTTATTTCTTCACCTATAAAATATAGTTCTGGATCATACTCGACTTCTTGGCAAAATTGACCATAGGTAAACAATTGACCGGCTGCGAGAAATTGGCTTGGCGCTGGGCGAGAGGTATCATCCACAGGTGTTGACCCAAAAATAGTGGTTAGGTCTTTCTTCATTTTCTTTAGTACTAGCCGTTGCATGCCTCTATCATTGAAGAGCTGCTCTTCGCCATCAACATAGTCAAACGGTGCTGGGTAGGTGCTAAGAATCGGTTTTTCACAATCCAAACTTTCGAGCATTTGGATGAATTTCACGTCCCAGTCTTCAGCGAAGCGAGTATGTGCGTCAATTTGTAGCATGTACTTTTCGCCATCATAGAGCTGGTCGGTATGATGACGAGCCCAGCAGCAACCTTTGCTGGACTCATAATACATTTGATGAACCCGTATGTTGCTCGATTCAATATACGGATCTAAATCGAGATATGTTTGCTCGTCATATTGCCAGCAAATGCCAAAAGTCACTCTGTTAGGGTGTGTTGCATGCGATAAAGCACTATTAATCGTCTTTGGTAACTCAGCATCACGATAAGACGCGATCTTGACAAATATTTTATCCATCGATGACCTAGTGTTGTTCGGCAGGTTTGATTTCCAACGCTAGCAATGACGACGACATAAAATAAAGCGTGTCATGCTCTTCCTCACCATAACTTAAATAAAGCAGTTGATCTTGTGTCGAGTTGACTAGATTACTTCTCAACATGTCGAGTACGGGTGAGCTGGGATCGGCATAGAACTCAACCACCTCCATTCCTTCGATATGAACCTTTACCAGGACTAATTGCGCATCGTTTGTTAAATGTGGCTGTACCAATTCAGTCGACGTGTCGTTGTCTTGCACTGAGTTTAGTAATTGAAGTCTAAGGTGATCTCTCTCGGTTTGAACATGCTGGTATCCTGCTCGCAGTTGCCCATAGAATTCCAGAATATCTCGTGACTCACTCGACAGCGGCCTCGCGGCCAGTGTCCCCAGTTCATGGTTTTCCAGTAAGTCGCAGATAACTTGAAATGATCCAGGTAGTACGAAGTCGTCCGAGCGATCATGCGTTTCAAGTGATGTCGATAAATCGTCTATTACTAGTGGTGATAAACTGCGGGCGATTGACCGAAAATAGGATTTGTCTGCGGTTTTCAATTTGCTCAATGAGATCAGCGTATGGTCAAGCTGGTGTAAATTCACCGCCGCTGATAATACGTAGTTTTCCCATAATGCTAAACCAAAAGCGATTGGAAAACGCCAAGTGTTCTGCAGTGATAATGCGCAGTGCATTGGACTGCTATAAGAAAAAATTATCTTGAATTGTTGTTCGGCTGTTAACCAATTGGGTAAGAAATAGGCTAGCAATGGATCGTGCACTAGCCAATTACTTTGTCCTAAGGTCGATAAAATAGAATTTAGTTGATTGCGGTTGCTTTCTGCCTCGAATACTTTTTTGGTGTCAGTCAGTGGCTGATACCATTGCTTTTGATGGCCTTGTAAAATTGCGCGATGAAATCTGTGGATTTCGATTTCGGCATCAGAATTCGCCGGTTGTTCTAATTGGTTGAACGTGGGTTGCGCAATACAGTCAAAGTTTGAACTTAACGCGTCAAGCAATGGAGCAACGGTTCTGTCCGGTGTCGATAATAGCAAGCAGTTCATGATCTATTGTTTCTAATTTTTAAACGTCATTGTAGCTTAAAAGAGTGTTGGTCAGGCTAGTGGGCTGCATCATAATTGCTGATTAGACGAGCACTTGTAAACGGAGCAGTCACGACTGCTCGAAACCAAGAAGAGCTTGATGTACGTGTTTCATCCTCGTTTTTATTTTGGGCGAAAATGCAAAAATATGTTGGCGAATGCCTCTCCGTTTAAACTTGCCGATCTTCCATGGCGTAAACGCGCGCCCTCATAAAGTACTATTTCACCTGGTTGCATGATTATCGAGTGACGTCGGCCCATATGGTCATCAATATCCAGTGGCCAATCTTGATCGACGTGTTGGGCAACGTTCAAAACGACACTGATTATGTGTGTTGATATAGTATCAGTGTGCATTTTTAATGAGGTGCCTCGAGCATAGATTCTCATGCCGTAAAGAGCGGAAAACTCCAACTCAGTATTGCTCCATTGCTCGCATATTGGCAATAGCTCAGCAATAATTTCATGTCGTAGCGATTCCGGAATATCAATTAACCTGCTGGGAACTTGATCAGGCTTATTGATAAGATAACCACCTTCAACGAATTCGTCTCGTTGATCAGAAAGTGATGTATTTTGATAAAATTCCGTTAATTTGGAAAATAAGTGATCTGACATTTTCCGTTTCTCGATGCCAAGCCGAGTATACGGTGGAATCATTTCATGATCTTGACGAGTAAACATGTTACCGTCACCAAAAGTGCGAAACCAGAGCGTTAATATCGCTTTATGCCCTTCGATTACCGGGCAAGCTTGATGAAGCGCATCGTCACTCGGCATGCCATCGGCGTCGAGATTATTCCAAAAAACCAACCTACCTTGTTTGGGGTATATCGTTAGATCGGCGTTCTCGAACCGTGTCTCCCCGCCGGACAGCACATGATTGAGATAGATTACAACCGACCATGTGCGCTGGCCACCTTTGCTTTGCGCGGCTTGCTCATAAAAACTTGGCGTTCCTGGCTCAAACCAATCATAGTGCGCTTTATACTCTCCGCCTTTTTCATAGAATTGACCTTGCAGTTGTTCTGCGTAATTCGGATTAATGCCGATGACCTCACACAATCGTGAGCGAACGATTTCGGCTAAACCATGTTCATCATTATTGGCGCCAAACAGGCAGGTCTTACTGGTTCTTATTTCGGAAACAATATCTCCCGATTCGCCAGCAACGGTGGAAGGTGTTTGGTATTCACGCATAATCTGTACCAATGCTTGGCACTCATCCTGATTTAGAAAATCATCGATTTGATAGATTTCTATCTTTGAACTGTCTAAGCGTTTGGCAATGGGGTTAGGTTTGTAGTCACTCTGGTCCACTGTTTCCTGTGGATTAACAATTATCTGGTCCAATGGCGCTGATGGTTGATGGCCTAGCTCAATAGCAACATCTTGCCAGGCGAAGCCATGTTCGATTAGTTGTTTGAAAATGCTGTCTTTCGAGCAGCCCCGGCTAATATTGCGCCATATCCAAATCTTCCAGTTATCGTCAATTCTATTGTGTGAGTTTGGATGTTGATCAGATAGTTGATTGGTTTGATGCGGCAAATCGCTGTTCGACAACGACGATAAACGAGCAAAGAACTCGTTGCTTAATGCGGGTGAGGTATTGATCGAGACCAGATCTTTTTTCTTAAAGTAAACTGTTTCCTGGCCTTCCTCGCCAAGTTCCAAGTAGATAAGGTCCTCGGGAGTCTCAGACTTATTTTTGAGCGCATCGAACAAACTGATTAGCACGGGAGTTGACTCATAACAGGCCAATGCCAGTGGCTCCATATTCTTGGTGTAAATGGTTAAGTCAATAATAGTTTCCATTGATGTGTCACCTATTTCCGATATGCCTGTTCGATTCGGATGATCAATGCCATTAGGGCTAATTGGGATACCTTGACGTGCCTCATCAGACACGGTTTTATTAGTGCAATCGATACCTGAAAATTGTGCAAAGTCTTCCAGTGTTCGCTGCTCGCCCAGGGTAAAGCGACCAAGCTCACCGTTGCTATCGCCGTTAATCAATAGACCTAGCCGGCTGATTGCCAAATTATGCTTGGCCAGACATGTGTCTTCGCTATTGTCATTGCGAAATTTTCGATTTTGCGTTGGGTGAAGGCGGTGCCAGCACACTATTTGCGCGGGATCGAATAAGTCATAGCCGTGAGTAAAGGATCTTAGCGTTAAAGCAAATTCTTCGCCGACATACAAGAACTTTGGGTCTTGTCTGACCAGGTTATTCCACTCGCCAGTAGTGAATACAAAAGCTCCGGAAAGAACTCGCGTATATCTCGGTTGCATTGTGTGCTCAGGGACTAGCTTTTGTGTGTGTTCTAACCACCCTCCTGGTGACCACCCGGTCGCTAAGGCTGAGTTTACTTGTGATAAATCTTCGATGTTTTGATAGGTTTTGTGACCATTATCAACCGTATAAAGCGGTGGAAATGCGGTAATAAGTGGTTTGTTAGACGGCAATGATTCCAACATATTGATTAATATGACGTCCCATGACTCAACCATTTGTGTGTGTGAATCGATTTGCATGGTGTAGGTTTCATTGTCGTAAAGCTGCTGAGCAATATTCCTGGCCCAACAACCTCCCTGCGATTCTCGATAATCATAGATAACGTATCGAAAACGCGAGTCATCGGAGAATGAATCTAAGCAGGTGTCGCTGGTGAGCGGGTCGTTATTGTCAAACTGGTGACAGATGCCAAATCGCAGGTTCTGCGGGAAGCGTGCTTTGGACAAGCAGCTTTCGATTGTCTCGACCAGCTCTGCATCGCAATAAGATGCAATGGAAATGAATATGGTTTTTGATTGGCATTTGACTTCACTGTTTTTTAAGCATGCGAAGTCATCAAGCATTCTCAATAGATCGCGGCAATAGTCGAGGCGTGCTTCAGCCGCTTTGGGGATACGATCCCAAGGCTGATATCGCCACTTGCCCCATATTCGATCATCGTTTTTATCTTTGACCACTTGGCAATAATGAATCAAGGGGGCATTGGCGACCTTGTCTTCTGGCCAAGGCATAAATGCAGCGACATTACCTAATTCAAGGCTCAGTTTTGATTCCTTAGCCGCCACCAAAAAGGCGTACATATCGCTCTCTTGCGCCTTGGTCGCCTGGCGAATGGATATAGTCATTTCTATCCATCTAGGCAGCAAGGTGCGTAAATCGTCGGCATCAATGAGCATTGGCCAGGTTACGGCTTGCAACTGTTCCAAGTTAACGGGACTGGTCTGCTGAATCACCTTGGCGGTACTGTCGGGGACACCGTAATCCAGCCAGTGTTGCCCTATAGGGCTACCCTTGACCACCTCAGTATCGATGGGTTTAGTAAAGACGACATCACAGTCTACGACCAAAATCGTGCCATTAATTTTTTCGTCTTTAAGCCATTGTTGTAAAGAATATAAACGGTTATAGCAGACGTAGACATCGTCACTATTGGGCTGTGAGTTGCTAGGCAGCGTGCGATACACTTGGGCATGTCGATGCGTTGGTAAATCTGCGTCGTCCTCACATGCCACCAATCGTACGAGTGTGCCGGGTTGATTAATTCGACTCCAGGAATACTCGAGCAGCTCGACTTGCCAATTCACGTAATCGTTCAAGTCAGTACAAACAACCGTATAAATCTGTTTACTCATGCTGGTTTATTTGGCCCTTTTATCCGATTTGAAAATCGATTGTTGAATACGGTTATTAGGGGTAAGGTTATCAGTGAAAATCTTAATTTCCAACTAACCATGCATCAATTGACCTTACAGCGATTTAAATACTGGGACGAATCACTCTTGAAGGGTCAGCTACCCAAGCCCAAAAAAAATCGCTACCTTGTATTTGATGCCGATGAGGGTGGGCTCAATAACATACGATTAGCTTTTGAGTACGTTGTCATTCTGGCGGCGCTAACCGGCAGAACCTTGGTTTTGCCCCCTAAATCCGCCTGGTACTTGATCAATTTTGGGCCAATGCCTGAAAGCGAACAAGGTGGCACTACGGAATTCGGCGACATCTATAATATTGACGCGCTTGCACGTGCCTTACCAGTGATCAATACAGAGCAGTTCATCAGAAACGCTGCAACGCATTTGAATATACCTGACGAATTTGCGTGCGAGCCTGCCGCAATGGATGTATCGACAAAGCAGAGTGAAGCGTGGCGTGATTGGTTGCTTGAGAATACGGTAATCCCTGCATGGGACCCTTATGACACGCTTATCTGTATGCCTGACATAGAATCTGCTCAAGCGGGTAGGCATATGAGTGGCGACTATCTTGATTCGAGGACTCCAGTTGAATTCTCAGCATGGATGAATGCGGCACCTGTGCTGTATTTTCCCAGCACCAAACAATACCGCTCACTTGGTCCAGTCGCGACCATGCTGGCCGATCGTGATGATTCATTGCCCAGCTTGTCGCGGCGATTGATAAAGCATCACATTCGTTATCGAGACGAAATATTTTCTATTAGCAGCGATATTATTGACACGCTTGGACTTGATTCGTTTGATGCGTTGCAAATTCGCCGTAACGATTTTCAGTACGATAAAACTAAAGTTAGTGTTGATGAAATCGTCGATAACATACGGGTGTTGTTTGATCAGGGCTTAGACATATATATTGCTACTGATGAAGACCGAGTTGGCGTGTTTGATGACCTGGCAGCGGGATTGGGTGCCGCGCGTATTTTTACCTGGAAAGATGTCGAGACCAGCATTACTTATTCAATACCCTATGCCTGGATCGGGCCGATAGAGCAACTTATTTGTGCTCAGGCCAGGCGCTTTGTTGGTAATGATTTATCTACGTTTACCTCGTACATTCATAGATTAAGAGGGTATGGTTTCGTTGAAGATAAGGGCATGTATTTTCATAATCAGACTTATAAAAGCGTGCCTGATACGATACCGCAGAGCTACTATAAAGGACGTAGTTACCTCCGCGAAAACCCGTTGTCCTGGCAATCTTGTTAACGTAGTCAGGCGATAGTCATTCGTTGCTCAATGATGCACTGACTTGTTGCTTGATCCAATCGTATGTTATCTCGATTCCTCGATCTAAGTGCTCTTGCGGTCGCCAGCCAAGCACACTTTCTATAAACCGATTATCGGAGCTTCTACCTCTTACTCCCTGCGGTCCCTCAATATGTATTATCGATAATTTTTTGCCTGAAATAGAAATAACTTTATTGGCAAGATCGTTAATACTAATCATGTGCGCCGAACCTATATTGATCGGATCGGTGACGTCTGAATCCATTAACTTTCTCATCGCGATTAAGCATTGTTCAACAAACAAAAAAGAGCGCGTTTGCTGGCCGTCGCCCCATATTTCAATAGAGCCACCATCGGCTGCTTGCGCAACTTTTCGGCAGATGGCGGCTGGTACTTTTTCCTTGCCGTTATCCCACGATCCCAAGGGCCCGAAAATATTATGAAAACGGCCAATTCTGACGTTCAATAAGTTGTTGCGCGCATGAGCTCGAAATAAACGCTCGGCGTTCAACTTCTCCCAACCGTAATCGCTATCTGGGTCGGCAGGGTAGACGGTATCTTCGGCGGTGTTTGGGGTCTCTGTATTCATTTGGTTTTGCATTGGATAAACACAGGCTGACGAAGCATAAAACACTTTCTTTGGCTGATGCTGTTCACTCATTTTCAGAAAAAGTAAATTGATCAGTGACGAGTTGCGCATCACCTGCGCATCGTTCTCGCCGGTAAATATATAACCGGCGCCTCCCATGTCGGCGGCCAATTGGTAGACTTCGTCGAAAACCCGATCCATTGCCGCGGCCATGCCTTGTTCCGTGCTTAAGTCGGCTATCAGAAATTCATCCGCGTCAGTTTTAGAGTATTCCGGGTGCTTTAAATCGACACCCCGTACCCAAAAACCGCTTCTTTTTAACTCGGTGACAAGGTGAGCGCCAATAAAGCCGCCTGCGCCAAGCACCAGTGCTGTTTTGATATTATTCATTATGTGGGTGTATAGTCGTAGATAGAAGGTTGAGAGAAATTATTTTTGAATACTAAATGAGATCAAATTTCTTCAGCTTCTGAATCTTCTGATCAGCGTCTGCGGTCCATGAGTAATGCAGCACAATGCCATTGTGCTGCCAGTTGCCCGCTTTGTTTAAAACACCCCTCTCGAGATTGAATAAATGACCATTAAGAAAGAGCGCTTCTGGTAATATTTTTAAACTCAATACGTTATGAATAACAAAGTGGTGAAGGATCCGATTAAGCGGTGACTGGTGGCCTCCGCATGTAAAAACATTGCTGGTATTACGCAAGGCCGTTTCAAACACCGCTTTAGTATTGTCGCAATTTGTAATATAGATGAAACCCGAGTTTGCGTAGTAAGGATAATGCCAAGGGTTGCGGCCATCGAACATCATTTGTATGTCGCAGTCCGGTCCATCGCTTCGCAGGTAATGCATAGGGTCTTGAAGCCAAATTAAATCGACATCTTGAAACAGCAGATTTGCGCCTAATTTGAGGCTTTCATAAATCACCGCGTTTTTGTAATACATAGCGCCAGTGAAATTTCGATCTCCAAAGCGACTGGATTGCCCTCCTGTTTCATATCGATTGTTGTCAAAATGATAGCTCTCAAGCCCTAGCGCAGTAACCTTAGTATGTGCTTCGAGGTCTAGAGTGAAGACAAGGGTTCTGTCGCGCACCGAGATTTCGTTTTTATCACACGCTTGGAGCCAAATCTTAAGAAATTGAAAATGGTTTTTACAGCACATCATAACGATTAAATCTTTTGGCTGATTCAAGCTTTGGTATCGCGTTCGCAATTCTTCCAGGCGACGTTCCGCGTTGGCAAAAAACGGAGCATGATAGGACTCAGCCCGGGCTGCCGCCGCGCTGTCGGCTTCTATTGGTTCAAGATCGACGATCTTATCAACAATAATTCGATCAATATTGGGATTAAGTGCGCTACTCAGTTGCTCTGGTCTGGCTCGCAGTGCCATTGCCGCCTTACTTACGTTTTGAAATAACTCGAATGTGCTCACACTGTACCGTTAATCGGGCTCAACTAAATTGCATTATATTCTACACTCACGATAGGCGCGCGCGCCATCATCAGAGCGATGATAGCGCAGCGCCAGGTTCATGTGAGTTCGGTTACCGTCTGTTCACATGATCCAGATCAAGGATGGTGGTTTCCAGGACGATATAATTCTCGATACGACGTTGTTATTGGATCAATAATATAGGAGCGAATCATGGTTAACGGTAATGGATCACTTTATGCTCGTGTAGGCGGAGAAACGGGTGTTGAGCAATTAGTAGTTGAGTTCTATCAACGAGTGCTCAAGGAAGATGGTCTTGGCGATTTTTTTTACGATGTACCAATGGAGCGATTAAAGAAAATGCAAAAGGAATTTTTCAGTATCGCCTTGGGAGGCCCGAGTGAGTATTCTGATTTTCAGCTGTCACATGCTCATCAGGGCCGAGATATCAACAGCGGCCATTTTAGAAAATTCGTGGATATCCTGTTTTTGACGCTTGCAGATTATGACTTAAGCGAAGAAGAGCGTTACAAAATAATTACTCATATCAATACCTACGTCTATGACATTGTTGATTACACTCAATCTGTTATCGACTGAAAAGGCGTGGTTAAGGTAACTAAATTCACAATCGAGGTATGAAAAATTTACCAACTGTGTCAGCGAATGGCTTAATCATTTTTAGGAAACAAACTGGAATAACCAATCCCTTAGTATCCAATAGTTTTAATTTGGATGCTGCTCGATATACGAAATTGCGTTAATTGGGATCCAACGTTGTATCTCATTTTTAGTAAGCAAGATAAATTGTTTATCGTCGTCAAAACCTCGGTATTCCCAATCTTCGAGCACTTGTTCTTCCCCTCTGAGCTTAAGCGTGACAGTGGCATGATTGGGAACCAGAAAGGCTTTTAAGGACGAATGTTGAAGTTCAAATGTCATGGTTTAAATCCAGGTGTGTTGTACTAAGTATATGACCTTAGGCGCTATTATGCTGTGTAAGCTTGTAGTGCTTTGCTTAAAATAAATTAATACACACGTCACTCTCACGACTGTGAATCTGTGTTCATGGGTGTGATTAAGACGATTATCTAACTTAAGAAATCTTAACTGCAAATAGACATCGGATTTATTGATTGATTGCTACGGTAGCTTTTCCTTTAATAACCCTACCTAGAGAAACTCATGAAATCACAAAATTCAGTGACCAGTATTAGCAGAATATTAATTATCGCAATCGCGTTTATTTTTTCCATGTCTGCGACAGCAGCGCATCACAGCAGTAATAAAAAAGACATTGTCGATACTGCGGTCGCCGCCGGATCATTTAATACACTGGCTAAGGCATTAACCGAAGCTGGATTGATTGACACCTTGAAAGGTGACGGTCCGTTTACAGTTTTTGCACCAACAGACGATGCGTTTGCAAAAATACCCGCCGATGAATTACAAGCGATTCTGGCGAATAAGGAGCTGTTAACATCAATCCTAAGCTATCATGTCATCGCAGGTAAGGTGATGGCAGCGGATGTGGTTAAGCTAGACTCAGCAGAGACGGTGCAGGGCAGTACTGTTGAAATTGATACTAGCGATGGTGTTAAAGTAAATAGTGCGAATGTCATTAAAACTGATATCAAGACGAGCAATGGTGTGATCCATGTTATCGATACAGTGCTAGTACCGAAAAGCTAAATTTGGCGAAATCGTACAACCTCCATTTCTAGTTCAACTAGAAATGGAAGATTTATTTACCAGTATATTCAGGCGTGCGTTTTTCCTTAAAGGCGGCAACTGCCTCGGCACGATCATCGAGATAGTTTGAGCTAGACTCCCACCCGATACTGGCTTCCATCAGCTGTGCAGCCAATGCGCGAAGCGGAATATTAACCGTAGTTTTTGTCCAGCGAACTGCCCATTTTGGGTTAGCTAAGATTTTATTGGCGATCTCAGCGACTTTCAAATCCAGTTCCGCTGTCACAACAACGTGGTTTATTAGACCGAGTTCTTTAGCCTCTGAGGCAGTCAGCATATCACCTGTCATAAGTAGTTCTTTAGCTTTCGCATAGCCTACCAGTTGTGGCCAAATCAACGCACCCCCATCACCCGCAACCAGACCAACTTTAATATGTGGGTCGCCGATTAATGCAGATTGATCAGCGACAACGATGTCACATAATAGTGCAATTGTGGCACCTAAGCCTGCGGCTGCTCCGTTGAGGCGACAAATCATTGGTTTTTCGATGTTTAGCATCGAATAAACGATCTGTTTTGCTTCCCAGGCAATGTCGGTAAAACGTTCAGGAGCCGTAATTTGTTCCTCAAACCAATCCATATCACCGCCCGCGCAAAACGCCTTGCCCTTTGCCGAAAGAATAATCAAGTCGCTGCTCGTATCACGTTGAAGATCGTTGAATACGCGTGCTAGTTCAGCATGCATCGCAGAATCCACGCCGTTAACCGGATGCTCCGAGGTGATATAGGCAGTTAGAATTGACCCGTTACGCTCAAACGTAAAACGTGAATAGATCTCATTAGTTATATCGAATGCTTGATTCATACGGGGCTGTCCTCGCTATGGTGTTTACGCTTCTTCAACTGTTTGCTTGATAGTTGAACACACGTGGACCCAATTGAGATCGCGCCGCGTGTCGGGTTAGATTATCGAGGCTTGTCTTTGCCGTTCTTAGGAGCAAGACCAATCGAAAATCCACCTGGGCCATACATTGAACTGGCGCCAAGCCTCATGACGCCAAATAGTAACTTAACCTTGTGTTTTTGCGCGGTTTCCCTGAGCCGATCGATCACGGGGAGTTTGGTGATGTCATTTAAATCACCCGCATAGCTGATATTAACCACAGGTGTGTAGAGCCCTTCCTGGATTCGTTCGATTGTATATTCAATAAGCGACTCAAGTGCTTTTTCAAACCCTAGCTTAGCGGTGACGGGTGTGGTTTTGTCATCATAAATTTCCACCACAGGGGTCAATCCTACGGCCTTTCCTAACAACGCGGGTGCCAAGCCCACTGAGTCGATTCCCTTTTCCAGGCCTCTTTGTCGCGTATAGTAAATGTCTTTTACGATTGCATAAGTGCGCACCACTTTCGTGAATTTATTCATAATGCGCGTATAGTCTTGAATCTCTGTGCCTTTATTGAGCAGGGTATCTGCATAAATGGCGACTAAACCCTGCCCCGCTATACCCGTGCCGGTGCTCATATACGTCATGCGGAAAGGGTGATCTATGCCCAATCTACTTCGGACATTGTGAGATTCTTTAGCGATTCGGGAGGCGACTGTTTCGAAGTTTTTATATAACGCAGACCCGGTCTGTCGCGACATCGTTTGGCAAATAGCGTAATCGGCGTATGGTACTACCTCGTCCAAGATAAAACGGGCGATTTGTTCTGGCTCCGGGGACGCGGTAATTATCTTGGATTTAACCTTTAGGGTATCGCTTTGGTAGATATCAATTAGGCTTTGCTCATCAATATCGTCTGGTTTAATCTCGCCATCGATATTAAGTGTGATCGGCAATACTTTGATTGGTCGCTGTTTGTAAAAGAAATCGGGTATTGCAGCTACCGAATCAACAACAATAATGTACTTCATGTATTTTTCTACTCATATTTATCGTTTTTATAGTTTGTTAGAAGATACATTGGGGCTTAATTGATTAAAAGATTTTATCGCTGAAACCTTTGCGCTTTAACGAATCTATACAGTTCATCAAACTTATAGTTGTCAATTAGTTGTCAATTGTTAATCTATCGGAGTATCGGGTTTACGCTTGTGCCTGCTTAATTGTATTGCGTCACTCCGATCTTAATGCGGTGGAATAAATACATAAGGTTGATAATGGGTGTAAGGCTTGTCGATCACGGTGTATTTGGATTCAAGATAGCTAACGATATCGATCAGCTCGTCTACCGCCATCACACTATTGTAATAGGTCATTTTTGAGTCGCCATCCTCATCAGTAATGTCTTCGAGATCGTAGCCTTTGGCTATACGATGATTGGGGTTGATAACGGACGTAATCAGATCAGCATAACTCTGGGCCTGCTTTTTTGCGCCTCCTAATTCAATAGAGATACTGTCGTTCTCAGTCAATTTCGACTCGTTTCCGCTGGGATCAGAACCAGCAATCGTATGGCACTCGATACATTCATATTGTTCAAACAACAATTGGCCAGCTTGGGCATCACCTTCAGGCAAGCTGAAACCCCGTTGCGGCTGATCAGAGCAGGCAGACATTAATAGTATGGATGTCGTCATTATCAGTGTTTTTGTCATTGCTCACTCCGGCGTATTTAGGATGTTTCTGCAAAAACAGCATAGCCAGAAAATCTTTTTAGTTTTTGACTTAGATCAAGTTATGTATTAGGAATAAACGTACTATTTCCTCGAAATACCCCCATAGGCGAGAGAGGTGGCCGTGCACACACAAGTAACCATCTGTGTAAATCATATTGCTGAGCAAGCATGCGCGGCCAAGTCTGCATTGGCGTATGCACAACGTTTTCAAGCAACGGTAACGGCCGTTTATTTTAAGTTGAGCGCGAGTGAGGTTTTGCGCTGGAAGGGCAGTGCACCAAAGGACTTTAGTAAACAAATGCTGGCTAATATTAATGACCAGGAGAATGACGCTAAGAATGCTTTTGAGCTCATCGCCCAACAATATGATTGTAAGGTCATTTGGCGAACCATCGAGGATGCTGGTAAACCGCTACAAGAACTGCTCTGCACGGACATATTTTTTGTCGATCAGCCAAGCGACGAGCTTTTTCTGTTCAATGAGTCGAGAGACTTTTTAAACAGCTTGATTTTAGAGACTAAGCGGCCAGTGGTCATGATTCCTAAAATGTGGCGTTCGGGTCTATTTGGCAAGAAAATTTTATTAGGTTGGAACGCGAGCCCCGAGTCGATGCGCGCAACCAGTGATGCATTGCCATTTATGCATGCCTACGAGCAGGTGCTTGTAATCGACATTCTTACTGAGAGAATAACGCGTAGAGATGGAAGTGGTGTTTACCATATTCAAGACTACCTAAGTGAGAAACAAATTAACAACGAGCTTCTGGTTGAGGGTTGCGAAAGCACCGCCGATATACCCAAAAAACTAATTGAGCGTGCGAACCAAGAGTCAGTCGACTTGATCGTGGTCGGTGGTTATGGTCATTCACGAATTCGAGAAATAATTCTTGGTGGAGTGACTGACTACCTCATCAAGCATTCACCAGTACCAGTGTTGTTTTCTCATTAGTTTTTATCGCTAGGGAGCGCTGACGTGATCGAGGGACGCCAGCCAAAAAACGATAATAGATGAGCTGATCAGTCTGGTTTAGCGATTGTATTAGTGCCAAAGAGTTGGGAAGCCGATTCGATTGGCTCAGTGCCGGTACTTGGGTGGAAAGAGAGCCCTCAGGCCGTCGGCGTTGTACGCCATGCTCTGCCATTGATGAGAGTCAGTGATAATCTCGATATCGTGACGATTAATAAGCTACCGAATCATGATGAAGAAGTCTGTGAGGCCATGGAAATCGGTCAGTATTTGGCGGCGCATGGGGTTAAGTGTCAGTTCTACGCGCGACGCAAAGGTGGCGGAGACAATTCTGAATCAGACACCTTATTGCGGCATGCAATTCAGTATAATCGTGATTTGATCATCATCGGAGGCTATAGCCATTCGCGTTACCGTGAAATGATTAGCGGAGGAATGACTCGAGACCTCATAAAGCACAGTTCAATACCTGTGTTACTGGCGCATTGATTTGGGTTTTATCTATGTTGATCAATCATTATTGAGTTTCCATCGGGATCGACTACGGTGAAGCTTGCTGGACCATTGCCGTCTGGGTCGGCTTCGCTACTTAGTTCTATGCCTGAGGCTTTTAAATGCGCTTGAATATCACGTACATCATCGAAGTTATCCAAGTTATTAGCGCTCTGATCCCAGCCAGGATTGAAGGTCATTAAATTGCCTTCGAACATGCCCTGGAATAGGCCTATCAAGGTATCTTGATTTTTCATGATCAACCAATTTTGATCAATCTCACCGCCAAAAACCTCGAAGCCCAGTTTCTGATAAAAGTCTCTTGATTTATGAATATCGTTTACTGCTAAACTCAAGGAAAACGCGCCTAATTTCATGTTGATGCCTCTCTGACAATCGTTTCAGGTAAGCTATGTTTAGCGCTTTTATCGTTGAATTACAAATTTTGATTTTGGTTTAGCGATCGAGAGTGGCGCTAAAACTCTTAATGATTCTTTCCCTAGTGCAGTTATACGTGTTTGACTAATTGTAACTGGTAAGCATCTTGTAATGGCATACGATCCGATTTCTGAGTATGCTTACAGACTGTTTTTATATTATTTATTAATGCTTATGTTATTGCGAAAATTCATTTTGGTATCGATTGCGTTTACAGGCCTGATAAGTCTGACAGCGTGCAACACTATATCTGGCGTTGGCAAGGATATCAGTACAGCAGGCAGCGCGATCGAAAACGCAGCGGAAAAAAATAAGAAAAAGAAAAAATAATTGTCAAATGGGCCGCTAATAATAGGTGTGTGGTGATGGCATTGCTGAACCTCGCTTTCGACAATACCACCAAGCTGACACGGCAAGTCTTTCGGATGTTGATGACACCATCACCTCACTGGTAAACACCTCTTTCACATTAGCAAGCAAGGCTTGAGATTACGCACAGGGGAAAAATTCCTTGTAGAAGCGATTTGTTAATCGCGGTTTGATTTCCCGTGTGTCGCTATACCAGTTTGGCAATGGTTGTTTCATGCTTCTCCGTCAACTGGTTTAAGCTGCGTTAGCGGTGCTGGTTCGTTTTTCAAGATCCAGTATATTGACCACATCCTGAATAACATTGACTAATAGCTGTGCCATTTTGATCATTTTGCGGATCACTTCTGCCCCTGCGGTCACGAACATCAACGCTACTGAGGCAAGAAAATCGAGCACCGCAAGTGCGATTCTCCAAGCGCTCATATGAGATAAAATTGCTTTAACAATCGCGCCCAAATTTTTAGTGAGGCTAATCACTTTGAAGGCAAACACAAAACGTTTGACCTTTTCATTGGCGCTGATATTCTCAGCAATTTTTTTCATTCGGGCGATAAATTTAGACCATGTGCTTGCTTGTTTACCCACTGTTGTACTCACACCTTTCACATTCGAATTATTAGCACTTGGCATTGCAAAGCCAATTACCGTGGCGATAAAGCTGACCGAATGCCAGATTAAGAAGGTCCATGCGATAATCATTTCTACGCTGACAGCCAGCGGGCTATTACGTTGTTCAGTTGGTATTACGGCAATTATTTCACCGTTGACAATAAATGATGTGCCATCTTGATTTTCTTGTTTGGTCACCACCAGAGAATTCTGGTTATTTTGAATAAGATCATCGGTCGGTTTGCTAATCACACTGTCGAGAATGTTCTGCTTAGATTGCGCTCGTAATACGTCTTCATTGTCAGAAATGGTGGTGCCGATATCCGCATCAAGTTTGAGTGACTCAATCAACTTATTCAAAATGCTGTCAAGATCATCATCAAGTTTGAATTCAGTGTCCGGACTTTCGAAATCAGTTTCTGATTGCGATGGCACAACGCCTTTAGCTTGCTCCAGGGTTAGGCTTTCCAGTGGTTTACTGGCAAACTCGCTAAGCACTGAATTGTCGATATAGTCCGGGTTAATTTGAATGCCGCTGTTGGCAAACTCAGTTAATTTAGTAGCCATGGTAATGTCTCCTTAATAATGGTTGGTATGGTTGTTTAGTGCGCCAACAAATGTATTGACCCGTTAAACATTACGCTTGGTTGGCGATTAAAACACTTAGCCAAATGGGCAATCTTGAGCTAATCCTTTTGGCTAATAGGCAAGTTAAGGCAGCAATGGCATGCTGGTTTAGGCCTAATTGGCAAGACACTCTACGACCCTTTTACCCAATGATATGGAGAGCTGAAATGAACACTATACTAGAAAAAATAGACGATCTGCCCAAGATGACCTTGAAGGACTTGAGGGTTGGAGATGTATTACTTTCACGTGGTAAGTGCGACCCTGGAAAACGTTTTTGTATATCCGATTTAATCGTTAAGCTGGATGGCGGTGATTATTCTCATGCCGCTTTTTTCGATGGGGAATATTTCGTTCAAGCAACGACCAAAGGCGTGCAGTTGAGCCCACCAACGATTCTTCCAGAGCATCAACATTATTTGCATGTTTATCGTTTCCACGACTGTAATGGTAATGAGTTGGACTCGCCAAATCTACCGAGTACAGAGCTAGTGAATTATGCTCGAAGCCTAAACGAGATCGATTACGGTTACGACGAATTGGTATTAGTCGGTATCTTATTGTTGATGCGACGTGGCATCGGAATACGGTTGTTCAAAGACGCGATGGAAGTTTTAGGAGGTATTGGCTTAGTGGCGCTTAGGAAATGGTTTAGAAAGATACTTGGTAAGGGTGAGACAATCGTTTGCTCTGAACTGGTGTCAGAGGTGTTTTGGAATCCAAGTGATAATAAGGGCGTGCCCTATGCATTGCCGATTGAAATCACTAAACGGCATAGGTTAAAGCTTCCGAGCGATGATGAATTGCCAACGCCTGAGCAATTACTTGAATGTGAAGAATTTCAAAAAGAGTTGGAAGCGGCCTTTGAAGAGGCGATTCCTGGTTTCAGTCGAGTACTGACAGAACATCGGGCAGAGGAAGAAAAGATTCTAAGCGGAGCGGCTAATGGTATGACCTTACCGGGTGGCAGTAAAAGATTACCTTCGTTATGTGTGAGCCCGTGCGACTTGCAACGCTCGCCCGCGCTGAGGCTGGTTGGTAACTATATTCAAGACCATGTTTAATGCTGTTTTTCGAGTTCTGCGGGGGCTTGGACAGATCAACGCTAAGATCACTCAACACCAAGTTGACGCAGAACCTCGAACACAGGTTCAACCACCTCAGGTTTGGCGTTCGACAGCATTTCGTATAAGTGGGTTAATTTAAACTGTGGCATTTTTTCGAATAGCGATGCTTTAGCGAGCATCGCTTTTTCAACCTCGCCTAGGCTGCAGTGTGCAACCATCAGAGTGATATAGGGCAAACTTGATTGAGGGCTAAATGACAGAGCTTCACCAGCAAAGATGATTGCCTGATTAAAGCGCTTTGCACTTAGATGTGTTACACCTAACGCCGCAAAATAGCTCCACCTTCCTGGGTCGCGAGGGTTTAGTTGCAAGGCGTGATTGAGATGCGTTAATGCATTTTCATCGTCCCCACCCATCGCTGCGATCTGCCCAAGCAGACTGTGTGCCGCCGCTAAGCTCGGGTTCAGGCTGAGCGCGAGTTGAAGAGACTGCACTGCCACCGCAGCATGGCCTCGAGCGACTTGAAGCAAGGCGAAGATCATATGACCATTAGCAAGTTGAGGATCCAACTCAATTGCTTTCAAGGCATCTAATTCAATCAGGTCTAGTTGTGCATCACGATCACTGCAATGTTGTTCGAACCATTGTTGGTAATATGCGTGTGCTCGCCCAGAGTACGGCAAGGCCCACTCTGGGCTAATGCCGATAGCGGCGTTAAAATGGTTTAACGCCTGCTGATAATCTTCATTGGTGTGTCGGTGCAGGCAATGCATGCCCTGCATAGTAAAGTTCCAGGCTTCACTTGTTGCACTGATCGGGTGAGCCACTTGGTCGTCAATCAGTTGAAAATTGAGCGCAGACGCAATCGCTATCGTAATGGTATTGAGTGTGGTGAAAATATCATCGGCCGGCTCTTGGTAGATTTGACTCCATACAGCGGTTGATTCGGTGACGTTCTGCAACTCTACGTTGACCCTTAGAGTGTTTGCTATCCACTGTACGCTACCAGTAACATGGTACAAAGCTCCAAGCTTATTTGACACATCTTCAACTTCATCGTTACTGCTGTAATTGCGGCATGAGCTAAAAGCAATAACGGGTAGGTTACGCACCGATGCAATACGGATTGATAATTCTTCGGCAATGCTTTCGCCGATATGCGCATGACCGGCATTTTCTGATAGGTTTAAAAAAGGCAGTACCGCAACCGAAGGCTCTAGCTCCCTGGCTTCGTGCTCAGAACCGTTGGATTGTGACGATGAGTGTTTGAGATCATTTACCAGCTGCTGATAAGCAAATACCGCTTCGGTGCGATTGGTGACCTCCAAACTGCGCATCACGCTGGCGATGTGAGCTTTTACCGTGTGCACCGAAATACTCATTAAATTGGACACCTCTTTATTAGTAAGTCCTTTACTGATTAATTGAATAACCTCCGTTTGACGCGAGGTTAAGTCGTTAAGGTGTGGCATAAAAAACCAATAAGTTTGTCATTTGTCTATAATGTAGCTTAAAAACAAACGGTGGTATAGCGCCTGTATTGCTGACTCCGTCTTCGCCTGAATAACCCATCTGTATTGTCACGCCAGGCGGCTATCGCCAGGTTTACTTGTTAGGGAACCAAAAAATTACGGAGAGGACAGATTCCCCTGGCGTCTTGCTCACCTAAAAGTGTTATCACTCAGCTTTTCCTGCCAGAACAAGTAGTCCGGCAGCGATGCCTAAGTTCTTCACGAAGTTTTGTAATTCGTGTCCATAACTCGGGTCACCTTGAAGGGTCCAAAAGTTATGAATGAACACATTAATTAGAATAGTCATGCCGAATAAGAGCAGTGCACTGACTCGAATCGCTTTACCAAAAATGACCAACAGACCCAAGCCAACTTGAAGAACGATGGTGATCAGTAATAAGGGCTCAGCAAGAGGAACCCCTTTACGAATCATTAATTCTAAGGTGCTGCCATATTGAACAATTTTCATAATTCCCGGCAACAAAAAGTAGGTGCCAAGCAGTGCACGCCCTAGAGTGTAATAGAGAGAGTCGAATTTATTTAGAATCGTATTCATCCGCTTGCCAATGTAGAGAGTATTGTCTGTTTTTGGAAATCCACATTATATTTGAACCGCGATAGAAAAAGGGTAAAGAGCGTATAATTGCGACGCTTAAGTACTGCCTGATATCAATTCAGATAGCACTTGGTGTTTTACTGGTATTAGGGGATTATTAGGCAATAGCTAATACTCGCAAAGTGATGCCCTAATGCCACAACGATTAACCATGTTATTCCCTGTTCTCGCCATTGCCGCCTCATATCTGGCCTGGCTTCAACCGCATTGGTTTAATCACATGGGTAGTTATATCGTGCCGATTCTCATGCTGATTATGTTTGCCATGGGGATGACGTTGACGATCGGCGATTTTAAACGAGTCGTGAGTCGCCGCATGACGATCGCGTTCGCTATTGCGTTGCAATTTGGCCTCATGCCGTTAACTGCGTATCTGTTGTCACGATTGTTCGGGTTTAGCGATGAATTGTTGATCGGCATGGTGTTAGTAGGAAGTGCGTCTGGCGGGACGGCGTCTAACGTGATTTGTTATCTGGCACGTGCTGATGTGGCGCTTTCGGTAAGCATGACCTTGGTTTCAACGCTGGTTGCCGTCGTGGCTCTGCCGGCGCTCAGTTGGTTGTATCTTGGGCAGGTAGTGCCTGTTCCGGTTGGCAGTATATTTGTCTCCGTAATCAAGATTGTGTTGCTGCCGTTAGGAGCCGGTTTATTAATGAATCATTATGCGGCTAATGCGATTCAGCGGCTAGCACCGAGTTTGCCGTTTGTGACGACGGCAGCAATCGTTTTTGTGATCGCCATTATCGTTGCGTTGAATCAAGAATCGTTAGCAACTTTGAGTGCGGTTTTAGTGTTGGCTGTGATACTGCATAACGTAATTGGCTTATTGTTTGCGTACGGTGCTGCTCGACTTATTGGCCATGATGAGATTACTTGCCGTACCGTAGCGATAGAAGTGGGTATGCAAAATTCTGGTCTCGCTGTGGCCCTGGCCGCTAAATATTTTACGCCTTTGGCCGCGTTACCGGGGGCCTTGTTCAGTATATTACACAATGTTACCGGCTCGATTCTAGCGGCATTCTGGAACCGGAAAAAAACGTAGACAAGAGCCCTTAATTGAATTCACCGTGCCTGCCAGCACCGCGTTTAAACTTGACTGCACCAATCAAGGTTTCGCCCGATTCCAATGTATTGATACCAAGCTGAACCTCGTTTGCAAGAGCTTGCTTTTCTGTCATTCCCCATTGCTCAATCATCGATTGCCGATCATTGCGCATGCATTGCTGTGGAAACGCGCATATCGATTCAGCGAGTGTAATGGCGGCCGGTAATGCTGAGTCTTGTTCAGCAATTCGGTTCACTAACCCGATGTCAAAGGCTTCTTGAGCACTGACTTCACGCCCAGTGAGAATCAGGTCGCTGGCTCGCGAATGACCAATTAACCGGGGCAACCGAATTGTGCCAAGGTCGATTAGAGGAACACCGAAGCGCCTGCAGAATACGCCAAGTGATGCGGTTGCTGAGGCTACCCTTAAATCACACCATAATGCCAGTTCTAGTCCACCGGCCACTGCGTAACCGTCGATCGCCGCAATAACCGGTTTTGATAATTGCATTCTGCTGGGTCCCATTGGTCCTATTTCGCTCCATTCGTCGAGTGGTCTCTGCTCACCATCGGCAACAGCTTGCAAATCCGCACCCGCGCAAAAATTACCGCCATTGCCTGTCAGAATCGCAACCGACAGTGAGTCATTCTCATCAAATTGATGGAACGCGTCATATAATGCTTGGGCGGTTGGCCAGTCGACCGCATTGCGGCGCTCTGGACGATTAATTGTGATAATGACGATGTTGTTTAAGGTGCGAATATCAATAGTCATAGATCGTCCGTGTCCGATTTGGTTATTTGAGTGAGCATTGCCGGTGTGACCCTAAAGTCCAATCCTCCATGGACAAAACGCTGTTCGATAGTGACCGTGCTCAACAACTTAATTAGGTCCTTATTTTTGAAATCCATAAATCGCCACTCGTGCAAGGGGTACAGTTTAATAGTGGCACCGGGTTTCAGTACTCTTAAGAACTCACCTAAAATTTCTGCCAGGATGGCCTCGTCTTCTATCCAAACAAATAGTAGATAACTACAGAGAATTTCATCGACGCTTTCATCGTCAAACGGCAATGACTCGGCGCGCGCGGATAGGGCTTTTGACAAGCCAGGGGCATTTACATTGAATCGCCCTCGACTGCCCATCGCGCGTGCAAGTAAGCGATCTTTTAGTTCAAACCCAGTAACCGAGTCGAGTTGCGGGTCTACGCCGTAAAAATCGATCCCAGCTTTATGACAGGCCTGAAACATTGAGTCGCTGGAGAAAGGGGTAAAGCCACAACCCACATCGACAATTGTTTTACCTTTAAGTTGTTCGATAACTCGTGTTGCGCACTGACCTTGATAAAACACCCTGCGGTAATACGAAAATGGACGTGCGGTGTGCATCATCTTGATACCACCACGTTCTATCGCGCGCACCTGCCGATGTGTCACGGCGTATGATAGATTTGCTATCGGTTTTCCAAAATGGTTTTCGAACAATCGAAGACTGGATTTTTGCATATAGTTTCCACTTATAAATTATCAGATGATAGACATATTACCCAATAGATGGGAAAAGAATAGCAAGATAAGGTGAGTGTTTTAAGGTGGAGCGAAAAATTGGCTGGCATTACTCGAAACATCCATTTGTCGAACTTTGTTCGAAAGCTTGCTAGCCAGACAGCAGAAGTTTCGAGCAATCTCCTGTTATGATGTGTAGGTAGTCGTATATAAATGGCGTTATTACTCAGCTATTGGTAAGCGGGTAAAAGTTAAGACAACCAACGCTGAATTAGAATAAAAAGAGACTGAACATGAAATTATTTAAACACGCAAAGACGCTGGCATTGTGTCTACTATCGTTTATTTTTACGTTTTCCAGTTATGCAGGAGTGCGGTCATCCACTATTGAACTCGATGCAATGGACAACGGCGTAAAAATCGGAAAAAAAGTTATCGTTGAATGCAGCTTTGGTTATGGCAAACGAGAAATCGTGAAGAAAGACAATCAAGACCAATGGTGCGATACAAATTTCGAAGATATTTGCTCAAGCAGGAAGAACGTTGCTACAAGACTGGTCTGCAATAGCGATTATCAAGCGAGATTAACGCAGCAGAAAAACACCGACAGCGAAGAGGTTGCCAAACTTAAACAAGAGCTAATGGACATTGAGCAGAAACGCTTAGACATTGCTGACAAAGTGCTTGAGTTAAAACGTCGGGAATTAGAGTTAAAAGACGACGCATAACAAACGATGCAAGTTGGTTTTGCGCTCGGCAACGCATAGGTTTCTCGGCATAATAAAAGCTTGGAATTCAATTGAGAATTGTTGAGTAATAAATGACTGGACGCCGAGCAATTTGCCCATGCTGCAACAATAAGGCCATGAGGTGGACTAAGAAATTATTTAGTCTTACTCTGACGTGCGATCACTGCGACGAAAGGCTCTATCATGATCGAATTTGGAGCATAAGCACTTTAGCAATATTCACAGCGTTGGGGTACTTTCTGGTTCGAACTCTCTTCTCAGTATGGGCTGTACTGCCCATCTTGGTGATGGCTTCACTAGTGATACTAATAACACCTCTTAAGCATAAGCCGATCAAGCGCACATCTTAGCCGCTATTGGGTATTCTTTGGCCTATTTTTTCGAATCCGGTCTTTAATAAGAGATCGAGCAGACTTTATCTTTGAATAGACAAACGCAAGGCGATATCCGAATGATTTTGTGTTGAGATGTTTAATATCGCTTACTCGAAAATTTGTTAGGGTTTTATTAATTTTCTTAAATAAGAAAAAGTCATTTGCATCGCTGAAATTACCCGAACGCTTTCGACCTCTTGAGTCGAGCACAAACATTTCCCCGTTTTCGTCGATTAAAAAGTTCCCTAGGTTCGGGTCATTATGTCGAAAGCCCGCCAGGTGGATTTTCCTGAGCATGTCGATAATATCCGGAACGCATGTCTCATCGCATTGGGTGCCTTGTCGGTATTCGTAACACAACCAAGAATCCACCACCGCACCCATAACGCGCTTTTCAAGGGCAAACAGAGGTTGAACAGAGGGAATGGCTAGTTCATGAAAACGTTCTAGGGTGGATAAGGTTTGCGATGCCTCGGATTGCTCGATGTAGCTAAGCGCTCTTGCCCACAAACGCTTATTCTTATCGCGTGGCTGCTTGGCCACTAACTGTTTTCCAAATACATCGCCTAGATTTACCAAGCTTCGGTGATTATCCTTCAAGTTTGTGGGTAGACTCTCAAGTGTGTTCAGCAGCTCTGGTATGTCGGGTAGGCCAGACACCCAGCCCTGTTGTCTGGGGTTGCACAAGCAACGCCATGGGCCGTGTTGTTTAGCTTCGATTAACATAGCCGAAGTAAACACTATTTTGAGTCAAAATATTACCTGTTTTTATCTAATCGAAGCGCTTTTTGCTCTTCGTATTAATTAGTTCCATTATCGGTGAAATCCGCAGCAGGCTTAGTCGGCTCCAAACCAGCGAACCCACTCACCGTGAAAGCCACTTTGTGCCAACACCAGTTCCTTCTCACCTGGCCAAATCGTGCACCGAAGTTCAGCATGATGGCTTGCATTCTGAGGCTCTAATCTCATCCAGATAAGTGGTGCAGAAGCTGCAGCAGCACGGCCGTTTTTTTTCATGATGGTGCTAAATTGATGTTTCTGCTCGTCGCTAAAGTACTGCCAAATAATCGAATGGTAAAACACGCGAGTCCGGTCATCAGGCGGGGATCCCAACTGCTTTTCAAGCCATTGCGCGGCTTCTAGCTGATCGATTTCTGGAGCTTTGTCGCAGGCAAGACCTATAGCAGCAGTAATGCGTTGTACCCTCTCTACCTGGTCTGGCCAGACGTAAGACAGCAGTCGATCTTTTTGCAATAACACATTGACTGGTGATAGATCGCACGCTCGGCGATTGTGAACCTTTATAGGGCCGAGTGGCGGTGGTTTGCCATCCCAGTTAGGTGTAAAGCGCACAGTCGACTCAAGGTTGCCCCAGCTCCAATCATCACATTGATAATAATAGTCGTCGAAAAACAAGTTCAGACCAGCGCTGGCTCCGACCTCGAAGATGTCCATGTCTCTACCAAAGCGTTTTGCAATCTCTAAAAATCCACCGATTAACACCATGCTGCGACCTACTTCATTTGTTTGTGGTGGTGACTTAAGGTAGTCGATGATGAACTTTTGATGGCGGGCTATGGCTTCTCTAAGGATCGTTTCCCTTTGTGGTGTTGTAAGTGCTGTTGACGGAGGAAATATAGCAACAAGATCTTTATCTTGGTTTGTGATCACTAAATAATTCAATGCGGCGACAAATCTGAGTGCCACTGCATCCGTTTGAGGGTTGCTTGGCCAGCTTGAAAAGACTCGACCGATGGGACTGTCGCGCTCAATTAAGGTACCGAGCTGCTTGAGTAATTCACAGTAAAATGGTGAGCCCATTTTGTTGGCGTAACCGGCTTGAAAGTCGAAGTTATTGCAAACGGTTGAGAAAGTATCCACCATGTTCTGCTCTATGTTATTAACTTAGGCTAATTCTAACGGTGTGAGTGTGAGGGCTGTTGCGCAGCCTTGTTGGGCGTTATTTTTTTGGTATCGGAATAAAACCTAAAATAGTTGATGGGTGCTTATCAGTTGCTATTAGAAATCCACGATTTTCCAGTCTCACTAAGCCTTCCCAATTTCGTCCTTCTACGGCCGTCATTAATAAGGTAATCGGTGCACGATCTACGCGGGTGATGGTGTTGTCGTTTAACTGCAGCTCTATCAAGCGTTCTACATTGTAATACTTTTCATGGCTGGCTCCCTTACCATATTGTTTGCTTAATGGGTCATCAGCTTGGCGACTGAATTCATCGCCACTGTACTTATAGTTAATCACCCAAAATCGGCCATTCAGATCAATTTCAGTTGCGTCGGTTATTCGATAGGGCATATGTGGAAAGCTGATTTCTGATACCGTCATGTCGGTTCTTGAAACAAGTCTCGCTTTTGGTTTGGGCACAACCCGTGGGTCATTGACTTCATGGATAGCTATCGCATCGTGACCGCGCAATACAAGTGTTTCTTCAGCCATGTCTTTCATATTGGTTTGGCTTTCAAGTTGGGTAATTTTTTTGGCATTTATCGATAATGTAGGCTTGCCATCGAAGTCCATTTCAGCGGGAACAATAAAGCTTTGGTAGCGGCCATTGGCGTTCACTGCTTCAATCGTGAGCCAAACTTGTTTGTCTTTGCAGGTAATCGCTTCGTATCCATCAAAATTATCCATCATTTTGCGTAGGCCATTTTCATTCAGCTTAATTTTTTGCGCCTCTAGTGCCTTTTCTATGGTGCCGTCAAGATATCCGAGAACGTGACTTCTCTCGAGAAAGTAGAAGTAACTATGACCATCATCCACGAAACGTTCAGGGTATTGGGTCAGCAAAATCAAACGATCTCCACACCAACTTAAACCAGAAATTTCGGCCTCAGGATCATTTAGAGGCGGTGCTAGTGGAATCCTTTGTACCGCTGTTTCTTGTAAAAACACCTGTTTATTCTGAGAGCTCGAGATCGTATTGTTGTGCTCATCGGCGCGTGCTGGTGTAGCAAACGGCGTTGAGATAGCAATGAGGTAAAGAATGATGAGGCGTCTGATCATAATCAATGTGAGCTAATATTATTAGGATTGTTAAATGTCGTTATAATGCGAGAGGGTGGCATTGGGGCAATATTAACTCAGCCTGGTGCGTAAAAAAAAGGGCCAGCTATTGCTGACCCTTTTCTAGAAGAAGTAAGTTCCGTTAACTAGAACTTAAATTCTATGCCGACTCGTGCTTGCCATACCGAGAAGTCATCGATGGTATCAGTGGTTGTCGCACCTCTGAAGTTTTCGAAAACAAATTGGCCTGCATCGTTCACGCTTGATTCCACTACTTGCTCGCTCACGAATGGCGCGTCAAATTGAGCACCCCAATCGTTGTTGATCAAGTTAAGCACGTTATTAATCTTCAAAAATAATTTTGGTTTAACACCGGCAATAGATGGAAGGTCTTGGTCGATACGTAGATCAACACGTGCGCTTGAGCGCGCGTTTTCGCTGTTTCGGCTAACGAACTGTCCACGTGCTAAGGCGCGGCTAGCAATCAGCTCATCGAAACCCTGACGATCGAAACCGTCCGCGTAAACAACCGCGGCATCGGTGCCAGCATTAGGTACGTACAACAATTGGCGACGACCACGATCATTGTCTTCAAGGCCGTTGCTGCTCATGGTCAAGCTGGTTCCTTGGCCATTTTTGTATACGCCATAAACAGAGAAACGAGTCATAAGGTCGCCAAAGAAGCTATTTTCATAGCCTAGACGGAACGTGAAACGATTTGGAGTATTGAACTCACTGGTTCCTGCACGAACATCGTTCGGGTTGCTGGTTGCGACATTGTTGAAATTTGAGAAAGCAACCGATGAGTTCATGCCTGATACGTCTTCAGCATCTGAGTAAGCGTAACCTAGGTTCATGCTTAAACCATTTTCGAACTCTTTCGAAAGGCCTAGAGACAGAACAAAGGTATCGGCATCTTCATCTGAATTAGTCAGCATGAAATTTTCGCTACCAACAACCGATGCCAGAATTGGAGTGCCTGCAACGGTTTGGCCAACAACGCGTTGTGAGATATCGCGGTAAACCGCTGAATCACGTTGCTGTGAATACAATACGTCGGCGTCTAAACGATACTCGTTTGCAAGGTCGAACGTCGCACCGAGTGCTATTTTTAACTCGCTTGGTTGTTCGTAGTCAGGATCGATTAACACCAAACGACTTGTTGCTGCGTCTTCAGGTGTTGTGTTGGCAACTTGATCAACTAAGGCTTGCGGGACGTCGAAACCGGGTCGGCCCTGGCCCGTTAACTCTAACTCGAATAGTGATTGCTCAAACGACTGACGAACCTGAACGTTGGTAATGCCGTCGTTGCTGTATGAATTTGAGATCCAAACATTTGGGTTACCACCAGAGAAGATGCCAATGCCGCCACGAACTCGAGTAAAATCATTCGCGTCCCATGTGAAGCCAATACGTGGCTGTAGGATATCAACACCGTCAATGTTGGCGTCGTTGCGAATGCCGTTTTGCGCGGTAAAGGCTGCGTTGAATGCGGGACGATCGTTGCTGCTGAAACGCTCATAACGCAAACCACCAACAACGGTAAGGTCTAAGTTCTCGAAGAAATACTCGTCCTGAATCAAGAGTGTTTCTTGTGTGATGGAGTAGTTTGCTGCTGCATCGTTCGGGTCATTGGTTACGCCGCCGCTACCGTAGAAAATACGATCAGGCAGGCCAAGTTCGAACTTGTCGATACCGCTTAAACCACCAAAACCTGAGTCATCAAAAAAGTCCAGCTCGCCACCACGAGAGTGTTGTACGAAAAGGTTAAAAATATCCAACTCATCACGCTCGAAACCGGCTGTAATCACGTGATTCCCGGTGAGATATTGCAGGTTGAACTTGATCAAGTTTGAATCATAGGTCAACCCGTTTGATTGACGAGAATCGTCTGCACCCAAGTAGACTACATCGCGACCAATGTTAATTTGGAAATCACCGAACTCACGATTACCTACGGTTTCTTGTATCGCCACATTGTCTTGATGACCTAGAAATACTTCCGTTGATAGGTTGTCAGTCCATTGTGAACTCAAGCGTAAAATTGATGTTTCCAAGTCACTGCCACGGTTGTAGAAGTGGTTGGCAAATTCAAATTCGAACGAATCATTATCAGAGCCAACAATCGCCCCGCCTTCGAATTTATTGTAGATAAAGGTCGCGCGATGCGAATCATTGATGTCCCAGTCAAGGCGACCGATCAAGGCGTCACGCTCGTTGGCGCCTTGCTGTGGCTGACCACCTGGATCGTAACCGTAAACACGATTAGCGATATCTACGATACGATTAAAGTCAGCTTCGCTCAAGAAGTCTCGTTCATCACCATTACCTGAGCCGGCGAAGCCAGCGGCATTGAATATTGGCTGGTCCGACTCTTCATATGCAAGGAAAAAGAAAAGCTTATCTTTGATGATTGGGCCACCCAATGTGAAGCCAAGTGTCTCTTCAGTGAAGTCGCTATTATCCACATCGATGGTCTCACCACGAAACTCAAAGCTGTCGCCGCGAAAGCTGTCACTTGAGTACTCATAAACTGTGCTACCAAAGAACTCATTTCGGCCACTTTTGGTTACTGCGTTAATCGCACATGCTGAGAATCCGCCCGCTGTTACGTCAAACGGTGCAAGTTCAACTGAAACCTGTTCAAGTGCATCGAAAGGAAAAGGCTGGCCGTTTGATGAGGCGAAGCCATTATTGTTCAAACCAAAACGGTCATTTTGGCCAACTCCATCGATTGATAAACTGTTGAAGCGTGGATTTTTACCGCCGCAGTTAACGCCAGAGCCTCGTGATGGATCATCGAGGTTAATTCGTGGATCGTTACTGAAAACGTCTTTGATATCGCGATTGAAGGCAACGGCTGATTCAAGCACATCTTGTGAGAAGATCGCCGATGGACCTGAGGAAACATCCGCAACTACTGCCTTACCAAGTACAACCACTTCTTCAACGCTGTCGTTTGCAACCGGTGCGCCGACATCATTAATGGTTAAATTGTAGGCATCGCCGAGAGAAATGTTTTCGACAACGGCCGAATCGATTCCGTCTACCGAGACGGTGAATGGCCCGCCAACTTGCAGGTTAGATGCGAAGAAAGTACCGCTATTGTTTGAACGAACGCGGCGTTCAGCCCCAGTTCGTCTATCGGTAACAACAACTTCTGCGTCGGCAACTGGGTTGCCGGATGAATCAAAAAGTTTGCCTCGAATAGACGAGGTGGTGGATTGTGCTAATACTGCAGCTGAAAACAAGCTCAGCAGTAGCATGGTTGTGGCTTTCATCAAGCCATTAGCAAAATTTCGCGGCATGGTGTATGACCCCCGGACAGCAAGTCCGATTGCGATTGTTGTGAGAAAATTCGGCTAAAATTCACCGAACATGAGCATTTCTTAACTTGGGAGTTAATTGTATCTTTTATACGACTGGAGTGTTGCAAAAGAGTGACAGCGCGTCCACTTTTAAATCAAAATTTAGAATATTTTTTCTACAATATTATTGACGTTTGTACGTGTATAACAATTCGCCATCTATTTAATAAGTAGCTTAAGGCTTGTTCGTTATGGTAAGAACCAGTAAAGTCGTGTCCGATATCAAATAACCCCACCTCAGACGTCATGGACTTCCTTCCAAATTTACAAAGTGCGCTAGGCCTCATTGCGTTCCCGCTGATTGCAATGTTGTTCTGTAAGGGCCCAAAGCGATTAAATCTGCGCCTCTGGGTGGCGGTCGTCAGCTTGCAAGTGGTATTGGCGTTAATATTTTTAAAAGTGCCGCTCTTTCAAGCTATGTTTTCGGCGATGAATCAGGCGGTTTTGGCGCTTCAGGCGGCGACGACAGCCGGCACAACCTTTGTGTTCGGTTACTTAGGGGGGGGAGAATTACCCTATGATGAGCTTAAACCAGGCCTAAGCTATATTTTGGCTTTCCAGGCTTTTCCTTTGATCATTGTGATTGGAGCCTTAACGGCGTTGCTATCGCATTGGCGCATTTTGCCGATTATTATCGAGGGTTTAGCAAAGATATTCACCAAAACCCTGAATATCGGTGGTGCAGTTGCCTTATCTGGCGCGGCTAATATCTTTATCGGAATGGTAGAGGCCCCGCTGTTCATACGTAACAGTATTAAAAAGCTGAGCTATTCGGAATTGTTTTTAGTGATGACGCTGGGTATGTCTACGGTTGCTGGAACCGTACTGGTACTGTACTCGACCTTTCTCAATCAAGTGATTAGCGATGCCGTCGGTCATATATTAACGGCGTCGATTATGAGTGTGCCTGCGGCGGTGATGATTTCTCTTACCATGGTGCCGCAAGAGGGCGAGCCCACGCCGTCTGATGCTGAAATAGCCTTCGATTACAGTGGGCCAATGGACGCCATATCTCAGGGTGCGGTCAGCGCCATGCAGATGATGCTGGGAATACTCGCCTTGATCATTACCTTTATCGCACTAGTTACTTTGACTAATTTGGCGCTTGGTTTGTTGCCAGATTACAACGGTTTACCAATTTCTCTCGAGCGAGTGCTTGGCTGGGTGATGGCACCGTTATGCTGGCTTATGGGTATTCCTTGGCAGGAGGCTAGCTCAGCTGGAACATTGATGGGTGTAAAAACTATTTTTAATGAATTCCTGGCCTTTATTCAACAAAGTCAGTTGCCTGCTGATGAGTTAAGCCCGCGCAGTGATCTGATAATCAGTTATGCGCTTTGTGGCTTCGCCAATTTCGGCAGCTTGGGTATTCTGATTGGTGGTTTGTCCGCTATGGCACCCGAACGTCGTGGCGAGATTACTCAGTTAGGGCTATTGAGCATCGTTAGTGGTACTTTAGCCACTTGTATGACCGCGAGTGTCATCGGCGTGCTAACGATGGCCCAATAGAATTGAAAATCCCAAGCGGTTTGGATTTCAAACAGTTTGGGGCCAAGTTGAATCACTGGCGTTCGAGATAGTTGAGTAAGGCCTCTGGATCGTCGGTGATAATGCCATCAACCCCTAACTTGAGTAGCTTAGCCCATTGTCGTTTGCTATTTGCGGTCCAAGGAATAATCGCTAAGCCTGTATTCTGAATTTCAGCTACGTCTTTTCGGTCAATTAACGAGTGATGTGGCGAAATAATATCTGCACCAACGGACTCGGCTGCGGCGATCCAATCCTGGGGTTTATGTCTAAATAAAGCTGAACGTTGCAGATCAGGGGCAAGCGTCTTGGCGGCTAATAATGTCGCAGGGTCAAACGATTGTATTGTTACCCGAGATTCGAAACCATAACGCTGAACCACGTCTAGTACAGCACGAACAAAGGACTCGGGTTCTGGTTGGGCGTGAGGTATCTCAGGGTTGCTTTTGGTTTCAATATTAAAATTGACCGTTTTTGCATTTGCCAGATCTGAACCGCTAACCATGTCGAACACTTCAGCTAAGGTTGGTATCTCGGTTCCCGGAACCACAGTCTGATTTTCAAATCGGGGGTTTGGTTTGCTTCCACAGTCAAATTGCTTAATTTGCTCAAGGCTAAGCTGGTGTATCCAAAGGTTACTCTTGGCCTGAGAGCCATCTTTATATTGGCAAATCTCAGGGTTGATAGTTTGGTCGTGAACAACCACTACTACGCCATCCTTGCTGACACCCATATCGAATTCGAGGGTGTCGACGCCAACTTCCAACGCATACTGAAGAGCAGGTAAGGAATTCTCAGGTAAAACGGCTCTAGCGCCACGGTGGCCTTGAACGTCGATGCTATGTGCGAAACCTGGGTTAATCATAATGAGTAAAGTAAGTGCGAGTATTAGCGCTTTCATTGGTTTATTGATAAATAAAAATTAGATAAGACGAAATGCGGCTGCCACTGTATCAAGCGAAAATGACAATATAACTAGTTCCAGATGCCGTCCTCGGTTTTACCTTGAACCACGCAGTCGCCTTTTTTAAAACTAATTTTTTCGCCACTCTCATGCTTTTTAAAATAATCTTTGCCAACCGCAACTATGGTTGGAGTAAGCAGCGCTAAGGCAAACACGTTGACCAACGTCATCAAGCCCAGTGCCATATCAGCGGCGCTCCATACTACATCTAGTCGTGCTCCCGAACCCCAAAACACCATCGCCAGGTAAGCGAGCGTGTATAGGCTATTTCCCCATTTATTATCGGCGCCAAATATCCTCAAATTACTTTGTGCATACGCATAATTGGCCACTACAGAGGTAAAAGCGAACAGTGTGATTGCGACTGATACAAAGTGCAAACCTGCGCCGCCAATGTGTTGATTCATGGCGTCCTGGGTTAGGCGTATGCCAGTCATTTCACCAGTGGACAGGTCGCCGGCTAGTAAAATGATGACAGCCGTACAGGTACATAAAATAATGGTGTCGAAAAACACCCCAAGCATTTGTATATAACCTTGGGTCGCTGGATGGTTGGGCGTTGGAGATGCGCTCGCGGCCGCATGCGGAGCGCTGCCAGAACCTGCCTCGTTCGAATAGAGACCACGTTGTATACCTGCTTTTAGCGCTGCTCCTAGTGCCCCGGCTCCGGCTTCTTGCAATCCAAAAGCTGAACTGAGAATTTTGCCTATCATTTCAGGCACAGTATTAATGTTGTAAAGGGTAAGGCCGAGTGCTGTTAATATATACGCCACACCCATTATCGGCACTACCAACTCGGCGAATCGCGCAATGGTCCGTAAGCCACCAATCACAATAGCCCCTGCAACCACGGTGATGATCAAACCCGAATAAAGCGTAGGTATTTCATAAGCATTGTTCAGCGCATCGGTGATGGTATTGGCCTGCATGGCACTAAAAAACAAGCCATAACCCAGAAACAAGCAAATAGAAAACAGTACCGCCAGCCAGCGATAACCGAGCCCTTGTTGAATGTAGTAAGCCGGGCCACCGCGAAATTCGTTTTTGTTGTTTCGTACTTTATAGACTTGCGCCAACAAACTTTCTGCAAAACCGGTCGCCATGCCGAGCAATGCGATTACCCACATCCAAAACACCGCGCCCGCACCACCCACAGAGATTGCCATTGCAACCCCCGCCAAGTTGCCAGTACCAACTCGTGCAGACAAGCTGGTGCAAAGCGCCTGGAATGAACTAATGCCTTGTTGGTCAGCCTTGGTGCTGTTGCGAACCAAGCTAAACATATGCCGGAAATGCTTGAACTGCACAAATCCCAGTGTGACAGAGAACCACGCTCCCGCAGCAACCAGCAAAATGATCAAAACGCTGTACTCACCCCATAGGACATTGTTGATAAAACTAATCAGGGTGTTATGGAGAAAGTCGACCAAGGTGTCGGTTAATGTCATGTCGAATATGGCGCGTGGCTGATTATTGAAATTGGTGTGATGATTCTGATTGGTTCAAAGAGAATATCAGTACCCGCTAATGTTGAAGGTGGCAAAAGATAAAAGTGTTAACAAGTGTACGTCAAAACGGAGGACGACCAAAATCAATAAATCAGAGATCCTAAATATGAGATAAATTGGTAGGCAACACACCATCATGCAGGCACAATAACAATGACTCCAAGTCGACAAAAATTTAATTGTAAAATTAGCGAAGTCTAATACGCTGACTCTTGCTAAGAGCAGATAAGCTTGTTTGCTCTTTACGAATTGCCCGTAGACAATGAACTAAAAGGCATTGAGTTTAGGCAGGTGTCCACCGACCCGGGTAATTCTAATTTTAGAATGAGGCTTAACCCACGGTGAGCGTAAAATATATTCTCCAATCAAATGACAATATCGACCTATACTCTCCCTATCCAACGATTCTTAATTTGTCTAAACATTGTTCAGTCGAGCTATATGGTTGTGCGTTATTTTCGTGGCGCGTTTAATAATAAGTTTTCGATACTAGAAGGCATGTTCAATTCTGAGATGGTTGATGCGTGCACAATCTCAGGTTGTTGGCGGTCTATCGTTCCTTTCTTAGGGTCTACATACATTTCGATCGTTGTCTTTTCCGTGGTAGCACTCTGGTTTCGACCCGGGAGAGAACTTCGCCTGATACTGATAGGGCTTGCTTCGGTCCACATTGTGATGGCGATAGCCCGCTTATTGGTTATACCACCTGAATTTTACCTTGAGGGCGTTGCAATGCAGGCTAGCACTTTTCAGTTTGTGGTTGGTATTCTGATTCTTATTTCTTCTACATTGCCGTACTCCCAGACTAGGCCGTAAGGTTTACTGCAAAATTAGTTGCATGATCAGAACCGAGGCGCTCTTCACACTCTAAAACAAAAGTAGACTAAGATTATGCTTCAATTTTATTAGTTCAGGAGACTACACAATGCTGAATCACGTCATGATTGGTTCAAACGATATTGAGAAAACAAAACGCTTCTATAACGCTACTCTTGCCGTCCTAGGTGCCGGAGACCCCATTGAACACGTGAACGATACCGGACAAACTCGACTATTTTACATTCATGGAGGTTCGACTTTTTCCATCAGCGAACCGATCAATGGTGAGCCCGCGAGTGTTTCTAATGGCTCCACGATTGGCTTTGCTTGCGATTCCCCGGAGCAAGTCAAAGAGCTTCACGATGTTGCTGTGGCTAACGGGGGCATTAGTGTAGAAGATCCCCCCGGTTTGCGCGAAGGGTCAATGGGTAAAATGCATCTATGTTACTTTTTAGACCCAGACGGTAACAAGATGTGTGGTATTCATCGCCCAGGGTAAGTTTGAGCGTTAATGCCTTGGATGCCCGGTGCTGTCCAAGGTTCACGACTGCGTTATTGTTAACCCTGTGAAGGTGATACTTAGTCGCGCCATTTAATTTCCAATTTAAAACGATTGATAACTACTCTTTTGAAAAAAGGCCGCCGCTAATTTTTGGTAGAACTATGTGTTAGCAGCGGCCTTTGGTTAGAGCAAGGCGTTATCAGCCCCGTATTGATTCTAAACTCTTGATTGTCTGCGCACAGGCATGCGCGGCTTCAATGCCTTTCTTGACAAAGTGATCTTTGAAAAAAGTAACGTGCTCTTCGCCTGCATGGAAATGGTGGGGCGTGAGTACAGCTGAAAATACGGGCACGCCTGTATCCATTTGCGCACGCATTAGGCCATCGATTACGGCCGTAGCCACAAAGTCGTGTCGATAGATACCACCGTCAACAACCAAGCCCGCAGCAACAATGCCAGCGTAGTTGCCTGTCTCGGCTAATATTTTGGCGTGCAATGGAATTTCGTATGCACCGGGCAGTTCGATAAAATCGACTGCTAAGTTGCTCAATTTAACGAACTCTTGGTTAAAAGAGTCGCGTAATTGATCGACTATATCGCGGTGCCAACATGCTTGGATAAATGCGATTCGTTTAGAATCTGAAGAATTAATTGTCATTATGTTTACTCAATCTGAAAATAAATTGAGGGCAAACAAGGGGCGATGTCAGACCCTCGTGCGGGCGCACGATGTCCTTGACTCTCCACCTTATTCTCATAACCAGACTGTCACTGTCGGCCTTGGAATCTAACCAAGTCTGCTTGTCCTTCTAATAAATGATTTACTAGAAGCGCCCGCGGGCTACGCTGTAAGATAACTCTTCTGCGATTACCGCCGGTGGGGACTTTCACCCCGCCCTGAGAACCCCGATAAAGGCATCGGGATGGCGATTATAGACAATAATTCACGCCGAGTATACGGCGTAAAAGTTGGCATATCAGTGTAAGCTTGGCGAATGAAAATAAATAATAAAATAGATAATAATTCATTGGCGAAGCCACTTTGGCATGGCGTGGTTTTGGTTGCTGGTGGGGCGGTCGGAGCAGGTATGTTTGCCCTGCCACTCGTATCATCAGGTGCCTGGTTCTCATGGGCGGCCCTGGGCTTATTAGGCGTTTGCGTATTTACCTATCTTGCTGCGATATTGTTAATCACGGTAAATGTCAGGTATCCCGTTGGTAGCAGTTTTGATACTTTGATACGTCAGACTCTGGGTGATCGTTGGGCTACGGTAAATAATATTTCGATTGCCTTTATCATGTTCATACTGATGTACGCCTATATTACTGCCGGCGCGGGTATTCTAACTAAAAGTCTGGGCTCTGCAATGGGCCTGGGCTTTGAGGTTCCTCGAGCCATATTAAGCACGATTTTTGCGAGTATCATTGCTGGATTGATATGGTTTGGTACCTCGTTAGTTAGCCGAGTTAGTACTGTGTTGATGGCGGCAATGTGCGTCACATTTGTCATGGCCAATTCTGGCTTGCTTGCTTCGTTACGTTTGTCTGATTTGGTGGGTGATGATTTTGGGAGCATTCGTTATTTATGGTCGGCATTGCCCGTTTTCGTTACCGCGTTTGCGTGTGCCGGTTTGGTTCCGAGCTTATGTGCCCATTACGACAATAAGACGAATAAAATAAGCCGAAGTGTCTTGCTTGGATTGGGCTTGGCCCTGCTCGTCTATCTCGTTTGGCTGGCGTCTACCTTGGGGAATATCTCCAAGGATGATTTTCTCGAGGTGTCGAATAATGGAGGTGGTTTGAGCGCTTTGGTTGGGTCCTTGCAGGATCGGACTGACAGCGATTTGATCGACTCTTCATTGACATGGTTTTCGCATTTTGCAGTGATCACATCATTTCTGAGCATTGGCTTGGGTCTGGCACACTTTTTGGTTGATAGATTCAAGCTCGCGGCAAGCGCTGTCGGGCGAACCCAGGCGGTGATTTTGGCTTTTTTGCCACCCTTGATTGCGAGCTTATTAGCGCCCTACGGTTTCGTAAGCGCGATCGCATACGCTGGCGTTTTCGTTGCGCTTAGCTTCTTTATTGTTCCGGCATTAATGTATCGCAAGATAGCTCAGCAAGATTTAACATTAGCCTCGTATCCGTGGATGATGGTCTTGATCTTTGGTGTGTTGATCATGATTTTAAAGCTGATGAGCTCACTCAGCTGGTTGCCTAAATACGTGTGATTATTGACCAAGAGTTTCCACAATCAGAGCTTGAATGGCTTAGGCTCGCTCAGTCAGCCATGCTCTGAATAGCAGCAGCCCAATGCTGGCCGAAAAAATACTTAAGGCCAGGCTACCGAAGCAAGCCAGCTTCTTTGAAATATTTTTCAGCGCCCTTATGAGTCGGGATATTGGAGCTGTTCGCGGCCATCAGTTTTGCATCAAGGTTTTTGAAGGCAGGGTGTACGCTTTTTACAGTATCCAGGTTCTCAATCACGTTTTTTACCACCGTATATATCAACTCAGAGTTAACCTTGGTCGACGTGATAAGGGAGGCACGTACACCGAGAGTTGTAACATCACTTTCAGTGCCTCGATACATTCCTCCAGGAATAACCGTTTTTGTATAAACGCTATTTTCGGCGATAAGCTTGTCCACAATTGGCTCGTTGATCGCCACAAGGACGACATCACAACTATTGGCCGCATCTTTGAGAGAGCCCGATGGGTAGCCAACGGAGAAAACAAATGCGTCTATTTCGTCATTACATAGCGCTCGCGCTTGCTCGGCTGAACTCAGCTCTGATGCGATCGCGAACGACCCTATTGTCCACCCTTTAGCGCGCATTAATATATTCATTGTTTCGCGATGACCCGAGCCAGGGTTGCCAATATTGACGCGCTTGCCAGCTAAATCGTCGAAGTTCTTGATACCTGATTGTTTTCTCGCTACAACCGTAAATGGCTCGGTATACAGCGAAAAAACAGAGCGCAGGTTTTTGTTTGCTCCTGAGCTTTCGAACACATTCGTACCATGATAGGCGTGGTATTGAGAATCGGATTGTGCAACCACCAAATCGAGTTCATCACTACCGAGTTTGCTTAGATTTGCGACTGATCCTTGAGTACGTTCGACAGAACATCTAACCCCTGTTTCCTTTCGTTCCTTATTAACTGTGCGGCAGATCGCTCCACCAGCCGGGTAGTAAACTCCGGTTACGCCACCCGTGCCAACAATAATAAATTGTGGATCTGCTGCAATTGATAGTGGTGTAGCACAAATGATACTAAGGGTGCTAATGGTGAGCAATGTTGCTTTTATACCATTACCAAAAATACGACTTTTTTTATTCATGACAATTACTTTCCAGTGAAAAAATGTTGTTACTGGTTCGTAATTACCTGGATATTCCTTGGCGTTGAGCCTCTTTTGAAATAAGTTGACTTGTTTCAAAATAAAAAGGCTAAGTGCACGGTTTTGACGACTGCACACTGAAAATGTCGAGCGATAATGCCCTGATGATCACACACAGAATCTATCGTGGGTAATTATTAACCACACTAGAGAGCAGGACGGAATCCGCGAGCTTAATTAAGAAAAGATGCAGTATTAGTCAACAATTTAGTGACCAACCGAGCTTTCCCCACAAGACGCGTCCCAAAATTGCGTCCCCCCTTAACAACTGGTATATCACGCGGGCATCGCTAATTCAAATTTTGATCCATTTTAATGGACAAAGTGACTGCAATTCGAGAGGGTTGCAATATTGTTGTAATGAATTCGTTCTAAGAGAATGGTATATTTTGCCAAATTTTTCATCAATTGGTTGGAATTGGGCTTACTATTAAGCCAGTGAAAGATTTTCCTCGACGTCTTTGACGAAATAATAAGTACTAGGGTTGAATAATGAAAATAATTATCAAGTTTTTGGGCTTGGCGGCCGTGTTGTTGTCGTCATCTCAAGTGTTCGCTCAGCAGGTTGGCACAATAGGGATGGGTGATATAACGTTCAGTGCGAAAAAGAGTAATGAAGCACGCGCAAGTGATAGTGTGATCAGCGCATTGAACAATGGAATCAATCGTGCGTTAGTGGAAACTCGTAAATTTACCGTGCTCGATTACGCCCAGCTGACGGCTCGTATCAATGAGCAAGGCCGAAACTTAGCTGGTTACTATGCTAAGGAGTATACTGGCAATGCAGTGACCCAATCTGGCTTGGATTATATTCTCAAGGCTGAGGTTACCGAATTCGGTATATTTAGTCGAAAACGTGGCAGCTCAGATACATCAACGGCCTTAGTCGATATGGATTTTGAATTGATTGGCGTTGCAGATGATACCGACGAATTTAATTCGAGTGTGATAGCCCAAGTTTCAACACAGGTGCCATTAGCTGATCAAAAAGCAGCTCAGGATATGTTGGATAAGGCGATTGAACAAGCGATTGATCAATTAGTAGACCAAGTGATCTCGAGATTGTTTCCGATAAAAGTGATGAAAATCGATGAGGCCGGCGCGATTACCTTAAATTATGGAGGTGGTTTGCTTGAAGCAGGCGATACGGTTTTAGTGTATCCGGCAGACTCCGATATTACTGATGAAGTCAGCGGCGATTCTATCGCGACCTTACAGATCATTCGAACCGAACAGAAATTTTCTATCGCACAGGCGTTGGATGGTTACGAGGCAATAGAAAAAGGTCAGAAAGGGCAGCTGGTTTTAACTGGCGGTTAATATACAATCACTTTTTCAATGGCTAGCGCATCATTATTCGAGCGCTAGCTTAGCCAGATACGGGCTCGCCAAGGCGTTAATATTTACACGTGCGCCGAGCCGAGTTGCGAGCATGTACATTCCTCCCAATTTGCGGTGCAGATAAAGGATGTCGGTCGGTGGTGTTTGCCAAAATTCCTTGAAGCTATAACCATCTTGACTCAGGTCCGACAATCTGTCGGATAATTTTGCGCTCTTGAAATCGTAAAGGCCGGGTTTCGAAAAAGGCTCTAACGCGATATTGAAAACCGCCACCAAAAAATTTTGATAGGCGACACTTGCTTCACTGGCTTTGTACCCGAGTTTATCCGCCGCCAGAATAATAGCCTCAGAATCATTCGCAACAACCCCTCTTAATAAACGTTTATAATCCATGGCGAATCGTTTGCTGAAACGACGGCTTGCACCGAAATCCAGCAGTGCAATTTTAAGCGTGTCGTGTTGAAACAAATAGTTGGCGAAATTGGCATCGGTTTGCATTAAACGTAACTCAAACAACTCCTTTAGCGTGAGTTCAAACAAGTTTTTCATCAAGCGATCGACAACAGTAGGGTCAAGCTCACTAAGAGACTCGATTGCGTCACCACTGACATAATCCATCGCCAATATTGTTTCGGTACTTAAGCTTGGATGATGGCGTGGGATGACATAGTTGTCTTCATCGCCTAAAACCTCGCGAAACTCGTTTAAATAAATTGCTTCTTGATGGTAGTTTGCCTCTTCATGCAGCTGCAGTTTCGCGTCGCGAAGCAGTTCGGAAATATCCATGTGCTTGGGCAATATATTGGTGACTTTAAATAGTGTGGCAATATTGTCGACATCACTGTCGATACTCTTAGCGACACCTGGGTATTGAATTTTTAAAACTATTTCCTCGTTGTCTAAGCTGGTTGCGCGGTGTACCTGACCGATCGATGCCGAGGCAAGTGGTTCGAAATCAAAATACGTAAACTTCGTTTCCCAATCATCGCCGTAAGCGTTGACCAAAGACTCAACGAGCTGAGCTCGGGGCATTATGAACGCACGACTGCGAAGTTGTGCCAAAATATCGGCCAGCTCAGGTGGCAAGAAGTCGCTGGTTTCCATTGATAAAAGCTGACCAACTTTCATTGCTGCGCCGCGCATCGTCGCAAGCTGGTTCGCCACCTTGCGAGCATTTGCCGGGGTTAACAATAAGTCGCTTACCTTGGGGCGGTTACCCTGGCTTAATTGTTTAGCGCCTTCTCCAATCATGCCGGCCGCAACTCCGCCTGCCATGCGTGCGATCTTGCCGAGCCTGCCAAGGCGTGTTTTTGGGATGGCTTTTTCTTGACTCTTTTTTGAGCTCATTAGTTCAATTCAGTTTCGTTGTGATTATTGTTGCGAGTGTTTAATTTTGTAATAGCACTATGATGAATGCGTTCAACATTACAGTAGAGCACGGACCGAAATATTTCAGTCAGTGTAACCTCTTTCGAGTGATGTATCGTTGATGAAAACTTGAGAGTACAATTGATATGATCAGCCTATGATGACAAATACTTATATGAACAACTATCTCGTTATTTTCGCGTCTCTATTTATGACCGCCTGTACATCGGTGGTTAGCGACACCGCGCATAGCTCAGACACACAAAAGCAGAGTCAAACTGCAATGGTTGTCACCGCTAATCCACATGCTACCAGAGCTGGCGCCGATATTTTGCGTGCCGGAGGTTCAGCGGTTGACGCGGCCATCGCTATCGAAGCGGTGTTAAGCCTGGTAGAGCCACAGAGCTCGGGTCTAGGCGGCGGCGGTTATATGGTGCACTTTAATAACGCCAATAATACGCTTGATGTATACGATGGGCGTGAAACTGCCCCGGCCAATGCAACTGAATCAATGTTTTTGCGTGACGATGGAAAGTCGATAGGTTTTCTCAACGCTAAGAACAGCGGTTTGTCGACGGGCGTTCCCGGTATGGTATCTATGCTCGCATTAGCGCATAAAGACCATGGTAAATTACCTTGGGGGCCGCACTTCGATCGTGCCAGGCAGTTGGCTAGGGATGGTTTTGAGGTTTCGCCTCGATTGCATGGCATGATTTCTCGGTTCGGAAAGTACATTCCAAGCACGCCTGAAGAGGGACCAGTGGATGCCTATAACTACTTTTTTCATGACAATGGTGAGCCGCTGGCAGTCGGAGATAAGTTGACGAATGCCGACTACGCTGAAACACTCAGAATAATTTCGTCTGACCCTCAGGCTTTTTATCGAGGCGAAATTGCCGAAAAAATAGTAGAACAAACGTCAAAAAGTCCGAGGGCCGGCAGCTTGAGCTTGGACGATCTAAGAAACTATCAGGCGCAAAAGCGCCAAGCACTGTGTGCTCCATTTGACGACAAGGTTTTGTGTGGGCCGCCACCGTCGTCGTCATGGGTAGCGGTGGCTCAGATAATGGGCTTGCTGGAGTATGCTCCTGAATTCAGCGATAAAGGTGCAGACGATGCGAAAAATTGGGCGATATTTGCTGAGGCGCAAAGGCTCGCCTACGTTGATCGCGATCAATATGTGGCCGATAATTTGTTTGCCGATGTCCCGCTAAATGGCTTGTTAGACCGCGACTACTTAAAAAGCCGCGCAAAACTTATCAATGGTCAAAACCCCATTGCCGACGTCGTTCCAGGAGATCCCTGGGCGCATGAGAGCAAAGCAAAAGTAGCCTATGGTGTTGATGGTACTAACGATCAGCCCGGCACAACCCATTTCGTGGTGGTAGACGGTGACGGGAACGTTGTTTCATTGACCGCGAGCGTTGAAAGTATATTCGGAACTACTCGAATGGCTGGGGGTATGTTTTTAAATAATCAGCTGACTGATTTTTCGTTTAGACCGGTTGATGATTCTGGTAAGGCGGTGGCGAATAAGGTCGCGCCAAATAAGCGCCCTCGTTCGTCGATGTCTCCGACCATAGTGCTTGACCAAAATGGTGAGTTTCTGATGGCCACGGGCTCCCCAGGCGGTAACTCGATTATTGCTTACACGGTGAAAACGTTGGTTGGTGTTTTGCAGTGGAGATTGAGCCCTCAACAGGCGGTTGATTTACCAAATATGGTTGCGCGCCGAGGTAAGGTTCGAATTGAGAAAGCCCGGGCCTCAAGCGAGTTAGTTGATGGGCTCCGTAACTTTGGCTATGAGGTTAACGAGAGCGCGGGCGAAAACTCAGGATTAAGTGTGGTTTTCAGACACGCTGATGGTCGATTAGAAGGAGGCGTAGATCCTCGCCGAGAAGGCGTAATCGAAGTTGTTAAGTTGGATTAATTTACCTCGATAAATACAAAATCGAACTTGAAACCAGCGAAACCGTCGCAACATAGTCTGTTTAATCTGATAATTTACCGATCAGCTAACAAATTTACTTAAACAGGGTTCAGAATGACTACTATTCTTTCTGTTCGTCGTGATAACGAAGTCGTTATCGGCGGCGACGGTCAAGTGTCACTTGGAAATACGGTGATGAAAGGCAATGCACGCAAAGTACGTCGTCTATATAAAGGCGAGGTTATTGCTGGGTTTGCAGGCAGTACCGCCGATGCGTTTACGTTGTTTGAATTGTTCGATGCCAAGCTAGCAAAACATCAAGGTATATTGACCAAGGCTGCCGTCGAATTAGCAAAAGAGTGGCGCACAGACCGAATGTTACGCAAACTCGAAGCTCTATTGTGTGTCGCAGACAAGGAAGCGTCTTATATCATCTCCGGCACCGGCGATGTGATTGAGCCAGAAGCCGGCGTTATGGCCATAGGCTCGGGTGGTTCCTACGCGGAAGCCGCGGCCCGAGCGCTGGTAGCGAATACTGATTTGAGTGCTAAGGAGATCGTCAGCAAGTCATTAGACATTGCCGCCGATATTTGTGTATTCACTAATCACAGCCTAACCATTGAAGAGTTGGAGTTCTAATATGAGCGAAATGACCCCAAGAGAAATAGTTCAAGAGCTCGACAAGCATATCATTGGCCAAGGTAATGCAAAGCGTGCTGTGGCGATTGCATTGCGTAACCGTTGGCGTCGTTCGCAAGTTTCCAATGATCAATTGCGCGCCGAAATCACACCGAAAAATATTCTTATGATTGGTCCAACCGGAGTTGGTAAAACCGAGATAGCTCGACGTTTGGCCAATCTTGCTGACGCACCTTTTATTAAAGTTGAAGCAACCAAGTTTACCGAAGTTGGTTATGTCGGTCGGGAGGTCGATTCAATTATTCGAGACCTGGCTGATATCGCGATCAAAGGTCAGCGTGAGAGCGAAATGAAGAAAATGCAGGTTCGAGCTGAAGACGCAGCCGAAGAGCGCATACTCGATATATTGTTGCCGCCCGCACGTGATGTTGGTTTTTCTCCCGAGTCAGTTGAAAGCAAAGACGGAGCAGCCCGCCAAAGCTTTCGGAAAAAATTACGTGAAGGCCGCTTAGACGATAAAGAAATCGAAGTAGAAGTCGCCGCTCAGGTTGCGGGGGTTGAATTGTTTGGTCCACAAGGCATGGAAGAGTTGACCAGTCAGCTACAAGGCATGATGAAGAATATGGGCGGCGATAAAAAACAAAGCCGTAAGATGACTATCAAGGAAGCCTTGAAAGTACTCACCGAAGAAGAAGCAGCCAAGCTGGTCAACGAAGACGATATCAAACTAAATGCAATTCAACGCCTGGAGAATCACGGTATTGTTTTCATTGATGAGATTGACAAAATTGTGGGTCGATCAGAAGGTGGAAAAAGTGCTGATGTTTCACGAGAAGGCGTGCAGCGAGACCTGTTGCCTCTGATCGAAGGAAGTACTATATCGACTAAGCATGGCATGATCAAAACGGATCATATTTTGTTTATTGGGTCGGGTGCGTTTCAGCTTTCTAAGCCGTCTGACTTAATCCCTGAATTGCAAGGCCGTATGCCAATTCGAGTCGAGTTGGCGGCGTTAACGGTGGATGACTTTACGCGCATATTAACAGAGCCTGATGCTTCGTTAACCGAACAGTATGATGCCCTAATGGAAACCGAAGGCGTCAGTCTGGAATTTACAGAAAACGGTATTCGTCGTATTGCCGAGTTAGCCTGGCAGGTAAATGAGAGCACAGAAAACATTGGTGCTCGCAGACTGCATACAATGTTAGAACGCCTACTCGAAACTATTTCTTTTGAAGCCAGCGATCGTTCTGGTGATACGGTTGTAGTCGATCAGGCTTATGTTAATCAACATCTCGACGAACTGGTCGAGAACGAAGATTACGCGCGCTATATTCTTTAATAAACTTGAATCAGTTGCAGGCGTGTATTTGCCTCACGTCTGCGATCTGCTATCAAGTCATTTCTTTTCAATAAGTTCACTAATACACAGCCTGCTTAATTGAATGCTATGATGACACTATGATATTTGCGATCTTGTTCATATTGGCGTTTTTAATTGGTCTTATAAGTTATCTGATCAGTAATAAATGGCTCGTTTCAGTGCTTATCTCAATGGCGTTATTTGTGCTTACCACTCTTGCTGATACAGCCGCCCAAGAGAGTTGGAGCTTTACTCTAACTTTTGGATTACCCATTGTTTTTGTTGCCAGTTTATTGGGCGCCTATGTGGTCGAATTACGCCGCGGAGAGTCGGTTCAAGCTGAGCTCGAAAAAAGTGAATTGGAACACGCTGAGACTGAAAAGAGTGATCAGAGCTAGTAATTCAAATAGCCGAATAGAGTTATATTAGAAAAGGGGATATATGTTTCATAATCAAGTTGTCTGGATAACAGGTGCGTCGTCAGGAATCGGCGAGGCTTTGGCTCTTGAATTTGCAGCTGAGGGAGCGCGAGTAATACTGTCGGCCAGAGGCGAAGATGCTTTGATGAGAGTTAAAGCCCAGTGCGATGCAATTTCCAGCAGTGATAACAATCTTGTGCTACCAATGGACATCACTGATGAGCTTGGCTTGCAAGACAAAGTAGAACTGGTAAAAGCGTGGGGCGGACGAATTGATATGCTGATTAACAATGCCGGGATCACGCAACGCTCTAGCTGCTTGAATACCGATATGTCTACCTACCGAAAAATTTTCGAGGTTGATGTTTTTGGCCAAATTGCGATGACTAAAGCCGTGCTGCCATTAATGATCGAGCAGGGTGAAGGACATTTTGTTGTAACTTCATCTATCTCAGGTAAGGTTGGCGTGCCGTTTCGCACAGGGTATTGCGCCGCCAAGCATGCAATGATGGGCTTTTTTGATGCCTTGAGAACTGAAGTCGACCACCATAACATTAAGGTCACCACGATTACTCCGGGATATATACGAACCCCAATTTCCTCGAATGCAGTATCTGGTGATGGATCGGCCTATGGGCAAGAAGACTCGGAAATTCGAGGTGGAATGAACGTTAATGACTGTGCGAAGGTGATTATGAAAGGTTTCAAGCGTGGCAAGCTTGAAATTGGTGTAGGCAAAGGATTTGAAATGAACGCATTATGGATGAAACGTTTTTTTCCTAACATGCTGATGAAGATGGCGGCTAAGCAATACCAAAAGATGGCGAAAAATAACGACCTTAACTAGTTGCTGTGCGGACTAGCGTGAAGTCTAAATGGATTTTACTCAGCGTAGCATTATTTGTGAGTGCCTGTAGACCTCAAGTTTTAGAGCCCATCGTGTTACCAGACCATGAGGTGATCAGTTGTGATGACTATGATTATCATATGACAGCGTCTGGCGTACTCTATAATAACGTGTGGAATAAGCATGCGTCGAAATCCAGCGATAACCGCCAGTGCATTATTAGGCATCAATTTGGCGAGGTTACTCGATTCGGCTGGTTGTGGAATTGGCCTACCTCTCCTCGAACGATATTCGCACAACCACAAATCAAGATTGGTTCTTCCCCTTGGGACCCCGAAACCACGTTTGGGCAAGATCTGCCGAGTAAAATTGACGCGATAATTGCGCTCGATTTGGCTCATGAATTGGAGGTCGTGGCGAATGGCAATTTCAATGTGGCGACAACCATGTGGTTGACTAATCAGAGTGAGCCAAATAAAAATTCTATCGTTGCCGAGTTAATGATTTGGAGCTACTACACAAAGGGCCAGTTTAAACCGGGAGGGCAAAAAGTAGATAGCTTTGTTCAAGACGGTTTGGAGTGGGAACTGTGGGAGCAGCAAGACTGGGATGACAAATCAGGTGTTAATCCGCAGCAATGGAGATATTTGGCATTTAGACTGGTCAAACCCAGCTTAAAAGTAGAATTCGATATAAAAGCACTGATAGAGCGAGCCATCGAGCGGGGTAGTATTAACGAGCAGTGGTATATCGCTGACCTGGAGCTCGGAACTGAGCTCATGGGTGGTCAAGGTTTGGCATGGATTAAACAGTTTGACCTTAGGATTGTACGATAAGTCTAAAAATGTGATAGATCGATCATGATTCGTCACAGCATTGCACACGAATGTTCAGTACAATGAACGACTAACGTTTAAAAGAACAAATATACTTATGCTCAATTCAGAATGTACTTCTACCCTGTCTTTAGTTGACGATGAGCTTGCGAGCACACTTTCAGGGATTGTTCGTGGCGTAGAGAAAGAGGGTTTGCGTGTTACTAAAGAGTCGCATATCGCACAAACAGCACACCAGACTGAACTTGGGTCTACATTAACGCACCCGAGCATTACGACCGACTATTCAGAAGCATTATTGGAGTTTATTACGCCTGTACTAAACGAGGTAGAAGAGACAATCGAGTACCTAAGCGATCTGCACGCGTTCACATCAAGCAATATTGGTGAAGAACGTATTTGGCCAGCGAGTATGCCGTGTGAAATCGATGGTGAGCAGAGCATCCCGATCGCTGATTACGGTACGTCGAATATAGGAACGCTCAAGCATGTTTATCGGCAAGGCTTGGGAGTGCGTTATGGCCGCATAATGCAGTCCATCGCAGGTATTCATTATAATTTTTCCTTGCCCGATGATTTTTGGCAGGCCTATCAGGCTAAGCTAGGCGAGCAAGACTCCAAGGCTGAGCCGCAATCTTTGCAAGACTTTAAGTCAGCCCATTATTTTTCATTAATACGAAATTTTCGTCGCTACTCCTGGATTCTGCATTACCTTTTTGGTGCTTCACCGGTATTAGACAAGTCTTTTCTGGGTGATCGTACTAAAGACCAACACAGCCTTGAGCCCCTGCTGGAAAATACGTATGGCTTGCCCTACGCAACTTCTCTAAGAATGAGCGATTTGGGATATCAAAACTCGGCTCAAGAGGCGTTACATGTCTCTTACGGTTCGTTGGACGACTATGTGACTACCTTGGCTGAGGCGATGCAGCATAAATATCCCGCCTACCAAGAAATTGGTGTAAAGATTGATGGGGAGTACCGCCAACTAAATACCAATGTTCTGCAAATTGAGAATGAATACTATAGTGATATTCGGCCTAAGCGCGTAACTCAATCAGGAGAAAAGCCTATTGCTGCTTTGAGTGAACGCGGCGTGGAATATATTGAAGTGCGGATATTGGATATTAATCCATTCTTGGCAGAAGGGATAAGCGCGCAGCAAATTCGATTTCTTGATGCGTTTCTTCTGTATTGCTTATTTTCTCAGTGCCCTGAGACAAGTGACACTGGCTGTCCTGAAATTCGGTCAAATCAACGAGATGTTATTTTGCGCGGCCGTGACCCAGAATTAACCTTGCAAACCGGGTCGGAGCGAGTACCGTTTAGCGTTGCCGCCACTGAATTGGTTGACGCAATAATGGATACCGCCCAGTTACTGGATAAAGCACATAATAGTTTTGAATACAGCTCAGCGGTTTATGCACAACAAGCTAAAGTGAATGACTCAAGTTTGACACCATCGGGCCAAATGATGGCTCTAGTCGAAGCGGGCTCGGAGTTTATCGATATAATTAGCGACCAAGCCAGTAAACATAATACTCATTTTGCCAGCCTTGAACACAATGCTCAGCTTCAAGAAAGGTTGGAGGCGTTAGCGGAACAATCCTTACAGCAACAGAGTGAGCTTGAGGCTCGAGACACGATAAGTTTTGAGGAATACTTAAATGAATATAATAAGAGTTAACTCGCGAGTGGGTCTATTTTTGAACCAGTTTGCCGAGTTTGGCTAAATCATGAATGATGATGGAGCTGTATGCCAGGCTTATCCAGCCACTTTTTTCCCATGCTTTGAGTATCTTATTAATACTTTGACGGGATACACCGACCAATTTGCTTAGTTCTTCTTGATTTACTTTTATTTCTGCTGGTGATGTAAGCCTCAAGCTCTCGCTGGTCTTGAGGAGCCTGGTTGCTAAGCGTTCCTCAGGTGTAAACAGCAGAAATGTATCAATCAACATCAGTGCCATCCGAAAGTGAGCGCATAGCAATGCAACTAGCGCTTGATGAATTTCTGGGTATCGCTCGGATAATTTTGCAATAGTACCCTTATCTATAAGAGCCAATACCGACTTTTCTACAGTTGTAACACCGTGTGTTCGCCCTAGGCCATCGAGTATCGAAATTTCACCAAACCATTCGCCAGCAAGCATCGAGGTGAACATAAGCTCCTCGCCTGACTGCATAATCGCTCCGGCACGAACTCGGCCGCTGACAACATACATCAGGTCACATGCCTCGTCGTCGCGCCGATACAATACATGATTTTCTTCGAATCGCTTGATTCTGGCGGCGGCAATCAGTTCATTGCGTGCGGGCGCCGGTATGCCTAACAACCAAGGGTCGTTATTAAGTGCCTCAATAGCCTGTGCTTTCATCTTTTACCCCTCTCTCCCACAAAAGAACGTAAATTACCCGATAATTATATTCCCACGATTCTAGATGATTGTAAAACTAGTAATGTCAAAGGTGAGTATCTAATCCATCGAGAACGAGTTACCTAGCAGAGATTTAGTGGGTTCTTCTGGCTTGCTTTAACGATTAATCACGAAGAATTTAATGCGTCACACCAATAAATGCTTGAGTACTCAAACATTACCATCTCGAAGGTTAATTATGATTGTCGTGCAATTTGGTTTAATTTGATTAGTAAAGCTAAGCGAATCCTCGGAGAATTTGATGAACTTAAAATTAGTGGTGGTTGGCCTTGCGTTGCTGGCTTTGGTAGGTTGTGCTTCAAACGGTAAGGTTGTTTCTCGCAGTCAAAGTTATAAATCAATAAGTTATGGCACGGTCACAGATGCTGAAGCAGTCACAATAGGTGGATCTCAATCGGGCGTTGGTGCCTATGTTGTTTCCGCGGCCGCGATTCATGATGCGACCAGTAATTCGTTTTTCGGCTTTTTAGCCCGAGCCTTAGTTGGCTCAGCAGTCGGAGCAGCGGCAGAAGAGGCGGTTACTCGCAAACCTGGCATGCGCTATATGGTTGACACCTCTTACGGTAAAGCAATAGAAGTATTGTCACAAAACGTCGATTTAAAAAAGGGCGATTGTGTGCAAATAGCGACGGGAAGGCGGCAGGTTGAGATCAGCTTGGCCACATCAGGCCCATGCGGCTCATCACCATCACAGGTTTCCTCGGTCAAAACGTCGACAATTTAAAAGTGCTATTTTTCGCTTAGCACAGGCTAACTAATCTCGTCTGAGCTTGAATGACTGACGATAGTTAGGTCGCGTTTTGGATACGGTATTTCTAATCCGTGTTCTTTAAAGGTCGTGTGAACCTGTTTGTATAACATGTGAGAGATCCGGCCGCGATCCTGTGGTTCGTCAATCCATCCCATAAGTTGTAGGTTAATTCCGCTATCACCAAAACTTCTCACTCGTACCCTCGGGGCAGGATGTGTTCTAATCTCCGCATGTGCGTTTATTATGTTCATCAAAACCTCCTCGACTCTTTGAAGATCGGCCTCATACGCGCATTGAAGATTGAGCCGTATACGCATGGAGTGGCCAGGCCCGCCGTTTTCGTTGACGATTTTTTGATTCCCTATCAATCCATTTGGAATGGTAATTTCAATGTCGTCACGGGTGATCAACCGAGTGCTTCGAATGCCTATGTGAGTGACTTTACCGCGTTCGCCACTATCGAGATTGATGTAATCGCCGAGTTTATAGGGCCGGTCAGCAAGGATAAATACACCGGAAAACAAATTTGCCAACGTGTCTTTGGCAGCGAAACCGACAGCGATGCCAACAATGCCGGCCGATGCCAATAGCCCAACTGGATTGATCCCCCAAATTACCAACACCAGATAGGCACATACAATCATCAATATAATTTTGCTGCTGATGATCAATAGCGGCTCGGTTCTGACGTCCATTTTCTTAAAACGATGCTCATCACGAGACATCGCAGTAATCAATTTTCCACTGACTGTTAGCGTGGTTCGGGTCCAGCTGAGGACAATAAAAGAGAGGGCGATAGGGCTAATGAAGGCAGCCAATCCTTCTACGTAGCCGGTGGATTTTGTTGCTACAATTAAACCAAACCAGAGCACTGTACTGAAAATTGGGTCTCTCAGATCTGCTATTATTTCGTCGTCGAGCTGGCTATTAGTTTTACTGGCGAGCCGTTGAATGAGATTGAGCGCATACAAACGAATGAACGAAGCTGACATCCAGAATATGGTGAAGATAATGGCGGCTTCGATAATGGGATATTGTTGTACCAATTCCCAATAGGGTTTAATTTGTTCAGGCAGAAGCTCGCTAAATGCGGGCACCTGCTTGTTGATTTCCGACGCTACTTCAGCTGCCGACTCTGTACTCTCAACAACTGTGTCGGTTGAACTTGTTGTTTCGGCGCCTTGTGGCAATGTGTTTTTGCTCATTCATTTAATCTAATTTCACTTGATAGAGCTGTTATAGCATGAGCTCAAATTATCATGCGACTATTCGCTGACTATAGGCCTTGATCTTCGATCCAGGTTTGAATTTCTTTGGTTACTTGCGTGTCTTCCTTGCCTTCAATACTGATTGGCGGGCCGAATACGCAGCGAATGGTCCCTGGCTTGATCCACCAACTGTCTCGAGACCAGTATTTTCCGGCATCGTGTGCCACCGGTATGATTGGCTTATTTGCCGCAATTGCTAATTTTGCAGCGCCCTTTTTGTAACGCCCTGATTCACCATAGGCGGTTCGTGTGCCCTGGGGAAAGATCAACACGTATCGGCCCTCTTTGAATTTCTCAACACCTTGTTCGACGACTTGGTCCAGGGCATTTTTTTGATCAGACCGGTCTATTGCTATCGGTCCGGTTGCGCGTAAGCCTAATCCGAAAACTGGAATGCTTAGAAGTTCTTTTTTTAACACCCATGCGAGCGGTGGCAAAAAGGTTTGAGTGGTGATGGTTTCCCAGGTCGATTGATGGGCGCAGGCAAATACACACGGCTCATCGGGGATATTCTCCATACCTCTAAGTTCGTGTGTTAAACCACAGGTGATTCGAAGCCACCAGGTAACGAACTTTGCCCAACCCGCGATCATTCGTGAGCGAGTCGTTGGCGGAAACGCGAGTGCCAGTATCGAGACGATTAAAAACGGGACCGTAGACAAGGCCTCGCCTAAGTAAAATAATATAGATCGTATGTAAATCATGGACGTGTATATAACTTTTTATAACGAAATCGCGGGAGCGGTTCAGATCTCTTCCTTAAGAAGGGCGTCAGTAAAGCCAGCTAGATTATCAAAAACCAGTGTACCATCTAGTTCTATCTGTGGATCATTCGCGATTTTCTTTAAACTTTTTCGACCGTTGCCCGTTTTTACCAGCACGGGGCTCGCGCCAGCATCTCGGGCTGCCAATAGGTCCCTAATCGAGTCACCGACTGAATACACTCCGCTAAAATTGATGTTTAGGCGGTCAGCGAGGTCATGGTATAAGCCAGCGAGCGGTTTACGGCATTGACAACCGTCATCAGGATGATGAGGGCAAAACAAAACACTTTGAATTTTACCGCCGTATTGTTGAACATAGTCGATCATTCGCACATGTATTTGCGCAAGCATGTCGGCACTGAATAAGCCGCGACCAATACCCGATTGATTAGTGATAATTACGACTTCATAGCCAGCCTGAGACAAACGAGCAATCGCTTCCAAGCTGCCTTTCAACGGCACCCATTCTTCCGGACTTTTGATAAACGATGACGAATCTTTATTAATAACGCCATCCCGATCAAGAATGACTAGCTTCATGTGTTTGGAATGTGGCAAGACAATAACCGGCGCGATTACGATTGCAGGAGTGCGATATCAGCAACGCGCAAGAACAGACTTTGCATGCGTTTTAACAATGCCAATCGGTTTTGCTTTTCTGCATGGTCGTCACTCATGACCATCACATGCTCGAAGAAATTATCAACCGGTGTGCGCAAACTGGCCAGTTTTTCCAAGCCCTGTTGATAATCGCCTTGATCGAACAGATTTACGCAATCCGTTTCAATGCTTTGAATCGCTGAGTAGAGCTGTTTCTCGGCATCTTCTGATAATGCCGATTCACTGACCTGTTCAGAAACCCCTTCTGTTTGTTTCTTTAATATGTTGCTGATTCGTTTATTGGCTGCAGCCAAGTCCTCGGCTTCTGCAGCTTGCCTGAAGGCATCAACCGCTTTGACGCGCTGTTCAAAATCCAGCGGGCTATCAGGTTCGCACGCCATCACTGCGTTAATAGTGGTAGTTGCGATATCTTGGGATTGATAAAAAGCAGTTAAACGGCCGCGAATAAAGCTAACGATAGCGGCTTGGGTTGCGTCATCGATTTCGATCGTGTTTGTTTGAGCATAAACAACGGCAGACTCGGCCACTAGTTCGGATAGGTTGAACGGATGTTTCTGCTCGATCAATATACGTAAGATACTTAGACTCGCACGACGTAGAGCATAGGGGTCTTTGTCGCCAGTTGGAACTTCTCCAGACCCATAGATACCAACTAAGCTATCAAGTTTGTCTGCCAGTGCAACAGCTTGAGCTTCAGGGCTGATGGGTAATCGATCTCCAGCAAATTTTGGCCAATAATGTTGCTCAACGCACTCGCCAACCAATCCTGGTTCACCGTCGCGGTCAGCATAGTAGTGGCCCATAATTCCTTGCAATTCGTCGAACTCGCCCACCATTTCGGAGACCAAATCGGCTTTAGCAAGTAATGCTCCTCGTTCAGCAATTGTTGCATCACCCCCCATTTTTACGGCTAACTTGCCAGCAAGTGTTCGGATGCGTTGAGATTTTTCCAATACACTACCGAGCTTCGCATGAAACATGACCTTGCTTAAACGTTCTACACGATCAGCCAATTTAATTTTTTGATCTGTGACCCAGAAAAATTGCGCATCTGACAGTCTGGCACGCAGTACTTTTTCGTTTCCTGAGCGGACTTGATCTGGGTTTTTACTTTGAATGTTGCTCACCGTAATGAAGTGCGGCATCAGTTTGGCTGAGGAATCTACCACGTGAAAGTACTTTTGATGATCGCGCATAGATGAAATCAGGCATTCCTGAGGAACCTCTAAAAAGCGCCGATCAAACTCTCCAACGACGGCTGTTGGGTATTCGACTAATCCTGTTACTTCGTCGAGTAATGCCGGATCATCTTCAATTGCTCCCTCGACACTAGTCGCCGCAGCCTGGACTTGTTCTAGTATCATTGCTTGTCGTTTGGCGAAATCGGCGACAACATGCCCGACTTCCATCAAACATTGTTCGTAGCGATCGGCATGGCTAATCTCAAGTTCGCCTTCGCTATGAAAACGATGACCGCGAGTTGTGTTGCCAGAGTCTACATCTAATATTGTGACCGGTATTGTCTTGGCGCCGTGCATTACAATTAGCCATTTTACTGGGCGAACAAATTCTGCTGATCCATCGCCCCAACGCATGCGCTTTGGGATTGGTAATCGCTTGATGGCTTGGTCAATGATGCCGGGTACAAGCTCATTTAAAGTCTTGCCAGTTTGCGTAAGGTTATAGCTCAGCCATTCGCCCTTATCCGTTTTTAGGCGCTCAAGCTCTGCAACCTCGACACCACATGACTTAGCGAAGCCAATCGCAGCGGGCGTAGCCTCACCATTGTCTTTGAACGCTGCTTGAACCGCGGGCCCGCGTCGTTCGATGATTTGATCTGGTTGTGCGGCGATCACATTGGGTACCGATAATGCCAAACGACGAGGTGAGGCGAATGGGGCAGCCATTTCAGCATCCGCCTCAGTAATTAACTCGGCTTCGACTAAGCCGTTCAGTAATTCGAGAGTGAATGCATCGCTCAGTTTCTTCAGCGCTTTTGGCGGCAGTTCTTCGGTGCCAAGTTCGATTAATAGCGTATCGCTCATGATGATTCTCCTGCTGAACGGCCACGCGGAAATCCCAGCGCTTCACGTGATTCATAATACGATTGTGCAATTCCCTTCGCTAAGGTTCGAATGCGACCTATATAGCGTGCACGTTCAGTGACCCCAATTGCATGACGCGCATCCAGCATGTTGAAACCATGAGAGGCTTTGAGCATTTTTTCATACGCTGGAAGAGGGAGCTTTTGTTCCAGTAAATACTTTGCCTCGGCTTCACAGGCATTAAACTGGTGGAACAGTTCTTCGACATTGGCATGTTCGAAGTTGAAGGTAGATTGCTCAACTTCATTTTGATGATATATGTCGCCATAGCTAAATCCGTCAGTCCACTTTAAGTCGTAGATACTATCGACTCCTTGTAGGTAAAGTGCAATGCGCTCTAAACCGTAAGTGATCTCGCCGGTAACCGGTTTGCAATCGAGGCCGCCAACCTGCTGGAAGTAGGTGAACTGAGTCACTTCCATGCCATTGAGCCAAACTTCCCAGCCGAGCCCCCAGGCACCAATGGTGGGTGATTCCCAATTGTCTTCAACAAAGCGAACATCATCACTCAGCATATCGATACCGAGCTCTTTCATGGACTCTAGATAGAGTTCTTGAATATTGTCGGGAGAAGGTTTGAGAATGACCTGGTATTGAAAGTAGTGCTGCAAGCGATTGGGGTTCTCACCGTATCGACCATCGGTCGGACGACGAGATGGTTGTACGTAAGCTGCATTCAAAGGCTCAGGGCCGATTGCACCTAAAAAGGTTGGAGAGTGGAACGTGCCCGCACCCACCTCGATGTCCATTGGTTGCATAATGACACAACCATTGTCTGCCCAAAATTGCTGCAATCGCAGAATCATATCTTGGAAGCTTAGTACATTGCTCATTCTATTTTACTGTCTTAATTGATAGACCGACGCTATGAATAATTAGTGCCAGCTATAAAAAAAGCGGAGTCCGCAAAAAGCAAGAACATACCGCCTGAAATTGGAGTCGATATTATAGCGACCGAGGCCAAATTTGCGAGTGCTTAACTCGGCTTTCTCCCAGTAAATAATTGTCATTGGACCAGTTAATGATGTGTGAAAACTGCGTGAAACTAGACATTATGTCCATCTTATTACTTTTGTTCATATCAGGGCTAACATTTAGTTATAAAAGGATAGACAAGCACCTAAATTTTAGGTAATTTCCGTTCCAGACATTGGTCTAGCCCAAGTCGCCTAGGAGTGAGGAAAGTGCAGTTAATAGCACGACTCATGAAAATGAAAAGACTCGTTAACAATAATAATAAGAGCGAGTCTTTTTATTTTCTCACTAGATTCCCCATTTCAAGACAGTTCCAAGGATGTGAATATGATCTTAATACTGACAATGATTTTCCACCGATAATCAGGATCTGATTAAGCTTATTTCGTTAAAACCGCCTGCCAAGGTTGAAAACATGCTAGCTAAACTCATGCCGATTATGGTTTTGCCCATCAAAGGGTTATCGTAAGAGCGAATTGCTGAGCTATTAGGCTGCAAGCTGGCTGAAAATTCAGTGATCCATTTGAACTATCTATAACGCTAGGAGGAAATATGGCTAATTACATCGACGGTTTCGTGTTACCGATACCCAGTGATCGTTTGGATGACTACAAACAGGTGGTAGAACAAGTTGCGCAAATTTGGAAAGAATACGGTGCCCTTGATTATCGGGAGTTCGTTGGTGACGATTTGAACTTGGAAGGAACCCGATCATTTAAAGACCTGGTCGAAGCATCCGAAGGTGATGCCATTGTGTTTGGCTGGGTGGTCTTTAATTCGCTTGAAGCCCGAAATTTGGCAAACGAAAAAGTGTCGGCTGATCCAAGAATGATTGAGCTGATTGAATCATCGAATACAGGTTTTGACGCGCTAAAGATGGCGTATGGTGGATTTAGACCGTTGGTATGAATCAAGATAAAAGCTCTAACGGAATTCATGCCCAACACAATACAAACATGGCTGATCTTATTAAGGGTTACCAGACCTTAGAACTCTTTACTCAGATTAAAGAGCTTGCACCACAGTGAGTCAGGCGAGTGGGAAGATAAGATCAGTCGACGTAAACATAAATCCGTTCAGCAATACCTCAAAAGAGCAGCTATAGGCGGCGGTTGAGTAAAGCCAGCGATCACGAAAAAATACCATTCATCCCAAATTATCGCCGTTCGGCACTTTCTTTCCTTAATCAGGTTGCTGTGTGCAAAACTTATATCATCGAAACTGATACGCGAAGTTAATTAAGGAGTTATTACTATGAATCGAACCGACTTGGTAGTGATATTGTTAGTGGCAATTGTAGGGACAGTGGTCACGCTTCAAAGTGTTCAAAACCCAAGCCAGCACTCTGTATTTGAAAGTAAAACAAATTCTGTTCAAATTGAGATTGACCGGCATGGTGCCGAAATTGCCGATGCCACTCACCGCTTAATTTACCATTGTAAAATGGTGGCGGTGGAATCGATCATTATTGTTAAGACCTCGATTAACGTTGTACTTGACACAGCGATTAAGTCGCTCGACTAAAGGTTGCTGAAACTGGGTCTAGAACGTCAAGCCAAGAACTATGAATAAACCATTAAAAAAAGCCTGGGATCACCCACAAGTGCAAAAAGCTTGGGTTGAGTTTCAAGAGTATCTTAAGAGTATTCGCGCGACTCTAAACGATCGCTTGTTCGATGCCAATCCTGATTTCTGGAGTTATCATATTGGTGGTATTGTCTTTTTGCTTTTGTTTGACTTAACCATCAACTCTATTCTCACATCTGCCTCTGTTTGGGATTTTTATACATTAGCCGGTTTAATGTGGGGCACAGGATTTTTCTTTACTGGTCTAATTTTAAGAAGCCATTATAAGAATGCGAATTGGGAATCGCAGACGCACGCCATGGTGTTGTTTAAAACCATAGCCAGTTGTGTTTTCTTTGGCTTTTTTATCGTGCTTATAATGTCGTTCGTCTCGATGACGTTTCACTTTGATGAGTATTATCGATATCGAAGTCATCAAGAACCGGGCATATCCTCTTTTCACGTAGTGAGTGAATTTTTCTTTCGAAATTGGTTCGGTACCTCATTCTATTTATTGTGCTGGATGATGCTTTACATCGGCATTACAAGTCGGCGCAAAACCAAGAAAATCGAGATCGATAATTTGAGACTGCAAAACAGCTTGAAAGAGGCCGAGCTCGTCAGTTTGTCAAACCAATTAAACCCACACTTCTTATTTAATGCGCTGAACAATATCCGTTTTATGATCCACGAAGATGCAAAGAACGCTGAGAAGATGCTGATGTCCTTGTCCAGTGTATTGCGTTACTCACTCGATAGTTCTAAAAATGAAAAAGTGCCGTTTAAAGACGAATTAGAAATCAGTCATCGGTATATAGATTTAATCCAAATTCAGTTTGAAGAGCGTCTGCAATTTGAACTAACAATTGCTGACCCGCTTTTGGACTGCTTGTTACCGCCAATGGTGCTGCAAATGTTGCTCGAGAACGCCGTTAAGCATGGTATTGATAATATTCGAGAAGGGGGCACCATTGTTGTGGAAGCCGAACTTTGCGAGCAGACTTTGATCGTTCGCGTTTGCAACGACTTACCGGAAAACTATCAGAAAAATCATAAAGATACGGGCATTGGCCTGTTAAATATCGGTCAACGTCTTGATTTGCTATATGCAGGTCGAGGTTCGATCGACACTGAAATCGTGGATAATCGTTTCTGCGTTACCGTTAATATTCCTCAGGAGTAGTGAAAGTGAAGGCAATTGTGGTAGAAGATTCTCGCTTAGCACGCGAAGGCTTACTTAGAATGCTGTCTGAATTTAAAGAGCTGGAGATGGTTGGTGCGGCAGACCATCCAGATTCAGCACTAAAACTGATTGGCGAAAAACGGCCGGATGTGCTGTTTTTAGATATTCATATGCCTGGTCAGAGCGGTTTTGATTTGCTTGACCAGTTGGACTATATCCCTCAAGTTATTTTCACCACGGCGTACTCTGAATACGCCTACCGTTCATTTGATTACAGTCCAGTCGACTATTTGTTAAAGCCCATTAGTCCTGAAAGGTTGTCATCTGCGGTAGACAAGCTTTGTGTGCGCGACGAGTCGGTAGTGATGGAGCCATTAGAAATGAGCAGCAAGATTTTTATTAGTGATGGTGATGACTGCCATTTGGTATCACTGCAGGATATTCGCTACTTCGAGAGCTGTAAAAATCATTCTCGAGTGTTTTTCGAGTCGCAGAAGCCTTTTATAAAAAAAGCGTTAAGCAGTATCGAAGAGCGTCTCCCTAAAACGCGCTTTTTCAGAGCTAACCGTCAATACATTGTAAATTTAAACGAAATTCGTTCGATAGATGAAAGTATCGCTGATGGCTATGACTTAACGATGAGTGATCAGCACGTTATCGAAGTCAGTCGACGAAATGCGGTGGAGCTCAAGAAGTTACTAAGTCTGTGATTGAGTTAACCATAAATGCATAGATCAGGTGCAAGATTCATCGATGCCGCTTGCACAGTAGCGATAACATTTTATGTATGACGCTTTTCTCTTTACTCGAGGTATCGCAATTGGATTGATTTCGGCGATCATACTAGTGACGATTGTTTTATCGCGTCAATACTATTCGGGCCGCATGTTAGTGCTGTTTAGTGTCTGTGTCATGTGCTATCTACTAGGGCCCCTTTTATATGATAGGTTCACTCTTTTTTTTCTAACCGAGCCACTCTCATCGACGACACCGCTGGCCTTTCTATTACTCACTCAGGCCTTATTTGAGGACCATAAAGCACCTGCCCGAATCAGTTTGTTGTTTGGGGGGGGGTATCTTGGTCTGATATATATTGGTTCGTTTCTCGAGAGTGTTCAAATACTCACTAGCGACATTAGTTTGTTAATGTTGAGACTTGGTCGAGGGCTCATGTTGCTTGTATTGGCTTATAGCATCATCACGATCATTCGGCACTGGAAAGAGGATTTGATCGAACCGCGCCGTTTTTTGCGATTGATTGTGACAGGTGCGGTAGGGGTATCAATAATTCCTGTGGTGATTGTTGAAACTCTCCCTGCACATGTACTTCTGCCTGTATGGGTAAATATGGCGCATACCTTTATAATAATTTTTATAATTCTCAGTTTCAGCGTGGCCTTAATGTTATTAGGGCCATCACAGTTTATTCCGCTAAGAGGAGCGCGAGTTAAAGAGCTGGGCTCGGTAGAAAAGAGTGAGCTGGAGCTAATCTTAGCTGTAATGGAAATAGATAAGTTGTTTCGTCGTACAAATTTGTCAATTACGGCACTTGCTGAACAGCTTGATATTCCTGTGCACCGACTTAGAAGCCACATCAATACACAGCTTGGCTATCGTAACTTTAACGATTTTTTGAACTACTATAGAGTTGAAGATGTTAGTGAAAAATTGAGCTCCAATGAGATGGCTCGAGTGCCAATTTTAAACATCGCGATGGACTCGGGATATCAGTCTCTCACGACATTTAATAAAGCTTTTAAGGCTTTAAAAGGTGTAACACCTAAGGAATATCGCCGTAAGCGTTTGGCAGATTCTTAATTTCCTGATCGATTTATAAAAACACTGACCGATTAATTAATCGGTAAGATTTGATGGATTATTTTATGCCTAATACAACAACAAAATATTTGAGAGGCTAAAAAATGGCAACGATAGAATTTTGGTTTGTTGTGTGGATGATTGATAGTGCGCGTTACATCGCCGGAGCAGGTATTGTCAGCATTATGTTGTTCGTGCTATTTCGGCGATTTTCCAGTGGTCGTAAAATTCAAAGACACAAGGCAAGTCGCCATGATATTACTCGCGAAATTACGTTCTCGCTTTTAACCACCGCCGTTTACGCCTGTGTCGCGCTAATAACATTGAATTTAAAAAGCGCGGGTATTGTGACAATCTATACCGATTGGAATGACTACAGTTTGATATACGGTTATTTGAGCTTGCCGCTTATATTGGTGTTGCATGATGCCTATTTTTACTGGGTGCATCGATTAATGCATCATCGCCGTCTCTACAAGTATTTTCATTTGCTGCATCATCGTTCGAGAACACCAACACCGTGGGCGGCGTACGCGTTTGCACCTGGCGAAGCGTTTCTGATGGCTGCTTTCTTGCCTTTGGTCACGTCATTGTTTCCGATGCATGGTGTGATTGTGTTTGTCTTTCTGGCGATCATGATTGTGCGTAATGCGATGGGGCACAGCGGCATAGAGTTCCACCCTAGGAGTTGGGTCGATGGGCCGTTTGATGTATTTACAACAGTGACTCATCACGATCTTCATCATCAGCGAACTCGAGGTAACTACGGCTTGTATTTCACTTGGTGGGATCGTTGGATGGGCACCGAGTTCAAAGATTATAAACCGCGATTTAGAGACGCAGCAACGCCATCAGGTCTGGATAAAAAAATTGTTATTGGCCACCAGCAATAAGTGATGCTGGTAATTAGTACGCGATATGAACTTAAGCTCTGGGCAGAGTATGAAAACCTATAGATTGGTTTTGAACCCAAGTTGTTATTATCGTACGACTCATTTGGCTTAGTCGGCGTTCATGATATTGACTATACTGGGGTAGAAGAATAAACCAAGCCAGAATTTATAATATCAACGAACGCTATTCCGTGTTAGTAGCTAGCAGGGTTCACGCTGATGATTCGATTTAAAGTTGTAATCAATACACTAATATCCCTGCTTCTCGCCGTTGCCAGTGTCATATCTGGAGCCGAAGAAATAAAAATAAATGCTGTTACAGTCTCATCACAATATCCTACCGATGGTGCATCCTACTTTCCAGGAAATGCGCTTGACGGAGATAGACGAAAGTATCGCAGATGGCTATGACTTAACGATGAGTGATAAACACGTAATCGAAGTCAGTCGACGAAATGCGGTAGAGCCTAAAAAATTGCTAAGCTTATAATTGGTGCGCAGCAGGTAACTACATCTACGAGTTGCCTCGTCGATTTGCTGTAAGAATAAATGGGAAAAGCGCAAAAAAAAGGCCCTCGACACGTCGTGGGCCTTCTAATCTAATATGTTAGCCGCAAATTAAATCAAACTTTCTGGCGTAACAAATTCCAGGTTCTGGGCTTGGGCCACGGCTTCGTAGGTCAACTTACCTTCATGCACGTTCAAACCATTCAATAAGTGTGGGTCTTGCTGCATCGCTTTCTTCCAACCTTGGTTCGCCATGCTGAGCGCGAAAGGCAGAGTTGCATTGTTTAATGCGTATGTTGAGGTTTGAGGGACGGCACCAGGCATGTTCGCAACGCAGTAATGCACTACATCGTCGACCACAAAGGTTGGGTCTTGGTGTGTCGTCGCTTTAGATGTTTCCAGGCAACCTCCTTGGTCAATGGCAACGTCGACAATAACCGAACCAGACTTCATCGATTTGATAATCTCTCGAGTTACCAATTTGGGTGCATTGGCTCCCGGTAGCAACACAGCCCCGATGACTAAGTCGGCTTTTGCGCAATGATTTTCAATCGCTTCTTTCGTGGAGTAAAGACAGGTAACTCGGCCACCAAATTCGACGTCCAATTGGCGAAGACGTGGTATTGAACGATCTACAATAGTGACATTAGCGCCCATACCTTTAGCAATATACGCCGCGTTCTGACCAACGACACCACCGCCAATAACAAATACATTGGCGGGCTTGGTGCCAGGCACACCGCCCATGAGTACACCGCTTCCTCCTTGAGCTCGTTCTAGGCAATGTGCGCCAGCTTGTGCCGATAGGCGACCTGCGACTTCACTCATTGGAGCCAGCAGTGGCAACGAATTATTTGGTCCGGTTACTGTTTCATAAGCAACTGCGGTTACACCTGATGCCAATAGAGCGGCTGTTTGTTCTGGGTCTGGCGCGAGATGCAAGTACGTGAAAAGCAGTTGGCCTTTATTCAGTTGTGAGCATTCTACGGCTTGAGGCTCTTTGACCTTAATGATCATATCATTTTCAGCGAAGATGGCTTCAGCAGAGCTAGCAATTTTCACCCCCATGCTTGAGTAGACATCGTCACTTAAACCAATGCCAGCGGCGGCACCGGTCTCAATGGTGATTTCATGGCCGTGGGCTAATAACTCTTTAGCGCTGGCTGGGCTTAGGCCTACGCGATACTCATGATTTTTTATTTCTTTAGGTACACCAATCTTCATCGTCGAATCCTCTATTGTGGGGTGGTCAATTTTTCTCGAAATAATACTGTTGTGGTCCGACGCGTTTAAGCCAATATTTGGTTATATTTTGTTTAAGTCAGTAATATTTAATTTAATAATCTAATAATGAGGTATTATTTACTGTTTTAGGCAAGATAGGCAGACCATATATATGCAAGAGAATGCAACTTTAGATAAATACGACCGTAATATATTGAATGTGTTGCAAGACGAAGGTCGAATTTCGTTTACCGACCTTGGCAAGCGCGTTGGCCTTACCACGACACCCTGTATTGATCGTGTGCGCAAGTTGGAGCGCGCCGGTTTTATAAAAGGCTATTCCGCACGCCTTAGTGCGAAACAGCTCGACAAAGGCCTGGTCGTGTTTGTTCAGATCAGTTTGGATCGAACCAGTAAAAAAACATTTGAAGACTTTCGCCGAGCTATACAGAAGGTGCCATCCGTTCAAGAGTGTTATTTAGTGACTGGCAGTTTCGACTTTTTGGTAAAGGCACGAATCAAGGATATGGCGGCTTATCGAGACTTATTAGAAGGTGAGTTACTCAACTTGCCAGGGGTCAAAGAATCTACCAGTATTGCAGCCATGGAAATCGTAAAGGAAACGCTTGAAATAGATCTATAAACGTCAGGCACTAATATGGTGCAATTTTGCCATTATATGCACTACAATGGTGCATAATATATTTGTGAGAGTGGTGCCTTCCAAGGTTTATGCCCCATTTTAGTGAATTTTCGCTCAATTATAGTTGGCACGATGTTTGCTTATATAAACTTGTTATTTTGTTGATTGTTATCAGCTGAAAACAAACGGTAACTCAAGTGCTTTATCTTAGTCTTAAGTTGTCCAGATATTAAAACGTTAAGTATCTGGGCGAGGGACTTAGCTCGAATAAGCACCCGCCGCTAACAAGGTCGTGTAATTAAACTGCAGTGCGTTACGCGACCGACTAAATTTAATCCATTTATTGAGGTAAAGGTAATGTCAGCTTCAGACGTACTAAAACAGATAAAAGAAGAAGATATCAAGTATATCGATTTTCGTTTCACCGACACACGCGGTAAAGAGCAACACGTAACGGTTCCTACATCAGTTGTGGACGAAGATACGTTTGTTGAAGGCAAGATGTTTGATGGCTCTTCAGTCGCTGGTTGGAAAGGTATTAATGAATCAGACATGATTTTAATGCCTGAGCCGGAGTCGGCTGTTGTGGATCCGTTCTTTCAAGACAAAACAATGAACATTCGTTGTGACATTATCGAGCCAAGCAGCATGTCTGGCTATGAGCGTGACCCTCGATCAATTGCTAAACGCGCAGAAGCTTACCTAAAAGATACCGGTATTGGTGATACAGCATTCTTCGGCCCTGAAAATGAATTCTTCGTGTTCGATGATGTTCGCTATTCTACGGAAGCTCGAGGCACTTTCTTTGAGATCGATTCTGAAGAAGCGGCATGGAATTCTGATAAATCATACGAGAGTGGCAATATGGGTCACCGCCCAGGTATGAAGGGTGGCTATTTCCCTGTTCCACCCGTGGATTCATTGCATGATCTACGTGCTGCGATGTGTCAATCAGCCGAAGCAATGGGCGTGCCTACTGAAGTACATCACCACGAGGTTGCCACCGGTGGTCAATGTGAAATTGGTACAATTTTCAATACGCTGGTTAAAAAAGCCGACGAAGTACAAATATTCAAGTACGCAGTTCATAATACGGCGCACATGTTCGGTAAAACAGCGACCTTCATGCCTAAGCCAATTGTTGGTGACAATGGTTCTGGTATGCACGTACACCAATCTATCTTTAAAGATGGCGAAAATATGTTTGCTGGCGATGGCTACGGTGGTTTGAGTGAAACCGCTTTGTACTACATTGGCGGTATTTTTAAGCACGCCCGCGCGATCAACGCGTTTGCGAATGCGTCTACCAATAGTTATAAGCGTTTGGTTCCAGGTTTTGAGGCGCCGGTGTTATTAGCGTATTCTGCGCGTAACCGTTCTGCCTCTTGTCGTATCCCATATGTGATGAACCCTAAGGGCCGTCGTATTGAGATTCGTTTCCCAGATTCAACGGCTAACCCCTATCTTGCGTTCTCTGCAATGTTGATGGCTGGCCTTGATGGCATTCAAAACAAAATTCACCCTGGCGATGCGGCTGACGAAGACTTGTATGAATTGCCGGCGGCCGAGCAAGCGAAGATCCCAACCGTTGCAGCTGGTTTGGACTACGCCTTAGAAGCACTAGATAACGATCGTGAATTTTTGAAAGCGGGCGGTGTATTTACCGATAGCGCTATCGACGGTTACCTAGAACTTAAGCAAGAAGAAGTTGATGCATTGCGTATGCATACACATCCAGTTGAATTTGGCTTTTCTTATAGTTGTTAATTTAGCTGTCGGAAAACGCCTCGAGAGATCGAGGCGTTTTTTTACTCCATGTTGCACTGTTTTGGTGCAAATGGTCGAATGTGAATAAATTTATCGATCCGTTTAGGGCCATTGTTGCTTAGCAATACGGACTAACTCTTGAATTGCAATTTGAATACTGAAATGGACACCACTTCTCTTATTGAAAGCTTGGAATGCGCGATTATCGTAATTGATCGTCAACGCAAGATCGAGCTCGTCAATATTTCAGCAGAGACATTGCTTTGCCAAAGTCGTCGGTATTTAGTCGGGCAGCCGCTCGCTAACCTAATTGACAATGAGGCCGTGGAAAAGTGTATTGAGGATTGTTTGGAAAATAATGCTCAATATACTTTGCGCGAAGTCTCCATCGATGTTGCTGGCCAGGAGTCATTGGTTGATATGACCCTATCGAGTATTACAAATGTCGGTGGTATTGAACCTTCTATACTGGTGGAGATGAATGTCATAAATCGTATTTCGCGATTTATGAAAGAAAAGAATCAGCTCGAGCGTCAACAGGCATTTAGGTTAATGATGCGAGGCTTAGCGCATGAGATCAAAAACCCCTTAGGCGGAATCCGTGGCGCTGCGCAATTGTTGGATCGTGAACTGGCTGAACCATCGCAGAAAGAACTGACCGACATATTGATTAAAGAGGCCGATCGATTAACTCGCTTAGTCGACCGAGTAATGGGCTCACGCGAGCAATTAAAGCCGCAATATTTGAATATTCACGAGGTGTTGGAACACGTTCTGCATCTGGTGTCAGTAAAGACATCGGAACAGATAGTCGTCGAGCGCTTTTATGATCCCGCTTTACCAGAGATACGGGTTGATAAAGAGCAGATGATTCAAGCTGTGTTGAATATTGTCGGTAATGGCATCGAAGCGCAAACCGAATCGGCGAACATAAAGCTCGGATTTGTTACTCAGTTTGAGCGATTCGTAACGCTGAACCAGGAAATGCATCGGCAAGTACTTAAGATAAAAATTTGGGATAACGGCCCAGGTGTGCCAGACGATATTCGAAATACGTTGTTTGATCCATTGATTACCGGCAGACCGGAGGGGACAGGCTTAGGCTTATCGATTACCCAAGAGATAGTCCAGCGCCATAAGGGGGTGGTGCAACTCGAAGACCATCATGGCAAAACTTGCTTTTCGATCTACTTACCCTACGTGAGTGATGAGTCCGAAGCCCTGCCTGATACTGAACCTGAGAACCTACCAAAGACCGCAGGAAAATAAGCATGCATAAAGTTTGGATAGTAGATGATGACTCTTCAATTCGTTGGGTGTTGGCCAGAGCGCTGCGCGCCGAAGGTTTTGATGTCAGTGATTTTGAAGACGCCGAATCGGCATTGGGGCACCTGGAAAGAGATCTGCCCGAAGTATTGATGACGGATATTCGTATGCCTGGAATGAGTGGCCTGGAATTGGCGAAAATTCTGCATCAACAACATTCCGACATTCCAGTGATCGTCATGACCGCGCATACCGATTTAGACAGCGCTCTGGCAAGCTATGAAAGCGGTGCTTTTGAATATTTGCCCAAGCCTTTTGATCTCGATGAAGCCGTTCGCTTAGTGCATCGTGCGGTTGAACCGAAGGGAGGGGAGCTTAAGGTTGAAGAGGAGCCGAGCGATGAGGTCGAGATTATCGGCGAGGCTCCCGCAATGCAAGAAGTGTTTAGAGCGATCGGGCGCTTGGCGAAATCAAACATAAACGTAATGGTTTGTGGCCAATCGGGTACCGGTAAAGAATTGGTTGCTAATGCTCTGCATCATCATAGCCCAAGAGCGAGCAAACCTTTCGTCGCGATTAATATTGCCGCGATTCCGGCTGAATTACTTGAATCGGAATTATTTGGACATGAGAAAGGTGCTTTTACCGGCGCACAGGCGCAGCGTAAAGGGCGTTTCGAACAAGCCGACGGTGGTACCCTCTTCCTTGATGAAATCGGTGAGATGAGTGCTGATTTACAAACTCGCCTACTAAGGGTGCTGTCTGATCGCCGTTTTTATCGAGTGGGCGGTCGTGACTTAGTCTCGGTCGACGTTCGTGTGCTAGCCGCCACTAATCGTGATTTGGAAAAGCAGGTTGAAGAGGGACATTTTCGTGAGGACTTGTATCATCGTTTAAACGTCATTCGAATAGACATTCCGTCGCTACGTGAGCGCGCAGAAGATGTGCCACTGTTGGCCAAACGCTTTTTGCGAACCAGCGCAGATGAGCTCCAGGTTGAAATGAAGATTCTGTCTGAAGAAGCATTGGTTAAAATGATGGCCTATGATTGGCCTGGCAATGTGCGCCAACTTGAAAACATGTGTCGTTGGATTACGGTGATGGCGCCGGCGAAATCAGTGAGTGTGGAAGACTTGCCGAAAGAGGTTCTTGGTGCTTCCCAGGAACTAATTCCTCAGGATTGGGAGGCAGCCTTGGCTCGCCTCGTGCGTCAAAAACTCAATATGGGACAACAAGACGTGCTCGATGATCTGCTTAAGCGCTTTGAAAGCATTATGCTGAAAGTAGCCTTGGACCACACTGGAGGGCATCGGCAAAATGCCGCTAAGCTACTTGGTTGGGGGCGTAACACCTTGACTCGCAAACTAAAAGACTCTGGCCTTGAGTGACGATTGCGTATTTTTTTGCGCCATGACTCCATAAATATTTATTTATCTGGCTTTGACCCTATGCCTGCTTGGGTATAATGCGCTAAATATAAAAATAATTGCTCGTTATCTAAATTCAATTGTCTATCGCAAAGTTGTATAGATAAAGTACTCAATAGAGCGACCTAAATAATGAAAATAAAGTTAATCGCATTTTTTATCCTGATAGATGCTGTGTTCTGCTGTGCGGATGCTATTGCTCAAACGCGTTATGTCACTGACGACTTTAAGGTGATGTTGCGGACCGGTCCCAGTGTTCGAAACAAGATTGTGGATTCCTTAAATAGTGGTACGCGCCTGGAGGTTCTTCGTGAGGATGCCGGAAACGGGCACAGTCAAGTGCAGACCAGCAGTGGCAAAATTGGGTATGTGCTAACGCGCTTTTTAAGTGTAAATCGTTCGGCTCGAAGTCGTGTTAAATATCTCGAGGGCCAATTGCAGCAATTGCGTTCTAAACCGGGTGAGTTACAAGCTTTGCTAGCAGCGTCACAAGAAGAAAACCAAGAACTTATTAAACAAAACACGCGCTTAACGAATCAATACAACATGGCGGCCAGAGAGCTCGCAGAGATTAAAGAGGTTTCGGCGGATGCGGTCAACTTGTCTCAACGGAGTGCGAAGTTAGAAACGGAAGTGCAACAATTGCTATTGCAACTTGACGATATTCGTATTCAAAATCAAAACCTGAGCGATCAAGACAATAAGCGTTGGTTTGTGTTGGGTGTGGGTGCCATATTAATTGGTTTGCTACTGGGTTGGATTCTCTCGATAGCGCGTCGGCCTCGACGTCAATCCTGGGGGGCATAACAATCCATGGGCGCCGCGTCTCCTAAGGTGGCGATTGTAACCGGTGCCAGTCGCGGTATCGGCGCTGCCACGGCGATCAGACTTGCTGAGGATGGATTCGCGGTGTGCGTGAACTATTATCAAAATGCAAATGCGGCTCTTGAGGTGGTGCACAAAATTGAGGCGAATGGCGGGAAGGCAATATCAATCCAGGCAAATGTCTCAAAAGAGAGTCAAGTGATTCGCCTATTTGAAGAAACCGTATCGCAATTAGGTAACCCCACGGTACTGGTCAATAATGCGGGTATTTTATTTCCTCAATCTAGCTTAACGAATATTGATGCTAAGAGAATAAAAACCGTGTTATCTACCAATGTCGTGGGCAGCTTATTGTGTGCTAAACAGGCAGTGTTGACGATGTCGACTGACTTTGGCGGAGATGGTGGTGTGATTGTTAATATTTCTTCAATCGCGGCAAAGTTAGGTGCGGCGGGAGAGTACATTGATTATGCGGCCTCAAAAGGCGCAATCGATACGATGACCATCGGCCTAGCCAAGGAAGTGGCTAGTCAAGGAATTAGGGTGAATGCCGTACGTCCCGGGTATATATATACCGACATGCATGCCGCAGGCGGCGAACCAAACAGAGTTGACCGATTAAAATCGCAATTGCCTATACAGCGAGGGGGGCGGGCGGAGGAAGTTGCCGCTGCAGTCGCTTGGCTGGTGTCTGATGAGTCGAGTTATTCTACCGGCACGTTTATTGATGTGGCTGGTGGAAGGTGAAAGGTGAAAGTTTACCTACTATGTCAGAAGACAGGCGACTGCCTAGTTGAGCGGCTACCTGTCTTCTAACTGCGTTTAACTATATTTCGATTTGTCCGCGTACCTCGCCAGGCATGTTAGCCACGGTGTGAATATTGATGTAAGTCATGCCATCTAATATCGCGGTAATGGTGCTTGGATCGACCGCGCCACTGAACGAAATAGTAGTGCTGGCGGCATTTCCGCTTATCGAAAGCCCTTGAAGTACTGGAGCCGTTGCACCTCGCGCTGCGGGGCCATGGATATGCGCCATTTGAGCATCGCCCGTGAGGTTCATGACGGTGCCGGTTAATTGTATAGTGTTATCACTTTGATTTACCGTAACCGTTGCGGTGCCCGTTGCCATAGTCGCGACAACCGGTGTTGGCACTTCTTGAGCGGCATCGATAGTGGCCGAAAGAATCGTAGCTGAGGTTTGAGCATGGGCCGGCAATAAGACACTGTCGACGACCGGTTTAGCCCATTTGCTAGGTAAGGCAGCGCCCGCAACAACTGCGGTGGATGCGGCTACAGTCATTACCTTACGTCGACTTGGTTGCTTAACTTCGTTGCGATTGGAGACAGCTTGCTGTTTTTTGATGGTCATAATTTTTGATCCTAAATGGAGTTAATTTATTGGTATACATCATCATTTAGCAGCTATCAGCGTTATTAACAGTACTGACCATCCATCGTCATCACTATTGACTGAGTCGCTACATATTGACATACGTCTGGGTGTCTGTGAAAGGCGATAAGGTTCAATAAGCAGAAAAATAGGTGATTAATGTGTTTACACTTAGCGATCAATAGTCGTCCTTGTGCGCGTTTTATTTTATGATGGAGCGTCATTTCGACGCTTATCCATTTGAGCGCTTATCTGCTATTTCATAGATACTACTGGATTAAAACACATGGAAAACCTCAAACTGTTCAGCCAAAACTTCGCACATTATTGGGCAACTCTGCCTTCGTTAGTGCAATCATTTGCCGCTATTTTGACGGTGATGATCGCGTTTTATTTAAGTCGATTTGTCCTACTAAGACGTCTGGAGCTACTTGCGGCTAAAACTGATAACGATTTTGATGATCGATTAATCCATTTTCTTAAACAGTTTTTATGGCTAGTGGCCTTGTTTGCTGGCTTGATTTGGGTGCTGAAAATCAACGGTATTCAAGTAGGTCCAGTGCTCGCCGGCGCTGGTATTTTTGGTATTGCGATTGGCTTGGCTGCAAAGGAAACCTTAGCTGATATTTTGGCCGGCATTTTTCTGATTGCTGATCGGCCTATACGCATTGGTGATCGTATTATCATTGATAAAATAGGCAAACATTGGGGAGGATGGGGTGACGTTGTGGACATAGGTTTGCGGCGTACAACGATTCGCAACACGGACGGGGTCATTGTGAATTACCCGAATGCGGTATTAGCGGCATCAACAATTAAGAATTTTTCAATTGATCCGCAACCGGTCAGAGCACGTATTCGTTTTCAAACCGATTACAGCGCCGATCCAGAGTTGGTAAAGGCTAAAACGATTGAAGCGATTGAAAAGGTCGAAGGCATTATTAACGGAACGACATCGGTGGTAATTCGCTCGATTTGGGATGATGATCAAGGGCATATGCTGTCGGGAGTGTTGTACGAAGCGCGCTATCGCTTGCTCGATGTCAAAACCAGAACAACGTTACGGTCAACAGTCTTAGAAAGCCTGATTAAGGAGTTTCACGATAACAATATCCCAATGGCATCTCTACCCATCAAAAAGGTGTAGGACATGACTATTGATTTGCGCAGCGACACCGTCACCAAACCCTGTGCAGCCATGCGCAAGGCAATGGCAAATGCTGAAGTTGGAGATGATGTGTACGGTGAAGATCCAACCGTGAGCCGATTGGAAACTGAATTGGCTGAACGCGCTGGACATGAAGCGGGCTTGTTCTTTCCCAGTGGAACTCAAAGTAATCTGGTTGCCTTACTAACACATTGTCAGCGGGGCGACGAGTACATCGTTGGTCAGAATGCCCATACATACAAATATGAAGCAGGAGGTGCTGCAGTACTGGGAAGTATTCAGCCTCAACCAATCGAACATGCTGAGAATGGAACTATTCCGCTGGAAAAAATACAGCAATCGATAAAGGCAGATGATGTTCATTTTGCCAAGTCACGCTTGCTGGCATTGGAAAATACAATTGGTGGCAAGATTATTTCACCATCCTATATTGAGCAGGCAAAATCTCTGGCCGAAGAGCATGGTTTGGTTTTCCATTTGGATGGTGCCAGAGTGTTTAATGCCGCGGTTGGTCAGGGTATCGAATTGAGTGATATCACCCAGCAATTTGATTCGGTTTCACTGTGCCTAAGTAAAGGCCTAGGCGCACCTGTTGGCTCGGTACTGGTATCCGATAAGGCGGTGATAGCTCAGGCTCGACGTTGGCGAAAAATGGTTGGAGGAGGTATGCGCCAAGCGGGCATATTAGCCGCGGCTGGGCTGTTTGCGATTAATCAAAACATAGCGCGATTGTCTGAGGATCATGCAAGAGCTCAGCGCTTAGCCGATGGTTTAATGGATATTGATGGTTTGACAGTGCATGGACAAAAAGCGCATACAAATATGGTTTATCTGTCAGATCTCAATGGTCAAGGCGCCGCATTTGTGCGGGCTTGTGCGGCGCATAATTTGTTATTTAGCGGTAACGATCTGTCTCGTTTGGTTGTCCACAAAGATATCGATGATCAGATGATTGATTCGGCGATTTCTATTATTCGAAACTACTACACCGCATAGGCGGGCTTACATTTATGGCCTGAATTGAGAAAAACTGAATATTTATTTGAGACTTGATCAGTATTCATTGGAATTTAAAGTACAGATGTGTATTATGTGTCAAATAAAAATAAGCCGTGATTCAGCGGTAACGGGTAAACATAGTAATGTTGTGGTAGTGGTGAAGTATGGTAGTTAATAAAGTTTATCTAGTAGTAGGTCTTATTGTAGGCTTCGCTTTTAGTTCTCTTGCGCATAGCGCTCAATTTCAGCCAGTGTATTCGTTTAAGAATTTAGGTAATCATTCAGATGCCGCTGGCAATTCCTATCAAAAAGTTCAGGTTAAATGTAACCCTGACATGCGGTTGAGATATATCCATAAAAGCGCAGGCGCTGAAGCGTGGTGTGTCGATGGAAATGCGAGTGAATGCTTTGATGAGCGAATTGATGCAGCAACCCGCTCATGCGGTTTGGAGCAACAAGTGATAGCCAGCGTTCCAGCATCAGTAGCAACTCCAGCGCCGTTGACCGCTGAAGAGCTCCAAGCACAAGCTGAGCGTAAGAAGTTGGAGGAAGAATTGCTCGCTAATGAACAGAAGAAAATTGAACTGAGAAGCCGTCAACTCGAGCTGAGAAAACGTGAACTTGAATTACAAGCTTTGCAAGAAACGAACTAGTTAATCATGTGTGATAGGGGCGCCGTCGCGGCCCCGAATATGGTTGTGCGAGTAGGTCAATATGCCTAAGCTTCGAGAGCTAAGTTACAAGTCATAAATTGTCTCTAATAATCTCGCACATTAGCTGTGCGTGGCGGTCAGCATCGTTTAAACAAGCAATATAGCTATAGTGCTCTCCACCTGCTTCGATAAAATATTCCTTGTTCTCTCCTTCTATCTCCTCAAGTGTTTCCAAACAATCAGCGCTAAATCCCGGGCAGACGACATCGACTGTTTTTATGCCTTGAGCTGGGTATGATTTTAGGGTTTGGTCGCAGTAGGGCTGAAGCCATTCCTCGGCCCCAAAGCGTGATTGAAACACAAGTTGCCAGTCATCGTCATTTAGCTTTAGATAGTTTGCGATTCGCTGTGCACTGTTGGCGCATTGGGACTGATATGGGTCACCACGTGTAATGTATTTCTGCGGAACACCATGAAAAGACATTACTAGTTTTTGATTTCGGCCATGTTTTTCCCAATGAGCCGAGATTGAATCGCCTACGGCTTTGATGTAGCTATCGTACTGATAGTAGTCGCTCACAAAGTTAATGCTTGGCACCCATCGCTGCTTTGTCAATGCTTGGCTTACCGCGTCAAATGTCGAGCCATTAGTGCTGCCGCTGTATTGTGGGTACATCGGAATAACGACAATTTTGCGCACGCCTTTTTGATGCAGTGTCTTAATTTTTTCATCGACACTGGGCTTACCATAACGCATTGCCACTTCAACTTCGAATTCATCGCCTAATAGTTCGGCCGTTTTCATTCCAAGACCCAAGCTATTTAACAGAAGGGGTGAGCCATCGTCGGTCCAAATTTCTCTGTACGTGGCTGCACTTTTGTGAGAGCGAACGTTTACGATAATTCCCTTCACGAGTATTGCGCGAAGCACAGTCGGCAATTCGATTACTCGTGGGTCCATGAGGAATTCCCCGAGATACTTTCTTAATCCTGGACATACCGGTCTATCCGGTGTGCCTAGGTTGACCAACAAAACGCCTATTTTGGTATTGCTATTGGCAATATCTTGTTCGGATCCGTGGTATTTCATTGCGTGATTAGGTTATGCAGCCATTATTGTTGTGATAATGGAAGTTTAGCTTGCTTTAGAGAAAAAGAGAGTGATGCGGCGTCTATTATTTTTTTGATAGCATTATTAACGCCATGTTGAATAACCGTCAAATGGGTGTTAAGCCTGTTCGATATGCTTAACATTTAATTCGAAGAAACCCATGGGTAGAAATCGATTCAGTTAATCAGTAATGGTTAAGCATCACCCGTCACCTTCATACCGGGTCTAATGTGGTCGTTGGCGAAGTCAACCATACGTTTTAGTGACCGTTCTGCTTTGGCACGCACATCTTCATCGATTAATATTTCATTTGCACCCGTATTGAGCACCTTCTCGAGTCGTTGGAGGTCATTCATTTTCATCCAGGGGCATTGTGCACAGCTTTGACATGTCGCGCCGCTACCCGCCGTTGGGGCGGCAATGAACTCTTTATCTGGTGAGTATTGTTTCATCTTATGGAAGATGCCGTCTTCGGTAGCAACAATGAATTTTTTGTTTGGAAGTTCACGTGTTGCGTTCAATATCTTGCTGGTGGAGCCAACAACATCGGCCAGATCAACCACGCTCATAGGCGACTCCGGATGCACTAGAACGGCTGCATCCGGATACTGCTTTTTCATTTCTAGCAATTCTTCGGCTTTGAACTCTTCATGCACAATGCAGGAACCTTGCCACATGATCATATCCGCGCCCGTTTCTTTTTGGATATAAGTGCCTAAAAAGCGATCAGGGCCCCATATGATTTTCTCACCTTTGTCGCGCAGGTAGGTACATATCTCAAGGGCAATGGACGAAGTTACAACCCAGTCAGCGCGTGCTTTGACTTCAGCGCTGGTGTTGGCGTAGACCACTACCGTTCGGTCGGGGTGTTGATCACAAAACGCTGAAAATTCATCTATTGGGCACCCAATGTCCAGTGAACACTCCGCGTCGTTATCGAGCAGTAGAACACGCTTCTCAGGGCTCAGTATTTTTGACGTTTCGGCCATAAACTTAACACCTGCCACGACAATAGTGCTGGCATCGTGTTCGTAGGCGTAGCGAGCCATCTCGAGCGAATCTGCTACTTTGCCGCCACTTTCCTCGGCGAGATCTTGCAGATCTTCATCAACATAATAGTGTGATACCAATATGGCATCCTGCTCTTTAAGTTGCTTTAATAGCTTGGCTCTGAGATCAGCTTCTGCCTGATCACCTAAAGCACTGTGTGTAATCGAACGTGCGACTGCAGCGGTATCGTTTATCTCTATCTCAAGGCTCTTTGGGACATCTAGCGCTTTGGACATTTTGCTCTCCAGTTAATGCGATTTTTCGGCCTATATCGTATCACAGCTTACTCATTTGGTTATTAAGCAGGCATAAAAAAGCCACTGCATAGCAGTGGCTTTTAGAGAGATCTCTCTTGTTAGAAAGGCTTAGGAATACTTAGCCCCGCCTTTTTAACTACTTTTTTTTTAGTCGCTTTCTTAGCAACCTTTTTGCTGGCTTTTTTAGGGGTGGCCTTTTTAGCTACTTTCTTAGCTGCTTTTTTAGGAGCGGCTTTCTTAGTTACTTTTTTGGTGACTTTTTTTGCCGCTTTCTTGGCGACTTTCTTAGCGACCTTTTTCGCTGCTTTTTTAGGAGCGGCTTTTTTGGTTACCTTCTTGGTGACTTTTTTAGCGGCTTTCTTAGCGACCTTTTTCGCTGCTTTTTTAGGAGCGGCTTTTTTGGTTACCTTCTTGGTGACTTTTTTAGCGGCTTTCTTAGCGACCTTTTTCGCTGCTTTTTTAGGAGCGGCTTTTTTGGTCACTTTCTTGGTGACTTTTTTAGCGGCTTTCTTAGCAACTTTTTTCGCTGCTTTTTTAGGAGCGGCTTTTTTGGTTACTTTCTTGGTGACTTTTTTAGCGGCTTTCTTAGCAACTTTTTTCGCTGCTTTTTTAGGAGCGGCCTTTTTGGTTACTTTCTTAGTCACTTTTTTAGCCGCTTTCTTAGCGGTGGTTGTTGTCTTTTTAACTTCTGCCTTCTTGGCAACCTTCTTAGCTTTTTTCTTTGACTTAGCTGCGGCCATTTTATTCCTCTCTCTAGTGATGAGACTGGTTGTGGTATTCATTGTTAAGAGGAGCATTCAATCGTCTACTCAACTTAGGTTAGTTTGATACTGCCTTTTTACTTGCTGACAAAAGGGTGTATTGAATACTGGCTTTGTTGCGAACAAGTGGACTCCAACTATAGTTAAGCAACGCTAAATGTCAAGTAAACGCATTGTCTATAGTGCATAGGATTGATTGCTCGGTATAATACGCCGCTATTTACGAACATATTGCTTGATAAATCTATGTCTGAGTTTCTTTTTTCCTATGGTCTTTTTATAGCCAAGGTGGTTACCGGTTTGGTAGCGTTGATTTTTGTAGTGGCGATTGTAGGCGGTGGCCGCAAGAAAGAGGAGGGGCCCACATTAAAGGTCACGAATCTTAACGATAAATATAACGACCTTAAGTCGAGTGTTAAGCAATCTTTGATGGATAAGAAAGCCTATAAAGCCTCGTTGAAATCTGAGGCTAAGGCATCTAAGAAAGAAAAGAAGTCGGCCAAGATAGTAACGCCTCGTCCTAAGCTATTTGTGCTCAATTTCGATGGCGATATTCGTGCGTCGGAGGTAGAGACTATGCGCGACGAGGTTACTGCGATTTTATCGGTCGCAGAGCCTCAGGATGAGGTCCTAATGAAACTTGATAACTCTGGCGGAGTTGTACATGAGCATGGTCTAGCCGCATCGCAATTGCAGCGCATCAAGGACGCTAACCTTAACTTCACCGTGTCAGTTGACAAAGTAGCGGCCAGCGGTGGTTATATGATGGCATGCGTGGCGGATAAAATAATTGCTGCGCCGTTTGCAATTCTAGGTTCCATTGGTGTGCTTGCTCAATTGCCAAATTTTCATCGCTTACTCGATAAGGTTGGAGTCGATTGGGAGCAGCATACGGCAGGAGAGTACAAACGAACGGTGACAATGTTTGGTGAGAATGGAGAAAAAGAGCGCGAGAAACTAAAACTTGAATTGCAAGAAACGCATGTTTTATTCAGGGATTTCGTATCTGAGCACAGAACCAAGTTAGACATTGAAAAGGTTTCGACTGGTGAACATTGGTATGGTAAGCAAGCTTTAGAGTTGAATTTGGTCGATGAACTTATTACCAGTGATGAATACCTTGTCAATGCCTTAGAGCAGTTTGATATCTACGAAATCAGCATGGAAGTTAAGCGAGGCTTGCAGGACAAACTGTTGGGAGGATTATTTTCTAGCCTTTCTAAAGCGCGCAATGGGCTTGCGAATGCTGAGAATAACGCGAAATATCGCTGATCAACCTCGTTATTTGATGATTACAAGGTTATGCAAAAGTACTGGCCAAGTTGAGTGACTTGTTCTAGAGTGACGGTGGGGCGGTTAAAACGCGCCACCGTTAAAAACCTAGTAATCTAAAGTAAGGCTAAGAAAATGGCTCACTCGATTGATAAAGGCAGCAAGGCGAAAGCGATAAGTACGGTTCTTGAGCGTGGGGCTCAAGAAGAACAAAGCTCACGGAGAGCAAAGCGCATCGCGCAACACCAACATTGGATGAGGGTGATGATGGAGGGGCAAGCAACTCCCGATTTAAAATATCAAAAACCCAAGGTTTGACTTGAGTCGCCTAGTCGGATGATCTGACTCTGGTTGGTCGCGGCAAGGTATTCACTGCTGTTGTTCTTGCAGGACGGCCTGGTCTATATCAGTTTGTATTTTCTGTCCTGGTAGCGCTGCGTAAATAGATTGTTCGGTCTGCGGCATGATGACTATACGTCCGCCTTGGGATTCTATTTTCTCGATTACCAGATTCGTTTCTGGCCAGGCACTATTGCTCAAATCGTTGTTCGAGACAGATACCACCTTGAGAGACTCTAAGGCCTGAAGTGGTGCGATGCTGCTGATATCGTTGCCATCAGCGGTGAGCCATTTAAGGTTTTGAGTTGCAGTTAGTGCTGCTAAGGAAGTGACCTGATTTCTTGATATAAACAAACGCTCAAGATTTTTCGCCGAGGACAATGTCGATATATCCTTAATTTGATTGTTTGTTAGATCTAACCACTCCAATTGCTGAGCCGTTTCCAGAGCGCTGATATCTGAAATTCGATTGTTGCGTACGTTTAATCTCTTTAAGTGATTTGAAGCCCTGAGTATATCTAAATCATGTAAGTTCAAACCGAATAAGCCAACATCGACTAGTTCTTTGAGGCCCTCTATCGGAAGCAACGTCTTTATTGGGTTGTCTCCGAGAACTAAGATCTGCAATTGGGGAAGCGTTTTTAATACAGATACATCGTTGATCGCATTATCGGGGACCCAAATTGCTTTGAGAGTTTTAATTGCGCCTAGAGAGTCAATGCTTTTCAAGCCGGATGAGGCCACCGTAATACCTACCAGGTTTTTCCAGGCCCTAGCAGCGGTGATTTCAGTCAGGTGAGCGCTTTCGGCATGAAAAATTCTGAGCGAAGTCAGTCCCTCTAACCCGTCGATAGATGTTATTGGGTTTCTGTCGACAATCAACTGTTCGAGCTTGGATAGCTGGGCAAGAGGTGAAAGGTCACTAATATTATTGTCGCTAATGCGTAAAGATTTGAGGCTTGTTGCAAACTCCAAACCCTCTAATGAGGTCAACTTGGAGCTCGAAATATCCAGTACCTTGACTCTTGCAAGATCTGATCGAGTTAAGTCGTCGTCATCACTATTGGTTGCGATCAGTAGCGCCTGTAAAAGATTAGGGTCTTTAAACACAATTTCCTCGTCGGTGGCGGCGCATATTGCAGTAGACTTGATTAAAATTGCGGCGGTTAGTAAGGCAATGATCGTTTTCATATTATTTTCCAAGTTGGCGTGTCGACGTCTGGATAAAGCGGCATATTTAATTTATTATATATTGTAAGGTATATCAAGAGAGCAGTTTTATGGACCGTAAAAAAAACCTTGGTGAGTTTGAAATTCTCGTTCTCGCAGCGTTGTACCGTCTGGGAGATGACGCGTACGGGGTTTCTATCCTTGAGGAGATAGAGAGCCGTTCTGGCCGCTCGGTGTCTATAGGTGGTCTTTATCCAACGTTGTCGCGACTGGAGAACAAGGCTTATATCGCATCGAGAATGGGGGAGCCAACCGCGGCTAGAGGTGGGCGTGCGAAGAAGTATTATTCGTTAACACCTGATGGGGCACATCAACTTTCGAGATCATCGCGCATTTTGTTTACGATGCTGAACGGGCTGCCTGGTTGGCCCGATAAAGAGTCCATATGATTGATACTGGAAGTCCACCAATAATATGTGAACGGATCCTGGACTGGTTGGCACCGCAGGCGCTAAGAGAGGATTTGATGGGTGACCTCGAAGAAGAGTATAACGGTCTGCGTGAGCGTTCTCATGCTCAGGCCACGATACGCTACATCAAAAATACCTTAAGGTTAATTCCATTTCTATTGTTTGTCAGACTGAGTAACCTAAAGTCGTCTGCGATAATATTGCAACTTTTTGCAACAATGACGTTTCTTTGTGTCTTGATTTCCTGGGAATTAATCCTGGTGCAAAATCAAGCTTGGCCAATTACGGCAAAGTTTATGAATGTGTTTCTTTTGTCAGCAAAGGGCTTATATTTCAGCGTATACACGATTCTATTCTTCTTTGCTATTGGTGCAATTTATTGCCTTAATTCAACGGCTCTTTGGAAGCAAAAAGGGCTCCATTTGCATCCCGGTATTTTGGCGGTAATTTTAACTCTTGTGCCGCTCTTAAGTGTATTTTACCCGCAACCGTTAGACTCATATTTGATGCGAATACTTCATATAATTGCGATATGGACAGTGGCCAATTTCAGGGTGACTAGAAATAATGCCATGCGAGTATAAAACCGATTAGCATCTGATGAGTAAAAACTCGCTGTGAGACCCCAATCCCCTCCGATAGCAGAAACCTGACGGAGCTTAATTAATTACGCTATACAGCCTGGGCCACAAACATTGATCCTCATCAATGTGGGAATAAGCCTATTATCAACTGTTACCGTTTTCTCATATATCCACACTGAGGGACGTTAGCTTGTTTAATCAAGAAACAATAAATCTCAAATATAATTTTAAGGTACTTAGTGATGCTTAAATTGAAACGTCATGCAGCGATGGTTCTTGTTTCATCGTTTGCTTTGAGCGCGTGTACTACGATTAACCCTTACACAAATGAAACACAAACTAGCAAAGCAACGATAGGTGCAGGCGTGGGGGCACTTGCGGGTGCTGTAATTGGTTTAATTAGTGGCGACGATAGCCGAGAGCGACGTAAGCGAGCATTGATTGGTGCGGGCCTGGGTGCGCTGGCCGGTGGGTCGGTTGGTTATTATATGGATGTTCAGGAGGCTAAACTGCGCCAGAAACTTGCAGGTACTGGCGTCAGCGTGACACGTCAGGGAAACAATATTATTCTGAACATGCCGTCGAATATCACTTTCGGTGTTGATAGTGCGAGTATTAGTGGAGATTTTTTTCAGGTACTAAATTCGGTAAATTTGGTGCTTAAAGAATACGATAAGACGTTGGTCGAAATTATGGGCCATACCGACAGCACAGGTTCGCGAGCTCACAATCAAGAGTTGTCTGAGCGACGAGCTGCGTCTGTTTCTCAATATTTCGCGAGTAGAGATATTAAGCCCTTGCGATTGGCGACTTATGGTCATGGGGAAGATTATCCAGTAGCCAGCAATAACACCGAACAGGGCCGCAGTCAAAATCGAAGAGTGGAAATAGTTCTCGTACCGATAACCGTTTAGCTCAGAAAAACTTGTTAAAGGCGACTATTGCGTAACATGCCCCTGTTAAACACAGGCTTATCAATACCGCTGCTGACGCGAGGTCTTTTGCTCGACCCGATAATTCATGATGTTCAAGGCCGACTCGGTCGACTACCGCTTCGATGCCTGAGTTTAATAGTTCGACAATCAGGACAATAAAGACCAAGGCGCAGAGCAACAATTTTTGAGTTAAATCTTGACCGATCCAAATTCCAAGAGGCAGGAATATACAGGCGAGAAAAAGTTCTTGGCGAAATGCACTTTCGTGTTTGAATGCAGCATGAAGGCCTTTAACAGAGCATTTAAATGCTTTCCATGCTCTCGCGAAGCCAGTTCCGTTATTTAGTGGATGATTCATCTTGGGCCTCAGCCGACTATTGATTAGTCGGCTATTTTACAATATTTCCTGAACCAGGTAGAGCTGACGATGATCGTTATTCTCATGGGTATTTAGCAGACCAATTTTAGCGCTACTGGCCTTGAGATTAGCTGAGAACAAACTTTAGAGAGTAGGAAATGCCTTGCTGTATTAACGCCTAACGACGATCTCACGCTTTAGTCGATCTTATAAGAAATCTAAGAGCAAACTGCACTGCACATTAGCGATCGATATCAGTGTGATCACGGATCATCGCACGTAATAAATCTTTATAACCCGGGAGCTTGCCATACGCCATCGCCATCAAAATCGACAAAAATTGGATTCGAAAAGGCGTAGGGTTCTAAGTATGGATAAACCTTTTGATAATCGAGCGTCGCTGGGCCACTCACTTCTACTGTTACGAAGGAGTCTTTTTCGAACGACAGCGGTATCAATAAGCTATGTCCCTTGCCCTGATTTAATTGATATTGGTCGACAGTGTCGCCGTTGATTTGTATTTTTACGTGGTCTACGGGAATCCAGTTTGCCGAATTAATTGTTAACGATAGCTGGCCTCGCGGACCAACAAAGGTTTGCCCCATGGTTGCCCCGGAGAGCGATACATTTATCAATGGTCCGGTAGTGCCATACGCATTTCCGGCTTTAAGTGATGCAATAAATTCGCTTTGATCGAACTTTGCAACGCGGTCATCGGCAACCGCAACCATTGTTCTCGGAACCGCAACTTGTTCGCTGGCTCGGTGAGAATCACTGTTTGCGGTCGCAACAATTCTCTCGCCTTGTTTAACAAATGACAGCCAGTCTTTGCGTAATGCGACAATCCGCTCTTTATTGACTTCTCTGCCTGGATTGATCACTTCAAATAAATCGATATCCAAATCTCGCTGACCGGTGTGTTGGTGCGGCTCAATAAGCACGTTGTTAGGATGAGAATGCAGAGGCTTATTCGGATTGTATGGATGATTGGCTGCTCCCATATGGTCCAGGAAGTTGCCGTCCTCAACAAGTTCCTCCCAATCATCAGGAAGGTCTCCACTGAGCGCCAACGTCAATCTTGCGTGGTTAAGCTGCACTAAAATGTCGTCGCCTTGTTGCGATTTGATTTCATGAATAATATCTCGCAATCGCTTATCTTCATGATTCACCATGCCTCTGCGATAGGCGTGTGGGCTCGGAGTATACGGGAAGAAATTAGTATGACCACCCGTAAAGCGATTTTGCTCAGTTGGTAGCAAGCTCGTGACTTCTGCCGCCGCTATCGATGTGATTTTATCACTTACACCAAGTGCTTGAATTCGCGTTGAGTAATCGACAGGCACATCGTGCTCACTTGATACCATCACTTCACCGTGTTCAGCGACGAAAGTTCTGACGCGCTCGGTTTCCGAAAATGCATTATCAAAACTTATGCCAGAATGTACGTGAAGGTCGCTGGCAATGAAGTTAGGGCTCTCGACAGCGCGGCTCGGAATTGCAATTCTCAAATGTTGCTCTGATTCAGCTTCGACGTTCAATGTGGTTTTTTCCAGTGAGAACTCAGGGCCTTTGATCGCGTATACTTGGTATTCACCGGGTGCGATTTCAATGCTTTGAATATCGCTTTCAACACCAGCCAAAAAAATATTTGGCACAGGGTCAATATAGTCAATGCCGTCGTTACCCTGAACCGAAAACCCTGTTAGCCGATTTGCAAAATCGGGGCTATCGGTGCCGTTAATGCCGACAAATAGCAAGCGCATAGCGTGGCCTCTCGGTAGCGTTACCGTTGCCGGTTTTGGTAATGCTATCGCTTCCAATTCTATCGATTTGTCGACGATAAGTTCTTTCTCGATCTGCCGTTTGGCTGTGCCGCGCACCCTTAGTTTATAGTTACCAGGAGGTGCTCTAAAGCTGAATCGACCCTTACTGTCAGGTCGAAGGTGGGTGAAAGGCGAGCCGTCCGCTGATAGAACATGCAAAGCTGTATTAGTTTCGTTAACACGACCACTGACGAGTGGTGCATCTTTAAAAAATTGGTCTGTAATTGAGGCAGCATCGCCGCGTTTACCCACATAAATAATCTCGTGAGTTTTGATTGTTGAATCCGCATCAAGCGATAGCATGGGAAACTGGGGCAATTGAAGCCAACCGATGCGGCTGCCATCTCCGAGGTAAAACGTGTCGGTTAATATCAGCATTGCATTAGATGAGTCATCAGCAAGCATGAAACGCGGCACATCATACCGTTCGTTACCGTTCACTCGCTGTGCTGATTCAAGGTGCCAGCCATATGCAATACCAACTTCGGCGGTTGGCGGGCTCATGGTAATGATGGTATCAGCGTTTCGTGCCGCTACCCTCATGGCGCTCACGCCTCGAGAAACGAAGTCTTCGGCCTGAAAGCCGTTATTTGCGCTGGGATCATTAGTGTTGATTACGAATGACTCGAGCGAGTGATAGTTAAAATTCAGCGTCGAGAAAAAGTTAAACTTCTCGCCATCGATTTTAGACAGTTGTTTTCTGATATGTAATTGATCGGGCTGATCAGAGTGTAAGGTATAGCGCGTGGTAATGTTCGCTCCATCCGTGGCACCTTTGACAATCACACTTGCCGAGGAAGCCGAGTGCTCGATGTCGATACTGTGAGTATCGATAGGCCTCCTTCGGCTACCCTGTAATAAATCATGCGTCGCGGAAAAATGGTCATCCGCACGACCACAAAAGCCCAGATCAACCAGTGAGCCACCTTTGGTGGAAAACTGACCTTCATGTTCCACATCTGAAACGATCGCACACAGCGTCCCATTGGTGAAGAACCAATCACCTATGCCCCCGATGGCATCGGGCCCTTTACTGATAAGAGCGTGTGCGTTTTTGCTGTTTATTTGGGTAGCGAACACTGGCACATCTGTTTGAGCCGACGTGCTCGGCAAAATGCAAGATAGTGCTAAAGTAAAACAGAAAAAGAGGGGCTTTTTAGATCGATTGATAATCAACTTCATGGACAGCGATCGCGTTTATATTCACAGGCCATAAATTATAGGCTAAAACGGCTAGGCTACACACTATAGTGTATAACCCAACCGCTTTTTGCTATGCAGTGATTATTTAAGAGCTCGGTGTACTTTCAACCGTCTTGGTAATCACATTTTTGTTGCGTTGGTTGAAATCGTGCAAAATTTGCGCCGCTTCCGCATGATAAACACCGTTCCAGTGTTCATCTTCACCCGGTAGAGGGTTGTCTTTACGGGTCTCCTCGGTAACCGGCTCAAGGCCCAATGAAGCCCGATATTCATTTAGGTTTGCTAATGATTCTGCTTCTCGTTGATCACGTTCTTGTTGTCGTTCTTTCAAATTAAGCGACAAACTCTTAATGTTTTTATTAGACATTACTCTCGAAGAATTTTTGCGCAGTAATGAGAACGCTGGCGACTTTTCTGATCTTTTCAGATGTTTGGCGCTCAATGCATTTAACAGGTTTTGATCAAACGATCCGGGTACGTATTTGGCCGCTTCCGTTTTGGACCATGGAAGCGCATTGTCATAAGAACGTTCGCCGAACTCTGTGTCTTCTTCGCCAGAATTCAAAATTAAGTCTGGCACTACACCTCGATGTTGAGTTGAGCTGCCACTGATTCTGAAAAACTGTGCATTGGTAAACTTGATTTTGCTTTTGCGTTCAGTATCACGATCACGTAAGGATTTAGGGTACTGCACGGTTCCCTTGCCGAACGAGCGTTCGCCAACAATGAGCGCGCGACCGTAGTCTTGTAGAGCGCCTGCAAAGATTTCGGATGCAGATGCGCTGTAGCGATCAATTAATACTACCAATGGGCCATCGTACGCCACTTTTGAATCTCTATCGCGATGAACTTGACGTTGATTCGGCCTCGAGCCTACCACCTGAACAACGGGGCCTTGGTCGATAAAGAGACCGGTGAGACTGACCGCCTCATTTAAGTAGCCACCCCCGTTTCCGCGTAGATCTAAAATCAAGCCTTCTGAATCCGATGCATTTACTTCTTTCAGTAACTCATTGACATCATGAGTTGTGGCAACAAATTCGCCACCGCCATTTCGTACCTGATCTGCGTTTGAATAAAATGATGGAATACTAATCACAGAGTAATTATGGATATTGGGGCCATCAGGAACTTCCACGTTGCTTAACTTGACCGCTTGATCGTCTAACTTGATGAGATCGCGCACCAATTCCAGGCGTTCAGGTGGTGAGCCTGGAGCGTTAGCACTCGAGACGACATCAAGGCGAACCTTGGTGCCTATATCGCCACGTATCATTTGCACTACATCCATTAAGCGCCAGCCGATGACATTGATCATCTCTTCGCCTTCCTGGCCAACTGCAACGATTTTATCCTCAGCTTTGATTGCATTACTTTTCTCAGCGGGCCCGCCAGTAATGATTCGGTTAACGACGGTGTAATCTTCGTCAGTGGTCAGCGCGGCACCAATCCCAGTTAGTTGTAATGACATGCTAATTTCAAAGTTCTCAGCAGTCACGTGGGACATGTACGTGGTGTGCGGTCCGTGATCGCGAGTGAATGAATTCATAAACCATTCAAACACTTCGTCCGCTTTCAGTTGATAAATAACATCGCGTTGGCGATTGTAGCGGCGCTTTAAATTGTTGCGTACGTCATCGATCTCAGTCTTCGCCATCAGCTGTTGAAGCGTGTCGTTCTTGATGCGTTTTGTCCATTTCTCCTCGATTTCTTTGCTGTTAGCAGCCCATGTATAACTGTCACGATCAATGTTGATCGATTCGTCCAAGGTGAAATCGAATTCGGTGTCTATTAGGTCGAGTATGTATTCGGTCCGTTCATCGAGTCGTTGACGGTAAAGTTTAAAGATGTCGAATGCAACTTCTACATCGCGTTTTTTTATAAAGTCGTCAAGCTTGGTGCGGTATTTCTCAAAGCCATCCATGTCCTGTTGCGTAAAGTAGACTTTGTTCGGGTCCAATACCTTGATGTACGCGTCGAAGATTCGAGATGAATAGTCGTCGTCCAGCTCTTTTGGTGAATAGTGACCAAACCGAAGCCAGTAGAGCGTACTATGCAGGTCGTAACTCAGGTTCTTGTCCATTGTGAGTTCAGCATCAGGAACCTTTTGCACGTCGGCCAGCGCAACGCCTGTAGTGATCGAAAGACTGATGCCTGCGATCGCTGCCAGCTTAAGGGTTTTTCTACAAACCACTTCAATTTTTTTAGGGAGCTCAAGGCTGCGATCAGTGAGTTTGCCCGCAGGCAGATTTAAAATTTTTGTGAACATAGACATCGTATAAAGTTGGCCCAAACGTAATCATGCCATTATAGGGGACAGGTGTGTAGGCCAAGGGTGTTGTATTTCTAAACTGTAATCAGCATATTAACCACAAACAGGCGAGTTACACTCCAATTATTAAGTATTACCTAACTAGAGATCATTATGGAATCAGATTTATTGCAATTAATCGCTATTTTCGTTGTCGGCCTTGTCTGCGGGGCTTTGATTATGTTGCTGTGGAATAAACTTAGCAGTGGTTCTGCCTCGCCAGCGGGCTTGAAACAAGAATATGAAGACTACCAGGAAAAAGTTGAGACTCACTTCGAAGAGACTTCGAAGAAGTTTCAGGACATGACCGCCCAGTATCAAGACCTGTATAAGCATTTATCGGTCGGAGCTACATCATTATGTCGCCCAGACAGTGTTGCGGCTGCGCTAGCAGACGAGTCTCAAAGTCAGGTTAAAATCGAGAATAAAGAAGCGCCAACAACAGCACCCGAAGTACACGACAGCTCCGATGTGGACATCGATAATGAAGCGCAAACACAAACAGCTCAGGTCGAGCCGGAGTTAACGGCTAACGACACGGATGCAAGTAAGCCTGAAAGTCATGCTGATGAATCGCTAGAGGAGCAAGAGAGCTCGACCAAACAAAGTTAGTGCAGGCTTTTAAAGACCCACACTGATTTGAGTAATAAATTTTGCGATGCCGTCCATCAACATCTGGATGGCGATCGCGACCAGTATCATGCCCATTAGCCGTTCAATCGCAATCAATCCTCGATTGCGTAAAATCTTAGCTAATGGGCCTGCGGCCATCAAAATAATTCCCGATACAACCCAAGCGATTAATAGCGCAGCCAGCCACTCTAGCCATCGTTCTGGTTCGCCATTCATAATCAATATCAGCGTTGCCAAGGTCGAAGGGCCTGCTATATAAGGAATTGCCAGTGGTACGATAAAGGGTTCTTCTTCGGTAGCCTTATGCGAAGAGTTATCTTGAGGAAAGATCATTTTTAGGGCGATTAAGAATAAAATCACACCACCAGTGGCGGTTAATGCTGGCTCTGATATGTGCAGCGCGGACAGAAACGCTTGGCCTGAAAATAAGAAAATCACCATCACCAGCAGGGCGATAAAAAGTTCGCGAATGATAACTTTTAGTCGCCGTGACGGGCTTACGTTTTTTAAAGCTGTAAGAAACAGTGGAATGTTTCCCAGTGGGTCCATCACTAAAAACAATAAAAGGGCAGCGGAGATCAGGGTCATTTTTTCGGGCGTTTAAATTCGCATATCGCGAGGTTTTTGGGATTAAGGTTTGTCATTGCTATTCAACAACAATCTTGGCTGACACCCTCGAAATTAGTCCGAGGGTGTCAATTAGATTAATGGCGCTAAGCTACTGCCATCCGCATTGACGGCCTTTGTTTTGCTCTTTTAAGTAAGCATTTAATGGAGCGAAATAGTCAATGATCGCGCTACCGTCCATTTGGCGTTGACCCGTTAGAGCCTGCATAGCATCAGGCCATGGTTTGCTTTGGCCTAAGGCCAGCATGTCGCCAAGTGCTTTACCGGCTTCTTTATTGTTATAAATCGAACATTCGTGCAGCGGGCCTTCATGGCCTGCTTTTTCGCACAAGGCTTTATGGAATTGAAATTGCATAATGAACGACAAGAAGTAGCGCGTATAAGGCGTATTACCAGGAATGTGGTATTTCGCGCCTGCATCAAAATCAGCTTCGCTACGCTCAACCCCAGGAGCGATGCCTTGATATTCTTTGCGTAGCTCCCACCAGCCTTTGTTGTAGTCTTCTGGCGCGATTTCACCAGAGAAAACCTTCCAGCGCCATTCATCGATCATTTTCCCAAACGGTAAGAACGCAATCTTCTCCAAGGCTAATTTCATTTGCTTGTTAAGAGTCGCTTCGTCGCTCTCAACAACTTCATCTATTAAGCCTTTTTCTTTCAGATAGCTTGGTGTCATTGATAATACGATGGTGTCGCCAATCGCTTCGTGAAAGCCATCATGAGCGCCGCCTTTGAACGTCGGCGGTTGATCTTTGTACATCAAATAGTAATAAATATGACCCAATTCATGGTGCAATGTGCCTAATTGCTCCTCATTTATTTCAACACACTGCTTAATGCGAGGATCGTTGCCGTTATCAATATCCCAAGCGCTGGCGTGACAGACCACATTGCGATCACGAGGCTTCTTAATCATTGAATTCTTATAAAAGCTCTCTGGCAATGATGGAAGCCCAAGCGACGTGAAAAAGCCCTCTGCGGTCTGAGTCATCTTCAATTCGTCATAGCCTTGCTCTTTAAGCGAGGCCGTTACATCGAGAGAGGCTACGCCTTCATATGGTTCAATAATAGGGTAGATATTGTCCCATGTCTGAGACCACATGTTACCTAGTAAATGAGCTGGAATAGGACCATCTTGAGGCACTTTGTCTTCACCGTATTGCTCACCAAGTTTGGCGCGCACATGGCAGTGGAGTTCGTCATAAAACGGCTTTACTTGATCCCATAGGCGCCGAGCTTCAGTGGTGAATTCGGCCGGGCTCATATCGTAATTTGATTTCCAGGCATCAGCTAAATCTTTGAAGCCAGAATCTTTTGCACCTTGATTACCCAGTTCAACAAAACGCTGATAGGTTTCACGATACGCAGGAGATACCGTTCGCCAGCCCTTCCAAACATCGAGCAGTTCGTCGTAGTCGCGAGACTTGGCGAGTACGGCTTCGAGTTCTTGCAGCTCGCGGCACTCTCCTTTTTCGTTGCAGTAACTACCAGAACCATATTTACCCTCCATTTCAGTGAGTACTGCGGCGAGCTCAGCCTGAAGTTTCGGATCGTTCGGTGCCGGTGCCGATGAACCGCGCAGCATCAATTCGATTGCGCGCGCGGTTTTCTTGTCCATCTTTTTGCCTTTAAACTTTTTAGCTTGTTCAACAACAGAGCTCTCGAAGGCTAGAGCTCGCTCGCCGGCCTTTGCGGCCAGCACCGCCGTATCGGGTGTGATGTAGGTGTTGCGAACCCAGTAGGCCGCCGATACTTCTTTTGACAAAGCCAGACCTTCAGCTTCGATCCGTTCGACGAACTCTTTTGCGGTTTCTTTCTTGGCTTTTTTGTGGCCGTGATCAGCCATTGCCACGGGCGAGCAAACCAGTGCGCCCGCTAAAATTAACGATTTTAATTTCAATGATTTAATAGTCATGGTTGTCTCCTAATCAGCGTCGCGCATCATTTTCTTAATCACTGGTGAAACCAGCAGCATCACCAGGGCAATTCCCAGCGCAATGTAACCTACCTGTGAGTACACTTCGACGTATCCTGCTTTTGCCGCCGCCACATTGGTCATCTGGCCACCAATGGTTTCTGCACCGGTTGTACGTGCGATAACACCGGCCAAATAATTTGAAAGGCCAGAGTATAAAAACCATGCTCCCATGGTCATGCCAACAACCCGTGCTGGCGCTAATTTAGTTACCGCCGATAAACCAACTGGCGACACAAATAGCTCGCCCATAGTGTGTATCCAATAGATCAAGAAGATGAAAATAACGGGTGTGAAGCCAGCGGCTCCTGAGCCTTTCATTCCGGCGACCAATGCTAAGAATCCAAGGCCGGCTAAGGCAACACCAATTGCGAACTTAACCGGGGTGGAAGGGTTCAAGTTTTTCTTTGCAAGTGCGATCCATAGCCATGCCATTATTGGAGCAAATAGGAATATAAAACCAGCGTTGAGTGATTGAAATACCGGGCCTGGAACCGACCAGCCGAATATTTCACGATCGACAAGGCGAGTTGTAAATAGATTTAGTGATGAACCAGCTTGTTCAAATAATGCCCAGAACGGAATCTGAGCTAACACAAAGTAAAGCGCAGCGAGCATTCGAGAACGTTCGTCACCCTGCAGTGCAACGAAGGAGTAGATGATAAAACCAACAAACATAGCAATACCGATCGGTCCTAAAATTCCGCCGACCAGTTCCTCGTTCATCACCAAGAACATTGACACGGCGATGATGCCGATACCAATTAAGTAGCACATCAATTCATAGTTAATAAATAAAAACGCTTTCTCTTTAAGTTTTTCGGGGTGCGGTGGCTCGGCTTTACCTTCTAACCAGCCTTGATACCTAAGAAAGATTAATAAACCCGCCAACATGCCGATGCCAGCTAAACCGAAGCCGTACTTCCAGCCATGAACAATGCCAAGGTAGCCACAAAAAATAGATGCAAGAAACGAGCCTAAGTTGATGCCCATATAAAAGATCGTGAAGCCTGAGTCACGGCGAGAATCGCCAAAGCCATACAGCGAGCCGACGATGGTTGAAATGTTGGCTTTCAAAAAGCCAACGCCTGCGATCAATAATGCAAGCGAGAGGTATAAAATGTTGAGATACATCTCTTCTGTTTCAACCGACATGCTTATGTCATCGCGCGAGATAATCTCCGGCAGGCCGAGTGCCTCAGCATCTTCAATTAACATGTCATCTTCGGTAAAGCTCACATAAGAGGTGCCAGAAGGGGTTATTAATTGTTGTTTCGCATCACCGCCGCGAGCGTCCAAGCTGATCTCATACTGATTATTATCGTAAGTCAGCAGTTGCTTGGATCCGTTGCCCTCAAACGCCATGCCGAAGTGTCCCAGTACCAAAAGAACGGCTCCGAACGTCACCGCTTTACGAGCGCCTAAATACCGATCAGCCAGCGACCCGCCGATAATTGTCATTACATAAACCAGCGCGGTATAGGCACCGTATAAAAGACTGGACTTCTCGTCTGAAAATAAGAAGTGTTGCGTTAAATAAACAATCAGCAAGCCACGCATGCCGTAGTATGAAAAGCGTTCCCACATCTCGGTGAGGAACAGGATAAACAAGCCGCGAGGATGGCCGAGAATCGTTTTCTCGTTAGGGTCGCGGGTTTGCGCCAGGGTCGAATCAGTCATGGAAAATTCCTTTGGAAGTTCTTTTTATTATGTTGTTGGCAAACAGCACTTAATTTTGTGAGTTACTGTTAAGTGTCTCAACTATTATCGATCGCAGGAAAGATAGATAGTTTTTGCCGAATAATTTGATTGGTTTTTATTGGTATATTCACTCTAAAAGCCAACCTTAACGCGGCAAAGTTATCACAAAATTGATCTATTTCCCTATCTTTAAGGCTAAACATTGGAATTGCTTACAAGTAGTGGCACGCATTGCGTCAAATCGTGGTTTAAATTCGACCAAAGTGCATTGAGTTTGAACTTAGGTTATCAAGACTATTTTTGCTTGTATTTGTTTTATCTTGGGGGCGTTAAAATAGAAATCTTTATCTAATTTGAGAGGGCGAGCGCGGTTGACAAATGCGCTGATCGATCTTTTGTTTTTAGAGCGTGTCCATCCTTGTTTTACGTTAGCAATATTGATGAGCTTTTGGTGAGATCACGCCACTTGCATCTCCAAATTGCTTACATTTTTTTTCTTTATTTTATTGTATTTTGCATTTATCAGAAGATTATTCTGTATGCGCACATAAAATCCGAACAAACGTTCGTTGTTCTTGCAATTCATGCGCTTGGCAGGTTGTCTTATTTACAGTCTTGTAATAAGCTCGTCACAAATTAGTAGCGTACGCTTTCCACGTGTGATGCGTTTCTAATTAAGTAACCCCTTTTTATGCAGCGAGAAGGTTTCGCTAAATAACGAGAAGTAAACCTGGCTAAGAAGTCACGACATCCCCGAAATTGTCTCATACTTTTATGATTCATATTCGAATGCTCGTGTCGTTTTATTTAGGCTCATCTAGTTGGTTGCAGACATTTAATTCAAACAAACCTTAATTACTAGAGGCAAAGAGAGAATGAATTACAAAAATCCATTTAACAAAAGTGCGATTGCGCTCGCGGTTAGTTCTGCGACCATTCTTGCTGGCAGCTTCGGCGGCGTAGCATATGCACAAGAAGATGACACTAATTTAGAAGAAGTAGTTGTTACCGGTTCACGTATTAAACGTGCAGACCTTTCTTCGGTTACACCAGTATCGGTTGTAACAGGCGAAGAGTTTGTTATCTCAGGTAACTTAAACATTGAGCAAAAGCTAGCTGAATTGCCACAAACGTTGCCTTCGTTTGGCCCAAGCTCAAACAACCCAGGTGACGGTACAGCTCGTGTTGACTTGCGTGGCTTGGGCGACACTAGAACTCTGGTTCTAGTTAACGGCCGTCGTTATATCCCTGCAACCCAAACCGGTGTTGTGGATCTTAACTCGATTCCAGGTACGTTGATTAAGCAAGTAGACGTAACGACGGGTGGTGCATCAGCGGTATACGGTTCTGACGCACTAGCAGGTGTTGTTAACTTCCAGTTGATTGATGATTTCCAAGGCGTAGAAATCACAGGCCTATATGATGTTACTGACGAGGGTGACGGCGATAAAATCAACTTAGACATCACTATCGGTGGTAACTTTGATGACGGTCGTGGTAACGCGGTTTTATACGCAAGTTACTCTGAGCGCGACGCAGTTTTCTCTGATGCGCGTGATTTCTCAAATGTTGTATTACAAGAAGGTACAGATGCTAACGGCAACAACGCGTTGGTTCCTGGTGGTTCTTCAGGTATTCCTGGATCACGTAACTTCTTCGCAGCGACACTACCTAACGGCCAAAACTTAGGTTTCTTCGAGCAAGACGGTTCAGGTCGTGCTTTCCAAGATCCAGCTGACCGTTTCAACTTTGCACCTGACAACTTCTTGCAATTGCCGCAAGAGCGTTTCCTATTGTCGTCATTTGCTCACTACGATCTAACAGAAAACACTCGTCTTTACTCAGAGTTGACTTTCTCACGTAACGAAGTACCGCAAGAATTGGCGCCAACTCCAGCGTTTGCACCGGTTTTTGTTAACCCTGAAAGCCCATTCTTTGCACCAGATGTTCAGTTTGCACTAGACGGTCGTCGTACTGCGACAGCAAGCGACACAAACGGTGACGGCGTTGTTAACGGTGATGATAATGTAGACCTTTACATTGGTCGTCGTTTAGTTGAAAACGGTTCACGTCAAGTTATCGATACTCGTGATGCGTATCGTATATTGTTAGGCGTTGATGGCGAAATTAACGATAACTGGAGCTTCGATGCATACTACAGTCGCTCTACACTGGATAACAGCAACCTGTTAGAAGGTGATGTTAACCGTAGTCGTTTCCTTCAAGCGCTACTTGTGACTGACGACGGTACTGCCTGTCAGGATCCAAGCAACGGTTGTGTGCCTCTAAATATTTTTGGCGCAGGTAACATTTCACAAGAAGCGATTGACTTCATCCAAGTTGGTGCAACTAACGTAACCAGCATTACTCAACAAGTGGCTCAAGCGTCTGTGTCAGGCTTGCTTGGTACTATTCCAGGTGCAAACGAGCAGATTGGTGTGGTGGTTGGTTTAGAGTATCGTCAAGATGACTCAGTGTTCCGTCCAGACACGTTCTTATCTACAGGTAACGTACTTGGTTTTAACGCGGGTAACCCAACCGAAGGTGGTTTTAACGTCACCGATCTGTTTGGTGAATTATCATTGCCGCTAATCTCTGATCAGCCTGGCATCGACAGCTTAGACTTCTGGGCGGCGGTACGTCTTTCTGATTACTCTAATATCGGAAGCACTGATTCGTTTGCAACAGCCTTGAGCTATGCACCTGTAAGCAATGTTAAGTTCCGCGTTGGTTATCAAGAAGCGGTTCGTGCACCGAACGTATTTGAGTTATTTAATGGTGGTAACAATGGTTTCCCATCAGCAACTGACCCATGTTCAGCGGATGGTTTCCAAGCAGGTGTTACTGATGTTGCAACGTGTATCGCCAGTGGTGTACCTGCAGGTCAAGTTGGTGTTTTCTCTCAAGCTAATGCTCAGATTGAAGGCCAATTTGGTGGTAACGAGAACCTAATCGAAGAAAGCTCTGATACATTCACATTCGGTGTAGTTCTAGAGCCGCTTGAAGGCTTAGACGTCACATTGGACTACTTTGATATCAGCATCGATGATGCGATCTCAGTATTTGGTGGTGGTCTTAACAATACCTTGGATCTATGTTTTAACGTAGAAAGAAGTATTACTTCACCGTTCTGTCAAGTTGTTAGCCGTCGTGCAGATGGTAACGTTGATACTGTAAGTGTATTCAATGCGAATATCGGTGCTCTTGAAACTAAGGGTGTTGACTTAGGTCTAAACTTTGTTACCGAACTTGCTGGTGGTGAGCTTGCTATTAACACTAAAGCGACTTACTTGCTTGACTACGATATCACCCCTGTATCAGGTGCCGACACGGTATTTGAATGTTCGGGTGCCTTCGGTAACACTTGCGGATCACCACGTACTGAGTTGATTGTTAATACTCGCAGTACTTGGAGCAAAGGCCCATGGTCTATTTCAACGCTAGTTCGCTATCTAGACTCAGTCACCAATGATGAAGTATCTTTTGGTAACACGCCTGCGTCAGATCTAGCAGCTCCTGAAATTGGTTCTGAAGTGTATCTGGATGTTAGTGCATCTTATGCTTTCAGCGACGACCTAAGTGTTAACTTTGGTATCAATAACATTTTGGATACAACTCCTAATGCGATTGGTAACTCACAAGAGCAAAGCAACACGTTCCCTTCAACTTATGACTTGCTTGGTCCACGTGCATTCTTGAGTGCACGCTATCGTTTCCGATAGTCGATAGCCCTTCATAAGAAAGGATAAAGCTTATTTTTACTCACTAAGTATTAAGTAGCTTTAAAAGAAGTAACGAGAACGGCGAGCATTATGCTCGCCGTTTTTGTTTTCAGGCCCAAACAGTTATTATTTCGTCTGGCAAATTTAGATCGTTGATTTATGAACAAAAATAATAGCCTCCAGAACCAGATGGTAGAGGCGCACTCATTGATTCAACAAGGAAGAGACGAAGAAGCTGTGATCTTATTGACATCGTTGTTAAAGTATTTACCGAGCAACCCAGATGTCTCTCATCTTATGGCTCTGGCGTATAAAGGAGCCGGAGATTTAGAACAAGCCTCCCACTATTTTCAAAAATCACTCGCGTTGAATCCGCGACAGCCGCAGGTTTATAACAACTTGGCGAACCTGCAAAAAGCGAATAATGAATTTAAGACAGCGGAAGAAAACTATCTAAAAGCCATTGCCATGAATGCCGAGTATCTGGAAGCTCATCGAAACCTTGCTTTGTGTTACGTCACGCAAGGTCTGCATGCTAAGGCCATTAGTTCGGCATCTAAGGCCCTTAATATTAGGGCTAACGACGTTGTCAGCTTGTTAGTATTGGCTAATGGGTATCGTGATCTCGGTCAATTCAAGTCTGCTTTTGATATTTATCAACGAGCGTCAAGCTTAGATCCCGATAATTTTTCTATCTGGCATAATTTAGGTATCCATCACCACTTGCAGCATGAGTTAGAACCCGCTCGGAGCTGCTATCAAAAGGCGTACAACTTATCTCCTTCTTCACCACAGGTGGTTCAGAGTTTGGCGCTGGTATCTAACGAGCTTGGCTTAAGCGAGGAAGCCATCAGGATTTTTAATATTTATTTAGAGCAGCACGCTGAGGATATCGAGACGCATCGGCGCTTTAATGAAATGCTTTGGGAGACCGACTCAAAGTCGTTATTTGGTGAAAGTTATAAACGGGCTATTCAGCAGATCCCGCAGTCGCGAGAATTGAGATCTAACTACATTTCTCAATTGTTTAAATCTGGTCAGCTAGTGGCCGCTAGGGACGCGCTACTGGATGCGGTTAAAACGTTAGGTTACTCGCCTCAATTGCTTTCTCTGGAAGGCGAGGTCCTAGCTGAACTTGAGCAATATGAGGCCGCATCAAATTCCTTAGCGCGTTCGTTGGAACAGGAGTTTTCACAGCATACCGCCCAGCAATTGGTAAAGCTTAATATCGTGCAAGCAGACTACGGTTCAGCTCAAAAATGGCTTGATGAACTTATGGGACGTTTCCCTGAATGTCAGTTAAATTGGGCTTATCAAAGTTTGATCTGGCGCTTGACCGAAGATCAACGATACTCATGGTTGATGGATTATCAGCAATTTATTCGACCTTACAAATTACAAACACCATCAGGGTATTCAAGTCTTGAAAGCTTTCTAGCATCATTGGAGAGCACCTTAAACGGTTTGCATCAAATGACACATGCTCCACTAGAGCAAACTTTACGCCATGGTACGCAGACCTCAGCACGCTTACTGCATAACTCGTTGCCTGAGTGTGTGGCATTAAAGAGTGAACTCTCAAAAATCATTGAACAATATATTGCTGAATTACCTGACGATCCAAGCCATCCACTACTAAGTCGAAAGAAGGAGACATTTGAGTTCTCTGGCTCATGGTCAGTTAAACTAAGACCAGGCGGGTTTCATGTGAATCACGTTCACCCTCAAGGTTGGATTAGTTCATCGTGTTATGTATCGATACCTCAGGCTATGGATGACGACACCGATCAAAGAGAAGGCCAAATCAAGTTTGGCGAGAGCCCGCTAAATTTAGGTGATCGAGAACGTATCGAAAAGGTGATCAAACCTGAGCCCGGACTAGTGGTGCTTTTTCCGTCATACTGCTGGCACGGCACCTTTCCGTTCTCAGGGAGCGATCAAGACTACCGAATGACTGCGCCGTTTGACGTGGTGCCAATATAGGTAGGTTCGGATAGATATGAATACTCAAGAGCGACTTAATAGCGCGATTAGGGCCCATAAAGAGGGTCGATACGCCGACGCAGAGTCGCATTATTTGGCTGTGCTCGAACAAGGGCAGAAGATTGTACCTGTTCTCAATGCTTTAGTTGATCTGAGTCAGGCCGCAAACGATCACAATAAGGTTGCCACCTATCTCGAACGCCTTTGTGTGCTGTTGCCTAAAGAGCTCTACTATTGCGATCGCCTTTCGAATCTGTTTGCTGACGCGGGCTTGTGGGATTTAGCCAGTAATTGTTATGCGCGATTTGTGGAGCATAACCCAGGCTTACCCAATGCGTACTACAACTACGCATTTAATTTAAAACAGGCTGGTCGTTATCGAGAAGCATTGGTTCAGTATCAAAATGCTTTGGATCATCGGATAGATCAAGCTGAGGAAGTGTTGATCAATATGGCGGTAATATGCTCAGGTGATTTGCGAGAGGATCAGCGAGCGATTGAGTTATTAATGTTGGCACTGGAACAGAAACCAAACTACATTCCTGCATTGTATAACTTGGCAAGTTTGTATGAAGAAAGCGGAGATAAGCACAATGCGGCCAGGTATTTTGGTAAAGTGGTTGAACTTGCCCCCGACAACATTCAAGCGACTGCTAGACTGGCTGAGCTGACAAGCTATTCAGATCCACATCACCCAATTATTCAAACCTTGGTTGATAAGTTTGAGCAAGGCGAGCTAGACGCTGAGACCAAAATCAATGCTGGCTATGCTCTAGGCAAAGTCTTTAACGATTGTTCTGATTACGATCGAGCATTTCATTATTATTCGCAAGCGAATAAACTCGATTCATCAACTGGATTACCTTACAACCGGGCCGAACAGGAGAGTCTGGTCGACGAGAACCTACGCTTTTTCAGCAAAAAATGGTTTGAAAATTTAAAATCGATATCTACCGAATCGCCGATCTTTATATGTGGGATGTTTCGTTCGGGTTCGACCTTAGTTGAACAAATTCTGGCATCGCATCCAGAGGTGACTGCAGGCGGTGAACGAAACTTCTTTTTCAACACAATTAAAGGTGACCTAAGGCCTTATCCAACAAGCTTGAGCCGGGTAACCAGCCAACAATTTGCAAGCATCGCAGATCAATACTTAAACGAAATGAAAACGGCGTTTTCTTATACTAATTTCGTGACCGATAAACGGCCCGATAACATTTGGTACATTGGCTTGATCAAGAGTATTTTCCCGAACGCGAAAATTATTATTACCGAGCGAGATCCCTTAGATAATTGTTTATCTGTATTCTTTCTGAGATTGGCACCAATTATGAGCTATGCCAACTGCCTATCTGATATTGCACACCATTATCAGCAACAACATCGTCTTGCCGAGCATTGGAAAAGCATTTTCCCAGAGAGTGTCTACCAAATAGGCTACGATGATCTAGTGTCATCGCCCGCGTCGAATATCGGCAATTTGCTCGAGTTTCTTGGTCTGGATTGGAGTGATGAATGTCTGAACTTTCATCAATTAAAAAATCGAGTCAAGACGGCGAGCGTTTGGCAAGTTCGCCAACCTCTCTATACCTCAAGCTCGGGTCGCTGGCGGAACTATTCCCAGTATATTGAGCCATTAAGAGAACAATTGATGAACGACTTAAATAAGGAATCAAGCGCGTAGCCAACCCGTGATAGAAAAACGCGCCTCATTTGCAAATGGTGCTACCAGCGAAACCGAATGTCGTTGTGGTACTTGAAATACATTTAATGCATTAAAACTTGGAAACAAGGCTTGCGCATGGCGAGGCTGTTTGGAATTCAGAATCAATGCTCCACCCCAGTCTTCTTGCCAAGCAGGGGTTAGATTTAGTACATACGCGGCGACACGTCCTTTGCCAGCTACGTTATCGTCATGCTCCTTGAGAAAGTGTCCGCAGGAATATCGCGTTGCTTGAACATCGGCAAATTTGATTTCAGGGTGACCGGTTAATTCTCGCGTAAAGTTAATGAATTCATCACTGTTTACAAAATCATAGATAAGGCGAAAGAAGCCGTGGTCAGCATCATTGTTTTTGCACATATCGTAGATTGGAATTGCCGCATAGAAATATTGAAAACCAGTTCTGGCCTGCTGCGTTACGAGCGAAACCAACTTTTGTTGTTGTTCTATTGGCCACCTTTCAACCTCTTCCAAGTTCATATCGGTATGTGAACCATTGTTATTCCATACAAGATTCCACGCTTTTTGCTTCGAGAATTTGGTGTGCAGTTCTTTGGCATCGTTCTGGTTCAAAAAATCAGAAACGTGAACGTGTTGGTGTTTTATGTACTGATTATGTAGTTGCGCGTTGTCCTTGCGCTCATTCATTGATATTGTTGCTGGCAAAGTCATAGTCAAACAGAAATGGCTAGAAGATATACGATAATGCTAGCACAATCTTGAAGTCAATCTGCTTCGTTGTTGGCATTCGATTTAGTGTTGATATTCATAGGAGCGGTAAATTTGCTGACTTCCAGTTGAGATGTCAAACACTGTATTGGCACAGAGAACTGCTGTGTTAGAAACGAATATTTAAGAGAAAGAGTTTTGAAAGAAGATTTAAAACAGACACTGGCCGACGCGAACACGGCTTTTCAAGATAAAGACTTTGAGTTAGCTGAGAAATTATATCTATCGGTACTGGAAGTTGAACCTGATACCGCCACTGCACATTATGCTTTGGGCACGATAGCGCTAAAGAGAAATGATTTCGAAATTGCACTTGCCGGCTTGGGGAAGGCCGCAAAGCTTGAGCCTGAAGCATTTGATATCGCCTATAACTATGCCATTTGCTTAGCTCAAACAGGTAACATCAAGCAGGCTTTAATAGTCGCGCAGCAAGCTACGAAGTACTGTAAAGACGATCCCCTGTTTTGTTCTCGGTTCGCTATGTTATTTCATGATCTTGGAGAACCGCAAGCTTCTATACAGCTGCTATTAAGGCTTAAAGCGCTATTGCCACAAGATCAAATTGTACTGGCTCGAGCCAATGGCCAATTAAATAATTGGCAGGAATCGGTCGACGTGCTTATGCGTTTAGCTGAATCACTGCCAGAAGAAGCGTCGGTTGCGTTAGAATTGGCGGTTGCTGCGGGCCGCTTACGAGATTATGAACTGGCAATCGGCTCTTATGAAAAGTATTTGAAACTGGTACGACCGAATGCTGAAGATTACCTAAGATTTGCCGACTTATTGTTAATGGCTCAAAATACAGAGCGTTGCAACCAAGCCATCAACCTAGCGCTGGAAGCGGGTCAAGATAGTGCGCAGATTTATATTCTCAAGGCTAATCTCGCGCGTATTGAAGGAGACTATGAAGCCGCAAACCTGGCCTTAGATGAAGTGTTTAAAAGAATGCCCAACGATCGCAAAGCCTGGTCACTCCGTGCGGAGCTTGCGAGTGACGATGACTTAACAGATCATATCAGGGTGTTGCAGGCTGAGCTCGAAAAGACGGAGCAGGCAGAAGCGCCGGGTCATCAACATCGTGCGTCATTGAACTATGCATTGGCTGATATGCAAACTAGGTTAGCGCAGTATGATGCAGCCGCCGATTCATTGCGCAAGGCTAACGGTATTCAACATGATCTTTTACGCAGTCAAAAGGCGGCGTATTCGGAAGAGCAAACTGAGAACCATATTAACGGAATTATTAATGACTTTTCTCTCGCTACGTTTGATAAGCCAGCTGCGAGAATTGAAAACAGTGCCACGGCTAAACAGCCAATCTTCATTGTCGGTATGCCTCGCAGCGGTACCACATTGGTGGAGCGAATTCTCGGTCAGAATAAACAAGTATTCTGTGCCGGCGAACAGGAAGCTATGGAGTTTGTCGGAGCCGACTACAACCATTTGCGAATGAGTGGGAAGATCAGCGATGCCGCATCGGTCACCGCTAGCCAATGGACTGATTTGCGAGCCAGCTACCTAAAAAAATTGCCGAGCTTTTCTCAAGCGATATTCACCGATAAGTTGCCGCACAATTTTCGCCAGGTAGGCTTAATATTAAAGCTGTTTCCAGAGGCGCGAATAATTCAAATGAGGCGCAATATTCAAGATGTGTGTTTGTCGATTTACTCAAGAGCATTTACTCCAAGCCACAATTACGCAAACCGCTGGGAAGACCTGGCGCACTTTTTCGCTCAAAGCGAGAAGCTAATGAATCATTGGTCGAGTTTAAATTCGCCACAGATCTTAGATGTAAATTATCAAACCTTAGTCGCAAATCCGGCTTATGTTGCTAAGCAGCTGGTGGAATTTTGCGGATTCGAGTGGGATGAATCGTATCTTGATTTTCATGAAACCCTGCATAAGAGTTTTACGTTTAGCGAAAAGCAAGTTCGTGAGCCGATTAATGACTCTCGTGTCGATCGTTGGAAACTCTATGCGAGCGGCTTCCCTGAGCTTTCAGAGCTTTAGTTTGAAATTGAAAGTTTCTTGCTTGGGTGGATTTCCTAATTGTTATTGTCGCAACTCGGTTAGTTTTTCCACCCGCGATGCTAGCCAGTTTTTACGGGCTATAAAGCTGTTTTGAATGGCCTGTATTTCTTGCTTGGTGAGTTCTGGGTTCCATATTGAAAAAATCAGAACGATTCTCAAGTACTCACTCTCATTGTGTGCCGAGTGCAGATAACTATCGTCGAATATTGTTAGTTCGCCTTCCTGCCAAGCGTTCTTGCTGCCAGCGACCGTCAAATAGCAGTCGCTTGGTATATCAAGGGCCAGATGCACCGTTAATGCATGGTTCGATAGCCCGTAATGCGGCGCAATGGTTTGTTTTGGTTTAAGCAAGGAAAAGAATACTTCGTATGGGTCGCCTCCCAGCGAATAATGTGGAACAACGCTTAAGGCCTTTTGAGTTTCTGGAAATGCGCTGATAACTGACGCATTTTCTACTCCCTCGCGGTAGAGATCGAGGGCTGACCAATTCACCGAACCCGCTAATTCTTGTAACGGTCCATGATTAAACTCCCCAGCTAAATACGGTCTCAGCGTTTTTTCCGTGCCCTGGTCTTGCAATGCGGCTGTTAGTTCGGTTCGAATAACATCGGTTTTGCCCGAAAGCTCGGCAGCCCAGCTAAACTCGTTAGCGCGGAAGACCGGTTTGCGAGGTAATTCAGGAATATAAAAGAGTTGAGGTTTAAAGTCTGATTCTTCAAGCGCAAAATCGGTATCGTGAGTTCGTACCCATATTGAATTTTTTATTCGTGATAGATCAGCTTGGTCACAAAATCCCCGATGTTGAGCACTCAGGTATCGACGTAATAGTTGGTCGGCCGATGCCACTCGCATTTTGATTGAATCCGGCGCATTGCTGGAGGCGGTTAGCCCGTCTGGAGAAAGATCATGCAATAGTGAGTAGGCCGCAGCGGCCGCATCCAGCTTGCCTTGCTGCTGTAGCCAATACCCCGCATATAGGTAACCAATAGCGATATCTGGCGCTAATTTAATGCTTTCGAAGTGAGCTATCCCAGCTCGAGATTGCTCCCCGATTTGCTCTTCTATAATGGCTTGGCGATGCCATGCACCGGGGTCATTCTGGTTGTTCTCATTGTATTCTCGAAGCAATAATAAGCCTCTCTCGTTTTCTCCACGGGAGAACGCTTGGTCTGCTTCAGCCAACAAATTCTTCATCTTTACTTTCCCGTTCAGACCGCTCTTGGTTTTGGATTTGTCGGTGTTCTAAAGATCTGGCCTGTCTATGCTAGGGTCATCTCTTAGCCAGCCTGTTATTGAATATCGGCCTTTTGCTGCAAACGGTGTCACGTAATTAACTCCGTGTAGTGAAGGTACTTCAAAAATAGACATAGTGTTGAAGCCAGGAGACCAGCTCTCAGCTATTGGCGCTGCAGGGCCTGGGTAAAAACACGTTTGCCCTCCCCAGTTTGCTGACCAGTTCTTGGTAAACCCAAATACCACAGCGAAACGGCGTACGCTTAAATCACTTGGTGTTCGATTGTAACTGGTGTCATCATGAACATTGAGAAAGTGACCGCTTTCGTATAACGAAGCCTGAGGATCAAACTTTACCAGTGAATCACTGCCAGTAAGGTGGCGTGCAAATTTTATGAATTCAGTGCTATTAGTGAAGTTTGCTGCTTCATAAAGCATAGACGACTCAGTGAGTCGGCCATCTTTTATTGCATCGATGATGGGAAAAAACTTATAAATAAACTGATAGCTGCCTGCTGCTCGCTGGATTAAGCCTGAATGAATCTCTGAGTAGTCATTTTCACTCAAATTTTCAACGCGATCAGAATCTAAACGAATCGGCAGCCCATATTGGTCGGAATACACTAAATTCCACGCCGTAGTGTTCATCAAATTTTCCAGGATATATTCGGCCGATTCGGAGGTTAGAATATTTTCAATACGAACACGCCTTTTTCTTTTGAATTCTGACTGCAGCGGCGCTAGGTCAATGGTTGGATTTAGCTCAATTTTCATGTGGGTTGGAAACCTGTGATTAGATGCGTATTTTGGTAAAGCGCTTTTAGCCAATTAAAATGAGTGCTTTGTTAGGTACAAGAGGCTCGATGGTATTTATGGTTTGACGCGTATTTTAATGCATTGATATCGGCAAAAGCTTGATAGAAAGCGATTCTATGCTACAGCGAAGGGTTTTTCTACGCATTACGTATTAGTAGTAACACAACAATAAACCAGCTACTTTATTTAGCCGAGGAAATTACCATGAAAAAACTTACTATTTTGTTTTCAGCTCTATTAATCACCGGATTATCCCAGGCCCAAGAATCTGAAATTCCGGAGAGTGGGCCAGAAGCCACTGAGGATCGAAGCGAACGATATCATCATCGAGGTGGACGAGGTAAGAGAGCTAAAGCTATGCTTAAACGCGTCGACACCAATCAAGATGGAAAGGTGGATCTGAATGAATTCTTGGCTAACGCCGAAGCGCGTTTTCAAAAAATGGATCTCGACTCTGATGGATATGTCACTGCTGAGGAACGCCGTGAAGTTGGAAAAAAGATGCGCGAGAAACATCGTGAGATGCGAGAAAAACATCGCGAGCAACGTATGCAGGCGAGAGAGCAGCGACTGGCTGAACAAGAAGCCAGTGAATAAATAGTCGTGAGCGCTTATAGTAATAAGAGCGACTCGGAACTGGCGAATTTAATCGTTCAGGGTAACGAGAGTGCTTTTGCAGAACTTGTTATTAGGCACACCGATCGCTTTTTTTTACTGGCGTACAGAACGCTGCACAATCAGAGTGACGCGGAAGATGTGGTCCAGAGTGCGTTTATCAAGTTTTGGCAGCAACCGCGACTTTGGAATGCGGATAAATCCAAGTTTACAACCTGGTTTTATCGAGTGATCATAAATGCCTGCCATGACGTGCAACGCAAATCTGCTAAACAAAGATCATTAGAATATTCGCTCACTGATCAATCGGATGTGTTTGTTGGTTCGGAGGAGTCTGGTTTCGATCAGCGGCAGTCTGATGCCTGGCGAAAACAATGTGTTGAGTCCGCTTTTCGATCTCTGCCTGCATCTCAGCGTGACGCACTCAACCTTGTAGTCTATTGTGAAATAGCACAAAAGGAAGCAGCAGATATACTAGGTATTAAATTGAAAGCTCTTGAGTCAACACTGCATAGAGCCAAAAAAAATTTAGCCAGCTACGTTCAACAAAAAATTACTGATACGGGGGCTAAATCAAGTCTCCTGGAGCCGAAGTTTGAAGAGGTAAGTTGTCATGAAGAATAGTGAAAAGAATACGGTTGATGAGTTTTCAGTGAATGATTATCCGAGAGGATCTGTGCCAAGCACAGAGTCCTTGCAACGATCTATTATTGAACGAGCAAAGCACATTCCTCAGCAAGTCTCCCCAGAAGAAGTGGCTCGCCTAAAACGGAGGCCTGGTTCTTTGTTTCCCAGTTTTAGACCGATATTTCACTCGGCATTGCTTGCCAGCGTAGGTCTGGTTGCGGTTGTGGGTCTGTTCGCAATAAGTGGCAATGATACAGAGGTTGTCACTGATGTTTTGAGTGAAAATGATCTTGAATGGCAGGAGTTAATGTTAATTGAAGATGACCTGTTATTTGCTCAATTATAAGCGGTTTATGCTTGGGTGACTTTGGTGGTAAGCTCAGTTTTCAGAACTATCTTTTTTTGTACGCTAATTTTATGAAGCAAACAAAGCATATCTTGAGCGCTCTAATTGTCGGATTGGGTTACACCTTCGGTCTATTGGCATTTGCCCACGATGATAAGCATTCGGCCAGTGGCCCGTCAGCAACTTATTTGGGAAACGAAGGGGTGTTGGTTTCAACCGCGGTGGGAAAAGTCTTATTTGATCCGTTTTTTCATAATGATTACGGTACTTATCAGCTAGTACCGCAAGAGATCCGATCGGCTATTTTTGACGGCGAGGCACCGTATGACAGCATTGATGTAATTGTCATCAGTCACGCACATGGCGATCATTTTGCTGCAGAGGATTCCTTAGCGTATTTGCAAAAAAACAAGCACACAAAAATGGTCGCGCCTAAGCAAGCAATAAATTTAGTCGAAGCATTAGAGGGCAGTGAGGCCGTGAAGTCACAATTGCTTGCGGTAGAGCTTGCGGTCGGAGACGTACCGATAACACAAACGTTGGGCGCGATCGATGTAGAAAGTGTCCGAATTCCGCATGCGGGTTGGCCCAGCCGAAAAGATGTTTCGAATTTAGTGCATATAGTTAGCTTTCGAGGCAAGCTCAGTGTGATTCATATGGGTGACGCTGATCCGAATGACGTTCATTTCAAGCCTTATTCCGAACATTGGCAAAAGATGAGAACGAATATGGCGTTTCCGCCTTACTGGTTTTTCACTAGTAAACAAGGGCCGATGATTTTAAGCGAAAGAATTAATGCCGATAAATCAGTTGGTGTGCATGTGCCGGTCGATACGCCGAATGATTTGAAATCGAGTGGTAGTGACTATTTTTCAACTCCGGGCGAGCATCGCAATATCGGTCGTTGAGCTAAGGAATAATTACCGCTTTCTAAAAATAAGCGCACTTTGCTGATTATCGATGAGGTAACTGTATTGCGGTTTCAGCTGATTCAACGCGTCAGTACCCAACAAGCCTTGAAAGCGTCGGCTATTATTGAGATTGATTTCTGCGATCAACATGTCGCGCAAGGTTACACTGCCTAGCCTTAGTTGTTTAACTCGAAAGATGCGAGCACTGGTTATACCATTCGCGGTACTAAGGCGAATGGATTGGCCCGTTGGCTCAAGGTTCAGGCGCTCTATAAGTTGGCTTGATAAGGATGTGATGGACGCTCCGGTATCGAGTAGCAGTCGTACTGGCTGACGTTCAATGTTGCTATCCACAATGTACGAGCTGCCTGCTGACACCAGCGGTACAACGATATCGCTTTCGCGTTGATTCTTATTTTGGGGCTGGGATGCGACACTATCGTTACTGACGGGAGATTCTGTCGATAATGAGATGCGTTCTAGTACTTGTGTCGCTACATCGCCTAGCTCAGGGTCGTAGCTTAGCGAACGCAGCAATTGTCTGGCGTTTTCGAGCTCGCCGAGGTTCACATTCGCGATTGCAAGTTCGTAGTTGAATCGCTGAAAGTTGGGGTGTAGATCGCTTAAACGCTGATAGAGCGCCTTAACGCTGAGCAGATCACCGTTACCTTCATAGTTAGTACGCAGATGACCACTACTGGCGACCAACTTAACTAATAATTGATCCAGCTCTATCGGATTATTTTCAAGTTCACTCGCACGAAAGTAGGCATCAAAAGCGATGTTCCAGTCGTTATCAGACACCGCTACATCGCCTAAGTACTTCCATACTGCAAGGTCATCAAAGGCTTTGCTGGTTGCCAATAATGTATTCTTTGTACGCGATTTGTTGTTGTTTGATCTAAACGCAAGCGTAATGAGCGCTGATTTGAGCGCATCAAGTTCAGCACTCGATAAATTTGAATGGTTCTCGTTAATTGCCTTTGCGGCTTCTAACGCTTTGTCATTATCAACGAGATGCATAATCGAATTGAAATTCGATGTGGTGTCCTCACTGTTTGCGAGCGGTGAAGTCTGAAGCTGAGACTCGTTATCTCGTCGTATCTCGAGCCGTTCCGATTCAAAATGTGACGACTGAGTTGTATTAACCTGAATTGAGCGGTTATCTTCCGGTGTTTCTCTCGCTGCCCCAGGCCAATAGAGCGGGCCGTTGATACGCAATATCCCCCAAACACCGATCAGCATAAGTGAAAGCAGAATAAGGTAGAAGATTGGCTTCGATTGCATAAAATTGACGATAACATAAACAAATAGCCAGCATGAGTGGTCATTGCTAGCCAGTAAGGTCGGTCACTTGTTAAGATCTGATGACAGACCAAGTTATTGCACTGAACCTCTTTTATCGTTATTTGGTAATAAAATTCCGGTGTAAATCACAATCCCAACTTTGAGCGCATAAGTGCTCAGGATAAATCATGACGAATGAAGTATATATTTTAAGCGCAGCTAGAACCGCGATTGGTAGTTTTGGGGGAAGCCTGAAAGGTGTATCGCCGGCCGATTTAGGTGCGTTTGTGACGAGCGAAGCGGTCAAGCGAAGCGGTGTTGATGCTGACTCTATAGGCTCAAATGTTGTTGGGCATGTTATTCGCACTGATATAAAAGATGCCTATATGGCGCGACGAGTAGCCATTAATGGCGGTTTGCCGATTACCAGCCAGTCGTTAACCTTGAATCGCTTATGTGGTTCAGGCTTAGAGGCGGTCACCTTTGCTACTCAGCAATTGCAGCTTGGAGAAGTGGGAGTTGCCGTTGCTGGCGGAACAGAATGCATGAGTTCTGCGGGTCACTTGTTGACAACCAATCGGTGGGGACAAGCCATGGGAGACGGTAAAATTCAAGATGAGTTAACGGGTGCGTTGACCGATCCTTTTGGCGTCGGCCATATGGGTATTACGGCCGAGAATTTGGCTGAAAAATACGATATTAGTCGAGAGCAACAAGACGCCTTTTCCTTACAAAGCCAGCAACGAGCTGTTGCGGCAATTGAGCAAGGCTATTTTAAGGATCAAATTGTTCCGTTTGAATTAAAAACTCGAAAAGGGCCTGTTCTGTTTGATACTGATGAACATCCCCGTGCTGGCAGTAGTCTAGAGGGTTTGGGTGGTTTGCGGGCGGTTTTTAAAAAAGATGGAACGGTTACTGCAGGAAATGCATCAGGGATTAATGATGGCGCCGCAATGCTGGTGTTGGCGACCGAAGAACAAGTTAAAAAACAAAGCGCTACGCCGATGGCACGAGTTGTTTCGTATGGTCGCTGTGGCGTGCCTAACGAGATTATGGGAATTGGCCCAGTTGGCGCGTGTACCATCGCACTTAAAAAGGCGGGCTTGACGGTTGCTGATATGGATGTGATCGAGTCAAATGAAGCATTTGCAGCGCAGGCTTTATCGGTCGCCAAAGAGCTTGGATTGCCCGAAGATAAAACAAATCCTAATGGTGGAGCGATTGCTCTAGGCCATCCAATTGGCGCTAGCGGCGCAATTTTACTGACCAAGTTAATCTATGAATTGCATCGAGTCGGTGGAAAATATGGTTTGGTCACGCTTTGTATTGGCGGTGGTCAGGGTATCGCAATGGTAGTTGAGGCGGTATAGCGTAGGCTTTATTGCGTCTATTCAGAGTGTTGTGCCTTAAGAGAGATAGATCAGGAATGGCGCCTGCAGCCCAAGCGCGCCAAGGCGCGCGGATAAAAAAAAGCACTTCAGTTTAGGGCTGAAGTGCTTAAAGCAAACTAAATAGTTGTAGGGGTGGGGTATATTTAGTTTGGTTTTCAAATGAAAAACAACATATGAGATCGGCTCGTTCATTCCGATGTCACACTCTATTTATACCAAAGTCACATGATGGACATGTGCTTAATTGGTATCGATTAATCTAATTTTAATGTATGTGTAGATTTTGGCGTTTTTTTGTTGCTAATTAGCGACATTTATTCCTGTTTTGGTGCAATTCAATAGTCGATAGACAAAATAGTGTAAGAATTCTCAGTGTCACCGATAATGATGATGACCTCATCATCAACTTCTTTTTTGAGTATCGCTTTTGCTAACGGCGAGTCAACACTAATATAGTTGCGCTTGGCATCCGTTTCGTCTGGCCCCACTATGCGATAACTTGCTATATCCCCATCTTCTTTTTCAAGAGTGACCATTGCGCTAAAGAAAACCTGATCTTTATTGCCAACGTGATCCACAACTTTTAAATCGGGCATGCGTTTTTGGAGATATCGAATGCGACGATCGATGCCTGCTTGCTCTTTTTTACGGTATATATACTCCGCATTTTCACTGCGATCGCCCTCAGCCGCCGCGGCCGCTAGCGCGTCGTTTACCACTCGGCGTTTGGCCCAAAGCTGTTTTAGCTCCTTCTCAAGAACAGCGTAACCTTCTGGTGTAATTATTGCGGTAGATCTAGCTTGTGGTGGACGCCAACGTGACATAATTTACTCTTGATTGGTCGTCGCACTGCGGTCATACTCTCATGCCTGTGACCGAGCTACGAAGACATCATTAAATAACGGAATATTGAATGATAAACCGAGCAGAAAAAATATTAAAACACACCTTTGGCTACGCGGATTTTCGTGGTTCGCAAAGAGAAGTCATTGAAAACGTCTTAAATGGGCACGATGCCTTAGTATTGATGCCGACAGGCGGTGGTAAGTCGCTTTGCTATCAGATACCAGGATTGGTTCGAAGTGGTATGGCGATTGTTGTTTCGCCATTAATCGCATTAATGCAAGATCAAGTATCGGCTCTTCAGCAGCTAGGATTAAAAGCGGCTTATCTAAATTCCACTCTCTCTCGTGAAGAGCACAATAAAGTTATGCGTGCGATTTATGATGGTGAGCTAGATATGCTCTATATTGCGCCGGAACGATTGTTGCAAGAGAACACCTTAGAACGATTATCATCAATTGACGTTTCGTTGATCGCAATTGATGAGGCGCATTGTGTCTCGCAGTGGGGGCACGATTTTCGGGTCGACTACCTGGGCTTGCACGTGCTACAGCAGGCATTTCCAGGAGTGCCCAGGATAGCCTTAACGGCGACCGCTGACGATCGTACTCGCAACGAGATTGTGTCCCGATTAGCGCTCTTCCAGCCAAAGGTGTTTGTCAGTAGCTTTGATCGACCGAATATTCGTTATTCAGTGCAAGAAAAGGGTGAGGCTAAAGCACAGTTGCTGACGTTTCTACAAGATCACAAAAATCAGGCTGGCATCGTGTATTGCATGTCCAGAAATCGAGTGGACGGTATTGCTGCTTGGTTGGCACAGCGAGGTATAACAGCATTGCCGTATCATGCGGGTTTAAGTGCTGAAGAACGAGCCGAAAATCAACGTCGTTTCCTGCGCGAAGATGCGGTCGTTATAGTGGCCACTATTGCATTCGGCATGGGCATTGATAAGCCGGATGTGCGATTTGTTGCGCATTTAGATTTACCTAAAAGTATGGAGGCCTATTACCAGGAAACGGGCCGAGCTGGTCGTGATGGGCAGCCCAGCGTAGCATGGATGGTATACGGACTGGCGGATGTGGTGCGCATTGTTAAAATGGTGCAGGATTCCAATGCCAACGAACAGCATAAGCGCATCGAGAGAAATAAAATCGAAAGCTTACTTGGTTGGTGTGAGTCCAACACCTGCCGTCGTCGGGCGCTGTTGCGTTATTTCGGTGAGGAGCGAGAAGAAGCTTGTGGCAACTGCGACGTTTGTTTAAATCCACCCAAAACGTGGGACGCTACCGAAGATGCTCAAAAGTTGTTATCCAATATCTATCGTACCGGTCAACGCTTTGGGACTGGTCATGTTATTGATGTATTACGTGGTAAACAAACTGCAAAGGTAAATCAGTTTGGGCACCAGGCTTTGAGTACTTATGGCATTGGTGCGGATAGAAGTGACAAACAATGGCGGTCGATTATTCGCCAGCTGCTAGTGCAAAATTTTTTGCTGGTTAATGATGAAATGTATGGGGCGATTCAGCTTACCGAAAAAGCGCGCCAGATACTAAAAGGTGAAACGAAGATTTTTCTGCGTGAAGAACTTGCTGCTGTTAAGAAGGTAAGAGAACGTCGTCGTTCAGTTCAAGTGGCCGAGGCCGATAGTGATCTATGGGAGGCGCTCAAGGCCAAGCGTAAGGAACTGGCTGACGCTTTGGGCGTGCCGCCGTTTCATATCTTCCACGATGCGACGTTGATGGAGATGATGCAAAGCATGCCCAGTAATGACGCTGACCTGCTGAGCATTAACGGAGTGGGAGCGGTTAAACTCGAGAAATTTGGCAAGGAATTTCTCGCGGTGGTTGACGAATTTTGTTCTCGATAACGTATTCTAACTTGAGCAATTATCAGCCTGGCATTTAAAAAGGTATAGTTGCTGTTCAATTACAAATAGCTTGTTTAACGAAAAAATGAAATTAGTGTCCGTCCTGTTATTGCTTATTGGTTTAGTGCTTTGCCCCGGCTATCTTATTTATGCGGTTGGATTCAGTGGAGAGCAAGTGGATGCATTGCAGTTTGTAGATCAAGATATTAATTCAGTATCGATTGGTGGTTTCAGAGCCTCGTCTAGTGGTGAAGATCGTTCCAGTAATGAGAACAGTATTCAATTGTCCCCAGAGATGAATCCAATCAGGCTGATAGCAAAGGCAAAGTATTCGGCGAACCCCGCCATTTCGTTCACTCAACATTCTGCGTTTGAGCTCAGTATGTATCATGGTGCTGATTTGCTTTGGACTGAGCCGTTCAAGGTTTCGGAGTCGGCACCTGACAGTGGCGAAAAGCGCTCAGCAAATCACATCACGAATTCGTCGCAACCGGTCAAGCTCGTCAGTGTTGATCAGGCGGCGGAATATAAACTTCGCTTAAAGCGGCTACGCGAACAGGATGTGCGCATTTCTAATCTATCAATTGAGGTGCGGCGTAATGTTAGTGAAGTGAAGGCCAGTATATGGGGCACAGGCAGTGCTCTCATGTTGGTGGGCATTTTGGGCTTGGTTGTAAGCCGCAGAAAACCTTAAAACATGATGTCTGATTGCGAGTAGTTTGGGATTGTTTTGTTTATTGAGACGTCACTTTTCTTGCTACGAATAGAGGTCAGAGCATCGTTGCTTTAATGCGCATTGCAGTTTGGCAACCATTTCTCGCTTACTTGATTCGTCGTAAGGTGATGGTTTGGCGGCGCCCCAAACAGGATTCGGCCAAATGCTGTCATGCTTGAAGCGCACGATATGGTGTACATGCAGTTGCGGTACCAAATTACCTAACGCGCCAGTGTTGAGTTTGTCACCCTGAAACAAATTCATCAGCATCTTACTTAAGGCCATTGACTCGAAGTGCAATTGCCTTTGATCATTGGTTTGCAATTGAAACCATTCGCTTACGTTCTCTCTGCGCGGCACCAGAATTAACCAAGGTAATTCGCAGTAGTCCATTAGCAAGACACTCGAAAGAGTAAAATCACTTAAGGGAATGGTATCGGCATCTAATTGAGGATGTAATGAAAACATGGCTTGTTTAATTTCTGTTAGTAGTGGGTCCGATGCTTCATCGAGTTTGTATCACTCGCATGTAACAAATTCTAAAGTATACTGGCAAGATGACACGACTAGACGAAATTGCCAAACAAATCGACAACCAGCCTCAGCCTCCTGTGCATTTATGGAAACCCGATGTGAAAGGCATTATTGATATTCGCATAGACAGTAATGGGTTTTGGTTTCATGAGGGGGAGCCCATTGTGCGTGAAAAGTTGGTGCAGCTGTTTGCCAGTATATTATGGTTCGATAATGGACAACATTTTCTTGTCACCCCGGCTGAAAAACTAGCAATAGAGGTCGACGATGTGCCGTTTCTGATACACCAAATGGAGCGAGTTGAGGAAACGTGGGTGGCGGTTACAAATACGCATGAGCAAATAATAATCGGAGATCAGAATCCGGTAACATTGAGAGAGTTTCAAGGTCATTGGTTGCCTTATATCAATGTGCGTTATGATTTATGGGCAAGATTGAATAGAAGTGTTTATTATCAGTGGGTCACCGAAGCACTCGAATCTGCGGGTGATGAAGTTGAGGAGTTATGGCTTAACAGTGGCTCCTATCGATTCCGCTTAAACGTCTAGCGCTTCTGCTGTTCAAGTATGGCTTCTTTTGTGCGTTCGTAACTGCTAAATCGCTCATCCTCGATTCGGCCGTCTTTGACTGCGGCTAATATTGCGCAGCCTGGTTCTTTTTCGTGCTGACAATTTCGGAATTTGCAGCTGCCCAGCAGATTCGCGATCTCTACAAAGCCGTGTTGTAATTGTTCGATGTCTATATGCCATAAACTAAAATCACGAATACCGGGTGAATCAATCAGATTGCCGCCGGACGGTAAATGAAATAGTTTGGCCTTAGTGGTGGTATGAGTTCCCTCGCCAGAGGCGTGTGATAATTCGCCTACTTCCAGTTGAGCATCAGGTAGAAGCGTATTAATAAAAGATGACTTGCCCACCCCGGATTGACCCACAACAATGCTGGTGCGCTGATCTACCAGTTCCGGTAAATTACTTAAATCAGGTTTTTGATGGCGTGAACTAATTATTTTGGTGATTCGATAGCCGAGTTTACGATAGCGCTCGAGTAATGTTTCAAAATACGACGTGTTCTCATTTGTGATTAGGTCAGCCTTATTGAGAACCAGTACGGGTCGAATGTTCATCAATTCGGCCGCAACTAAATACCGATCAATCAAATTAGGCTGTGGCGCTGGCTCGCAAGCGATGATGATGAGCATTTGATTTATATTGGCGGCAACCGCTTTCAAATTCCCGAAATTATCAGGTCTTTCCAATATTGAACTGCGTTGCAAGCGGCTTTCTATGACACCCGTCTTATCTGCGCCAGCTCGCCAAACCACTTTGTCGCCCGCTACCAATGTGCCAATGTTGGTTCTCGAAACACAGTTGTGTATGCTGCCTTGGTCTTCCCCTTCCAGAGCCTCTACCTCGAAGTGCTTACTATAGCGACAGATTATCAAGCCCGTTTGCTCGCTGCTTAGCTCGCCTGATTGAATTTGCCGACTAAGGTCTCGTTGCTGTTTTTGGGAGCGAGCTTGTCGTTCTTGCTGAATTTTCTGAGCTCGCCACTCTTGGCGTCGATTGAGTTTTCGCTTACTCATGTGTGTCCGAGATTTAACACAAGTTTTAATTTATCGGCCCTTGATAGTGCCTTTAACTGATATTCTCTGATACTTGCCTGCGCGCGATTTTCGCATTGTTCTTGATATACCAAAGTGACCGGACGCCGAACTCTGGTGTATTTAGCTCCTTTTTTATTATTGGAGTTATGTTCTTCAAGCCGCCGCGCCACATCAGTAGTAATCCCCGTATAGAGCGTATTGTCGGCACATTGCAGCATATAAACTTTCCAGGTCATTGGCTTGGGGTCAATAAATAACTAACTACAATTTAGGTGCTTAATGCCACGAGTTAGGAGTTAATGTTTAGATAAGTCTTAATTTCCCGTCATTATAAGTAAAAGTGCTCTGTTTGCGAGAATAAACAGAAATTCGTGAACTTGACCAATAAATGACAGTTTTCGATTAACAAAAAAACATCAATGATGTATGTTAGGGAGGTTAAACGATATTAATAACAATAATTTAAGCCGATAAGTTAGCAATCTTGCTTAGATTCGCGCTAATTTACCGGGTTGGCTCTGAACAAGTTGTGCCTCATAAGCCCTAAACAAATATAAATATGTCGGAAAATTCTACACAAGCAGCCGCGAATAGTAAGGCCCCATCGGAGTGCCGGGTAATGGTAATCGATGACAGTAAAACTATTCGTATGACAGCAGAAACCATCCTTAAGAAGGAAGGCTATGAAGTTTTTACAGCCACCAATGGTTTTGAAGCAATGTCGGTGATAACTGATACTCGACCTGATATCATTTTCGTTGATATTATGATGCCTCGCTTAGATGGTTATCAAACCTGTAAACTAATTAAAAATAATAGCTACTTCCGCAATACGCCGGTGATTATGCTATCAAGCAAAGACAGTTTGTTTGATAGGGCACGCGGACGAGTAGCCGGCTCCGAGCAGCATATCAATAAGCCCTTTACTAAAAGTGAGCTGTTGGAAGCGATTCATCGATACGTGTAGTGTTGATAATCGCCCTTACTCAAGAATTAATGTGTTAATGAAATAAAAATATCCTCCTGAAAAATATCTATGTCTAGCAAAACTATTCTGGTCGTTGACGACTCTAAAACCGACTTTTTATACGTTAAGAATATTCTTGATCATGGTGGCTACAAAGTTGTCTACGCCCCGTCTGGTCAAGAAGGCGTTGATGCCGCCAAGCAAATCAAACCAGACTGCATTTTGATGGACGTCGTTATGCCTGAAATGAATGGTTTTCAAGCAACGCGTGCAATTTCGCGTCAACTTGAGACCGCCGACATCCCGGTTGTGATGTTGAGCTCAAAATCTCAACAGACAGATCGTGTGTGGGCAGAGCGTCAAGGTGCCACAGATTATTTGGTAAAACCGGCGAATCCAAAGTTACTGCTAAGTAAGCTTAAATCGTTACTTGGTGCCTCTGGTTAATCGAATACGACACACTTTAATCTGATTGGATAGGACGTTTGAATAACTGCAGTCAAACTACTAACTATAAGAAACCGAATTAAAAATAATGACAGATAACGCACCATTTGAAGTACTAAATACCATTCGTAATGAAGCATTAGCGCTGGCTGAGCAAGGCCTGACCTATGCTACGCAGTCGGCGGGTGTTAAGAATATCGCGTACGTGGTGAACGGGATCAATTATTATTGTGATGCACAGGATGTAAAAGAAGTATCTACCTGTGACAATTTAATGGTGGTGCCGCAGACCAAGAGCTGGATGCGCGGCTTAATTAACTCGAAAGGGGTGCTGTATTCGGTTACTGATTTGAGTTTATTTGCTGGCTATGGAAGGGCGACACAAGCAAAACGTGGGCATTTATTGTTACTTAATGATGCTGGCCAGCAAAGTGCCTTGTTAGTAAACCGGGTGATTGGCTTTCGATATTTTGAAGGCGCGCAAGAATTCGAAAACTTAGATGATAAGCAAGAATTGCTGGATGGTTTAAGTTCGTATGTCGATAAAGGTTTTCATGCAGACGGGCAAGATTGGTTCCGTTTGGATGTAACCAGTCTTCTCTCGTCCGAGCAGTTTAGAGAGGTTCAGTAAGCAGTGTTATTGGTGTTTGCTGACTGCTTCAAAGCACACTGTTTTGCAGCAGAAATATAATTAAAAACAGGCCGTCAGATAGAAAAGAGCGGCTTAAAGTACAAGTGGAATAGGTGGAAAAATGAGTGACCCGAAACAAGATTACCAAGATGATGTTCTTGATCTAGACAGCGTCGTTGAAAGCGTTGGAACAGATGATTTACAGGATCTGTATGATGAGGCCGATCTCGCTAACCTAGACGATCTGGAAGGATTTGAAGTCGAAGACGAAAGTGCATCGTCGGTGGACGATAAGTCTAAGGGTGGTGGTAATGAGAAATTTTGGTTGTACTCCACATTGCTCGCCTTTGCTTTGGCATTATTGTCCGCGTCGCTTCTCGGTCCTGCGGTGAACGAGCAAAAACAACGTGCAGACCATAGCATTGATGCTATCTCTAAAGTGAATTTGTCAAGCTTGGCGGCCAGCCAGGCAATGACTGAAGCAGGCCGCTTCGAACCGGTTAATCGAGCGATTTCAGATGCTGAAGCCTCGCTAGGCAGATTGACTAACGCAAATAGTTTTAGCGCAAAGTTAGCCAACGCGATTTTTGCTAATAACTCGCATGATGCTGAGGTAAATGAACTGTGGGCTGGTTATAAAGCGGCATCTGAGCAATTTTTAGCGAACCAGCAAGAAGTTACCGAAGCCAAAGAAAAGATCTCGGCAATCAATAATCGCCTCGCTCGCGCAGTAGGTGATTCGGTTGTATTTGTAGAAGCAGTCGCAAAGGAAGGCCGTAATAAAGCATCTGGAGCATCTAAAGATAAATATTTGTTCCTGACGTCTGAGGCTTCGAATCTGAATGGTATTTTGAGTCGCCTAAATGGTTCAAATCGGAATTATTTTGCAACCGAGACAAATCTGGCTCAATTAGCTGATCAGCAGAACGGCTTGATGGTTCGTTTGCAAGAAACACTCAGCCGCATTGTGAGTAACTCTGCTGCGATTGTGGGTACTGCAGCTGAGCCACTTCGCGCGCAATACTCTGATCTTGAAGCGAGAGTTCTGGAAATTGGTGATAGAGCGAGCTCTGTGAGTGAAGCACGCGGGGCACTTGGCCAAATGCGTAATCAAGGTGTGGCGCTTTCTGAACGAATTCAAATCGCCAGCAACCAGGGCGGCACATTAAAACTGGTGAGCAACCTTGTGACGATTCTGCCTCTTATCTTCGCCTTGCTTGGTGCCTTTAGTCTATGGCGCTACAGTCAGGCTCAGACACGTGAGTTGGTGCAGCATGATGCCGGTCTGGAAGAAACACTGGCCGATCAGCAAGAGTCAATCTTAAAGCTGCTTGATGAAATGAGCGCATTGGCCGATGGTGATTTAACGGTTGAAGCCGAGGTAACGGACCAAATTACCGGTGCGATCGCGGACTCGGTGAACTTCGCGGTAATTGAGATGCGTGAACTGGTGTCTCAAATTAACCGTGCCTCCATCGAAGTGGCAAATGAGTCAGAGCAAGCGGTGACAAATGCACAATCGGTATCTCAATCCAATATTTCTCAGTCGGGGCAAATCTCCGAGGCTGCGGCCTTGATGCAACAAGTATCAAACGGCATGCGTGAGATGTCACAGCAAGCGAATAGTTCCTCAACCATGGCAACAGAATCACTGCATGCTGCGGCTCAAGGTGCCCAAGCGGTGCGCGACACGATCGAAGGCATGGAAAATATGCGCGAGCAGATACAAGATACCTCTAAGCGTATTAAGCGACTGGGTGAATCATCGCAGCGTATTGGTGACATCGTAGCGCTGATTGATGACATTGCTGAACAAACGAATATCTTGTCACTTAATGCAGCAATCCAAGCATCTATGGCCGGTGAGGCCGGCCGTGGTTTTGCGGTGGTATCGGATGAGGTACAAAGTCTGGCGGAACGTTCTACTGAGGCAACAAAGAAAATTGCTGAGCTGGTAACAACAATTCAAAATGATACCAATGACGCGGTACTGTCAATGGAAAAGGCCACGCAACAGGTGGTAACAGGTACCAAGGTTGCCGACTCCGCCGGTAATGCACTGGCTGAAATTGAGAGCGTGTCGCAACGCTTGTCTGGTTTGGTAGAGGGTATCTCGAAAGACTCTAATGAGCAGGCCGAAACGGTAATCAAGGTATCTGAGAAAGTAGCCCTGGTGAGTGATTCATCCACCGACACGTCGCGTAAAGCGCAAGAGTCGGCGAACTCGATCGCTAAACTATTGGAACTTGCGAAAGATCTGGAAACATCGGTATCGCGATTTAAACTGCCTGCCAACTAAACGGCGGTTAAGGCTAATCGATACGAAAATAAGACTCATAAAACGAACGAGCACCGAGACCGGATATGTCCATCTATTCTAATATAGACATTGAAACCTTCAAATGGGTTAAAGGCGAAGTAGAGCTTACGCTCGAGAATGCCAGTACTGAATTGCAGAAATTCGTCACCACCGACGATAAGGAAAACCTCTATGGTTTGAGCAATCATTTACATCAAGTTGTGGGTTCACTACAAATGTTGGAGATGAAGGCATTGTCTTCATTGATGATGGAGAGTGAACTTTTAGTCGAAGACTTCACGTCAGCAGATAGCCAAATCGGCAAATCTAGCTTTGTTGTGTTAATGGATAGCGCATTTGCAGCGTTAAAGGCAACATTTTCACGCATCGAAAATGGCTTGCCTGAGAACCCGATTGATGTGGTCGAGCTTATTAACCAAATTCGCTCATCTCGCGGTTTGCAGGGTATCGAGATTTCGTCCCTATTCTCTCCTATGATTGAAGTTTTTCCAGAGATCGATTCTGGAAAAGCGCTTAAAGATAAAGTCTACATTGAGCGAGCTAAAGCGCTACGTGTTTACTATCAAACTTTTTTATTACAGTGGTTACGCGACAATGATGATACCGCCGTTGATAAAATGGCGATGGTAATTGATAAACTATTTCAAATGAGCACCTTTGGTGCAGTTGCGCGATTATGGTGGGTTGCATCCGCTTATGCGGATTATGTTAAGCATAATGATTTGGGCAATAAACTGGTACATAGTCGTATCTTTCGTCAAATCGATGATCGTTTCCGAGATCTAGAAGTGCACGGTGAGTCCGCGTTGGTGAGAGACCCTGCTGATGAACTGATCAAAATAATGTTGTTCTACACAGGTGTTGGCGAAAAGCGCACTGAGCGCATGGATGAAATTGTCGATGCGTTCAAACTGCAAGAATATTTTCCGGCACTGAAATTAGATGAAGATGCCGTAGATTTCGGTCGTCTTGAGGACAGCTTAAATAAACTTAAAGAAGACAGCAGTTTACCGCTTACGTTAATCCGGCAATTGGTTACCAGCTACTTTGAAACCGAGCAAACTGACAGTAGCGGCCTGGTAGAGATGTTGACTCAGTTGGAGATATTGGAGCAGGCGACAGAGAAACAAAAAGCAGGAATCGTGCACGAGATATCAGGCCAAGCTGCCGAGGTGGTGCGCGGGATACGTCGCGGTTTAGTGCAGCGTGATGAAGACACTGGTTTTCATTTAGCGTCTGCGCTTATGTTTGTCGAAAACAGTATTAATAATCCCGAAGATGTAGATAGTAATTGGCTACAAAATGGGCAAATAAAACGACAAGCGTTGGTGGCTCTGAATAATCAGGAAGAGCTAACCGATGCAATGGATGGTTCTCACCTATCTGGCAGTGAACGCCAGGCTTTACTAGACGTTGTTGGAAGCGAAGTTGAAGAAAACCTCAAAGACATTGAAGCAAAGTTAGAGGAATTTGGTGCTGACCCGTCGAGAACTGAGGTGCTCAGTGGAATCGATGGCAAAATTCGTCAAGTTCGTGGCGCTCTACAGGTGCTTGGAGAGCAGAAAGTTGGGCTATTGTTAAAAATGGCCGAGGAGCAATTTTTAGCCTTGGAGCAAGGCGAAATTGAGGCTAAGCCTGAACTAAATGAGGCGCTGGCGATCTCCATCGGCACGATGGAAGAGTATGTAAAAGGCTTACAGAATAATCGCACTGGGATGGACTATCTTCTGGATCGCAGTATTACTGATCTAGAGGTCGCGATTGGCAAAAAAGTTTCCAGAGACGATGTCGAAGACCTCCTTGATTCGGCTTCAGACTCATTATTTTCATGGTTAACCAATCAATCTGATTTTGAATTATTTACAAATTTGAAATCAAGCTTACGTGACCTAACAATTTTATCTAAAAAAACTAAGCTGTCAGAGGTTGAACATTTAGTTAAAGAGCAAGACCGTTTGGTTGATGTTATTTCACAAGAGCCAGCATTTTTGACCGACAACATTACCACCAACCTGCAAAACAATATGGCGGCTATCACTGAGCAAATTATTACGCTCTATGGTACCGAAGAAACGCAGGAAGAGATTCAGTTAGACGAGGAACTTGCCTACAAAAAGTCGGCGATTGAGTCTGACGATGATGAAGCAACGGTGCGTTTTCATGATGATATGGACATTGCCGAACTTGGTGATGATGTTGTTGAAGAAATTCAAGAAGCCGAACTTGCTACAGAAAATCTATCATCAACCGAAATTGCCAAACAGCATGCGGTAGACCAAAAAGAAGCCCCAGTAGTTGATGATGCTATTTTTGAAGTATTTTTGGAAGAAAGCGTAGAAGTTCTTGGTGAAGCCAATATTCAATACGAGATATGTAAGGCCGACTTAAACGATCGTGATGCCATTCGCGAGCTTCGCCGGGCTTTTCATACCTTAAAAGGCAGTTCACGCATGGTTGGCCTTGAAGATGTGGCCGAAGTTGCTTGGTTAAGTGAATCGCTATTTAATTATGTGTTGGATACGGAAAAACCATTAAGTAAAGCGACCCTTGGTTTTGCCCGAGATGCTCTGGACGAATTTCAAACACAATTAGACGATCGTTATGCGAACCAACACCTAATTGATACCGCCGAATGGGGTCGGAAGACCGAGCTAATTAATTCACAAGGAGATGATGCGGTTGTCTCGGAAGAAGCGCCTGTTGAAGAGGCCTCGGTCGAAGAAGCTTCAGTCGAAGAAGCGCCAGTCGAAGAAGCGCCAGTCGAAGAAGCTCCAGTTGAAGAAGCGCCTGTTGAAGAGGCCTCGGTCGAAGAAGCTTCAGTCGAAGAAGCGCCAGTCGAAGAAGCGCCAGTCGAAGAAGCGCCAGTCGAAGAAGCTCCAGTTGAAGAAGCTCCAGTTGAAGAAGCTCCAGTTGAAGAAGCGCCGGTCGAAGAAGCTTCAGTCGAAGAAGCGCCAGTCGAAGAAGCGCCAGTCGAAGAAGCTCCGGTCGAAGAAGCTCCGGTCGAAGAAGCTCCGGTCGAAGAAGCTCCGGTCGAAGAAGCTCCGGTTGAAGAAGCTCCGGTTGAAGAAGCTCCGGTTGAAGAAGCTCCGGTTGAAGAAGCTCCAGTTGCAGAAGCGCCGGTCGATGAAGCGCCAGCAGATGCCGATGAAATGGAACTGATAGAGGAAATAGAAGTTTCTTCTGAATTTGATATTGATAACATACAGAACATTGACCTCAATACCGCCGCGCCGGAAGAACCTTCGATCGGCATGGAGTTTGGTGATCTTGAGCTTGAAGAAATAGAACCAGAGCACTCTGAGGAGCAACCAGAGGATCTATATCAACCCGCTTCGGACGACGAGCTTGCGAACATTCTGGAAATGAACTCTGAGAGCAGCATTATTGAGTTTGCAAGTGAAATGTTGCTCGAAGAAGATTCTGTGCTTGATCTTTCTAATGAAGTGTTGGGAGACACATTGGCAGAGCCAATGGACGCCGATGCTCAGGAACGAATTATCGAATCAATCGCCGAAAATTCACCTAGTTCAACTAGACCGGTGGAGAGCGAAGAGACTGATGAGGAAGACAGTGAGCTAGAGGCCGAAAGCGTTGCTCGCTCGTTGGTTGGTGACCCTGAGACTCGGGCTATATTTGTGCAGGAAGCCGATACCAAGCTAAAATTAATGGCCGAAGAGCTTGCCAAAGACGATATTTCATTCGCTGGCGACAAAATGCTCGCTATTTCTATTCACACCTTACTGGGCAATTCTCGTACCTTAGGCATGACAGATATAGCCGGTGCCTATCTAAGTGCTGAGAATCTAATTCAAGCCAAGGCCGAGAATGGTACTAAAATTACCGAGCAAGAGCATGCATTGTTAAGCCAACTGCACGATCAAAGTCGTAAAGGTTTCGAAAATCCGCTCGATGATTATCCGTATTATCAATGGGATGTCAGTGCGTTTAATCAAATCCAGGAAGGGCTTGAAAGTGTGGCGCAGATTGAACTAGAAGCTCAGATTTTGGCAAATAGTCAAGGCGTTAAGAACGTTGAAAGTACTGATGATCTAATAGAGCTTGATGAAGGTTTGATTGAGGATTTTGATGCAGCTTCCAACGACGATGTCGACGTTCAAGATTCAGCGGAAGAGCTCATTAACTTTGACACTCATATTGACGACGACGATATTGTTGAACTTGATGGCGAACTTGGCGTTGAACTGGACGATATTAGTCTTGAGCAACCCAATGACGGCGAAGATAAGAGTGAGGCGGATCGCGTTGCGGCTGTGTTCGAAAATTTAGACCCGATCGATGATCTGGTTGACGATGTTGATAGTGATATCGAAATGGAAACCGCTGGCGAGGAAGATCTGAGTGACTTCGAGTCATCGATCGCCGCCTTTAAGCAGGCTGAGCCCGAGATTGAAGAAGAGATCGAGCCCGCCGAAGAAGCTGAGGAGGTAGAACAGGAAGCGCCCGAAAGCTTAATTCCCGATGAGTTAACCAATTTGCTGGCTGATGACTCTTTGCCAGTTGAGCCTAGTGAGTTGGTTGAGATCGTAGAGCCAGAGCCAGAACCAGAACCAGAACCAGAGCCAGAACCAGAGCCAGAGCCAGAACCAGAGCCAGAACCAGAGCCAGAGCCAGAGCCAGAGCCCGTTGTCGTTCAAGACGGCGATGACGATATCAGTGCGGAGCTCAGAGGCATATTTGTAGAAGAACTTCGTAGTTTGCATCATGAGCTTGACGATGATGTGGCGAAGCTTTCGAATCTTGGAGAAATGGCAGGTGCAATGGCAAATGTGATGCGTCATTTGCACACCATCAAAGGTAGTTCGTTAATGGCTGAGGCTAATGCCTTGGGAGATTTAACGCATCACACTGAGAGTTTCTTGGAGAGCAACTTCATTCGCAATGAAGACGATTTGCGCGAAGTAAGAAAAACCTTGGAGTTGTATGTTGATGCTGTTGATACGGCGTCAAACGCATATCAAGCCAACAAGCAATTTCATCCGCCTAGTGACTTATTGAGCAAGCTTGGCGTTAGTGCTGGTACAAAGGTTGATCAGGAAGCGGCTAAAGCCGAAATTGTTCAAGTTTCGCAAGAGGCCGAGGTCGAGGAGGAATTAAGTAGTGTTGATATCAGCGAGAGCTTGACTCAGATTACCTCTCAAGTTAGCGACATTAACGCTAACTGGAAATCAGCCAAGGGTTGGTCCAAAGTTCGCCCTCAAATGCTTGATCAATGTGTTGCGTTACGCAACATAGTTGACGACAGTGGAGATTCACTCGATGAAATTCTTCCATTGATAAATCGTTCGCAGGTCTATATAGAAGACCTGTCTATTTCAAAGGCGGCTGAATTTAAGAAAGCAAAGGCGTTATTAGAAGAGGCATTTGATGTCATTGTCGCTGGCAGCAATAGCTTGGCGTCTGGTGGAGTGGTTGATGACTACTCAACACTCATGCAGCAACTGTCGGAGAGTTCTAAACCAGAAGATAAACCTGCTAAGTCAAAAGAGGACCCATTGGCATCGGCGTCTACGGTAGAAGCGGCAATTTTTGTGCCTGGTTCAACCGAAGTAAGTGCTGAAGAACAAAAAGATATTAATCGTCAAGAGCAGGCAGCGCGAGATCGAGCCGCAGCGTTGAGGATTCGAACAGATACTCTAGACTCTCTCACTAACTTCGTTGGTGACGCCAGCATGAATCGGTCACAAATGCGTGAAGACGTCGTCTCGATCAAGTCGGTGGTTGATGAGTTGTACAATAATGTGCAGCGTTTTAGTACCCAGTTACGAGAATTGGAGATTGAGGCTGACAGTAAAATTACATCGCGCACCAATCAAAGCCTGACCACCGAACGTGGCGATGAGTTTGACCCGCTGGAGCTTGATCGTTACACCAAGTTGCAGCAATTATCACGTGGTTTAGCAGAAAATCTTGATGAATTAGGTGGCATTCAAAACAGCTTAAGTAATTTCGTTTACAAGGCCGAAACATCGCTGCAAAAGCAAGAACGCTTAAATCGTGAACTGCAAGATGAAATTATGCAGGTGCGATTGGTATCGTTTGGCGGTATTGGGGCACAGTTGCGTCAGGTTGTACGCCGCACTGGTCGTGAACTGGGCAAAGACGTTGAGTTGGAAATGGTCGGCGCTGATGTGCGGCTTGATAAAACGATTCTTGACGGTGTTGTTCCAGCATTGGAACACATGCTGCGTAATTCCGTAGACCATGGTATCGAAGCACCTTCTGATCGTAAAAAATCGGGCAAACCTAAAGTAGGCAAAATTACGGTTGAATGTCGCCAGGTAGCGCGCGAAATCATGATCTCGGTACGAGATGATGGCGTTGGTCTCGATTTAGAAAAAATTCGAGCTAAGGCGATAGACGATAAGCTATTAACTGAAGATCAGCCGTTAAATCCTGAAGATATGCTGATGTACATTTCTCAGAGCGGTTTTAGTACTGCCTCTAAGTTAACCCAGATTTCGGGTCGCGGTGTTGGTATGGATGTTGTTCAGTCTACTCTGCGCCGCATGAGTGGAAGTATTGCATACGACATTGAAAACAAGAGTGTCGGTTCTCATTTTATTATTAGATTGCCGCTCTCTCTCGCGGTTTCGAGCGCCATGTTCGTGAACTCCGGAGATGAGACCTTTGCTATCTCTGCTCGGACCATTGAGCGAATCATCAATGTCGATGCTGAAGAACTGATTGGACATCTGAAAGGTGAAAAGCCCAGAATGGAGGTCGGCGGTCAGAGCTATGCATTGATTGATTTGGCCGACTACTTGGGCTACGACTCCAAGCTGGCAATGCTCTCTGGTAAGCAGTCAGTGATATTGGTAAACGCGGGTGTGCAAAACATCGCGGTCATCGTCGAACAATTGCTTGATACCCAAGAGATTGTAGTGAAAAACTTGGGCGATCACTTGGGACGAATCCCCATTTATGCTGGTGCGACAATTCGAGCTGATGGTTCGGTAGTACTGTTGCTGGATTTGGTCGGCATTTCATACTACGAATCTTTCGTCTCCATCCCAGATCAGAATACAACTGTTTCGCAGACGATCCCGACTGTTATGGTTGTCGACGATTCGCTCACGGTACGTAAATCGGCGGAACGAGATATTACAGGTCTGGGTATTAACTCGGTACTTGCTAAAGATGGTCTCGATGCTCAAGTTCAATTGAATCAGGAAGCGCCGGACATGATTCTACTCGATATCGAAATGCCTCGTATGGACGGCTTTGAACTGCTCGAATGGGTTAAGTCTGTGGATGACCTTAAGCACATTCCGGTGGTTATGATTTCGTCGCGAGCAACTGAGAAATATATCGATAAAGCGACTGCACTGGGCTGTAGCGCATTTCTAGGTAAACCCTATTTGTTGGAGAACTTAGTACAGGTATTTAACCAACATTTGAAGCTTGATGCTCCGATTGAATTAGATTCATAACCTGAATGCAGATCGTTCGAGAGATAATCAATTAAGAATAATAAGAGAAACAACGCTAACTTATGAGCACTCAAACACTAGATTGTTATATTCTGCCATCGGCTCATACGCCTATGCTATTGCCGGTAGAAACAGTATCTGAAGTGGTGGCTAAGCCTGAGATCGAAATGTTGGAAAATGCACCAGCAAGTTGGATGAAGGGCCACGTCAACTGGCGGACTCAACGTTTACCAGTGTTGTCGTACGACGGTCTGCATGATGCCAAACACAAGGACAAGAAGGCTAATGCATCAGACGCGCTTCTGGTGGTATTAAACCCGATTCCGAATGCCGCGCGAAAAACCTATTCTGGTTTGTTTTGCCATGGCGAGGTTAAACGTATTACGGTGGAGCCAAACATGGAATTTGGTGAGATCTCAGATGATATGGATAAACGATATGTCGAAGCCATTGTTAAGATTGGTGAGACTGAGTTTGTAGTGCCGAAATTAGTGGCTCTTGGTGTCGCATTCTCCTATTTCTAAGCAACACTAATCGTGCTCTTAAATCGATAGCGGCAAACCGTTAATCTGGGGTCAGTTCGCATATTTGGCGCATAGTTGATGATCAAACGGACATGTCGCTCAGCTTTCCAGGCGTTGTCGGTATTGCGCAGCGAAAAAAATGCATATTTTTATCCTCATTCGAGGCATGTATAAGCAAATTTGCTATATTACCGCCTGTTCTACTGGATGGTAGGTCACCTCTGTTATCGGTTGTGACCTGGTGCCTAAAATTTTCCAAATCTGCTCAAGGAGCTCGCTTCATGTCTTCGACAAATCGCCAACAACTTGCTAATGCTATTCGTGTACTTAGTGCCGACGCTGTTCAACAAGCCAATTCGGGTCATCCGGGTGCGCCAATGGGAATGGCTGATATTGCCGAAGTTCTATGGAATGATTTTTTGAGACATAATCCCAAGAATCCTAATTGGTACAACCGTGATCGATTTGTACTTTCAAACGGCCATGGGTCAATGTTGATTTATTCTCTGCTGCACCTTTCAGGATACGATGTAAGTGCCGACGATTTAAGAGATTTCCGTCAACTTCATTCCAAGACACCGGGTCACCCTGAATACGGCTACACCCCGGGTGTTGAGACCACTACTGGACCTCTAGGTCAAGGTATTGCAAATGCGGTTGGCATGGCTATTGCCGAAAAAACCTTAGCGGCTCAATTTAATACCGCTGATCACTCGATTGTTGACCACAATACTTATGTTTTCATGGGTGATGGCTGCATGATGGAGGGCATTTCTCATGAAGCATGTTCGTTAGCAGGAACGCTTGGTCTTGGTAAACTGGTGGCGTTTTGGGATGACAATGGAATTTCAATTGATGGTGAGGTAGAGGGTTGGTTTACCGATGACACCCCCGCTCGATTTGAGGCATACGGTTGGCATGTAATTGCCGATGTCGATGGTCATGATGCACAAGCATTGCAGGTTGCTATCACACAGGCAAAAGCTGAAACCTCTAAACCCACCTTAATATGTTGTAAGACTGTGATTGGTAAAGGTTCGCCAAATAAGGAGGGTTCCGAGAGTTGTCATGGGGCGCCTTTAGGGGTCGATGAAATTGCCTTAGTACGCGAACGTCTGGGCTGGGAATCTGCTCCGTTTGAAGTGCCTGATGAAATTAAGAATGCCTGGGACAGCAGTGAAAAAGGTGCTGGCGCTGAGCAAGCTTGGCAAACCACCTTCGATGCTTACCAGGCTGCAAACCCAGAGCAGGCCGCAGAATTTTTGCGCCGTATGAAGGGTGAATTGCCTGAGAACTGGGCCGAACAATCGGCAAAGCTGGTTGCCGAAACGGATCAGGCAGCACAATCGCTCGCTACTCGAAAAGCCAGTTTGAATTCATTAAACCAGTTTGGACCATTGTTGCCTGAATTGATTGGTGGTTCGGCGGATTTAGCTGGTTCTAACTACACGATATGGAGTGGTTCTAAAGGGATAAGCGCCGAAAGTGCTTCAGGAAACTACCTGTATTTTGGTGTGCGTGAATTTGCTATGGCTGCGGTTTCAAATGGTATCGCGTTGCATGGTGGGTTTAAGACCTATGGTGGTACCTTTCTAGTATTTGCTGATTACATGCGCAACGGCATGCGCATGTCAGCATTAATGAAGCAGCCAGTAATCTACGTATTGACCCATGACTCAATCGGCTTGGGTGAAGATGGCCCAACGCATCAGCCAATTGAGCATGCCGCGAGCTTGCGTTTGATCCCAAACATGTCCGTATGGCGCCCGTGCGACGCGGTGGAGTCTTTGGTCGCATGGAAGGTTGCAATAGAAGCAAGGGATAAACCGAGTAGTTTGGTTTTTTCACGACAAAGTTTGCCACATCAGCAACGTACTGCTGAGCAGCTTGCCAATATCGAAAGAGGCGGCTATGTTTTAAAAGATACTGATGGCCTCGCAGATGTTATTTTGATTGCCACCGGCTCTGAAGTGGCATTGGCGATGGAAGCTTCTGATGCACTTGAACAGCAAGGCAAAAAGGTACGAGTGGTTTCTATGCCATCAACGGATTGTTTTGACGCTCAAGATGCGGCTTACAAAGAAAGTGTTCTACCAAGTTCTATCACAAAGCGTGTTGCACTCGAAGCTGGGGTTAGCGACTATTGGTATAAGTACATCGGCCTTCAAGGTGCTGTAGTAGGGATGACAAGCTTTGGTGAGTCCGCACCAGCTAATCAGCTTTTTGAACACTTTGGTTTTACCGTCGAGAACGTAATTGATACTGTAAATACACTATAACTGCGGCTGATTGCAATGAAAGTACTTCGTATGAATGATTTGGATCTTGCTGGCAAGCGAGTACTAATTCGTCAAGACCTCAATGTCCCGATAGAAAATGGCCTTGTTAGTAATGATGCTCGAATCCGAGCCTCATTAGACACCATTAAGCTGGCAGTGAGCAAGGGAGCCAAGGTGATGTTGATGTCTCATCTCGGTCGACCCACTGAAGGTGAGGTGGACGAAATGTATTCCTTACAACCCGTGGCAACTCAATTAAGCGAGCATCTTGAACAGCCCGTTCGTTTAGAGATTGATTGGTTAAACGGTGTGGAGTTACAGCCTGGTGAAGTGGTGCTTTGCGAAAATGTGCGGTTTAATGTTGGTGAGAAGGCGAACGATGATGCCTTAGCGAAACAAATGGCCGGGCTATGTGACGTGTTTGTTATGGATGCTTTCGGTACCGCTCACAGAGCACAAGCATCGACTCATGGAGTTGCTAAATATGCGCCTCTTGCATGTGCTGGTCCTCTGCTGAGCAAAGAGTTAATCGCTCTTTCAAAAGCGCTGGATGAGCCAGCCAGACCAATAGTTGCTATTGTTGGAGGCTCAAAAGTTTCAACAAAGCTTACCGTGCTGGACGCACTTTCAGAGAAGGTGGATCAACTGATTGTCGGAGGTGGTATTGCGAACACCTTCATAGCGGCGGCAGGTCATCAAGTTGGCAAATCTCTATGTGAAGAGGATTTGATTGCTCAGGCAAATGAGCTGACTCGCAAAGCTCGAGAAACGGATGGTGACATTCCGATACCAGTTGATGTGATTTGTGGGAAAGAGTTCTCTAAAACAGCGGTCGCGACCACTAAATCTATTTCGGAGGTTGATGCTGATGATATGATTTTTGATATTGGACCAGAGACTGCTGAACAGTTTTCTCAGTTGCTTAAAGGTGCTGGAACTATTGTTTGGAATGGACCGGTGGGCGTGTTTGAATTCGATCAATTTGGTGGAGGAACAAAAGCAATGGCCAAGGCCATAGCTGAATCACCTGCGTTTTCGATTGCTGGTGGTGGTGATACCGTTGCCGCTATCGATAAATACGGTGTGGCTGAAAATATTTCTTATATATCCACCGGCGGCGGCGCATTTTTAGAGTTTCTGGAAGGCAAGAAACTACCTGCAGTGAGTGTTCTCGAGGAGCGAGCAAAAAACGCTTAAATGTTGGTTTAAATGGTTTTGTTAGCAAATTACTTAATAAAACGCGGTAAATTGTTGCGATTATTGATGTTTTTCGAGAAAAATGGCTTGATATGGACCTTTGGACCATTGATTAGCCCACCGTAGTGGTTCACAATTGTTTAATAATTGAGCAGTTGATTGTTGCAGGGTAAGTGTATACGCGATGCTGCTAATAAATGTTTAGGTTAATTCAAGGCTTAGAGTGTCATCGAGTCTTGTATGTTTTAGGGTTACTGATAACACTTTTGATGAAGTGCGATATCAGTAGAACAAGATAATTTTAAGGGGTTTCTCATGGAGCGTATGCTCACTGAGGAGGGTAAGTTCAAGGCGCGCGCTCTCTCAAAGATAACGAATAGCAATGTCGTTGATTCGCGTATGATCACAGCCAGTTTGCTGGCTTCATCATTTATTCTAACCAGCGTGGCCAGTTTCGACGCTCAGGCATTAGGGGTTGGAGCGGCTCAGGCTGATTCCTATATAGGGGAAAAACTGTCGGTACGAGTTCCTTTATTCAATGTGTTGGATCCCAACTCTTTGAGTGTTAATTTTCGCTCCCAACAATTTGATGGTGCCGGGCAACCTAAAGTCAACGCGATACTGGATCGCTCGAATTCTCAGCTCTCAATTAAGCTAAGTTCAGATGAAATTATAAATGAGCCGTATGTCAGTTTTAGGCTAGAGTTTATTGATAACAATACTGAGTTTAGCAAAGAGTTTACGGTATTGATGGATCTACGTTCTGGAGCGGTTGGCGCAGATCGATTTGCATCTGAAGCTTCTCGCTCGATAAATACTCAAGTAACAACGAACCCTCAGCGCGTGGTTGGCAGTGTTATGGGGCCCTACGACACCGCGGTGTCTGGTCAAATACCTGAGAAATTTGGAGCCGTTTTAGATGGTCAATCTTTGTGGCGTGTTGCTCGACGAATCAACGAGGCGATGGGTGTATCCAGAAGCCAGATGATGTGGGGGCTCTATGTAGCCAACCCAAATGCATTTTCGAGCCGTTCAGTCAGTAGTTTAAAGGCAGGATCGTTTCTTACAATTCCGAGTCAGGCAATCGTTAAAAGCGTGAGCCATTCGCAAGCCAAACAACAGCTTGCCGCGCTCAGACTCGACCAGCAATCTAATAATACGGTTTCGCCCGTTGTTGCTGCACAAGCTGACGTTCTAAATGAATTTGATTTGCAGCAAGATGGCACACAGAATGATGTGCAAGGCGCAGATGAATCGCAATTTCAAGTGACTGGCATTGATAGTTCGGGTCAAAGTTTAAGTGGGACAGCTGAATCTCAATCGCAGCAGGTTATCGCATCGCTCACCGAAACAGTCGGCAATCTCTCTCAGCAATTAGTACGCAAAGATCAAAAAATAGAATTTTTAGAGCAGCAAGTAGCCGAACTCAAGAGTTTCATCGATCAAGATAAGAGTGCTGCTAATGTACCTGCGTCAAGCAATGTTGATTCTGGTTCGGATCTGGGAACTGATAATTTGATGCCGGCCACGAGTGACGTGGAACAGGATGTCGTCGTGACAACATCGCCAGGCGGCTCTCAAGGCGATATCTCAAGTAGTGCAGTTGTTGCTTCGCAGGCAACAACGACGCCTGTTTGGCAATGGTTTTTACTAGGATTTTTCGCACTAAGCGTATTTGCCTATCTTGTTCGAGATCGACTTATAGGATTGCTTCAATCGCTTAATCTATTCGGCTCGAATGAACATGTAGAGTTTAATAGTGTGGCTGTACAAGATAGCGAGGCTTCGTATAGTGAGCCCGTTCGACAGCGGAGAGCACCCAGCGTGGCCGCGGATGCTCGAGTTAAAAATGATCCGAATGATAAAGACTACTCAATTATGAGTGCGGTTGAGAAGAGCATGGCGGATAAGGATGTTCTTGACGGAATATCCTATCTTGATTTGGCGGACGATGGTTCTTACGAGGAAAATGATGTACTGGAGTTCGAAACCGAAGAAATAAGCGAGGACCTGGAAGATCTCAGTTTTGATGAACGTTTTGAGCGCCTGCTGGCTGAAAAGGATTTTGATTTTGCACGCGAGTTGTTGGATTTTGCGCGTTACAATGAGATCAACGACGAGCGCTATCATTGCGAACGATTACGATTGTTTGAAAAGATGAAAGACGAAGATGGGTTTTACGAGTATTACTACGAGATTGAATCTAAGATTCCAATGTTTCCACAGAATTTACAAACACAGATTTCCCAGCTAGTGGTTCAATTGGCCCATCACTAATATTGTTACTATCTGATGGCTGCTTTTGAGCCCCTATTAGGAAGTGACCCTAATGTCTTAATTTTAGGGTCAATGCCAAGTCAGATTTCGCTACTCGAAAAACAATATTACGCGAATCCGCGTAACGCGTTTTGGTGGATTATGTCGGAAATTCTTCAGTTCGATTTACGCTTAGATTACGCTCGACGCAGCGAAGCCTTGACGCACGCCGGCATCGCGGTTTGGGACGTTCTCTACGATTGCGAACGACCTGGTAGTTTGGATAGTGCGATTGTAAAAGAATCAGAAGTGGTTAATGACTTTGGCGCATTCTTTGCTCAACATGACAGTTTGACTCGTGTCGTTTTCAACGGCGCAGCCGCAGAGCGTATATTTAAACGTCATTTTGAGCACCTCATGCAAAAAACCTTGGAGAGCAAACCAGCCTTCCAGTGGCACCGCTGCCCCTCAACGAGCCCAGCGCATGCGAGTATAAGCAAGCATGATAAACTAAGGATTTGGCGCAAAAGCGTTTTTTAAATTTGACAACACTGCATGCAAGACACTAAACCTTTTTGGCAACGTAAAACCTTATTTGAAATGACTCCGGACGAATGGGAAAGCGTGTGTGATGGTTGTGCTAAATGTTGTTTAACCCAACTTCAAGATGAAGAGAGTAATCAATTAGTATTCACCGATGTTGCCTGTGATTTGCTGGACGATCACACTTGCCGCTGTACTGACTACACCAATCGATCTATTCGGGTGCCAAGTTGTGTCACGATGAATAAGAGTAACGTCGAAGAATCGGCTGCGTTCGCACCCCCCAGTTGTGCGTATCGCTTACTCTTGGAAGGTGAAGATCTACCTGTCTGGCATCATTTGAATTCGGGTGATAGTGAAACCATTCATAAACAAGGCCGATCGGTACGTCATCGAGTTCGGTTTCAACGAGAAATCGAAGACGATGACATTCAGGATTACATGGTAGATTGGCCTGCGATAAAAGATTAATCAATGGCGACGCCCTGTGATAAGTGTGATTAAAGTGGTTGTTAGTTAATGCGAGCCTCAATTACTGATCCTTGGTGTATACTGTTGGCAAAGGGTATGGGCTTTGAAATCAATAAAGTAAATGTTTATAAATTTTTTTGTATTTTTGAAAATTAAACAATAGATCGGCTTGGAGCGAAACAAGTGATTGCAACGCGTTGGTATTGGGTAGGTTTAATAGGTAGTGGCGCCTTACTTGCCATTGCCTATTTTTATTTTCAGCAGACATTAGGCTTAGCGCCATGTCCCTTATGTATGTTTCAGCGTGCCGCCTTGGTTGGCGTGGCTTTTTTCTGCCTTCTTGGGATTATCTTTCGGCCTGAGAAAATTGGATCTAAGCTGCTTGCTCTCGGGGGTACTTTATCGAGTTTATTTGGTTTATCAATTGCAGGACGTCAGGTTTGGCTGCAACATTTACCCGCAGACAAGGTTCCCGAATGCGGTCCTGATTTGTCGTTTATGCTGGAAATGGATCCGCTTTTTGATGTATTTAAACGGGTGTTGGCGGGCAGTGGCGAATGCGCTGAAGTAAAATGGAGTTTGCTCGGTTTCAGTATGGCTGAATGGATGATACTTGTATTTGTGGTCATGCTATTAATCTGTTTGCGCTTATTATTCAGTCGAGAGCGAAACTATTTCTCCGGTGCACTGGGTCGCTAGAATCAGAGCGTGATCACTTTTTAAGATGATAAGCACTAAATAAATCTCTGGAAACATCATTTGCTAGGTCATATTCCCTAGCATTAGCTAAGAGTAACTTGTATCAAGGACGAGTTTGCTTATATTCTTGTACAGTCAATGACATTCGGATCGGCTCATAATCCCTACGTGTGAGCGAATACGCTGCTAATAATAAAAAGTTGGCCCTTTGCTGACAGAGAGATGCCCTATGCGAATTAAATCCCAAAATAAATTAAGCCCTAGATTTCCATTAAAGACACTAACCGCCGTTATGCTGGGTGTTTCCAGTATCGGAATAGGGCACGTTAATGCCCAGCAAGTGGCAATTTTAGATTCCGGTGTAGATGCAGAACCGGGTTTAAATTTGGTTCCGGGCTTCGATTACTTTAATAATGTCGACGATACGACGGACAAGTCTGGCGCGCCCGATGGCGAAGAAGCGCACGGAACGACGTCAGCGCGACTCATTACAGAAGCATTCAGTGGTGAAATAGTTCCATTCGTGATAACCGATGCAAGTCCAGACGTTGACGAGGTACAGGTTCGTACGGCCCGAGACAGTGCGTTGTCTGATATTCTTGGGCGCAGTGATGTGAGAGTCGTCGGAATTACACGAAATACCCTTGGTGTGACCAATTCGTCAGCGTCACTGCTGTCAAATTTATCAGGGTCAAATAGAGTGATTGCTATCACGGCAGGCGAGGGCGGAGCGACCCAGCCAAACGCATTATCCACTTCCAGTTTCAACTTATCGGGTGTCGTCATTGTTGGAGCTACCGATGCAACGGGTGAGTTATTAGATAATTCCAACCGTGCGGGCACCACTCAAAATAAGTTCGTTGCGGTAAATGGCTTAACTGGAACCGGCGCAGATGCCGTGGGTGATACGTCATTTGCGGCGGCCAGGCTTTCAGGTATTGCCGGAGCAGTTTTGTTACAAAACCCGGATCTAACAGCCGAAGAAGTTGTAGAGGTGATTCTGACCTCAGCGGAAGACCGCGGGGACACAGGTACTGATAGTGTTTATGGTCGTGGCGTAATACTTAGCGCACAGCAAGTACTTGATAATGTGATTGGACCGGTCGTTGTCCCAACGCCCACACCCACTCCCACACCTACACCTACCCCGAACCCCACGCCCTCTTCTGGTGGTGGAGGCGGCGGCGGTGGTGGCGCTGGTGCGATTCTTCTGGTTGGAGGGGCCTTGGCAGGGGTTTTATTGTTGAACAGAAAGTCTTCGGCAAAGCTAGAGAAAACGTTGGTGCTGGATTCATACGGTCGCAGTTTTGAGGCCGATTTAAGTGATCAAGTCGAGATAAACGACGGCACTCTACACCTAAATCAATTCTTTCACTCGCTTTCGCAGCAAGCGGCGAACAGCTCGGTGGCAAGTCAGGTCTATATACCTAAGCTTAAATCAAAAGTTGCTTTTCAGGCCTCAACTCTGGTGGACCCAAGAATTGACATGATTGAGTACTTCGCGGCGCCTGGTGATGTTGGGATTGAGTCGAAACACACAAGTGTGTCGCTAGCAATTGAGAGCGAGCTAAGCGACCGATTGGGTTTTAGCGCTGGCTATAACGTTAGCCCCAACCAAGAGTTTGGTGCTGCTAAAAATCTAGGTATAAATGCCGAGTTTGGTCGAACTTCTTTTCTCTCGGGTCAATCATTTGGCTCGGTATTGTCGGGTTTTAGTACTCAGGCAAATACCAGTAGTCTGAGTTATCAGAGTTCGAGTAATTCGTCAGTTAAACTGGGGTTTGTATCGGTAGATCAAGAAGAGCGTTTTAATCAAACATCACTATCTACTTTATTAGAAGGGAGTTATCAGTTCACGGACAACGCCGCGATAACACTTCAATTTGGGCAACTCAAAGAAAACGGCAGTGTTCTAGGTGGTGGAGGGAGTGGTGTACTTGGTGTTGATAACTCCGTCACTTACGCTTTAAACCTTTCGGGAAGTGTTAGAGCCTCAACAAAGTTTTCGATTGTCGGAAACTACGGTATTGGGCGAACCAAGGTAGAATCATCTGATCAAAGCCTATTGAGTGACTTCTCCACGTTGGCAAGCGATTGGTATAGTGTAGGGCTCATTGGCAATAATATCTTACGAGGTAAGGACCAATTTGGTTTGGCATTTTCTCAGCCACTTAAGGTGAGGTCTGGCTCAGTTGACTATTCTATCCCGGTAGGCCGGTTAAGCAGTGGCAGCATCGGATTTGATACTGAACGCATAAATTTGTCTGATACGAATGCTACCGAACAAACGGTAGAAGCGTACTATCGAACCATGTTGAATGATAAGTTCGAGCTAGGAGGGTTCGTCTCATATCGCAAAAATCCGAACCATATTAGCGATCGAGGAAATGAGGGCATTATTATGGCGACCGTACGTTTTTGGCAGTAGTCGAACTAGAGGGTTATTGTCGCTTTCACAAGATCTGGACGGCGTTTAGATAAGACAATTCGTATCGAATGCTCTAACTGAGTCTTGCAGGCTAGTTACAGGCTGTTACACTACGCCTATTAGCCGCCTGGGCATAAGCAAATTGCCTAGTCGATGTTTAAACCATCATATCCGTCGTTTACCCCTCGTGAAACTGTATAATACCGAAACCAAAACCAAGACTAAATTCGTCCCGATAGACCCGGATAATGTGACGGTTTATGTCTGTGGACCCACGGTGTGGAATCATGCACACATAGGTAATTATCGGCCGCCTGTGGTGTTTGATGTGCTGGTGCGAGTACTGCGTTCTCAGTTTCCCGGGGTCACCTATGCTCGCAATATAACAGATATAGACGACAAAATTAATAACGCCGCGGCTGAGCAAGGCGTCGACATATCGGTAATTTCTGAGCGCTACACAGCTTTCTATCATGAGGGATTAGAAGCGCTTGGCGTGCTACCAACCGATGTTGAACCCAAAGTAACAGAGCATGTCAGCGAGATTCATATCAAGATTCAAGCGTTGATCGATCGCGGTAATGCTTACGTCGCAGATGGACATGTGCTTTTCGATGTGTCCTCGTATTCAGGTTATGGAGAACTGTCGAAACGTGATCCCGAAGAGCTGCTGGCCGGTGCGCGGATTGATGTGGCTTCGTATAAAAAGAACGACGGTGACTTCGTATTATGGAAGCCGTCGGTGGATGACCAGCCTGGCTGGGATAGTCCGTGGGGTCGGGGTCGGCCCGGTTGGCATATTGAATGTACAGCAATGGCGGCAAAACATCTTGGAGATACCATTGATATTCATGGTGGTGGGCATGATTTAGTGTTCCCGCATCACGAAAACGAGCGTGCTCAAAGCACCTGTGCCCACGGCACTAAATTCGTAAACTATTGGATGCACAACGGCTTTGTGAATGTCAATAAAGAGAAAATGTCGAAGTCGATTGGCAACGTGCTGTTGGTGCGTGACTTACTTGAGCAAGCCAGCGGCGAAGCAATTCGCTATGTATTATTGTCTGCACATTATCGTGCACCATTGGATTGGACTGATGACGCCTTGCAACAAGCCAACAATAGCCTCGATCGGTTTTATGGGGCGCTTCGTAAAATGTCACATCTTGAGGTGCCTGCTGATATTGGCGACCAAAAGCCGAAAGCCTTTGTTGACGCAATGCTTGATGACTTGAATGTGCCTAAGGCGATGGCCGAGTTATTCGCTCTTGCTAAGGAAGCAAATAGATGTGATTCAGATCGACGATTGATTCAAATTAAGGCGGCCATATTGCAATGCGGTGAATGGCTGGGTTTATTTCAACAAGACCCTGAAGCCTGGTTTTCAAGCGGTGAAACTGACATAGATTCTAAAGAGATCGACGCTTTGATTGCCGAACGCCAGCAAGCAAAAGCTGAAAAAAACTGGAGTCGTGCGGACGAAATTCGGGCAATATTGGCCGATAAAAAAATCGTTGTTGAAGATAGTGCTAGCGGCACCACTTGGCGGGTGGAGAAATAATGAAATGAGTCAAATAGCGCAAATACAGGCGGATTTGGTTGACGAGTTCGAGATTTTTGATGATTGGATGTCACGTTATGAGTATGTGATTGACCTTGGTCGTCAGCTGCCAACCTTTCCTGATGAATGGAAAACTGAGGAAAACAAAATTCAGGGTTGTCAGTCGCAAGTATGGCTTAATGTCGAAATGCGCGACGGCAAAATGCACATCGATGGGATTAGCGATGCTGCAATTGTATCCGGGCTAGTCGCGATAGTATTGCGTGTGTATTCGGATCAATCGCCGCAGGATATCTTGGATGCGAAACCTGATTTCATTGCCGATATTGGTTTTAACGACCACCTAAGCCCGACTCGAAGTAATGGATTACATTCAATGTTGCGCGCAATTTACCAGCGTGCTGGTCAAAATTTAGGCCGATAAGCCATTATTTGCCGCTGTTTGACTTATGTGAGTAGGGTAGGGCAGATCTAAAACAATTGTAAACCTCGGTATTTGCAAGCAGATTGGCGTTCGCACGGTCATTATAATAGACAGAGCGTCAATAAATGACTTGAACGAGGTTAGATATGGCTAGATTTCAAAACAGTTTTGCGAACACTAAATTAATATACTCTGATTTATTTGAGCGTAATGGCGTCGAGAATGATGCTCGAGGTGGCGCCGCTAACCATCGTCGTAAACATGATTGGGTGACGGTTGTCGATCCCACAAACCAACGCTCTCTGTTACAAGCTTGTGATGATTGTGGTGTGGTTAAATCGGAAAATTCAGTAATGCGAGCTTGTCGAGCCGATCATGGTGTTGCGTTGATTTCGAGCTCATCTTCCTTGGAAGTACAAATAGCGATTTAGCCAAACTTTAGCACTACTCTGGGTTTTGTTTTAATACCCTATTGAGCGAAACACACAAGATGGTCTGCTTGAATAGATACCCCAATGGTATCGCCGACCTCGTAGTCATCGTGACTTGGAAGCAGACTCATTAAAGTGTCTCCACTAGCGATGTTAATGGTGTACAGAGTTTGTGCTCCTTTAAACGCTTTGCGTGTAACCTGGCCTCTGATTGGGCTTTTAGCGTCATATGTAACGTCGTCAGGGCGAATTAGAACATCGACATATTGGTTAGTACTGTCCACGTTAATTGTTTCACCCTTGATTTCGCCAGCGTTCGTCAATACTGTGTTGTTTCCAACTATCTGCCCTTGTAAAAAAACACCATCCCCAATAAAGTTTGCAACGAAACGACTGTTCGGCGCGTGATAGAGGTTGAACGAGTTATCCCATTGAACCAATTTGCCTTGCGACATAACGCCAATCTGATCTCCTAAGGCGAACGCGTCGTGTTGATCATGGGTCACCATGATTGCGGTGATGCCAAGTTCTTTCAATAATGTTCTAACTTCATGCCCTAAACTTTCGCGTAGATCACTATCCAGATTTGAAAATGGTTCATCCATTAATAGCAATTTTGGTTGAGGTGCGATAGCACGAGCGAGTGCCACACGCTGGCTTTGGCCGCCCGAGAGTTCGTGCGGGTATTGATTTACATAGTCTTGCATGCCGATCAATTCAAGCAGGCTATGCACGCGCTGATCGCGCTCAGGAGAGGTTAATTTGCTCAAGCCAAATCCAATATTCTCGGCAATGCTGAGGTGTGGAAATAAGGCGTGATCCTGAAACACCATGCCGACGTTTCTTCTTTCTGGAGAAACAAGTTTATCGGGCTGTGAAATGATCGTTCCATCGAGAGATATTGATCCCGAACCAAGGTTATGAAAGCCGCTGATGGCACGCAGAATCGTGGTCTTTCCACAGCCGCTTGGACCTAATAAACAGCCGAGCTCCCCTTCTTCAAGTCCAAAGCTGACATTATCAACCACAATTCTACCGTGATTGTATGCGGCACTGATCTCATGAACGTGTAAAAAGGCATTGCCAGGCATGTGAGAAATATCAACCAAGTAGAAATTCTAATAGGGCTTTTTGTGCGTGCAGGCGATTTTCGGCTTCTTGAAACACGGCACTCTGTGGTCCATCAATAACCGAGGCCGACACTTCCATACCGCGATAAGCTGGCAGGCAATGCAAGAATAGTGCATTTTTATCGGCTAACTTCATAACATTATCGTCAACACAGAACCCAGCGAAAGCAGCCTCACGCTCGTTTTTTTCTTGTTCTTGTCCCATACTTGCCCATGTGTCGGTGACGACAACATCGACGTTTTCAACCATGGACCTTGTATCGTTGCTCAGTGTAATGTGAGAACGGTTTTGTTCAATAATTGACGCATTTGGTTCAAAACCGACGGGGGTTGCAATGCGTAGGTGAAAGTCAAACAGACGGGCCGCATTCATGAATGAATGGCAAACATTATTACCATCGCCAATCCATGCGAAGGTTGCTCCTTTTATGCTGCCACGCAGCTCCTGAAAGGTTTGTATGTCAGCCAAAAGTTGGCAAGGGTGGTAATCATCCGTCAGGCCATTAATCACTGGCACGGAAGAATGAGCCGCTAAGGTTTCAACCTTGTTGTGCGAATCGGTACGAATCATGATGCCATCGGTCATGCTTGATATCACACGAGCTGTATCTTCGATCGGTTCGCCACGACCAATCTGAGTGTCATTTGGGTTTAAATTGATAGCGCCGCCACCGAGTTGACGCATTCCGACTTCAAAACTCACTCGAGTACGCGTTGATGATTTACTGAAGATCATCGCCAAGGTTTTGTTTTTCAGTGGTTGGTAAATTGCCCCTTGTTTGGTTATTGCTTTTAATTCGATTGCTCGATCAATCAGACCCTGCAATGTACTGGCGCTCAAATCATTCAGTGTTAGGAAGTGTTGCACGTTGCTACTCATTCTTAGCCTCATTAGAGTGACGATATGACATCGTGAATGGTTTCGACAATTTGTTTCACTTGCGCCTCACTTAGTACGGCAGAAGGCAGTAGGCGAATAACCCTGCCGCCGCCGGTAATGTTGACCACCAAGCCCGCATCCAAAAATTTTGTGATCAAGCCAGAGTACGCTTTGTCTAACTCGACGCCAAGCATCAAACCTTTTCCTCGTATATCGACGACCTTGTCGAAGGTGCACAATGTTTGTTGTAGTTGTTTCTTAAGTGAAGCACCAAGTTTGCCTGCGTGCTCGACTAGATTCTCCTGGTCAATGATGTCGATTACCGTAGCACCAACTTTACTCGCAAATGGATTTCCACCAAAGGTTGTTCCGTGAGTGCCCGGGCTAATAAGCTCGGCTGCGGCACCTCTTGCTGCACATGCACCAATTGGAATTCCGTTACCCAGTGCTTTGGCACTCGTGACCACATCGGGTTGTATTTCCTCATGTTGAAATGCAAACCATTTGCCTGTGCGGCCCATTCCAGTTTGAATCTCGTCAATGATTAATAGCCAGCCTTGTTGATCACACAGTGTGCGTAAATCCTTTAGGTATCCGGTATCAGGCACGATGATGCCTCCCTCTCCCTGAATCGGCTCAATCATAATTGCGACTACATTATCATTGTCCGAATACTGGCGCATTGCGTCGATATCATCATAGGGAACGTGAATGAAGTCGCTCAATAGTGGCTCGAAGCCTTTTTGAATCGATGCATTACCGGTTGCAGATAATGTTGCCATGGTTCGACCATGAAACGATTGCTCGGCGGTTAATATGCTTGGTTTTTCTATGCCTTTGCTGCGAGCATATAAACGTGCAATTTTAATCGCAGCTTCGTTAGCTTCGGCACCTGAATTGCCAAAGAATACTTTGTCCATGCCTGAAATCGCGCAGAACCGTTCGCCGAGTTCTGCCTGCTCTGGAATATGGAATAGATTGCTGGTGTGCAGCATCTTATTCGCTTGTAAGGAAATTGTCTCGCTAATCTTAGGGTGGCAGTGCCCTAGAAATGTCACCGCTATGCCACCGAGGGCATCCAAATATTGTCGGCCTTCAGCATCCCACAATTTGGCACCTTCCCCACGTACGAAACTGACCGGTAGACGAGCATAGGCATTCATAATGGCCGGTTCGGAATAATTGGTACGTGGTTCCTTGCGAAACTTGCTCAACAGATTTTGTAACATAACGACGGTTGTTGGAATTTAGGCGTTTATTGGGTTTAATCAGTTTAGAAATAAAAAGCGCCCCAACTTTTCGAGCGGGGCGCCTTCCATCTGAGCGTTAAGTCTACTAGGTTTTATCAAATGAAGACAAACCTGAACAGCCTTATTTTATGCGGTTTTATATAAAATGTAATATCGCTGCCAATATTGCAGTTAACGCAATACTGCAGTGAATAACACCCGCAACGGATGCCATTGGCCCTTGTTTGCCAAATAGTGCGTTGATTTCCAGGATGACAACGATGCCGAGGGCAACCATTAGACCTGTGTCAATACCGTCAGCGAGGTGCTTCTTATGCGCAGACGCCAACATGAAATACGACATTGGGCCTGAAAACAGGACATTGGTTCGCGACGCGAGTAATGCTTTAGCTCCGGCGGCTGGCCCGTCACCCTCCTTCATGCCTAGCGCGATTTGCTGAGCAGGCCAAATCACTAGCCAGACATTTAGAAACATGAAGGTGCCCAATAGGGCGCCAACCATAATATAGTCGTTAGACTTGAACGTTGTGCCTAAGTAGGAAATTAAATATAGGCCAGTTAAGAACGTAAACATGGCGCCCCATCGGAACCACCATAATGCGCTAGGTGCAAGCTTAGCCTTGGCATCTGCTAGGCCTTCGGCCGAGGCGCTCTTGAAGTAGCCACCTTGTACGAAATTGAAGTAATACAACATGCCAATCCACGTAATGCCGAATACCAAGTGCCCCCATCGAGCAATAAAGTTAATTTCTTCCATCACAGTTACCTTTAATTTTTAATTGTTTTTTAAATTTAAAAACAGTTTCTTCGAACCGTTAGATCATTTATACACCTTTTTTACCACTTTGACACCCAAGTTTTGAGGTCAATGCCCCGCCAAACCTTGACCTTTTGCAGCGAAAACAAGACACTACGCGCACTGAAAAATTCCCAATTTTGACTCTGGTATGTCTAATTTAAAGAAAGATATTAAGAAAGTAGTGCTTGCGTATTCGGGCGGTTTGGACACGTCGATCATTCTTAAATGGTTGCAAGAGGAGTATGACTGCGAGGTTGTTACCTTTACTGCCGATATTGGTCAAGGTGAAGAGGTAGAACCAGCACGCGCCAAGGCCGAGGCAATGGGAGTAAGCAGCATCTATATTGACGATCTTCGTGAAGAGTTTGCGCGTGAATATGTGTATCCAATGATGCGAGCCAATGCAATCTACGAAGGCGAATATCGGCTCGGCACTTCTATCGCCCGACCATTAATTGCCAAACGCTTGATTGAGATAGCAAATGAAACCGGTGCCGATGCGATTTCGCATGGCGCAACAGGTAAAGGCAATGACCAAGTGCGTTTTGAGCTGGGTGCGTATGCATTGCGTCCGGATATTCAAATCATCGCCCCTTGGCGCGAATGGGAGTTAAATTCTCGTGATAAGTTATTGGCGTATGCCGATGCCAAGGGCATCAGCGTGGAGAAGAAAGCGGATGGTAAATCGTTGTATTCTATGGACGCCAACTTATTACATATCTCTTATGAGGGAGGCGTTCTGGAAGACCCTTGGGCTGAAGCAGAAGAAGATATGTGGCGTTGGTCGGTTTCGCCTGAAGCGGCGCCCGATCAAGCTCAATACATAGAGCTTGAATTTGAAAAGGGTGACATAGTCGCGATTGATGGTGTTGCCATGACACCTGCCTCAGTTATGGCCTGGTTGAATAAAGTAGGTGGTGAGCACGGTATTGGTCGTGACGATATCGTAGAAAATCGATATGTTGGTATGAAATCACGTGGTTGTTATGAGACGCCTGCGGGTACTATCATGTTGCGCGCTCATAGGGCGATGGAATCGCTCACACTCGATCGCGAAGTTGCGCATTTGAAAGACGAGTTGATGCCTAAGTACGCTGAGCTGATATATAACGGCTATTGGTGGAGTCCTGAGCGTGAAATGCTACAGACCATGATAGATGAGTCGCAAAAGCATGTTAACGGAACGGTGCGAGTAAAGTTGTACAAGGGATCAGTCTCTATTGCGGGGCGAAAGTCTGATAATGATTCCTTGTTTGATGAGCGTATCGCTACCTTCGAAGATGACGAGGGCGCTTATAATCAAGCTGATGCCGAAGGCTTTATCAAGCTCAATGCATTACGTTTACGTATTGGCTCAAAACGCTCAAGCTGATTTACCACGTGAGTCTAGACACCTCAAAGGGTGTATCTGTTATTGTGCCACTGCTCAATGAAGCAGTGGTTGCTGAAAAGCTGATCGCTCAACTCAATGAGTTGGCGGCAGAGCAAATAATTATCGTCGATGGCGGCAGCGTTGATGGCACTCAACAAATTTTGCAAGATGCAGGCTATCAGGTCATTGATAGCTCTCCAGGACGAGCGCAGCAGATGAACGCTGGTGCGGATCAGGCCACCGAACAGATGTTGTTGTTTTTACACGCTGACACAGAGCTGCCTAGGCACTATAAATCTGAGGTGACGAAAGCCCATGCGTGGGGACGATTTGATGTGTCATTTTTCGGTGATTCAAGTGCAATGGAACTGATCGCTTTTTTCATCAATCTTCGTTCAAGGATTAGTAATGTGGCAACCGGTGATCAGGCGATATTTATTGATCGAGATATTTTTGAATTAATCGGAGGCTTTCCAGACTTACCAATTATGGAAGATGTGGCAATCTCAAAGCGCTTGCGTCGGTTATATAAGCCGCGAAACTCGAGGTTAAAAGTGACCACAAGTGCTCGTCGTTGGGAACAGAACGGGGTGCTCAGTACCATTATTAAGATGTGGTGGTACCGATTGGCCTACTTTTTCGGTGTCCCTCCTAATCGGTTGAAGCGAGGTTACGATGATGTCAGATAGTTTGCCATTGATATTGTTCGCCAAAGCACCCATCGCTGGCAAGGTTAAAACCCGTCTCACTTCGCACTGCAGTGCTGAACAAGCAGCAGACATTGCTAAAATATTGATGGAGGCTTCAGTTCAAAGAGCTTGCCAATTTTGGCCGGGGATAGTTTATCTATCGGTTTGGCTTGATTCAGATCACCCGTTCTTTGTTGAAATGCAGAGACGCTATCCGATCAAAATGATGCATCAATGTGAAGGCGATTTAGGCGAGAAAATGCGTCATGCACTTGCTAGCTATTCGAGCGCATCAGCCGTCATGGGCTGTGATGCACCTCATACTTTGGGTTCAACACTCGAACGAGCTCACGGATTGATGCTAAATGGGGAATCCGTTATTGGTCCTTCGCTGGATGGCGGTTACTATTTACTCGGCTTGTGTGATTCAGCTGACGAATTGTTTAAGGATATGCCATGGGGCGACAATAAAGTACTGGAAAAAACACTCTTAACGGCAGATTCAATTGGCTTGAATCTGGTTCGCTTGCCTGAGCTAAATGATGTAGATGAATGGCCCGATTTGATCAGCGTTGCCAACCAGGTTCCAAGCTTAAAGGCTTATTTAAAAGCCCAGAACCTTTGACGAAATCAGGTTAAGCCGGTACAAACCTGAGTGCTACGCCATTGTTGCAATAACGCAGATTAGTGGGCGCCGGACCGTCATTAAACACATGACCTTGGTGGCCACCGCAGCGTGCACAGTGATACTCAGTGCGCGGTAAAATCAGTTTGAAATCTCGTTTTGTGCCAATCCGACCTTCGATGGTGTCGAAAAAACTCGGCCAGCCTGTACCACTGTCGTATTTTGTATCAGATTTAAATAAGGCTAAGCCACAACCTGCACAGACAAATTCGCCATCGCGCTTTTCGTCATTCAGCTCGCTTGTAAACGGACGCTCAGTGCCTTCTTTGCGTAATACATAGAACGCTTCTTCGCTTAGGCGCTCGCGCCATTGGGCATCATCTAATTCAAACGGTTCTATCGAACTTGGATTAGAGTCTAAGGTAATAGAATCAGTCATGGCTTCTTTTTCAGGAGTATGCGTTGCAGTTTCGGTGTTGCTCTCTTGCGCACGTAGCCAGCCAACACTGGCAATACCGCCAACCAATCCAGCGGCCGACAACGAGAGTAATGTTCTTCTATTCATAATGATGTTCTATTGTAAAGTGTAGCAAATTGGGCGTGATTGCTTTGCTATAGTGTTATAGACCTGTTGAATCAGCGAGAACTTACTGGGTTTATGCTATTCTAAACGTTGACCAAAGAATCTAACTTTCTTGTAAGCTTTCGTGCAAACTACTCCGCTTTCTTCCTTCCTTGGCCCGCGCTATTGGCCTACCTGGCTGGGTCTCGGTTTTTTCCGCATCATGAGTTTTTTACCGCTTCCTCTGATTGCTGCACTAGGTCAAGGTGTGGGAATACTGTTTTATGCACTGGGTTCATCAAGGCGCAGAATTGCGCTAAAGAATATCTCCATCTGCTTTCCTGAACTAGCGGCGCATGAATGGCGTAAAATCAATCGTCAACATTATCAGATGGCTGGACAGGCATTGTTTACTGTGCCAATGAACTGGTGGATCTCTAAGCAACGTTTTAATCGATTGGTTAGAGTGCATGGACGAGATGAATACGATCAGGCATTGGCATCGGGCCGAAACATCATAATCTTGGCGCCACATTTTGCCGCGTTGGATGTTGCGGGTTACATACTCGCCCAAGAACGACCGATGCTGACAATGTATCAATACGCAAAAAATGGTCTTGTTGATGAAATAGTTAAACGCGGTAGAGTCCGATACGGAGGAGAATTAGTAGAACGTAAAGCGCCAATGCGCAAATTGATTCGCTCAATTCGCGCGGGTCATCCGTTCTATTATTTGCCAGATCAAGACGCCGGTCGCAAAGGCGTTTTTGTGCCGTTCTTTCACGAACTTGCCGCCACGTATTCTGTGCTGAGTAAGTTCGCAGAGATGACGAACGCGCTAGTGATACCTTGTCGTACCCGAATTCGGCCTTGGGGGCGTGGATATGATGTTTTTCTGAGCCCGCCGTTAGAAAACTTTCCTCTCGGTGATGAGCTTAAGGATACCGCAAGAATGAATGAAGAGGTGGCCAAGTTAATTCGACCTAATCCGGAGCAATATTTCTGGGTACACAAGCGATTTAAGACTCGACCACCGGAAGAGCGCGACAAGGGTGTTAAATTTTATCAATAGGCTTGTATTTCTCTTTTAATTTACTAAGGCTTACGGTACTGTCAAAAGCTACTGCAGTTGGATGCAGTGTTTTACAACTTGAATTTGGGGAGTTGAGAAGTTGTTTCCTCAATTGAGTTAGACAATCTACTACTAACTATTTACCACTAATTTTTTGGGAGATGTGTAATGAGCAAGCGCGATGATTTGATTGCCAAGTATGCTGGCGATTTAGAAAAGAAATGCGATATGAAACCTGATATGAAATTGTTGACGGCGGTAACCATTGGTTGCGGGCCATCAATATACAATGCCGATGCGTGCACGGTATCTGCAGGTGATCCGAAGGAACTGGAGCGAGTAAAGAAAAACTTCTTAATCAAGAAGCTTGGCTTGAAAGACACTCCTAAACTGGATGAAGGTATTCAAGAGGTCATCAAAATTTATGGCAAATCGAATCGTAATAAGTATCGCGCTGTAATGTATTACTTGCTGGTTAAGCATTTCCGTAAGGCTTCAGTTTACAAATAGTCTGATTGCTTGATTACAGAAAAGGTCGCATAGGCGGCCTTTTTTTGTGCCTTATGGTCGGCGGCACTATTGTTTAATCGCGCCAAAAAGTTGTGGTGAAGAGTACTAATAAGGTAAAAAGCTCCAGACGACCTAGAAGCATAGCAAAGGATAAAATCCACTTCGCCGTGTCATTGATGCTGGCGTAATTATCGGCGACTCCCGCTAACCCTGGCCCGAGGTTGTTCAAGCACGCAGCAGCCGCAGAAAACGCAGTAATCCAGTCCAGGCCTGCCGCGCTCAGAGCAAAGCCAGTCAGTGCATAACAAAGAACATACATTGAGAAGAAGGCGGTAACCGTATTGATGACCTTGTCGCTGATTACCTGGCCGCCGGTTTTTATTGAGAGAACAGCGTTTGGATGAACCAATCGTACAATCTCCTTGCGACCTTGTTTGTACATGAGCTGAATTCGCATAACTTTCATACCGCCTGCAGTCGAGCCAGCGCAACCGCCCATAAAGCTAAACAGTAATAACAGTACGGGTAAGGCACCCGGCCACCAGGCGAAGCCACTCGAAGTAAAACCGGTGGTCGTTACAATCGATACCAAATGAAACAATCCTTGCCTTGCCGCAAGCGCACTATCGCTATAGATATTTTGGGAAATCAGTGACGCTACGACAACAACCGCTGCAAGCATTAAGATCGATAAGAAAAAACGATATTCACTGTCTCGAAGATATGGCGCGAACGACTTATTGCGCCAAGCTAAAAAGTGCAGCGAAAAATTAGCGGAAGCAATTAGCATAAAAACCATCGCTACCGTTTCGATTGCTGCGCTGTCAAAGTAACCTATGCTCGCGTCATGGGTAGAAAAGCCGCCAATTGCTACGGTTGAAAAGGCGTGGCAAATCGCGTCGAATAAACTCATGCCAGCTGCCCAATACGCCACTGCACACATTAAGGTTAGGCCTAAATATATGTACCAAAGCGCTTTTGCACTTTCAGTAATACGCGGCGTTAACTTGCTGTCTTTCATTGGCCCTGGCGTTTCTGCTCGATAAAGCTGCATACCACCAATGCCCAGCATCGGCATGATGGCCACCGCCAATACAACAATACCCATGCCCCCCAGCCATTGAAGTTGTTGTCGATAAAACAGTGTTGATTGAGGTAGGGCGTCCAGGTTTGTCAGAATGGTGCCACCGGTAGTGGTTAAGCCCGACATGGACTCAAAAAAAGCATCAGTAATGCTGAGAGAATGGTGGTTGGAAAATATGAACGGCAAGGCGCCAAACGTCGCCAGAACTGTCCAAAATAAAACCACCACTAAAAATCCGTCTCGATAGCGCAGGTCTCGCTTGGTTCGTCTTGCAGGTGCCCACATCAGAAGCCCGGTTAGCAATGTTACTGAAAAGGAAATCATAAACGGAAAACTATTACCGTCACGATAAATCAGTGATACCAGTAGCGGTGTCAAATGAGTCACGCTGAAGATAATCAACAGCACACCCAGAATTTTTAAAACGGTTTGATAATGCATTGCACTGTCGCTCAGTTGATATGCATTAGATAAAGGTAACCGCTACCTGAAACAGGGCTTCTACATCGGCGATGCATGACTTGTTATCCATAAAGATGATTACATGGTCTTCGGGTTCAATAACGGTATTTACATTGGGGATGATTACCTGCCGGTCTCGCACAATTGCTCCAACCCCTGTTCCAGCTGGAAACGGGATTTCCCTAACGCCTTTGCCGATGACCTTTGATGAATTTTCGTCACCATGAGCGATTGCCTCAATCGCTTCAGCACGTCCTCGACGCAAAGAATGTACTGCCACCACATCACCGCGGCGAATATGAGCCAGGACGCTGCCAATAGTTGCGACTCGAGGCGAAATAATCACATTAATATCCTTGTGCTCCAAGTGCTCAACATAGGCGGGTTTATTAACTAAGGCCATAACTCGTTTTGCACCCAGCTGTTTTGCCAGATTCGCCGATAGAATATTGATTTCATCTTTCTCGGTTACCGAACAAAATACATCGGCAGCCTCGATATTCTCTTGCAGTAACAAACTTGCGTCTGCGGCATCGCCGTTTAACACAATTGTATTACCAACCGATTCGGCTATCTGTTCTGCTCTTGCAGGATTAAACTCAATAAGTTTGACGCTATAACCTTTGCGTTCGAGCTCTCTGGCCAGATTCAAGCCAATGTTGCCGCCGCCAGCAATAAATATACGCTTGGTTTTATCGCTCTGACCGCGCATCTCCTTCATAACTTGGCGAATGTGTTCGCGAGCAGCGACAAAAAACACTTCGTCTTTTTCTTTAATAATCGTGTCAGATTTTGGAGTGATAACTTCGCGATCACGGTAAATTGCTGCCACGCGGGTTTCAATGCCTGGCATATGCTCTTTGAGCTCTTCAAGTTGACAGTTAATTAATGCGCCACCGGCAACCGCTTTAACTCCAACCAATTGTACCAGACCATCGGCAAAGTCCAGCACCTGCAAGGCACCTGGAAATTCAATCAAGCGAGTAATATGGTCGCGAACGATCTTCTCTGGTGAGATCACTACGTCGACGTGAAAACCCGATTCGTTACCGAATAGCTCCTGATTATTTAAATATTCCTTTGAGCGCAGACGGGCGATTTTTGTTGGTGTAGAGAAGAATGCTTCAGCGATCTGGCACGCGACCAAGTTTACTTGGTCGTTATTGGTGACGGCCAAAATCAACGAAGCATCTTCGGCGCCTGCCGCTCGCAAAATTGAGGGGTGAGCCGCGCTACCTGTAACCGTGCGTATATCCAGACGATTTTGCAGTTGCTGCAATACATCGCTATTGACATCGATTATGGTAACGTCATTTTCTTCGCCGACCAATACTTCAGCAATGGAGACACCGACCTGGCTGGCACCTAAGATAAGAATTTTCATGATGCGTTTATAGTAACACCGACTAAAGCGTTTATTTGGCGTCGCGCGCCTTAATGTCTAAGCTCTTGAGCTTGCGATACAAATGAGTTCTTTCCAAGCCTACTTTTTTAGCTAGCTGACTCACGTTACCTTCGACGGTTTCAAGGTGATGAGTTAAATAAGCGCGCTCGAACTCTTCCTTGGCTTTGCGCATATCAGACTCAAAGTAGTCAGGGAGTTGGGCTGCTTTTTGTTGCATATCGACATCCCCTCCAAGCGCCGATCTAACGCTGTTTATCCCAATTTCGTCAGCACTGTTCAGTACCAGTAGACGCTGGATGACGTTTTGCAGTTGACGTACGTTACCTGGCCATTTGTAATCACATAAAATGGTCATTGCCTCATCTGTAATGCTCGGCACCTCGAGCTGATTTTTACTTGCCACATCCTCTATAAATAGTTCGATTAGTTCGGGTAAGTCTTTTTTACGTTGACGAAGGGCTGGCACTTGAATCGGAATAACATTAAGTCGGTAGTACAGGTCCTCGCTAAAACTTCCTTCGTTAACCGCTTTTTGTGGATTGCCGCTGGTGGTTACGATAACGCGCACATCGAGTTCGATGTATTCGTTGCCTCCCAGACGTAAAAATTGGCGTTCTTGTAGCGCACTCAAAAGCATGTTTTGGGTTTCCAAATTGAGGCCCAATACCTCATTAATGAATAAAGTGCCGCCCTTAGCTTCTTCGAACCGACCGAGAACTATTTTTCCATCTACTTCGCTGCCAAAAAGAGCTTGCGCAACACCATCGCTCGGCATCGCGGCTAAGTTAAGTTCGACAAAAGAAGCGTTCGCGCGCGGGCTGTTCTCATGGACTTTTTGGGCAACCAAATGCTTGCCAGTTCCTGATTCGCCTGTAATAAAAACCCAGCTGTCAGTGGGCCCCAATAATTGTATATGACGCAGCAATTCACGACTCGAATCGCTATTTGAAATCATTGGCGAGTTATACTTTAAGCGAGATTTGAGCTGTTTGTTTTCCTGTCGCAGAGAGGCGTTCTCTAAACCTCGCTCGACACTGAGCAATAATTTACCTGTTGATAATGGTTTTTCAAGGAAATCATACGCTCCAAGCTTTACCGCTTCGACCGCATTTTCAACCGTGCCGTGTCCAGAAATCATTACCACGGGAGTGTCACCTAAGACTTGATTTTCCACCCAACCTTTCAACACTGAAATGCCGTCTTCTTTTGGCATCCATATATCCAATAAAACAAGGTTTGGCTGATCTTCTCGGTAACGTACTCTGGCCTGATCCGCATTCTCTGCGATGCTCACCTCATAGCCTTCATCCTGAAGGATGTCTTGCAAGATGTTGCGAATATCTGGCTCGTCATCAACGACTAGAATGTGCTGGCGGTCGGTATTCATTGACTGTATCGGGCGAGTATTGCAGAGGGTTGTTGGGTAAAATGAGGCATTCGAAGAGTCGGCGCGTATTCTTAATATGCTGGGAAGTCTTAAATATTAGAGTATCGATTATTTGCGTTGGGAGATTGTTTCGACTAAAGAGCCATTAATGACCAGGTTCAATACCGTTGGTTTCGCTCGAATGTAAACTATTTTGGCGGCGATTGCCACGATAGGTTTGCATCGCGTTAATAGGTAATCTTAAGTGCATAGCGGTACCTCTACTGGCCGCATTGCGAGTCCAAACAGAGCCGCTATGCTCTTCAACAATACGTTTGACGATCGCCAGGCCGAGACCAGACCCTTTAGCTTTAGAGCTGACGTAGGGGTCAAAAAGCGATTCGCGTATATCTTCTGGTATGCCAACACCATTGTCCTCAACAACTAGATCAATATACTCGCCAGTCACTTTGGCCGCCAAGTGCGTACGCACCGTGATTTTAGGCTTTGGTACTCCTTCTAATGCGTGACTGGCATTAATTATTAAGTTATTTAATACTTGCCTTAATGCCGAAGTATTCGCCTTAATACTTGGTAGGTTTTCATCAAGTTCTAAACTTAACTCAATTTTGTGAAGGTTTGAGGTATGCAGCTCAATAACGTCTCTTACCAGTTGATTTACGTCTAACGGAGCAAGTTTTGCCCTGACTGGTTGCGCGTAACTTGAAAAGGCGTTGACCATTTCTTTCATTGATTCGACTTGTTGCACAATCGTTCGGGTGCTGCGATTTAGGGTTTCCTGCAACTCGCCGTCAACTTTGTCGTGCAGTTTTAGCTTGATGCGCTCGGCGGACAACTGAATTGGTGTCAGAGGGTTCTTAATTTCGTGTGCCAGTCGACGTGCTACTTCGCCCCAGGCTGCATCACGCTGGGCCTGAATAAGACTGGTCACATCATCGAATACCACAACGTGGTTTTCGAGAGGTTTGATTTTTTCTCCCTCAGCTTCGATCAGGTCATTGTTTAGCTGCAAAACAGATCCCCTTATAATCAGCATTTGACGACCGTGGGTGCCAAGTAAGGTGATCTCGTCCTGCCAATTATCTTGATTCGACTCTATGCCTGCGCTAACCAGCTCAAAGAATTGTTTGGCATGGTGTTCTGGAGCACATAATTCACCTGCTGATTTACCTAATAGCGAGTCTTGTTCCAATCCTAAAATTTCGCATGCTGCGCTATTACAAATTTGCAATTGCGTATTTTCGTCAAACGAAAACACGCCAGATGAAAGGTTGGTGAGCACCGCTTCTAAGTAGCCCTTTTGCTGCTCGGTTTCAGTTTGACTGGCTAGTGCAACCTGTTGCGCCTCGCTAATTTTGTTGCTCATATTATTGAACGATTTGGTCAGAATGCCGAGCTCATCAGAGCTAGTGACCGGCAGATGAGATCCATAATCTCCCTCGGCAATTTTCTGTGTGCCTGCCGCCAAGTTTGATATTGGCGCAACCAGTCGGCGAGATAAATATACGGCCGTGAGCATCGAAAATAATAATGTGGCCAGTGAGATCAGGCTTAAGGTCACAATTAGGCTAAATTTTAGCGGCCCACGAGCGAATACCATTTGGGCGTATTGATTGCTCGCGGTTTCGACACTGCTGGCTAGGGTCGCATAACGCAGTGGCAAAACTTTGATGGCTTGTACTCCAAACAGCTCTTGGTCAAGCTGATTGCCTACAATCGGGGCAACCACCCTGAATTGTTGCATGGTTGGTGAAATAGGCTCCAATAGGGTATATGTCTGGTTTAACCTTAACTCGGTAAAAACTTCATCACCTGGAGTATTGGGTAAGACATTGGCTTGATTTTCATGGGAAAATGCGAGAATTCTGCCATCGTCGTTATAGAGTGACAGCTCGCTGAAACCGTAAACCGCACGCAGATCTTTTAATAGAGCCAGCAACTCTTTTGTCGGTTCTTTACGGTTTTGCCTGATGCTAATCACCACTTCACCGACATCAGCGATGACTTCTTCTTTTATTCCTTCAAGTGCAGACTGACTTAATAGCAGTGAATCTTTGACCGTTTGCTCTATTCGAACATCGAACCAGCTGTCGACGCCCTTATTGAGAAACTGAATCGAGAAAAAGTAAATCAAGGAAAAGGGAATGACAGTAAGGAAGAAAAATATCACTACCATTTTGGCTGTCAGTCTGGAGCCAATTTCATTGCGACGGTATTGAGAAAATAGCGCATACCCGTTGCTAATTAGAAAAAAGACCAGTATGGCGACCCCGAGGCTACCAATGATTGTAATCCAAAACTGTAGTTCACCTGACGTGTCATCACTGAGTGACTTAACAATTAGGTAACTCAGTGCGAATAGTAGTCCTGTACACACCGAGATCACCGGCAATGGTGACGATATTTTTTTGACTATTGATCTGAGTGCCATGATTTCCAGCCGGAGTCTAAGTCCCAATCTTTTGCGATAAACGCCGTCAGGCGCATAGGCCCAGGCAGTTTGGTTTTGCTTAAGCGCAACCGCATTTTGTGCATAGTTGAAGGGTGGGGTTGTTGCTGAGCATGATAGTTTGAAAAGCGTGCCAGCGCAGTTTCGCCGATATATGCCATCGCTTCGTGCATAGAGCTGAATATGTTTGGCTCCACGTTATTGCTTTCATGCACCAAATAACGATTTGATAAACTGTGGTGCGAGACAACAAAATCGTGTTGGACAAGTTGGCTGTGCCAGCGAATGAAAAGGAAACTTTGAGCTAGCGCAAATTGATTTTCAAAAGTGAGTGACACGCCGCTGTCGATCGCCGCTTGTACATCATCTGAAAGCTCGATTGTTAGGCCAGCGCCATCGTAGCTTATGTTTTGCGCAAAAGAAGACGGGCTGTTGCCAAACGCGATTAGGCATAAGATGACGATGGTGGTTTGAATGGTTAGTTTAATTGAGCTTCGTTTCTCAATAGAAATGCAACCCAATTTACGCAATAGTATTAAGGGCCCTTTAAGCGGTAGTGTGTTTATTTTTTTTGCAATACGCAATAGTAAAAACCATCCATATCATGTACGCCAGGTAACGTTTGAACGCCATGATCGAGAGTCAGCGCACTCGGGTGCGATATGCCTATCAGCATAGCATCGTTTGTACGTGCAACAAACTGCTGTATCTGCTGTTCATTCTCACGAGGTAATATCGAGCAAGTCATATACAACATAATGCCAGAAGGCTTGAGGTGGTCCCAAAGATTGTTTAACAATGATGCTTGTATTTTTTCAAGCGTATCAATATCGCTCGGGCGTCGATGATGCTTTATGTCAGGATGGCGACGAATCACACCCAACCCGCTGCAGGGTGCGTCGATTAGTATACGGTCGTACCCATCATCAGGTGCCTCCCAGCTCGGGGTCTTGCTGGCGTCAGCCTGAAATACTTTTGCCGTGAGTTCGAGGCGAGAAAGAGTGGACAAGAGTTGCTGGCAACGACGTTCGGATATATCTAATGCATGCATAGTAAGTTGGTTATCACAGCGCTCAAGTATGTGCGCCGTCTTGCCGCCAGGCGCTGCACAGGCATCTAATATCATCATGCCTGTTCTGGCATCGAGCAAATCGGCGCTAATCTGTGCTGCGGTATCTTGGACAGAGCATGCACCCGAGTCAAAATCAGGAAGTGAACTGACAGGGCTTGGTGTGTGTAACACGATGCCATCTTTAGCATTTCGGTCGGCACGCGCCTCGATGCCGAGAGCCCCGAGTTTCTCCAAGTAGCTGTCTCGATCAGTTTGCCGGCCATTTACGCGTAAACACATAGGTGGTCGCTTATTATTGGCTTCCAAGATGGCGTTGGCGTGCTCGGGCCATGCCTGTTTGATGGCATTTCTAATCCAGTTAGGGTGACTGATATGATCTGCATCTTGCTTGAGCTCACAAGGCGCTCGAAGGTAGCTTCGCAGGCAACCATTAATCAAGTTTTTTGCCCATGGCTTGCCCAGTTGCTTGCAGGCAGAGACCGTCTCAGCAACGCCTGCGTGCTCGGCGGTATCAAGATGTCGAAGTTGATACAAGCCCACCAGCAAGACAAAATGTACCACCCGATCTTTGTTTCGAATTGGGGAGCGTAACAATGTCGACGCAACCGCGTCGAGCTCTCCATACCAACGGCATACGCCATAAACAAGTTCTTGTACGAAACCTCTGTCCTGCGGCGAATAATCTGTCGATTCAAAAAAGCTGGAGATTGTCAGGTCAAGTGATTGACCTTTGTCGATGATCTGCCATGAGAGTTTGGACGCCGCTGCACGCGTGTTTATACGCTTAGCCATCGCTTTCCGATCCTAAAGAGTCGCCTGCAGAGATTGTGTAACCGTTACGAAATTCTGAATACGTCATAGGTCTACTACCATCGCGTTGCAGCTTTTCGAGGCGTAACACACCGTTTGAACACATTACGTCAACGCCTGAATCACTTTCGGAAACGATCGTTCCGGCGGCCTCTGAAGAGTCTGTATCGACGACGCTGGCTTGCCAGACACGAAGTCGGGTGCCTTGATGCTGGGTTTGAGAAATAGGCCAAGGAATAAATGCTCGTAACTGCCTATGCAGTTCGATTGCCGTTTTGTTCCAGTCTAATTCGGCCTCGGCTTTGGTAATTTTCTTGGCGTAGTTTGCCTGTCCTTCATCTTGAGGCACGGGTGACAGGTTTGGTTTTTCCTGTAGCTCCAATACCGTTTCACAAATACCTTTTGCACCAAGTTTTGCGAGGCGATCATGCATGGTTTGACTGGTGTCATTCGAATTAATATCCAGTTCTAAAGTCTTAAAAACCGGGCCTGTATCAAGGCCCAATTCCATTCGCATAATGCTAACGCCAGTTTGCTTATCGCCCGCCTCGATAGCGCGTTGAATAGGCGCCGCGCCGCGCCATCTTGGCAATAATGATGCGTGAATGTTTAAGCAGCCTAGTGGTGGAATATCCAGAATCTCTTGCGGTAGCAACATACCATAGGCCACGACTATCATTACATCGGCATTAAAGCTCTGTATAAGCTCCGCCTGGTTTTTCAGCGTTGCCGGTTGGAAAACCGGAGCGCCGATTTCTGCTGCATATTGCTTTACTGGTGGAGCACTCAGTTTCTTTCCTCTGCCTGATTTTCGGTCTGGTTGAGTGAAAACCGCGACGATATCATGTTCTACCGCAAGCGCTTTGAGCGGAGCGACGGCAAACTCTGGGGTGCCAGCAAAAATAATTTTCATCTAGCTATCGGAGCGAGCACGTTTTATCAGTTTCTTTTTTACACGATCTTGTTTCAAGCGAGATAGGTAATCGACGAATACCTTTCCGGCTAAGTGATCCATTTCATGTTGAATACAAACCGCAAGCAATCCATCGGCTTCAAGTTCATAGATTTCGCCTTGTTCGTCGAGCGCCGTAATCTTAATGTGCTCAGCTCGTTTAACTGGCGCATAATACTCCGGAACTGACAAACAGCCTTCGTCATAGATTTGTTCGCCGTCTTGCTCAACCACTTTGGGGTTAATCAGAACTCTTGGCTCATTACGTTCTTCCGACAAGTCCATAACGATTACTTGTTGATGAATATTGACTTGAGTGGCTGCAAGACCGATACCATTGGCGTGGTACATAGTCTCGGTCATGTCTTTAACCAATTGTCTGATCGAATCATCGACCTTTTCGACGGGCTGTGCGACGGTCCTAAGGCGCTCGTCTGGGTATACTAAGATTTCTAAAATGGCCATTTTCGGGCTAACAATACCTGTTTTTGATTTACTAAAGCAGAATTTTGCTTACAGTTTTGGGTAAAAATAACGTAAACTGTATTCTACAATGTTCGCGTAACATACTAAATAAGCTATATTATTTATGTTTAAGGCTTGCTTAGTTGCGTGTTTGAGAACTAATCTAGTCACTCTTGCGTTGTCAGGTTCGTCGTTATGAACCTAAACAGCATGAGTTGAAAAGAATAGTCGCTAGAATAAAGTGACGTTATACAGTTTAATAAGAGTTTAAATAAGCGGTATGCCAAGCGCATCGCAATTTGAGCGTATTATGCTCGAATCGCAGCCTACATGCCATGAAAACAAAAGCATGAGCTGTTTGAACCTTAGATACCACGAGGTATTCGTAGGGGAAAATTCAAGTGAGCGAGTGCAAGCCTAACCAGCTGAGCCTAGAATGCTAGGCGGATACTAATGACAATAATTAAATCGAAGATTAAGACTAAACGCCCTCATACAACACTTTCTGCTATGGGTGTTGCATTTAGTGAGATAACTCAAAGTTTAACTCGTCGTTCCTTGCAGGGCCTAGTCGCGTTAAGCTTGACAATCACTTTGGGCATAAATAGCTATGCGCAAGACCGTTCTATTTTGAACGACTCGTTTCCTGATCGATATACTGTTGTTGAAGGTGATACGCTTTGGGATATTTCAGGTAAGTTTTTGCGTGATCCGTGGCGCTGGCCTGAGGTTTGGCAGGGAAACCCACAAGTCGAGAACCCGGATTTAATCTTTCCTGGCGATGTGTTGGTCATGACGTTTGTCGATGGTCGACCAGTTTTAAAAGGTTTGCGCCGTGAAACCGTAAAACTCTCACCTTCAGCCAGAGCGAGTCGGTATGGCGATGCTATTCCACTTATAGATCCTGCTGCGATTGGCCCGTACATCAATTCCCCTTTAGTGACCGATGCAAACGAGATGAAGTCGGCACCTTATGTGGTCGATGGATATAATAGCCGCTTAATATTGGGGAAATCTGATCAGTTTTATGCGCGTGGAATAGAAGATCCAGAGGTAAAGAAGTACCGCATTTTTAAGCCTGGCCGACATTTCGTCGACCCGATTAGTGGCGAAAGCTTGGGTTGGGAAGCCAGCCATCTGGGTGACGCGACTATGGTAAAAGAAGGAGATCCCGCCAGATTTACAATCACAACTGCTTTCGAAGATATTAATGTTCGAGATCGCCTGCGCCCGATATTGGTTGAGCAGGCAGCACCTTTCTTTGCGCCCAAGCCACCTGCAAACGAGGATATTCGTGGCGTTATTTTGGATACACCTAACAAGGCCACCGAACTTGGGGCATTGTCGATCATTGCGATTAATCTAGGTGAAAGAGAAGGAATTAGAAGCGGCGATGTTCTCAGAATTCGAAGCCAAAAAGCACCTAAAAAAGATCCGTTCACTGGCGAAAAGTTTTTTATTCCCGAAGAAAATATCGGATTAGCACTGGTGTTTAGAACGTTTGAGAAAGTGAGCTATGCGATCGTCACAGACTCAAATCGACAAGTTACCCCAGGCGATGTGTTAGTGAGCCCAAATGCCGAGTAATGGTTGAGGCTCTCAACCTTGTAGTGTTAAGGTAGCACTACTCATAACATGATCGGCGGTCACGCATGAATAAGGTGACTGCGGTGATTTATTGTTGGACCAAGGAGGGTCACAATTATGCAACAAGGTCGTGCTTATTCAGCGGAGAATTCCGCACCTCATTTTTTGGAAAGTTGGTGTAGATTAATTCGTGATCAACGCTGGAGTACTCGTCAAAAGCGTCTTTTCATCGATTATTTCGGCGACCCACATTCTGTATTGAACGCTCCGCTCGCCCAATTGGAGGGCATTGCAAGCGGTAAACAACGTAGCACGCGATCTATGATCGATGAGCAAAACATTGAAGACGATTTAGCCTGGCTCGAGGCTAAGTCTAATCACTTAATAGCAATCTGTGATGACACGTACCCGCTTTTGCTGCGTCAACTCCATGACCCTCCATTAGCGTTATTTGCGATCGGAGACATAAAACTGCTAAATGAGCCTCAAGTAGCCATTGTTGGCTCGCGAAAACCTACGCCTATTGGTGACCAGGCCGCACGAAATATTAGTAGAGGCTTGGCTGACTTAGGGGTAATTGTAACCAGTGGTATGGCGTTGGGAATAGATGGCGCAGCGCATCAGGCTGCGCTTGATCAAGGAGCGCCAAGCGTTGCGGTGTTGGGTAACGGTTTGGATACCGTCTATCCATCCAGGCATCGAGCGCTTTTCCAGCGACTTGCAACTAATGGTGTTTTAATTTCGGAGTATCCTCTTGGTGTAAAGCCTAATCGCTATACCTTTCCGCAACGTAATCGTCTCGTTAGCGGTATGTCCCACGGGGTGGTAATTGTAGAGGCTGCCGATCGAAGTGGCACTTTAATTACCGCTCGCTTGGCCTTAGAACAAAATAGAGAGTTAATGGTTGTGCCTGGCTCTGCGCTTAGCAAACAATACAACGGGTCTCATCACTTGATTAAACAAGGAGCTGCACTGGTTAGTTCAGCCATTGACGTGGTTCATTGTTTGTCTGATCCTTTGGGCAGATGCTTGTCAAATTCCGTGTCTGAATGCACTGGTAGTTCCGAGGTAAAGAACAATCAAGTAATGAATGTTGACGCGTCACATGCCTTGCTAGGCTATATCTCTACTGAGTCGACGGCTATAGATGACATAATCTTGGGCAGTCAATTGACCTCTGCTGAAGTTTCATCCATGCTACTTGAACTAGAGCTTATAGGGGCTGTGGCCATAGCTGACGATGGTGGTTATGTGAATTTGTCATAATTTGGTTAAAAATAAATGGGGCTTGAGAGGGTGGAATGAAAGAAGATATGCTCGAAGTACTAATCTATCTGTTTGAAAATTACATTATAGATGGGGACTCGTTTGAACCAGGCCAAGAAGAGTTGGCTAAGGAGTTGGTTAGTGCCGGTTTTCCAGATGGCGAGGTTGATAAAGCCTTTGTGTGGCTTGAAGGTTTGCTCGATGTTTGCGAGCGAGATGCTGGCCAGGTGAGTTGGCAGCCTCAGGCCGCCAGTTCTGTCCGTTTTTACACTCAAGAAGAGTCGGCGCGCTTGAAATCGGCAGGTCAGTCCTTATTAGCACGTTTAGTAGGCGCGGGTTTGTTGGATCAACTGTCCAGAGAAGCGGTTATTGATCGAGTTATGGCGCTTGATTCCAGCGATGTTACCTTCGATCATATTCGATGGGTAGTGTTAATGGTATTGAGCAATCAGCCTGGATTTTCAGAAATAGCAGAATGGGCCGAGATAATTGTCAGTGGGGATTTATCGCCAGCAATACACTAAACCTTGCTCGCAACTAGCATATTGTGGATACTCACCACATTTAATAGAACCAAACTTATCTGCGAGCTAACGACTTGCAGGATTATCGTCAACTAAGTTAAGTAATAACATTTAAGCAATAAACATGGGCAAGTCTTTAGTCATAGTCGAGTCGCCAGCGAAGGCCAAAACGATCAATAAATATCTCGGCAGTGACTTTATTGTGAAATCGAGTGTCGGCCATATCAGAGATTTGCCTACCAGCGGTGGCGATAAGAAGCCAGTTGACGCTAAAGAGCGAGCACGCCAAGCCGCCATAACCCGAAAACTGTCTCCTGAAGACAAAATTATTCACCGTCAAAAGAAAAATAAGGCCCAGTTGATTAACAGAATGGGCATTAACCCCGATAAAAACTGGGAAGCTCGCTATGAGATTCTACCTGGCAAGGAAAAGGTGGTTGATGAATTGGTTAAACTAGCAAAGAATGCGGACACCATCTATCTCGCGACTGATATGGATAGAGAAGGTGAAGCCATTGCGTGGCATTTGCAGGAGGCGATCGGTGGCGATCCGTCGCGCTACCGTCGAGTGGTGTTTAATGAGATAACTAAGACCGCAATTCAAGCGGCCTTTGAAAATCCTGGTCCGGTGGATATGGCCCGTGTTCAAGCCCAGCAAGCTCGTCGCTTTTTAGATCGAGTTGTGGGTTATATGGTGTCGCCATTACTTTGGGCTAAAATTGCGCGAGGATTATCAGCGGGTAGGGTTCAATCGGTTGCCCTGCGTTTAGTGGTGGAGCGCGAGCGAGAAATTCGAGCGTTTATTCCTGAAGAATACTGGGACTTGTTCGCCGACTTAAAAACCAAGACAAAAGACGCCGTTAACTTTGAAGTGCGGAAGTATAAGGGCGAAAATTTCAAGCCTATCACCAAAGAAGAGACCGATATCGCGATTGCAAATTTGCAACCTGCTAAGTATACAATTTCGGAAATTAACGAGCGTCCCACCTCGACCAAGCCAACTGCACCTTATATAACGTCGACCTTGCAACAGGCGGCAAGTACTCGCTTAGGCTTCGGGGTCAAGAAAACGATGATGTTAGCTCAGCGATTATACGAGGCTGGTTACATCACTTATATGCGTACCGATTCAACTAACTTAAGCAAAGATGCCGTAGCTGATTGTCGCGGATTCATTAACGGTGAATATGGCAAAAAATATTTGCCAGATAACCCGATATCTTACTCGAGTAAAGATGGGGCTCAAGAGGCGCATGAAGCGATTAGGCCCTCTGACGTGAATGTTCGTCCAACTCAGATTTCAAACGTTGATCGGGACGCCGAACGCCTGTACACCCTAATATGGCGGCAGTTCGTAGCCTGCCAAATGGTACCAGCCAAGTTTCTGAGTACCAGTGTGGTTTTGAATGCAGGCGACTACGAGCTACGAACTCGTGGGCGCGTTATCGTGTTTGATGGCTACCAAAAAGTACAACCGCCTCAAGCCAAGAAAGATGATGACGGCGTATTGCCATCTATGAAAGTGGGTGAGGTTCTTGATTTGGAAAAACTTATTCCTACTCAACATTTCACCAAACCGCCCGCGCGATACACAGAAGCAAGTTTGGTTAAAGAACTAGAAAAACGTGGTATTGGCCGCCCATCTACCTACGCCGCGATTATATCAACGATCCAAGATCGCGGTTACGTGCAAGTTGAAAAGCGACGTTTCTATGCACAGAAAATGGGTGATATCGTCACTGAAAGACTTGTCGAGAGCTTTACGGAGTTGATGGATTACAGTTTTACTGCAACCATGGAAGACAGATTAGATGATGTTGCCAAAGGGCGTATGCAATGGCGCGATCTGTTAGATCGGTTTTATTCTGATTTTTCGTCTACTTTACTTAAGGCGCAAAATGACGATGATGGCGGAATGCGGCCCAATTCTCCCACCGAGACAGATATTGAGTGCGGCACTTGTTCGAGGCCGATGCAAATACGCACAGGCAGTACGGGGGTATTCTTAGGTTGTTCGGGCTATTCCTTACCACCGAAAGAGCGTTGTAAATCGACCATGAATTTGGTTCCCGGTGATGAGGCGGTTAATGTCGATGAAGATGATGAGGCCGAAGCCAAACTGTTGATCAGCAAGCACCATTGTAAGATATGCAATACGGCGATGGATAGCTATCTACTTGATGAGAAGCGCAAGCTGCATATTTGCGGAAACAACCCCGATTGCTCAGGCTTTGAAGTGGAAATGGGGTCTTATAAAATCAAGGGTTACGAAGGTCCGGTTCTTGAATGCGATAAGTGCGGGAATGATATGCAGCTCAAGAATGGCCGATTCGGTAAGTACTTCGGCTGCACTAATGATGAATGTAAAAATACTCGTAAATTATTGCGTAATGGCGAAGCCGCTCCACCTAAGATGGATCCGGTTCAAATGCCTGATTTACGATGCCAGAAAGTAGACGATCATTATGTCCTGCGTGATGGCGCTTCTGGATTGTTTTTGGCGGCAAGCGGCTTTCCAAAGAATCGAGAGACCCGCGCACCGCTTGTGGCCGAAATTTTGCCGTATAAAGATCAAATTGATAGTAAATATGAGTTTCTGTTTAGTGCGCCAGTAGCGGATGATGACGGGTTGCCGACCGTTATTCGTTACAGTCGTAAGACTAAAGAAATCTACGTTCAATCGGAAGAGGAAGGCAAGGCAACTGGTTGGAAAGCGTTTTTTGAAGGTGGCAAATGGGTAGTTACTGGAACGAAAACTGCTAAGAAGAAGGCCAAAAAGAAAACCGCTAAGAAAAAAGCCAAGAAAAAGACCACTAAGAAGAAAGTGAGTAAGAAAACTTCTTAATTCATTACGGGCCGCGGTATCGGTTATGTCTATAATAAACGTGTAATGACATTTCTCATTACGTTCTAGAATAGACCTTCTGTATCCTCGCTTTCTTCTATTATTCGATCACTCTGATCCAGTTCGACTGGCAGTTCCTCGAGTTGCTCGTCTAATTCATCGCCAATTTCGTCAAATTCTCCAATTGAGTCGACGGTAAGATCGTCTTGAGTGGCTAATTGCTGATCGCTCAAATATAGGCTCTGTTGTAGCGCGTATTCGGGGGTAAGCTCGTTGATAGTAAACAATTCCGGAGTGGCATCTGGGTCTTGCTCGTCAGTTCGCTTGCCTGTATTTCGATTAACAAACCCTGCTTCGATGTACTCAGGAACTTCTGAGCTGTCTTCTTTCACACCTTCCAGGGCCACTTTCATATAATCCACCCAGATCGGTAAGGCAGTTAAACTGCCTGCTTCGCCTTTGCCCATACTTTTGGGGTTATCGAACCCAACCCAAACTGTAGTCGCTACTTGAGAGTTGAAACCAGTAAACCACGCATCGACATAGTCATTCGTGGTGCCAGTCTTGCCAGCGAGATCTTGTCGATTTAGCGTAAGTGCGCGTCTGGCGGTGCCCCTTTTGATTACATCTTTCATCATGCTTACAGTTAGAAAGTTGTTGGCATGTGACATCACTCTTGGTGCTTCATAGTATCTGGGCAAGCTCAGATCGGGAAGATTTTCCTCCTCCGGTTCTATCTCCAACGGGGCTTCAATTTCCTCAAGCGGTTCAATTGCCTGATTTACCAGATCGATTTCCTCGCCAGCCTCCTCGATTGGTTCAGGTTTGGGTAAAAACTCCGAGTAACACGGATCACAAAACTCTGGCTTGGGAGCGATGAAGATAGTGTTTCCTTCGCGGTCGGTGATCCTTTCTATGAAGTAAGGCTCTATCTTGTAGCCACCATTTGCAAGCGTGCTATAGGCACTGAGCATTTCTATTGGTTTAACACCGCCTGATCCAAGCGCCATTGTGAGTGAGGCAGAAAAGCGATCCATATCGATTCCGAAACGTTCGACGTATTCACGCGCGTAGGGGATACCAATTGCTCTCAATAAACGAATAGAGACAAGATTCATTGATTTACCCAACGCTTCTCGTATTCGAGTGGGGCCAAAAAATTTACCGCTGTAATTTTCTGGTCGCCATAATGTGCCGTGTGCCGGATCAGTAATGACAATTGAGCTGCCACTGACGAGGCTTGCCGGAGTAAAGCCTTGGTCTAAGGAGGCTGAGTATATGAATGGCTTAATATTCGAGCCAGGCTGGCGTATTGACTGGGTTGCTCGATTATATTTGTTTAAGAAGAAGTCGTAGCCGCCGATAAGGGACAGAATTTTCCCAGTAGAGGGTTCCATTGATATAAGCGCACCGCTTACATCCGGGATTTGCGAAAGTTTCCAATCTGGCTGAACAGGCTGGATATTAAGTTGTTCGCTCTCCAGGTCCTTAGCCGTGGTTTTATCAACCTCCTTATCTTGTGGTTGAATATAAATTACATCTCCGGCCTGCATCAATTCAGACATTTTCGTAGGCGGGTCGCCCACTAAATTGGCCGTTTTGTGCCTTTTGGCCCATTTGGCTGATTCCAGATTTATCTGCACTTTGCCATGATCTTGTGTCCATAGCGTCGAAAATTCTTCGTTTGCCTCGATCACGATGGCTGGGATTTGGCTCTGGCTATTTGGATATATCCGAAGAACCTCTTCGTAGGCGCTATCAATGGCGATGGGATCATTCGATTGTTCAAATGACTCCGATATGGCATTTAGATCGACTTTGCCTACGACGCCTCGAAAACCATGCCTTCGATCGTAAGATTGCAAGCCTTTTCTTAGCGATTCTTGCGCGGTTAATTGCTGCTTTGAAAGAATCGTGGTGTAGACATTTAAGCCTTGCCAATACGCATCTTCGCCATATTGCTCAGTGAGTTGCGCTCTGACCATTTCAGCTATGTGGGGAGCGACCAGCTCCGCTTTTCTGCCGTGTTTTTGTGCTGAAATCGGCTCATTCAGAGCATTTTGATAGTCGGAATCAGTTAGTTTTTCGAGATCGTATAGGCGCCCCAGAACATAGTTTCTTCTAATCAGGGCTCGTTCTGGGTTGCGTAACGGGTTAAAAGTGGAGGGCGCCTTTGGCAGGCCCGCAAGCATGGCTATTTGGGCAATCGAGAGATCTTGCAACTCTTTTGCGTAGTAGACATCCGCTGCTGCACCAAAACCATACGCTCGATGCCCAAGAAATATTTTGTTTAAATAGAGCGATAAAATCTCTTCTTTTGTGAGAATCTGTTCGAGCCTGAACGCCAGCAAAACTTCTTTCAATTTGCGGGTATAGGTCTTATCGCGGGTCAAAAAGAAGTTTCTCGCAACCTGCATGGTAATAGTGCTGGCTCCTTGACCTGAACTGCCAGATTTGAAATTAGATAGAGCGGCTCTGAACAGGCCCTTAAAATCAACACCACCGTGTTCGAAGAACCCGTCGTCTTCACTCGCAAGCACCGAATCTATTAGCGCTTGGGGGGTGTCTTGATAGGCAATCGGTTTGCGGCGCTCGTTGCCGAATTCAGAAATTAGTAGATTATCCGCAGAATAAACGCGCAGCGGGACTTTAAGCTCGATGCTTTTAATGCTTTGAGCATTGGGCAGCTCTCGGCTAAATTGCACGATCAGGAACCCGGAGACTATAAAGCCGAGCATAAACGCGCCGCTGACCCAGACGGTAAGCGATAACAGCAGTTGCGATTTTTTCAAAATGCCAAAATCTTATTGGTTAACCAAAAACGATAATATATGAAATATTAGATTTCCTAAATAGAATTGTGGCATTATTGCTCAGGGTTGGTTAGACTTTAAGGTAAGTAATTATAATAATGATATAAATAGCGGTTTTTATGGAGGTTTCTTGAAACTGTTTACCAAAAAATCTAAAGCAGTCATCGGCATCGATATCGGAACTCATTCGGTAAAATTGGTCGAACTGGCTGGTACAAAAGCGAGCCCTAGGGTTGTGGCTTGGGCAGTCGTTCCATTACCCGCGGGAGCATTTTCAGAAAATGCGATCGCGAATGCGGATCTTGTCGCTGACGCCTTAAATGAGGCGATGACAAAATCTGGAGCTAAAGGAGACGCTGCTGCGGTAGCCGTGTCATCCAGTCATGCGATAACCAAAGTGCTTGGTATGCCATCAGATATAGGTGAGCTAGAGTTAGAGGAGCAAATCAGCATTGAGGCACTTCATTTCATTCCCTACCCGATTGATGAGGTGAATCTTGATTTTGAAGTGATTGGAAAATCCGAGACTAATGATCAAGAGAATGAGGTCTTGTTGGTCGCATGTCGCCGAAGCATCGTTGATGATTATATCGATCTGATCGAGGCTTCAGCGTTGGAACTGAATTACGTTGATATTGATACTTACGCATTAGAGCGAGTATATCGCTCTCAAAATGCGCTGGGTGCACAATCCGATCAACCCGTGGCTGTGTTTGATATTGGGTCTTCCAGCAGTCACTTGATGGTCATGGACGATACAAAAGTGTTGTATTCACGGCATCAAAATTTCGGATCAGCTCAATTGATTAAGCTGATCCGAAAAGAGTATGGAGTTTCTGCGGACGAAGCTGAGGAAATACTTGCCTCCTCGCAACCGCCAGGTGATTTTCTAACGGCAGTGCAAGAGCCATTTGTCGAGATGTTGCGGCAAGAAGTAAGTCGTGCATTGCAGTTCTTTTATTCCTCTAGTGCCTATTCAAATATCGACAGTGTTGTGTTATCGGGTGCGTGTTGTGCACTGGCCGGGCTGGCGGGCGATCTTGAAGTTAAGCTGCGAGCGAAAGTGTCCGTATTAAATCCGATTGCAAGTGCAAATGTACAGTCTCGCAGAGATATGATTACGGCGTTTGCTCCTGCGCTTTCAGTCGCGTATGGACTTTCATTGAGAGGGCTTAGCTAATGGCGAATATTAATTTACTACCCTGGCGTGAGGCGCAACGTCGCGAGCGCAATCAGATGACATTAGTAATATGCGTCGCAATGTGGGGTGTGGCTTGTTTACTGGTTCTCGCTGGTAAGTTATTTATGGACTCCCGAATTGATCATCAAAAAGCGAGAAACGCCTATGTTCAGTCTGAAATTGATGCGCTGTCTAAGGTTATTCGAGAGATTGAAGATCTAAAAGAGAAGCGTGATGCACTCTTATCCAGAATGGAAGTCATTCAAAATTTGCAGAAGAATCGCTCTCAAATCGTGCATGTTTTCGACGATTTGGTAAGCAAACTGCCTAATGGTGTGTATTACGACACTATCACTAAAAATCAAAACAGATTCGGTATCAAAGGCAAAGCACAGTCTAATGGGCGTGTTTCAGCGTTGATGCGCAGCCTGGACTCCTCGGATTGGTTCGATAATGCAACTTTGAATGTGGTCGATGTGGTTGATCAAAACGGTGCTTCTATTAGTCAATTTGATGTGCAAGTCAGAGAAGAGCGCAAGGATGATGCAGCAAATCAAGATGGCGATACAGTACGCTAGTGTCATTTGAACTGATCAATTGTAAATAAGATGAGCCAGAATACGAAACGTTTTCCGATTATGAATAGACTAATAAAAAGAGGCATTCTATGAGCCTTATAGAAGAACTAAATGGCCTGGATATCAATGATATTGGGTCCTGGACTCGCCGGGTTAAAATTTTAATGGCAGGCTTACTTTGTGTTGCTATCGTGGGCGCAGGCTTCCATTTTATTATCCAAGATCAACGCAAAGCGTTGGCAACCGAGCAAAAGAAAGAGCCTGGATTAAAAGATAATTATCTTGAAAAAAAGGCCTTAGCGATTAATTTAGATGCTTATAAAGCACAAATGGTCGAAGCTGAAGAAACCTTCGGAGTATTGTTAAAGCAATTGCCTAATGAGAGTGAAATACCTGATTTGCTCATTGATATGACGCAGGTTGGATTGTCTAGAGGCTTACAGTTTGAGCGAATCAAGCCTGGCGTAAATGTAAATAAAGACTTTTATGCCGAGAAAAACGTAAATATTATTGCCAACGGTACCTATCATCAGATAGCGGGTTTCGTCAGTGATGTGGCGGCGTTACCTCGAATTATTAACGTTTCTGATTTTTCTGTTAGCCGAGTTTCTGACACCTCGGAAAACTTGCGATTTATTGCCACGACCAAGACCTATCACTACTTGGAGGATTCTTATGTTTCTCAATAAGAAACCAGTTTCCATTGTATTGCTGGCTACGTTGTTGCAAGGGTGTGTTGACAGTGAAATGCGTGATCTGCGTGATTTCGTTGCCGATGCTTATAAGGATAAGAAGCCAGAGATAGAGCCATTACCCGAAATTCAACCGTATAAAGGTTTTGAATATGGCGCGATCGATCAGAATGAGCCATTTAATTTCAATAACATAGTTTCTAATCGAGATGATGAGACCTCAGTCGCTGGCAAACGACCTGACGCAAATCGGATCAAAGAGCCTTTGGAGGAATTTCCATTAGATGCTCTGAATATGGTCGGAACAATGTCTCAAAAAGGGGTGCCGTGGGTGATCGTCAAAACCTCTCAAGGTACGGCACATCTAGCTTCGATTGGCAATTACCTCGGACAAAATGATGGCAAAATAACCCAGATTTTCCCAGAAGAACAGCGCGTCGTTTTAGTTGAGACTGTCGCCGACCCTGCCGGTCGATGGGTAACCAGAGACGTTGAAATAACAATAGATGAACAATAATGATTCAGGAAGCAATATTATGAGAGCAAATAAATTACCCAAGCGCTTCAAGACGTTCTATGCCTCAGTTTTAATGTTGGCGTTAGCCAGCGTGAATACTGTGTCTGCTCAAAACGCGAATTTGACCGATGTGGTTTACAGTAAACTGAGTGGTGGGGATGTGCAGATTAATTTCTTAGCCGATGCTCAATTACCTGAGCCAGGGACGTTCAGCACGGACAGACCTGCTCGGATCGCGATCGATTTTTTCGGAATGAAGAGCTTGCTCAGCAGCCCGAGAACCGACATTGGCGTAGGTAAGGTTGACAGTGTGGTGGCTGTCCAAACCGAAGATAGAACTCGGTTAATTGTCAATTTGGAAGGAACTGCTCGCTACAAACTGTTGCCGATTGATAAGGGCTACTCTCTGACAGTATTCAATACTCTCTCTGACGAAAGCCAGGTTACTAAACCTAAACCGTTTGCCAGTCGTCCAGATGTTGAAGCATCAACGAGTGTTACAAACATTGATTTCCGTAGATCGGAAGTTGGTGGTGGTAAGTTGATTGTCGATCTAAATGATGACAACGCAACAATAGATACTCGTGAGCGTGACGGTGAAATAATTATCGACTTACTTGATGTGAGTGTGCCTGCGGAACTGGAACAACGGTTGGATGTTACGGATTTTGCAACCCCAGTACAAACCATCGATTCTTTCCAAAATGCGAGCAATGTACGGTTGGTTGTTGTGCCAGACGGCAAGTACCAGCATTTATCATTTCAAGCCGGTAAGCGTTTTACTTTGGTTGTCGATCCAATTATTGAAACCGCTGAAGATCTTCAGGACGAAGCAGATGCGGAATTAGGGTTTACCGGAGAGCGGCTGTCGATTAATTTTCAGAAAATTGATGTCCGATCTGCGTTAGCCGTAATCGCCGATTTCACGGGCATTAATTTTGTAACCAGTGATTCGGTGCAGGGCGACATTACAATTAATTTGAAAGATGTTCCTTGGGATCAAGCGCTCGATGTTATTTTGCGAACAAGAGGGCTTGCGAAAAGGCAAACCGGTAATGTCATCTGGGTAGCGCCAAGCGGAGAAATCCAAGATGCTGAAGAGGCTGAACTCAAAGCACTGGCGGTGGTTGAAGAGTTTGCTCCGTTGGTTACCGAGATCATTCAGATTAACTACGCGAGAGCCGCGGATATATCAGAAGTAATCAAGTCGATTGAGGTTGTTAACCCTGGCGTAGTATCCTCAACCGCCCAAAACGTCGATCCTGCGTTTAATTCGACCGAAGTTGACACCAACTCGCTATTGAGTGAGCGTGGAAGTGTGACGGTTGATGAACGTACAAACAGTTTACTGGTTCAGGACGTTCCGAATAAGATTAAGTCATTAAAAAAGGTCATCGCCCAGCTAGACAAACCCGTTAGGCAGGTAATGATAGAGACCCGTATAGTAGAAGCTAATGATAATTTCAGCAGGGAGCTTGGCGCTCGTTTGGGCTTTCAGCGTATAACAACGGATGCTCGATTGCCTGGCTCTAATAGCACCAATATCGGTGATGTTATTGGCGGTGGTACAATCGAAGGTAACAATATTATTCAAGAGTCCCTAAACGACCGAGCTACAGACCCTGCTGCACCGTTGGTGTTCGGAACTCCTGATGGCTTATCGGTAGATTTAGGTGCGAATGCCATTGGTGGTACTCGGGCCGCGTCGTACGCGTTTGATATTTTTCGAGCGGGCCGAGGGTTTAATCATCTGATAACCCTGGAGTTATCGGCATTGGAAGCTGATGGCCGAGGGCGTATTGTCGCTAGTCCAAGATTGGTCACGTCAAATCAGCGTGCGGCTTTGATTAGCCAAGGGCAATCTGTGTTTATTACTGTTCCAGGAAATGGTGGAGGAGCTGGCGGTGGTAATGGCGGCGGGGGCGTTGAAGAAATTGAAGTTGAACTAAGTCTCGCTGTTATTCCTCAAATAACCCCGGACGACAGGGTTATTATGGATGTTGAAATTCGACAAGATAATATTCTTACAACCGCTGCAGATGTTAATGTCGTTAGTACTAATGAAATAATAACTCAGGTATTGGCCGACAACGGAGAAACTGTCGTGATTGGAGGGATTTATCAGCAAGATGATCTCGATGCTGAGACTAAGGTGCCTTTCTTAGGAGATATTCCGTTTCTTGGTAACTTATTCAAACAGCGAACGAAACGTTCTAACCGTCAAGAGCTGTTAATATTTCTGACGCCAAAAATTATTACTCCAAAGTTGAATTTGGGGTAAAGGCCGTTATATAAGATCAACGATCTTTTGATAGGTTGTTTCTAACAAAAGCAGGGGTTAATCCTCTGCTTTTGTTATTTTAAGCAATGCTATAATAAGGTCTTTAATAGAGCTCATCATAGTTCATAGGCGCGATCTTCTTGGTGCCACCTCAAAAGAGTATTCTGCACAGCTAAATCAACGAGAACCGTCAGTTAGCGTGGTTCAGATTGATTAAAGACATAACAAATTTACCTAGCTAGAAGTAATAAGATAATGCAAAATTTGATCCTCATAGGGCCCATGGGTTCGGGAAAAACTACTGTCGGCAAACAACTGGCAAAACGCACTCGCATGGACTTTGTTGACTCCGATCATATGATTGAAGAGCGCTGTGGCGTCTCTATCTCTACAATCTTCGATATTGAGGGAGAAGACGGTTTTCGTAAGAGAGAAACGAAAATGTTGGCTGAATTATGTGAGCGCTCTGGGGTCGTTTTAGCAACTGGAGGGGGTGCGGTCACCAGTGAAGAAAACAGAATTCTGCTTCGTAAAGGTTTTGTGGTCTATCTAAAAACGTCGATAGAAACTCAATTAGCACGGACTCAAAAAAACCAAAATAGACCATTGTTAGAAAATGTTGACGCTGAAAGCAAATTACGTCAGTTAATGGAAGAACGCGGTGTGCTTTACGAGCAAGAAGCCGATTTAGTCGTAATGTCGGGCGATCGCATAGTCTCGAAAGTGGTTGACGAAATCATGGAAGCACTGGATAAGTAATTAATACTAATCGTACGCAGTTCAACGAGATAGGGTCGTTACGATATAGATTTAAGTGATACCTCTTATTAGCTTCGTTCATCGCCTATATACCGTGAATTAGTGACTTTCCGCAGTCATAACAGTATACTATGCGTCCTTTTTCGCTCCAGCCGAATTATTATCGGTTGTCATGGAGACCAAATTTAATCGGTGTTGTTGGCCGATTAGCCCTTAACTAAAGGCTCATTTGATGAGGTTACGCATTAAAATGCGTCGTCTCACGTAGACTCGGATTGGCTCAACTAAATGTTCTGTGGATTTCAGAGCAGATTACATAGCGATCGATCGTTTGGCAGCACGTATTTAGTTTTGCTGTTTTAGTTCACCTTTTCGGGGCCTGATTTGGCTGAGAGCGTTGAAATCGGAGGCAGAGACACTGTTCTTGCTTCTTCCACTGCTGATGGGCATTAATTGATGTGCATCGCTAGTTTTTTGGTAGGAAAACGACGTGACAAATATGTATCACAGCGAAGGCGGCTTATACCGACCTGAATTTGAAAGAGATAATTGTGGCTTCGGGCTGATTGCCCAAATGGATGGTGTACCAAGTCATTGGTTAATCAGCACCGCGATTAGTGCTTTAGCCAGGCTTACCCATCGCGGAGCGGTAGCGGCCGATGGCAAAACGGGTGATGGCTGTGGTTTATTGATGGCGATGCCGAAAGATTTCATGCATCGTGTGGCCAAGCAAGAAAGCATTGATTTGGTTGAACGCTTTGCGTCGGGCTTGGTGTTTTTGGATCGCGATGACAGCAAGCAAACATTTGCGATTAATACTTTAAGTCACGAATTGCAGGAGCAGGGCCTGATTATCGCTGGTTGGAGAGAGCTACCCTTAGACCAATCGGCGCTGGGTGAGCAAGCAAAATCTTCTCTTCCAGTTATAAAACAGCTGTTTATAAACGCGCCGGCGTTGTTGAGTGAACATGACTTTGAGCGACGATTATTTTTGGCACGCCGTAAAGCCGAATTGAAAATTGCCGAAACTGACGACCCTGAGTTTTATATTCCAAGCCTTTCGTGCAAGGTGATTTTGTACAAAGGTTTGGTTATGCCTGAATACTTACCCGTATTCTTTAAGGACCTGAATGAAGATGACATGGCATCATCGCTTTGCCTTTTTCATCAACGCTTCTCGACCAATACCTTGCCGCAGTGGCGCTTGGCACAGCCATTTCGTTATCTTGCGCACAATGGTGAGATTAATACGGTACAAGGTAATAGGAACTGGGCCATTGCGCGTGGAACGAAATTATCATCTTCATATTTTCCCAATTTGAACGAAGCGGCACCTTTTGTGAACACCAAAGGTTCTGATTCAATGAGCCTCGACAATATGCTTGAGGTTTTTCTAATGGGAGGTATGGATATTTTCAAAGCCACTCAAACACTTGTACCGCCCGCATGGCAAAATGCTGAGCACATTGATCCAGATTTAAAAGCGTTTTATCGATTTCAAGCAATACATGCAGAACCATGGGATGGACCCGCTGGAATAGTACTTACGGATGGCCGGTATGCCTCGTGCGCACTTGATCGTAATGGATTGCGACCTGCCCGGTATGTAATCACCAAAGATCGAATGATCACCTTGGCGTCGGAGGTCGGCGTATACGATTATGATCAAACAGATGTCGTAGATAAAGGACGCTTAAAACCTGGTCAAATGATGGCCGTTGATACGCATACGGGCGAACTAATTATGCCCGGTGATGTACATCAGAGAATCAAGAGCGAGCATCCTTATAAACAGTGGTTAAAGAATAATATCGTTCGTCTTAAATCTGGTCTCACTGATGAAGAAACGACAGTATCGTTGAACGCTGCTTCGTTAAAGATTTATCAAAAGCTTTTTCAAGTGAGTAATGAAGAACGTACCGAAGTTATTCGGGTGTTGGCTGAATCGGCTCAGGAAGCCACTGGTTCGATGGGCGACGATACGCCAATGGCGGTACTTTCACTTCGCCATCGTATGCTCAGCGACTATTTTCGCCAACAATTTGCACAGGTGACAAACCCTCCGATCGACCCGTTGCGTGAGCAAATTGTGATGTCGCTGGAGACATACTTTGGTACTGAAACAAGTTTGTTTGAACCGACCGAGGCAATGGCTAAAGCCATCGTTGTGGATTCGCCAGTATTATCAACCAGCAAGTATCAACGTTTATTAGCATCAGATGATTCCGATTTTGCACACCACCTGATTGATATCACCTTCGATAAACACACGTCACTGAAGCAGCGTATTCAAGAGATTTGCGATGAGGCCGAACAGGCGGTCAGGGGTTCCGGCCGAATCATTGTGTTGTCTGATCGAAATATTTCAAAAGATCGTATGCCTGTACAGGCTTTGCTTGCGACTGGCGCGGTGCACCATCGATTGACGCAATCGGGTTTGCGATGTGATGCAAATTTGGTGATCGATACTGGAACTGCTCGTGATTCGCATCAGTTTGCTGTGCTTATTGGTTATGGAGCAACGGCGATACATCCATATTTAGCCTATGAAAGCATCAACGAGATGGCGAGAGAAGGCCAAATTAAAGGCGATCTTAATGTTTTCCTTCGTCAATACCGCAAGGGTGTTAACAAGGGCTTATACAAAATAATCTCAAAAATGGGGATCTCCACCATACATAGCTACCGTGGTTCTCAATTGTTTGAAGCGGTTGGGTTATCTAGAGAAGTTGTTGATACCTGCTTCACCGGAACAACAAGTCGAATCCAAGGGTCAGGCTTTACCCAGTTAGAAAATGACCAGCGTGTCATGTTGGCATTTGCTTGGGATCCACAGACCTCGATAGACCAGGGCGGACTGCTAAAATTCATTCATGGTGGTGAGTATCATGCATATAACCCTGATGTTGTGCGCACGATGCACGCAGCCGTGGAAAGCGGTGACTTTGAGTTATATCGAGATTATGCTGATACCGTAAACAATCGTAAGCCAATGGTTTTGCGCGATTTGTTAGCGCTTCGTGATGATGTAGAGCCGGTACCCTTAGAACAAGTAGAGCCATGGGAAAACATAGTACTGCGTTTTGATAGCGCTGGGATGTCACTCGGTGCATTATCGCCCGAAGCTCATGAATCTTTGGCCGAAGCAATGAATGCCTTAGGCGGTCGCTCTAATTCGGGAGAAGGTGGTGAAGATGCCGCGCGTTTCGGCACCGAAAAAATGTCGAAAATTAAGCAGGTAGCCTCGGGTCGTTTTGGCGTCACACCACACTACTTGGTGAATGCCGAAGTGCTGCAAATTAAAGTTGCTCAAGGTGCTAAACCAGGAGAAGGCGGACAGTTGCCTGGCCATAAGGTAAATGGCATGATCGCGCGTCTGCGCTATTCACGTCCCGGTGTGGCGTTGATTTCGCCTCCGCCACATCACGATATTTATTCGATTGAGGATTTAGCTCAATTAATCTATGACTTAAAGCAGGTCAATCCACAGGCCTTGGTTTCTGTGAAACTGGTGGCTGAGGCGGGAGTTGGCACAATCGCCGCAGGCGTTGCGAAAGCCTACGCCGACCTAATAACGATTTCTGGTTATGACGGCGGTACTGGCGCCAGCCCATTAACTTCTGTTCGTTATGCTGGCTCACCATGGGAGCTAGGTCTGACCGAAGCACATCAAACGCTACGAGCCAACGATCTGCGCGACAAAGTACGTTTGCAAACCGACGGCGGTTTAAAAACAGGTCTGGATGTAATTAAAGCAGCTATATTGGGCGCAGAGAGTTTCGGCTTTGGCACTGGACCAATGGTGGCGCTGGGTTGCAAGTATCTTAGAATTTGCCATTTGAATAATTGTGCGACAGGTGTTGCGACTCAACATAATATTTTGCGTCAAAAGCATTATGTTGGAACAACTGAGCGGGCGGTTAACTATTTTAAATTCATAGCTATGGAAACACGCGAGTGGATGGCCAAGCTGGGCGTTACTCAGTTAACCGACCTAATTGGGCGCACTGATTTGTTGGTAGAACTCGAGGGAGAAACCGAGAAACAGCATAATCTAGATCTATCTGAGATTTTGCATGATGGTAATGTAAATGCGGATAAGCCCCAGTTTTGTATTGAGCCTAAGAATGAGCCGTACGACAAAGGCGAATTGGCAGAGCAAATGGTAAGTGACATGTTGCCAGCGATTCAGTCTAGGTCCGGTGGTAGCTTTGACTATCAAGTGAAGAATATTCATCGCTCCATCGGTGCTCGTGTATCGGGCGAAATTGCTCGTGCTCATGGGCATGAGGGCCTGTCTGGTGACCCGATTACGGTTAATCTTTCAGGTACAGCAGGTCAGAGCTTTGGGGTTTGGAATGCCAAGGGCCTGAATATCAATCTCGAAGGTGATGCCAACGACTATGTGGCAAAGGGTATGTCGGGAGGAGTGATCGCAATTTATCCTGCCGACGGTGTTGAGTTTGTCGCAAATGATTCAACAATTATTGGTAATACTTGTATGTATGGAGCCACCGGCGGAGAGTTGTATGCAGCGGGCAAAGCTGGAGAACGTTTTGCGGTGCGAAATTCTGGCGCCTTTTCTGTCGTCGAAGGGCTTGGAGACCATGGCTGTGAATACATGACCGGAGGTGCAGTGTGTGTACTAGGCGAGACAGGCGTCAATTTTGGCGCAGGAATGACAGGTGGCGTAGCTTTCGTATTGGACGAAGATCGCCGCTTTATTGATCGTTACAATCATGAGCTGATTGACACTTATCGTCTAATGCCTGAAGCGATGGAATCATACGCCTTGTATTTGCAAACTATGATCGAGAAACATGTCGAGGCTACGGGCAGCGAGCGTGGGAAAGAAATTTTAGAAGATTTTGCCGACTATTTGCCCAAATTTTGGATGATTAAACCTAAAGCCAGTGATCTTGAAACGCTGATCGACTCGTTAAAAGCGGCGGCATAAGGAATAAACCATGAGTAACGATTTTCAATTTTTAGATGTGCCTCGCCAGGATCCTGAAAAGGTACCGGCGTTAGAACGGAACAAGCAGTTTAAAGAAATATACGGTCAGTACGAGGCAGAACAAGCTGCATCGCAAGCCGATCGATGTTTGGAGTGCGGCAATCCATATTGCGAATGGAAATGCCCTGTGCACAACTTTATACCGAATTGGCTGAAGCTGGTTGCCGAAGGTAACTTGTTCGAAGCGGCAGAACTGTCGCATCAAACAAACTCCCTGCCCGAAGTATGTGGGCGTATCTGCCCGCAAGACCGTTTGTGCGAGGGTGCCTGCACGTTGAACGATGGTTTTGGCGCGGTCACTATTGGCTCGGTAGAGAAATACATTACCGACGAAGCGCTAAAACAAGGTTGGCGGCCCGACATGTCAAACGTGGTCTGGACCGATAAAAAGGTTGCCATCATCGGAGCTGGCCCGGCAGGCTTAGGTTGTGCTGACATTTTGGTTCGAAATGGAGTTAAACCGGTTGTTTTTGATAAATATCCTGAAATCGGTGGTCTGTTAACCTTTGGTATTCCTCCGTTTAAACTCGAGAAAGACGTGGTAAAAACTCGTCGCGCGATTATGGAAGAAATGGGGGTAGAGTTTGTTCTTAATACTGAGATCGGCAATGACATCCAATTCCAGGATCTTCTTGACGACTACGACGCTGTTTTTCTTGGCATGGGAACCTATACCTATATGAAAGGTGGTTTTGCCGGAGAAGATCTTGTAGGAGTTCATGAAGCGTTGCCATTCTTGGTGTCGAATATTAATCGTGAAATGGGCTTTGAAAAAGACGCGCTCGACTTCGTTGATATGAATAATAAAAAGGTCGTCGTGTTGGGAGGCGGTGATACCGCGATGGATTGTGTTCGGACTTCAATTCGGCAAGGTGGTACTCAAGTGACTTGTGCCTACCGCCGTGATGAAGCAAATATGCCAGGTTCAATGCGTGAAGTAGCGAATGCTAAAGAAGAAGGTGTCGAGTTTCTATGGAACCGGCAGCCTCTTGAAATAGTGGGTGAGAACGGAAAGGTTACTGGTGTTAAGCTGGCCACCACCCAGCTCGGCGAGCCGGATGAGCGTGGCCGACGTCGCCCGGAAGTGATTGCTGGTTCTGAAGAAATTATCGAGGCTGATGACGTGATTATTGCGTTTGGATTTCGACCTAGCCCAGCTCCCTGGTTTTCAGATTTCAATATTGAGATCAATGAGTGGGGTGGAGTTCAAGCCTCAACTGATTTGGCCTTAAAATTCCAAACCACCAACCCAAAGGTTTTTGCTGGTGGCGATATGGTGCGAGGTTCTGATCTAGTGGTAACTGCAGTGTTCGAAGGTCGGGAGGCAGCTTCAGGTATTTTGAATTACCTAAATCAGCACTGAGAACCCGTATTGCACTTAAATAAATCATGATAAACGTTAAATCATAATAAAGCCGCTGTATTCTTCAGCGGCTTTTTTATGATCGGTATTTTTGATCACTACAATCAAATAACTATTCACGTATCGAGTGCTTGAGGCTGTATAATCCGCCCCATGAATGAAATGAAAAATGATCTTTATCTTCGCGCTTTACGTGGCGAGAATGTCGAACGTACGCCCATTTGGGTGATGCGCCAAGCCGGACGCTATTTGCCAGAATACCGTGCGGTAAGAAAACAGGCTGGTGATTTTCTGACGCTTTGTAAAACGCCTGAACTCGCTTGTGAAGTCACTCTGCAACCGATTGATCGGTTTGGGCTTGATGCGGCGATTCTGTTTTCCGATATTTTGACTATTCCAGATGCAATGGGCTTAGACTTAGTACTTGAGGAAGGCATCGGCCCGGTATTTAATAAGCCTGTCAGACGCGAAGCTGAAATAGACAATCTTACTGTGCCGGATGCTGAGGACGACCTTGGATATGTCATGGACGCAGTGCGAGTAATTCGTAAAGAATTGGATGGGCGTGTACCGTTAATCGGTTTTACCGGTAGCCCCTGGACGCTCGCCAGCTATATGGTCGAGGGCAGTGGTAGTAAGGATTTTCGTCGTATCAAAGGCTTAATGTTTGAGTCGCCTTTGGCCGCGCACAAGCTGTTACAGGTCGTTACCGATAGTGTTATCAGTTACTTAAAAGCACAGGTGGCAGCAGGTGCTCAAAGCCTGATGGTATTCGATACCTGGGGAGGTATGTTATCCACTGCGAACTATCAAACTTTCTCCCTTGCTTATATGCAAAAAATTGTGAGTGCCCTTAAATTGGATGACCTCACCAAGCCTATTCCGATTGTGCTGTTCACCAAAGGCGGTGGTCAATGGTTAGAAATGATGGCTGATACTGGCTGTGACGGTTTAGGTCTGGATTGGACCGTAGACATTGCCAACGCCAAGGCACGCGTTGGTGATCGTGTTGTGTTACAAGGCAATATGGACCCGGTGGTGATGAATACTGGTCAGCAGCAGGTGCATGATAACGCAATGCTGGTACTTGAGGGCTATGGTCAACATGGCGATAAAGATAAAGGGCATATCTTTAATCTCGGACATGGTATTCAGCCCTTTGCTCAGCCAGAAAACATGCGTGCTCTGGTTGAAACGGTGCAAGGTCAAAGTGCCCAGTATCATAGAGCAGACTCGTAGCCGAGCTCGGTAAACGGCGATTTCAATTACAGCTAATGATCAATTTTAACCGCATAGAGGAAAGCATTTTTCTTGGTAGCGCGCCGCAAAGCAGTGTCGATATCGCTCGGTTAAAACAGATGAAAATTACGGCCGTATTGTCGTTACAAAGTGATGCTGATTTCAAATCGCATCGAATAGACTGGAAAAAGTTACAAAGCAACTACCAGTACAATGAAATTGCAGTTCAACGCTTTGCGATTATCGACTTTGATGAAAAAGACTTAGGCGATAAGCTCGCTGAACCAGTGAAAGCACTTAATGCCTTATTGTCTGTCGGGCATCGTGTGTACGTACATTGTAACGCGGGTGTTTGTCGGGCACCTGCTACCGTTTTAGCGTATTTGTGTCATTATCGAGGGATGAGCATTGACGCGGCCTTAGCGTATTTACGCCGCAGTCGGCCTCAAGTGCATCCCTATATCAGTGCTGTGGAAAAAGCATTGAGTGATTTATCTGGCTAGCTGAACTTCGCGATGGAACTCACGGCGGCATCACGCGCGTACATTCTATCGCGATAATTTAGATACTCTGAGGGAAGTTCAAAACCAAAGCGGTCGGCCCAATTAAAAGTTTGAGCAACCAGAATATCGGCAAAGGTGAACGAATTACCCAGAATGAACTCATTGAGGCTTGTCAATTTTGACAGGGCACTTAGTGCCTTGTCGAATTCCCATTTAGCCGTTTCGAGAACCTGTGGGACTCGGTGTTCTTCTGGGATAGCAAATTTGTGCTTTCCGGTTGTCCATAACGGTTGTTCCAGTTCAGACAGAACAAAAAATGCTAACTCATCGTATTTGGCTCTTGCTTTGATTTCACTCGGGATAAAAGACAGATCGGATAGCGCGTCAATGTAGTTTAATATCGCCGCACTCTCGGTTAGCACAAAGTCACCGTGTTTAAGCGATGGAACCTTGCCTTGCGAGTTAAGCTTTAAATAGGCGTCAGACTTAGCGCCATCACTGCCAGAACCGCTAAGATCCAGCGAAATAAATTCGTGTTCCAATTGAGCTTCCTCTAGAGCCCACAAGCATCTAAATGAGCGTGAAGCACCCACACCGTAGAGGGTTATTGTCATATTCATTAATCCAGTAATTTGTTGTCGTTTAAGAATTTCAGAATAATCTCTTTTACTAGTGGCTGAGTTTTAGCCGTCGGGTGGAGACCATCGTCTTGTATATAATCAGGCTGAGAAAAGAATTCCTCACGATAAAAATCAATAAAGGGCACATTGTGTTGCTCTGAAAGTTCTTTAAACGTTGCTCTAAACTTGTCGATGTAGCGAGGTCCATATGAGGCAGGTAGGGATATACCGGCCAAAGCCACTTGGGTATTATTTTCTTTTGAGAGAAGAATCATATTTTCCAAATTTTCTCGCATGGTACTAATTGGTAAACCCTGCAAACCATCGTTTGCACCCAGCTCAATCAAAATTACATCTGGCTTTAGTTGCTCAAGGGTAAATGGCAATCGCGCACTTCCACCGGCCGATGTTTCACCCGAAATACTGGCATTACTGACCTTGTTTTTATCCTTGACTGCTTCCGCTAATAGATGCGCCCAGCCCTGCTCGAGTTCCATACCATAAGCAGCACTAAGGCTATCGCCAAATATAAGCAGATGTTTTGCCTGCGCAATTGGCGAAATTATTAAAAATAGTAATGAAAATAAGACAAAGGTGAACTTGTCTTTCAGTTGATTCGGTATCATGAAGTTAAATTAAGACCAACACGGTCTAACATGGGTAATAAACGTAATAAATCTAATTTAACATAGTTTCTGTAACGGCCCAGTTAAGACAATTTAAGACAAAAAGATCCTTCATGACACAATCTATTTTACGCGCGCACGGCGTCTCCAAACGTGTGCGTACCGCCGACCACGAGCTAACAATTTTAGAAAGCGTTTCACTTGATATAAAACTTGGCCAGAGCGTCGCTATCATTGGGCCTTCTGGCGCTGGAAAATCAACATTACTTGGTTTGCTGGCTGGGCTGGATACCCCATCTGAGGGCCAAATCTGGATGGGAGAACATGAGATTACCGCCAGTGACGAGGAGGGGCGAGCCGCAATTCGCGCCAAAATGGTTGGATTTGTGTTTCAAACCTTTCAACTTCTGGGAAGTTTAACGGCGTTAGAAAACGTTTCCTTGCCGATGGAGTTGTCGGGTCAGGACAAAGCTCGCGAACGAGCAATCGCGTTCCTGAGCAAAGTTGGCCTATCCGAACGCTTAACTCATTATCCGAAACAGCTTTCGGGCGGAGAGCAGCAACGCGTTGCACTGGCTCGCGCATTTGCTTGTGCGCCCAAAATACTATTTGCGGATGAGCCCACAGGAAATCTCGATCAGGCAACGGGGTTAAAAGTCAGTGATTTATTGTTTGATTTGAATCGCGAAAGCGACACTACTCTGGTGCTGGTAACCCACGAGCAGCGGCTCGCCGAACGTTGTGAATCGATTATTACTATTGACGATGGTCGATTGGTTAACAGAGTGGATACCTAAGTTATGAATTTTATCGATGTAAAGCTTCTCTGGCGAGACTGGAAAGGCGGTCAACTCAACCTAGTGGTTTCAGCACTGGTGCTCGCAGTAATGGTCGTTACGGCGGTTAGCTTATTTGCTGATCGAGTAGAGCGCGGCCTAAATCAGCAAATTACCAGCTTCTTAGCGTCGGATTTGACCGTACGCGGCGGTATTGAAATTACCGACGAATATCGAGATAAAGCAGCCGAGTTAAATTTGCAAACCGCCGATCTCGCACTATTTAGATCTATGGTGTTTGCGGGTGATAATAACCACCTAGCGTCGGTTAAGGCGGTTGATAGAGCCTACCCACTGCGCGGAGAGATGGAGTTAAGTGACGATCTTGAGGTCGGTCAACTTAGTAAACGTCGTCAAGGCCCGGCACAAGGTGAGGCCTGGGTAGAGGCAAGATTGTTCAATCTGCTCGATATCAAGATTGGCGATAAAATTGAGGTGGGTTATTTAAGCCTGACGGTCACCCATCTTATTGTAAACGAGCCTGACCGAGGTACTGGATTTGCTGCGGCTGGCGCGAGAGTGATGATGAGTATCGACGATTTGCCCGCTTCGCAATTGGTAAGGCCGGGTAGCCGTATAGGTTATCGGTTCTTAATGAGCGGTGACGGTCGAGATATTGAAGCCTATAAGGCCTGGTATGAGCAACGTGAAGAAGCGCTTAAAGGCAGTAGCGAAATAAAACATTTCCGTTTGGTTACGCCGGAGAACGCAGAAGAGCAATTGGCCGATGCCATGCAACGTGGCCGAGCCTTCTTGCTATTGAGTGGAACAATTGGCGTGTTACTCGCTGGTTTGGCCATGGCCCTCGCGAGTCAGCGCTATGCGAGTAGGCTTACCGATCAGGTTGCTTTAATGAAGGCTTGGGGGCAATCGACAAGCGCGATTAGGCGCAGCCAATTTCTGCGACTTTTTATTATTGCAGCGGTTTCGACCACGCTCGGAATGCTGCTGGGCTGGCTGTCTCATTATATGTTGCTCGAAGTAGCGAAGGGCGTGTTAAATGTTGAATTACCATTGCCTGGAGCACGCCCCTGGATTGTTGCCTCTATTACTGGGTTTGTCTGCGTGCTTGGCTTTGCTTTACCAGCACTATGGCACTTACCCACAATAGCGCCATTAAGAGTTCTTAGGCGTGACCTTCCAGATTCTTTATTAGGGCAGGGCAAGCGCTTAGCTATTGGAATCAGCTCGCTTTTACTGCTCACATTTTGGTACAGCGAGAGTTTATTGACGTCGTTCTTGTTCCTGGGTGCGTTGTTTGCCTTATTTGGCGTGTGTGCATTTATTGCGTTGCAGTTCCTAAAGCTGGTGCAGGGTTTTGGAAGTTGGCGTGGCAGTTTTATGCGGCTAGGCCTGGCAAATCTTTGGCGCCGCCGAGGCCAAACTCTCGTTCAATTGGTTGGTTTTTCCACCACGCTAATGCTGTTACTTGTGGTAACAGGTTTACGCACAAACCTGATTGCTGAATGGGAAGCTCAACTCCCAGAGGATACGCCTAGTCACTTTTTATACAATGTTGCTGATCGCGAAGTCGAAGAAGTGAAACAGGTATTAGCCGAATCCAACGTAACTACCACACCATGGTTTCCAATGGTGAGAGGGCGCTTGGTTTCAATTAACGGCGAGACTATCACGCGCGAGCGTATGTCTAAATCAGACGGGCTTAGTCGCGAGGTGAACTTTACTCAGACGACAGAATTGCCAACGAGCAATGAAATAGTAAAGGGCCAGTGGTGGACGAGCCCCCCTAATGAGCTCGAATTTTCGATGGAAGAGCAGGTAGCCACTGAAATCGGCGTGAGTGTTGGTGACCGGATAGAGTTCAGTGTGGGTGGTTTAAAATTTACCGCAACTCTGGCAAGCATTCGGAGTGTCGACTGGCAAAGTATGAACCCTAATTTCTACGTGGTGTTTTATCCGGGCGCATTGGATCGATATGCGCCCAATTGGGTGACCGCAGTGCGTGCGGGTAAAACGGAAGGCGTGAATCGTGGAGCCCTGGCCAAACAGGCGCCATTTGTGAGCAAAATGGTCAAGCTCTACCCAACGACGGTTGTACTTGAACTTGGAGATGTTATTGCCAGAATTCGAGACGTGATTAATCGAGTGACCCAGGGATTAGAGCTTATTCTTTTGCTGGTACTCATTTGCGGGGCCTTGGTGTTATTCGCCGCGATCGGTGTCTCCTATGACGAGCGATTACGTGAGAACGCCATTTTGAGAACCCTGGGAAGCTCGAAGAAAATAATCATCGGAGCGTTGACTGTAGAATACGCTACGCTAGGAGCGATCGCCGGTTTAATCGCGAGTGCGGGTGCTGAAATAATATTGTTTTTTGTTCAGCAGAATGTGTTTGATATGACGACTCAATGGCATCCAAATTTATGGTTTATGGGAATTATCTCGGGTGTATTATTAATCACAACGCTCGGTCTACTTCGTAGTAAAGAGATTATTGTGGTTCCACCGCTTCAGTCATTGCGGCAATTAGCCTAATCAGCAATGAGACGCTAATTGGTTTACACTGATCATAGAATCTCGCTATCAATTAGAATTAGGAGGCTCCATGTTGAATCGCTATTCTGACCTTAGGCTCTTGGGGATTGTACTAACTCTAATGCCTTCGAGCTTTGTTCAGGCGCAAAACGGCACCCTTATCGGCGGCAGCTCTTTTGCTGCTGAATGCTATCGAGCGTCACAAGTTGCAACCTCTACGGGTAGCGCAAACAGGCTCGATTTAGCGTCGTGTGATCGCGCAATTTTGGATGCTGGTTTAAAGCCTAAAGACCTCGTTGCTACCTATGTAAATCGAGGTGTAGTTTACATGGCCATGGGTAACTCGAAACAAGCATTGGCCGACTTGAATCGTGCGTTGGCGCTCGACAAAAATACCGGTGAGGCATACGTCAATCGCGGAAACTTATGGTTTGTAGGCAACAATCTTCCTAAGGCTGTTGCTGACTACAATTCGGCTCTCGAGTTAGGCGTTGAAAAACCGCACGTCGCTCATCTAAATAGAGGCATGGCACAAGAACAATTGGGTCAGCTTGAAGCGGCAAAATCGGATTATCAAGCTGCGCTAAGCTATATCAAAGACTGGTCACAGGCGGTGACAAGGCTCGAACGTATAGAAGAAAAATTGGTTAACAAGAGAATCAGTAATAAGCAAAGTGAGTAACGATGTGCCACAAAATCGAGTCGTAGAACAGCAAGTTGAAGCTTGGCTAAGTTCAATTGTTATCGGTCTGAATTTGTGCCCGTTTGCTCAACGAGAATACCGTAATAATAAAATTCGCTTTAAGGTGTCTTTGGCCGAATCTGAGCAGGATGTTGTGCGCGATTTAGTTGTCGAGTTATCGCTGTTAAATAAGCGTGATGATATTGAAACGTCCCTCTTGATTTTACCGAGTGTGCTTTCGGAGTTTCACCATTTTAACGATTTTCTCGGTTTCTCTGATTCATTGTTAGAAGAGATGCAACTCGATGGAATATTCCAGCTAGCAAGCTTTCATCCAGAGTATTGTTTTGAAGGCACAGAGCCGAGTAGTGTTGAGAACTTTACCAATCGCTCTCCTTATCCAATCCTGCATATTCTGCGTGAATCGAGTCTCGATAGAGCTATTGAGCTGCATCCCGATACGAATCAAATTCCGGCCGACAATGTTGCTTTGATGAATAAACTTGGACGTTCACACATGACGAATCTGCTCGCCTTGTGCACCAAAGATAATGACTAAAGCCTATTCCTTTGGTGTTTGGACACTCGTTGCTTTAGTGGTTGGCAATGCGGTTGGCGCTGGCATTTATACCACCTCAGGGTTTGCGTTAGCTGATCTGGGCTCGCGTGAATGGGTGGTGATGGCGTGGTTCATCGCTGGTTTGATCGCACTGATGGGGGCGCTTAGCTATGGTATGTTGGTACAAGGTTTGAGCGACTCCGGCGGCGAGTATCTTTACCTCTCGCGCTCTATTCATCCTTTGGCTGGCTTTGTTGCCGGTTGGGTTTCCTTATTAGCTGGCTTTCCAGGAGCGATTGCTTTCGCCGCTCTAGCGCTCGAGACTTATACGGTATCGGCGTTTCCACAGTTGCAATCGTTACCATCTAACTCGTTGGCGATAGTGGTTATTCTTGCGGCGGGAATTATCCATATCGTTCGAACGAAATCCGGCGCGAAAACGCATGAAGCGATCGTTGCAATAATGCTATTCATCCTATTACTGGTAATACTATGGTCTGCATGGCACTTTTTCCATTCGCCCACTTTACCGATGAAAGATACTCGATCACTGGCTCCATTTAGTATTTTTGCTTTCGCGAATAGTTTAGTATGGATATCGCTTAGTTATTCAGGCTTTAATGCGGCGGCTTACGTTGCTGGCGAAGTGGCCAATGCTGAACGCAACGTGCCAAGAGGCATGGTGATCGGTACCGTCTTAACAATGTTGTTATGTGTCGGTGTTAATTCGATTATGGTTTTTGGCGCTCCGTATGAAGTGCTCGTTGGGCAAGCCGATATTGCCGCCGTTGCTGCCGAGTCGATTGCCGGCAATGGCGGGCGCCGACTGATAGAGATTGTTATCGCTATTTCGCTGTTAACCTCGATTACCGCAATGGTGCTAGCGGGGCCACGCGTGTATGCAAAGATGGCTGAAGATGGGGCACTGCCAGCACTATTTTCAGCTAAGTCTGGGCAGCCACCGCGAATGTCGATTGCGCTGCAGGTGGTAACTGCTATTGCTCTGGTGTTGATTGCCGACTTGAGAGGGCTTCTATCGTACCTAGGCTTTACCCTGTCTCTGTGTTTAGCCCTGGCGGTCAGTAGTCTTTTCGTTCGACATATTCGATTACAGGAGATACCAACGTCTCGTTGGTACCCAGTCGCGCCTGTGATATTCGTCGTTTGCACCGTTTTATTTGCGGTTCTCTCCGCGTTTAATGAGCCAACGCAGTTTTATGCGGCGATTCCCACCGTTCTGATGGGGGGAATCGCTTTCTTGATTTCCAAAAGTTTTAAAGGTGTTAGATGAAAAAATTAGTTATCGTAACGTTGTTGAGCAGCGTCTTATTATCAGCCTGTGTATCTCTAATTACGCCTAAGGTTGAATCTGAGATTGTAAGGCTCAAAGCCGGCCAATATTCTCTTGATCCGACACACGCTACCTTGTTATTTAAGATTCAACACCTAGGGCTTTCAACTTATGTGGGGCGCTTTAACGAGTTTGATGCGACCTTGGAGTTCGATCCCAGCAATATAGCGGCCGCTCGCCTGAATGCGGTTATAGAAATAGACTCACTTGATATTAATGATGAAGACTTGAAAAGTGATTTGATGGGTCGATCCTGGTTTCACCAAGCAGAATATCCTCAGGCAACTTTTGAGAGTACCGCTGTTCAACCTATTAGTGATTCTGAATTTGAATTCACCGGAACGCTGAATTGGCGAGGAAAGCAGAACCCAATAACTGTTTCGGCTACCTTTCACGGTGGCGCAAATAATATTCTAAGTGGTAAATATACTTTAGGCTTTTCGGCTAAAGGATCATTTTCGCGGACCGATTTTGGTATGGATAAATATGTGCCACTGGTTGGTGATGAAATAACAATTGAGGCCTACGCTGAGTTTCTAAAAAACTAGCTCATAGTAAGCTCATATGTGGCCTAGAACTCATAGCACCACCAGACTCATAACGAGATAAATCAATGCCGCAAACCCGGCCGCTATCATGGCTAATGGTAATTGAGTATTGACGTGATCCATTAAGTCGGTGCCGCAGGCAAGAGAAGACAGTATCGTGGTATCGGAAATGGGCGAGCATTGATCACCAAAAACGGCACCACCCATAATCGCGCCAAAACATAGTAGAAGATAGGTCGGGTCTTGTGATAAGACTAAGGCAAGCGGCAATGCCACGGGGAACATCACCGCATAGGTGCCCCATGATGAGCCGATGGAGAATGCGACGAACATGCATATAATCAACAAAAGGCTTGGAAGGATATAGGGCCAGTTCATCAAGAAGCCTGAGGTTGTTTCAATAACAAAACTGGCGGTTCCCAGCTTGGAGGAAACAGCTGCAAGGGTAACCGCCAGACCAAGAACCAGAGCCCCTATTGTTACGCCTTTTATACCTTGTATCATTGCGTCGAATGCATCCGAAACTTCCATGCCACGTATAATACTGCTTACAAAGGCGGCAACCACCGCCGAGCCAAAGCCTTCAAATACCATTGGGCTGCCACCGCTTGCCCAAGGAATGATACAAAAGCTGAATAGCACTATTATCGGCAATAAAAAGTCGATGATTGAGGCGGTATAGCCTTGGGGCAAATTTGATTCTGTTAATTCCGACGCTGCCATTGGTTGCGCACCATCGGCATCAAGTTTGCCGGTGGTCGTCACTCGATCGACAACTTTTTTCATTGGCGTGCCGAATAGAGGAAGGCGACCAAGTGAGAATAGGAGCGTCATGCTAACCGCGATCCAAGCGTAGAAATTAAATGGAATGGCGTACAAAAACATTTTTATCGCGGACTCTTGGTCCGTAATGATTGCGCTCAATGGTTCGATGGTGATTAATCCCGCAACATACACTGGCCAAACATTAAATGGCACGATAGTCGCTACTGGCGAGGCGGTGGAATCGACGACATAGGCAAGTTCTTCATGTGCAACACCGTGTTTGTCTGCTATTGGTTTAACCGTGGTGCCAGTTAGAACAGTGCTGATGGTACCACCTTGATGAAACACTATTCCCATGACCCAAGTAAATACTTTCGCTGAGGTGCGAGAGTTAACGAAACGTCTGGCCAAGCTCTCGGCAAAGAATCGCGCTCCCCCATTTCGGTTCCATAGGCCCAGCAAGCTACCCAATGCCCACAGATAAACCAATAACATCTGTGCATAATTTTCGCTGCCAAGACTGGGCACCAAAAATGCCTTAATAATATTGAGTTGGCCAGAAACGAGGCCGCCGGCAAAAACACCAAAGAGTAATGCAAGTAAAACATTGCGAGTAATAAAGCAGGTGACAATAGTCAATGCCGCAGGAAACAGCGACCAAAGGCCGTAATGGCCTTGTACGTCGCTTGGTCTTAGAAACCAAATAGAGATGGCGCAGAGAATTACAAAAAGGACTTGGGCGGAGCCACGTTGCTTGATCATTTAGTTTGCTCTTAAGGTTTTGATCAGTTTAGCAATTTTTTGCCCCTTGCAGGTGATAAGCTAACTATTTATCAAACGCGCTTTGTTTGTTGGCGAGTATCCTGAATTAGCCGCAATAGGTTAGCGGTCGCTTTTGCATCACTAAGGGCGCGGTGATGATTATCGAGGTCGATGTCAAAATAGTCAGTTAATGCGCCCAAGCTATACGACTTCAAGCCTGGGAAGGTTTTGCGTGAATTGCTGACGGTACAGAATTTTGGTTTTCGAAATGATCGATTAATCGACTCGTACGCTGCTTTAATAAAACCGTAATCAAAACCAACGTTATGCGCCACAAAAATAGCGCCATTAAGCTGATGTTCCAACTGATCGGCGATTTCAGCAAAGATGGGTGCGTTGGCGACCATCGCGTTGTCGATTCCTGTCAGACGCGTAATATGTGCAGGTATATGCCGTCGCGGGTTCACCAATGTAGCCCATTCGCTGATAATTTCATTGTTTTGTACTTGTACTACTGCGATTTCAGTAATCGCGTTACCTCCCTTACTGCTCCCAGTGGTTTCTATATCAACCACGGCATAAATTTGATTGGGGTTGCTGGCCCAATTAACATGCGTGATGTCGACATCTATACCCGCACTTCTAAGACGGTTTATGCTGACGAGCTGGTTGGGCCTTAGAACGTCCCCTGGTGCTTTTACCTCTTCAAACCGCAGCGTATTTTGTTCGATAATCATTATATCGGGGTAGCCATCTTTGGCATGAGCATAGTTCAATGCCATGCGTCTCAAGACGTTCGCCAATAGATTGGCATTATCACATTTCAGTGCTGCGCGAATGGGGGCAAGTATATTCGGCGACCACCGAAATAAGCCCGTAGGTTTGCCAAAATGAGTTACAGAGCGCTGAGTCAACTTTTCTAGTAGGGATGCTGGGTAGTTAAACTCGTCGAGGCACGCTTCTATTCGTTTTTCTTGTAATTGATAAAAATTGTTCTGCTTGAGTTGGTTTGGCAATTTATCAAACTCTGAGAATTGTGCTTGCTCCTGGCCAAAGAGCAGTTCCCAAAACGTAAGTGCAAATAATACTCGCCAAAAAGAATTCTCCGAAAAGTATGCGTCGATATTATTGTCTTCATAATAGGCGATAACGCCGGCTTCTACATCGCTGATAAATGCCTCATCGATATCGAGTGTGCGAGCAGTTTCTCTAAGCATGTCAGTGTAAAGGCTGGTTCGCTTGCCTTGGTATTTGCGCGCATAAAAATCTTCCACAAAAACCTTTGTGCTGGGCGCCATTTCAGCATCTCTCATACCCAACAGTTGTTGTTTCAACGCGTTCTTATCACCGTGTTTATAACTTTCTCTAATCCACTTCTCGATAGCTTTTGGCTCACTTGATGCCTTCCACAAGCTAATTGCTTTATCGACGTCATGGTCTAAATATTCATTGCCAACGCTCAACAATAGTCGAGCACGAGTTTCCTCGGCACTGTGACCAACCGCGGGAGTATTAATTAAGTAGTCGGCAACGCTCTCTTTGAGCTCTTTTGGATTGAGTAGGAAATTTCCGCGACACCTCTGCATTTCAAATGCGCTAAGGGCTTCGGCTTGATTATTAAAACGCGCGACGACGTTCGCTGCTTTGCGGGTCTTGATGACTCCTAGATCGCGCATAACAAATTGTTGAAATCGGTTTCTAAGATCTCCAAAGAACAAGAAGAATACATAATCAATAACGTCACTCTGTTGTCGAACTATGTATTCTTTAAGCATTGATGCAAGGTGGTCTTCGTCTCCGCGTAAGTATCGCTTGGCATGCTTGATTAACTCATCTTTCAAAGTTGATGATTTAATTTTTACTGGCGCGTGTTCTAGGCATTTAATTAGCTGAGGTTTGGTTAATTGATTCACCAATAGAAGCCAATCGTGTTCATCACAACAGCGCAAGTATTGTTTAGCTTGCAGCTCGATTAAACTCCTTTCAGTCGAGGTGATTTCGGCGTAGTTTAAGCTTATTCGTTTTATAAACCTTGGTTTTCGAGCAAGACAACGTATTAGAAGGCATTGTGATTCCTCACTCAACGATTCTATGTTGTTCAAGTAGTGTTTGTGCTCGTTGTGCAAAAGGTGAGCGCATTCCTTACTAACAAAGCTAAATAACTCGCGAGCATGATCTAAGTAATATTTAGTTGGAAGAGCATCGAGCATGGAGGTGGTAAATGAGTGCGAGGCTTGAGTAATTTTGCTATATACTGGTTTTAAAAACAGTATTTAATTATTCTGGTATTGTCAAGTGAGCCATTGAACTCTTACACTAAATCTTCCAAACCTGAAATTAGCCGTTGAGTATGAAAAAAAATGCCCTAGTTGTTCTGATTGTTTGCTTACTGTGTGCCTGTGCAACGCCCAAGTTGGAGCCGACCATGGATAAGGCGTTGATGGAGGGGGATCGATATCAATTAAGCGAAAATTATGCAAATCATCGCCTGCAACAGTCATCGATAACCACCACCGGCGGCGATTTAAGTGTGATCGATGTCGGGCAAGGCCCGGTGTTAGTTTTGATACACGGAGTACCCACCTCGTCGTGGCTTTTTCGTAAAATGATTCCGGATTTACAAAATGAATTCAGGGTGATTGCAATAGACTTGCTTGGTTTTGGCGGTAGTGATAAGCCAAGGGCGACCGCGGTTAATTATCGACCAGAATCACAGGCGACGTATGTTCACCAGGTGCTCGACAGTTTGGACGTTGATGATTTTAATTTGTTGTTTCACGATATGGGAGGTTTGGTTGCATGGGAACTGGTGAATCAAGACCTTGTAATGGATCGCAAGATAAAAACGTTGACCATTCTTAATACCATTATTTCGAAACGAGGCTTCGAGTATCCAAAGATGAAAAAAGGAGCAATGGCAAAAGCCATGAGCGAGGCTTACTCAAGCAACTTGTCGAGTGCTGCGGTATTAAAATTAACCTTCAAGAATATGGGGCTCACGTCAAACAGCAAGTTAAGCGAGAGTGAATGTTTTGGCTATGTTGCTCCAATGCGAGAAGGGGCTGACTCAGCGCTTTACGAATTTTTTACCGGTTTTGACCAAGCTCGGTTTGCACGACTTGAGAAAAATATTTCAGCATTAAAAAACTTTGAGGGTCGTGCGCAGATATTATGGGGAGGCCAAGACAAAGTGCTTACGGTGGAGCAGTTTCCTCAGCTGACTAAGTCACTAAAAATGAGTGCTGACGATATTACCGTTTATCCGGAAAATGCGCATTTTTTGCCGGAAGAAATCCCACTCGAGCTAAATCAAAAAATTAAGCAATTCTTATTACAGGATTGATCGCTGAGGATTATCTGTTTTTATAAAACGAGTTAAAGACCGCATATTTAACAAACCGCCTCTGGAGGGCGTGATAGAGGCGGCGGTCATAATAAGGATGGTGATTCCCAGCCTAATTGTAATCTGGTAAATATGAATAGTCTCGACCGTATTCAAGCATTTGTTCAACGAAATCTTTCGGGTAGGAAACCGTTACGTCAACAATTTCACCGGCATCATTTTTTACCGGCGTGAGCTTTGGATTTATAAAGCCACCATACGGTGGAATATTGAGTGGTTTCGATCGCGCAAGCACTTGTTGGTGAATTTCTTGGTCGATTTGAACTCCGTAGTTTTCGATTAGGTCCTGTCCCGCCTGGTAATCACCTTGTGATTTTATTCGTTGTACTTCTTTCAGTAGTTCGCCAAAGAGCTCGCGAAGTTTAAGATAATCATTTATTTCAAAATATATTTTACCGTTGCGTATCACTTTGCTGATTACATCTTGGTTATCATTTTCTGACTTGCCTTTTTCAAGAACCCATGCAGCGACCATTTGTCGGTTACGCATGTGTGCTTGCTCAATTGTTTTACCAGGTTCTATTCTTCTCAATTGCAACATTAAGCCGTTAAGAATAAATGAGTCATAAGCGGCCTTAGCAACATCCAAAGATGGCATCAATCCAAGTTCAAGCAACTTAGGGTCCATCATGAAATAAAGTGCCACTAAGTCAGCTCTCGCTTCTTCGAGAGGTGAGGAGTAGTTTTTTAGGGTTTCTTTTGGGGTGCCAACCCCGGATTCTAATTTTCCAGATGCATGACCAATAACTTCATGCAATGCAGTACGCATTTTCCCAGCAAGCTCTCTATGTTGCTTATTCAACGCAATTTCTTGTTCATCGTGTGCAAACTCGGCGATAAGGCCTGGGTTACTCGCCTGACCGTAGGCATTGACTATATTACCTAAACTCACCGATTTAGAGCCGTGTTCAGCACGAATCCAATTTGAATTAGGTAAGTTTACGCCAACCGGGGTTGAGGGTGACGCATCACCCGATTCTCCAGCAACGCTCACCACGTTGTATGAAACCCCAACCACTTTCTCCTTTTTATGCGCCGGATCCGTAGTTGAATTGTCTTCGAACCATTGCGCATCACTCGCGACTTTTTGCATACGACGTGATGCGTCGAAGTCTTTAATTTGCACAATATTCTCGAATGCGCCTTTATATCCTTTCGGATCTTGGTAAACCTCAATAAATGAGTGGATATAATCCACATCACCTTCCGTGGCTGACACCCAGGCAATATTGTAGTCGTCCCATGTTTTTAGACTTCCTGTTTTGTAGTACTCGATCAGTAATTTTAGTGCCTCGGCTTGGGGTTGATTCTCTGCGACTGTTACTGCCTTTTCAAGCCATCCGATAATCTGCGTAATCGCTTCTCCATACATACCGTCAGCAGTCCATCGTTTTTCCGCTAGACTGCCGTCCTCCAGACGAACAACTTTACTATTCAAACCCAACAGTGTTGGCCTTTCAGGGTCGGTATGTTGCATAGCCTGGTAAAACGCGGTTACCTCAGCGTCAGTGATGTCTGGGTCATAAAAGTTGATGGCCGAATCTTTGACTAAATCTCCATCGGCATCTTGACTGACCTTCTTATTGTCAATTGATGGGTCAAACATTGCGGCGAGCGCTTCAGCGTTTAATTCGCCACCAGCTGCTTCAAGCTTGTCGAGAAAATAAGCCTTTGTGAACTCAGGAACGAATTTGTCACCCGAATAATGATGGTGAATTCCATTCGAGAAAAATACTCGGCGGGCATAGGTTTTCAACGCCATCCATTCTGAGCCATCGTCTTGTGAGCCGCTGACAATTGATTCCAGTGCTCGACGAATACTTAAGTTGTGCCGATAGTTCTGATCCCACATAATATCGCGACCCGCCAAACCTGCTTGAACCAGATAGTAAACCAATTCCTTTTGCCGACTGCTTAGCTCGTCAAAGCCTGGGATTTGATAGCGAATAATTTTTACGTCGGCAAACCGCTCGGGAGACCAATCAAACTCATCATCGCTCTTGTTTTTTTCTAAACTTGCGTTGGTTTTGGTGGGATTACCTTGTTCATTACGAGCTTTTTCGGTGGATGTATCGCACGCGCTTAAAATTAGACAAAAGGCGAGTAATAGGTGATATGGCTTCATGTCGGTAATGGCCCTGTTTATAAAAATAGTGGGTCAACTTACCTTGACGCAATCGAAGTGTAAAGTCAGTGCATGAAATCGCCACACCGTGGTAATGTTGAAGGATTGTTAAGAACCGAGCTACAAACTTGAGTAAGGCATTTAAATCGCAGAGGCATGCGACTTTTTACGGTCTAGCCACGGTGCTATGTTGGTCTACCGTGGCAATCGCATTTAAGTTGAGCCTTAAACACCTAAGTCCGCTGCAATTGATCCTTTTTGCATCACTAGTTTCATGGGTGTTTTTGATGGGAATCTTGATCGTTCAAGGGCGTTTCAAAGCTCTTTTCGAACTTTCGAAGAAAGACTATATCTGGTCGCTGGCATTCGGGTTGATGAACCCGGCCCTCTATTACCTTTTATTATTTTCTGCCTATGATGCGTTACCGGCACAAGAAGCACAGGCCCTGAATTACAGTTGGGCGATCGTTATGACACTATTAGCGGTGCCGCTCTTGTCGCAAAGCCTGAGCCGCTCAGATGTGCTGGCTGCGATTTTGTGTTATTCAGGTGTGTTGATTATCGCCACGCGTGGCGATGTTTTGGGTTTGAACTTTGCTAATGTACGGGGGGGGCTGCTGGCACTTGCTAGCACGGTAGTCTGGTCGCTGTATTGGATATTCAATCAAAAAGACCAACGAGAACCGGTGCTTGGCTTATGTTTGAATTTTAGCTTCGCATTACCGTTAATTATCGCAGTGGCAGCAGGCACTGGGCAGTTAGCACCGTTGTTTGAGGCACCATGGCAAGCTGCCGTTGGCGGGTTATATGTTGGATTATTTGAAATGGGCTTGGCCTTCATTTGGTGGCTAAAAGCAATGAAATTGGCTGAAAATACGGCGCGTATTGCTAACCTAATTTTTATTTCGCCATTCTTATCCTTGGTTTTGATAAGTATTTTTCTCGACGAAGCGATTTTGGGTAGCACACTTATCGGCCTTCTCCTGATCATTATGGGCCTCGCACTACAACAACTTTTCGCTCAATCGCGACGCGCGTGATGTGTCATTAGGAGTTAACGGTTTGCAGTGCGATGGGGTATAGTTTGCCAATGAAAAAAGACACCATGCTCATTTCCACTGGGCGTAATAAGGAGTATACCGGATCAGCGGTAAACCCAAAGATTGCTCGAGCATCAACGATTGTGTTTGATAGCATGTCAGAAATGGCACAAGCTGGCCGAAATAGGCTGTATCAACACGGGACCGATTCACAGACGATTGAATATTATGGTCGACGTGGCACGTCAACAACCTTGGCGTTTAACGAAGCAATGTGCGAATTGGAAAACGCAGCCGGAAGCTACGTCTATTCGTGTGGAACAGCGGCAATAATCAGTGCTCTGTTATCCTTTCTCAATGCGGGTGACCATTTACTAATGGTGGATTCGGTTTATGAGCCAACGCGGGATTTTTGCCAGGGCAGCCTAGCGCGATTGGGCATAGAGGTGAGCTATTATGATCCGATGGTTGGAGCTGGAATTGACGGAATAATTCAAGAAAATACCCGTGTTATTTTTCTTGAATCTCCAGGCAGCTTAACGATGGAGGTTCAGGACGTGCCGGCGATTGTTGAGGCTGCAAAGAGCCGAGGTGTCGTGACCATGATTGACAACACATTCGCCTCACCATTTAATTTTAAGCCTCTGGACTTTGGTGTTGATATTTCGATTCATTCCGCCACCAAATACCTGAATGGGCACTCGGATGTCATGTTGGGAGTGGCCAGCGCCAACAAAGCTCATTGGCCTCAACTTCGAGATAGAAGCTATGAACTCGGGCAATGCGCTTCGGTTGACGATATCTACACTACCCTGCGCGGTGTGCGTACCTTAGGTGTGCGAATGCGTGAGCATGAACGAAATGCGATAACCATCGCGCATTGGTTAGAACAGCACGATCTCGTCGAGCGCCTTTTGCATCCCGCATTTAATACCTGCCCAGGGCATGAGTTTTTTGAGCGAGATTTTAGTGGTGGCAACGGTTTGTTTTCGTTTATCTTGAAACAAAGTAATGCCAGGGCAATAGCGGCTATGGTCGATTCTATGCAGCATTTCAAGATGGGCTTTTCGTGGGGTGGCTACGAAAGTTTGATATTACCCGTTGGCAGTGCTCCAGCGAAACGAACGGTGTCCCCTTGGGCAGTTGAACGCAACTTGATTCGTCTTCATATTGGCCTAGAAGATACACAAGATCTAATCGATGACCTGAGCCGCGGTTTAGAGCGTTTAAGAGGAGCTTTGTAATGCCAGAATGGTTAACCTTGCTGCCAGCCGCTGTGGCTATCGCCTTTGTTCTATGGAAAAAAGAAGTTGTCGCGGCTCTAATCCTAGCGGTTTTTACGTCGGAGTATTTACTCGGAATTCAATCGGGTAATTACTCGGTCTTTCAGGGATTTATCCAAGCGATAGAGCGCGTTGTTGCCGTATTTTCTGATAAGGGCAATGCTCGAATACTAATGTTCAGTGTGCTTATTGGTGCTGTGTTAGCGTTTATGCGGTTTTCTGGTGGGGTCAACGCGACGGTTCGGAAAATGGTTAATAGTGGTTTGGCGAGTAACCCCAGGCGCACAGGCTTAATGACGTTTACCACTGGTGTGGTGGTGTTCATCGAGTCAAATCTAAGTGTACTCACAGCAGGGATTGTTTCTCGTGGTCTTTTCGATAAGTTTACTATGAGTCGAGAACGCCTAGCTTACATAATTGATAGCACCTCCGCACCGATTTGTATTTTGATCTTGCTAAATGGATGGGGTGCATTCGTGCTGGGGATTATTGCGCCTTATGAAATGCAACAGTCTGCGGTGAGTGTGTTGTTGGCGACGATACCGCTGAATGTGTATGCAATTTCAACCTTGCTTGTTGTGTTCTACACGGTCTGGACTGGTAAGGTATACGGGCCTTTAGCGACGGCAGAATCAAAGGCGGCGGTTTTTACATCAGAGCCTGAGAGCGAAGGCGCCGAGGATGAAAATGGTCGAGCAAGGGACATGCTGATACCACTTGCGGTCATTGTATTAGGCATGATTGGTTTCATGTTTTGGACTGGCGATGGAAAAATAATAGATGGCAGTGGTTCTGCGTCGGTATTGTATGCCACGATCGCAGCACTGCTGGTGTCATTCTTGATGTTGATGAGTCAGTCTCGTTTCAGTCACCGTCAGTTGGTGAACGAGGGCTTTAAGGGCGTGGCCGAAATACTACCCCTGGTCGCTATTTTATTGCTTTCTATCGCATTAGGCGCCAGTGTGAAAGAATTAGGAACCGGCGCGTTTATTTCAGGCTTAGTGGCCGATTATTTGCCGTTGTTTTTGGTGCCAGCGGTGGTTTTTCTGGCCGGGGCTTTTGCTTCGTTTACCACAGGCACCTCTTGGGGCACCTTTGCTTTGTTGGTCCCTATTGCGATGCCAATTGCGATTAACCTGAATTTGCCTCCGGAACTGGTATTGGCGGCCGTGTTAGGCGGCGGTGTTTTCGGTGATCATTGCTCGCCTGTATCCGACACAACTGCGGTCTCTTCATTGGCGGCGGGTTGCGACATTCTCGATCATGTTAAAACACAATTACCCTATGCACTATTTTGTGGTGCTATTACCATTGTGCTGTACGTTCTGTTTGGCATCGTCGCTGTAAACTGAGTTGTTAACATTATTATTTATTAACGTGTTGTAAAACTGGTTGATTCTAATCGATTACACTTGTAGTCTTAAGTTCGATTACACCTGTAATCAATTATTTATCAAACTCAAGAGAATGTATGTCTAACCGAGTTAGTGAGTCAGAACAAATTGTGATGGAAATTTTGTGGCAAGAATCTCCATTGAGCAGCGGCGATGTTGTGAGTCGTTTGCATGAACAGGGCTGGAACGAAAAAACAGTTAAAACATTTTTGAACCGCTTGGTGAAAAAGAAAGTAGTATCGTTTACCAGAGACGGTAGGCGCTATCTTTATTCGCCGTGTGTTGCACGTAATGAGGTGTTGAGCGAAGAGAGCCAGGGCTTTCTGAATCGGGTATTCAATGGTGATATGAAAGAGCTATTAGCCACCTTTGTGCAGAACAAGCAGCTCTCGAACGATGAGCTCGAATATTTAAAAAATCTTCTTGAAGCAGAGGATAAGTCATGAGCGAATTCTTGCAATGGTTTTGGCAGTTTAATATCGAAGTGACTGTGTTATTGGTATTGATTCTAATGGCGCGCTGGGCTTTAAGGCGGTTAATGCGCACATACAATAACTATTTATTATGGCTCAGCATCCCTCTCGCCGTTATCGTAGGAAAAAGCCTTTCAGCATTTGAATTCTCGAGTCCCTTAGCGGAACCAATGGTAGAACAAGTGCAACCTATTCGAACGGTGGTCTATGATTATGTTGTGCAGCCAAGCGGGCAATTCGACCCATGGCTTGCGATAGGCCTCACGGTGCTTGGGCTGGTTGCTTTGTTGTTAATCAGATTGGTGTTTCAGCATTGGACATTGAGGCGCGAATTGCGGCAAATCAGCGACCATAAGACCTCATCGCTCAGCGCTTCTTTTCCGGTAGTGACGGTTAATCGGGAAGGGTTCTCACCTGCAGTTTATGGTTTTCTTAAGCCTAAGATATATTTCCCCAGCGAATTGACAAGTTCTCTCTCGGGCAATCAAATTAGCCTAATACTTCAACATGAAGAACAACATATTAAGCAAGGCCACCTTTGGTTGAATTTGTTCTGGGACATGCTGGTTTGTTTTCTCTGGTTTAACCCGCTCGTCTATTTTGCCAGACAACGATTCAGGCACGATCAGGAACTCTATTGTGACTATCTTGTGCTTAAAAATTCTGACCAGCATGATCGACTAAACTATGGTCATGCTCTACTTTCGACCGTGTCTGCCACACACTCGGTTAGCTTACTTTGTTCTTGGAAAATGTTTAATCAATTAGAGGAACGAATTATGAACATCAAAACGACTTTCAACATGCAAAAGAAATTGTCAGTTGCACTTATTTCTGCAGTGTTGGTCTGCATCGCATCGATGTATTCACTTGCAATGGCCGGGGGTGGAGAGCAAGAAAAGGAACGTATCGTTATCGATAAGCAAGAAAAGCGGACGATTAAGCTCGTTAACGATGAGATTACGTATATTGAAGAAGATGGAGAGAGGTTTGTTGAAGTTGACGGCGAACGTAGAGCCATGACCGACGCAGAGCAAGCCGAATATGAGAGCTTGCTTGGAGCAGTCGATATCGAAGGCGTTACTGAGCTAGAAATTGACGGCGCCGTGCCAGCGCCGCGCAGAGTAGTATCGGTAAAAAGGTTTCATGGTGGTATCGACGAGCTAGAGATCGCTGATGTGCTCGAGCAAGTCGAGGTTATCGAAGAACTCGCGGTGCTTGAGAATCTTGATAGTTTGGAGGCCTTAGAAGCGCTTAAAGAACTTGATGTTCTCTCAGAAATCGACATCGAGATACTGGATGCAGTGAGTCATTCTTTTAGCGCAGCTGAACAAGAATTAGAAGAAGCGCTGCGCAGTGTAGAAAGGGCAAAAGGGAAGAAGAATGCCAATAAAGCTGAATTGAAGCGGTCTGCGAAAGAGCTTAAAGAGATAAAGGAACAGTTGGCGAAAGATCAACAACGAATGGAAAAAACACGCGAGAAGGCTCGCCGTGCAGCGAAAAAAGCCAGAGAGACAATTCGGCGTGATGCGGTTTAGGTTTTTTTAGCTTAATCGCCTAATCAGACATAACGTTTAGGCGACAATCTATTTGGAGTATTGTTGTCTATGCTTCAAGCTCTTCCCAACGCAGAAAACAATGATCTAGCTCTTCCTGTAGTTCCTTAAGCTGTGTGCCAAGCGATGCAATCGTTGATTGGTCCTGTTGATAGAATTCTGGCACAGCCATTTCGTTGGTTAATTTCTCTATCTTCAATTCGAGATCATCAATCTTTTGCGGCAACTGCTCAAGCTCGCGCTGTAGTTTGTAACTCAGTTTTTTCGCCTTCGTCTCAGAAGTTGCTTTCACTGGTTCTTGCTTTTTCTTAACTGGCTCGGTTTTAAGTGAGGTATCTCGACGCTGACGCAACCAATCTTCATAGCCGCCAATATACTCGTGAACCATGCCATTGCCTTCAAAGGCGATGGTACTGGTAACAACGTTGTCCAGAAATGTTCGATCGTGACTCACAAGTAACAAGGTGCCGGTGTAGTCCATCAATAATTGCTCCAGCAGTTCCAGTGTTTCGTAATCTAAATCATTGGTGGGTTCGTCCAATACCAAGAAATTGAAGGGTTGAGTAAACAATTTTGCCAGCATGAGCCGATTGCGTTCACCGCCCGACAGCTTAGCGGCTGGCGCTCTGGCTCGAGCAGGGCTGAATAAGAAATCCTGTAAATAGCCCATGATATGTTTGGACTGACCATTTATGGTTATTTCGGTGTTGCCCGAGACATTATCTTGCACACTCAAGTCATCTCTAATGGCTGAGCGATGTTGGTCTAAATAGGCTATTTTTAGGTTGGTACCTATTTTGATTTTGCCGCCATGGGGCTGGCTTTCACCAGTCAATATTTTAATTAAGGTGGATTTACCGCAACCGTTGGGGCCGATGATGCCGACTTTATCACCACGCAGAATGCGACAAGAAAAATCATTTATGACGACCTTGCCATCGAAACTGGCGTGGAGGTTTTCGGCTTCAATAACCACCTTGCCGGATTTGCCGTCGGTGGTATTAAGTTTGATGTTTGCGGTGCCTTGACGTTCGCGTCGTTGGCGACGTTCTTCACGCATTTTCTTTAATGCGCGAACTCGGCCTTCGTTACGAGTGCGGCGCGCCTGAATACCTTTGCGTATCCAAACTTCTTCTTGTGCCAGTCGTTTATCAAACTTGGCGTTCACCACATTTTCGTCTTCAAGGGCTTTCGCTTTGCTTGTGAGGTAGGTTTGAAAACTCCCTGGATAGGAGGTGAGCAAACCTCTGTCTAACTCGATGATTCGAGTGCAAAGTGCATCGATAAAGCTACGGTCATGTGAGACGATCACTATTGTGACATTAAGACCTAACAATAGTGTTTCTAGCCAAAGAATAGTGTCAATGTCCAGATGATTGGTTGGCTCATCGAGCAATAATATATCAGGCTGTTTCACCAGCGCACGCGCCATCAACACTCGACGTTTCATTCCCCCTGACAGTTGAGCAAATTGCGCCGTTGGATCGAGATCAAACTTTGAGCAAAGTGTTTTCACCTGCACATCGAGCCCCCAGGCTTCCAGCTCGGTGACTTTGTTTTGAGCGTCTAGGTTATCCTCCCCTGCGAGGTAAAAGTCGGCCAATGCCTGTCCGAATTCAGCATCCCCCAGTGCAACAACGCTACGAATGTCATAATCGATGTTATGCGGTACTTCCTGAACCAAGCGACCTACGATGGTGCCTTGATGAATAAGCAGCTCACCATCATCGGCTAATATCTTGCCGTCGATAAGTTTCAACAAGGTTGATTTGCCTGCGCCATTGCGGCCGATTAAGCCGATGCGTTCGTTCGGTTCGATAATTAAATTGGCTTGGTCTAAAATGGCGTCTGAGCCAAAGGCGACGCTCACATCTTTTAAGGTTATCAACGACATAGAGTTGCTATTTTCAAAAGCGAGTATTTGAGTACGAAAATCGGCCTGAGTGTAACACTAAACGCTTGCTCAAACCTTAAGCCAGATCCTATTCGAGTGGCTAGAAGCACAGTATTTAAGAGGATAAACAATGTTGGTTGAACAGATTGCGGTGAACAATAGCCTAAGAAACTATATGTATTTAGTGGCTTGCCCTGAAACTCGTGAAGCGGTCGCCATTGACCCACTTGACCATCAGAGTGTTCTGTCCGCTGCCAGGCAGCTAGGCTGGCATATAAGGGGCGTGATCAATACACACGAGCATCACGACCACATCGGAGGGAATGAGCCTGTTATCGAAGCAACGGGAGCAACGCTGTATGCTCACGAGAATGCCCGCGATAAAATACCTAATGTCGATGTGGGTTTGCGCGCTGGAGACACGGTACAGGTGGGCACAACGGTTGAATTAATTGCCTTAGACACTCCGGGCCATACATTTTGCCATACCTGTCTGTATTTCATGGGTAACAATGACATCGCGCCTGCGCTGTTTTCAGGTGATACCCTGTTCAACGCTGGCGTTGGCAATTGTCATAATGGCGGCAACCCTCAAACAATGTATCAAACATTCGTTCGTCAGTTGTTCGTATTGCCCGAGGAAACGATGATTTATCCAGGCCATGATTATATTGTGAACAACCTGCAATTCACCCTCGATCGAGAGCCTGGCAATGCTGCTGCGCATAGCTTATTAGTTGCGATGGAGCAATGGTCGGGTGAGAAGCATTTTATTTCTAATATCGCGATGGAACGTTTAGTGAATACGTTCTTTCGATTAGACAGTTCTGAGATAATTCGCTTGCTCGTAGAAAAGTTCCCTGAGCTAGGGCCAAACCCAGACCAAGAAGCGGTATTTTTAAAGCTGCGTGAACTGCGCAACCATTGGTAAATAAAATTAGAGTACGAATGCGCAATTAGTTGGGCATCAGTTTGGCTCTTTGCTTTTTTAAGAAATCTCGCTCGGCTTGGTTATGAGTCATGTTAATGGCGATATGATAACTGTTTATCGCCATTTTGTTCTTGCCCAATTTACTGAGTATATCGGCGCGTGCAGCGTGAAAGGGCGTGTAGTTTGCTAAATCTGAGGATAATTCTTCCAATCCCGAGAACGCTTTTTCCATCTCGCCTGAATGGGCTAGAGCGACCAATGCATTTAATTTTACCACTGGGGTGGGTAGTTTTTTATACAATTCCAAGTAGAGCAAGCGAATCTGTTGCCAGTCGGTCTGCGACCAATGTTCCGCTTCTGAATGAAGCGCACTAATTGCGGCTTGCAGTTGGTACTTGTCCGGTCGACCTTGGCTCAGGCAATAGAGCAGTAATTTTTTTCCTTTATCTATTTTTACCTTATCCCAATCGGCGCGGTCTTGTTGTTCTAGGGGTATAAAGCATTGCCCGTCCGAACTGCGAGATGGTTGCCTCGATTGGTGTAATAACATAAGCGCCAGTAGGCCTCCTGCCTCTGGTTCAGGTAATAGAGCGTAAAGAGTTTGGCCTAAGCGAATGGCTTCGTCGGCGAGTTCCTTACGCGTAAGTGATTGTCCTTCATACGCGGAGTAAGATTCGTTGTATATTAGATAAATCGTGGTTAACACTGAATCCAAACGATCTCCTAAATCGTCTTTTTCAGGAATTTTATAGCCAATACCTGCGGTTCTGATCTTTTTCTTAGCGCGAACCAGGCGTTGATTCATGGTTGTCTCAGAGACTAGATACGCTCTAGCAATCTCTTTAGAGTCGAGGCCGCATACTGTTTTTAGCGTTAAGGCTACCTGCGAGCGCTGGTTTAACGAAGGGTGGCAACACGTGAAAATGAGTTTTAGCCGCTCATCCGGAATCGTTTGCTTGTCTTCGGCATCAGCTTGTTCGGTATTTAGGGCGTCGAGAATCATCCCCAATGTATGTTGATCTCGTGAATTTGATGACTTTCGAAGTCGATCTATCAGCCGTCTACGAGCCGCGGTGAGCAGCCACGCTGCCGCGTTTTTTGGTGCTGATATCGGCCATTGCTCTGCCGCCTGCACGCACGCATCTTGCAGGGCATCTTCTGCGAGTTGAAGATCTCCGCATTGAGAAACCAATAGCGCCATTACGCGACCTGACTCGGCGCGGAAGATCCGCGCCAAGTTTTTCTCCTGCGCTTTCAAGTTGCTTAGCTTTGTGACTCTTCGTCAAAGATCATTACTGGACGCACTTCAATCGTGCCATAACGAGCGGTGGGTATTTTCGCTGCCCACTTTATTGCTTCGTCGAGATCTTTGCAGTCCATCAAATAAAAGCCGCCAAGCTGCTCTTTAGTTTCAGCAAACGGGCCATCGATAACTTCGGTTTTGCCATCACGTACCCGAACCGAGGTGGCGGTTGATACGGGTTGCAGAGCATCACCGCCGAGCATGCCGCCAGCTTGTTGCAGTTCGGTTCCAAATTGACCGTATTGTTGCATCAAGGTTTCCCAATCAACATCATCGTTGCCTTCAGTATTGTAAATTAGCGCGATAAATTGCATTTTTTTCTCCGTCAAATAGAAATTTTTAGTGATTTAGATGACGCTAAGTCTCTCGTTCGAGTTTAGCGTCACTGGATAGTCGATTAATCATTGATGAATTCGACACTTTTGCAAAAAAAAAGCCGTCTTTTTTATCTAAAGCCTTATAATCAGCGCCTTAGAGAGATATTGATTTTATCAATCGATATCATAAATACTGGACCACGCATTGTTAATAAATTTATCGTTAACAATAGTGCGGACCGTGCTGACGAACAATTTTATTTAGAGAAGTTTCGGAGAAAAGGCAATGTCGTTTGAAGATCGCGATGGTTATATATGGATGGACGGAGAGTTTGTTGATTGGCGTGACGCCAAAGTACACGTACTCACCCATACCTTGCATTATGGTGTTGGTGTGTTCGAAGGTGTGCGCGCGTATGCTACCGACAAGGGTCCCGCGATTTTTCGCCTAAATCGACACACTGAGCGTTTGTTGCAGTCGGCTAAAATTATGGGTATGACCATTCCTTTCTCTGCTGAAGAAATAAATAAGGCTCAGATAGAGTGTATGGCCAAAAATAAACTTGAGTCGGGTTATTTACGTCCAATGGCCTACTATGGCTCAGAAGCCATGGGCTTGCACGCCAAAGGTTTGAAAACGCATTTAATGGTTGCTGCCTGGCCTTGGGGTACCTATCTTGGTGATGAGGCGCTGGAGAAGGGTATTCGGATTAAGACATCTTCGTTTAATCGCCACCATGTGAACAGCACGATGGCCAAAGCCAAAACCAATGGTCACTACACGAACTCAATTATGGCTCTGCAAGAAGCCGAAAATGCCGGTTATGACGAGGCACTGATGCTCGACACTAATGGTTATGTTGCTGAAGGCAGCGGCGAAAACATTTTTATCGTTCGTCGCGGCAAAGTTTATACGCCTTCGTTGACATCGGCACTCGAGGGGATCACTCGTGACACAATAGTAGAGTTGCTAAAAGACGATATGGGCATGGAAATTGTCGAGAAGCAAATCACTCGTGATGAAGTGTATACTGCCGACGAAGCATTCTTCACTGGCACCGCGGCTGAAGTTACGCCAATTAATTCGCTGGATGATCGAATTATTGGTGAGGGTCGGCGTGGAGAAGTAACAAAAGAAATTCAGACGCGTTATTTTGACGTCGTGAATGGTCGCAATCCTGAGCGTATGGACTGGTTAACCTTGGTTAACTAGTACCACCGTAGATGTCTGATGCACGCAAGAAGTATCTGATTATCGGCCCCTCGTGGGTCGGTGACATGGTAATGGCGCAAAGCTTGTTTCTAGATATAAAGCAGCGCGAACCAAGTTGCCAAATAGACGTACTTGCCCCCGCTTGGACCTCGGCGTTGATAGATCGTATGCCCGAAGTGACCGAGTTGATTGCTGGCAATTTTAATCATGGGAAGCTAAGTCTGGGTGAGCGTATTAATCTAGGCAAAAGGTTGCGAGAAAAGGCGTACAGCAACGCTATTCTATTGCCAAACTCTTTAAAATCAGCCCTCGTACCAGCGGTGGCGAAAATCCCAACTCGAACAGGCTTTGTCGGTGAACAGCGTTGGGGTTTTGTAAACGATATTCGAAAGCTCGATAAACGACAAATACCAATGACGGTACAGCGATTTGTTGCCTTAGGGCTAGAGAAAGGTGCACAAGTAAGATCAATTGAATCCATACCCGTACCGCAGTTGGTCGTTGACCGAAATGCGGCACAGAATGTTCTGGATCTGAATCACCTAACCACGACTAAAAAAATATTGGTGCTCTGCCCAGGCGCTGAATTTGGGCCGTCAAAGCAATGGCCGGTGAGTCATTATGCGGAAGTTGCTAACCACTATCTCACGGATGGCTGGCAAGTTTGGCTGTTAGGCTCCGATAAAGATTCGACCGTTTGCCAAGAATTGGATGCCATTACCGGACACAAGACTAAGGTATTGGCCGGTAAGACTTCATTGCCTGAGGCGGTTGACTTGATGTCGTTTGCGTCTATGGTTGTGGCTAATGATTCGGGGCTGATGCATATAGCGGCGGCACTACAAAAGCCATTGGTTGCCGTTTATGGTTCGACTGACCCAGGCCATACACCACCTTTGAGTAGCAATCATGCTATCGCTCGCCTAGGCCTTGAATGCAGTCCTTGCTTTAAGCGCGAATGTCCGCTGCAACATCTTGATTGTTTGAGAAAGTTATCGCCATCGATGGTGCTCGATTTGGCTGAGGCCTTATAGCGTATGCGAATTCTGGTTGTTAAGCTAACATCCATGGGGGATGTGCTGCATGTGATGCCGGCTCTGTCTGATCTGGTGGCCGCGAAATCAGATGTTGTGATCGATTGGATGGTTGAAGACAGCTTTGCCGAAATCCCAACGTGGCACCCGAATGTGGATCGCGTGATTACCGTATCAACACGCCGATGGCGCAGCTTTAGATGGCAAAATCTTAAGCAGTTTTTAGCCTTTGTAAAACGTCTTCGAGAGCAGCCCTATGATGTCGTGATCGATGCTCAAGGGTTAATGAAGAGTGCTGGCTTGGCACGTTTTGCCAAACTGGTTAAAGGAGGTTTTCGTGCGGGCTTTAGTGGCTCGTCGATTAAAGAGTCTCCGGCTGCTAGGCTTTATCAGAAAACGGCCAATGTGGGTCGTGATCAACATGCGGTAGCGCGATTACGTCAATTATTCGCGTCTATTTTTGCGTATTCTGTCCCTAGCGGCGAATTGGCGTATAACATCTCCTTATCTAAGAAGGCAGAGCAAGAACCAGATACGGTAATGCTATTTCATGGCACTACTTGGGCCACCAAACATTTACCTGACGACCTTTGGCGCGAGATCGCAGATTTAGCGATTGATGATGGATATCGAGTAAAACTAGCGTGGGGCAACGAGTTAGAGAAACAACGTGCAGAGTGGATTGCAGATCGCCGGCCGGATATAAGTGTGTTGGATCGATCTAGTCTAACTGAATTGGCGCAGACCATATCTGGAATTGCAGGCGCGATTGCGGTGGATACTGGTTTAGGGCATATGGCGGCGGCTTTAGGTACACCTTGCGTGTCTGTATACGGATCCACTGATTCTAAATTGACGGGCGCGGTTGGTCGTAAGCAAACTCTGATTCAGAGCACATTTCCCTGTTCACCGTGCTTACAAAAACAATGCTCAAAATTGACGCAGCAAGTGCTGGAACCCCCGTGTTATAAGGTGTCAGATGCGAACCCAAAGCTAAGTGCGATCGCAATTTGGCAAACACTTTATCGCCAAATAGCGTAAAACTTCTAAAAATGCATAGCTTTAGGCGTATAATTTAGCCTAAGTTAAAGATATTGATTAATTATGCACTTCGCCTTTTGTTTATATAAACACTTTCCATACAGTGGCTTGTCACTAGACATGCTGCGAATTGCGAATGAATGCACACAACGTGGTCACAAAGCGACGGTATTTACCGGAAGTTGGGAAGGAGACGTGCCTGACGGCGTTGAAGTGGTGATTATTAAGCACTTTGCACTCACCAATCATACGCGGGCCCATACATTTCACAGAAAGCTCCGTAAGCTCTTGAAAACAAAGGAATTTGATGTAGTTGTTGGATTCAATAAAATTCCCGGCATGGACATCTACTATTGTGGCGACTATTGCTATGTAGGACGTTCATTCCTAAGGCATTCATTTTTCTATCGTTTCACGCCGCGCTTCTTATATTTTTCAAGCTTTGAAAGAGGGGTGTTTGAAGCCTCCTCCAAGACCAATATTTTATCGCTGTCTGACCGTGAAAAACTGATTTACCAACAATACTATCTGACCCAAGACTCTCGATTTTTGTGTTTGCCTCCTACTTTGGAGAAAGCAAGGTGGGCCAATTTAGACAAATTACCCGATCGTCGCTCACTTCGAACCTCTTTAGGCATTAAGGAGGATGATAATTTAGTGTTACTGATCGGATCGGGTTTTCAAACCAAAGGATTGGATCGGGCAATCCTCGCCTTAGCAGCTCTGCCTAAGGATTTGTTAGAAAAAACCAAACTGTTTGTAGTTGGTCAAGATAAGACAGACAACTTTCAGCGCTTGGCCAAGCGGCATGATGTTGCGAACAACATTCATTTTCTGGGAGGGCGCAAAGACGTTCCAGCGTTGATGAAGGCTGGAGATATGTTGCTGCACCCAGCCTACGCTGAAACCACTGGTGGCGTGTTATTAGAGGCGATCGTATCGGGCTTGCCGGTGCTAGCAACGCCAGTGTGTGGTTATGCCCCCCATATAAAAACGGCCGATGCAGGCTATGTATTGCGAAAACGATTTTCGCAAGACGAACTTAATGAAAAGTTACTTGAAATGTTGCTGTCTGAGCAAAAGGAACAGTGGCGTCAAAATGGACTGAAATACGGTCAGAATCCGAGCCTCTACGTCATGCCACAACGAGCGGTCGATTTCATTGAGCAAACGTGTGTTCAGCATCGACTATACCTGCCAGGCGAAATGCGCCAGAAACGCGATGAGTCATTGTATATCACCAACGAGTTGCGACAAGCGTTGAAGGGCGAAGATTCGTTCTACCAAATGATGAATATTGAAGGCAAGGTATATCGCGAAGCCCTGGGTCGTCGAACATTGAGATTTACGCGGGGTAATAAAGACTATTTTTTAAAAATGCATACTGGCGTTGGTTGGGGTGAGATTGTCAAGAACTTAACCTATCTTCGCGCACCGGTGGTTGGCGCGCTGAATGAGTGGCATGGAGTGCATCGCTTAAAAGATTTGGAAATTGACACGATGACGGTAGCGGCCTATGGCATTCGGGGGCGCAACCCGGCTACCAAGCATTCTTTTATTGTTACTGAAGCCTTACCGACAGAAACAAGTCTGGAGGATTTTTGTGGTGATTGGCAAAAGAACCCTCCGCGCACGCTCAAGCAGGTACGGTTAAAACGCTGGATTTTGAATAAAGTCGTAGAAACAGCGCGAGTGATTCATGAAAATGGCGCCAATCATCGTGACTTCTATTTATGTCACTTTCTATTGGATGCGCACTTTGAAGCGGATGATCAGGTTTCACCTGAGAGCAAACTGTACTTGATTGACTTACATCGAATACAAATGCGTCGCAAAACGCCAGAACGCTGGGCGGTTAAAGATATCGCAGGCTTGTATTATTCGAGCAAAGATATTGGTTTAACCAAGCGTGATTTGCTGCGCTTTATGAAGCTTTATCGGGGTAAGCCATTGCGCGAGATTTTGGCGACTGAAACGAGTTTTTGGCGTAAAGTTGAAAGTCGTGGCAATAAGCTTTACGAATCCGAAAAACGCAAAGCGTTGGTGTTAGAGAAGCTGAAGCATCAACAAGCGAAACAGACTCAAGTAATCGAAGGAGACTTCGCCGAATCACCTGTTACCGAGCTTAAACCGGTCCGCGAGCCTACTAAACCAACGTCCTTAGATCGTGACTCTGATGTGCCCGAAACGCGGCACGTTGTCGGAAAATAGTAGTTTGTTCGTGGATCAGCTAGAGTGGGTGACGCAGCCAATTACGCGCACAATTGACTGGAACTCTCGGATCTGGGTCTCATCAAATTATGTAGACCAGGTTCCGCTGAGTGCAAGTTCGCTGAACACGCTTTTGTCAGATACCAGCAAAGCGTTCAAGCACGACAAAACCACCACCGTTGCGCGTATCGAATTTTCGGGTAAGGCCATGGTTTTAAAGCGGTATAACCCGCGTAATCGGTGGCACAAAATAAAGCGTGCTTTGCGTCGCTCACGTGCGCGTCGTTGCTGGCAAATGAGCTACGCATTTTCTAGGGCGGGATTAAATGTTGCGGCACCAATACTAATGCTTGAGGACCGATTTGGGCCTTTTCGCTTGGACGCATATTTTCTGAACGAGTTTCTTGAAGGTCAGGAGTTGATTAGCGTATTGCCGACCATGGATATTGATCAGCGAAAAAAGGTCGCTGCTGCGATTGCGGAGGCGTTTGAGAAAATGAAAGCGGCTCGCCTAACTCACGGTGACCTAAAGGCGAGTAATCTGATGTGGAGCAATGACAAACTGTATTTTATCGACCTCGATGCGGCCCAACAACACAGTAATTCGGTGACCTGGCTCAAAGGTCATCACAAAGATAGAAAACGGTTCTTAAAAAATTGGCAAGGAGATCGCCAATTATTAGAGTTCTTCAAAATTTAATTGGATCGAATCAGTTAGGCCGACACGCCAGCGCTCAACGCGAATGCACTGATAAGCAAGCTTATGTAAAGTTTGGTTTGTTGTTTAGCCATGATCAGCACCACGCTCTGCAGCGTTGAATCTACATCAAAGGCTGGTGAAAGTAGTTGTTTCGTTATTGTAGCCATTTGCTGCTTACCCTCGTTTTATGTTGTTTTACTGCGTTATCCCCATGGCTAAACAATAAGCTAAGTGTAAAAAATCATGTATTACACTTTATTACACTCAAGAACCTCATAAGTGTAATGGTGTGTAATACCAAATTGGCGAATGAACTAATAAGGTATAAGGCGGGAGTTAGGAGAGTTAACCATGGGGATGGGTGAGGAAGGGAAAAGGAACACTCGCAGGAGGGTGAGACGATCAAGGATGATCATCCACAATTTTCTATCCCTAAATAACTCACATTGCTTGCCAACAATATCGAACAACGATCGCCAAAGGCAACGATACTGGCTTCTCTATTGTGTTTGACAATTCATGCTGAGGTGCAACTCAGGCGTGTGTCGACTTAGGCAATTAGCCAAGCGAAAACCAGCGAATTAGGCTGGCTATCTGACGTAAATCTATTTATTCTAGAAACGCTAAATAATAATTATTAGTCACTCGAAAAGGTGCTTTTTCATAGTCTAATGAGCCGACTCAATACTCGGGCGAGCAGCATGACTCTTTAGCTGCGTGGTACCAATTAATATTGATCTTTGAATGGCCGCTAAACATTCGGGTTAAATCTGTAAGTAGACGTGCTTATTTACCTTACACACGCTTTTCGAAAAATTGGCGCTCTGAACGTTTTCCATCTCGCGCAGGGTCTAAGTAATAAACTAACAATAGCTAATCGATATAGTGGCATTTTTTGAGTTAATAACACCCGACTTCTCGGGAGTGGAATATCTTCGCGATTACCACACATTTGGGAGGCGTGACGGTACGGTCGATACTTTGCTAAGTTACGCATACGTTTCAAAATTACATGCGGTGGTTGAATGGCGCGATCCGAATTGGTTGATCAAGGATGTGTCTAAAAATGGGCTCAAGGTAAATAACAAGATCATCCCAGCACAAAAGCCGGTGATTCTAAATGTGGGTGATAAAATCGACGTGGCGGGTATGGGAGAAGTGGTACTCACCCTTAGGGATCTGAGTGAACCGATTCCTTTGCTGATCAATCAAAGCTCCCCAAGCAACACAATTAAGATCGCCGAGAGCGTGCTATTGCCAAATGAACATTCGCCTGAACTCGCGCTCTATTTGTGTCCTGATCGTGAGCAATGGTTTTCTGAGAGCGTAGATATTGGTGAGGAAGCGGGGCCATATGAACATGGCGACCTAATTACTATTAACGGTGTAGATTGGAAATTCTTATTGATAGCCGAAGATGATGCGACGACGGTAGTCTCATCTAAACAAGCTACAATAAATGATGTCACGTTTCGTTTTGATTTAAGTCAAGATGAAGAAAGCGCTAATCTAACATTAATAGATAATGGAGTTGAAATGGAGCTTGGCGAACGTTCACATCATTACTTGCTGGTGCATTTATTGCGTTATCGTTTGCAAAGTGGGAATGATGGCGCCGGCTGGTTGGATAATCAGTTGTTGATGAAAGAGCTAGGCTTGGAAGAAACACACTTAAACATACAGATATTCAGAGCACGTAAACAAGTCGCCGCTGCATTACCGAACGTTACTGGTCATTCAAAACTAATAGAGAGACGACGCGGTGCACTTAGGCTGGGAATCAAAAACTTCGAGATTTACAAAGAAGGCGTTAAAGAGTCATAGGACCATATGAGTCAATCGTTCAACCAACTCGAATCAATAGGTCGCTATAAAATACTGCGCGAACTTGGGCGAGGCGGTATGAGCGTTGTTTATCTCGCTGAAGATCGTGAGCTAGAGCGCGAAGTGGCAATTAAGTGTGTCGATACTGCCAACGCCTCTACTGCGCGCATGGCGAACAGCCTTAGGGCTGAAGCAAAATTACTGGCTCAGCTCAATCACCCAAACATTGTTCAACTTTACGATGTTGTTGAGAGTGAAAATATCTTAGGCTTGGTCATTGAGTATGTCGGCGGGGATACGTTAACGCAACGCCTTAAGCAATCGCCAACTCGCGAGGTAAAGCTGAAATGGTTGGTTGAAATTGCTCAAGGGCTAAGTAACGCGCACAGTAAGGGTATCGCTCACTGTGATTTAAAGGCTGACAACGTCTTAGTAACCAATGACAATGTGGCCAAGGTTGCGGACTTCGGCATTGCAAAAGTTAAACTCGACGACTATTTGGAGGATGATGGGTTAACGCGAATGGACAGCGTTAGTGGAAGCTATTTTTCCTTGTCACCCGAACAAGCTACGGGACAGGCAGTTGATACTCGAACCGACTTGTTTTCTTTAGGTGTTTTAATTCATCAGGCGTTAGTTGGCGACCACCCGTTTGGTGATACGAGTAATAAAATTGCATTACTGCAACGCATCATTAATGATCCATTAAAATTAAGCGATACGGCAACAAATCAACTTGGGGTTAGGTTGAGCGAGCTGCTTAATAATTTACTGAGTAAAGCGCCAGAGGAGCGTCTATATGATGCCAGGGATATTGCCGAGTTGCTTAAAAGTGAAACGACTATCGCCTCTAACGACGGAGTGGAAGATAATACTGAGGTCATATTAACTCAATCTGTTAAGCCTACTCGGCGTTCGAAATTATCGCCAAATGTGAAAAGCTTATTAAGCAAGACCGCTTTGATAGCATCAGGGTTTTTGGTCGGAGTTGTATTACTGAAATTACTGCCCTCTACTCAGCAAAATAATAGTAAGGTTAGCTACATCGCATTAGACAATATCGAAGTAACGGCTTCAGATGACTTCAATAAAACCTTATTGTCGCTGATTAAAAGCACGCTGCAGCAAAGCACTGAAAGCACGTTGTTGTCATTTAAACAAACTGGCCTGGTCGATGCTAAGGAGCTTAATTCTGTCGAGGGCGGCTACCGCGAAAGAGCTACTGCAGCCGGCGTAGAAAATATCATGGTTGTCACTGCCAATTGTCTACAGCAACGGTGTGATATCAAAATTCAGAAGCGTTCTGGCGAACGAATGGCCGTTAGTCAGCAAACCAGTTTTCCCGTCGCAAGTGATTCCTTGATTGACTTAAAGAATGCGATTTCAAACCAATTGCCAAAGCTGTTTGATCGTTCTGTTTTTTCGTTTGCTCAAAACACTATAAACTTGAGCGAGGAGGACTATCGGCGCTATTTGACGCTTTATGTCGGCAGTAACTCCGGAACATCTAAAGATCGGAAACACTTTGATGATATCCAGGCATTCATTTCTGAGAAACCTAATTTTGTACCATCCTACTCATTGCTTCATCAACTCGGGAGTTATCTGCACCGCAATACTGGCGACACAGGCTATTTGAACACCTTGATTCGTATTTTCGACAGTTCCCCAGAAGGCGTAAAAAGCGACAGAATTGTTCAAAGAGCCAAGATTTTGACATTATTGGATTTGGGTAAATTAGAGGAGGCTAAGTCTATTTTCGTATCATTGAATGATCGAATTTTGGATGATTTATTCTTAAGCGAAATAGACAGTTCAATAGCTTACGCTGAAAACGATTACGAGAAGCTCTTAGCGTTAGATCGTCAAAACGCTGTTTGGAAACCTTCAATAAATAATCTGTACAACCTTGCTACCTCAGAATTCTTTTTCGGTAATTACAATGAAGCCAAGACAATGATCGAAAGAGCCTTGAATCTAAGCCCGAATGATCCCTATGCGTTAGATTTAAGTGCGACCATAGAAATGAGCTTAGGTAATCTTCCAGTCGCGATAAAAAGCTATGAAACCTTATTAGCGAGTAGTCCTGATAGTAATGTTTTCTCCAACTATGGTCTTGCGTTAACGTTAAACAAAGACTATCAAAGTGCGATTAAGGCGCATAAAAAAGCGATTGATATTAATCCCGCAACCGCGTTGCATCATTTGAATTTGGCTGACAGTTATGCGTTAGCGGGCAATGTATTATTGGCAAATCAAAGTTACCGTCAAGTTTTGACTCTATTGTCAGAGCCGAAGTCTTCCCAAGATTTTAGCTACTTGGCGCAAGCTCAAGCGCATTTAGGACAATATGGAGTCGCGGTTAAGACGCTCAAAACAGCGAACAAAAAGTTCCCTAATATCGCGGAACTTGATTACGCCGCATCAATTGTTAACACTCTTGCCGGTAACTATGTTGCTGCCATTGTTGATGTAAGCGATGCGGTTGATCGTGGTACAGCTCCAATATGGTTCTCATTTGAATGGTTCAAACCTCTTTGTAAATATGAAGGTTTTAATGGAGCCACTGGAGCTGCAACTTACAGTTTATGTAATTGACCCAGCTCAATTAGCCAGGGCGTCTGCGAACTCCCATACCGGGATCTACGACACCCTGAGTGGTATGGAAATACAACGCTGGGTAAGCGACAAACTCCCCTTCTTGCGGCTCTAGAAACGTAACAATTATCGCGTTCTCACCATCATTCTCTATTTCGACACAATGAGTGGGTACGGTGCTTGGGTCACTGGGCACAGTGGTCACCGGCGGGTCTATAAATTCATTATTATTGGTCAATGTTACCCGTAGTTGTATATTTCCTGGCTCTCCAGATTGACCGACATCATCTGAAAATATTGCTTCTACCATATCGATCTTCTGGTTCTTTTCGCCGTCATCATATTTCATCTTGCCCTGAAAGACTTCGACACCGTCAATAACCCCAACTGAGTCACCTTTTTTTAAGGTGACGTCGACGATCGGCTGCGGGTTGCCGTTACAAAATTCTTCAATTTCCAACACTTTAATTTTAACTTTCGTGACTGCTACACAGTTATTTGAACTCATTATTATTCTCCATATGTTTTCCTGAAAATCATGTTAATTACCGTTGCTGTCGCACCAGCCTCTAGAGATTATCACTCTAACGAGTGATAACAAGTCCGGTGTAATAGTGTGTAATATTTTTATTCAATTACAACCAGCATCATAACCTCATCAAATGACACTGGCCCTCGCTGCCATCAAGTGCTTTAGCAACACTTTGAGGTGAAATGGATGTTTAAAAAATTGTTTTTGAGTCGAACAATTAAATTGAATAAGGGGTATTCATGGGGGCAGGTGGCTAGGAGATGGAGGCCAGGGATGGCTATTTTACCTTAGTTTAGCTATGGAGATTATTATGAGAACGAGTTTGAGAGCAGTAATAACAATGGGTTTTTGGTTTTCGATTGGTTTAACAATGGCAGTATTAGTGCTTAAGCCAAACACGTTAGGATCAGCAGGTCTTAAGCTGATGGGTGAATCCCCCAAAGTAATTTATCAACATCGACTATCCGTCCCGACTCGTTTTCTATCGACATAATCTGGCGTAATAATATCGCGTTATTACGCTTTGGGAGTTGTTGAATTTGACTGTTTAGTTCGTCAGTTTATCGAGCTTTGAGAGAGGTGAATTTTTCGAATAGACAATCCTTACTTTTCCAGGAATTCAAGTAACTCTTGTTTTTGAGCCATAGCGTCTTTGTAGCCAAGGTCAATTAATTCCTGGCAAAACGTTTTAGTGAACATGAGATAGCTAATGAATCGTCGACTGTTTGCTTTGGCCATGCCGATAAACTTTAGAGCTACGCGGAAACTTTTTGGTAGTTCCAAAAAATGTTTCATAGCAATATTGGCTATGTCTTCGGATGGGCTAATGACAAAATGATCAATCACTTTTAATTTGTCGCTATTGCTTGATTCTGATTCGGACTCTTGCAAGGTTCGGTTCATGCGCTCCATGCGCTCTATATCCGATTGCAAGCTATTTAAGAACAAGGTATCAAGCACATAGCCTGAGATCTGGCCGAGCGATGGTCTATGTATCGGAGGTTGTAGGGGGCCTAGTTGCTTTTCCATACGAAGTCCGATGATTAAAATCTTTTCAGCACCGAGATGTAAGGCCGGACTGATCGGTGAGATTTGACGCATGGATCCGTCGCCAAAATGCTCCTCGCCTAGCTGTACCGATGGGAAAACTACAGGGATTGCGGAGGAGGCCATTAAATGGTCAATGCTCATTTTTTCGCGTACGCCTTCGCGATGCGTTCTTATCCAGTTTTGAATCTCTGGTCGACCGTCATAAAACGTCGTTGATTCCCCGGACGTGTAGCTGCACGCGGTTAGGCAGTAGGCGTGCAGTTCCCCGTTCTTGATGGAGCTATCAATATTGTCAAAATCGATATATTGATCGAGTAGCTCTCGCAATGGCTGATTATCCAATATCGAGCTAGGGGCTTTGTGTCGATCGCCCGGCCCGAGATTTGCCCAAGCCCAATGCGCAATGCGTTTAAACAGGCTTTTGGCATCGGCGTAAAACACATGGTGTAGTTCGAAGTTCGACCAAACTCCCATAATTTTCTCGACGCCCAGATGAAAATTAGAAGCATTAGATGCTAGGGCCACTGTATTGATTGAGCCTGCAGAGGTTCCACAGATAATTGGAAATGGATTATGACACCCTTGCGGCACCATTTCGGCTACGGCCTTTAAAACACCCACTTGGTAAGCGGCTCTCGCGCCACCACCACCAAGAAGTAAGGCGGCACGTTGATCACAATGTTGCTTTTCGTCTGCTTTTTTTTCTAATTCAACCATGTGTTTGGTTCTGGACGTGTCGACTACTATCCGACAGCGGGAACCTCTTGGCCCCGACGACCGCGCAACGGGATGCGCGGTGCTTTTTTAGGTTCGCTCTTACGCTTTTCCATAGCAGCTAACTTAGCCGCTTCGCGCTCTTCTGGGGTTTGTTTAGGTTCGTTAGATTGCTGTCGTTGTTTCTTTGGCATGCGATTAGGGTTGCCCTTTTCTCGCCGTTCACGATCTCTTTGAGGTTCGTCACCCCCTTTACCACGGATTGGCTTGCCGCTGCGGCCTTTTCCTGATTTGCCATCTTTTTTAGCGCCGCTTTTACCGCGACCATCTTTTTTACGGTTAGATTTGAGTTTTGAAAGGTCCGGAACAACGGGGTCTTTAAACATTAAATCTGAGATATCACGTTCTACTGGAATCGAGTGCTCGATATATTGCTCGATGTCCATGATATTCATAGCATAAGTTTCGCAAATCAAACTCATTGCAGTGCCGCTGGCTCCGGCACGACCAGTACGGCCTATTCGATGAACGTAATCTTCAGCATCGGCTGGCAGGTCAAAATTTACTACGAAATTGACTTCTGGAATATGTAAGCCTCGCGCCGCTACGTCGGTTGCGATCAAAACGTTAACCTTGCCGTCTTTAAATCGTTGTAATAGTGTCTCACGCTTTTTCTGCGGCACATCACCTGAGAGCATGGCGCATTTGAAATCATTTGCTTTTAACCATGCGTCGATCTTTTCTGCCATATGCTTGGTGTTGATAAACACCACGCTGCGCTCGCTGTTCGCATTTTTAAGTAAGCCCATCAGCAGTGGAATTTTCTCTTCATTTGATGGCATATAAGCGATTTCGGTGATTCGATCCGCCGTGATTTCTGCCTCAATCTTGACCACTTCGGGTTCGCTCATATGTTCATATGCAAGCTCACCTACGCGGGCAGATAAGGTGGCTGAAAACAACAAATTTAAACGTTCGCTTGGTTCGGGCATGGCGCGAAACAAATAGCGAATATCGGAGATGAAGCCAAGATCAAACATTCGGTCTGCTTCGTCTAGAATGATCACTTCCAACGCGTCCAGCGCAAACACGCCTTGTTTAAAGTAATCAATAATTCTTCCAGGCGTGCCAATAAGTATGTCGACGCCATTTTCAATCGCAGTGCGCTGCTTGTCGTAATCGGTGCCACCATAAGCGAGAGCCATTTTTAAGCCGGTGTGCTCTATGAGTTTTTTGCCATCTTCATGAATTTGGATGGCGAGTTCGCGCGTTGGCGCGACGATTAGCGCGCGAATAGGGTTTTTCTTTTTGGACTCCTTAGCTTGTTTATTTAAAAGCTCGTGCAAACAGGCGATCAAAAATGCGGCGGTTTTACCTGTGCCCGTTTGAGCTTGGCCACTTACGTCTTTGCCTTTCAGTGCAATTGGAAGGGACAGCGCCTGAATTGGCGTGCAAAAGTCAAAGCCAAGGCTTTCTATACCTTTCTGCACGTCTGGATGTATGTCTAACTCTGAAAATCGAGTATCACTTAAATGTTTTTCGGTCATAATTTTATGAGCACTAATAATTCGCCTTCGGCTGTTATCTCTGGAAGCATCAACGATTGGTCAATTTGAGCTGAATATTTACTTTCAAGAAATCTCTAAATAAGCAATAAAAACGCAAACAGAAACAAGCACCAAGCTTACCTCAGGCTATATTGAGTAGAATTGAATTCGCATGATCTGCGCGATAGTCACCATACGTCCAACAATGAGTGTGTTTCTCAGCTATTTAACTAGGCGGACTGGTCGAACACCAATTCCAGAATTTTTGTACTTGCAATATGCAAAATAATCCGCACACTATACCCTAATTTACAAATAAATAGGCGAATAAGTTATGTCTCAAAACACCGTTGAAATCACAGATTCTAGCTTCGAATCGGACGTATTGCAGGCTGATAAGCCTGTGCTAGTTGACTATTGGGCTGAATGGTGTGGCCCATGCAAAATGTTAGCGCCAATTCTGGATGAGGTCGCGGCTGAATATGGCGAAAAATTGACCGTTGCAAAGCTGGACATTGATAGTAATCCGAATACTCCGCCTAAGTTTGGGATTCGAGGCATACCCACTCTTATGCTTTTTAAAGAAGGCGACGTCGCCGCTACTAAAGTTGGCGCTATGTCTAAGTCTCAACTTACCGCATTTATAGACGAAAATATCTAATATTAGATATTGATCAAGCTGCGGTGGATTAATAGGATTGTTCGCCGCAGTAATGTCACGATATTGTTTATACCTAACAACTTCTTGTAATAAACCAATCATTAATACGCTAGACATATTACTCGATAGCGTGATATTGTTTACCCAGACTCGCAATCGCCGAGCTGTATTCCAAAATATTATTCCCAGTGCGCAGAACACGCCTAGCTATATCCAATTAATTGTAAATAGTTGCTATTGGCTTAAAACGTCAGTTTAGGGCTCTAATCGAAGAATTGAAGAGCAATGAATCGCTCTCAAATATTTCCGTTAAGATAGAGAACACCTGGGTTTGAAAAGATTCATTGGCACTCGATGTCCACCAAATTGGTATGACCGAGTGCCGATTACTGCAAATAATTCTAAAGAAAAATACCATTAAGTACTATGTCAGCATCCCTAACCGATCTTAAAAAGAAAACCGCAACCGAGTTGACCGAAATTGGTCGTTCAATGGATTTAGATGGCCTCGGTCGTATGCGTAAGCAGGACCAAATTTTCACTATTCTCAAGTCTCTGGCTAAGAAAGGTGAAGATATTGAAGGCGAGGGAGTGGTTGAGATATTGCAAGACGGCTTTGGTTTTTTGCGTTCAGCGGATAGCTCGTACTTAGCTGGACCAGACGATATTTATGTATCTCCGAGTCAGATTCGTCGTTTTAATTTACGCACTGGTGACACAGTCGCTGGTCTAGTTCGTCCTCCAAAAGATTCTGAGCGTTACTTCGCATTACTCAAAGTAGAGACCATTAACGGTTCCACGCCTGAAGAAGCCCGAAACAAAATTTTATTTGAAAACCTTACTCCTCTGCACCCTAATAAGCGCATGAAGTTGGAGCAAGAAAATGGAACGTCTGAAGATCTGACCGGCCGTGTGATTGACCTGATCTCGCCGCTTGGAAAAGGCCAACGTGGCTTAATTGTATCGTCGCCCAAAAGTGGCAAAACTGTCATGCTGCAACAAATCGCGCAGGCCATAACGACCAACAACCCAGATGTTGAGTTAATGGTGTTGTTGATAGATGAGCGACCAGAAGAAGTAACCGAAATGCAACGGAGTGTGCGTGGTGAAGTTATTTCATCAACGTTTGATGAGCCAGCGGCACGACACGTTCAAGTTGCTGAAATGGTTATTGAAAAGGCTAAGCGTTTAGTGGAGCATAAGAAAGACGTTGTCATTTTGCTTGATTCTATTACTCGTCTGGCCCGTGCCTACAATACGGTGGCGCCTGCTTCAGGTAAGGTTTTAACGGGTGGTGTTGATGCAAACGCGTTACAGCGACCTAAACGTTTCTTTGGTGCTGCACGAAATATCGAAGAAGGCGGCAGTTTAACCATACTCGCAACCGCATTGATCGAGACTGGCTCGAAGATGGATGAGGTGATTTATGAGGAGTTTAAAGGCACCGGCAATATGGAGGTTCACCTAGAGCGCAAGATTGCTGAGAAACGTGTGTACCCATCAATTGTGGTTAACAAGTCATCGACGCGTCGAGAAGAGTTGTTAATGGACCCGGAAGAGCTGCAAAAAGTATGGATCCTGCGTAAGCTGCTTCATCCAATGAATGAAATAGAGGCAATCGAATTCTTGCTTGATAAGCTGAAAGCCACTAAAGCGAACTCAGAATTTTTTGGTTCAATGAAGCGTTGATTCTTCGATCTTTAGATTTACTATATAGCAAAAAAGAGCGTGACCGGTTAGGGCTCGCTCTTTTTTTATTTGATAGCGATAGGCGGTTTTAGTTATATCGAAGAAGGGCCACAGGCTTTTTCTAAAACTTTTAATATCGCCTCGTGCTCGCCGTCTCGAATGCTTTCTTTCACAGGGTCGATACGAGGGTGGCAGTGCGCTTCCATTGGCATTGCGAGTGGTTCCGCCGTGTAATGAACTGCTCCATTTGAATTCACGTGGCCAAGCACCATTTTTGACGCATCACCATTGATCAAAATATCTTGATGCCCCAAACCTTGCCCAGCAATAATATTGTCTATCCCCATAAAATCTCGGCGGTCATAGATATGAATGTGGCCGCTTAACAAAGTTTTTGCATTCACTCTTTTTAGGGCTGCGATAAGCCAATCTCGTTCTCCATCGCTGCCCATATCATGATGGCTGTCTTCAGATGGGTCATGTAACGGGCGGTGGGTAAATGCCACGGTGTCAGTAAAGCTATTATCCAGTTCCATTAAGCGAAACATATCGCCTCGCTGACCGGCACCAAAGGGCAATATATTGGCCGCCGTATCAATATTCACAAAACGGGTCTTTCCAATGTTAAACACATTATTTAATGGCCCAATTTCTCGCATAAAACGTCCATAAAGAGCGCCGTTATCATGAAAATCATGGTTGCCAATCGCCACATATATTGGAATTTCTGAGGCATTAAATGCGTCAATAGACCGCTGGTAGTCGGTGTCCTGGTAGTTGAAGTCTCCTAGGTGTAAAAGAAACTGTGCGCCAAGGGCATGTGCTCGCTCGATACACCAATTCAATTCTTTATCACCGCCGGTATCGCCAATGGATGCAAATGTGTAGCTATCGAGTTCGGGTAAAATCCACTGCAATGAAATTTCAGCGCTCGACTTCGTTTCAATAGTAATTATTCGAGTGATTTTATTTCGTGATTCGCTGATCTTTACATTATTAGCTCTATACTCAAACAAGGCTCGTGACGAAATATTTGAAACTGAAAGAATCAGTTTAGTCGGGCCATCGCAGACCAAATTTAACCCGGGTTGCGGAGCAAATGCTCTGAAGTTTGAGTTAACCCCAGGCTTTGTTGAAGTTTGAATTAGATCGCTGCCAAAACACTGGGCCACGCCCGGCACTTCAAATTGTGTGCTAATCGCAAGCGGGTCCCAGTGAAGAGTGGGCAGGCGTATCCCTCGTTGATAGCTATAGGTTCCTAAGCCAGCCATACCAGCACCGGCCAAACCCAATAAGCCGAGAATGTGTCGACGTGTAGTCATTATGAGCCTTGTCTACGATTCATTTTTTCTAACCTTAAAAATGAACACTCGCCGCTCTCCAACGCCGTTGACCAGGCGTTTTGGTGCGCCGTGGTCATACCACAGCGTTTGTCTCGAAAGGTCTTCGTAGTAGTCATTAGGGTTGATCGACAGGGCAATGTAGTCAAAGTCTTTGATTCGCTTATTGTCCATATGAGTTCTTAACTGCAAAGTGGTATAAGCGCCATCGAGGTGTTTATTTAGGCCACGATTCGCGTAGTACATTACCAAAGGATCGTTGCTGAAAATTCGAGCGTCATCGGGTAGCTGGTTTTTTATCCAAAGCCCGGCTTCTTTAATATGGTTTTTCTTGGTTCTCACATCTAAGCCTTCGATTGACGTTACTGTGAGTAAAAATATTGCCAAGATCACTGCGCCTCGCTTAGCAATATTGAATTGACTAAAACCGTAAATCATTCGTTCAATTACGAAGGGAGACAGTAGTAGTAACGTTAGCGCCGATGCCATAGTATAGCGGCTTACAAGAAAATTATTGTATAGACTATAGGCCGCTAACAAGAAAATATTCGATAGTACATATACTAACCAAACACGCTTGATAAGCTTATTCTTAAAACCAATGTTTTTCACATAGGCGTAGAGCGCAAAAAAGAAGTAGAAAACCGCCATGCGACGAATCAACTCGTAAATTACGTTGGTTAAATCTGACGCAATGATCGCGCTGTAACTCCAAAAAGATCCTTCTTCGCCGCCCAATTTTTCCTGAGTGTTCATCAGAAATAGATCCAGAACATTTTGAACGTCTTTACCTGACGCCTGAGCCAGCTTAATTAATCCAGTATATTTGTCGGTGATATACCAAATCGACAGTCCGATTGACAACACAACTAATACGGCTGACAAACACATCAAAATAAGCCGCCTGTGTGGCATTTTTGTCGCCGTAAATAAAATCAAAAAGTAAGGAGCGATTAATAGAAAAGCGATCCCTTCAAAGCGAAACAGACAGCTCAATGCCGCAAATAACAACCAGCCAATTAAATGGCTTTTATTCAACGTGCTACAAAATCTAAAAATAAAATACAAAGACCACAGATAACAACTCAAATAACCGAAATCTCGGATGATGAAAGAGCGATATTTAGTAATGCTGGGAAAGAACAAAATCACCAGCATCGCGATCAAAATAATGCGGCGATTATTATTGGATAATTCTGCGACAATACAAACAAATGCTAAGGTCAGAGAGGTGGCCAGTAATGTGTTAAGTAAAAATGCAGCGTCTTCGACTCCAAGAAATGTAAGTTTGGCTGTTGCCGCTATGAATACTGAGTAGTAAGGCCAGCTGTAGGTTTCAAAGGCGCTGCTCCATTCGCCATCGAGCATTAATTGGGCCAGACTGAGATAGGTAATGCCATCATTATTAATAACCGGGTCAATGGCAAAACACCACATTGATAGAGCTATGTTCGCCAGTACCATGCAAAACACTAAGAGTGGCCGATCTCGATATAACTGATACATTAGAGTTGCTGCATTAATGTGATGGTGGTGTTAATGTGGATTTGCTCGACGTGGCTTAAAATATTCGTTATATGCTGTTTTAAGCGCCTATTTGTTTGGCTTTTGACTTAACTGTTATGATCAGAATAATTGGCAGAGAAATAGGCCTAACTGAACTCCGAATCTTAGCATACACCCAATAACACAACTACATTTGCCTAAGGCGTTTGATGCATCAATCTACGAATAAAATTCTGGTAACTGGCGGTGCCGGTTATATTGGCAGCCACACTGTTGTGTCGCTTATTGAACTGGGTTTTGACTTGGTTATATTGGATAACTTTAGTAATAGTCGGTCAAAGTCGATCGCTCGAATTGAGCAGATCACAGGAGTGAAGCCGGTTGTTATCAATGCTGATGTATGCGATGCCCACGCGCTTAGGCAGGCATTTATTCAGCATCGTTTTGATGCGGTCATTCATTTCGCTGGCCTTAAGGCGGTGGGTGAATCGGTGAAGCAGCCCTTGCGCTATTATCAAAATAATGTACAAGGCGCTCTGACCTTGCTATCTGTAATGTCGGAATACAACTGCAAGAGAATTGTGTTTAGTTCGTCGGCAACCGTGTATGGCGATCCGAGCAGGGTGCCGATTACCGAATCGTTTCCGTTGAACGCGACCAACCCTTACGGTCAAAGCAAGTTAATGATCGAAAATATTTTACGCGATGTGGCGGCTTCAGACTCTAACTGGCAAGTGTCTATTTTGCGCTATTTTAACCCCGTATCAGCGCATTCGAGCGGCCTTATTGGAGAGGATCCGAATGGTGTGCCAAACAATTTGATGCCGTATATTTCGCAAGTAGGCGTTGGGCAACTAGAGTGTTTATCCATTTATGGTAATGATTACGATACGCCCGACGGCACCGGCGTTCGGGATTACATTCATGTGGTTGATTTGGCGAGTGCACATATTAAAGCACTACAGGCGTTAAACTCGGAGCATGGATGTCAGGAGTACAATATTGGTACGGGCCGAGGCTATTCTGTGTTAGAGATGGTGAAAGCTTTTGAGCGCGCCAGTGGTCAAACTATACAGTACAAATTTGTGGCGCGTCGTACGGGCGATGTCGCCAGTTGTTATGCCGATACGCAAAAAAGCACCCGAACCTTGGGCTGGGTAGCAGAGCATAATCTTGACGATATGATGCAAGATATGTGGCGCTGGCAGTCGAGAAATCCGAACGGTTATCAATAAGTATTAGCCGAAAATCAACCTATTATAGGAGTCTGAGCATGAGTCAACAAAGCGAATATACGCCGCCAAATATTTGGAAGTGGGAGTCTGAGAATGGCGGAGCATTTGCAAAAATCAATCGCCCCATCGCTGGCCCGACCCATGAACAAGAATTGCCAGTAGGCAAGCATCCACTGCAGCTGTATTCGATGGCTACGCCCAACGGCGTCAAAGTCACCATTATGTTGGAAGAACTTCTTGCGCTTGGTCACTCAGGTGCTGAATACGATGCCTATTTGATAAACATTACTGAAGGAGGCCAATTTGGCAGTGGTTTTGTCGATCTAAACCCTAACTCTAAAATTCCCGTATTGGCGGATCATTCAACCGATGAGCCGACCCGAATATTTGAGTCGGGCTCTATCTTGTTGTACCTGGCTGAAAAGTTTGATGCATTTTTACCGCAGGAGCACAAACAGCGTACGGAATGTTTGAACTGGTTGTTTTGGCTAATGGGTAGCGCACCGTATTTGGGCGGAGGATTTGGTCACTTTTACAGTTATGCACCGGTTAAGATCGAGTATTGTATCGACCGTTTTACTATGGAGGTCAAACGTCAGCTTGACGTGTTAGATCGCCATCTCGCTGATAATAGATATATGGCCGGTGATGAATATTCGATCGCGGATATGGCTATTTGGCCCTGGTATGGTGGCGTAGTTAATAATCTGGTGTATGAGGCCGCAGAGTTTCTACAAACACATACTTACGAGCATCTAAATCGTTGGGTCGCTGAAATTGGCGAGCGCGATGCTGTGAAGCGAGGGAAAATGGTAAACCGTGCTTGGGGAGAATTGAACTCTCAATTGCGCGAGCGCCACGATGCAAGTGACTTCGAGCTAAGGACACAAGATAAGCTTGAAGAGGAAACCGAAGCTGTCGCCAGTTAGACTCTGAGGCAAATTTTCTGGATGTTTGGTCCCAAGCCCAGAGCACAATCAGTGTTCTGGGCTTTTTCGTTTTATGGTGAGCATTAGCGACTGTTTTTCATAGAATTAATCGGCTAATTCTTGGATAATCAGCCGTTAAATTCATCACCCGATTGTTTTACATGTTGTCCATAGAAAATCGTATTGCCAAGGAATTAGATGTTCAGGCAAACCAAGTTAGTGCCACTATTACCTTGTTAGATGAAGGTTCAACGGTACCCTTTATCTCCCGGTATCGTAAGGAAGTCACCGGTGGGCTCGATGATACCCAGTTAAGAAATCTTGAAGAGAGGTTAAAATACCTGCGTGAGCTGGAGGAGAGAAGATCGACGATACTCAAAAGTATCGATGAACAAGGTAAGTTAACCCACGAGTTAAGCAAAGCAATTGCAAACGCAGAGACAAAAAATGCCTTAGAAGATTTATACCTTCCTTATAAACCTAAGCGCAGGACAAAGGGACAAATCGCGATTGAGGCTGGCTTGGAGCCGCTTGCCGATGCGCTGCATCAAAACCCCGGTTTAAGCCCAGAAGTAGAAGCACAGAAGTATCTAACCCGCGATTCCGAATCCGCGGTAGCCGATGTTAAAGCTGCGTTGGATGGCGCGCGTGCTATTTTGATGGAGCGTTTTGCCGAAGATGCGTCATTATTAGCTGACATAAGGGCTCTTTTAGAGCAACGAGCGATTATGACGGTTAACCTTGTTAAAGATAAAGAGCAAGAAGGCGCTAAGTTCCAAGACTATTTCGATTATCAAGAGCCATATAAAAACATTCCACCGCATCGCGCTTTGGCAATCTTTCGAGGTCGAAATGAAGGAGTTCTGATTTCCTCGCTCGACCTCCAGGCTCCTGAAGGAGGTTGGGTTGATGCACTTTCACACCCTTGTGAGGCGATGATTGCCAAACGCTGGGATATTGCCGATCATGGGCGCCCAGCGGACTCTTGGCTATTGCAAGTCGTCAGTTGGACTTGGCGTATCAAAATTCTACTGCATATCAGCAGCGATCTAATGTTTAATCTAAGAGAGAAAGCCGAAGCCGAGGCTATCCGGGTTTTTTCGATGAACCTCAAAGACTTGCTGCTTGCGGCGCCTGCTGGAGCGAAAGCAACGTTGGGCTTGGATCCAGGTTTGAGAACCGGTGTGAAAGTTGCCGTAGTTGATAGCACCGGGCAATATCTGGACCAAGCAACGATTTATCCTCATGCCCCTAAAAATCAATGGGATGAGTCAATTGCGCAACTCGCTATATTGGCGAAAAAGTATCAGGTTGAACTGCTTTCCATTGGCAATGGTACGGCTTCGCGTGAAACCGATAAATTAGCCAGCGATTTAATTAGGCGACATCCCGAGCTAAAACTGACCAGTGTTATGGTCAATGAAGCCGGTGCTTCAGTGTACTCGGCGTCTGAGTTTGCTGCCCGTGAGTTCCCTGATTTGGATGTTACGATTCGAGGTGCCGTCTCTATTGCTCGAAGGCTTCAAGATCCATTGGCTGAACTGGTAAAGATCGAACCGAAATCAATCGGCGTTGGTCAGTATCAGCACGATGTAAACCAGTTTCAACTCGGTCGATCATTGGATGCGGTGATCGAAGATTGTGTAAACGACGTTGGAGTGGATTTGAATATGGCTTCTATGCCATTACTCAGACGTGTTTCTGGCCTGAACGAGACTCTAGCTAATAACATTATTGAATATAGAAATACCCACGGTCGATTTACCTCTCGCGAACAACTGAAGTCGGTACAAAGGTTGGGCGATAAAACCTTCGAACAATCGGCGGGATTCTTGAGAATTGTGGTTGATAACTCTAACCCTCTGGATGCGTCTGGTGTTCATCCCGAGGCGTATTCGGTTGTGGCTGCGATAGCAAAATCTAAGCAAAGAGATATCAGCTCAATTATTGGTGATAGCGCGTTCTTGAGATCACTAAACCCAGAAGACTTTGTTACAGAGCGATTTGGCCTTCCAACCGTGACCGACATCATTAACGAGTTAGATAAACCTGGGAGAGACCCACGCCCAGAATTCAAAACTGCAAATTTGAAAGAGGGCGTTGAGACCATTAAGGATCTCGCTGAAGACATGATTCTTGAAGGTACCGTGACAAATGTGACCAATTTTGGGGCATTTGTTGATGTGGGTGTGCACCAAGATGGATTGGTACATATTTCATGTTTAGCTGATAAATTCGTCGATGACCCGCATAAAGTTGTTAAAGCAGGGCAGATCGTAAAGGTTAAAGTGTTGGAAGTGGACATTCCTCGAAAACGCATTGCGCTAACGATGAAATTACAAGAAACGAAAAAAAGTCGGGTTGAGCGAGTGAGTTCTCGACCACAAAGGAAGCATAAACCAAAGCAACAGCCTCCTTCTAGACATGAAAAAAGAGAGAAATCGATTACCAATAACGCAATGGCGGCTAAATTAGCCGCTGCGTTGAAAAAATAGATTTGGCCGACCACCGCACCATCAGACTTTAGTCTGATGGTGCGGTGGCAATAATTATTTCCTGATTATCGAAAAACTGAGTGGGTTTCAGTAGGTGAATACGTCCTAGCTAATATATTGATTAGTTTAGAAAAAACTTAAACGATTGATTTTAATGGATTTATTTGTATTTTTAACGCTAGGTTATGGAATTGCTTGAATAAGCTGCCTAACAAAAAGGAGATATAGAACAGAGAAGTTACTCAGAAACCTTGGTTGGGTTATTGGGTTGGGTAGGGGCCAGGGTTCCTGCGCAACCTCAATGTTCAGACTTTAGTCTAACCGATCTACAGAAATGGAATCAATACCTAATTTTCAATTATGGGCAAATTGTAAGGTGTTGAACCCAAGAGCAATACGGACACGTCCAGGTATCGGCCTTTTAGGAGTAGTCTACGTCTCCTTTGTCCACTCGGTCAGCGAATTCGGTAATTTCTCCCGCATCAAGTGCTTTTGCCTGTTTAATCCATTCTTCTCGGGCAATGCGACCCGGAAATGCGAGAAAATTTTCTAGCCAGGATATATTGTCATCGCTCCACGCCGCGATTTGCTCAAATTTATAGATACCTAGATCATTGAGCGTGTCTTCGATCACCGAACCAACGCCCTTAATTCGTTTCAGGTCGTCAGCACTGTCTGGCGCACTTGCGAAACCTTCAGGCTTCCAGGATTCGTCGATTGATACTGACGTGGTCTCGATAACTTCGACACTGCTATCACTCAGTTGGTTGGCGGTGGCGGATAAACGATCTTCAGAACGATTGGTTTCTTTTCCTCTGCAACAGAAAAACCAATGTGCGAACCAACCAAAAATAAACGACGCGATAATCCAAACCCATATTTGAAAAAATAAATATAGATATCCACTCATAGCTGTTCTCCTCGATAATGATTAGTTCTTGAGTTTGAATTCGATGCGTCTATTTTGCGCTCTGCCATCCGCTGTGTTGTTTTCCGCGACGGGTTTTGTATGGCCATAGCCAACGGCTGAAAACTGTGACGCCTCCAAACCTAACTCAACTAAGTGGTCGACCACTGCCTGAGCGCGTTGCTGACTTAGTTTCATATTAAAGTCGATGTTACCCAGTGAGTCGGAGTGGCCGGACACTTCAAAACTGGCGTCGGGGCACCTTAAGGCAGTTGCCTGGATTCGCTCTAACAATGAAAAGCTATCGTCTTTAATGGTTGCCTTTGCGCTTGCAAAGTTAATTTTTCCGTTGCTCAACAGGTCGTTTACAAGATCCTGACAGACATCTCGCTCGACAGGGGGAGCGGCAATGGTTAATGTGTTTTCCACAGTCAGACCGAGTGAACTTGCCATTTGGTCTAAAAGTTCATTATTTGACTCGCTACTGTTAACCATTCCCGTCAGGCGGAGCGTATCACCTTTAAGCGATGCGGTGAGTGTTTCCAGTGCGAAGCTTTTTCCCGCCAAGCTTTGGAAAAAACCATTCAGATTCGGAAGGTCTGCGATATTGTTACCAACACTCAGTTTATTGATTATGTTACCTTCGCCAAACGCTTGGCTGGCTTGAGAGACTATTGCGTTGACGCTTTCTGTATTGGCTAAGATTCCTCGAAGCACGACCGATTGACCAGTCAGAATTGTGTTGAGTTCGGCGGGCGCCGGCGGTGGTTTTGCATCTGAGCTGACCTCTACGAGGTTCACTCCGTAGCTTTTCTTTACCTTTTCAATGACCTGATCGAGCGCTGCTTGATTTGGTGGGGTACCGGTAATCAGAATGTCTCTGCCGCGGTTTGTGGTTTCTATATTAACCCAATTTGCCTGGTTGCTGTCGAGGTCGGCTATGGCATTGCTAGCAACGTCGTCCTCAATTGCGTGCCATTTGAAGAACAGCAATGGCAATAGGAGCAGCAGTGGTAAAAATATAAATGGCCATAGTCCAGCGCAGAGCAGAGAACCTCGTTTCATTGTCCCTCCGATATCCCTAATAGTGTTAAAAGAAGCGTCATTAACGCGCCCTGGGCTTTAAATTACTCATGATGAAATGGTTAACAGCAATTTCCAGCAATTTGAAGTCCCCCAAATAAATGTTGGCCATCCCTGCGATTCCTATCGTAGGTTGGTAATATTCAACTCAAAGCGGCTGAATAGAAAAGTATGGCAAGTGACGGCGAAAATATCCACAGCTAAGCCTGTGTATTTATTGCTCAAGGAGGAGGTTTTAGCATTTTTAATGGAAAAAAGGGGCCATTCGTTGTCATGGCAATCGCACCATTAAACGTTTGGCCCCTTTCCCTACCAACCCAATCAAGGGAATATACCCACAAAAAAGCTAAGAAACAGGGTGTGGGTATTCTGTCAAACAACGCCAATGTAAGACAAAGGAATAAGTGTTTCTCACTGCACTTATAGTTTTGTGCTACGTTCTTTCGCGCAGGCGAAAAAAAGCCGTTGTTATGTTCAAGAGATTACTGTGAAGACTTCTCGCAATAATGTTCTATGGACATACTTAAAAGAAACGGTGAGTCGCAGGATTATTGCTTTACTTTTTGTTAATGAAAGTCCGTGCAATTAATGCAGCACTTATTCACTCTGTCCCAAGGCATGTGGCGCATTGCTGTTGAGGATGCGCCAAGAGGTAAAGATACTATTCAGGCTGACCCAAAAGTTGAGCAAAAAAGTCATATAAGCCCTGCTCATGGTTAGATTCCCAAGCCTTTAGGGCCGCTGTACCGATAACTGCAATATCCGCGTGTTGACCAATAAATCGTATATCGTCTGCCGTGCTGACACCAAAACCTACCGCCAGCGGTAAATCTGTAAAGCTTCGACAGCGCTGAATGAATTCTGATACTTCAGTATTCATGTCTGTATCTGATCCGGTCACACCTTTTCGCGCCACGGTATAGATAAAACCATCGGCGCAGTCAGCGAGTTGTTTTAAACGTTGATCGGTGTTGGTTGGAGTCATCAGCACAATCGGAGCAAGATCTAATTGCTGAGCAATAGCATGTAGTTCGCCTGCTTCCTCAACCGGTAAGTCGGGCAGGATAAAACCATGCGCCCCTGCATCCTTTAACCGTTGTAAAAACGTTTTATGCCCGGTTTTAAACACGGTGTTGTAGTAACCCATCATCACCACTTTAAAGGAGAAACGAGCAGTGACCTTTGCCATGAATTCAAAGCAATCATTAACATGAACGCCATTATTAATAGCGTCTTGATTTGCTTTAACAAATAGCGGACCGTCGGCGGAAGGCTCGGAAAATGGAAATTGCAGTTCTACCAGATCAACCCCAAACGAATCCATAATTTCCAGGGCTTTCCAGTTCGCTTCAAATGATGGGTAACCGCACACCACGTGAGTCATGATCATGGCTGGGCGATTGCTGACGCCCAAAGCACTTTTTCGTTCGGCTAGATAATTATTTAGTGGCATGGCGCTCTAAGCCTCCGAAGAATAGGCCTGAGCCTTTTGTTGAATAAACTCTTTCCAATGGCTGTCGTCCAGTGCATCGGCGATGGTGAATATGTCTTTGTCGCCGCGCCCAGACATATTGATGAGCACTACTTCATCTTTGGACATCTGCTCGGCTTCGAGAATTGCCTGGGCAAAACCGTGAGAACTTTCAAGCGCAGGGATTAAGCCTTCAGTACGCATGCTTACTCTAAGCGCTTCAGTAACTTGTGCGTCAGTTACCGCCTCAAATCGAACACGATCTTGCTCCCAAAGGTGAACCAATACCGGGTTTACACCAATGTAATCCAGGCCGGCTGCAACAGAGTGCGTTTCGAGCATATTGCCGTCGTCGTTTTGAAGAAAATAGGTTTTCATGCCTTGAGCTACTCCAACTGATGCATCTTTATACGCCAGGCGGGCGGCATGATTTCCTTTACCGGGACCAAAACCACCAGCCTCACAACCAACCAACTGAACCTCCTGGTCATCCATAAACCCTTGGAATAGGCCGATTGCGTTTGAGCCACCACCAACACAGGCAAAGATGCGGTCGGGTAACTTTCCTGCCGAAGTCAGAATTTGGTCACGGGCTTCTCGACCAATAATTGACTGAAACCAGCTAACCATTTCTGGGAAGGGGTGAGGGCCACACGCGGTACCGAGCACATAGTGAGTGTTGTCCATATTGGTTACCCAATCGCGTAGACACTCATTAATTGCGTCTTTTAAGGTTTGCTGACCGTCCGTAACGGCAACGACCTCGGAACCCATGTTTTCCATCCAGAATACATTCGGTCGTTGGCGTGCGACATCAACGGCGCCCATATATATCTTACTTTCAAAACCAAAGCGAGCTGCCATGGTGGCGGTTGCATAACCGTGTTGTCCTGCGCCAGTTTCAGCAATGACACGGGTTTTGCCCATGCGTCTCACCAACAAGCCTTGACCCATCACGTTATTGATTTTATGCGAACCCGTATGGTTCAAATCTTCGCGCTTAACATAAATTTGTGCGCCACCCAGTTTTGCCGACAAGTTGGCAAGATGAGTCACCGGAGTTGGCCGCCCCGAATAGGACTGCATAAGCTGAATAAATTCCTGCCAAAAAGTAGGGTCGTCTTTCGCTTTACGAAATTCGGCCTTGAGTTCTTCAATGGTGCTGTAAAGTATTTCGGGTAAAAAAGTACCGCCATACTCGCCGTAGTAGCCTTCTCGGCCGTCTTTAAAATCGAATAAATCCATAATGCTTGAGTAATGATAGAGGCCATTTTGGCATTGCGCTTCTCATTAAACCGAGTCAGCGTTGCCAGATGACTTTACTTCGGGTATGTATCGTAACATTCGAGCTGTATTCGCGTAACCATTTACGCTCAGATTCCATGATACTCTTAGATACGCTCGGCATTGTAACGCGCAATTTAAGTGGTCGCGCAGAATCAAAGGGTCAATGGATACAGTCTTACTCACAAAAATAATTTCTTCGCTGATTTATCCTTTAGGAGCGGTCTCGGTATTAAGCATTTCATGGCTGATTTTCAAGCTTAAAGGCAATTCCTTTGCGGCGAATAGTTGTGCTCTTTTCGCCGTGGTAATTTTGTTTGTGTCCAGCAATCCGCTGGTTGCCAGTGGGTTAGTGTCCAGTCTTGAGCGACAATATCCTCAACTGCAAATGGAGTCGATTTCCGAGCACGATGCAATTATTGTGCTCGGTGGCGGTTTGCGTATTCCTTTACCGCCAGCCAGGCACGTTCAGCTCGGTCATGGCTCCGATCGTTATTGGTACGCTGCGCAGCTATATCGTGAGGGTAAGGCTGGAAAGATCATCCTGAGCGGCGGTAATGTCTATCGACAAGCCGGTTTTAAAGGTGAGGCATACTATGCCTCTCAGTTGTTGCAACAATGGGGTGTGCCTGATAACGCGATATTTTTCGAAGATCGCAGCCGCACCACAGAGCAGAATCAAACATCTGTCGCTGATTTGGTTCGCGCCGAGAAGATTAATAGCATTCTGTTGGTCACCTCAGCGATACATATGCCTCGCGCGCAGTACTTATTTCGTCGATTGCCCGCCAGCATTACGCCAGCTTCGGCTGATGTTCTAATTCGCGAGCAGAACTCTCCGGCTTTCTTTAATTATCTTCCATCGGCGTCTGCATTGAAGCTCAGCACGGTTGCTTTGCATGAATACTATGGATTGTGGTACCAATGGATAAAACCAGACATCATCTGAGAGTGAGTTGATGGCTAAAATGTTAGTGAATTAAACGCTTTTATTGATAATTCCTGGTGCTGTTCATGCACCACGCTAGAAATAAAACGATCCCCAAGTAACAGCTGCAAGCATCGCCAGTAAGTCCCATCGCTATCCTGAAAACGGTGTTCATGGTCGCAATCGTCTGCTGTGTACAAGTTTTGTTCGTTCATTTGAAAATTAATGCCCTTGCCAGTTGCCTTGCCGAAAGCCTCCTTGCGAGTCCAAATACTCAAGCAACGCTGAGAGTTCAATTGGCCATTTTGATACACAAATTCGAGCTCTTGTTTGGTGAAGCGGCGCTCAGCAATTGCTTTAAAATTGGCCTTACGGTCAAGGCTCTCAATATCAATACCGAGCTGTCTTGACTTGCTAAAGGCGAATGCACCGTATCCATCCGTATCGGTAAAATTAAACTCGAGCCCAAATGATTGATCGCTCAGGCTGGGTTTATTTAGACGACTGTACGATAAAAGTACCTCTTCAGGGTCTGTCCTGGTATACGCGCCGAGTAAGTTAAGCAGATAAAATCGGCCAGCCAAATATCGATATCTTAATTCAGGAGTCAGGCGTCGATGATATTTATCGCGTTGTATATCACTTAATAGGCTTAAAGCTCGCACTGATTGGGCATTATCCAGTTCTAGTGGAAGCCACCATATATGCAATTCATCGTCGTTCAAATCAGGGAACAATTTGATTGATGCCATGTCCCAATTAAGACTTTTTCCAAGTTTTTCTATCATCAAAGGTTAATCTATAGGTATGCTCGAAAGAAAAGGCTGTTATGGTAGGTCTTGAAAAGAGTCCCGAAACATACGAGCTAATGTGAGGTGCGCTGTCTCGAGTTGCACCTTTTTCGTTCAACTAACTGTAAATAGTAGTATGAAAACAAAACTTATCCTAGTCGCGGTCATTGCTGCAGTAATTGCCGCTTTTTTCTTTTTCGATTTAGGGCAGTACTTGAATCTTGAGTATTTGAAGTCTCAAAAAGACTCGCTGAACGCGCTTTATAATGAAAATCCGATACTGATATCCGCCATATTTTTTATTGTTTATGTGATGGTTGCTGCGTTTAATCTGCCCGCAGCGGGGTTACTCACCGTTGCCGCAGGCGCTATATTGGGTTTCTGGAATGGTGTTGTCGTTGTATCATTTGCCAGCACAATTGGCGCAACTGGGGCGTTTTTGATGACGCGCTATCTATTTCATGATGCTATTCAGTCCAAGTTTGGCGATCGTCTTGAAACCATCAATGCCGGTATTGAACGCGAAGGCGCATTTTATGTGTTCGGATTACGTTTAGTGCCGCTATTCCCATTCTTTGTTGTTAACTCGGTATTAGGCCTCACTAAGCTTAAAACCTGGACTTTCTATTGGGCAAGTCAAATTGGCATGTTGGCTGGAACAGCCGTGTATGTGAATGCAGGTACTCAATTAGCTGATATCTCGAGCTTAGGGGACATTGCCTCGCCTAAGCTGTTGGGCTCGTTTGCCTTGCTCGGTGTGTTTCCAATACTGGCAAAATACCTACTTAACTTTCTAAAAAAAGAAACAAACCTAGACGATAACGGAGCGGGTGCTTAATCATGGCAAAGTATGATGCAAATTTAGTAGTGATAGGCGCGGGGTCAGGTGGCTTAGTAAGTGCCTTGATCGCTGCAGCGGTTAAATCAAAAGTGGTTTTAATTGAGCGCCACAAGATGGGAGGCGATTGCTTAAATACCGGGTGTGTGCCGAGTAAAGCAATCTTGCGATCGGCAAAAGTTGCCAGCACCTTGAGCCGTGCAGACGAGTTCGGTTTCGAATCAGTTGATGTAAAACCCGTGTTTAGCAAGGTCATGAAGCGTGTTCATAATATTATCGAGACAATCGAGCCGCACGATTCGGTCGAGCGCTTTACTGGCTTAGGTGTTGAGTGTGTAATGGGTGACGCTGAAATTGTCGATAAGCACACGGTGCGCGTTGGTGATCGCGATATTCGTACAAAAAGCATTATTATCGCTGCCGGTGCTCGGCCATTTGTGCCGCCGATCGAAGGCGTACAAGACATCGAATACTTAACGTCAGACAATATTTGGGAGCTCGAAGAGTTACCTGAGCGACTTGTTGTATTGGGCGGCGGACCAATCGGTTGTGAGTTGAGCCAGGCTTTTTCCAAGCTTGGTTCTAAAGTCACGATGGTGGAGATGATGGGGCAATTAATGGGTCGTGAAGATTCCGATGTTGCCGACTTAATTACCGAAAAATTTAAAAGTGACGGTATCGAAGTGCTGACTGATCATAAGGCGGTTAAATTCACCGATAATGGCGAAAAAGTCCTTCACTGTGAAACCGAGAGCGGCCCCGTGGAGATTCCATTTGATAAGGTGCTAATTGCGGTAGGGCGTAAAGCGAATAGCGATGAGATGAATCTTGAGAAGCTCGGAATAAAACTGCGCCCTAATGGCACCATCGAAACAGACGAATATCTGCGCACCGATGTACCGAATATCTTCGCGGTTGGTGACATAGCTGGTCCGTATCAATTTACGCATACGGCGTCGCATCAAGCATGGTACGCCACCGTCAATGCATTATTTGGTTTCGCTAAGAAATTCAAAGTTGATTATCGAGTCATTCCTTGGGCAACATTTACCATGCCGGAGGTGGCTCGAGTTGGCTTGAGTGAGCGTGAAGCGGCAGAGAAAGGCTTGGATGTTCAAGTCACGCGATACGGTATCGACGATTTAGATCGCGCGATTGCCGATGGCGAAGCGCACGGCTTTATCAAAGTGATTACTCCCAAAGGAGGTAAAGACACGATCTTAGGGGTCACTATTGTTGGCAGTCATGCCGGTGAGCTGATTGCCGAATATGTACTAGCAATGAAGTACAACCTTGGACTTAATAAAATATTGGGCACTATTCATCTCTACCCCAGTATGGCCGAAGCAAACAAGTTTGTTGCTGGCAATTGGAAACGCGAGAATCAGCCACATGGCTTGTTGAAGTGGGTTGAAAAATTTCACAGCTGGCGGCGTGGTTAAGCTTGGGTTAATGCCTTAGGGATAACATAGAGTATATGATGTCAAATAGAGAAAACGATATGAACGCTATTATAGTGAAATGGTCTAACCGCATTTTAGCCGCAGTGGTTTTGTTGTTAGTTGGTAGCGCAGCATTTGCTGCGCCCGATGCTGAAGTGCAAGAGTTTTGGATGGCTCATGATGAGCAAAGTACCATCGAGGTTTCCCATGAGACCTGGCAAGACCTTTTGGACAAATATTTGGACGCCGAACATGCTTCGGGTGTTAATCGCTTTAACTACGAGGCGGTTGATAAGGCCGATAGAAAACGATTGGACGGTTATCTGGACTCATTGCAATCGATTGACCCTCGAAAACTTTCTAAAAATGAACAGCTTGCATATTGGATAAATTTTTATAATGCCTTAACGGCCCAGGTTGTTCTCGATGAGTATCCTGTCGAGTCGATTCGAAGTATTCGCTTTCTTACCTCACCATTTGGACCGTGGGACAAAAACTTCGTCAAGGTTCAGGGCAAAAAGCTGAGCCTGAATGATATCGAGCATGGGATTCTGCGCCCTATATGGAAAGATCCTCGAATTCATTTCGCGGTGAATTGCGCAAGCATCGGTTGCCCGAATTTACTGGACGAGGCCTTTACGGCTGCCAATGCAGACGAACTCATGGAAGATGCTGCGCATGATTTCATTAACCATAGTCGCGGTGTAGAAATCAAAGGCGACACACTAGTATTGTCCAGTATCTTTGACTGGTACGGTGGCGATTTTGGTCAAAATGAAGCTGAAATCGTTGATTACATATCGGAATATATTGAAGCAGACGCCTCGACGCTTGGTTCTTTTACCAAATTTGAGTATCAATACGATTGGAACCTAAATCAACCGTAAATTAATTTGTCTCAGAAAGGCTTTAAATAAGGAAAAAAAAGTACCATACTGAGATTGACATTTATTGGGATTTCTGGTGGACATTATGTCTAGTTTTTGAGGTAGGGGTAAAAGTACTCTCAAATTCTGGCAAATTAGAAATTCCAATTATTCTGCGATAAAAATTAACGGTTAAGTGTGCCTTTAAATTGGAGTCATGGGGGCTTTATAGGCGGCCGTATAGGAGGTTGGAACTGTGTCATATTTTCCCGAAAGCCGAGGTGGCGATCGGGCGCAATTATTCGTGTATATTGCGCTTGCGTTGCTTCTAATAGTGCCCACTGCAAATGCGGCACCAAAAGCTAAGTTAATCGAGTTTTGGAACGATCGAGAGCCGTCGAGCACCATGCAAATCAGTCACGATGCCTGGCAAGAAATCTTGACTGCCTACGTCGATGATCAACACCCTAGTGGTATTAACCGATTTAATTATTCGGCTGTTACTGCAGGCGATGCGTTGAAATTAAAGAATTATCTCGATTATCTGCAGAAAATGGAACCTCGACAGCTCAATAGCGAGGAGGCTAAAGCTTATTGGATTAACATGTTCAATGCCATTCTTGTTGATAAGATTATCGACGCTTATCGATCAGGTTCTACTCGCGCGGTAAACCGTTTACTGAGCGGAGGGCTTCGCTCAGGCGCTGGCTGGGGGCGAAATGTCGCCGAAGTTGCAATGCAGAATATTAGTTTGAACGATATCGAGCACGGTATATTGAGGCCGATATGGAATGACCCTCGAATTCACTTTGCGATCACGGCGTGCACGCTTGGTGGCGCGAATATTCAGAAAACAGCGTTCAATGGAGAAAATAACGAGGAATTATTGGAGAAAGCCAGAGCTGAATTCTTCCAACATCCAAGGGCCGTGCGCGTGGATGGTAACCGAATTGTCCTAAATTCCGTGTTTGATTGGTATCGCTCAGATTTTGCAGCGAATAGACAAGCGCTTCTTACCTACATTCGGCAAAACGTCGATGACTCGAAGCGCCAAACTCTTCAGGGCCTTACTCGCACTAGTTTCGACTATAATTGGGACCTTAACGCACCTGAAGCGTTGAGTGAGTTGGCACAGTCGGAAGACGGTTAAGCCATCGCTAATCGAGAAGTGTCGTCTCGTTGGCCAAATAGAGACCTGCGAATATTCGTCGTTTTTAATGGTTTAGTTTAATGTAAGGCATTAAACTAAGTCGTTTGGTTAATGGGCAATTTACTTTAGATCATACGTGCCTTGATTAGCTTGCAGACTTGTTCCTCAGTTGTCTGTTGGTGTGTTTTTGTGCGCGGAGTTGACGGACCTTGTTGACGAAAGTAAGTGGTTCACAAATTCCCTATATCCTGCTAATTCTGCAGGAGGACACTAGCGACACAAATGGACACTCAAATTCTACATGCTGTCGACGCTCTTCGCGCCGGTGGCGTAATCGCATACCCTACTGAATATTGCTTTGGCTTAGGGTGTGACCCTCGTGACCTGGGCGCACTTAAACGATTGCTTGAGATCAAACAGAGGCAACGAGACCAGGGAGTGATTTTAGTTGCTTCTACGCTTGAACAAGTATCCGAATATGCTGAGCTCGAAAATTTGTCTCGTTTAGATGAAATTATACAGTCCTGGCCTGGGCCTAACACTTGGATACTCCCGGCAAAGAACTCGGTCTCAGCATGGGTTCGTGGTAAGCACACTTCAATTGCCATGCGTATTTCACAGCATGTAACATGCCAGGCTCTCTGTTCTGAGTTTGGTCACCCAATTGTGTCTACCAGTGCTAATCGTCACGGGCAAGATGCATTGTTAAATGCCAGTGATGTAATACATGAATTTAGTCGAGAATTAGACTATGTTGTCGACGCACCGGTAGGTCATGCTACTCGTGCATCAACAATTCGAGATGCTGTAACGGGCGAACAACTTAGATAAAATTTCTCATGCGTGATCAAGTTTCCAATTATTTAAAAAAATTGCAAGACTCGATATGTCAGGCCATCGCCTCTGTCGATGGCGGCGAGTTTGTAGAAGATGCATGGCAGCATAATAACGGCAGTGGTGGAGGTCGTACACGAGTGCTGGAGAATGGTGCAGTGATAGAAAAAGGAGGCGTCAATTTTTCACATGTGAAAGGTGAGAAACTACCTCCTGCGGCAACCCAAAAACGCCCTGAGTTATCGGGTAAACCGTTTGAAGCCATGGGTGTTTCGCTGGTGTTACACCCGAGAAATCCATTCGTGCCTACCTCACATATGAATGTGCGTTTTTTTATTGCCGGGGCCGAAACCGACGAACCTATTTGGTGGTTTGGCGGTGGATTTGATATGACTCCATATTACGGTTTCGAGGAAGACGCCACACATTGGCATAAAACCGCGTTACAGGCCTGTGCGCCATTTGGTGATGAGTTATATCCTAAATACAAAAAATGGTGTGATGACTATTTTTTTCTACCACATCGAAATGAACAACGTGGCATTGGTGGTTTGTTCTTTGATGATTTGAACGAGCCTGGTTTCGATCAAAGTTTTGCGTTTATGCAGAGTGTCGGCAACAACTTTGTCCCGGCGTATTTGCCGATCCTGAATCGACGTAAAGATAACGACTATTCACAGTGCCATCGAGATTGGCAACTGCTGCGTCGTGGGCGTTACGTTGAGTTTAATTTAGTGTTCGACAGGGGCACATTATTCGGCTTGCAGTCTGGCGGTCGTACTGAGTCAATATTAATGTCGATGCCGCCAAAGGTCGCGTGGGAGTACCGTGCCGAGCCTCAAGCGGGCTCGCCGGAAGCGACGCTGCTCAGTGATTTTATTGTTGTAAGAGATTGGGTCGGCGATGCTGCGGTCATGACCAACGAAGGGTTGTCTGTGTGATTTGGCTTTATCGAATTCTGCTAAATCTGGCAATACCCTTCGGCATCGTTGGACTTATTCTACGAGGTTTCAAGAATCGTCGATATTGGTCTCGTTGGGGTGAACGTTTTGGTTTTGTAAGCAACGATATCAAGAGCAGGGCACCGTTTGATCTTTGGATTCACGCCGTCTCGGTTGGCGAGGCCCGTGCCGCCGCGCCTTTGGTTAAGCGTCTTCTGCAAGAGCAGCCAGATTGCAATATATTAGTAACCACCACCACACCAACCGGTTCGGCGATGGTTTCCATGATGTTGAGAGACAGCGTATCTCATTGCTATTTTCCATATGATTTAGCTTGGTCGATGCGTAAATTTGTTGTGGCCGTTAACGCCAGAACTGTTCTGATCATGGAAACCGAAATATGGCCCAATATGATTGAGGCAGTCCGTCGCTCTGGTGCGTTTTTGGTTTACACTAATGTACGCTTGTCTGAACGTTCCTACTTAAACTACGCCAAATTTCCGAAACTTGTGAAGCGTACTCTGGGTATGGTCGATCATTTTGCCGTGCAAGGTAAATTGGACAGAAAACATCTTGAGCAATTAGGGGTTGACGAGCAAAAAATTTCTGAAACAGGCAGTATCAAATTCGATGTTACTATTCCGCCCAGTTTACGAGAGTCGGCCGAGGTTATGCGCCGCCAACTCGGGCAAGACAGATTGATTTGGATAGCCGGCAGCACACGAGAGGGTGAAGAAGGTAAAATACTCTCGGTCTATAAATCGCTCAAAGAACGTTTCCCATCTCTACTTTTACTGCTGGTACCGCGGCATCCCGAGCGTTTTGATTATATGGCGCGTAAAATTCAACGTCGCAATTTGAACTGTGTTCGGCGTACCGATAATGTGCCGGAACTCGACAGCGACGTAGACGTGTTTCTGGGTGACACAATGGGTGAACTCTCGCTTATGTACGCCAGCTCGGATGTTGCCTTTGTTGGTGGGAGTTTGGAACCGCTAGGAGGACAAAATATTTTGGAACCTTGCGCTTTAGGTGTGCCTGTTGTGTTCGGACCGCATATGTTTAATTTCCCAGATATCAGTCGTTGGACAATTAAAGAGGGTGCGGGGAGAATGGTTCAGGACGAACAAGGGTTAAAAGATGCTATTTCCGAGTTGCTGGCCAATCCTAGCCTTAGAGATGAGATGGGAAATAAGGGATTGCGTTTCATTGACGCACATCGTGGGGCGTTGGAGAAAAATTACGTATTAATCGAAAAGCTATCAAAAACAAGTGCTTAGAATCGGTGTCATATAATTGTCGTGAGCCAAAAGTATGACAGGCGGTAGACTGTCATCGTGAAAGTTGATGTTTGCAGGTCAAATGGAATCTCTATCAACCAGTCGAGGTAAATACCATGACCAAGCAAACAACAACAGAGTTAACAAAGACTTCTAAAAACTCACAGCAAGACAGCGTATATGCAAATACAATGAAATCGATAAAAGACTTAATCGGCTACGACTATTACACCTCCAGAGTTGTATTCGAACACGATGGAAACGAAATTGTGTTTGTTAATGATGGCATGATCGGCCAAGTCAAACTTTATATTAACGGCGATGAAGCTGCATCAACCTGGCCGATGCTTTCCGATATTAGGTCAACCATAACATCCGCTTACGGAGGCTATTCATACAGAGTGAGCAGTCGGATCACCAATTTAATAACGATGGCTCAAAACATTACCTTGTCGGTTGATGGTCGCGACGTTGAAACTAAGCATGACCCAAGGCTTGCAGCCTTAAGTCTTAAACAGCTTGGTCATTTTTGCGTTGGCATGGTCGCTCTTGGTGTGGCGGTAGGCTTAGTGTTGTCGGTCTTTATTTAAATGCGTCCAGCCTACTGAAATTATGTTAGTCGATTCTCGAAAACTAAAGCAGTTGCGTTTGGCTAAAAACTGGACGCAGCAGCATTTAGCCGACGTGTGTGATCTAAGCATGCGCACCATCCAACGGGTAGAAAAGGACGGCGTCGCATCGAATGAAACGGTCGCGGCGTATGCAGCCATTTTTGAGCTTGATGTGAACGAGTTATTGATTACCGTAGAGGTCTATGAAAACTCGATTCGAGGGCCAAAATTATCCAAGAAGACCCAGGCATTAATGGGTTTATTGTTTGTTGGGGGGTTCGCTATGGGAATTGGCTTAACGCTTTGGCTAGTCTGAGTGACTCTTTATCTTTAGCATTACCGCCAACGTTTTGGCATCAATAATATCGCCATTAAGGCACATGTTATACACTCTTTTCAGGTCGAGCCAGTGCGCTTCAATTTGCTCAGCATCGTCGAGTTTAATCGTTCCTCTACTGATTCCTCGTGCTTCGAACAAATACAATAATTCATTGCTAAAACCAGGGCTGCTTGATATGTAGCCAAGTTCTCTCCAGTGTTCCGCGATAACGCCGGCTTCTTCTTCAAGCTCTCGTTTAGCCGTATTCAACGGGGGTTCATCAGGTTCCAGGCAGCCTGCTGGTAATTCCCAAATAGTTTTGCCAATCGCATGTCGCCATTGGCGTAATAAACAAATTTCATTGTGCTCGTTAATCGCCGCAATGACCGCACCACCAGGATGTTTGACAATATCGAAATAGGTATGGCCGCCTTGAGGAAAGTCTACGCGCTCTTTATGCAACTCTATTAAATTGCCTTTGTGAATTAGCTTGTTGGTCATAGATGTTTCGGTTTTCTGATCTTCGATGGGCGATTGTCAGCGTGTTGACGCTCTCGCGATTTTATTTTTAGCTCCGTGAATCGAGCTATGCCGCCTCGTTCCAGGAGAAGCCGTTGGATTTCAAACCACCCACAATTAGTCAAAAGATAACAAACTTGGCTGGTAATCTTCCGGAGCTTCGAAACCAAGCAAATTCAGTGTGGTTGCCGCTATGTGGGTCAAACCGGCATCGCTGGGGGCGGTGAGCTGGTACTCGCCATTATAGTTTGGATCAACAATCGCGAATGGAACCGGGCTAAGGGTATGACTGGTTTTGGGTAAGCGTATTCCATCTTTCTCGGTATACATAATGTCGGCGTTACCGTGGTCAGCGGTGTAGATAAGCACCCCATCATGTTGCTTGATCACCTCAATCAATTTTGCCACGCATTCGTCAACTACCTCCATCGCTTCGATAGCAGCGGCTAAGTCGCCGGTGTGGCCGACCATATCGCCGTTGGCTAAATTGAGTCGGCCAAACTTAAATTCACCACTTTCGATCAAACTGATCGTCGCATCGGTGACTTCACGCGCTTTCATAGCTGGAGCTTGATTGAATTCAACATTATCGGACGGTATTTCGAGGTAGGCCTCGAGATTTTCGTCCAAATAGCCTGAACGGTTACCATTCCAAAAATAAGTGACATGACCGAATTTCTGAGTTTCAGACACAGCAAATGATTTGATACCTTCTTGGACCAAGTACTCACTCATCGTGCGATCGATGTTCGGCGGATTAACCAAGTACTGGTTCGGGACCAGATCGTCACCATCGTATTGCAACATGCCTGCATAGAAAAGCTCAGGATGTTGACCGAATTCATTTCGATCAAATTTATCAAAGTTTTGCCGTTCATACGCTAAGGAAATTTCTATCGCTCGGTCGCCACGAAAGTTAAACAAAATAACTGCGTCACCATCTCGCATTTTGCCAACAGGTGAACCATCTTTCTCGATAACGAATGCGTTTAGATACTGGTCATCTTTGCCGCTCGAATCGTACATTGCCTGGACGGCTTCAGCCGCACTTGTAAATGACTCGCCTTTGCCATGGGTATGACAGTTGTATCCTCGGCGTACCATTTCCCAGTCTGCTTCGTATCGATCCATGGTGATTTCCATGCGCCCACCACCACTTGCTATACGAAAATTGGCATCATATTGACTGTTGATCTGCGCGATCAGGCTTTCTGTCTGCTCGATATAAGTGAGCGCTGAACGCGCGGCCACATCTCGTCCATCAAGTAATATATGAATACAGCATTGTTGTACTCCTTGCTCGGCTGCTTTTTGCATCAGGGCATAGAGGTGTTTGGTGTGGGCATGGATATTGCCGTCTGAATGCAGGCCAAGCAAATGCAGCGTTTGGCTTTTGCCGTGCTCGATGGCCGACTTCCAAACATCGGTTGAATAGACGTCGCCACTGTCGATTGCATGATTTACCAACTTTGCGCCTTGAGCAAATATACGGCCAGCACCAATTGCATTGTGACCAACTTCACTATTACCCATGTCGTCGTCACTGGGTAATCCAACGGCTGTTCCATGTGCCGCGAGTTCGGTGTAAAGCGGTTGCTCTGCCAGTGCATCTAGAGTGGGGGTTTTGGCTTCGGATACTGCGTTGCTGGGTCCAGAGGGAGCGACTCCAACGCCATCGGCTACAAGAATAACGACTGGGCCTCTACGGCCTGAAAATGAAGGATGTTTTCTTAATGATAAGCTCATGATTCCAGCTTTATGATTTAGGTTGGTTTGGGGACAATTTGGCATTCAAGTGCCTGTTTTAATTGCACCAGGGCTTTGGCTCGATGGCTGAGTTGTTTCTTCTGTTCAGGTTCGAGCTCCGCGGCATTGCAGTTGAACTCAGCCACGTAAAATATTGGATCATAACCAAAGCCATTATCGCCTTTAGGTGCGAGCGCAATCTGGCCTTCCCAACTGCCTTGGCAGAGTATCGGTGTCGGGTCATTTTCATGCCGCATATAGGCAATAACACATTGATAACGTGCTTTGCGATTCTCTTGCGCTTCGAGCGCAGCTAACAACTTAGCATTATTAGCGGCATCACCCTTGCCATCTGCGTAGCGCGCCGAATAGATTCCAGGTGCACCGTCCAGCGCGTCTACTTCAAGGCCTGAATCATCTGCGATTGATGGCAACCCCGTATATTGACAGGCATGACGCGCCTTTTTAATCGCATTTTCAACAAAGCTTAAGCCGTCTTCAATGGCCTCAGGCATAGTGAACTCGCTTTGAGCTAAGACCGTGAAGCCGAATGTTTGCAGTTCTCGCTGCATTTCATCCACTTTGCCGGGATTGCCGGTTGCTAATACAAGCTGTTTCATCAGACCCGACTTAGTTTGGTTTTACGCGCATGTTAACTTGTTAGCGCCGCGGTTTGTTTTTCTATTAGCTCACCAATACCTTTGCTGGCCAGGCTTACCATGGCGTTCATTTCTTCGGCACTAAATGGCGCACCTTCGGCGGTGCCCTGAACTTCGATAAAGTTGCCGTTTACGTCCATAATAACGTTCATATCGGTCTCTGCGGTGCTGTCTTCCGGGTAATCTAAATCGAGTACTGGCATGCCCTCGAATATGCCAACCGACACGGACGCAATTTGTCGCTCTATCGGGTTTTCCTTAATCATATTGCCAGCAAGCATATGGTTTATTGCATCGGCTAAGGCCACGTAGGCGCCGGTAATCGAAGCGGTTCGTGTTCCGCCGTCCGCTTGAATGACATCGCAATCCAAGGTAATAGAGTGCTCGCCCAATTTGCTTAAGTCCACGGCTGCGCGCAGAGATCGACCGATCAAGCGTTGAATCTCTTGTGTGCGTCCAGACTGTTTACCACGTGCTGCTTCGCGCCCCATGCGCGAGTTGGTAGAACGAGGTAACATACCATATTCCGCGGTGATCCAACCTTGGCCTTTACCCTTTAGAAAGCGCGGTATACGTTCTTCTACGGACGCATTGCATAACACTTTAGTATTGCCACAACTGATTAACACAGAGCCTTCAGCGTGTGCTGTGTAGTGTCGCTCAATGGAAATTTGACGTAGTTCATCGTTTGCGCGACCACTGGGGCGAGAAATAGAATTAGACATATAGGTAGAAGCTCGAATTTAGGGGCTTGAGTTGGTTGAGATCCAATCGTAACAATGTCGATCGTTGAGTATGTTGATATCGCAAGCGTTGCATAGTCACGCTTGTTGGTTTTTTTAGGTGTAAGCGACGGAGGTCTAAAATTTGTCGTCAAGCTCGGTGATAAAGCTTTCAATTTCAAAAATCGCATTATCGAGTTCTTTCATATCGAACTTTTCTTTTGGCTCATCGCTCTCTTCTTCTTTGATTGAGTTCTTTCGAATAGAGTCTTCCAATAGTTGAATGGTTTTGGGCTCTTCAAAGTCGTTAAAAGTCGGGCTATCGAGTTGCTTTACACCCCAAAATAAAACCACACATGACAGGTTATCGCTCGGTGCTTTATTTCGATTTTCCAATGCCTGAAGCAAGCTGTCCAAGCCCAAGCTAGGATGCTGGGGGTCAACGTAGTCGTTCAGATCATCCGGTTTAAATTGTGCCCATGCGCCATCGGTCGCCATAAACAGAATATCGCCATCTTCCATGACGTGTGGTTCACCGACTTGAGGGCGAGGATTCTCCAGACCGCCAACGCATCGATTGATCGGTGCATTTTTATCGCGCCCTAATTTTTTTGAGACATGGTCTTCGGTGGTAAACAGAATCTTACGTTTGCGAATGTGGTACAAGCGGCTGTCACCAGAATGAGCCCACGTTGCAACGTCATCATGAATTAGGCAAACAACGCAAGTGGTCTTAGGAGAGTCGACATTAAAACCTTGGCTGACGGCACGCCGATGAATAGTGTGGTGGCCGTAGTTGATCGAAAGCGTCAGAAAGCTATCGGCATTGCTGAGCTGTTTCTCAGTAGCTTTGGTGAATGAGTCTCCCATTGCATCAACAAAGGCTTGTGACGCAACATCGCCGCCCTCATGGCCACCAAGGCCATCCGCGACCACCATTAGAATGGTGCCGTTGCGTTCAAAAATTGCCGTGCGGTCTTCGTTGTAATCCCGACCCCCTTGATGGCTTTGCTGTGAAACTGAGTAATCCACGACAGTATCGACGTTTCCGCACTAGCGGGTGGTCATAATCTCCACGAATTCATCCACCGACTGTGGACGCTCGGTTTGATCCAAGCTGCTCGCTTTGTCGATGGCCAAAATTAAATTTTTACGATAGTGGCGACTGTGAGTTTCGCTCAAAGGGCGCAACGTATCTTTCTTGAGGCGTTTTACCGCCGAGGGCGGTGATTTGTGAGTAATGCAAGCGCGCATGGTCATTGCGATTGCGTAAAGATCCGAACATAACCCCAAGTCTGTTTTCTCATGCTGTTCGGGTGCTGAATATCCATGCGTCAGCGTGTGCACTTTATGTCGCTCGCTGGCTGGGAATTTGTAAGCGGCGCCTAAGTCGAGAATCAATGGCACACCACTGGCTCGTAACAGAATATTGCTTGGCTTGATATCCAGGTGTAAGAAGCTGTTTTTGTGAACTTCTTTCAAGCCCGCCAATACCATACTGAATACACTTAGGATGAATTCTTCATCCGGCACATAATCGGTATTCTTGATAAACCAACGTAAATCTTTGCCGTGTTCGAAGCGCATAACCAAATAAGCGGTGTTATTAGCGCGAAAAAAGTTCGAAACGTTCACGATATTGGGGTGATCAATTTGCGATAGCGTTAAGCCTTCGTCAAAGAATCGCTTCAAACCAATGTGGTATTTATGCTCTTGCTCTTTAGGGAAAACATGTAACGAACCATCACGTGCCCGCCGCATGCAATTGGTTGCATAAAATTCTTTAATTGCGACAACAGCATTGGTTTTGGTGTCTAGCGCGCTATAGACTACGCTAAAGCCGCCAACCCCGATTACTTTGCCAATTTTGTAGTGTTCTACCATCGTGTCCGGACGCAAGGGAAGCGCCGGGATTGTAGTAGGTTTGGGTTTAAGGATGCTCATTCAGGTATTATAGTCATTCAAGGCAATCTTTGTCAGCAATCCATTCGTAGCAAATTATAAAATCTGGAGCAAAATCAATGACCCAAAGCATGACCGCCTATGCCCAAGCCGCTGTTTCTACTGAGCTAGGTGAGCTCTCTTGCGAGCTCAGGAGTGTGAATCATCGGTTTTTAGATATCGCGCCTAGAATGCCCGATGATCTGCGCGCCCACGAGGGCGCTCTGAGAGAGGCGATTGCCGAGAAACTATCGCGAGGTCGAATCGATGTGTTTATTCGTCTCAAGGAATCGGAAAATTCAAGTTTAGAGCCAAACTTAGACGCCGCCGATAATCTACAAGCGCTGTTAGACGAGATGCGCGGTCGTATCCCTGAGATGCAAATGATTCGCGCGATTGATGCGTTAAAATGGCCAGGTATATTACAAGCCAAAAAAGCAGATCCTCACGTAATGAAAGCGCATTTGTTAGGTGTACTAGATCAAGCTTTAGACGGAATGCAAGAAGCGCGTGCCAAAGAAGGTGAAAAAATGGCCGAGCTCATTCGTGCTCGCTTGCAAGGGATGTCAGAGGTGATCAGCGAGGTTGAACGATTTTTGCCTGACATTGTCGACGCTTATAAGCAGCGCTTGGATGAGAAATTAGCCGACATAAAAGATCAACTCGACCCCGCCAGATTAGAACAAGAACTGGTGATCTTTTTGCAAAAAACAGACGTAGCGGAAGAGCTGGATCGCTTAAATGTGCATATTCAAGAGGTGGGTGCAGTATTAGCAAAGCCTGAACCCGCCGGACGACGCCTCGACTTTTTAATGCAGGAACTCAATCGCGAAGCAAATACGCTCGGCTCAAAGTCACAAGACCCAAGGCTGACCAAAGCCTCGGTAGATTTGAAAGTACTGATCGAGCAAATGCGAGAGCAGGTGCAGAATATTGAGTAGTTAATCTTGATGGCTTCACTGATAATTAATTGATATGGGATAGCTAATATTACTGAGTGAAAAAAACGAGACACGGTAAACCTTTCACTGGATTTTTTCAATACTACGCCAGATTAGTTTAACCAGAGTGAGCAATAGCGCCGCTTAAGGCGGTCAGCACAAATCAGCACGCTGCGCAATTTGGCACAGTGCCTGCATGGCCGGGCACTGGGTTAAATGCTCAGTTGAACCGAACTTAGTGCCCTTATTTTTCCAATGGTAGGCTTAACCTAGAGGAGCTATTTCCCGATATAAGTAAGCACAACAAGATAGGTATAACTTGTGAATCGAAATCGCTGGCTTTCACAGTTCCAGTTTTGGATATTGGTGTGGATGTTCCGGAGTGTTGATGAATAAAAAGAAAGGGTATAGTAGAGTATGCTAAACAAATTATAATTAAAGTCGATATGATACAGACAAGGAATGAAATTTATTCAGTCGAGAAGACACCCTCTTGGGTTAAAAAATATGCTGTTCCATCGATCAATGTTGATGACAATTCCCCGTTCAGCTTTCCACTAGTAGACTGTCAAGATTATGTTAGCGAAGGTGAAATATTTTCTTATCGAAGAACTTACCAGTGTATAAACGATGCTTCGCGTATTGAAGACGCATCCCTGCATTTAGTTGAGCTGCATCAGGGCTCTCAACAGTTAATGATTCATGAATTGGTTATTGTGCGAGACGGTATTAGAATAAATGCACTTGATCATGAAAACATTACGGCAATTCAACGTGAAGTCTCGTTAGAAAATCATATTACTGATAACCGTATTACGGTTAGTATTTCAATCGATGATTTACGTGTGGAAGACCACGTCGAATTTTGTTCAACGGTTGTAGAACGAAAGAATGAACATCCCTTTCACGGCAGCCACTTTTCAACTAACTACTCTCTGAGTTGGTCTTGTCCTGTATCTTTACAAGTTATTCGGGTAGTAAACAATTCGGATTTGCCATTAAGTGTCTTACATCGAGAATTGAGTGAAGAAATCAGCGGTCCTCGATCCGAAATAATTGAGCCTAACCAGGAGTACGAGAAAGAATATACTGATCTTCCCAATGAAAGAATTCCTGATACCGCACCAAGCTGGATATGGGGAAGCTTCCTACAAATCAGCTCGACACTTGAGTGGAGAGATCTGAGTAAGTATTTACATAGTTATTTCGAAAAAAATGGTGCTTTAAGTTCGTTGCCCGCGAGCGAGGTAGAAACACTCGACCTTTTTTCACACGAAGATAACGTTAACCGAAAAGCGTTAAAGATAATTCGATTTGTGCAAAACAATATCCGCTATCGTGGTGAAAATCACGGTGTTTTTACCCATACACCTAAGTCGCCTAAACGAACATTAGTTAAGCGAGCGGGAGATTGTAAAGATAAGTCAAACTTGATGATGGCAATGTTATCGACTATTGGCGTTAAAGCAAGGTTGGTTTTAGTAAATACAAGTTATGGTAAAAAAATTAGAGAATTTAACCCGTCGCCATATCATTTTAATCACATGATTGTTGATATCAATATTGAAAACCAACACTATTATGTTGATGCTACGATTCAAAAACAGGCTGGTAATTTTCAAAATTTAGCACAGCTTGACTATGGTGCAGGCTTACCGTTAACGGAATACGGTCACGAGTTAGTCGACATACGTAGACCTTTATCGAATAAGGTATTTGAGTTGGTGCACCGCTTTTCTTTCCCAAGGAAGAAATCAGAAACAACAATGGAGATAGAGAGGACTTATTATTTGCATCGCGCCGACAATATGCGGTCGTATTTTTCGTCCAATGAGAAATTAAAATATCAGCAAGATTTTTTAGAATGGGCACAGAACGATACCGGCCTAAACCTTGAGATTATCGAACCTATAGACGTAGTAGAAGACGACAACATCTTGAATAAGCTTATCGCTGTTGAGCGCTATCAAATAGTCGACCTCGATCACAGCCATAAGGATAAGCCCATCGAACTTATGACAGATTTTATTCATGATTTTTTGGTTCCACAAAAAGATGAATTCCCGGTTAGACTGGATTTTGATGGTATCGTCCAACACGATATTTTTGCGCAATATGATAGTAGACCGGATTTGCAATTGACCAAAGAAAAAATAGATACTGAATCTTTTGAATACTTAGATATTGTAGAGAATGTGAAAGGCGATCAAGTGCACTATTTGACTCGAGTTACTCCCCTAAAAAGTTACGTCGAAGCCGGCGAAGCTAATAGACGATATAAGAAAGCAGTAGAACGGATTAGACAACGAAGCAATAACCTAATTAATCATAAAAATAAAACTGCATCTGAACGCAATGCTCTAATGCTAGTTTTCTTTATTGCAATTTTTGTGTTCGTTAGATTTATCATTTCAGAATATTCTTAATTTACTTCTTGTAAGTTATTAGTGAAAGAATAAAGATATAGTGAAATAAAAGACAGTCATGAAGTAAAGGACAACTAACGTCTTCGGCGGGAATATCCGCTTGGTAAAACCAGTGTTTGCCTCCTTTGAACATTGATGCAAGATCACCATAGAAACACGATCGTTAACAGAGCTTTTACTAGCTCCGTTAAGTTAAAAACGAATTATGTGGATTGCAGTCGCCGATAGCCTTGTGGCTCGCAATCGGTCTTCAGGGTTTGTTCGCTTTCCAATTTTTGGTGCCTAGGCTCGGTCGCTCTAGAATAGGTATTTCTTATTGACTAATAGAGCCAGGTTTATTGTTGCACATTACGCGGCCAGTTCGGTCTAGGAGTTCGAGACAGCCATTGAGTTGAAAATGGGCGTCTCTTTCGTATCTTTCCTGACAGAGAAATAGTGCGATTAGTAATAACGTATCTCTGAGCTCTCCCATAACCGGGCTCTTTAACGTTTGCCAGTTTGAAAGGTTTTTTGGCAATTCTGTCGAAAGCGCGAAACCTTTTACTCAACTTTACCGTCCTAACAACATGTTTTTGAAATCAACGTATGACCTGATTGAACTTACTTAGGATGAATAAATTGAATAGTACAATGTCCACCTTGAATCGACGGCAATTGCTCAAGCTTGGTGGTGCAATGCTCATTACGGGCTGCGCTCATCAATCGAGGCCAACATCAATAGCTGGTACTTCCACTTGGGTGCCAGATTCGGAGCTCGATGCGGTTATTCGTAACGCAATGACCAAATTTCGTGTGCCGGGCGTTGGTATGGCGGTTGTCGAAAATGATGAACTGGTTTGGCAAGGAAGCTATGGGGTGTCGAATATCGAAACCGGAGCACCAGTTGACGATAAAACTTTATTTCAGGCCGCATCATTAAGCAAGCCTCTCTTTACCTACGTGGTTTTGAGATTGATTGACTCGGGTCTACTTGATTTCAATGAACGATTAGCCGATACATTTCGTCCACATGATCTGGGCGATTCGGCTTGGAACGATACGATAACGGTTCGCCATGTGCTGACACACCAAACTGGGTTGACGAATTGGCGTGCAGCAGATGACGAGACGGCGCTATTGCAAGCGGCGTTTCAGCCAGGCACGGCTTATTCCTACTCGGGCGAGGCGTTTCATTGGTTACAACAAGTCTGCGAAACGAAAACCGGGCTTGGCCTAAATGCGCTAAGCGACAAATACTTATTCGCTCCTGCAGGTCTAAGGGACATGTCAATGCTGTGGCTTAGTGATCGCAGGCATCGTGAAGTGTATGGCCATATTGTGGACGAGAATGGTGAGGCTAAATTGGGAGAATTACAGTTCGCGCATGAGCACGGGCCACGGCTTGATGAGGTCGCTAAGCGTTGGGGCCGCCCAATGGATGGTTGGCGACATGAGGATGTTACCGCAGCTAACGCTGAAATAAGGCCACATACCCATCCACGACTAGCGAGCTACCCTTTATGGCGACTGAATCGGCCTGGAGCAAGTATGCTCAGTAGTGCGGCGAGCCTAAGAACCACACCAGCGGATTATGCTCGATTTCTGGCCTTGATTATGAGTAATACGGGACCAGCCGCCCTTTCAGATGCCTTAAACGCTGATATGCTAAGCATCAATACCGATGTTTCCGATGCGGGCCCGAATCGACCAGTAGGCCTTTCGTGGGCATTAGAACGTGTCGAGGGGGGCATGGCTTTTGATCATTGGGGCTTTAATGCCGGGCAGCATATTTCCAGTGCACTTGGAGATACAACCAAAAGCAAAGGCCTTGTAATCATGACGAATGGAGCGCAGGGTAATAAATTTATGGATGAAATCGGGCCAGCAATCACCGGCTTCACCTATCGCAGTTATACATAATGGTTTCAAGTTATTTGCAAGCCGCCATGCAACACTTTGTTTGAATCTGCGCTAAGTTCCAAAAACGTGTCGATGTGTGACTGAGTTTTGACAAAATCGATCATTTAAAGATAAAAAGGAGTGCTTTGTAGTTTTAATCTAGTACGCCAATCGAGATCGCGCTACTCCCCAGAGTTCGTAATAAACTGCGTGAGTGCATTAACGACCAAGCTTGGCTTTCGCCAATGCAGAAAGTGGTCGTCCTCATGTTCGAAAACCAGATTAACGTTTGCGTTTATCAGCGATTTCTGCAAAAACTCAGCGTTTTTTGGGTTAACCAGCTTGTCGTTGCCACCTTGTATTATGACGGTTGGTACTGTAATTGTTTGCCAAAGTGGCAACATTGCTCGCAGTTGTTTTTTTAATGGCAGGATCTCTCTATTAGCACGCTTTAGTTCTCTGGGCACAAACCAGCTTATCGGTAGAAATCCACCAACCCGGTTGTACCACTTTAGGCTACGTTTGGGGTCGCCGGATGAAGCAATAAATACCAGGCCACTGACTTTCTCAGGATAATCCATCGCGGTGCGCGCAATGATCGGCCCTCCCAACGAGTGCCCAACCAATATCGCACCTTTGCCGGTTGTGTCTCGATCCAGCAAGGTTTTAAACGATGCGGCCTGTGTGCGCAGTGACGGTTCAATTTTACCCACTGACTTTCCATGGCCCAGTCGGTCCATAGAAATCATATGGAAATTGTCTCGTAAAAATTCGTTATACAAAAAAGACGATTGATTGTGCCAACCACCTGGAGTACCGTGTACAAAAATCACCAACGGTTTAGGCCCTTTGTCTCTGTCTCGATACACCTCTACAAAGTGTAGTGGTCTGCCAGCAATATTAATAATGTGTCGCGAGATATCCGCATTTGGATTTGATTGTCGGGCAGGTTCAGCGTTTTGCTGATTCTGGTTTTCAGCGTGGCTTTTTACACTGGCGATGGCGAGCAGTAAAATTATTGAAACGCGCACTAATTTTATTCCATGGCGCGATCGGTCAATTTTATTATGCATGGGTTTCAACTCTTGAGTGATTGGCTTTGTTTGCAAGACTGCACTTCTTTTAAGGACCCGCGTTTGGCGTCGCTTATTTCGTCAACGCTTCTGTCATAGTTATGCAATGCACCAATATTTGTATTAATTGACCACTGCGTTTTTGACAGCGGCTGGTCTTGTAATTAACTCTTAGGAGAACAAGCCGTTGTTTTTCCCTTCACTTATCGACATCTTTGATGTGAAACTACCTCTTAATGACACTACACAAACTAGGCAGTCTGGAGTATGGTATAGCAATGTCTCGCGCTGACATCGTTTTGGGTATTGGCGCAAAAAGACACTTGTAAATGAGATAACCATCAGAAAGGTGTGTATGAGAAGGTCCAGCCAAACTCAGGCTAAAACACAGACAGCGACGATTTCAGACGTAGCAAAAAGTGCTCAGGTTTCGATGAAAACCGTGTCACGCGTGCTCAATAAAGAACCAAACGTTAAGCCAGCGACACGTGAACTTGTGGAGCAGGCGATGCGGGACTTGGGTTATCGACCTAATTCACCAGCTCGAATGCTTGCCAGCAATAAGACGTTTCTTATCGGTTTAATCTACAATGCCAGTTCGAGCTATATCGCAAGTATTCAAAATGGCGTTCTACAAGCAGCAAGGCCCGAGCACTATGAGGTGTTGATTTTACCGTGCGCCTATGATTCCCCGAATCTCCTTGCCGAATTGCGAGATTTTATCTCCAGTAAGCGCGTCGATGGATTGGTGCTATTGCCTCCGGTCTCCGATGTGCCAGGAGTACAGGAATTACTCGATGAGCATGACGTGGCAAATATCTCCATCTCGCGTAAAGCCGATAGCATAAATGAACCAAGTGTGATCACCAATGATCGAGAGGTGTGTCGAGATATGGTAAAGCACCTGACGGATTTAGGGCATCGTCGAATCGCTTACGTGCGGAATCATCCGGGTCACAAGGCAATGTCTGACCGATATCTTGGCTATTTAGATGGTATTGCTGATGCCGATATCGAACTAAATCAAGCCTTTGTGACACGAGGCGACAATTCTTTTGAATCGGGTGTTGAATGTGGCCAACAACTGTTGAGCCAAAGTCCTCGACCCTCGGCTATTTTTTGTGCCAACGATCAAATGGCGGCGGGCGTAATGCGTGCAGCGCACGAAGCTGGGTTGAAAATACCTGAAGAAGTCTCGATTGCCGGCTTTGATGACATGCCACTTGCTTCTAAAATTTGGCCTCAGTTAACGACGATTAAACCACCTCTCGAGGAGATGGCGAAGCAAGCAACTCTTGGCGTCATTCAAATAGCCAGAAATGAGCCTCTCGAATCCGAGACCGTGGTTATCGAGGCAGAAATCGTACTACGACAGTCGACCGCAAAAGCACCAGACTGAGCAATCCGCGCTTTATAAGGCTGCGTTGATCAGCGACAACATGTCGCGATTGCTCTCCAGTTTCGAACGCAAAAGCCGAGCGTCGTGCGCAACTGAATTAGTTGCTTCGGTTGCACCATTCAACACGGTCGAGTTGCCACGTGTTTCAAATCCCATGCCATAGAGCACATATTGATAACTTGCTGGTGGAAATGCTTCTTCAAGGCTATCGAATTCGGCTTTCCATGGAGCTTGATGTTTCCACAGTTCTAAATCTTCTTTGAGCCGATCTGATACATGTTGGGCTGAAGCCGCGTCGCGCCAAAACGGTTCCGAACGCTGGCTCAGATGATAATGTAATTTCAGAAAATCGATAATACGCTGCCAGCGATAGTGAGAGCGGCGATTAAAGCGAGACGACACCACGTCCATCGCGGCGCGTGTGGTTGGCATTAAATCAGCAATCATTGACGCTGAAGTCTCAATAAGCATCATTGCAGAGGCTTCTAATGGCTCGAGAAAGCCCGCAGACAAACCCACCGCCACACAGTTGTTATGCCAAAATTTTTCTCGATAGCCCGGGTTTATTGCAATTCGCCGGGGGTTAAGTTGCTCAAAGGTTTTGTCGTCGAGATTCACGTAACGTTGTAGGTCCTTTAAGGCTTGATCTTCACTGGTATGCATGTCTGAAAACACATGGCCAACACCACGCCTGCTTGATAAACCGATGTCCCAAATCCAGCCTGCTTGCTGGGCTGTAGAGATGGTCGCAGAGGTAATAGCTTGACCCTCTTGGTACTGCACCTGTACCGCTAACGCAGAATTAATCGGAAATTGCTGACTTTTGTCGATGAACCCAATGCCACAATGCTGGCCGAGCAATAATGAGCGAAAGCCGGTACAGTCGATAAACAAATCGGCATGCAGGTCACCACTGTTCTCAGTTTCTACATGCGCAATATCACCGGCACATTCGCCAGATGTGTGCGCTACAACTCGGGTGACTTTGTCTAGAACAAGTGTGACCTTCAGTTTTTCAAGACAGTGCTTTTTTAAGAATTCGGAGAACTTGCCTGCGTTTAAATGATAACCGTAGTTTGATACACCGGCATAATCACTAGAGTGTTTTAGCTTTGGCGATAAGTCGGCTTCACACAGATGCTCTTGCACGCAAGAGAACTTAGAATAGCTGAGGTCGGGCTGAGTATTAATCCAATGCTGGGCGAGGTTTACCTTGTCAAAGTCTCGGGGTAAGTCAAAAGGGTGATAGTAGTAATCATTAGCGTTGCCCGTATGCCAAGCAACAAACTTAGATCCTTGCTTGAATGACGCATCGCACTCTTTTATAAAGTCGCTCTCCTTGATACCAACACTGTGCAAGGTGGAACGCATGCTCGGCCACGTGCCCTCGCCAACACCAATAATCGGAATGTCGGGGGCTTCGACGAGGGTAATTGACAAATCTGTCGTTTGATTTTTCGCTGCTAAAATAGATGCTGTCAACCAGCCTGCGGTGCCGCCGCCAACAATGAGTATCGACCTAATCGGGCGGCTACGAGCGGAATTTATTGCTTGGCTCATCTAAATACTCACGCCATATTGCTTCAGAAATTCGCTGTGCTTCGGCAAACTGTCTACGGCTTTGTCGATGGTCGCTTTAAGATCTTCCATTGCTTGTCGTAAATTCGGCTCCGGAAGTAATTTGCCCATGTGATGATACGCATCACTGTGGAGTCCCTGACCACGAAGAACTTGAATCCATGAATCAACACGAAACAAATCAGCATCGTCTTGATATGCAATTGCGGCCTCTTTGAATAGGTCGAGGCGATGTTGCAACGTGTCTGGAATCTGCATGGATGCCCGGTCTTGCCAGAATTCCGAGTCATCACGTTGATTAATTCTATAATGCGCGATTAAAAAGTCGCGGATACTAATAAGCTCTTCATCGGTATGGCGGTTGTAATGATCGACTAGCGAATTGTTGATTCCATTAAACGGAAACATTTGCACAAGACGAGTGACACCAATTTGCGCTAGATGAATACTGGTACTTTCCAGAGGCTCTAGAAAACCGCTCGACAGGCCGAGCGCAATACAATTTTTATGCCATGTTTTACGACGTTTGCCAGTGACAAACCTGATTGGCCGTGGATCGCTGATGGTTTCGCCATCCAGATTATTCATCAGTATTTGGCGAGCCTCATCGTCACTCATAAAGTCGCTGCAATAAACATGCCCGTTGCCAATTCGGTGCTGCAGCGGAATACGCCATTGCCAACCGGCCTTTCGAGCGATAGAACGCGTGTAAGGCAAGATCTCAGAGTTGGTTTTTGTTTGTACCGCCAGTGCGCTATTCATTGGCAGCCAGTGACTCCAATCGTCATATCCCACGTCCAGTGCATTGCCGAGCAGCAGGGATCTGAAACCAGTACAATCGATAAAAAAGTCGGCTTCCAAGTGTTGACCATTCTCCATTTCGAGGCCCTTTATAAAGCCCGAGTCATCATGCTTGAGCACCTGTTGAATCTTGCCTTCAACCCGTTTGCACCCGCGCTTCTCGCTAAAGTCTCTCAGAAATTTGGCATATAAGGTCGCGTCTAAATGATAAGCATAGCTGATTTGAGAGTTATCGCTTTTTCCAAAGCGACCCGCTTCAGCAGCCTGTAGCTCGTAGCAATAATCATCGATGTTGCCACCAAAGCCTAAAGATTCTGCATGTTGCCAGAGATGTTGGAAGTCACCCATCCAGGTAGAACGACCAATTTTTCCAAAAGAGTGAATATAACGATCACCAATTTTGCCCCAGTTTTCAAACGCGATACCGAGTTTAAAGCTCGCACGCGTTGCGCGCATAAACTCGCGCTCATCAACGCCGAGCAAGCGGTGAAAGCTAACATGAGTGGGGATGGTTGCCTCGCCAACGCCGACGGTGCCTATCTGGTCTGATTCGATTAAGGTGATATCCAATAGAGTTCCGAGCTGGCTTGTTAACGTAGCAGCGGCAATCCAGCCAGCCGTTCCGCCGCCGGCGATAATCACTTTTTGTACAGGCTTATTCATAAAAACCTTCTTGTTTGATTTCGATGTTCATCATCGGTTGAATTTTTTCAAGAGTTTAGCGCGGTGTCGCCGAGCACTCGATGCGTCAAAGCCCTCTAATGCGCCGCGAACATGTTTGGGGAGATGCTCACGCGCTAGTTCAGCGTCGCCAAAGATATAGTAGTCAAATACCGATCGCCATGCATCCTTCTCGTGTTGAGGGCGGTCTCGTAGGCTGAGTAATCCGTGCAATAAAGTATTCATGGGGTCATCAACATAGGCATCACTGGTATTCCACCAATAATTGATCAGCACATTGAAGTCGCTAAACGCCTCAACTTGATGCCACCACATCGCTGGATAAACCAATACATCGCCCGGCTCTAAATCGGCAATTTGTGCTTGCTCTACAGCCGTTTTAAATCTTGGGAAGCGATCGAAGTCTGGCTGGTTTATATCGACCATACTCACTACTTGTCCACCCGGTGTTGGCTCTAAAGGGCCGGGGTAAAGGTTGGAGATTTGATCGGGTGGAAATAGGGTAAAGCGCCGCTTGCCGGCCATGCATGCGGCGATATTATTGGATACATCGTAATGCGTGACTGCGGTTGTTTGATTACCCAGCCAGATGCCGATTAATGGCGAAGACGATGTGAACTGTTGTGTGGGTAGTTCGAGACCGTCGCTACTAATCAGGCCGGGGAAATGATGTTCCAGCTCGGCCGAGCCTACGTAGATCGAGTCCCCGTTTGTGGTTGTATTTTCGTGCTCCAGGGATTTACAGAACTCATTGAAGGAATAGCGGCCTGTGAGAAAATTAACACCGCTGAAGTCATCGTTGTAGAAAAAACGGCTTCGTTGATTAGCGTCGGCGCGGTAGTACAAAAGCGGCACGTCGCTGGCAAATGGTGAAAGAAAATTCATGGCTGCCTTACTTGATCGTTTGGCTGATTGAACCAATTCACTCTCATTGAGTGCACCCTTAAAGACGCATGGAACTCCTTGATCAATCACATGGTTGAAATCAATCTTGGCGAATGGCACGCCGCTTAACTGTTCTACCTGAGGCAGTGAGTTAGGCATGATCACGTTCTGCAATTTTACTGTTCAGACACATAATTAGATATTTAAGGCCCGCATTTTCATGTTGACCAAGCGAGACATGTTGGCGTTTGAAGACAGTACTGCAAAACAATGTTCTAGAAGACCGAGTTGGTTTAGTTCGAACAACTCGTCGCCACTAAGTTCAGCCAATTTCGTTTTACTTATGGTGAACATATCGGGAATGCTGTATTTGAGAGTGTCCCCATAGTCAGCTTGTACGGTAATCGCTTCGATTAAGCCGTATGAGTCTAGCTTGCTGAAAAAGTCGTCATTGATTTGCGCCCCAACATGGATGCGCTGCAAGGTCTTGATGCATTCTTCAAGATAAGGCGCGTGGCCACCCATTGGCAAGAACAGCTCTTGACCATGTTCGTTTCCAACTCGACTATCGCTAACGTCTATGCGTACGATTGGATCAACCGCCTTATTTGAAGTTGGATCTTGCTCAGGTATTTCTAACGCAAAAGGGCCGCGCATTTGCACCGCTGGAATATAATCAGCATTCCAGCTTTGTTGATTTAGGAATAAGTTTTCGTCTTTATCGAGGCCAAGCAATACGACAGCGTAGTACTTTTTATTGTCGTCTTGCTTAAAGTAAATTGGGTATTCACGTTGCAGAGCGTCGAATTCAGTTGCGAACACAACAGTGTGATTGACGGCATTGCCGTGTTCTTTGCCGAATTCAAATTTAACTTTCAAGTCGGCGTGGCTAACGTTATCTAAGACATCAAATGATGGCATGAAGGTGGCCTCTATGGATTTATTGTTTTAATTATTAGCGAGTATGACAGCATACTGTTGTACTCATATTTTGACATATTTTTTGTTTGAGCATTGCTAATCTGGATTCAAATTAAATAGCAATACTTGAGCAGTTTAAACAAAGAAGGGCGACACAAAATGTCGCCCTTCTTTTTACTGCTTACTGCTATTGCTAGGCAGCAAGTTTTAAGCCGAAACCTAAAACTTGTAGCTTGCACCTACATAAAAACGGGCTGCGTTTTCACGAAGGAAAAGCAAGTCGCTGCGCGAGCGAGCAAAACTGCGAGAGCTTTCTTCCGTCAGGTTAATACCTGCGAATGATAATGAGAGCTGATCGTTCACTTCGTAACCAACGCTCAAGTCAAGCTGTGCATACTCTTCTACGAAGATAGGGTTATTAAAGCCGCTGCCGTCGTTAGAACTGGTTAGGAACTCATCGCGCCAGTTGTAAGCTAATCGAGCGGTTAAACCTTCTTTCTCATAAATGAGTGTTAGGTTGGCCGTGTCGCTTAAACCTGGCAGTGCGAATTGACTCACACTTGGGTCGCCAGCGACGTTGAACTCTACATCGCCATTAACCAATGTGTAGCTGGCCGCAATCCCAAACCCGGTGTCACCGAAGAAGTGTTGGCCTTGAAATTCAAATCCATCAATTCCTGCATCACGATTGTTAACCGGTTGATTCACGGCAATGTCTAACAATGGGTCATTGGCGTCTGGACGAATCGGGTTAGAGCCGGCTGCCAGTTCGATTGCATCGTAAACCGCTGGTAAGATGTTGCCATCGCCACCGCGGTTAGCTGCAAACTGAGCTTGTGCGGCAGCGGCAGAACCTAATGTTTGCACATAGTAGGTCGCCGCGAACAGGTTATCTTCATTAACCTCAGCGCCAAGCGTATTCAAGATTGCTAAGCCGTCACCCGAACGTGTACCCGCTGCGCCTGAACTGACATCACGTAGACCGAAAAGGTTACGATTAATCGTTTCGCGACCAACAAAGTTCTGTACGTTTTTATCAAAGAAGCCTGCTGATACATAGCTTGAATCGCCAAAGTACCATTCAAGAGATAGGTCGATATTGTCCGACTCCAGAGGCAATAGTTCAGGGTTACCGGAGTTAGCAGAAGCTTGGTTGCCGGCTAACGCTGTCGGGCCATTTTGTGCTCGAACGCTGGCGCTTGCAAACAAGTTGTTGTATGTGGCACGAGCAATCGTGGTGCTGTACGACGCGCGGACTTTCAGGTCATCGGTAACATCTACAGCAAGGTCCACGTTTGGCAAGAAGTTATCGTACTTGGACTCAATGCGAAATCCGTCAGCTTGATCTGATGCAACTGTCGCGAAGTCGTTATTACCTTGCCATTCTACGAATGCTGTTGGCAACGAGCTTGTGATCGAGGTTACGTCTGTTTCTTCATAGCGTAAACCCACATTCAATGAAGCAGGGCGATCGCCGATATTGAACACCGTGCCGTATTGAACATAGAGTGAGATGACGTCTTCTTGAATCTCATCAACCGCATTGCTGTTTTGATTTAGTGGGCGATTTGGCGCACCGTTGAAGCCAGCATCATACTGGGAACTTGCTGCAAAGAATATGTCCTCGGCGTTGCCACGAACGGTGTTAACCTCGGTGTTGAGTTGGTTTGGGTTTAGCGTTGCGCCACTGATTGTGAAATCGTTGAAACGGCAAGACAAACAGAACTCCTCGAGGCCGTTGGCGCCCAGGAATTGTTCCACGTCACCTGGGTTTTCAGCGCCCCAGTTACCTAAGATTTGACGGAACCCGCTGCGATCAGTCATATTTGTTTGGCTGCGATAATTTGCGCCAACTGTTAAGGATGATATGTCGTTGATCTCCCAATTAGCGTGCAGATCAACCTGATCGATATCGTTGATTTGAGAATCTCGGCGTAGGTTAGCAACCTGCGTAGCCGAACGCGATGGGTCCACGGTCAAATCTGCTAACTGTGCGCCACCAATTCCAGCGCCGCCGTTGCCTGCAGCCAGCTCAATGATTTGCAATGGAATGTCACCACGATAATCAACCGCTTGGGTAATGGTGCCGATGGTTGGTGAATACTTTTGATCAAGACCCACATTAATACGGCTGTAGTTGCCACGAGCATTTGGAGTTACGCTTGATTCTGAAGTGTGTGCATCGAACGTCACGCTCAAGCTATCTGAGACATCAAATACGGCATTGAAACCAAAAGAGTCTAATTCATCTTTTGTTGCACGAAGTGTCTGTTGTGTTGCAGCGCCTTGATTGGTCGCATTTTCACGAAGGAAAACGGTTGATTGCACTGGGCTATCATCGAAGATCACTTCGGTAAAAGGACGATTAAACCAATTCGATACGTCAGAGCGACGTTCAGTCACGTCATTTTCAGCGAAGGTGTAGTCGGCGGTTAAGCGGATTCTATCAGTCGGCTGAAATTGCATAACCAATTGGCCGTTTACACGATCACTTTCGAACTCTGAAAAGTGATAGCGACTGTCACGAGGTAATGTGACCAGCGCGTTCCCGTCGGTTGGGGCGTTTCGGAGTACAGTGTCCGGGGTGGTAAGCGATAAAAAGTTATCAAAAGTAAGTACATTCCAGCTTGCTGATGTGGCGCTTGGAGCCGCACTGTTTCGTTCAGAAATACTACCGAACAGGCCGACACCGAAATTGCCTGCGTCATTGGTCCAGCTAAAGTTGCCACCGATTTCCGGCGTTACGTCACTACCGCGATCAACCGATGTGTCAGCTATTGCCTTAACACTGACGGTGGCTTGTGTGCCTGGATTATCAAGAGGGCGTGCTGTTACCACGTTGATTGTTGCACCGATACCGCCCGAAGCAACGTCTGCGCGACCTGTTTTGTAGACTTCCAATGCTCGAACGCCATCAGAGGCAAGATTAGAGAAGTCAAACGCGCGACCAGAGCCGCCAATGTTTTGTCCATCAGTACCACTGCCGACCTCAGCGATGTCAGCCGTTGGTAATGAACGGCCGTTCAGTGTAACTTGGTTGAAGCTGCCGCCGAAACCACGGACAGTGACTTGCGAACCTTCGCCGTTAACACGGTTGATCGAAACACCTGGGATTCGCTGTAAGGCCTCGGCTAGGTTCGTATTCGGAAATTTACCAATGTCGGTTGCATTAATCGCGTCGACGACGCCATCGTTGTTACGCTTGTAGTTCATCGCGTCTTCTAACGACTTACGATACCCAGTGACAACCACTTCTTCCAGGTCTTGTGCGTACGCAGGCGCACTAAGGGCACCGATAACAGCGACTGATATAGCGGTTTTACATAAATTAAAACTCTTTTCTCCTCTATTGGAGGTGTGATTCATTTTTCTCATTTTTCCCTCGATGGTTAACTCGTTGTGGTCTGTTCTGTGTGACCAAATCTTGTTTTTCTTTCTAGCATTCACACATTAACAAAAAATGTCTCGCGCTGTCAATTTAATGCGAAATACCCCTCTAGTGAGAATTGCGGTGCTTTACTAGAGGGATCTAAGTGTATGGTAAACGTTTACATTTTTCAGTAGAAATTTTTAAAAAAAGTGAGTTTTTGGTCTTTTTGCCGATCTTTCAATGACTTTTCATCGATATTTCAGCTATCTATCACACTTATTTTGATCGTTATTATCAATTAATAGCGTTGATTCAATGGAATTCTCTATACTGAAAAGAGGCTGAAAATTAATTTTTTGATATCGGATGTGGCGTGGATTTCGATTATTTATTGTCTGTGTTTAGTCTATTTTTGCCACGTTGTGCTGGTCGCTCTAACGCAGAATCGCCGGAAAAGAAATCTGTCATTAGTGTATTCGGTTCTTGTGAGGGCGTTGAGCATGGTTTAAATACACGTTGGTTTGAACGCTCAGGATCAGCGATTTGGGCAAGACCTAAAGCAATGACTATTGACTGTCTCTGGACTGATAATGCGCCCTTTATGTTCAAATTTCCCGCGCGCAATTTGGCTGATATACTGCGTTGTATTCTACCGTGAACAGCGCAGTACTTCCCCTGACTAATCCACCACAATGCCGTTTTCCTTAAACAGCCCAAAAACGCTCAATGCCATTGAATTGCTGATGATCGTCGGCGCCTGCGCAGTTTTAGCAGCAAGCTTATCCAGCTATTTGGACATTCATATATGGCAGCATGACTCGGCGTACTACGATCTCGAAGGACATTTCCACAAAATACTCACAGAAGGCCGATGGTTAAACCCCTACTTGGTCTCAATCCTGGTCAAGTTCGAGGGTCGTATTATTTTGGTCCTCGGCTTGGCCTGTCTATTTGGCTTTTTCTTCGTGTGCTCGTATAGGTATACCGGCCAAGTGTCCTACGCATTTGTATTCGCCACTCTATGCGTACAGTCACCCTCGATCACCGACAACCTTATGTGGCCCGCAGTGACAACGCCCGCATTAGTGATCTTATTCCTCACGCCTTTTGTTCTACGCTTTCTTCCGGTCTGGTTATTCTATTCAATCTTCGGCGCATTATTTTTTTCGACACTGAGTAACTTCTATTATCTTCTGCCGTTGGCGCATCTGAGTTTTTTAGATGTTGAAAAACGACCAAAAGACAGTTTAATGGTGTTTACCAAAGTGATATTGCCGTGGGGTTTCGGGTTTATTGTTGGGTATCTGATTATGAAAGCGGCCATATTCGTATTTTCGTATAATGCGTTTGGCGAAGGAACTACAGCGATTAACATCGCGGCGTGGCGCGAACCCAATCCGGTAACTGACTTAGCCGACATTATTCAAAACACCTTAAAATCGCTGATTGCTCTGAAATTACACTTGCAAATTTTCTTTCAGAACCCTTGGACCATATTGGGTGTTATAGCGGCTGTCATATTAAAATTTTCCGGTGCTGACAACTGGCGCAACCCGGCGGTATGGCTAGTGGGATTGTCAATGTTGCTAGTACATTATGTAATCGTTATTCCGATTGGAATAAACATAGCGCTAAGAACGGTAATCGCCACCTGGGTAGGACTCTACGTCGTCTTATTTTTATTTACGCCCGCGTCTCGTAAAATAAAGCTGGGATTGATGTCACTGATGCTTGCCGTGTCATTGGCTTCCTATCAGGATGCGCGGTCAGTGCTAAATTCTCGACATACGATTTCAAGCATCTACTATTCAGATCTTCTCAATTCAATTCCATCTGAATATCAAACCTACAATAAGGTTATCTTTCTGTCGAATCAGGATACATATTCAAAACTCAACGTTAAGATAGCCAATCATCATAAATTGAACAAGGAGCGCATGGTTTGGACTGACGGCTTATTTGGCTGGTCTCCTATGGCCTTTGAAGCGGGCTTTGAGGAGGTAATACTCTGCGACTATAAATTTCGATACGACGATATCTGCGTAGAGGTGCAAAAAATATACCCTACGAACAGCGCAAACTCCAACATCAAGGGCACCACGATTGTAGAGGGCATTTACCAGGGTAATCTTGTCGTGCGCCTCAACCCTAATGCGGTCCTCAATTAGTATCAATAGGGATGCATGAGGCATTGGTACCTAGAGTCGTCGCCTTCGTATACAGCTCAGCATAATGGCAGCCGGACCGCTGCGTTAAGTCAGTTCTCGGTATGGCTTGATCACTGTTTGTCCATAATTCTGTTAACGAATCAAACAGCTATGAAGGATAAGTTAGTTTTGCCAACGAGATTGTTGATTTAGTCCTTTAAGCTATTCGATTTTGATTGCCAATGTTATTTATTGGACATTTGAGTCGATAGGTTGCTAGAGTGTAGGCCTATGTAAACGTATACAAGGCTAGCGATCTGGTGTCATAGTAAGCTTATTTTGGTCACCGGATTTTAACTTATTAGCGTTGTTGAGGAACCAGAGCGGTCGTGAATGAAACTTTTATCTCTACTCATTGCACTTGCCATCATCGCATATGCGGCAAGCAGTCAACTTTCCTCTGACTCGCCGAATGCTTCCAATAGGGCAATTGATGAGTTGCGAGATAAGGAGAAGATTGTAATCCCCAATGCGCCAACCACGCCGCAAGGCTTAAAGGAGTTTGAAAAAGACGTTAATTCCTTAGTCGAAGATGCGGCGGCTAAGCGAAAAAAGCAGTACGAGTAAATCGCATATCGCTGACAAGAATATCAATTATCAGATTCAAATAACCTCAAATGAAAACAAGTAACATACTCATACTAATCGTGCTCGCCGCTGGGATCTTTTGGTGGTTGAGCGGCAGTTCATTTGATGCTGAAGAAATAGTCAGCGAAATGCAATTCAGCGATACTCAGATTAGCTACGATGGTATTGACTATCAAATAGCTTGGCAGCGAAAATCCAAAACCTATATAGGCGATGTGCGTGGAGTATGGGAAGCCCACAACGAGTTCGCACCGTTTAACACGCATCAGGTATTGATCACCAACGGCGATTTTTCTGACCCAAGTAAGGTTGAAGTAGATGGTGTCGATATCAAAGCGACTCTGGAAGAGGATCTGGAAGGCGACATCGCGGGAATTCACCTCGTGCCGAAAAACCTCCAAGGCTTAGAATTATTAAGAAGCATAGAGATCGGCCAGAAAATTAGAATAACCGGCAGAGAAGAAAAAGACGGAGTTGTCAGAGGGTCTGATGGTAGGTATATAAAATTTGGAACCAATGGCAAAGGTCGACCTCTGGTGTTAGTTGAACGAGTCGAAGCCATTTAGTTAAGCAACTGCGCAGTATTAGTCAGCAGGCATACTGGCTCGATCGAGTAATCAAGCGTTACTTATAGACAAATAACCGAAATGGCATCGTTTTTACTTTTGATGACGATGCATTGCGCTTCCGCTGGATCACAAGCATCGCCTATATCATTATTATTCCTATCCAATTGATTTGTGTTCTCAGTAAAAGGGCAATTATCTGAGTCATCTGGTACCGTATCATTATCGTCGTCGTTATCACCAATATCACACAGCCCATCGCCGTCGTTGTCTAACCCATCGTTTGCTGGAAGAGCGTCGCTTAGTGGGCCTAAACCATCAGTGCCAATACTGCAGTCGTCACACATGTCCAAATCGCTGTCGGCACAAATTTTATTATTTTTATCGGCCCTGTCAGCCTCATTATCGATGCCGTCGTTGTCTCTGTCGTCGTCGCAAACATCACCTTGCAAATCGTCATCAAAATTAGCTTGATCCGTGTTGGCATCATTCGGACAGTTGTCGATCACGTCGAATATGGAGTCATCATCCGTATCTTGTGGATCACTGTATGGCGGCAAGCCAGCCGCGAAATTTTGAGCGACTTGCGCTGCGCTCAGTGCCTCGCAATATATTGCGGCCAGAAATAATTGGCCTAGCCAAGGCCTGTCACCAGTCGCTTCATTAGCGAGAATCAAGTTGTAATCATTGTTCCAGTTACTCAGGTTACCGCTAATGTTGCCCACCACTTGCGGAACGCCATCAACGTAAATCGAGGCATTACCTGCGTCATCCCGAGTATAGATTGTATGGCTTAGCTCGGTCTTAACGGTTGATGCAGGTACGGTTAATGATGGGGTGCCATTATTGTTAGTGGCGGTTGTTCGTAATCGAACATCGTAGCGATCGTTTTCCTGAGCTAAGGTGACGTTGCGATTGGTAGTATTGCTCGACAGCGACACTATTCGCGCTGGACCATTTTGTGTAACGCTTGCGGTATTGAGCCAAGCCTCGACACTGATGGCACCACTGGCTTTGCAGGCGTCGATAATCTTGCTCGCGCCGGTGCTGGTAATGGATACCGAATTAGCGATATTGATGCCACCGCCGTTTAGCCAAGTGACCGACGACAAGGGCATGATGGTTAAGTTCAACGCGTTGCCAACGTTTGACACATCATTTACGGCAGAGCCCGCGGCTTCTTGGAATGTGTATAGGACTTGTAAGCCATCGATCACTCTCGGGGCTTCAACGACAGAAATGGTGACGTCGTCAAAACCGGTGTCGATGCCGTCACTCACTTCTAATCTAAAGCGATACAACCCCAATTCACTAGGAACAAAAAAAGCGATCTCCTCAGTCGAATCCAATATGTCTGTTGGTGGGCCTGAAAGTTGTGTCCACTGTTCTCCAGTCAAGAAATCGTCATCGCCATCGGGATCGCTGGTGGCGCTTCCATCAAGGCTGATGTTCTGGCCAATAAACCCTACTTTGTCCGCGCCCGCATCAACATCGGGCGGCTGATTATTGCTGGTATCACCAATAATGAATACCGCTGATGCTTCTGCACTGTTGTTAAAATTAGGTTTAAAGCCGCGAGCGCGAAGAACAGAGCTGTTACTAATCGTGATCGGGTCACTGTAGAGTACGGATGATGTTGATGGAGCACTATTGTCTAAGGTGAAGCGAATTTGAGCATCTGATGTGTCACTGGTTATAGACACCACAATAGGGTCGATGGAGGTAGCTCCATCAGGGTCGAATTTGGGTGTGGCAACGGTCTCTTGAGAGGTGAATCGCACGCGCCTGATTTGTGCGCTATTGGTAGTGTAAGTTGTTAATAAATAGTACAGTTCTCCGGTATCATAAAAGCGAGTAATTACAGGCTTCACCGAAATGCCATTGGCGCCGACGACACCAATGCCAGTTTCGAATGTTTCTGCACCAGTGTCTGTGCTTGATGCAATGGTATTGATGCGACCAGTACTGCTCGAATTGCTGCCCCACAATGCGGCAAAATAACGGCCATTATAGGTCGCGGGAAAATTGCCCAAACCTGCGTTGGGCATCCAGGCACCCCCGGTAATTAACTCGCCACCCGCACCGGACGCGTCAGCCCATTGGTTGCGAGTGATGCCGATTCCTGTGCCTTCATGGCGATAGTTTGCTTCGGCTTCAACAATATAGATACTCGCTTTATTATTGCCACGTGCTTCGTTGATATAGAGTTCATTCGTATCTGGGTGTTTAGACATCGAATAGGGATTACGAAGCCCTAATGCGTAGATCGCTCGAAATGCGTTGACGGTTTGTGAATAAAAAGGATTATCAGTCGGTATTGATCCATCAGGGTTGATACGCAACACTTTGCCAGTAAACGTCGTTAAACTCTGCACCGGGTCACCGGCAAATTCACCTTCCCAGCCATCACCTGTGGTGATATACAGCTTGCCATCACGGCCGAACTCCAAGGCTCCACCGTTATGGCTGCCACTTGAGCTTGAGTCATTAAATGGCAAGTCAATTAATAGGGTTTCCGAATTGGCAGTCGCAACATCTGGGTTGGCGTTGCTGGCTTGAATACGAACCACGCGATTATGCAGGCTATCTGAGTGCATATAAAAAGCGTAGACATAACCATTATTCGTAAAGTTGGGGTCAAAGGCGATATCACGCAGTCCGCCAGAGCGCCTGGCGGTTGCCGGAGTATTAAACGTATAGAAAGGTGTCGCATTCAGAGACCAGCTATCAGTAGCGGCATCGTACTTTGCCACTCTCAGTTTGCCAGTAATCCGTTCGCTTATGAACATACGGCCATCCGGTGAAAATGCAAAACCGTCTGGGTCTTGCAAATTTTCGAGCGCCACCGTGTCGCTAAAATTCTCTGGCAAGATGAATGCGTGCGCTGAGCGCATAAGGCTCAACACGATCATGATCGCGCAGCACAAAAGGCTGGTTTTTCTAATCACGGTAAACGGCATCACTATAATCTAACCGCATCGGCATGTTTTGAGTCCATCTAGAATAAGATAGACCCATTGCAGCCTCAATGCGATAACGTCAAATTTAAGGAGCTTACGATTAAGTTAAACCGGTAAACAATAAGAATTGTCGTTATTTATTTGTCTATTTGGTAGAACTTTACTGACTTAGAGAGCGTCTTATTATTGGTGCCGGATGAATCGTCTTGTGAGGTATCATCAACAATTTTACCGCCGTCGACACCGCTGCTAAATGATGTTTCGAGTAATCTATAGAACAAAAATGAGGAGATGGCTAGAATTAACAAAGTTGCGCTTAGGTAAAGGCCAAAGTCATAGTCACCGCCTTTACCAAAGGTTACGGTCAGCAACAGCAGTAATATTGCTACTTCCATGCTTGTCAGAAACCACATTGCTGGCCAGCTATAACCATTTGGGCTAAAGCGAATGATTTTAGTCTGGGTGACCAGACCTTGGATCGGTACGTATAGGCATAGGACGCTGGCGATACGCCACGGGCTTTCAACACCGAGGTAATAGATCGCATAAGGAACAAAACACGCGAAGATTGCCCCCATTGCGAACAAAATAACCGCAACTAAGCGTTTGCGATCAGGCTCAGACCAAAAGCCACGAGCTCGATAGCCCAGCCCCGCTGCAACGCCAGCAAAGCCTGCGAGGCCAATGGCAACCTCTGCTATTCCTTGCAATATGCTCGCTGATTCCATGGGTTAATTAATGCTTTTCACTCGTTATTTGGCATAAGTGTAGCAAATAGATCGCGTGGTTAAAAATCGATATGATTTTTAAGGGTGTCGATGTTCAAATTTTCTCTTTACAGGCAGAGTGTCTCAAGCCAGGGAGGCACCTATTACTCGGCGATAAAAATAGAATTCATTACTACTTGTTGTATTTTGGTGATCTATTGGTTGCCTGTCTATTGAATGGAAGGCAAAATCGTCCGTGAACATCAAAAAATAATAAAAAAGAGCCTAGTAGGTTCGTGTTCCTACCGAGAAGTAGGGGAGATCAAAAAAGTGAAGTACATAATTGTTGTCGACTCAATGGCGGCGATACCTGAAGCTCTGTTTAAGAGCCGCCCCATAAAGGTATTGCCAATTACGATTAATATTAATGGAGATGAAAAACCCGAAACACTGAATGAAAAAGAACTGATTGAGTTCTATGCCAGTGACGAACTTAAAGCCCAATCCAAGATCACAACATCGGCTCCGTCGCCCGAGCAGATCGCCGATTTTATCCTTGACGAAGTCGTGCCCCACGCTGATTTCGCGATTTGCCAGACCTTTTCTAAGGCCGCCAGCCCGATTTACGACAATTTTAAAGAAGCTTCGTCGAGGATTGCCAAACGCTCTCGAGACTTGCGCAACGATTTAGGCATAGAGCACCCTTTTCGAATGACGTACATGAATACTGGTACCGGTATCGCTGCCCAGGGTTTGGTCGCCATTTATGCTGATATGTTGCTAAACAAGGGCATGGAAATTCAGGACTACACTCGCACAATAGAAAAATTTGCCAAGTTGGTCAGGTCCTTCGCGATCGTAAAAGATATTTACTACACACGTCAACGCGCACTCGAACGAGGGATTAAGTCAGTCGGGTTGGCACCTGCATTACTTGGTAAGGCAGTTGGCTTAACGCCGATTATAGAAAATCACAGCGATCAGGGTGTGCCGGTGGTCACCAAACGTGGTGTAGAGAAAGCAATGCAATCGTTAATGCAATATACTATCGACCGCATAAAAGAGGGCTTATACGTGCCTGTGGTCAACATCAGCTACGCAGGTGACTTAAGAGACATCCGCGCGCTTCCACTTTATGAAGAACTTCGAGATACGGCGAAAGAGCACAAGGTTCAGGTATTATACGGAGTGATGAAATTGGGTTGCAGTTTGGTCTACGGGCCAGGTGGTTTTTCGATTGGCATAGCGCCTAAAAATACCAAAGATAAGCCTGTTTAAGCATTGGTGTATTTATCTCAATAGCTCTTCAAATTGAACTTCATAAAATTACAACACGTGTTTTAAAGACTATGAAAATTATAAAAATAATTGCCACTTTCTCCGTACTCTTAATGTGTTCAGCCTGCGTCAGTTTTCCAAATACGGCGGCGTTTGATTTACCACAGGGCGCCAAGGTTGGTTATGACATATCATTAAGCGAAGAAATTGCCCATACTCACTATGGTACGACCGTTTTTAATAATATTAAAAAACCCTATCCCGATCTAAATTGGGAGCTCAATGCACATGCAAAAAGTGAAGCCATCCGTTTGCTTAAAAGCCATGATTTTGAGCCAGTAGAAATTGGCGAAATAATGTCTGCCGAAGACCAGGAAAAGCTGAAGCAGTTGGAAGGTTCCCCTTTAAACGATGAGACCGCCGCAATTTTTAAAGAATTTGAACAAAAGAGAATCGACGTCCTAAAAAATAAGTATGGCGTTGTGGCTTTGGTGACGATGAAATCTTTTCCAGGAGTGGTTTCCAGTGAATGTGGAAATTTCGGTTGTACCGATTTTACGGCAGAGTATCCAGGCTTCTACACACGCGGTTTGGCCTTACTACCTCCGTTTTTGCACGCGGTATTACCGTCCTATACCTCGGCAATGGTGTTAGAGCCCAACACTCCGATCCAAAACTACAGCGGCCCCTACGCGCAAATAACTCCGCGGTTGTTACACATGAAGGGCTTTAAACCATCGAACTTTAAAGCGATGACCGATCCAGAATGGGCGCAGGTAAAGGAAAAACTTCATGCGCTAATCACGCGTAATCTTGAAAATTATGTTAAAGCACTAAAAGCAGGTGCTGATGGGAACGGTGGTTTTGTGCGAGAAGTTAAATAGTGTTGGTGCGCTAATATCAATCGCATGTTGCCTTTAAGTGCAATGGTGAGTACATGAGGAAGGTATTACAACCATTAGTTGCGCGATTTATTTCAAGCTCAATTTTACTCGGCACCAAGCGATGGTTGCTAGAGCTGAGGCGGTGGGTATTGCGGCAGCCGCATGTGATCTCAGTATTTATACGAGTCGACGACCCTTATAGCTATTTACTATTGCAAGTAATGCCCGAATTGGAAGGGCGTTATCGAGTCGAGTTTCGCTATCATGTGGTCTCCGGTCTGCAGGAGAACATGTTTCCGGAACCTGAGCTATGGCATGAAAATGCGCTCAAAGACTCACGGCACATTGCCAAATTGTATCAGCTCGATTTGCCAGTTATCGAGGAACTCCCCCCCCCTGAGCTGACCGAATCTGTGACCAATCAGTTGTTGATTCTGGAGCAAGGCTCTAATTTTGTGGAAAGTGCTTGCACCGCTCTTAAGGCATATTGGTCCACCGAATCCATCGAGATAGTTGTTGATCAGGACCTAAGTTCAAGGCTGGCCGAAAACGACGCTCTGCTGGATTCTCTCGGGCATTATCTAAGCGCTACTTTGTATTACGGTGGAGAATGGTATTGGGGTATCGATCGCTTGTCACATTTGGAACGCAGGCTCAACGCTCTAAATTTGAGTAGATCTGAAGACCAAATTAGGTACCATGGAAACACCGAGCATTTCTGTCGGCGATTGACTAATCTGGATGATCTACCAAAGCGTGCCGACGAGCCCCTGACTATTTACTTCTCTGCACGCAGCCCTTATTCCTATTTAGGTTTGGAACGAGGCGTGACATTGGCTAGGCATTATGGAGTTCCTATTCTGATTAAGCCCGTTTTGCCCATGCTCATGCGTGGTATGTCGGTGCCTGATCGAAAGAAATGGTATATCTTTTCAGATACCAAACGTGAAGCATTAAACCTGGGTTTAGAATACGGTAATGTCGCTGACCCTCTCGGTGCCGGAGTGGAGCGTTGTTATGCTTTGTTCGACTATGCTCGGTCGCAGGGAAAAGAAGTCGCGTATTTGCTCGCTTTCGCCCGCGCTGTAAACACGCGCGGTATTCATTCAGATACCGATTCTGGAATGAAGGCTATTGTCGAAGAAGCCGGCTTAGACTGGTCTCAAGCTGAGCCTCTTTTGACGCGCGATGATTGGCGTGTCTGGGCCGATGCAAACTACCAGGAAATGCATGAGAAAGGTTTATGGGGCGTGCCGTGTTTTGAGTACTCTGATGTCGCGGTGTGGGGGCAAGATCGTATAGACGTCATAGAACAGGCTATTTGTCAGTCTATTGAGCTCTCAAATCAGTGAATCGATTGTACAAATCAAACGATAATCTGATTGCGCTGACACTCTCTGTTCGACTTTTACTGACCGCTTAATCGTATTTTTGACTGCGATCTCTCGTCGTTTTAACGATCAATAGAACCAAGCCTTTGATTGTTGTACTCCAGGCCGCCATTCCAGAACTTGTATTGCTTATCAGAAACTATGGCTTGATATTGTTCAGCATGGTTATTTGATTCAACAGACACTGTATAAATACTGACTAGCTTGAGTTAACATCTCGGCATTGACGTGACTGATAATGAGCCTGTGCTTGTTATTTGGGTGAAATAGAAACTCATTGGCTTATGATGGAAAATAAAAAGCGCGTGCTGGTAACCGGTGCTACCGGTTTTACCGGCGGCGCCTTGGCTGAGAAGCTGGTAAAACAGGGCGATCAAGTGGTTGCCTTGGTACGTAAAACAGGTGATACCAAAGCACTTAAGAAGCTAGGTGTCGAACTCGTTTACGGCGACATAACAGACAAAGACGCTGTGATTTCAGCCGCTGAAAACTGCGATATTATTTATCATATTGCGGCTGTGTATCGAACCGCTGGCCACCCTGACTCGTATTATCAAAACGTGAATACGCAAGGTGTTCAGCATGTAATCGATGCCGCCAGGACTCATTCAGTTGGGCGCACCGTGCACTGTTCTACGATTGGTGTGCATGGCGACATCGAGGAGTTACCTTCTAATGAAGAATCCCCATTTAACCCAGGTGACATATATCAGCGTACCAAACTCGATGGAGAAGAATTGTTTGCTAAGGCGATGAACGAGGGTTTGCCGGGATCCATTTTTCGGCCTGGTGCGATTTACGGGCCGGGTGATTTGCGATTATTAAAAATGTTCCGGCAAATCAAACGCGGTTTTTTCCCCTTGTTTGGAGGAGGTAAGAATCTCTATCATCTATCGTATATTGACGATTTAACGGATGGCATTATTTTGTGTGGCGAGCACCCAAATGCACTCGGAGAGCGTTTTATATTGTGTTCAAATGAATATGGCACTTTAAAGGAGCTGAGTGCCATAATTGCAGAGGAACTCAAGGTTAGCGCGCCGAGCTTTGCTCCTCCAATCGGCCCATTGATGTTGGCTGCAAAGCTGTGTGAGGCGATTTGTAAACCATTGGGATTAGATCCTCCGCTACACACTCGACGAGTTGAGTTCTTTGTTAAATCGCGTGCTTTTGACAACGCTAAGGCGGTCAAATTGATTGGCTACGAGCCTAAGATAAGCACTCGGGAAGGGGTTAAACGCACCATCAAGTGGTATCAAGAAAATGACCTCCTCTAATCGCGATTTAAGTACACTGATTGACCAACAATTTGATGTTGTTATCGTGGGCGGCGGTATTACAGGAGCCTGGTTGTCCTTACATTGCGCGCAACACGGTTATAAAACAGCGCTTATTGAAAAAGCCGACTATGCGTCGCAGACCTCGGCGGCATCCTCAAAGATGCTGCATGGAGGTATCCGGTATCTACAGCAAATGCAGTTCGACAAAGTGCGAGAATCGGCTATGGAGCGAGCTGAATTCATCTACGCTGCACCCCATCTATCAAAAGCGGTCCCATTCGTGATTCCAACGTATAGAGACTTTAAACGTTCCAAGTTTTTTCTGAACTGTGGAATGCTTGCTTATCGCGCGCTTTGTGTTGGCGAGAATTTAGTAATACAGTCGGTCGAAGAACGCCTGCCTGGTGTGCGCTCAATAAGTGCCAATGAACTGAATCAGATTTGTGATTTAGACAATGAGCCGCATACAGGCGCGGTGGTATTTCACGAACGACATATGATCGACAGCGAGCGCATGGTTTTAGCGATTGTTCAAACGGCACGCGACCTTGGTGCGCAAGTACACAACTATGTTTGTGCGAATAACTTTTTGGGTGATGCTGGCAATGTCACCGGTGTGCAGGCCAGCGATCAAATCACTGGCGACCAGTTTTCGATCAATGCAACGCTGGTGATCAATGCAGCGGGCCCATGGGTCGACAACCTGAACAACAAATTAATAAATGCCGACAGCGCGCCGAGTATCAATAGCTTTGCAGTAGGGTCTCATATCGTTACGCGGCAGCTTTGCGATCACGCAATAGCGCTTACAACTAAACATCAGACGCATTCAAAAATTGATCGCGGCGGCCGACATGTGTTTGCCATTCCTTGGCGTGGTTATTCTTTAATCGGTACCAGTTATGATGAAATAGATTGCTCCAACGGCGATGTCTCTCTTAAACAAGAACATGTAGACCAGCTACTCGAAGCGATAAATGACGCCATGCCGAGCGCCAAGCTAACACGAGACGATATCATTTCGGGCTTTAGCGGTTTGTACGATTATAGAACTAATAATATTAAGAGTACGGTCTACCAGGGCTCGGGTGAATATCAAATTATTGATCACCAAGCGACGAACCAAGTAAATGGGTTGATTACCGCGCTGGGTGCAAAATATACCACTGGGCGTAAAGTGTCGGCACGCACCATGACGCTAATTCATCGAAAACTTGATGGTGTAAAATCTGCAAGGAATTCAAATGTTGTTCGTCAGAAACTGCATGGCAGTGACTACGTCAGTTTTAAGCAGCTTCAGTCGACTAAGTTAGCGCAATACAAGGGGAAGTATAAACCCGAGCTTATTAATCACTTATTAATGTCGTATGGCAGCGACATCGACGTATTTCTTGAACGTATTAGTGACCACATAGAATTACAAAAAAATATTTGTTCAACTCAGGTCGATGTAATGGGGCAGGTTGTGTGGGCAATTGAGCAGGAGCAAGCGCTTACCTTAGATGATGTAATTTTCGGTAGAACCTCATTAGGCTTGCTCGGCATTCAAATCAATGAATTACAGCATGTCGCAGAGCTCATGGCACGACACCTGAATTGGAATCAAGATGAACAAGCACGTCAGCTGGCTTTAACCTCAGCGAGGCTTGATAAGACTCAAGCCGCTATTAACGGATAGCTAACGGTGCTCAACAAAACAGTACTGCATATCGCGCCGACTCCTTTCTTTTCAGATCGAGGTTGCCATATACGTATTGAAGGGATTGTTAATTGCTTGGCCGACTTAGGTTACGAAAATCTGGTTTGCACCTACCATCATGGGCGAGAGGTTGCCCACGTAGACACCTCTCGTATTTCGACGATTAAAAACTATACTAAAACAGAGGCGGGACCAAGTAAGTATAAATTGTGGGCCGATTGGAAGTTGTTATGGCTCACCGTAAAAGAAATTCGGCGTACCAGCCCAGCGGTCATTCACGCGCATTTACACGAAGGCTTGATGATCGGCTTGATCGCTAAGGCACTGTTTTTTTGGAAAGATATTTTTCTTATAGCAGATATGCAAGGCAGCTTAGTTGGTGAATTGGAAACTCATGGCAGCTTTGATAATAAGGCTTGGTTGAAATGGCCAGTCAGGGCGATTGAAGCAAGCTTGATGTTTTTTGCTAAGACGATTGTCTGTTCATCTCATCATTCGCTTGAAAAACTCAAAACTGAGTTTAATTTAAACGATGCAAAAGTGAGCCTGGTTCAAGATGGCGCGAACATGGCTGAAAGCCTTTCACCCGAAGAGCGTATGTCGTTGAGAACCGAACTGGGTTTGCCACTCGACAAGCGTGTGATTGTTTACTCAGGCGCATTGCTTGCGAGTAAGGGGTTAAATGAACTCAAGCAACTGATATCCCTATTATGTAAACACGCGAAAGTTCATTTTCTGATCGTTGGTTACCCTGTCGATGACTTAGAGGCTTACTTGCAACAGCATAACTTGACGGAGTTGTGTACCCTAACCGGGCAGGTTGAGTTTGAAAAGTTGCCAAATCTCTTAAAGCTTGCTGATATTGCCGTTGACCCCAAGATGAGTAATGCAGGGGAAGGCAGCGGCAAAATGCTCAATTATCTAGCGTGTGCATTGCCAGTAATGGCATTTAAAAATCAGAATAATCACGAGTTTTTACCGGCTGAAACAACATTGGCCAAAAGTGTCGATGAGATGGCGCAGCAAATAGAACAGGTATTAGAGTACGAAGATAAAATACATGAAATGGGTGCATCTAATTTGGCCCATTTTAAGCAACACTATTCTTGGGACAAGACCAAAGCGCAATTGCAGGTGGTTTATCGAAATCGATAAATCTCGACTATCATAAAATTCTTAACGAGAGACTCATGACGAAATTACGACTGTTTGCCGATGCGATAGCACGACACTATTTATGGCTAATGTTACTGGTGACGTTTAGCATAAATACTCATGCGATCACACTTTCTGAGCTAAACAAAAGAAGTGAGATCCAGAACGGGTTTGTTGATATTCTTTATGATTCTGATCAAGGAAAAACTTACTTAAAGATCGATACACTTGATCAAGAGTTTATCTATCAAACAAGCTTACCAAGCGGTTTGGGTTCAAACGACATCGGTTTAGATCGAGGGCAACTGGGCAATACCAGTCTGGTTGTGTTCGAACGAGCCGGAACCAAACTTTTCCTTAAGCAAAAGCCAACAGCCTATAGAGCGGTTACTAAGAATAAACTAGAAGCTAAAGCCATCGAAGAGGCCTTTGCGTCGTCTATTTTATGGGGGTTTTCGATTGAAGATTCTGGAAGCACTCAAGGAGAGGATTGGGTACTGGTCGATGCTAGCGAATTTTTATTACAGGATATACACGGAGTTGGTCGTAAGCTAAGCGAGCAAAAGCAAGGTACTGCCTATAAAGTTGACCAAAGCCGTTCGGCGATTGATCTAAGTGGTAGCAAAGCCTTCCCAGATAATACTGAGTTACGTGCAACGATAACGCTGACCGGTACGGAGCCCGGCAACTTCTTAAAGCAGACCGTGCCCAACCCGTATTCGATCACCTTGAAAATGCATCATAGTTTTGTCCGATTGCCGGACGATAATTACACACCCCGCCCTTATATTGCCAAGAGCGGATTTTGGGACGTATCTTACAAAGATTACGCACAGCCTATTAATCAAAATATCAACCGCCAGGTAATCGCCCGTCATCGCCTAAAGAAAAAAGACCCGGCCGCTCCGGTCAGTGAAGCTGTTGAACCGATCATTTATTATGTCGACCCAGGTGTGCCTGAGCCTATTCGGTCTGCATTGGTTGATGGCGCGAGCTGGTGGAACGAAGGTTTTGAAGCGATCGGTTATAAGAATGCATTTCAGGTTAAAATGCTGCCCGAAGGCGCTGATCCGATGGACGTTCGCTACAATGTGATTCAATGGGTGCACCGCTCAACACGGGGCTGGTCATACGGTTATGGTGTAACCGATCCGCGCACGGGTGAGATCATTAAGGGTCATGTTACCTTAGGCTCGCTCAGAGTCCGTCAGGATTATCTAATTGCGCAAGGTTTGATGGCGCCGTTTTCAGAATCTGAAGATGACCAGGCGTTGATGGATTTAGCACTGGCAAGAATCAGGCAATTATCAGCGCATGAAGTGGGTCACACAATCGGAATCGCACATAATTTCGCGGCCAGTAATTATGGTCGCGAATCGGTAATGGATTACCCTCATCCTCAGTTTGAGATTGACCCTGTTAACGCCAATAAGATTATTGCGCCACAGGCGTATGGGGTTGGCCTCGGTAGATGGGATAAAGCCGCTATTGCCTATGGCTACACTGAATTTTCAGAATCTCAAAATGAATTAATAGAACTCAATAAGCTCATAGCTCAGAACGATGAGCAGGGTTTACTCTATATAAGCGATGCCGATGCTCGTTCGGTCGGTGATGCGCACGCCTATGCAAGTCTTTGGGATAATGGCGCCGATGCCACGCTTGAATTAGAGAAAATGATCTCAATTCGCAAACTCGCATTAACGAATTTTGGTGCTGGCAATTTAAAAGCCGGGCGAAATTGGTCTGATTTGGAAGAGATCTTAGTGCCCGTTTATTATTTTCATCGCTTCCAAATTCAGGCCGTTGCCAAATGGATAGGAGGGGTCCGTTATGACTATGCATCTAAAGGTGAGAATCAACAGACGCCTGACTTCTCCGTCGTCCCCGGTGATCAGCAACGTCGAGCGCTCGAGCTTATGCTGCGAACACTAAAACCAGAGTTCCTCGAAATTGATCCCGAATTAGCGGCCTTGGTGCTTCCAAAAGCGACCAATACTTACCGTACACGTGAATCGGTTAATGGTAAAACCGGTGCAGTTCTCGATCAGCTATTCTTAGCCTCAGCATCCGCTCAGCATACGCTCAATGCGATTTTTCACCCTGATCGGCTGGCACGGTTGGTGCAACAGAGCTCAATCAACAGAGATGTTTCATCGATAACGGATATCGGCAAGTCTCTACATAACACGATCATTGATCAATCGTATTCTGGTATGCGAGCGAGATTGCACCAGTCTGTGGTCGACCTTATTTATTCTAACTACCTTAATTTGCTGAATGGCAAATCGGTTTCAAACTTAGTCAAAGTGGACATTCTTTCGTTAGTAGAAATCGAGACTAAGTCACTGGAGAAGAAGCTTGGCGCCACTAAGCGTGATCCGTATAAAGGGTTTTATGAATATCAGCTCAAGCGTTTAGAGGCGGCGGCCATTAGCGAAAGCGACGACAAAATAAGCTTGCCAGCAATGCCTCCGGGTTCACCCATATAATTGGAGGTTATTCATGCTTACTGCAGCGTGTGTTGGTACTAATGATTTAGAAAAAGCCGGTTTATTTTATGACCAGGTATTGGCCACCGTTGGTATGCAACGTCACTTCAAGAATGAGGTTGAAATTGCCTACTCGAGTGATGATGGTGGCCTGAACTTTTGGGTGTTAACACCGTTCGACGGCAAATCAGCGAGTTTTGGAAACGGGTCACAACTAATTTTCTCGGCCAAGAATCAGGCTTCAGTTAACGCGTTTTATCAAGCGGCATTAGCTAATGGTGGTACCGACGAAGGTTTGCCTGGGCCGCGAGATTATCGTGAGGCATACTACGGCGCTTATTGTCGTGATCTGGACGGTAACAAATTGCACGTGTTTTGCATTGGTGATTAATCCAGGTAGTGAGAATAAATGGATTCATCAACCAGGTTTAACTGAATGTTTTCACCGCGAGTGTTAAGAATCGGTTTGTAGAAATTGGTTTTCTGATCTAAATAGGCGATCAGCGATTGTCCTTTACCATACATCGATATGTGCCTGTCAAACCGAGTGCCTGAATCATGATCGCGGCATTCAAATCCATTTCGACCACTCATTAACACAAATTCATCAGCACCAGCATTTTGCATAACCGTCTTCAGCTTGTCGCGTTTTAAATCTTCGCAACTAGTCCAACTGTTGAGCAAGTCGACCCGCCCGGAATCAATTTTGAATAAATAGAGTCCGTCACTGTTTGCTGCGGCATGGTTCTTAAAGTTACGGAATTTTTCGAAGCGGTATAAATTCCAGTAATTTGTCACCATCCGCGATGTGGATTCGACGCCAGTAACGAAATGGATATCAGCCAGAGGTTTGATATTTCTTGATGAAGCTGAGTCAACTATTTTAGATTGGCTCGTTGTGCTCTCGAAAAGCCTGGATCGTAAGCGAGTATTATTTGTTTCAAGGTCTAAGTAATCTAAATAGTCGTCTATTACGTATTCCTTTGCAGGTTTGATAAGCTCTATATGTAATTTTTCTGAGCCAAGATTTCCAACCATTAAACATAATGAGGATGCGTTAAAGGAGTGCGCTTGGTATCGCTTCAAGTCGCCACAGTTTTGTACCGTTAACACGCGTTCGACGTCTATCGACGCTTTCAAGTATTCGCCAATCGATGTTGAATGATAGCTTTGTATTTGTTTGTCTTGATCCAGCTTAAATAAAACTGGAGACGGGAATGAAGTGCCTGCAAATCGAAATTCTGAAGATTCAGTATCTATCGAAAAGGGTGAGCCGATGAGCGATGGATAGTCCCAATAGCGTTCAGCGAGTGCGGCTATATTATCTTTTATAGTCCGCTCAAATCCATCGGGACCCAATTGTTCAAACAGAGTTTTTTCTGGCCCTAATAGCGAAACGCCAAGCCCCATTTTTCTTAGAAATCCATCGGTTGCACGATCAAGAATGGTTGGGGCGATATCGAGGTGGGTAAATTTTCGCTTACCTTTATACGGTTCTTCACCATTAAGACTGATAAAAATTAGCTCTCGTTGTTTCACGCTCTTTAACGTCTTTCCCTGGCTGTGTGCATGGGCGAGATGATCGGCGACGAGGTAGATGTCCAGTGTGTCTGAATATCTGTCTCTCAGCGATTGCACAAATTCTCCTATTAGCGAGTCCGAGCAATAAATCTGATTTTTTATTACATGGCCTTTAGGGCCAGGGTATATATGTTTGCCATTTTGGTTGCAGCTTAACGACGTTCTGTTAGAGCCAAATGGGTCGTGAGTATCGAGTGTTAATAGGGTGAATAGAAAGGGCTGTTTTGCCGAATTTTTTGCCAGCTGAGCAATGCGTTGTTGCGCGAAATCAAACAGTTTATCGTCGTGCAGCCCCCAATTGCTTCGATGCCTTTTGGGCATATCTTTCCACAGTTCGTTTCCGCCCTTAACTTCATCAAATCCATGTGCATTGAAGAAGGCGCCTTTACGAGTGAAACCTAGTCCACCGCCTTGGTAATACACGTTGTAATAGCCCAGTTCTTTCGTGATGTCGCCCAGACATTGCACGTGGGGCATGTAGTAGTTACCAGAACCACTGTTCATTGAATTACCACTCGTGCCGCCGGTCGAAGCATACGGAACGCTGCATAAAGATGAGACCAGTCCTGCGATCGTATGACTGGCAAAAAAGGTCGGCCTAAAACTGCCGTAAGTGCTCTCTTGAGATTCAAGTGTCGCTAGCCTGCTCGATAGATTCGGAAACAGCTGTTGATCCAAATAGGCTCGCTCGAAGCTTTCGAGGTAGATCAGTACAATATTCTTTTTTACCGAATCACGCCGTTGATCGATCGCGTTGTCAATTAAACGTTTGTTTATGTAAGAACTTTCGAGCGTGGTCTCTAAGCTCTGATCAATGTCGCTTTTCTTAACTGAATACCACCAGTGTATAGCAAGGTCGGTACTGCCTGGATGAATCAGTAACGCGATAATCGCTAACACGATAAGGTTTGTCGCTTTTGGGCTAGCAAGCGTATTGGCGGCGAGCCTCTTAGCCAAATATAAGGTAACAATAATTACCAAGGCTATCGAGGCTACCGCGTAATGATACGGAACCAACTCTTTGTTACCGCCACTTTCGAAGGATTGCATATTCAGGTGAGCCATGGCCTGCTCGGTAAAGCCATTTGCGGTAAACACAGACGCGACAAGATATATGCTGTTAAACAGATAGAAAAGCAACAGCAATAAAAAGAGTGCGACGCTTATGAAAACCGAGCGATTAACGAGTTTAGTGGCTTTGATCGTCGCTGAGATTATCAGGCTTGCTGACAAGCCAATTAATACAAATTGCCAATGCGGATTGTTATTGACACTGTAATGAATGGCGACGATAAGAATCGCCGGAACAATGTATAAAATAGAATGACGCAAAAAAGATCCTTTAGACAACTTTCCCTACCCAGAAAACGGCACATATCACGTTTTTGGGAATGATATTTGAAGCGTCTTAGTGGGTCAAGATATACCCGTGATCATTAATCGGCAATTTGTCGTTTCGTCAAGGAACAAGAAGTTCAACCATAAAAAAAGCGGGCCTGTTGGCCCGCTTACGATGTGGTTGTTAGTACGCTAAATGCATCTACTTGCCAAATTTGAATTTTAAACCTTTTAGTTTTTCTTTGACTTCGCCATCCAGTTTTCCGTCGAGTTTTCCTTCCAGTGTTTCCTCAAGCTTCTGATTGATTTTTTCTTTTGCTTCTTGCATCAGACGTTCTTTAGCAACACTCGCAATCTCACCCTTAACATAGTCTGTTACCTGGGCAGACACGTGTGATGTTAATTGTTTCACGACTTCATCGGAGATTTCAGTGGCGGTACCGCTTAAATTGTTGACAACGAAATCTTCCATTACAAAGCTACGGTCGCCGAGATCCAAGGTTTTTCCGGCAACCGACAGGTCACTGGTAATAAGATTAACAGTGGCGCGCCTGAGAGCCAATTTTTTGATCGTGATAACGGTGTCGCTTTGTTCTTCGACCGTTTCCTCTTCATCATCGGCGGGCATGTTTTCTAACAAGTCTTGAAAATTGTTACGTTGACCTTTTTGCTCGGCGTTGATAATGGGTTGGTCGATCTCAATCTCTTCGATAAGTTGATTACTGTAATCAACGTTTGCGCTAAACGAAGTGACTTCGATCGCATTCTTTGCTCGATAACCTGCTGGATTCGCGATAGTGAAATTGGTCAGCAACGCGCTGCCTTCTTTCAGGTTAGTGACCACCGACTCGACTCTGACCGGCGAGCCTATGGCGGCACTGCCTTCCGTTTCGATTACCTGTTTGACAATTTCGTCCATTTTGCCAACGAAAACAAATAAGGCAATACCAACAATAACGACAAGCACGAGTAGTGCGATTAATACTTTTTTCATGAGAGACCTAAATCCGTTAAGTGTAATGTTGGCTTACGTTATCAAAGCTCTGACACTGGCGCAAGGAGTGCCGATGTGAGAGTCTAAATTAGATCCAGTAACGCCAAGTTGAATTCGTTCACAATAGTATTGTTCGGTGAACCTTGGGATCATGGAATTGGTATTTTTCAGTCGACGCTGTTGCCATGCTGCAAAGCACTGATTTCCTAAGTTAGCTGTGTAGGTGAGTTTGTATCTGCCTAACGTGTTCTACCATTATTTCTTCGACGTCAAGCGCGACTTTCTCGACGTCGTCCTCCAGTGTTGCGCGCTTAATAAAAATCGGGTCACCAAAGCCGATATGAATGGTTGAGAATGGTTTGGGGAATCGATGACCATCCCAACTTTTTAAAACCCATTGACGGCTTGATTCAATGTGCATTGGCACAAGTGGAATTTCACCCGCAGCGGCAAACCAAAGAGCACCGTGTTGCATCTTGTACTTTGGGCCTCTTGGGCCATCGAGAGTTAGCGCGATTGGCTTATTGTGTTTAATCAGATTCATTGCGGCGCGGACTACTTTAGCGGAGCCCGACGAGGTAGAGCCGCGAATCGTTTTAATGCCGAATAGATTCGCAAAACGTGACACGTATTCGCCGTCTTTGCTATCGCTAACCACAACACTAACCTTACCGCCACGCATAGCCCACCCCGCAATAGTAGAACAGTTGTGCCACATGCATAGAACAAAGGCTTCATTCGACTCGCTGAGATCTTTATATACCTGCCGATTGTGATAGCGTACCCGACAAGTTGCGGTGATTAGCAACACAATAATCTGAAGCAAGCGGGGAACGATAATGAATTTCAATTGTGTTCGCACAATGAGTTACTCGTTAGCTAAGTTGAACGGCAGATTGAACAACATTAGCATACTGGACATTCTCTGGTCAGACGTGAAAGCCATATAACTTGAGATTAGGTTCAGGCCCGATATACTAGAGATGCTGCTGATCAGCAAACTCGATAAATACAGGGGTAATTATCGAAAAAACGGTTTTAATTAATACTGCTAAAAAGGTTAATTACCCCGCGATTTGTGGGACCATCTACCCTTATTGCGAATCACATAAATATTATCCTAATTGGAGCATCAAGTGGACGAGAATACTATTAGCCAAAAATTGAGCGAACTAATCGCCGCCAAAACGAAATTGAACGAGACGGACATTAGACCAGACTTAAATTTGGAAGAAAGCGGTCTGGACTCCTTTGCAAGGATTGAATTGATATTGATAATCGAAGAGGCTTTTGATATTGAGTTGTCTGACGCTGAGTCCGCCAATGTCGCAACCATCAGCGATATCGTCACACTGATTAAAGAGAAGACTAGCGCGTAATATTTATGACAAGTTCTACATTGCTTGACGTGCTTAAAAAGCATGCGCAAGGCGTTCAGAGTCAAGCCGCCACCGATGCACCCGCATTGAATTGTTGGAACGGTTCAGAAAAATCCTATTTTCCGGTAAGTTATTCACGCTTAAGTCGACGTGCTTTTGCGTTTGGCGCCGAGTTATTGGAACAAAAAGAGCGATCAAGCCAACCAACTGGCTCGACGGGTGTGGCAGGTAATGTGGTTATGATTGCATGTCATTCGCCGTACGCTACTCTGGTGGCGTTTTATGGTGCGGTATCCGTCGGTGCCATTCCAATGATCTTCCCTATGCCTTTATCATTAGGCAGCCATGAAGCTCTGTCCGAAAGAATTAAACATTGGGGTTTTGCATTTGCCGAGCCGGCAATGTTAGTGCTAGAGGCTGGGTTAACTGAAAAATTTCACGATGAAATTCCAAATCAAATAGCGACTATTCGAGTCAGTGACAAACCCGATGGCGAATGGCGAGAATTAAATTCGCCTGCCATTGATTTTCAACCGCAACCGGATGACATTGCGTTTTTTCAAACCACAAGTTCATCGACGGGGGATCACAAGGCGGTATCGATCTCACACAGCAATATTATCGCCAATGTAAGCGGCATTAAGCACGCCGTTGAGATGAGTGACAATGAACGAATGGCAACATGGTTACCTTTGTTTCATGACATGGGGTTAGTTGGAGCGGTGCTTTTTAGTTTTTGCAACAACTACACATTATTTATCATGACGCCGACCCAATTTGTAAAGCGTCCGGCATTATGGCTAAAGGCGATGCATCAACATAAATGCACCATTGCAACCGCGCCAAACTTCGGCTTTGATTATTGCTCGCGACTGGTATCGGAAAAAGACCTTAACGAGCTGGACCTCAGTCATGTCAAGCACTTATTTATTGGCGCTGAGCCGATTCGCGTATCGACTGTACAATCGTTTCTCGCAAAGTTCAAACGTTGTGGCATCACCCCAAGTGTGATTCGACCGGCCTACGGCTTGGCAGAATCCACTATTATTACAAGTATCACACCGCATAATAAAGTAGCTGAATTTATTTGCCTGGACCCCGATTCGATTGGCATTGGGGAGCCGATTAAAATGTTGGATCGCATGCGGTTTGACGACGATGCAATGAGCTCATACGACCCCAATGCATCAATGGCAATTTGCACTGCGGGCGTAGCGATCGACAACATGTTAATCGAGATTGTTGATGAGAATGGCGACAATGTCGCAGGCGAGAAGATCGCCGGTGAGATAGCCATTACTGGCACCTCGGTTGCTATGGGTTATGTTGCAGATGGAAACTCGGAGTTAGTTGATCGCTTTCCTGATGGTCGATTGCGCACTGGTGATATGGGGGCGATTGTCGATGGCGAGCTCTATATTCTTGAGCGCATTAAAAACTTGATTATTCGAAATGGGGAAAATTATTTGGTTAGCGCGTTAGAGGAGCAATTGGCCGAAATATTGTCGATATCGCATGAACATATTGCAGTTTTTGAAACCGATATTCATGATCCTGCGAGCGACATCGTTGTATTGGTTGAACGACATGCACCAATCGAAGATAAAAATATCGATGCATTACTGGTTGCAATTCCTAAGGAAGCGTTTCCGATCAATCAAATATTATTATCTCGTTCGCGTGAAATCCCTCGGACGACGTCGGGCAAGAAGAGACACTTTTATTGTCGAAAGCTGTATCAAAAAAGTGAGATCAAGTTTCAACAAAGCATTGAAGTGAGTCCACAGCGTATTATGCAGGCCATGAATAAACTGGCGGATCAAAATTAAACCAAATGTCGATGAGCACTGAGGAAGATAAGCGAACCTCGAACCCGGATCCCAAAGCGTATTTAGGTCCGCGTTATTGGCCAACATGGATTGGTCTTGGAGTGATGAGGGCGTTGTCGATTTTGCCACTGCCTGTTTTGGCAAGCTTAGGTTATGTTTTAGGCACACTTTTTTATTTGTTGCATTTTAGTCGACGCAAAATAGCGTTGAAAAATTTAACGGTGTGTTTTCCAGAGCTCTCACGTGCAGAACTAACCAAGATAAATTGGTTGCACTATTGCATGCTGGGACACTCGGTAATGACGGCGTGTATGAATTGGTGGATAAGCCCTGCGCGATTTGATCGATTGGTGACTATCTCCGGACGAGAGGATTACGACGCGGCGATCGCTGAAGGTCGTAATATCGTCTTACTCGCACCGCATTTCATGTCGTTAGAAGTTTCGGGTTTAGCATTACAACGTGAACGCCCAATGATTGGTGTTTATCAATATATGAAAAATAAATTGATGAATACAATGGCACTTAGAGGACGACAGAGATTTTGTCCGGAAGGCTTGATGTTTGAGCGTAAGCAGCCGCTTCGCACTTTGTTAAGGGAGTTGCGTAAGGGCATGCCAATGTCGTATTCACCTGATCAGGATGCAGGTCGTAAAGGTGTATTTGTGCCGTTCTTTCATACCTTGGCATCAACGACGCCAGCGTTGGCTAAATTTATCTTAACCACCAACGCCGTGGTCATACCATGTCGAAACACTATTTTACCGTGGGGCAGAGGTTATGGTGTGGAGCTTGGTCCGCGGATAGAAGGCTTGGCTACGGGTGACGAAGAGGTTGACACCGCAGCAATGAACGCAGCGATTGAGGCAATGGTTAGAAAAGCGCCTGAACAATATCTATGGGTGCACAAGCGCTTCAAAACTCGCCCCGAAGGCGACGAACCTAAATTTTACTAAAAACGTTTAGGGTCATCGATTTTGCGAAACGTGATGCGGTATAATTCCAAACCACCTACCTCATACATGTAAGCGCAAAGGCGCAAATACTTTTCAAAGCGCGCTACTTCTTCTTCTCCTTTAAGCTCGACACATCGTTCGCGATTTTTGCGAATATTAGTGTACCAGGCGCGTAAGGTTCGACGGTAGTGCTCGGCATCGTTGCGCAGGCTCATTACATGAAACAAGTGCTCGCAACCCTTTGCTATTTCGGCGAGAAAAGGTGTATCCGTCTCGGGAAATATCTCAGCGGCTAGAAATGGATCGAAGCTGCCGGGTAGAGCGTTGCCATAGGCAACAGTTTGCAGCGACATATGACCTTTAGAACCTAACCACCCATGACACTTACGGAAAAATTCACGATAAAATTCTATCTTCTCTTCTGACGTTGAACCGAGTTTGGCAAAATGTTCAAACGCACCAATTGATATAATAGAGTCGTATTGAGCATTGGGATCATGATCTTTCCAGCTCTCTAATCGTGCTTCAACATTTGGATGGTTTAAACCATTGATCCAATTTTCCTGACTTTCACTTAAGGTAAGGCCAACAACCTTATCAACATTATAGTGGTCAGCCAGAGGCATTAACACACTGGCCCAGCCACAGCCAATATCTAATACACTATTGGCTTGATCAGCGCGAGCTTGTCGACAATGGTAATGAATTTTGGCACGTTGCGCGTCATCCAAGCTTTGAGCGTCATTATCGTCATCCCATAGAGCGCTGGAATAAGCCATCGTTTCGCCTAACCATAAGGAAAAGTAATCATTGCCGGTACCATAGTGGTGCTCGATTGCTTCGGCGGAAGCGCCATACTCTTCACGTGTTTGATCAGTCATAATTATTCCCAGTGATTAGCTTAGTTAGGCGAGAGATGATACTCGCCAATAGTCAATTAATATATTTAGTTTAATTATGACCGAATTTTAGAATAAATAATCACTTTGCAGAGTCTATTTTGGTTAGATGCTTGTATTTTTTGTGAGATGGCTATATCCACTGGGTCTCTTTCCCCGGGAATTTTTGCAGTATATCGCGTCAACGAGGCAAGCCAGGCTGTTTGTCTGTGTTTGAGGTGATGCAACTTTTTTGGCATTCTGAGCATCTTAAATACACTCAGCAAGTATTTGATTAGGGTTGTTGAGCGAAGCAGTAGTTAGTTTTCTAATTTGATTAATTGCCGACGCTCCAATAAAACCGGAACAGACAAGCAAATAAGACACCACAAACTATAAAGAGGCACACCTGTGAAATCATTTCTAACCTATAGTATTGCTCTTGCAATATTGAGCTCACTCTCACTTTATAGCCAGCTCGCTATCGCCGAAAATCGGTTCGAGCGAACACCGGAACAAATCAGCCAGAATTGCACAGCCTACATGGATACATTTGACGGCCAGATTAAAGCCATGGTGCAAGACACCTCAGACGCAAGCTACGCGAGTGTATTTGAAGTATTCGATGACAATATGACGCAATTCGTAGATCAGCTATTGCACGATTACTTGATGCAAAATGCGCATACTGATGAGGCTGTGCGCAAAGCTAGCACAGACTGCGCGCTAAAAGGGTTTTCTGTTCTAAATGCGTTAAATGCTAACCGAGCACTGTATGAACGTATGTCTCAAGTGAGTTTGAAAGGTTTACCAGAAGACAAGGCGTATACGGTAAATTATTGGAAGGAGCAATTTGAAGCATCAGGTATTGGTAAAGACAAAGAAACACGAGACAAAATTCAGGCCCTGAATAATGAGATCAGTAAAATTGGTACCACCTTTGGTCAGAATATTACCGATGCAGTAAAACAAATAAAGGTTAAACCAGAGCGTTTGGCGGGTTTGCCTCAGGACTATATAGATGGTCATTCGGTTGACGAAAATGGTCTGGTGACTATCACCACTGCGTATTCAGATACAACACCGATTAGAAAATACGCTCACGACGGTGCCTTGCGTAAAGAAGTATCGTTGATGAGTCGTAGTCGGGCAGTCGATGAAAATCAAGCGGTGCTGATCGCTCTGTTAGAGAAGCGCCATAAACTCGCTAAATTGCTGGGGCATGACAATTTTGCAACAACTAATATGCTGGGTACGATGGTTAAAAAACCGTCGAACGTTGTCGAGTTTACCGATAAGCTGAGTCGTGCTATTAGATCTCCGGTAGTAAAAGAAAAAGCAAAGTTGTTAGCTCAAATGAAGCAGCTTGATGATGGTGCAAAAGAAATTAGGAGTTGGGATGCTGGATATCTTGCCAATATTGTACGCGAGCAGGAGTATCAACTTGATGCAAAGCAGGTTCGTGAGTATTTTGACTACGATAAAGTGCGTGATGGTATCTTAAGGTTATCGGAAGACTTATTTGGATTGTCGATCAAATCATCCAACGCCGACACATGGCATTCCAGCGTCGAAGCTTACGAGGTATTCGAAGCTGGTGAACTAATTGGAAGTTTCTATCTTGATTCTCATCCTCGTCAGGGTAAGTTCACTCACGCGGCCCAGTTTGGCATTAAACTCGGTAAGAAAGGGCACGCCCTGCCGCAAGCAGCACTGCTGATGAATTTCCCCAAAGGCCTGATGGAGCACGGCCAAGTCGAAACATTCTTGCACGAATATGGTCATTTGTTGCATTTTATTTTTGCTGGTCAAAATGACATCGGATACAGTCGCTTTCAAGGTGAGTCCGACTTCGGTGAGGCGCCTTCGACAATGCTCGAAGAGTGGGTCTGGGACTATGAGACTCTCAAGAAGTTTGCCACTAACGCTAAAGGAGAGGTTATTCCCGAAAGCTTGGTTAAAAAAATGAATAAGGCTCGTTACTTTGGCCAAGCGTTGAGCGTTGCTAATCAGCTCACCTACACCGCTCTTTCGTTCGATATTTATAATCGCAATCCGAAGGGAATTGATTTAGATGCATTTGAAAAAGATATATTTACGCGTTATTCGCCTTATGGTTATGACGAAGGCACGCACATGCATGCCTCGTTTGGACACCTTAACGGTTATGGCGCAAAGTACTATACGTATCAATGGTCAAATTCGATTGCTGAAGAATTACTTTCCAGATTTAAAAAAGAAGGATTAAGAAACAAGAAAACAGCAACCGATTATCGAAACATGGTACTCGCCAAAACAGGTACGAGACCGGCTGCAGAATTGGTGAAAGACTTCTTGGGTCGTGACTTCACGGTTGATGCCTACGCAGAAAAATTGAGTAAAGGCGGCTAAGCAGAGCATCCCGATGAAAAGCGTATTAGTTATCTCAATGGCTCTATTGCTTAGTACAAATTCATTGGCTGACGTGTACGACGATGCGGTAGCAAACGAAGCACGAAGTGAAAGTGATCGAAATATAGATGCGCGGCGTAAGCCAGCTCAGATATTGCGCTTTTTCGAGATTAAACCGAATACGCGTGTGTTTGATGTGTTCGCAGGTGGCGGGTATTATAGCGAACTTCTCGCGTCGGTGGTTGGCCAAGAGGGTGAGGTTGTTCTTTATAACAACGCACCATGGGATCGCTTTGTCCAGAAGTCGGTAACGGAACGATTAGAGAATGATCGGTTGCCGAATGTGACCAAGCTCGTTACCTCGCCGGAAGCGCTGGACCAACATGAAGGGATGTATCAGTCGGCTATTTTTATACTCGGAATGCACGATCTTTACTATGCAGATCCAGATCAAGGTTGGGTTGACATAGACAAAAAACGATTTCTCAAAAATATTTTCAACTTGGTAGAAGAAAATGGCGTGTTCGGTGTTATTGATGCGAATGCTCAGGCTGGCGCTGACAATGCCTTAGTTGGCAAAAGCTTGCATCGAGTCGATCCTGCGGTAATGATTAAAGATATTGAGGCGGCAGGTTTCACGTTGGAGGCAAGTTCAGATCTATTGAGCAACCCTGAGGATGATAAGACCAGCTCGGTATTTGCTCCTGAAAATCGTTACAACACAGATCGTAGTGTTTTGAAGTTTCGTAAGGTGGTGAAAAAGTAAAGAACGCTATATCAACCCATCACGATCAACCCTAACTCGTGTCATCAATCGGCCAAATGACTCGACAGTAAATGCACATCCGTTATTATTTGGATGGTCGATCCGCTAATCGACGGGGATAAAATCGTGCATTAAATCTGCTTTTTTGCGAGTGACTCGCATGAAATAGAAGAGTAGTCTTATGTATTGGGTATCAAGGTGGTGAACGGAATTTACCAGAAAGCGCTGGGGTAATGTGTTTTTTGGTTAGTCTTAATTACGTATAGGCACGGGGGCCTAGCCACTGTTTAATACTCATGCAGTCATAAATTTGGGTTGGAAGTCAATGAATGATTATAAATGGGTAGAGGGTATTCCTACTAGTCAGCTATCGAATAGAGCGCTGGTGTTAGTGTCGCAGTTTTCGCGCAAACTCAAGCAGGTAAATGGGCGCTATTTAAGCCTGCAAGATCCTGAGTTGGCCTCCAGTTTGGTGCGCGAAATAAAACTCACAGATAATGCAGAGCTTCATAGCATCTTTAATGTGTTGCTGGACGAGTTTCACTCTGCCGCTGAGCTCAATAAGAAACCATCTCTTAGCAATAAAGTGCTAACCACAATGGGCAGTCGTCGTATTGCTCGAGTCAATGCCGAGCGAGATAACAAGGCAAACTGACGGACTAAAAGCAATGGTTTGCAAATAATTATCGTTGATGGATAGACTCGTTCTCTTGTGCCGTACTTTCTATGATCGTTACCGGGCCGTTTCGGCGTGTGTTCAAAAAGCGGCTTACACTAAGCGGTTAGTCGGATTACTATCCGACACGTAAAACCGCTATCGATCAAATCAGATTTTATCCAGCATTTTTTCGACGCAACAATGAAAGTGGCTTATCTGGAGCAAGTATGATTGCGTTGCCCAATAGTACTAAGGCAAACCCAATAAAGGTATTCTCAGTCCAGGCAAAGTCTTCAAATAAACTGCTTAACACAACTGCTACTACTGGGAATAATACGATTACATAACTGGCTTTTTCAGGCCCCATATTGTTAAGCAATACATAATAGGTGGCGAAGGCGACAACCGTTCCGAAAACTGCCAGATACAATAGTGACGCAATGTAGGGCGTTTGCATTGAAAAGCTGAATTGCGCATCAGTGACCAGCACCAAACCACTTAAGATGATTGCTCCGTAGAGCATTCCCCAGGCGTTAACCGCGAAGATATTCATATTTGCCTTGGAGTTTCTCACACTGGCCATGTTACCAAGCGAGGCGATCAGGGCTGCGGTCAGCACCAGGCCTAATCCCAGTAAGGAGTTTGAGCCACTGTTTGATAATGCCAAATCATCCCAAAATAGCGCGACAATGCCAAGCACACCTAGCAGTGCACCAAGCATGGTTTTGGGTGCAATTTTAGTGCCAAAGAAAATGCGTGTATTAATAATATTCATCAGCAGCATTGTGGAAAACGCGATCGACGTCATCGCCGAGCTAAGATATTGCTGACTCGAATAAATAACAGCGTAGTTAATGCTGAAGTTAAAGATCGCCAGCACCAAAATGAAAAAATGGTTGCGCAATGAAAAACTCATCGGCACCTTTGCCCAAAAGCAATATGCCCACATCAGTACCGCCGAAATCATAAACCGATATGCCACCGATGCTGCTATATCGACCTCTCCCAATTGGAATTCGATGGCCAGCCATGTAGACCCCCATATTAAGACAGTAGCAATATACAAAAGTGTGTTCTTCATATCATGTGGCTGGATTTAAAATTGGGTTGATATATCACTAAGTTTAATATTATTCTGTTTACATAACAGATACAGATTAATGTAAATAGAAGCTATACAGAATAACGATTGGTAGAACTGGTATGACCATTGCAATTCAACGAGACGATTCAGAATTTCTTTATCAACAAGTAATCAATATTGTACGTGAGATGCGTGATTCAGGAGCACTGCGTGCCGGAGAAAAATTGCCTTCATTAAGGAGTCTAAGCCAAAAGCTAAAGGTCAGTATTCCGACCGTACGTCAAGCCTACGCTGAGCTGGAGCAGCAAGGGATCATCGAAGCACGGCCTAAATCGGGTTACTTTATGAGTATTCAGATGGTTGACGCTCGCCAGCCAAAGCGAGTAAAACTTGCTCAAAAACCATTGCAGGTAAAGCGCCAAACCTTGATTGAAGAAGTCTTTGCCGCGATCCATAAGCCAGGGATAGTGCCATTGGGTGTCGCTAATCCAGCTGCTGCCCATTCATCTGATAAGGCCTTAGCCAGAATTATGCGCCAGGTATTATCACGGGCTGGAGCTAAAGTGATAGCCTACGGCCCGATGGATGGGTTTATGCCGCTAAAGCGTCAACTCGCGATGCGGTATCTTGATCAGGGCTTGCAAGTTAACCCGGATGAGGTGCTTATTACTAACGGTGCTCAAGAAGCAATTGCTATTGCCTTGAAGTGCGTAGCCAGTGCAGGGGATGTGATTGCGGTTGAATCGCCGACTTATTTTGGTGTGCTCGAGTTAATAGAGAGCCTCGGGATGATGGCACTGGAGATACCGCTTTGTCCGGATGATGGCATTTGGTTAGAGGACCTGGAACGCGCGCTCGACGAGCATGATATCAAAGCGTGTGTTTTTTCATCGTCGGTGAGTAATCCGATGGGCTCATTTATGAGTGACAGTAAACGAAAAATAGTCGTTGAAATGTTGGAAGATCACGACATTCCCTTTATCGAAGATGATGTTTACGGTGACTTGCATTTCACCGAGCAGCGTGGAACCCCAGCCTCATTGTATTCGCGCAAGGGGCTGGTGTTAAGTTGTTCATCATTTTCTAAAACAGCCGCACCGGGTTATCGAATTGGTTGGTTAGTTGCGGGTAAATTTAGTGCTCAAGCAAAACGATATAAACGAGCGCTGTCTTGCTCTTCTCCATTGCTCAATCAATGGACGCTTTCAGAGTTTGTTGCCAGTGGTGAGTATGATCGAAATATGCGCGTATTGCGGAAAGTCTTGGAACGACAAAAATGCCGAATGGTAGCACTGGTCCAAGAATCATTTCCTGAGGGTACCCGGCTCAGCGATCCAAAGGGTGCGGGTGTGTTATGGATTGAGCTTCCGGCTGGTAATGATTCTGTATCGTTCTTTCAAAAAGCGTTAGAACATAACATCAGCATAGCGCCGGGGGCCCTGTTTTCACCGAGTCAAAAGTTCCGACGATGCATTCGTATCAGCTATGGAATTCCCTGGACCGTGGAGTTAGAGAAGGCTATCAAGGTGCTTGGATCCTTGTGCGTTTCAAAATAGCGTTGGTCAAGTCGACTGGCATCTTAAATGCGTGGCTAAGCAACAAATAAATAAAGTGTTAACATTGTCCAACAATCGCTGCTCTGTGCTTTAATCATTGAATAGCTTTCTAGTAGAATAGCCAACATTATTTTCCACCGATCTCTAACGATATAAAAACCGTGACTGGTAAACTTTTTATTATTTCGGCCCCCTCAGGTGCGGGCAAAACCAGCCTTGCCCAAGCACTAATTGCAAATGCTGCGAATGCGAAGATGTCGATATCTCATACGACCCGTCAACGACGATCTGGTGAAGTTGACGGCGTAGACTACTTTTTTGTCAGTCAGTCCGAGTTTTTGAATATGACGGAGGAGGGCGTATTTTTAGAGCACGCCGAGGTGTATGGCAATTATTATGGCACTTCACGTCGAGCGGTAGAGGATATGTTGGCCCAAGGAATAAACGTGTTACTTGATATTGACTGGCAAGGAGCGCGCTTGGTACGTGAGCAAATGCCAGAGGCGGTTAGTATCTCTATACTACCTCCGTCGATTGAGGAGCTCGAGCGTCGTCTACGCAGTCGAGGCAGTGATTCAGAAGATGTCATTCAAAGCCGTATGCGGCAGGCTTATGATGAGATGCGGCACAGCAATGAAGCCGATTTTCAGGTCCTAAACGACGATTTTAATCAAGCTTTGAACGATTTAACGCTGATACTTCGGGGCGAAAGTGATAAACTCCGCCCCCTTACCGTGGATTTGATGCGTCTAATGGCCGATACCTGAATCAAAAAGTAGGCATAAGCCCATTTTCACTATCGTCTTAGCCTCACGGGAACCCAGATCTAGTCACTTATAATAGTCTACTTAAACGTCCGCTATTATAGGTAAAACAAAGCTCGCCGCTTGCGGCCAAGCTGTTAATTTAATTGAATATATTGAGGAGTTAGTAATGGCTCGAGTAACTGTCGAAGACTGCTTAACTAACGTAGATAACCGCTTTCAGCTGGTATTGGTTGCCACCAAACGTGCACGGCAAATTTCATTGGGTGCAGAACCGTTTGTAGAAGAAGAAAATGACAAACCGACTGTTCTGGCATTGCGTGAAATTGCTGAAGGCCTGGTAACGCGCGACATATTAGATGATGCGATTGAAGAAGAAGTGCTAGAATTTCTAGAAACCGAAGGGGCAGAAGAAACAGAAGAAGGCGGCGAGTCTTCGGAGTTAGACGCGCTCACAGCGGCTCTTCAAGCCGAGTTGGCGAGTAGTTCAGAAGCATCAGAATAAAATTTGCGGCCTGCCGCGAGTTAAACAAAAGCTGAGACCGTTGCATCAAGATGCAGACAGGCTCAGCTTTTTGTTTCTAAGCCAAATGAAAATGACGGCTGTACTAAAACACCGATAGAGTGTTTAAGCGCATAGTATCAAAGAGGTCTAGGAGAACTTGAATGGTGAGTGGGAGTACACCGCCTAAGCGCCGGTTTTTTTCACCGTCGCCAGAGAAAGCTATTCGAGCCGTCTGCAAAGGGCGGTTAGCCGCTTATCTGTCTGATGACGCGATCGAGGACGTGTATCGTGCATTTCGTTTTGCTGAAAAAGGGCATCGTGGTCAAACTCGAAAATCCGGCGAGCAATATATACATCATCCCATTGAAGTAGCCGATACACTGGCCGAGTTACAAATGGACTCGCGCACCTTAATGGCGGCACTCTTGCATGATGTTATTGAAGATACCCCAGCAACCAAGGAAGAAATCATCGACACCTTTGGCGAGGATGTTGCGTTGTTAGTTGATGGCGTAAGCAAGATTGGCCAAATCAAATTTGACACAAAGGAACAAGCCGAAGCTGAAAACTTCCGTAAGATGCTGATGGCAATGTCGGAAGACGTGCGTGTCATGATCATTAAACTGGCTGATCGCCTGCATAATATGCGCACTCTCGGAAGTATGGCTGCCCAAAAGCAAAAACGAATTTCTAAACAAACATTGGAAATTTATGCCCCTATTGCTGAGCGTTTAGGCTTGTACCACTGGGCTCGGGAGTTGCAAGATCTGTGTTTTATGTACACTTATCCACAGCGCCATCGAGCACTTAGTAAGGCCATTGAGCAGCGGCAGGGGAATCGAAAATTGGTCGTTGAAAAGCTTAAAGGTTCGTTAATTCAAACGTTAACAGGCGCAGACCTAAAAAACTTTATCGTTAAAGGGCGTCAGAAAAGCGTCTTTAGCATTTATAAGAAAATGCAAAAGAAAAAGCGCTCATTTGATGAACTTTTTGATATCTACGGCTTCAGAATAATTGTTCAGTCGGTGGACGAATGTTATCGCGTGTTGGGCATTATCCACAACGCGTATAAACCCATTCCTGGCCGCTTTGCCGACTATGTGGCGATACCTAAAGCTAATGGATATCAAAGTTTACATACTGTGGTATTTGGGCCTTTGGGTGACAATATCGAAGTGCAAATTAGAACTAAGCAAATGGATCAAATTGCTGAGTCGGGAGTTGCGGCACATTGGATTTATAAGTCTGATGATGCAAACCACGAAAGTTCAAATCACCTGGCGCGTCAATGGCTATTGGACTTGCTGGATCCGGCGCATCAGACAGAGAATGCGGTTGAATTTCTTGAACACCTTAAGATGGATTTGTACCCCGATGAGGTCTATGTTTTTACTCCGCAAGGCGATATTAAAAAGATGCCCCGAGGCTCAACAGCGTTGGATTTTGCATACGCTGTGCATACCGACGTGGGAACTCACTGCACTGGCGCAAGAATCAATAAAGCATTAGCGTCACTGCCAACTGTTTTACACAACGGCGACAGTGTCGAGATTATCACTTCTAAAAGCTCTTGGCCTACTACCTCCTGGCTAAACTATGTGGTTACAGCAAAAGCTCGCACTCAAATCCGTAATTACCTAAAGGCTCAGACCGCGGAAGATGCGTTACGACTCGGTAAGCGTCTGTTAGCGGGTGCCACCAAGCAGCGCTTGTTTGGTCGTCGAAAAATCCCGGCCAAGGTTCAGGCTATCTTACTCGAACAATTTAATTTGGAGAGCTGGTCTGACTTGCTGATCGATATTGGTCTTGGTAAACGCATTCCTGATTTGGTTGCTAGGCAAATAGCCATGCTGACCGATGATCGAGTCGAGGGTAAGGTTTTGGGGCAGGAAGCACTCGTGATAAAAGGCTCCGAAGGTATCCTGGTAACCTATTCAAAATGCTGTAGCCCGGTGCCTGGCGATTCAATCGTTGGAATCCTGACGGCCGGCCATGGTTTAGCAGTACATTATTTTGATTGCCCAAATATTACCGAGTTACGTAAACAACCAGAGAACTTTTTAATGGTTGAGTGGGACGAAAACATTGATCAAAACTTCCAGGCACGTTTACAAGTCAAGCTGCATCACATAACCGGCGCTTTCGCTGAAGTCGCCACCGCGATCGCAGCCAACAGCTCAAATATTAATCATGTTGATCTGCATGAAGGGTCAGACAGTGTCCGACAAATAGATTTTGTCGTTGATGTAAAAGACCGTTTGCATTTATCAAGAATCATTCGGGCAATATATCGCTCACCGTCAGTCAATAAAGTAATGCGCCAGAAAGGCTAAGCATCGGCGCCCCAAGCTTTTTTTATTTGAGGTGACTTTTTTAGAAATTGTATTTTTGTCGTACCTGTAATAGAAACCAGGGTGCTGTGCAAAACTCGTATTGTCTAAATCGTTGTCCAATGCCAAAATGCACGCATGAAAAAAGAAATCATTCATACCGACAAAGCCCCTGCTGCAATAGGCACTTATTCGCAGGCCACCAAAGTTGTTGACACGGTTTACATATCGGGACAAATACCGCTGGATCCGGTCAGTAAAAACCTGGTAAGTGACGACTTTGGTGAGCAGGCCCATCAGGTGTTTGCCAATTTAATGTCTGTGGCACAGGCTTCTGGGGGCCACCTGAATGACGCGGTAAAGCTGACTGTTTACGTAACCGATTTAGCTAATTTCCCTAAGCTGAACGAGATTATGGCTGAGTATTTGCAGCAGCCCTATCCGGCGCGGGCAACGGTGGAAGTGTCGGCATTGCCTTTGGGTGCATTGGTCGAAATCGATGCGATATTGTGCATTTCTTAATACCGAGTTTGTTATTTTAGCCGCAAATGGAGTTTGCGCATGCAATCACAATCTTCGACCTCATTGAATAAGAAACCAGTAACTTTGTTGGCAGGGGTTGGCCCTCAAATGGCGATCAAATTGGCTAAGGTTCATGTGCATACCGTGGAAGATGTACTATTCCATTTGCCTCACCGCTATGAAGACAGAACTACGGTCACTGACTTAGGAGCGTTGTTACCGAATTTATCAACGGTAGTGGTTGGTCAAATAGAACTAGCGCAAGTGGTGTTTGGTCGCAGGCGCAGTTTATTGGTGAGAATCAGCGACGGCACAGGATCGCTAACCATACGCATGTTTTATTTTAACCGCTCTCAAGAGAAAAGCTTTCAGCGCGGGCTTTGGGTTAAGTGTTTTGGTGAAGTACGGTCAGGCGCAAATGGTTATGAAATGATACATCCGGAATACCGTATTAGTCGTATCGAGCCTGAGGGAGGAATGGACACAACTCTCACACCGGTTTACCCAACCACTGAAGGTATTAGTCAAGGACTATGGCGCAAGATTAGCGATCAAGCTCTGCAAAATGAGTTGCCAAGACTCCAAGAGCTGGTTGATAAAGAGTGTTTGCCGAGTGAGATGCAAAGTGCTTATCAAACCGCGAGCTTGCAAGAGGCGCTTAAGGCTTTGCACAGGCCTGAACTGGGGGTTGATTTGATTAGCATGCAACAGGCTACCAGTGCTGCACACCAAAGACTCATTATGGAAGAGTTACTGGCTCACCACTTTAGCTTAAGGAAGTCTCGCGATTCTCGGCAACATGAAAGGGCCCCTGTATTGGTAAAGGAGCCTCAACTGTATAAAAGTTTTATAGGAAATTTGGGATTCAATCTTACAAACGCTCAGACCCGCGTCTGTGGCGAGGTTGAGGCTGATCTCGCGCAGGCTTCGCCAACTATGCGTTTAGTTCAAGGCGATGTCGGTTCAGGTAAAACCGTAGTTGCAGCGCTTGCGATGTTGCAAGCCGTGGCATCGGGTGTTCAATGCGTTTTAATGGCACCCACTGAACTCTTAGCGGAACAGCATTTTAAAACCATTGGTGCGTGGTTTAACGATCTGGGAATCGAGGTTGGCTGGCTTGCCAGTAAAACACCAGCAAAACAAAAGAGAGAGACGCTGGAACGCTTAGGCAACGGTGGGCTGCTGGTCGCTATCGGCACCCACGCGCTGATTCAGGAGGCGGTTAGTTATCGACATTTAGGCTTGGTCGTAATAGATGAACAACATCGTTTTGGTGTTGAACAGCGGTTAGCGCTTAGGGCTAAAACACCTGAAGGAAGAGTTCCGCATCAGCTTGTGATGACCGCGACTCCGATTCCAAGAACCTTAGCGATGACGTTTTACGCTGATTTAGATGTTTCAAGTATTGACGAGCTTCCGCCCGGCAGAAAGAAAGTTGAGACGGTGGTGATGCCAGCTGAATCAAAGCGTGTCGACGTGATCCAGCGCGTGAAGGCCGCCTGCAAATCTGGCCGACAAGTGTATTGGGTATGCCCACTGATCGATGAGTCTGAAGCACTAGAGGCACAAGCCGCAACTGATACAGCTGACGAACTAGCAGGCGCCTTATTGGGAGTTCGCGTTGGCTTAGTTCATGGTCGTTTGAAGCCCAAAGAAAAAGAGCTGGTCATGAACCACTTTCGAAATGGCGATATTGATCTGTTGGTAGCGACAACTGTAATCGAAGTGGGTGTGGATGTACCGAATGCCAGTTTAATGATTATTGAGAATGCGGAACGCATGGGTTTAGCTCAGCTTCATCAGTTGCGTGGTAGAGTAGGCCGAGGTAGCGATCAGTCATTTTGTATATTGTTGTATCAAATGCCGTTGAGTCAGCACGCTAAACAACGCCTTAAAACCTTGCGTGAAACGAATGATGGCTTTGTAATCGCGGAAAAAGACTTGGAAATTCGTGGAGCGGGCGAGCTACTCGGCACTCGACAAACAGGCAGCATCACATTTAAAGTGGCCGATCTTATTCGAGACCAGCATTTGTTACCGCTTGTTGAACCAAGTGCGACTAAATTGGCTGCGAGATCACCACAAAACATTGAACCATTGATCGATCGATGGATTGGTAGCAAAGAAGAATACGTAAACGCCTAGCTAACCGACACTATTATGGCAAGTCACTTTAAACTGATAAACGACATACCACACTATCTCGCACTTATGCGTTTTGATAAGCCGATTGGAAGCTTGCTGTTATTGTGGCCAACCTTATGGGCTCTCTGGTTGGCATCGGACGGCCAGCCCTCAGCATCATTTGTTTGGGTATTTACCCTAGGTGTTGTTGTTATGCGTTCGGCTGGATGCGTAATTAATGACTTTGCTGATAGAGATATAGATGCCGATGTCGATCGTACTCAAACTCGTCCACTTGCTACGGGCGCCCTGCACGCTAAAAACGCGCTGGGATTATTTGTCATTCTCGGATTGATCGCTATCGGACTTTTATTGTTATTGCCGGCTCGTGTTTGGCCATGGGCGGTGCCGGCAGCTGCGTTAACTATCATTTACCCCTTTATGAAACGCTTTTTTCAGGCTCCTCAACTGGTGTTGGGTTTAGCGTTTTCTTTTGCCATACCCATGGTGTATGTGGCGTATGACCGAGCTTTCGACGCGGTGTTTTGGATCATGTTTATCGCTAATACATGTTGGGTGATCATGTTCGATACCCAATATGCGATGTCTGATCGAGAAGACGATTTAAAGATCGGAGTAAAGTCGACCGCAATTTGGTTTGGCCGGCATGACATATTAATTATCGCGATACTGCAAACCATATTCATTTGCGCAATGATGCTGATCATGATTTTGCTACGCCTCTCCCACAGCTTTATGCTTGGTATTTGCATTGCTGCTGGTTTGTTTATATATCAGCAGTGGCTTATTCGCAGCCGCGAACGCCAACCGTGCTTTCAGGCATTTTTGAACAATGGCTGGGTCGGAGCTGTGATCTGGTTTGGATTACTTACGGCGTTCTAAAAACGTTCAACGTTTCGGTTTTATTGCTTACATGGAACCCGAAGTGTCAATTAAAACTTAGGCCACTAAGGCATGTTTTGCGAGAAATACCTACAACATGCAATCCTCGTTTGAAAATGCTTATTTCGACGAGAATGTCATTCTATTTGCTGTTGGGGGAAAGCCCGATTTTTAAATTTGGCAACTACCAGGGTTAAAATAACGCTGGCTCCAAACATCGGAAACACAATCGCCAGTAGACTTATGATCACCAGCACAGGGATGCCTATCTTAAAACTGTCAGGTGCCTGAGGTAGACCCCACTCGCCTTTGGGTTTTCGAATTAGATATGAAATAAGTGACGCAACGGTGGCGACAAAAAAGGTGAGAGCAACCAACAGGACTGCGATGATATTAAGTTTGCCATACTCGCCTTGGTGCAAGCGCATAAATACTTGCCGTAGTTCCATCAAAATACCAACCTGCGTCCAGTTCAAGTCTTTTATCACTTCACCGGAGTATTGATCGACATGAATCACTCGTTGGTTAGCAAGCCAAAAAGCACGGTTGGAAATGGTGTAAACGCCGTCGCTGCCTTTTGGCAGTTTGATTGTAATTGCGCCTGGCAAGTCGCGAATTTCTGCAATGGCCACTATCTGATCTAATGACACGTTTTTACTGGTTGCGGAAGTGCCCTGAGAGTTTGAACGTAAACCTTTGGCGTTACGCCAATGCTGCGGATAACCCGTGTTAGTCTGTTTTTGTACCCATTTAAGGTTGTCGCCGAAAACATCCGTCCAGGGCATGCCACCGGCTAAAATGATCAGCATAAACACGCTCATCCAGAAGGCTAATACTGAGTGCATATCGCGCCAGAATAGTCGCTTCCCTTGATTTCTTCGAACTGAAAAAAAGCCCTTTATTGAAAAGCCTCTAGCTGGCCACCATACGTAGATGCCAGTTAACACAAGAACAATAAACCAACTGGCAACGAGCTCGACCATCAGTGTTCCGGGTTTGCCCAGTAATAGTTCACCGTGCAGCTTTCTCACGATATACATCAGCGTCTGCTTTTGCTGGTAGGTGCCGCTGACGGCGTTGGTGTACGGATTCACATAGACTATATTTCTGGAATGAGCTTGTGCGTGTTGTCTAAACCCCGTCGCGTGTTTTGATGAAGCCGGCAAAGTGACGCTCATGATGGGGTGATCACTGAATGCCGTCGCTGCGTTTAATTGGTCAGCGTACGGAACGGTCTTTGTATTTTCTGGTACTGAGACAAAGCGGGCGTCCTGATAAACATAATCGTTAAAATTATCTTTAAACAGATAAATTGAGCCAGTAATACACAGCAAAGCGACTACCGGCATGCACACAAGTCCGCCAACAATATGCCATTTCCATAGCCATTGATTTAGGTGTTTAGATTTATTCATTTTGATGCCTTGATAGATTTTCAAAAAGGCTGCCGACTGAAATTGATATTGACAGTCGACAGCTCTTTGGCTGCCCGTTTTAGAAATTGTACGCCAAGCCGGCGTAGTAGCTGCGGCCATCAACGGTTCTAAAACTTAAATTGCCGCGTCTAAATGTGGCACGGTCTTCGAGCGTGTCGCTAATGTTCAACACGTTTAGCCATATTCGCCAGTTTTCCAGTTCGTAGCTCAAGCGCATATTGATACGCTCGTCTCGAGTGAAGCGACCTGCTGCTGAATTTGCGTCGTCTGAAAAGTAGCTTGAGTAAAAGTCGCCTTCGAGTTCGGCAGTAAAATTGGATACTGGCTCCCATGCTATTCGTGCGTTTAGATGGTGTTTTGGTGAACGACCAAGTTGGTTGCCGCTAAAGTCGTCAGATGCCCCAGGTGTGCTTTGCACAAACGAATCAAATTTGTTATCGGCGTAGGTGTGAGTAATGCCTACGCGCCAATTAGCGTCTTTAGGCGAGTATTCAACGACCGACTCAATGCCTTTGACGGTAACTTGCCCGCTGTTGGTAGTAAGTTCGAACTCGTCACCGTTGTCGTTTATGAATTCTTGTGTGACTAAGAAATTCTCGATTTCATTGTGATAAAACGAGGTGTCGTAGGCCCAATTACCCCAAGACCCTCTAATACCTATTTCAATATTCTGAGCTTCTTCGGGATTTAGTTCTGGATTACCGTTATCCACATCAAATAGGTCATCAAGATCAGGCGCATAAAAGCCATCAGAGATGGAAGCCCATACTTGAGTGGCGTCAGATACACGATAGTTGAGTCCTAATTTCGGTGATAGATCATCAAACTCAGCCTGCTGACCACCATCGATATCCGACGATATTTTTATATCTTCATAGCGAAGGCCTGCGGTGAGTGTCAAGTCTTCAGACAGGTTGGTTTGGTACTGTGCAAAGTAAGCATCAATATCGAGTTGAGTAGTGAACTCGGTGAATGGTCCGCTCAGCGTGGTATCCCGACGGCCGAATGCATCGGTATCGACATCCCCGCTGTAGCGATCAAAACCGATGGTTAATGAGCCATTATCTAAATCATGACGATAATTAGCATTGATGTTAAGCGCCTCGTCTTCCTCGTCTTGAGGGCCTCGAAAACGTGATAAACCAATGGTGTTTTTAACTCGGTTGAGTGCCACCGCATTAAACTCGCCTGACGTCAATGTATGTTGCAGTGCAACCGAGATTGTATCTTGTTCCAGGTCTGTTGCTGAGCTTAAACTTCCCGCTTGGGTCGGATCTTCAAGAATTTGCTCAGCACTTAGATCGCCACGAAATTCAGTCGTCTCTTCAAAACGTTCAAAGCGAGTCGTGATTCGAGTGTTGTCGTTAAAATCGTAGACCAACTTCAAACTGGCAGCATCGCGATCGTTTTGCGTGCCTTCTCTCAAACCTTCTAGACGGCGATTATTTACATTTAGAGAATAGCCTAAACGACCCACCGTTGAGCCCAGATTGGCACTGAAACGTTGGCGGTCGAAATTACCGGCTTCAACACTAACACTGGCCTCTGTTTCTTTAGGTATCTCTCGAGTGACCACATTAACCACGCCCCCGAACACGTTATTTGGATAGAGTGCCGAGGTTTGACCTTTGATAACCTCAACCCGCTGAATGTCGAACGTATTGACTCGGTCGAGCCTCTGAGTCGCACCTTCATAAGGGCTCTCTATAGGCACTCCATCAACAAAAGCAAGCGTATAACTCTTGCCGCCATTAGGAATACGAAGGTTTCTAACTTGAGTTTCTCCTGGTATACGATCAAGCAATTCATCCGGATCGACAAACCGAATCCGTTCGATTTCGGTTTGGCCAACGACATGTGCGTTCAGTGGCAGTTGTTTTAGATTGATACCACCCAGCGCGGCATTTTCGCTAATCGGCGCACCTAGTACCGTAATGGTTTCGATTTTATTATCCGAACTTTGTTCAATGGCGTCAGTTGTATCGTCTGCAGCGTGAATGAGTGGCGCTGATAGTAGTGTACTTAGCGTAAGCAACGCTGAGTTAATGGGTTTGATTTTCATAATACTCTCTTAGCCAGCTCGAGCGAGCAGGTGCCATAATCTGCACCAACGCTCTGCTAGCAAAATTTAGACTTGGATTGGCCTTCAGATTGATCGTCTGAAGCTAAAATTATTGACTAAATAGAATAAGTACTACTAGGCGGTGCACGGCCTTGTGCAATCAGGAATGTGAAACGGGCTATGATCTGCCGGCTTGAGTTTCGATGTGCCGATGTTTGCGCACAGGCGTATATTGAGTTTGCGCTGCGATCGAGAATAAAGTCATCAAGATGGTTTTCACTTGCCGGGAAAAGGCATAGTTCACAATGCTGTTGTACCTGCTCGCTGACCGAAGTCTCTGTCTCTACGGTGATCCACTCGTAGCCTTGAGAGGTACAAAATATCTCACTGCCTTGGCCTAAACCGTTTTTAGAATAAGCAACCGACGAAGTAACCGCATTAAAAATTAATGCGAACATTACCAGTTGGATGGTTGTTATTTTGGCGTTACGATTCATTGGCTACTGTCAAGCAGGGCTGAGACGGAGGTAATCTACTAGGCGAGAGTAATTAACTCAAGAGCTCATTTGCAAATTTAATTAAGCTGATTAATTGTGTTTTGTGCTGGATAAGTCAACCTTAGTAGATTTGATATGCGTTAATAAGGTTTCGAATACTTGGTTCGTCAGAGCTTGTTGCGAGTTCCTTCGCCAGGTTTGATATTTCGGAGTTAACGCCCGGGTGCAATAAGCTCACTATGAATTGCATTTTCTCACCTTTTCGGGTCAGCTGTTCGTAACCATCTCTAAGCAGTCGAGTATCCTCGATATTACGCGCAAGATTGATCGCAAAGCTTCGTTTTTCCCTACTGGTTGATCCGAATAGTTCTGCCATTTTTGATTGTTGTTGTGACGTAAGTGAAAGGTCGGCGCTGCTGACGGCCAATCGGTATATTTCATCGTTTTCAGCGTCGAGTATTTTGTCAAAATTTCGGGCGAGGAAGGTGTTGATTAAGTCTGGTTCCTGATAGAGAAATGCCATCAATGAATTAGGCGGGTTAGAGGTATCAAGTTCAAAATTTTCGACATGGTTTTTGACGAATTCAGGGTCGTGATCAAAAATATTATTGATGAGATCGTACGTTGCACCTCGGGGTATGGTGTTATCACTAATGGCTTGTTTAGCCCAGTCTAAGGCATCACGATCACCATTTTCTATTAGTAAGCTGAGCATACTTGCTTTACTCCAGTGACTATTATCCGTTTCTATGTAGATATCCTTTATTTGTTCATTTGACAGCTGTTTAAGTTTATTGGCTCCATTTTCAATAAGAAGATCAAATGCCATCGTACGCTCGGTGAGACTCTCTGCATTAAGCACAACAGAGTGCAGTTCTCGGCTACTCATCGTCGCCATACGCTCTTTCATGTCGTTGTCGCGCTGTTGAAGTCTTTGCTGCCAGTCGACCAATACAGTTTCGAATTGATCACTGTAAACATATTGTTGAATCGCTTGCTCTAACTCGATGTTCTCAGTGGGTATAACATTTTGCGTTCTCACCGTGTGAGGATCCGGCTCGCTGGTTCTTGGGTTAGCCTGCACTTGCCCAATTGAGTTCGAGGGAATTGAATGCGTTGAATCATCTTTGACAGCGTTCGATTCGCCTTCAGAAAAATATCCTATCAATGACAGCAGCAGTAGATTATTAATGGCCAGTATGCCTAACGCCAATAATATTTTTTGATAGATTTTCATTCATGTCTCCATTTTCGTCAGTGTTGGAGAGTGCGCCTGAATCGCTCAACCGCGCCTCGCTGCTGGTCTTATGTCCAATAAATAATAGGTTAGCGTACACTCCGTGATAGTACAACTTAGAGTAACAACAAGAGACTGTCGTCAGAATTGAGCGTTCTAGCGGTTTCGTAAGAAATCAGTAATTGGCGTGTCTGGAGAGTATGATGTAACACGGTTTCAAGCTGGCCATCGATTCACATCGCTTTAGCATGGTTTTTTTTGGAAAAAAATGAATCCATCCAATGGTAATTAGCATCTAAACAAAGAATCTATACGCGGATGGGCGTATTTACATACTGGAGATTACCAATGAAGAAGATAACTATTATTGCAGCAACGTGCTTATTAGCATTAACTTACGTGGCGTTGTCCTATGGAAAAACAGATGTCATCGAAAAGTCGTTTACGGTAGAGCAGGGTGGAACTTTTTACATTGATACCGATTCAGGTTCGATCGAAGTTGAGTCTCACAAAATTGATTCCGTTGATATTCGAGTAGAACGTAAAGGCAAGGACCCTGAGAATTTTGAAGTGACTTTTTCTCAAAACGGCAACGATGTAAAAGTGGTCGGTGACCGAAAAGGCCGTCGCTTTTGGGGAGGTTCGGGTGCGCATTTTATCGTTAAGGTGCCTGAGCGCTTTGACGTTGATTTAAGAACAAGTGGCGGTTCGATTGCCCTCTCATCGTTGAACGGTACGGTTGATGCTTACACATCCGGCGGCTCAATCAAGTTAGGTGAGATCAAGGGTGACGTGGACGTGAAAACATCGGGCGGTTCGATTCGTGTCGAAGAAGTTACTGGCGCCATTAACGCGCATACGTCGGGTGGCAGTATTAAGGTCACCATGTCAAAGCAGCCGACAGGCCCTAGTCGACTGACAACGTCGGGAGGCAGTGTATCGGCTTATCTAATACCATCGATTGCTGTTGACCTTACTGCCAGCACCAGTGGTGGTCGTGTATACAGCGAATTTGATGTCAACGGCACGGTTAAAAAAACAAGAATAGAGGGCGAGATTAATGGCGGTGGCCCACGATTGATTCTTAAAACCAGCGGTGGCAGTGTTAACGTTAAAGAAATTTAGCACGAAGTATCGTGTAACTGCACAATGCGATTAATAACCGATTGATCACATTCTTCATGACATAGTAAGCCCTTCAAAATTAACAGGTTTGTTCGGTTACGCAGCTTACAACTGCAAGGGAGATAGTGATGAGTACATTAGAGTTAGCGAAACGATTTATCGATGCCGCCGGCGTGGGTGATGAAGCAGCCGTTCGAGATTGCCTGCATACGGATGCTGGTATTTGGCATAACTATGACAATGTGACGCAAACGGTGGACGAGAATATGGCGCTGATGCAACGAATGAAGTCGGTGTCTAAACAGCGAGTGTATGAAATTCATCAGCTCGAAGAAGTCTCTACGGGTTATGTGCAGCGACACACGCTGCATGTTACGTCGCTAGACGGGCGCGAAACCGCGACCGCTGAAGCGCTTTCATTGGTAACAGTCCGAGATGGCAAGATATCTCGAATTGAAGAGTTTATTAATCCGGCACCATTGATGCCATTGCTGAAACCCCAAGCGGAGCAAAGTAATGAACATTGAAGGTTGTGTTGCGCTGGTTACTGGCGCAAATCGAGGAATTGGTGATGCGTTTGTGCGCGAACTTATCGCGGCTGGTGCGAAACACGTGTATGTTGGCGCGCGTGATTTAGACAATGCGAAGCCGTTATTGTCGGAGTTTGCAGACAAAACCAGCGCTGTTCAGCTCGATGTTAGCAAGGCTGATCAGATAGAAGCCGCTGTTCAACAATGTTCAGATGTGACTCTATTAGTAAACAACGCAGGGGTTTTTAATCATCAAACATTGTTGACCGCTCCCGATATGTTGGCGCTACGTAACGAAATGGAAGTTAACTTTTTTGCTCCAATTGCGATGACCAGAGCCTTCGCTCCGAATATCGAAGGCAATGGAGGTGGGACAATCGTTAATGTTTTGTCAGCCGGTGCGATCGTGTCCGTGCCAGAAATGGGAGGGTATAGTCCATCGAAGTTTGCCTCGCGTTCGGCATCCAATTGTTTGCGTGCCGAGCTTGCGCCTAAAGGTATTCATGTTGCCTCGCTCATCGTTGGTTCGGTTAAGACGCGCATGGCTGAACATGTAAAAGGCGTATTACAAGCTGACCCCCGAGATATTGCGAAAGCCGGAATTGTTGCGGTACAAGCAGAGATCGATGAGCATGATACCGACCCGCATGCGATCGGCATTCGCGCGGCTTTGGCGAGAGATCCTTCGGGCTTGGCAAAGAGGTTAGCCGCTGGAGTGGGTGCGTCATAGGCTCTTGCGCGTCTTCGATTTCTATAGGCCCTGTTCGGTCTGGTGCTCTATTTACCGTGGCTGTTTCGCGCCGCCGACAGTGAGTCACGTTCGATTACTTTACCGCTAACTACCACTATTTCTATGTGATCGAAGGCTTCGATAGTCTGTAGCGGGTTCTTTGACAATAACAACAGATCGGCTCGCTTACCTTGATCGACGCTGCCTATCTCCTTACTTAAACCGAAGAACGTTGCGTTGTTAATCGTGGCGGCCGATAAAAATTGAGTCGCGCTGGCGCCGGCTTGTTGCCAACGAGTCATCTCATAACGACCGTTGAGCCCTGGAGGGTTGGCGAAGGTAGGGCCACTGGGTGTGTCGCTACCGAATAAGAGTTTTCCTTTTTGGTTTAGCCACCGACCAAAGTATTGATTAAGGCGGCTGATAGCCATTGAATCAATTGAGCGCCAGCCGTGTTTTGATAATTGTTTTTTAAAATACGGCAATGAACTCATTCGCCTCTTAAACGATTGACCATCGTCGCTGGCGTACCACTCGATCAATTCTTTTGGGAGCACATTGGTCAATGCGGAACGTTGGAGATAATTTGGGTCATACAGGTCTCGCTCACCATAAAGCACCTGAAAAGTTGGTTGTAAACTGATCTTATCGTTTATTGCCGCGTCAATCATGCTTTGAGTATCGTTACTAAGTCGATTTGAGTCTTTATCGTTCCAATTCCATAAGCCATGAACAAACGCATCGACGCCAGCCTGGGTCCCAAATTGCTGCGCGTCTTCAGAATTTGCATGCAGAACAACTCGAAGCCCATGGCGATGAGCCTCATCAACTAAATTCCTAATCAGTTTTGACGATGGTGTGGGTAGGTTTTTATCATTTCCAAACCCGGACTCAAAGTGCGTTTTAACGCAGATCGCACCGTCGTCATGCATGCGTTTGATGACCGCCTGTGGAGAGTGTCGGCCGGTATCTAAGTCTGTGCGAGGTTCGTTATGTTCGACTAAAAAGTATGGAGTAATTTTGTATCGGAGAGGCTTGGGTATGAAATGCATTGGATAGCCATCGACAATTGGTGCCCCGCCACAGAAATAGGCATGAGGACGTAATTTTTGCGAATTCCATTGCTTGATCCTATCTGCACTGGAATGCAGATCAATAACGCTGGTAAAGCCGTGATACAAATAGCTTCGCGGTATTTGTTTTGTCGCGGTTTTGACCAAGGCTTCATTGCCCTGCATTTGAGAGAACATCATGCCGGGGACGCCGTCCAAGTGGGTATGGCTGTCGATTAGCCCAGGACTTAAATAGCGATTAGAGCCATCGATAACCAGTTTGGCTGTGGCACTTAACGTTTCCCCGATTTTGCTTATACGATCGCCCTTGATCAGAACGTCTCTGTTTTTCCTAACTGTCATCGTTTGTGTGTCAACGATGTTCACATTATGGATCAAGACGTCGCCCTCGAGTGTGGCAGCGAAACTATGCAGGCTGGTATAGAGATTGACTAAGGTGAGTGAAATAAAAAATATTGTTTTCATTATGTGATTACCGAGGTGGGTCGTTTGTCCGCATTCGATATTCTGCGAAAATACTAGCCAAGGCGACCGAAAACGTGTTTGAGGTCTCGAAAATGTTTGGAGTGCGATTAAAACGCTTGATAGCATTAAACTATGCTCACGATATTGCAAAATTTCTCATGGTTAAGTGCATTTGCCTGTTTATTACTGGGCGCTCATTTATTGAGGCTCCATTCGAATAACGCGGTGCCATCAATATTGCTCGGTGCCGTGTTTGTTGTGATGGGTTTGCAATCAATATTGATGGGCGTGATTTTGGCGCATGGACGGGGTGTGTGGGCCGTCTTTTTGCCTTCATTAGCCTTATCGTTAGGCCCATTACTATTGATGTATTTTGAGAGCCTGGCTGAGAACGAATACCGCGTTACCTGGATGCGGGGCTTGCATTTCGTGCCAGTCATTTTCTGCTTTTTCCAAATGGTCAGCGGCCTGTTTTGGATGGACCCAGATTTGATGATTGTGCTTAGCTTTGCAGTTTATTCAATTGCTCTGCTATGGAGAGTTAAAAAAGGGCGACGTCAATTTTCTCATATTGGGTCCTTTCAGAGCACCGTCTTCCTGTGGTTGGTTTCATGCTTCATCGCTCTTGCGTTATCATTGTTAAATGAAATCCTAATACTGGTTGAACTGCATCGAGGCACGCCGATAAGCAGCTCATCGGCATTATTGGTTGGATTCTTGGGTAAATTAGTAATGGTGAGCTTTACTTTATTTAGCGCGCTCAAAAATCCCTCTCCCTTTACCTGGCTTGAGCATTTGGGTAAAACCCGACGTCGACCTGAACAGCAATCGCAGCAAGCGTCGATGTATCGAGATTTGGTCGAAAGATTTGATCATTTAGTGGTCAAGCAAAAATTGTATGCTGAAGAAGCTGTATCGTTAAAAAGCGTGGCGGGGTTGCTCGCGGTTCCTCAACGCACCCTATCCGAGGCGATAAATTACGTACGTGGTGAGAGTTTCTCTAAAACGATGAATCGTCTGAGAGTGAAGCAAGCGAAATCAATGCTAATGGAAAACGCAGACAAAAGCATAGCCGAAATTATGCTGGATTCAGGGTTCCGAACAAAATCAAATTTTAATAAGGAGTTTCTGGCAATCGAGGGTGTTTCACCAAGCGAGTTTCGGGTCTCAATTAAACACTAGGATTGTCGGTTCTAAGGAACTCAAACGCAACAGCGCTAGATATCCACTCGTTCAGCGTCGACAATATAGCGCAGCGGCCCTCCGGGAATGAAATCGTTAAATGGATAGCAGGTGATTAAGGTTAATCGCTCGTCGTCGTGACGCAGTAATTGTTCCTTACTTGAATCCAGTATTCTTAGCGTGCGAATCCGGTAGCGCGTGGTAAGCGAATCATACCGGATGGTTTCGACCACGTCTCCGACCTGCAAGTCCTGTAAGAATTCAAAATGAGAATCTCGATGACCCGCGATCATAACGTGTCCCGAAGTGGAAATGTTTGCGCTTTGAGTCAAGTGACCTGGGCCAAACGCCAGCGACTCACCCGAGTCGTCTTGCATAATGAACACCTCTTTCTCTAAACGAGAGACCTTGAGTTTGGCGATCGCATTAGTGTCAGCCCACCACCATGGCTTTGGTGGTGGGCTGACTGCCGTGCGCTGTTGCCAAGAGTACGCAATTAATCCTTGCGCGATGCTTGCTTTTACATCCATATAGAGCCCTTGTATCAACAGTACTGCACCGCCTAAAAAGAGTGCATTGGTAATCAGTCGCGTATGAATCACTTTGCTCAGAGCTACCCAACTCAGAGTCATTGGATTCAAGTGCGTTAGAAAACCGAAGCGACTCATGCTTCCTCTACTCGCTGAGGTCTAGCCCTACGAAAGTTCAACGGAGTGGAAGGTTTTCGGCCAATCAGCTTTCTGGCGAATAAGCTGATCAGCATCATTAATAAGCCAGAAAGGCCAAGTAAGGTAGCAGGCGTCGCGGTCTGCGGAATAGGCATGGTGCTTCCTTTGGGCATCAAGTTAGCGACATTACTATGCTTGGCTTTCTCATATTCAGGTTTGCTCGGTGTTTGCTCTACGGCGACAAAGGCCGTGAACTTAGTGAGTATATGATGGGTTATCCCGAGAGTAGTCACGACCGGTTTGATCTCGGCTAGGCTTTGTTCGCCAGTATGAAGCTTGTCCATTAATGTGGCTATTTTCTGCCGCGCCCAAACGGTATCCAGGTTGTCGGCGTCAGAGTCGTTAGTATGCGCTTGATTTGTAGTGGAATGCGTTAACGTTTGTAACCATGGTGTGTTTAACATCGATCCACTAATCTTGGCAGTCTCGATAGGTGCCGATGATTTAACCAACACCGTCAATGGTTCTCCGGCATAAAGATCTGGAAGACGTTCAGGATATTGTTCAACATTCATTGGCCAATCAATTTTGATGTCGCGCAAGACCGGCTTAGTAATCTGTTCAAATAACTTGGCCATAGTCGTGTTAACCTGGTTAAGGTCATGAATGTAGGTGTAAGTGCCTCGACCAAATTTCGCCGCTTTGCTCATAAAGAACGCATTCGGAGCACTGCCAATCCCAACGGTGAATAAGCGAGCTTCGTCTAGATCCCGGTGGATCAATTTGAAAAGCTCGGCCTCATTACCGATTGCACCGTCAGTGATAAAAATAATTTGTCTTAAGTAGCCTGATTCGCGATGAGCATTAAGTGAGAACTTAAGAGCACCACTCATTTCAGTGCCACCATCAGCTCGCAAGCCAGTGATCATCGCCTTGGCATCTTGCAGATGATCAAAGCTCGCTACTTGGCTTTGTGAATAGAGAGTGCGGTAACTGCTGTCAAAGTCGACGATATTAAAACGGTCTCCTGCATTTAAGTAGCTTAGACCGTTCAATAAGGCTTGCTTTGCCTGCCGCATTGGCTCTCCAGACATTGAGCCGGAAGAGTCTATTATAAACGTCACGTCTCGCGGTAGTGATATAGACGCATTGGTCTTGGGCGGAGTAAGCATCATCATGGTGTAGAAGTCATTGCCAAGTGATTGTTGGAATAAAGCCGCTTTCGGTGCGCTACCAAGGATTGGTTGCCATTCGAGTATCAAATCGCTGTTCATCAGTTCATGACCATTTGCTAAGCTTATTCGAACTTCTTGCGCACCCGAATCAGAATTAAAGTCAGACGAAATAGGGTGGCTGGAGCTCGATACTCGTTGCAGGTCTAAACCGAGCTTTAACAATAAGTCCAAGCTGAAACGGTGAGATGTTTGAGAAACGACACGGTGTGTTTGTGGCGGTGTAATATCACTAGCGTCGTCCACGCGAGCATTGTTAGCAGCCCAACCGTGACCAGTGTTAATTTGGACATGGCTCTCGCTCCGTAAGTCTTGTTCAAGTTGCGATTTTTGTTCAGGTGTCAGCGTATGTTCGGGTGGTAACACTGGAGACGCATTGGGTATGTAACGAGGTGTGAGCGTTGTTGGCAGGCGTAGGCTAAACAACTCGTTTTTATACTCAACTTTATCAATGAATGTGATGTTAGCGACGACCTGTTCATAGGGGCCGATATTGGCAATTGCGACACTGAATAGATTAGGTCTATGTTGCTGTAACAAGCCCGCTTTTTTCCCCTGCCGTTTGGCTTGTTCAAAGGTGCGTTTTGCTTCTTCCTTTTCTTTAATTACCCCTTCAATAACACGCTCACCGATTTCAATTTTCAGACTGTCAACCGCCGCCCCTTCCGGCAGTGGGAAAACATAGCGACCGTTGAGCCAGTCACCACTGTCATTCTTGAACACTTGCCTGACCGAGATGTTAGCGAGCATTCCGTTTACCTGTCCGCTGATCGCAGTATCAAGTAAGAGGGCGTTGTGCTTCTTGCCTGATTGATCACTCAGTTCTAACTCGCCTGTTGAGGTAGTTGTCGTGTTCGAAACGCCTGTAGCAAGGCCAGCTGTGCTCAATAGCAATAGCATTAAGCTGAAAACTCCTTGGCGAAACAGTATTCGTTTGTAATGTGTCGTGTATAACATTGGTTTCTTCCTAATTAAGCGTATGTGCCACCGTGAGATAAAAGTGACGTCCGTGTCGAACAGCGTTCCCTGGGTTATTGCTTGGTCTGGCTATCCATTCGGCGGTTATTTCTAGTGGGTGTACTATGTAAGGTGACGATGGGGTTGCTGTGTTAGGAATATGTTTTTGTGTGTGGACTGTGTGAGTAAGATAGGGTGAAAAAGTGGTGACAATAAAAATAATTCGGTTTAACCCCTTTTTCGAATTTCAATCGATTAAGCTAGTAAGAGAATGAATAAACTATCCCGTTTGAATGAACCTTAACCATTTGAGGAAGTGTGAGTGATTTCCAATCGCGAGACAAAGAATTGGTCGATTAAGACAAACGCCTTCAACAAATGGGCGTTAAAGCTGATGAGAGATGAGGCGCTAATGAATGCATATTCTGTCGGCAATGCCGATGCCTTCGAAGAACTCTATCGGCGGTACAAAAAAAGTTTATTTGTATTCTTAAGACGCCAATGTTCAAACGTTGAGGTGTGCGAAGAGCTGACTCATGATACTTGGATGGCTGTCATCAAACAGTCGAACCATTATAAAAGCAGCGCTAGGTTTAAAACCTGGTTATTTCGTATCGCTCATAACCGCCTAGTAGACCATTGGCGCAAACATGGAAGTAGCGCCAATGTTCTATTTGAAGAGTTGAGCGATACCTTGGAAGTAGCGCAGCCCGATGTTGATACACAGATGAAAATAGCTGAGTTGTTATCGTGTTTAGATTCTTTGTCGGCCGAGCAAACCGAAGCCTTGTTGCTTAAGATAGAGGGTTTTAGTCATGCTGAAATTGCCGACATCACTAATACGAAGCAAGAAACAGTCAAGAGTCGTTTGCGGTATGCCGCAAAACACTTACGACTCTCAATAGAGGTAGCATCATGACCGAAAAACAAATTGAGCAGTTGAAGAGGGTTTTGTCTGGTTCCAGCGTCTATGATTCTGAGCTGACGGATCACTCGTCACAGATTGACGCCCTTATTTTAACGGCTGCACGTGAAACCGCTGAGACAAATCGAGCAAAGGCTAGAGCCAAAGCGAGTTTGTTAAGAACGCGTGCGCGTTGGTCCTTTTCGTTACTTCGTTCAGCAAGTTTAGCCCTGGTGTTTACCATTGGTGTTTTCTTAGTAATGGGACAGATGATTAAGGTCAATGAACCGCTCGTTGGAACAGGCGCATTTGAAATGAAGATTGATTCAACCAGCGGAAGCAAGGACATCAGTTCGTCTGGGCAAGCCGCGATTGAAATCCCCGACCATCCTGCGCGAGAACCGGAGCCGAGTCGACTATCGCGGGATCAAATATTGTTGAATTTTGATCTCGCTGAAACTCAGCAATTACTCACAAAACTTTCGCTCGATTTTAATAGAAATTCTGGTTCTGATCATAGCGAACTTGATGCCGCGACAGTTCAATTGGCGATGGTCGATATCAGTTCCTTGATAAAAACCGGTGAACTTGATGATGCGCGTCAGCGATATAGCGAACTAAAAACAGAATGCGATGACTGTGGTTTGCCAGAAACCTTAGAAGCCTTAGTGATTGTTTTACAATCATTCAGTAATCAACCGATTAATTCGAAAACAGGATGACGTACATCGTGTAGTTAGTCGATTAGGCGCAAGGAAGCTGGCATGCAATAACGCATATTTGCTACGCGCCACCTTTATTAACCCACAATTGGCTGGAGAACCAGCCCTGGAGGAGACATGTTTGATCTTCGTAGAGTTGCTTTGCCGTTAGTAAACTCATTTTTTATCACCGCCGTGTTATTTGTGTTTATGTACTCACTAATTCATATGGATGATCCAGAATTATCAAGCAGTACCGTATTGCCTCCCATTAAGCTCAGTAATATTCCTGAAGAAATTCCTCCTAAGCCGCTGGTCAGTCGGCTCGAAAAACCGAAGGAAGTGGAACTTCCTCCTGAGGTAGACCGGGTCATCGAGATTGCCGATACAGGTAAAATTGACGTTGTGATCAATGGGGGTTATCAGCCCCCTAAATTCAGGGGCGGGAACGACTTGCCGATTGATAATCAACTGGTTATTGCGATTGGCTTTCCACCAGAATACCCGAACCGCCTGCTCGAACGTGGAATAGAGGGTTACGCAATTGTCGGTTTTAGTGTTAGTGCCGCGGGCTCGGTAGTAGACCCCTATATATTGGAGTCAGAGCCCAAAGGAGTGTTTGATCGTGCCTCGCTCAAAGCGATCCGAAAATTTAAATATAAGGCTAGAAAAGTAAACGGTAGACCGGTGAGTACTGACGGCCAACGCTATATGTTTACGTTTAAAATCGATGAGTAAGTCACCAACGTAAACTTGCTAATACGCCGTTGTTTAAGTTTCTGATTGTTACCGAACCCTTATGCAGTTTCATGATTTCTTTTACAAAGCTCAAGCCCAAGCCGGTGCTCTTGCTTACCGAACCATCACTATTGTTTGGCGGCAACGAAAAGAAACGGTCGTACAGTTTGGCTAAGGCAAACTCTGGGATGGCCTCACCATGGTTAAATAGGCTGATTGTGGTACGGTCAACTGACGATTCTAATGAAATATCGATTTGACCTGATTCAAAACAAAAGCGAATCGCATTATCAAGTAGATTTGCAATCGCCTGACTTATCAATACTCGGTCACCACTGCACATGAAGTTAGCTTGTTGAGGCATATTGATTTTTAGTTTGCGCTCGTCAACCGTTGGCGAGCGTTCCTGAACCAGGCGTTTAATCGTTGGAATAAGATCAAATTCTTCGCTGTTAAGTAGTTCGGTGGTGCCTTCAAGTTTCGCCAAGGAAAGCATACGCTCAACTAAGCGTGACATGCGTTGGTTCGACGTGCTTATATTACTCAAAAATCGCTCACGATCAGCCTCTGGCATATCTTCACTCATGAGCTCCACTGCCCCACGAATACTGGTAATCGGCGTTTTAAGTTCGTGCGTTAAGCTATGAATATAATTTTCGACGTATTCTTTGCCATCAAGCTGAGACCGCATGTAGGAAATTGAGTCCGATAGATTGGCCAACCGCACATCGCGCATAACCGGTGGTTTGACTTTTTTGCCTTCCGCCATATTATTCGCATATTTAGCGAGCTTGTTTAATGAGTGGGTGAACCAAAGTGATAATAGGTAACCCAATACCAGAGCCAATCCTAACAATAGAAAGGCATAGTTCCGAAGCTGTTGTGACTCGGTGAGCAAGTGGCCTTCCAAACTATTGATGGGTTTCAAAACGCTTACCACTCCAATGGTACTACCCCCATGCTTTATCGGAGCTGCAACGATCATTACCTTGGGATCATCGGGTTCTGTCCTTAAACGATCTCGAAACGAGGTGCGGGCGCCGTATTGACCACCCAGCGTTAGGTGTACGTCACGCCATTTAGAATAGTCTTCGCCAACGTGTTCTCCAGTAGAGTCATAAATAATAATACCTTTGTCATCGGTGACATACACTTCGGAATCAACCTCGGTTTTGGTGACTTGATATATTTGTGCGGTGAACTTACGTAAAGCCAGTTGCTCGAAAACGCGTTTGAGTTGAGTGGTACTCAAGGTGTTATTGTTGATTGCTTCGTCTTCGATGAACGTGGCTAACAATTGAGCGACATCAACTAATACGCTTTCGGCTGATTGACGCATGCCGTCATTCAAACGTTCTATCGCGTTATCCAGAGTAAACCAAATTAGGCTGCCCAGAATGACGAAGTAGATGCCAAAGGCTCTAAGGCTATAACTGATTTTCAAATTTCATTCCGCTTGTGCTTTGCATTGCTAACGTAGTGAGTTATTTTTCCAACTAATACTCTAGACTGTACCCAAAGCCGCGGTGTGTAATGATGAACTCTTTGTGAGGATTCAATGTCTTTAGTTTTGCCCGCAAGGTTTTGATATGGGTATCGATTGCCCGATCATCAGAAGGATGGTTGCTCGACCAAATTTTTTCGATAAGTTGGCGCCGAGAGAAGACACGGCCAGGTTGCTCGATAAACGAAATCATTAATTCGTATTCGGCTCGAGTTAATTCCATCGGCACGCCCTCATGGGTAATCACTCGTTGCTTAACCTTGTGTTCAAATGTGCCACTATTTTGTTCGCTCGTATTGTCTAATTTGCTGATGTGTTGTTGCTTTTCAAGACGTTTTAAAATCACCTTGACTCGCGCTACCACTTCTCTCGGGCTAAATGGCTTTGTCACATAATCATCAGCACCGATTTCAAGTCCAACAATTCGATCGATTTCCTCACCTCGGGCTGTAAGAAAAAGAACGGGGATGTCATTTCCTAAATGGCGAATTCGCTTTAGTAGTTCAAAACCGCTTCCATCGGGCAGGCCGACATCGAATATGCCTAATGCGCATTTTTCTTGTTTGAGTGTATCGAGGGCGTGTTCACAGTTTGCTACCCAAAGGGGGTTGAAGCCCTCAGATGACAGCGCATAGGTCAGTGTGTCGGCAATTTCTTTTTCGTCTTCAACGATTAGTATGGTTTGGTTCAAACAAAACTCTCAGTATTAGCACGGTTTAGGGAACGTTTAATTAATTATAAACGGCATATGACCATCAGGCTATTTCGAAATCAAGAAGGTATGGTTAGTCGTGAGAGATGATCGTAATCAAGAACGCGCAGAAATTTGAAAGCCTTCAGGCTACGATTTTAACCGTACCTCGATACTGTTGTGGTTCTGATGAAGAGGAAATCGTTCATTTCAAACATCATCCAGCCGCTGCAAGCGCAGAGACTTTGTGACCATGATCTTGAATTAACTATAGACTCCTCGAAGGCCCGGTTATTAATTTCACCCAATTTTGGCACGAGGGCCTTCTTTTAATACTCCGAATCGCTTTGCCTGACTGAGCCTGCCGGTTTTTTATCTTTTGGCAAGATTTGGCAAATAAACGGAAAAAATAGTATGCTGCGCCAAATAAATACCAATTCTAACTGCTCGTCGAGGACGAATATATGCGTTCAATTTTGGTTGTAAACCCTAAAGGTGGATGTGGTAAAACCACTATCGCTACCAATTTAGCTACATACTACTCGGTATGGGGCATGTCGACTGCTCTGGTTGATCTTGACCCACAGCAATCAAGCATGGATTGGTTACGTATACGACCTAAAGACGAGAACCCAATTCAAGGCTTTAATGGGCTCAAAGGAAAGATATACCCAGATCCAGACACTGAGCGCGTTATTTACGATTGTCCAGCAAGGACGGACAGCCAAAAAGTTGCTCGTTTGATTCAGCTGGTTGACGTGGTGATTATACCGGTTATGCCGAGTGCGATTGATATGCGGGTAGCTGCCTCGTTCATCGCCGACATTGTTGGTAAGGTTAAGGCAACTAACTCAAAAGCCATTATGGGGGTGGTTGCTAACCGTACCCAGAAAAACTATCACTCCTACGACGCATTAGAGAAGTTTTTAAACGCACTGGATCTTCCTTTTGTGGGCGCCCTGCGCAATTCGCAAAACTACGTCAAAGCGGCAGACACCGGCGTAGGCATTTTCGAAGTGTCATTGAGTGAAGCCAAACAAGATATGAAAGAGTGGGAACCTATTCTGCAATGGATTGAAGGTAAGCGTGTACTTTAGATTTTTCCATCATTGACGATTCACTGCAGCGAACAAAATTAGTGATTTAGCAATTAAATAGCGCTGCCAGTGTAACGATCTTGCTACTGATGCCGAGCGTTATGGCGGGCCGGTAAGCAATGTCAATATTAAGTTAGGGCGGTGTGATACAAATAGTGTACTCGCATTAGACAAGCAGCGAGCATATGAGAGGACAATGAAATGAAGTTTAAAATTGTAAGGCTATTAGTAATTGTTTCAGCACTGTTATTTTTGCAAGCCTGTGCTACCAACCCCGTATCGGGCAGGCCTGAACTTGCCAAATCTGAAAGCTGGGAGAGGACTGTCGGTCCAAAATATCATGAGAGCATCATGAAGCAGTATCAAATTTACGATGATCCTGAGCTGCAAAAGTACGTCAATGATATTGGTCAGCGCTTGGCGAGAAAGAGTCATCGTCCCGATCTGCCGTTTACCTTTACCTTGCTCGATAGCCCGCAAGTCAACGCGTTTGCTATACCTGGTGGTTATGTGTACATAACGCGCGGGATTATGGCGTATATGAATAAAGAGTCACATCTTGCGGGTGTAATAGGTCACGAAATCGGTCATATCACCGGGCGCCATGGGGCTCAGCGGGCGGCGCAGCAACAGGTGAGCCAAGTAGCGACCGCTGCCGTGGCAATTGCAACCGGCAGTACCGAATTATTACAGGCTTCGCAGATTTTGGGTGGCGCTCTAATGAGTGGCTATGGACGCAATCAAGAGCTTCAATCTGATCGGCTGGGCGCTGAGTACATTGCGCATAATAACTATTCCCCCGACGACATGATTGATGTGATCGGTATTTTAAAAAACCAAGAGCTGTTTGCTAAAGAGCGAGCCAATGCAGAAGGGCGCCAAGTTCAAGGTTACCATGGTTTGTTTTCGACGCATCCTCAAAACGATCAGCGCTTACAAGAGGTTATTAAAGCCGCGAATAAGTTTCGTGATGCGAGTAAGCCAACTCCAGATGATGGTCGTTTTTTACGACTCACTGATGGCATGGCGTTTGGAGAGAGTGAAAGTCAAGGCATAACTCGGGGCAATAAGTTTTACCACAAAGATCTAAATCTATTTGTCGAATTCCCTGCTGGCTGGAGAATTCAAAATTCACCGTCGGTATTGGGGGCAATATCGCCCGACGGCTCACAAGTGATAAAAATGCAGATGGATACGATTGCGCCGCCGGTCGACCCATCTCGCTATTTGAGTTCTAAGTTTCAGTCGGTTAGCCAAATCGAAAACGTGTCCACCTCTGAAGACCAGGCATTTGCTGGTATTGCTACCGCACAGGATCCAAGAACAGGACAACAAACTAATTATCGGGTGAGTACGGTTACTCGAGGCTCACAGGCGTTCATTATGACGGGTTTGGGTAAAACTGAGCTGCCCAATAAAACGTTTTTTGACACAACAAAAAGTGTTCGCAAACTCAAGCGCAGCGAGATTAAGTTGGCGGAGGGTCGGAATATGAAGTTGATCACCGTTCGCCGCGGAGACACCATTGCATCATTGGCCAAACGCTCGAATTTGGATGAGTATGCCGAGGCTCAAATCCGTCTGATTAATGATTTATACCCAGATGGAGAGCCTAAACCAGGGCAACTTATTAAGATTATTGAATAGGGTTGGGTTTAAAATCAGCGATCGTTTATATAAAAATAGTCGATATCTGGACGACTTCTGCGTCATTTAAGCTATAAATAGTAGAGAAACCCATACAATTGGGATACCATTGTCTAGTAATTAGATTTACTGTATCAAGTAGTCGTTTTTAGCTTTTGTTTTATTTTTAATAGGTGCTCTGCACCATTCATTGAATCTCCACAGAGAGATATTAATCAGAGCTAGGTTGGAAAGACGGTATAAGATTAAACTTGAATGGGTTGTAGTAGGGTTCATAATGAGTGATGTTAGTAGTAACGGTAGACACTTTCCACGTTTACTGTCCAAAAGAGGTTTATTAGCCGCCTCGGTGTTTTTTCTAAGTAGCAGCAGCGTTGGTCTTATTTCATCGGCTTATGCACAACAAGCACAGCCGAATAAAGCTCAGATAGTGATCGAGTCAATTTCGAATTCGGCAGCCACACGCGGCAAGAATTTAGTCGTCACCTATTATCAAGATGAGCAATGCGGTCGTCGCGGTAAAACCGATAGAGTTTTTAAAAAGAACTACGTCGATGATGTGCACAGTTTCAACCCTCTGGCGGTCGAAACAGACGTACCATTTATCTTTCAGGTTAGTTATCTTGAGAAGCGTCGAGCCGAAACCAGAAGCTGTGCGGCGATTTCAAATGTTGATCTAAAACCTAACCGTTCCTACAGAGCTGTTTTTAAAATCGTGGACGAGGTCGTCGGGTGTAATATCAGTGTTTTTGATGTGACTGATATTATTCAAGCTCAAGCTCAGGCTGCTGCCGAGAACGTCGCACCAGAGGCCGTCAGTCAAAATCCCGAAGTAACGCTTTTAGAAGTACCCGTAATGGATAAAAAGCCTGAATTCACGTGTGCTCGAGTTGGTAAACCCAGTTATAAAAGTGGTACACCCGTGTATACCTACAAAGATCGATTAGGTTAAGTTTGCTTCGCAAGCTTGTTAGCTTTTGGTATGCGAGCTTGCCCAGTCAGAGGTGATCTTGAATAGCTGGTCTAAGCCTTCAGATAATGCCGCTGGTCCAGGTTGCAAAATATAGGCGGACTTAATTTCGAATACATGTTTACTTAATACCGCAGGTACCTTACTCCATCCGTCTCGCAAACCGACTTTTTCGGGATGAAATTTTTTACCGCACCATGAGCCAATAATGATGTCGGGGGCCTTAGCTACTACATCCATAGGGTTGGCGATGATTCGATCCTTGCCTCCCTGATGTTTGGCGTTTTCAGCGTAGCAATCAACTCCGCCTGCGATCTCAATTAAGTCGCTCACCCAGCCAATTCCACTAATGATGGGTTCATACCATTCTTCGAAGTACACACTGGGTTTTACGGCCCAGGTGGATGTTTCTCGCTCGATTTTTTTGATTTTTGCTTCGTATGAAGATGCTAATGATTCGGCCTTCTCTGACGCATCGACTAAGCGGCCGAGTGTTCGAATCATGCGCAGGATTCCGGCAACGGTTCGATGGTTAAAAATATAAACCTCGATTCCATGTTTGATAAGTTCCGCAGCAATGTCGGCCTGAAGGTCCGAAAAACCCAACACCAAGTCAGGCTTCAGTTCTAAAATTTTGGGTATCTTGGCGCTGGTAAAGGCCGATACTTTAGGCTTTTCTTTTCGGGCTTCTGGTGGTCGAACGGTAAAGCCCGAAATACCGACAATGCGATCTTGTTCGCCGAGTAAATAAAGAGTCTCGACCGTTTCTTCGGTCATGCAGATGATTCGTTGTGGCCAGTTCATTGATTGTTAGAATTCTTGCAAAATCAAACGCTGAGTTTACGCTAATATTTTTACGATATGTGAATGCTCTGTACAAAAGCCCTCGCGTGTATATACGTGTCTGACTGTCTTTTTACGGGTAATAGAGTTCAATTTAAAGCGTTCGCGAAAGATGACGCTATCCAGTTTTTCACAACGTTAATGTCATTGATTTTGCGTGTTTCTCTATGTGAGATTAACCATGCTTGTCGATTTGCTATTCTTTTTGCAGGCACTTCGACCAAGTTATTTCGATTACCTTGATATTTCGCAGCGATAGCGATACCCAAACCATCTTTGGCTGCTTCTATAAGCGCGCGAGTGCTGGTAGACCAAAGAACTACTGAGCTCTGCAATGACTGTTCGTGGACCCACATTACCTCGGCAATCTTTCCATAGACTTCGGACAAGACTAAAAGTGATTCTTTCTTTAGATCTAAATCATTCAAGTTTTTACCTTTTAAATACTTTTTTGATGCGAAACAAGCCATCTGAATATCAGGTAAGCGTTTTACGAGCAGACTGTCACCCTCTGGCCTAAAGAGTCGGATAGCAAGATCTGCTTCTTGTTGATCGAGATTAGCGATGGTGGTAGACGACAGAAATTCCACTCTAATGCTTGCATCTTGTTTATAGAGGTCTGGGAGTGATGGGGCGAGAATGTCAGCGATAATAGGTTCGGTGCTGGATATACGAACGGGTGTTTTTTGGCGGCCGTGGCTTAAGGTTGATGCGAGTCGTTCTAGTTCATAGAGCTTGGGTCCGAGCTCTGCTGTGGATTCCGAAAGCAATTCTCCTGCTTTGCTAAGTACTATACCGTTTCTTCCGCGACGCATTAAGGATACTCCCAATTCAGCCTGCAGCTTGTCTATGTGACGACCGACGGTGGCGGTTGAAACGCCCAGCTTGTTACTTGCCGCGGTTAAGGATCCAGTCTCTACTGTAATAAAGAAGTATTTTAAATTATTCCAATTCATTTGTTTCAATTATGAAAACATAGATTTCATAATTGATTGTATAGTTAAGTCGCATAGTAGTGCTAAAGTTTTTTCATGAATACTAAACAAGCCGAGACTAATGTAGCGACATTAGCAATAATGCAAGCGCTGGTTAAGCGCACTCCCTATAACCGTCTAACTAAGACCAACGTTATAGCCTGTGAGGGGGGTTATGCCGAGCTGTCGATACCCTATAACGAGGAACTGGCTCAACACCATGGCTACTTGCATGGAAGCCTAGTTGGTTACCTGGCGGACAACGCGATTAGCTGGGCGGCTGCGTCCGTTGTCGGTGATGTGGTTACTTCCGAATATCGGATTCATCTACTCTCACCGGGTATCGGTGATCGCTTTGTTGGCCGCGGGCAGGTGATAAAAAGTGGTAAACGTTTGGTTGTTGCACGCTCAGATGTGTTTGCGGTAAGACAAGGAGAAGAAAAATTAATTGCAACGGCCACGGGTACCGTCGTTCCCGTCCACAAAACATGAAGAGTTTGGTCTTCATAAAACCAGGCAAGGTTGAATGGCGAGAAGTCAAAAAACCGATAATTGATCAGGGTTGCCAAGCCGTGGTGAAACCGTTGGTAATTGGGCGTTGTGATCTAGATGTCGCTTATTTGAATGGTATGTTACCAATGTTGCCGGGTACCGAAATTGGGCACGAAATTGTCGGTGAAGTTGTCGACTTGGGCGACGATGTTAGCAACTTTCAACTTGGCGACCTCGTAATTGTACCGAGCCAAATATCCTGCGGAACGTGTAACTATTGCGTGCGTGGTTTTACTGGAAGATGTACAAGCGTGCCATTTGGTGCCTCATACGGAATGGGGCGAGAAGGAGGTTTTGGCGGAGGGGCGGCAGACTTGGTGAAGGTGCCTTTTGCGGATGCAATGTTATTTCACGTTCCTAAAAATGCCAATCCGGTGGACTGGATCGGTTTTGCTGACATGGCTCAAGATGCTTATCGAGCTGTAGGCCCGCCTTTAAAGCAAAGACCTCACGCACGCGTGCTGGTTATTGGCGGGAATCCTTCTGTTATTGGCATTTATTCCGCTGCGATTGCTGTCGCACTGGGCGCTTCAGACGTTGATTATTACGACAACGATCACCAGCGCCTAGCACAAGCTGCCAAGTACGGCGCGAACGCAATTAATCGAAATTACTCAGAGCCAACAGGTTTTTATGACGTTGTTGTAGATTCATTAGCATTAGAATCTGCTCTAATAGAAGCGTTTAGATTCGCCGCACCAGAAGCCTTAGTAACAAGTGTGAGCGTTCATTTGGGCGAGTTCGCGAAGGCACCTTTGATGGAGGCATATCACAAAGGTGTTTTTTACAGAACGGCGCGACCGAATTGTCGTCAGTATATGGAAGACGTTAAAGAGCTTTGCTGCAAGGGGTATTTCCAACCCGAGCTGATTGACTGTAAGACTTACAAATTTGATGACGCACCTCAAGCCTGGGTCGATAGTTCGATGAGAACAATCGCCGTCAGATAGTTTTGCGGTTCTTAGTGACAATCTGTGTGTCACTGCTGATTTAATGCGCGGGAAGAGAAACAAGAGAAACGTAGACGAGAATGAGAACCTATATTCGTTTCAAGCTGTAAAAGATTGGAGCAGTAGGCTTTGGCGAAGCAGCTAAATGAGTTTCCACATGCCAGTCGACGCTTAAGCTGATAAGGTAGCTTCTAATTGCCTGGTGTTCAATTGCACCGGTAGGGTGGCCTGGATAACAGATTAGCGAAATCATGCCGTTATCGCTCACTAATCTTGTGGCGGCGAGAATACCAGCAACGCTATTCTCAGCATGAGTTGTTAGAGTCTTGTCGCCATTTGGAAGATAACCGAAATTGAACATTACACAATCAACCTCGACCTCAATGTATTGTTGCATTGATTCGTGGCCAGCGAGTATCAGTTCAACATTTGAAATTCCAGCGTTGTTAATACGTTTTGACGTAGCGTTGATCGCAACCGCTTGAACATCGAACCCGATGACTTTTTTAAATCCTACCTCGGCTAAAAACTGCGTATCGTGGCCATTACCACAGGTTGCATCTACTGCAAGGTTCTTTTCTTTCGTTCGAAAGTGATCTCGTATCAGATTGTGTGCATCGTCGGTCAGAGCCACTTGCTTAACTCCTCTGGTATAGCCACGTCATCGATCAAGTGGTTACACAACGTGTGGGCGTGAGATGGTATGGTTAAACATCCCTTACTACCAAAACCGTTAAAGCAATAGGCTCGCTCTAGCTTTTTAATAGGACCTACGAAAGCGTGGCGATCGGTGGTGGTAGGACGTATTCCCACTTCGTGATTTAATACCGTCGCTTTGAGGCCAGTGTGACGTTCTAAACTGTCGAGTAACTTTTCTTTTACGCCCGTTACCGTCGTTAACTCGGTGTCATGCCAAGTGTAGTTGGAACCAAGCTTGCTCGTGTTGGTTTTCTGCGGTGCCAGCCAATTGCCCCAGCTTAACATCGGCCAATCATCATGCACTTTTTCGAGCGTTAGAATTTCTCCCTTTGCTAACTTAAAGGGAAGGTTCATTAGCCAAGGGTTATTGATCGCCTGATAGCCTTCACAAAATACTATGTTGTCTGCAGTGATTTGGCCGTAGCTAATCGACTTATCGGTGAAAGTTAGTTTTGTGTAATCCACCTCAGTGTTTAGATAGGCATGTTGATTGCTTAGCCAGGCCTTGACTTCGCGCAACAATAGCTTGGTATCAACTATCGAAGTTTGCTTTATCTTTGCGACTCCAGAGAGAGGGTTTTGAAACGGTGTGGTAGCCGAGCTTGCCTCAATAAATTGAGCGTAATCGCTCTGTTGCAAACGCTTTGCCAGATAGTTGGCCTGGCCTGGGTTTTTGATCAGTCGAAGTTGTCCAATGTGACTGATCACATTGACGCCAAGCGTTTCTTCGAGTTCATTGTAAAACTTGGTTGCGGCCGCCAGGTAATCGATGAAATTATCCGTTAAGTTGAGTCGATGACCGGTAATGGGGTTGATAATACCGGCCGCAACTTGGCTCGCGCTGCCGACATGGTTATTATCGATCACCATTGTGCTTTGGCCGCGGCGAATCAACTCAAAGGCTAATATTGACCCAGCTAGCCCCTGCCCGATTATCAGGAAATCAAATTGTGAAGCAGGCATAGCAAAGTTTATAAGAGGTTTATGGTACTCTTTTTATTCTAATGGTCTTGATCTGTAGGATAATTATAACAAAGCCTACCGATGAATTAGTGGGAACACGCTCAATATGGCAAAACACTTAATTACCCAGCGACGGTTTTTACCGTATTTTTGTACGCAGTTTCTGGGGGCATTTAATGACAATGTTTATCGGTATGCCTTTGCCATTTTAATTACCTATTTTCTTGCTGAAGAGCAGCGTGGGGTTTATTTAAATTCAGCCTTAATTGCGTTTATTTTACCGTTTTTCTTGCTGGGTGCCATTACCGGTCAGCTCGCTGACAAGTTTGAGAAAGCTTGGTTAATCCGCCAAATCAAGTTGGCGGAAATTATCATTATGTTGTGCGGCTGCATGGCGCTTTATCACAAAAATGTTCCGGGAATGTTGGCGGTGTTGTTTGCCTTGGGTGCACAGTCGGCCTTTTTTGGCCCAATTAAATACAGCATATTACCTCAGCATGTGAAGCCGAATGAAATACTCAGCGCTAATGCATACGTAGAGGCCGGCACCTTTATTGCGATATTGCTGGGGCAGGTACTTGGTGGTGCATTAAGCGAACAAGAATCCTATCTGCCTTATCTAATGACGGCCATCGTGGGTTTTGCCGTGCTGGGTTGGTTCTCAGCGCGAATGATTCCCAATGCGCCAGCGGCATCACCAGATTTAAAGGTATCGTTGAATATTTTCACCAAGACGGCCGAAATCATTAGAATGGCACGTGAAAATCATGGCGTTTTTCAATCGATTTTAGCGAATTCATGGTTTTGGTTTTTTGGAGCAATTGTGTTGACCTTGTTTCCAAAATTCGCGATTGAAGTACTTAATGGTGACCCCAAAGTGGCCATCTTCTTGCTTGCTACGTTCACGATTGGCATTGCACTGGGGTCATTTGCTTGCTCGGTTTTTTCATCAGGCCGGGTAGAGCTTGGCTTGGTACCGGTCGGCGCGTTGGGTATGAGTGTATTCACTTGGGCCTTGGGTGGCATCGAGATTGATACCGGCGGTCAGTTGAGAAATATAACCGAAATTCTTGCAGTGCCTGGAGTGCTAAGTGCTCTAGCGAATCTGATTATGATCGCCTTTTTTGCGGGCTTATTTATTGTGCCTCTCTATACCTATATGCAAACCAATAGTGCGGAGTCAAAGCGCTCGAGAATTATCGCAGTCAACAATATTATCAATTCATTGTTTATGGTGGTTGCCGGAGCGTTTGGCATCGCATTGGATGCGGCGGGCTTTAGCGTGATGGAGATTTTTAAGATCATCGCAATTATGAACTTGGTTGTAGCACTGTATATCCTGACCAAGATTCCTGAATATTTTCTGCGCTTACTAAGTTGGTTGCTGGCGCATTGCGTATATCGAATTAAAAAAGAGGACTTAGAAAAAATACCTGAAACTGGCCCAGCCTTACTGGTTTGCAATCATGTTAGTTTTTTTGATCCTCCTATTCTACTGGGGGTTTTACCAAGGCCCGCGCGTTTTGTGATGTGGTATGGCTTTTATGAGTTGCCTGTTGTTGGCAAGTTGTTCAAGTGGTTGAAATCGATTCCAATCGGCAATCGTCGTGACCGACCTGAGCTGGTTAAGCAAGCATTTGACACGGTTGCTGACGAGCTCGAAGCGGGCCGCCTTGTCGTGATATTTCCCGAAGGGTCCATCACTCGCGATGGTGAAATCAGTAAGTTTCAGCCCGGCATTGACGATATTGTCAAACGAACGCCGGTGCCTGTTGTGCCGCTTGCACTGCGCGGTATGTGGGGTACCTGGTCGAGCAGAAAACGAGGCTCGGCACTCAAGGGGTTTCCGACCAGTTTTATGAAACGGCTTACTGTAGTTGCTGGCGACCCAGTCGCACCGGAGCGCGCTACTCGTTTGTCGATGTATGATAAGGTAGCCGCCTTACGTGGTGATGAAAAATAATTGTGGGAAGTTCTAAATTGACCGAAGTAACGCGTTGTAGCTGGTGTTCTGATGATGAGTTATACCAGCAATATCATGATCAGGAATGGGGGGTGCCGGTGTACGATGATCGGGAGCTCTTTGAAATGCTCAATCTTGAAGGGGCACAAGCTGGTTTAAGTTGGATAACAGTGCTTAAGAAGCGGGCACATTATCGGAAAGTGTTTGACGGGTTTGACCCCGAAAAGATTGCAAAATATGATCAGGCTAAGCGAGAGGAATTGCTCAGCGATGCTGGGATTATTCGCAATAAGCTGAAGGTAAATGCTTTTATTGTTAACGCTCAACTGTATTTAGATATGCAGGCTGATGCATCAAGTCCAAGTTTTTCAGACTATTTGTGGTCGTTTGTCGGCGGTGAGCCAATCGTTAATGCACGTAAATCGCTTGCCGAGGTGCCCGCAACAACGGCTGAATCTGATGCAATGAGTAAATCACTCAAAAAACTAGGTTTTAAGTTTGTTGGCAGCACAATCTGTTATGCGTTCATGCAAGCGGCTGGCATGGTTAATGATCATACAACTGACTGTGCTTATTACCATGGCCCTGCTAAATAGTAGTTGAGCAATGTGTCGCTAGTTACTTAAATCACGTTTTTTGAAGATGCCCCATTGGCTCAAGCCTGCAATGGTTTTTTTTGATTCCAGGAATAAACCGTTAACGGTTTTCAAATAATGCAGATTGCAATGCTCAGAGGTACGAGTTTGATTCAGTTTCAGCCATTCTAATAGTTGCATAATCCAATCAGTATGCGGTAATGGCGTTGTGACTAAAAGACGACCACCAGGTTTGAGAAGCGCTTCACAAGCAGGGTAGATATCAACGTGTTCGACAACCTCAAATGCGATAATAACATCATAGAAATTTTCTTCGATATCCAAGTTTTTCCAATCCGTGATATTTCCGACGATATCGGCCGGGGGAAGGATATCCATTCCATGATAATTTGGCCAGCCGTTTCCTTTAAGGTAGTTACCTACCCAACCTGAACCAGATCCAATTTCGAGTATATTCGCGTCTTTCGGGATCGGTTCTAAAAAATAGTCAATTTTTTTCCTGCGCGCAATGTCACTGAGTGCTGGCATGATAATTAGTGTATTAGCAGTATTAAATGCTCGCTGACATAGTAATAGACGCGTATTTGGTAATCAATGTATCTCGCTTTGAAAACGAGTCGTTTTTATCAGCACGTCTAATGCGATTAGGCCGTATGACTTAAGGTGAACATTATTTATAATGCGCTGATGTTTGGAATCGACAAATATTTGAACGTCTATTTTCTGCTTAAGGTGTTGCGCTATGGTGGCGGCAGCTTACTAGCCGTGGGTGCCGATGTGGGGCTGATGTGGGTATTGGCAAGCGTTGTGAACACACCGTATTTAATTGCTGCAGGAACCGGTTTTACCGTTGGATGTGTTGTCAAGTATCTGGTGTCCAAGTATTTGGTCTATGAAGACAATCGCGGAGAGGATAAAGCGTTGAGCATCGTCGTGTTTGTTGCAATTGCGCTTTGCGGTTTGGCTCTCAATCAATTCATTATCTATGTTGGCGTGGAATACCTGGGCGCACATCTTCTCTTGGCCAAGCTCTTCTCAGCAGGATTGGTGTTTGTGATGAACTTTTTTTTACTGGGCCTTCTGGTATTTAAAGACCCACTGGTAAAGGAAAAATCGTAGCTCATTCTGGTACAGGATTGGCGGCTATAGCCAACCATTGTCGCGTGCAATTCTCGATGCTTCAATACGATTGCCTGCACCAAGTTTTTGCGTGGCGTCAGCCAGATAGTTTCGAATTGTTCCGGCGCTTAAATGCAGCAATATACCAATCTCCTTATTCGTTTTTCCTTGCTCGGCCAACCTTAGAATTTCTCGTTCTCGATCGTTTAGAGGGTCTGGCGAAGCCCAGGCCGCTTCGGCTAAACCCTGCTCTACGACAAGCTCACCATTCGCAACTCGTCTGAGTGAATTTGCTAATGATTCGCTCGGAGCATCTTTGAGAACATAACCCAGCACTCCCTCAGCACGTGCGCGTTCGAGATAGCCTGGCCGGGCAAAGGTCGTGACTATCATAACCTTGGTCTTCGAGTTCAATTTTTTAAGCGAGTGCGCTACGTCAATGCCGGATGCGCCTGGCATCTCGATATCAGTTAACAATACATCAGGCGAATGGAGTTTCACCATTGCCAGTGCTTCAATGCCGTCTATTGCTTGAGAAACCACTTCAATATCATCTTCAAGCGATAATAAACTAGCGATAGCGCCGCGTAACAGCGATTGATCTTCTGCAATAACTATTCGTATCATTGTGAGGCTGGTTTCCAATTCGGAACTTGCATTGCTACTCGAAGGCCGGGAGTGAGTTCCAAACTCATATTTCCGTTTAGTTGTTCAATGCGTTTACGTAGGCCAGCAAGACCGGAGCCTTCCTTAATTGTGGCACCTGAACCACTGTCTTCAACAATAAGCAGCAACTTATCATCCTTTTTATCAATTTTTAAGGTCGCGCTTTTTGCTTGCGAATGACGCACGATATTGGTCATCGCTTCGCGAACCGTCAGCCCCAGGACTTGATCAACCGTGGGATTTAATTCTGGAATACGGCCGGTCACGGTCAGGCTGATTCCCGCCGAAGGTAAGATTTGTTGAGCGCGCTTGAGTTCGGACTTTAGACTGGTTTTATTCATGCCTGCTACGGCTTCTCGCACGTCCTTGAGTGCTGTTCTTGCCGCCTCTCTTATCTCGACTATCTCTTGTTTTGCTTGTTGTGGCTGTTTGTCGAATAGCTTACTAGCAACTTCAGATTTTAACGCCACCATCGTGAGGGTTTGGCCGAGTAAATCATGTAAATCTCGAGCAATGCGTTCGCGTTCCGCAATGGCTGAAAGGTGCGTTTCAAGCTCTCTCGCTCGTTCATCCTGGGCATGTTTTTCAAGCGTGCCGGCGGTTGATATGGTGGCGATCGCGATAATGATGCCCATGAATAAAGCAAAGCTATAGTCCCACCAAACTTGTTGAGTGAGTGCTGAAAATAGGCTAAACACAATGGTGGTGGCGATCGCAACTACCCAAGCGCTTCGCTCTGGGCGTATAAAACCCGCTTGTACCATGGCATAAATATGAAATACGGCGTGAGAACCAAAAAAGGGCGATACGGCGAAGCCGATTAACGATATCAAGATGACGTGAGGGATGCTCTTTAAGCCTTCTTGTTTGTGACCATGAAAGTAGATTGGCAAAAATACGGCAATAGCGATAACGGCGGCGGTGACATCGCCGGAGTTGGGCGTTCTAAATAACCACGGAAAAAAGTAGAAGACGAGGTATACGAGATAAAACTCGGGTCTTTGGCCAATCGGCTTTTCCCAATAGCTATCGGTGGTGAGTCTGAACAACTTCATTATTTGACTAGCTTAACATCATCAAGATAATACTCAAATTCGCCGAGACCAGGGCCAGCCACGATCGCTAAACCCGATAAACGAGTCTGGTCTAAACCTCTAAAGTTGCTCAATGGTAGAGTGATGGTTCGCCACTCATTCGACACGCCAAATGTTTGTGATGGTGGCGCACCGGTGCGCGATCCAGAGAACATCATCACCTGGTATTGCCCGGTCGTGCCACGCACTTTGAAACGCAAGTTAGAATATTCGGATATATCAATCAACCGGTTTCCGAACAAGCCAGCGCCTGCCCAAGGAAACATAAATCCTTGTTTTACGAACGCGTTGACCTTTAATGCATCGGCTTCAAGATTTATAAGAGCGGTGGATAATCCGTTCGCAATGGTGTCATCGGTAGCCGACCAGGATAGCTTGTTTTCAGTGTTCAAGCCGCCGCTAAAGTCACTCAGTAAAGGGTTCGCCATTTTCTCGCCACGAGTGTTGTTCGCAGTTTGATGTTCAACTCGATGTCCGTTTTTATAGATGCTCGCGATTCTGCGAGTCGCTTTTATATCATTTGATGGCGACGCTTCCAAAATGATGAAATCGGCCTTTGCCCCAACGGCTAATCGACCGCGGTTCACTGCTTCGCCCTTGGATGTTTCAGTAGTAAGCTTAAATGCCTGAGCCACTGATATCGAGGCTGCGTTTATTGCTTCGCTAGGGCTTAAACCAGCACGCGTAAGTAATTCTATTTCTTGATGTAGAGAGGCGCCATAAGTTGTTCCAGGGTTAGGCGCATCAGACCCGGCAAGAATACGAACGCCTGCCGCGTGTAATTGTCGTGTGTTATCAACCGCGATCTCAAAATCGAAACCTGGGATCTTCTGATGGCCAAAATTAGCTAAGAGTTGTTGAGTCTGATCTTGAGTTAAACGATTGGCTATTGCCGAATCGTTAATCAGTTCTTTACCGGTACTTTGATGTGCTGCGGAGGCAATAATTGAAAGGGTTGGAATGACAAAAATCCCCTTCTCTTTGGCCTGACTTAAAAATTCAGGAGTGACTTTTTCATCCGCGAATATGTGTACCAAACCATCGATATCATCGTTTAAGAGTTCCAGTGCAGCGCGTTGGGTTGAAATATGCGCGACCACTTTTAATCCCTTTTTATGTGCGGCCTTAATAATCGCCTGCGAAGTCGCTCGGTCTAAACTTTTAAAGTGAGCTGAGTAAGGCATATATACCAGTTTAATAAAACTGGAGCCTTCAGAGATGCGTTTGGCTACCCAGGTTTCAGCGTGGTTTGGTGTAGACACGGTATCGACCGCAATACCGAATTGAGTTCCATGGCCGCCGTCGACGGTAGCCAACATGCCGGCACTAAACAAGTCAGCCTGTTGAGCTTGCGCGTCAGCGTTATGAGTTACTGTCTCGTTTTTGAGCTCGGAGGGTGGCGTAAACATATCAATGTGCGTCGTTACACCAAATCTGAGTGCCGTGGTTAAGGCATCGCCAAAGGAGTGTGTATGAGCGTCGATCAGCCCTGGAATAAGTGTTTTACCAGTGGCATCGATACGCTGTTTTGCGGGCGAGCTCAGTTGTGAACCCATGGCGGTAATGACTCCATCGCTTATTTCCAGATCAATGCCTTCTATAAAATCCTTGCCGTCATAAATTGTTGCATTTTCAATGACTAAGGTTTGGTTATTCTTAACAACAGGTGTTGGTAGTGCGAGTAATACCGACACCGTCAATACGACCACACTGATGCAACTTACTATGAATATTTTTCTAAGCATTATGTTCTCCTAACTCGACTAACGTTGGCGCGCCCATCTCCATAAGGCTAAACTTAAGAATGCCAGGCTCATTATCAGGATGCAGTTAAGATTAAACGCAATAGCACCTTCGTCAGATATTCCGATGATTGCGAGCGCGATCTCCCCCAAATGATAAGAGGGCGTGAACTTGGCGATACTCTGCATAACACTTGGAAACATGAATATTGGAAACCACAAGCCGCCTAATACCGACAGACCGAGAAATACAATGTTTGATATGGCAACGGCTCCGCCAGAGTTAAGTGAGAAACCCAAGGTCAAACCAATAAGCACGAAAGGAATAGAGGCAAGCAGGTGAATGATGAACAGACTTACCCATGTTTCACGAGTTAATTCGACCTGGCCGAAGAAACCTGCAATTAGATATATGGGAGTCAACGCCAGAGCGGCAAATAGCAAGGTAGTGATCATTTTGGCCGCAATATAGACATAAGCCGGAGCCGGCACAGCGCGCTTGAGTTGTAACCAGCCACGATCTCGCTCTGATGCCACACCAACACCAAAACCAAAAATCGATGGTCCCATCACGGCAAATACGCCGTAGGTAGCTAGAAAGTAGGTGGCGTTGTTGCCGCCGCCCAACATCACCCCAAAAATGCTGTAAAACACGCATGGCATGAGTAATGTTGGGAATAAAAATTCAGGCGCACGAATAGCTTTCAGAATTTCAGCTCCGCTTTCATTAATAAACGCGTTCATTATTTTTCCTCCGCTTTTTTGGTGTTGCTGGTAAGTTGTAAAAAGGCGTCCTCTAAACTTGATTTGCGTATTGTTAGGTTGCTAAGTTGCGAATCTAAGGCAAACAGTTGGCGTAAGGTATCTGTCGCATTGCTGCTGATAATTTCGATTCGTCTGCCAACAAATTTTGCCGAACGAACATGGATTTGTTTTTCGATTATTTCGAGATCTAATTCGCTTTCGCAGTGGATAACAGACCCGCTGGCAACCGCTCTTATTTTTTCAGTGGTGTCATTTGCAATGATGTTTCCTTCACGCATTACGATTGTATGGTCGGCGAGAGATTCCGCTTCTTCCAGATAATGAGTGGTTAGCAATACCGCCGTTCCTGCGTGGCTTAATTCGGAAATTGTGTTCCAAACAATTTTTCGCGCATCAATATCTAGCCCGGTGGTCGGTTCGTCCAAGAAGAGTATTTTGGGTTGCCCTAGAATTGCCAGTGCGAATTGCACGCGGCGTTTCTGCCCTTCGGATAAGTGTTTGTAGCTCTTGTCGACAAATTCCCCTAAGTCACAGCGTTGGCTGAGCTCAGTCAAGCTTAAGGGGTTTGGGTAATAGGTTTGAAATAGTTCGATATGCTCGCGTGGGCTGAGAAGATCGGGCAGACCAGCATCTTGTAACATCACACCGATTGATTTCTTGGTCTTTAACTTGCCTGGGGCGCAACCAAGAATATTAATAGCTCCAGAGCTTGGTTTACACAGACCTAGTGCGCAATTAATGAGTGTGGTTTTACCGGCACCATTGGCGCCTAAAAGCGCTGTAACACCGGTGTCGGAAATCGATATATCCAGCGAGTTAAGTGCTATTTTTTGTCCAAAGCGAACAGATAAGGAATTAGTATTAAGTGCGATATTCATAGGGCCTCGTTAATTACCAGGCCACTATAGTGGTGCACTTTCCTATGTACTATTGACGTCTATCACCTATTCAGGGTGACAAGTGTCATGCGCTTATATTTTAGTCGCCTCGTAGCCACCATGCTCACACGCATCTAATATCTGTTGGCAGGTTTCCTCAAGTTCACTTTTTTCGGTGCCTTTGACCACAAATATAACGCGGTAGTCGCTAATGGTTGAATCTTTGTCTTGTGGGTAGCTACCGATATCGATATTTGGGTGTTGGTGCTGAATTTCTTCCAGTGACGCGGCAATTTCTCCCTCACCGACGTTGGCGTGCACATACGCATTATGAATCGCCAAACCTGTCTTCAGATGTCGAATAATGCCATCCAGCATGATGCGCATAATTCTCGGAACTCCTGCCATTACGAATACATTGCCGATCCGGTAGCCGGGGATAATCGAGCTGTCAGCGTAAATCATTTCAGCGCCTTCAGGCGCATGCGCCATTCTTTGCGCGGCCACAGTAAATTCAATGCCTTTACTGTCTAAATATGATTTGATTGTGTCGAAGACATCTTGAACCACGATATTTTTGACCCCGAACGCTGCGGCAATCGAGTCGGAGGTGATGTCGTCGTGGGTTGGGCCAATTCCTCCAGTGGTGAAAACATAGTCGTGTTTAGCTCGTAAGGTATTCACGGCATCGACTATTTCGGCCTCTATATCAGGAATGATTCTGGTCTCTCGAACGCGAATACCTCTGATCTCTAAGGTTTTAGCGATATGAGCAAGATTTTTGTCCTCGATACTGCCAGACAGCAATTCGTTACCAATTAAGATAACCGCGGCTGATAAGGTGTTTTTCATAAAATGGAGTATTAATTCTTCTTAAAGATTGGCGCAGTATAAACGGGAGGCCGTGAGGGTTCTATCGGTGTATTTAGCCGTTGTCGATATGTTTAGATAGCCAGCACTCGCTCAGCGTTTTGTGTCGTTGTTTCAGCAACGGTGGTTAAAGAACAGCGCTTAATTGAAGCGAGAGCTTGTTGAATGTATGGAAGATATTCCGGGCTGTTGCGTTGCCCTTTGTGCTGAGCTACAGTCATATCCGGAGCGTCGGTTTCCAGTACCATTGAGCTTAAGGGCAATTGTTCAGCCAGTTTTCGAAGCTTACTCGATCGCTCAAAGGTGAGCATTCCACCAAAGCCGAGTAAAAATCCAAGCTCTATGTATTTTTCAGCCTGCTGAATGTTGCCATTGAATGCATGAATGATGCCACCACTAAGCTGACTTTGATTGAGCAAGGCGAGGCATTCATCATGCGCCTTGCGATTGTGAATAATAACTGGCAAATTGCGCTGTTTTGCTATAATCAATTGTTTAGTAAAGAAGGCGATTTGTTTCTCTTTCAGATTTTCACTGAGTAAACGCTTGTCATAGAAGTCGAGGCCAATCTCGCCAACGGCTTTGGGTGAATGTTGCTCTATCAATGAATCGAGTTCAATCAGGTCTTGCGGTTGGTGTGATTTGATGAAGATTGGGTGTAAGCCTAATGCAAGCTCAAGCTTAGGGTAGTGATTGCATACTCTGATGGTGCGAGAAAAGGTGTCGGCACTGACGGCAGGTACCACGATCTTTTCCACGCCGTTAGTTGTGCATCGATCGAGTACGGCATCGCGGTCATGGTCGAATTCCTGAAAATCCAAATGGCAGTGGGTATCTATCATTCTTTAAGTCTACACTTGATTTTAAATGTCTCAATCTAAACTTGAATCCATGCGAACAAATTCATCACGACGTTTTGGCGGAATTGCCCGCTTATACGGTGATCAAGGCTTATTGCGTTTGTCACAGGCACATGTATGTGTGATCGGCATCGGTGGGGTCGGTTCTTGGGTAGCCGAAAGCCTGGCACGCAGTGCTATCGGTGCTCTGACATTAATTGATCTGGATGTGGTGTCGGAGTCAAATATTAATCGCCAACTGGTCGCCACTAGCGACAATATTGGCCGTGATAAGATTTCAGTGATGAAAGACAGGATCGAGCAGATTAATCCGAGCTGCGAGGTTTGTGAGGTCGATGAGTTTGTAAGTCGTGACAATTTAAGTGAGTTAATTAAGCCAGAGTACGACTATGTGGTTGATTGCATCGACGATTTTCGAACTAAAGCCGCTCTTATTAATTATTGCCGTCGGCAGAAAATAAAAATACTCACAATCGGTGGTGCAGGCGGCCAGATCAATCCGTTAAAGATTAGGCAGAGCGACTTAAGCCGAACTCAGCACGACGTGTTACTTGCCAGGACACGCAAGCTACTAAGACAAGAATATGGGTTTGCGCGTAACGTAAAACGAAGTTTCGGCGTACCCTGTGTGTATTCCGACGAGCAATTGGTTTACCCTGATGGAGTCGGAGGGGTGACACCGCAACGTCCAGTTTTCGATTCTCAGTCAGAGGTCAGTAATGCCTTGAATTGCGCCGGAGGAATGGGCTCGATAACACACGTGACGGGTGCTTTTGCGTTTATCGCCGCCGGTTTTATTACGACTCAATTGGCGAACGGTGAGGCCTAAACTCTGACTTTCAGAACCTCACTTTATGATTAACTACCCAATTCTGTGCCTATGTTAGCTAAACAGTTAAAGCCGCAACAGTCCGATATTTTGTTGGCGACTTTGAATGCTCGTTACATCCATAGTGCGTTTGGTCTACGTTACCTAAAAGCTAACCTTGGCGACTTCGAGGAGCGTTGTTCAATTGAAGAATTTACATTAGAGTCGCGCCCGGAAGACGTGGTGGAGCAACTGCTTAGGCATGACCCTAAAGTAGTGGGTTTCGGCGTTTACATATGGAATTCAATTCAAACAGAGCGCGTGGTGGGATTGTTAAAAGCCGTTGCGCCAGAAATTATCGTCGTGCTTGGTGGGCCAGAAGTAAGCTATGAAAACGATGAGCAAGCGATTGTGGCAATCAGCGATTATGTGATTACCGGCTGGGGTGAAACAAGTTTTCGAGAGCTATTGGTTGATTTGCTTGGCGATACGCCGCCGGAAGAAAAAATTATTGCTGGTAAGCAACCCAAGCTTGAACATATTGATATGCCGTATCATCTATACACTGATGATGATATTAAAAATCGAGTGCTTTATGTTGAGGCATCGCGTGGTTGCCCATTTAAGTGTGAGTTTTGTCTGTCAGCATTGGATAAAACTGCTTGGCCATTTGATTTAGATGCATTTTTGACGCAAATGGAGATTCTCCACCAGCGCGGCGCCAGGCACTTTAAATTCGTAGATCGAACCTTTAATCTCAAAATTAAAAACAGTTTGCGTATATTAGAGTTCTTTCTGCAGAGAATGAGCGACGACTTATTTTTGCATTTTGAAGTTGTCCCTGATCATTTGCCTGACGCCCTGAAAGATATGATATCCAGGTTTCCTGCAGGTAGCTTACAGTTTGAGATTGGCATCCAAACCTTTAATCCAGAGGTACAAACTCGTATCAGTCGCAGACAAAACAATGATCAAGCAAAGGCTAATCTCTTATGGATTCGAGAACATACCAACGCTTATATTCATGCAGACCTTATTTTTGGCCTGCCAGGCGAAAGCATCGAGAGTTTTGCAAACAGTTTTAATCAATTGCATGAACTGAAACCGCATGAAATTCAGGTTGGTATCTTGAAACGCTTAAAAGGATCGCCAATTATTCGTCATACCGCCGAACACAAGCTGGTATTCAATCCAAACCCTCCGTTCAGTATAGTCAGCAGCGATACGGTGGATTACTCTGCGGTACAATTCATAAATCGGTACGCACGATATTGGGATTTAATCGGCAACTCGGGCCGATTTAAAGCTTGTATGCCACTGTTATTAGCTGACTCTCCGTTCGAACGATTCGCGATTATCACGCGAGCACTTTTCGAGATGACCGGCCAAACACACAAGATTTCATTATTGAGGCTCTATGACTTGATATACAAGATCGGTGAGCAAATCTTAGGGCTGGAGTCCGACAATTTGATAGCAGCGATTAGAAGCGACCACGCAAGTTCTGGCTTGAAATCGCTTCCAAAATGCCTGCAATCTTCTTCAAAAGCTGCAGCGTTGCCTAATCTTCAAAAGTCCAAAAAGAGTCACAATTCCCGGCAAGCTCGACATTAATATTATCGATCCACGTTTTGTCACTGAGTTGACAAAGCGCGCACCCTTTGGACATTTTTTGTCAATTATTATTTTCTTTTTATATCAATGGCTTACGGTGGTATTTCGGCGCGTGTAAAAGATTGTTAAACGCGTTGATTCAGCTCTATCTCTTGAGTATAAATAACGCATAGGCAGTCAGAACATCTCTGTTAGCCTTGAGTGAGTAGAGTAGGGTCCAAAGCTCAAGGTGTTGTGGTGGGGTAGTCTAACAACGAGGTATCTCTTACCCATTGGTACCTCTTGTTAGACATTTCCTCTTCTCCATATCATTCGATATAACACCGCAATCAACACAATTGCAATTCCCAACAAAATGTAAACCCAGATCAGCCAAACAGGTGTGTAGGTCATTTTGATATGGTAATGACGTGATTCGGGTAGGTAGACACTTCGGCCGTTACTGTTTGCTCTTTGAATCGTTAGCTCAGTGTCACTAAGCTTGTCGTAAGCTTTCCAGCCAGGGTAGTCTGAGTCATTTAAATACAATAGCGCAGGACCCTGAATTGCTTCGAATTCGAGCTCAGTGCGATGATCTTGTTCTATCGATACAGATTTGAATGTATCTTGGTATGAGTCACATGGCACAAGCGTGTTTGGGGCGTCAAACGGAAAAACCAAGGTCCCTTTCATAACCGAGTCGTCCAGACGGTAAAACGCCATTTCCTCTTCGAGCGTATTCGCTTGTCGGCATGAACTGGCTAAATAAGCTCTTGGTAGAGCATCTTTATCGAAAAAGAAATGGCGCTTGTTGTCCTTGCTTGATGAAAGTAGCTGCAGACGTCTGTCTGCGATCGAATCGGGATGAGATCGATTAAGCTTCAAAGTGACCGGAGGCGCATCATGATAGCCAAGTGTGGCTGGGTCTACTTGGCGAAGCGTTACGCGATAAGAGTCATAGCGTAGCCAATCAGCAGGCACCCGAATACGCCATTTTGTGTCTACCAGATCTCGTGTGCCTCGATTGCCAGTCTTATTTTGGCTGCCAATATTTACCTCAATCCAGAAGTCGGAGGCATCGTTTTGGCGTTGATTGTCAACATCAGTAGCTCGAAAGTGTAGCCATATACTGACGCCTCGGTGCTGTTGTACGTGCGCTATTGAGCGTGCTTCCATATAAAACGGGTTTTTCAATACCTGGGTTTCAGAAGGCCAGGATATAAGCTGCGAATCGATCTCGGGTTCTGAATGGTAGCCTTCCCAAGTGGGGTGTGATTTAGGCGTTGAATGCACAGAGATTATGTTGGCTGAGGCTGCCTGATACGACCAATTCCTTAACGGCCGTTTCAGAGGCAGGTATCCGCCGAAGGGCACGTTAAACAACGAAAGCCTGAGTAGGCGATTTTGTGGAGGGAGTATGGCGGACGCTCCATTATCGATGGTCGCCAAACCCTGACCGACAAAATCTCCATTGATGTTGGTGCTTCGTAGTTCATGAATCGCCACTGGCGATGCTTCGTAAGCCTGATAAATAGCGTTTTTAGTGTCCTCATTGGGGCCCAACAACGGATGGCCAACTCGGCTAAACGTTTTAGGTAGCGTCTGGTCTTTCTCGGCTACAGTCAGCGCAAGCAATGCAATAGCCAAGCTGGCGGTTATTATTTTATTGCTCGCCAGCCAGTCAAAACGTTTATTGTTGGTGAATAGTTGAAATGTAATGATGATTACGCCGCTGATCACGAATAAGGTGAGTGAGGAATATTCAGGTGTGGCAAACAGGGCTTCGGTTAATTGTGAATAACTCAGTTTATAGAAATGTTCGATTGCCATCGCGCTTAAACCGACAACAACGGCCATTGCGATGAAACTGCTCACGATCGATAGCCATTTAGTGGGTCCTGATTTCGAATTTCCAGACAGTAGTTCACTTAATCCGATCGCCGCGAAGAATGCGAATCCAATAAAGAACAATGGGGAGAAATAGAGCGGAAAATGACTTTGGGCAAGCAGTGGCGTTGCAACGAATATCGCGGTAAGCAAGTCGGAGAGACTGAATGCTTTCGTGACGAACAACACCATACAAGCAAAAAAGGCAATCGCAAAACTCGTGTAACGCTGTCCGTTTGAGCGTTTCGCAGTACCAGAAGCTACCAAAGCTAAGCCGCGAATAGCAAAGAACAAACCCCAGAGCCCCATTGAAAAAGTCAGAAGAGTCTGCTGCTCTTTACTGACACCAAATACAGATAGTTGAGCCAGAGTGTAGGGCAGTAGTTTGTCCGATGTATAACCGCCACCACCATAACTGGATCGGAGATCCATCGCTCGACCTTGCTGAATGAATTCCAATAAGGCAAATAGTTGAACTGCACTAAGCGCGAAACCGATTAAGTGGCAACCAATAAGTAATACAACGATGTGGGCCAATCGTGGCTTCAGCTCAGGCCAATAGGTGAAGGCGAAACCAATAAATAGAATTGCAACAATGATTGCAGACATGATGGTCGCTTCCGGGAAGCCACAGGTGATCATAGCGAATACCGATACCACCAAACCGATTGAACACCAGCCTTGATTTCTGCGGCTGGTGACAAGGCAAATGCGACATAAAAAATAGAAGTACCAAAGGCCCGCGAGAAAACCATTGCTCCACGGGTGATTCATCCAGCGTAACGTATTGGTATTGAAGCCAATGAGCAAGGCAAAAAACAGGCTGGCTACAAAGGATAAACCCACTACCTTACGCCCAATTAGAAAGGCCGCCAGGCTTATCAGAATTACTCGACTGATTGGCATTACACTCCAATAAGACTGATCCGAAAGGGGTAACAAGACCAAATTTAGTGGGAATAATGGTGCACCTTGGACCGTGTTACCGAGGATAGGCTGCCCCAAACCTCTCAGGTTTGACCACAGTAAATTGCCGTGCTCCAGCAGTTCATAACGAAACTCGCGAAATGCTGGAATGAAGGCACTCCAGCTTACCGTGGGGTCTTTCAGCGTAACTGGGTCGCCGCCCATGGGTGACAAACGAAGGAAGAATAGATCTGGGTAGATATAGGCAAAAACCGCGGTGAAAATTAGAAAAACCAGAATCGGTTCGCGACGCCAAACGTTTATGTCCATATTGCCTTATTCAGAGTGTAATTTGTTATATAAGTACTGCTTCAACTGAGCAGCAACGGCTGAACCAGGTGGTCGATGATAGCGTAGCCCGTTTGATGTGTTAAATGGTCTCGCTAAATTAAGCAGCCTCTTATCCAAATTAGTTTAACTTTTGTTGGCGTGACGTTATTATTAGGCTAATCGAATTTACCATTAAACCCTCAATACTGCCCAATTTGGTCAAGAGTTTTCACACCAGCCTCCTATCTATTGTAACTAATTATTCGTATCTTACGCGCTTTAGGGCTGCCGCATTAATGCGCAGACTCGCTTTTGTTTGCACAAGGTTCGGCGTACTAGGCACATTAGATAGACACGATCGTGGCGAACTTAATCATCGAGAACGTTATGCATAACAATAATACCAAGAACATAATAGTTGCAGGCGCTGGCCCAGCGGGGCTTACACTCGCTTATGAGGTTCAAAAGCAATCGGAAGCGGGTGCGTTTAAGGTTAGTCTATTTGAGCAAGACGTTCAGGTGGGGGGTATTTCGAAGACGGTTAACTATAAAGGCAACCGAATGGATATTGGTGGTCATCGATTCTTCTCCAAATCTGATTGGGTAATGGATTGGTGGGCATCGCACATGTCTTACGATTTCGCTGAAGAGACGGAGATTTCCTACCAAAATAAAACCAGAGTTATTGACGGCGCAGACACGGCTGATAAATCAGACGGCCTGATGGGCAAAATGTTGCTGCGTAATCGTTTGTCCAGAATTTACTTCCTGAGAAAGTTTTTCGATTATCCTATAAGTTTGAGCGTCGAAACCATTATGAATCTAGGGATTGTGCGCATGACCCGCATTGGTTTCGCCTATGTATGGTCTCGTTTATTTCCCATTCGTGAAGAAAAGAATCTGGAAGACTTTTTAATCAATCGTTTTGGAAAGACGCTCTACAAAACATTCTTCAAAGACTATACGGAGAAGGTTTGGGGCATTGAATGCCATAAAATCAGTGCTGAATGGGGTGCTCAACGAATTAAAGGCTTGTCGATTATTTCGGCTATTAAGCACGCCTTATTTTCACGTTTCCAAAGCAATTCGTTTCGTCAGAAAAATGTTGAAACCAGCTTAATTGAGAAGTTTCTGTATCCGCAGTTTGGGCCTGGTCAAATGTGGGAAATTGTCACCAGTAAGGTTCAGGCTCAGGGTGGCGAGGTTGCGCTGGAACATCGTGTGGTTGATTTGGATGTCGATTATGAGAATAAGAGAATTTCCAAAGTTAAAATACAAGACATACAATCAGGTGAAGAGTCTTGGCATGACTGCGACTACTTTGTGTCGACCATGCCGGTAAAATTCTTAACCAGAATGATTGATCAAGCGCCAGAGCCCGTAAAGGAAGTTGCTGAAGGGCTGGTCTACCGTGATTTCATTACATTGGGTGTGCTACTTAAAAAGCTTAAAAAGTCGAAATACACGGACGACAGCGATGTCAACATGCTGCCTGATAACTGGATTTATATTCAGGAACCCGACGTTCAATTAGGGCGATTACAGATATTCAACAATTGGTCGCCACATTTGGTAGCGGATGACAACACTGTATGGCTTGGTCTCGAGTACTTCTGTAATGAAGAAGACGATCTTTGGACAATGGATGAAGCTGATCTCACCAAGTTGGCGATCAGTGAACTAGAATCTATCGGATTAATCGACTCGGCTGACGTGCTAGATCATACGGTTCACAAGGTGGAGAAAACCTACCCCGCGTATTTCGGTAGCTACGATCAATTCCCATTGTTACGAGAGTATTTGGATAGTTTCGAGAATTTATTTTTAGTTGGTCGTAATGGCATGCACCGTTACAATAATCAAGACCACTCTATGTTAACGGCTCGCTATGCGGCCGAAGCGATCGTCACTGGGCATATAGATCGGGACAAGATCTGGGATGTTAATGTCGACGACGACTATCATGAAGAAAAATAGCCAAGGTACTTAGTTGGCACAAATATCGTATGTTAATTTTGGTCGAACAAAAGAAAGATATAGTGACACCTAAATTAATGAGTATTTTTGATCTGGGCGTTTTTATTCACCGTATCTAACAGGCATAATCGCCAAATTATTCACGTGCAAAGCGACCGTTTCGGTATTCGCATCGCGCATAACAGGCATTACTCATGATTAAACAAAATTCAGTTGTAACTATGCACTATGAACTTAAAAGTGCAGAAGGCGAAGTTCTTGACTCCTCAAAGGGCCAGGATCCATTGGTATATCTTCATGGGGCGGGCAATATTATTGTCGGTTTGGAAGAGCAACTATTGGGTAAGGCCGTTGGCGATAACGTTAACGCTGTTGTCAGCCCGGAAAAGGGCTATGGTATGCCTGTAGATGCCTTGATTCAAACAGTGCCTAAAGAAGCGTTTGGCGAAGAGATTGATAAAGTCGATGTCGGCATGCGATTTCAGGCTGAAACTGAGCAAGGCCCCGTTCCGGTGGTGGTGACTGCAATGGACGAAAACACCGTTACAGTTGACGGAAACCATCCTCTTGCCGGTAAGGAGTTACATTTCGCGGTTAGTATTACTGAAATACGTGAGGCGTCGACTGAAGAAATTGAACATGGCCACGTTCATGGACCAGGTGGTCATCAGCACTAATCTATAGGCGCACATGGAATTGCGCCCTTTTGTAAGTTGGTTTCGCTTGCATAGTGGAACCAACTTTATAGCGAAAGCAACTTTATAGTGGAACCAACTTTATAAATGTGACTTCTGGTTTCGTAAGAAGCGATATCTGTTCAAGTCCCTCACTCCAAGAATATCGGCTACAGCCTCTCAGGTAGCGGTATAACTCCAGTTAAGAATTCAGGCCGTCGTTATTGCTCTAAGCTATAATTTTTATCGTTATCAATGCAACCGCCTTAACTTATTGCTGCTACTTTAATGATTAAAAATCTATTCAGAATTGGACTGTCGATTGGCGTTTCCTTTGCAATTCTTGCCCTGTTGTTGAAAATGTTCACCACTGGCTTACCTGATGGCGACCGCCCGTCTATTTTGTCTGCCTTGCAATCCACTTCAGTCAGTTTTTTGCTTGGCTTTCTTGGTTTGTATTTTATTAGTTTATTGGTACGTGCCTATCGTTATCATTTACTAATTAGTTTGTCCGGTGAGCAGAATGTTCCGACAATGCGGCAAATGATATTAGTCACTGGCGTTCGCAATATGGTGGTCGATATGTTGCCAGCACGACTCGGTGAATTGGGTTATGTCGGGCTTTTGAATCGCGGCTATGGCGTTAAGCTCCAACATTGTGTCAGCTCTCTGTCGATCAGCATTGCATTAGACTTTATCGCCTTATTTGTTGTGGTGATTTTCATTGTCGTTAAGCAGTTGCTGGGTGATGGTATAGCGGGCTGGGCGATTGGTGCGTTGATTGTCGCTGCGGTGCTTTCTACCATTGCTATCGCCGGCTTGTTCCTAATTACGCCATGGTTTGTAAATGCGATCGAGCGTCGGAAACCAGACTGGTTTTCTCAAGAGGGTGTGCGCGCAAAATTATTGATCTTGTTAAAAGACTTTAATGCGAGTTTGCAGGCGGTACTGGCGTCGGGCCGAGCCAGCTTGGTGGTGATTATTTCGGTTCTAATTCGCATTTTAAAATACGTTGGTTTCTATTTACTCTTTCAAGCGGTCGCAACGCAGAGCTTCCCCGAGCTTGCTGAACTGCCCGTCGAACACATTGTGAGCGCGTTAATTGGTGGCGAGATTGGTTCGAGCCTGCCAATTCCCGCATTTATGAGTTTTGGTGTTTATGAAGCAGGCAGTTCTCTGGTTTTCCAACTACTTGGCGTTGGTGAGCAGGCGGCGACCTTTGTTACCATGTTGTGTGTGCATATTTGGAGCCAAGCTATTGAGTATCTACTTGGAGGAATCTTCATCGTGACATTTCTTTTACTGAATCGGCGGTCGCGTCAGTACGCCACCGCTAACCATGAATCATTCAATGAGCCAATCGAGGGAGGCAGTCAGCTGACAGCTTCGAATTCTTTATCGACCCCTAGAAAGGCGATCATGTTTGTTTTCGCTAGCAGTGTATTAATGGTTGGTGGACTCTTCTTGGCATATCAAATGTGGGCTGCGACTAAGTTAGGTGCCTTAAGTGCTCCGAGTGCCGGTGGTATTGCCGATAATGTGGAAGATTGGCGATTGCTGTCTCAGGAACATGTCAGTAAATTAGACGGATTTATTGTATTTAGTTCAAATCGAGATGGAAATCATGACATTTTCCGACGAGACCTTAAAACCTTCAAGTTAGATAAGCTAACGACTCACCCTAATACGGAAACCTATCCGCGAATTTCTCCAGATGGTAAAAGGCTTGTATTTTCGAGAGCACATGAAGTGTGGGTTTCTCAACGAAATACCGTCGCATGGGATATTTACATGCTTGATCTGGATACCATGAAAGAGATCAAGGTGGGCAGTAATGGTACGGCTCCTCACTGGTTAAACAATTCTGAAATCAGTTATTTGCGCGATGCTACCATTGTCGAGCGGGTGAATGTTGATACCTTATCTTCTAGCGTTATTTATCAAAGCGGTGTCAATAATATGATGCCGTCGGGCGCGCGCTTACAAAACCCTAGTTACAGCAGCAAAACCAAGCAACTTGTGTTCACTGCAAGGCAAAATGCGATTGGCAGCAATACTGGCCACTGGGGCACCGCAATAGACAGTAACGGAAAGCATCGAGCTGTGTTAAATGGTTGCGAACTTAGTTGGAATTCTGCTGAAACCCGGCTCTATCAGGTCAACCCAGGAAGCCCAGATGGAACATTGCACATTGTTAGCGTTGATCCACAAACTCTAGAGCATCAAACATTGATTAATCTAGAAGGGGAGTTCACCCATGAGTACTGGCCGAAAGATTCGTCGAACGGGGAATATATGGTATTTGGTGCCAGTCGAAGTAAGAAAGAACATGAGCACGATACGCAAGACTACGAGATATTTCTTTGGAAGGTTGGTTCTGACTCAGGAAAAGCGACGCGTATGACGTTTCACACTGGTAACGATAACTGGCCAGACGTATTTATCCGTTAGCCCTAAAAACGGCCTTCTAAAACAGAAGGCCGTAAGTGTATGCAGTGGTTACTGACTTAAACGCAGAAATTACTCAGCAACCGTTGCGGATTCAATGATCACCGGTTCCATCGGTACGTCTCCATACGGACCAACCTGGCCTGTTCTAACTAACTCAATTTGGTCGACCACATCCATTCCGCTGACAACTTTGCCGAATACTGCATAACCCCAACCAGCTTGAGTTTCCGACGTGAAATTCAAAAATCCGTTGTCTTTGGTGTTAATGAAAAATTGTGCGCTCGCCGAATGAGGTTCACCCGTGCGCGCCATTGCGAGGGTGTATTTGTCATTAGTTAAGCCGTTATTGGCTTCATTCGGAATTGGGCTGCGAGTCTTCTTTTGATTCATTTCAGCGTCAAAACCACCACCCTGAATCATGAAGTTGCTGATGACACGATGAAAGATCACGCCGTCATAATGGCCATCTTCGACATACTGTAGAAAGTTTTCGACAGTTTTAGGAGCTTTTTCGGCATTTAACTCGATTTGGATTTCGCCGAGGCTTGTTTTAAGTGTAACCATAGTCGTTTCGCTTGTCGTTGTAGAGTTTGTTTCGGGGTGTGTGTCGGCCAACGCTGCGCTGCTGATTAAGCAAAGCGCCATAGCGCAACCGACGATGGATTTAACTAATTTCGTCATGTTATTTGTTTCGACTAAATTTGAATGAATTCGTGATCAGTAAGTATAGCATCTAATGGCACATCCCAAGGTTCACGCTTTAGAGATTTAACCTCTTGGAAATGGTGAGCCAAGCCAACAAGGAACGGCTTATTGGTTTGGTGTGCGAGTGCGGCTAGAGCTCTATCATAGTAACCCGCGCCCATGCCAACGCGCGTGCCCGAGCGATCGAAGGCCACGAGTGGAAGCAATAATAGGTCGAAAGCATTTGTGGCCTTGGGAGAGGCAATAGCCTCAGGCTCTTCAATTCCGTATTTGTTAAAAGTACTGATCTTTTTTGCCGAATAAAAGCGCATTTGGCTCAGTCTGAAATTAGTAATGCGCGGATAAAAAACGGTTTTATACGCGATATTGTCGACCAATTTAGAGGGCGAAATTTCACCGGCAAACGGTGCGTAACTGAGTACGCGCCGAGCCCTCAATATTCGATTTGAGGCGCGTGCGAGATTCGCTAGATTATGTTGAGCCTGAACCAATTGTTTTGGCGTTAGGGCAGCTCTTCGTCGCCGAATAGAGCGTCGCAGCTCATGCTTAGTAAGTCGATCGTTCATAAGACGAGAATAAGGCAGAGCCGCATAGAGAGTAAATAATTTATTCCATCCTCGCCCTAATCATCTAGAGCACACCACTATTGTAATTCAGCCCATGTAGTCTAGCGGCTTAAGCCACCGGCTCGGTGCTTTCTGCCCTGCTGTTAAGTCAGTCGCTAAGCAGCGTTACCCATATGTGCCGTAAATTCTTGGTGCCTTGAACCAATGGTTCAAGTGGGAATCTACAGGTCGCATCAGGTGCGCTCGTGGAACCAGATAAACTAATTCTAACGAGAACTCACAACAGCAACGTGGTCTGACTCCCGGGTAAAAATACTAGGTTCTAAGGGATTAAAAGAGCCTACGAACACCACAGGCAACGCCTAAACCGAAGTATAACAGCGTGGTCTATAACAGGAGTGAAAAATGTTTAATCGGAGTGGGAAAATTATTTACGTGTCTGATGAAAAATCAGCTTCAAAGGCTTTCAGCGTCTCTGAGCACTTCGTCTATACGTTCTTGCAGTGAATCCAGTCGTGCTTGTACTTTTTCCTGGCCTGCAGTCGCTCGTCTAAGTTGAAGCAAATCATTAGTGATATTCAATGCTGCCATGATAGCGCAGCGTTCGGCGCCAATTATTTTGCCGGTTTTTTGTATTTCTTTCATGTTCTTGTCGAGATAACGAGCCGCATCCATCAAATCTTCTTGTTCTTCTGGAGGGCAGGCGACAGAGAAATCTCGGCCCATAATAGAAATGTTAATGCCTTTTGATTGCATAGAACTCGACATAAGATTTTAGAAATTCAAATAGGGTTGGTGAGGATGGCCAATAGTCAATGTGCGAAAATGTGAGCTTAGCTTACTGATCTTCAAGGGTGCGCAACTTTTCGACGATTTTTTCCAACCGGCTGCAAGCGAGGCGATTTTTTTCTTTGAGCTGAGTTTTTTCAGACATCAAAGAGTTCTGTTCAGTTTTTAGAGTTCGGTTTTCGCTGCTTAGGCGTTTGCATTCGCCAATTAAGGTTTCAATGCGTTGTTCTAGACCGAGGATGTTGGCTTCCATTCGAAAGGCCCCTTTTTTTTGATATCAACGCTATATTAGGCGTGCAGTGTGAGCACGTCAACTCACGAACCCAGCTGAAGCTTATAATTTGGGTTTAAGTCTTCGAATTTCACGTTTAGTGGGCGATTATTGGGTTCTTCTTCCCGCCAATTGCGCACAGCCTGGTAGGACAAGCGAAGCCCAACAAGGTAGAATTGTGTTGACAGTTTATGACCTGTTCACTGACTTTTTCCAGGCAGTGGTCTAGGTCGACCACATTTATTACAACAAAACGCACCCTTCATTGGATGCAAGCGAACGAAATATGACGAATTTAGTAGACCGCTTCACTCAAATAGAGGCCACTCTAGACTTGGCTGGGATTGAAGAGCTAACACCTAGCGAGGTTCATGGCACTATCGTCGGTGCGATGGCCAATCATATGAAGTCTGGAATTACGCCGGATTTACTAAAATTAATCGAGCCAACGGCCGATGCGCAAGACCGGCGTTTTACTCACCTTCGTGACATGCTTTATGAGCTTTACCGAGATACCAGCGAGCTGTTAATCGAAACAAAAGACGGTTTTGATTTAATTTTGCCGGACGAAGATGAGTCCATCGAGATTCGTGTGAACGGCATCGCTACCTGGTGCAAGGGTTACCTTTTGGGTCTGCTCTACAATAACGCCTTTAGTATTGATCAAATACCTGAAAGTGGCGCTGAAATAGCGCGAGACTTAATGGAAATTGCCGAAGCCGCCGCGGGTGCTGATGATGAAAACGAGGAGGACTGGGCGCTGGCTGAATTACATGAGTATATTAAAGTTGGCTCACAGTTGATTTTTGAGTTTATTTATTCCGAAAGTTCAAATAAGGAAGCGTCCAATTAAGTAGTTTGGACGCAATTAACTCTTTGATTTCTAACCCTGGACAGAGTTGATACTGTCTGCCTAATTGTCGAATTATGAATAAAGAAACCTTTGCTCGACGTCGCGCCGAGTTGGTTAACCAAATCGGTGCAAATGATATCGTTATCGTGGCTACATCACCGGTCAAATCACGTAACGGTGATGTTGAATATCAGTTTCGCCCCGACAGCGATTTCTACTATTTGAGTGGCTTTGTTGAGCCTGAAGCGGTATTGGTTATCAGCCCTGGCAGATCGCAGGGTGAATACGTGTTGTTTTGTCGTGAGAAAGACCATACTCGTGAGATGTGGGATGGGCGTAGGACTGGGCTAGAAGGGGCTATTGAGCAATATGGCGCGGATGATGCATTTCCGATCGAGGATATCAATGATATTTTGCCTGGATTAATGGAGGAAAAAGAAAAACTGTTCACAACGGTTGGTCGCTACCCTGATTTTGACGCTCAACTTTTAAGTTGGATGAACAAAATTAAGGAGGATAAGCGCCGAGGCAAACATGCTCCGTATGAGTTTGTTGATTTGAACCATATTCTGCATGAACAACGTTTAATCAAGCGGCAGGATGAAATAGCGCTAATGCGTAAAGCCGGCAAAATGTCGGCGGCTGGTCACACTCGGGCCATGCAAGTATGTCGACCAGGAATGTACGAATACCAGGTGCAGGCTGAGATGGAATGCGAGTTCCGCAAAGCTGGTAGCCATTACAATGCCTATCCGTCGATTGTCGCGGGTGGCGAAAACGCATGTATATTGCATTATACCGAGAACGAAAACTTGCTCAAAAGCGGTGACTTATTATTGATCGATGCGGGTGCAGAGTATGCGTATTATGCCGCTGATATCAGCCGCACGTTTCCAGTCAATGGCCGCTTTACTCCTGAACAACGCGCATTGTATGACATCGTGTTGGCAGCGCAAGATGCCGCATTTGAAAATTGCAGTGCTGGACACAGTTGGAATCAACCTCATGAGGCGGCGGTGAAGGTGATTTCTCAAGGCTTATTGGATGAAGGGTTGCTCCGAGGCTCCTTGGAGCAGGTTCTTGAAACTCAAAGCTACACTCAGTTTTATATGCATCGAACCGGCCATTGGCTTGGCATGGATGTGCACGATGTCGGCGATTATCAAGTGGATGAAGATTGGAGAGAACTGGAGCCAGGAATGGTGTTTACCGTCGAGCCTGGAATCTATGTCAATCCAGCTGATGATGTCGACCAACGTTGGCATCACATCGGGATTCGTATTGAGGATAATATTTTGGTGCGACGCGACGGATATGAAAACTTAACCGAAGCGGCGCCAAAGAAGCCCGACGATATTGAAGCCCTGATGAGGGCTTGATCAGCCTTGTCTTCTTTTATTAAATCAGACGTCACAATCGTCGGTGGAGGCTTAATAGGCTCGGCATTGGCATTGTGGCTTGCCAAACACAGTGACCATTCGATTACGTTGGTTGAACTAAATGATCAAATGAGCTTGCCGAAACAAGCGAATCAACGTGTTATTGCTTTAGGTGCGCTTGCGACTGATTTTCTCGATCAGATTGGGGTACTCAGAGAACTCGATGCGCAACACTGTCATTCCTATCAAAAGATGTTCGTCTGGGACAGCAATTCGAATGGCGAGCTGTGCTTTGAAGCGGATCAGATTGGCGAAGCGCGTCTTGGTCATATGATTGATAGCCAAATGTGCACCTATCGATTGCAACAAGCGGTTCTAAACAGCAAGGTTAATTGCTATTTTGGTGTGCAGACCAAGAGCCTGAGGTTAACCGACACGAGTGCGATCTTAGAGACTGACGTTGATAATTTTAAAGCTAACTTACTTGTGGCCGCCGATGGCAGTCGTTCATGGATACGCCAACAAGCCAAAATATTTGCCAATCACCACAGCTATGATCAACAAGGTATTGTTGCAACTATTGAAACTGAAGAATCACACCAGGACTGTGCTTGGCAAACGTTTTTAGAATCCGGGCCAGTGGCGGTACTCCCGCTCGCCAATAATCAAAGCTCAATTGTTTGGAGTGCGAACAATGCACTGGCGGAGAAATTATTGGCGATGACTGACGATGAATTCGAGTCGGCCTTGAGCCAAGCGCTCGACGGACGACTTGGCTCAGTGACGCTGAAGTCTAAGCGTCAAGCTTTCCCGTTGGGAAGTATGCAGGCCGAATCTTATTTTAGGCGCAATCTCGCCTTAGTCGGAGACGCGGCACACAGTATCCATCCGCTCGCGGGCCAGGGTGCAAACCTCGGATTCAAGGATGCTAAGGTGTTAGCCAAATTAATGGTTAATTCTGAGGCCTCAGCTCTTGGTAACCCTCGATTGTTATCGGTTTATCAGAAAAAACGGCAGTCCGATAACAGACAAACCGATTTGCTAATGAGTGCTCTGCATCAAGCGTATCAGCTTGATTTACCTTTATGGATGTTGGTACGTGGTCTAGGAATGAATGTTATCAACGGATCAGATGTATTGCGCGATGCACTTGCGCGGCAAGCTATGGGGATTTAGGCGGGCCCCAATAAGGGCGCAAAGACATACTTTGCGCCGGAGGGTAGTGCCTTGGCTTAGCTTTCACGACGATCGGTTGCTTAGCGTATAAACGATAAATCGGTTGCATTAATTCTTGTGTGTTGCGGCTAAGCAAGAATTTTCTTAATGCAGCCTTCGTTCTTTTGCTGACGCTGGGGTGGAAAAGATACGCGTAGTTTGAGAATTTCGCACTCTGTTGCAAGCGAATGAATTTGAATGGTTGTTCAAGTTCGTAGTTTTTAAATAGATGTTCGCTCAAGGAGAAGGCGTCGCAGCGTTTGTTGTCAGTCTGCATTTGGTTAGCAACGTCTTCGACGCGTTCAGTTTCAGCAGATAAAAGACTGCGAGTCATTGACTCCTGAACCAGCAGGAAACTTAGGTCCATTGTGGGGCCTGTGCAAACGGTCTTGCTGGCTAGGTCATTTACTTCGAAAATATCCAAGTCTGCGCGTCTTGCAACAATGACGTATTGGAGTGACTCGCTCAGCATTAAGGTTGGTTCGAATTGATGTTGGTCAATCAGCCATGCGGCAAAATGCGGTGCCGCGAGGTAAATACCGGGCCGACCTTGTCGAACACCGTTTTGATAAGGGTGCCAGTAGTCACCGGTGATTAGTTTCAAGTCATCCAAGCCAGCGTCTAAGAGCGCTGTCTCAAGTTTGCTAATCAGTTCTGGGAACTGATCTCGACTTATCGGTAAATAAAGTCGAGTGTGATCTGTGCCGGTTAGCTCTGAAACTTGTTGGGTATTGCCTTGAGTGGCATGCGCTAACAGGCTTACAAATACAATTGCTGATATAAGATGGTTCAGTAACATTGGTGCTAGTTTAACCCTAAATATGGGTTTCGAGGGTATACGGTAATTTTAAAATTACTAACTGACTTGTCGAAAAATGGTAAACTTAGCGCAAGCTCAATTGTCTAACCATTCGGCACCATTTAACTGCCGTCTTGAGAAAATCACTATGCCTTCAAGCAAAGAACTTAAAGAAGCCGGATTAAAAACCACTCTACCTCGTTTACGCATACTGTCTGTATTGGAAGAAGGCAAAGGCCGCCACTACACCGCAGAGGACGTCTACAAAGAGCTACTCGATGCTGGAGAAGAAATTGCGTTCGCAACGGTTTATCGTGTTCTGACTCAGTTCGAGAGTGCGGGCTTAGTGTTGCGCCATAATTTTGAAGGCGGCCGATCCGTGTTCGAGCTGGATAATGGTGAGCATCATGATCACATGGTGTGTGCCAAGTGTAATAAAGTCACAGAATTCTATGACTCAGAAATCGAAGAGCGTCAACGATTGGTGGCTGAGAAATATAATTTCAAGCTGGAAGATCACTCCTTGTATATGTATGGAATTTGTTCTGGCTGTCAATAAGACACCGACTAAGCAATACGCGATGGGCTAGCTACGTCTCGCGACGCGACTGAGTAAAATAACCGGAACCAGCCCCGCCAATACAATGGCAAGCGAAGGCAGAGCCGCATCAGCGAGCCGTTCATCTGAGGCCAACTCGTAGGCGCGAACCGCGAGTGTATTGAAATTGAATGGTCGCAGTACCAAGGTTGCTGGCAGTTCCTTCATTACGTCCACAAATACAATGAGCAGCCCCGTTAGAATGCTCGCTCTCATGATCGGTAAGTGTATTTGTCGAAGTACTTTTGACGGAGAAAGGCCAAGTGAACGAGCGGCTTGATCCATATTGGGTCGAATACTTTGCAGACCTGATTCAACCGAATTAAGCGCTACCGCAAGAAATCGAACCAGATAGGCGATAACCAATGCGGCTATCGTACCGCTGATAAGCAAGCCACTGGAGTAATTAAAGTTTGCGCGCATCCAAGCATCAACAATGTTGTCGAAATAAGCGAGAGGGATTAATGTGCCTACCGCAATAACCAAGCCTGGAACCGCATAGCCAAGTCCCACGATATTTTTAGCAGCAAGAGTGAAATTGGACTGACTCAAGCGGTGGCTGTACGCAACCAGAAGCGCTAGAAACAAAGCGATTATTGCTGTAATGCTCGCCAATAACACGGTGTTGCCGACCAGTTCCCAGAACGAGGAAGAAGCGAGTTGAGATGCATTATCGACGGCCCAATAAATAAGTTGCGCGTTTGGAATAATAAAGCCTACTAGTAGTGGTGCGCTTGCAAGGCTAATCGCCAATAGTTGCTTTTTTCCTTCAAGCTTTTTTGGTACTACCGGTTTTGTAGACTTTTTGTCGTGGTAGGCAGCACGCTTTCTGGAAGACTTTTCCAAGGCTAATAGTACGATGACAAAGCCAAGCAAAATTAACGCAAGTTGAGCTGCAGCTTCAACATTGCCAAGGCCATTCCAGGTGCGAAAAATACCGGTAGTAAATGAACTCACGCCAAAGTAGCTTACGGCGCCGAAATCAGCGAGCGTTTCCATGAGTGCCAGCGACAGCCCGGCGATGATCGCTGGGCGTGCGATCGGTAAGGTGATCTTAAAAAAGGCGGCCCGACGACTATAGCCGAGCAATTGTGCAACATCTCTCAAGTGCTGTGATTGCTCCATGAATGATGCGCGCGCCATGAGGTAGACATAAGGGTAAAGTACAAACGACAACACAAAGACAGCACCGCCTAAAGAGCGTATCTCGGGAAACCAATATTCGCCAAACTGTAACCCCAGATGGTTGCGGATGAGACTTTGAACCGGGCCTGCCACATCAAGCATGCCGGTGTAGGAGTAAGCGGTTATATAGGCCGGCATCGCCAACGGCAGCAATAAGGCCCATTGGAAAAAAGCAACCCCTTTAAATTGATACTGTGTCACTAAAAAAGCGCAACCAACGCCAAGTAAAAGCGTAAGTATGGCCACACCAAGCAATAGACTAAGCGAACTAATTATATAATCTGTGAGAACTGTATTGGCCAGATGTAACCACAACTCAGTGTTAAAACTAGCGCTTAGCCAAACGAGAGTGATTAATGGTAGAAACACCAATGATGCGATTGCACCACTGGTAATTCGCCAATTCCAGTGTCGATTCATTGTGGTTTCTGAATGACGTTTAAAGCGCTTAGCGTATCCGTTTTTATTTACTTCCAGCCAGCGCGGTCCATAAGTTCAACTGCGCGTGCATTGTTTTTACCGAGTTTGGTCAACGGTAGCGTGTCGGCCTTAAACTCTCCCCATGATTTTAAAATCGAGTTTAGTTCGATACCCGATTTTACTGGATATTCAAAGTTCACATCGGCGTAAATCTGCTGCGCAGTATCCGATGCCAAAAATTCGATCAGTTTAATTCCATTGTCTTTGTTTGGTGCCGTTTTAAGCACACCTGCGCCACTGACATTAACATGTGTACCACGGTCTTCCTGGTTTGGCCAAATGACGGTCATTTTCGACGCCGCTTCATAGTCATCCGCTTTGTCTGTATTGGAAAGCATATTTGCCAGATAGTAAGTGTTGGCTACTGCCACTGAACATTGTCCCGCCGCTGCCGCGCGAATTTGGTCGCGGTCACCGCCTTGAGGGTTGCGGGCTAAGTTAGAGACTAGACCCTTTGCCCACGATTCTGTTTCAGGTTCGCCACTCGCTTCTATGTTAGCGGCAACCAGCGATTGATTGTAAATATTTCCCGATGAACGAATACAGATTTGCTTTGCAAGTAGCGGATTGGCTAAATCTTCGTATCGGCTGATTTTCATTTGCGTCGCTGCGTCGGTCACCATAATCGGACGAGCTCTTACCGACAGGCCAAACCATTGGTTTTCCAAGTCTCTATACTGGTTTGGGATCGCCTTGGTTAGTTTTTCGGAATTGATGACCGAAAAAATATCTGCGGATTTTGCTCTATGTAAACGACCTGCATCCGTGGTCAGCAAAACGTCCGCTGGGCTGTTTGCACCCTCACTTTCTATACGGGTTAGTAGGGCGTCAGCTTTACTGCTAATCAGGTTTACCTTGATGCCAGTTTGATTGGTAAAGGCATCCAACAATGGTTTCATCAGCGCTTCTTTGCGCGCGGAATACAGATTCACCTCGTTGCTGGTTTGTTGTTGGCAACCAGAGATAACAAGTGCAGTGATAAGGGCAAGGGTCTTTTTCATGATGGTTTTGGTCTACTAAGACTACAAATGAGAATGATTCTCATTTTCTTTGATGCTAGAGCGTATTGCAAGCCCTGAATTTGCCTATTTTTGTGAAATGAGCTCACGCTGATGTTGGTTGTTCTGAGCTTTGCTTTATAATGCGAAGCGTTTTGTGGTCGTTGTTCGTATAGAACTCGGCTCCCCTAATTTTTATTGGAGAAAAGCATGAGCGAAACACCAAGTGAATTGAAGTACGCGGCCTCTCATGAATGGGCCAGATTATTAGAAGGCGATATCGTAGAAGTTGGAATCTCAGACTACGCACAAGAGTCACTTGGTGACGTCGTCTATGTTGAACTTCCGGATGTCGGTCAAACGGTTGATGCAGGTGAAGAATGCTGCGCTGTAGAATCGGTTAAAGCCGCTTCAGATATATACGCACCGGTCAGTGGTGAGATTTGTGAGGTCAATGAAGAGCTAGACGGTGAGCCCGAATTATTGAACGAGCAACCCTATGTCCGCGGATGGATGTTTCGAATTAAAGCGAGTGATGTTGCTGAGCTAGAGGACTTACTCTCGGCGGACGCTTACCTCGCGCAAGTCGACGATTAATTCATTGAGGGTGCCATGCAAATAACGTTAAAAGGAAGCCCAATCAATTTAAGCGGAAATTTCCCTGAAGTGGGTTCTCGAGCGCCTGAATTTTCGCTCACTACTGCCGCGTTGGGCGACAGTGGTTTAAGTCAATACGATGGTCTAAAGAAAGTAGTGAGTATTGTTCCTAGTCTGGACACACCTGTATGTGCAACCTCCACTCAACAATTTAACCGTCAGGTTTCTTCGAAAGAGGGTGTTCAGCTCTTAGTTGTGTCAGGTGATTTGCCATTTGCGGCAGGTCGTTTTTGCGACGCTCATGCAATTAAGAACACTGTTACCCTCTCTACTATGAGAAACAACTCCTTCGCCAAGGATTACGGTGTGCTTATGGTTGATGGCCCATTGGCCGGCTTGACGGCGAGAGCCGTGCTAGTACTTGATGAAGACAACACAGTATTATACGCAGAGCTCGTGCCAGAGATTACACAAGAACCCGACTACGATGCTGCGCTTGCCGTTCTATAGTTTGCTTGGCTTTCCTTTCTATCTAATACTTTACTCAATATGAAAACTCTAATTACCGGGTCAATGGCCTATGACACCATCATGGTGTTCGAAGACCAGTTTAAAAATCATATCTTGCCTGATCAAACCCACATTTTAAATGTTGCGTTTCTTGTGCCGAATATGACTCGTCATCTAGGAGGGTGCGCTGGGAACATCGCCTACAATCTCAAATTACTCGGTGGTGACCCACTGATAATGGCGACGGTTGGAGAGGATTTTGGCCCATATTATCGTTACCTAGAAGAGCAAGGTTTGAGCGCTGAACATGTGACTAAGGTAGACGATACTTTTACCGCGCAAGCATTTATAACGACCGACATAGACAATAATCAAATTATTGCGTTTCATCCCGGTGCTATGAACTATGCCCATCACAATAAAATCGGTGATGCCAAAGATATCGAGCTGGGTATTGTTGGCCCGGATGGTCGTGACGCGATGATTGAGCATGCTCAGCAATTTGCTGAGTTGGGGATTCCGTTTATCTTTGACCCAGGTCAAGGCTTACCTATGTTTGATGGCGATGACTTAAAGACGTTCTTGGACCAAGCGAGCTACGCCATTGTTAATGACTACGAAAGTCAAATGCTGCTGGACAAAACAGGTTTAACCCTAGAACAATTGGCTGAGAAAGTTGAAACACTGATTGTGACTCGTGGCGGTGAAGGCTCTGAGATTTATCATGCCGGCGAAATGATCAAGGTTGCCAGTGCACCAATCAGCGGCGCGGTTGACCCAACTGGCTGCGGAGATGCTTATCGGGCCGGTGTGATGTATGGCATGACGACTGGGCGAGATTGGAAAACCTGCGGCCAGATTGGCGCTCTTTGTGGTGCAATAAAAATTGAGCAATCGGGTACACAGAACCATCATTTTACCCCGGAAAGTTTTGCAAGCCGTTATCAAGAAGCCTTTGGGCAGGCCTTGTAGGCGATCTGTTCAGTTATTGTTCAGCCTATGTTTTGTATAGTTAACCCTCAGTTCGTGGCTCTAACATGTTAGTACATCCAAATTTCAACCCTGTTGCTGTAACTATTTTCGGCCTTGAGGTGCATTGGTATGGATTAATGTACGTCGCAGGTTTTCTCAGTGTTTACTTTCTTTGGGTGTATCGAATTAACAGATACCCTCAATTAGTTAATTCAAAGTGGACCTCTGATTTAGTTTCAGATTTGATTTTTTATGGTGCGATTGGCGCGGTAGTTGGTGGACGTTTGGGTTATGTGATTTTTTATAAGCCTGAATATTATTTAAATCATTTAGTAGAAATTTTGTACGTTCAACAAGGCGGTATGTCCTTTCACGGCGGTTTACTGGGCGTTATTGTTGGGCTGTTTTTGTTTAGTCGAAAAATTAACTTGAGTTTGTTGGAGGTCGGTGATTTTGTGGCCCCGGTCGCACCAATGGGCTTGTTTTTTGGGCGTATGGGTAATTTCATTAATCAGGAGCTTTGGGGTAAAGTAACCGATGTTCCTTGGGGAATGGTGTTTACAAATGGTGGGGCCTTGCCTCGTCATCCATCAATGTTATACGAAGCCTTTTTGGAAGGCATAGTATTAATGATTGTGCTTTGGATTGTGGCCCGCAAACCGAGACCGGTGGGTATGCTGTCAGGTTTGTTCCTGATCGGCTATGCCTTAGCAAGAATACCCATAGAATTTGTTCGTGTGCCCGATGCACATCTGAATTATTTGTTGTTTGACTGGGTTACGATGGGTCAGCTTCTAAGTTTGCCGATGATTGCATTGGGAGTTTACTTAATAATTCAATCCAGGCACTCACAGCGCTAATGGTATGATTACTGCAACAATTTATGAGAAATATTATGAAACGATCTTTATTTATACTTAGTGCCGCGACGATCATTTGCGTGCTACCGTTTTCATCTGCTCATGCTATAAAAAAGTGTCAGGATGCTGAAGGTAAGTGGCATTATGGGGACATTGCAGTTGCTCAATGTCAAAAGTCGAAGGTAACAACGCTTGATAAACGCGGCTTTATCGCAAATGAAAAAGATGCCCCTAAAACAGAAGAACAGTTACAAAAGGAAAAAGAAGCGAGTGCAGAGTTGGAAGCCGAACAAGCACGTAAACAAGCTGAAGATAACGAGAAAAGTCGAATTTTAAGTATTTATGAAACAGTAGCGGATATTGACCGCCAGCGAGATAACCAGATTAATTCAGTGGCGAGTAATATTGCGGTACATAAAGCGTATTTGAAATCGCTGACGGCTAAAATCGAGCGTCTTAAAACTAAAGGAGCCGAGCTCACGGGTTTTCGCAAAAAGCGTAATGAGGAAGAAATTACCGACGCTGAGGCACGTATCAAAGATTCAAGTATAGAGTTAGAAAAGCTTACCAAGCAGAAAGATGCAATTATTAAGCGTTTCGATCGCGAGAAGAAGATTTATCGAGAGTTAAAAGGGCAAAGTTAGCATAGATGCTAACGGCCGATCATCTTGACAACAATTAGCTGTTGTTTCAGCGCAGTCAGATAGTGAATAGTTCGACCTTGAGCGGCTGGCGGTTGTTGCTAGCGTGTTTCTGCTTAGGTGCTTTACAGGTCCTGGCATTTGCACCGATAGGCTATTGGATTCTGTCGTTTATTAGTCTTGGACTCTATTTCTATTTAGCTCGAGATTTAAAGCCAAAGGCAGCTTTTGGTGCAGGCTTGGCGTTTGGCTATGGCCTGTTTGGCTTTGGCGTCTCCTGGGTTTACATATCATTAGCGACTTATGGTGGAATGCCTCTATGGATGGGAGGGATTGCTGTGTTGGGGTTTGCGGGAATTCTGGCGTTATTTATCGCATTTGCATCGTTACTTGCCGCGTATTTATTTCCCTCGAAGCTGAGGCTGATTGCAATTCCATTTATTTGGGTAATCTTCGAATGGATGAAGAGTTGGGTTTTGACAGGCTTTCCCTGGCTTGATATTGGTTATACGCAGACTCCAACCTGGCTGTTTTCGTGGGCCCCTATTGGGGGGATCTACTTAGTGAGTTTGTTTGTCGCGATAATAGCGAGCTTGATTGCCTTGGGTATAAGCGCTAATCGCCAGGCGTTCGTTTCTCTATTAGCGATTTGTATTGTGACTGTATTGTCGTTTTTTAGTGATCAGCAAACTTGGTCTGAACCTAGCAATCAGCCACTACGGGTTGGTTTGGTACAGGCAAATGTGCCAATCAATGATAAGTGGCAACCCGAAGTGCGCGATCAACTTATTTCGAAATACCGCTCTTTGAGTCAGCAATTGCAATCTCAGAAACAGCTCGACCTCTTGGTTTGGCCTGAGACGGCGTTGCCGCTCTACATGCAGCAAACAGACGATGACTTTTGGGCCAATCTTGCACCCGAAAACACCGCTTTATTAACCGGTATTGTGGATAGCCCGAGCATTGCGCAGGGTAGTTTAGAAGAAAGCTACAATGCTGCCGTTCTAAGCTGCGAAGGTAATACTCAACTATACCGTAAGCGCCATTTGGTTCCCTTTGGTGAATATCTTCCGCTGCGTTTTTTGTTTAATTGGGTACTCGAATATTTGCAATTGCCAATGAGTGACTTCTCGTCATGGGAAGGCGTTCAGCGTTTAAACTGTGGGGCAATCAATGTTGGTTTGTCCATTTGTTATGAAGATGCATTTGCCGCCGAGTACCGAAAGTATGTAGCAGACGCAACCGTACTGGTAAACATAAGTGAAGACGCATGGTTTGGCGATTCCTTCGCGCCTCACCAGCGTAGGCAGATGGCGCAAATGAGAGCAAGAGAGCTTTCCCGTCCAATGGTGCGAAGCGCTAATTCAGGGCCTTCACTATTCATTAACGAGCGTGGAGCTGTAGTAGAAGCAAGTGCTCAATTTGAAACCGCCATAATGGCGCGCGAAGTTCAGCCACATACAGGAGATACCCCGTTTAAACGTTTTGGCAATTGGGTGATACTATTGTCGTGTCTGTTAACCTTTGTACTGAAATTGGTAATAGATGGAATAGCCCGTCGCAAGTAAGCCTTAATGTGAATAAACGCGGTGTTAAGTTGTTAATTTTTGATTACTGCTTTTTATCGTTTCGATGGGTGTGTAAACGGGCTTTTACTGTCGGTGCTGTTTTTACTGTCGGTGCTCTTTTTAATGGCGGTGCTATGGAGAACGTCAGAGATAGGGCGGGAGGCGGAACACCCTAGAGCGGGCTTTGATGAAACACGGGCTTTGATAATACAGAACCCCTGGTTTCTATCGATATATAATGACTAAATTTCACCCATTTTCTGTAAGGCTCTGTCTAGACCCGAAAAGTTGGGTTTCTTGATCTTTCGAGGTTGACCATTTGCCGAACGCGGTTTCGAGGTTGACCGGCGTATTTGTGTCGGGCTGGCTGAGGCTGTTTGAAGTTGCGGCTGTGAAAGTTGCCCTGAGCTGCCGCCAGAATAGGTGATTATCGAGTTATTACCTCTACCACTTGATTTGGATTTTACCAGTGGCAAGCTCTCGATTGCGCCATTGCGATTTATCAATACTTCGCTGCTTCTAATTTCCTCAACGGTTACCCCAGCGCCTTGAATGGATTCGCCGATTGAGTAAAGTTTTGATTTTCGCTTCCCCGACATAATGATTGCGCGAGCGATATTGGTATCGCTGGCTGCCAGCACTCCTTGAAGCGTTAAATCTAAGGTTGTTTTTGGCGCCACCTTAGCAATGGGTGCCGGGCTGGGGTCGCCAAACAGGTTTGCACGCACCATATCGTTAACACGGTAAGAGTGTTTTGGCCTTTGATTTATTGGCGCTATGGTCTGCTCGCTATAATTGACCGCTTTAATCTGGCTTTGGGTACGAATATTCCAAGCGACACTGGCAATCGATGCGAGCAGCAGTAGACCTGAGACTGCATAGGCAATTTTCAGCCCGTGACGAGTCCAAGTTCGACTAGTAGCGATGGTGTTTAAAAGCTCCATACTCTATAGTTTACATTAATACTGATCAAAGCCCTATCGAAAGCTTAGACCGCTCGAGTCCGGAGAATAGATTCTGGAGCCGATTTAAACCATGAACGTGATTAGGTAATATGGTAAAAAACCATTTAATTCAAAGACTTAATGCATTTCAGGCTTGGTGTGTATGGTGTGCTTATTGGCGACTGTGGCCAGTCTTGCTGAGAATTAAATTCAAGCAATTTTTTAGCGATACGCACTGGTTGCATAGAAAAGTTACGATTGTCAGCACGCAAACATCGATGCACACCTCGGCGTCTGAGTTAGCGGCACAAATACACGAAGCAGTTCGGATTGCTGCCAGATTGCATTTTTTAAATGCCGAGTGTCTGGCTCGGTCGATCGTCCTGGCCGATATGATTTGTGTGCGAGGGATGCAAGCTAAGGTCGTGATCGGGGTGAGTAAAAAACATCAGTCATTTGCCAGCCATGCCTGGGTTGAGTTGGAGGGGATGATGGTTGCCGAGCCCGAATCCATTGCGCATGATTTCACTCCATTGAAATATTGAGCCGCCTAAAGCAAGAGAATTGTGGCTAATCCTAATACCGAGAAATAGCCGACGACATCGGTTACCGTGGTAAGCGCAACACCACCCGCAAGTGCCGGGTCAATATTCATTTTATCCAGAAAAATCGGAATACACACACCGGCGATAGCACCCATCACCAGATTGGCAATCATTGCCGTGGCTATCACTAAGCCCAACTGTAGATTTTGGTACCAAAGCGCGGCAATCAAGGCGATAACAATGGCCCAAATCAGACCATTTAATACACCAACCATGGTCTCTTTTTTAAGCACTGTCATCATATTGCCGCGAGAGATGGTGCCTAAACTCATACCACGAATAACCACCGTCAGCGTTTGAGTGCCCGCGTTACCCCCCATGCTTGCAACAATGGGCATAAGAACAGCGAGTGCTACGAGTTGCTGAATTGAGCCTTCAAACTGTCCAATGACCCATGAGCCCAACAAAGCCGTCACTAGATTAACCGCCAGCCAAACGGTACGGTTTTGTGAGGTTTTGGTAACGGGTGCAAAGATGTCTTCTTCTTCTTTCAACCCGGCTGCAGCCATGATGTCATGCTCCGCCTGATCTCGAATAACGTCGACAACATCGTCGACGGTAATTCGACCTACCAGTGCGTTATTTTCGTCGACTACCGGTGCCGAAATAAGGTCGTAATCGGCAAATGCTTTGGCTACCTCTTCCTCATGATCTAGACATTGAAAAGTCACTGGGGTTTCGATCGCATGGCCAATCGCAGGGTCTCGGCCCGGCTGAGTGATTAAACGATCTATTGGCAGAATTCCGGTTAAGCGATTTTGCCTGTCAACCAGATAGATGGTGTCCGTGTGTTCTGGCAGTTCAGACTTTAAACGAAGATAATGCAGCACCACGTCGAGTGAAATATTATCGCGCACGGTGATGACATCAAGGTTCATCAAGCCTCCCGCGCTGTCCTCTGGATACGACAGTACTTCGCCCAGGTTAGCCCGTGTTTCGGTGTCTACTTCAAATAGAACGTCGGCGAGTATGGCTTCTGGAAGGTCCGGAATCAGGTCAGCGAGTTCGTCAATATCGAGAACTTTGATTGCGTTAACCAGTTCTCGATTGTCGAGTTCGTGGGCTAAATTTTTAAACACACCTTCACTCAGCTCCGCCAATACCTCGCCTTTGGCTTCCTTTGGAACATGAACCCAAGCATGCGGGCGATTAGCAGGTGTGAGTTGTTCTAGTGCGTCGGCAATATCAGCAGGGTGTGCCTCAGAAAATAGTTTCGCTACCGCAACGCTATCATTCGCGTTTAACAGTTCTACTATATTTGTAATCTGAGGTGTAGCTTGATGCACAGCGCGGCCCCCTTTGCCTTTGTTAGGTGGTGGTTAAGGCATGCATTATAGCTAGCACAAGCCATGAGCGCACTAACGATCTATGTCGCGGTATTCATTCCCAATTAAAGTTGATTCAGTTTGGCTAAATAATCCCTGGCCTCACCTGGCTGATCAGCATTAACAATCTTGTTAACTAAGTATTTCAGTTTACTGCTGTCTGCAGTTAGTACTCGGTTTTTTACATCCAGTAAATAGTTGGCGTCCATGCTGAAATTCTTAAGGCCTAAGCCAAGTAGCAATCGTGTGTAGCGAACATTACCGGCCATTTCACCGCATAGTGATACCGGTATTCCGGCTTTTGTACCAGAGCGAATAACCTGTCTAATTAAACGCAAAACCGCCGGGTGAGTCGGGTCGTATAGATAATTCACGGCATCGTCAACACGATCGATCGCAAGCGTGTACTGAATTAAGTCATTGGTACCAATTGAGAGGAAATCTAGCTTTTGCGCGAATACCTCGGCCATGATCGCGGCGGCAGGCACTTCAATCATGCCTCCTACTTTAATGCGAGAATCATAGGCAACACCTTCAGACTTTAGCTCAGCTTTGGTCTGCTTGATAATGGTCAATACTTGATTGATTTCATCAAAGTTGCTGACCATTGGGATCATAATCGATACTTTGCCGAACGCAGATGCTCTTAATATAGCTCGTAATTGAGGTTTGAAAATTTCGACATGGTTGAGGCACATCCGTACAGCACGTAAGCCCAGTGGCGACTCACTTGATTGTTTATTGGGGTAATTGAAATCGAGTTGCTTATCGCCGCCTATATCCAAGGTTCGAATGACTACGGGTTTACCAACACTGACCGCAATGCGTTTATATTCGCGGAATTGCTCGGCTTCGTTTGGTGCCTGATCGCGATTCATAAAAAGGTACTCGGTTCGGTATAGACCAACCCCGGCTGCATTTACTTTGGTAACGGTTTTTACATCTTTGGCGGTTTCTATGTTTGCCAGTAATCGTACTTTCCTGCCATTGAGAGTTTTACTGGCTTTTTTTGTTAGTAGGTTAAGCTCTTTCTCTCGAGCCCGAATTTTACTCTGACGAGATTTATATTCGCGTAGAACGTTAGCACTTGGATTAATAATTACAATCCCGCGCATTCCGTCGACAATCAATACATCGTTATCGCTGATATAACGTGTGCTTCCGTGTAACCCAACTACCGCCGGCATTTTCAGACTACGGGCGATAATCGCAGTGTGTGATATTTGACTGCCTAGGTCGGTGATGAATGAGGCCACCTTGCGGCCTTTGATAAACATAGTTTCAGCGGGTGACAAATCTTTGCCAACCACGATCTTGCCAGCCAAGTCTTCATCATTAAACTCATCGAGCGTGTGCGAAACGATCCCTAACAGGTTTCTCAGAACACGATTGGTGACGTGTTGAACATCCGCCTTTTTTGCCCTGAGGTAGGGGTCTTCCATTTGTTCGAAGACTTTGATTAGCGTATCGGCTTGCGCTTGCAGTGCATATTCGGCATTGACCATTTCCTGGCGAATGATTTTGATTGACTCTTCCATAATCATCGGATCGCGCAGCATTAGCATGTGAGCATTGATAAATGCGGCACTCTCTTTGGGCGCGTCTTTAGGAAGGTTTTTCAATAGCGCCATATACGTACTTTCAGTGGCATGAATTGCAGCGCGAAAACGCTTTACTTCGGCCGAGATTTCGCTTTTCTTAAGCTCGGAATCCGGTATTTCAATGTCACTGTTTCTAAGTACGTAGGCTGGACCGATTACGATTCCCCGACCAATACCCGAACCGAATAAACTCAGCATAATGGCTTACTCCGGCTCGTCAAAATAATTATTGATCAACGCGGTCATGGCATCCATCGCGGCTTGTTCGTCTTCTCCATCGGTTCTTAGGGTAACGACACTCCCCACCGATGCCGCTAACATCATAACCGACATAATGCTTTTTGCATCAGCGGTGTGTGAACCGAATTCGACCTCAATACGACTGCTAAAACGTCCCGCGGTACTTACCAGTTTGGCGGATGCTCTTGCGTGTAAGCCAAGTTTGTTGATTATTTTTATTTCCTGTTCAAGCATAATCGTTATACCGTGTCTGACACTTATTACAGGCTTAGTTCGCGATGACGAACAAGAGTTTGAATATTGCTATGACTCGAGAAATGCTGCTGTAGCAAATTAGTTAAATAAACTGATCGATGCTGCCCACCGGTACAGCCTATACCGACGGTGATGTAATTTCGGTTATCGTTAATGAAGTGCGGTAACCAGTGTTCAATGAAGTTGCGAATCTGTTGATACATCTCAGTGCATAACGATTTGTCAGCTAAAAAATCCTGAACAGGTTTGTCTAAACCGGTAAGTGATTTCAATTCGGCGTGCCAATGCGGGTTCGGTAAGCAACGGACGTCGAACATAAAATCAACGTCGGTAGGATTGCCATATTTAAAGCCAAACGATTGAAAAAGTAGTGTTAAGGAGTGTTCGCTACCGTGCTCGCTGTCATTTCGAATGATAGTACGCAGCTCATGCGGCGTGGTATTCGATGTGTCGATTTTTCGGTCGGCGATGGTCGATAAGTGTTCAAGCAGATCGCGTTCTTTATGAATCGCTTCTATCAAAGACGTGTTCTCATCTGAGAGCGGATGCTTACGACGTGTTTCACTGTAGCGTTTAAGAAGAGTATTGTCGTCAGCATCGACAAAGATAACCCGCGTTTCTATGTTGAAGGATTTTAAGCTTTCGAAACTTTCCTTTAGATCACCAATAAAGTCCTGGTTCCGTGAATCGATACTGATTGCACAATTGTGATGACTGGTATCGTTGCCCAGCACACGCGCCGCCATTTCGGGTACGAGTGATGCGGGGAGATTGTCGATACAGTAGAACCCTAAGTCCTCCAAAACTTGCAGCGCAATTGTTTTACCCGAACCGGAGGTTCCGCTAATAATGAAAAATTTTGGCGCGCTTGTTGGCATAGAGTTAGTTGGGGGCAGACCAAGCCTTGATCAGCTCAGTTACCTCTTGAGCTGACCGGGCATTAGACAGTTTATTTTTCTTGCTTGGGTCGGACATGAGCCTGGCGATATCCGCGAGTAAATTCAAGTGTTCTTGTGTGGCGTCATTCGGCACGAGTAAGCCAAATGCCAGATCGACGCCTTGTTTGTCTGCGCTGTCATAATCTACCGCTTGCTTGAGCGAGATGATGGCGATAATCGCAGTATTGGTAAACTCGCTTCGAGAATGCGGTAATGCGATTCCATTTCCAATGCCAGTATTACCTAGTTTTTCACGCTCAAGCAGCTGGTGGTAGATGTCTTTTTCGCGTACTTCGTCATCCAAGGGGCGGGTTAACAATCGCGCCATTTCTTCAAGCAGCTTCTTGGCGCTGCTTATTTCTGCGTTAACTGATATGAGGTCTGCATTTAGCGTGTCGAGTAGCACACTGTGCTGCAGAGGTGTGTTGCTTGTCATTTAATTTTAATATGGTCGTAAAAATCCACCGAAGCCGCAGAATATTTACTATTAATAATAAATTGCCTGTGACCGCGATGGATCGTGTTTTGCAAGTATCGCCAGCGATTTCTGGCTTATTTTTACCTGCTGATGTTCAAAGTTCCATGATGACCTAGTCGTTCTCGCAAAACTTCGAATTGATTCAGCTGGGTTCTAACTAAATTGCTCGAACTCCTGATCTTTCAGAGCACCGCCGTTGCGATGATGGTTGGTTATTTTTTCTTTGTGTTTTCGTACTTGAGAATCCAGTTTATCAGCTAAGTCATCAATTGTGGCGTACATATTATCCGAATCTGCGTGTGCGTGCATGGTTATGCCTTTTGCGTTGACAGTTGCTTCGGCTTTGTGATGAATTTTCTCCACGTGTAATACCACATCGATGCTATTCAAATGGTCGAAATGACGTTCAATTCGCTCCATTTTTTCGCCGATATAATGCTTCATAGAATCGGTTAAGTCGATTTGGTGACCTGAGATAGTTAACTGCATTTGATTCTCCTGTTGAGTGTTTGACGGGTCCTCAGAACCCATCGATTGCCATGCATATCGTTTGGGGCGCCGCACGCCTATGATCCGACGAAACATACAAGCCCTCAGGGTGAACCCAACCATTCAAGGTGAGCTCAACCATTCAAGTCATATCAGCGTTTTGAATTCGGTATTAAACCAAAGATTTACGCTGACTTGATGGCGCAATGTGCATGCTTTCGCGGTATTTAGCCACGGTGCGTCTAGCAACGATATGCCCTTGTTGCTCCAGCTCCTTAGCGATTTTGCTGTCGCTTAATGGTTTAGCCTTACTCTCGGCATCAACCATTGCCTTTATCAACGAGCGAATTGCAGTTGAGCTAGAGGCAGCGCCGTCAGTTGTGCTGAGAGCGCTGGAAAAGAAAAATTTAAGTTCAAATACTCCGCGTGGGCAGAGTAAATATTTACCTGAAGTAGCACGAGAAATTGTTGATTCATGCATCTCCAAGGCCTGAGCAATGTCATGCAGCACCATGGGTTGCATGAACGCCTCTCCGTTTTCGAAAAAACCTTGTTGGCGTTCGACAATTGCCTCTGTTACTAATAATAGGGTGTCATAGCGGCTCATCAAGCCCTTGATGAACATTTTAGCGTCTAATAAATTTTGCTGGATATAATCACTGCCTTCTTTATCCAACGCGTTTGCAGCGCCCTGGTCTGATTTCAACAAATCTGAATAGGTTTTATTCACTCTCAGTTTGGTCTGGCTTTCCGGGTTAAGTTGCGCCACCCAATTGTTATTGACCTTATTTACGTGCACATCTGGGATCACATGATTCTTAGCGTCACTTTGAAACTGAGAGCCGATTCTTGGGTTTAGCTGAGTGATTAAGTTCAATGCATTGGAAAGTCCTTGGTCACTAATATTTAATTCTTTTTTTAGCTTTGCTAAATTGCGAGTGGCGAGCAAGTCTATGTGCTTTTCAACAATCAGTTTTGCTGCTTCAAGCCCGAGAGATTCTTCAGGTTCCTTCGCCAATAACATGCTAAGGCGCTCACTTAAGTTTGCCGCTCCAACACCAATGGGTTCTAAGCTTTTAACCAGACTGAGCATTGCAGCAACTTCGTCTTGTTCTACCTCAATTTCCTTTGAAAGAATGGTCACCACCTCACTCAATTCAGCCACCAGGTAACCATCCTGGTCAAGACAGTGCAGTAAGGTTTGAGCAATGAGCTTATCTTGTGGATTTAGACTGGTCATCTGAATTTGCCAGTCGAGATGTTCAAATAGCGTTTCTTGTTTTACCGCATATTGAGTAAACTCGACGTCGCTATTGATTGGTGAGGGCGACGAATTTGTGAGTGTCTTGCTTGACTCAAACGATTCTTGCCAGTTTAAGGCCAAATCTTGTTCAGGAGCGAGATGATCGGTCCGTTCGATCTCAAAACTTGGGTCTGCGGCTTCTGCCACAGGTTGAGGAATGCCATTGTCTTGCGCTGGTTCATGGCTCTGAATTGGTTCTACTGCTGCCACCTCTTGTTCAACTCGTTCCAGCAACGGATTGGCATCCAGAGTTTGCTGAATTTCGAGTTCCAGTTCTAATGAAGGTAGTTGCAGCAATCTAAGCGACTGCTTGAGTTGCGGAGTGAGGGTGAGCTGCTGCGAGAGCTTTAAATTTAGGCTTTGCTTCATCTATGGCCCAGGTCAATAGCGTGGCTTACTACCGTACCGGCTGGAAACATGGCTAATGTTGAAATCGATGTTACTAATCGGGCGGCTGTAACCCTCATGCAGAAATTAACGTCACCCAAATACATGAGTTCAGTCTATACTCATATTTGGCCTATTGCCAATGAAAATGACAAATTCTAAATCTTGGGTTCCAGTTTTATATCTTGAACTTAGAGCCCAGATAAACGTCCCTCACGCCTTGATGGCTAAGAATTTGTTTAGCGGTGCCCTCTGTCAATACTCGACCTTCGGTTAAAATGTACGAATGATCACAAATATCGAGTGTTTCTCGTACGTTGTGGTCAGTAATGATGATACCGATGCCTGAATTTCGAAGGTAATCAATAATTTGTTGGATATCGCCAACTGAAATAGGGTCAATGCCGGCAAACGGCTCGTCCAGCAAAATAAAATAGGGCTTTAGCGCGATTGCTCTGGCAATTTCTGCGCGTCGACGTTCGCCACCAGAGAGCGATATACCTAAAGTATCGCGTTTGTGGCCGATATTAAACTCCTCGAGAAGTTGCTCAACCCGGCGACTGCGCTGCTGAGGTGACATCGTCTTGTCGGTTTCGAGGACGGCCATTAAGTTCTCAGCAACGGTAAGTTTACGAAAAATTGAAGGCTCTTGTGGCAGATAGCCAATGCCGAGCTTGGCCCTGGAATGCATCGGTAAATGGCTAATGTCTTGCCCATTTAACAGTATGCGGCCGCTATTGCTGCGAACCAGCCCGACGACCATATAAAAGCTGGTTGTTTTACCCGCACCGTTGGGCCCCAGAAGACCAACAACTTGGCCACTTTCAACCGAAATGTTAATCTTTTTTACAACCTGTAACCCCTTATAGCTCTTACACAAGTCGCGCGTTTCGAGAATACTCATACTTATTCCATTCTTATAGCGTGTTTAGTCTCTGCAGGCTTATTTTTTCTTTTTGGGTTTTAGAATCAAGCGAGAGCGTCCGGATTTTGTCGGTACTGCAGCGGCTTCAGCATCAGCGCTTTCAGCATCTTGCTCGGCGGTTGTGACCTTGGTCTCCTTTGCCGTGTCTTTTGCTACATTGCTTGTGCTAACCGGCTGTGATGCTGGTGGTGGGCCCTGAGCATCATCTTTAAATGGATCTTCAATTTTCTTTGTAGGCTTTGCACTGCCTGCTTTTCCCGCAGTGTTGACGTTAGAATTGCCTTTGATGCGCAATTTGTCGGTCGCCATGTTATACACAATTTCATTGCCGGTGGCAGTAGAGGCACCTTGTTTAAGTGCCGCCTTGCCAATTAATGTAATGGTGTTAGTTGGGTAGTCGACCAGGATTTTCTTTGCCCAGCCTTCCACGTCGTCGGGTTGCCCATCTGGGCGTTGCTTAAATCGAGCTAATGAGCCATCGGCAACCGCCTTTACTAAATCGCCTTGCTTATTATAAGTGGCGACAAGTTTATCGGCTTTTACTCGAAGCGTGCCTTGAACAACCAATACGTTATTGGTGAGTGTTCTAACGCCTGTTCTGAAATCCACTTCGGTGTCGTCGGCTTGGATTTGTGCCGGTTGATCGCGGTCGCTGCTGAGTGCGAACGATTGTGCGCTGTAAGTTAAGCCTGCGATGAGGCTCAAACCAATGATAAGCTGTGTTTTCATTAATATGCTCTTTAAATTTGCTACTCGCGCCCAATCTACGCGTCTAAGTCAAGCTTCGCAATCTAACGATGCTGGCTAAATAACCGGGGTGGCTGCGCGCAGCCCCTATTAAAATTATTCTGGTCTGTATTTAGCCTGCAAAATATACCATACAAGCTGACTGGGAGATGAACAAGCTGGCTTAAAATAGTTCTTTGCTTGAATTTTTATCGAGCAGCACGCGCATTCGTTTCGAGGTAATGGTGCCGCCGGGGCCACGAGCGTCTGCTTCCACCACCACTTTTACATTGCCGGTCATGAGTATTTCATCGCCGGTTGAGTTCATCCATCCGGAGTCTGCGTAGGTGTGTCTAGGAGCCAATCCTTCTTCATATTGAACAATGTGTGGAAAGTCAAATAGGGCCGTGTCGTCGTCTGGGAAATGAGCCATGCGTTTTGCTTTGATTACAAAGCGGCGTTGCCCGTTTTTGTCGAGGCCGGTGGCGACAAAATTTTCAATATAGTAGTCGGGGTCATGGCGGTTTTCGAAGTCCTGTAACTCAGGCTCATCTTCGACCATCGAGGTTTGCAAGTAAATTCCTCCCAAGCCGATTAAGCCGAGAATGGAAATATACAAAAGTGTTTCGAGTTGTTTCAAGTTTGGTAGCCGTGTCTACAATTTTTACCGAGCGTTATTATCCGCTTATCACCACCGACGTTTGCTATTGGGTGCTGGTAATTCCAAGAGGGTAACTGTTCTGGCTATAGAGTAATACATCGCAGATGGATCGTACCGCTCCCTGTCCACCTGTTAATGGTGACACCCAGTCGGCCATATCTCGCACGATGAAATGACCGTTTTCAACAGAAAATTTTAGGCCACACTGCGTCATAACAGGCAAATCGATTACATCGTCGCCAACAAAACAGCAATCCTCACCATTTAAATTAAGCTTCGCCAACAACTGATCAAATACTGCACGCTTATCGTTAACACCTAAATAGCAGTGTTGTACGCCAAGATCGTCCAGTCGGGTTTGCAGAGCTGGAGATTTGCGCGCTGAAATTACGCCCACATTAATGCCCGCAGATTTAAGCATTTTCAATCCGTGGCCATCTAAGGCATGAAAGACTTTCATCTGTTCTCCGTCGGCCGAATAATGCAATTTGCCATCGGTAAGAACGCCATCAACATCGAACAAGGCCAATTTGATCTTAGCGGCCTTGGTCATTATGTCGTCTGAAACGGAGTAAGGGAGTGGTGGGAGTGTGCTCATAATACGCCGGCTCTAAGTAGGTCTTGCATGTTTAACGCGCCAACCACATTAAGTTGACTATCTACGCCAGAATTGTCGGTGATCATCAACCCGCTAATACTTTTCTGCTTCATCAAACTAATCAATTCGGCGGCCAATATATCCGGTTTCGCGGTGACTGGATTTGCAGTCATTATTTCAGAAATGGGTGTGTCGAGGCTGATACGCTCGGCTAAGGTTCTGCGTAAATCGCCATCGGTGTAGATGCCTAGCAAGTTATTGTTTTGATCTACTACGCCGGTCATACCAAGCCCTTTGCTCGACATTTCTACGAGTGCGTCCGATAAGGCAGCGGTCTCCCTCACTAAGGGTATTTCATCGCCTTTGCGCATAATGTCTTCGACGTAGAGCAATAGGCGACGGCCAAGTGATCCACCGGGGTGTGATCGAGCAAAATCACTTTCGTCAAAGTCTCGGGCATTTAACACCGCAATCGCCAGCGCATCACCCACGGCTAAGGTTGCCGTGGTGCTGGCGGTGGGTGCCAGATTCATCGGGCAGGCTTCTTGCTCGACAGGAATGTTTACATAGACATCGGACAATTTTGCCAGTGTCGAATTAGGGACACTGGCTAAGCCAATCAAACCGACGCCCATGCGTTTAATAATTGGCAGAATCGACAATACTTCGGACGTCTCACCTGAATTTGAGATAGCTAGAACCAAATCCTTCGGAGTAATCATTCCCAAGTCTCCATGGCTTGCTTCGCCCGGATGTACAAAGAATGCCGGTGTGCCAGTGCTTGCCAAAGTTGCGGCAATCTTGCTGGAAATATGACCAGACTTACCCATGCCAGTTACCACAACTCGTCCTTCACAGTTCAGTATACGCTGACAGGCCTCTTCGAAGGCACTGCCGAGCTGGTCGAGCTGCTGGGTAATTGCCTTGGCCTCAATACTCAAAACCTTATGGGCCGAGTCAAGAAATGCGGTTTTTTTCATGCCCGAAGGGTATCGCTGCTGAGGTAAAAGATCAAACAGAGACAGAAATTAAATATCCGATATAGGCTAGATAGCCGCCAAGCATAATACCGCCTTGAACGCGGCTAAAGCGTCCTTTGGTCATCGCAAAAACAAACATCACCAGTGTAAACGCAAACATCACCGGAAAATCACGCCAGAGCGCATTGGTATCAATCTCGGTCGCCCGAATAAATCCGGTAAGGCCAAGTACCCCTAAAATGTTGAAAACGTTTGAACCGATAATGTTACCGATAATCATATCGTGTACACCCTTGCGTGCGGCGGCGATAGCGGCGGCGAGCTCAGGCAAACTGGTGCCAATCGCGACTACGGTTAAGCCAATAATCAACTCTCCCACGCCAAAGTATTCAGCAATAGCGCTGGCGCCGGTCACTAATATTTCAGACGCCGTCATTAATACGACAATGCTGAACGTTGTCCAGGCCGCATAGACCGCGGTTGACTTTCGCTCATCGATGCTTGAATCGTCGGTTGAGGTTTCTATGTCGGCTGGCTTTTGGGATTTTGATGACCAGATCAAATAGCCGATTAACACTGCGAGTAAAATTGTTCCGTCGATAAATGAAAGTAAGCCATCAAGTATCAGCGCGATAGCAACAATGCCCGTGAGAAGCACGATTGGTATATCGCGTGTCGCTGTGGAGCGATCAACCGGCAGCGCACGCACTAAGGCCGCACACCCAAGTACCATTCCGATATTGGTAATATTAGAGCCTAATGCATTTCCTAAGGCCAAATTTCCTTTACCATCCAATGAGGCCATTGCGGATACGAATAACTCAGGTGCTGATGTGCCGAAACCAACAACGATAATGCCGACAAGGAAGTTAGACATGCCTATATTTATCGCTAGCTCTGAAGCATTGTCGACCAATAGGTCAGCGCTCCACATGAGCAGAAAAAAGCCCACTAAAACGAGGGCTAAGGCGTATTCGATTTGCATTAAAAAGTGTCTCTGAGCAACTTGAACGTTACATTCTGATCGCTAAGTGTGTTGTTTTCCTAGTGCAATTGCAACCGTATCTCGCGTAATCTGGTTTGATTTTACAAATTGTTAAATCTGAGTAAACCGGTGTTATTTTAAGCTGCACGGAAACACTGCTATTTTATTCACACAGTATACTTAAACTATGAACATGAAAACGTAAATACGAGGGCACCTAATGTTAGAAAAACTAAACGATTTTTTGAAGGAACCCCTGCCTCGAAAGATATTATTTTTCGATGATATGCTCACACCTAAGCTAATTCTAACACTTTACTGGTTGGGCTTGTTGGCGGTTGTCTGGACTGGTTTGGGTCATTTTTTTTCGAACGGTTTCTTTGGCTTATTCGAGGCCGTAGTCTATGTTATAGCCGGAGTAATCGCTCTACGTGTAATGTCAGAGCTGGTTATGTTGTTGTTTAAGATCAACGAGAATTTGGAAAAACTAGCGGACGGAAAGGAGCAGGAAGCAGAGTTGTAAGAAAAATCTAATAATTTTGCTGTTTAGACGGTCGTAATTAATGAAGATTTTGGCGTGTGTGGTTTAGAAGCTTAAAAATTGAGGCTTCTTTACTTAGATAGGGCTTGTTTTTTTCCCGATAAACCCCACACAGTCACTCTTACATGCGAATTTTGACTCATGGAACGTAACATTCCAGCGATAGTCTGTAACAATTCATTAATCTGAGGTTAAGCTAAGTTTGTTATCCTCTTATATTAGAACGAGGGGTGTTTTTATGCCCGTCGCATTAAATTATTTTTGTTGGGAGACCACAATGAAATTGATAAAATACTCTATTAGCCGATTATCGTTATTGGTGGTCGCATTTCTTATGTTGGCGAGCCAGGCGCAGGCCATGCAGAGCCCTCAAGAAGTGGTTAAGCAAACCGTTGATTCAATGGTGGCTAAGCTGCAAGCGAATAGAGAGGTTTATCAAGCTGACAATCAAGCTTTGTATGACATGCTTGACCAAACCTTACTGCCTGCATTACATGTGCCAAGAATGGCTGATTTAATTTTGGGCAAAAGAGTTGCAACTTCTGCCACTGCCGAGCAAAAAGAGGCCTTTGTTGCTGAATTTAAAACGTTTCTACTGCAAAGCTATGCTACTGGCCTGTTAAATGCGACTGGTGAAGAGCAAGTTATCTATGAACCCGTTAATCTGGCTCCCAACGCTGATAAGGTCAAGATCAAGGCAAAACTGATATCGGCTTCAGGTGAAGAGTTTCCGATAGTGTTATCGATGAGCAATCGTAAGGACACCAGTTGGCGCGCTTATAATTTAGATGTCGCTGGCATTGATTTTATTCGAACCTATCGTTCGAGTTTCGCCTTAACCCTCAAAGAGAAGGGAATCGACGGTTTAATTGGTGATCTACGTGGTAAAAATGCGCGCTAAGCATTGAAGCCCAATATAGACTCTATTATCGAATGCTATTGATTTTGTTTATGGTTGGCACTATCTAAACTGCATTGTTAGTTACTCTGTAAAGGCGAGCAATGCTCGCCTTTTTTGTGTTCTACTATAATAATCTTGGCGCCTTTTATTGCGTGTGCCGATCCCATTGTGAGAATAATCGTGACTCTAGAAAATCAAGCAAATGCACAGAATAAACCGGCTATATCACTGCATGGTGTGAACAAGCGGTATGGGAATTTACAGGCGCTTAAGAACGTCAGTTTTGATATCCGGCAAGGTGAATTCTTTGGGCTGCTTGGTCCGAACGGTGCTGGTAAGTCTACACTTATTAATGCGATAGCCGGGCTACTCAAAGTCAACAGTGGTCAAATTTCAATACTCGGATCTGACGTCGAAAATGACTATCGTCAGGCTCGCATGAACTTAGGAGTGGTTCCTCAGGAAATTGTGATGGACCCATTTTTTACCGTTCGTGAAACGTTGCTATTTCAATCGGGATATTTCGGCTTACGTAATAATGGCCAGTGGATAGACGAACTGCTAGAGCAGCTGGGCTTGAGTGACAAGGCGGACTCCAACATGCGCAAGCTGTCGGGAGGAATGAAGCGTCGAGTATTAATCGCCCAGGCCTTAGTGCATAAGCCGCAAGTTTTAGTATTAGATGAGCCCACCGCCGGCGTTGATGTGGAATTGCGTCAATCTATGTGGCGCTTTGTTCGCCGCTTGCACCGAGATGGGCACACCATTGTGTTAACCACGCATTACCTGGAAGAAGCGGAAGAATTGTGTGATCGAATTGCAATTATCAACAAAGGGCAATTACTGGCCTTAGAAACAAAAGAAGATCTATTGGCTCGTGGATTGGGAAGTAAGTTATTGGTTAGAGCGACTCACACGATTGACAGTATTCCGCAGGAATATAAAGACCGAGTCGCTCGCCTGGAAGGAAACGAGGTTGAATTAACCATTCATAGAGACAGTGACTCAGTCATGGAAATACTGGACCGACTGCGTGCCGCTTCTATCAATATTGAATATGTATCGGTTCTCAGTGATAGTTTGGAAGACGTTTTTATGCGAATGACGGCCGAGCAAGTGGAGGCGCAATCATGAATTGGATAGCGACACTGACCTTATTGGGCAAGGAAGTTACTCGTTGGCGCAAAGTTTGGATGCAAACCGTGCTTGCTCCGGTTGTTACAGCATTGCTTTATTTAGTGGTATTTGGCCACGTGCTTGAGGGCCGGGTAGAGGTTTTTCCAGGCGTGAGTTATACCGCATTTTTGATTCCTGGTTTGTTGATGATGACGGTTATTCAAAATGCCTTCGCTAACACGTCATCAAGTCTGATTCAGTCAAAGGTAATGGGCAGCATTGTGTTTATTTTGTTGCCACCATTTTCAGCGTTGGAGATGTTCCTTGCGTATATTGGCGCAGCGATTCTCCGTGGTTTGGCCGTTGGAATCGGCGTGTTCTTACTCGCTATATTTTATGTGCAAGTGCCTGTTGAAAACTTCCTGGTAATCATTGTCTTTGCTGTCTTGGGCAGTTATGTGATGGGCGCTTTGGGGTTGATTGCAGGCATGTGGGCGGAAAAATTTGATCAAATTGCTGCGTTTCAAAGCTTCCTTATCGTTCCACTTACATTTCTAAGTGGTGTGTTCTATTCAATCAAGTCATTGCCACCAATTTGGTATCAATTGTCTAAAGCAAATCCATTTTTTTACATGATTGACGGGTTTCGTTATGGCTTTTTTGGCCAATCTGACCAGCCCGTGCTACTGAGTTTGACAGTGATGCTAGTGGCGACTGCTGGTTTGACGCTGGTGTGCGTGGCAATGCTTAAAAGTGGTTACAAGCTGCGTGATTCGTAGACGACCACCGTTTAGTTGGTTAGCCCAGATAATAAGCAAATATTAATCTCGCAATTACCTGCTGGAACTGGCTGAAACAGTGGCTTTCGGGTATTCTAGCGCCCATTAATTCCTCGACTTGAGAAAAACGAACTATGGTTACTCCTGAGCAACTAAAAAATTGGATCGAATCTGGCTTTGACGGCGCAAATGTAGAGGTTGATGGTGATGGACACCATTTTGAAGCCACCATCGTAGCCACCGAATTCGAAGGCAAATCTCGTATTCAACGACATCAACTCGTTTACGCAGCATTAGGCGATAAAATGAAAGCAGAAGTGCACGCTTTATCGATGAAAACCCTGACACCTTCTGAAGCCTAAGCAACGGTTTTAAACTGATTATTCAACTCCTTTTTAGAGGACACAAAAATGACTGAACAAGTGACTATGCAAGACCAAATTAAGCAAACTGTAACGGATAACCGAGTAGTGCTGTTTATGAAGGGTAATGCTAATTTTCCACAATGTGGATTCTCTGGAAAGGCCGTGCAAATTTTAACGGCCCTGGATGCTGAGTTTGTAACGGTAGATGTTTTAAGTAACGACCAGGTACGTGAGGGTATCAAGCAATATTCAAACTGGCCGACCATTCCTCAACTCTATGTCGATGGCGAATTCGTTGGTGGATGTGACATTATGACCGAGATGTATGAAGCTGGTGAGTTGAAAGACACCCTCTCGGCAAACGCATAGTCATCAGCACTGATCATTTCTTTTACTAGACGTTTACGCGTTTTACCTAAGGGACTCCAAACACATGGACAAACTAATCGTAACGGGTGCTGGCCCACTGGACGGTGAAGTAATCATTTCCGGCGCGAAGAACGCCGCGTTACCTATTTTGATTTCATCATTATTGGTGGATGGCAAATTGACGCTGAGCAATGTGCCTCACTTGCAGGACATAACCACCACCATGAGCCTGCTTTCGTACCTTGGTGTCGAGATGGAAATCGACGAGCGTATGAAAATTTGTGCCGATGCCAGTGGATTGAATCAAAGTCGTGCACCCTATGATTTGGTTAAGACAATGCGAGCGTCGATTCTGGTGTTAGGCCCATTGGTGGCTCGCTTGGGCCATGCTGAGGTGTCACTGCCTGGTGGTTGCGCTATCGGTTCTCGCCCAGTCAACCTTCACATTAAGGGTTTGGAGGCAATGGGCGCTAAAGTGGTGATCGAAGATGGTTACATCAAGGCTACTTGTGATCGATTGCAAGGGGCTCGCATTTTCATGGATATGGTTTCCGTGACGGGCACTGAAAATTTAATGATGGCGGCTGCCTTAGCGCAGGGCACCACCGTGATTGAAAATGCGGCTCGTGAACCCGAGATCGTCGACCTGGCGAATTGCCTGAACGCAATGGGTGCAAAAATATCCGGCGCAGGAAGATCTGAGCTGGTAATCGAAGGGGTTGATTCGCTGCACGACGCAAGTCACACTGTGATTGCCGATCGAATTGAAACTGGAACTTATCTTGTTGCGGGGGCGGTAACTCGTGGGCGGGTCAAAGCGCGCGCCACTGACGCAACCTATCTCGATGCGGTGTTAGATAAACTCGTTGAAGCGGGTGCTCACATTGACATCGATGACGACAGCATTGAGCTTGATATGCAGGGCAATCAGCCTAAAGCGGTCGACATTCATACCGCACCACATCCTGCATTTCCAACCGATATGCAAGCTCAATTTGTTACCATGAATGCGCTCGCAGAAGGAACCAGCAAAGTGGTTGAAAATATATTTGAGAATCGTTTCATGCATGTGCAAGAGCTGCAACGCATGGGGGCTCAGATTGACCTTGAAGGCAATACCGCTTTCATCACTGGCCGCAATAAACTACGTGGTGCACCGGTGATGGCAACTGACTTGCGAGCATCGGCCAGTCTGGTTTTAGCTGCTTTAATGGCCGATAAGCCAACTGTAATAGATCGTATTTATCACATTGACCGTGGTTATGAGAGCATCGAAGAAAAGCTGTCTCGCCTCGGCGCCAATATACGTCGTGTTCCAGGTCACGTTTGGGAAAAAGATCTAGCCTTACAAGAACTCGTAAAATAAACCGATAAAACCAGAGTAAGTCATGATCACCTTAGCGCTTTCAAAAGGTCGCATTCTGAAGCAAACTTTGCCACTACTTGAGCAAATTGGCATCACTTTAAAAGATGACCCATTTACCAGTCGCAAACTAATATTTGCCACCAATCGTAACGATTTACAGTGCGTCATTATTCGTGCCACCGATGTACCTACTTACGTTCAATTTGGTGCTGCCGACGCTGGCATTGTTGGTAAGGATGGTTTGCTTGAACATGGGGGTGAAGGCCTATGTGAATTACTTGATTTACAGTATTCCAAATGCCGCTTAATGACCGCAGTACGTGCCGAAGATGTTAATCGCCCTAAATCTCAGAAACGCCTTAGAGTCGCTACCAAATACGTTAAGTCGGCCAAACGATATTATCAATCGCGTGGTATCCAGGCCGAGATTATTAAGCTGTATGGTGCGATGGAGTTGGCGCCCTTGGTTGGATTAGCCGATGAAATTGTTGACTTAGTTGAAACCGGTAGCACCCTTAAGGCCAATAATCTCGTAGCACAGGAACTGGTCGCTCATAGTTCGTGTCGCCTAATTGCCAATGCGGCCTCTATGCGAGTTCAGCATGCGGCTATCTCGCAATTGGTTCAGCAGCTGAGTACGGCTATTGAAAGCGAATCGGGCTAGTCAACATGAATGCAGCAATGAAGAGGCTCAAATCGGCCGATCAAAATTTCGATATTGAGTTAAATTCTTTACTGAATCGAGATCAAACTCTCGAGTCGAGTGTTGACGAAACCGTCGCTAAGGTAATCGCCGATGTTGCTGAAAATGGAGATCAGGCACTGTTTCGCTACACGCAACAGTTTGATCGATTCGATGTCGAAGCGCGTGGTCTGGAAGTGCGCCCGACCCGCCTAAAACAGGCTTTAGAGCAAATTCACCCTCAACAACGTGAATCACTGGAGTACGCGATAGAGCGCGTGCGTAGCTATCACCAAAAGCAATTGGCCGAATCATGGAGTTATACCGAACCCGACGGTACGCAGCTTGGACAAAAGGTCACGCCGATGAACCGCGTGGGTCTGTATGTTCCTGGTGGAAAGGCAACGTATCCATCGTCGGTGATTATGAACGCAATTCCAGCTAAGGTGGCAGGTGTGAAAGAACTCATCATGGTGTCGCCCACGCCAAATGGCGAGTTTAACGATATGGTGTTGGCAACCGCGTTAATGTCCGGTGTCGACCGTGTGTTTAGAGTCGGCGGTGCGCAAGCCATCGCTGCTCTGGCTCACGGAACTCCAACCATACCTGCGGTCGATAAGATTACCGGCCCTGGTAATATCTTTGTCGCGACGGCTAAAAAACAGGTGTTTGGTAAAGTTGGTATCGACATGATTGCCGGCCCATCAGAAGTGCTGGTGATCGCTGATGAATCAGTGAATCCTGACTGGGTGGCGATGGATCTGTTCGCTCAGGCCGAGCACGATGAGGTGGCACAATCAATCCTGCTAACACAAAGTGAGTTGGTCGCCGAGCGAGTTCAGCAGTCAATTGATAAATTGCTACCTGGGATGGAACGTGCAGACATTATCCAGCAATCGCTAAAACGCAACGGCGCCATTATTATTGCCGAAAACCGCAATGCTCTTATCGAGATTGCCGATGAAATTGCCGCCGAACACCTCGAAATTTTTACCGGCGATGCAGACCAACTGGCTGATGAAATTTGCAACGCAGGAGCGATATTCATAGGCCCGTATAGCGCTGAATCTTTGGGTGACTATTGTGCGGGTCCTAATCATGTATTGCCCACTGCGGGTACGGCTCGATTTACTTCGCCCTTAGGCGTGTATGATTTTCAAAAACGCACCAGCATGATCAAGGTGTCACGTGAAGGCGCGCAATCGATCGGCAAGCACGCGTCAATTCTAGCGCGCGGTGAATCGTTAACCGCTCACGCTCGTTCAGCCGAATTTCGCTTAGAAAAAGACTAATCCGAAACTGAGTATTGTCGTAGGGTGCTAAAAGCCCCAGCGAGATTTAAATGCGTAGCTAAATCTTTTTCCGCGCCCTAGAGCCGCAGGTTGTTCAATGACTTCTATAACTTGCCCAAGGACGATTAAATCCTGTGCCGCTGAGAATCGCGCGTCTTGGAGTTCCAATCGCTGTAGTTGATCGACTGAGATTTGGCTTGAGAAGGTCAGGGTAACGGTGTGCCCATTGTGTAATTCCGTGCTTTCAATAATATCCGAGTATTGAGTATCCGTTGATGTCATTACCTTTGCTCTGAGTGAGGGCGTATTGCGCGTGAGTAGTTTCTCAAACATGCCATCGCTGCGTTGTGGTGACGGGAGCTGGGTGATCTCAAGCTTTGTTATTTGACCACCGTAGTAATACGCTAGGGCCAAGCCTATGATCGTTGCAATACCAAGCAGGCGTATTTGGGTTCTCCGTTTAAGATTTAAAAAATCAATACACCCTTCACAAGGCAATGCGCAGGAGTTCGTTGATTTGCCTCTGGGGCTTGGCGCATCGCCGAAACAGCCAATGTCACCTGCGCAACTTATATCGCAAGGCAGATCCGCTCGATGATGAGTTGCAGTAGGCTGTTGCGCTAGCTTGTAAGCGGCATACTTACATTCTTGGAAGCGAGCACGAGCTAGCTTTGGAACGTCTCTGAGAGCATTATCGATAATTATTTTTTTGATAGCGTTAGAACAAGTATCTCCTTTGTGCAGTCGATGATGAGCACAATCAAATCCCTTTAATGGAGATAAAAATCGTTGGTAGAACCGGATTAAGAGTAAGCAAGAGGATTTGATCATATATCGCATTCCGTGCATAAAAACGGACTTAACTCATGTCCTTTCGATTCCTCAGAGTTTTCATAGGGACTCCCGCGACAATATCAAATTCACCAATACTTTTGTTCACCACGGTACTGGCGCCGATAATTGAACCTGATTCGATGTTGACTCCATCCAGCACTTGCACATGGCCACCAAACCACACATTGTCGGCAATGTTGATACCACCTTTGGGTAGCATGCCTTGTTTTTTGAAGGGTATCTCCAGACTTTCGGTACCATAGGGACCGCTGCCGATAAAATAGCAAAAAGCACCGATTAATACGTAATTGCCCATGGTAACGTTACTGCCTTCCATCGCGTGAACCAAGGTATTGATTCCCACCGTGCAACCAGAACCGATCGCGATATCGCCGTTCTTACAGGAAAGAACGACGTTGCGACTGATAATGGTGTCCCTGCCGATGGAAATACCTTTATTGGTGCTGCCCTTAGCATCAAGCACCGCGCCATCGTCAACGATCACACCATCGCCAATCGAAATCTTTTGACCATGACGAACCGCCACTCCCTGACCAAATATTACATTACGCCCTACATCGCCGAGAATCATAGGATAGAAGGTCTTTCTTAATACCAAGCCAAGTGCCCCTGGAACCCATGAGGTAAACAGCATGATCAGTTCGTATTTGATCAGATACCAAATACTGTTCGAGCCGAGTGCCAAATCCTGATAGCGGGTAAACGCAGATTTGCTGCTGTCGGTTAGCTGCTCATGAAGGGTACCTTCTGAAAGGCCGGGCTTAGGGTTGTCGGTCATTGATTTTGGATTTAGTCGATTGTCTGAGACTATTTTAACCTGAATTTCGGAAATAGTTAGAAGTTCATTTTTTTAAAAAATGAGACCAAAAAGTTTCATTATTATTTATATTCGTTGCTAAGGCAGTCTGAGGTTGTTAACCTAAGCTAAACTCATCAGAACACAGGCACGGCATGACAACAGAGCACTATGACTACATCGTAATCGGTGCTGGCTCATCAGGGTGCGTCATGGCAAACCGATTGTCGGCCGACTCGTCTAAGCGTGTTTTGCTAATTGAGGCAGGTGGCAGGGACTCTAATCCTTGGTTGCATATCCCGATAGGCTACTTTAAAACCATGCATAACCCCAAATTTGATTGGTGTTATAAAACCGAGCCAAATTCAGGGCTTGGATTCCGTTCGATAGAGTGGCCGCGCGGCAAAGTCTTAGGTGGCTCGAGTTCTTTAAACGGTTTACTGTATATACGTGGCCAGGCTGAAGATTATGATCATTGGGCCGCGTTGGGTAATTCAGGCTGGTCTTATCAAGAGCTGCTCCCGTTTTTTAAGAAGTCTGAAGACAATGAGCGGGGAGCAGATCAATATCATGGTGTTGGCGGTGAGCTTTCGGTCTCAAATATTCGAGTAAGGCGCAAGCTATGCGATCATTTTATCGATGCAGCTGAGCAAATCGGCATTCCCAGAACCGATGATTTTAATGGTGCTGAACAAGAAGGCGCAGGCTATTTCCAACTGACCATTAAAGCTAATGGCTTGCGTTGCAGCGCAGCAACCGGCTTTTTAAAACCTGCCCTCAAGCGGACCAACTTACGTGTAGTTACGCATGCTTTAACTCATAAAATATTGTTCAAAGAAAAACGCGCAATCGGTGTTGAATACTCGATTGGTGAACGAGTGTATAAGGCTTTTTGCCACAAGGAAGTGGTGCTGAGCGCGGGTTCGATTGGTTCAGCGCAAATCCTAATGCTCTCTGGTATTGGGCCAAAGGTTGAATTGGAGCGCGTTGGCATATCACCATTGCATGAGCTTGCTGGTGTTGGCGAAAACTTACAAGATCATTTGCAAATTCGAGCCATTTATAAAGTTAATCAGCCGATCACGTTGAACGACGAACTCCGCAACCCACTCAGAAAAATAGCGATGGGCCTCGAGTACGCACTGTTTCGAACCGGGCCGTTAACCATGGCTGCAAGCCAAGTTGCAATTTTTACCCGATCACGAGATGGCTTGGAACGACCCGATATTCAGTATCATTTGCAACCCTTAAGTGCAGATAAGCCAGCCGATGGCACACATAAGTTCTCCGCGTTCACGGCGTCAGTATGCCAGCTTAGACCCACGAGTCGCGGCAGAATCACACTCAAATCTAAACAACCATTTGATGCGCCTGCGATCCACCCGAACTACCTGGCAACACAAGAAGATCAAGAGGTGGCCATCAACGCGATTAAACTGACTCGCAAGCTAGTCGAAGCCCCCGCACTCAAAGGGCTAATTCTGCAAGAGCACGAACCGGGAATGGAGTACAAGAGCGATGAGCAATTATTAGAATATGCACGCAATCGTGCCACGACTATTTATCATCCATCAGGCACTTGTAAAATGGGCAATGATAAAATGGCAGTGGTTGATCACAAATTACGTGTGCATGGCATTGAAGGGCTGCGAGTGGTGGACTGTTCGATCATGCCGACCTTGGTGTCGGGTAATACTAATGCAGTGGCAATTATGATCGCTGAGAAGGCCGCCGCGATGATGATTGAAGATCAGTCTTAGAACAACCAGACAAAAAATTTCAATATCAACCAGACCAACGCCGCAACGATCAGAAATAGAGTACCGTTAACGGTGTATTTCAGCGCTTTGTATGCAGGCAGATTGGTTTCTTTTAGGCGTTTCGATTTATCTAATAAAGGCACCAATGTGCTGAATGTTTTGTTCGCGAATCCCCGCTTATCTTCATCGGTATTCGGTACCACCGTAGCCCGCATCAGAAGTTTGTAGGGCCAATTAAGCAAGCGACCTACGGCAGACATCGGGCGCTCGATATCACACATCAAAATAAGCCGAGGTTTGTGTGCATCATTGTGAGCGAAATGCAGATAGGTAACATCAAATAATAAAGGTTCACCGTCGCGCCATGAATATTTTTGATCGTCAATACTGATGTAGCACTTATCGTCATTAGGTGTGTCTAAACCTAGGTGGTAACGCAACGAGCAAGCGACTGGATCAAGATGACGCGTAAGCTGGCCGCCGGGCGGTAGCACTGAAAACATCGCGCCATTGACTTGTGGAATCTTACTTAATAGTTCGACTGTCTTCGGACAGGTTCGCTTGGCAGATTCATGGGTGTAACCGTACCAATTGACATAAAACTTAGTCCAGCCGTATTTGTAGAAGGTGCGAAAGCCAATATCATAGTAGGATGCTGAGTCCTTATCGGCTATCTGGTCGAATCCGCCTTCAGCCATTAGCTCGAGCGCTTCCCTACGTATTACTTCCCAATTCGCTTCCAAATCTTTAAGTTCGGGAAACTGAGTCATATCCATAATCGCTGGGCGAGCCTTAGGCGCGGTAAACAGATACAACAAGCAATTAAAGGGTGTAAATATTGGCCAGCCTTTGCGAATATATTCACCAAATCCATCCCAACGAGCCTGGCCACGGTAGGCATACGCATAGGTTAAAGAGCCAATGCAAAATACAACGATGGCGATCATTATCAATGTGGTCATAGTAAACTACTCGTGTCTTCAGCTGCGATATCTATGATAACTTACTCTCCAGTCTATATTTTCAATAGCCAGGAGCAGAGCTTAGCGGCATTTAAATTTCTGAGTGCGAATATATCCTAAATTAGGTTTATTCCCCAGTCTTTGCCTATCGAAGCCCCTTATTAAGTTTTTAATACCGGGAGTTTAATCGTCGAAATGACCTTAAATACCCGGACGAGTGTCTCATTCAGTTAAATTTGCTGAACAACTGCGCGGCTGATAGTCTTTGCAGCAATTGTAAGTCAGTCGATAAGGCTGAGAACAGGAGAATCCATGATTGAACTGCAAAGTAAACTTTTAGAAGATCATGAAATGGCCGAGGACAGCCCCAATAAGACGGGTACAGTATCGGTGATCAAACTGGCTAAAGACGAATCTTTGAGCGATTTAATCGATGAGAAAGAGTTTATAAATCAGGTGCAAAATGTGCTCGATGAAAAAGGCGCAGTGCTGCTCAGAGGGCTACCAATAAGTAACACCACACAGGCTGAAACATTGCTTGATGCTCTTGGCGTGACCTTCGATGATAATTACCTGGGTGGAGCCAGCCCGAGAAGCAGGCTAAGCGATCACTTCTTTACGTCTACCGAGGCGCCCGCACCCTACGTAATTACTTTTCATACCGAGATGTGCTACCTAAAACAACGCCCTGGAAAGATCTTCTTTTACTGCATTACCGAGCCAAGTAGATATGGTGAAACGCCGATTTTTGATTGTGCGGCCATTTTCGAGGGTTTACCGCCTGCCTTACAACAGAAAATTGAAACCCATGGCTTAATTTATCAACGCTATTTTGTCGCTAAAAAAGCACGTTTTTTCAATGTGTACAAAACGTGGATGGATGCTTTTCAAGCCAGCACGCAAGAAGAAGCCGAAGCTGCTTGTAAACAACAAGGGCTGGAGTTTGAATGGCATGACAATGGTGGTCTGATTACACGGGCCAGAATGCCGGGTTTTGTTGTCGATCCTGTGTCTGGCAGAAAGTGCATCAGTCTGACTTTATATAACGGAGAATCTGCACCTTATGATATGTTCAAATTTAAGCAGCGAATCAATCCTTTAGCACGTTTGGGTTTGAGTACTTTGGTGCGTTCTCAATACGCAAAGCAAAACGTATTTATGAAATCGCTTTGGGGTGACGGTTCTGAAATCAGTAGCGAAGAAACCAGAACAATGATCGATGCGGCCTGGGCGTGTTCCAGTCTGTTTAAATGGAAACAGCGCGATTTACTAATTTTAGATAATATTCGCACAGGTCATGGTCGTCTAAACGTGGTAAAACCGCGTAAAATAGCGGCCGCCCTTGGCGACCCATATTCAATTTAAATTATGTCTAGAAAACCTCTTAATTTTACCGAGCTCTCACCTGAAGAGATGCTTAATGCTTCACGTCAATTCAGAGATACCATTTCTCGTAGACGCAGTGTGCGTGATTTTTCTGATCGACCCGTTGACCGTGAAATCATCGAAAATGCGATTCGTTCGGCTGGATCGGCGCCCAGTGGCGCAAACAAACAACCATGGCATTTTGCAATTGTCGAGAACCTTGATACCAAAGCACTGATTCGCAAAGCGGCCGAAGCCGAAGAGCAAGAGTTTTACAATGGTCGTGCACCGCAGGCGTGGTTGGATGATCTAAAAGTATTCGAAACGGATGAACACAAACCATTCCTGGAAACCGCACCTTATCTGATTGCCGTATTTTTGGAACGCAATTCGGTTGATGAAGATGGTGTAAAACATAAGAATTATTACATGCCCGAGTCGGTTGGCATCGCGACGGGTATGTTGATCACCGCCTTGCATATGTCCGGTTTGGCAACCTTGACTCACACTCCGAGCCCAATGAAATTTCTGAATGAAATCTTGCAGCGGCCCAGCAATGAAAAACCCTTTATGTTGATTGTGGTGGGTTATCCTACGCAGGGAGTAACCGTGCCGGACATTGAACGAAAACCGTTTGATCAAATAGCGAGTATTTTCTAGAGCTCGAGAAGTTTTATATCAGAACCGGTCTACCCGGAACCGCAGAGTCTCAGCCTTGCCTATCCAAGCAGCTGAGCCAAGGCGGCGCGTGTATCGATCGGATCTATAACCGCGTCAATCTCTAATACACTGGCGACTTCGGCGGCCTGACCTCGTTGGTATTGCTGTGCCAGTAATTTATCGAACAGGGCTTTTTGTTCATCGGGGTTAGTGATTTGTGCAAGCTCCTTACTGAAACCTAATCGAACCGCGCCTTCTAAGCCCATTGGGCCAAATTCGCCGGTAGGCCAAGACAAGGTATACAACGGGCGTTGTGTACTGCCACCCAGCATCGCTTGTGCACCCAGACCATAACATTTGCGTAGAATGACTCCGTAGAACGGCGTTGTTAGCTGCGCACCAACGCGAAACATTTCCGCCAACCGCCTAACAGCCCCCTGTGTTTCATGTTCAGGCCCCACCATGAAGCCGGGGGTATCGCATAATGAGATAATCGGCAGTTTAAATTGATCACATAATTGCATGAACTTCGACGCTTTCTCACCGGCATGTACGTCGATGGCACCTCCCAGTGACGTGCAGTCGTTGGCCATGATTCCAACTGACTTGCCTTCGATGCGGCTAAGATAAGTCACAATTGATCGGCCAAAATTTTTGCCTAACTCAAGTGACGAACCCTGGTCACTCATCACCTCAATAATACGCCGCACATCATACGTTTGCCGGCGGTTTTCCGGTAAGATGCTTTGCAACTCAGCTTGATCTGCAGCTTGCCAAGCACTTTCAGCTTGCTGAAAGTAGCTCAATACTTTGACCGCAACCTCTGCCGCTTCGATTTCGCTATCGACCACAATATCCACTGTGCCGTTTTCTGCCTGACTCTCTGTCGGCCCTATGTCGGTAGGCTTAAAGGTTCCTAGCCCTCCGCCCTCGATCATCGCCGGACCTGCCATACCAATCCACGAACGCTTGGTAGCGATGGTAATGTCTGCCGCACCAAACAGAGCCGCGTTGCCAGCAAAGTTGTAACCGTTGGCGACACTAATACGAGGTACTACACCGCTTAGGCCGGCCCATGTGCCAAACGATGCGCATTGCAGCCCGGAATTAACCACGCTGACGTCTGTGTCACCTGGTCTACCACCGCCACCTTCGGTATACATAATTACTGGCAATTTCTTATCGCGGGCAACCTGTAGAATCCGATCGAGTTTCTGGTGGTGAAAAAAGCCCTGAGTGCCCGCCATGACTGAGTAATCATTAATCGCGAGCGCAACAGATTGGCCATTGATTTTTCCAATGCCGGTAATGATGCCATCGGCTGCACTGGTGGTTTTTAGTGTTTCATAATCTTGGCGCTGGCGTTGTGCGGCGACCGCAAACTGCCCATATTCTTGAAAACTATTCAAATCACAAAGGCTGGCCAGATTCTCCCGCGCGGTTCGATAACCTTTGGCATGCCGTTTTTCTGTTGCCTGTGAACGATGCGCGTCCAAACTCAGTGCTTGACGCTGTTTGAATTTCTTAATTAACGAATGCTGCTCAGTGCTACTAACATGCTCTTTGCTTGATCCCTCAGTACTGGACAAGTTTGATGCCTCGATAGTCATTAGCTCGGCGTCGCGCTGAATCGTATCACCAACATTCGCGCTAATTGTCTGAACAGTTCCAGCCAGTTCAGCTTCGACCCTTAGCTGTACCTTCATCGACTCCATAAGCATGAGTAGGTCGCCTTTTCGAACGCTTTGTCCGAGCTTAACAGCCGCTTCGATTACCACCCCGGTTAGCGGAGCCTTAATACTGGTGAGCATTTATTTATTGAGACTTATTTGGATTAGTTGGGCCTTGTCGCCATCGGTCAATACATAAAGCTTTCGATCCGGGCCGACTGCGATATCTCGAATTCTGTCGTCTATGGCTTCGAACACCTTTCCGTTATCGCTTATCTTGCCGTTTTCAATGCTTAGCTCTCGTATCGATTTTTCTGCCAAGGCGGCAACGTACAATTTATTTTGGTAATACACCATTGAGGATGGGGCGGTGGACGGCGTCCAGTCGACAAGCGGTTGCTCCATTGACGGATACTCGGTGTAGGGCGTTATATTGGCACCATTATAGTCGCGGCCGTACGTGATGACTGGCCAGCCGTAATTGGCCCCGGGCCGAATGATGTTGACTTCATCACCCCCTTTCGGACCATGCTCATTTTGATACACCACACCATTAGCGATCACCAGACTTTGATGGTTTCGGTGACCATAAGAACAGATTTCAGGCAGTGCGTCGTCTCGCCCTATGAACGGATTATCGGCAGGAGCACTGCCGTCGCGATTCACTCTGATTATCTTGCCTAGGTGACTATCAAGTTTTTGCGCTTGCTCGCGGTAATCAAACCCGTCACCGATGGTGAGTAGCAGCGTGCCATCCGTCATTTGAGCTATTCGCCCCGAATAATGTTGCGGCGTTTGTATCAATGGTGAAGCGGTAAATAGGTGATTGACATTGCTCAGTTCATAACCGTCGGCGTTGCTAATTAACCTAGCTGAGACTAATCGTGTGGCATTGCCACCTTCACCTCGGTAGGCGTAACTCAAATAGATGAGTTGGTTATTGGCGAAATCAATATCTTTCATGATGTCGAGTAGGCCGCCTTGACCTGCGAAATAGACATCAGGAACATTTGCAACCGCTGTGTTTAGAATTATTCCATCTCTGACTACCTTGATCGTGCCACCGCGTTCAGTGACAAGAATATCGCCATTAGGAAGGAATTCATGCGCCCAGGGTTGCACTAAACCGCTGACAATGACGTTTGTAGCGTATTGCTCTGTGGTGACATTGGAATGTTGCGCGATCGCCGTTATGGAAACCGCCGTGTTAATACATAGAAGGGCAATAATCCGTCTGAATTTGAGAAGAGTTCCAGTCATTTTACGATCGTTCGCCGATTGGTGAGTTTTGCGTAAACCCAACCGCCCACTGCACCTGCGAAAGCGAAGCTAAGTAATCCTAATAGCGTTCTTGCCCCGGCAATTGGCGTAATGAGTAAAACCGCTTTCATGATTAAAAGCATACTAACAAGCGCGCAAGCGCCAGCAACACTATGCCAAGCATTACGGTTGCCACCAATAAAGCGTACGCATAATGCAGCCACAATAAACCCTAAAATAAAGCTAATAACCGTAAGTGGAGCCAAGGCAGGAAGAATGCCTAAATCACTAACCGTCATTGAAAGGCGTGTTGCTAACGGTATTTTCACATCGAGCGATTGCAAGCTAGCGATCACCGATTGCGTAGAAAATATCGAGCCAATGACCGACGTTGTTAGTGCCGCGGCAACTAATGCCAAAACGGTTCTGAAGAAACTAGGCATAGGATGGATGGTTAGCTTGGGGTTTCTTTTTGAGCATCGGTTGAGAGACTTAATTAAAGAATAAAGCTGTCGTATGGATCATCATACGACAGCTCATAAAACTTCTGATCATAAAACTACAGAGGCTTTCGAAACTTCAGAGTCATGCGGTTAGACTCGCCGATCGCCGTCATTGCAGCACGTTTTTCCTCGTCGTCTCGTGCTCCATTTAGAGAAGGAGGCAAGCGCCAAACAAAGTCACCAACCGTAGCCTGATCTTTAGGGTTTTCATTGATATCACTTTCACCAAGAAATTCAAAACCCGCTTCTTGCATTCTTTTTACTAAAAAACTCTTTTTAAGATAGCCATTGTCGCCATTTGCCCAATCATCCGGGCGATCTTCACGCGCCTGATGTTGAACCACGCCGACAATGCCGCCAGGTTTAAGTATCGAGTGAGTATCGTTTAAGGCGTTGGTTAAAAAACCTCCCTTACTGTCGAAGCGTGCAAGGTTATGTAATGCTCTAATAAACAGTACCGCGTCAGCCGTACCGTGCATGTTCTCGGGTAACTCGTCGAACTGAAAAGCAGCCACTGGAGCACTGTTGTCGCCGCGCCACTCTTCGGCTTGGGCGGTCCAAGTACTTACCCAAGTTTTCTTTGCTTCGATGCGTTCTGGCGTCATAAAACCGAAATTTGGCCATAGCTTTTGAGAGTAGTCGACCCCAATTAGCTTGCCATTCGAACCTAAGTAGGGAATCAGTATCTTCGAATACCAACCACCACCGGGAAGTGCCTCCACTACGGTCATGCCAGGTTGAACACCCAGAAAATTTAATGTTGCTTCTGGGTTTCGTGAAGAGAAACGCTGCTTATTTTTATCGTCTTGTTGAGATAGTGCGGCTTTAAGCGCTAGGTTTTCTTCAACGACGGGAGCAGCCTCTTGAGAATTAACGCTTGCACAAGCGGTGCTCAGCACAAACAAGGTGATAGCTAAGAAGCTTTTAGGGCGGTTTAAGTGTGTCATAGCAGATCCTATGTGGGTGGTTGGGTCGTAGGCGATTTGCGATGCTTAGTGACTGCGTTAACGTAGTCTAAAAAGCGATCTGTTTTTATACTGACGAACAGTGTTGCAGTCTAACAGTTAGAAATCAAGATCGAGTAAAAAGATGACGGGGCAATTTTTGCATTTACAGGTTTCGACTAAATAACTAAAGGCTGGGTAACTTCGGTCGTCACATAATTTATGTCCGAGCATGACAAACTGGACAAATGATTACCCGATAGGTCAAGATGTTTTGACGAGGGTAAATAACAATTAGGCAAATTATCGGTTGCCGTCAGAAAGGTTTCATCACAAACAAACAATAATAATACTTATTTCGGCGGGGCGGGTTACGAGTGCTAGCTGGAGTTAAAGGAGGTCGAATCTGTGAATTCGAGATACGAAAGTAAGCGTTATCGTAGTTATGTTCTTGGCGTACTCACGCTGGTCTACGCGGTCAATTTTATTGATAGACAGCTATTGTCGATTCTACAAGAAGCGATCAAGGTAGATTTGGGGCTATCGGATACACAGCTTGGTTATCTTGGAATCGCATTTGCCGTGTTTTATGTCGTGGCAGGAATACCCATAGCTCGATGGGCCGATAAGTCGAATCGACGAAATATCATTTCTCTGTCGATCGCAAGTTGGAGCTTAATGACCGCATTGACGGGCGCGGTTCAGAACTTTTGGCAACTTCTTGCCGCTCGTATCGGTGTTGGAGTCGGTGAAGCGGGCTGCAGTCCTCCGGCTCATTCAATGATTACTGATATGTATCCACCTGAGAGACGAGCGACGGCTTTGTCGACCTACTCGGTTGGAATTAACATCGGAATCATGTTCGGGATTTTACTTGGTGGAGTGATCAATCAGTATTTCGGGTGGCGTTGGGCATTTTTTGTCGTCGGTGCGCCTGGTCTGTTGGTCGCATTGTTTGTGCGTCTAACCGTCGAAGAGCCACCTCGTGGATTTTCGGAGAAAAAAGTCGTCGAAGCCGCTTCTGTGCCCTTCAAGCGCGTGCTCAAGTTTATTATGCAGAGAAAATACTTGGTGCACTTGAGTATAGCGTCTGGACTCAGTGCTCTCGCGGGTTATGGACTCACCAGCTGGACAGCCTCGTTCTTTATACGCAGCCATGATATGGGCGCGGAAACCGCTATTCTAAGCGTTTGGTTGTCGGTTGGTGCCGGTATTTTTGGGGGTATTGGTACCTTTGGTTTCGGTTTCCTCAGCGACAAATTCGGCACGCGCGACAAGCGATGGTATTTATGGGTGCCGGCAATTGCTATTCTCACCTGTGCGCCGTTAACGGCGCTCACCTTGTTACTCGAAGATAAGTCCACTGCCTTGGTGGTGCAATTGCTGCCATCAATATTTACTACCGGTTACCTTGGTGCGGCCTTATCGGTATTTCATGGTGCAGTTGAGCCCAGAATGAGAGCGACCGCTTCGGCCCTGTTCTTTTTAATTTTGAACCTGGTGGGCCTGGGTTTTGGAACGTTCATTATTGGTTTTGTGAGTGACTTGTTAACTCCTCAATATGGCATTAATTCGCTTAGATACTCTATGTTGTTAATTGTCTCGATTGCTTGCGTATGGTCCGCTACCCATTTTGTGTTAGGCGCTCGAGATATTAAAAAACAAGGATTAAATTAGGCTGGCAACAGCAAGCAGAGGCGTTTGGAGACTTTATTGTCGAGCACCTCAAGTGCTATAGTTGCCTCGGTATAGGGTATTGGGTAACGCCGGGATATCTATGAGTAACGGACTTGGTTCGCTCGTAGAGATCTGTTTTACTGACGTGAGTATATAACTAATAGCGTATGCCCAAGCTTTCGAAACTCCTTTGCCTTACTTTTACTATTCTGCCTGCTATTGGTTTTTCATCATTTGCGCATGCTCAGGCCAGTTTCGCGGATGATGAACTTATTTACGGTGGCGCTGCCACAACCGTTCAATGGGGTGACCTGGATAATGACGGCTTAAAGGATTTGTTTATCGCCGAAGGTGGCAAACACAGTAACGGCAACAGCATACTCAGCTGGTTTAAGGCGCCACAAACGCCTGGTTCAGCGTGGATAGAGTACGTTATTGGCCCAGATCTTACTCGCTTCACTGGTGACAGTGATATTGTTGATATTGATAAGGACGGCTTTTTAGACATAGTGGTTGCACGAGATGATCACGCTGATCTTAATCCTCCGGGTTCCATGCAATGGTACAAAAATCCGGGTAACTTAGCGTCCAACCCCGCAGCGACCTGGCAAAAATTTACCATCGAAGCGAACGTGCCCGACGCGTTCCATCAAGGTGATTTAGAGACCGCCGATGTCGATGGCGATGGAAAGCTCGACATTATTGTTCGTTCGCTCGGAATTAATCGGTTTGTGATTTATTTTCAAAATTCGGCAAGCAACTGGGATGCCGTACGTATCAATTCGCCTTACCCTCGTGAAGGTTTGGTTGTCGCCGATCTTGATGGGAATGGCAAAGTCGACATCATCGGCAATGGCTTTATCTTATTTGCCCCGAGTAACCCCAGAAGCTGCGTATTAGAGAGCCCTAATCGATGTATGGCAACCTGGGAACAAAAGACGTTTGATGCAAATTTTTTTAACGCCAACCAATCTGGTCTTAATAACAGCACTAAGGGTGAGGTGTTTGACATGGATGGCGATGGTCGTTTGGATATTCTCCAGAGTTCAGCCGAGGGTAACAATGTGTATCTGGCGTGGTACAAAAACCCAAGCAATGCTATAACGGGCACATGGCTACGACGTGCCATTGAAGACCCGCTAGGCCGAAACCACAACGTTCAAGTTGGCGACGTTGATCTTGACGGTGATGTTGATGTGCTGGGTGGTTTCTCCTTTGGGTCGCGAAAAGTGGTTTGGTGGGAAAACCTCAATGGCGATGCCTTGAGCTGGACCCGGCGCGAGATTGACGGTTCAAATGGCTGTTACAGTTGCGTTGCCGCCGATTATGATAATGACGGCGACTTGGACTTTGCCGGCCCAACGCGGTACGCGAATAAAGTTTATTTATATCGAAATACCACCGCCGACGGCGCCAACATACTGAGCGTGAATCCAACAGCGGTGTCTCTGGCAGCAGCGGGTGACAGTAAAAATATCGCGATAAGCTCAATCAATAATAACGACAATTCAGGCGTGCCCTGGACCGCCTCAAGCAATCAGTCATGGTTAACCCTGAGTGCACAAAATGGCAGTGGTAATTCAAGTCTTTCACTGACGGCCTCGCCACACACGGGCTTTGGCAGTCGAGCGGCTGTAGTTACAGTGAGCAACACTAATATTAGTCGCAGCATAGCCGTTTCTCAATTGGGCGCGCCGGACACAGAACCGCCATCAACGCCAACTAATGTTGCATCCAGCAATATTGGTTTTGATTCGTTCTCACTTAGCTGGACCGCATCGAGTGATAATAGTAATCGAGAAATTCAATACAGAATCAGTCTAAACGGCCTTGAGGCCATGCGTACTACAGAACCCTTCGTTACCCTTACTGGCGTGACCGACAGTACGACGTTCAGTGTGGTGATTACTGCGATCGATGAATCCGGTAATGAATCGAGTGGCTCGTCGGCGATTACCGTGACAACCATTGCTCGACCACCTTCACCGCCGCCTTTTGCGCATTGGCGTTTTGATGAAACTGCGGGCTTACTGGCAGCAGACTCTTCGACTCGGCAAAATAATGGTTCGCTGATCGGAGGTATCGACGCCAGCCAGTGGGATAATGTCGATAATCTTTTGGGAGACGCGGCTCTCAATTTTGACGGTGGGACTGAACGGGTAGATCTAAGCAACATGGACGCGCCGAGTAACGCGATTTCCATGATTGCTTGGATACGGCCGACTGATATTGCCAGTAACAGTGGGGAAGGTCGTATCATTTCAAAAACCAGCGGCCGAAATGCCAGTCAACATTTGTGGATGTTATCAACCGACGAAAATGGCAGTGCAATCGTGCCGCGAGTCAGGCTAAATACCAACGGCAGCACAACGACCTTGTTAGGGCGCACTGATTCTCCGGTAGTTAACAATGTGTGGTCACAAATCATCGCGACTTATGATGGTTCGATCATTCGTCTTTATCACAATTCGGTGGAAGTTGGCTCGACGGCCGCCAGCGGTTTGATTGCCACTGACCCAGCCGTGCCCGTTGCAATTGGAAATCAACCTAACGGTGATCGAGGTTTCGTTGGTTTGATTGACGATGTATGTCTATTCGACTACGCCTTAACAGCGCAGGATGTTGCGTTTCTGTACAATTCCGGCGTCGGCCGTGTATGCAACACCTTGGTCTCGGGGAGTAATCCCGACATTACGCCACCGGTACTAACGGAAGTTACGCCGGTTTTGACGCCAAGTACTGAGAATAGCCCAGGGTACGTTTTTTCTGCCAACGAAGCAGGGGTGGTGACTGTGTCCGGTGCTTGTTTTAATTCAGAACCGCCATTCGACGTATCGGCGGGCGAAGTCATATATGGCTTCACGGAACTCGCCGTTGGATCCTACGATGATTGCACGATCGTAGTGACTGACGCCGCGGGCAACGCATCGGAACCTTTGAACATTACACCGTTTACCATTGTCGAACCCGATACTTCAAAGCCGAGTGTCGCTGTTAATCAGGCAAGTGATCAGGTTGACCCCAGTAATAGCAATATCGCGCGATTCACCGTGGCTTTTTCTGAGTCGATTGATCTAAGCAGTTTTGTGCGCGGTGACATAAGCCTGGCCGGGACCAGTGGTGTTATTACGCAAGGCCCCACCTTGGAACCCAATAGCGATAACCGAGTATTCAATTTTTCGGTAACCGGAATGACATCCGGCGACACAGTAACCGCCACTATTGATGCCGACCAAGTTAGTGATCTGGCAGGAAATACTAATACGGTGTCGACCTCGACAGACAATCAAGTAAGTTATCTGTGTGACAATTGTGATATTGCCGATGCTGATGGTGACGGTGTGGCAGATTCAGAGGACAATTGTCCAACGGTTGCTAACGGCGATCAAATGGACTCCACAGGCAATGGAACCGGCGATGTTTGCGTAAACGACATGCTTTGTTTCCCTGTAAAAGTCCGTTCTGGCGGTGTTACGCTGATTTGTTTGTAATGAATTAATGATGCTAAACACCAATAAATATGCGGTGTTAGAAAGGCTATTCTAATTAGGGGGCAGTTTCTAAAACCAAATCGTATGATCCACTCCATCAACATTAACTGATCACAAATTTTTGGAGGCCGATCATGGCAACTAAACCAGTAAGCAAAAAAACATCTGCTAAGAAAACATCTGCAAAAGCGGTTTCTAAAGCGAAGAAAGAAGTAATCGAAGCGGTAGACGCAATTGAAGATGCAGTAGAAGTAACATCTGAATCAATCGTAGCCAAAGTAAGCAAAAACATTGCTGCAGCGCAAAACATCGTAAAGCAAGTTTGGTTCGCAAACCTGGGTGTTGCTGGCCGCACATACGAAGAAGCCACTTCTTTGGTGACTAAGGCAAACGAAGAACTTCAAACTCGTTACACTAAATTCAACAAAGACAGCCAAGAACTCGTAACAGACTTGGTTGCTCGCGGTGAGAAGGTTCAAGACGAAGCACAGTCTCGCATCAACGAAGGTCGCGCAACTGTCGAAGAGCAAATTGAAGTTGCAAAAGGCCGCTTGGTTGGCTTGACTTCAGTAGTCGACATTCCTGCTCGTTTGCAAGACTTGTCTGACAAGCTTGAGTCTCTAAGTAAAGACCTTAAGAAATCTGCCTAAGATTTTCTTAGCTAAGAAGTACCCAAAGGCCCTCAAATAACGAGGGCCTTTTTTATGTTCAGGTGCGTTCAGGATGAAACGTATGGCGCGGGTGCATGGATGCACAAGAGCGGCATGTTAGCGCCCCACGATTTGAAGATAATACTTTTGAATTTTAGGAATTTCCCTTAAACAGGGTGATCTCATATCGTTGTCTATTATTTGCTATCCAGAGTATGCCCAATGGACAAAGGCAAGAGTAATTACAATGAGCGTTCGATCGAAGAGGTACCCCGCATAATGCATCAACGTTTAATTCTATTTCGTACTTTCATAAAGTCTTGATACACTGATCTAATGGCAAAGATGAGCACCCGTGATTTAATTCTCGACGTAGCGCTGGTTCTATTGAATGAGCGCGGTGAAAGCAGTGTGACCAGCGTCGATTTAGCGAATGAAATGAATATTAGCCCTGGCAATTTGTATTATCATTTCAAGGGAAAGGAGCAAGTAGTTGAAGAGCTCTACGCTCAATATCATGCACGGGTGCTAATAGCGTTACAGGAGATCACTAAACAAGCCAAAGGAGATACCAAAGAAACCTTAGCCAGCATGACCGTAATCTCAGACATTCTTCAACAATTCAAGTTTATCAGCCAGGATATCCGAGGCATTCATGAACGCTATCCAAGCTTAAGAGAATCATTAAGCAAGCTGCTCAGCTTATTGAATCAAACGATAGCAGGCTTGGTTCGCTTGGTGATGGACAAATCCAAGGTGACCGATTCAACCAACGCGTCTAAGTTACTTGCAGGCAACCTAATGTATACCTTAATAAATTTTGGCAGTTATGATGATTTGCTCGGCGATCAAAAGGACAAACCCTCGATTGAAGAGCATTTGTATTTACACTTTTTACCCTTTTTATGAGACCAAATTATGAGTAATCTTCGCGTTTGTCGTGAACTCGATGTTGATGAACAAGAATGCCAAGAGCTGGCGGTGGAACTACTGGAAAAACTGGTTAGTAAGTTTGGCGGAAGATATAAACAAGAAGGAGATAACTATCGTTATAAGCACACGGCGGGCGTCAATGCCTTAGTTGAAGCAAAAGCTGGCGAACTTAGTGTCGACGTAAAGCTGGGCATGATGACCCGAGCGCTGGCCCCTCAGTTGGAGAAAGAAATGAACCGAGTGCTGGACGAGCATCTTGAGAGTTAATATTCACAACGCCGCCAGAATTAAAAGCCGCTAGTTCTATTCGGACACCAGCGGCCTGATTCTTAAAAACACTCCACAAACTATCTATTTAGACGGGCCTTTATAGATTTAAAGATGCTCTAATACGGTCAATATCATCGGCTCGCATATCTAACTTGTTAACTGCGTATTGGTCACCTGGCAGCTCGGCTAATTCTCTTACCCTCATTAGCGCTTGATCAATAACTTTCTCAGCTTCAACAACTTCGTCCAACATGCCAATTTCAGCCGCCTGGTCGGGTGCATACGGACGAGACTGAACAATTGCTCGTGCATGATGGGTTGGGGCAATATGCGTTTTGGCAATCACTTTCAAAATGGTCGTAAAATGCATACCAATTGCGGTCTCTGGCAAGCGAATGGCAAATTCACCCGCCGCGCCAACACGGTAGTCAGCCGCTAACATAATAAACACACCCATACCCACAGAATGGCCTTCACATGCCGTGACCACAGGCTGTGGGTGAGAATAAATTTTCTCAGTCATTAACATGCCTTGAGATAACATTTCTTGCGCAACATCCATTCCTTGAGCAATGACCTTTAAATCAAAGCCAGCTGAAAAAATCCCAGGGCTGCCGCAAATTAAAACGGCTTTGGCTTCTTCCTTAGCGCGGTCGAGCGCGGCCATTAATTCAGACGCGACTTCTAACGAGATCGCATTCGCCTTGCCGTTATCGAGAGTGATTTTGGCAATGCCGTCATCCAATAGTTCGTATTTCATCTTGGTTACCTTGTTATTAGCACGTTGAATTAGCTTGGTGCTTATTGTTCGTTATTCATGTTCCTAGTGTACCCCGTTTTGACAATTTGAACGTGAGTTCACACACCCTTAATTAGAAAGCCGATTCTAATTAGGGCGCGCATTCTAATCACTAGGAGTACTCTACAATCATCTTAATTTTATATTCCAGTGAATACCATGGCCGACGAAAAAAATGCAGTAGGAAATGTAGCAGCAAACGCAGCGGATAAAACTGCTGAGCCAGCTAAGACTAAACCAGTCGCTAAGAAGGCGGCAAAGAAAGCAACTAAGAAAGTGGCTAAAAAGGCCGCCAAGAAAACGACTAAAAAAGTAGCGAAGAAAGCGGCTTCTAAAAAAGTAGCGAAGAAAACCAGCGCTACGCCAACAGCAAAAAAAGCAGCTAAGAAAGTTGCCAAGAAGGTTACTAAAAAAGCCGCTAGCGCTAAAAAAGCGGCCAGCAAGAAAGCGTCTGCAGCGAAATCAAGCGTGAAGCGTGATGCCAAAAATGTTGAGAACCGCATTGAGCAATTGCAAGCGATGTTTCAAGATAACCTAAGCGGTTTAAGTGGCGATAAAGCAGAGGCAATGGCTAAGAACATCTGGCTAGCTGGCTTAGGTGCCTACTCGCGTACATACGAAGAGCTTTCTGAACGTTATGAAGATGTTCAAGATAAGTACGAAGAAATTAATGCCGAAGGCCAAAAAGTATTTGCTGATTTGGTTGAACGTGGTCAGTCAATTCAAGGCGATCTCGATGATGTTGTCAGCAAAGGTCGTGAAACTCTTGAAGACCGCGTTGAAGAAATCAAGTCACGCTTCGGTGGAGGTTTGTCTTCGTTCGTTGATATTCCTGAGCGCTTACGTGAAGCGGCAGAAAAAGTAGAAGAAATCAGTAAGAAGCTTCGCAATAAAAAGTAATCTGGCTAGATCTCTTTTTCCAAAGTAGTTCAAGAAAAGGCGTTAGGGTGATCACCCTAGCGCCTTTTTACTGCCTTGCGCGTGGCACATACATTCGACAAGACTTTGCCAAAAAAATCTTTAGAGATCCAAACCTTATCGAGACCAATAAGCCATGGTCTAAATAGACTCAACCAAAGTTGTATTTCATTAATGCTTTGTCGACGTTACATTTATCGAACAACAGAGATTAATTAAACCTAACCAGAGAAGTATTGAGTCATGTTGATTTTTGCGATGCAAAAGGACGAATCAGTTATTTGTAAACTAGAGGATGGCCGAGAGATTGAGCTCACCTTTATTGAGATGCTTGGTAACCAGGCCAAGGTTGGGCTGGACGCTCATGAAGCAGTAGAGATCGCGCGCCGAGAATTATCATCTAGTTCGGCGCACTAAGCATCCATTGTTATGCCTTGGTGTGGTCCAGAAAAAAGCATTGATTAATTACCTCGGGCATTGCTTGAAAAGCTTGCCACGCTAACGATTTCGAAAAAGTTTTGCTTTCATTCTCGAGGCAATTCTTCTTAGTCGAAAGATCGTTCGAATGATGACGCTGCTTTCCAGTTGTTGCATTCGTTGGCTTTGCGTTTCGAGCGCTTGGGCCAGATTATTGGCGTGTGCCTCGTGGGCTTGTTGCGCTTCATGGATATTCGCCTTTAATGCTTGTCTATGCTCATCTACGTTTTTTAGTTTTGCCGATAAGTATTCGATCTCAGCTTCCTTCGCGCCCAAAGCACCGACTTGTTGAAAGAGAGCGACGTTTTGTTCGCTAACCGCCTTACTCAACGCAGCGAGCGAGTTATCGTAATACTGATTGTGTAATAGTGAGAACGTGACCTCGATATTGTCTACCGAGTCCAGCGTATCGAGTTCCGAGAGATTGAAAAGGAAGTGTGGGTCTTCATTGAGCGCTGTGAAGTAGCCTTCCCCATGCTCGTTCTCGGCTAGCGACACATTTAAACCGTCTGACGCTTCAGCAATTTCTATTGCGGTACTTAATTGCCAGAGAGGTGAGCCGTCAGCGGTTTTCAGAGCTACCGAAGAAAACTTGAACAAACCCATTGTCGCGATTGGGTCGATTCGAAGTATGTGCTTACCCTTAACAAAGTTCGGTGATTTATGGTTTAGAACTTGCTCTTTGGTGCTGGCTTTCCAGGAAATGAAAACGCTATTGTGTTCATCGACAATGCCGGCTTCATCACTCCAGCTGATTTGACAGGCTGGCTGTAATTGCTGAGTTATAGGTTCACCATCAAAGGTTTGCAGCAGTGCATACTCAATGGATCTGTTTCGAAAATTGGCTCCTATCTGGCGTTGAATCTCTTCCTCCATGGCGACAAATTCAGCCAGCTCTTGGTGGCTTTCAACTGAACTCATATAGTTCATAACAAACAAACCGATGGTAGACATGCCAGTTTGTTTAGCCAGGCCTTTGAGTAAGGCTTTATTCTCGAAGGCGAACCAGAATAGGGCTCTAAATAGTATGAAGTCAGCTCCGAACTCTTTGTCCAAGGCCCATTCTGGGTCGATAATGCGGAAGTTGCGATCGCTCTCGTTTCCCCCTGATTCCACAATGATATTAAATGGCAAAACATCGTAAGCATGCTCACCCAAGTCACCACTCTGCTCGAGCTGAGTGAGCCAGAGTGAATACTCATCCACCAGTTGTTTAAATTGTTCGGCAGGTTTGTCGTTCAGCAATACGCTCAGCCACTGATCGAGTAATAGCGCACCACTAAAAAATTCCTGGATGTCAGTGGATTGACTGAGTTTGATTTCTGAAGAGTCATCAGTGTCGGCGTAGAAATTTGGGTGCAGTAATGTTTTACTGACTTTACCCGACCCGGCCTCACACTGAGTGGTCGTTCGCCATTGAGGCTTTCGGCCTGACCCAGAGAAATGAGCAAAGTCGTTGTGGCACAGCTGCCGAGATCGAGTCGCTGACGCGCTTGCTATCAGTAGAAAGCGTGAGGCTAAATCGAACACTTGCCCACGTTCAGCGTGTAGATTTTTAAATAACAGGTATTCGTTAAGCTCACCATTTCCAATCCCACCCAAACGATTAAAATGGTTCAATGAATGTGGGTTGTTGCTGAGGTAGTCTTCAGATAGTAGGTTTTGAACTGAACGGTCGAGTGAGAAACTGGCGTAGCTATCCCAATGCAGAAAGCCCGCTTTCTTCATTGCCGATTCCAGTTCGCCAATATTAAAATCATCCTCGACACTGTTTCGATAGAGGTCTTTATAAACGGTAATATCCGAACCTGGCGACGTCCATTTGTTTAGTCGCTCTTGGTTGCGCACATTAACGACCAATTGCCCGGTTTTCCGCAATGTCAATTGCAATTTTCTCAGTAATTCAGACTGCTGACTTTTATTTAAGCCCAAATCTTCAAGCTGGCTGACCACAATCAGGTCATAGCTTTGTTCGGGGAATGTTAGCTGTGCAATGTCTTCCGAAATGATGTTAATGTTGTCAAAAGCGGTGCATCGTTTACCCGATAATTGCGCATGGCCCAGATCAATTTTGATACTGTCTATCGAGTCGACTTTGTCCGCCAGAAAGTGGCTTACCCCGCCAAAGTCTTGGCTTAAATCGAGAACGTGACCAATGCCGTTGAGGTTAAGGCCAAGTAGAAAATTATAAGGAGCTGGTGACAGCGCTGCGCGTAACTCATTCGTCAGCAACAGTTTTTCTATTTCGATGGAAAACAGCGAAAGATCAGTAACATTATTATAAGAGTCATTCACCGCCCCCTGAATATAACTCGATAGCTGCGAATCTCGAATTTGTGTATCGGTGTTTTGATACACGCCGTTGGTCAGTGTGAGTTGCTGGTTTGTCTCAAGTAAGCGAGAAGCCAGCTCGGATGTTTGTTGTTGTTGCAAGGCTCACCTAAATCTGTCGAAATTAGTCTACCAAGAGTGCGACGTTATCTTAGCTTGTAGTAGCAACTTTAACAGATTTGACGGCGGCCCAGATAATAAAAGTGAGATGATTAGCTGGGCCGGTAGTGCTATGAATCGCCGGCTGCGGAGTTCCGTTCCACCGTGTTTGGTTCAATTAACGTAAGCGATTTCGTGGATTTTCGCTTTGGATGTGCGGCTCGGCGCCCGCCGTTACTCACACGTTGATCGATCTCGTCAATCAGTCGATTCAGTGTGCGACTTATGTGAGTTTGAATTCGAATGCGTTCAATCGCTGGCCATGTAGCACGCTCACCCTCGTTCAGTAATTCCATTACTTCTTCTGAGGTACGCGAGGCCAGTATTTGTGTTGGGCTAAGAAAACGACTCGATGGTAAAATGTTGATATCACCACTGTAGCTTTGAGACACCAGGGCGATATAGCCATTGATTAATTTACTGGCGTAGGAGTTTTCTTTAAATGGTTTTTGCATCAAGTGTGATGCCGCCAGGCCCCAATCTTTCATTGTTTTGATGGCGGTATTACTTACGGTGGAAACAAACCCTGAACCGCGCTTTTCCGAATTCAAGAATGGCAAGGTTAAGGGATTAGTCTGACTCACGATAAAGTGATTTACCCCGTATAAGCGAGACAGTCGTTTCATTGGCAAATCGTCACTCAGCGAACCATCTACCCATTTACGCTGGGGTAAGTAAGGTACGCGTTCGCCTTTAACATTTCTTGCTGCCAGAGACACAGGCGGGAATACCCCTGGAATACAACAACTGGCAAGAACGGCTTCACGAAGCATGACGTTTGGCGACGTGATGGCATTCAATAGGCGTGACTTTTGGTGTCGTTCAAATGGGGCGATTGAGATGTTTATCTTCAAGCCCGAAATTTGATACGCCTCTTCAAAGGTGACATCAGGCACGATACGCTCAATGATTTTCATCAAGTCATTTTTGCGTAGGTTACGTTTCTTACCCGGCGCAAGATTCCGAATGATATTTTTTATATCGTCTTCAAATTCCAGAAACTCCGGTTCGAAAACGTCGCCCAACTCTTCCGGCTTTCGGCTGCCAGCCACTGCCGCGATTAAGGCGCCGCCGCTAGAGCCAGACATTACATCGGGTATTAAATTCTGTTCCCACAGAGCTTTGAGCACACCGACGTGAAAAAATAGAAACGTTCCCGAGCCACTGAACATGAGTGCAGACTGACCGAAACAAAGGTGCGCGCGATTAAAGAAGTCGATCTTCTCTCGCATGCTAATGCCTTTGAGCTTTGGCTGAGCTAAGTGTTCAAGTGCTGACGAGACTTCTTCGACGTAGTCGACGATCATTTGTTTCGTGCCGAATTTGGCTTTTTGGTACAACGATGCGCTGCCCATGCCGCCAAGGTTGCCATGAATACCTTCATTCAGTGTAAACAAAATACCTTGGTTGTCGTTCGCCTTGCGCATAATTTGTAAGGCATCGAGACGACGTCGGATAGACGCATAGTCATAGCGCCGACTTTTCTCGCTCTGTTTCCAACGCTGTAAGCCGTTACGCTCATCGTAGGCTTGCGCAGCTTCTCGCCACTGATCGTAGGTTTCGGCCTCAGCCATTTTTCGCTCTAGCGCTTTTGACATAGTAATGATCACGATTTTTCCTCGCTCTTTTTGACTCACTACTTAATGGTTATCCGCGGAGTTCGAACTACGAGCGATGTTGTTGCGGCCTTAGCCGCTTATGTTGTTTTTGTTTGACCTGAATTGGATCCCCACCCTCAAAAGATCGACGTAAGTTGTTTTTGATAAACCTTATTTCGTTTTTCTGGCTCTTTTTTTGCGACTTAAGTTTTTATAGAGTTCGACAAATTCCAGAGTCACTTTGTGCTTTGCGTCCAGGAATACCAGTGGCGTGTGAGACGCATGAGATTCCTTGACTTTAACGGATGACGAAATAAAGGGCCTAAGTAGCTTAAACTTAGCTCTTTTCAATTCATCGACCGCCTGTTGTGGTAATTTGGCTCGCGCCTGAAATTGATTCACGATCACGCCTTCGATTTCCAATGCCGGATTGTGATCCTCAACGATTTCTTCCAATTCTTCCATTAGATCGACCATGGCGTCGCGAGCAAATACATCGCAATCATAGGGCAATATACAGCGGTCAGCCGAAATCAGAGCCGATAACGTAAAGAAGTTCAGCGCCGGTGGTGTGTCGATATAGACTTCATCAAAATCTTCATGCAGGTTATTCAAGAAATCACGAAGTTTGTAAATTTTGTGCTTGGCTTCTAACTTAGCTTCCAAGTCTACCAACGAGTAACTTGCCGAAATCAAATACAGATTGTCGAACCGCGTTTTTCGGATGTAATCTTCGGAGGTGAATTCGCGGTAGTTACGAGAAATGGTGGACTCCATAAACTCGGCAATACCCACGACATTGTCTTTGCCGCTGTGGCCTAAATAACTGGTTGTATTGGCTTGAGGATCAAGATCAACAACCAGAACTTTCTTGCCTTGGCTGGCAGCGATTGCGGCTAGATTACAGGTAATTGTAGATTTACCTACGCCGCCTTTTCGGTTAAATACGACTCTTTTCATGAAATCATAATAACCCATGTTTCTCAGGTTTGAGTCACGAAGGGGGCATTCATAGGGCAAAATAGAACGTAGATTCTAAAATCAGTCTCAAAAATGTGTTTTTTGGCTGAGTTTTTTGGCGTATGTCTAGCTGCTGCTTTGCGATCGCCTAGCGTGAGTTTCTTCCACGCATTTTTTAACGCTGATAAAAGGGTCTCACCGTCGCGATGAGACCCAATTTGACTAAACGCTAGACTAACTTCATCAGCATTGATTTATCGAATGGCGTTAAGTTAGACAGTTGATCGTCTTTGACTTTGTTTGACCAGTCAGGGTTGGCAATCAGCGCTCGACCAACGGCTACTAAATCAAATTCATCTGCATCCAGACGTTCGACCAAATTATCCAAGCTAGAGATTTCTGCATCTTTAAACGCCACATCACCACCCTCGGGTAGAAAATCGGCGTTCAGGCTCACGCTGCCGACCGTGATCGCAGGCTTGCCGGTTAATTTTTTGGTCCAGCCTGCCAAATTGAGATCGCTGCCTTCAAACTCAGGTTCCCAGAAGCGGCGCTGCGAACAATGAAAAATGTCCACGCCGGCATCAACCAAGTGTTGCAAGAATTCACCCAATGCCTCAGGCGTTTCGGCTAAACGTGCGGTGTAATCTTGTTGCTTCCATTGCGAGAAGCGGAAAATAATAGGGTAGTCGGCATCGACTTTTGCTCGAATGCCTTTGACGATATCACAGGCAAAGCGAACTCGATTCTCCAAGCTGCCCCCGTATTGATCTTCACGCGTATTAGTACCTTCCCAAAAGAATTGGTCCAGCAAGTAGCCATGCGCACCATGCAGTTCAATGGCATCGAAACCAATGCGTTCCGAATCGACCGCCGCTTGAACAAAGGCTTCGGTAACCTCATCGATATCAGCCTGAGTCATGGCGTGACCGGTTACTTTACCCGGAAAGGCCATGCCCGATGGGCTGTGCCCTGGCTCATCGCCTCCAGGCATGACGCCCGGTTTGCGAATGCCGCCCACGTGCCAAAGCTGAGGCGCAATTTTGCCCCCTTCGGCGTGCACTGCCTCGATCACTTTTTTCCAGCCTGCCAATGGTTCCTCACCCGCAACGAAAGGCACATTGGGGTAGCCACTTGCTGCTTTATGGCCAACGCAGGTGCCCTCGGTAATGATTAATCCAACCCCGCCTTCAGCGCGTTGGCGATAATATTCAACAACGTCATCGCTCGGAATATTATTCGGTGACATGCTGCGGGTCATCGGGGCCATTACAACGCGATTGGCAAGAGAAAGGCTGCCGAGTGAGTACGGCGAGAATAGATTGGTCATTCGAATTTCCTAGTTTTTACAGTATGTTTTCGTGTTTGAACTGGTATGTAACGTGTTTTTTGAGTTAAAACGGGTATTACGCTTTAAGCTTTTGTAAGGTCAAGTGCAATATTTGCAAGAGGCGATACCAAATCACCGTATTCACCCGCCTTGTCGCTTGACGCATTGCCTTGTTCTGCGCGTTTTACCACGCCCTGGCAAATAGAGGCTAATCGAAACAAGCTGAAGACGAGGTAAAAGTTCCAATTGGGTATTGGGTCAAAGCCCATACGCTGACAATACATATCGATGTATTCTTGCTCGCTCGGAATGCCGAGCTCTTCAAGATTTGCCTCGGCTAAGCCTGGAAGACCTTTGCCGGATGGCATGTAGTACTGCATACACTGATACGCAAGGTCGGCAAACGGGTGCCCAATGGTTGATAATTCCCAATCCAGCACCGCGATCACTTCTGGCCTGTCGGCGTGAAACATCATATTGTCCAAGCGATAATCACCATGAGTGATTGAATACAAGCCATCTTCAGCAGGCATGTTCGCCGGTAGCCATTCAATCAGGGCTTCCATCGAGGGAATATGTTTGGTTTCTGAGGCTTTATAATTTTTCGACCACGTGTGTGTTTGACGAGCAAAGTAATCACCTTTCTTTCCGTAGTCGCCCAGTCCAGCATCGTCCACGTTCACTTTGTGAAGCTCAGACAAAACACGGTTCATTTCATGGTAAATCGCCGTGCGCTCTTCTTTAGACACCTCGGGTATTGTCGGATCCCACAGAATGCGACCCTGCATAAATTCCATGACATAGAACATGCTGCCGATGATCGAGTCGTCATCGCAGAGGTGCAGAGCTTGTGCGACAGGCAGTGGCGTCGGATACAAGGCTGACAGCACTTTAAATTCACGGTCAACCGCGTGTGCGCCTTTCAATAGTTTGCCCGGTGGTTTACGTCGCAATACGTATTTATTGTTGGGTGTGGTTAACAGGTAGGTCGGGTTAGATTGACCACCCGCAAATTTCTCCGCCGTGAGCGGCCCTGCAAAACCATCGATATTGTCAGCGAGATAGTCGCCAAGCTTCTTTGTGTCTAAGTTAAAAGTATCAGTCATTTATTAGTATCGTTCAGCGTTCCTGAGATCTCCTGGTTAAGCTTTGTTGTCTGCGCCATGTTGCCGGAGGCATATCAAACCATGTTTTGAAGGCGCGCACAAAATTTGCCGGTTCTTGGTAGTTTAATTGTAGCGATATGTCCGCGATGCTGGCGTGTGTGTGGGCGAGCAAATCAACCGCATAATCGCGCCGACACGAGGCAAGCAGCTGTTTGTAACTTTGATGTTTCTCATTCAGCCTTCTGGCGAAGGTACGCGATGAGCAATTATGCTTGGCCGCGAGCTGTTCCAATGTTGGCATTTCGTGAGAGCGTGCCTTGCCCTGGATTCGAGCCTCAAAAAAGTGGTTGAGGTCAAGCCGGGTTGCTTCCACCAAGTCATCATTATTGCCAAGCTTCAGCTTGAGTTCCCGGCACTTTTGCAGGTTAGTTTTGAATGTGTCCGGGTCGGATAATGGCGATGAAATGCGGCACCATGAGGCGGGAATACTGAGCGCGGTGTGATCTGCGTCGTAGTCAATGGGGATGCCAAAAAACTGCTCTAATTCCCTATGATAAGAGGGTCTTGAATGACTAAAACTGATGCTGGCGAAGTCTCCCAAAGGGTGGGCCATAACCGCTTCAATCAACTTTTGGGCAACTCGTAAGCTTGATTCCATCATCCATTGACTAATGAGTGGGTGATGGGTCTGGTCCTCGGCGACAAAGGCAATTCGATTGCCCAGATCAACACTTTTTGAGCGATAAGCCGAAGTTCTAATGACAGTGAATTCGGCTAACACGTCAATCGCCGTTCGCAGGTCGGGTGCACTTAACACCGCGAATCCCAATGGCCCATGACTGCCTACCGATAAGTGATGACCAAAACGCAGCAGCCAAGAGTCCAGGCCTCTGTCGGCGAAAGTTTGAAATATAGTCAGTATGGTGTCGCCGTAGATATATTCGCTATCAAGCGTATTTTCGAGTTCTCCATCGAGTGCCATTTCAAGCGCCTTAGTCAGCTCAGTATTTGACCTTAACAACTTTAAATAGGTGGTGGCGAGATAGATGGATTCGTTCATTTAATTTGAAGATTGTCTTTTAATGACAATTATATTGTCAATTAGTGAAATCCGTAAAGGCATTTACTGACGATATAGTATGAGTATATTCAGGAGAGCTACATGACCACTTATTCTATTACGCACCCGGAAAAGGGATTAATTCAATACAAAGACAAGAAACGTTGGCTTTGGTTTAGTGCCATATTGTGGTCATTATTACCTGTGATCGTGATGGGCGCGTTTCTAATTAATGGCAACCCATGGATGCTGGTGTTGCCGCTTGGAATCGGATACGTGTTAATCCCGTTGGTTGACTATATATTGGGCGTAGACACCAATAACCCACCTGAGGAAATTGTACCCGAGCTTGACGCTGACCCGTTTTATCGCTGGGTGTTGATTGCCGCGATACCATTCCATTTTATCGTGGTTTTCGCAGGTGCCTGGTTAGTGGCAACGCACAGTTTATCGCTTGGCTTTTTCATCGCCTTTGCCGCAATGCTGGGTATTAACAGTGGCTTAAGCATCAATACGGCCCACGAGATCGGGCATAAGAACACCAAGCTCGAACGTTTCTTATCTCGCATTGTTTTGTCGGTATCAGGCTACGGTCATTTCTGCATCGAACACAACCTAGGGCACCACCGTGACGTATCAACACCCGAAGACCCAGCCAGCTCACGCATGGGCGAATCGATTTATCGATTTATGCTAAGAGAAATACCCGGTGCGGCTAAACGAGGCTGGGACACTGAAGCAAAACGCTTAGAGAAACGGGGTAAGTCGTTCTGGAGCACGGATAATCACATTCTGCAATCCTACTTCATGACCTTGGTTTTCCAAGGCGGTTTAATTGCATTATTTGGTTGGATACTGCTGCCATTTTTTCTGATTCACAATGTCATGGCTTGGTTCCAACTCACCAGTGCCAACTACATTGAGCACTACGGCTTACTGCGAGAAAAGAAAGCAAACGGCAAGTACGAACGTTGCCAACCGCATCATTCATGGAATGCAAACCACATCTTCAGTAACCTGATGCTGTTTCAACTCGAACGTCACTCAGACCACCATGCCAACCCATCTAGAAGCTATCAAAGCTTAAGAAGTTTCGACGATTTACCCGAGTTACCCAGCGGCTATTTCGGGATGTACTCCCTGGCTTACTTCCCATCGCTCTGGTTTAAAGTGATGGACAAACGCTTGATGGCGATACCACATATTAATGGCGATTTGAGTAAGGTAAATATTGACCCGAGTAAGGAAGCTGAGTTGCGGGCGAAGTGGGGCTAGTGTGTCGGTTGCGTGAGGTCGCAAGTTTTAATTACTCCTTTAGAGGAGAACAGAATCTCTTCATTGCGGAACGCATAGCTGGGATTTATAAAACGCCAATAATGATTTAGAGTATTTTTAACGATGTGTGAATAAAATAAAACGAACAAAGAAAATATTTCATCGTTTATATTAATTTAAAATATTTTATTAATAGTTTATTTCTATAAAAATTTGAATTAATTTCAATGTTATTAAGCAGTTACAGGAAGGTTTGGTGATCTTGCTCAAGCCTCTGTGATATTTAAGCCAACGCACGACTTGTTGACAGAAATTTAAAATTGGTTAGGATTGCCCTGTCTCAGTGATGACAAGCAAGCGATGTGGATTACGTTCACATACTCTCTGAAAATAGATTAAAAGGAATTTAACTGTGCTCAAATACTCCAGAATTTTCATTAGACAGAGTCATTCGACATTATGTTGCGTGTGATGCTGGCCTTATGACTCTAAGCGTAACAATAGCTCTATCAGAATTCTCAAATAATTCATTGATTATGGTGATTGATAGAAACCTGACTTCTCATAGGGGCGTTGCGCCGTTTTTCCAAAAAAGGACTGATTAAACTAAAACTTCTCTTATAAATATAATTATGAAGAACCACTTACTTACATACGCCGTTAAACCTCTGCTATTCAGTATTCTACTTTCTAGCGCTTTGATTAGCTCTTTTTCGGCCTATGCCGTGCAAAAATATGTGCCTTCTGCAAATATTGTACAGACGCTAGCAAGCTCTGCTTATGGTGGCTGTATGGTGTTGCTTGATATCAACATCAAAACTATGCCGAATGGCCTACCTAGCTGCAACAATAGCTGGGTGAGCTTGGATTGTGATGCCGAATACCACACGCCAGAGCAAGCTTCTGCAATGTGGGATTCGGCTTTAATGGCGCATGCTTTGAACAGGCGTGTGCATGTGTTAGTAGATGATACGCACGTGGTCGATGGTGGCTACTGTGGTGCGGCGCGCATTGATGTTCTCGACTAAGGTAAGACATCTCATATTTAAAATTGATTTGCTTTTGATTAACTGAATAGCGATGAAAGCTAAATTAGTTGGTCTGCTCGTAGTTGGTTTTGTCGTAGCTGTTGGCGCCATAACAGTGATCGAATCGAGTGGTTCGCTCGAGAATGATGATATCGGTGTTGCCGATTCGCTTTCTAAACCTGGTTACGGAAAAACGCCTTTGCAGGAAGATGATCGTTTGTCTAATCAGTTGTTTGAATCGTATCCAAGGTCGACTCAAGCTGAACTTGATGAAGCTCGTAAAGCCGTAGGCCTGAATATTGATAGAGACTTGGTTGATAACAACCCAAGATCTAGTAGTCGAGAACTAGACGAAGCTCTTAAAGCCGTAGGCCTAAAGGGACAATTCGAAGAAGGCTCGACTGAGCATTACGCAAGATCCACCCATGAAGAGCTTGAAGAAGCAGTCAGGGCGTTAAGCGAAAATAATCCACTGGTACTCACTGAAAGCTCAATTGCACGTCAAACGCGATCTAGTCAACAAGAGCTTGATGCAGCCGTGATGGCCTTAGCTGCCAGTGAAGGTTTAAGCATCTCGCTAGACGAGCAGAGTTACCCGAGATCATCCGAAGAAGAGCTTGATGCGGCTGTGAAAGCGACATTAAACATCGCTGAATAAGTAATGAAACCGTTCTACAAATTGAAAAGAAATCAATGAAAATCAAAATGCCTATTATTCAAGATGAAAAAATAGCTGCATCAATAAAAATCATTGAAAGTTAATTAAATGAAGTCAAAAAGTATAAATAAATTATGAAAACAAAAATAAATTTGTTCGTTAAAGCATGTAAACCAGTATTGCTACTTAGTATTTTATTGTCGTTTCTGTTTGCGGCGTCAGCTTTTGCCGTGATACAGCCGATTGGTGGGAAAATAACTAGAACACTCGCGAGCGATGAAGGATACGGCGGATGCATGGTCATGCTTGATTCTAACATCCAAGATATCCTGCCCAATTGCAATGCTAATTGGGTAAGTTTGGATTGTGATGCTGAATACAATAGCCCTGAGCAATCCAGCGCATATTGGGACTCGGCCCTCATGGCATTTGCCTTAGATAAACAAGTGATTATATGGGTTAGTGATGCTGAAATTGTTCCAAACGGATTTTGTACTGTTCATCGGATCGATATTGTCAAATAGCACCTGTGAAAAAATGAGTGCGGAACAAATACAAAATGCGATTCTACAACTCGATGAGCACCGCAAAACGTTAGAGCAAAAAAATTGAACGTCGCTAGTGGTATTACCACTCACCTATAACATAAGAAAAAATAAATGAATCTAAATAAGACACATTATTCCCGAAGATCGATCGTTGAACGTCGTGCTAAGGGTTTCGTTTGTAACACGTTAAAACAAATGCGCTATTTTCTTGTCGCTATTTCCATTGCAGCTATGGCGACTTCGCCAAGCAATGCCAACGCACTAACCGAAGAAGAAAAAGTTAGCGTATTAATGGTTATCACAAAAAGCTATCTTAAAAAAAGGACCATCCCGGACGGCGTGTGCGTGTTCTCAAAAACGCGCTTTCGGGGGCATCGCCAGTGCTTTACCGAGTCCAATCCGAAGCTGAACGACAAGCTTAACAATAATGTATCGTCAATCACGGTATCGCCTGACTACCAAGCGACGATTTATCAGGATGAGTATTACGCAGGTGGTTTTGATAATTTCAGCACAAATGCTGAAACCATTGATACCAACCTCGTTGGCACCATCACCTCTGTTGCGGTGGCAGCGGCTAATGCTCAGACCAGCCCCAATGGTCAGGTTAACCCGAATGACATGGACCTTGATGGTGTAAACAATGCGGATGATTTCTGCGCCGACACAACACCACAGGCAACGGTTAACGAATACGGTTGCTCAGCGATCCAAATTCTCAATGGCGGCGGTGGCGGCAATGGTAATAGCGGCCCAGATTTTCAATGCATTGACCCGGTCACGGGTGCTGCCTCAAACGACCCTAATTGCCCTGACGCGCAACGGGATTCGGATTTTGACGGAGTGATCGATTCAGTTGACCCATACCCCTTGCAAGCGGGCACTCAGTGTCCACTGCAATAAAACTGGGAAGCGCGAAAGAACATCATCACTGATGCAAGTCACACTGAACACGACATCAGAAGAACGATAAAAAATGATAAAAAACTAAATGGATATGATTGAACGGAAAGTTAAGTTAAGTCGATTATTGGGCGGCCTCACAATAATGGTGTTGGCCTTTGCTCAGCCCCTGATTACACACGCCAAGGACATTCCCGGTGCCACCCAAACCTCGTACGCGGTATCGCCCTCAGGCGCCTTCAGTTTTCAGGTGCCGATAATCGTTCCGCAAGGGGTGAACGGGGTTCAACCTAACTTGTCACTCAACTTTTCCAGCGCGCGCGGTAATGGCCGAGTCGGCGTGGGTTGGGACGTCACCGGCTTGTCGGCGATTAATCGTTGCGGCCAAACGTTGGCCACACACGGGCGCCGAATTGGCGTTAAGTACGAAGGCACCGATCGATACTGTCTTGATGGTCAGCCTCTCATTTTAGTGAGCGGCAGCTACGGCGTGGCGGGCTCGGAGTATCGCACCGAGATCGACAGTTTTGCGCGCATCACGGTCACCGGCAGCTCGGCCAACAATCTTGATGGCACACACGCAGCAACCGAGTTTAAAGTCGAGCGCAAAGACGGCTCAATCTGGACTTATGGCGCGGGCAGTTCGGCCATTAAGCTGCCGGGCACCAACACCATCCATTGCTGGAAGGTGTCGTCGGTCAGCGACCGCAACAATAATAGTTACAATGTCGACTACCGCAGCAGCGATGGTCAACCGGCATCGATCAGCTACGGTGGCGTCGCAAGCATCGATCTGAATTACGAGAACCGCAATGACGTTCGCGAGCGGTATTTTGGCGGTCATAAGTTCACCTACAACCAACGGGTTGCCAGCATTGACGTGAAACGCGGCACGTCGATTGTACGCCAATACAATCTGGGCTACCGCTATTCCAACGGCAGTCAGTCGCAACTGACCTCGATCACCGAGTGCGGCATGAACAATGAGTGCATGCCGCCGATTCAGGTTACCTGGCACGATGACGCCAAGGGGTATACGTATTCTCCCGCGCAATATCGCCCAAAAGAAGCGATGATTGAATACACCTCAAACGGTGGCCAAACTAACCGCGGTGTGTTCGCCGACGTGAACAACGACGGCTACGTGGATCAGGTGATCTCTTATCGTAATACCGCCGGTTCTCACGTACGCAGAACCTATCTGGGCAGTAAAACCGGGCTGTCTGCAACCCCCAGCGCGGCCTGGAACATGCCGATCGAGCTGGTGGAATACACCACGGGTATTGTCGCGCATTCGCAAATCAACAGCACCTCGGTGGCCAAAGCGCAATTGGTGGATGTGAATTCGGATGGCTTGCCGGACGTGGTGTTTGGTTTTGAGCATCCGTTGTATATCGCCAGCACCAACACACGCACGTTTAAAAAAGAACGAGGGGTCTACTTAAATAACGGCAACGGCTGGAACAGCACGCTGTCGACCACCTTCATACCGCCGGAGTACTTTAACTCTTATGTGGATAACCTTGAGATAAAAACCAGCAGCAGTGGCAGTACCTTCTCATCCTACATTCTAACCCCGCGCGGTCGGTTTATTGACATCAATAACGACGGTCGGGTCGACTGGGTCACGTCTTACTTTCGCTGGACTGGCAGCAACGGTGGCGCTGGCGGGGTGTCGCATAAGGCGGTGTATCTGAATAACGGCAGTGCCTGGGTGCACAATGCAGCCTACTCTTCAACCCTGCCGGATGTATTAACCCGCTATGTGCGTGAGCACAGCTTGCCAACTGGCCAAATGGTGGACATCAATGGCGACGGTTTGGTCGACTGGGTGCAGTCGTACCATCACAATCGCGATGGCGGCACCACGAATCGAGGTGTGTGGCTGAACACCGGCACTCAATTCCAAGCAGCGGGCAATCGTCATCAGGCACTTCCGACCATCGCCTATGAGAACTACGGCAATACTCACAACCCGCGTCAGCACGGCACGTTCATTGATCTGAATGGCGATGGCCTAACGGATTACCTGGCGGATTCGGCCAGCGGTTCCTGGGTGCCGGGCTATCCGCAAGGGCGCATCGCGTATTTGAACACCGGCCGGGGTTGGGTGCGCGCCAGCAGCTATGACCCGGCGGGCAAGTTTCAGCACAAGACCAATCGGGCCGGCGGCCTGGTGTTGTTGCGCGGCCAATACATGGACCTGAACAACGATGGCCTGGTGGATTTTTCTGGGGCGTATAGAGACGCCAACAACGTCAACCATCAAAGCTCGTGGATTAACACCGGTACGGGTTGGGCACAAGACAACAGTTTCAACGTCGATTGGGTTTATTTTGATCATCGGGGCAATAACGACAATTCGTCGACCAGCGATAACATCAAACAGGTTAACGGCAGCTTCGCCGACATGAACGCCGATGGCAGCCCTGATTGGGTGATCAGTCGAGCGGACAAAACACTGCAAACTCGCCTGAGCAATGTGGGCCGTGCCAGTTTACTGAACAACGTCACCACCACCCTGGGCGTGCGAATTGCACCTAAGTTTGCGCCATTAACTCGTGGCGACGAACTCTACATCCAGTACCCCGAGTTGGCGAATGGGTCGATCGCGCCCACGGAGCCGAATTCGTTCTACATTAATGGCGCCAGCTACGTCACCGAGTCGGTAACCACACCCACCCCGGTGAGCGGCACCGACAGCGTGGTGAGCTATCAATATCAGGGTGCTCAAGCGAATCGCATTCGCGGCTTCTTAGGCTTTAAAGTGTTCACCGCCACCAGTTCGATCACGGGCTTGTCGACCATCACCGCGCTGGATCAGACCTTTCCGTACATTGGCCGCAGCGTCAGCACGGCGACCACGCAAGGTGACAGCATGATCAGCGTGTCGGCCACCACCTATGACAACGATGACACCACGCACGCCGACGGCACAAGCACCTACTTTGTCTACACCAAAACCAGTGAATCGCAGCAGTATGAGCTGAGCGACAATACCCTTTATCGTCAAACCGAGATTGAGCCGCTAGAACGTACTGACTTTGACAACTACGGTAACCTAAAAACACAAACCACGAGGGTACTTGATGGTTGGGGTCGAACGGTACACATCGCTAAGGTCACCAATGAGTATGAGGCAGCTCGTGAGAGCGATTGGCTAGTCGCGCGCTTGAAGAGTCGTACTAATTGGAACCGATCGGCGGGCAGCAAAATCACTGGCGAAAAGCCTGCAATCAGCAACCTCACAACCTACACCTATGATCTGGCTAAGCCATGGCTGTTAAAGACCGTTAACCGCGAACCCACTGCGGCCAACAATATTCGGCTGACCACCACCTACGAATACGATGACTACGGCAACGTCGAGAGTGAGCAAACCACCGCGGCCGATGACCCGCAAACCCCGGTTGACCAGATCGAATACGATGCCAATCATCGACTGCCGATCAGGCTGATCAACGCCTTGGGTAAAGCCTCGACCATCGCCTATCACGCGCAGTGTGATCAACCGAGCGCGGTGACCGACCCCAATGGCCAAACCGTCACCAGCTCCTACGACAACTTCTGTCGTCAGCTCAGCACCACCTCGCCGGACAACATCCAAACCACCAACACCTACTCGGTGGTCAATGAATCGTGCCCCGAGAACGATTGTCAGCGCGATGTTCGCTTCAAAGTCACCTCAGAAGTCACCAATAGCATCTCGTCACTCGCGATTGAACCGGCGGTGACGCAACACTTCGGTGCGCTGAATCAAGTGCTGCTCACCACCACCGGTGGCATGAACGACGAACCCATTCGTCAGCAAACCCATTACGACGCCCAAGGCCGTGTGATCAGTGCCACCCAGCCGTACTTTGCCGGTCAGGAAAAGCACTTCACCGAATACCTTCTACGATGTACTGGGCCGACAAACCAAGGTTCAGTTGCCGTACTACAACAATGCCAATGTCCGGGCAGAGCAAACCTATAGCCTACGGTGTCTCGTCGAACACCGGCCTGCTTAGAGCGTCAGGTGACCGACGCCAAGTCACGCACCACCAAAGCCGAAGTTAATGCACTGGGTCAGGTGACCCGCGTGACGGACGCCGAGAATGGCGTGATGCAGTACCACTACGATTCGCAAGGCAACCTGATTGAGACCATCGATGCGATGGGCAACTCCATCACCTTGACCTACGACTCTATTGGGTCGGCGCACACAGCTGAATGATCCCGACCTGGGTACCTCTACTTACACCTACAACGGGTTTAGTGAGTTGACGTCGCAAACAGACGCCAAAAACAAAACCATCAGCATGGAGTACGATCTACTGGGCCGTCTGGTCACACGCAGCGTGCCGGGTGCGGTCGAGTTGGGCGGCGGCGTCAGCACCTGGGAGTACGATACCGCGCCTCGCGGTGCGGGTGGCACCTGGTTTGGGGCGATCAGCCGGGTAGAGGGCCTGAAAAGCACCGCAACGGGCACGCCCGGCTATGTGCGCAGCTTTGAGTACGACGCGTTGGGCCGAGCCAGCAGCGAGGCCACGACCATTGATGATCAGATCTTCAATGAGCGTTATGAGTACAGCTCGGCCACGGGTCGACTGGCGACGCGCTATTACCCCAACAGCACCACCCGAACGGCGGCCAATCTAAACGACGATCACAGTGCCACCGAGTTTGGGGTGAAGTACGAATACACCAATGGCTATCTGTCGTCGATTCTGAGCACCGAGAATGCCCAAGGCCAGTGCATCGAGCATTGGCGGGCTAACCACTACGACGCCCTGGGTCGGGTTGATCTGGAAACAGTGGGCAGGCTGGTCACCACCAAGCGTAACTTCAGACCCGGGCAGAACGTGCTCGAGCAGATTCGCTCGGTCAGAGCCGGGGCTCACCCCGAAGTGCAAGACCTCCAATACACCTACGATGCGGTGAATAACCTTACCGGCCGTACCGATGCGTTAAATAACATCACCGAAACCTTTGACTACGACAATCTTGATCGGTTGACTAACCATGTCCGAACCAAAGACACCGAAAGCCCGGTCACGACCACGGTTCAATATAACGCCATCGGCAACATCACCTTTAAGTCGGATGTCGGTCATTATAGCTACAACCCATCGGGCCCAGGCAGTGTGCGCCCGCACGCGGTCAAAGGCATTACCGGTTCGGTCGGCGATCAGGATTTAAACGTCGCCAATACCGACTTAGCTAAATTTAACATCAACTGGGAGTACAACGGTCAAGATGTGGTTCGTTCGCTGCCAAACGCTACGTACAAGCATTGCTTGAAACCCCGGGTCAAGCTGACCCAATCCAGTACGACGTCAATGGTAACGCCACCCAAAGTGGTAACCGCAGCATCGCCTGGACGCCGTTCGACAAGCCACAACGCATGGCCGCCGCCTTAGACATCGACGGCACCTCGAAAGTGTCGGTCTATCAATACGGCCCCGAGCAGCAGCGCATTATCAAGCGAGAAGCCACGGTCAATGCATTGAGTGTGCCACTCAGTGCCCCGAACACCACGGTGTACATCGGTAAGTATTACGAGCGTATTCAGGATGAGAACAACAACGTCATCCACCGTTACATGATTGAAACCGGGGGCACGACGATTCAGATTGAGCGGGCCGAAGGCGGCAGTACCGATACGCCAAAGTACTTACTGGCCGACAACCTCGGGTCCACGCACGTGATCTTGAACGGCAACGCCGAGATTGAGCAAACCTTGGCGTTTGATCCTTGGGGCATGCGCTTGAACGTGGGCGACAGCAGTCAGGTGAACAGCGTCACTAATCGGGGTTACACCGGTCATGAGATGGATGATGAAGTTGGGCTGATTAACATGAACGCGCGGGTGTATGACCCGTATCTGGGGCGGTTTATGAGTGCCGATCCGGTGTTGCCGGATGCGTTTGATATGCAGTCGTTTAATCGGTATGCGTATGTGTTGAATAATCCGTTGAAGTATGTGGATCCGACTGGGAATATGCCTAGTAGTCCTTGTGACCCCGGTATTAATCCAAATTGTAATGGTATTCCAGATGCACCGAATACCAATGGTGGCGGGTTTTCAGTCTGTGGTGGTGTAAGCGCAGGTGGTATTTTTGCCGGTGGGTGTACTGGGCCAGCATCATCTGGGGGCATTGGAACTCCCATTGGAGCTGGAACAGTCGATGACTTCATCAAGTTCTTGTTTAACGAGCGTGCTATTGGGTTTATTGATGATGTTGGTGCGGGGAGGTTCTTTTTATTTGCACCTGAGGTTTTTAACAATGGCCCAGCGGACGGTTGATGCTGATGAGACCCCGAATGAGGTGTTAGGCTCATTAGCAGAGACTATTGAGATTTCGAGAGGTATTGGTCAAGGGTTAATAGTTGTCGGAGCTGATACTGTTGTAGATAGCACTCGAGTATTCATTCCTGGTCTCGGAGGGGCATTAGAAGGATTTCTGAATTCCAGAGGAATCCAGACTCGAATTGTACTCGGTCAACCTAGATCTAGCGGTGAAGAATTTGGTCAAGATTTATCTCCTGCTGCCGGCCTTATTCTTACTGGTGGTAGAGGTATTGCAGGTGCTGCGAGAAGTGCTGTATCATCTATAGGTAAGAGATTTGGTGGTTTTTTTAGGGCTAAGGCTTCAAAGGAAGTAGGCGGCTCGATACGAAATGTAAATAGGGTCGGCGGTACCAGAAATTGTGCAAACTGTGCCATTGCTACAGATGCAACTTTGGCTGGTAATCCTGCATCAGCTTTAAATAGCGGACTAACAAAGGTTACTGATGTAGAAAAATTCTTTGGCCGTAAATTTGGCTCATTAACCAGTGCAAGCAGAATACAAGGTCATTTTCAAAATCTAGGCAATGGTGCTCGTGGTGTTGTTTTTGGTTCGCGAGGCGGTCAGCCGGGTCATTTTTTCAATGTGGTTAACCAAAACGGAACGGTGAGATTCTTGGATGGTCAGACAGGTAAAGCTGCCGACTTAACAGATGGTTTCCGAGGCTTTAGTTTTTTAAGAACGAATTAGTATTATGAGTAATATCTCTTTTGAACAGGCAAGAACTCTTGCTATTGAATATGTTTCTGAACAGGATTGTGATCTTGATTTAGTGATACAAGATGATGAAACAATTGAGCAAGATTTTGGCTGGGTCTTTTTTTATACGACTAAAAAGTATCTCGAAACCGGAGATTTTAGAGATATGGTTGTTGGAAATGCTCCTGTAATTGTTGATAAAGATACTGGAAAACTTACGGAAACGGGAACTGCTCATTCTATAGAGCGTTATATTGAAGAATATAAAAATAACCGAGCTTAATAGTTTTAAAAGCTAAGATGCTTGTTGTTGAAAGAATAGAAAGAATATAAGGGACAGGCACTCTAATAGAAGATGAATTTTGACGTATTGAGGTTCATCTTCTTTATATTTGTTTGCTAGTGCATCGAAATTTAAGCTCATGGATCGTAATTGCCGGCACATCGCCCAAAATTCCAAATTCTGAACGAGCGACTCCCTCGCTTACGCGCTTAGCGGCCGACTTGATGGGGTGTTAGCGTTGCTAGTCGAGAAGAGGCGTTCGTCTGGGGATTCGTTGATAATGTTTATCTGAGCAAAAATAAAAGGGACAGGCATTCTAAGAGAAGATGAATTAACAAAAATAAAAGGGACAGGCACTCTAAGAGAAGATGAATTTTGACGTATTGAGGTTCATCTTCTTCAAATTTGATTGCCAGTGCATCGAAATAAAAGTTCATGGATCGTAAATGTCGGGAAATCGCCTAAAACTCGAAATTCTAAACGAGCGACTCCCTCGCTTACGCGCTTAGCGGCCGACTTGATGGGGTGTTAGCGTTGTTAGTTTAGAAGAGATGTTCGTCTGGGGATTCGTTGATAATGTTTATCTGAGCAGATTTCTCTCACAAGATGCTCACTACCAACCCAATGCGTGAATTTGTGTTCAAACTCAGTTGTAAGAACCTTCCAGGCTTCTTGGTTTAACGATATGCGTTCCAGAATTGGCGGTAATGTGTCTGAAATGGCACCTCGCTTATCGTCACGAATTATGCGTCCGCTCCAGTCGACTAACTCAATGTAGTCTTTGATTAAAAACGGTAGGCCATTCAGGTCTGGGTTTGAGCCGATGAAGGTTTCGATTGTGCGAGGTTCTTTCTTATTGTTGCGGAAGTGGTCGATTCGTTTTTTTATACTTGTGTGGTCGGAGCCTTCGGGAGTTTTTGCTATGGCGGCGCGTATAGGGTTTAGGTCCACATAGGCCATGCACGACAGCAGTGCTCTTTCATCGAGCAGGGCTTGGCTCTTAAACCTCGACTCCCAGAAGTGCCCACTGCAGTTATCTTCTTTATTTGCGCGTTTGGCAATCGACTCGTTCACAATCTTCATGTACCAGGAGATATCACAAAGCCGTGCTCGCCACTTCACAATATCTTGCTTGAGCCTACGTTTCTGCGCTTTGCCTAAGGGTTGGTTGGCGAGATAGAGTTGTGAGAATGGAGTGCCGTTAAACAGAGTGTGCCAACGCTCGACCACCTCTCGGTCTGACCATTGTTCAGCTAGGTCTGGCCGAACGTGCAGCACGACGTGATAATGGTTACTCATCACAGCGTAAGCGCAGAGTTTGATCGCGAATGCCGATGCAACGCTATGCAGTTTATCTTCCAGCCATTGTCGACGATGTTCGTAGCTGGTATTTGAGTAGTGATCTACACCACATAAAAACGCGCGCCGAACGCAACGAGACACACAATGGTAGTAGGGTGTGTCGTCAATCGACACAATGGTTTTTCGAGCTCGAGTCATCCTTGCCTCGCTATCTTGTCCTTAGATGAGTTCAGTGTTTCATCTTTTTGACAGCGGTGCAAGAATAGAAGTGTGATGGCTCAATATCGTGAACAAAAATACCGACGGAAAGCCTCATTTTCGAGAACGGCGAATAGGCAAGTTAGCTGTAATTTTGCTATACTAAGGACAGGAGTAGTCACAGGGAAGTAAAGGTAGTTGATTCAAAACACCCCGAACAAAAATTCATAGATGCCAAGCACGGTGTTGCTTTGATTGTTTCCCTGTTTAACACAAAAAGAAAACCAACGTTTTGGTGATGATCAGCTCGAAGTTAGCGGCTATGATACCGGTCGGACTGTTAGCACCTATGGTTTTATTCGTATTATCAACTGATCGATTAAAAAGTAGTACCGGATACTCACTACTCAAATAATTGGGGCCAAACTAAAATTAATGGCCGAATATACTTTGCTACTATCACTTAGACAATTTCATAATTAACAAGCAAATTTAAAAACGGAATGGACATTTAAAATGAGAAAAGCGTTTTCGACAGTTTTATTACTTTGTTGCCTATTTTCAAATGGCGTCAACGCGGCGCCATCTTGTAGTGGGACGTCATGCACGGGGCTTGCGCAAGAGCTGATAATTCAGTTGTTTCCTACTGGGGGGAACGGTTATCGACAGATCTTGATCACTTCGCCTTTGCTTGTAAATAGTGCTCCATGTTCGGGCGCATCAGGCGGTGCTAATATTTCGCTGGACGATTCAGACCCAGTATTTGAGGAGGCTTATGCAATGTTGTTGTCGGCTTATCATCTGAACAGCAATATTATTCTTAAGGTTGATAGCTCTAAGCCAGTTTGTACGCTGTTGCACGTTCGTTTGAAGCAATAGTTCAACTTTGTAAAGGTAGAAAGGACAGGCACTCGAATACTCGAATAAAATAGTTAGTATTTGAGTAGCGATCGATCCTGCACAAAAAGGCACTTCGAACACTATGATAATTAGGTGTGTCACTAAGTCAAATCAGTGATTTTCGCGAGAGTGTTATCCTTGTTTGTCCTAATTCATTCCGCGATCAGCACTCGAGATTCTCCCTTTAATAGGCCGTATATAATATTAGAGTGGGTGTCCTAAGTTAGATCCTGCAGCTTATTTTCGCCCAGTAGGCATTGGATGCAAGGGAGGGGGAAAGTGAGTGTCCTCAAGATCGCTCAAGCTCGTCAGATTGAATTAGATCATTTCGGTGGTTGAAAGGCAGTAAACACCTGATAGGTCTTTATTTTTCTCTAAAAGTGACACTATATTCTACAAAGATGACACTAGTTTTAAAGGAATGAAATTACTACCATTTAATCTCTACAAGGTTAGTTCAATAACAAAAAAATAAATTAATGTATTCAAAGATCTTGCTTGGGCTGAATGCAATTTTCATTGCTTTAGTCGTCTTTCTTTACCTACAGAATCTGGAATTATTAGGAAGGGTTTCTAAATTAGAGAGTTATCAAAAAAATCTGCCTATAAATAAGAGCGTTGATGGCAACGAAGGTTCGTCAGAGAGCGAGGGTGTGATTGATCACAAATCGAATAGCTCGAAACGTGAAGTTGATCACCGTTTGCCCACTCGTGAGGGTGTTCCTGTCTATCACGCCACGGAGGTCAATGAACTTGACTCTGAAGACGTGGCTATATTGATTGACGATCATCAGGAGGTTTTAAACATCCACCTCGAAGGAAAAGAGTTAACGGAAATCCCAGAAGAGTTTTTGCCCCCCAAGGAAGATGTCATTTCTCACCAACAACAAGAATTAAAAGAAGCATTAGGCCAGTAGAGCCAATTTCTAATTAAACAAGAATAATTTGTGTTAGCTACTGAAGTGCTTATCAAAATTACTATTTCATCATTCTGAGAATATTTATGAAAATTAAAATCGCGTTATTAACCAAACTATTTATCGCATTATTCTTCATCCAGAGTAATACCGCATACGCAGCGCAAACAGGTGTTCATGTCGTGGAAAGGATTCAAATCTCATCTGGTGGGGCTGCCTACTTTCGCCCCGAGGGGTTAGTTAAGTGGGGTGGAACAGGGTGCCCGAACGCGACATACGCTTACATTGTTAAAGGTATTGCGGCTTACGAAAACATCTTGGCCTTGGTGATGGCTTCAAAACTAAATAAAAGCCAATTGTTATTCGACGGAACTTGCAGTGCGGATGGAAGATACTTGTTAGTGACATACGCCTATCTTGTTTAGGTTAGCTCGCTAGCAAGTCAGTGTTAGTCGTATAACGCCGCTCACAAATGTTTAAGGAATGTTGGATAAGAGATTTTTAGGAGATAAGGTGTCTTACTTTAGAATTTATGTTCTAGCGATTAGAGCACTAATCGTTTTAGTAATTTGTGTAATGAATGCGGTACCAAGTTATGCACAAACATCCGTTAAAAGGTTCACGCAAGTTAATGGTGTGTTTATACCGTTCACTACTTATGTAGCGCCACAAGCCTCCACCACCTTCACAGCTGATTTTGTGTTCCCTTTTGGTGCACAATTAAACTGGAACCTAACTGCAGATACCAGTCATTATAGGCTAGAGCATAAAGCACCTAGCTCGGCCAATTGGGTTGTTGCTTACAATGGTAGTGAAACTAGCTTTGCTCTATCAGGCTTGGAAGTTGGGCTGAACTCATTTCGAGTTGTTTCTTGCGGCGGAAATCTGTGCAGCTCGCCAACTGCAACGCGTTCCATTGTCGTTGGCATGCCCGACGATACCGATTCTGATGGGGTGTTTGATTTTGAAGACGCCTGTGCAGGCACCATTAATACTGACCCAGTAGATAGCCGAGGCTGCTCTCTCAAGCAACTGGATTCTGACGGTGACGGTGTGAACGACGCTCTCGACCAATGCCCAGCAAGCACGTTAACTCCTAATGCTCTAGGGTGTGATGCAACTCAGGTGGATACCGATAGCGATGGTGTTAATGATGCCATCGACCAGTGCCCAAATACCAATGGAATAGCCGATATCAACGGCTGTGCTCTCTCGCAATTGGACACCGATAATGATGGTGTGAATGATGCCGTAGATCAGTGCCCAGGAAGCACTTTATCTTCAAATCAACAAGGTTGTGACGCCGCGCAGGTGGATACTGATAACGATGGTGTGAATGATGCTTTTGACCAATGTCCGAGTACCAGCGGTACTGCTAATGGTAATGGGTGTGCAGCGGCGCAATTAGACACTGATAACGATGGTATTAATGACGCGATAGACCAGTGCCCGAATACTGACTCGAGCTTGGTTGGTCAAGATGGCTGCGCTCTTCCTGAAACGGATAGCGACGGTGATGGGATTCCAGATCACTTTGATAATACTCCGTCTCAGTGTGTCGACGTTGACGCATTCAATGCGGCAATCTAGAAGGGTAGTTCAAGTAATGAATAGAATAAACAATAAGATTTCCAAGGTTAAGCGAAAGAACTTTATGAACGGATTAAGTATGTTGAATAACGAAAAGGTATATACACGCTATGGGTTATCTAAGCTCATCAGTTTAAAGTTATCTTTATTTTTCGTTATTGGTTTTTTTGCGCAGCCGCTGTTCGCCAATAACACAACCTTAACTATTCAGAACGCACCGTCCACACTAACGATACCGAGTTCCAGCGTAGATGGTACATTTACCATAAGTTGGAAAATTCCCGCAGCAGTTTACCGTTTTCCCAATTCCGAACAATGGTGGTCTGATGCTGAGCTAAGGGAATCAAACCACGTTAAGCAACCTTTCTTGGAGCGCCAAGAGCCCTCGGGGGCATGGAAAACCTTAACTAATGGTACTCAAACCAGTTATCGCGAAACCAGTCTTCCAGGCCGAAATTACAAGTATAGGCTGCGTATTTTCTATCAGATACGTGTGACCGGTGGAAGAGGTTCAGGCCAAGGGACATGGATGAACTTTAATCCGCATAAGGCTAATGTTTATGAAACTGCCAAGACAGTGCGGGTATTGCCGCCTAGTATTCCGCAAAACCTCCGTGTGCCGCCTCTTGTATCGGGTCAATTTCGAGTCGATTGGGACGCATCGAGCGGAAATGTAACTGATGGTTACGAGTTACAAGAACAGAAAATTGGCACGGGCGGCTATGGGTTTCGTCGATTTTCCAAAAGTGGCAATATTTTTGCGACTCCAAGTCATACTTCTAACGAATTGAAATATCGGGTGCGTGCCTGCCGGGGCACGTGCAGTGGTTGGTCAAACGTAGCGACGACTCGCGCAATTCAGACTCCTTCACTGATTACCTACGCCAGCATCGGCGACCCCGGTGAGAATGTGCTTGGAACCTCGCATTTATCTCCTTATCTTAGTAATGGTAATTATGACCTTACTTTTGGTAGCTCGGCTAACCGGGGGCCCGGTGAAGCAGAAGTAACCTACTTTAAAGTGCAAGAACTATACAATTTTGCACGAGTAGGAAGCCCTATTATTGTTGATGCGAGAGGAACTTTAGAGACAGAACCCGTCTACCGATTAGATTTTCGCAACCGGGCAGCTGGGGAATACAATTATGAGATTCAAGCGTGTAACCAATTAGACCTTTGTAGTCCGATTGCGTTGCCGCGCTTTCCTGTAACAGTCGCCGCTGTGCCGCCACCGCCGACTGGCGTGCTGGCTCAACCTGAGAATAGTGACGGGGCCATTTCGATAGATTGGAACGCGTCAACCGGTTATATGGTGGATCGTTATGAAGTGGTGCAATTGGAGACAAAACCGTCTGGCCAAATACGCGAAGACGATCCTTACAATACTATCAATTTACCAGCTGGTATTGATAGACCGACGCTAACAAGCATTGCAATTACTCGAGAACCTGGTAAGTATCAATACAAGGTTCGAGCTTGTAACACAATTGTCGGTTGTGGGGACTACAGTACTTTAAGTAATCAAGTGACAGTACACCCGCCAGGTTCGCCCGATTGGATCCGAGCAAATTCAGGACAAAGCTATAGCAATACTAACGGTGAGAGGGATTTCGCAGATTTGGATGGCAATTTCGTTATCCAATGGGATGCAGTGGCTGAAATACCAGGCATTGAAATTGTCTATAAGTTGACTGAGGTAGATCATAGTACTGGCATCGCAAGTACGATTAAGATTACTAGAGTTGAGGTTGATGAGTCATCGCCGTCTGAAGATGGCGACCATCGCGTCGCTATGTATACGGTTACTGGAAAACCGCAAGGGCGTTATAGTTATTACGCAGAAGCGTGCATGGGTGACGATAATCGTGGTTACAAATGTGGTGATCCAACAAATGATTTATCAATACTGGTTACGTATCCGCCAGCAGGCCCGCCAAACAATTTCCAAGGAGTTGTAGCGAGTGACGGAACCACCGTTAATTTGTCATGGGATGCTGTTAATAACGCTGTTTTCTACGAGCTTGACGAGCAGAAGGGAGGCGGAGAGTGGATTCAGTTAGAAGGGGCTAATGGCGCGACGAGTCGTCAAGTTGTTCATAGAATAAATAAGGTTACTTCTTATCGGTATCGAATACGCGCATGTGTGGGTAGCCAGCAGCAAAATGAGTTCAAGTATTGCGTTGGAGATGATGCAGATGTGTTGGCGTTTACGTTAAAGCCAAAATACCAGATCGATATACCTACTGCGCCAATCGCTGCATCTATCCCAGCTGCATCGATTAATGAAGACCGAATTGGTACTACCGAAGGCAGCTTCAAGGTCGGCGAGTCTGGTGACGCTATGTACGATGTTTCAATTGCGACAGCGACCGGAACTGCCGGTGTAACTCCGACTCTAAATTTGATGTACTCCAGTCAACGTGGAAACGGGTTGATGGGAATGGGATGGAGTTTAGGAGGCTTGAGCTCTATTGGAAGGTGTCGACAAACCTTGGCTCAGGATGGACAAATGATGCCAATAAGCTGGGACGCTAGTGACCGATTCTGCTTAGATGGCCAACGTCTTCTTGTTCAAAAGGGCGCCGCTTATGGATCTACTGGTAGCACTTACAAGACCGAGATAGACAGCTTCGCGCTGGTGACTGCGCACGGCGGTTCAGCAGGAGCTCCAAGTCATTTCACGGTGGTTAGAAAAGATGGTTCAACGTCAACTTACGGCGCCAGTCCTGATTCTCGTCACACCTTTAGTTCTGGTGTGCTGACTTGGGGGCTTAGTGAAATAAAAGACAGTGTCGGCAACAAAATGACCTTCACTTATTTTAATGATCAAGATGGTTTTCGTATTAACCAGGTTGGCTATGCTTATGGTAACGGCTCGACGCCAAACGCCACTATTAACTATGATTACGAAGGTCGCGAGGACGATTTAATTTCCTATGTATCAGGCGAGAAAATCGTAGTTAAACAGCGACTCAAAACGGTGCGTTCGAATAGTGACAACCAAATGTTGCGTTCGTACAACCTAGTCTACCGATCGTCAGGTGAACTGAATAAAATAAGTCGTTTAGCATCCATCCAGGAGTGTACATCAGGTAATGTTTGTCTTCCTAAGACACGCTTTGACTGGCGGTTACCATCACCTGGAGTTACGCCGGAATTCCAAAAGTTTCAGCATGCCTTGAACTTGGGGAATGATCGCGAAAATGATTACCTGCTGGACACTCAGTTTACCGACATTAACGGGGATGGATTACTCGATATTGTATTTGTTAGTAGTAATATTAGAGTAAAAAAACGATTCTTAAGTAAACCTAAAACTCAGAGTTTTCAGCGACTTTCTTACCTAATTAATAACGGTGAAGGTGAGAATGTTAGTGAACCCGGCTTCGATGATGGCGAAACATGGCGATATGACGATGGCTTTGAAAAACCACTTATCGTTAAGCCGATTGATTACAACTTGGATGGTCGTCACGACTTATTGGTGAAAAGTGAAGGCTTAGGTTGGCATCTATTGTTGTCAGAGCGTACGCCATCTGGCTGGAAGTTATCTCGTAAGTTTATTAATTTCCCATTTTCCGGGGATGATGTCGAGTTTGCCGACATGACTGGCGATGGGTTAGCGGATGCATTCGATGGTCGTAGTTATTGGGTGTTTGAACGTGATGCTAGCCAACCGCCGTCATCGAATATGGCGTATCACTTCAACAGAACCACACGCACGGTAGCGCGCGAATCTGGATTCGCATGGAATAATTCGAACTTACCAAGCGATATATTCAGCGATGACCGTTATTTTAACCGTAACCAAGTTAGCGTTAAGGCGCCCGCGGGCGATATCAATGGTGACGGTTTGGGAGACTTTCTAGTTCAACAAAACGGGTATCAAATTGCTTTCAGTCGATTAGTCAATAATCAGCTAACCCTTGAGCAGGCTGGCAATGCACCCAGCTTAAGCGACCACACGGTTACTCGATTCGCAGATATTAATGCTGACGGTTTAAGTGATGTGGTGTATTGGTCGAATATTAATAAGACATGGCTTGTAAGTCTCAGTAATGGCACTGGCTTTAATCCTGCGATTTTGTTGCCCGATATGGGGGCCTCAAACGCGGACGATGCGGAAGACCAGAATGTCACCTTGAGTGACATCAATAATGATGGATTTATTGATATCGTTTGGCAAAACTTAACGTCGTTACAAGTAAGGTATTGGGTCAACGCAACAGGAACGTTTAGCGCCGCATCTCATTTGCGTACCGTCCGATACCCTACTGATTCAATATCAGAAAATTATATTTTTTCCGACTATACAGGTGACGGAATTACTGATTTCGTGCGTTTTACCAGTTTTAGTGGCGGTGCGAATCTTGGTTTCCATCCCGCCGATGGCGATACCGATTCAAGCGCGAGTCGAAATCTTGGCAATGTAGTCTCCTCGATTACCAATGGTTATGGTGCGAGAACGATTATTAGCTATGAACGTTTGAACCAAAGTGGAGCATATTCACCACTAGCCGAAGCGGATTACACTAGCCTAAATGATCCGTTTCGTTCACTAGCTGCAAGCTCGCAACAAACGCTTCAGGAGACTCCACGTACTCCAGTACTCGAATTCAATGGTACGTTACCTATTGTTACTCGAGTGAGAAGCAGTTCTCCGAGCGTGGCGAGCGCCGCTAATATGAGTTCCATTCGCTATCAATATGGCGAAGCTAAAATTCAAGCTGGCGGGCGAGGCAACTTAGGATTTAAGTATCTTACGACTACGGATGAGCAAACCGGCATTCGCACTAGATCGACCTATCGGCAAGATTGGCCTTTTATCGGTTACCCGCTTGCAACCGACGTAACCACATCCAATGGACAATTATTAAGCCGGTCAAGCAGCACCTGGCGCCTGCAAGGTTGGAATAATTCGTTGATTAGTACGGCTCGCACTTTAGGTACAGCAGCGATTGGGGCAGTACAGCCAGTACTTAGTGTTTCGCAAGATGAAGGGTATGCCTTGAAGCAAAATGGCGCGGCTCAAGGTGAAAAACTTAATCTTGTCAAAACCAGTAATACTTACGATGCGTCTGGCAATCTAACCAGAAGCCAGGTAACGACCGATGGGCTCAATGTTGATGGTGGTTTTTCTCGTGTGAGCCAGCAGACTACCGTCAATCAATTTGGCTCGAGTCCGTATGACGAAAGAATGGGGCGCCTGAGCCAATCAACCGTTACGACTTCCCGCCCGGGCACACCAACACTCTCAAGAGTATCGAGCTTCACCTATTATGATGCCGGTGCTATGCGAGGCTTGTTAAAAACCGAGACCGTGCAGCCAAACGGTAACATTAGCCAAACGCTAACCACATCTCATACCTATGATGCCTTTGGTAACAAAAAGCAGGCTAAGGTGACGGGGTGGGATGGTACTGCCAATGTAACTCGTCTAGGAGAGCGAACGGAGTATGACGCGACAGGGCGATACCCAGTTTCCACTTATCAAGAGTTTCCAGGCCTGGGTGAGGTCAAACTTTCTGAAGTCTTAAGCCGAGACAAATATGGCAAACCAACGCGAGTGGTCGACGTTAATGGCAATAGTGCTTATACCGCATATACCGAAATGGGGCGAGAGTACTTTACTACCAGTGATGTAGGCGGCTGGACTCGTATTACTCTGTCGGGTAGTGATTCGTTGTGCCCTTCAGGAACCGCGTCAGCGATTACGACAACGTCGGCGGACGGTGGTAAAGCAAAACAGTGTTTTGATGTATTAGGACGAAGTGTTCGTACACTGAATATTGTATTGAGCAATCAAAGTCCGAGTGGTTATGACTGGGTAGCTACCGATACTAAGTTCGATAATTTAGGCCGTACTGCCCAGCAGAGTACCCCGTTTGTCATTACGGCTTCCTACCAGGAAGGAGCCTATCAATCTTACTTTGCATACGATCTCGTTGGTAATCCAATTCGAACGTCAACACCCGGTGGTGACGTACCGTTTGGAACCGACTCTCATGAAATTGTTACAACGATGAGTTATACGAATTTCTCAACGCTAACAGTAAATGCGAAAGGTCAGCGCAAAACCGAAATTCGCAATGCCCTAGATGAAATTGTACGTGTTATCGACCACGATTTAGCCGCAACCAATTATTATTATGATGCCTTAGGTAACTTAGTTCGAATGGTTGATGCTGCAGGCAACGCCAGTACATTGGTCTACGATGAGCTTGGCCGCAAAACGTCGATGAACGACCCAGATAAAGGCAATTGGCAGTATGAGTACAACGCCTTTGGCGAGTTGGTTTTGCAAACCGATGCTAAGGGTCAGTCCATTCAAACGTTTTACGATGGATTGGGGCGAGAAACTCGGAGGGTCGATATTGATAGCCTGGACTGCATTGTCAATATCTCCGAATGGCGATATGACACTCAGCTTTATGGTATTGGTCAGTTGGCACGCGAGCGCAGTAGTGATGGCTATGACCAGACCCCAAGCTATGATCGTTTTGGTAGAGAGACTCGCACCCTGATGACGGTTCCGGGAGCTGGTTCATTTGAAACTGCGCAAACTTACGATCATTTAGGCAGGGTGTTTCAAGCCTTCGATGCAAGTAGCAAATCAGATACACCGGGCGTAGGTGCTGACCAAACAAATGGCATACGAGGTGTTCAAACTATCTATGATGCGAACGGCTTTGTCAGAGAAACACACGATGTCAGAAAACACCTGGATGGCCGAACATTTAGCTATTACCAACGTAACAATCGTATGGACGAGCGGGGTAATTTAACCCACTATGTATTGGGTAATGGCGTCAGCGTGATTAAGCAATATTATTCGGCAACGGGCCTATTGAGAGTAGTCGATGCGCAGCGTCCGCGACTTAATACGCCATTACAACACCTTATTTATTACTGGGATGACCTCGGCAATTTAGAGGGCCGCACTACTAAGGGTGAACAAGGCGATACTATCGAGACGTTCTCCTACGACAACCTAAATCGTCTCGTACAAAATAGTGTTGGCTTTCTCGGCCAACGTGAAACTGTTGATGTGCAATACGACTTAATCGGCAACATGGTGTACAAATCAGATGTCGGCACTTATCGATATGGAGAGAATGGTGCAGGTCCGCATGCGGTGACCACTGCCGGTGGTAAGAGCTATCACTACGATAAAAATGGTAATAACTTTTTTGGTGATGGTCGTATTCTGAAATACAACGTCTTTGACAAAGTCGAAGAAGTGAGTAAGGGTGGTTTTACTACCACATTCAAGTACGGTCCGAGTCGAAGTCGATACCAGCGTGTTGACGTCGATGCTGGTACTCAGAACCGACCGGCAAGCGTAAAAGCGACGTACTACTTAGGCAATGTTGAATACATTGTCCACACTCAAGGCGAGCGAGCGGGTGAACGCGAGTATAAGCGTCATTTGGGCGTAGCGGTTGAAACTATCACCTATGCAGCAGATGGTCATTTTATAAGCGATGAGCAGCATTATTTATTACATGATCACTTAGGTAGCGTAGAGCGTATCGTTACCGAAGATTTAGGGCTCGCCGCCAATGAGAATGTTCAGCTTATTCAAAAACTAAGTTACGATCCTTGGGGGCAACGCAGAGATAAAGACTCTCTGCAGTCGTTAACGGGTGAAACGTTGGCTTCATTCGATTCTAGCATTACAACTCGCGGCTTCACCGGGCACGAAATGGTCGATGGCGTCGGCATTATTCATATGAATGGCCGAATATACGATGCAACCTTAGGTCGGTTCCTGCAGGCGGACCCGTTTATACAAGACCCATTGGATGGTCAAAGCCTAAATCGTTATAGCTATCTAAGAAATAACCCGTTGAACGCCACGGATCCAACTGGTTACTTTGGGCAATTTTTATATTTTGCCGCAGTCGCGGTAGGCACTTATGTAGTTACCGACTTCTTGGTAACCATTGGCGCCGACCAGTTTGCTAGTTTTGTGTCGATAGTCGCTTGCGCAACCGGCGGGGTAGATCAATGTGCCGCTGCGAGTGCCGGCAGTACCTACGCCTTCACCTACGACTTTGGCGAATCTTTAGAAGCCGCAGGTCGAACCTATTTGGGTGATGCGCTCTATGGAGAAACGTCGAAAATAGGCAAAGCTGGCAGTCTCGAGAATTCCATTGCTAATGGTATCGTCGGCGGAGTGCTAGAGGAACTCGGAGGTGGCAATTTTGGTAATGGCTTCGCATCAGCGGGTTTGAGCGCATTTGCTAAACCGTATATCAACCAGATAGGTAATGGCGAAGCCGCGTACAAACCACACCGAGTTGCAACTAGGGCATTATTAGGCGGCACCATATCGGAATTGACGGGCGGCAAGTTTGCTAATGGTGCTATTAGTGCTTCTTTTGCTCAGTTGTATAATGCGGAGAAGGCCTTGGCTTCTGATAACCTAAATGACAGAGTTAACAAAAGGTTACGTTCAAAGATACATGTTGCCGAAGATGGTTCGATCACTACAGATACTATTACGATTTCAGCCGAGGGCGTTGATGAAGCTACAGCAAAGGCCTATATTGAAGCTGCTGAGAAGGGCTGGAGCTCTATTTCTTTAGACCTAAAATTAGTACCCAAAAGAGGCAAGTTACGTCTTGTGCCGTGTAACCAATTTTGCACTACAAAAAACGCAGTAAGTGGCGAGTCTCTAGGAGCTGCTGAACTTGGAGGTAGGCGTATTTATTTTGGAAAAGGTCAGTATGTTGACACGCCTGTGCATGAACTTGGTCACATTTTAGGGCTAGATCATCTTGGCTCCGATGCGGGAAGCATAATGACAGGGGATAGACCAAGGTCAGTTATTGCCGATGATTTATCTAGATTGAGGGCATTGTATGATTAACTTTATTAAGAAAATAATATCTACACTGATTTTGTTGATAGCGACTTCATGTGCCTCGGGGGGAATCTCTAAGGAGATTGATCTTGAGGGATATTTACTTGAAGCGAAAAACTGTATTCATACCGAAAGTTCTAATTCAAACGAAGTTATGGATATAACTTCTCAGTTGAAGGACCACTTGGAACGACTCCAGTTGGAGGATTACATTAGCCATACCTTTTTCGAAGATGATGAGATTGCTATTGACTTTCGAAAAAGAGTAAAGGATGAAAGTTTTATATTTATCAACTTATATATAGATTTGAATAAAGATAATGGTTGTGGTCGGATTTCTGTTTACCAAACCGTCAACGATGAGTAATTAGTTTAAATACATAAGAATAAAATATCACTTTATAGGTAGTAGCAGGAATTAATGGAGTCGGAGCTTAATAGAACTTTATAAACAAAGCTCAATAGATGAAGACAATATTAATATAGAGGCCTCCATATTGTCACTGGAGTATTCACGATAATGGACTAAATCTAGTTTTATCTAAAACACCTTTTAGCAAATAAAATAAACGAAATTGAGATAACTAAAAATGAAGCTATTTAAACGCACCAAAAACACAGGTACTTTATTACTTGCGCTGCTTCTTATCAGCGCTCCCAGTATATCCAGCGCTCAGCAGGCATGGGTGCTCGGTGGTAAAATTGTCGCGACCTTAGCGGACTCTGCCTACGGCGGTTGTATGGTGTTACTCGATGTACCTATCGCGCAAGCAGACGGTAAGTTAGCTAGTTGTCCAAGCCGATGGGTGAGTTTGGATTGCGATTTACTGCACCACACTCAAGCACAAAATAATGCGATGTGGACATCGGCACTGGTGGCCTTTTCGTTACAGAAACCCGCTAATTTCTTTGTGGATGAACGGATTAAATTTAATGGTTATTGCATGGCCAGACGAATAGATGTTCATCGTTAATATGAAGTTGGTTCAAATAATTTTCGTAGGGTCCATTGGCCTAGGCCTTGGCGTAGCAAGCACGGCTTTTTACTATAACAGTTTGTATTCGAACACTAACATCGACCCGACGCACAGCCTTGACTCTGACCAAAATAAGGAACGGGATTTAGATAGCCTTGAGACGGTTGAGCCCACTTTACCTAAACCGAGTCCAGCTACGTTGGCAAGGATTAAGGAACTTGAGGAAGCGACTGCACACCTTGTAAAGGAGCCGCCAGAGAAGGTGATGATTCCGGTTGTTCGTGAAGTAATGGATCGCGTTAATGAATATGAACCAGCGCCTGCGGATGTAAGTATCCTCTCTGAACAAGATCAGTTGCATGCAGAGTTAACACAAGCTTCACCTCGAGAATACGGTGAATTTATCGACGCGACTAGTCCCTATCAAATAGAAAGTGAATCTGTATCCGAGCCGTCAGCATTGATTGAAGAGTAGATCCACGAGTTTTACGTCTAGTCAAAACCCGATTCGCATACGTTGCTTAAGAAACTGAATTGAATACGGAATAATATGAAAATAAGAGAGTTCAATAGTTTTGTCAGGAATAATGTCGGTGCAACTCTTGCCCTAATTGGTTTCGTATGGTTGTCACTAGTAAACGGCAATGCCGATGCACAAACCGATGAAGAGAAAGTGGCGATGTTGATAACTATTATTAATCAACATATGGCGAAGACCGCTTACCATGACGGAGTGTGCCTGTATCCTGAAGTTGATTTCCGAGGCGGAGACCGATTTTGTTTTACAGAATCACAGCCGTTGCTGCCGCCGGCGTGGACCAGCAGAGCGTCATCTATCAGTGTTTCACCTGCGTACCACATAGATATATACCTAGAACCCAATTACGGTGGTACGTCTCGCTTGCTTGAAGGCAATACGGCTGCTCTGGATACCTTTGAAAATTTGGTCAAATCGATCAAACTCACCCCCAAAGACCGAGACCAGGATGGCGTTATCTATTCTGCCGACCAGTGCCCTAATACACCGGTTGGCGTAGTAGTAAACGACAACGGCTGTGCTTTGAGCCAGCTCGATACCGACCTAGATGGTGTTAATGATCAAGACGATCAATGCGCTAATAGTATCGCAGGTTTTGCTGTCGATACGGTAGGCTGTACTGTGGATTCCGATGGCGACGGTGTAAACGATGCGCGAGATCAGTGTCCAAATACAAGCGGTGTGTCAAATTCAGAAGGTTGCACTCTTAATCAATTGGATACCGATAATGATGGTGTCAGTGATGATTTAGATCAATGCCCAGGAAGTACTCAGTCTTCTAATGCTCAAGGCTGCGATGCAACTCAAGTCGATACTGATAATGACGGAGTTAACGACGCGTTCGATCAATGTTCTAATACCAGCGGCATTTCGGATACCCAAGGTTGTGCGCCATCACAATTAGATACTGATAATGATGGGGTGAATGATGCGGCCGATCAATGCCCAGGCACAACGTCGAGCTTAGTAGGGCAAGATGGTTGCGCTGTTCCCGAACGTGATGCTGATAATGATGGCATTCCGGATTATTTCGACAATTCTCCAACGCAGTGTGTTGATGTAGAAGCCTTTAATTCAACGCTTCCATAAGGCTCTCTTATCGCGTATATCATTCTAATCTATCCGAGTGCTTATTCGTTCCTTGATTACCAGGGCTCTTATTTCACTGTACCTTTGCCTTTTTTAAATAGTTTGCAAATCAGTATTTCGCTTAGTTATCTACTCTTGGCTAATCGTTAGCTGATATCCATTGCAGCATAGTTTAGGTTCGTGTAATTTGCGGCAACCGAACTTGAGCATAAGAATTGTTCAGTTGCCTTTACTTGGAATCGCTCTGATATTGCATTAGATCTTTGTCGAAATAGGCGCTTCCTCATTGCTGTCGTTTTCGAGATTGAGGGCTACGAACTCCATTACTTCGTTGATTGCACGTGCGCTGTGCTTCTCACTGTAAATTTCAAAATTAGCCACTTCCGGTTGCGCTACAACGATCACCGTTTCAATATTTGATTCGGGGTATGAGGGTGTTTGACTAACGCTGGCGAGTACCGCTTGGCTGCTGGCAAGGGTCAAAATTAGGCTTAGGCTGATGGTTAGGTTTTTCATGAGTATGTTCTCCAATTAAATTTGTTCAGTGGCACAATTGCCGCTTACGTAATCTTAGATACCGCTTTTGCGTAATTGGATTCAAAAAAATAAGAAAATTATAAAAATCGTTATAAATCAATGGCTAATAAGCAATTAAAATGAAGTCATTACCTTGGGCGGGTGCCTGAGAGCGTACAGTGTCCTTCGTTTTTAACTCAAAAACATGGGCGATAATTGCTGAGGTTAAACTCAATTATTAGCCTGTCTTGAGAACGGTTCTAACACTAAGGGACGGGTGATATATCAAATTGATGAACCCCAAAACAGAGTACCTTCTTGATCTTGGATAATGTCAGATTACAGAGCTTGCTGCGTTTATGACATCTCGCAGTTAAACAACAGAAATAGTTTAAACCAGTACCCAGATAGGGCACTGGACGTTTACGCTTATCTTTCTGCTTAACCTTCTTTCAATTTGTATTTTTGCATTTTCCTATACAAAGTGGAGCGGCCGAGACCCATCGCCTCAGCGGTTTTCATCATGTTTCCATTGTGCTTACTGTAAGCATGGGTTATCAGCAGCAGTTCAATTTTTTCTGCAGCCTCATTGAACGAATAATCACCATTTGAGTATGAGGTGAAAATGTCGTTCAGTTGGTGCTTATCGGATAATTCTGACCGCGGAGTAGCTGTGCTTGATTTAGATAGAGTGAGCCAACCGAAGTTGTAGTCTCCGTAAACGATTAAGCAAAGTGCGAGCGTCGTGGAGATGGGGTATGTCATGGTTAAATTGACCTCAGAGCCGTATTGCAACATAACAACAACACCCGCTGAGATCAGCGCATGAGAGATATAGGCGGTTAAAATAAACAAGCGTTGTCTCTTATGGTTATCGTCTTCCAAGCTTATCCACTCTCGAATCAATACCATGGCGGACGTGATCAAGGCCAGAAGCCCATGTAACAGCGCGACCCAATGAATGTTGCCCGGTATTGCCGTGACTCCGATCGGTATTGGCCTATAGCCTGCGACAACTTCGTCAGTGACAACTGATAGTATCGCGCCGCAAAATGCGACAACCCAAAGACCGTTTTCAATTTGTCGAGCGAAACTACTTTTTATGTTATCGCATACTTGTAATGCATAGCTGAGAAAGCAGGCTGCCGAGAAAAATAAAAATACGTAGGAAAAGCGCAGCAGCAGTTCTACCGCCATAGCATTGGATTGATCGGTCAGCGCCATTGCCAAAAGGCAGAGATTGGTTCCAATGAAAGAGGCACCCAAAAAAATCAAATATCCCGTTCCAATCTCTCGTTTCTTTATAAAAATGAGAAGTAACGCTTGTATAAGAATTGCTGTCAGGAAGTATAAAGTCAGTTGTGTAAGGTCCATAGTTTAAATTCGTACCCAAGACTGAAGTAAGGCAAACGTCTTGTTTTTTCAAAAGTGAGATTGGGGGTGTCAAATTATAATATTTCTATGAAAGTGACACAAAATTCTACGTTAGTGACACTGGTTTTCTTGAGCCAATACGACTAATTTTCTGATCAATAAGACAAGAATTATCGAGAACATAAGTTTGAGAAAGCTATTGTTTAAGTTAAAAAATTTGAGTCTTAATTCCCTACAAACAATCAGAAATACTGGAGTACTTCGTTGGAAGAATATCGACACTTGATCAATCCGATCAATATTCGCATGCATTCACAACGCCGATTAGTTGAGTTTCAACATCTAATCAAACATGCATGGATTGGAAGCAGAACTTACATGGAGAGTCACTCGTAAAAGCCACCTAAATATCGAAATTGTTATTGGCACTTCTGTGAATAGTTATCGATGACTCTCATCAATTCAGATGACTGTTGATTCTGCACCAGAAGATTGATCCATTCATGGGTTAAATAGGTCGCTCAATAAGCTTCGGTGTTAATTTTCGTGTGACTCATCGAACAAAACAACCCCAAGAACGCCGTACTAGACCAGAATTATTTACGTACTTTATGGTTCTGATATCGCTCACGTAACGGCTTGAATATAAACAACCCACAAAGCACCCAAAATAAAAAATGCTTAAACAAGTCTCCAATTTGAATAGCACTTCAAAAACAAATAACACGCCCATCTTGGCAAGGCGTTATATAAGATTTTTAATCCTTCTGTTTATCGGTATTTATAGCGGTAGCGCATATGCGGAGACATGGCTGCCATGGACAACTCGCGTATGTGCCGGTGAAAACTATACCCAAATTACCTCATCGGGCAGAACCAGGCCACAGGTTGGAATAAAAACACAATACTGCCGTTGTACTCTGGGGTTCGCTCCAAAGAGGCAAGATATTTGCGCGGGTAAATTATTCACCGCATCTTGTAAGAACTCAGCATGGTCACATTATGAGCAAGTGGATTTTGGCACAAGCCGCGGTAAAGTCTGGTCGCCTAAGCGGTCCACGGTTTACGTGGGAACCTCTTTTACGCAAACGTCTGAGTGCGGTTTTACTCGAACCTCAACGGGCACAAAGCCGTTACCTGATAGCGACAATGATGGTGTACCAAATAACGCCGATAGCTGCCCTGGCACACCGGCTGGCCAATCGATTAATAGCCAGGGATGTAGTTTGAGCCAATTGGATTCAGACAACGATGGCGCTAGCGATGCGGTGGATCAATGCCCAAATACAACGGGTGGTTCAGCTAATTCAGTTGGCTGTGCGCCTTATCAACTCGACACAGACAATGATGGAATCAACGACGCAATTGATCAGTGCCCGAATACTTCTGGCACCCCGAATAGCGTTGGTTGCGCGCCTTATCAATTAGACACGGATAACGATGGTGTTAGTGATGCAGTGGATCAGTGTCCGAACACTACGGCTACTGCAAACGCTGATGGTTGTTCGCCGTCACAATTAGATACCGATAACGATGGTGTGAATGATGCAATTGATCAGTGTCCGGCGACGCCACCATCGACCGAGGTAGATAATTTAGGTTGTGCACTACCCGACAACGATCTGGATGGCGACGGCATTTTAAATGACCAAGATGCGTACCCATTACAAAGCGCAACTCAATGCCTCGCCTAACATAAACATTACTAGATGACGTCTGCGCTGCTTATCAAGTTCAGCGCAGCTCTAAACGGAACCTACAAACAGCCCATATCAAAATGAATATAAAGTCCGCTTTTTACTCACTCATTTTATCAACAACCTTAGCATCGTCTGGTAGTCTACTTGCAAAAGATATACCTGGCGCGACCTCAACATCCTACGGAGTGGGAGCCTCTGGCGCGTTTCAGTTTTCTATGCCAATCCTAGTGCCTGAAGGGCGTAATAAGGTCCAACCTAGCCTGGCGCTTAACTTCTCAAGCAATGCGGGCGCTGGATCCATGGGGGTTGGTTGGGCCGTATCTGGCTTATCCGCTATCACACGCTGCGGCAAGAATTTACGTACTGACGGGGTGCGAGTTGGCGTGCAACATAATGCCAATGACCGTTATTGTCTAAATGGACAACGACTAATTCTAGTATCAGGTTCGCAAGGTGCAGCGAATTCCGAATATCGTACAGAGCTCGACAATTTTTCGAAAATCGTGGCGTATGGAAATGGTTCAGTTAATGTCAATGGAGGCCGCGCTCCAACTCGCTGGCGTGTTTGGACCAAGGGCGGTCAAATTATTGATTATGGCGCGCCAAGCGGGTTAAACAGTCACACTGCGCAATTCAAATTGCCAGGAACGAATTCAATCCACACCTGGAATGTTGCCCGTGTATCTGATCGTGATGGAAATTACTATGAAGCGACTTACCGGGCTGACGATGGTCTGGTTGATAGAATCGAGTATGCATTTACGGGTAACAGTGCTAAACACAAAGTCGATTTTATCTACGAAGCAAACACAGGTGATACTCGCTTCCGTTACGTTTTAGGTTCTCGAATAAATTTTCTGGATCGCTTGAAAAAAGTGGAAGTTCGTAAAAACAATCAAGTTTTTCGCGACTACACAATGCAGTATGAAACAGCGCCTATGTCAGGGCGATCTCGCATTGTCGCGGTTACCGAATGCGGTCGTGCGGGTGAGTGCATGCCGGATGTTACATTCGATTGGCAAGCAAGTTTACCGGGTTATACCACAGGTACAAACTCTTCCAGCGAGCACAATATTGCGCCAGATGACTTAATAGAATATTACAGTTACGCGCGCCACTTAGGTGATGGCACCACAGAGAGCTCAGTTAAAGAAATTAATCGCGGTGAATGGGCTGATGTAAATGGCGATGGAGAAGTTGACCTTGTCATTGCGTACACCGCACCGGGTGGAAGCCAGGTTCGTAAAACATATGTCCGAGAGAACAAAAAGTGGGTCCAGAAAACCGCCTGGAAACTACCTCGGCCCCTACGCAGTTATCAGAACAGTATTGTAAACACCCCTCAAGCACGCTTTTTGCCGGACTCGATCGATATGGGTCAATTGGTCGACGTGAACGGCGATGGTCTTCTTGATATCGTGTATTCATATCGCTTTGATACTAACTTTCGCCAATACGGCCTGGCGGAAGACGTTGAAGACGTACGTGAAACCTGGATTAACACGGGCTCGACATGGCAAAAACAAAACGCCTGGGCTCCGAAAGATATTCTGTTTGATTATCTTGTTAATAGTGGGGGTGGGCACACACGAACTGCGACCAATCGAGGAAGCCTGGTAGATCTGAACGGTGATGGACTTGTCGACTGGGTAACGGCGTTTTTTAACTACACGTCGAACGGTAATGGCATCGAAGTTAAATCGACCTGGATGAACACGGGTAACGGGTGGTCGCGTAATACGGCCTACGACATGCCAGATGTATTCGCACAATATCGCGGTATTTACAGCATTCCTCGAGGCCGGTTTGTTGATGTTAATGGTGACGGCTTGATGGATTGGATGACATCGTATCAAGCGAGTCTGCAAGACCCAATTCGCAAACTGTGGTTAAACTCAGGCACTGGCTGGAAGCCACAAGAGCCAGCCAATTCGCCGTACATACTTCCCGAAATCATGTACGACAACATTAACGGCTGGGACAATATCTCTCCCGTAGCACGTGGCCGATTTATGGATGTTAATGGCGACGGATTAGCCGATTGGGTTGCGTCGTATCAGCGCCCAGCGAGCGGTGGGGCGCAAGAAAAATTTGTGCGCCTCAATACAGGCAGAGGGTGGACAGCCAGAAATGCGGGCTTCCAAGCGCCGCCGTTTTTGCACGTCAATTTCGCTTATTCGAGTTTTGCACGAAGCTGGCCGGTTAACCAGGGTGGCGAATACATGGATATCAATCAGGACGGCTTGATCGATTATGTTGAGTCGTTTAAATCGTCGGCGACGAATTTCCCAGTGTCGAAAAAGGCCTATCTGAATACCGGCACCGGCTGGGTAGCGCAGCCAAACAATAGTCCTTATACGCCCACAAGACTTTACTATGACTACAGTGGCCGAGCTAATGCGAAAGCCAACTTTGGACGGTTTGTCGATATCAATTCCGACGGCGCCCCGGATTGGGTTGAGGCACGCAAAGGCGTAACACGCAATACCCGATTAATGCGAAGCGCTCGTGCGGATCAAATTAAGAAGGTCACGACCACCATGGGTGTGACCATTGAACCGAGCTTCTTACCGCTGACTGACAATGACGCATTGTACGTTAGACAGCCAAAGACATTTGAAGGGCAAGCCGTGCAGCCTGAGTCGGATGGCCGTTTTGTTCGTGGGCCGATGTACGTCACCGCCTCAGTGAAGACACCAACGCCAGTTGATGGCACATTTTCAGTATCCAGTTATCAATACGAAGGTTTACAGGTAAGCCGAAAAAACGGACCCTTGGGTTTCCACAATGTTACGACGGTAGACTCTTTAAGCGGTATTGCAAGCTATCGGGAATCGTTTCAGGCGTTCCCTTATACGGGGCTCACCAAACGTACTGCAACATTGAAAGGTGGACGCTTGTTCGCATGGGCCACTTCTCATTATACCCATGTCGTAACACCAAGACTCGAAGGCACGTCAACCTATTTTCCAAGGCTGCATGACAGTAGCTCTCAGCAGTTTGAATTCTATGCGCCAAACGCAGGTGAGAGTTTGTACCGAACAACCAATGTCGACAGTTTGGTCTATGATGCCTACGGGAGTGTAGAGCAGCAACGAACGAGGGTTTATGACGGCAAAGGGGCGTTACTGTATACCACATTATTGGAAAATAATTTTAACCCTGCCAACGAGTCGCAATGGTTGATCAGCCAGGTCGACATGGTTCGACAAACAAATACACGGACGGGGCAACCCTCTGTTGTTAACGAAACTAAATACACTTATTACCCTACCATTAGCAATGGCATAGAGCTTGGTCGCGTGCACAAAGTTATTCGTGAGCCGAATTCCGGTGATTCGACCGTTAGATCTGTCAGCGAATATGCTTATGATCAATATGGAAATATAGTTTCGGAAAAATCCTATCCAACCTCGAATTCTCAAAGCTTTTTGCCATCCGATGTCGCTATCGTGCGAGAGGATAAAATTACTTACGATTCAGACGGTCGCTTAGCCCGCTCGATAACCAATGCCCTAGATCAAAGCCAGACTATCGGCTATGACACATTTTGTGATTTACCCAGTACTGTAACGGATGCAAACGGCTTAGAAAGCCATGTAGATTATGATGAATTTTGTCGAGTAAAAACAAAAACGTCTGCTTCTGGTTTAATTTCCGAAGTGACGTATGTTAGTGGTATTAGCATACTGGGACTGGTTGATTTAGATAGCATCTGTTCTGATTGCCAGTCGGATGGTGAGTTTGTCGTTATTAACACACTTCCAGGTGAGCCATCGGTTACCAAAGTATACGACAAGTTTAATCAGCTAATCGCTACCAGTACACTCGGAGTGGCCAATCAAGCGATTATCCAGCTAAATTATTACGATGAACGGGGACGTCTTGCATCGGCTTCTCAGCCGTATTTTGAGGGAGATACGCAATATTGGACTAACTACGAGTATGACGATTTGGGGCGTATTACCAGAACCGAATTACCGTACAATAATGAGAGCAATAGCCGTGCCAATTTCACCTACATCTATACCGTAGACTCAGCAACTGGTTTTATTGAGCGTATTGCCACTGATCCTAAAGGCCGACTCTCTAAAGGGAGTGTGAATGCACTCGGTCAAGTCGTGCGAGTTGTTAATGCGGACAACCAAGCTATGAGCTATTTTTATAACTCACAGAAGAGACTAGCCAAAACGCGCGATGCGCTTGGCAATGAAATTAGTGTGAGTTACGACGTGATAGGGCGCAGGAAAATACTGGATGACCCTGACTTAGGAAGTACCAATTACGCGTTCAATGTATGGGGCGATTTGACCTCCCAAACCGATGCAAAAAACCAAACGATCACAATGGAGTACGATAAGTTGTCACGCTTGGTCAAGCGAACTGTGCCAGGTAGTGCAGCGTTAAGTGGCGGAGAAAGCACTTGGGTTTATGACCAGGCCGCATGGGGAGCAAATAATGCCGGTACTAATGGTTTGATAGGCGCTGTTTCGAGCGTTACTGGGCCCAACGGCTACGCACAAAACTTTGCTTATGATGAATACGGGCGACCTGTATCGCAGCAGACAACGATTAAGGGACAATCGTTTGAAGAACGCTATGCGTATAACAGCGATGGTTTTATTTCAAAACGATATTACCCAAGTAGCGGAGCAGGAACTGCTAACGAATTTGGTGTCAAGTATGATTACACCAATGGTTTTCTCACCTCGATAATGAGCACTGAAAACGCACAAGGTCAGTGCATAGAGCATTGGCGGGCAGATAGCTACGATGCTTTAGGGCGGGTAGATTTAGAAACTGTCGGTAAGTTAGTTCAAACGCGTAAGGATTATAAGCCAGGTCAAAATGTACTCGAGCGTATTCGTTCTGTAACGACGATTGCCAGTAACGCGGTTGTGCAAGATCTGAATTATCAGTACGACTCAATGAATAATCTAACCTCGCGCAATGATTTACTTGGCTCTACAGGTCTGGAAACGTTCGATTACGATGCATTGGATCGTCTGCGATTTCATCATAAGGGCACCGACACAGTGGAAGTTCGCTACGATGCAATCGGCAATATTACTTATAAGTCTGATGTTGGAGCATATGCCTACGCACAAAATACTAACGGGCAAAATTCACATCGTTTGACCGCGGTTACCGACGGTATTGAATCGGGTATATCGTTAGCCAAGTTTGAAGTGGATTGGGAATTCGATGGTGAGAATTTCATTCGAACATTGCCGAGCACCGACAATTTGAACTTTAGCTACGATAATAACGGTAGTGTCGTTGAAAGTGGTGAGCGAAAAATTAGCTGGACCGCATTTGATAAACCCGAGCGTATGCTTTCAACTGATAATACTCAGGGTGAAGCGACTGGATCAATTTATGAATATGGCCCAGAGCAGCAGCGTATCTATAAAAAGGAAGCGAAGTTCAATCTGCTAAATCAAGTGATTGATCATGGAGAAGAAACTATTTATTTGGGTAAATACTATGAGCGAGTCACGAGCGTTGATGCGCAAGGAAATGCAACCAGCGTGAAGCACCGTTATACGATTGAAACCGGAGGTCATACCATACAAATAGAACGTGCTGACGGTAGTAATATTGATGAGCCCGCCTATTTATTAACTGATAATTTGGGTTCGACAAACGTTATTTTGAATAACTATGGTGAGGTCGAACAACGCCTCGCGTTTGATCCTTGGGGAATGCGTCTCAACGTCGGTGATAACTCGAGCGTCAATAGCGTTACTAACCGTGGGTACACGGGTCATGAAATGGACGATGAAACGGGGCTAATTAATATGAATGCTCGAGTGTATGATCCATACTTGGGACGATTTTTAAGTGCCGACCCCGTATTGCCAGATGCGTATGATATGCAGAGTTACAATCGCTATGCATATGTATTGAATAACCCACTTAAATATATTGACCCTACTGGAAATACCAATACTACGGTTGAGCAGTATCGGGAAATTTATGTCGGCCCAGGGTTCTATTTTGAATTTAATCTAACGACCGTAACTATTGGTGACCCGTCTTCGGGAATAGACCCTATCGTTACCATCGAAGGAACCGCCATTAGTGGTGTATCTGTAGGGATAGGAAGTACCGTTGTATTTTACGGAGACGGTAGAATCGGAGTGCATACGGTTGTCGAATTTACCGCATTCTTGATAGTCAATATCTTACAGACGATAGATTACAGACCGAGGGGAACTGATGAGGGTGAAACCTCCGAGCCGACGCCAGAAGGTGGGGGAGACAGCCCTAATGAAGGTTCTGGCGAGCGGCGTTTACCAACCATTAACGTATCATTTGCCGAAGATCCACCTAGAAGAAGTGGGTCCGAGGTTTTAAACTGCTCAATAAATGAAGATTGTAATAAGCCAATTGTTCTCACTGATGAAGAGGTCATAATCGTACTGGAGGAAATCTTTACTAAGACTCCTGACGGTCGCGATAATGGAGTTAAAATACCTAAAGTGATTAACGAACGTTTGAGAGAATTAGCAGAAAGGCTTTTAAGTGAAGTTGTGGCAAAAGACGAAGCGCTGGATGAGGTCCTTGCAGTCTTGCAAGGTGGTGCTGTTGGAGTCGTTCGCCGACGTGTTGTGAAAGAAGTTCTAAAGCGAGTTTTTAAAGAAGTGACTGATATCGATACTAGAGAAGAGATACTTCGCGAAAGATTTGATGATATTTCTGGCGCGATTAAATCTGAGGCAGGGCGTAAGAATAGAACTATTCTCGAGGAAATAAGAAATGGTATCTAGCTATCTTAATAAGAGAGGCTCAGCCTCTCTGGCATTGATATTCTGTATGGGGTTTGTTTTCCCCTCCGTATCATACTCAGATGAATTGGCTAGCTCGCGATGGTTAAACTATTGCCAGGATAAAAAAGCAGAGTACTCTGAAACAGAAATTTTTAATATGGGGTATTCAAAGTTTCCAGAAATCAATGACAATTTTAATAAGATTAAGGATGTTGAATTCGATGGGATCGCTTTGCCAATTATTTATGATGAGGAATATGAGTTAACGGTAGATGAGGGCCCCGAGCCAAACGAGTTCAAAATTCGTATAACGAACTCGTTAAACTCAATAATGTTAATTGAAAGATCTGTTCTAACTGATAGTCCCGATATATTTGACATGCTTTCAATGTCGAAAGAAACTCGGAACAGCCTTGTTGATGATTTAGGTTTAAAAGCAACTGATGTTTTTTCAAACGGCGCTGACAGTATTTCATTGATACGAGATTCCCTTAGTTATACCCCAAAAGATCTCCTTTGCACGCCGGATACAATTGGAAACGATCTACGTGTGTTGTTAGCACTTATTAATAAGCCTACTTACCATTTTCGAAATGACTACGTATTTTATGAACTGAACGGCGATGATATTGCTGGCTATGTCGAAACTAAAGTTAAAGAAAATTCGGCGATTGTTGGTTTGCATTTACGCACAAAAGAATATCAATATTATGTTTTGTACGGTCTAAAAGAAGGTGACAAGGAAAAGCGTTTTTCAATTGTCGAACAGCTTTCTGATATTGGAAGGTATAAGAGGTCAGATGTCGATGCTATTGAAGATGTTGCTCGGAGACTGAAACACGGTGGTGGGCAAAAATGAATACTGCAAACCGAGCCTATTCTAATAGTGTCATTATCACTTAAAATTTTTAGTAATAATTACGGTTCTCTTCAAATCCACACCTAATTATATCGGATAGCAGAACACAGAAAGCAAGAATATTTAGTATTCAACGGATAGGTTAGAGGCACACGCTGGTTCGACATTTAACGGCGATCGCAGTATCGATTTTTAGGCGTTTTTGTATGACCTTAACAACTCGCCAGCGTCAGTGTGATTGCTGCTGTGATAGCTGTAATCGCGTTATTCAGATATTCCTAAATCCATATTAGAAGTGATGTACTGCAGTAGCGCACATTACTGACGACTGATAGTCTGCCTTGGCTTCAACCGAGAAGGTTGGCAATATTATTACGTCAGGAAATTGTGACGCTCCTATGACCATTCTTTATTTATCGATCAAACCTACAATCTTTTCAAAAGTGAGATTCGGAGTGTCAATTCATCGTATTTCTATGAAAGTGACACAAAAATTCTACGTTAGTGACACTGGTTTTGATTGATTAATATGACTAAGTTTCTAGGCAATAGACTAGTTTTGTTGTTAATGAAATAGAAACATAGATCATAGAAAGGAAAATAATATGTGGCCAAGAAGGTTTTCGAGCTCGCGTCTGGTGACCGTGGCAATAGCGTTCGGTGTGTTATTGATAACGCTTAATGCACAGGCAAACCAAACTACTATAACGTCGGTCACTGGCGGGCCATCTGAGGTTCAACTAGAGTGGCAACCGGACCCGAGTGCCACGTCTTTTATCTTGTATGCAGGCTTGTCAATGGGAGGTTCCGACTTAGGATTTCAAGTTCTGCCAGCTGGCACGAGTGCGGCGACTATTGCAATTCCTCCTGGCGCGCAACAGGTGCATTTAACCCTAATCACAATAACACCGGGCGGCAACCAGATAGTATTTGAAACGTTTGTGCCAGCGGCGGGCCCGATAACCGAAGTGCGGATCGTTTCTCCATCTGACGGCGCATTACTGAATGACAGAATTCTTAACCTGCAATGGGACTGGCCGACCAACGAGCCCAATAGTGGGTTCTTTATCTATGTTGGAAAATCACCCGGTGCTCCCAATGCATATTCGGCTTGGCAACCACCTACCGCACGGTCAATGCCAGTCGACATTGATCTGGATGGACAGCCATTATATGTCACTATTACCACTCATACCGGAGCGTCTGATTCTGACGAAGGAACTCAGACTTATTCTTCCTCAGCTACGTATCAAGTCGCCTCATCGGGTAGTGACAGCGGTACTCAAATAACCGCTCCATCGAGTAGCACGATCCTAAATTCCTACACGCAGCGCTTCGAATGGATGGCGGACACGCTTGCCGTTAGTCTCGATGTCGAAACCAGACGGTTCAACGGGGCATTAATTGAGCGTCAAACATCGATTGATCCTTCGTTGGGGTTCGTTGATCTAGAGACGGTGCTTCACGGTGATCCGATCACCGTAAGAATTACCTCTTATTGGGCGGGTGGAGCGCATTATGTTCGTTCGTTTACATTCCAAACTGTTTTAGGAGATGAAGATAACGATGGAGTCGGTGACAAATTGGATCAGTGCTCAAATACGCCTGTTTCCCCTTTCGTTAACGATAATGGCTGCATTGATACGCGAATAACCTCGCCTCTAAATAATGCGGTACTGAGCACCTATACCACTCGTTTTGATTGGGAACCAGACCCTATGGCGGTTTCACTGGACTTTGAAATGATTGGTTCGACCGGGAATCTAATTGATAGCCAAAATGCGGTATCTCCTGCGGTCGGCTTCGTAGAATTGCAAACCGAGTTGCATGGACAACCGGTTACGTTACAGGTCAAAACTCACTGGGCGAACGGTTCTAATTACGTATCGACTTATAACTATCAAACCGTATTGGGTGACGAAGATAATGATGGAGTCGATGATACCCAGGACCAGTGTCCTAACACCCCCGCGTCATTGAGCGTTGATGCTAATGGCTGCGGTGATTCGGATGGTGATGGTATTCCAGACTTGGACGATCCATACCCTCATCAAAACGCGACACAATGCACGCCATAGGGAGAGAAAGATGACTCAACAGCAACAAAAACTAAGAATGAATGGGCTTTTGGTAAACACTTCCATAGTGGTAATGCTTGCAAGTTTATTTGCGAGTAACGTTTTTGCCAAGGACATTCCAGGCGCTACACAAACCTCTTATGGTGTCTCAAACAGTGGCGCATTCCAATTTCAAGTTCCTATTGTTACACCTGAAGGTCGCAACGACGTTCAGCCAAATATAGCGCTTAGCTTTTCCAGTAATGCAGGCGCAGGATCCTTAGGGATCGGTTGGGTTGTATCGGGATTGTCGGCAATAACACGGTGTGGCAAGAATTTGCGCACTGACGGTGTTCAAGGCGGCGTGCAGCATAGTACGAATGATCGGTATTGCTTGAACGGCCAACGCCTGATTTTGGTGTCAGGCACTCAGGGTGCAGCGAATTCCGAATATCGAACTGAACTTGATAATTTTTCGAAAATCGTGGCCTATGGAAATGGCTCGATAAATGTAAATGGGGGCCGAGCTCCAACTCGGTGGCGTGTCTGGACCAAAAACGGTCAAATTATCGACTACGGAGCTCCTGGTGGTTCTAACTCTCATACAGCTCAATTTAAATTGCCGGGTACAGATTCGATTCACAGTTGGAATGTGTCGCGTGTGTCGGATCGCGATGGTAACTATTACGAGGCTACCTATCGCTCGGGCGATGGGCTAATCGATAAAATTGAGTACCTTTTCGCTGGTGGCAGTGCTAAAAATGAAGTGGATTTCATATACGAAGCCAATACTGGTGATACGCGCTTTCGCTATGTATTGGGCTCGCGCATCGACTTCCAGGACCGATTAAAATCGGTGGAAGTGCGTAAAAACAATCAGGTCTTTCGCAGTTATGCCATGCAGTATGAGAATGCGCCAATGTCTGGCCGTTCTCGTATTGTCGCAGTCAAAGAATGTGGTCGCGGTGGTGCATGTATGCCCGATATTGAATTCGATTGGCAAGCAAGTTTACCGGGTTATGTCTCTGGTAATAACTCTTCTAGCGAACATAATATTGCTCCAGACGATCTAATTGAGTACTACGATTACGCACGCCATATTGGAGATGGGACAACGGAAAACTCGGTTAAGGAAATTAATCGCGGCGAATGGGCCGACGTTAATGGCGATGGCGAAGTTGACCTTGTCATTGCCTACATGGCGCCGAATGGCACTGACGTGCGCAAGACGTATATTCGCGAAAACAAAAAATGGGTCCAGAAAACCGCCTGGAAACTGCCTCGCCCCTTGCGTGGTTACCAAAATAGTATTGTAAACACGCCTCAGGCACGCTTTTTGCCGGACTCGATTGATATGGGTCAATTGGTCGACGTGAACGGCGATGGCCTTCTTGATATCGTGTATTCATATCGCTTTGATACTAACTTTCGCCAATACGGCCTGGCGGAAGACGTTGAAGACGTGCGTGAAACCTGGATTAACACGGGCTCGACATGGCAAAAACAAAACGCCTGGGCTCCGAAAGATATTCTGTTTGATTATCTTGTTAATAGTGGTGGTGGGCACACACGAACTGCGACCAATCGAGGAAGCCTGGTAGATCTGAACGGTGATGGTCTTGTTGACTGGGTAACGGCGTTTTTTAACTACACGTCGAACGGTAATGGCATCGAAGTTAAATCAACCTGGATGAACACGGGTAACGGGTGGTCGCGTAATACGGCCTACGACATGCCAGATGTATTCGCACAATATCGCGGTATTTACAGCATTCCTCGAGGCCGGTTTGTTGATGTTAATGGTGACGGCTTGATGGATTGGATGACATCGTATCAAGCGAGTCTGCAAGACCCAATTCGCAAATTGTGGTTAAACTCAGGCACTGGCTGGAAGCCACAAGAGCCAGCCAATTCGCCGTACATACTCCCCGAAATCATGTACGACAACATTAACGGCTGGGACAATATCTCTCCCGTAGCACGTGGCCGATTTATGGATGTTAATGGCGACGGATTAGCCGATTGGGTTGCGTCGTATCAGCGCCCAGCGAGCGGTGGGGCGCAAGAAAAATTTGTGCGCCTTAATACAGGCAGAGGGTGGACGGCCAGAAATGCGGGCTTCCAAGCGCCGCCGTTTCTGCACGTCAATTTCGCCTATTCGAGCTTTGCACGAAGCTGGCCGGTTAACCAGGGCGGCGAATACATGGATATCAATCAGGACGGCTTGATCGATTATGTTGAGTCGTTTAAATCGTCGGCCACGAACTTCCCCGTGTCGAAAAAGGCCTATCTGAATACCGGTACCGGCTGGGTAGCGCAGCCAAACAATAGTCCTTATACGCCCACAAGACTTTACTATGACTACAGTGGCCGTGCTAATGCGAAGGCTAACTTTGGGCGGTTTGTCGATATCAATTCCGACGGCGCCCCGGATTGGGTTGAGGCACGCAAAGGCGTAACACGCAATACCCGATTAATGCGAAGCGCTCGTGCGGATCAAATTAAGAAGGTCACGACCACCATGGGGGTGACCATTGAACCGAGTTTCTTACCGCTGACCGACAATGACGCATTGTACGTTAGACAGCCAAAGACATTTGAAGGGCAAGCCGTGCAGCCTGAGCCGGATGGTCGTTTTGTTCGTGGGCCAAGTTACGTAACTTCCTCGGTTACTCTCCCGACTCCGGTTGATGGCACACTCTCGGTAACCAATTACCAATATGAGGGACTACAGGTAAGCCGAAAGAACGGACCATTAGGGTTCCATAATATTACGACGGTAGACTCATTGACCGGTATTGCAAGCTATCGGGAATCGTTTCAAGCGTTTCCTTATACTGGCCTTACGAAACGGACCGCGACACTTAAAGATGGACGTTTGTTCTCTTGGGCCACCTCTCATTATACCCATGTCGTAACCCCAAGGCTTGAAGGCACGTCAACCTATTTTCCAAGGCTGCATGATAGTAGCTCTCAGCAGTTTGAGTTCTATGCGCCAAACGTGGGTGAGAGTTTGTACCGAACAACCAATGTCGACAATTTGCTCTACGATGCCTTTGGCAATGTGACGCGGCAGCGAACTCGAGTTTACAATGGTGGTGGTGCGCTTCTTCATACAACTAATTTAGTCAATAATTTTAAGCCTGAAAATACCGCGCAATGGCTGATTAGTCAGGTCGATTCGGTAACACAAACAAATTCAACTGTTGGGCAGCCATCGGTTGTTAATGAAACTAAATACACCTACTACAACACCACTAAGAATGGCGTTGAGCTGGGTCGACTACATAAAATTATTCGTGAGCCAAATTCGAATGACTCGTCGATTAGGTCGGTTAGCGAATACGCCTACGATGTGTTTGGAAATGTGGTATCCGAGAAGACCTACCCAACCTCTGATACGACCAACTTTACACCATCTGATGTCGCTCTTATTCGTCAGGATACCGTTACTTATGACGATGATGACCGTTTGCCACGAACCATAACCAATGCGCTACTGCACACTGAAACCGTTGATTATGACACGCATTGTGATCTGCCAATCACTGAGACCGATGCGAATGGATTGGTCACCAGAAATACTTACGATGAATTTTGCCGCGTTAAAACAGAAACCTCACCAATAGGATTAGTGTCGACAATCGATTATACCGATCGCTCAGGCATTGTGGGCTTAGGAGGTCTTGGCGGTATCTGTGCCGACTGTCAATCGGACAGCGAATTCGTGATCGTGACCACTGCTCCGGGAGAACCATCAGTCACTCAAGTTTACAACAAGTTTAATCAGGTAATGAGCACCAGCACCTTGGGCGTCGCTAATCAGCCTATTATTCAGTTGACTTACTATGATGATCAAGGTCGAACGGTATCTGCCTCACAACCATTTTTCCAGGGTGATTCTCAATATTGGACTAACTACGAATACGATGTTATTGGGCGTGTTATTAAGACAGAGTTGCCTTACAACAATGACAGCGGTACTCGAGCAAGTTTCACCTATGAATATACGTTTGATTTTACGAGCGGTTTATCCGAACGGATCGTTCGTGATACCAAGGGGCGGGTAACCAGGGGCCGCGTTAACGCCCTAGGACAAATAGCACAAGTAGTCGATGCGAATAGCAACACGATGAGCTATTTCTATAATTCGCAAAATAATTTGAATAGGACGCGCGATGTTCTTGGTAATGAGATTACTCTCAACTACGATGTCTTAGGCCGTCGAACAACACTCAATGATCCTGATTTAGGTGCTTCCAACTACACCTACAATGTGTGGGGAGATTTGGTATCACAGAGCGATGCCAAAAACCAAACGATCACAATGGAATACGATAAGCTGTCGCGTTTGGTCAAGCGAATTGTACCCGGAGCAGCGGCGCTAAGTGGTGGCGAAAGCACTTGGGTTTACGACCAAGCTGCTTGGGGAACGAACAGTGCGGGTGCCAATGGGTTAATAGGGGCTGTTTCAAGCGTTACCGGTCCAAATGGCTACACACAAAATTTTTCTTATGATGAATTCGGTCGCCCCATATCACAACAAACCACGATTAAAGGCATTACCTTTGACGAGCGCTACGCCTATAACAGCGACGGCTTTATCTCAAAACGCTATTACCCTAACAGCGGAGTAGGGTCGGCTAACGAATTTGGCGTAAAGTACGATTATACCAACGGTTACCTCACCTCAATTTTAAGCACCGAAAACGCGCAGGGTCAGTGCATCGAACATTGGCGTGCCGACAACTATGATGCCCTAGGCAGAGTGGACCAAGAGACATTAGGTAAGTTAGTTCAAACACAAAAAACTTATAAGCCGGGTCAAAATGTACTCGAACGTATTCGCTCTGTAACGACCATTGCCAGCAATGAAGTCGTGCAAGATTTAAGCTATCAGTACGACTCGATGAACAATGTAACGTCGCGTAATGATTTGCTTGGCGTGACCGGCTTGGAAACGTTCGATTATGATGCATTAGACCGCTTGCGCTTTCATCATAAAGGCGCCGATACTGTCGAAGTTCGGTATGACGCGATAGGCAATATCACATACAAGTCAGATGTTGGCGCCTACTCCTATGCACCAAATACGAATGGTCAGAATTCACACCGCTTAAACGCAGTGACTGGCGGTGTTGAAACGGGTATTTCTTTAGATAAGTTTCAAGTAAATTGGGATTTCGACGGAGAGAATTTCATACGATCGTTGCCAAGCACCAACAATTTAAGTTTTAGCTATGACGGTAATGGCAGCGTTGTTGAAAGTGGTGAGCGAAAAATTAGCTGGACTGCGTTTGATAAGCCGGAGCGGATGCTTTCAACAGATAATACTCAGGGTGAGGCCACTGGCGCAATTTACGAATATGGCCCTGAACAACAACGTATTTATAAAAAGCAGGCTAAATTCAATACGCTCAGTCAGGTGATAGATCACGGTGAAGAAACCATCTATTTGGGCGACTACTATGAGCGAGTAACCAGTGTTGATGCGCAAGGTAATGCAACTGGCGTAACGCATCGCTATACGATCGAAACCGGTGGTCACACCATTCAAATAGAACGTGCTGACGGTAGCAACTTTGATAAACCAGCTTATCTATTAGCCGATAATCTAGGTTCTACCAACGTCATTCTAAATAATTACGGAGAAGTAGAGCAACGTCTCGCGTTTGACCCTTGGGGCATGCGTCTTAATGTCGGGGATAACTCAAGCGTTAATAGCGTCACCAACCGCGGTTACACCGGTCATGAAATGGATGATGATACTGGGCTAATTAACATGAATGCGCGGGTCTACGATCCGTACCTGGGGCGATTTTTGAGTGCCGATCCAGTGCTGCCCGACCCCTATGATATGCAGAGTTTTAATCGTTATGCCTATGTACTTAATAATCCACTCAAGTACATTGACCCAACAGGCAATACGAATACAACGGTAGAAGAGTATCGAGAGGTTTATTCCGGACCTGGGTTTTATTTTGAATTCAATCTGACCACCGTAACCATTGGTGATCCATCTTCGGGAATAGATCCTATCGTTACCATCGAAGGAACCGCCATTAGTGGTGTATCTGTAGGGATAGGAAGTACCGTTGTATTTTACGGAGACGGTAGAATCGGAGTGCATACGGTTGTCGAATTTACCGCATTCTTGATAGTCAATATCTTACAGACGATAGATTACAGACCGAGAGGCGGCGATGGAGATGGCAGCTCAGACGATGGTGCGAGTGATGGGCCCACGGGAGTAGACACGTCCAATATAATCGCAGGGCATGAGAATCCGCCTCCTTTTAGCCAGCGATACGAGAATGAGATCGAATTAGGTAAGGATATCCTCAGAGGCCTAGGTCGAGAGGTTACCGAGCCATTTAAAGACTTATTCGAGGGCAGAGTACTTGCTGCAGCTTGTGGTTTCTTTAAAGTATGTCGAGGCTTTGGCAAGATTGGCGAACTTGCGCATAAAGGGTTCAAAAAGTTTAAAAAGTTTAGAAGGAGACAAAAAGCGAAAAAATCGGGTAAGAAAGGCCTCAAAGGCGAGGAAGCCGTTTCTGATGAAATCGGATTACCTAGGAATGTCGGAGAAGGGCGAGTAACGATACCAGGTACAGGAAAAGGTGGCTTTCGTGTGCCGGATTTTGACCCTGCGAAAACAATACGTACTAGAGGCACCGTTGTTGAGGTAAAGAATTTAGATGCATCCAAAACTATTTCTATTTCCGATCAAATTAGAGATTTAGTAAAGTTTGCAGAAAAGAAGGGTGTACCTCTAGAGATATTTACTAATGCGAAAGAACCGACAAAAGGCGCACTTAAAACACTAATTGATCAAGGTAAAGTTATACTTACGCCTATCAAATAGTAAATCAGGTTAAATATATAAGTATGCTAGAGATTAATTTGTTTTTTAAAGACTCGATAAATACTGAGAAGTTCTGGGAAGGCTTGGAGGAGTTTTTAATAGAGAAAGAAGCTCTAATTACCGGAGATAGTATCTATTATTGTGGATCTGGGAAAAGAGAACGCTTGCCTATTAACGAATTCAAGCTCGATCTTTTCTTAGATCAAGAAATAACGGAGCAGGGCGATGTTTTCGAGGAAATCATTGACACAGTAGGGTTTTCGAAAACGAATACAGGCATAGCTGAGTTTTTTCTACAAGATACTTCTATCACGTTGGTATTGATCTATAACGATCTAGCTTTTGTTCCCTCGGCTGGACGTTGGCTTTGGGCTAACTCTATATCATTTCAAATTGAGTGCGACAACGAAAATCGGGAGTTTAGGCAGAGTTGTGAGGAGTTGTTTTGCTCTGCATGTGATTATCTTGAACCAGCCTATGCGAGGTTTCATGATTCTGATGAATTTAGATCTAAAAATATTGTGTCTTCCCCTAGTGTTATGGCTGTAGGCGTTGACGTGTCTAGATACTTACCTGGATTGTATTATGGAAATTACTTTGGTGAACCGTTTACCAATCTGTTAGGTGTTGAGACAATACTAGCTTGTGAGTCAGCACGTCACGTTGAATTGGTCGGTGGCATAGCTTTGTTTATATCGGATGATGTTTCTAATTGGATGGATGATGCCTATAAAGATTTGGAACGAACTACCATGGAGGTTCTTGGGACAAATTACTTTTATAGCAGTGATTCTAAAAATATTAATACGATCGGATTAGATACTCAGATGCCACCATTGCCGAAGAATCCAAGATTTACATGAGCAAAAGTACAAACGTTGAATGATATTCATCTATATCGAAAATAGATTCATTAGAACAAGAATCGCCGTAATCAAGTATTAGTTTCGTTCTGGTAACGCTGTTTCAATAGTGATGGTGACGCCTCACCACTAAATAGTTCGCAACGCTTGGACAAGGATGTGGAATTTTCTTTCAATAAGATGCCGAGGGTATTCATATTTTATTCTAGCGTAAGGTGCCTAAATTACTCATATATCTAGATTATCTATTGAGAGGTACTCCAATAAATCCTGATTGATCATCAATGAGTTGATGCTGTGTTGGGTAGAAACCGACATTTTCTCTAACGCCAGACCATGCCTATTACGATGCGAAGGCGCAGCTTACGAATCGTAACCGGACTGCGATAACTAAAGATTGAATACTTTTACAATTATCTATGTTTAGAGCCACGTAGTATTTCTGATACTCTTAACACACACGCGAATCACGTGTACGCCCCTAAAATATACCGCGACGCAACAAAACCCTTGCTGTCGACGATAAGAGACCGTAAATGAGCAGTGACTCAAAATCATTAGAACAAGTCGATAATGCGCGCTCTTTCGCGGGTCTGATTAATGACTCGGCTGCTGAGCAGACAGGCCATAATCGACTTAAGGTACTCTCTAAATTCCTGAGTGACACTCTACTGCGCGATTTAGTATCCGGCAGGGTTGAGCTCAATCCGCAAGATTGCAATTATCGAGCAGGCGTTTTGTTTGCCGATGTGTCTGGTTTTACCAATCTCACCGAAAAATTGATGGGTAAGTATGGTCGCGAACAAGCTATCGGGGCTGAACACTTAACTCTAATGCTGTCCGACTATTTCGACCACTTAATCGCCGTGGTAATGGCGCACGACGGTGATGTGATCAAGTTCGCCGGCGATGCGATGCTGATCATGTTTCCCACTTCCGACGTTGAGCTTGGCTTAAAGCGTGCAACGTCATGTGGGGTTGAGATGCAAAAAGTTGCGAAAGAAGTCGCGGCAAGAATACATGCTCAACACCAGGTAGTATTAAGTCTCAAGGTAGCGGTGAGTTACGGCAATATTACCGGTCTTGTATTGGGTGGTGTGTTGGATCGCTGGGAGTATGCTGTTCTAAGCGATGCGATTGCCGATGTCGGTCGATTAGGTGATGTGGCTGGGTCGCACGATGTGATCATTGGGAGTGATCACCTTGATGTAATTACTCAAGGCAATGGAGAGGTTAAATATGAGTTTAGAAAATCTGGTGTTTTCAATGTTGTTGATGTGCCGGCTTGGAATCTAAAAATAGAGCAACTACCGATACCGCTTACGCCATCTCTTGAATCGACAATACGTTGCTTTGTTCCTGCAGCTGTGGCATCGAGAATCGCCGCAGGCCAGAGTGACACAACTCTATTAGGTGAGCTTCGACGTATAAGTGTGTTGTTTATAAATTTACCCGATTTTGCCTCTGATACGTCGGTCGATCAGGCACAGAAAATCGTAGCCACGGTTCAACAGGCTTGTTACGGACAGCGCGGCAGTTTGGATAAAATCAGTTGTGATGATAAAGGCGTTTCAATTATCGCAGGCTTTGGAGTCCCGCCAATGTCCGCAGAGGATGACGCGACACGGGCTGTAAAAGCGGCGATGAACATTGAACGACTGTTAGCATCGATGAATGTGAATGTCTCAATCGGTGTGGCAACGGGCCCGGTTTATTGCGGCATGTTGGGCGACAAGTATCGTTGTGAGTACACGTTAATGGGTGATGGTGTTAATACAGCGGCTCGGCTGATGAGCATTGCCAATGGCACAGTACTGTGTGACTCGATTACCGTTGATGCCACAGAAGCCGACGTCGAATTTGATGCAGGAGGTTCGTATAACCTTAAAGGTAAAGACGAAGCCGTGGAAGCGTTTCGACCGTTGGACGCTAAGATTGTCAGCACTCACTCGTCCGTATCAATTATCGGGCGTGAAGTAGAGTTGAATGCACTTGCTGGCGCGATCGAAAGTTTTGACGAGACCTCGCATGCACGATGCGTTGTTATTGAAGCAGAAGCTGGTTTAGGTAAGTCGGTATTGATTGATGCTTTCAAACAAAACTTAGCTATTGATCACGTTCGTTCGTTTTATCGAGCGAGTGCCAGTGCAGTGCAAATTTCGTTTTATGGTGTTTGGCGAGAGCTTCTTTATCAGGCCCTGGGTTTCAGTGGGTTTTCCAGTACCAGTGAAAAAGAGGCGTATTTACTTGAGTTGGTAGAAAAGCTAAACAATGTACGGCTCGAGATGTTGCCTCTTCTAAATGATGTTCTTGGTCTATCTCTCGCCGAAACCGACTATTCCAGCGGGATGCGAAACGAAATTCGAGCTGAGAACATCCGCTTTTTGATTGGTCAATTGTTGCAACAGGAGGCTCAAGATAAACGGGTAACCATTGTTATTGACGACGCGCAATGGATGGACTCAGCGTCGTGGGAATTATTGGATTCTTTAATACGCGATCTTAAAAACACTCTGTTCATCGTGCTCACACAACCTTTCTCAGAAAGAAGCCCAACCAGCTTTGATCAGATACTCGACTTAAGTGGCACCACAAGATTGGTCTTGTCTGCGATGTCTAAAGCAGAAATCTCTGAGTTGGTGTGCAGAGAGATCGGAGTCGCTGAACTGCCCGACACAATATTGGCCTTGATACTTGAGAGGGCTGAAGGTCATCCTTTATACAGTGAAGTACTTGCCAATGACTTGCGAGAGCGCGGTGTATTGGTTGTTGATGATGGTATTTGTACGCTTGCACCAGGGATTACGAATACCGATGACATTGAGCTACCATCGACAATTGAGAGTGCAATTGTAAGTCGACTCGAACGACTCAATTTAAATCAGCAACTGGCATTAAAAACGGCCAGTGTGATTGGTCGGCAATTTTCAATGCAAGAATTGCACTATATTTTCCCTGTTGAATATGAACGAGAGTCGCTTAATGTTGACCTCGATGTTCTCAGCGATTTGGGCATGACCCAAGCAAAAGTTCGACACGTCGAATACTTGTTCAAGCATCTAGCGACTCAGAGAATAGCTTATGACTTGATGTTGTATAACCAACGCAAAAAAATGCATCGTCAAGTGGCGGAGTGGCTAGAGCGCAATAGTGGTGACCTTTCGAATAAATATACGGATTTGGCACTGCACTGGCAGTGTGCCGAAGAACCGGCGAAGGCGGTCAAGTATTTAGGGCTGGCCGCCGAGCAGGCCCACGCGCTTTTTGCCAACAGTGAGACGGTTGAGTATTTAGATCAGCTTGAAACGCTGATGGCGGAGAACAAGATTGAGGTGCCGAGGCTAACACGAGCTCGTTGGAAAGGCATGGGAGGGGCGGCAAGGCTGGCTCTCGGTCATCTGGAAGAATCCGATCGAGATTTTAGAGCTGCACTGGCTTTTCTCGGGATAAAATTGCCCACTACTAAACTGGGTTTTCTGATTCGTTCTCTTGGGCAAATTCTGAAACAAATACGGCATCGCTACTTACCATCGTTAGATAAGAGCGTGGCGCCAGATGCTGTGCCTGAGGTTCACCTTGCCGCGCGAGTGACGGAACGTCATTTTCTGGTGTTCTATTATCTGCAAAACGTCGAGGGCTTACTGTTCGCAGCGTTCGCTGCAACTAATTTGTCAGAAGCCACCGCAGACAACACCGACACACTTTCGAAAAGTTATTCAAATTTAGGTAATGCATTGGGTGCTATTCCTTTGACACGCCTGTCGATTTCCTATTTTGCACGAGCAAAGCAGGTGGCAACGGCAATTGATGAGCCGGGCAGTTGGGCTTGGTATTACTTGGCGAGTGGCATGTCAAAAGGCGCGGTTGGCGATTGGAAAGGTCATGATAATTCCTTACTTGAATCTCAAAAAAAGGCATTAGCACAGGGTGACCGCCGACGCTGGGAAGAGTCGGCGGCGGTGTATTGTATTGGTGGCCTAACCTATGGAAATATTCTCTCAACCGAACTCAGTGATCATTTGTATCAGCAAATATATGCATCTGGTTTTAGCAGGGGTGTCTATCAATCTCAATCGTGGGGGTATTGCATGTGGACAATGTCTTCCATTATGCAAGGGCGATACGATGAGGCCAACAAAGTTGGGAAAAAATTAGAAAAGCTATATCTCGAACATCCTGAGGGTTTTGACCCCGTCAATGTGCTAGAGGCCTCGACGTCGTTCACCTTACTGGCTATGCGCGATGGCGATCGTGAGCGCGCATTGCACTATCTGGAAGTGGGTGCCAAGGTGGTAGAGCAGTGGGGCAGGCCAACAACCTGGCGTTCGGTACCTTGTTGTTACGCACAGGCCGAAGCAGCTTTGCGTTTTTGGTACTCAGAGAAAGAACGCGATGGAGATCGCTGCGACCCGCGTTTTGAACAATGGATCAACCTCTCTCTTAAAAATGTTAAGGCTCACGCTTCGATTTATGGTATCGCTGCATCACGATTTGAGCTGTTAAGCGGTTGGTACGCATTCATGCTTGGGAATCCTTCCAAAGCCATTCGTCATTGGCGTAAAGGGGTGCGATTGGCGCAGAAATTCAATATGACCTTTGACCGTGTTGTTATTAACTTGGCGGTACGTCACCTTGAGCTTGAAAGTGAAAGCAAACTGACTCTGATGGCGCCAGGTGAACTAGAGGCTTTAACAAACAGTTTAAACCTAACTGACCCGCAACGACATGCTGATTGGAGGCGTGTTTAATAGACAATTCATCGAAGAGATGATTTGCGAATTTACTGGTAGAGGTGAAACGGTGGCTTGCAAATTGGGCTTAAGGATCGAGAGCTCTGCGCCCGATGTACTGAGCTCAGGTGTTTATCCGTCAACTGATATTTCCTGTTTATAGTGTGGTGGAACTCGCGATATGCGGCAACTGAACATAAGCAAAATTCTGTTCAGTTGCCTTTCCTTGGATTACTTTGATTAGGCATTAGATCTCAGTTGAGATTGCTGCGTCATCATCATTCTGATTCTCGAGGTTGGACGCGACGATCGAATTCATTTCTTCGATTGCTCGTGCGCTGTGTTTCTCGCTGAAAATTTCAAAATTAGCAACTTCCGGCTGTGCGACAACGATCACTGTTTCGATGTTCGAAGCTGGGTGCGACGGTGTTTCGCTCACATTAGCTAATACAACTTGGCTGCTTGCAAGGGTCAAAATAAGGCTTAAGGTGATAGTTAGGTTTTTCATGGTCATGTTCTCCAATTAAATTTTTTCAGTGGCACAATTGCCGCTTACGTATACTTAGATACGGCTTTCGTACAATTGGATTCAAAAAAATAAAGAATTTTAAAAACACTTATAAAACAATGGCCTATGGTCATTTTTTAATTGAATCTGCCTGCTATTCATGGCAGTATGGGAAAGAATGAACATTAATTTTTAATGTAAAGAATAGAAGTGATGGCCATTCATCATCAGGTTCAATTTTGCCGAATGCATTGCACGAACCAAGCCGTTTGCGAACTCGGATAATAGACCCCGTGACCAGTTGATCGTTTATTTCATCTCTTTTATTTGACACTGTTTGAGAGGCGGATATAGTAGGGAATCCTACTTATAAAATCTTATTGATTGGTAAACATGATGGAACATAATAATCTGAAAAAAATAGTCAATGGAGCAGCAAGCCTTGCTCTGATATTTGGGTTGAGCACCACAAGCAGTATTGCCCAGTCCGGTTCTGCTGGCGGCGCGACTTCCGCCGATGCAAATCCGAAACTAGAGTACTGTGATGAACCACTTGGTACAGTGGGTCTTGATGAAGATCAACAGGCGACTTGGTGGCGGACCTATTATGGTCGTTATCCAACATTGGGCAGCACGGTGCCGGTGTTGAGGTTAATGATTCAACAGTCCAATTGCTTTGTTGTTGTTGAGCGTGGTCGGGCGATGAACAACGTGATGGAAGAGCGACGTTTACAAGATTCTGGCGAGTTACGTGAAGGGAGCAAATTTGAGAGAGGGCAAATGGTGTCAGCGGATTTCACTATGAGCCCGAGCATTCAGTTCTCTGAAAATACGGGCGGGCTTGGTGCCGCCGTAGGTGGTTTTATCAAAAAACAATCTCCACTGCTTGGCGGTATCGCTGGCAAGCTTAAACGCAAAGAAGCTGCGACCACACTTTTGCTGATAGATAATCGTTCCAGTGTTCAAGTTTCAGCGTCGGTTGGTCAAGCCAAGCGATACAACTTTGGCGTTGGCCTCGCTGGCTTTAATCGAAATGCGGGTGCTGCACTGGGTGGATATACCAAGACGCCTGAAGGTAAGATCATCGTAGCCGCGTTTGCAGACTCATACAATAATATGGTTAAAGCATTGCGAAACTACAAGGCTCAGGAAATTGAAGGTGGGCTTGGAAAGGGCGGTAAGCTAAAAATTGGTGATTAAAGTCCGTACACTGATACAGCCTGAGATCACTTAGGCCTAATCCTTAAAATTAAAGCCTTCGACGCTGAATGCGTTGAAGGCTTTTTTGTTCGTCGCTTACATTTGGAAATATACGCTTATTGTGAACAACTAGTTCTTAGTTTTGGCAATGGTTTTTTGTGTTGAACTCAAAATTCCACGCAGAATATTGAGCTCCAGTACATCTGGTTCGGCCCGGCTGTAAAGATGTCGAAGCCGTTGTAGAGTTTCACCCTGATGGGGCCTGAGAAACGAGATTTCGGTGAGTACTGTTTCAAGGTGCTGGTAAAACAACTCTATCTCGCGAGAACTTGGAAGCTCTCGATTCGCCCTTAACGAAGTTGGCTTAGCAGAAACATCTAAGCTTTTCTGTGCGGTTTTGAAAATCTCGTAACTCAAGGTTTGCACAGCTGCGGCCATGTTCAGCGAACTGTATGCCGGGTTCGCTGGAATAGTGACTCGGTACTTGGCGTATTGAATGTCATCGTTGTGTAAGCCCATCCTTTCGGGCCCAAAAATCAACGCTACCTTGCTAGTGCCCGCCGCGCTACACAGTATCTCGGCGGCTTCTTCAGGTGCAACCTCAGGCAAGTCATAACCTCGTGGCCTGGCTGTGCTCGCGATGACCGCGGTACAATCGCTGATGGCATTGCTTAATGAACTGAAAGTCGACGCGTTTGCCAACACGTCGCAAGCGCCAGCGGCCATTTTCTCGGCCTCTTGTGAGGGAAAATCTTTAGGATTGACTAAGGCGAGATCGCTCAAGCCCATTGTTTTCATCGAGCGGGCAGCCGAGCCGATATTGCCAGGGTGGAAAGTGCGCACCAAAACGATGCGGATATTGTCGAGACTCATTTCAAATTACGGGCCAATAATAATAGTCGGGTTATTGTAAGGTCTAAGCTGCGTTTAGTTTGCACGAGCTTGAGGTATTTTTTAGCCGCGTTAGTAATGATATTTAGAATCGGTCAGTGCGCGTATCTGCCAAGTTCTTCTTAATCGACTTAATATTGTCTTCTACTGCACTGCCCAGCTTAAGTGCCACACTGGTGGCCAACATGTCGACCACGGCGAGATGAATAATACGGGATGTCATCGGTGTAAACAGGTCCGTGTCTTCAGCGGTGATCGCGTTCAGCACAAAATCGCATTGGCCTGACAGAAGCGAGCCTTGAGACGTGATGCCGACGATGGTTGCTCCTCGTTCACGCGCTAGCTCCGCGTTAACAATCATCGCATCGGTACGGCCTGTGTATGAAATAAACACGCCTACGTCGTCTTTGTCGAGCATGGAGCACATCATGCGTTGATTAATAAAGTCAGTGTGTGCGATGACCGGCATGCCGAAACGAAAAAATTTGTGTTGCGCGTCTAAGGCCACCGAGCTCGATGCCCCCATACCGAAAAAATTAACGCTCTTACAATTTGCTATCGCGTTGGCAGCGGCTTCCAGCGATTCGGGCCGAATACTGTTGCCAAGTGATTGAATACTGCTTTGTATCGACGTCATAATCTTGCTGATAACCATACTGGTATCGTCATCTCGATCGAGGTTCTCAACAAACAAGCGACCATTTGACGATATTTCTTGGGCGAGCCTCAATTTGAAATCTGGGTAGCCATCACAGCCTAATTTATGACAAAAACGATTCACCGTGGGTTCACTAACCTCGGCTTGCGTGGCCAAGGATGCAATTGATTTATGGATGACCGAGCTGGGGTTTTCGCGAATGATTACAGCAAGCTTTTTATCAGACTTACTCAAGCGAATTTGATCACTGCTCATTAGCTGTAGTAGAGAGGCTTGTTCATGCATGGTCTGGCTCCGAAAAGAGTCTCTGGCCTCATGCCAGTGAAACTAATTTTTATAATTTTGTAATTAAGTTTCAATAATAGCCAAATATTCTAGAAACTCTAGACAAATTTTGCCTTTATCTAAGGAGATGCACGGATAGCGTTGATTTAAATTCACTATTTACTTTCATCATATTTATCATACATAATGTCTCTAAATGTAGGCTAGTTACATAAAGCCTCAAATGATTGCAAATTATTGAAATAAAATTACAGTATATGGTATTATTTTCAAACACTGCATTTAGTAGGAACAGAGCTAACCGCGATAGTTAGCGATTTCTTATTCAACATTTGTATCGTCGGCCAAGCAATTTTGTGTCGGCATTTCGAGAGTAGAAAAGTTATGTATAAGATAGCGATTAATGGTTTTGGACGCATCGGCCGTAATGTATTGCGCGCTATGTATGAGTACAACAAAAATGAGCAAATTCAAATTGTGGCTATCAATGACCTTGGTGAGGCGGCGATTAATGCTCATCTATTAAAGTACGATACTGTCCACGGTGAATTCTCAAAAGAGGTAAGCGTAAAGGGTGAATCCTTGCTGGTTGATGGCGATACAATCAAAGTGCTTGCAGAGCGAAACCCCGCTGATTTGCCTTGGTCAGAATTGGGTGTTGATTTAGTGCTTGAATGCACGGGCTTTTTTACCACACGCGAAGGCGCTAGCGCTCATTTAGAAGCGGGAGCAAAAAAGGTATTGGTATCGGCTCCGGGCAAGAATTTAGATGCGACGGTTGTTTACGGTGTCAACGACAACGTGCTTAAGGCGAGTGATGCTTTGGTGTCTAATGCGTCCTGCACAACCAATTGTCTGGCGCCTATTGCCAAAGCGCTGCATGATGAGTTGGTGATCGAAAAAGGCCTGGCCAATACTGTGCACGCGTACACCAATGACCAGCGTTTAAATGACGTATACCACACAGATTTGCGCCGCGCTCGAGCAGCCGCTCACTCTATGATTCCATCTAAAACCGGAGCGGCTGCCGCCATAGGATTAGTGGTACCTGATTTGGATGGTAAGTTAGACGGTTTATCGGTTCGTGTACCGACGTTGAATGTATCTCTGCTCGATCTGACCGTGAACGTTGGTCGTGACACAACGGTAGAAGAAGTTAATCAGGTTTTGCAATCGGCCGCTGACGCTTCGTCGGAAGGTGTGTTTAAAATTAACACCTTGCCTCTCGTGTCTAGCGACTTCAATCATAATCCAGCATCCAGTATTGCCGACCTTACTCAAACACGTGTGTTTGGCAACATGGTAAAGATTTTGGCTTGGTACGACAACGAGTGGGGTTTTTCAAACCGCATGATTGATACCGCCTCTCGCATGTTGGAGTTAGGCTCTGAATTAGAATTATCGCAAGCCAGTTAAGGCTTAATTGTGCACCGCTCTGGTCGTCGGTGCGTTTTGAATGAACTTCAAGTTCCTTGTCGAACTTGAACTGACCGTTTTCGTGGAATGGACGTGTTGTTAGCAAGGACGCTATTTTCTATTTTAGACCCATCCTCGATAAGACTTATCCGTTGAAATCTTAAGTTCACGCTTCAGCTAGAGATGCATAAAAAGCGTGTTTTAGGTGATTTGGTATTTGTACGCTTCAAGGGCTCTGAGTTAAAAACGAGCGCTTTGGTTTTACGCATTCGTATTCATAAATAGCGGGTCAGTTTTTGATCTATATTCAAGTGCTAATTTAACAAGACTTAAATCACTATGACTGCTCGAATTGCTTTATTCATATCCTCGTTCTGTATGTTTCTGCTTAATGCGAATGCCGACGACAAAGTCACACAATTAAGCTCACCGGATGGCGCAATTCAAGTGTTGGTGAACGATGACGAAGGATTGCTCACCTACCGCGTTACGCGTAACGGTAACGAGGTCATTCAGCCTAGCCTGCTTGGGATGCGTTTTGCTAAGCAGCACGGCTTGGACGCAGATCTTAAGATTATCAAAACACAGCTAAGTGCATCAGATACAACCTGGGAACAACCCTGGGGTGAAAACCGTTTTGTGCGGGATAATCACACGCAGCTGCGCTTGAGTATCATGCGACAATCGCCCGCGTTGAAATTCGACCTGGTGATTAAGGCGTTTAATGATGGTGTTGGGTTTCGTTATGAAGTGCCAAAGCAAGGTGGTTTGAAGTCGGTTGAGATTACCGAGGAATTGACCGAGTTCAACATGGATCAAGATTCTAAAGCGTGGTGGATTCCAGCACGTAAATGGAACCGATATGAGTACTTATATAACACCACCACCGTTGATGAAATAGAGATGGCTCACACTCCAGTGACCATGAGGCTACCCAATGGTACGCATGTAAGCCTGCATGAAGCGGCCTTGGTGAATTATTCAGGCATGTCGATTGAACATCGTCGTGGAGCAAACTTAGTTGCTAATTTGGCGCCCCGTGCAGATGGCTCTTTGGTTAAATTGACAACGCCATTTGTCACGCCTTGGCGTACCATTCAAATTGCCGAAGATGCGCCTGGCCTAATTAATTCCAATCTGATCCTAAATTTAAATGAACCCAATAAAATGGGAGACGTCTCATGGTTTAAACCGGGTAAGTATGCCGGTATTTGGTGGCAACAACACATCAAAGACCGTACCTGGGGTAATGACGGGATACACGCGGCGACCACCGAGGCAACTATGGAAATGATGGATTTTGCGGCCGAAAACGGTTTTGATGGTGTGCTGGTCGAAGGTTGGAATACCGGTTGGGACGGCGATTGGTATCGAAACGGTGATGTGTTTAGTTTTACCGAGTCTTACGACGATTTTGATATTCAGAAAGTGGCCGCCTACGGCCGCAAAGTGGGTGTTCGCCTAATCGGCCATCATGAAACCTCAGGCAACGTTGCTAATTATGAAAGTCAGATAGATGATGCCTTTAAATTGTATCAAGAGAACGACGTAGCAATCGTCAAAACGGGCTATGTTGCTGACGCAGGAAAATTGGAATATGTTGACGAACGAGGCATAACTCGTTTCGAATTTCACGACGGGCAAGAAAATGTGAAGCATCACTTGCGCGTGGTCGAAAAGGCCGCAAAACACAAGATCTCGATTAACGCACATGAGCCGGTAAAAGATACTGGCCTTAGACGAACCTACCCAAATTGGGTGAGTCGTGAAGGTGCACGTGGACAAGAATTCAACGCTTGGGGTGTGCCACCGAATGGGCCAGATCATGTATCAAACCTAGTTTATACACGCATGCTATCGGGCCCAATGGACTACACCGCTGGCGCATTCGACCTACGACCAAGTGAACGCAAACCTATTACCGAAGAAATGGGGCGTCATGATAAACGATCTCGAATAGAACATACTTTGGCCAAAGAGTTAGCCATGTTTGTAACGATTTATTCGCCAATTCAAATGGTCATGGATTTGCCCGAAAACTACGCTAAGTATCCGGACGCATTTCAATTTATAAAAGATGTGCCAACCGATTGGGAAAAATCAATTGCGCTGAGTGGTGAGGTTGGTGAGTATTTGCTCATCGCTCGTAAAGATCGAAATTCTGACGATTGGTACTTGGCAGCACACACCAATAATGAGTCAAGAGAAGTGGAAGTTCCGCTGCATTACTTAGAAGACGGCATTCAATATACAGCGCAGATCTATCGAGATGGCAGCGAAGCAGACTTTGAAACTAACCCCTATGATATCGTGATTGAAGAGCGTGAAGTCTCATCCGAGCAAACGTTGAGCTTCAACTTAGGCCGCAGTGGCGGTGCCGTTATCAGGTTTATTAAAAAAGAAAAATAGAGAGTGTTGGTCGGAGCTTGACCTAGGGATTTGAGGTTAAGCTTCGATGCTTTCTGAGACTGATCGTAAAATACCAAATTGGATATTTTATTAGACCAGCAATCTAACCCGTCGGAGAAAGCCTGTCAGATTTCTTCTTCATGGAGGGCTTCGTTATATACATCTGCAACCAATTTATTGATTGCGTGATTCCCGCCCCTAAGGTATGGCTCACAAGTGGATCGAGAGCTTTAATGAAGTAATTTGATTTTTGTTATTGCCTTAAACATACTCAATCCAGCCAATTTAGGGAGTAATAGTAATAGTGTATTGACAACACTAACTTAGTTAAAAGGGCAGATTATTAAAATCATAAAACGAGGGGAATTTACATGGAATATTCATCAGATATTGAAGCTGAGTCTCGCAATGTGCTCGCTATTGCGCGTTGGGAAGACAATAGAGAGGAATGGTTAGAGGGTAATTTTTTTGGTTTAGCGTCAAAGGAAAATTATCTTCAAGAACTGGTTGGTGAGGGAGGAACGTTATGGATAGTTGTGTCACGAAGTAGGCCGGGAGGAAAACGGCTGTATAGTATTATGTTCAAGTTATCAGGGTGTCGACTTCGAACGTATAAGGAGAACGGCAAGTTTGGCAAATATGCAGTGTTAGGCGATACAAATCAATCAGTATTGTACGCTAGCAACAACTCCGAGCTTCTATTGATGAGCTTGAGATTTCATCCAACAAACCCGATCGATGATATTAGTAAAATTGGCCAAAGTATCCAAAGGCCTCGGCTTTTGTCGAAACGAGATGTTGATTTACTCGATAGTCAGATGCTATCAATTAATCGTTGGAGCGTATTTTTGAGTTATAAAAGGGACGATTCATTCAAGGCAGATAGACTCTATAACCATCTTAGCCGTCTCGGAGTCAATCTGTTTCAGGATCATGTATCAATAAAAGCTGGTAGTAATTGGGAGACTGTTTTACTGAATGCTGTGAGACGATCCCGCTGTGTGGTGGTCCTAATCGGTAAGAAAACGCATGAGTCAGAGTGGGTTAAAAAAGAGGTTAATGAGGCGATATCAATGGGAGTTTCAGTAGTCCCAATTTTAATTGGAGGGTCTCTCGATAATTGGGTGGAACTATCTCAGGTACAGGCGATAAAAGGTTTGGGTAAGAATATTTCAGAATTAGCCAATGAAGTTTTTGCGAGTCTGCCGATACCATAGAACAAAACTTTTCTATATTTAGGGATGTGCTATCTGAATGATGGCGTCGGGATTAAAAATTCTTCTAGCAGCTCGGCGATAGTTCGAGATTCCGTTATCAGAGTAGGTTCGGGTTGCGGCCTCAACCGGTTCTGGAGCAACCGAAACGTATATTAGCGACAGCTTGCTGGATAGCATTGTTACAGGTGATCCCAAATGCTCTTTTGTATTTGATGTCGATGGTACAGCATTAGATCAGAATTGTGATGTACCAGCACTCTAAACCTAAAGAACGAATAACTGTATTTGGCAAACTAGTGCCTAAATGAAATAAGTAATTGGCTCTCCGAGCCTCAAAGCGCACATTGATAATACCACGGTATATAGCTAACACGCATCGTTGATGGTAAGTTGTTTAAGAACTAATCTGATAACACTCATAAAGTGCGTGCGATGGAAAAAATAGTAAACTGGAACTTATTACAAACGTTCGCAATCGTTGCTGAGACCGGTTCCCTTGCGCAAGCGGCACGTGTATTGAATAGTAGTCAGCCAACCATGAGCCGGCATATAAATGTGTTACAGGAAGAGGCTGGCGTTATGTTATTCGAACGTACCGCTAATGGTTTGGCTCTTACAGAAACTGGCAAAATGCTTACAAGCCATGTCAATAAAATGCTGTCTGAATCGGCCAACTTTATACGCAATGCAAAATTGCACTCTGAGAATCCAAGTGGAACAGTCAGTATTACCGCCAGCCTGACCTATTCAGAGTACGTATTACCTGAAGTTCTAACCGACTTTCGTCGTTCGGAACCAACAATAGATATAAATTTGATCGCGAGTGATGAGCTAACAAATTTGTTGGAGAGAGAGGCCGATATTGCCTTGCGATTTGTTCGACCTACTCAATTGGATGTCATCGCAAAAAAAGTAGGCGATATTGAAATCGGTATGTTCGCATCTAAAGACTACTTTGTCGATAAAACAGCTCCCGCAATGCCTCAAGACTTATTTGATCATGACATAATTTGTATGGAAGACTATGACTCGATTATTAAGGGTTTTCGAGACATTGGCATGGAGATCGCACGAGACTTCTTCTCATTTAAATGTAATTCATCATCGGTTAATTGGCGCATGATTCAATGCGGGTATGGTATTGGGTTCTGTCATTTACAAAGAGGCTTGTCCGACTCAAATTTAGTTCAGTTATTTCCCGAGTATACGTTGCCAACTTTTCCAATGTACCTGGTTTCTCATAAGGAGCTAAAGACCAATAAATTAGTACAAACGGTTTTCAACTACTTATCAAAAACTTTGTCCGAGAAATTCTAAGACTCATACAACGGATGTCAGTAACATAACGGCTATTTAATACTAAAAATTTCGGCATACATTTTAGTATCAAACGGAATTCTAGCGCTTAAAACATGCAGCGTTATAAAGTGAATAAATGGATTGCCAGTTACAACAGTAAACGCGGATTTTCCCATGCCAACTAAGGTTTGGGTCATGATGATATAGGTAAAGCTCATAAGTGCGGCATCAACCGATGAGTAATCAACACCTTGGTCAAACATGCTGAATAAAGCGTAGAACAAGCCGCCAAATGCGATTACCAAAAGCCGACTTTCAAACAACACGGACATGCGCGGTAAGAAGATCATATGCATCATAACCACTACCGGTAAACCTGCGCCGAGTGTGTTTACAAATACACCCATAGGGATAGCTTGAGAATATTGAAGCGCCGTTAGACCAAAGAAATCGGCCCCTGAAAATATCGGGCCAAAAAAGTCCATCGCCCAATATACGACTAAAATCCAGCTGTTTCGAAGCCACTCTAAAGAACGGAGAAAAGCGAGTAATTTAAACCCCTTAGCGTTAAGCCACCAGAGAGGAAGAACAACATAGATTAAAAAATAGCTGAATGCCCATATCCATACATCGACAGCGGAATGATTCGCTGTTTGGTAAATGAAAGGCCCAGGAAAGTGCAGGCCTACGTTAAAAAATAACCCAAGAATAATTTGAGTAACCAGTAAGTACGCTACGGATAAGCAAGCCTCCTTTGCAGCGGTTTTTTTATCAACAGTATAATGATTTTCCCAATCGATTTTTTCGCGTTTACGAGTTAGGTAAAGCAATAGAAACACGCTGAAAAGCAGAACCGGAACGTAGGCGAAAATTAAGCTCTGCAAAGCTCCTTCAGCGATACCTGGAATGTGACTACTACCACTTTCAACTGAGAAGAATAGGCCTGTACAAATAAACCAAAATAAGACAATGGCACTGCTTAAGCTTTTTACCGATATGTTCAATGTTGTTCCGCCTCAGTAAATTCAACCAACGTAAGATATTGAATGGATAGAATAGAGGTATCCAACTGGGGCGAGCCATAAAGAAAACGAATATGAGATTTTTGTTTTTGAGTGGCTAAATTCAACACCAAAACATCTAGTATTAGTCAAATGCAGCCAAACAGGGTGCGCAAGTCCAGATACGAAACTTCATTTTTAAAAGCTCATAATTTTACGGAGAGAGTCATGCAAAAATTATTAGTGACTATTTTACTATTGGTGTCTCCCTCTGTGCTTTATGCCGAGGCGCCCATTGTGCCGAGCGCTGCACCCTACATTGTGCTCAGTGATAATTTGGACGAACCTAACAAATATGGTTTCTGCATAGACACTCTTAGCCGTGGTAAAACTGATCTAATGCAAACTCATTCCTGCAAGCCAAGTAAACCAGGTGATTTGAAATCAGAGAAATCGAACCGAGATAACGATACCCGTTTTATGTACATTCCAGACAGAAAGCAAATTGAATCATTCGCATTCAAGGGCTTCTGCATGCAAGCGTTAATCGCTGCTGAAACCACCGTTTTTGCATTGCTTGAGTGTAGCGACCATCCACGTCAGCGTTTTATCTATAGCGAGGAAGATAAGACCATTCGCTTGGATGAAGACCGATCCCGATGCCTTAGTGTTGCGTCTAAAACCGTACCCGCAGGGCCCTGGGTTAAGCGTGCTCTAAGACTCGAGACCTGTGAGAATACTGATACTTCTCTTCGGCGCTGGAATGTCGTGACTAAGTAACCGGGATTGTTCCTTAAGTGCTATTCAATGAATATACCAGGCTGCTTTAGCGGGCCCGTTATTTATCGGTTTCCGTGACAAGATTGTGTCGTAAAATCTTTCACCTCGTAGCGATTTAAAGTAGTCATCCGACGCATTTCGATATATTTAAAACTGGCTTCTGGCGCTAACTGTCTTCCCTTTAAGTAATTCTAATAGAATCAGACTTAAATACTAAAAAGCGGTCCTTGCCCCCGTGTCAAAGCTCAACGGCACAAGCTCATTGCCAAACTTCCCACCATTGTATTTTATCAATGTGAGCAAATCTCCCTGAATTTGATTGAGAAAAAATTTGACGCACGTATACTGTGTGGCGTACAGTGTTTGTCATATACTGTACGTCACACAGTAATATTGAATCGCTAAACCATGACCCATAACGAACACTCAAAAAAAATGAAACTCGAGCTCAGGCGGGGTGTACTTGTTCTGGCTGTGCTGGCTGAGTTACGCGAAGAGCACTACGGGTACTCACTCCGGAAAAACTTGGCCGCCAAGGGTTTAGAGATAGACGAAGGCACGCTTTACCCCTTAGTCCGGCGATTGGAAAAGCAGGGCTTGCTGGTCAGTGAGTGGCGTGAGGAAAGTAACCGAAAGAAACGTTTTTACCAGTTATCGAACGAGGGTGAATCAACTCTCAAGCAGGTAAGTGAGGACTGGCAACAGGTTAAAACGGCACTTAATACTATTTTGAAATGAATGACACACGTTATTCACAGGAGCTTTATATGGAAATGATTGAACGCTATTTAGATAGCCTTGAAACGTATCTACCCGATGAGATGAAACAGGATGTTCGAGACGAACTTAAAGCATCTCTTATGGGCCAAGTTGAAGATAGCCAAGAAGCGTTGGGGCGTGACTTAACTCTTGACGAAACTGAAACTCTGCTAAGAAAACTCGGCCACCCAATGCAAGTCGCGTCGGCTTATCTTCCCAAGCAACAATTGATTGGGCGAGAATTTTTTCCTGCCTATAAAAAAGCTATGGAGATAGCCTTGGCATTAGTGGTGGTGGTGACTGTGCTATTTTCAGTTATCGGAGCCTTATCAAATGGTTCTCTGATAGGCGCGGCAATACGAATTTTTGCGAACATAGTTGATAATGGACTGTACGCTTTCGCGATCGTGACCCTCGTTTTCTATCTGATGGAGTACTACGATGCCGACCTGAATAAAATCTATGCCTGGTCGCCAAGAGATCTGAAATCTAATCGCAAACGTTTGGGATTGAGCCGTTTAGAAATTGGTTTTGAACTTGTTGCCACTATTTTGTTTGTTGCTTTTTGGAACAACATCATAGCTTTGCCTTCCCAAAGTTTAGCCGGTGGCGAATCGATTAGTATATCGTTAAGCCCTGAGTGGCAGGCCGTATTCTGGAGCGTGAATGTAGTATTGGGTCTGAGTATTGCTCTTGGAATTTATAATTTTGTGCTTGCGAGCTGGAATCGATTTAGCATTCTTGTTGGGATTGTTCTGTCACTTGCAGCACTGGTAATTATTGGTCTGATATTGCAATTTGATCAGTTCGTTATTGTCCACACACCACTCGATGGCAACGTTAGGTTAATGAAGTTTGCCGCGCATATAGATACCGTGGTTTATTCAACCCTGTTTATCGTAGCGGCGTTTTGTCTGTGGGATATAGTTTCCAACGTTCGCAAGCTTCGTGACCAAATTGAATAAGCACTAAAAACCAAGGGAGAGCTGAATTGATCTGATTCGTTACTAAGAGCAACTATGACCAATCCACATTGACCTAATCAAATGCGTTTTCAATTCTTGAAGCGGGCATTCAACCCAAATTCAAAGCCCTCGTAAACTTCATAAAAAGCTCACAATGAATTGGTGGAAAATCGATAAATTGAATTTAAGCTATTTTCGATAAATCAATTGTTTGAGTAAAAAGCCAATGAAGGTTTGTATGTGTGCCCTAATTAAATATAGTCTAATCATCTTTATTCCATTGCTTGATATAGGGTTAGCAAAGTCAGACCCAGCGTGGTTTTCGGCAGAATTGAGTTCAGAAGACTGCGACAATGAAAAGTACGCGGACTCGAGATTACGGTGCTATTCGGAATTTTATAACCAGCAAATCTTAAAAATGGAGTTTTATATTAAAGCCAGATTTAAGGGTTTATCAAAAGAACAATGCATTGAAGAAGAAATAACTTCAAGCTACGAAAAAATGGAGAGTAGTTGGCTTAGCTATGCCTTCAACTATTGCTCTTTAGAATCCCACTGCATTGGTTATTGTGGCTCTGGTCATGACTCAGGAACCTCTTGCATGACTGGTATGATGGGCGAGCGATATGAGCGATTATACGAGTTTGTTCACCAGGGAATGAATATATGGGGGTGTAACTTCAGAGGGGCTAAGTCGACAAACACTCTCGTAACGTCAAGCTACACCATTAATATAATACCTAAATGTGATGAGGGGCTTTGGGATTGCAGAGAGGTAGTATACATGAGTGTCGAAAATGAAGGTAAAAATAAAAGCATTTCATTAGTAGGAAATGCTTTTAATACAAGCAGTGAATTTAGTACCACAATGCCACTAGGCTATGTTTTCCAAAATAGTAATACTTTACATAAGGTTTTTCATTCAGGGGTTCTTCAGATAACAGACCTTTCTAATGGAAAAATCGTACTGGAAGAGCAAGGTGTCTGGCATTAACCATCTAACAAATTTAAAAACTTGCCTCATTTAAAAGCAGCTCTAAGGGCAGAGCTGATTAATAGATCCGAAATGGGCAACTCAGTTATGAATTAGAAATAGCTGACTGTCTCTGGCATACTCAAAACGGCCACTTCGAAGCTGACCAAAATAGCGGAGCCTCGCTCAAATATTGCTCATTAGCTAAATGATAGGATTATCAATGAGAACATTTCAAACATTACTTTTCGGACTGGTTACCTATTTTTTAAGTTCTTATTCATTTGCTACTTCCTGCCGGTTTATGGTCAATGAATACTACCTACTGTGCGAACAAGGTATATGCACTAAAGGAATTGAATCATTCAAAGTATCGGTTAGTCCATATTGCAGCCGACACTCGGAAATAGGTGTGGCACCTGATTGGGTTCTTAGATTTGCTGAAAAAGTTCTAGAGCTTAAAAGGCATGACATAGGAAATGGAATTATTAAGATGGACGACTCAAGGTTCTTCCACCACAATAAAAGGGTAAACAGCCTTGAAGAATTTATTGCTATTAAAGGGAAGAAAGTAAACTATTTCTCCAAAGGAAAATATGAAGAAAATTCCGATATCGAGTTTTCGGAGTTGGTTTCCCGCATTGATAAAGTTGATCAACGATGGTTCTATCTCTACAACAATGAAACAACAATAGAAGCGTTGGAGAAGATCAATAGGGAACTGATGACTAATGCGCGAAATGAGAAGGCAAAATGGTATGCCTACAAGTTAGTTTATTGGGGAGGAGCGTTCTTTTTGATGCTTACCTTCATATGGACAATAAACAACTTTTATTACCGACTCTATAATCGTTGTAATACATCTGCTGTGAAGGCAGTTAGATTTTCATTAGGGGTTCAACTATTATTGCTAGCGCTCGGAATAGTTGTTTCTTTATTCAGTTTTATTGACTACACCCCATTGCTATTTCTAGCGCCTGCGATGTTTTTGGTTCTTTTAGCAGAATTGGCTCAAATTATTGTATCGAAATATCGAAAGCCGTAGTTTCATTCTAATAAATCAGTGATTATTTCAACGTCCCTTAAGGGCATACTAGAGTCTTTTCATTCCATCAATTTGAATTCAGCAATTGGCTCTGAGATACTCAATGCAGTCAATTTAAAGCTGTAACTGATATCTAACACGAGTTGCTTTAATTCACAGGGGAACATTATGGGAACACAAGAAATACTAAATTCAATTATATCTGCATTTGGAGAAAGTGACCTTATTTTTGCAGATCACGAGAATGATGAGAGTGCTGCAAACAAGGTGAAAATAGCTGTATCTGAAGGACTTATTTCTCCCGAATATGTTGAAATATTTGCGCTGGGATATTTAGCAAAACGTGGTGCGGAATTACAACACATACTCAAAGAAAGTTCTAAATTTAAAGAGTTTGTCGAAGCTTAGTTCCCTCTCAAATAGACGTTTCATACCATTCATAGGTATATGGATTTAAGTCAAATTTCAACGTCTAGCTCGCTTACAGATGTTAAAGCTGAAAATCAGTTTCTAGCTACCTTCATTATTATTATGGTTTAAGGGGATATAAAGTTATGTATTCGAGCGGCAATAATATTGCCGGAATTTTTGCTGAACTCTACGAGCTATTAGATAGTTATAACATCGATTCAGTAGAAAGTTATTTTTCGATTTCAAATAGGGATAGAAGAACGTTATCAGCCAGTATAACAATGTTTTTTAAATACAATTTGGGGACCATTGTAAATATCGCAAATCGGTCTCAAGGTATCGTGTTTAATTTTGATAAATTCAATCCGAAATGGAATCAAGCAGATCGAGTAGCGAAAAAATCCGTTTTCTATTCTGATGTGTCTATTGTTCTATTGGAGGGAGAAGTCGTATTAACCAAGCAATCCGTTGAACACCTTAGAGGACAAGAGGTTTACCATTTTCACAACTCTAGACATGCCAATCTAAGCGGATCAAATATTGCTCCGATGATTAGCACTTTATTATCTATAAGACCTTTGGTCTTAAAGGAAATAGTTATTCCTATACCTAGCCAAATAAGGTTTGATCCAAATGCTTGGTATAAGGCTGGTGCCGACCTTGATTTAGATCAGTACAATGCCTTGATAAGAAAAATCAGAAACTGTGATTTTGAGAGCACTGTAGTTCCAGTTGCATTAGATAAATGGCAAGTTAAATCACAATTTTATGAAATGGAGCCCTTCGAAAATGGTCGTGCCAGAGTACAACCTGTCAAAATTTACCTGCCTTACTTGAGTAATCTGAGCTTAGATATGTTGATAGGTTTGAGACAAGACCATTATGATTCATTTTACAAGTTTCAGTATGAGCTAAAAGAGTTTATGCAAATGTCATCTAGAGTTTCTTCTGAAACTGCGTTTATAGATATTGCTCGTAAAGTTGATCACGAAATTAGGAAAATGGATAGTTTTGTTAGTGATTTGAGTGCTCAGCGAAGACGGAAGGGTTATGAAGCAATTTTTGGAATTGGGACTTCAGCTATATCTTTTTTTGTAGCACCTGATATTGCTAAATACCTAGCGGCAATCTTTGGTTCCAAAAGTGTAATTGATAGTTTTACGTTTCTAAATAATAAATCTAAAGATACCTCATCAATTAAGAATCATAGCTATTATTTGGCTTATGTTACAAAAAAACATCAGGAATAAATTAAGAATGTCTCTTATGGGCAAATAACTGCCAATAAATCCCATTCAAAATCTAGTGTTTTCACTTTCCAGTCAAGTCCAGCTAACACTAGCTTGGTTCGATTTCAGCGTCACACATCGATGTGGTGCCTAGTCTTTTTTTTGCGCTTTATGAGAAATACACAAATCCATACGGCGCCAGACTTATTTGAGATTTATCTATTGAGAAACCGATCCCTTGAGAAGCTTGCTTGTTTAAGTGGAAATCTGCTATCCAGCTAATGGGTTCGGCGTTTAAATTAAAGCAGGCAACAATGCTCTCTTGCTTTAGACTCCGACGAATCACGAGTACTTGTTCTGGCGAATCATGGAATTCGATGTCGCCTTCTATTAATAGTGGTTCGTTAGCTCGCCAGGTTAAGAACTGTCGATAGAAATTTAGCACTGATGACTCATCTTCAACCTGTCTGGCGACATTATTTTGGATATGTTCCTCCGCCACGGGTAGCCAGCTTTTTTCACTGGAAAAGCCAGCGTGAGGTTGTTGGTCGTTCCATGCAATCGGTGTGCGGCACCCATCGCGCCCTTTAAAGTCTGGCCAGAATTCGATGCCAAATGGGTCTTGAAGCTGGTGCTGTTCAATATTGGCTTGAGTAAAACCAAGCTCTTCGCCTTGATAAACACATAAGGTGCCACGAAGCGATGCTGCAAGTGCCAAGATCATTTTGGCAAATTGTGTATTGTGAATGCCATCTCCCCAACGGCTTACCACTCGAATCACGTCGTGGTTACTTACTGCCCAACAAGGCCAGCCTTCGTCTATAACCGACTCAAGCGAATTTACGGTTTGTTTAATGTGTTCTGCTGAGAACTCATCGGCCAATAGTTCAAAGTTGTAACCCATGTGTAATCGGGTATTGCCTTGAGTATATTCAGATAGAGTCTTAAGCGAGTCTTCTGAGTTGATTTCGCCTAAGGCAACGGTGCCAGGGTATTTTTCCAAAAGCGCGCGTATCTCTTCTAAGAACGATAAGTTTTCGTCTTGGGTGTTATCGTAATAATGATATTGAGCCGCATAAGGATTGTCAGGAGAGAAGCCTCTGCCAGTGCGTTCGGGCAGCGGTTTAAACGGGTTATTTCTTAATTGCTTATCGTGATAACAAAAGTTAATTGCGTCTAAGCGAAAACCGTCCACCCCACGTTTTAGCCAGAACTCTATTTCATCGAGAATCTGAGCGCGTAGCTCATCACAGTGAAAATTTAAATCTGGTTGAGATGATAGAAAGTTATGCAAATAGTACTGACCACGGGTTTCATCCCATTGCCATGCGCCGCCACCAAAGATCGAAATCCAATTGTTAGGTGGAGAGCCGTCTTCGTTTGCGTCGGCCCATACATACCAATCGGATTTGTCGTTCGATCGCGATTGTCGGCTCTCCTGGAACCATGCATGCTGATCTGAGGTGTGGCTTAGCACCTGATCAATCATTATTCTTATGCCGCGTCGTTTTGCCTGCGCAACCAGTTCATCGAAATCTCTCAGGGTGCCAAATATTGGGTCAACATCGCGATAGTCGCTGATATCGTAGCCAAAGTCATTCATCGGGGACTTAAAGAACGGCGAAATCCAGAGCGCGTCGACACCCAACTCAGCAATGTAGTCGAGTTTGCTAATCACCCCTTGCAGGTCACCAATTCCATCGGCGTTACTATCGCAAAAGCTGCGAGGGTAAACTTGATAGATCACCGCACCACGCCACCAGTTCTCGTCGTCGTTCGATTGTAGGTTTGGTTCGATGATATCTAATTTTAAATTCGTTGCTTGGGTCACTGATGATTCACTACTTTATTCTGTCGTTGATAGGTGAACTGGCACGATTTATTACTCATTATTCTATGGATTAAGTATTAGAATACTAACCATGAAATTTTGATGTATATCGCTGTAACACATTTTAAATCAACGCCTTACTGCCTTTTCGATGCTTCTTTTATCAAGCTTGTTTACTGATATTAGTGTGAGTCGATTAAAATTAGGAGTCGTACAACGCATGAATACGTATGCAAACCCAAGCTGCAAGTATGAATACGTATGTAGCTGCTAACGTGCTCAAGGTTGCTTGAAATAGCATGTGTTTATGCGTCTCGCTACGTCTTCGATTGTGGGCTTTTTGTACCAATCGAGATCTAAAACTGTTTATCAAGAACGACCCTATTTTTATGTTTAACTGTGCAAAGTTTTTCCCTTTACCGCTAAGCCTTCGTGTGTCACGACTTTTAATGGCACTACTTCTTTTTATGCTGCTTATCTTACAGCTTGGGGTTTCCAGGGCGAGCGCCGCTAATGCTGATAGTGGGCTAACAATCGATAAAGTTGAGCCGCCGTTCTGGTGGTCAGAGATGGCAAATCAGAAATTGCAGTTAATGGTCTACGGTGGAGACTTAGATGACATTAGTGTTGAGTCATCGTCTGCTCAAGTAAAGGTGCTTAAGGTTACGACGGCCGAGAACAGTCGTTATATCTTTGTCGACTTACTGATGTCCGAGCAATTAAAAGCGAGCGTGGTCGATCTTACTTTTTCGAGCGCCGATGGTCGGCAAGTGACGTACGCGTATGAGTTCAAACAACGAGTTGATGGGTCGAGACAGCGAGACGGGTTTTCTTCGAAAGATGTTATCTATTTAGTAACCCCTGATCGATTTGCCAACGGCGATGTGTCTAATGACAATATAGAAGGGTTGACGGAGAAGGTCGATAGAACCAATCCTGACGGTCGTCATGGCGGTGACCTGGCTGGGCTAATCGATCACTTGGTGTATCTAGCGGATTTGGGTATCACTAAAATTTGGTTGAATCCTCTACAACAGAATAACGAACCTAAATATTCCTACCACGGTTACTCAATCAGTGACCTCTATCAGATTGATGCACGCTATGGGGGTAATCAGGCATTACTAAATTTTTCCAAGCGAGCTAAGGAGCTGGGGATTGGTTTGATAATGGATACCATTCCTAACCACATCGGGATTAATCATTGGTGGATGAATGATTTACCATCCGCCGACTGGATTAACAACGAGGGCCAGTTCAGCCAGACTTCGCACAGTCATGAAGCGATTCAAGATCCTTATAGTTCTTTGAATGACCGGTGGGAATTTAATGATGGTTGGTTTGTTCCGACTATGCCAGATTTAAATCAGCGCAATCCTTTTCTAGCCAATTATCTGATACAGAATAATATCTGGTGGATTGAATATGCTGGCTTGGCTGGGTTGCGAGTGGACACCTTGCCTTACGCCGATAAACATTTCACGGCAGAATTTAGTAAACGAATACTTGCCGAATATCCAAACTTAAATATCGTGGGTGAAGAGTGGACGACCAACCCGGCGGTTGTTTCATACTGGCAGGCGGGCAAACTGAATCAAGATGGATTTGATGCCGGTGTGCCAAGTTTGATGGACTTTCCAATGCAAGAAGCATTGGTGTTAGCGCTGACAGAGCCAGAAAAAGATCGTCAAGGTCTTAGACGTCTGCATACCGTATTGGCCAATGATTTTCAGTATCCGAATGCGAATAATCTGGTCGCGATAGGCGATAACCATGATATGAGCAGGTTGCACACTCAGCTCAACGACGATGCGGCGCTAACAAAAATGGCCTTAACTTTTTTGATGACGACCCGCGGTATTCCTCAGTTGTTTTACGGCACAGAGATTTTAATGAGTAACACGGGTTCGGATGCGCACGGTGTGATTCGTTCGGACTTCCCTGGCGGCTGGGCGGGTGACAAAATTAATGCGCGAACCGGCGACGGTCTCTCGGACGAGGCTCTGGCGATGCAGTCTTTTGTGAAAGCCCTATTAAACTGGCGTAAACAATCATCGGCGATTCACAGTGGCAGGCTAACTCACTACTTGCCCAAAGACGGCGTCTATACATTCTTTCGATTCACTGATGATGAGGTAGTGATGGTGCTCATGAATAATAATGATTCGCCGACTGATTTAAATTTATCGCGGTTTTCTGAAAGAACGAATGGTAAAAAAACAATGACGAACGTATTTACCAAAGCCGCTACCCCGTTGCCAGAGGTGTATCGAGTGCCTGCAAAGTCGGCGCAAGTATTTGAGCTCAAGTAAGTTTTATTAACGATGAGCGGCATGAAAAAAATACTCATTCTTGGCGGCGGTACTGCTGGATGGATGGCAGCGAATTTGATCGCCAAAACCTTGAGTGCTAAAACCTTGAGCGGCGCATCTTCGGGCCACCCGCGGATAGACGTTTGTGTATTAGAGTCGCCGGAGATCGGGATTGTTGGAGTAGGGGAGGGATCCACTCCTCAGCTCAAAGCGCTCTTCGATCATCTGGAAATTGCCGAATCGGACTGGATGCCTAAGTGTAATGCGACCTATAAAAATGGCATTAGTTTTAAAGGTTGGTCCGAAAAGCCTGGTTTTGAGGAGTATTTTCACCCTTTTCCAGCAAAGACCGACCGTGATACTGCGCAAGCATTTGTTTATAACAGTTATTTGCGTCGCCAGAATATAGACGTTGATGTACACCCTAATAAATATTTCCTGCCTGCGTATCTGGCTGCCTCTAAGTTGGGACCTAAACCAGATGATAACTTTCCGTTTCCGGTAAGTTACGGTTATCATTTTGATGCCTACCTGGTTGGGGAAGTGTTAAAAGAAAATGCCTTAACACTTGGAGTGAGTCATATTCAGGAGACTGTTGAGCGAGTAGAGCTAACAGCAAATGGCGATATTAAAAGTCTGCTGACCACGGATGGCGATGAGCATACGGCTGATTTTTTCATCGATTGTTCTGGCTTCGCGAGTGTACTAATGGGAAAAACCTTAAACGTTGCGTTTAATGATTTTTCAGAAAATCTATTCAACGACTCAGCGGTTGTAATGCCTACGCCCGTTGAAGGGGAAATAGCCTCGCAAACCACCGCAACGGCAATGTCCTCGGGTTGGGCGTGGCAGATACCGCTGACCAATCGAGCTGGAAACGGGTATGTCTATAGTGGGCATCACCTAAGTTCAGACGCCGCGGAAACTGAGCTTAGAAAAAAGCTCGGTTTGTTGGATTCTGATGTTCAAGCAAGACATTTAAAAATGCGGGTTGGGCAGCGCCAGTACCATTGGTTTCGAAACTGCCTGGCGGTTGGCTTGTCTCAGGGCTTTATAGAACCACTCGAGGCGACGGCCTTGCACTTAGCACAGGATACTATTCAGAGTTTTATCGACTATTTCGCCGCGGGTAAAACGTCTGAGAGTGACAAAAAAGACTTTAATCGTTCGATAAGTGCTAGATTCGAAGGTATTCGCGATTACATCGTTTGTCACTACAAAGTAAATTCAAGAACAGACAGTGACTATTGGCGAGAGTGCGCCGAGAATACCAATCTTTCTCCATCATTAGCTTCCTTGTTAAATGTGTGGAACGCCGGCGAAGACATTTCAGTTGAAATTGAGCGTCAGGGTATTGCTTGTTATTATCCAGTGATTTCATGGCACTGCCTTTTATCGGGTTACGGAGTGTTCGCAAATACTGATAACTTGACGGTTAACGACAGTCGAGCTCAACGATTTAGTATTGCCAGCGTATTAGAATTTAATCGCCGTTGCGCTATGAACTTTGAAACTCATAGTCGGCAATTGCAACGATTATTGAACTGTTAGAGCCACTTCTTATCGACGACGGTTTACAAGCGTAATTGCGCGCGTTTCTTCGACTGCTTACGTCTCTGTTAGATCTCATAGTTATATCCCTTATTCATGAATACGTATGTTATGAGAGGACCATGCTGTTGAATACGTATGCAACTTATATCACGCATTTAGACCTTCAAATACCATGTACTCGACTAGAAAAACTAATCAAAATACGAGGAGAAGTATGAGACAGTCAAAATTAATCCGCGCCACTCAGCCGCAATCAGGCGCGGGTACTGTAGCTGAGAAGCGCGTAGGGGCGCCTCTTGCCAACAATACTCGAGTGTGCCAGCGTACGGTTCTTTCAACCTGTATTGCGGCTGCCATTGCGAGCTCAGCGTTACCAACTTATGCACAAGATCAAGACGAATTACTTGAGGAAGTCATTGTAACCGCCACTGGCTATCGAAAATCAATCATCGATTCGATTGATGCGAAGCGTTATTCATCGTCCGTAGTAGAAACGATCTCCGCCGAAGATATTGGTAAATTGCCTGATTCAAGTATTGCTGACTCAATTGCGCGTTTACCTGGTTTGGCGGCACAACGTTTAGATGGCCGTGCTAGTTCGATCTCAGTGCGTGGTTTCAATGAGGACTTTTCTACCACGACCTTTAACGGTCGTGAACAAGTCTCTATTGATGATAATCGCGGTGTTCAATTTGATGTCTATCCGTCAGAGATTATGTCTGGCGTTACCGTATATAAAACACCGAATGCGTCTATTGTTAACCAAGGCATTGCCGGAACCATTGATCTGCAAACTGTTCGCCCACTGGATATTGAAGATCGTGTATTACAGCTAAACGTGTCAGTTGAACAAAATGACTTAGATAAGTTGAATGCTGATGGCGAGGACACAGGTTATCGTGGCACTTTTTCATTCGTTGACAAATATGCAGACGACACGCTTGGTGTTGCATTAGCCATTGCAACCTTAGAGTCTCCAAACCAGGAAGAGCGCTGGAATGCGTGGGGTTATGCAGGCGACGACCAGGGCAACTCTATTCTGGGTGGCGCTAAGCCGTTTGTACGTTCCTCTAATCTTCAGCGCGACACGGTAATGGCGGTGGTCGAATGGGCACCAAATGATCGTCTAAGCTTGACTGCGGATGCGCTGCATATCGATTTTCTCGATGAGAAGATACTGCGTGGAATTGAAATTCCTGGCGCCTTTGGTGGCGGCTTTGGTGTTTCTGCAGATACCGCTACAGCCAGTAATGGTTTCGTCACCAGTGGTACATTTAATAATGTTCAAGGTGTGATTCGTAATGACTTTGAACAGCGCGATGCAACCTTAAAGAACTTTGGTTTAAATCTTAAATATGCGATCAACGACAGCGTCACGCTGGAGTTAGACGCGAGTTCTTCAGAGGCAGATCGCACAGTCAATAGCTTAGAGAGTTATTCAGGAACGGGACGCGGCACGGGTGTTGGCGCCTCTGACAATATTGGGTTCTCCCAAAATGACGATCAATTTGGCGTCAACTTTTCATCAAACTTGAACTACGCCGATCCAAACCTGATTCAATTAGGTGGTCCTCTAAGCTGGGGTAATGGTTCTACGGTTGCCTCAAATGGGCAAGACGGTTTTATCAATATTCCTGAAATTGATGATGAGCTGAGTGCTTTCAAAGCGGTCGTAAGCAAGAACTTTGATGAAGGTTTTCTCACCAATGTGTCAGCAGGTGTTAATTACGCAGATCGCACCAAGTCCAAGCAAGACAATGGTTTTTTCTTAACCTTGAATGAATTTCCCAATCGAATCGGTGTTCCTGAGCAATTTCGTGTTGCCGATACGTCGCTCGAATTCTTGGGCTTGGGCAGCATTCAATCGTACGATTCTTTTGCATTGTTGAACTCAGGCGCGTATACGCTTACTAGCGAAAACTTAACCAGTAACAATCGTGCAATCAATACCTGGAGTGTGACCGAAAAAGTTACGACTGCATTTGTAAAAGGTGATTTCGAAACTGAAATTGGCGGCAAATTGGTGAGTGGTAATTTGGGTCTGCAATACGTTGAGACTGATCAAAGTTCCGTGGGCAACGCGGTCACCAACGTTGATGGTTTTGTAAACGCACAACGTGTTACTGGCGGCGCTAAATTCAGCGATGTACTTCCTTCTTTGAACTTGTCAGTAGCGCTAAGCGATAACCAAAAACTACGTTTCGGTTTGGCTAGAACGCTGTCACGCTCTCGTATGGATCGTATTAACGCAAGTTTTGGTTTCACGTTTGATGCGGTTGCGAATGCTGTCGGAGCTCCCCCGTTTGGCGCAACTGGCGGCAACCCTGAGCTGCGTCCTAACGAAGCGGACCAAGTCGATTTGAGCTATGAGTATTACTTCAGCGACGATGGCTATGTGTCGCTTGCTTATTTCTATAAAGATTTACGAACCTGGCAAGAGCAAGTTGTAACACCTCGCGATTTTACGGGAGTAGAAGCACCAGGTTTCAACGGTGTGGTTAACTCAAATCAAGGTTTCTTAACAGCTTGGACTGATACCACGACTGGCAGCATTGATGGGTTTGAAGTCACTGGTGTTTTGCCAGGTAGAGTTATTGCTCCAGCGTTAGATGGATTTGGTCTAAGTGTGAGTGGCTCCTTCCTTGACAGCAGCTTAGATTCAGCCGCAGACAACAGCCCGATTGTTGTTCCTGGTTTGTCCGAAGAAATTGTTAACGCAACCTTGTTCTACGAAAAAGATGGTTTTCAAGCGCGCGTTAGTGTTCGTGATCGAGCGGATTTCTTAGGTGAGCGTTTCGGAACGTCGTTTTCTCGCGAATTCGTAACCGTTGTTGGTGCAACCCTTTGGGATGCTCAAGTGAGCTACGACTTTGGAGATGCAGGTTACGAAAGCTTGGATGGTCTGGCGATCAGTTTTCAAGCTCAAAACTTGTCTGATGAGCCTTACATTACCGTTAACGGTAATGGCAACGTTCAAGACTTTCAGCGTTTTGGCCGAACCTTCTTGTTGAATGCTCGATATAAGTTCTAAGCTATTCCATAGATTAGAAAGCATCAAGTAGAATGAAGGACCCCTGCAAGCTCTGTTTGCAGGGGTTTTTACTTTTTAATACTGTCCACAGTTCTATTTGGAAAGTTCTCTACAAATCGGTGCTAAACGAAGCAGAGTAATATGATTAAACCTATTGAACACGTAGCCATTGTTGGGGGCGGAACCGCTGGCTGGATTTCTGCCGCATTACTGGCGCGCTCTCTCGGCAAGCGCATACGTATTACTTTGGTTGAGTCCGACGCAATTGGAACGGTCGGTGTTGGAGAGGCAACGATTCCTCCGATCCAAACCCTTAATCAAGCACTGGGCATTGATGAAGCTGATTTTATACGCGCTACCAATGCGACCATTAAACTGGGAATTCAGTTTGAGAACTGGAACGAAATCGGCGATTCGTACATGCACGCCTTTGGCAATATTGGTAAGGATCTCGCGTTCTGTGGCTTCGAGCAGCTTTGGTTTAGAAGTTTAGCAATAAGAAATTCAGAATCTGTAAGCGCAAGTGAGTATTGGGATTATTCACTCAACTATCAAGCTGCCAGACATGGCAAGTTTGCTAAGTTTGATAGTATTCCAAATACCGGCATGAATGGTTTGGTGTACGCCTACCATTTTGATGCAGGGCTGTATGCCCGCTATCTGCGACAATACAGCGAACGGCTTGGTGTAACCCGTATTGAAGGTCTTATCGATTCTATTAATCTAAATCAGAAAGACGGCTACATCGAATCTGTGCGTTTACAGACCGGAGAGTCTATCGCCGCCGATTTATTCATAGATTGTTCAGGCTTTAAGGGCTTGCTTATTGGCGATGCCTTGGGGGTAGGCTATGAAGATTGGTCACATTGGCTTGGTGTGGACAGTGCGATTGCGGTTCAATCGGAGTCGGTGTCCCCGGCTGTTCCATACACTCGGTCAATCGCGCATGAGGCTGGCTGGCAATGGCAAATACCGTTGCAGAATAGAGTTGGCAATGGTCTGGTGTTTAGTAGCGCCTGTTTGGATGACAACACAGCGATAGATTGCTTGCTGGCTAATATTGAGGGCACTCCGCGCACTGAGCCGAGAGTAATTAGGTTTAAAACCGGCCGGCGCAAACAAGCTTGGATGAAAAACTGTGTGTCTATTGGTTTAGCGTCGGGATTTTTAGAGCCGCTCGAATCAACCAGTATTCACATGGTGCAAACGGCGGTGACTCGACTGATCAAACTGTTCCCTCAGCTAGGAATTAAGGCTTCAGAGGTGGACGAATATAATCGTCAAACTCAAGACGAAATTGAGCAGGTTCGAGACTTCATCATTTTACATTACGTTTTGAATAATCGGCCTGAACCGTTTTGGAGAGCCTGCCGAGCGATGCCGATTCCTGAGTCATTGTCTTGTAAAATCGAATTGTTTCGAGAGGCTGGTAAAATTTTTAATTCCACCGATGCTCTATTTAGCAATATAGCTTGGTCTCAGGTAATGATAGGGCAAGGTGTCATAGCAAAAGACTATCACCCAATTGCAAGCTCGATGACCGAGCAGCAGCTATTAGAGTTTCAAAGCAATATCAAGACTGTTGTTAATCAAGTGGTTGGCAAACTGCCAAGCCATCAATCATTTATTGATTCCATTGTTGGTAAGTGATTTAAGTTATTGATAATTATGGAAATTATTGTTTCGATGAATACGTATGTAGCGCGTTGTGAGGCGCTTTTGTTTGACAATATAATGTTTCGTTGAAAGACAATAATAATTCTAAACATCACTTACATTCATTAGGAGCGAGGCAATGGGTTCATCTTTGCGACAAAAGCCAGAACTGAATTTTTGGCAAATTTGGAACATGTGCTTCGGTTTTCTAGGCCTGCAATTCGGTTTTGCATTACAGAACTCAAATGTCAGCCGAATTTTTCAAACCTTGGGCGCCGATATGGCGACCATTCCCATCTTATTTATCGCAGCGCCGTTAACTGGCCTGATTGTGCAGCCAATAATCGGCCATTTTAGTGACAAAACCTGGACGAGCATGGGGCGTCGACGGCCCTACTTCTTTTGGGGTGCGGTACTAACAACAGCATCGTTAATCTTCATGCCAAGCTCCCCGACTCTTTGGGTAGCTGCGATTATGCTTTGGGTTATGGATGCCAGTATTAATGTGACCATGGAACCTTTTCGTGCCTTTGTTGGCGATATGTTGCCAAGCAGACAACGAACCTATGGCTATATAATGCAGACCTTTTTCATTGGGGTTGGAGCGGTGGTGGCGTCGATGTTGCCCTGGATTTTTACTAATTTCCTCGATGTTGCAAACACGGCTCCTGAAGGAGTGATACCGGATTCAGTTCGCTATTCGTTTTACTTAGGGGCGGCTGCGGTCGCGGTCGCGGTAGGGTGGACTGTATTTCGAACCCGTGAGTACAGCCCGGAAGAATTGGCGTCGTTTGAAGAACCCGAGAATGCGAGCTTTGCAGCGGCCGAGCAAGCACTCATGGAAGACAAGCCTGTTTTTTCAAAAGTTAAGGCCTGCGTATGGACCTCCATTGGTTTGATTGCGACCGCCGCGATCTACGTTGGACAATGGGAATTCCAGCTTTATATATTGAGTGGTGGCGTAATCCTGTTTGGTTTATTGCAGTTCTATGCGGAATCAAGAGAAAGAGCCAGTGATCGAAATACCTTTTATGAAGCGTGTCGCAGTGTAGTGCTAATGCCAAAGACCATGCGTCAACTCGCGGTAGTACAGTTCTTCTCATGGTTTCCGCTATTTGCTTTGTGGGTTTACACAACACCCGCGGTAACCAGCGTTCATTTTGGCAGCTCAGATGTACAAAGCGCGGCCTACAATGACGGTGCAAATTGGGTGGGTGTTTTATTTGGTGCGTACAATGGTTTTTCGATTCTTGCTGCTCTATTAATACCCATGGTTGTTCGTCGTATCGGTCTTAAAGGCACACATTCAACTAATCTACTGATTGGTGCCGCAGGATTAGCCTCAATTTTGATTTTTAAAGATCCTAAGATGCTGCTAATTTCAATGATCGGTGTTGGCTTTGCTTGGGCATCAATTCTGTCGGTTCCTTACGCCATTTTGTCAGATTCGGTGCCTGCACAAAAAATGGGTATTTACATGGGGGTGTTCAATTTCTTTATTGTGATACCGCAAATCGTCGCAGCGACTCTTCTAGGCTTAGCGTTAAAACATTTGTTTGGTGGAGAAGCGATTTACATCCTGGGCCTAGCGGCTGGCTCTTGGGTGGTAGCGGCTTTGTCGATGAGTCTGGTAACGCACAAAACAGAGGTTTGACTTACGCGATTTCTGGCTTGGCCGGTACTCAGCCTGCCAGTGACTTATCACGTAATACATGTGGAACAATTGCTTAGGAAATTTCCATTCATATGTGATCGATGAACAAATAGCGATCTTTTCCTGTTTTTCATTTCAGTGAGATTTATGTAAATTTATTACATTAAATGTAACTGCTCGCTTGTTTATTTAACGCCATATGACTATTCTCACACAGGAGAGATAGCTTGTTTGGTGTGTCAGCAGTAGCTGAATTATTAGGCAAGTCAGAGAAGGAGAATCGGCTGAATGTCATTAAGTGGCATTAGGCATCAGCCTTAAAAGTATCGCGAAGCTCGATGACGTATGTTAATGGCGTTCTGAGCAGATACGCGATTTTTATAATAACTAATTAAAACACCAAGAGATTAAATCATGGCTCAAGCTCCTATCTCCTCTAATGCGGATGCCGCAATGTCTGATGGCAAGAACTACATTATTCCTCTCGTTATCCTGACCACCTTATTTTTCATGTGGGGTTTTTTAACGTCTCTAAATGATGTGTTAATCCCATACTTTAAGCGGCTCTTTGATTTGAGTTATACCCAGGCTTTGTTAATTCAGTTCTGCTTTTTTGCAGCCTATGGTATATGCAGTATTCCATCGGGTGTGGCGGTTCGAAAGATAGGCTATCAGCGTGGTGCCGTTGTAGGACTGGTGATTGCCGCAATCGGTTGCGCGTTATTTGTTTCGGCTGCTAATCAATCGAGCTATGCCTTATTTCTTGGCGCGCTGTTCGTGCTTGCATCGGGCATTACTCTCTTACAGGTTTCGGCAAACCCTTACGTTGCCTTGCTTGGCCCATCGGATACAGCGCCTCGTCGACTGACGCTGACGCAAACCTTCAATTCGCTTGGTGCTTGGGCAGGCCCTAAGTTCGGTGGGCCATTAATTTTGGGCGGCTTGGCGACCGCAACGGTCATCACGGCTGATGCGGTAAAAACACCGTATATTTATTTGGGAGTGGCTCTTTTTGTATTAGCTATTTTCTTCATGGTTGTCCAACTGCCAAAGGTTCAAGATGAAGAAACTCAAGGGTCATATGCACAGGCGATGTCGTATAAGCATTTGGTTCTTGGTGTGATCGCTATTTTCGTTTACGTCGGCGCCGAGGTGTCTATTGGTAGCCTGATTATTAATTACATGGCGGAGCCTCACATCGCTGGTATGCCTGAGGAAGAAGCGTCGCATTATGTGGCCAACTATTGGGGCTTAGCGTTAATAGGCCGCATCGTTGGTGTGATATTGATGTTCGCGATTGCTGGCAACCGAATGTTGATGATTAATGCTATTGCCGCGGTGATTTTATTGTTGGTGGTGTCGTTCGGCCAAGGTCCAACCGCTTACTATTCATTAGTGGCAGTCGGCTTTTTCAATTCGTTAATGTTTCCAACCATATTCAGCTTGGCGGTCGCCAAACTCGGCCCATTGACCAGTCGCGGTTCAGGTTTATTGTGTACGGCAATTATCGGTGGTGCGCTTATTCCTTTATTGCAAGGTGTTGTAGCAGACAGCGTAAATTTGCAGATTTCATTTTTGGTACCGCTGGTTTGTTATATCTACATCGCGTTTTATGGCCTTAAAGGTTGGGTTCCTAAAGGCCCAAGCTTGTAGGGGTCATTACTATTTGATTAAAAAGCCCCGTTGGAAGAAACGCCAACGGGGCTTTTTTGGATCTAAGGTTTAATGCCGAGTTAATTTATTTAACTTAACATGGTTCGAGCGAACACACTTGCGCCTAATAGCCCTGGGTTTTTATGAGTGATTAACCATGTTGGTAAATCAGTCATAAGGTGGCTGTGGCGCCCTTTGTTTTCAAAGCCTTTTCTAAATCGGCTCTCGGCGAGTTGGTTAGGGTAGCGTTGACATATGCCGCCGCCAATAAACACACCTTCGTAGGCACCCAATGCAAGCGCAATATCTCCTGCAACTTGTCCGAGTACTTCAAAGAAAATGTCGAAGGTCTCCTGGCAGATTGGGTCTGTTTTATTAATGCCGGCGACCGCGATATCGGCGGCGATTAATCCGGGGTTATTTTGCCCGTGAATGGAGCATAAGGCTTCATGAATATTCACCAAGCCTGGGCCTGACAGTAAACGTTCTCGCGAAATTCTGTCGTCAAATTTCTGATGAAGATAATTGAGTATTTCTCCTTGTAGTTGATTCTCCGGCGAGAAGCCGGCATGTCCGCCTTCGGTGACCAGTGGGATCAGCGTTTTATTTCGGCGAAGCAAGCCAGACATCCCTAAGCCGCTACCAGGGCCAAGGGCGCCAACGGTGTAATCGGTATCGGGCAATGACTTCCACTGGCCGCCTATATCAATCAAGTCGTCTTCACCTAGGATACTAAGGCTGTAAGAAATAGCTTCCCAATCGTTGAGCAAACTCGCGTGTTCGATGTTATAACGGGTGCGTAACTCCGCGCAGTCTATTGACCAATGGCTATTCGGAAAGCTCACTTTTTCATGCCTAATCGGGCCGGCGACGGCCAGGGCGATTGCTTTCAGTTGATCAATGTTGTGCGAATGCAAGTAAGTGTCAATGGCGTCACTGACGTGCTCGAATTCAGCCGCTTCTAATGTTTGCGCGTGAGAAAAGTATTGCGGAGCCCCTGTGCTAAGTGCAAAGCGGGCATTTGTGCCACCGATATCGGCGATCAGGATAGGCTGGTCATTCATGCTGAGAGTCTGTTGAATAAATAGTGTAATGTCATTGGTGTGTATGCGGTAGGTTTTTACTCGTCTATCCGCGACAATTAATTACGTTTGTTAAGACATTGCACTTGTCGGTGAATAAGTGACATTCTGTTTGAAATAATCTAACATTTTACATAAAATATGTAAATAAATTACATAATTGATATTTGGTACTCAACCTTGTTTTCGAGGCCAATATTGAGAAGGGAGCTTCGATGCTTAAAATATGCAATATCGTAATCGTAGGTGGTGAAGGTGATTTGGCTTTTCGAAAGCTTTATCCTGCACTCTACAGTCTTCATAAAGAAAACCTATTGGCTGATTGTACAAAGGTGGTTGGATTTGGTCGAGGCAAATTCAGTTTTGAAGACTTTCTCGACAATATGCGCAAATGGACCGAAGCCAGCGACTATATAGCATCGGTAGACGATAATACCTGGTCCACATTTTGTGAGCGCATCATGCATTTTAATGGTGATGCTACTTCTGCGGTTGACCTGCGGCGCTTACAGGAAGAGATGGGCCCTGAGGAGATCGTGTTTTATTTGTCGACACCACCGTCGATATTTGCACCGATTTGTAAGGCGATGGGCGAAGCCGGAGTGGTAACCGAAAGCACTCGATTGGTTGTCGAAAAGCCGCTTGGCGAGTCGCTGGCATCGTTCAATGTGATTAATGACACTCTTTTTGAAACCTTTGAAGAACACCAAATTTACCGCATAGATCATTACCTCGGCAAAGAGACGGTTCAGAATTTACTGGCATTACGCTTCGCGAATATCTTTTTCGAACCGCTCTGGAATCGAAACTATATCGACCATGTCCAAGTAACGGTCGCCGAAAGCGTCGGGGCTGGAGGTCGTTGGAATTATTATGATGAATCCGGCGCGTTGCGAGACATGGTGCAGAATCATTTATTGCAATTGGTGTGTCTGGTTGCGATGGAGTTTCCCGCTAGAAACGAAGCCGACGATATTCGTGATGAGAAGTTAAAAATTATTCGCTGCTTAAAACCGATCGATGCATCTAGCGTGCAAACGCACACCGTGCGCGGCCAATACGCCAACGGTTCAGTTGATCAGGAATTGGTGCCGGGCTACACCGAAGAGAAAGATGCAAAGCCCTCGTCAACAACTGAAACGTTTGTTGCCATTAAAGCCGAAATTGAAAATAATCGCTGGCAAGGTGTGCCGTTCTATTTGCGAACTGGTAAACGCATGCCTGAGCGTTACTCTGAAATTGTGATTCAGTTTAAACCTGTGATCTTCAAGTTTATCGACGTAAACCCGAATGAGTTGAACAATAATCAATTGGTCATTCGTTTACAGCCGAATGAGGGCATCGAAATGAAGATGATGAATAAGGTGCCGGGATTGAATGAAAGCATGGACTTGCAAAACGTTGGCTTAAACCTGTCATTCGAAGAAGCGTTTGAAGACCATCGTAGCCCAAGTGCTTACGAGCGACTCATTCTAGACGTAACTCGTGGAGACCAAACATTGTTCATGCGATCGGATGAATTACGTGGGGCTTGGGAGTGGGTAGATGGCATGATCGATGGCTGGAAAGCGACCAAGCAAATGCCGCAAAAATATAAAGCCGGCTCTAATGGCCCCGATGATTCATTAGGGCTGCTCATAAAGGATGGCCGTAAATGGCAGGACTTCGAAGGGTAGAATTCAGTGAACGCAAATTACACCTTTCATAAAGGCGCCGATAAGCAAAGTTTGGCGGAGCATCTGGCGGGCGAAATCAGTTTCCAAATATCCAGTGCGATCAAAGAACGTGGGGCGGCTGTCGTCGCCTTATCTGGCGGTTCGACGCCTAAGCCTTTGTTCGAAGCTCTGGCGACGCATGATATAGATTGGAGTAAGGTAATCATTACCTTGGTCGACGAGCGCTGGGTCAATGAAGAGCACGAGTTGTCGAATGCCGCCTTTATGAAGACTTATCTACTCGACAAGCTTCCAGGATCAGTGAGATTTGTGCCTTTATATGAGGGCGCTACTACTGTTGATGCATCGTTACCATTTGTGGTCGCCAATTACTTACAAATTACCCATTCGAGTGTTGACGCGCCAAGAGCCTTTGACGTTGTGGTGCTCGGAATGGGAGGGGACGGACATACCGCGTCGTTCTTTCCTGATGCCAGTAACGTCGCTCAACTTGTTGATATAAATTCGCCCGACCCTCTATTAAGTTGTTATTCAAAAAGCACTCAAGTTGAGCGGGTTACCTGGAGCTTGCCGGTGTTACTTAATACCCAGTTTTTAGCACTGCATTTCACCGGCGAAGACAAGAAAAGCGTATTCGAGAAAGCCAGTGAAGGCGGTGACACAACCAAGCTACCAATACGCAGTGTGTTGTTCCAAGACCGTGTGCTGTTGAATGTTTATTACGCAGATTGAGCTGCAAACAATTAGAAACTATGAGTATCAAAGAAATAACCGATCGCATTATCGAACGAAGCAAGAGTACTCGGGCCGAATACCTCGCGATGATCGACGAGATGCGCAATGCACCTCCTGCGCCCGATCGCCTGTCGTGTAGTAATTGGGCACATGTCGTTGCAGCAGAATCAGACCAAGATAAGAAAACCATACCTGTAGGGCAAGGCGCCAATATTGGCATTGTAACCGCCTACAACGACATGCTCTCGGCTCATCAGCCATTTGCGCAATACCCAAATATTATAAAGCTGACGGCTCGCGATCAAGGTGCGACTGCGCAGGTTGCGGGTGGTGTGCCGGCCATGTGTGACGGGGTCACTCAGGGTCAGCCCGGAATGGAAATGAGTCTGTTTAGCAGGGATGTAATTGCCTTGGCTACCGCTGTCTCCTTAAGTCACGACGTCTATGACGGGGTCATGTGTTTAGGCGTTTGCGATAAGATCGTGCCGGGTTTGGTTATTGGTGCTTTGCAGTTTGGTCATCTGCCAGTCATGTTTGTACCGGCTGGTCCGATGCCCTCTGGAATTCCAAACAAAGAGAAAGCCTTAGCACGGCAAAAATTTGCCGCGGGCGAGATCGATAAAGCTACCTTGTTAGAGAGCGAATCTGCATCGTATCACAGCGCGGGTACGTGCACTTTTTATGGCACAGCGAATACCAATCAAACCTTGATGGAAGCCCTGGGCTTACAACTTGCTGGCACGTCTTTCATTAACCCGGGAACTTTGTTGCGCACTGAATTAACCAAAGAATCGGTGCGTAAGCTACTGGATCAGACCTCTAAGGGTTCTAACTATCGACCACTTGCTGAGGTCGTAACAGAAAAGTCCATGGTCAATGCCATGGTGATGATGATGACCACCGGCGGCTCCACTAATCTGACCTTACACTTGATTGCGATGGCTGCGGCCGCCGGAATTCAAATAACGTGGCAGGACATGGATGAGATTTCTCGATTAACGCCGTTATTAGCGAATGTTTACCCGAATGGTCAGGCTGACGTAAATCACTTTGAACAGGCTGGCGGCTTACCTTATTTGGTCAATCAGCTTCGTTCGATTGATCTGCTCAATGAAGATGTGGTCAATGTGATGGGAGAAGGTCTGGATGCCTATACCCGCAAACCGCAGATCGATGCTGATCGAAAAATATCCTGGGGTGAGCCCATCACAACCAGCGGCGATGCCACCATCTTGGCAACGACCTCAGCTCCGTTTGCAAATGAAGGCGGAATGAGAACCGTTAACGGAAACCTGGGAACGGGTGTGGTGAAAATTTCGGCGGTCGAGAAGCAATATCAATTTATTGAAGCACCTTGCAAAATTTTTGAAACTCAAAACGCCTTGAAAGTGGCATTTGATGCGGGAGAACTTGAGTTTGACCATATTGCGGTTGTTCGCTTTCAGGGGCCAGCCGCCAATGGTATGCCAGAGTTGCACAAGCTGACGCCCTATTTGGGAATTCTACAAGACCGAGGGTTTAAGGTTGCGTTAGTAACGGATGGCCGTATGTCGGGCGCATCAGGCAAAGTGTTAACGGCGATGCATGTTAGCCCAGAAGCCAAGAAAGATGGTCTTTTGGCGTATCTGCAGGACGGTGATGTGATTCGCGTGAATTGCGAGACTGGTGAGCTTAGTTGCTTGCTTGATGAACAAGAATTGCGCAAGAGAGAACCAGCTCCCGAGCCTGATAGCCCACAAACTTTAGGCCGAGGCCTATTTGAAAAAATGCGTTCTGTCGTTGGAGAGTCAACGCTTGGCGCTTCATTTATCAGCCGATAAGAAGAAAAAATGAATAGAGAAAGCAGCGTAAACCAGTATGACCTACAAGGTAATGTGCAAGAAAGAATGGTACGGGAAATAAACGTGAAAAATAGAATGGTAGTGAGCGAAATGTTAGGCGACCAGAAAGTTGTTCCTGTGGTCGTAATTGAAAATGAAGAACAAGCGATTGGGCTAGCGCAGGCTTTGTTGGATGGGGGCGTTAATGTTATTGAAATTACCCTGAGGAACTCCTATGGAGTTAAGGCCATTGAAGTTATTAAGGCAAATTTTCCACAGATGGTGGTATTAGCCGGAACCGTCAATTTACCTGCTCAAATGGTTGCGGTGGTTAAGGCTGGTGTGGATGCGATCATCAGCCCCGGAATAACAGAAAGCCTACTTAAGACTGCGAAACAACAGGGGGTGCCGTATTTGCCTGGTGTTGCAACCGCATCAGATGTAATGCTTGCCATGGAGTACGGCTTACGTGAATGCAAGCTATTTCCCGCGACTGTTGTAGGGGGGATTAGCGCACTGAAAGCGTTCAGTGGTCCATTTAGCGAAATGAAGTTTTGCCCGACGGGTGGTGTCAGTGAGGCAAATTACCGTGACTTTTTGGCGTTGGATAATGTTATGTGTGTTGGCGGAAGTTGGGTAGCGCCGACCAAGTTAGTTCAACAGGGTAAATGGGGCGAAATTACCGAATTGTGTCAAGCGGTTCGCTAGAACCGCGATTGCCTTAGCGGGTAGCGAGACCTCTCGACTTGCCCGCTTTACATCATTGAGTTGACTTCGTTAAGAATTGATTTGCTCGTCAACTGAACTATACGACTAGCTGCCCCAATATAGCTGGTTGATATATCGATTTATGCGCACCTTAGCACTATTATGCGATTGCTAATTCGGTTTTATCAAACATAAATTTCGTCATCAGGCTTGAGTGCACTATTACTTACATGATCTAGAGTAGAGCTTCTCGAGAGCACTCAATCAAATGTCCGCAAAAACTTCGACAACGGGCTAAATAAGCTATTGCAATTCCTTGAATCGATCTTATCTAACACCATATAAGTCAAGATAGGCGAGGTCGCTTATCCGCATCAATATATTGGGGTCTTCATGGAAATTATCCGCAAGCCTTGGGTCATCGTGCCCATCATCATTTTGTTGTTTTTTGTACTCTTAGGTTGGTATTGGAGCCAAGAGCCTACGATGCCAACAACCGAAAAGTCATCTGACACGGTGCAGGCCGTCGTAGGTGTTGCAACGACATCGGCTTTAATTGGTGCGACTGAAACGCTTCTTAATAAGCGTGGTGGTTATCTGTCAAATGATATAACACCTCCTAGCGTCTTTTTAGATAATGTGCCGAATTGGGAGTTTGGCGTATTACAACAAGTGCGTGATTTGGCTAAAGCGATGCGTAATGATTACAGCCGCTCGCAAACCCAATCTTTGGCGGACCCTGACCTGGAAATTGCTGAACCTAAATTTAACGTTGATAGTGATGCATGGTTGTTTCCATCGGCAGAAGGAGAGTATGAAGAAGGCGTAGAGGCACTGAAAAAATACCTAAAGAGATTAAGTGATCCTACTCAAAAGAACGCACAGTTTTATGCTAGAGCGGATAATTTGAACGAGTGGCTAAGTCTTGTTGAAAAACGCTTGGGTTCATTATCACAACGCCTGAGTAAAGCGCGCCCACAAATTCGCGTTAATACTGACCTTGCGGGTGATCGAAACGCACAGCAGTCCACCGCAACCGAATCTGAAATTATTGCTGAAACCTCATGGTTTGAAATTGATGATAATTTCTATGAAGCAAGAGGCACGTCTTGGGCCCTGATTCATTTCTTACATGCTGCTGAAGTGGACTTCGGTCCTGTATTGCGTGATAAAAACGCCATTCCGACACTGCGTCAGGTTATTCGGGAATTAGAAGCCACCCAGCAAGCAGTGACCAGCCCGATGATTTTAAACGGCAAGGGAATGGGAATGTTTGCTAATCATTCCTTAGTAATGAGTTCCTATATTGCTCGAGCCAACTCAGCAATTGCTGATTTGCGTCAGTTATTGGATGATGGCTAGATAAGACGTTTTAGATAGATACAGCAAAAAGCCGCTCAAACATGAGCGGCTTTTTTATTTTTGTCATCTCGAAATGACACGATAGCTAAGCTAAGTTGAATTTATTTCTTCTCCCAAAAATGAGCGTTCTTGATGCCCAGGGCTTTAGGATCAAACGTGTATTTTTCAACACCTGCTGCACGTTGAGCCTCATAGTCCTTAAGCGCTCGCATAGCAGGGCGGCCCATGAAAAAGATAATCAAAATACCCACAATATTCACCCAAGCCATGATTCCAAGACCGATGTCGCCAAGATCCCACACAATTTTAGCCTGGATAACAGTGCCAAAAAATACGGCTGAAATCAGAGCTACCTTTAATATGAACATCGCACCTGGAATATTGAATGAGCGCCTAATATAGGCAACGTTACTTTCTGCAATATAGTAGTAGGCGAGTAAGGTGGTGAATGAGAAAAAGAACAATGACACCGCAATAAACGGATTACCAACGCCTGGCATTACGCTTTCAATTGCCATTTGAGTGAAAGCCGGTCCTTCATGCGATATACCGGCGGCAATGTTTTGCAATAAGAAACCACCGTTGCCGTCGACGACATTGTATGTGCCGGTGATCAAGATCATGAACGCCGTCGCACTGCAAACAAATAATGTATCTATGTAAATCGAGAACGATTGCACCAGCCCTTGTTGTGCTGGATGGTCAACTTCAGCGGCAGCGGCAGCATGCGGTGCAGTACCTTGTCCTGCTTCGTTGGAGTACACGCCGCGCTTAACGCCAATCCCGATCGCCGCACCCAAACCCGCCATTGGGGTAAACGCATCGCCAACGATCATGCCAATAATTCGAGGTAACTGATCAATATTCAGCGCAATAATCACCAGTGCGGTGATGATGTAAGCCAGTGCCATAAAGGGAACAACGACCTGTGCAAAATTCGCGATACGCTTTACGCCACCAAAGATAATAAAGCCAAGCATGGTTATTATTATTAAACCGGTGATGATTTTAGTTGAGCTTAATGTGCCCAACGACGTTTCAATAGATGAGCCAAGGCCTATTGTTTGAGTAACCGCACCACCGATGGCGTTCGACTGAACGGTTGGCAACAATAATCCACAGGCGATAATGGTGGCGATTGCGAATATCCAGGCATACCATTTTTGCCCCATTGCGCGTTCAATATAAAACGCGGGTCCACCGCGATATTCGCCGGTTTCAACGTCTGTTTCTTTATAGATTTGGCCTAAGGTTGCTTCGATGTAAGCGGTGGCAGCACCCAGTATTGCAACCAGCCACATCCAAAATATAGCGCCAGGCCCGCCTATGCCGATGGCGGTTGCGACACCGGCAATGTTACCTGTTCCTACCCGACCCGAGAGTGAGACGGCCAGCGCCTGGAACGATGAAATACCTTGATCCGAGCTTCTATTCGATCTGAGTAAGCGCACCATTTCTGAGAACATGCGGACTTGAACGAAGCGAGTTTGCACTGTGTAGAACAAGCCGGCCAGTAGGCAAAGTATGACCAGCACGGGGAATATCGAAAGCCCCCAGGTCCCCCATACAATGTTGTTAACCGCGTTAACGGCATTGGTGAATGATTCCATAGCTATTATTTATTCTTGTTGGAGTTTAGTGAGACAGATTTTCGTGCATATCGCGGTTTTGAACGCGGCCATACATCGATACCCTCCTGACTATATCGGAATTTGGTTGCGATTCCGAATTAACAAGCAGGATAATCAATCAAGTGGCTTTCTCGCCATCAAAATAAACAATGTTATCGTAAATGGCAGGCAAAAAAATAGCCGCGGATAAATCAGCGGCTATTTTAATGATGCTTAATAGTTAACGATTAGAAATCGTACTTAGCGCGCAAGTAGTATTGACCACCTGAGAAACCGAATGGTGCCGTAGCAGGGTAGAGTGATCCTACAATGCCTTGAAATTCGTTTTCGTCAGGGAATGCGTCGAATAGGTTAGCTACGCCGCCAACAATTTCGAGTTTCTCGTTGAAGTTATATCCGAACTCAACATCAACCGTAATTTCGCTACTCGCTTCGATTGGCAAAGTGCCATCATCCAAATGAGCTTCGAAATAATCGGCGTGATAGTTAACTCGACCTAAGGCACGCCACTTATCGGTCGCATGACGTACGCTCAGATTACCTTTCCAATTTGGTAGGTTTTCTTCGAGTTGACGTGTGCGAGTGTCTCCTAGGCTACCTCTACGAGTGACTTCTGTATCAGTATAATTTAGCGCAAGCGATAAGGTTGTTACACCTGAACCCAGCTCAAGAGGTGTACTCGCGACAATATCGACACCTTCGGTTTCTGTATCAAAATCGTTAGCAAAGAAACCAAATGAGACCAAGTCTTCAGAGCCAGCGAAGTCTGCCGCGTTTAATACCCCTGCTGCATTAAGTGCATTCAGGATTTGGCTTGGTTGTGCATTGTCAGGTAAGCCAATGCCGTTACGTGTAGCAACACTACCGAGCAGCCCTAAGAAGTCTTGCTGGTCCGTTAGAGCAATTCGATCGTCCACTTCAATGTTGAAATAATCAACTGTAAAGCTGAAAGAGCCGATTTCGAAACCAGCACCAATTGAAATATTGGTTGCATCTTCCGGGCCTAAGGTAAAGCGACCGCCAAGCTCATTATTCACAAACTGGCCCGCCGCCGAACTAAGCGGAAGCGTACCTTGGTCTTGCAGCACACCGCCGACCGCTTGGGTTGTTACATTAGTAACGTTCGCCTGGCCTGTTGTTGGAGCATGGAAACCGGTTGAATACGTGGCGCGGAATACGGTCGTGTCTGTGGCACGGAACAATCCACCTAGCTTGAAGTTAGTTGTATCACCAAAGGTGTTGAAATCTTCATAGCGTACGGCGGCTTGTAGAGTCAATGCGTCGGTAACATCGGCCTCTAGGTCAACGTATACCGCGATGTTGTCTTGGGTTGCCGTTGTTGCCTGAGTAAAACCACCAAAACCATTAGAGCTTGATGAAAAGCCCTGTCCAGTTGGGAACGCCGAGGATGGTGCAGCTAGCGGCCCAATTGCAAACGATGCTGGATCACCTGCTTCAATGTCGAATTCCTCTTCACGATACTCGAAACCACCCGCAATGCTTAGGTCTGAAGCAAACCCATCAACCGGCAAGGAGTAAGTTAGATCGATATTAAAATTATTATCGGTTTGTGTATAGGCACCCGGAGTAAACGCAGTCGGTGTGTTAGGGCCTAAGCTTGCGTTAACCGTGTTGCGAATTCTAAATGCTGATTCATGTTGGCCGTAGCTATAGCTCACATCGTAGCCTATGCCATTAGCGAGCTCCCCACGAAACCCAAGAACGATACTTGAGTCTTCAAGATCTCCACCAAAACGCGGGGTGAAGCCACCTGGGAATAATTCAACAAATGAGAAGCAATTTGCATCTGCTGAAACCTGAGCCAAAATATTTGGATCTGGAAGTAAACCGCCACCAGCGGTTAGAGGAATACCGGCAGGGCAATCGCCGATAGTGTCGCCAGACAGGTCGCCAACTGATACCGAAGCAACGCCTCCATCCATAGCTGCACCCGTTAATGGATTGACTTCTGGGCCAGCAAATACGCCGCCACGATTAGTTGGGTTACGGAAGAAGAAACCACCTTCGACGCTACGCTCTGAGTAGTTACCAAATGCATAACCTTCAACGTTTTCACTTATTTGAAATGCCGAGTTGAAAAATAGTTTGATATCGTCTTCAACATCGGGAGCACCCCAGTATTGTACGAAGCGGTCTGTAATTGTGTTAACCGCGCTACTGGCAACAGCCGTGTTACCCGCTGCAATGAGGGCGGCTGCATCGTCTCGCTGTACTGAGCGGAATGTACCATCTGCCTCGGCAAATTCAGCCGTGACGTTCAAGAAGCCTTCTTCGCCAAGTGGGAAGCCCATATTAGCGCCGATGCGCATATTGTCGCCATCACCTTCATACGTCGAGCCCCACTTAACTTCTACTGAACCACCTTCACGGGCGTCTTTAAGTGTGAAGTTCATTACGCCGGCAATCGCATCGGCACCATACTGTGATGATGCTCCATCACGAAGTACCTCAACTTGTTTCAATCCAATGCTTGGAAAAGCACCGATATCAGGCCCATGTGAACCGTCTGAGATACCACCACCCAAAAAGGTGATCACCGAAGAACGGTGACGGCGTTTGCCGTTCAGCAATACCAAGGTGTTATCCGGCGAAAGGCCCCTTAAATTTGCTGGGCGAACTAAGGTAGCCGCGTCTGAAATGGGTTGCGTATTTACTTGATATGAAGGTACTACAGTGCGAATCAAATCAGAAATGTCTGTACCTGCTTGATCGGCGATATCATTGGCGCTAATGACATCAACTGGTGCAATGGTATCGGCAGCTGAACGAGCTTCACGGCGCGTACCAATAGTAATGATTTCTTCAATCGCTTCCTGCGATTGAGCAAACGATGGTGTCGAAACACCACCTGCCGCCGCTAAGGCAACAGAGACTGCGATTAATTTCGGTTGAAACATCTTCATAACTTGAAACTCTCCTGTGAACCCATCCGATTCATGTGCATTGTTATTGACGTGTACTTAATTTGATTTGTATGTTGTTGTTTTTAACACAGCAGTTGTAGGACAAAAACAACACGTCTAATCCTACGCCGTTTTTTTGAGACCAACAAGCGATAAATTACGCAGAATTCATTGTTAAATACTGAAAATTTAATAATTCTAGCTAAATAAGGTCGCTTGAGAATAAAACGTGCAAAAAAATGGTTGGGCGAGTGTTCCCAGCTTGGTTATGATGCTTAGCTGACGCACAACGATAAAAAACGAATAAAAGGCGATCTATGACAACACCTACGTCGACACAAAACTCAGAATCAGAGCCCATGCATCTAGGCCTCGCGCTACTGCCCGTTGTGGTTCTCATTATTGCTTTGGGGTTTAACGTTTTATACGTGTATGGTGATGATGCCTTAAGCGGTTCGAGCCAGATGATCATTATATTGGTCGCAGGCTTTGCAGCCGCAATTGGATTGGCGCGTGGAATATCTTGGAAAGCTCAACAACAAAGTGTTGTATCAACAATCGGCAACGCGATGCCGTCAATATTAATTCTGTTGTTGGTCGGGGCGTTGGCCAGTATCTGGCTACTCGCTGGTACGGTACCGGTACTGGTTTACTATGGGGTGAAATTACTTAACCCGACGATATTTCTGGTCGCTTGTTGTATAGCCTGTGCAATAACGTCCGTGGTGAGTGGAAGTTCATGGTCAACAGCCGCTACCATTGGTGTAGCAATGGTAGGTATTGGGCGTGCACTGGGTATTCCCGATGGGCTGATTGGTGGTGCGATTATTTCTGGTTCGTATTTTGGCGACAAGATATCGCCGTTATCAGACACCACAAACCTCGCAGCCGCAGTGACTGAAACACCCTTATTCGATCACATTCGTTATCTATTAATGACCACCGGTCCGTCGATGATCATTAGCTTGATCTTATTCACTGTTATTGGGCTAAGCCTGGACACATCGGCTGCCGTGGTGGATGCCAATGTGGTATTGAACGCGATTGATGAACGCTTCAACGTAACTCTGTGGTTGTTACTGCCTCCAATAATCACCCTGGCGCTTATTATGAAAAAGGTGGACGCCATTCCAGCACTATTTGTCGGCATCATCGCCGGCGCTGTTTGTGCGATTATCTTTCAACAGGAATTGCTAAGTCAGCTATTGACCGACGATGATTTCCCACTATACCGAATGATTATGGGAACCATGTTTGGTGGGGTGGAGATCGTTACGTCAAATGCGCAGTTGAACGACTTGTTCAGTTCGGGCGGCATGGAGGGTATGCTGGGTACGGTGTGGTTGATCCTCGCGGCGATGACGTTTGGTGGCGTGATGGAAGCGTCCGGTATGATCGCCAGAATAATGGAGTCGGTTAAGAAAATGGCAAAAGGCTTTTTCAGCTTAGTTGCTTGTACGACTGGAACGTGTATCGTGACAAACATTAGTACGTCAGATCAATATATCGCTGTTGCATTACCAGGGCGTATGTACGCGGGATTGTATAAAGATATGGGTTATGCCTCCGAAAACCTCAGTCGGACACTTGAGGACACCGGAACTGTTACCTCGGTGCTCGTGCCTTGGAATACCTGTGGGGCATATCATGCTGCAGTGTTGGGTATTGGCACGCTTACTTACTTGCCATTTGCTTTTTTCAATTTACTCAGCCCGTTTATGACATTGCTGTTTGCTTGGTTCTTAATCAAAATCAAGCGTACAGATTCGTTTGAAGACAAAAATAGAGAAGCCGCGGTTGCCACATAGAGCGAGATACTTTACTCGATCGTATCGATCAAAAGCTCAACTTTGGTGAATTGCGTATTTCTGTTGATGCCGCGAAGTTGCTTGGTTGAATATTGGCATAGTTGCCTAATACCAAACGCAAGTTCGCGTAGCACAAATCAGCTACATAAATTGATTGGCGTTATCGTTCTTGTTAAATAAGGGGAAATCGCAGTCAGCAATCTCATCAGAGCTTGGAAAGCTATAGTAGTCAGAAGCACCAGATTGAGGCTCCGACAAAAGTGGGTTCCCAGCATCTAAGGTTTGAATCGCGTCGAGTATAGTTTGGCAACCTGAGCTATATAAGCGCAAGACATTCCACAAATAAGATTGCTGATAATCGGCTTGAATACGAGAATGAGAGATGATTGCCCCCATATCTATCTGACTGTCTTCAATGTAATGAAGCGTTGTGCCGATTACTTGTTCTTTTTTTGACATTGCCCAAAATGTCGCCATGACACCTTGGTACGCGGGTAACAAACCCGAGTGAAGGTTGATGACTCCTAGAGCAGGTGTGTTGATTGCCGTTGATTTTAATATCGACATATGACGAATGCTAATTGCCAAGTCTGGCTGGCTGGATGCAAAGCGATCATAATCCGAGGTGTTGATGTGGTTTAACTGACTGGCCTTTAGGGTCTTAAAACTGGTTAAGCGCGATGCATTCAAAAGGCTGTTAGAGTCAAACTTGGCAAGATCGGTAAGAGGCTGAATGTGCTGGGTGGAATCTTTGAGCGTATAAAAAATAGTTATTTGATGCGACTCTAAAGCTGGCATTAAATAGTTCAACGCTAATAATGATGCAAGATCATGATTTACCAGAAAGCTAATCCTCACGTTAGTGCTTAACTAAGCCTGCGTATCGGTTCTTAGTTGCAACGTTAAACCTTTAATGAAATTTCGCAATACCTGGTTGCCACAACCGCGAAAGTGTTTATGACCCGGATTTCTGAATAAAGCACCAAGCTCACTTTTTGACATCGTGGTTCCGCCCTGTTCCAAGGTAGACAGCATTTCTTGTTCTCTGAATGACATCGCGATTCGTAATTTTTTTAGAATGTCGTTCTTAGAGATTCGGAAGTCATCGGGTTTGGTCATGGGGGCTGGCACGGGTTCCCGCAAGCCTCGTTTGGATACGATAAGACCATCGAGAAACGCCGCAAGCTCTGCATCGCTGCATTCAACAAAGTCATCGTCTTCGTCCTTGGCCAATCGATTTAGAAATGCGGCTTGGGACATTGGAGTGCTGGAGCTTGGGTCCAGTGTAAACAGCGCCACCGCATCTTTATTCGAAAAATCGAAAGCAAAACGCAAACGGCGGAGAATATCATTGTTGTTCATGTTGGAACGTCGCTCAGTTTAATGTTTGGTGTAAGTGATGGGTCGAAAAAGCATAGAAAATGCTTACCGCTTGCTAAATCGGCAGAGAGCTATCTCACCAAATAAGTTAGGCAGTGCTTTTAAGCCCAGCGTTTGTTTGCCATCGGTGCGCACGGCAATCGACGATTCTATCTGAAATCCAAGTTGATCACAGAGTTGATGAAAATCGTTCAGGGTGCATAGGTGAATATTGGGTGTGTTGTACCACTTGTATGGCAGTTCTTCGCTCACCGGCATACGGCCATCGAATGCTATTTGCCAACGGTTACGCCAATGCGCAAAATTAGGAAATGTGACAATGCCTTGATGCCCAACTCGCATCATCTCTTCGAGCAACTGGCGTGGGCGGCGCATGGATTGAAGTGTTAATGAAAGTATAACCGTGTCGAACGAATCAGAATCAAAGTGCCCCAAACCTTGATCTAAGTTGAATTGAATAACATTGATATCATTGTCAATGCATTTATCCATCATCTCAGGGTTCAGTTCAACACCGTAGCCAGTGACATTTTTACTTGTCTGCAGGTGTTTGAGTAACGAGCCGTTGCCACAACCAAGGTCGATCACTCGGCTTCCCGGCTCGACCCACTCAGAAATGACTTGGTGATCATAACGCGACAGTGTGGACGCCTGCAGTTGCTTAGACATTTTCGACCTCGCTCATGCATTCTCGCGCAATGCGGCTTAGATAAGAGCGCATTACCTTGGTGTAGTCATCAATCTCTAACAAGAAAGAGTCGTGACCTTGAGACGACGCCACTTCGGCGTAGCTCACATTTAACTTATTACTTTGCAGCGCGCGGACAATCTCACGCGATCGCTCAGGCGAAAAGCGCCAGTCGCTGCTAAATGAGACGACCAGGAAATTTGCCTTAGCGGGCGCAAGAGCATTGGTAAGATTATCGTCAGTTTCAGCAGCCGGGTCGAAATAGTCCAGGGCCTTGGTCATCAATAGATAGGTGTTTGCATCGAACTTATTAATGAAAGCATCACCTTGGTAACGAAGATAGCTCTCTACTTCAAATTCTGGCGTGAACTCATAGTCAAACTTTGCTTTTTTACGCAAATTTCGACCGAATTTTTGCGCCATGATGTCTTCAGATAAGTAAGTGATATGACCGATCATTCTTGCCACACGCATCCCTCGCGTTGGCGCACTTTGGAATTGATAGTAATTACCATCGTGAAAGTCGGAATCGGTGCGTATTGCCTGACGTGCTACATCGTTGAAACCAATGTTTTGAGCATGCAGCTTAGGTGCGGTGGCAATCAGTAAACAATGCCGTAATCGCTCTGGATAACTTATGCTCCATTGCATGGCTTGCATGCCTCCCAAGCTGCCACCGATGACCGCCGCCCACTGAGAAATGCCAAGATGATCGCTCAGCTTTGCTTGGGTATACACCCAGTCTTTCACCGTGACTATTGGAAAATCTGTTCCATAAGGTTTGCCAGTTGATGGGTTTATCGAGCTTGGCCCCGTGCTGCCATGACAACCGCCGATATTATTACTGCACACAACGAAAAAGATATTGGTGTCGATTGGCTTACCCGGCCCGACCAGTAAGTGCCACCAACCGTTGGTCTTGCCAGAATCATCGTAGCGGCCAGCGACATGATGGTCGCCACTCAGCGCATGGCATATCAGCAGTGCATTGCTGCGGTCAGCGTTGAGCGTGCCATAGGTTTCGTAAACTAGGGTGTAGCTATCAAGACGACCACTGCTCTCAAGTTCCAGCGTGCCATCGAAGGTAACACTCTTCGGTTCGACCAGCTCATTGGCGTATAAATCAGATGAGGTCATTATTCGGCTCGCCTAAATGAAAAGGCGATACAGTGGCGCAATTAATAGAATTTGGGTAACTCGCAACAGTAAAATCACCAACATGGGAGAAAAATCAATACCACCCATTGGTGGTATTACTCTGCGAGCTGGGGCCAGCAACGGCTCGCTGATTGATCGAGCAACCATTATTATGGGGTGATAGCTGTGCGGATTAATCCAGCTGGCGATAATGCCAATCAGTATGGCTCCTAAAAATACGTAAACGCTAGAGTCTAAGACCGACGCTATTGCGAAACTAAGTACTTTTAATACTGAGTATGACAAAAGCCCACCACCAGCGATCAACAGTAAGGCATAGAACTTGATAAGCGCGATGATAATTGCGAGCAGTACCGTGGCAGTGTCAATGACACCTATGCTCGGAATCACACGACGCATAGGAATAATGACTGGATTGGTAACGGATATTATAAATTGCCCGAATTCATTACGAAAATCCGCTCGAACCCATTGCATCCAAAAACGTATGAGCACGATATAGAGTGCGAAATTGAACAGCGTTTCAATGATAAAAGTGCTGGCGTTTTGAATATAGGGCATAGAATTAACCGAGTTCAGTTGCGAGTTCTTCTGAGCGAATACGGGCCGCTTCGAATGCGTCAGCAACAATTGACTTGAGTTGGGCCTCGTCGAAAGACTGTAAGGCTTTCTCAGTGGTACCGTTAGGTGATGTGACATTATCAATTAATGTTTGCAAAGAGGTGTCGCTTTCAGCGATTAATTTTGCCGCACCGGCCGCGGTTTGAACGGCCAGAGCTTTGGCTGAATCCGAACCCAAACCCGCGGCTTCTGCTGCCTCGATCAAGCCTTGAATGAATAACATGAAGTACGCCGGGCCACTTCCCGATAAGGCTGTCACGCTGTCGATGTCGGCTTCGGAATCGACCCAAGCCGAGATGCCTACCGAGTTGCAGAGTTGCTCGGTAGCGTTGCGTTGCTCAACGCTAACATGCTCATTGGCATAGAGACCGCTTGCTCCCATGCCCACGAGGGCAGGTGTATTGGGCATAACTCGAACAATCGCAAAGCGGTCGCCTAACCAGGTTTCTATCGATGCCGCACTGATCCCAGCCACGACAGACACGATTAATGGTTGTTTGTCGTTAAAGTTTTGTGCCACCGGCGTGAGCACCTGTTGCAAGACTTGTGGCTTAACAGCAATAACCACGATCTCTGAATTAGCAATTAATTCAGCGTTGTTTTGTGCCTTGTTTATTCCGAATTGGTCAGCGAGTGCTTGCGCTTTTTCATTATTAGGCTCATAACACCAAATATGGCTGGCAGGGAGATCTCCCTGAGCCACCACGCCGCCTATAATGCTGGAGGCCATATTGCCGCCGCCGATAAAACCTATTTTATGAGTCACGTCTGAAGATTGCTGAAAAGTTGGAGTAAGTAGTTACTGCTAAATTGTACCGTTTTCGCATGCTTTAGGCTAAGGCTAATCGTTACTTGCTAAACCCGTGGGCCGAATAAGTCAGACCCTATTCTAACCATGGTGCTGCCTTCGGCAATGGCGGCTTCCAAGTCCCCCGACATACCCATAGAAAGATGATCTAAATTTAAACCGTAAGTTTGATTGCAATGCTCCAGAAGCTCTCTGGCGCGTGCAAAAACCGCGCGTTGCTGATCTCGTCGATCACGGGCTTTAGGAATCATCATAAAGCCACGAAGTACTGCACCATCGAGCTCGGCGATTTGCTGGCATAATTCGGGAGCTTCGTTTAGCCCAACTCCGCCCTTGGTTTGCTCTAGATCGGGGTTGAGTTGCAGCAGCAAGTTGATCGGCGTTTCACGCGAGTGCTGGCTTGCCAGGCGTTTGGCAATTTTTATGCGATCTACCCCATGTACCCATTCAAAATGCTGCGCTATCAATCTGGTTTTGTTCGATTGAATTTGCCCAATGAAATGCCAGCTAGCCGCCAAGCTCTGGAGCTGACGTTGTTTGTCAATTGCTTCTTGCAAATAGTTTTCGCCTAAATCATCAAGACCAGCACGCACAAATTTGTTGATTAAGTCGATAGGTTGTTTTTTGCTGGCACCAATTAACGTAACGCTCTTGGGCTCTCGATCAACGGCTTTACAAGCGGTGTTTATGCGTGCTCGGACCGCTGCCATTTTTTGGCTAACATAATCGCTATTACTCATCGCTAATTTTGTGGTTATACTTAGTAACGTTAATTCTACCTAAAATCTATAATAAATAACCGCGGAGAAGGTATGGATATTGCCGAATTACTCGCCTTTAGCCAGAAAAACAAAGCATCAGATTTACATATTTCAGCAGGTATGCCGCCAATGATTCGTGTTGATGGCGACATGAAGCGCATTAACTTGCCTACGCTCGACGACGAGACGGTAACGAAAATGATTTTCGATATCATGAACGATCAACAGCGAAAGAGCTATGAAGAGACATTGGAAGTGGATTTTTCGTTTGAAATTCCAAATGTAGCTCGTTTTCGTGTAAATGCATTTAACCAGGACCGAGGGCCGGCAGCGGTTTTTCGTACCATTCCATCGGTGGTGTTGAGTTTAGATGACCTTGATGCACCGCAAATTTTTCGCGAGTTAGTGATGAAACCTCGAGGCTTGGTGCTGGTAACTGGCCCGACTGGTTCAGGTAAGTCAACTACCTTGGCGGCAATGGTTGATTATGTGAACGACAAACAACGCTCACATATCTTAACAGTAGAAGACCCAATTGAATTTGTACATACCAGTAAGAAATGCCTGATTAACCAGCGAGAATTGAACAAAGATACGCACAGTTTTGATAACGCACTGCGCTCAGCGTTGCGTGAAGACCCTGATGTAATCCTAGTTGGTGAGCTGCGTGACCTTGAAACTATTCGCCTGGCGATGACGGCGGCTGAAACCGGTCACTTAGTGCTTGCGACTTTGCACACCAGTTCAGCACCAAAAACCATTGACCGTATTGTGGATGTTTTTCCGGCGGAAGAGAAATCGATGGTGCGCTCGATGTTATCGGAGTCAATTCAAGCAGTGATTGCGCAAACACTTATTAAACGTGTCGGTGGTGGCCGGGTCGCGGCACACGAAATCATGGTTGGTACCTCGGCGATTCGAAATCTGATTCGAGAAGACAAGATTGCGCAGATGTATTCGATGATTCAAACCGGTCAGGCCGATGGAATGCAGACTCTTGATCAATGTCTGGAAAACCTGGTACGCGATCGTTTGATCACGCCTGGTGATGCTCGTTCTCGTGCGGTTGATAAGAGTAAGTTCTTATAGAGCGTGTTTGATTTCTCGTAAACCAACCCCTACTTGGAGTTACCTTAATGTATAAAATGGCCGATTTGTTGCGCGCGATGATGGTGAAGAATGCTTCGGACATGTTCATCACCGCCAACGCAACACCTAGTTTTAAAGTTGACGGAAAAATTTTTCCGATAGCAGGTAATCCGTTGAATCGCAAAGATTCTCAGGAACTTTGCTACAGCATCATGAACGAAGAACAACGCCGGATCTTTGAGGGGGAGAAGGAATGTAACTTCGCGATTCACCCTAAACAAATCGGTCGATTCCGCGTTAACGTATTCATTCAGCAAGACAGTGTCGGAATGGTGCTGCGTGCGATTAAGACCAATATCCCAACGACTGAAGAATTAAAGATTCCTGAAGTGTTGAAGAAAATGATCATGAAAAAACGTGGTCTTTTGATTTTTGTGGGAGGTACCGGTACCGGTAAAAGTACCTCTATGGCGGCGCTGGTTGATTATCGTAATCGCAATGCTCAAGACCACATCATTACCATTGAAGACCCGATTGAATATATGCACACGCATAAAAAGTCGATCGTAACTCAGCGCGAGGTTGGTGTTGATACAAACTCGTTCGACATCGCCTTGATCAACGCCATGCGGCAAGCGCCTGACGTGATTCAAATTGGTGAGATTCGTACTCGAGAAACCATGGATGCAGCGATCGTATTCTCTGAAACGGGGCACCTTTGTATTGCTACGTTGCATGCCAACAACGCGTATCAGGCATTGGATCGAATATTTAACTTTTTCCCAGCCGATCGTCGCGATCAATTATCGATGGACTTGTCGTTGAATTTGTATGGACTGGTTTCTCAGCGTTTACTGCCGGTTAAAGGTAAGGAGGGGCGAGTGCCGGCAGTCGAAATATTAATCAATAGTCCAATGATCTCAGACATGATTAAGGATCATCGTATTGATGAAATTCGCAGTGCCATGGAGAAGTCAGTAGAGTGGGGTATGCAGACCTTTGACCAAGCCTTGTTTGATTTACATGAACGGGACTTAATCACGTATGAAGACGCGATTAAAAACGCCGAGTCGGAAAATGATTTGCGCTTAGCCATCAAACTGCGCGGTAAAGATGCCGCCAAAACCGAGTTTGGTGAGACACTCGCAGACGTAGGAATTGACGAAGACGAGTATTAGCCTGGCTTGTTTTTAGGCTTTACCAAGCAACATTGCCAGTAGCGCCATTCTAACCGGTACACCGTAACTTGCCTGCTTAAAATACACCGCATTCGGCAATTCATCTACCTCAGTGCTTATTTCGTCGATGCGAGGCAGTGGGTCTAGTATCAAGCAATTTGAGTTTTCTACATCGGCTTTGGTAAGCCGATACTTTCGTCGATTTTCCTCAAAAACAGCGCTGTTTTCAAAACGTTCTTCTTGCAGTCGGTTGACGTAAGCGACGTGGTATCCGTCGTGTAGGTTTACCTCTTTTTCAACCAGGCATTCCGTACCCGTGGCTCGCAGCTCTTCGAGAAGAGAGTCACTAGGCTCTAACTCTTGTGGCCCGGTAAAGGTAAATCGATTATTCGGGTACTGTGATAACAAGCGTGAGAGAGAATGGATACTGCGCGATTGTAAGGAGTCGAAGCCAAAGACGATATTTAGAGATTCGAGACGCCCTTTCTCTTTGTGGATTGTGTAAGCATCTATCAATGATTGTGTGGGATGTTCGTTACCACCATCGCCAGCATTGATGAATGGCACTTTGCTTGTGCTCGCGGCAATCTCAGCACTGCCCTGTTGAGCGTGGCGCATAACAATGATGTCCGAATAGGATTCGACCATGCGAATCAAGTCTTCCAGACTCTCACCTTTTTCGAATGATGTGCTGCTGGCATTTTGTGCGAAGACCATGCCTGCTTTGAGGCGTTGAGCGGCACTTTGGAAGCTCATCATTGTGCGAGAGCTTGGTTCAAAGAACAGCAATGCAACAACCTTGTCGTCTAGCAAATCGATGCGTCCTTTTGACTCAACACTCAGTGCCATCTGGTCGATCACAGCGAATAACCGAGTAATTATTTCGGGAGTCAGTTGCTTCGACGATGTCAGAGATTTGAATGGCAGCATTTTTATTTTCTTATCAGCGAATTGCGGCGAAGAATAGCACAGCTTTTTTTAAATGTATTAGTCAGCGAGTGTAATTTATATGCACGTTTCCCGCATGATTATATTGTACGAGTGTCATCACCACGGCCGGTTAATTTGTTGCTAATGAATTGAAATAAGTTTCAAGTATTAGCGCGGCGGCCACTTGATCACGCAATTCTGTTTTTCTTTGTTGGCTTAAATCACGATGTGCCAGACTCTGATTGGCGGCGGATGAGGTCAACCTTTCGTCGACATCAATAATGGGGAGTTTATGCCAACGATGAATGTGGCTTTTAAAACGATTTATCGCCTTATTTAAATGCGGGTCGGAGCTTTGAGGGTCGCCCACAATAATCGCATCAGGTTGCCATTCCTCAATAAGTGCATCAACTCCGGCCCAGTCATGCCGACCTTTAGTCACCACTAAGCAACCAGCGGGCGCTGCTTTATTGGTAAATAAGCTGCCACTTGCTACGCCGGTACGTTTTAAACCAATGTCAAATGCAAGAAAATTTTCAGCATTGGCGATGCGACTTTTGAGATCTTTTTTGGCCAAAATATCGAGTCGACGTATTAGCCGCGGCTGCGACTGGCCGACGAACTGGTGACGCGATTATTTTTTAAGAAATGGATCGATCGTGTAATCACAAGGATATCGGTTTTTCTGAAAAATTCTTCATCTGGAAATGCTTCAAAGGGTGAGGCATCTCGAACAATACGTAACGCTGAGTCGTTTAATATTTTGTGCGGTGAAGGCTTGAGAATCTCAATGTCATTAATCGTGCCGTTACGGTTGATCTCTACCGACAAAATCAATGTTCCGCTTAACTTATTCGCTTTTATTTTCACGGGGTAATTCGCATTACCAACTTCAACCAGCCGTTTGCGCCACTTATCCAGATATTCAGCAGCGCCATGCTCTTTGGTTGTCGGCGAAAGAAACTCTTTCTTGGGTCGCTTTCCGTAATCGATTCGGTCCTGATTAATTTTAGCGAGTAATCGCTCACGTTCGAGCTTGCGTGCATCAACATTGAACTTATCGGGCCCTTTTGTAGACTTCTTATTTTCAAGCTGCGTTTCATCAGGCGCGATTCGCTGAACACTGATTTCACCTTGTTTGGCAGTGATGAACTGATCCGGAGTTAAGCTGGTTTGGCGGCGTTGATTAGCGGTTTTTCTCACCGATTGAATTTCGGACGGTGTCACGGGTTTCCATTCTTGGGGTGATTCCGATTCTCGATCAAATTCTCCGCCGCCGGCGTTATTTGAACTGGACACAATTTCAGCGTCTTCAAACTTCTCATTATTTGAGGAGTTTAATAGTACAACATCAAGCGTGTTGTCGGTGCTTGGTCTTGACGCAATGTCAGGTGCATTAAAGGTGACTAGCAAGATAAGGCAGGCATGTACCATCGCCGAAAAAAACGCGGTAACACTGAGCAGGTCTTTTTGCGGGTCTTTGCTCGCTGAGGTAGTCATTGTCGTCGTTGCTTAATAAGTCACACTAAGATGAAAGTTTGTTCTCAATGGCTCGCATTAGATCGAGCGCAATATTCGTGCCGAAAGCTTCATTAATCTCTTTAATACAGGTCGGGCTAGTGACATTGATTTCAGTTAAGCGATCGCCAATTACGTCGAGACCCGCAAACATAATATTTCGTTTAACCAATTCAGGCCCCACAATCGAGGCAATATGCCTATCGCTGTCGCTAATAGCTTGTGCGACGCCTCTCCCTCCGGCGGCCAAATTGCCACGGGTTTCGCCTTTCGCCGCAAGGCGGGCCAACACATAAGGAATGGGTTCGCCGTTAACTATTAAGATTCGTTTATCACCATCGACAATTTCAGGCATATAGCGTTGAGCCATCGCGTAAGTGCTTTCATGGTTGGTTAACGTCTCGATAATCACACCAATGTTTGGTGACCCTGCTTGCACGCGAAAGATTGAAGCGCCACCCATACCATCGAGAGGCTTAACGATAATGTCTTCATGTTTAGCTAGGAATGCTCGAAAGTCACTGCTCTGACGCGTGATAATGGTGTCCGGGCACACTTCCGGAAACCATGCGCAGTAGGCTTTTTCGTTACAATCGCGCAGCGCTCGCGGCGAATTCACAACCAGTGCACCTTGCTGCTCGGCCAGTTCAAGAATATAGGTAGAATAGACAAACTCCATATCGAACGGAGGGTCTTTTCGCATCAGAATCGCGTCCAGATCACCAAGTTTCATACGGCGTTTTTCACCTAAGTCGTACCAGTGTTCAGCGTCCTGATAGGCCTTAAGTTCACGAACATCACCCAGAGCAACTCCATTGTCGATGGACAGATCGTTCATCTCCAGATACTCGATTTCCCAGCCAAGCTGCTGTGCTTGCCATATCATCTCGAAGGTGCTGTCTTTTTTAATATTAATGGAACTGATGGGATCCATTACTACGCCGATTTTCATACGTGTGGGTCTCTGGTCTACGATTATCGAATCATCATTTTCAATCACGGCTTATGTTACCTCGAAAGTGGGCGAAAGTAACTGATGAATTCGGTGTCATTCTTACTTCTGGAGTCGCTATTTTGACTAACGATTATCTCAAGGTGCATGTTAGCCTTAGATCACCAAAATAGATGTTTCTTGGAGATAATGGTAATGATTGTAGTGCAGACCCAAAGGTTGGTGCTTCGGCAATGGCGAGATGACGATCGCCCCGAGTTCTCGGCAATGAATGCCGACCCAAAAGTTATGCGTTTTTTCCCAAGTACGCTTACTGCGCAGCAGAGTAATGCCTTGGTTGATCGATTTATTGGTGATATCGATTCTTCTGGATGGGGGTTTTGGGCGGCTGAGCGAACGGATACGGGGGATTTTATCGGCTTCATTGGCATCAATTATTCAGCCGAAGGCTTGCCGTTTGCCCCATGTGTGGATATTGGTTGGCGTTTAGCTGCCAAACATTGGGGCTTAGGCTTTGCTACCGAAGGTGCTCGAGGCGCCATGGATTATGCCTTTTGGCAAGCTAACCTTAATCAATTGGTGTCGATGACGCCCGTCGGCAATGCTGCCTCTGAACGAGTAATGCAAAAACTGGGAATGGTGAAACAAGCGGCAAACTTTATGCACCCAGCGTTGGAAAATGGCCACTCACTACAAGAACATTTACTCTATTCGATTACCAGTAAACAATGGCGCCAGATGTCGCCAAAATTTTAGTATGCGCACTGACTGAAGAAGTATGAGGTTGCTTGGATGACATTATGGATTGGCAAGATAGCGATTAAAGCGACGTTAGTGGTCAGTGCATTAACGATGGCGGGGTTCCCATTTCATGCACTTTCGCAAACTGCTTACCTTGCTCCGGTAGACAACTTAGACCCGAAAACGCTTAGCCAATTGTTAGAGCGATATCGTGGCCAGCCGTATAATGATTTCAACCATTTTGCACTCGATGTTTATATTACCGGAAAGCGCTTTTTTGCTCGCGAGCAACACAATGCGATTGGTGATTACGTTGCCAACAAACGCATCCGACCATCAGAAAGTTTCATCATTCATAGATTATTCGGCGTGTATGCCCGCCTTAAGTATGGGGGAGAGGCAAGACGCATGCTGGGTAAACTGGTGTCCATTCCTACTTATGCAATTGAAGGAGTGCCACAGCACAAAAATCCAAATTTTATACGATTTGAGAAAACTATCGCGGCGTATGCGAAAGAGTTTGGGCTTAGATATAAAAATGTTGGTGGTCGGGTTTATGAAGTCAGCCTGCCTGGCCGAGGGGGTGAGATTGTTGGTTTGCATGCGCACGGTGATGTTGTGCCTGCCAACAGCGACCTTTGGGTGCTGAACGATGGAACCAAATTAGATCCGTTTCACATGACCCAAGTGGGAGCAAAATTGTATGGGCGCGGCACTCAGGATGATAAAAATGGCATCGTCGCCAGTATGATTGCTATGCGCATCATAAAGGAAGAGAAGATCAGATTGGTTAACGGTTTCAAGCTGCTGATTGACACAACCGAAGAGACTACTGCAAGCACAATTCCTTATTATTTTAAGCGACATAAGACGCCTGAATTTAATATTGCGCTGGATGGAAGCTATCCCGTAGTGATCGCAGAAAAAGGCTCGGGTGCGATAATCGCCAAATTCCCGTTAAACTCGAATAACGAAGAGGGTGCCAACATTGTCAGTTTGACTGGAGGTCTTGCAGTAAACCAAATACCGTCTACATCGCGTGCTGTTATCAAAAGCAACACTCCTGCGCGCTTAGCCGCAAGAATAAATGGTTTGGGAGGCAAATTTGTTGCCGAGAATGGCAATGATTTCAACATCATCGTTAATCAGCAGTCCGATGGTTTAGTGGTCGATGTGATTGGTGAATCTGCTCATTCTTTTGACCCTGCTTCTGGAATTAACCCAGTTTCTCGTATGCTGCTGTTTATTAATCTGTTAAGCAAAAATGGGTTTATTAACGATAACCATTTTACGTCAGCAGCGGCCTATTTAGCTGATAATTGGGGGCTGGACTATCACGGGAATAAATTGAACATCAATTTTAAGCATAGTTTCATGGGGCCACTAACTGCTGTGCCGACGCTAATAAAGGTTGATGAAAATTCGCTTGAGCTGACGCTGGACTTGAGAATACCAGCGGGCAAACCATTGGCCGAGATTGAAACTAAGATAATGCAGCAATTGGCTCATTGGTCTACAGCAACTCATAGAAAAGCGAGTTTTAAGTTCGAAGCCATCGAACCGATGGTTCGAAACTCGAGAGGGCCTTGGTTGAATGTGATGTTAGACGTTGCAAGTGAGAACCTAAATCTCCCCCGGCAATTTGCATCCTCAAGCGTTGACACGTCGATTCATGCTTTGCCAAACGGCGTGCAATTTGGCTTAACTAGACCGGATGAAAAACACACGGGTCATAAGGCAAACGAATATAAAACCATTGATCAATTTTTATTGGATCTTCAAATTGTCACCGAGTTGATGATGCGAATCGGCTTAATGAGAAAATTACGTTAGGCAAGTAACACGAAACACAAAGTACTGATTAACACCGCGAGCACTAAATTCAGCATAAGTCCTTCGCGCATCATTTCTTTAATGCTTATTCGTTCGGTGGCATAGGCGATGGCGTTGGGTGCGGTCGCGACCGGTAACATGAATGCGCAAGAGGCTGAGATTGTCGCGGGGATCATTAATAGCTCTAATGGCATGTCTGTGCTTATCGCGGTGGTCGCCAGAATCGGCAGTACCAATGTGGTAGTCGCCAGGTTTGAGTTTACTTCGGTGAAGAAAGTGATGCTCAAACAGATAAGAAGAATAACCATATAAAGTGGCAAGCTGGAAACAACCTCACTCAAACCGCTGCCGATCAGTTCAGCCAGGCCACTTTCAAAGAAGGCCTTGGCAATGGTAATACCTGCACCGAACATAAGTAGGATTCCCCATGGTATCTTGGTCGCGGTAGGCCAGTCGAGAAGGCCATCGCCTTTCTCAGAACGAATCACAAACATAAGAGTCGCACCTAGCATGGCTATGGTTGCATCGCCGACACCGCTGGCGCCAACGAGGCCGCTCCATCCGCCAAAAGGTTGTGTGCGAAACACCCATAAAAAAACGATCAGGCTGAATACCAGCACAACACGCTTTTCGTCTTTACTCCATGCTTCTATCGCAGGCAGAGATACCTCACAACTGCCACTGACGTTTCGGCTTAGCCAAGCCCAGGACACGGGCAATATTACCGCGACTACGGGAACACCGATCATCATCCAATCTAAAAAATTAAACTCGGCGCCGGCGACTTCTTCATATACACCCGCAAAAATCACATTAGGTGGGGTGCCGACTAAGGTTGCAATGCCCCCAATCGAACATGCATACGCCACCGAAATGATCAGTGGCGTAGTAAGTTTTGGGTTATTCACTTGTTTCAGACATGCCAGCACAATTGGCATTAACATTAGGCAGGTCGCAGTGTTGCTAATCCACATCGATAAAAACGCGGCGGTAAGCATGAACGCGGCAATGAGTCTCTTGGCACTGCTGGCACCAACCGCTCGTAAAATGGTAATTGCGAAGCGCTCATGTGCGCCTGAGCGTTCCAACGCTTTTGCCATTAAAAAGCCACCTAACATCAATAGGATGATATGTGAGCCCATGCCGGACGCCGCGGTTTTATGATTAAGAACCCCTGCCAAAGGAAACAGGGCAAACGGAATAAGCGACGTGGCTGGCACCGGCAGCGCCTCGGTGGCCCACCACCAAGCGGTTAGCAAGGTAATTGCCGCGGTTGCACTGGGTGAAGCGTCAACACCGTTCAGGCTCAAAATAAAATAGAGGCTTACCGCTGCGATTGGGCCAAGCGCTAAATGTTTATAGTGCGAATATAAGACAGTCATGTGGGATTAAATGAGCGTTAGTGTGTTTTTGTTATTGTTGTCTTTTGCTATCATTGCCGCTGAATTGGTGACTCTAAGCACTTTGAACAATGAACATTATTATGAACTCTATCAGCAAATTAGCCCTGCTTCTATTTATAAGCGTCTCGATCAGTGCCTGCGGTGGTATTTTAAAATCTACATCAACCCCGGATGTGGCTAACACAGAAGATATCACTCGGCCGCCTGTGGTTGAAAAAAACACCACTCCAGTAGAGACAGCGGTGGCCGATGGTGAAACTGTGTCATTTGATGAATGGCGTAAACGTCGCGAGGCGGAGAGAAAGAAACTGGAAGAGGATCAATAGTTTGGCTTTCTAACATTATGATCTACTGTAAAAGGCCGATATTTTCGGCCTTTTTTGTGCCTGAAATAGCGCTCGAGACTGTCATATAGTTGTAACCAAGCGTGGTCAGAATACGCGAGTCGGTTGAATAGAGGCAAGTTTATTGCTCGTCGCTGGCAGAGAAGACTATCGAAATCACAATATTTCATAAATCAAGAGGCTTGAGTTAAATGAAAACTAAACTGATCGCGGCTTTGATTGCTGCAAGTGTATTTGGAGCAACCAGTGCGAACGCCGAAGTAAAAGTATCTACCAAGGGCGGTTTGAAGGTTTCTAGTGGCGACTTTAAAGTTCAAATTGGTGGCCGCATTCAATACGACTACAACCGTTCAGAGCTTAATGGCGAAGTTGATGAAGACGATTTTGACGCACGTCGCGCACGTTTATTCATCAAAGGCGACGTAAACAAAGATTGGGCGTATAAAATTAACTGGAATGTTGAGGGTGATGGTTTCGAAGACTTATTCCTTCAATACAAAGGATGGGGTAAAGGCGCGGTTGTTACGGTGGGCAATCATCATCAGGCATTTACCTTATCACAACTTATTTCTTCAAAAGATGTGGGTATTTCTGAGCGGCCTGCGATTGTTGAGCGTTATTTAATCGGTCGCCGTGAAGGCGTTAGTTTGACTGGTAATGTTGATAAGTTGCACTACCAAGTGGGTGTTTTCAAGGAAGACGGCACAGACGAAGATAACGGCTTTGCAGGTCGTATTGCGTATGCCCCGATCAAAACCAAAGAGAGCACTGTACACTTAGGCTTTTCGTATAAAGACACCGAAGAGCAAGATGGATTTGGACTCGAGCTGGGTGCCGTATCTGGACCTTTTCATATTCAAGCAGAGTACTTTGACGCCGATGAGTTTTCGAGTGTTGAGGACGAAGAAACTGGCTTTACCTCAATCTCAGAAACCGATATTGATGGCTATTACGTTCAAGCTGGCTACGTGATCACAGGCGAAACGCGCCCGTACAAAAATGGTACGTTTAAGAAAATCAAGCCAGTAGGTAAAGGCGGTGCATGGGAAGTGGTTGCGCGCTATGAGGATGGTGACGGTGGCTTTGGCGATGTTGAACTTGGTAATACTGATGCCAAATCTTACGCCTTAGGCCTGAACTACTACGTTAATGATAACGTTCGAATTAATGCTAGCTATCAAGATGGCGATAGCAATATTTCGGATGACGACGGCAATGAATTTCGAGTTCGTTTTCAAGTGGCCTTCTAAAGCAAGAAATTTTTTAAAGCTACTTTATGGATGAGTAGCTGAAAGAATGTGCAAAAGCTCGACGCAATGCGTCGAGCTTTTTCGTTGGCATCGGGCAGCTATACGGTTTAAGTGAATGATCGAATTTGATCATTTTTGACGCTTCTAGGTTGTATCAAGAACCCGCAAGTCGGTATATTACGCCGATTAAATTCTCACTCCAGTTTGTAAGCAATGATTTCAACCGCAAATATCACGATGCAGTTCGGCGACAAGCCGCTGTTTGAAGACATCTCAGTAAACTTTGGCGATGGCAATCGCTATGGCCTAATCGGTGCCAATGGTAGCGGCAAGTCAACTTTCATGAAGATACTTGACGGCACGCTTGAGCCAACGAATGGTAATGTGTCGGTGACCCCCAATGAACGTATTGGCAAATTGAGTCAAGACCAGTTCGCCTATGAAGAGTTTAACGTGATCGATACGGTGATCATGGGCTATAAGGAGCTTTGGGACGTGAAGCAAGAGCGTGATCGAATCTACGCATTGCCTGAAATGAGTGAAGAAGAAGGCATGAAGGTCGGTGACTTAGAAATGGAGTTCGCCGAGATGGACGGTTACACCGCTGAGTCTCGTGCCGGAGAGTTGCTGATGGGTGTTGGCATTCCAATAGAACAACACTTTGGGCCAATGAGTAAGGTCGCTCCCGGTTGGAAGCTTCGTGTATTGCTGGCACAAGCTCTGTTTTCAGACCCCGATATTTTGTTGCTTGATGAGCCAACCAATAACCTGGATATTCACACTATTCGTTGGTTGGAAAAAGTTCTTCAAGAACGCAAGAGCACGATGATCATTATTTCGCATGACCGTCATTTCTTAAACACCGTCTGCACTCATATGGCGGATTTGGACTATGGCGATATCAAATTGTTTCCTGGCAACTACGATGAGTATATGACAGCTGCGACCATGGTACGGGAGCGCATGCAATCTGAGAATGCAAAAAAGAAAGCGCAAATCGCAGAGCTGAAAGAGTTTGTCAGTCGTTTCTCAGCCAACGCGTCAAAAGCAAAGCAGGCTACGTCGCGTGCCAAGCAAATCGATAAAATTCAACTTGAAGAAATCAAACCGTCTAGCCGCGTAAACCCTTATATTCGGTTTAAGCAAGACAAAAAATTGTATCGAAACGCGCTTGAGGTTGAAGCCCTAACCATGAGCTACGATGAGACGCTTTACAATGGTGAAACATTTAATGTCGAAGTTGGTGAGCGCATTGCAGTGATTGGCCAAAATGGCGTTGGTAAAACAACCTTGTTGCGCAACTTGATGGGCGAAGTGCCGGTGAGCGGAGGCGCCTACAAGTGGTCTGAAAATGTTGAGATTGGTTACTATGCTCAAGATCATGCTGAAGATTTTGAGACGGATCTAAATGTCTACGATTGGATGTATCAATGGCGTAAAGATGACGAAGATGAGCAATTCGTTCGCGGTGTCCTAGGGCAAATGTTGTTCTCCAAAAACGATATCAAGAAACCGGTTAAGGTGTTATCCGGCGGCGAAAAAGGGCGCATGCTGTTCGGTAAAATTATGATGCAAAGGCCGAATGTTATCGTGATGGACGAGCCGACTAACCATTTAGATATGGAATCCATAGAGTCACTTAACTTGGCGCTGGCGAATTACGAAGGCACCATCGTTTTTGTGAGCCACGACCGCGAATTCGTTAGCAGCTTGGCGACCCAGGTTTTTGAGATTGGCGATGGAAGAATAGAACGCTTTATCGGGTCTTATGAGGAGTACCTTAAACATAAAGACGCGCAAGCCGCGTAGTGGAGAAAATATCGCCATGAAAGCGTTTGAGATCGGCTCAAAGGATACGGTTGTTTTCTATTTGCATGGTTTGCGCGGTCATGGCTTAGCTCAAAAAGCGGCACTCGAACATTTACTTAAATCGCTCAGTGTTTGCATGGTATCGCTCGAGCTACCTGGGCATGGCGAAGATTCAATTCTCGAGCATTGCATGGTGCCTGAGTATCGTCAGCTGGTTAGCTTGATTACCGATGAAGTCAAACGCAGAGCAAGCGACTCTGATCAAGTGATCCTGATGGGGTATTCGTTTGGTGGAAGCTTGATGACGCTTGCCGCGGATGCCTTGCAGAAAGACTCTGAGTTTTCACCGACGGTAGCGGGTTTTATCGGGCTCAGTGCCGCGTATGACGTTGGGCACAATGTGGCGAAGTGGCAATTGGCGCTGGCTGGAGCGATAGCGCCATTGTCCCGGTTCTTGTTCAGACACGCACCACATTGGAGCAGCTACGTCACCATTCGAGAGATGGATGTAACGCTGATTTCACCCGACCCAGTTGTTCAACAAGCCATTCTTGATGACGATTTAATGTACAAAGGACGCATACCACTCAATACATCGGCGCAGGTTTACAAAACCAGTATTGCCGCCAAGAAAACCGTCGACAAAATGAATGTGCCGGTGTTGCTATTGCATTCTAAAGATGATGCCATTGCTCTGGCACCTACTGAATCAACCTTTAAACCGCATATTAAGCTGAAACTGTTTAAACGATTGCGTCACAATTGTATCGATGGTTTGGCAAGGGAAACCGTCATTTCTCGCAGAACGATCACACAATTTATTGTTGATAAGCTTTAAGATGTGTTGACGTTAACCCGAAACATGTATTGGGTATTTACGATAAGTAAGTCGACCATCATTGATTCGCGATTTCTTTTTTCGATAAGCCGTTTATCAGGCTCGAATATTCACGCGATTGTTGGCTTATGTGTTGACGGCTATGCGTTTGTTCTCGACAAACCCAAATCGAGAACATGATGAACATGAAATCCAAAACACAAGGAAGACACAGTGGCGCACGACGTAACGTGTTATTAGTGAGCGCCGCATTATCGACCATGCCGATGAGTGCGATGATAATTGAGTAAGCTAATTATCAACCGCGTTTTGCTATCTGCGCACGCGCAAACATCGACCGCGCTGAGTATGTCTTTTAGTGACTAAACGCTACCGAGTGGTTTTGCTTAAAGGCCATTGGCGGCTTGCCGTCGGCGTTGAGCTTCTGTTACGCAATTGTGATAAAAAGCTTATTCATTTCACGTATAAGCAGTATGATTGTGGTTATTGACTGGCTATCTAACACTTATTTTATGAATGCTTCTGATATACGTTGTGCTAACGATCACGCACTGTTCGAAAAATTAAAAAAACACCGAGATGTAAAACGCGTTAATGATCAGATCGCTCGCCATGAAGCCGAAGGGCCGAGTGGTATTCGCCGTAATTTATTGTCTACCTCGGTCAGGCTTACTCGCGGAATGTCGCCGGAGATTGCCGACATGGCCGATGAGTGCATCGAAATGCTGGGTGTTGAATTACCGCTTGAATTGTATGTCTATTCCAGCCCTCAATTTAATGCCGCCTGTTTTAAGCCTGAAGACGAGCGCTTATATGTGATGTTTTCTTCCAGTCTTTTAGAAGGTTTTAGCTCACAGGAGCTTAAGTTTGTTATGGGGCATGAGCTTGGTCACCACGTTTATGATCACCACGCGATTCCAGTTGGCTATTTGTTACGAGGTCAGCAACGGCCTGATCCGGAGCTGGCCCTAGAGCTATTTGCCTGGTCGAGATACGCCGAAATTTCGGCTGACCGAGCGGGTGCTCATTGTGCTCAGGACATGGCTGCGGTTGCCAGCGCTTTGTTCAAGCTGTCGTCGGGTTTAACATCAAAAGTGGTTGAATTTAGCTTGGATGACTTCGTCGCTCAGGTGGATGATATGCAAGTTGTCGATCAAGAGCCGGGTCAAGGGGCGCCGCAAAGCGATTGGTTTTCTACTCATCCTTTTAGCCCGCTTCGTGTTAAAGCATTAAAATTGTTCGAGCGTTCTGAGTTGTACGGAGGCCAAAATCCAAAGGAAGAGCTCGAAATGGGTGTTCAGTCGATTTTAAGTTTGATGGAGCCCAGCTACCTTGAAGCTAAGACCGATACCGCCGAAGCGATGCGCAGATTATTGTTTGCTGGTTTAATTGCGGTTGCTGATGCGGCCGATGGAATTTCGGCCGAAGAGTTAGAGGTTTTCGGCAAGTTCTTTGGCAAATATGCGTTTACTGACAAGCTTGATATTGAAAAGATAAAACAAACGGTTGCTGGGCGTGCTGCAGAGGTTAAAGAAAATGCTTCTCAGACTCAGGCAATGCAAGTGCTGCACGATATGTGTGTGATGGCACAAGCGGATGGCGGCGTGCGCGCAAGCGAGCGTGTGGTTTTGGAAGACGTGGCTGCGGCGTTGAATATACCTTCTTCGTTTATTTGTCAGGCCGTGGATGCAAACAAAGACTTAGATTAGTCGATGATTATACGAGCTCCTTCTTAGATCAAACATGTATAAGTAAATAGATTAATATTATTTTTTCTTATATCTCTGCGGACCTATACTTGTTTCATATCGATGAAACTCTGGTTAAGGGCCAGTATGAGAGACATGAATTTAGAACTAGTTGAAGCGCCGACTGAATCTCCTGCTACATTTCGCCCTGGGGCCGACCTGATCGCCTTGAATCAACAATTTAAAGGCAGTAAGCCAAGCGAGATAATGCGGTTTACCGTAGAAAATGCCAATAACCCGGTTATTTTTACTAACTTCCGACCGCTGGCCGTGGCATTTTTGCACTTGGTTACTCAACCGCTCAAAGACATTCCTGTCATCTGGGTGGATCATGGTTTTAATACGCCCGAGACGTATCGTCATATTGAACGGGTTGTCGAGCGCTTGAATTTGAATCTGCAAGTCTACTCACCAAAAATGTCGGCGGCTCATTATACTGCGGTCTATGGCCCAATACCGCCGCTGGATACACCCGAGCACGATCGCTTTTCTGAAATTGTTAAGTTAGAGCCATTTAATCGTGCAATGTCTGAACTTAAACCCGATGTATGGCTGAATGGAATTCGTCACGATCAAAACTCGCATCGCAAAAACCTTGATGTATTTACGTTCGGCAGCCATGACACCGTGCGAGTTGCACCGATGTTTCATTTAAATGAGCTCGACGTCGAAGAATATATCTATGACAGAGATTTGCCTGACAATAGCGATTATTTTGACCCTACTAAAGGAGAGGAACATCGAGAGTGCGGACTTATGCTGCAAACATAAGTTCTACTTTTGTGCTGGACAATGGATGATATTGTTTAGGTATCAACAATGTTCAGGAGGCGAGAAAATGGAGCGCCGCAAGAATGCAAAAAGCAGCCTAAATATATTTTAGGCTGTTTTTTTTTGTGCACTGGTATTTGTTACACTTGAGTCATGAGTAATCACATTGAAATTGATCAACGCTTGGTGCAAATGCTAAATGCTCCTGGGCCTGTCTCGGGTACAGCTATAGGCGAAGCCTTGGGCATTTCAAGGATGGCGGTGCAAAAACGAATTCAATCCTTAGTGGAGAATGGTCTGCGTATTGAGGCAGTTAGTGGTAAGGGCTATTCTTTACCTCAAGACGTTTCATTGCTTAGTAATAAGGATATCGGTGAATATTTAGACCCCGAATTGTGTGAGTCGGTCGAGGTTTTGCAGAGTGTTCAATCGACCAACTCGCATTTGTTGCAACAGACCATTTTAGACGGTAAAGCCAAGGTGTGCGTCGCCGAATCTCAAAGTGCTGGGCGAGGTAGGCGTGGCAACGATTGGCAGTCAGCACCTTATCGAAATGTTATGTGCTCAATAAGCTGGGGGTTTGATCACTGGCCCGAGACGATTACCGGTCTAGGGCTGGCAGTGGCGCTCGTAGTGGTAGAAACAATCAATGAGAAATATGGGCTAAATGTAAAGATCAAGTGGCCGAATGATCTAATGGTTGGCAAGAATAAACTGGGAGGAATCTTAATTGACGTGGCGGGCGAGTCAACCAGTTCATGCAGCGTTGTGATTGGCCTTGGCCTGAATGTTCATCAGCCCGATTGGTCAGAGAGTGGAGCGGGGTATCGATGGGCCGACATGGCATCTCTCGAAGTTCAGCCAAATAGGAATGAATTAATCGGCCTTATCTCAAACAATTTGATACGGATGCTGGCTCAGTTTGGCATCGCTGGTTTTGCGCCCTTGGTAGAGCGCTGGAATACGCATAGTAGTTACAGTGGCATGCGAGTGCGTGTAGGAGCGGACGATGACTATCAAGAAGGGCGAATGCTGAGCGTTGATTCAGCGGGGGCATTGTTGATTGTAGATGATAACGGCAAAGAACATAGGTTTGCCGATAGTAATGTGAGTGTAAGGTTGGTGGGTGCTGCATGAGATTGTTGTTCGATGCAGGTAATACTCGTATTAAGTGGGCTATTGCCGACGTCGAGACAAACGAAATATTGTCTCGCGGCGTGTTAGAGCGTGATTGGTCGATATTGGCCAACTTCGCTAATCAAATCGAATCCGTTTGGGTGTCTAGCGTTGCTGAAAAATCCACACTTGCTGAGATTAAAGCCCAAGTGGGCGCCTTGTTTGGCTTGGAGGCTCACATAGTGTCGGTGACCAAGCACGCTTTGGGTATGGTAAATAATTATGAAGATTTAAGTAAACTGGGTGTTGATCGATGGGTTGCTGCATTAGGTGCTCGTTTTATCGCTGCCGAGGGTGCTTTGATCGTCATAGATGCAGGCACAGCGGTAACGATAGATTTGGTTTCGCCGAATAATCGATTTGAAGGGGGGGTTATTCTTCCAGGGTTTTCGATCATGCACGATGCCTTGCTTGGACGTACCGCAGGCATCGAGTCATCCCGTCAGTCAGTGGCCTCGGTGGTAGGTAAAAACACACGAGATTGCGTTAATGCTGGGGTACAGTACGGTTTAATTGGTGCAATAGAGAAAATAATTTGCGAGATAATTTCGCTACTTAACGATGAAAAACCTCGATTATTGATCATGGGAGGCGATGCCGAAGCGATTGTTGCAAGCTCAGAGCTTGATCTTGAGTTACAATCAGATATGATTTTCTATGGTTTGATGCAACTTTCGGAAAAATGATTCGATTTCTTCTATATCTGCTTGCTGTCATGATCCTCCTTAATGCTTTGGTATTAATGTGGCCCGACAAATCCAATTATGCGCCGCATGTGTATGCAGCTAAAGATGATGTGAATCCACACTTTGTCAGGCTTAATAAGGAGATAGAAGAGCGTTTTTACAGTCGCCCGATCGAAGAAATTACCGATCAGAGCGGAGGTGCGAGTGGTGAGAATATCGATTTGCCGTTGATATTAGATGTGGCCAGTAGTGATGGGGCGACTGGGAACTGTTACCGTATCGGGCCGTTTATGCACCAAGCTAATTATGAGCTTGCTCAAGCCGTGTTGTTTAATGCAAATATCGATTATAAGAAATCAAAACGGGCGAGTAAGGCTTCAAATGTATTTCGTATTTATTTGGGTCCATTTCAGACTCAGACCGAAGTAGATGCAATGCGAATTGAACTTCGAAGAAAGAAAGTGTTAGATCACTTTGTGCGCAGGCAGGATGATAATTCGCTTATGATTTCACTGGGAATATACAGTACTCCAGAGTCAGCAGAGACGGCACTTCGCCTATTTGAGGATAAATTGGGCGAGGTAAAACAACGTAGTGAGAATGTGGTGTTGCCCGATAGTTACTGGCTGCACTTTGACAGTGCTGATGATGATCGGATGCTGAGACAATTAAGCGTAATGGATTGGGGCGAGCCCTCTGCTAAAATGGGCTTGTTTCGGTGCGGTGTGTAAGGACTAAATCCCGGCATTATTACGCTTTTTGAAAAACATCATTTTTTAACCATTTTTTTTAAAAGAATCGTTGTATTTCAGATTAACTACACCTAAAATGCGCTCCCTGAACATGGCAGGCCTGCATAGCTCAGTAGGTAGAGCAACTGACTTGTAATCAGTAGGTCGTTGGTTCGATTCCGACTGCAGGCTCCATTTGTTTTTGGTTAATCAGGTATTAAACTTGTTTGCTAGAAATGGCTGGCTGGAATTCTTAAGCGCTCAAGGCTGTATCGATATTGTTTTGATAGGCTATGTGCATGTTTGAGGTTTTGGTGTTGTTCAGAAATTAAAATTGATGGTGGGGTGGCCGAGTGGTTAAAGGCGACGGACTGTAAATCCGTTCTCTCTGAGTACGCTGGTTCGAATCCAGCCCCCACCACCACTTTTTTGTGCTTGCTATTGAAGCACTAGCAAGATTGGCTTGAGGAAGTGAGCGTTGGTTTTTCTTTCTCGCCGCAGGCGCTGGGTAGAACCACGCAGCCCTAAGCCTAAGTGCGCTATGGCGCACGCCGGGTAAAGAGCAGCCCTGAGCCCAAGCTTGCTAAGGCAAGCGCCGGGTAAAGAGACCGCGGGTGTAGTTCAACGGTAGAACCTTAGCCTTCCAAGCTAATGATGTGGGTTCGATTCCCATCACCCGCTCCAGTTTTATACGTTTATATCGGCTTGCCAGTATAAATGCCGAAGGTGTTATGCCTTGTGACAAAGCTGGCAGTATGGGTGAAGTGTTAAAAGGGTCGTTTGGTTGGCCTGACAAGTTTTTTAGCGCTGTTGCGAATTTGGCAACCGGCGCTTTTTTAGTTTTATGCCGTCTTGTGTGCAGTTTGATGGGTGCAGGAGGCGTTTTTATAGTTTAAGCCCACGTAGCTCAGGGGTAGAGCACTCCCTTGGTAAGGGAGAGGCCATCGGTTCAATTCCGATCGTGGGCACCATGTTTTTTAGTTTTGCTTGTAAACAAAGCAAAAGGTCACAGGCCATAGGTGCTTGAGTGCTGTGGTGAAAGAATTGTTGTTGAGTTTTGTCATTAGTTTGTCATTGTGCTCTGCGATAAAGCATTGCTCTCTTTCGTTTTCATTGAAAGCGGGTTGTGCAGAATGATTGCCGATTGGTTGTTATCTTAAGTGATGACGTATCGGTATCGATTAAGTTGGTAATTGTTTAATAAAATACATTTAGGTAGATATCATGTCTAAGGAAAAATTCGAAAGAACCAAGCCGCATGTGAATGTAGGAACCATTGGTCACGTTGACCACGGTAAAACTACGTTGACCGCTGCGATCACAAAATGTTTGTCAGAAGCGTACGGCGGTGAAGCGGTAGATTTCGCAAACATCGACAACGCTCCAGAAGAGCGTGAGCGTGGCATCACAATCTCAACGGCGCACGTTGAGTATGAAACTGAAGCACGTCACTACGCGCACGTAGACTGTCCAGGTCACGCGGATTATGTGAAGAACATGATCACGGGTGCGGCTCAAATGGACGGCGCGATTCTAGTATGTTCAGCGGCTGATGGCCCAATGCCACAAACGCGTGAGCACATCCTTCTTGCTCGTCAAGTAGGTGTGCCATACATCGTTGTGTTCTTGAACAAAGCCGACATGGTTGACGACGAAGAGTTGTTAGAGTTGGTAGAGATGGAAGTTCGTGAACTTCTAGACACCTATGAGTTCCCAGGCGACGACACGCCAATCGTAATCGGTTCTGCTTTGAAGGCAATCGAAGGCGACGCTCAGTACGTTGAGAAGATCATCGAATTGGGTTCTGTTCTTGATTCATACATTCCAGAGCCAGAGCGAGCGATCGACGGTTCATTCATCATGCCAGTTGAAGACGTATTCTCAATTTCAGGTCGTGGTACGGTAGCAACCGGTCGTGTAGAGCGCGGTATTGTTACGGTTGGTGAAGAGATCGAAATCGTTGGTATCAAAGAGACAGCGAAAACGACTGTAACAGGCGTAGAGATGTTCCGTAAGTTGCTTGACGAAGGTCGTGCAGGCGATAACGTTGGTATTCTTCTTCGTGGTACTAAGCGAGAAGACATCGAGCGTGGTCAAGTATTGGCGAAGCCGGGTTCAATTAACCCGCACACGTCATTCGAAGCAGAAGTGTATGTACTGAGCAAAGAAGAGGGTGGTCGTCACACGCCATTCTTTAAAGGCTATCGTCCACAATTCTACTTCCGTACTACGGACGTAACGGGTGCTTGTGAGTTGCCTGATGGCGTTGAGATGGTTATGCCTGGCGACAACATTAAAATGAATGTTGAGCTGATTGCACCAATCGCGATGGAAGAAGGTCTTCGATTTGCGATTCGTGAAGGTGGCCGTACGGTTGGTGCTGGCGTCGTAGCCAAAATCAACGACTAGGCTGTTGCTTTAGCTCTGACTCTTCGTTGGGGCTGTGCTCGAATGCTCACGTACTGTTAGTACGCTCCGCTTCTCCGCGCAGTCCCGCCTCGATTCAGGGCGAAATCAAGCAGCCTAGCGCCTCAACTGGTTTTGAAGTATAAGCCAGCCTTGAGCTCAAGCCCGCCAAGGCGGGCGCCGGGTAAAAGCACCAGCCTTGAGCTCAAGCTCGCTAAGGCGAGTGCCGGGTAAAAAGAAGTTTATTTATTAAATATCCCCGAATTTCCATTCGGGGCTAGATAAACTCGGTGTGCTAATGTATATTAGCGCACCTTTTTGCGTATATAGAGTCTGTAAAGATTGTCTAATTCGCTGATTTTTAAGTAAGTTTTAGTTTAGGCCAGTAGCTCAATTGGCAGAGCGACGGTCTCCAAAACCGTAGGTTGGGGGTTCGATTCCCTCCTGGCCTGCCACTAAATTAGATTTATGCTTGAATGTTGGTTGAAATTAGGAGGTTTGGTCATATTCACTTTGTAAGTGACTTATACCAAGCAAATAATTATTAAGAGAAAAGTTGATGATAGATAAAGTCAAATTAGCCATCGCAGTACTTGTTATGGGTGCAGGCGTTTATGGTTACTACGAGCTGCCAACGTTAATGGGCCAAGAAGTGTCTATTTTGTTACGCGTTGGTCTATTGCTGGTTTCTCTTCTTATCGCTGTTGGCATTGCGGCTACTTCGGCACAAGGGGCGGCGTTGATAGAATTTTCGAAAGGGTCTCGCACTGAGTTGCGTAAAATGGTTTGGCCAACGCGCCAAGAAACAACTCAGACGACCATGATTGTATTGGTGATGGTCGTTATTATTGCGATCTTTCTATGGCTGATTGATATGGCTGTGTTTAAAGTTATCTTCGACCTTCTTTTGGGTGTGGATAGTTAGTCGTTAAAAACAGTAAATAATTGAACAAGGTATAAGCGATGTCAGATAACACATTACCTGGGCAAAATGCGCCAGAGCAAGGTTTGGAAGCAACAGCCGAAAAGCCAAAAATGCGATGGTATGTTGTGCAAGCCTTTTCAAATTATGAAAAGCGCGTAAAGCTGACCTTAGAAGAGGCGATCGGCCGCCTTGGTATGGAGGAATATTTCGGTGAAATATTGGTTCCTACCGAAGAAGTTGTCGAAATGAAAGCAGGGCAAAAGCGTACCAGTGAACGAAAGTTTTACCCTGGTTACGTGTTGGTTCAAATGGTGATGAACGATGAGAGCTGGCATCTTGTCAAAAGCACTCCACGTGTTTCAGGTTTTATTGGTGGTAAGGCATCTGACCCTACTCCACTAACTGATAAAGAAGCGATGGAAATTTTACAGCGAGTGCAAGATGGTACTGATGCGCCTCGTCATAAATTTTCTTTCGAGCCTGGCGAATTGGTGCGAGTTATTGAAGGCCCATTTGCTGACTTTAATGGCACTGTTGAAGATGTTAATTACGAGAAGTCGAAGCTTCGCGTAGCGGTATCTATTTTTGGTCGGTCGACGCCGGTGGAATTAGACTTCGGTCAAGTAGAAAAAGGTTAATTCTGGCGCGATTAGTGACACTTGTACTTTGTTGCGATTTAATTTTGAATGCTCACGCACGGTAAGTGCGCTCTACGCTCAAATCCAAATCACGCCTAATAAGTATCGCTACTCATATCAGAATATAAGTTGCAGTAAAAATTAGTAGTATTTAATTAATCGGGGAGCTTTTGTTAGGCAAAGGCGTTTGTACCCAAGAACAGGCAGTAGATACTGTCTTGGAGTAAGAAAAATGGCTAAGAAAGTCGATGCTTTGATTAAGCTTCAAGTGCCCGCTGGTGGCGCTAACCCGAGCCCTCCTGTTGGTCCTGCTCTGGGCCAACACGGCGTAAATATCATGGAATTCTGTAAAGCATTTAATGCAGCAACGGGTGACATGGAAAAAGGTTTGCCGGTTCCTGTTGTGATCACTGTGTACGCTGATAAGAGCTTTACATACATCATGAAAACGCCTCCTGCTTCTATTCTTCTTAAGAAAGCAGCTGGCATTCAAAAAGGTTCTGGCGTCCCTCATATGGAAAAAGTGGGTAAAGTAACTCGTGCTCAATTAGAAGAGATTGCCAATACTAAAATGGCTGACCTAAATGCCTATGACCTGGATCAAGCAGTAAAAATTATTGCTGGTTCTGCGCGTAGCATGGGCATCGAAACTGAAGAGGTTTAATCATGGCTAAAGCAAATAAAAGATATAACTCTGTTTCCGAGAAAGTAGAAGCAGACAAGTTCTACTCTATGAGCGAAGCGTTTGCACTGGCAAAAGAAACGGCTTCTGCGAAATTCGATGAGAGTGTAGACGTGGCGATCAACCTTGGCGTTGATGCAAAGAAATCAGATCAAGCCGTTCGCGGCGCTACTGTACTGCCAAAAGGCACGGGTAAAACGGTGCGTGTAGCCGTGTTTACCGATGGTGACAACGTTGAGAAAGCAAAAGAAGCCGGTGCTGACATTGTCGGTATGGATGATC
>CBDDKT010000003.1:0-77314 GCA_965230315.1 Arenicella sp.
AACTAAGCAATAAGAATGCGTAGACTTCCTCCGTTAAACAGCTTGCGTGCTTTTGAAGCCGCAGGTAGACATCTTAGCTTCAGCAAAGCCGCTGACGAGCTTTGCGTAACACCTGCTGCGATAAGTCAACAAATCAAGATTATGGAAGACTATTTTGGCGAGCCTCTTTTTATACGCATTACCCGAGGACTAAAATTAAGTGAACCCGGCGCGCAGTTGCTGCCCTACGTTTCTGACGCAATGGATCAATTGAGCTTAGGTGTGCAACTGTCGATGCGTAAGAATCAGCGGTCCGTTCTAACGGTGAGTTTGACCAGAACATTTGGTTCCAAATGGCTTGTGCCCAGACTCGGCTCGTTTTACGCAGAACATCCAACAATCGATATTCGTCTGGACGGCAACAATAAGTTAGCCGATTTTGAAAAAGACGACGTTGATTTGGCCATTCGCTATGGCGACGGAAATTATCGAGACCTGATTTCTGAGAAATTGCTCGACAATCATATCTTCCCTGTTTGCAGCCCTGAATTATTGAAGGGGGCAGATGCTTTGCACTCGCCAAATGATTTGAAAAAGCACACTCTTTTGCATATGGAATGGACGTCGGCCAGCGACACGGCGCCACATTGGCCGACTTGGTTACAAGCAGTCGGTGCTGAAATTGATAACCCAGAGTCTGGCCCTCGCTTCTCTGATGAGGCCCAAGCTTTGCAAGCTGCGATTGAAGGAATGGGAGTGTTGTTAGCCTCGAGCGCCTTATGTGAAACTGATTTACAGAAGGGGACACTGGTTCGTCCGTTCGGGTCAATGCAAGCGAGTAACGACATCACCTACCATTTAGTTTACCCTCGCAGTAATGCGTCTAACGAGAAGGTTCAAGCGTTTTGTAATTGGATCAAGAATGAACTAAAAGGTAATGAAAGGTAACGATACTTTGACCCAATTTTCGTTTACATGAGAATGGAGAGAAATGAATTATGCTTAGAGCTAACAACAATGAGCCTTGCACAATCAACTAATCAATACTTAGTTAGAAGCATCACGAGCAAAGACTCTTTTAGTGAGACAAACTGGCGACTAAGAATAATATTAGTGAGTTTATTGCAGGAGTATTTTAAATGATCAACATTGAAACTGAGCGATTGAATTTACGCCCCTGGACGTTGAGTGATTTTGAAGCTTTAAGCGAGTTCTATGCGCATGAATCCAACGCAAAATATGTTGGTGGGGTTAAAGACGATGACCAGGCATGGCGCGCACTTGCAACGCATATTGGGCATTGGCAGCTAATGGGGTTTGGCTATTGGGCGGTTGATGAAAAAGTGACTGGTGAGTTTGTTGGTTGTGTTGGCCTATGGAAATCGGCAGGTTGGCCAGAGCTTGAACTTGGCTATTGGATAATGCCTCAACAACAAGGCAAGGGATTTGCTCTAGAGGCTGCTTTGCGATCTAAAGTTTATGCACGGGAAGAGCTAAAGGCAGATTCGTTAGTGAGCTATATAGATGCAACCAATAAACCGTCAATTGCTCTAGCTAAAAAAATGGGTGCGGTCTACGAGCAGACCATCGAGTTACTCGAGCATGGTCCGCACCAAGTTTATCGGCATTTTTAGTTAAAGGCGAAAGCGCTCTACTTGCCTATTACGCGGAGCGCTTAAAACCAGTGTTAAGCTACAGGCAAATTAGCGTTGTGGCACCGCTTTGAGTTGTGACAGGAAAACACAAACTTTCATCAGATGGTCGATTAATGTCGAGTCTGATCGTGTAGACCATATCGTTGGCAGCCGGCGTAAAGTGCTCTATACGTACCAAATATTCTCCTGGTGTGAGCGTTGTTCGCGCTATATCGGCTAGTAAACTATTGTCGGTTTCTGCCTGACTAATAAGGGTGCTTGAAACTTCGATTTCGTTTTCTAAAGTATCGAGCAATGTAATTATCGGGGCACCACCAGATTCGACATTAGAGATTGCCGTTAAGACAATATCTGTGTCGTTTTCGATTACTTCAAAGCGTAGCCAATCCTGATCACCAGGTTCGTGAATGGTGTGATTTTGGCGCTGGCGGTTGCGAATTGGTTTGGCTTGCGCGGCTGTATCATCGTCTTCAAATTGATCAGCCTCGACCAAAAAAGCCGCCAGCAATTGAAATTCTATGGGGTTAGGTATCGCAGAGGCGGCAAACGAAACGGTATAGCTGGGGTCGTTTTCAATAAAATTGTCACACCCACGAAACAAGCTGGTAAAGGTGCAACCAAACCGGATTTCATAAAACTGGTCTGCCTCGATTTGTGGCAGTTCGAGTGAGAACGCCTCGGATGAATCATTAAATGAGAATAGTTGCCGATTATTAAACACGGTCTGACCAGAATCCAGAACAGCTATAAATGCTTCGATTTCAATAAAATTCCCATTAGAGTTTGGCATCGACTCTGGAAAATTCACCAACAGGTCGGTGGCGAGCGATGGGCTCAACTCGAGCGTAATCACTGGCACTGGGTCTCCGTTGGATGGCAATTGATCGATGATCAGTGGTGAGTTCTCGATTAAATCTTCACACTCTGGATTATCGGCGAAGAAACCGTCTCCACAGCTAAACTCGATTTCATATCGTGCACCATTGGGCAGCGGTGGAAGCAATAGTGAGTTGAGGTCGCCTTCAGCACTTAAGATTGCGATTATGTTTCGTTGCCCTTGGTCATCAATTAAGGCGACCTGAACCTGCGCGCTGAACGCATTGCTCATCGCAGAGCCTGCAAGGCGACTGCTAGCGGTTGCTGGGCCGGAAACATTCAATGGTATTCGAGTGCCCTCAATGAGTTCAATGTTAAGATTTGCCGGCAGCTGGTCAATCGGTATTTGAGACTCCGAAAAATTAAACGTAATTCCGCCTCCAACGTTCACGAAAGGAGAACTGTTGCCGTCATTAATATTCAGTAAATCACCGCAGTCATTACCGAGATTTTCATCACAAATAAACCCAATCGAAATAGAATCGGCGTTGCCTGGATAGCTTAGATCGGTAGAGGTTATGTCGGCGCCAGCATCAATGGTTACGGAAACAAACTCCGAGCTAAATAGGAGCCCTAGCGAGTCGAATGACGATACTGAAAGCTGGACGTCGATCGGTGATGATGTTGTGGGAAACCCAGCCGGTAGAGTTATATCGGTTAACAAATCAAACAACCCAAATACTGGCAGGGCAATGGGTGAATTGAGCTGCGCTAACGATAATTGCGTGTCGGAAGAGGCTGAAGTGCGTATGCCGTCTGGACTAAAGAAGCTATTTAGAGTAGATAGGCCCTGACAGTTTGCGACACATTGATAGCTTATAGTTGTGTTTCCTTGATCAAATGCGTCAACCAGCTGCGTGAATGGGGTGGATTGGTCGCCATCTGGGATAGTCACCAATAACGTCGTGCTAAATGCGACGCCATCGGCTGTTGTCGCGTTGATCACTATGTTAACACCCACATCTCCTGGCGCAGCAAACGGTAAGCTAATCGAACCACTGACATTGACTTCGGTGTTAGCGGGTTGTTGATTGGAGTAATTAACTATTGCAGTGGCATTGGTGATGTTTGAGGCGGTGGTAGAGACTTCAAATTCCGGGCCAAATGTGGCCGGAAAAGAGGTGATTGCCAAAAAGTAAGTGCCCGCAGCGAGATCCAAGTCTCCAAGTGCACTGGTATTGTTTCCTCCGGATTGATCATCGCGCTGAAGCAAATTACCTTGGTCGTCATATAAACCAATTTCGGTATCGAACAACGACCCTATTGTATCCAACTGAATGAAGCCACCAGGGTGGTTAACTTGAACCCAAATCTCGTCGGGGCTGTTAAACGATGTAGTGAAACTTAAATTACTTGGGTCAATAGTCGCAACAACTGTTGGAAGTGTGATCGGGGGTATTTGAAAGTTAACGACACTTGGGATTTGAGCGAGCGTAAGCAAGGCCGACTGATTAGAAAATGAACCATCACTTTGTAAAAACAAAAAATTGTCTCCAAAGCTTGGACAAACTTCAACACAGAATGCGAATACTTCATAACTAGCAATCTGATCTGAGATCGGTAGGCTTACTGCATAGCTTGTCGCGTTAAGTCCGCTGAGTATTGTTTGATTGTCGACGCTCACAGCACTGCCAACAGAGTCGCCATTTTGATCGAAAGTGTTCACTTGCACGCCCACGATTTCCTCGGCAGAGGTGGTATCGCCCGAGCGTAATTGTACTTGACCGGTAAGCGCTTGTTCGGCTTCGAATATAACGTTTATGGGGCTCTGTAATTGATTAAAGTCAAGACGTGACGTAAACATGTCAAAGCGATTACCATCAGGCGTGAAATACACGTTTGGAAATACACCGTCACAATTCTGGCAATTAAACTGCAAGACATAGTCGCCGCTTGATACCTCATCAAAAAATAATTTGTAGGTGGCTGTCATGCTGCTATTTGAAATTACGACGTTTTCAGATGCGAGAAAGCGAGAACGGACAAATCCTCCCAGATCAAACACGTTCGAGATAGATATGCTTACAGTTAGGTCTTCGCTAGCAAGCAAACCGGACGGTAAACTTATTTGGCCACTTACGGAAGGTTGAATACTGGCTTCGAAATCTGCTGTGGCGGGCACTGAGTTTATCGGAATTGCCGCTTCATCGAAGCGCCGGGTAGTGGTGTCTACCCCCGAATAAAAAGTGCGTCCACCAATATCACCACAATCGCCTGAGAATTGGTTAGCACGATCACAGACGACACTGAGGCGTACATCGGTGTCTGTGATATTTGGATAGGTAAGACTGTAGTTAAATGAACTGTCTATACTTGTGTCTAAAAATGCAAAGCTGGTACTAGAGTTCAATGAATTACCATTCAAATCGAATAGCTCTGCCATCACACGTAGGTCTAATGAGCCTGAAACATTGCTGTTATTTGGCAAACTGACCGTGCCAGTAACGACTGTGCCGCGTTCTATCGGCAGTGTCACTGGCCCAGCGGGTAAATCTGCTACGGGAAATGGGGCTGCTGATTCGCTAAATACATTTCCGTCAGGACGGTAGTACTGCAACGAGGGAACATCTGCACAATTGAAAGCACAGAATATGAGCACTCGATAACTTCCTTCTCCTGCGGCAAGTGGTGGCAGGCCTAAAAAGGTGTTGGTTGTGGTGCTATCTGAACTTCCTGTTGGAATGTTTACAAACTCGTCGGTAAAGTTTGCGGTGGTTCCTACTCCTCGTTCTCCTGATGAAGAAAACGTCACTACCTCTACTTCCAAATTCAGGTTTTGTGACGCGACGCCGCCCTGTAACTGAGCGTTATAGGTAAATGGCTGACTTGTGACCATATCCAAATCTATGGCCGTTGGTGTGCCATTAACAGGAAGTAACTCGGCTTGAGAAGCAAAAAAGACCGGTTCCGTCGATGAATAAAAAGCTTTGCTCACGAAGTCTTCGCACGGCAAGACGCCCGTATTGAAATCAAATTGGCAACCATACTCTATATTGAAATTGGCGCCTTGAAACAACGGCACTTCAAATGAAAAGCTGGCGAGAGTCTGGCCTGCTGCCACATCAATGTCACTGACCACCGATACGGCTATTGTGCTTCCATTGCTGTCGAAGGTGCGCGCTACTATGGAATAAAGAGGCGGTGTTGATCCCGCTTCGGCTTGTGGAATATTGAGGTTGCCTGTGATCGATTGAGCCGGGAAAACAGTGAGTACTGGACCGTCGCGTAAAAATTGGTCTTCGGAGATACGTTGTAAACTGGTGATACTGCCCATTGGCATTGCCGTATCGCGCAGCACTGTAACTTGTCGAGGAATATTGCTTTGTGATTGAGAATCGAAAACAAATTCGTTAAGTATCTCGTAAGTGGATGTAGAAACACCGTCGCAATTTTGTATACATTGGTAGGAGAACGAATATTCCGCGAAGCCAAGGCTGTTCTGAGTTGGGAAAACTATTGGAAAATCGGTGTTTGAGGTTCCATTGGCAATCGTCACCGTTTGCCTTGCTTGAGTGAGGCCATAATTGAGTGTGACTTCAATCTGAGCGTCTCCAGTTGCGGTAAGATCGCCTAGACTTACTTGGGCAATGGCTGATTCGCCTTCGGGTACTATTAAGTTTAAATTGCTAGGTAGGATTGCATTGGAGATCTGAGCGTCAAACTCACTGATTGTTAGTCCACCTGAGCTAGAGTAGAAAACACCGTTTAGTAGGTTTTCGCAGTTGGCTTGAGTATTGCTATCGCAACCAAATGATATGCGGGTGAAACCAAATTCCGGTGCCGCAACAAAGTCGATAGTAAATGCGGCTTGAGATGCTCCATTACTGATTGTTGGATTGACGGTTTGGGTATCTATTGTGTTTTGTGGAAAGTTGTCATCAAAAACCTCTACCGTTAAATTTAAGGTTAAATCACCGTTGGCTGTGACTCCCTGAGGAAGTAACAGATTTCCCGTAAGGGTAACCGCTTGTCCCATCGATGCCCATAACAACATAAATAGGCCAATGCTATGTTTTGCAAATGAGTTAACACTTTTTAGCCGGTATTTCATTTTCTATCCCTAAGTTATTTGTTGCTGAATTAATTTCACGTCGATAATAATCGCGCCATTTTCCAATCGCCGCTAATTCTGCTTGGCTTAGATTGGTTTGAATGAGTTAGTTCAATGTAGGTAGAGTGCGACTTCGATAAAGTGCCTCTCACCCAAATGAAAGACACCTGAAGACTGGCCCAGTTAGCCATTGCTAATATTTGGTTAGTGCTCGTCCGATTGACAATGTAGTTTTGCTTGCAGATTGCTGTCGTGTTATGGCTAAACCGTAGACAGCCAACTTCTTTTAGACTTGCGCAACTGTCGCTTGTCAGAGGTGTGTTTGCGCGAGTTTGAAATGTCTTTGCTGTATCAAAAAACTGACTAAGCTGTTCACCTTGGTTTGGATAATAAGCGGAGGGTGAATGGTAGCTCTTTTTTCGTTTAACAGGGTTTGTTAAAGAGGAAGATAAGAAGGTTGAAAACTGTTCGGTCACATTTTGACAGAAATCAGTAAGGTTAGACGAGCGCTGGCTGTTTCCATATCGCCATCCCATCGCTGACAAGCATATCAGGTGCGCATTTAGCATCATCTGCTATGTTCCCGTTCCATGAATCCCCATACTCTACCCCAGAAGGCTGATCTCTGCAGCCATGTCAACTCTTATATAAAACGCGAACCTAACTTAGCAAAATTACTATTTATAGTCCACATTAATAGATCTACAATGACATGATTAGGGCGCGTAAGTTTGAAAGTGTCGTTATATATGCTGAGATGTTAGCCATTAAATTCAATACGTTGATCAATTAACAACAGCTTGATCTCGAAAAGCCACTCATTTGTCGTTGAAGTTTCACACAGAAGCTAAATGGTTTGTTCGGAGAATTAATGACTATGAATGATTTTTTAAAACCGTTCGCTACTCACAGTTTGCACAAGTCACCCAAGACGCTCTATTAGTTATGCCTTAAACAGTGTTCACCTCAAAACCTTGTTTAGGAAAGTGTACATGCAGTGTTCCTAAATCAGTTGTTTGGCGGCTTAGTATCCAACGTGAATTGTCTTCGCCAACTAACTCACCGCTAACCGAATCTTTGGCGTAATCACTCGGTTTGATTTCTACCATTGCGCCGATGTGCTCAGCCTGTTGCATGTCGTCTGACAATGCTCTTGGTTCGTTATTCCTTGCCGCGGCGAAGGCGTCAGTTTTGGAAGAGTCTACTCTTGTGCCATGACCAAATTCCGACATTGTTTTAAACCAGCGGTTAATGTTGTGTTGCGATTCGAGCCGTTCGCTGCCACTGGTAACATTTTTGAACCAAAGATTGTGATAGGCGGAAAAGTCTGCGATTGAGGGAGAGTCTCCAAACAGAAACTCGCTGTTTTCAAGCCTTGATTGCATGTCATTGAAATGATCATCGAGTAACTTTAATGCGTGCTCTCTGCCTATGCGTTTGACCGATGACGTTTTCTGTACGCCCGCACGATCTTTGATGAACTTAATCGCTTGAAGTGGCGAGAAAAGTTTAAACACGGTGAACAACATTTTACGAGGGTCAGCACTTTGGATGCCCGCCATAAAGATGACGGTGTCTACGTAATCAGAGTATCGTGCAATCTCTTCTCCACAGGTTTCCACCGCCAGTTCGGGTTTGTTACAAAGGCTCGCGATCTCGTTTGCTATCAATTTGGTGTCACAGAATATATCGGCGCCAAGCTGTGTAATTGGAATACGCCGATACCCGCCAGCCAATGGATCGACGATGGGACGCGGCGGCATTGCGGGTGAAATAACCGATTGCCATTGCATGTCACAATAACCAAACATGAGTCGGATCTTCTCTGAGAAAGGAGAGAGTTCATAGTGATGTAAAATGATAAGGCAATCCTCTTTAATAATTATCGGGGCGAGTTTAAATCCACATTATCGTGGATGCTAATTTAGTGGTCGTTTTTCGCCATCGAGTACGACTCCCCAAACATCGATCGTCGGCCAATCTACGGCATCAGTTTCGAGTGGATTCTGATCGAGCACGGTAAAATTAGCTCGTTTTCCTACTGAGATCGAACCGATGGAATCTTCCAAGCCCATCGCCCAGGCAGCGTCGAGAGTGATTGACTTAAGTGCCTGTTGCGCGTTCAAGGCCTCGCTGGGTGTTGAGATGTTGCCACCTCTGGTGGCGCGAGTCATATGTACGGCCGCGGCTTGCATAGGGTAGGGCGGGGCGAGTGGCGCATCAGAGTGCAGTGTTATGGGTATTCCTAATTTGCTGGCGGACGCCAGTGGAGTCATATACTGCACCCGGTCACCAATCGATTCGCGATAATCATCACCCATTAGGTAAACGTAGTGACTTGCTGCTGAGATACCGCCTTTGAGCTCATTAAGGCGAGCGAGGTGCTCAGGCTTAAGAAGTCCGGCGTGCTCAATAACAAAACGTTGATCAGGATTAGGCTGGGCATCACGTATCAGCGACATAGCATCAAGCGTTGCTGTTTGAGCTGCGTCACCGTTTGAATGAATTCGGGCATCTAAGCCAAGTTTCCAATAAGGTTCAATGGCAGCGCGCAACTCGTCAGATTGAGTGACCCAAAGGCCTAGCGTTCCTTTCGATTGCCCCGCGACGTAACCAGGCTGTTCCAGCCGCATGGTTTGTGAATAGAACGCAGCATCGGTAAAGAACTTCACTTGGGATAATACTTGTGGGTCTCCGTTGCCAGCGACTTCGTCGGCGAGTGCCTTCACTTCACGCGCAGCATCATCACCGTATTTCTTTCTAAATGCACGATGTTCTGGCACTAAGTAAAGATGATAAGGATCTGATTTAGTGTATTCCAGCAAATAATAAGAATCTTCCAGTGTCTGATTGAACAGGCCATAACCCAATTCAGCAACGGATGTGATACCCGCCTTAGCCAGCATTGATTCAAAGCCATTAAACCCTTTGTCAATGTTCGATGGTGTGAGTATGTGTAAGCTTAATTTAGTAAATAAGAACTGCGTCGCGTCTTCGTAGATTCTTCCCGTCAATTCACCGCGTTCATCGAGTGCGATGCCTTCATATTGTCTATGCAATGACGGTTCGATATCCGCCCATTCAAGCGCATTGCTGTTTAAATAGAAATCATGACCCGAGTAATGCCAAATAAGAATAGGGCGAGTAGTCGACACGTCATCAAGGTCGTGGCGAGATAAATCTCCTTGTACCAAGTTGTGATAACCATAAGCAATCAGTGGATCTCCCTGATCCAAATCTTGGTCGAGCTGCTTAAGACGTGCAAGTAACGCTTCCTTTGTCGGTAAGCCTTTAACAACACCGTCTGGCGTTTCCATATCCCACGGTGGAACAAATGGGCGTGAGTAAATCATTGCACCCAGGATCATGTGGATATGTGGATCAATCAATCCCGGAATCAAAATATGATTGGCGAATGTATCATCCAGCTTGGCATTCGGATGTAATTTAGTAAGTTCCTTGACATTTCCCAACTGCTGTATTCGACCATCTATTACGTAAACCGATTGTGCCTCCGGCGTATTTTCGTCCAGCGTAATAATTGTCTTTGCTAGATATATAGTACCTCGGTTGTTTTGATCGCAAGCGGCAAGCGCTAACATGAATATCAGTGAAATGAGCACATTGATTTTCATGTTAATTAGATTAGCCTTTGGTTGATGTTAGATAACGGCTGTTTGAGTGAGCTCGCAATGTCGCTCGAAACAACCTTGTATTAATAGTCCGGGATCACCACACTGAACTGCGTTGGTTCGAATCACTTGTAATCAAATAGCATCGATAAGTCTAAGGCTTTGACATGCTTGGTAATCGCGCCTGACGATATGTAATCTACTCCGGTCTCGGCGATCGCCACAATGCTATTGATATTCACATTTCCCGACGCTTCCAAGTCCGCTTGGTCGCCAGTAAGGTCTACGGCCAGCCGCATGTCGTCCATGCTGAAATCATCCAGCATTATTCGCTTAGCGCCAGCGTGTAGCCCTCGCTCAAGTTCTTCGATCGTTTCCACTTCAAGCTCAACTAACGCACCGTCTGGCATCGAAGCGATTGCGTCGGTTACGATTCGCTCGAGGCTTTTGCCGCTACGCAGATGGTTTTCCTTAATGATAATACCGTCGTACAGCCCCATGCGATGATTAACCCCACCGCCACAAAGTACCGCGTATTTCTGAGCTTCGCGCATCATTGGCAAGGTTTTGCGAGTATCCAGCAAGCGTGCTTTGGTGTGCGCAATGGCATCTGCATAAGTACGAGTGACCGTCGCCGTTCCAGATAGAGTTTGCATGATATTCAATGCGGTTCTCTCGCCCGAGAGAATAGGGTGGGCAAAGCCTTCAAATCGACACAGGGTTTGATCGGGTTCAACTAAGTCACCGTCGGCCACATGCCACTCGACGTCAATTTTGGTCTTATGGCGTTTTCCTACCTGCTTAAACACTTCGTTTACCCAAGCAACACCACAGAGTACGCCGTGCTCGCGAGAAATTATTTTACCGTCGACCTGGGATTCTCTGGGCGTCAGTCGTGCAGTGACATCGCCGGTGCCGATGTCTTCTCGCAGGCAGTACTTGACTAAACGCTTAATTACTTTCTTTTTGGGTAATGGGTGTGCCATGGACTACTCTCCATTTGGTAAATTCATTTACCAGAATACCAGAAACGGTTGATCCTTCAAAAGCGACTGATAGGGATGTGATCTAAGTCAATGCGACGCTGAATGACCTCTTGTATTTTGTGCTCTACGCCTTAAATAAAGCGTAGAGAATTTATCCTTCATGAGGAAACGCCATGAGAATGGACAAACTTACATCAAAATTTCAACTTGCGTTGGCCGATGCACAAAGCATGGCTGTTGGCAAAGATCATCAGTTTATTGAGCCGGTGCATGTGCTGGCGGCGATGTTTCAACAAGATGGTGGCAGTGTTCGCCCCTTGTTAGCCAGAGTTGGAGTGCAAGATAAAGCGCTCAGCGACTTGCTGAATAAAGCGCTTGCGCAAATGCCTCAGGTGCAGGGTCAGGCTGGCGAAGTGCACCTGTCTCAGCAGACATCACGCATCATTAATGTTGCTGATAAGCTGTCACAAGAGCGAGGTGACTCGTTTATTTCCAGCGACTTATTTTTGCTCGCCCTGGTGAAAGATAAAGATCAAGCGGGTGTGCTGTTGCGTGAAACCGGCGCCACGCTGTCGGCGCTGAATAAGGCGATTGAGGATGTGCGAGGAGGCGCGAATATCGACGACGCAAATTCAGAAGATAATCTTCAAGCCTTGGAAAAATACACTATCGATGTTACGGCGCGCGCTGAGCAAGGTAAGTTGGACCCCGTCATCGGTCGTGATGATGAAATTCGACGCACCATTCAGGTGTTACAACGACGAACGAAAAATAACCCGGTTATTATCGGTGAGCCGGGTGTGGGCAAAACGGCCATCGTTGAAGGATTGGCGCAGCGTATTGTCAATGGCGAAGTGCCTGAGGGGATTAAGAGTAAGCGCTTATTGTCTCTTGATTTAGGAGCCCTGATTGCGGGTGCGAAATTCAGAGGAGAGTTTGAAGAACGCTTGAAAGCCGTGTTGAAGGATTTGTCTAAGCAGGAGGGGCAGATCATCCTATTTATCGATGAAATCCACACCATGGTGGGCGCCGGAAAAGCCGATGGTGCGATGGATGCAGGGAATATGCTGAAACCCGCCTTAGCGCGCGGTGAGCTGCATTGTGTTGGAGCGACGACACTCGACGAGTATCGTCAGTACATCGAAAAAGATGCCGCGTTGGAGCGTCGCTTTCAGAAAATTTTGGTCGATGAGCCCACTGTCGAAGACACGATTGCCATTCTGCGTGGCCTTAAAGAAAAGTACGAGGTGCATCACGGAGTTGATATCACAGACCCCGCTATTATTTCGGCATCGACCCTTTCTCATCGTTACATTACCGATCGAAATTTGCCAGACAAAGCGATTGATTTGATTGATGAAGCCGCGAGCAGAATACGCATGGAAATTGATTCTAAGCCAGAATCGATGGACAAACTCGAGCGTCAAATCATCCGACGAAAAATTGAACGTGAGGCGCTTAGCAAAGAGAGCGATGATGCGTCGAAAAAGCGATTGGAAAAATTGGAAGCGGAAATTGCCGAGTTCGAGAAAGAGTTCAGCGAGCTGAATGAGATCTGGTTAGCTGAGAAGTCAGCGGTACACGGAGCTCAACATATTAAGGAAGAGCTTGAAGCGGCTAGAACTGAAATGGATATGGCGCAACGAGCGGGCAATCTGGCGAAGATGTCTGAATTGCAGTATGCCGTGATCCCTGAGCTCGAATCTCAATTAGAACAAGCTCAGAACAATGAGCTCAACGGAACTCAGAATCAACTATTGCGAAGCAATGTCACTGAGGAAGAAATTGCTGATGTGGTTGCAGCCTGGACCGGAATCCCTGTGTCCAAAATGTTGCAGGGCGAGCGCGAAAAGCTTTTACAAATGGAAACGAATTTGCATAAGCGCGTCATTGGCCAGGACGAAGCAATCAAATCCGTGGCCAGTGCAATCAGGCGTTCTCGTGCTGGCTTGTCGGACCCAAATCGGCCGTCAGGCTCATTCTTATTTCTTGGGCCAACCGGGGTGGGTAAAACTGAGCTAACCAAAGCCTTGGCTGAATTTATGTTCGATACGGACGATGCAATGGTGCGTATCGATATGTCTGAGTTTATGGAAAAACATTCTGTGGCGCGTTTGATCGGTGCTCCTCCGGGCTATGTTGGTTACGAAGAAGGAGGTTATTTGACCGAAGCCGTGCGGCGTAAACCTTACTCAGTAATTCTGCTTGATGAGGTAGAGAAGGCGCACCCAGATGTATTCAATATTCTGTTACAAGTATTGGATGACGGCCGCCTAACCGACGGTCAAGGGCGCACAGTGGATTTTAAGAACTGCGTGATTATCATGACCTCAAATCTGGGCTCGCAAAGAGTGCACGGCTATGAAGGCGACTACCAGGGTATGAAAGACTTGGTGATGGAAAGCGTCACTCAGCACTTCAGGCCGGAATTTATAAATCGAGTTGATGATATCGTGGTGTTCCACGCCTTAGGCGAAGCTCAGGTTAGAGCGATTGCGAATATCCAAATGGATATTTTACGCAAGCGTTTGACGGGACAGGAAATCAAACTCGACGTCAGCGATAAGGCCCTGGATCTGGTCGGTCAAGCTGGATTTGACCCCGTGTATGGCGCCAGGCCTCTCAAGCGCAGTATTCAAGACTTAGTTGAAAACCCACTTGCTGAGCGCATATTGTCGGGCGAGTTCTCTGCAGGTGATGTCATTGTGGTAAATGTTAAAGATAATGCATTAACCTTTCAAAAAGCGACCGAGCACTAGATACTCAATGCATTGATGAAATAGAGCGCTACTAGTTGGTGCTCTTATAACCTTCTCATTGCGATATGAAAAAATTACGGTTTGTCGGTTTTGTGGTGTTGCTGTTGGCGAGTACTGAGATAATGGCAGCGTCAATTGCGTATATTCATGGGCGTGTGGCCAATGATGGCACGGTGTTGGCTGAAGGTGTTGGTTCACCTTATGATCAAATGCTCATTACTGATAATGGTCGTACTGGATTATCAATGTTTCGTGAGCTGGTAATTAGCCAGGGCCATACCATAGAGCAGTTTCGCGATAGCCTCACAACGCTGAACTCAGCATTTCTGAATCGCTATGACGTGGTCATTTTTGGTTTGCATCAAAAAATTTGGTCGTCAGCTGAGAAGAGAGCACTCGATCGCTGGCTGCGCGAGGGCGGTGGCATGTTCATTTACAGCGATTCAGCATCCGGTGGGTTTTTTCGCGAGGTAGGCGCGCAAAATCCAGTTGGTCAAACAGTCACCAACAATTTAATTGCTCAATATGGCATGCAGGTCACGGTGGATCAGGCCGACGGAACAACGGCACAAACAGCCAACACTGGTACCTCGATCTCATCGATTAATGGTTTACGACTTGAGGGCGAGGGCGTATCGCCGGTAGCAATCGCTCAAAATGATCGGAATGTGGAGATATTGATCCCCTACACTCGAAGTATACGTCATACGCAAAATATCACTATCAACAACCCTCGGTATGCGTCGCTTGCATTACGGCCATTAGGTCAGGGTCATGTTGTCGCCATGTTCGATCGTCAGCCGATGTGGAATAACGGTCCTGGGTCGGATATCGAAGAACAAGATAACACCGCCATTTTACGAGAGGTGGTTAACTTTTTAGCCGCGCGCCCAACTGGATCAGGGCCTGGAACACCCAGCTCGCCAGATACGCCTAACGATAATTCCGTCATCACGCCGATTCTGATTCTATTGTCCGACGACTAAACACATGTTTGCCTAAAAGTGACGCATTCAAGGCGCTGAGAGTCGCCTAGTTGATGGTGTACCGCGGTTAAGCAGCGTATTCTGAGCTTATCGTTACTCGAGGTAGGAAACGGGGTTATGGTTACGCTTAATACGTCATCACTTTCATTGGATTTATCAAGTTCGATAGCTAATCAAAGCTCGAACTCAGAATTCCATTACGTTTGGTTGCGCGACAATTGTAAATGCCCAGAATGTTGTCATCCAGACACCAAGGAGCGGATTTTGGTAACGGCTGACATACCAATGGATATTCACGCGACCAGCGCTCAACTCGAAGGCCAGTTACTTAGCATTGAATGGAGTCTTGCGAATCATAAAAGTGTGTATGATCTTAATTGGCTGGCAGAACACGCTTACAGTCACCGTCAAGCTGGCCACGACCCTGCAATAGGTGAGCAAAAACGATGGGGGCATGAGTTGCAGGGTAAGCTACCTACCTTTCAATACAGCGCCTTGTATAGTGACTCAAATGCACTACTGGATTTTTGCTGTACGATCCGTGATTATGGCTTGACTATCGTGCGCGATGCGCCGATCCAAGAGGCAGAGATCGAACGGTTTGCGAATCATGTTGCCTGTGTTCGAGAAACGATTTATGACCGTTTACACAATGTTCGCGCCACACCTGGTGAATACAATGCCTACAATGTTGCATCAACAGCACTAGAATTAAAACCGCATACTGACATGCCTAATTACAATAATCCGCCAGGTGTGCAGATGTTTCATTTTCTGGCCAATGACAGCATTGGAGGAGAGAGCACAGCGGTTGACGGGGCAAACATTGTTGAGCAATTAAAATCACAAGACCTTGAGTCATTCAATTTACTTTGCCAAACGCCGGTCTCTTTTCGAATGTTTAGCGAGCGTGGAGACGTGGTTAATAGTAATCCGTTGATCACATTGGACTCGAATGATGAAATGAGTGTCTTTCGATTTTCGAATCAACTCGCACAACCAGTTAATCTTTTGCCTGATCAGGTAATACCGTTTTATCAAGCGTATACCACATTGGGAAAACTTATCGATGCACCCGAAAATCGAGTCCAGTTTCGCTTAGATGCGGGCGATATTATGGTGACCAATAACCTGCGTGTTATGCACGGTCGCAATGCCTACGACCCCAATTCCGGCGCGCGCCATTTACAACTATCGTATATGGATTACGATGATGTTCTTAGTCGGATTCGAATGCTCCTTAAATAATGACTAAGTCAAAACATAATAATCGTGCCAAAAAAGCGGTCAGCTTCACCAGTATGGAATACGGAACCGCTGAAGATTACCAGTTTTTAGATCAGCTGGAGGACCAATACAAAGCTGATTTGCCACGCCGTTTGATCAAGGCGCTTGAGCAGTTGGAGCACTCGCTATCGGGTTACAAAGTCTCACGTTTAGAGCATGTATTGCAAGCTGCGACACGCGCTCACAGAGCAGGTGAATCAGAGGAGTGGGTGATGGCGGCGCTGTTACACGATATTGGCGATGACCTGGCAACGTATTCTCATAGTGAGATGGCGGCTGCTGTATTGCGGCCATTTGTCAGTGATGAAATCTATTGGGTGGTAAAGCATCACGGAGTTTTCCAAATGTATTACTACGCACATCACTCTGGTGGTAATCGTAACGTCAGAGACCAATTTGCGGATCATCCGTATTATCAACGTGCCGTCAACTTTTGCCACCAATACGATCAAAACTGCTTCGACCCAGACTATCATTCAGAACCATTGGAGTTCTTTATACCCATGATTGAACGAGTATTTTCAGCGCCAAAGGCGTTTGATGCAGAACATATTGCTCGATATGGCAAAAATTGATTTTCTAGAGTAAATCAATGTCGCAATCTGGACACTGAAATCACCATGTTTGAAACACAATTGGAAACTAGGGTAGGTGGTGCACTAAACAGTCTAACTAGGGCTTCAGACTATCAGTAACCGTTATGTATTCGCAAAGAGGCTCTTCATGAGTGACCAAGACGACGATTTTGAACTAAGTGATCTAGACGACAAGGAGCTCGTTGAGCAGATTCAAGATGACCTATACGATGGTTTGAATGATGAAGTATTCGAAGGTGTGGAAATCTTGTTGGCGCGCGATTGGGATGCCAATGACATTTTAGGCGACGCGTTGGTCGGTGGTATGAAAATCGTTGGTGAAGATTTTAGGGATGGTATTTTGTTCGTGCCTGAAGTCCTTAAATGCGCTGGCGCCATGAAACAGGGTATGGGTTTATTACGGCCAATATTAGCAAACAGCTCTGTCGATATTTCGCTTGGTAAATTTGTGATTGGCACGGTTAAAGGTGATATTCACGATATTGGTAAAAACCTCGTCGGCATGATGCTGGAGGGTGCCGGTTTTGAAGTGATTGATTTGGGGATTAACAATCCGGTTGAAAATTACCTAGAAGCAATCGATGAGCATAAACCTGTAATCATGGGAATGTCAGCCTTGCTTACGACCACCATGCCGTACATGGGAGTCGTGATCGAAGAGTTAGACAAGCGTGGAATGAACGATGATTTTCACGTTATGGTAGGTGGTGCGCCTCTGAATCAAGAGTTCGCTGACGCCATTGGCGCGAATGCCTATGGACGAGACGCTGCTCGCAGCGCTGAAATGGCTGCAGAATACGCAACAAGCGTTCAGGCGTCCTAACGAGTCGTTATTGATGGTATCGAGGTTGGTCGCTATGCAACGTACGCAACAGCACACATCAACTTCAAATCAAGAAGTTAAAGAGCGATTGACATCTAAGAGGCTGGTTCTGGGGTGTGGGGCGCTGGTCTATGAATTGGTCGAACTGATAAAACATAACCCAGTGATCGATCAGGCAGTGGACCTGCATTGTTTACCAGCAAGTCTACACAATACTCCTCAATTGATTGCTGGTGAAGTTGATAAATTTCTTGGTAGTACGGCAAATCAATATTCGGAAATTCTGGTCGCCTATGGTGACTGCGGCACCGCTGGAGCTTTGGACAAGGTTCTAGAAAAGTATCAGGCGAGGCGTTTGCCTGGCGCACACTGCTATGAGTTCTTTGCGGGCAGTCAACAATATCAAAATATTATCGACAAGGAACTCGGTAGTTTTTTTCTCACCGACTTTCTGGTGAAATTTTTCGATCGCTTGGTGATACAGGGCCTGGGCCTCGATCGCTACCCAGAGCTTAAAGATGATTATTTTAAACACTATAGGCAGTTAGTGTTTATCGCACAAACCGATGATGTTCAGTTGCAACGCTTAGCCAGGCAGCATGCCTTAACCCTGGGTTTGGAATACGTTTATCATTTTGTTGGATGCGAGGGTTTAATGCCGGTTACTATGTCGTCTAGAGAGCATCGGGCCTTTGCTAAGATTGAGGTAAGCCATGTACCAGCTTAGACGTTTTGCAACGCGACATGCACGGGCATATGAAATCGTTTATAACGCCAGCAGCCCGATTATTTTGTCACTTCTGAGGCTAGTTAACCGACTGGTGGGTTCTCGATTTGACGGTCCAATTACCTGGCTTGAGGCAAAAATAAAAGGCGCCTTATTTGATTGTAAAATGTGTGGCAACTGTGTGCTTTCGAGCACGGGCATGACCTGCCCTATGAACTGCCCCAAGACGATACGAAATGGCCCTTGTGGCGGCGTGCGAGAAAATGGTAATTGCGAAGTCAAGCCAGAGATGAAGTGCGTCTGGGTTGATGCTTGGAGTGGTTCACAAAAAATGAAGCATTCGCAGGAAATCGAACTGATTCAATTCGCTCCAAATCATCAACACAAAGGCTCCAGTGCTTGGATTAGATTGTCTAAGGAAAATTCGACGAAAACGGTCAGCGAGGCGGAAGTATGAACGCGCATTTAGAGTCGCACCCTCCCGTTGATAATCCAGGAAGCCCACTGCCTGAAACCGAGGGGCACGTCTCTCAAGGGCGATTCGAGAGAGTGTTAAGGCAAGGGCACTTCGCTGTAACCAGTGAAATCGCGCCACCCGATTCAGCCGATGCTGAACAGGTATATGAGCGCGCGAGACTTTTCGATGGTGTTTGTGATGCCATTAATGCCACCGATGGGTCGGGCGCGAATTGCCATATGTCGAGCGTTGCTGTATGCGCATTGTTATCCCACATTGGGTATTCACCAATACTTCAAATTTCGTGCCGAGATAAAAATCGAATTGCAATCCAGGGTGACGTTCTTGGTGCAGCAGCGATGGGTGTGTGCAATGTTTTGGCGCTCACAGGGGATGACGTGTCGGCGGGTGATCATCCCGAAGCAAAACCTGTATTTGATTTAGACAGTGTGTCTTTGCTGACTACGATTCGGATAATGCGTGACGAGTCTCGATTTTTGAGCGGTCGTAAACTGGATAAGGCGCCAAAGATATTTGCAGGTTCAACGATCAACCCATTTGTGCCGCCAGTAGAAAATCGAGTGCGCCAATTACAAAAGAAGATTAGTGCCGGTGCGGAATACATACAGACACAATACTGCTTTGATATACCCATATTAAAATCGCTAATGAAGCGCGCAGTGGATATGGGGCTCACGGACAATACCTTTGTATTAGCGGGAGTTGGCACCTTGGCTTCGGCAAAAACCGCGCGTTGGCTGCGTGGTAACGTTCCTGGAGTGCATATTCCGGAGCATATTATCCAGCGTTTAGAAGGCGCAACTGATCAAAAACGAGAAGGGCAAAAGATATGTGTGGAACTGATGCAAGAGTGTAAAGAAATCGAAGGAATAAGTGGCGTGCACGTGATGGCTTACCGCCAGGAACAGTACGTCGCTGAGATGGTTAAAGAATCTGGAGTGTTGAGTGGCAGAAGCGCTTGGGCACCCGGTAATTAATTGAGCCTTACCATTAGCTAATAAAACACAATCTAACTAGAGATGCAGCTATGACTAAAACAGTTTTATCGTCACCGAACAAGGAAGTCGTAATCGGCTTTGGTAGCCCGTTTACCATGATTGGTGAACGAATCAACCCGACTGGCCGAAAAATATTAGCGGCGGAAATGAAGGAGGGTGATTACAGTCGCGTCGAAGCCGATGCGATTGCGCAAGTTGCAGCGGGCGCGCAGATGCTAGATGTGAACGCGGGTATTCCGCTGGCTGATGAACCGGCCATATTGGCTGAAGCTATTCGCCGTGTGCAGGCCGTAGTCGATGTGCCATTGTGCATTGATTCATCTATTATTGAAGCACTGGAAGCTGGACTTGAAGCCTATCAGGGACGAGCTCTGGTCAATTCCACTACTGCCGAAGAAGAGGTGCTGGAAAGGGTCCTGCCGTTGGTTAAAAAGTACGATGCTGCCGTGGTTGGTATTTCAAACGACGAAACAGGTATTTCCGAAGATCCGAATATTCGTTTCGACATTGCCAAGCGTATTGTGGAACGTGCCGCTGATTATGGCATTAAGTCTGAAGACGTGATTATTGATCCGTTGGTAATGCCAATTGGCGCAATCGGCGGTGCTGGGCAGCAAGTGTTTGCCCTATGTAAACGCCTGCGAGAAGAGCTAAAAGTGAATACCACGTGTGGTGCGTCCAATATCAGTTTTGGCTTGCCTAATCGACACGGTATTAATAATGCATTCTTGCCCATGGCGATAGGCGCTGGCATGACATCAGCAATTGTCAATCCATTGCACGAAGGCTTAGTGCAGTCAGTTAGAGCGGCGGATGTGCTGGCATTTAATGACCCTAATTGTGAACAGTGGATCATCAATTATCGCGAACCTCCAAAAGAGGGCGAAGGCGAAGGGCGTCGACGCGGACGCCGCCGCCGAGCCTAGGTTAATCTATAGGTGTGACATGACGAAATCGATTACTGGGTCGTGTTGTTGCGGTAATATTCGCTATACTGCGCATCAACTGCGGCCACTATGGTATTGCCATTGTCGACAATGCCGAAAAACAACCGGACATTATATGGCTGCAGCGCAGGTCAGCTTGGCGAACATCAAGGTCGAAGGAAGTCCTAAATGGCACTATGTGTCAGAGAAATCTCGTTATGGTTTTTGCCCAGATTGTGGCTCTCAACTTTTTTGGCGCAATGATGGTAACGACTTTCTTAGCGTTACCGGAGGTAGTATTGATGACTCATCAAGTGTCGACATTGCGGGCCACATTTTTGTTGGCGAGAAGGGTGAGTACTATGAAATATCGGGTGATGAGAAGCGTTACGTTTGTTGGAGTGATTCAATTAAGCGTTCATGATGCTTGAGTATTAATCAATGTCGGACATTAAACCAAATACAAACGAGGAAACTGTTGAGCAACGCTCTGAGAAGCGCGTGGTATTTACTCCATCCGGTTTGTCGGCAAATGCCGAATTGGGCGCCACGTTATTAGAAACGGCACAGGGTGCGGGTGTTGCTATTCGGTCCTTGTGTGGCGGCAATGGAAATTGTCGCCAATGTTGGGTTGAGTTGTCAGAAGGTTCACATTCAAAGCACGGCGTCGAGAGTTCACCTGATAATCTGTCACCCGTGACTGAACTCGAAGAACGCATGTATCAGCGCAACGACAAATTTAAGGGCCTGCGCCTAGCTTGTAGAGCTCGTATACTCGGCGATCTGGTTATCGATGTCCCCGAACGCAGTCAGGAAAACATCGCTTATATTTCCAAAAAGAATGACGCTCGAAAGTTTGAGATAGTACCGGTCATTCGTTTGTTAGATATCGAGTTAGCTGAGGCCACGATGGATACAAACCCATCGGCGACAGAGAACATTGTGGAGAGGATAAGTGAACAATCTCTCAGTGTAAGCATTCATTCTCGTTTATTAAGGGGACTGCAACCTTTAGTCCATGAAAGCAAAGGAAAACTCACGGTTGCGGTGCGAGATGAGAACCTGGTTGTAGGTATATATCCTCAGTCTAGGCCCCGCGTTATTGGAGCCGCTATTGATATTGGCTCAACGACGCTGGCGCTCTACGTTTACGATTTGTTTAGTGGTGATTTGCTGTATGAAACGTCGGCGATGAATCCGCAAATACAATTTGGTGAAGATCTAATGAGTCGCGTTTCATACGTGATGATGAATAAGGATGGTGATCAGAAGCTGACAACAGTGGTACGTCGGAAGCTGACGGAGATGTTGCATGAAGCGTGTAAACAACTTGATCTTGAACATGACAAGTTATTGGAAATAGTACTGGTCGGCAATCCAATTATGCACCACCTTTTCTTTGGCATATCACCGGTGGAGCTTGGGCAGGCACCGTTCACTCTGGCAATTCGCGAATGGCTTGAAATGACTGCGTCAGAAATTGGCTTGGACTCATACCCAACAACACGTGTTGCATTCCTGCCATTGATAGCTGGCCATGTTGGTGCTGATACCGCGGCTGCGTATCTGAGTGAAATGGAGACGATGCAAAGTTACACTACTCTGCTCGTCGACATAGGCACAAATGCTGAAATAATGTTATCGAAAAACGGAGTAGTATTTGCTACCTCTTCACCGACGGGTCCTGCGTTTGAAGGGGCGGAAATTAGTGCCGGTGTTAGGGCGTCACATGGTGCTATTGAACGTGTTCGAATAGACCCGGAAACACATGAGGTTAGATTTAAGATCATTGGTATAGATGCATGGTCAGATCAGCAAGAGTTCATCGATGCTCAACCCCGGGTAATTGGGATTTGTGGGTCCGGAATTATCGAAGTGATGGTTGAAATGGCTCGCGCCGGCCTGATTGATCAAACCGGTTTGTTTGTGCAAGATAGAGCCGCTGACATGTTTGATAGTCGACCCAGTGAGGATGGTGCCACTGTTCGATTCAAATTGCTCGAGCAAGGTGATAATTCCATCTATGTCGAACAAACCGATGTACGCTCGATTCAGCTAGCCAAGGCAGCTTTGTATGCGGGCGTGCAGCTTTTGATGGATTACCTCGATTGCAATGAATTCGATAAGGTGTTGTTGGCGGGAGCATTTGGTGCTCACCTGGACCCCATCTATGTTGCCGATCTAGATCTAATTCCAAGCGCTACCAAGGAGCAGATCCGCTCGGTTGGTAATGCAGCAGGTATTGGGGCAACCAAAGCCTTGCTAAGTAGCAACGAAAGGCAGAGTATTGTCGAAGCGGTCAAACAGGTACGTAAAATTGAGAGTGCCAATGAACCAAATTTTCAAGAATATTTTGTTGAAGGCATGAAATTTTCAGTCTCGCCGATAGTTGCACAAAAGACGCAACGAAATCGTCGGCGCCGCCGGAATTAAATGCCGATCAAGTTAGAACAAAGAACTTACTAGAGACAAAGGAGCCCAATATGGCTAGAGAACGTAGAGGCGGTGGCCGCAGCCGAAGAGCGGCCCGAGCGGCAAACGCGGAATCAACTGCACCCGCGTATATAAAACGTAAGATTCCATATTACGAAATTCTTGACGAGGCATCACTCAGCATAATTGAGAACAATGCCGAAACAATATTGGAAGAGATCGGCATTAACTTTACAGATGATCAGGAAACACTGGATATTTTTCAAGATGCGGGCGCGTCGATCGACGGTGAGCGAGTGCGCTTTCCTCGCGGCTTGTGCCGGGAAATCATACAGGCGACGGCGCAAACCGAATTTACACAGCATGCTCGTAATCCGAAGCGCAATGTGCAAATCGGTGGAGACAATATGGTGCTGGTTCCCGCCTATGGCCCCCCGTTTGTGTATGACCTTGATGGCGGCAGACGCTATGCAACCATCGAAGATTTTAATAATTTCGTAAAGCTGGCCTATATGTCTGAGAATTTACATCACTCAGGCGGTACTATTTGTGAACCGGTCGATTTGCCAGTGAATAAGCGTCATTTCGATATGGTCTATGCCCATCTTAAGTATTCCGATAAGCCTTTTATGGGGTCGGTGACGGCTCCAGAGCGAGCGGAAGATTCGGTTGCGATGGCCAAAATTGTCTTTGGTGACGAGTTTGTAGATCAGAACTGCGTAATGATTAACCTGATCAATGCTAATTCGCCTATGGCGTTTGATGGAACCATGGTTGGCTCGTTAAAAGTGTACGCGCGCAATAACCAAGCTTGCATCGTTACGCCGTTTATTGTCGCTGGCGCTATGTCGCCAGTATCTGCCGCCGGCGTAGCCGCTCAGAGCTTGGCCGAAGGCTTAGCGGGTATGGCCTTGGTTCAGCTAGTTCGCCCTGGCGCGCCGATGATTTATGGCAACTTTGTAAGTTCGATGTCGATGCAATCCGGGGCGCCAACTTTTGGTACTCCTGAAGCCGGTCAGGTCATGAACATTGGCGGCGCATTAGCCAGAAGGCTGGGAGTTCCATTTCGAAGTGGCGGTGGCTTTACGGCCTCCAAAGTGCCCGACGCGCAGGCAGGCTATGAAGCGGCAAATACCCTCAACGCAACCTTGAATGCGGGCGTTAATTTTGCGTTGCATACTGCCGGTTGGTTGGAAGGCGGCTTGTCAATGGGCTATGAAAAATTCATTATGGATGCTGACCAAGCGGGCATGGTAAGAACCATGGCGGAAGGCGTAGATATGAGTGAAAATGGCCAGGCAATGGATGCCCTGCGCGAGGTTGGCCCAGGCCAGCACTTTCTGGGTTGTGAGCATACTCAGCGTAACTTCAAAAGCGCATTTTATGCGTCAACGGTATCGGACAACAATAGTTTCGAAGCATGGGTTGAAGGCGGTAGTCAGGATACTCAGCAGCGAGCCAATGCGCTGTATAAAAAGATGCTTGCAGACTACACGTTGCCTGAACTCGATCCAGAGATTGATGCCAAGCTATTAGCTTTTATTGAAGAACGAAAAGCGAGCTTTCGGGATTCAAACATTTAACAAACGTTGTTCACTGCGATCGTATCAAAATAGACTCTGATCGGGTCACGATTATTCGCTTTGAGTGAAGTTAAGTTTTAGACGTCTATGGTATGGTTAGTAGCTAGCTTGAACCCCCATAATTAAAGTAAATCTTTATGACGTTATCGTTTGTTAGCCGACTTTGTGTGGCTATTCCTTGTGCTCTGATTTCAGTAAATACCTTAGCTGCGGAACAAAGCACGATTCTTGAGGCTGATGCAGAACACGCTACCGCCGATGTTAATATCGCCGACCTTCGAGAAGAGGTCTCGGTTGTCGGGACTCGCACGCCACAACCGATCTCGTTGCAAGCGGCTAATGTAACGCTTATCCGTGAAGATGAATTGGAGCGCGTGAGTCCGGTCCACATACAGCAAAGTTTGAGTCGTGTACCTGGTGTGAGCCTACAGCGCGGCAATGGCCAAGAGTCATTACCAGGCATACGCTCTGCGGTGCTGACTGGAGCAGGAGCCTGTGGTAGCGTGCTCATATTGGAAGAGGCTATTCCTGTGCGTGGCGTAGGGGCGTGTAATGTCAATGAATTGTTTGACACGCACTTTGAACAGGCTCAGCGAATTGAAATAGTTCGAGGGGCCAATACTTCGTTTTATGGCTCAAACGCGTTAACCGGTAGCGTCAATGTGGTGCTACCCAGTGTCGGGCGTGATCAGGCATCGCTCGAAGTGGGCGCGAACAGTTATGTTCGTGGTAAAGCCGCTGTGTCGTATAAAGGCGGGCGTGTTTATGCTTCGTTGACAGACGACGGAGGGTACCGTGATGATTCGGGTTATCAGCAGCAGAAATTCAGTTGGCGTCATGCCGCTGACTTTGGTAATTGGCAATTGCAGGCGGGTGCGACTTATACCGATTTAGATCAGGAAACAGCCGGTTTTATTGTTGGTCGTGATAGCTTTCGTGATCGGGATCTTGCTCGTCAAAATTTAGACCCCGAAGCCTTCAGAGATACCCAGTCATTTAGAGCTTGGTTAAAGGCATCAACAGAGCTTGCAAATGGGGCCCAAGCAAGTGGGACGATTTATATCAGAGACACGGATATGGACTTTCGCCTGCATTTCTTACCGGGCGATCCTCTGGAGCAAAATTCGCAGTCGGGCTTTGGCTGGCAGTCGGCGATCACCTTTGAGCCAAACGATCTCCTTAATTGGACAATTGGCTTTGATGGTGACATTACCGATAGCGAGCTTCTGCAGACGCAAGATGAACCAACCCAAGGATCTGCTTTTCTGCGTGCAACTATCCCGACTGGCGTGCAGTATGATTATCAGGTTGATGCGCAACAACTCGCCTTATTCACACATGTGGATTGGACCATTAGTGATCAATGGCGTTTAGTAACCGGTGCTAGATTGGAACGTACTGAGTATGATTACGACAACTTGGGCTTAGATGGACGCACTCGTGATGATGGAACTGAATGTGGTTTTGGCGGTTGTCGTTATAGCCGGCCAGCCGATCGGGAAGACAGTTTTACCCACCTGTCTCCCAAACTTGAACTGCATTATGTGGCTAACGACTCATGGAAGTTCAGTCTCAGTCTGGCCGATTCGTTCCGAGCACCTCAGGCAACGGAATTGTATCGATTGCAACGCGCGCAAACGGTGGCTGATTTAGACATCGTCGAATCCATAAGTACGGAATTAACGGCGCGGTATCAAGGAGACAGATTCGGATTTAGTGCCTCGATATATCGCTTGGATATTGATAATTTGATAATCAGGGACAGCGATTTCTTTAACGTAGATGGTCAAAGCACATTGAGTAAAGGGCTCGAGCTTAGTCTCGACCACGCGGTTAACGAAAAGTGGTCTTGGCGTGCGGTCGCGTCGTTTGCGGATCACGAATACACCTCGGATCTGATTGTGGGTGATCGAAATTTTAAGGGAAATACGGTGGATACTGCCCCCCAATTTTTCGGCAGCTTGTTTTTGACTTGGCGTGCTAATGCTAAGGCCAGTATTGAACTTGAAGCTCAGCGTGTAGGACGATATTTTCTCGACCCCAGTAATGATACCGAGTATGAGGGGCACACTTTATTACATGCGAGAGCCGGCTATGACCACAGCGATCATTGGAGCTTTGCGTTGAGAATGCTCAACGTAGCAGATGAACGATATGCCGAACGTGCTGACTTCACTAGTTTTACCGATGAACGTTATTTTCCTGGTGAGCCTCGTAGCGTGTTTGCTGAAGCCCGTTACCGTTTTTAAGCCAGCCTTAATTACTGAGTAAAATTGATGGCTGCGATTTTTGATATTTAAAGCTTGATGGTTCTGATATTCTGAGCGATAAAAGATGACAAAAAACTGAGAGTTGCAATCAGATGCAAATGATAAAAACGGTCATTATTGGTTCTGGTTTTGGTGGGCTTTGTATGGGTATAAAGCTCAAACAAGCCGGACATGATAACTTTGTTATTCTCGAAAAAGCGGATGACTTAGGCGGCACCTGGCGAGAAAACACGTACCCTGGTGCTGAATGTGATATTCCATCGGCACTGTATAGTTACTCGTTTGAACATAATTCTGAATGGCAGTTTAAGTGGTCTGGTCAGCAGCAGATTTTAAAATATCAACACGATACAGCCGCCAAATATGGTTTAGACGCCCACCTCAAATATGACCACGAAGTTATTGCATTAACGTTTAATGAACAGAATCAGCGCTGGTTGGTTAATGTTGCCAATGGGGAGCAATTTGAAGCGCAGCATGTGGTATGCGCAATCGGCCAATTGCATAAACCTTCGACACCTAAGTTTGAGGGTGCAGGAAACTTCAAAGGATCGAGTTTTCATTCTGCCGAGTGGGACCACTCGGTAAAACTCGATGGTAAGAAGGTTGTGGTGGTCGGAAATGCAGCCAGCGCAGTTCAATTTATTCCTGAAGTTGCAAAAGTAGCCGCCGACCTGACGATTTATCAGCGTAGCCCCAATTGGATATTAGCCAAGGTTGATCGACCCTATGCTGAATGGGAGCAGCGTGTCTCGGCCAAATACCCATTCGTTGCAAAGCTCTATCGCCGTTTTATTTGGATGCTTGGTGAATACGGTGTTTTGCCGGCCATTAAAGGTAATCGCTTTTCTCGATGGGTCGTGAGAAAGGCTTGCTTGGCCAATTTGAATAAACACGTTAAAGACCCTGAGCTAAGGGCCAAACTGACGCCTGATTATCCAGTTGGTGCTAAACGAATTTTATTCAGCGATCATTATTTTCCAGCACTAACACGGGATAATGTTAATCTGAATATGAATAGTATCGATAGCATTAATGAAGCAGGCGTCGTCGATGCACAAGGCCAATTAGTAGAGGCCGACGTTATTATTTATGGTACGGGTTTTCAGACTAACCCGTTCTTAGCTGATATTGATGTGAAAGGGGTGGGGCAGCGTAGTATCAGAGAAGCCTGGAGTGATGGCGCGCAAGCGTATTTAGGTGTGTCGACTAATGGTTTTCCGAATCTACATTTACTTTATGGTCCGAACACTAATCTTGGTCACAGCTCGATCATCATCATGCTTGAAGCTCAGGTTAATTATATTATTCAGGCCTTGGATCAACTGGATCAATTAGACAAACAAAGCTGTGATGTAAAGCAAGATGTTGAAAGAAACTATAACAATGAGATTCAACGTCGATTGTCTGACATGGCGTTTAGCAAGATTGAGCAAAGCTGGTATAAAGATGGAAACAAAGTGACCAACAACTGGGCGGGTGGTACTAGAGAATACGTTAAGCGCTTGAAGAAGATTAATATGGCCGCTTATACCATTAAGTAAATGTGCTAATGCGATTATCAAACCGAGGAGACATATGAGCGAAATTAAAAAACCATGGGAATTTGTTTACCAGAAGTATGGCGTTACCAACCCTCCGCTCGATGAAAAAGCGCTCAGTCTCTACGTCGAAGACCACGCGCGTAATATTCCAGACTTCCCGGCGATTCGATACTTTAATCTCGAGATCAATTACAAAGAACTAAACCTTTTGGCGAATAAGCTGGCCAACGTGTTAGTTGATCTGGGTGTGACAAAAGATGATGTTGTCGGTTTTCATATGCCGAACATTCCTCAATATATTTTAGGTTTTTTAGCGGTCGCTAAAATAGGCTGTGCCGGCTCAGGCGTGTCGCCGATGCTGGCGCCGAGTGAACTAAGCTATCAGGTCAACGATGCCAGTATCAGTGTCTTGATATCCTTAGATTCGTTGGCGAATACCAGCATCGTGGCGATGCCCAATCGGCCGGAATGCTTGAAAGCGGTTATCGTTACCAATGCTGCAGACTATTTAGCCCCCAGCAAAATTGAGTTGCCAGAGATAGCGGGTGTTAGAGTTGAATCATTTCTGCAATTGATGGAAAACGCCAGTGATCAGTTTCAACAACGCGAAGTTCATTGGAACGATACCTATCTTATTCAATATACCGGAGGCACTACTGGCGCACCTAAAGGTGCGATGTTGTCGGTGCGTAATATTGTGCGCTGTTCGGCGACTCAATATGCTTTTCTACCCATGACACCCGGTGAGGACACGTTTTTAACGCCGTTTCCAATGTTTCATATTGCGGGTGCTGGTGGCGCGGTGAGTGGCTTGCGTTATGGTGGTACTGCGATATTAGTTCCTGATCCACGAGACCTTGACTATATTTGTGACCAAATGCTTGCCAGCCCCCCGCATTACTTCGGAGCGGTTCCCACTCTTCTTCAGATGTTGTTACAGAATCCAAAGTTTCACCAAATAGATTTTTCTCAATTGAAAATGGCGGTTACCGGTGCGGCACCATTAACCTCCGATGATCGGAGAAAGGTTGAAGCGGTCATAGGTGTCAACAAATTGTGCGATGCATTTGGCATGACAGAAACGGCCCCAGTTTATATTGTTAACCCTCCGCAACGAGTTAAACCGACTGCTCTAGGAATACCGGTGCCGGGTGCAGACGTGAAGATAATGGACGTAGAAACAGGAACTAAAGAAATGCCCGTTGGTGAGCACGGTGAAATCGTTACGGCCGGACCGCATGTAATGAAAGGGTATTTAAATCTACCGGAAGAATCAGCTAAGGCGATGCGAGAGTTTGACGGTAAAACATGGATGTATACCGGGGATGTCGGCTTTATGGACGAGGAAGGCTATGTGACGATATCTGATCGAGCCAAAGATATGCTAATAGTCGGCGGTTTTAAAGTATTCTCAGTAGAGCTTGAAGATAAGCTTAATAATCTTGACTACATCGCTAACACCGCAGTCATCGGTATCGCCGATGAGGCTCGACCTGGCAACGATATCGTAAATCTATTTGTTGAACTCATGCCGAATAATGCGGGAGATGACCAATCCGTTTTGCGTGACGAAATTATTGCTTACTGTCGGCAGAATATGTCTCCGTATAAAGTGCCTAAACAAGTACACTTTGTTGATGCAATTCCTTTAACCAATATTGGCAAGCTTGATAAAAAGGTATTGCGAGATCGCTTGGAAAGCGGCGAGTTCTCCTAGAAAAAGCGACAAATGAAAAAATTTAAGTTTATTCACGAGACCGCTGCCAAACGCAAAGGTGGTGAAAAGGAGCTCGATCGTCTACTAACTGAGCCGGTTACATCCTCTCAGCTTGCTAAAGTAAGAGATGAACGTTACCTCGCTCAAATGACTCGCTGTGTGTTTAATGCCGGCTTTCATTGGCGAGTGATTAGCGCCAAGTGGGATGGCTTTGAAGAGGCGTTTCATGGTTTCGATCTCGGTCAATTGTTGACCAAGTCACCGGATGAGTGGGAAGCCTATGTGGAAGACACACGGATAATTCGCAATTGGCAAAAAATCCAAACGGTGTTTCATAATGCGGCCATGGTTGACGAATTAGCTTCCGAGCACGGAAGTTTCGCAAAGTTCTTCGCTCAGTGGCCAAGTAGTGACCAGATTGGATTGATGAAATACCTTCACAAAAACGGCTCTCGCTTGGGTGGTAAAACCGCGCAATGGTTTATTCGTTTTACCGGTAAAGACGGTTTCGTACTCAGTGGTGATGTGATTACGGCACTAATAGCCAATGGCGTGGATATTAACGATAAGGCAAGTAGTCAACGCGATCTAAAACGGATTCAAAAAGCGTTTAACGAATGGCAACAGCAAACCGGTTTGCCGCTAACACATTTGAGCAAAATATTGAGCTACTCGGTTGGCGATAATGTGGCGGTAGATGTGCTGCAAGGCTACCAAGGTTCTCAAAATGTCACAGACTAATTCTTTGTTGACTATTATTATAACAAAGGCCCTTGCTAGATAGCCTGGGCCTTTGTTCAGGCTAAGTCTAAATTGGCTTCACAACAAATAGTAGATCACCCGAATTCACCTGAGCATTATTTGCCTGGTTGACGCGTACAACCTCATACTCATTTTCTGCGGTAAACGCCTCGCCTGAGCCAGGCACACTGGAAAGTGAAATATGGGTAAAGAGCTTCATTGCTTCTACCTGACATAGCGTATTACTCAAGTTGACTCGATCACCAACCTTAACGAACTCGGGTTCGTTGGGTGACGGTGTTGAATAATAAATGCCGGTCATTGGCGAAATAACTTTGATTTCGTCGGTGCCTGCAATTTGTAAGTTGCTTAAGTCGGCTCCAGTATCCTCTACACCGGTGTAGGCCATCTCTTCAACGATTTGGTCCTTGTCAAGTGTGTCCAGGAATGCCGGCAAATAACCTGTGTCGTAATCACCTTTGACGAATGTTTTATCGTTTAAGATACGTTTTAACAATGAGATGTTAGTGCATACCCCCTTGATTGATGTTTCTTCAAGCGCAGTAATCAACTTCTTGATGGCGTCTTTACGGTTTTTACCGTGCACCACCAGCTGGGCAATCATACTGTCGTAGAACGGTGAAATAGTTTTGCCTTCCGACACCGATGCGATTACTTCAATATGCTTGCCTTCTGGGAACGAGCACTCAGTAACCAAACCAGGCGTTGGTAAAAAGTCGATCGCGCCGTCGGTATCCAAGCGTGCTTTTTCAGCGGTAATACGAGCTTCGATTGAAAATCCGTTGTCGCCGATTTTCATGTCTTTAATAGTAGCGCCTTCGGCTATTTCGAATTGGGTGCCGACAATGCTGACGCCTGAGGTCCATTCTGTTACAGGGTGCTCAACCTGCAAGCGTGTGTTCATTTCCATAAAGTAAATGGTGTCCGCTTTCAGATCGTATATAAATTCGACCGTGCCAGCGCCAAAGTAATCCACCGCATCAGCCAAATTGGCAGCGCACTCGTAGGCCATTTTCTCTAATTTCTTAGGCAGCATGGTAGAGCCGGATTCTTCCAACACTTTTTGATTATTACGTTGAACCGTGCAGTCTCGTAGCCCGATCACCTTGGTAACGCCATGAGTATCACGCAAGATTTGTACTTCGATATGGCGCATTGATTCAACGAACTTCTCTAGGTAGAGATCGCCATTGCCAAACGCGGAGCGGGCTTCAGCATAAACGGTATTAAATGCGTCTTTAATTTCAGAGGCACTGCGAACCACTTTTATGCCTTTACCACCACCACCATGTACCGCTTTTAGTAGTACAGGGTAGCCGATCTCGTCAGCAACTTTTGCGGTGGCTTCAGCACTGGTGAGAATTCCGTGAGACCCTGGGACCACAGGCACTTTGTTTGCCATCGCAGTGTTGATGGCGTTGGACTTATTGCCCATGGTGTCCATGCTGCTGGCCTTCGGACCAATAAAGTTCAATCCGTTTGCACGACAAAGTCGAGCGAAGCCTGCATTCTCAGACAGGAAGCCAATGCCCGGATGTAGGGCATCGGCACCACGGTTTCGTGCGATTGTCACCACCGACAGGCCATTTAGGTAACTCTCACCGGGCGTTTGACCACCAAGACAAACCAATTCATCTTGTTCTGTGAGCATGTCACAAGCTGCTGAATCCATGTCCGGATCTGATTGCACCAACAGTACTTTATGGCCTTGAGCTTGTGCGACTCGAATCAGTTTAACCGCGGTACAACCGCGTGCATGTATCAAGACCGTTTCGATCTTACCCATCTGATCCACGGCGCGGAATACCTTAGGGCTTTGTTCTTTGTTGTCTACGCTTACTGCACCGGTAATAACCTTGCCAACTACGTCACCAATGGTTTGTGTAGGCAAGGTGATGTTTGGGTCTACCTCGCTTAATTTTGCATCCAAGCCCTCGGCAAATGGATGCTTAACTAAACCTTGCATTGCGCCTGGGTTATTTGCAAGGTAATTAGAAGTAGTAGCCATGGAGGGTAGGAACGAAGGAACAACGACGCGACCTGCGAATGGCATGTCTGCGCCACTAAAGTAATATGTGTGAACCAACGGATGGGTTACGAAACTTGCTTGTGAACCACCGGTACAGTCGCCAAAGCCGAACACAACAACCGGTAATCCGGTCTCAGCAATGAACGCGGTGATGCGATCATTAACAATAGCCATCGAAAACAGAGAGCTTGGTCCTTCTTTAGTTTGCATGCCACCAGAGGAAACAAAGCACACAACGGGCAAACCTTGGTCGGCACAGTCGACTAGAAGCGCGCATAGCTTTTCGGCGCCGGCCATGTCGAACGCGCCTGCTTGGAAAGACACATTAGAAATGAGCGCACCAACTTTAGCGGTTTCGCCGTTATCGTCTAACTTAAGTTGGCCAACACCCGTAACAACACCACAGGGAGTAATACCGTTATTTAGTGACTTTTCAATCGATTGACGGAACCCTGGGAACGATACCGGGTTGGCCGTCATACGATTTGCGTTGGTTTCGTCGAAATCGGCGAACAATTCTGACTTGAACGCATCGACTGTGCTCAGCTTTTGACGTTTATACGAGGTTAATACTCGTTGTATCATCAAATCTTGGTAGGCGATATTCAGTTGGTTCCAGAAATCTTTGCGCTTACCAATACGACCAGGGTTAATTTGTCCGTTGTAGGATTTGCCACTCATTTGCGAATCAATAAATCGTGGCACCAATGTTTCAAAGAAGTAGGTTATTAGCACTAACAACGAGTCTGACATGCGTGGGAAGTTGACCCGCTTCCACTCTTCAACATCGGCCAAAAATTCACCACGTTGGTCGTACTTAACAAAGTGCGAGAGCCATTTGGCGAATTCTGCTTTGGTATCGCTATCGACCGCACCTTCAGTCATCGACCCGCTAATACTTGAGGCGACTTTTTCCAGCGACGTATCTAACATGCCGCGTAGCGTTTTTTCAGAAATAGACTGGAATGCTTTTGACTCTTCAGCAATCTCACCAAAGTTAATAACGATATTGTTGTAAAGCGCGTCGAACACCAGCACGTCTCGAAACTGATCCTGTAATACGTCGCGAATCGCTGGTTCGAATACGGTGTCCAATAAGGTTAACTCTGTTTCGGGTTTATCGAGGGCCGTTTCTGCACCTTCTTCAGATTCGGGTTGGGCCGCTACTTGGCGACTCATTTCAACAAAATTATAAGCCGCGTCTGATTTCCAGCGGTTGTACAAATACAAACACAGAACAAAACAAAAATTCTTTTGTGCACTGATGTAGTTACTCTGTGGATCACCAAGAATGAACGTCGTCAGTTTATTTCGCTCGGTATTCAGTTCCTCACGGCGTTGTTTGAGCGTGTTCCAGGCTTTCGCCAATTGATCGTTGTAAACTAACTTCTCAGGGTCAGACAACCATTGCTTAAACGCCACCTCACGTATTTGCTGAGTACGCGTACTGAGGTCTCCCTTGGGAATTTCTTCCTCGGCCAATCGGCCATAGGCTTCGACGGTCGTTGAATGAATGCGGCAGCGCATTGATAGTGAGCGCAAGTACATCATTGCGTGTGAATAAACACTTGGGTATTCGCTTAACTCTTTATAGAGCTCAAAGTTAGCTGCTTTTTGAAGTGCGTCGAACGAATGTTTGTGCAATTTTTCTGAACGTACGTTATTGACGTAGTCAGCGGCTACTTTTGGGTTTTCCAGTACTTCGCGCTTGGCATCTGATTCGATTTCCCGGATGCCTGTAAAAATCGAGGCCACCAGATTAGCGTTTTCGGTGACTGCCTCTTTATTATCACTTGGGTCCCAGTCGATGACCCCGTCAATCGCGCCACTGCGATACAACTCCGACGGCGACACCCCAACGTAACGAGCACTTTCTTGCCAAGATAAATTGTATTGGCGCGCAATATTAGCCAAGCCTTTTGGTTGAATGGTGTTGAATGCGCCATATCGAACTGCTAACAAGAGATTTGTCGTTGCAAGTGGAATGGCACCACCTGAATAACCCAGGCCATAGATAATGCCTATGCTTGGTACTTTAGCGGCGGCCATTACCGCTATCAAACGAGAAATTGAGTGGGCCTGATTGGCTTCATTTGCCTCAGTTCCTGCATCGGCACCGGGCGTATCCATAAAGGTAACAATCGGTACAGCTCGGCTGGCATATTCGTCTACCAGGCGACAAGCTTCTAAATGATGCTCGGGTTTCCATACACCATTGGAAATACTGCGATCTTGAGCAATAAACGCGATGCGACGATTTTGACCATCGTACTCAAGTGATATTTCAACTGCGTACAGCGGACCCAATTCAAACTCACCGTGAATTTTTCCGCGTAGTTTACTCACTATTTCACGCGCGCTCGGTCGACTGGTCGACTCAGCTGGGTCTAATACCTTTGCAACATAGTCGTCTACAGCAAGCTTTTTCAAGGATTGTCGAGTATGTTCGACCGCTTGAGGACTCAATAAGCCTGAAATGTTTTGGTGCCACTTAAATGGATGTTTTTTGCCGTTTAGAGATAGGTTCTTTGCTCGGCGTTCAATATCTATAAATAAACTTTCTTGATCTTTGGTATTCAACGGTGCTTACCCTTAAAGTTGATTACTCACGCAGTATTTGTAGAGTCAATAACTGTGTGTCTTCAAACTGTAATCTTTCATAACTTGCGCAGACTCGACACCAATTAATGCGAGTAACCAACTTATTGCCACTAATGAGTCACAAGTTAGTCATACTGGCTAGTAATTGAAGATGTACAGGATGAGGTTCTAATTTTTCTTGTCAATAGCCAAGTATGCCATGAAACTACCCAATATTCCGAGCAGTAAATCACTGCTTTCGGCTCCTCGGCCTATGGAAGACTGAAAAACCTCGGCTGTGACGCATAGAAGCGAAACGGCAATGAATATGGCTAACGGGGAAGATGCCAGCCAGCTTATTCGCGCGCCGAATATTAATAATGTGAGTATCATTCCACCAAAAAAATGCAAGAAGAAATCAGCGTTACGTTCACTCCATAAAATGGTGTGGTAGGGAACTCCCATATCGCGTAAAAAATGATGAGGAACCCAGTGAGAAAAGTTATAACTTTCGCGGGTTACAACATAGGTCAAAAAAATTATAGATAGGAAAAATACGACCCGACACACCCATTTAAGCGCATGCGAATAAAACTGTTTCAACTCCGTGTTTGATTGGTTCATAATTCTTAGCTAATTAATCTCATTAACTGACTATAAAAGTGACCGACGTGCAAATCAAACCTCGCGCTATTCAAGACAACATATCGATTCCCGGCTTAAGTCGAGTTATGTCGCAGGTATTGAGTAGTCGAGGCGTCACTGACGCCAGCTCTCTGCAATACAGTTTAAAGCAGCTATTACCTCCTCAAGGTTTGAGTCACATTGATGCCGCTGCAGAGATGCTCGTCGACGCAATTACTGCAAGCGCGAGTATTGTAATTGTTGGCGACTTTGATGCGGATGGCGCGACCAGTTGTGCATTAGCGATTCGTTGTTTAAAGGCATTTGGATTAGACGAGGTCAGTTACTTAGTACCAAACCGATTTGAATACGGCTATGGTTTATCACCTGAAATAGTCGGGATGGCCGCGATGCGTCAACCCGATATTATTATTACCGTCGACAATGGTATTAGTAGTGTTGCTGGTGTGCATGCCGCTCAGGCTCTGGGCATGTCGGTATTGGTGACGGACCATCATTTGCCTGGTGAAGAATTGCCGACCGCCGATGTCATCGTCAACCCTAATTTGCAGGGCGATCGTTTTGCAAGTAAGAACTTGGCGGGTGTTGGGGTTATTTTTTATGTCATGCTGGCGGTACGTACCCGACTTAGGCAAATGGGGTGGTTTACGCAAAATACCATCACCGAACCAAACATGTCCCAGTTCTTGGATTTGGTCGCACTCGGAACGGTTGCCGATGTCGTCCCGCTGGATCAGAATAATCGAATATTGGTGCAACAGGGCATGCAACGCATTCGTCAAGGCAAGTCTTGCGCAGGCATTCAAGCTTTGTTAACGGTAGGCAAGCGCAACCCCTTACGACTTGCTTCTAGCGATTTGGGCTTTACCGTTGGGCCAAGGTTAAATGCCGCGGGTAGAATGGATGATATGTCGGTGGGTATCGAGTGCTTACTGAGTGATAATTTCGAGCAGGCGATGATATTGGCCACTGAGCTGGATGAGCTAAATCGAGAACGTCGCCAAGTCGAGCAGTCCATGCAGCAAGATGCGTTAGCAATAGTCGATAAAATAGCGATAGATGATAGTGCCTTACCCAGCGTGTACTGCTTGTCTGATGAGAGCTGGCATCAAGGCGTGGTTGGCCTGGTTGCTTCTCGAATTAAGGAGCGCGTTCATCGTCCCGTGGTTGCTTTGGCACCGGGTGATGGAGAGAACGAATGGAAAGGTTCGTGTAGAAGTGTCGAGGGGGTGCACGTACGTGATGTGTTGGCGCGTTTAGATGCCTTACACCCTGGCCTAATGTCCAAGTTTGGCGGTCATGCCATGGCGGCTGGATTATCACTTAAAACCGAAAATCTGGCCCTCTTTAAGAAAGCCATCGTACAGGTTATGGACGAAATGACCGCCGGTAAAGATTGGCGTCATATTTTATGGACCGATGGAACCTTATTGTCGAATGAATTAACGATGGAAACCGCTGAGCAACTTAGGCAGTCGACACCATGGGGTCAGGGCTTTCCCGAGCCCGTTTTTGATGGAGAATTTGACGTCGTAGAATCACGTGTTGTTGGCGACACACACGCTAAACTAAGACTAAAGCCAGTTGACGGAGATAAGGTGATAGATGGTATTTGTTTTGGCTACCTAGATACACATCAAGCTTTACCAGAAGGTAGGGTTCGTGTTGCTTATCGTTTGGATGTGAATGAATTCCGCCAGCAATTGAGTTTGCAATTGATGATTCAACACATTGAATAATCTACGTTTCAGCGTGTTATTATTTACCTATAAACAGTTAAGTATAAACGGAGAATTATAGTGAGTTATTTAAACGTCTCATCTGACGCGGTGGTTAGTGAATTACCGGGTGAGCTAAAAGCGGCTTTTATTCGTCGCACTTATGGTCATTTAGCGGGAGCGATTGCGGCCTTTGCTTTAATTGAAACCGTGCTGATCTCAATGGGATTTGGTGAACAGGCCATGGCACTATTGGCCACCAGCAAATGGAGTTGGTTAGTGGTTTTGGCGGCCTTTATGGGAGTAAGCTGGTTAGCCGATAGCTGGGCACGCAGTGGTGCATCGCGTGAACTCCAATACGCTGGATTGGGCTTATACGTTATCGCGGAAGCGGTGATATTTTTGCCGCTGATCTATATGGCTGAGCTAACTGCAGAAGGAGCCATACAAAATGCTGCGGTCATTACGGCGGCGCTGGTTACCGGCATTACCTTAGTTGTTTTTACTACGCCTAGAGACTTTTCGTTTTTGGCTCCTGCCTTAAAAATTGGCGGTGTGGTAGCAATTGGAGTGATCGTCGCGGCGATTGTATTCGGATTTCAGCTGGGAGTCTTGTTCTCGGCCATTATGATCATTTTTGCCGCTGGCGCTGTGTTGTACACAACTTCAAATATTCTTCATGTGTATCGCGAGGATCAACATGTCGCTGCGTCTCTGGCATTGTTTTCATCGGTCGCATTAATGTTTTGGTACATCTTAAGATTACTCATGGCATTTGGTGACGACTAAGGTCCCTAGTAAGAACTGATTAATGCCGATTGTATGGTCAATTAATGGTTGACGGTTGGCACCCTTTTTTTGACCATCATTAAATCTCAAATACAGATAATAGCTCGTGCAATATAAGACTCTCGAGGACCTAGTCGGAAATACGCCGCTGGTCCGGTTAAAGCGCCTCTGGAAAGGTGAGTATGTAACCGTGCTCGGTAAACTCGAAGGAAACAATCCTGCGGGTTCGGTAAAAGATCGGCCTGCTTTAAATATGATCGCTAAGGCTGAACAACGAGGTGATATTAAGCCAGGCGACACTCTGATCGAAGCCACCAGCGGCAATACTGGCATCGCCTTAGCGATGGCCGCTGCAATGAAGGGGTATAAGATGACCCTCATAATGCCGGATAACATGAGTGAAGAGCGACGCGCCTCAATGCGGGCCTTTGGTGCGACTATAATCTCGGTGTCTCAGTCGGCAGGAGGTATGGAATTGGCGAGAGATATGGCCAGCGATATGCACGCGAATGGAGAAGGCGTGGTACTTGATCAATTTGCTAATGCCGATAACTGGAACGCGCATTATGTGTCAACTGGCCCTGAAATCTGGCGCGACACAGGTGGCAATGTGACTCATTTTGTCAGTTCGATGGGTACTACTGGCACAATCATGGGAGTGTCTGCCTATCTAAAAGAACAAAACCCCGAGATCGAAATTATTGGCGTTCAACCAGAAGGTAAATCACAGATACCGGGGATTCGGCGTTGGCCGCAAGAGTATTTACCGAAAATATTTGATGCTAAGCGGGTTGACCGAACTTTGGATGTTCATCAATCCTTGGCGGAAGAAACAATGCGCGAAATGGCGACGCAAGAGGGCATATTTGCCGGTGTTTCATCTGGGGGTGCTATGGCTATTGCCTTGCAAGTGGCGGCTGAACTCGAGGCTCGTGCTGTTAAGGCGGTAGTTGTTTCGATTGTGTGTGATCGCGGTGACCGATATTTATCCACCGGCGTCTACTAAATACTCGAACCTATCAATTGTTTAGCCCTGAAACGCAATGAGTTGATTCATGAATATACTGGCATTTGACATAGAAACCATTCCTGACATCGACGGTGGGCGCAAATTGCATGAGTTAAAAGATCTAAGTGACTCAGAAATTGGTGAAGTAATGTTTGCCAAACGAAGAGAGAAGGTTGGCCACGACTTTATCTCGACTCATTTGCAGAAAGTGGTGGCCATTTCAGCTGTTTATAGAAATCTTCAAAAAGATCAATTTTCAGTCTGGACCTTAGGCTCAGAGGAAAGCTCAGAGAAGGAAATCGTGCAAAATTTTTTTGATGGTGTTGACAAGCATACACCCACACTCGTTACCTGGAATGGTTCGGGCTTTGATCTGCCCGTATTGCACTATCGTGGTTTAATCAATGGTGTGCAAGCACCGCGTTATTGGGATCTAGGCGAAGACGATCGGGATTTCAAGTGGAATAACTATATTGGCCGATTTCATATGCGTCACACCGACTTAATGGACGTTATTGCCGGGTATAATAATCGTGCATTTGCGCCGTTAGACGAGATAGCCGTATTGCTTGGTTTCCCAGGCAAGATGGGAATGAGTGGCTCTAAGGTTTGGGAGCAATATCAAGCCGGGGAAATTAAAGCTATTCGCGATTATTGCGAGACTGATGCGTTGAATACCTATCTCGTTTATCTGCATTGGCAGTACGTACGCGGGAATCTTACAAAGAGCAGTTTAGCCGCCGAGCACGAGGTGGTGAAAGCCGCACTTAGAAAAGGGGAGCCACACCTACTAGAGTTTTTGCGGGTGTGGGAGTCGGGTGACTAGCTTGTCGTTTAAACCAGACTGGTAATCACGCCATATAGGCCACAGCCTATGAGAACAATATTGGCGAAAAAACCAATAATAAAACCTGGGGCGCGAGACTTTGGTTCCTTTATGTATAGATGAGAATATAAAAAGCGACCAATCAGAAATGCCAGTCCTAAAATCGCAGCGATATCAGCTCGAAAATAATGAGCACAAACCCACATCGCTGGCAGCGTAATTATTAATTGTTCCAAGGTATTCATCTGAACCCGAGATTTGCGCTCGTACATTTCGTCTCCGGTGGTCGCTGGCGCAACGACCGTATCTTTACCGCGCGCAAATCCGGCTTGCATTACGAAAAAGAAGTATTGAATTAAAATTAGAAGGGTAACGAGAGCAACGTAAGCCATAAAATGTACCTTTATAGAGAGTTTGTTTTTTATTAGTCGCTAAATCATATACCCAAGAAGCCTTGCTTGCACTAAAATGGCGCCCGCTCGTTCTCCGTGCTGTTCGGAGTGCATTGAACACCCTTTTGAGATAGACCCATGGCCAGACGACGTCGTAATCGCAAGAAATTAGATTTAACTCCGCGTGAAATTCACATTGAATCCATGGCTCATGACGGCCGTGGAGTGGGGCGTGGCGAAGACGGAAAGGTGGTTTTTGTCGACTTTGCCTTACCGGGTGAGAAAGTGCGTTATGTGCCCGTTATGAATCGCAAAAGTTATCTATTTGGCACCACCATAGAGGTATTAGAACCCTCTGAGCATCGAATTGAACCAAAGTGTGCGGTTTTTGGTGACTGTGGAGGGTGCGTGTTACAACATTTAGACGAGCAGGTACAGATCAAATATAAGCAACAACAATTATTGGAGAACTTTAAGAAAATCGGTAACGTCCAACCTGAAGCCTTGCTGGAACCGATGACTGGCAAGCATTGGGGCTATCGCCGGCGCGCGCGCTTAGGCGCAAAATATGTCCCAAAAAAAGGAGGCATGATTGTTGGCTTTCGAGAGCGTAATACGAGCTATATTCAACCTACTGAAAAGTGTGAGGTACTGTATCCAGAAGTCTCCGCGATGTTCCCTGATCTGCGCGAGACCTTAGAAAAGACCTCGTGCAATGATAAGATTCCACAAGTGGAGATTTCGGTTGCGGATAATGCCATCGTAATGATTGTTCGCCACCTTGAAACCTTTGTGCAGAATGATTTGGAGATCCTGACCGAGTTTGCCAAGCGAAATGAGGTACAACTGTTTCTACAGCCTGGGAATTTAAAGAGTGTACACCCGCTCTATCCAGAGCAGCCAGCATCACTATTTTATGAATTCAAAGACTTTGATATCAAGGTTGAATTCTTGCCAACCGACTTTATTCAAGTGAATGCTGGTATTAATGATCTACTGGTGAATAAAGCCATTGAACTGCTGGATATACAAGAGAGTGATCGTGTATTGGATTTGTTCTGTGGTGTCGGCAATTTTACCTTGCCGCTTGCCAGGCGATCTGCTCATGTTGTTGGGGTTGAGGGTGATCAAGCGCTTGTCAATCGTGCGATTCATAATCGAGAACTGAATAATTTAGAAAATTTGGAGTTTCATTTTGGCGATCTATTTAAAGAAGATATGTCGTCGAATTCGCATGGTGATTGGCTTGAACAATCATTTGATAAGATATTGTTAGACCCACCGCGTTCAGGCGCCGCTGAAATGATTAAACGTCTGCCACAATTTGGCGCCGCAAAAGTTGTTTATGTCTCCTGTGGTCCTGCAACACTGGCTCGCGATGCGGGCGTAATGGTTAATGAGCATGGTTATCGAATGACCCATGCAGGTGTAATCGATATGTTCCCTCATACCGCGCATGTTGAATCAATTGCCGTTTTCGAGAAATAACGAAACTGTGGTTTAATAGCCAGGTCGTAAACATTAGGCCAACCAGCCTTATACACGAGGCGAGACTATGAACAACGATCAAGAAACTGCTGATTTCAATGTTGGTGGTTTATTAGAAAAAATTCTAAGTACCGGTAAACAGTATGTAGAGAAAGGGCAAGCACTAGCAGAAGAAAAGTTAGATATCCCTGAGCACGGACAAGAACGTGCAGTCATGATTGATGGGCTTAAAAAGGGTGCATTGGCATCAGCCTTGTTATTAGGCTTATTGGGAACTCGTGGCGGCCGCAAACTAACCGGTACGGCGATTAAGGTCGGAGGCTTGGCCGCATTGGGGACAGCCGCGTATAAGGGTTACCAGAATTGGACACAAACGGGAGACGTGTTTTCTGCAGGAGATTCTGTGCACGAACTCAGCGATGATTCGGCCGACTCTCGAGGATTGTTGTTGATCGAAGCAATGGTCGCCGCTGCAAATGCCGACGGAAATATCGATGATCAAGAACTAAAGGCAATTAAGCATGAGATCCTCGAGATGCACTTACCAGGTGAAATGGCAATGATTCTCGAGAACATTGTTGATTCGCCATTGAGTGCAGGCGAGTTGGCGCAAAAGGTCAACACACAAGCAGAAGCCAGTGAAGTCTATATAGCAACTAGATTGCTGATCGGAGATGACTCAAGCCTGACCGAAACATTGTATAAAGACAGTTTGGTGAGCGCCTTGGGCTTAAGCAATGAATTAGTTAGTTCATTAGAAGCTCAAATAAGCTAGGTTTTCATATCATTGTTGGCAATTCGAGCAAGCGAGTTGCCTATTTTGGTTGAATACAATCGACGGTTGTCGCGAAAAATACTGGAGAGCAAGTATTTTCACTGGTATTATTTATATGATTATTAAAAAAATAACAAAGCCAAACTGCTAATAAGATTTGTTGATAGCAGGTTTTTGTTGCTATGAATTTGAAAGGGCAAGAGCAATTCTGGCTCAATTTCAATAAACCCTATTAGGAGAGCATGCTATGTCATCAACGACTATCCAAGTCGGCATTTTCGTTTTTATTACCGCCCTGATCGCGTTTCTAACCTATATCAAATGCCGAGCGGCTATTCAATCAACAGACCATTCTGTCGAGGCCGAAAACAAGGAGATTTTTCTGGCGGGTGGCGGTCTTTCCTGGTTATTCGTTGCGGGTTCAATTACGCTGACTAACCTGAGTACTGATCAGCTGGTTGGTATGAATGGCAATCAAATGTTGCTGGTTGCCTGGTGGGAATTCGCTGCGGTCATCGGGTTGATTGTTTTGGCTAAGGTGTTTTTGCCGGTTTATTACAAGTACGAATGCACAACCACAACCGAATTATTAGAGAAGCGTTATGGTGATAAACATATTCGCGCGGTGATCAGTATTTTGTTTTTGTTGGGTAACGTAGGCATATTTATCCCGGCCATGTTGTACGGTGGCTCGAAGTTTATGGTGACCATGTTTGGTATCGAAAGTTCGTCTATGATTTTCGGTATCGAAAGCTCGATTATTTATATATCGATTGCGTTTGCAATTGCGGGTGCCGCCTATGCTGTTTTTGGGGGCTTACGAGCTGTTGCGGTGTCTGACGCTTACAGTGGGATACTATTGCTAAGTCTCGGACTGGCGGTGGTGTTCTTGGCTCTGAATGCGATTGGTTATGATTTTTCGGGTATTCCTGCCGATCGTCTGACATTGATTGGTGATAGTGCATCAGCGATACCATGGCATACCTTATTGACAGGCATGTTATTCATTCAAATTTTTTATTGGAGCACAAATCAAACGATTACTCAGCGTGCGATGGCATCCCCAACCGTACAAGAAGGGCAGAAAGGCGTGTATGCCGCCGCGGTTATTCGTTTGCTAATCGTGCCGGCGATTATTGTTATCCCTGGCATTGTGTCCTATAAGCTCTACGGGCGCATCGAAAATGATGGGGCTTACGGTCGTATAGTGGGCGATATTTTGCCGGTATGGTTGTCGGGTGCATTTGCGGCCGCAATTGCCGCCGCGGTGCTGACCAGCGTAAATAGTATCCTAAATGCGTCGACCGCCCTGTATGTGTGTGATATCCATGAGAAATACGCCTCGACCAAACCAAACGTAAAAAAATTAAATGCGATTATCACCATTAGTATTGTCTTAATTGCCTTGGCGTTGGTTCCGTTTTTCGCGAAGTCGGCAAGTATAATTGAAACGATACAGCAATTGTATGGCCTTCTAAGTATGCCAATTTTGTCCGCATTTTTAGTTTGTTTGCTGTTCGATGATATTGATTCTCGGGCAGCGATTATTGCGGTTGTTTTTGGCGTGGTGTTTTATGGAATTCTATTTTTTAATGCGCCAATTCACTATATACATTCGATGTTTGTAACACTGATCAGCTGTGTTCTTCTATCACTTACCGTTAGCCGGTTTGTGTTCGGAACCTCACCATCCTTGGTTGCCAGAAGTGCTTAACTTATAGATCGAAAACGGGTTCAGCGAGATAAAGGCTTGTTCAATTTATTAATCAAGCCTTATTTCGTTGTGTGTCCTGGATAATAGATAGGTAAAGTGATTCGAGTTGTTTGGCGATCGTTGTCCATGAGTATTTAGTGGACACAAAATTTTGAGCCTTAGCCCCCATTAATTTCATTTGCTCTAAGTTATTCAAGGCAAAGCGCAATTGAGCTTCAATATCACTCGGATCCGTTGTACAAACAAGCCCCAATTCTTGTTGGCTAATTATTTCCGATAATGCAACTTCGTTTGAAACTATCGGAGTTAGGCCGTTTGCCATTGCCTCAAGAACTGAAATACCGAAATTTTCTGAATAGGAAGTAAGTGCGTAAAAGTCCGCGTGTTGAAGCAGGGTGTTTTTTTTATCACCATCAACATGACCTAAAAAAGTACAATTATTGGTTAAGCCTAAATTGCTAGTTAAGGAAGTCAGTTGCTGTTTATAGTCGGCTTCACCATCACCCGCGATCAACAAATGAGCCTTAGGAGAATCAATTTGACTCAAGGCCTGCATAAGCAATTCCAGGCCTTTCTTTTTATGCAAGCGTGATAGATACAATAGTATCGGTACATGTTCGGATATGCCTAAGGATTGCGCGAGGTCAATTTTACTGGTTTCACTTTTTGCGCATGCGTTAATACCGAGTGGGATAACCTGTCCTTTGAGGTTTAACTGCTTACCGCTCTCGAGCTCTTCGACCTCCGAAGTGAATTGAATTGCCGAGGCAGATTGCAGATTGGTTCTCTCAATAATATTCAGATAAAGCTTTTTCTTTACTCGAGATTGCATCAATGACCACTCTTGCAGTTGGCCTATGGGGCGAACTATGTATGGCGTACTGGTTCGACGTGCTGCATACATTGCATAACTCGAGCAAAAGGAGAAGATTGCATGCACATGAATGAGGTCATAATTTTCGATATTGTTATCAAGCCACTGTGCAAAGTCACGTGAATAGGAAAACTCGCGAACCCCATTGATCGCAGGTGAAAAGCGTTTAAAAAAACGTGTTGGAACACCTTTATAATCTATTAACTCGTTCAATATTATGTCTAGTTGGGTGGGACCATTATCATTTGTTGCGGCAATTTCGGCGTCTAAGCCAGCCTGGTTTAGACTTGACACCATTTCAATTACGGCTTTACTAGGGCCTCCGCGACATTCGGCGACCGAGGGTATTACGTGCAGTACTTTTATAGCGCCCTGCCTATTTGGCATGCCGCGATTTCCAATCATTTAATACAACTAGACACCACCGGCGATACCATGGTGTTAACGGAATCCATTTAGGCGCATCAGGCATCTTCATATCCTGCCAACTCGATTCAAACCACTCATCAAACGGAAAACGAAAACCTTGTTTAGGACGATTAACGACCCACGAAGGAAGTTCAGGCACGCAGTCAATTAATATCTTCTTTCCTTGCTGCAAGCGCAGGTCAGCAGGAATGGTGCTAATCTGCTCAATGAACACTCTATCTATGAAAGGAACTCGCAATTCTAAGCCCCAAGCCATACTTGCAATATCGCTGTCTCTGAGTAGTTGATTTCGCATGTAGTTACTTAGCTCTAAATGGCTGATATTGTCTGCTTCATAAGGGTGATTAGGCTCGGTTATCACCAACTCTTTGGGCGCCTTCTTGCAAAAAATATTGGTTAGCTCATAAGCTTCGGAAATGGAAAAGATGCCTCTTAAACTTTGATAGGCCGCCGTTAATGAGTTTGGATTATTGATCGCATCTCCAATGCGTCGTTGACGTGGCGTCAAATATTTATAAAGCTTTTTAGTTAGGGGTTTCGTTACGAACTGAAACTTACTAAATAGGCGACTTTTACTCATCATTTCTGGAATTACCTCAAATGATTTGTAACCAGCAAACAATTCATCTCCTCCCAAGCCAGATAAAACTACTTTTTCACCTCGTTCACTGGCGAGCTTTGAAACACAATAGGTATTAAACCCATCAATAGTGGGCTGATCAATATCGTTTAGAAATTGCTCGAAAAGCGGCTTTGCTATCTCAGGGGTAATGAGGAACTCAGTGTGGTTAGTCCCAAAGTGTTCAGCGACTCGCTTGGCAATTTTGCCTTCATTCCACTCAGGATTCTCAAAAGCGATTGAGTAGGTATTGATTTTTCGCTTACTGAGTTTACTGGCAATCGCAACTAAGGCGGTTGAGTCAATACCTCCGCTTAGAAATATTCCAACTGGGACGTCGCTCACCATATGAGCTCTGACACTGTGCTCTAGTGCGGTTCTGGTCACTTCAACGGCTTTGGCTTGGCTATAGTGCTGGACAGTGAAGTCGAGACTCCAGTAACGGTGCAAGGTACTTTTGCCGTTCTTCCAATTGAGGTAGGTACCTGCCGGGAGCATTTTGACATTTTTAACGATGGTGTCAGGTTCAGCGACAGTGCCTTTGAGCAAGTAGCTCATTACACCGCGACTGGATATCTTTTTCGAACTGTAGCCCGAAGCGAGAATCGCGCGTATCTCAGATGCAAAGATAAACGAACCTTCAGTTTTAAGATAATAGAATGGTTTGATTCCCAAAGCGTCCCGGGCAGCAAATGCTTTTTTTTCCTGCTCGTCCCAAATCAGAAAGGCAAACATACCGCGCAATAACTGAACGCAGGCTGGCCCCTTCTTTATGAATAGTCGAAGTATAACCTCGGTATCCGAACGACTATTAAACTGTTCGCCTTCGAGTTCCATTTGAGTTCGAAGCTTTTTGTAATTAAAGATTTCGCCATTGAAGGCAATGGTGTAGCGTTGATCATCGCTGGTCATTGGCTGATGACCACCGTCAGACAGATCAATAATGGACAGGCGAGTATGGGTTATCGACGCTTGATAAGAGGGTGAAAAAAAAGCGCCTTTATCATCTGGTCCCCGATGAGCCAAAGCTTCCTGCATGGCTTTGAGCTTTGATGCTCGATCCTTAATAACGGCGGGGTCAACAGCGTCAGCTGATAACGGTTTGGGTTCTCGGCTCTCTGCTGGGGTTTGTTCAGAGACCTGAGGTGAAAGTATTCCGGCGATGCCACACATAGTTGCTAGTCAGATTTGTTGTTTTTGTAGGGTTGTAATGACAGACGAAAGTGGGGTTTTGTCTGTCATTACCCTTACTATAGTTTCTCCCTACAAAAACAGCAACTTAGCTGGCGTATTTAATGCTATTCCGATTTGCTTGATTCCGCCGCCGTATTACCAGACTGCTTAGTGGCTTGATTTTTATTTGAACCGCCTTGTTCATTGCCACCCTTACTGCTGTGGTTGCCGCCACCCTTGCTTTCGGTTTGCGCCTGAGGCTTATTATTTGAACGGTTACGATTGCGATTTCTATTCCGATTGCGATTACGGTTGCGATTATTATTGCCACCGCCCTCGTTATTATTGGCATTCTCGTTCTTCTTGTCGCCGCGATTATTCTGAGGCTTACTTCGATTATCCTGAGACTTATTGTCTTTATTTTTATCGTTACCTGGGCCGCCTTTTTTATTATTACGATTACCGCCACGTTGGTTGGTATTACGACCACGATTATTGTTACGATTACCTCCGCGTTGGTTAGGGTTACGACCGCGGTTGTTTTTAGCTTGCTTGCCGCTTTTTTTAGGTGATTTCTTAGGCTGTTCTTCGTCGCCGGTACCGAATAGGGCGCGCCATAATCGGACAAATAGGCCGGGTTGAACCGGTGCAACTGGCTCTGGTTTTGGTGCCGGAACTGGTTTGTCACCCATTTGAACCGACTCAATTGCCACAGCAGGTGCGGTATTAGGAGCGATCACCACATTACTGGTTTGATTCTTCTTCTGATACTTAGCCTTACGTGGGTCTTCTTTAGGCTCTTGAATCTCCGTTTTGTAGCTTGGTAGATTAGGCATTTCATCCAAATCCTCACTACGTAAGCGTTGGATCTTGAAGTGCGGCGTTTCCAACTCGATGGTGGGAACGATTGTGATATTAGTGCCCAAACGATTTTCCAGTATGCTGACCTCGTGACGCTTTTCGTTGAGCAGATAGGTAGCTGTTTTTATCGGTAAATGCGCATTGATTGCTTCGGTGTTTTCTTTGAGTGCTTCCTCTTCGATAATACGCAACACACTTAACGCTGATGACCCGACACTGCGAATATGGCCATTGCCTTCACATCGAGGGCAGACGTGATAGTTAGAATCGCTGATTGACGAACGCAGTCGTTGACGGGACATTTCGAGTAAACCAAATCGCGAAATTCGTCCTACTTGCACTCGTGCTCGATCGGCTTTAAGAGCCTTTTGCAGACATTGTTCTACCGCACGCTGGTTCTTATTTGCCAACATGTCGATAAAATCGATGACAACCAAACCACCCAAGTCACGAATTCGTAACTGGCGAGCGATTTCCTCGGCTGCTTCAAGGTTGGTTTGCAATGCCGTTTCTTCGATATCGCTGCCTTTGGTTGCACGCGCCGAATTAACATCAATCGAAGTTAGTGCTTCAGTCGGGTCAATCACCAGTGCGCCACCAGACTGTAACCGTACTTCGCGAGCATAGGCGGACTCAATTTGATGTTCGACCTGATAGCGTGAAAACAATGGCACCGTGTCTTCATACATCTTTAGTTTGATGACATTGTGCGGCATAACCTGGTTCATGAAACGGGTAGCACGCTCAAAAATTTCTTTGTCATCGATAATGATTTCAGAGATATCGCTGCGAAAGTAGTCTCTTATTGAGCGCACAACGAGATTGGTTTCCTGATAGACCAAGAATGGCGCCGCTTGAGCTTCAGACGCTTCTTGAATGGCCTCTGACAAACGCTGTAAATAGTCTAGGTCCCACTGCAGCTCTTCAGAACTCTTGCCAATACCTGCGGTTCTTGCAATAAGTGCATGCTCGCGAGGAATTTCAAGCTCAGACATTGCTTCACGCAGTTCTTGGCGCTCTTGGCCCTCAATTCGGCGTGATATGCCGCCGCCTTTTGGGTTGTTTGGCATGAATACCAAGTAACGGCCTGCAAGACTGATGAAAGTGGTGAGTGCCGCACCCTTATTGCCACGCTCGTCTTTTTCTACTTGTACCAGCAGCTCTTGGCCTGCTTTTAATACATCGGCAATCTTGACTTGCGAGATCGGAGTGTCCGAGTTGTAGTTCTGAAAGTACGTGCGAGACACTTCCTTCATTGGCAAAAAGCCTTGACGATTTCCTCCATACTCTACAAACGCAGCTTCTAGGCTTGGTTCTATTCGAGTAATCTTTCCTTTGTAGATATTGCCTTTCTTTAATGCCGTACTGGCAGATTCAATATCCAAATCGACGAGTTTTTGTCCGTCTACAATTGCAACACGCAACTCTTCGGAGTGTGTTGCGTTAAATAACATTCTTTTCATGTCTTCCCCAATGCCAAAAATGGCAAGTTAAGAATAACAACGGCGAGACGGACGTAAACGAAGAGCAATGAGCAAGGAAATTGCAGAAAAAAGGATGATCTTATGTCGTCGTTATTTAAAAAATAATAACGATAATACAAAGGTTATTTTGGTTGACTATTTACCTATATCGCTAAAACTCACAGCCTGTTTGCTGTGATTAGATATGTTAAATAATCAATTAATTCATAGACTTAAACTTTATTTTGTCTATCAAACCTTACGAAAATCAACAAATGGGTACGATGTCTGAATGTCAATAACGTGAAAATCACACTTATGGTTCACCAGATACTACCTCTTAATGTGATACCAACTTTAGTGGCCTCACACCAATTACTAAATTTTTTCTGTTATATCTGTATCAAAGAGGCTAAAACATACGTGTTAGCATTGATACTTGCATATTCACTTGTCACAACGGCTCTTTTCAGAGTCTCGGTGTCGTCGTTGTTTACTAGCAATGGCTGGTGGTCATGCAAGAACAGGATAGTTGGCCTTATAGAGTTTGTCCTATAGGTCAGTTTATCCATTGGCTCAAGTTTTTAAGGACTCAGCAACAAAACTAGTGGCGTGCCTCATAATTCAGGGTGAGGTACATTGCCCTGTTAAGCAGCTCGTCGGTAGTTAACAATCTAACGGAAATCGTAGTAGTGTCGAGCGGGCCATGTGTTGCCCAGTCGGTTTGCTAAAACTCGCCTTTATTATGCTAATAAGATGACTTGGTAGCCATTTAAAGTGCATTTGCGAGACACTTGTGTGGTTTTGACTATGTCTTGGTTGCCTGTGAACAGTAACCAGTCATTGTCATAAGCCAACTGCGTTTTTAAACCGATTTCGGTACTACGTTCTCGAGCTATTTTATTAGCCACTTGACGTCTGCAGTATCCTAAAAGTTATCGAGTTCAAGCAAACTGCTTGGGAAACTCGTAACTCATTGAAATTCTTTAGTTTAGTTTAATGTTAAATCTGCTCAAATATTTGAACAGACGGACGAAGTCTATCAGTTAGTCTACGGTTTAGCAATGCGTCAAAACACGCTTGAATATTAGCTTTTCCAAGCGTTGGGTTAGTCAACAAAGTGCTCTATAATCGCCAGCAATTAGCCAAGAGCATGCCTGTGTCAAAAAAAGAAAATTCAAAACCAAGACCAAATCGTGGAGCAAAGCCTGCGGCAAAACGTAATTCGAGATCCAGCAAGGGATATGCATTAAAAAGAAGTAGTGCCAAGACTGCATTGGTGGCTGCTAAAAAGAAGACCAATCCGTCTTCCCAACGCAGTTCAACCGACGTACCCAACCGTGTGACCTTTGTCGATATAGACGAAAATCATGATGGGCAACGCCTCGATAACTTTTTAATTACGTATTTAAAAGGTGTTCCGAAAACACATATATATCGAATCATTCGCAAAGGTGAGGTGCGTGTTAATAAAGGCCGGGTAAAACAGACAACGCGCCTCAAACAGGGTGATTCACTCAGAATTCCGCCAATTCGTTTGAGTGAAAAACCAAGCCATGAGATAGACGGTCAAAAGTACGGCTTTTTGGGGAAGTTGGTTTTGTTTGAGGATGACGCGCTTCTGGTAATCAATAAGCCTTGTGGAATGGCTGTACATGCCGGCAGCGGAATCGCCATCGGCGTTGTTGAAGCTTTGAGAGCGTATCGTCAAGATCTGAAATACATAGAGCTAGTTCACCGCCTTGATCGTGAAACATCGGGAGTTTTAGTGCTCGCGAAGAAGGCCAGTGCTTTGAAAATATTGCACGATGACTTCAAAACCAATTCATTGAAGAATCCTCGTCTACGCAAACATTATTTAACCTTAGTTAAAGGGCATTGGCAGCATGGTCAGCGTCGAGTAACTAAAGCGTTAAATACGAGCGCGAGACGTCATGGAGAGCGTAGTGTCGTAGTTGACCAAAATGGCAGCTACGCAAGCTCAATCATGACGCCAAAATCGGTATCAAGCGACGCATCATTGATGGATGTTAGGTTGCTTACAGGTCGCACCCATCAGGTAAGAGTGCACGCTCAGTCGGAAAACCATCCGGTTGCCGGGGATCCAAAGTACGGCGATGCTGAATTCAATAAACGTATGAAATCCATCGGCTTATCCCGATTGTTTTTGCACGCGGCTGAGCTGACATTCTTTCATCCAATAAATAAGGAGTCTATGACTATTAGGGCTCCGCTCCCCGCTGAATTAGTGGCGGTGTTAAAGAACTTATCATTAGAAACAGGTTAGCCAATGTATCAACTAATCATTTTCGATTGGGACGGGACCCTAATGGATTCTGCTCAGAAAATATCCAATTGTATTCAGGCGTCGGCACGTGATGTTGGGCTGCCAGAGCCAAGTACAGTTCAGGCCAAAAGCGTTATTGGCCTCGGCTTATTCGAAGCCATGCACCAACTTTTCCCAAAGGTCGAAAAAGAACAACTTTCACGAATGGTCGAAGCTTATAAGTATCACTTTGTCACTGCCGACGGAACAGAGCAAAAGTTGTTTGAAGGTGTACGTGAGGGGCTTGATGCTTTAGAAAAAGCGGGCGCATTATTAGCCATTGCTACGGGCAAATCTCGAGTTGGATTGGACCGGGTGTTTGGAAACCTGGATCTCAAGCACCATTTTGTCACCACGCGCTGTGCCGATGAAACGAGGTCAAAGCCGCATCCACAAATGTTACATGAAATCCTTGATTTCACTGCGATTGAACCCCACAAAGCTATTATGGTTGGCGACACGACATTTGATCTGGATATGGCCTCGAACGCGAACATTGCTGGGCTCGGAGCGGGCTACGGTGTTCATAGCGATAAAATGCTTTTCGATTCAAACGCCTTATCGGTCGAGAAGAGCTTTGAGGAGGTAGCTGATTGGTTACTCAATGGTAGGGTGGAAAGAGCTTATGCATAAGAAATTAATCGGCCAGATAGAAGCTCTAGAAGAAGGCGGAAAAGGGTTACGTTTTGATGTCGAGAATTCCTCAGGCGAAGTAATGCCAGCCTTTGTGATTCATTACGACTATCAGTATTTTGCTTATTTGAATAAGTGCGGCCACATTGCAGTACAACTGGATTATATGCCAGGCGAATTTTTCAGTGACGATGGGCAAAGCCTGATTTGTGCGACACATGGTGCCGAGTATGCTCCGGATACAGGAGCCTGTCTCGGAGGTCCGTGCTATGGCATCGGGCTAGAGCCATTAACTATCTCTCAAGCGAATGGGCAACTATTTCTTGAAAGCGACGAATTAAATGTTGTGCCTAAAGTGGGCCAAGCGGCAGAGAGCTAGATGAAGAATTTAGAAAGTATGAGAAAATTATGAGGTTTTCAAAATGTTAGGACGAAACAAAAATAATGCGGCCTTACCAGGAAGCAATAGCGCGCCGGTGACCCAGAGTGAGGTTTTGGAGCGTTTGGCCGAAGATTATATGAAAGACCGAAAATGGCGACGAATTTTCAAAATTGTTCTGCTGTCGCTTTTTGTTGTCTATGTTTTCAGCGCGATATTTTTGGCCAGTCAAGGCGGTAACTCGGTTAACGCAAGTCGGCCTCATACTGCTTTGGTTGAACTCAATGGCATCATAAGTTTAGGCAAGGGTAATGTTTCCGCTGATAGAATGAATGCCAGTCTCAGACGAGCATTTGAATCTAACATGTCGAAAGGCGTGGTATTGCGTATTAATAGCCCTGGGGGGTCACCAGTACAGTCGGATGAGATTAATGCTGAAATCGGCCGACTACGTAGTCAATACCCAAATAAACCGCTGCACGTTGTGGTGTCTGATGTGTGCGCGTCCGGTGGCTACTATATTGCCGCTGCGGCTGATCAAATATTTGCGAACCCATCGTCAATTGTCGGTTCTATCGGGGTTCGAATGGACAGTTTCGGCTTTGTAGATGCGATAGAAAAACTCGGTGTTGAGCGCCGTTCATTTACGGCTGGTTCAAACAAAGCGATTCTTGATCCATTCTTGCCAGTCAAAGAGAATCAGCGTGCCCACGCACAGGAAATGCTCGGCGTTGTACATCAGCAATTTATCGATCGGGTTAAAGAAGGGCGTGGAGACCGTTTAAGTGAAGATCCCAACCTTTTTAGCGGTTTATTTTGGAGTGGTCAGCAGGCCAAGGAACTTGGATTAATCGACGAATTTGGCAGTGTTGACTACGTTGCCCGTGAAGTGATTGGCCAGGAAGCCGTTGTGGACTACTCGTTTAAGCCAGATTTTTGGGAGCAGTTTGCACAAGACCTTGGGGTATCAATAGGTGCGAGCATCGCGAATGTATTTGGTGGCCAGTTTAAGCTTCAATAAGCGTTTTTAGGGCTTATTGAATTTCATTTTCAATCTGGCAAGTTGTAAATAAACTTCTGCGACTACACGCTGCCAAGTGTATTCGAGACCAGCATAGCCATTGAACGCCAGACCCTTAAATACCAAGGTATAAGGGATTACCGCGAGGGGCGCTATGCCGCAGTAGCGTAATCGGTCCGGCCACGACAGGTTTCGCCATTTTACTGAAGCCAGCTTCCGTGCTTCTTGAGCAGCGTACTTGCGTTGAGACGCTAGCCAACGGCTATACGATTTGCGGTCATCGTGCTGCATTTTCTGTGTGAGCGCCAGCACCAAACCGTCAATCACCACGCGTTGAGTATGTCCATCACGTTGATAGTGAGCTGAGCCGTGACGATACAGAGCGGTTCGCGGTGGGTAGAGTGAACCTTTAAGAGGGCGGCCATTAACCAGGTATTCAAAGCTGATTTCAAAACCTTGGACATCATCGTTTGGATCAAGCGTGGCAATCTCTGCCTGAAGCGCTGGAGTAACCACGTAGTCAGCATCCATCGACAATACCCAAGGAGTTTGAATGTCCTGTTGTAATGCGAAATTACTCTGTTCGGTTGGTCCGAGGTATTCATTTTGAATGACGCGAACATTGTCGAACTTTGCACAGTGTTCAAGCGTCTCATCATTGCTAAAGCTATCAATTACCAGCACCTCGTTTGCCCAGGTAAGCGCAGCAAGTGTTCGCTCTATATTCGGTGCTTCATTGTAGGTGGCAATGATTGGTGTGATTTGATTTAACACGATATTAATATACGACTAATGTCAGCCGTTATTCCTCAAATACGTCGAAATCTTGATTTTCTAACATTGCGACTAGGCGAATCAAAGGTAAGCCGATTAACGCATTTGGATCATCACCTTCAAACTTTTCAAAAAGTGCAACTCCCAGTCCTTCTGATCTAACACTGCCGGCACAGTTATAGGGTTTTTCTTTTTGCAGATATCGTTCGATGATTGAATCGCTGAGTTGTTTGAAGTGCACAGTAAACGGCACGACTTCGGATTGAATTGAACCGGTTTGCGAATTTATTAGAGCGAGCCCTGTATACAACTCAATCTTTTTGCCCGAGGCTGCTTTAAGTTGTTCCACCGCGCATTCATGCGTGTGAGGTTTGCCAACAATCTCCTGGCCGTGCAGGGCGACTTGATCAGAGCCAATAATGAGAGCATTCGGATTTGTCTTTGCAATTTCTTTAGCTTTGGCAATCGCAAGACGCTCAACCAACTCTATCGGAGTTTCTCCGTTTAGCGCGGTCTCATCGATATCCGGATTAGCCGTTTCAAATGGAATCATTAAACGGTCTAATAACATTTTTCGAAATGGCGACGAGGAGCCAAGTATTAATCGTGGGTTTGACATAATGTGTTCGGATACGCGATGCGCCTTGGGCGTGCGCAGATTTAGGCAATAGAATAATTCTCAATTATGCGACAATATGTCTACAGATGCACTTAGGTTTACTCGCACTCGCGCGCTATTTACCGATGAACAGATATCTGTATTTGGCGAGCGACGGGCCGTGTGCAATCGAAATTAAAATCAAAATTAATTGTATGATAAATATGATATGTTAAAGTTCCATCGGTGAGTTTACGAATTAAAGAAAAGCCATGTCAGATAAAACAATCGCGCCCGTACAAGCAATACAGCTGGGTATCGTCGGCGTTGGTAAGATAGTCCGAGATCAGCATTTGCCGTCCGTTGGCAAAAACTCTGTATTCAACTTAATAGCGACTGCCAGTCGCAATGCATCGGTTGACGGGGTTCAGGCATTTACCAATATCGAGTCAATGCTTGATGGCTGTGATTTGGATGCAGTTGCTCTATGTATGCCTCCACAATACCGGCGCGCTGCGGCCCAATTAGCACTGGAAAAAGGAAAGCATGTACTGCTGGAAAAACCACCTGGCGCGACGGTTTCTGAAGTTGAACAGTTGGCTGATATCGCTGTTAAGAATGGGGTTTCACTGTACGCAACTTGGCATTCAAGACACGGCGCGGCGGTGGAAACAGCCAAGGCATTGTTGTCTGAGCGTACATTGAAGTCTGTGACATTGATATGGAAGGAAGATGTTCGAAAATGGCACCCAGGCCAAGAATGGATTTGGCAAGCGGGTGGTTTAGGCGTTTTCGACCCCGGCATCAATGGTTTGTCCATATTGACTCATTGTCTGAATTCTCCGGCGTATGTGAATCAGTCGACTCTGGCATTTCCCGCTAATAAAGCTGCGCCCATTGCCGCGCAACTCCGTTTGCAATCGTGTGATGGTATTGATATTTCTGCTGAATTTGATTGGCGTGTTAGTGGCGATGAAGCATGGAGTATTGAGTTTCAAACGGATAATGGCGTGTTACAGGTTTTGGACGGAGGCGCCAGGTTAATGCTTGATGGTGCGCAAGTGGACGTACCTGAGGAAACCGAGCACGGAGAATATGAAGCCATTTATGCCCGCTTTGCAAGTATTATTGAGAAACGTCAATTAGATGTAGACCTTGCACCGCTTAAATTGGTTGCCGATGCGTTTTTGTTAGGGCATCGCGAGGATGTCAGTGCGTTTATTGAATAATGAACTCAGAGCCGACCGTCAGCACTCTAAACAAAGATCACATCGACCTTTTTATTGATGCCATGTGGCTTGAAGCCGGGCTGTCCAAAAACACGCTTAGTGCATACCGCTCTGATCTGAATCGTTTTGCTAAGTTTATTGATGCCAAAGAACTGACTTTGGTTGAGCAGTCAGACGTTCAAAAATTTTTGGGTCTCATGATGGCTGAAGGTACCAAGGCGAGCAGCAGTGCTCGAGTGTTATCGACGCTAAGACGTTTTTATCGATATCAGATTCGGGCCAATAGGGTCAATTCTGACCCATGTGCTCAAGTCTTGTCACCTAAGCAAGGTCGACCGCTCCCCAAAGCAATGAGTGAGAAACAAGTCGAAGATCTGCTTGCGGCACCGGATACCAAAACAGCACTTGGAATTCGTGATAGAGCGATGCTTGAAACGCTCTATGCGACTGGGCTAAGAGTGAGTGAATTAGTTGACCTAACCCTGCTGGAGATTAGCTTACAGGTTGGCGTGGCCAGAATCATTGGTAAAGGTAATAAAGAGCGGTTGGTGCCACTGGGTGAACCAGCCGTTGACTGGATTGAGCGTTATCAGCAGGTATCTCGCCCTGAATTGCTAAAGCAAAGGCAATCAGATGAATTATTTGTTACCGCGCGTGGAGCTGGAATGACTCGTCAGGCGTTTTGGCACATTATTAAAAAATATGCTTTTCGAGCAGGAATTCAACAGACATTGTCGCCTCACACCTTGAGGCACGCATTTGCAACGCATCTCATTAACCACGGTGCCGATTTAAGATCTGTACAGATGTTGCTTGGTCACTCGGATCTGTCGACCACACAAATATATACCCATATAGCGCGCGAGAGACTCCAATCTATGCATGCTGAGCATCACCCCAGAGGTTAGATTTGTGCTCGGCGTGCATGCGCTTACGATGAGAAATGGGTCCTAATGGACTCAAAAATGATAAAAAGACTGGTAACTCGGGCTTTATTTGTGCAAAATCACAATCAGGAATACCGATTTAGCCGCGTTTCTCATTGCAGAAGTCTAAATGCCGTAGCCGCCTATTCAAATTCGCAATGACGTATTTGAACTATACCGAGCTCGCTACAAAGCGCATTTAATAAAGTCGCCGTTAAACAGATAGTTTCATATAAATAAGCCCAAGAAATTCTTAAAGACTGATTCATTGCCAATAGTCGTAACGCGGATATTTAGTTAGCGGTAGAATTTGTTGGATGAAATAAATAGAAAACAAAAAACACAATACAAGGTGGATTTGGACGCAAAGGGCTTTGTCCATTTAGCCTTATATTGATGATGGAAATTTTAACATTTTGCTCAAGCAATTAATTAGATCATACCCATTTTAACTATAGTTATATAAATGCTCGCCTAGGCTACTCGCCGCGTAAATACGTGATCGAGTTAGCTTGTACTGCGACCACGTTAGTTTCACAAACTTCAAGAGACTCCTAGTGACCCGAGACAAAATTCAAGCCAATATTATTTCCGCCTCAGATGCTGGAATCAGTAATGACAACATCAGCACCAAAGCGCTAAAAGTGGTTGAAGCCCTGCAAGAGGCGGGTTATCAAGCCTATTTAGTCGGCGGTTGTGTACGTGATCTGATTATCGGCACCAAGCCTAAAGACTTTGATGTTTCAACCAATGCCACGCCTGAGCAAATTAGAAAGACCTTTGGTCGCAACGCGCGCATCATCGGTCGCCGCTTTAAATTGGTTCACGTACGTTATGGTTATGAAGTAATCGAGGTCGCTACCTTTCGTGCTGATGCAAATGATCGAGACCGCGTTGGCCAAAACGAAATGAGCGAAGGCGATCAAGGGCAGCTGCTGCGTGACAACGTCTATGGAAGCATCGAAGAAGACGTTGTGCGTCGTGACTTTACCGTGAATTCCCTGTATTACGACAGTGTTAATGGCGAAATTCTCGATTTTATGAACGGCATTGATGACGTTAGAGCCGGTAAGCTTAAAAGCATTGGTGAGCCTGAACAGCGCTTTACCGAGGACCCAGTTCGAATGCTTAGAGTTATTCGATTTGCTGGGAAGTTGGGCTTTGAAATGGAACCAGAAGCGCTGAAAATGATCGAAGAGCAGGGTAAATTGTTGGCTCATGTATCCAATGCGCGCTTGTTCGAAGAAGTCCTGAAACTCTTTCACGGTGGTGCTGCCTACGAAACCTATTTGTTGCTGCGTAAATATGGTTTGTTTAAATACTTGTTTCCATTTACTGATCAGATAGCGATTGAAGGAGTAGAGGGTTTACCAGAACGCGCACTGCAAAACACAGATAAGCGTGTTAAACAGGGCAAGCCGGTAATTCCAGCGTTTTTGTTTGCTTGTATGATGTGGGATCCGGTTAAGGCCGACGCTCAAATTTTGATGGAAGATGGCGCCAATGAGTCACATGCCTGGCGCGTAGCAATGAACGATGGCTTGCGCGACCAGAACCAATATGTCGCGGTACCACGCAGGCTGGCAGAAATAATTCTCGATATTTGGAATATTCATTTTCGTTTAATAAAACGAAACCCGCGAATGGTTAAGGCCTGTTTGAACAACCGTCGTTTCCGCGCGGCTTATGATTTCCTTTTATTGCGTACCATGGTGCATGAAGTAGACGAGGAAATAAGCCAATGGTGGACGGAAATCCAGGAAGTTGAGCATGATGATCGCGAAGAAATGATTTCTGAGCTGAACAAAACGTATAAACAAGACCGTAAACCTCGACAAAGCAATAATGAACCGGATGGTAACAGTGTTGACTATAATTCCGTCAACTACGAAGAAAATTACGGCAATACCGTATTCGGTGACGGGTATGAAGGAGGTTTTGGCAATACCAGCGGTAATGGCAATAACGGTCAAAAGAAACAAAACCGTGGTCAAGGTAGAGGTCGCAAAAAACAAGGTCAACGAGGTGGGCAACGCGGCCAACAAAATAAAAACAAAGCTGGCCAGCATAAAAGTGGCGGTCAGCGAGGTCGCAGATCAAATAAGCAAAATCAGGCCAACGGTGGTCAAAGTGTGACTGGCAACGGTGAAGCAGCAAATAATGCACGTCGAGGGAAAGCGGGTAAAAAGCGATCAAGCAAAAAAAGGAGCAATAATGGCGGTCAACGCCGAAATGGACCAAATGCTAATCGCAAGAATGCGCGCGGTCGAAACAACTCGGAACCGCGCTTTCAAGAGGCTCGGCCAGCAGATGAATACGGAGTTACGTCATCGGGTAGTAATAAAAAGGTGAAGGTTCGAAGAAAGCGTCGTGTAGTTGGGCTGTCGGATAACGATGATAAGCCAATTTTGGGGTAGCCGATGTTGAACTTAGCCTATGTTGGGCTTGGTGCAAATCTAGGGGACCCAATTCAACAATTAATAGATGCTCGAGAAGCTCTTAGGCGTGTGCCTGAAATGGAAGCTCTACGCTGCTCGAGCTTTTACAGCTCGTCTCCAGTTGGTTATGACGCACAACCCGATTTTATCAATTGTGTTGTCGAAGTGCATACTCGCGCTGCGCCTTATGAATTGTTCAATCAAATGCAGTTAATTGAAAGTAACTTAGGCAGAGAACGCGTTGTTGATAATCAAAATGCACCGAGACTAATCGATATTGATTTGTTGCTTTATGGTGACGAACAAATAGACAGCGAGCGATTGATCGTTCCTCACCCAAGAATGAAAAGGCGCTTATTCGTGATTGAGCCATTGCTCGAGTTAGTGGAGCTTGCTTACTACCGCCGCGTTTTGAATCAAGGGCTTGCGAATGGCGACTTCGAAGGTCAGAAACTCACTAAGCTCTCGATAAGTTAAACACTGCTCGCTGGTTTACATTCTTTAGCTCATTTCTTGACCAGGCAATTTATATGGCACAGTATTTTCATATTCATTCGCAAAACCCTCAGCATCGATTAATTAGTCAAGCCGCTGAGATTGTGCGCGGTGGAGGCTTGGTCGCTTATCCAACTGACTCAAGTTATGCCTTGGGTTGTCATTTGGACGATAAGCGTGCGGTGGACCGTATCAGACGAATTCGTAAATTAGACCGACACCATAATTTCACCTTGGTAGCGCATGATCTAAAGCAGATTTCCCAATTTGCAAAAATAGATAATCAACAATATCGATTGATCAAGGCACTCACTCCGGGGCCTTATACCTTTATTCTTGCGGCCAAACGTCTAGTGCCAAATCGACTGGTGCACCCTAAGCGACGTACTATTGGTATCCGTATTCCGGACAATGCCATTGTGCACGCTTTATTAGCGGAGTTGGGAGAGCCGATAATGAGCTCCAGCCTAATTTTGCCGAATGCCGAAATAGCCATGGCCGATCCTGATGAGATTCGTGAACAGCTTGAGCATGATATTGATTTAGTAATTGATGGTGGTTTGGGGACTTTGCAGCCTTCTACCGTAATAGATTGGCATCAAGAGCAACTCAGAATCTTACGACAAGGCGCAGGTGATATCGCTTTCTTGAACAATTAATGCCACGTAATAAAGCGTCATACACTTAGCCTCGGCGCTAGTGTTTAAGCGCTCATAAATGTACACTTTAACTTTGAAAATAATGCGTTAAATTAATGATTTCCAAGTCTGGTCACCCCAATAGAGTCGTTTCGGGCATGCGCCCAACTGGCCGCCTGCATCTCGGTCACTATTACGGTGTTCTGAAAAATTGGTTGAACCTGCAGCACGAGTTCGACTGTTATTTTTTCGTTGCCGATTGGCATGCCTTGACCACGCACTATGAAGAAGATTCCTCTACCATTAATGACAATGTATGGGAGATGGTAATTGACTGGCTCGCGGTTGGGGTTGATCCGAGTCGCGCAACCCTGTTTATTCAGTCACGTGTGCCCGAACACGCTGAATTAAATTTGTTGTTGTCGATGATGACTCCACTTGGTTGGTTGGAGCGCGTCCCCACCTATAAAGACCAGCAAGCCAAGTTAACTGAACGCGATTTGTCTACTCATGGCTTTCTCGGCTACCCGGTATTACAAGCTGCAGATATTTTGCTGTACCACGCATCACAGGTGCCGGTGGGTGAAGACCAAGTACCGCATATCGAGTTGACTCGCGAAATAGCTCGGCGTTTCAACTATTTGTATGGACGCGAACCTGGTTTTGAAGAAAAAGCGGAAGAAGCGATCAAGAAGCTGGGTAAAAAAGGCGCTAAGTTATATCGTAATCTTCGCAATGCGTACACCGAAAGAGGTGATCACGAGGCATTGGAAAAAGCACACGCGCTATTGGCTAGCAATCAAAACTTAACCAATGCTGAGAACGAGCGCTTGTTTGGCTTTCTTGAAGGTGGTGGACGAAGCATTTTGACCGAACCAGAAGCGATTCTTACCGAGGCACCAAAGTTGCCAGGTCTGGATGGCGAGAAAATGTCTAAATCATATCGCAATACAATTGCGTTACGTGACGATCCCGCTCGCGTTGAAAAAGAGATTAGAGCTATGCCTACCGACCCAGCCAGAGTTCGGCGTAATGATCCTGGCGACCCAAACCGCTGTCCAGTTTGGGAATTTCATCACATATATTCCTCAGGTGAGACTAAGAAGTGGGTTGAAAAAGGTTGCCGCAGTGCGAGCATTGGTTGCGTAGATTGTAAACAACCTCTGATTGACGCCGTACTAAAAGAACAGGCTGAAATTGCTGAGCGTGCTCAACCCTACATAGAGGATCCGACGTTGGTGCGATCAATCATTGCTGATGGCTGTGAAAAAGCGCGCGATACCGCAGATGAAACATTGGAGCAAGTTCGTTCTAGTATGAGTTTGGACTACTATTAGTTAGTTACGATTCAGCTTCGTATCTACATTTAAAACAGCATGAGTGACGATAAAAAAGGTAACCCAGCCGAGACGCAGCAGCCCTCTGATGAGGTCTCATCTACCGATAATGATCAAGCTACGGCTGACAAGAATATCGACCTGATAGACGCTGAACAAGCGGCAAAAGAAGCGGCGTATAGCGAAAGCATGCGTGCGGTCGTCATGGGTGAGGTGATGAATGAGTGGCCTCAAGATTTATTTATTCCGCCTGATGCATTAGAAGTTGTGCTTGAGAGCTTTGAGGGCCCTTTGGACCTGTTGCTCTATTTAATTCGCAAACAGAATCTTGATATATTGAATATCCCGGTTGCTGATATCACACGGCAATATATGGGCTACGTTGAACTAATGCGCGCCGCTAATCTAGATTTGGCCGCCGAGTATTTGGTAATGGCGGCGTTGTTGGGTGAAATCAAGTCCAGGATGTTATTACCCAAACCTAAGAGTGAGCTTGAAGACGAAGAAGACCCAATGGCAGCGTTGGTTAGGCGTCTACAAGAATATGAGCGATTCAGTGACGCCGCGAATCAACTGGATGATCGACCCCGTTTAGATCGGGATATCTTCAAAGTCGACGTTGAATTCGATGATCCTAATCCGCCCGAGCTTAAGGCTCAGGTTAGCTTAGATCAATTAGTAAAGGCTTTTCAGGCGATTGTTGATCGCGCAGACGCAAATCAGCACATGCTCGTTTCGCGCGAGACACTGTCATTGCGTGAGAGAATGACTTCCATTCTGCAGCGCTTGCAAGAAAAAGAGTATTTAAGCTTTGGTGAATTATTCACTGTGGAAGAAGGGCGTTTGGGCGTTGTTGTATCGTTCATCGCTTTGTTGGAGTTATTTCGCGATGACATGTTGGTTGTTGTTCAAACCGAGCCATTGGCACCAATACACATTAAGCGCGCCGCTTAACGCGGTATGTGATGAATTAGAGTAAATTTAGAATCATGAAGCAAAAAGATTTGAACATGTCAAAAGACGCCGAAGCAGATCAGTTAAATGTTGATTTGAGAGGTGGCCCAAAAGGCGGCAAAGGTGACAGCGATAAGCCAATTGATAGCGAGTTGGAGAATATTATCGAGGCTGCGTTATACGCGTCTAAATCGCCGCTTGGGATAAAAAAAATCACTGCTTTGTTTCCAGAAGATGCTCAACCCAGTAAAGTGGATATTCAAAATGTAATCACCGGTCTGCAAGAAAAATGTGAGCATAGAGGTATCGAATTACGTCGAATTGGTAATGGTTGGCGCTACCAAACTAAAGAAAAATATTCTCCGTGGTTACGTAAACTAACCGGTAACAAGGCGCCCCGATATTCGCGAGCTTTATTGGAAACCTTGTCGATCATAGCCTATCGACAACCTGTTACTCGTGGCGATATTGAAGAGATTCGAGGGGTGGGTGTAAGCAGTGACACAATTCGTACCTTAGAAGAACGTGATTGGATTGCTCAAATTGGACATCGCGATGTGCCAGGGCGACCAGCTTTGTTCGGCACTACTCAAGGGTTTCTGGAATATTTCAATATGACCAGTTTACGCGAACTTCCTGAGCTAATGGATAAACGCGCGCTTGGAGAAATAGCTAAAGATATGAACTTGACGCTACCGATAGATGGAGTTCAAGATGACGACGAGGCAGCGAATCGAAATCAGGAGATGTCTGAGACGGCTGACGTCATTGAATTGCATCCTGAGCAAGAGACTGTAGATAATACTGAAACATTGGATGATGAAACTGTTGATGATGGCTCTGAGGCAGTCGAAATAAGTGATAACGATCAAAGCTCAGAGTTAACTAAAGAGCAAGGAGTAGGTGTTTCGCAAGAGTCTTCAACTTCCGAAAGTAAAGAGTCTTCAATTTCTGAGAATAAAGAGTCTTCAATTTCTGAGAATAAAGAGTCTTCAATTTCTGAGAATAAAGAGTCTTCAATTTCTGAGAATAAAGAGTCTTCAATTTCTGAGAATAAAGAGTCTTCAACTCCTGAGAATAAAGAATCTTCAACTCTGGAAAATCAAGAGTCTCCAACTCCTGATGAGTGACAAACTGCAAAAGTTACTAGCCCATGCGGGTATGGGGTCGCGGCGCGAAATAGAAACGTGGATTGCTGACGGCCGAGTATCTGTGAATGGCAAGCGAGCAAAGCTGGGTGATCGGGCATCTGCGAGTGATCGTATTTTGGTTGATGGCAATCTCATGCGGTTGAGCGAGGTTGCTGGCGAGCAAATTAAGGCATTGATATACCATAAACCAGAGGGTGAAATTTGCACTCGCAAAGATCCCAAGAAACGACCAACCATATTCGAAAATTTACCCGCTATTCCAGGTGGACGCTGGGTATCGGTTGGGCGCTTGGATATCAATACCAGTGGCTTAATTCTGTTAACGAATAACGGTGAGCTTGCTAACAAACTGATGCACCCATCGGTGGGCTTGGAGCGAGAATACTTAGTTCGTATTCGTGGCGCTGCGACGCAGGAGACCATTACTAAGCTTACTCGTGAGGGTGTTGACATAGACGGAAAGCCGGCAAAGTTTGAACGGGTATTAGCGTCTGATATGGCCGATGAAGGAACTAATCACTGGTACAAGGTGGTGATCAAAGAAGGTCGCTATCGAGAAGTTCGCCGTATGTGGGATGCGGTGGGTCATACGGTCTCACGGCTTAAGCGAATTCGTTACGGCACAATCAAGTTAACCCGTGAAGTTAAGCGTGGCCAGCATGTGAAAATTGCGCCTAAACAGTTGGAGAAATTGGTTACTTCTGTTGGTATTCAAGACCAGTTTGCGAATCAGCTGTATTCTTCTAGGGGTAATAATTCTGTCAGTAAAGCCAACTCACGCCGGCCTAAGTCTCGGGGCCGCTCTGGTCATCTCTCAACGAATTCAAGCCTGCGCTCCGTGAGTAAAGAGGGCGGTAAGCGGTTGCCTAAGAAGTCAAGTTCAAAACCACACAGCAACAAATCCTCAAACAGCAGGCGTAAACGCCAGCCATAAGGTATGAGAGTCTCGATTATCACGGTGGTGTTCAATGCAGAGCACACGATCGGGGATACTTTGAATTCGGTGGCTTCACAAAACTACCCAGATATCGAACATATTGTGGTGGATGGTGCCTCAAGTGATAGTAGCCTAAGCGTTATCAAGGCTAATTCAAGCCGGGTAGCAAAATTAATCAGCGAGCCAGATTCCGGTATTTATGACGCGATGAATAAAGGCGTGAGCTTGGCCACCGGAGATATTGTTGGGCTATTAAACGCCGATGATGTGATGCAAGATGAAACGGTTATTTCCCAGGTTGTAGAAGCGCATCGTGATCAGCGATTAGATGCATGTTATGCAGATTTGGTTTATGTGAAAGCCGACAATTTGTCCAAGGTGACGCGGTATTGGCGCTCTGAGGATTATCGCCCAGGTCTTTGTTTTAACGGCTGGATGCCCGCTCACCCAACACTGTATCTTAAGCGCCGAGTGTATGAGAATGTTGGACTGTTTGATACCAATCTACGCTATCAGTCAGACTTGGAGTTTTGCGCTAGAGCATTCGAGGTGCATGCTATACGCAGTAAGTATATTCCTAAGCTTTGGGTTCGTATGCGCTTAGGTGGGGTTACCAACAATAGTATTGGCTCGATGGTCAAAGGTAACTGGGAATCGTATTTAGCGCTTCGAAAACTCGGAATGAAAAAAGATCCAATCAGTTATTTCCTAATTAAATTTGGTTCAAAGTTACCTAGTTTTTTTAGTAAAAAGTAGTGTGCAAGTTTTGGTCAACATCAGTGAGATTTAACTTCGAACGTTAGATTGATTCAACTAAACCGTCAACTTCGCGCCATGAAAATCATGCTTGCCTGATAGCACTTTTAAATATGCTCGGGCGATACTCTGAGGTGTTGGCAGGGATTCTTGGCTTTCACCTGGGTGAGAGCGGCGTCTAAAACTGGTACGTACCGCGCCAGGATCGATTGAATTCACCTTAATGTTTGAAACGTTTTCAAGCTCTTCAGCCCAAATGATCATTTGGGCTTCCAGTCCGGCATACGCGATACCATAGGCGCCCCAATACGGCGCGATGTTACGACCGACGTCAGCTGAGGTGAATAATAAGTTGGTAGTGGTATCCTGTTTGAGCAATGGCAGAAGAGCGCGCGTCAATATGTAGGGCGCTTGCAGATTGGTGTGCATTACGGTGTTCCAGTAATGCATATCGTATTGATCTAGAGGGCTGGGTGAGCCGAGCTCTGCCGCATTGTGCAATACGCCGTCTAAACGACCAATATCATCGTACACTGCTTGTGCTAATTCTGTCGCCGATTCGGGCGTGATGTCCATCAAATCAACGGGCAAAATGATCGGATCTGTATAGCCGCGTTCAACAATCTCATCAAACAACTTCTCTAAATGGCGGGATTTTTTATCCAGCATTAGCACCACTGCACCTTGTTCGGCGAGAGCGATTGTAACCGCCTTACCAATGCCGTCCGCCGCACCAGTGACTAATATAATCTTGTCTTTAAAGTCTTTAGACTCAGCTTGATAGTCTTGCCAATCTATTGAGGTCATTTTTATTGGGTGATTTATAGCTAATGCAGGGTATTGGTGATTAAAACCATACTAGTATCGTTATCCAACGGATGTCAGTCGCGTTCTCAGCGACGCAATAATGTCGATAAGCGTGCCAAACTTCAAGTGCTCGAATGCTTTTCTTTAATTAACTCGAGCAATCCGTTGGGTGTGTTGAGCAGAAAATTAGCGTCCCATTGCTCAGGTTGTTCATAATCAGCGATATACCCCCAAAGTGCGGTTGCTGTGTCCATGCCGGCGGCATTTCCAGCTTGGATATCACGAACGTGATCGCCGACATAAAGGCATTCACTGGGCGCTAAATCTAACACCATACAGGTGTGTAACATTGGCACAGGATCGGGTTTTTTTACCGGAAGACTGTCTCCACCGAGTAAAATTGCGCAGCGTTCTAGTAAGCCTAAGCCGTCCATTAAGTCTTTTGCGAGATGCAGAGGTTTATTGGTTATCACCCCCCACTTTAACTGATTTTGTTCACAATACTCCAACACCTGGTGCATGCCGTCGTATAGAAAACTCTCGTTAGCGACAAACTGCTTATAATCCAGCAGAAACTCCTGCACTAATTGCTCTACCGGAGGGATGTGGTCTTGATTAATTGTGTCCCCGAAGCCAAATTCGATGAGTGCTTTTCCGCCGTTCGAGACCAGTTTGCCGGCAAGCTCGGGGCTGGCAAGTGGCATATCATAGTTTCCAAGCACTCGGTTGAGTGAACCGACCATGTCCGGCGCGGTATCGACCAAGGTGCCATCCAAATCTAATAAGACTGCTCTCAGTTCCATTTTGTATTAGTTTACCCAGGTCTAAGGCCTACTTGGCTTTGGTGCAGTGAATCATATAGTTCACATCAACACCAGGGGCAAGCTTATAGTGTTTACTTAGCGGGTTATAATGCAAGCCAATCATGCGCTGCATTTCGAGCCCTGATTCGCGAGCATATTGACTCAGCTCGGACGGTTTTATTAGCTTTTCGTATTCATGAGTGCCACGCGGAAGTAAATTAAGAATGTATTCCGCCCCAACAATAGCGAATAACCACGCTTTGGGGTTGCGATTGATGGTAGAAAAATATACGTCGCCACCGGGTTTCACCAATTGCGCACACGCTTGAATCACAGAATCCGGCTCAGGCACGTGTTCCAGCATTTCAAGGCAGGTGACAACATCATATTGCTCGGGCCTTTGATTCGCTAACTCCTCTGCCGTGATTTTGATGTACTCGACCTGTTCACCGCTTTCAAGCAAATGCAATTTTGCCACGCTTAAGGGTGCCTCGCCCATGTCTATGCCAGTGACCTCAGCGCCAAATTTTGACATCGCTTCACTGATTAGACCACCGCCACATCCGACGTCCAATACCTTTTTGCCCTTGACCGGAGAATGAAGATTTATGTACTCAGTTCGCAATGGGTTGATTGCATGAAGAGGACGGAATTCGCTTTCTGGATCCCACCAGCGAGACGCTAAGTCTTCGAACTTCTTGATTTCATTTGGATCGACATTCGCCGACGCTTGTTTGGATTTATTCATGATGGCTGAGCTTGTCGCCCCAATGTTTAGCGTTTTTCAAAATGGTAGTTACGTCGATGTTTTGTAGCTTTTTATCAATGACTCGAGCTTTGCCTTCAACCCAGACATCGGTGATCTGTTCACGCGACGCGCTGTAAACGAGCTGCGAAATCGGATTATAAACTGGTTGAGTGGATAAGTGGTTTAAGTCTATTGCCACAATGTCAGCCGATTTACCATTCTCAAGCGAGCCAATTTCGTGCTGCATATTGAGGGCATTTGCCCCGTTAATTGTCGCCATTTCTAGAGCTTGCCATGCAGGTAGGGCACGTGCATCATTAGCCGTCGTTTTTGCGACTAGACAGGCGGTGCGCATTTCACCGAGCATATCAAGATCATTATTGCTGGACGCGCTGTCAGTGCCTAAACAGACATTAGTGCCAGCCGAAAGAAGGTCTGCCACTCTACATTGGCCACTGGCGAGCTTCAGGTTTGATTCTGGGCAATGAACTACATGAATGCCTTGGTTTGCCGAGAGTGTGATTTCATCGTCGTTTAAGTGGGCCATATGTACGGCCATCATTCTCGGATTAAGGAGCCCTAATTCGTGTAATCTAGCTAACGGCCTGGCTCCGTATGATTCTAGGGAATTACTTACTTCATCCGCTGTTTCATGAATATGCATATGGATTGGCACTTGAAGTTCATCCGCATAAGTACGAGCTGTGACTAGCGGAGCGTCCGATACCGTATACGGTGCGTGAGGAGCGATGGTTGTATTGATTCGTGATAGCGCGCGTACTTCATCATGCACCTGTAAGCCTTTTTCGAAATATTCATCGGAATTCGTAGCCCAAACGCTTGGAAAATCCAAAACAATCATACCCACAAACGCCCTGATTCCCATTTCTTGTGCCACACGAGCAACCGTGTCTGAGTGAAAATACATGTCGTTAAAGCAGGTCGTGCCGCTCATTAACATTTCAGCGATAGCGAGTTGCACTCCATCACGCATAAACTCAGGCGTTATCCACTTGGCTTCAGCGGGCCATATATGACCCTCTAACCACTCCATTAACGGGACGTCGTCAGCGATACCACGAAAGAGGCTCATGGCGGCGTGAGTGTGCGAATTTATCAGGCCTGGAATTATCGCGTGCGAATCTCGATTAATATGCTCCGCACCAGCGTATTTCGACAGTGCCGAGGCTGTTTCGAGAATATCGATGATTCGACCATTATCGATAACCAGTGAGTGGTGTTCTAAAACGGTATCTCGAGGCACTACGGGGATGATCCAACGCGCCGAAATGATTTTAATTGATGCATTCATTAGCAGTTTTCTGTCGTAGCCTTGCTCGGGTTTAGAAACGGTTAACACTCGTTATATGAAGTTACGCTGAATTGTCTGTTCGACAAGTCATAATGGCTCTAATTGTAATATATACTAGGCGCAACTTTGTAAATAAATAGAGGCGGCTGTTGGCCGTGGGCATATTTCAATAATGCAGATACTTGTTACAGGCGCTGCTGGGTTTATTGGTGCTGAACTTAGCCTAAGACTGCTTAGCCTAGGTCACACCGTTATCGGGGTGGATAATCTTAATGACTACTACGATGTATCACTTAAGCAAGCTCGTTTAGAGCGTCTCGCTCAGTACGTGAATTCGGCACAGTTTTCGATGCATCAAATCAGCATTGAAGACCGAAATGCCATCACTCATTTGTTCAATACTTATCAGCTTGACGTAGTCGTTAATTTGGCTGCGCAAGCTGGTGTGCGTTACTCACTCGAAAACCCTAACGCTTATGTAGACTCGAATTTAGTTGGTTTTGGGAATATCTTGGAAGGATGTCGCCAAAATAAAATTGGGCATTTGGTTTATGCATCATCAAGCTCGGTTTACGGAGCCAATAAAAACTTTCCATTTTCCGAAAAGGACCAAGTAGATAACCCCATATCTCTTTACGCGGCAACAAAAAAAGCCAATGAGTTGATGGCACACAGCTATGCCCATCTCTATGATATTCGATGTACTGGTTTGAGATTTTTTACCGTTTACGGTCCGTGGGGAAGGCCGGATATGGCACCGTTTCGTTTCGCATCGCGAATGCTTAAGGGCGATGAGATTCCGGTCTACAACAATGGTAATATGATTCGAGATTTCACTTATATTGATGATATCACTGAGGGATTGACTAAGGTCGTGGAGAGTCAGAGTTCAGCCGATAAGTTTAGTTTGTATAACATTGGTAGAGGGGAGCAGGTACAATTAATGGACTTTATTCAGCACCTGAGCGATCAGCTCGGGGTAGAAGCGAAATTTAATATGATGCCGATGCAAGATGGTGATGTCCCACGAACCATGGCTAATGTAGAAGCTTTAAAACGTGATTTTGCCTATCAGCCAAGCATTTCTGTGAGCGAGGGAGTCAAACGATTTGCCCATTGGTATAAAGAGTATTATCGGTAATACGCCTAGCGAACGGCGTAATTAGGGGCTCAGCGCTGCCGATTTATTCGGTATACAGAGACACCCTCGTTAGACCATAAGTGCGAAAACGTATCCGGCCTTTTCGTGATATGTGCGAGCAATTCTTTTGGGTAATAATGCCGAGTTTCTTGCCATTCATTTTTACGCCAATGTTGCCCCAATTCGCCGAGGCGACTCTCCTTTTTGGGTCGCTGATTCACCACTAAGAGGTGATTGTCGTAGCGATCCAGAGGCAGATTGCTGTAGTCGTAATAAGAAAAGCGTTTGAAGCGATAGTCTCGAAAAAACTTTCGTCGTGCCGAATAATGTTTAGTTAAGCCACTAATCATGTAACCTAACATCGGATCGGTAAGCACTTGCTCTTTTTGCTTGAGCGTATTCAGAAAATCCAATAGATCATTGTAGTTGGCATAACTTAAATCAGGGTCTGATGCGATCAAAGTCGGTACGCGACTGTAGTGAGCACCTTGCCATGTATTGTTGTTCAATGGCGCTAACAATAATACAAAAAGTGCCACCACCAATGCAGCACCACTTCGTCTTAAGAATGAATTATTTTGTATCTTGCTGGCATAGTATATGAACAAGTCTGCGGCTACGAAATGAATTGGCAACAAGTAACAAAGACGCCAAACGGTTGTTGAATTGTAGTTGCGTAAAAACGTGTCGATAAAGAAGGGATTTAGAAACGTAACTAAAGGGCTCAACATACCAGCGAGAAGAAAAAGGTTTCCCCGATATCGCTTTATGTTGATAAAGAACAAAAGGTAGACCAATAACCCCCAAAGCGTGACTACTTGTATGAATTGAAGCTTTAAATTTAGAGTGGTTAGTTGAGGTACAAACCAAAAGCCTTCCCCGAATTCCCACAATCGCCAGTGTGCGTTTGCTGCGCGGGTTAAGTTTTCCGCGGAATAAATGTAAACCGCTGTAAAACCTAATACACCGGCGACGGCAATTAGCTTGGTTTGATGGCGCGCTACGACAGGGGGAAAGTTGAGTTTAGGAATCTGGCTTACGGTTGCAACGATCGAAATACAAAATATCATCACCGCGATAAACATCGCTTCTTGTGTATGAACCGCAGCGGCGGCAACCGTTAACAATAAAATTAATAAAGTGTGAACTGATAGCTGCCTGACGCTAAACCTGGTGTGTATATATTGTAAAAACAATGAAACGGCAAAAAAGTAGAGGACCATCGCCAACATTGTCGGAGCAAAGCTGTAATAGCGCACGAATGAGAACAGGCTAATTCCCATGTGCATTGTCACGAACACAGTCGCAAGGAAGGCAATTAATGTGCGTTTGGTGTGTTTATAAAATAGTATTCGAGTGAAGAAAAATATTGCTAAAAGGAAGAGCGTGCGATTACTAAAATCAATTAGTTCTAATACAAGGCGTGTATCCAGGCCAGGCAGTTGATTAGCAAAGGCAACCAAATAATAGAATACGGCTGACTTTTGCTGAAGTAGTTTTGACCAAGCTAGCTCGGTTCCGAGACTGTTATCGAGTAGATTTTTACTCGCTAGCTGGAAGCGTTCTAAGTGATTATATAGATCGGCTGGAACTTCACTGTGCGCGCCGACGCTAACTTGATAGATTGCGGAAATAAACAGAATTGTCAGACTTGGCGCTATCCAATCAGATAAGTGTCCACTGCTTGGGCCGGTTCCGGTTTGACGGCTCAGCAGACGACTTCTAAAACCAGGCATTAGTAAAATCAGTAAACTGGCAACAATTACAATACTGATTATTATGGAAAAACTTTTCGCCTCTAAACCAACGTAATTTGATGTGATGAATAGAATCACAAAGCAGCAGTAAGACATAGCAATCCAGCCTAAGGGGCCATAATGCCTGTCTGTATGGATGAGCTTATCTAGCGCAGCACCAGGTAAAGCAAGAATGGCCCAATAACTAACCAGAAATAGGATGATTAGCATTGACTTTAACGACCGCCAAGACGAAGGGTTATCAAAATTGTTCTCAGTAAAATATTTAGATCCAGAAGCAGAGAATAGTTCTTGATGTAGTAGAGATCGTATTGTAGCTTTCGAAGCGCATCTTCAGTCGAGGCGCCATAGGGATAGCTGACCTGGGCCCAACCAGTGAGACCGGGTTTTACAACATGTCGTAAGTCGTAGTATGGAATCTCTTTTGCTAATGACGAGGTGAATTCAGGCCGTTCAGGGCGCGGACCAACAATGCTCATGTCGCCGCGCAATATATTCCAGCACTGGGGAAGTTCGTCAATGCGTGTTTTACGAAAGAATTTGCCGAATGGAATGATTCTGTCGTCGTTATTACTGGCCCATTGAGCGCCCGATTCTTCAGCGTCGATGTGCATTGTCCTGAATTTATAGATGGTGAAGTGTGACCCGTTTGTTCCTACTCGGGTTTGACTAAAGAAAATAGGCCCTCGAGACACCAATTTGGTCAGAATCGCGCTAATGATCATAATCGGGAAACTAATAACAATAAGTCCGATAGCGCCGATGACATCTGCTGCACGTTTGATGCGCAGTGCCACTGAGCTGTGCAGCATGGTGAAGCCTTCAGCGCGAATGAACCAATTATTGTTTATCTCGTTAACTGGCACTAGAAACAGAAAGCTTTCAAAGAAGTCCGATAATGAAAAAATTGGGGTTCCAGCGAGTCTGGCGCTTATTAGCCGTTGCTGCTCAGAGGCATCGGAATTATGCTCTGGCGTGATCACAATCGCATCGACCCGGCTGATATCGCTAATATTTTCTATACTTTCAGAATATCTAATATCAAACGCCAAATGGCTACGTTTAAGGGTGGTGTCAAGCTGATGCTTAGATTTAATGTCGCCCAGCACAATTAGACGTTTAGTAACGCTGTCCGTTGAAAATACATAGTTTAGTGTGATTCTAGAGACAACCGCCAACATGCCTAATAGCAACATTGCCGCTGGAAAAACGCCTCGTCCAAATAAATCAGTAAAGCGGTCAGGCCCTAAAAAATAGATAAAGAGCGTGCCGGGGATTGCGGATGCGAGTATCGTGAAGAACGTGTTGAGTGGCAATTTCGGTCGGCTTCCAAGCGTGCTGCTGGTGTAACCATTGCCAATAAACAGACACGAAACAATGACTAAATTAAGCCCAAAATATTCCAGACTAGTAAAGTCAGGAAATGAATTTAGCCGTAATTTGGTCGCAATTGAAAATGCGATTGCTATCGTTATTAAGTCGGAGACTAATAAGCAAGCTTTATGAAGTGGATGATAAACACCGAATAAAGAATTCTTCATTGTTAAGTGAACTTATTGTCCAACAGAGGTGTTTACCGCGTCACATATTGTCATGATTGTCGATTCGTCTAAATACGGATGCATTGGCAAACTGATGATTTTTTTGGAAACTGATTCGCTAACTGGAAAATCGCCTTGTGAATAGCCTAAGTGTGCATAGGCCGAAGAAAGGTGAATCGGGATAGGGTAGAACACGGCAGTTGGAATGCCTTGATCGGCCAAATCAGATTTCAACTTTTCGCGATTATCTACTTGAATTGAATACTGCGCCCAAACACTTCCTTGATCATCGGGAACATTCGGAGTGATAACGTTCTCGTGTAGATGCTTCTTATAGAGTTCAGCCACATTATTCCGACGCTCGATTTCCGCATCGTAGGTTTTTAACTTTTCCAGTAATATCGCGGCCTGAATGGTGTCCATTCGCGCATTAAGGCCAATGCGCACATTATCGTATTTATCTCCAGAGACAGCTTGACCATGCACACGGAGAGAAACCAGTTCCTGATACATATCCGTATCGTTAGTAAAAACCGCACCGCCATCTCCGTAGCACCCAAGCGGCTTTGCTGGGTAGAAACTGGTTGCTGCGGCATTACCGAAACCGCATGCTTTTCGTCCTTTGTACGGAGCACCAAATGACTGGGCAGCATCCTCCAATAGAAATAGGCCGTGTTTTGATGCGATTCTCATAATTTCATCGTAATCGGCCGAAATTCCAAATAGATCAACCGGCATGATCGCCTTAGGGGTTAGCTTTCCCTCATCGATTACTTGTTGGATCCTGGCGTCAAGATCTTTCGAGTCCAAATTGTAGGTAACTGGATCGATATCGACAAAAACCGGAGTAGCCCCTGCGAGAGAAATAGACTCGGCAGACGCGAAGAAAGTAAATGGGCTGGTAAACACCGCATCACCGCGTTTTAAGTTTAGCGTCATCAGTGGCAAAACCAATGCATCAGTGCCACTGGAACACGCTAATACGTGCTTTACTCCTATAAAGTCAGCGAGTTGGGCTTCCAATTCTCTTACTTCGGGGCCCATTATATATTGGCCGTGATCTAACACTTTTTGAATGGCGCTATCAATTGCTGGTTTATTGTCTATATACTGGGCGTTGAGATTAATAAATGGAATTGTCACGGCAGTGTCCTGATATGTAATGTAGAGCTAAAGTTTTACGGTAAGTTTACTATAATTAGCCGCAGATTGATTGAGTTAGAATTTCCATATTTACCTATTCGATTGGATATGAAGCTATTGCGTATTAATTCGCGAATATTGGATCGAACAAACGTTGATGGCAAAGTGAAAGACACTTAAGTAGTAAAGTATATGCAAATAATTATTCTGGGAATGCATCGGTCAGGCACCTCTATGCTTGCGCGTCTGATCAATATGATGGGAGTCTATTTTGGCGAAGACGAGGACGCGATAGGCACCAATGATGAAAATCCGAAAGGCTTTTGGGAACGACAAGACGTCCGTACGCTAAATGACAGGTTATTACATTCGGCGGGTTTGGATTGGGACTATGTCAGTAAATTAAACGCCGATTGTTTTACGCACGAAAGCATCGACCAATTCAAACAAGCAGCCAACCAAGTCATCGCAAAGTTAGATAAGCATAAAAATTGGTTACTCAAAGAACCTCGTCTGAATATCTTATTAGGGCAATGGAATGCAGTGCTAAATCAGCCAATCTATATCTACGTTTACCGAACCCCTGTTGAAGTAGCCTTGAGTTTAAAGGTCAGAAATGAAATTCCTCGATCGACGGGAACAGCCCTATGGGAGCTATATAATAAAGAAGCATTGAAGCACATTACGTTAGACCGAACGATATTCGTGTCGCATCGGGAATTAATCGAAGATCCCGTAACTGTTATGGATAGAATGTTTGATCAATTGGTTAATCACGGTGTTGAGAATATTTTGAAGCTTAGTGAGTCCGACGTGTTGAGTTTTGTGTCTCCTAAACTTCATCGCCAAAAGCAAGAAGGGGAGATTGCCGACCATGTCTCCACTGAACAATTGATGTTGTGTGATTATCTGGCTAGATACGCTCAAGAATCGACTCAAATCTATGAGAATACTGAGCTATCGATAAATGCACGGGAAAGTTTGGAAGATTACGAATTGTTCAAAGATATACGGGCCC
>CBDDKT010000004.1:0-10262 GCA_965230315.1 Arenicella sp.
CAGGCTGATCACATTGCGGGTGATACTCAATGATCGACTGCTGACTCAAACTATTGGCTAGTGTTCTAGGCAAGCGGTTGTTGGGGTCGTAACTAATTGCGCTGATGCGCGCCGCGGGGTTAGAGGGTGTGGTGTCTGTGGACAACTCAACATTGCCGTAATTGTCGTACCCATAGCTAGTGGTTAACTTAATCGCGTCGTCGCTTGAATCCGGTTCGCGATTAACGGTTGCCAACAACCATGGCTTGTCACTCTTATAGGTGTAAGACGTGGTATTGCTGACCGTAGCATTATTGCTCGCAGCCTGACTACCAGATTGATTCTCCTGAGTACTTCGCGTCAAACGCGCGATCAGCCAATCGTTTTCGATCGCCCCGTAAACGTTGCTGACTGTGGTTCGATGCAACTCGGCCCCAGCGCCATCAAACACTCGACTGGTCTGAGTTAATAGATTGCCGTAAGCGTCGTAATTTTGAGGAGTGATCGTATCGATTTCGGTGCGACGCACTAAGGCATAGCCATTCTCGGGCAGTTCGTACTGCTGGGATTCGCCGGTTTTGGCGAACACAAAGTAGGTCTTGGTACCATCCGCGTGCGTTTGCTGCGTATTATCATACTCATTGCTCGACATTGACAGCACCGCATCGCCTTGCATGGTCGCAGTAACCAAACGACGCCCAATATACGGAAACGTTTGATCCAAGGCGGTAATGGTCGAGAGGTTGGTCAACGAACTGGTGGCACTGAAGGATTTAAACCCCAAGAAGCCTCGAATACGATTCGCTTGCGCGCCTTCGTATCGATAGCTCACCACGCTGTCGGTGCCGCTCACCGGGGTGGGTGTGGTCACCGACTCGGTGACGTAGCTGGCGCCATTAATGTAGAACGAATTCGGCTCCGTGGGCGCGATCGACCCATTCGCCAACTCGGGGTACTGAATGTAGAGTTCTTCACCGCGGGTCAGCGGCGCAAACTTAGGCGCAATTCGCACGCCCAGGGTGGTAGTGACGTTGCTCAGCAAACTGGCACGGCCGACATTGCTGGTGCGCGTCAGCAACGCCAAACCGGCTCGGGCTTGTACCCAATCAGGGCTGCCGTCAGCGTTCATATCAACAAAACTGCCGTTCACCAGTTTGATGTTATCGCTGGTCGACGAATTGTCGTTATTGCCTCGGTGATCAAAATACACGGAGCCGGTATTAAAGCTGTTGTCTTTCACCCAACCCGTGCCGGTGTTGATCCACGAGTTTTGATGGTTGACGTTGTTGGCGTCTTTATACGCCTCAGAAAAATCCACCAAGCCGTCGTTGTTCAGGTCCATGTACTGGCCATGCGCCAACACCAGGCCGCCGGCTCGATTGGTCTTGTGCTGAAACTTGCCCACCGGGTCATAGCTGCTGGCGCGCACCCAACCCCGGCCGGTGTTCAAATACGCGATGCGCCCTTGCGGATAGCCCGGAACCCAGGAACCGCTGGCCGAATCCGCCAGATAATCCGTTAGGCCATCGCCATTGAGATCAATGAACGTGCCGTGTTGACGCGGGTTGTGAGTATTACCGTAGTTCTCATAGGCAATGGTGGGCAATGCCTGATGACGATTGCCCGCTGCTTCGAATTGAGTGCCGGTGTTCAGCCACACACCCCGATTCGTGGTGCCACCATCGCGATTGTGATGATACGACTGCACCCAGTCGACCAATCCGTCGCCATTGATGTCCACCATTTGGCCAGTCGGCAAGCTGTGCTCACGCACATAGCGGGTTAGGACATCCGGCAGGGTTGAGGAGTAGGCTGCATTGTGCACCCAGGCACTGCCGTTGTTCAGGTACACCGCCTTATGCGACACCCCGCCAGCGCCACCGTTGCTGCCAGTCCAGCGAAAGTAAGACGTGATCCAGTCGACCCGACCGTCGTTATTGATGTCAATAAACCGACCGCGCGGGGTTAGAATGTAGGATGAGAAGGTACTGCCACTGCTGCTGGTTTTTATCTCAAGGTTATCCACATAAGAGTTAAAGTACTCCGGCGGTATGAAGGTGGTCGACAGCGTGCTGTTCCAGCCGTTGCCGTTATTTAAGTAGACCCCTCGTTCTTTTTTAAACGTGCGTGTGTTGGTGCTGGCGATATACAACGGATGCTCAAAACCAAACACCACGTCGGGCAGGCCATCCGAATTCACATCCACCAATTGCGCTTTGGCCACCGAAGTGCTGTTGATTTGCGAATGCGCGACAATGCCGGTGGTGTATTCCACCAGCTCTATCGGCATGTTCCAGGCCGCGCTGGGGGTTGCAGACAGCCCGTTTTTACTGCCCAGATAGGTTCTGCGTACGTGAGAACCGGCGGTATTACGATAGGAGATCACCTGGTCCACGTAGCCGTCGTTGTTCACGTCGGCGAACACACCGCGGTTAGTTTGGCCACCGTTAGAGGTGTATTCAATCATTGCCTCGCGGGGATTAAACGACGCAGGCGCATTCGAGTAGCCTTTAGCGTCATCGTGCCAGGCAACCTGAATCGGCGGCATGCACTCATTGTTCATGCCGCACTCGGTGATCGAGGTCAGTTGCGACTGACTGCCGTTGGAATAGCGATAGCCCAGATTGTATTGGCGTACAATCGACGTGCCGCGTTTCACGTCAATGCTGGCAACCCGTTGGTTGTAGGTGAACTTATGACCGCCAAAATACCGCTCGCGAACGTCATTGCGGTTCTCGTAATTCAGATCGATGCTTGCGACGCCACCGTAGCTGATCGATGCCGGTTGACCATCGCTGCTGCGGTAGTCGACATTGTAACTATTATTGTTGCGGTCGCTGACCGACGACACCTTCCAGCAATGGATGGTGTTGGTGCCCGGCAGCTTAATGGCCGAACTGCCCGCGCCATAAGTCCAGATTGAGCCGTCTTTGCGCTCGACTTTAAACTCGGTTGCTGCGTGTGTGCCATCAAGATTGTTGGCCGAGCTGCCGGTGACCGTGATGCGCGCAAAACTGTCGATCTCGGTGCGATACTCCGAGCCCGCCACGCCGTAGCTGCCGCTCACTAAAATGAGAGGCTGACCATCAAGACAGTATCGATCGGTGCCTTCGTACTTAACGCCAATTCGGCGCCCGTGTGTGGCCAACGTTTGGCCGCAACGATTAATCGCCGACAAGCCGGTGACGTCCCAACCCACGCCGACTCGGCCATTACCGCGCGCGCTGGAAAAGTTGAGTGATAAGTTAGGTTGAACCCCGTTTACGCCTTGCGGAACAATGATCGGCACCTGAAAACTGAAGGCGCCTGAGGGCGACACCGCGTACGAGGTTTGGGTGGCGCCGGGAATGTCTTTTCCTTGGACAGACCAAGGCAGCAATAACAATCCGGCAAATAGAAGAAATAGTGTGCTTGAGGCCCTCTTTGAATGGCGTGATGAAAACTTTTTAGATAAATAATATTTCATTGCTACACTCCCTAAATTAGCCTTAATAGTCAGAAGTAGATTTATAATTTTAATCATTCGATCACTCCTTGATCTAGGCAAAGTGTGTCATGTTGCAATGGGTAACTGTCGTTTTCATCTGATATACCATCTCCGTCGGAATCTAAGCATCCGTTAGAACTATCTACCACAGTGTTAGGAGGGCTAGATGCACACTGGTCAATGTGATCTGTAACGCCATCTCCATCAGTATCAGCTTGCCAAGGAGTGCAGCCAACGGCATTGACCGAATAGATTTGACCTTCTGGAATATTCACATCACTGGTCGCTGGACAAATATCTAATGCATCATTGATCCCATCATTGTCAGCGTCAAGCAGAGTGTCGAGATCAAAGGCATCAGATACATTAATTTGATCTTGCCTAACTAGAGCAAAAAAATCAGATTTTGCGTTTCCACAACTAATAATTATCGAGCCTACGTCATTAAAACTATCAATTAAAAAACTACCATCAATATCTTTTAAGTGGGTTGATGCGTATTTAACAAACGCCGCTTTGTCACGCAAGTTACCCTGCCAGAGGCTATCTCCGACTTGGAATTCTATTTGCGCAAGATGGTCTTCCCATCGAGCGGGGCAGGCGTCTTCAACATTTATAAGCGGATAAAGCAATCACTTCCTCTGATGTTGGTTCAATTAAGTCCGGCGCGACTGACGACCCTTCGGTCAACGGGTTAGCCAACCGCTGTTCCGCTCTGATGTTTTCAGGCCTTGATTCAATTATCTCGAGAGGTACTTCGACTACAGAACTATGCCGTTTTGCTAGTTGATCAACATGACTGCTCGATTTAACTTGGTTTTTCTGAAATTGATGATTTTGAACCATCAAGTATCCAATCAAAGCAAGCAAGGCAATATTGCTCACTGCTAAAACCTTCACACTGTTCATAATTTAAACCTACCCTCTTAGGGCTCCTTGTTCTCTGAATTTATTCACTTACACACATATGCGTGCAATTGGTGACAATGGTTAAAAATAATTATTTGGTTGCGATTTACCCTACTAAAATATGATTGTTATATTTGCCAACACCAATCGGCCAAGTTTGCGGATATTGCCTAGCGCTATCTAGGGTTATTACCATCGCTCAACAGCCTTGCGGTAAACAAAGATTTCTTATAAATATTTAGGAATAAACGTCACTGAAGAATCTCATCCTTGTCGTTTCACTATCAAACCTGCCGCTTCTCTTTAATAGAGTTACTGCAATAGAGTTACTGCACCTGTTTGAACCGGAAGTGATCTTAACCTTGAGCATATAAAAATGTCAAAGTGATATTTTCTGGACAAATGAGTGGGTCCTGGCAAAGGAGTTAACTCGATACGACTAAAACCTAGATAGATGCTAGGTATCTTTAAATTAATATATCGGCATGAACTATAAATTAAAATTTATAGTTCAATAATAAACGATGAAATATTTTCATATCCGGCTGTCTTGACAATGATGTCATTACCTCCACCTTGCCCATGGATCTGAATCATCGCTTATATTAGTCGTTGTCTTTTTCGATTTTGGTTTTGCTTGAGTACGAACGCGTGGCGATTTCTTTGATGACTGTTTATCCGAAAACTTCGGCCCCGAAATCGGGTCATCAAAAAACGGTTTATCCCCTTTGTTTATGATCGCAGGCTCTTTCGATGCATCCCCTTCTTCAAACCGCCGTTCACGCGGAGGCAATAAATGTTCTTCGTCGCTGGGAATAGGCAGTTGTTTGAATTTGTAGAGGTAAAACGCTTCCGTCTTTTCACGCGCCCATTTTGTTTTCTTAAGAAACTTTATTGCCGCTGCAAAACTCGGGTGGTTCTCTAAACATTTAAACTTCAGTTGTTCAGACAAAATCTCCCAATGGTAATGCCGCAATAATTCTGAAAACATGGCGTCCAGGCCTACGCCGTGGAGTGGGTTATTTCTGTCTAGTTCTGACATGGTTTTGTGCTCAAAGTGGTTCGGCGCTCACGTTATCGCTATTAATCTCAGCTTACAAGCAGAAAAAGCAAAGCGATACCATAAAACCTATTCTTTATGGCCTAAAATAAGGTTAGACTGCGCGCAACTTATTAATATCACTGCATTTGCGAGCGCAGAATGTCTCTTAAATCTCTTATTCTTAAAGCCGTGCGGAATGGTCTTGGTTTGATTATCGTGTTTTTTGACCTAGTCTCGAGACCAAAGGCAATTCTACGCTCTGAGGCCGAGCAATTAAAAGCCCAGTCAGCGATGCAAGGCTTATCCTTATATCAATTTTTTGCTTGCCCATTTTGCACTAAAACTCGGCGTGCAATTCATCGACTCAATGTCACCGTGGAGCCAAGAGATATTAATAAAACCCCCGCCTATAGGCAGCAACTTGAAACCGATGGTGGTCGCGTAAAGGTACCTTGTTTACGGATAGAAGAGAATGGCAGTGTGCGATGGCTATACGAGTCCAAGGACATCATCAGTTTCCTGGAAAATAGAGTGAATAACGCTGTATAACTCAACAAATAACCAAAAGAAAAGGAGAGCAATTGCTCTCCTTTTTTAGGCATCCATTCGATAAAACCTGGCTCAATCAAACGGCTATTAACGATATAGTCTTACCAAATTTTGACGCGGTCTTCAGGTTTTATATACATTTTGTCTTCCGGTTTAACGTCAAACGCCTGATAAAACTCCGGCATGTTCGATACCGTGCCATTGGCACGGAACTCAGACGGCGAGTGTGGGTCTGTCTCGATACGTCTGCGCAATTCTTCATCACGATATTTACGAGCCCATACTTGCGCCCAACCAGCGAACACGCGCTGATCACCCGTTAGCCCATCAATAACCGGTGCTTCCTTACCTTGTTTGGTTGATTGGTAAGCTTTATAGGCAATGGTTAATCCGCTTAAATCACCGATGTTCTCACCTTGAGTGAATTCACCGTTGACACTGACATCGCCTAAGACCTTAAAACCGTCATATTGAGAGACTAGTTTTTTCGCACGTGCGTCAAACTCTTTACGATCGTTATCTGTCCACCAGTTGGTTAATTTGCCATCACCGTCATATTTCGAGCCGGAGTCATCAAAACCATGCCCCATTTCGTGACCAATTACAGCCCCAATCGCACCGTAGTTAACCGCCACATCGGCCTCTAAATTAAAAAATGGCGGTTGCAAAATGGCAGCTGGAAACACAATTTCGTTCATCACGGGGTTGTAATACGCATTCACTGTTTGTGGATTCATAAACCACTCGGTTCGGTCTATCGGCTGGCCCAGTTTGCTTCGATTGCGTTTCTCTTCTACGAAGGTCGCACGTTTCATATTACCCAATAAATCGTCAGCCGAGATCTCTAATTCCGAATAGTCTTTCCATTTTTCAGGATAGCCGATCTTAGGTGTAAACTTAGCCAACTTGTCTAATGCTTGGACTTTGGTTTCGTCACCCATCCACTCCAGATCTTTGATTCCCTCCCCGTAGGCGGTTCTGAGGTTTTCAACCAATTTTGTCATTTCGGCTTTTGCTTCAGGTTTGAAATGCTTGGCCACATACAGCTTGCCGATCACTTCGCCCAGAACATTATTGAGCGTGTTGACTCCGCGCTTCCAACGCGGTTCTTGCTGTTCTACCCCGCTTAGCACTCCTCGGTAAAAATTGAAGTTCTCTTGATCTAGTTCTGCATTCATATACCTTGCGGCGCCGCGAACCATATGCCATTTGAAATAAGCCTTCCAACTATCAAGCGGAACGCTCACTAGCATGTCGTTAACGGCCTCTAGAAAATCTGGCTGGGCAACGATGACGTCTGTCATCGCTTCAAGCATTGCTGCCTTCTTCCAACGATCCCAGTCGAGGTTGGGCATCATCTCAGCCATCTCTGCAGATGAACGTTTATTGTAGCCCTGAACCGGATCACGCCGTCGCTCCTTGGTCCACTGTTTAGTAGCCAGCTGGGTTTCAATATCCATAACCGTCGATGCGATTTCTTCACCGCCATCGACACCTGACAGCGCCATCATTTTGGCAATGTGAACCAAGTATTTAGCTTGAATATCCTTGGTTTTTTCGTCGTCTTTCAAATATGAATCACGACTAGGCAGACCTAATCCACTTTGATTCATGTGAGTAATATGGGTATCCGGCTGCTTATCGTCGATATAGACATAGACATTAAAAGGTGCGCGGCTCACCATTTGCGCATAAGCAATATACTCCGACAAATCAGAGGTATTTTGAATCGCGTCTATCTTATCGAACTCTGGTTGCAGGGGTTTAATACCTATTTCATTCAGCAATTCTTGATTCATAAAGCTTCGGTAGAGGTCGCCGACTTTTTGAGCATCAGAGCCTTTAGGTGAGTTCCCACTTGATGCCTCATCAATGATCGCCTTAACATCCACGCGTGCTTGCTCTGCCAGTTTGGTGAAAGATCCATAATTGGATTTATCTGCGGGCAGTTCAAACTCAGCCAACCATTTACCGTTGATAGCACGAAACAAGTCGTCTTGAGGACGAACATTTGTATCGAAGTTGGCGATGTCAATGCCTGAGATTAATGTGTTTGACGCGGTCGATATCGCGGTTGATTTATCAACGGCGTTATCAACAGCAACCGATTCCTTGGAACTGGCCACGTCTGTGTTGGTTGCAGACTGATCAGCGTTTCCACATGCACTTAGCATGGCAACACAGGCAGCGCTTAATAACAATTTTTTCAAAGGGACTCTCCTAATTTTATACAGAGTTTTATTGTAGGGTTGTGGGCTCAACGGCACTCATTATGACGACCCGATCTATAAAGGATGATTTAAATCAGAAAATGGTCGCACTGGGTTGGAATAAAACACTCACTATCAACAATGTCGATCATCAAACGCACCTATTAAGGTGGTTTTTTTTAAACAGATCCATCACGAACAAGCCTAATATGCATCACGATACAATAGGTGGGTCTCGCAAACCAGCACGGCATAGTGCTCGCATTCAAGTGCGCATCCAGAAAATTTTATTTGTGCTGACACCAAACACACCCTAGTATCGTTAGATCAATTAAAATTTAACACGTCAAAGTACATAAAACGATCGCCCGGTTATCGTCTCAGTGCTTGAATCCAACTGATAGCAAATTAACGTTATGGCACTCACTCCAAGCAGATGACACTGAACACCTTTAGCGTCCAAATAAGCGCATTATTAGCCGGTTTTAGTGTAGTCAGCGCACTTATATTGCTGCTGGCCTACCTATTCTTTTTGCAGGATATGCGTAAGAGCATGACGGGTAAAATTGCCTGTACGTTTATGCTGCTAAGCCTGGCGGCGCTACAATACTCACACTATCTGTATTTTACCGAAGGAAGCGAACTCTTAACATCGCGGGTCTATGCAACAATACTGGTAATAACGCCACCGACGTTTTTCTTCTTCGGTAGAGAAGTGTTGTTTCCGGATTTAGAATATCGCTGGTACGATGGCTTACACTTGATCGGCCCTGTCGCTAGTTTTGCAATAGCTGTACAGCATATACCCGGCTATGCATTTTTATTCGGCACCGCTTACACGTTCTGGTTTGCGCAAACGCTCTACAAACTTAAAGACCAACGCAGCCGCTATAAGTTTGAGTTCTTCTTTTTTGGCATGTTTGCGGTGATGGCATTGATCGCTTTAATCCTGGGCTTAGCACTACCCTATCTCAACGCCAGCATCTTCTTCTTGAGTTATTCCAATGCTATCTCACTTGCGATGATATTAATCGTCGCCGCCTTGTTAATTTTTCCCGAGCTTCTCAGTGACATCATGCTGATAACTGAAATGGCATACGCTAAGTCCAAGTTACACGGGGTCGATACGGTCAAAAAGATTGCTGAACTAAATGACCTAATGATCCAAGACAAGCATTATGAGAACGAAAATCTGAGTTTAGCAATGGTTGCTGAATTATTAGAACTGTCGAGCCACCAACTCTCGGAGCTAATCAATACTCACCATGATTGCGGTTTTCCCAAATTTGTACGCCAACATCGAATTGACGCTGCAAAGCAGTTACTAATTAGCGAATCAACGGCGTCGGTCTTATCAATTAGTATGATGACCGGTTTTAAATCGCAATCGAGCTTTTACACCGCGTTTAAGGAAAATACAGGCAAATCGCCAGCAAATTATCGCAAAGAAAATCAGCCTTAATATCCTGATATATAAATCAGGAGAGTTTTAAATCATTGATTTTAAACAACTTAATTTTTTATCATTCAGGAAATATAAAACAGGAAGTTTGATCGCTACTCGCGCCCTATTCTGTGTTCTCACCTAACGGAGGACACATGAAAACTACGCAATACACAAACCCCAGAATTGATCGAGAAGAGCCGATTGGCAATGCTAAAGAAGGTCGAATCCAACTAGACCCAAGCAAGGTAATTTGGGTTGGCTCGATGCTTCTAATCGGCACCGTGGGCAGTGCAATAACAGCCAGCCTCGATGCCATTTTGCTTTTTATCGGGTTCACAGGCTTCACTCTGTGTTTCGGTCATTCCCTTGGAATGCATCGCCGGTTCATTCACCGAAGTTATCAGTGTCCGAAATGGATGGAATATTTTTTTGTACACCTCGGTACCATCGTTGGCCTTGCCGGTCCCTATGGCATGCTCAAGACCCATGACATGCGAGACTGGGCTCAGCGCCAAACGGAATGTCATGACTATTTCTCTCATGGTAGCGTCTGGTACAAAGATGCGATCTGGCAACTATTTTACCGTTTTGAACTAACAACCCCCCCGCCCTTTGAAATAGAGAACGACATAAGTAAGG